>NZ_CP187139.1:0-178640 GCF_049604745.1 Halorubrum xinjiangense | reverse complement strand
TTCCATGTCGTTACCTTCGGTCGTTCGGAGGATCGGGCCCGGAACGCTCGGGTCGTTGTCGTCGGCCTGCCACGCCCAGACGCGCGGGAACTCGACCGGGCCACCCATTGAATCGAGCGGGTGGACGGCGTGTCGCGCCGGCTGCGTCCCCATCGTTACGGAACCTCCCTGCTCGTCGACGTTGACCACCGTTGGAGGACTGGTGTAGGGAAGGTCAGACGACGTCTGTCCTTCGTTCGGGGCGTTCGCGGCCGCCGTCGGCGCGTTAATTGTTTTTGATGAACAGCCTGCCAACGCCGATACACCCGTCACGCCGGTTGCAGCGAGAAATTCCCGCCGGGACAGTCCAGTTCCAGGGGCACCGAAAGATCGGGTCATGGTCCATTTGGACGTTGTGCTGTCGCGATAAAGGGAGACTGCAGAATCTCTGTCTGTGAGAGGGCACGCTAACATGTTCGGTAACAGCCGGACGGATCCGGCAAGCAAACGCTTAGTTCTCCGTCACGAGAGCTAGTATCCGGGGTCAACGGGTAGCAAACAGTTACATTCCACCTGTGGCCGTCAAATATGCGCTCGTAAACTGTATCGCATTATACGCACCGTGAATCAGAGCCGGAACAACGAGGTTATCGGTGTACTCGTAGGTCGCACCGAGTACTAGAGCTAGCACGAATGCGATACCGACGTACACAAGCTTTCCTTCTCCACTCAACGAGAAGAGATGGATCGACGCGAAGAGGGCACTCGCAAGAACGATTGCACGGGTTGGATGTAGCGTTTCTCGAAGTGTTCCCTGAACCAGTCCTCGGTATAACAGCTCTTCGCCCGGACCGACTAGCAGAAACGATAGAGGGATGAGAATCAGAAACGCTGTCGGATTCTGCTGGCCAACTGTTACTACCTGGTTTTCCGCCGATTCCAGTCCGAGTGAGGAGATAACGCGTGATGCGACAATGAGCAATCCGAGAAGTGTACCTATTCCCCCGATGATTACAGCAATATCCCGCCTGTCCGGAATCGAAAGCGAAACGAATTCGAAGTCGAGATCGCGAAATCTGAGATAGAGGATTGAGAGCCCTCCGAATGTTACCCCCTGTAATAGGATCGTGCTCATTACGAGGCGCAACGATGGACGAGCGGTTACATCGACCCCGAATGCGCCCAGCAGTGCGGCAGCGATGGTGACAATTATCGACCCGATAACCGTTGAGCCGTACGTGAGCCCAACTGCACTCCCGACAGACTGAATCCGTGTCGTTGATTCTGTCATTTGAAAATACTGGTCACTGATCGATCTGTGAAAGCGATACGTCGAGTTCTGATACTGGGTTGTGCTTGTAAATTGGGTTTGATCATTGGTTGCGTGGTTTTGTCTTCGTTTGTCTCACAGATACAATTATACAGATAGCTCCTGCGGCTGTAATGAGCGTGAATGCCAGAAGTGAGAGATTCAGAATTGTCATCTTTTCTACAGGAACTGCTATTGTACAGCGGCACACGGTCCTTTGAGGGAGCAGGTGGTTGTCGCGCTTGCAACACTGTGTGATACGTTGCGATCACTCCACCCAGAACTGACAAGGGAATACTAGTCCGCCAAACAGTAGGGCGAGCTTCGATCGCTGCGACACCCATAACCATTACTAGTGGGTACATCAGAATTCGTTGGTACCAACAGAGGTCACACGGTACCAGTCCGAGGCTAAACCAGAGACTCCCAGCTGTTGCGATCCCGGCGATGAGGGTTGCACTACCCAATACGAGCCAGATCCGATCACGATCCATCTGCGAGTTGTTCGATAAGGGTACGAGTTCGTTGTTCGTCACTCAGCGGGTTGACTGTTTCACCATCGATCACAAGGGCGGGGGTTCCCGAAACGCCGGCGTCGGCTGCTGCCTGACTCGTCTCTCGAACCGGTGATTCGTAGGCTTGTTCCTGAATTTTTGTCCGGAGCTGTTCCGTCTCCGTTACTCCAGCCTCCTCAGCGAATGACACGAGTTTGTTAGTGGTTGCCCATTCCTCACCCTCCGGTGGTTGATTGGCGAAGACGTATTCGTGGTATCGCCAGTAGGTTTCAGGAGCTACATTCCAGACACCGAGACCACCTTGAGCGGCACGAGGGGCATCAGAGGCGAGGAATGGCTCACCGTCGATGTAGGCCAACGCACGGAATTGTAGGCTGATGTCTCCGGGCTCGACGTAGTCTGTGACTATATTGCCGAGAAAATCTGTGCTGAAGTCTGCACAGTACGGACATTTCCAGTTCCCATAGTAGGTCACCGTTGGTCGGTCGGCCGCTCCCGCTCTTGCGTATGTGGATGATGTGGGGTCGTCTGGGTCCGGCGCGTTAGCTACCGCATCATCAACAGCAGCATTTGTTGATTCATTATTTTCGCCACCGAGACATCCACTGAGCGCCAATACTCCACTTGTCGCGAGGAACTGACGTCTCGTTAACAGTCTATGTCCTCCACCAGATGATGTGAGCATAGTCGAGATGCGTTCGCTATCGGTCATGCTTCTCCCCATATTTTGGATTTATCGACTCGTGTGTCACGAAGATAGGTCGTAAGGACGGTCATGAGCAGGCTGAGGAGAATGAGAATAGCGACTCCGAGGTGCGTCGTGACTATTATTGGTTCGAGGTTCTCTGTGACAGTCAGTCGTCCGAGTACGACCTGAATTGGAAGCAAGATGAGTGCCGTTGTTGCGGACCACTTGACTAACGTATCGTCTGGGTAGAAAATCCACGCACCAACTGCTGTCCCCGCGATGAAGAGGCCAGCAGTCATCGCAAGTCCCCGGTGGGCCCATTCGGCGAATATCTGCAGGGCAGAGTACGGTGAATTTGCGATGATATCGGGTTGGAAGAAGGGTACCCAGGTACCGTAGCAGCTCGGCCAGTCGGGGCAAGAGAGTCCAGCACCGATTGCACTCGTATAGGCGCCGAGAAGCATCACGATGTACGTCAGAACCAGCGTCAGGCCGGCGATGTGCTCGAACTTAACTGGACCCTCTGAAATCGTCTTTCGAAGGTAGTTTGAGTTCGCTGAATTTTGGGCCATATCTCGATTGATGGGATGCCTCCCAATTACGATAAGGCTGTTAAAGGCATGATGACAAAGGTATAGGTCGGATTCCCCCTAAGTGGGATTCCGCCACTTGTTCATTGCGGAGCCACCCCTCCGAATTGTCAAGAAGACCCACGATTTGGAGGTGCAAACCTGTCCATAATATTATCATTATGTGTCAAAAACAAAGCAACGAACAGTCGTTAGATAGTCGCAAGCGGGTCTCGGAGTGTATCGAGAGCAATGTGTGTCCTGAGTGTCAAGGCCAAATCATTCAGAAGGGCAATGGAGGTGAATCGGCTTGTGAAGGTTGTGGGTTAATTTTCAAGGAAAGCCGAGTCGATCACGGCCCGGAATGGCGTGCGTTCACGTCGGAAGAACGTGATGAAAAGAGTCGTGTTGGTTCCCCGACGACGCATCTGATGCACGATAAGGGATTGAGTACTACCATTGGTTGGCGGGATAAGGATGCCTACGGACAAGCAGTTCCTGATCGCAAACGCGCTCAACTACAGCGCCTTCGGATGTGGGATGAGCGGTTTCGGGCGAAAGATTCCTATGAGCGAAATCTCAAACAAGCACTCGGTGAGATCAACCGCATGGCGTCTGCTCTCGGTCTTCCGAAATCAGTCCGAGAAACTGCCGGCATCCTGTATAAGCGTGCTGTAGAGAAGGACCTGCTACCTGGCCGATCGATTGAGGGGATGTCAACGGCTTCGTTGTATGCGGCTGCTCGACAGCATGGGACGCCACGTCCACTGACTGAATTCTCCGACGTAAGTCGTGTCAAAAAAATCAGAGTCCAGCGAGCATACCGATATCTCTCCCGTGAACTCGGGTTGGAGATCGAGCCGCAAAATCCGACTCAATATCTTCCACAATTCGCGTCATCGCTTGATGTGAGCGATGAAGCAGAACGACGTTCTAGAGAACTTCTTGAGGTGGCAACAGATAATGGTGTCCACAGTGGGAAAAACCCGGCAGGATTGGCGGCCGCCGCGCTGTATGCTGCGACCCATCTCACGAACGAACAGCTCACACAGGAGACTGTAAGTGAAATCGCCCACGTCAGCCAAGTAACGATCCAAAACCGATATCAGGAACTTCTCGAGGTGTATGAGAAGCATGCCTGAATGGGTGGGTCTGTTCGGACAGCAAACAGCTCTTCATTCACTCACAGCCGTAATTCTAATATGAGCAAATTTCAGATAGAGACCAAGATTGATCGAGATACAACAGTTAGTAGCCAGCCACCTTCTTACGTAATAGATATTGTTAATTCAGTTGACAAACATTTGATTGCTGTCGAACAAACATGTACCCACTTTCATAATGACGAGTTCATCAGTTCGCTCGGGCGAGGCTTCTCCGAAATCATTGAAGAAACGGCACAACGATCCGAAACTCAGTATAGGTTATAACACCCCGCTATTAGTATCACTATGTCGACTCTCATCTCGCGATTCTTTCGACAACTTACCTGTTATGAGCTGGATATCGCAACCGGTCTTAGATCCGAACCATCAGGAGCATTCCCGAAGAACAATTGGACCCCATATTCCGCCCAACATATTTAATAGAACAATGCGAGACAATTCAGCGTCATCTGAGGACACACCGGCGTTACAAGATGTCCTCGATGCGTTGGACGATCCTGAGTGTCGATCCATTCTCCGCGAAACCATTGAACCTATGACTGCAAACGAATTGAGCGATGTCTGTGACATCCCCAAGTCGACGTTGTATCGCAAATTAGAACTTCTCAGCTCCGCTGCTCTCGTACGAAAGTGGGATACGATCAATCCCGGTGGCGGACGTGTCACTCACTACGAGCGGTCATTCAATGACGTAATGATTTCCCTGGATGACACGGGTGAGTTTTCGGTGAATATCGAGCGGCTATCACAGTCTACCGACGAGCGACTTGCTGACATCTGGACAATGATGGGGGACGAAATATGAAGGAAGTTGTACCCGCAATTGCGATAGTTAAGTTTGTAATCCTGATTCTCGGGGGTGGAATTACTTATATCGCGTTCAAAGCTTATCGGCGAACTGGTGAGAATTCTCTCCGCGTTCTGGGTATCGGATTTGGTGTCCTCACGCTCGGAGCACTGTTGACAGGTGTAGCTAATCAGTTCTTCTCTGTCTCATTGGCATATGTTGTCCTCATAAATAGTATGTTCGTCGCTTTCGCACTCGCGATTATTATGTATTCTTTGTATATTCAGAAATAGCTCTGATCTTGCCGAGAGCGAATGTACGGTCGAGAAAGCAGTCACGGCGGGTGAATCACCTTCCAGCCCTGAAGCGAGTGGGCGACAATCTCGTCGGCGGAGCGGTCGTCACAAACGGGGCTGCTGTGTTCACGGTGAGTGACAGTGTATCCAGCAGAGTTGACGGCTCATCACGTGGGTCTGAGGTCACCAGAGTGGAGACCACGGCATCCAGCGATGGGTCGATCGATCCGGGTCGTCCGGTCTTTCAGTCGTCGTGGGCGGAGCGGTATTGCTGGCGGCTGGTCGCTCGTGATGGGGGCTGGCGTCTCGATCGCCGTCCTGACGGCGTTGTCAGTGTCTTGATCGGGTGTCCATGGGTACTCGAGTTCGCGACACCATTCTCCGTCGCAACGAGTATCGAGGAAACAGTGATCCGCGGTATCATCGTGTTCGACGAAATCGTCTTCGAGTGTCTCCGAAACGGCGACGTTGTCGTCGGCGAATCACAATTGGGTAGAGATGACACGCTCACGCAGCTGAGCAACCGTGATACGAAGATCATCGTTCTGATCGGCGATGACGAGGATGCCACTGGCTTTCTTGACATCTACCTGCCGTCGACAACGTGCTTGAAGGAGTTCCGCCTACGGTAAATACGACCGTCGCGGTAGCAAAAGCAACCAGACATAGGCTGGTGATTGCAACTAGTTCTACGGAGGTATACCTGCCCAACACGCGATTCTGTGAAGCTAGTCGTGTAGTGGGCAGATATGAGGTCGGCCTATAGAGGGTCGAAGCGGGTTGGAGATGCTCCATCGAGGATTTGAACCTCGGTCCTCGGCGTGAGATACCGAGATGATTGGCCGAGCTACACCAACGGAGCATATTGATCTCACTGGCGAATCCAGTTAAGCCTAATCACTTTACGAAACAGAATTCGACATCCGTAGACGACTCATGGTGTCTACATAACGAGTCCGTGGTCACTCCGACTTTGCGAGTTCGGTACGTCAAATGAGGTCGGTGTCCTACGTATTGGGTATCCTCCTTTGCCTCTTACGCTCTTCGGAAGTAGATTGTTGGTCAGGTAGAGCTGTCGCTGTGGAAGCGTAGCGGGCAAGGGTGACGCGAACGCGTCACCCGAACGCAATGTTCCCATTTGAATTGCTGAGTTCAGAGGCGAGCGCCGCGAGGGCCTCTGTTGCCCCCGCTGCCGGTCTGAGTCAGTGATCAAACACGGCAGCTATCGAGAGTATCAACGGTATCTCTGTAAGGATTGCGACCGCACGTTCAACGACAAGACTGGCACGATCTTCGCGCACGCGAAGATCGGCCTCGACAAGCTCTTGTTCGCGTTCTACTCGTTCCTCCGATTCAACACGAGTATCCGCCAGTTAGATGCTGAAATTGACGTTTCGTATCGTTCACTTCGCCGGCGCGTCGAGCAGTTCGCCAGAACGCTCGACGCGCCAGACATCTCTCTCGTTGGCCCGGTCGAGATTGACGAGTTCTACGTCTCTTCCGGCTTGAAAGGCCGCGAGCGCGACCGCTGGTCGCGCTCTCGCGGCCTCTCTCGACGCGGACGCGGAACGTATGATCAAGACAAACCACCCGTGTTCGTCCTCGTGGATCGCGGCAGCGGTCAGCGATACGTCATTCCGGCGAAATCCGCCGACGAAGCGACGGTGCGACTCCTTCTCGGCAACCACGAGAAGGAGTCGCTGACCGTGTATACTGACGGATTTCGGGCCTACGATCCACTCGACGATGACGAGAACTTCCACCGAGAAGCAGTAATTCACGATGACGGCGAGTACGCTGATGGAGACGCGCACGTGAACACGTGCGAGAGCCACGCGTCGCTGGCGCGACGGTGGCTCTCGCCGCATCGAGGCGTCTCAAAGGACAAACTGACAGCGTATCTCAGACCGCTCCAGCTTCGGCGACGAATCCTCCATAAACCGGGTCGAGAGGCACTGAAAGAGATTGTCCAAGCAGTTCTCTGACTCACCAACAATCTACGTCACAAGAGCGTAGTGCCATTCTCACTACTGCTCGTTGGTCCTGGCGAAGAATTCTTATTCCGAGGGCTTATCCAGGGAACACTACGACAAACCTTCCGGCCAGGGAGTGCAGTCGTTATTGCGAGTGCGATCTTCGCTGTGAGTCACACGACAGCTCTCAGTGGTGATGGCCAACTCACCTACATGGCCGTCGTGTTCGTTCTCGCACTCGTCCTCGGCGCCACCTACGAATATGCGGAGAACCTCGTAACCCCAGCTGTGATCCATGGTGTGTATAATGCCGTATTGCTCTCCGCCCTCTACTTGCAGGTAACGTGAAGTGCTCAGAGAAACCGTGAGTCCCACGCCGTCATCGCTTACTGATGCTCTGGCACCTGTGCATATTCGTTCGATTCACTAGCCATGTCGATAGTCGCGTGGTCAACGTCGAATTCGTCGTGAAGAACGTCGACAGCCTGTGTTTTGAGTTTCTCCCGCTCCTCGAGTGACTGGACATCGTCTTTCAGATGCATCGACGCGACGCGGATCGTACTCGATAACTGCCAAACGTGTACATCATCGACTGCCACGACGCCCTCGAGTTGTTTTAACCGGGTTTCGACTTCGTCGACGGAAACCGGACTCCGCTGGAAGAATATTTTGCCGCTCTCACGGAGTAGTTTCACAGCCGACCAGATAATGATGACCGCGATCAACACTGCCGTGATTGGGTCAGCGAGTGTCGATCCAGTGAACTCAACAACGAGCATCGAAACGATGACAGCGACGGACGCGCCGGTATCCCCGATAAGATGGTAGTACGCACCCTTCTCGTTGAGGTTCATTTCGCCGCCCTGTAAGTAGTACACGGACGCGAAGTTCACGACCAGTCCGCCCGTAGCGAGTCCTGCTGTCATCAACGGATCGATCTCGACGGGTTTGAGGAATCGCTGATAGGACTCCCAGACGAGGTATCCCACCATCGGAACGAGGAGGACACCGTTCAGAAACGCAGTGAACGGCTCGACACGGTCCAGTCCGTATGACCAGTACTCGCCTGGTTCAGTACGTCGTGAGACGTAGGCGGCACCGAAGGCGAGAACGTACGCGAGCGCGTCGAACAGCATGTGGAAGGCGTCGCCGATCAGGGCTACGGAACCGAAGAGGAGACCACCAGCAAGTTCGATCACGAAGCCGACGAGGTTGATCAGGGCGACCACGCCCAATTTCCGGATGCTCCGTTCGCCACTATCATGGCCGTGTCCGCTGTCGTGGCTCTGAGTAGTTCCCAAACGAAATCACCTACATTGTGATTCTTAATCTAGTAGATTAAACACACAGGTTTGGGTTCTGCCGTACGAAGGAAACACTCCAGTGCATCATCTGTAGAAGGAGAAGAGCCTGGAGGACGGATATGAAAGACTAGATCCTTGGACAGAGAACACCTCGTCACAGTAACTATTCCGTTATCAACCTGGATTTCGTACGTCAACGGAGGATTACCCTGATATCTTAATAATTCTATCCGTTGTGGCTCTCCGCTAACTCGATGTGACCTGCCGATTGTGGACCGTGTTGAGTGTTGATGAATCACCGAACGCTACGTCAATTATTACCCGATCTCATCCCATCGACGGACAAGTGCGATCCCGAAGATGAAGACGATCGCCCCCACACCGAGCTGTCGCCCGACCGTGCCGAACTCCACGTTCTGGAGCGCGACAAACCCTCTGATAGCCATGATCGCCGTCACCAGACAGACGAGCACAAGAACGACACGCCGGGTATCCATACGGCGGCGTTATCGGTCGACATAATAAACGGTTCGCCGCTTCCCGGCGAGAAGGAGGTGCGGATATGTTTAACATGATATGTTCTTTAGAATCGGCTGTTAGCCACTCCTTCAGCCATGGTCGATCCACTTATCGCTAGCCGGCTCCAGTTCGCCCTCACCACAATCGTCCATATCATCTTTCCGGTGATGAGCATGGGGTTAGCCCCGTTTCTTATCTATTTTACATGGAAGGACATTCGAACTGGCGAGCCGGTGTACGAACAGTTGCGTCGCTTCTGGACCAAGATCTTCGCCATCTCCTTTGTTGTCGGCACCGTTACTGGAATCGTCCTCGAATTCGAGTTCGGGACGAACTTCGCGGCGTTTTCGATTGCCGCCGGCGAACTGTTTGGTGGCCCGCTAGCCGTTGAGGGGATGATGGCGTTCATGCTAGAGGCGACGTTCCTCGGGATCTTCGTTTTCGGCCGTGAGCGCGTCGATGACACGCTCTACTTCATTTCAAGCGTCGCTGTCGGTCTTGGCACGTGGCTCTCAGCCGTGTGGATTCTCATCGCGAACTCATGGATGCAAACCCCGCGTGGCTATGAACTAGTCACCGAGGGCGGCCAGACGGTCGTTAAGCTCGTCGATCCGCTTGCAGCGTATTTTAACCCCCGATTCGGCTACATGTTTGTCCACATGCAGAACGCGGCCGTCGAATCGGTCGCGCTCTTCATGGCCGGCATCGCCGCCTACTACGTGTTCAAACACCACGTTCGTGGGATCGATGTCGACAACGTGAATTTCTGGGAGATGACCCTGAAGATCGCCCTCGTCGCTCTGCTGATCACGGCCCCGTTTCAAGTCTATCAGGGCGACATGTACGCCCGCTCGGTCGCCGAAACCCAACCGCAGAAGTTTGCCGCAATGGAGGCCGTCTGGGAGACCGACTCCTACGTGCCTGAGTATCTTATCGCCGTCCCGACGAACCTCGATTCGATCACCGACCCACGGGCGAAGGAACTGTTCGGCATCGGGATACCCGGTGGCGCGTCGTGGCTCGCCAGCGGGGGTGATCCGACCGCCGAGATACGTGGATTGAACACCTTTGAGAGCCAGGCGCCGCCGGTCGCCATCGTCTTCTGGGCTTTCCGTGCGATGGTCGGTCTGGGATTTTGGTTCATCCTGTTATCGTTCTGGGGTGGCTACCGATGGTACAAGGGCCAGCTACTGAATGATGGTCTGTTACACAAGGCACTGATGGGCTCGTCACTGCTGGGCATCCTCGCGGTCGAACTCGGCTGGATCGTCACCGAGGTCGGCAGACAGCCGTGGGTCATTCAGGATGTGATGAAGACCAGTGAAGCGGTCTCACCCGGGTTAACGGGAACTGAAGCGACGATCTCACTCGTTGGCTTCGCCGTGGTGTACCTTGCGTTGCTCGGGCTGTATACCTACGTTATCACTCGGGTCATCCGCAACGGCCCGCCCGGTCGCGAACAGCTTCGCGAGCGTCCCGACCGCACACCTATGCTAGACACGTCGGCCGCGGGAGGTACCGACGATGACTGACGTGCCGACGGTCATGGGGAGGTCGACGCAGATTGATACTGCTAGCGGACAGCCGAGAGGTATCATCAATGATTAGCGTCGAGTCGCTCAGTGCTGGACCGCTGTTCGGCCTCCCGCTCTCTGAGATGTGGTTCGGTCTCATCTTCACGCTGCTAGCGACGTTCCTGTTTCTCGATGGGTTCGATTTCGGGGCAGGGGCGATTTACGGTCTGCTCAACACCGACCGGGAACATGAGGCTGTCCTCGCTGCCGTCGGTCCGTTCTGGGACGGCAACGAGGTCTGGCTGGTCGTCTTTGGCGGCACACTCTTTGCCGCCTTTCCCGCGGCCTACGCGAACCTGTTCAGCCGGCACTACCTGCTGATGTTCGGGATTTTGGGTGCGCTCATCCTTCGTGGGCTGGCGCCTGAGATGTACGAACAGCGTCATGACGAGCGCTGGCAGCGGGCGTGGAGTGTCGCCTTCGTTGCTGGGAGCGTCCTCGCGCCGTTCCTGCTCGGTGTCTTCGCCGGCAACTGGCTCGTCGGCAACGAGAGCTCCGTCTCGCTCATCGGCGTCGTCGTCGGCTTCACGCTGACGCTGCTGACGGTCGTCTCCGGGGCGGCGTTCCTCCGGCTGAAAGCGCCACTCGATCTGCCCGAGCGGGTGTCGACGTACGGTCAGTTCGCGGTCGTCGGCTACTTGGTGGCGGTGGTGGCAACGCTAGCGATCCTCGCCGTGCGACTGCCCAGTGGGCTGTTGACACTGCTACATCCGGCCATCGTCGTGTTAGTGGTGACTTCGATCGGCCTCACCGCGGGATACATCGTCGCCATGCGGCGCGGTGAGAGTCTACTGGCACTCGGGGCGGCAGCGGTCCTCACGTACGGGCTGATCGCCGTTGTGGGGATTATTATGTATCCTGCCATCGACCCAGCAACTGGAGCAACGATCAGCGAAACCATTGTCTCGACGCTCCCGCTGAATCTGATGTCAATAGCCGCCGCACTGTTGTTGCCGCTGGTGGCAAGCTACTTTGTCGTGCTCTACTCGGCGTTCAGTGGTCCCATATCCCCCGAGGAGGCTTACTGACAGTGGTCGACGCCAACGTTCCTGACGACGGGGAAGGGCTCACCGTCGCGTCGGACGAGCAATCGATTGATGCCGACCGAACGTGGCTATTGTCGCGCATTCTGCTGACGTGGGCTGAGCTCATCGTTGTTGGACTCGGTGGCGCGGCCCTCGGTGGAACGGTTTCCGGACCACCCGGATTGATCGTCTATCTGGGAACCGTCCTCGCCTCGGTCAGCGTGCTCCTGTACAACGTCGATCAGATGATACAGCAGCGGCTCACGCTTGTCAAAACGAACTAAGAGAAATGTGTCGGAAGGGCGTTACTCCGGGTTGGATCCCGATGGCGATAGATTGCCGATCAATCCTTGTTCTCGGAGCCCGATGCCGAGGAGGACAACCGCATTCGGCAGAAACAGGAGTGCACCGAGTGCCGCCACCGTGTCTTCGGTCTGGACGCCGTAGGTAACGGCGAGCCCAGCGATGACGAACCCCGAGACGCCGAGGAAGTACATCCGATACTCATAGACCCTCGCAAGCGCCTGTTTGAGTAACGTCATGGTTATATTCCTGTATATGAATTCAGATCATATATACAAACGGATCTCTGACGTCGATCTCATTTTCTCCCAGAAGCAGAGTCCGTAATTAGGAACGATGGGAACTACCGATAGTGGATGAGCATATATCAGATAGACTACTGTTAGTGTAGGCACCAATGAGTAGGTTCGAATCAAGTCTCCGAGTGCGTCCCTTGGCTGGCTGTAAATCATCCGCTTTTATTATTCTACACTACAGAATTTAATAAGAATTGTTAATATTGGGGGGTATTATAGCAGCCAGGTTAATAAGTTTGAGAGCATTCGTTTCACATAATGACATCACCACCAGAAGAAGGTGGTCACGACCACGAACACGACCATGACACTAACGGACAGGACACTGATAGCGTATCCTCGACCTCGTCAAATCGGGACGATGTTGCCCAGTTCTCGGTGCCCGAGATGGATTGCCCATCTTGTGCGGGGAAGGTGAAAAATAGTGTCAGAAAACTTGATGGTATTACCACTGTTGACCCACAGGTGACGACTGGAACACTCTCTGTTTCTTATGAGAGAAGCCAAACATCTCCGGACGAAATCGCCGACCGCGTCAAAAAAGCGGGCTATACGGTTGAGTACCAGGGCGAGACAACCGCGGCGTTCACTGTCCCCGAAATGGACTGTCCATCCTGTGCGGGAAAAATTGAGAACGCCCTTGATGATCTCCCGGGGCTCTCGAGTTACGAGACACAACCGACTACTGGGAAAGTAGTGACGACCTACGATGACGACTCCACTTCGCCATCGAAGATCACTGATGCGATCGAGAGTGCTGGCTACGAAGTGACCGACTCGACTGCGAACGACGCAAACACTGCCGAGAGTTCGACTGACGAACGGGAGAACGTTTGGACAAGTTCGCGGGCGATAAAAACGTGGATTAGCGGGGGGCTCGTCGCACTTGGGCTCCTCTTTGAGTTCTTCCTTACGGGCCAGAACGTCCTTGTGGCCGAGCTCGTCGGGCGCGAGTTACTTGTCGCCGACATCCTGTTCCTCGGCGCGGTTGGGATCGCTGGCCAGATCATTTTCCGCAACGGCTACTACTCTGCGTTGAACCGGAATCTCGACATCGACCTGTTGATGAGTATTGCCATCAGCGGCGCCATCATCGCCAGCCTCGTCTTCGGGGAAGCGCTCTACTTTGAGGCCGCCACACTCACGTTCCTGTTCAGTATTGCAGAGCTGCTTGAACGCTATTCGATGGATCGCGCCCGGAACTCACTCCAAGAGTTGATGGATCTATCGCCGGACGAGGCGACCGTAAAACGCGATGGCGAAGAGGTAACCGTTCCTGTCGATAACGTGGCTGTCGGCGATGTCGTCGTCGTGCGTCCGGGTGAAAAAATCCCGATGGACGGCGAGGTTCTTGACGGAGAGAGTGCTGTCAACCAGGCCCCCATCACAGGCGAGAGCGTGCCAGTGGACAAGACACCGGGTGACGAGGTGTACGCTGGCACAATCAACGAACAGGGCTATCTCGAAATCGAGGTCACCTCCGAAGCGGGCGATAACACACTCTCGCGCATCGTCCAGATGGTCGAAGACGCACAGTCCAACAAAACCGAACGCGAGCAGTTCGTCGAGCGGTTCTCATCATACTACACCCCCGTCGTCGTCGGCTTTGCGGTCCTGGTTGCAGTTGTCCCGCCGCTCCTATTCGGGGCATCGTGGCCGACGTTCATCGTCTACGGCCTCACGCTGCTTGTGCTTGCATGTCCCTGTGCGTTCGTTATTTCCACACCCGTCTCGGTGGTGTCGGGGATCACCAGCGCCGCGAAGAATGGTGTCCTCATCAAGGGCGGCAACCATCTCGAGGCGATGGGCGCGGTGGACGCCATTGCAATGGACAAGACCGGCACGATCACCAAAGGCGAACTCACCGTCACCGACGTCGTCCCGTTGAACGACAACAGTGAGGACGATGTTCTCCGCTGTGCCCGCGGGCTGGAATCACGGTCGGAACACCCCATCGGCGATGCAATCATCGAATTCGCCGAGGAGAGTGATATCGGAGCGCCGACAGTCGATGATTTCGATAGTATCACCGGGAAAGGCGTCGAAGCCTCTCTCGACGGCAAGAAACACTACGCAGGGAAACCGGGATTCTTCGAGGAACTCGGGTTCAATCTCGAACACGTCCACGCGACGACCGACGGCGGTGTCGTCACGACGAAGAGTCAGCAGATGTGTGAGCGCAACAACTGTCTCGACCTTCTTGAGGGGACGGTCCCCGAACTCCAATCACAAGGGAAGACTGTCGTCTTAGTCGGGACTGAGGACGAGATTGAGGGCGTGATCGCCGTGGCCGACGAGATTCGACCCGGAGCGAAGGCAGCGATCCAGCGGCTCCACGATCTCGGCGTTGAGCACATCGTTATGCTTACCGGTGACAACGAACGTACGGCCCGGGCGATTGCCGAGGAGGTCGGCGTCGACGAGTTCCGCGCAGAACTCCTGCCCGACGAGAAGGTCGAGGCGATCAAAGAGCTCGACGAACAGTACGACGGGGTCGCTATGATCGGCGACGGCGTTAACGACGCACCCGCGCTTGCGACGGCGACCGTGGGTATTGCGATGGGTGCCGCTGGAACGGATACTGCTCTCGAAACAGCAGACATCGCACTGATGAGCGACGACCTATCGAAGCTACCGTACCTCTACGAACTCTCGCACGACGCGAACAGCGTCATCCGGCAGAACATCTGGACGAGTCTGGGTGCGAAAGGACTCCTCGCACTCGGTGTGCCCTTCGGACTCGTCCCGATCTGGGCAGCTGTCCTTATCGGCGATGCTGGTATGACTCTTGGTGTCACCGGCAACGCGATGCGGCTCTCCAGAATCAAGCCAGATTCGTTACTGAACGAGTAATTAGCTTTATTGGTTATTAACATTCACCAGTTGGGGGGATGAAGCGCAGGTTTGGCGTCGTCGAGCGGTAAGCAACCGAATATTCGTCGAGCTCTGCCGCCTCTGCCGCGGCAGCTATAGCCGTCTCCCTATCTCCGATCCCGTCAGCCAAGCTGTTCTCGACGGCGGCAGCACCAGAGTAGACCTTCGCGTTGCTCAGATCAGTTCGAGACAGTGAGAGCCGAGAGCCACGCTCTGCGTACACGCTATCGATGAACGAGCGCTTGAGCGTCTCTACTTAGGCCCGGATGTCGTCACTAGTGAGGCCACCGACTTTATCAGGACCGATCGCCATAGGCAAGGGTACTCCGTCAGGTTGGGGGACTAGCGCGCGTACGCCGACGCTCCCGACGAGGCTTCCAGGTGTCACGTAGATCTCGTCGCTCGGCAGCACCGTGTAGTAACCTCCCGAGGCTGCGATGCTGCGGACGCTGGTAATGACTGGCTTCACGCGGGCAAGTCGCTTGACCGCCCGGTACTGTGATTCGCTTGCCGCGACGGCCCACCGCCGCTGTTGATGGGCAACACGACTGGATCAATCGAGCTGTTCTGCCGGACTGTACGTAGTTCGTGAGTCACATCGTCCGCGGAATTGCCGCTGATCGGCCCTTCAATCGTTACCACTGCGACGGTCCCACGATCGTCGTCCTCAAACAACGCCAATGAGGCTGTCGGACCGACCGCAGCACCGATCAGAAGAGCGGCAACAATAATAACTGTGTACGAGGTCAACAGCGTCTCGACTCGTTGATCAATCGGATTCGCCACGAGTTTAGATATCGAGTCACACAAGTAAAAAAACCGTGGCAACTCCAGAAATATGGGATTTGATAGATTCTATGTACGTTGCACTAGGAGACTGGCGCAGGGTTAAGGATCGATGGTGCCGATCACAGATCTCCGGCTAACGTCCAATATTAATCCCGTAGACGGTGGCAATACTGAAAATAGTCTTCACATCGTTGGCAAGCAGGAAACGATTACGGCTGTGGTCACCGATAAGGTCGTGGCAGCAATGCGATCATACATCCCGGATCGTGGGTGATTGGGAGGATCTCAGTCACTTTTCGTCGCCGCTTCTGGCTGTTCGACCGCGGGCTCACGCGGGAGATCGAGAGTGGCTTGGAGGTCATGATCCTCACCTGTGAGCAAGTAGAGTATATCCTCTAGGATGGTCAACGGTTCCGGGAGCTCGCGGACGACGAGGTAGGTGATCGCCATGAGCGCGACGACCGCCCCGAGTTGGCTGATGATGCGGTCGGAGATCAGAAACGACATCCGATGAGGGTCGGTTTCGCCGAACACAAACAGGATCGCCTCCGAGAACCAGTCCATCAACTGATTGCCGGTGACGATCGAAATGAAGGCGGTTCGAAACACGTTGATGCTTCTGATTACCGTGTTGGCCTTGGGGCTCGGTTCGGGCACGCGGGACATGCTCCGCGTGACCTTTGATATTTAAGCAGAAGATCGGTGTTCAGTCGTTCGATTGTAATGAATCACTCTTCAGTTACGGCCAATATGACGATTGGTGCGACTCGATTGGCGTCGTTTGTATGCCAACCAGTACGAGATCAGAAGCGTCACGACGAGGATCACGAGCTTCGCTTGCAGATGAGTGCATACTTCCGGAGGAGGCGGCCGGCTCGAAGGACTGCACCGCCGGGCAGATTGCCGACCGATTCGTGGTATCGTTCGAGCGAGTGGAGGAGGCGTAGGATCCTTGTCTCGGCTGCGACATCAGTGACGGCGCTTTCGTCGTTCTGTTCGTATCGACTGGGATACAAACCGTTTAGGGACGGTAGGAAAAGTATCCGAGTAGGGATACCCATGTACACAGAGACGGTGGATCCTAAACCCGTCGGAGGTGTGTGGGTGACTGACACCGACGACGCAGACGAGCCCGTCACGAACGCTACCGGTGACGCCGGCTCGGATCCGCGATTGACGATCGTCGTCCCCGTCGAGCCGTTGCCGACCCTCCGTGCGACAGTCGTGCACATCGTGGAGGCTGTCGTCGAAGGAAGTGAAGCCGACGGCGACGTCCCCCGTCGCGCCCGTGAGGGCACGCCGCGTCCCTCGCTGGTTCTCTATCGGGTGCCGCCCGCGTTACTGGCGATGTTCCTCGTCGCGGTCGCGCTCGGCTTCGGCGGCTACGCGCTGTTCAAGTGGTTCGACCCGGTCCTCATGGAGGTGTTCGCATGACTGACGTACCCATAACCGATCTACGCCCCCTACTGGCCGTCCTCGTCTCGTTCGTCGCGGCGTTCTTCATCGCCGCGTCGCACCGCTCCCCGAACGTCCGCGAGGGGTGGACGATCGCGGCGGCGGTCACGAAGTTCGCGATCGTCGCCTCGATGCTGCCGGCGGTCCTCGACGGCGCGGTGTTCGAGTGGTCGCTCGGCGCGTTCCTGCCCGGCGGCATCGAGTTCGTCCTGCGCGCCGACGCGCTCGGGATGCTATTCGCGTTCCTCGCGAGCGGGCTGTGGATCGTCACCTCCTTCTACAGCATCGGCTACATGCGCGGGAACGACGAGGTGAACCAGACCCGGTACTTCGCCGCGTTCGCGGTGTCGCTGTCGGCGACGATGGGGATCGCGTTCGCGGGCAACCTCGTGACGATCTTCGTCTTCTACGAGCTCCTCTCGATCGCGACGTACCCGCTCGTCGCCCACGACGAGACCGACGAGGCCCGCGCGGCCGGCCGGAAGTACCTCGCGTACACGATGTTCGGCGGCGGCGTGCTCGTCCTCGCCGGGACCGCCCTCGTCTACCTCATCGCCGGCAACGTCTCGTTCACGGCCGGCGGCATCGAGGAACTGGCGAACGCCGACCCCGGCCTCGCGATGCTCGCCTTCTTCCTGCTCGCGATCGGGTTCGGCGTGAAGGCCGGGATCATGCCGCTCCACCAGTGGCTCCCCGAGGCGATGGTCGCACCGACGCCCGTTTCCGGGCTGCTGCATGCGGTCGCGGTCGTCAAGTCCGGGGCGTTCGGCGTCTCGCGGGTCGTCCTCGACGTGTTCGGCCCAGAACTCGTCTTCGACCTCTCGCTCCCGTTCGGCTTCTCGGCCGGACTCGTCCTCTCGACCATCGGAGCGATCACGCTGACGGCGGCCTCGATCATCGCCCTGCGGAAGGACCACCTGAAACAGCGGCTCGCCTACTCGACGGTGAGCCAGCTGAGCTACATCATCCTCGGACTCGGCCTGTACGGCTGGTACGGGCTCGTCGGCGCGCTGCTGCACATCCCGGCGCACGCGTTCATGAAGCTCACCCTGTTCTTCTGTGCCGGGAACCTCCACGTCTCGACGCACACCGATTACATCTCCGAGATGGCGGGGATCGGCAAGCGGATGCCCCTGACGATGGGGGCCTTTACGGTCGCCTCGCTCGGGATGGCCGGAATCCCGCTGCTGGCCGGGTTCGTCAGCAAGTACTACATGCTGATCGGCGGGATTCGGATGGGCGCTCGGCTGACCCCGGTCGCCTACTACCTCGTCGGCGCGCTGCTGCTCTCCGGCGTGCTCAACATCGCGTACTTCTGGCCGGTGATCTACACGGCCTTCTTCGAGGCGGAGGACGCCCACGACGCGAAGCCGCTCGTCGACTTCCGGATGGGCGGCGAGACGCGGTCGACGCTGCCGGCGACCGATGGGGGCCGTCCGAAGGATGCCGACGACGACGTTGACGCTTGTAACGACGACGACCCCGACGTCGACGAGGTCGTCGAGAGTGCCGAGGGCGACTCGGCAATCGATGCCGAGGGAGCGGAGTCCACGGGCGACGACGCCGATGTCCCGGACGACTCGGACATCCCCGACGCGGAGATGGACGACCTCCCGACCGACGAAGACGGCGTGGTATGCCCGGACTTCGACACGAGCGACCGGGACTTCTCCGAGCCCGCAGAGCGCGTCGACACCGGCGATTACGCGGTCGACCAGCGCCCCTCCGACGCCGACGTTCCGTTTGGCGTGGGGCGCGGCGACGGCGATGACGGAGGCGATGAGACAGGGCATGATGCCCACGACACGAGCCATGACGATCACGCAGACCACGACAACCACGGCCACGCGGGCGGGCCGCCCGCGAGCGACTGGGAGCACATCGCGGGGCTCGACGCCCTCTGCGGGGGCGAGTCCACGTGGTTCACACTCGGGCCGATCCTCACCGCGATGAGCCTCGCGGTGCTGCTCGGCGTGATACCCTACGAGATGGGCTTCCTGGAGCTGATCGAGCTCATCGTCGACACGCGACTCCCCGAGGGGATGATGCGGCCGTGAACCCGATTCTCACCTCGGTGCCTCCGTACGTGCTGCTCGCCTTCGCCGCCCTCGCCGTGCTCGCGCTCCCGCGCCGGTCCGGTCACGCAGTGGCCGCGCTGGCGACGGCGTTCACCTTCGCGCAGGCCGTCCTGCTCGGCGACGGCGGCGCGGGGACGTACCTCGCGACACAGTTCCTCGGCTTCGACGTGGTCTTCTTCAACGTCGATCAGTTCTCGCTTTTGATGGGGGTCGTCGTCGGCTTCCTCGCGACCGCGGCGGTGCTGTACGCGTACGGCACCGAGGCGCCCACGTGGGTGACTGCGTTCGCGCTCATCTACGTCGCCTCGACGATCGGGACGATCTACGCCGGCGACTGGCTCACCCTGATCTTCTTCTGGGAGCTGATGGCCGTCACCTCGACGCTGCTGGTGTGGCAGTACGGCGGGGAAGCGGTGCGGGCCGGCTACCGCTACGCGCTGTTCCACGGCATCGGCGGGACATTCTTCCTCGGCGCGGTCGTCGTCCACGGCGCGGCGATGCTCGGGAGCGTGCCGGCCGGCGAGATATTCCTGTTCTCGTCGACGACCGGGATCCACGCCTCCGCGACGCTACTCGCCGCGATCGGGATCGGCGTCAACTGCGGGTTCATCTTCCTGCACACGTGGCTGCCGGACACCTACCCGCGCCCGCACGTCGCGGCGTCGGTGTTCCTCTCGGTGTTCACGACGAAGACCGCGGTGTACGTGATGTACCGTGCGTTCCCGGAGGGCGGGATGTGGCTCGCGTATCTCGGCGGGTTCATGGCCGTCTACGGCGCGTTCTTCGCGCTGCTGCAGTACGATCCGCGTCGCCTGCTGTCGTACCACATCCAGGCGCAGGTCGGCTACATGCTCGCCGGACTCGGGCTCGCGACTGCTGTCGGCGAGTTCGCCGTCACCGGCGGGTTCGCGCACCTGTTCAACAACGTCCTCTACAAGAGCCTCCTGTTCATGGCAGTCGGTGTCGTCGTCTACCGTACCGGCGTCGAGGACATCAGGGACATGGGCGGACTCTGGCGGGAGATGCCGATCACCTTTCTCGTCTACCTCGTGGGTGCGGCCTCGATTACCGCCGTTCCGGGGTTCAACGGGTTCATTTCGAAGGGGATGGTGATCTCCTCCGCCCACGAGGTCCACAACTTCGAGCTGCTGTTCGGCCAAGGGCTGCTGTGGTGGCTGCTGATCCTCGGCGGCGTGGGGACGTTCATGTCGTTCATCAAGCTCGGCTACTATATGTTCTTTCACGGGTCGGCGACGCTATCGCCGAAAGACGCGACGCCGTTCCAGACGGCGGGGATGCTCCTGGCGGGCGGCGCCTGTGTCTTCTTCGGCACGCCGCTCACCTACGGTTACCTCGTCGAACTGATGCCGTTCACTGCCGCGGTCGCGCCGGAACTGCACCCGTACAGCGCGAGCCACCTGACGGAGAGCGCGGCGCTACTCGTGACCGGCTTCGTCGGCTTCTTCGCGCTGAAGCGCCCGCTCGGCTGGCTCGCCCACCATATGCGCGACGTCGACGCGGTGACGTACCCGGCCGCATTCTACCTGAGCCGGGGAACAGTCTGGGGCGTCACGGAGCTGTGGGCTGCCGTCGACCGCGTCGTGATGCGGCTGGTCGCCGGCGTCAAGCGGACCGCGACGCACCCGCGAGCGGCCGTCTCGGCGCTCGGCGCCGACGTCGAGATCCGGGCGGGCATCGGTCGGAGCGTCCTCTTCTTGACGCTCGCGGCTGGTGTCGCGCTGCTCGTGTTCCTGCTCGGGTAGCGAGAGAGTTGAGCCGCCGGTTCGTGCATCTCACTCGTCCTCTTCGACAATTCGCCGATCCTGTTCGCTGAGCGAGAGGAAGACGATCACGCTGATGAACGGAACCACGAATCCGAACATTTCGCCGCTCTCTGCGCTGGTGTAGCGCATGAACAAAACCGAGGTCATACTCACGCAGAAAACGCCGACGTAGACCAGCGAATTGGCATCGGTGGCGTCGTTGTCAGAGCACATACGTCCCGGAAATTCTCGTAGCTCGTCTTGTTCCGTGATCGGTTGTCGTAGATCCGCGTCACTTGCTGTAGCATACGGTCTTCCATACCGTATGCCGCATATCTAGTCTGTTTGAATTCTGACTGCCTGCCATCATCTTCTGGTAGGTGACTTTCGCCGCCACTGATACATATACTCGTGTCCTCCCTTCGTATATAGAGCGTGACTGTAATGGCCGCGAGTGGGTCAACAGTATTACTCGCAGCATGTTTCAACGAAGCCGATATAAGGGTTATTCGAATTTCAAATTGCAACTTTCGATATGGTATAAACTCGCCGGGCCTTACGGTGCGACGGTTGCGGTGTCACCGGCTTCCGGATCAAACGGGAGGTTGATGACGAGTTCGTCAAACCAGACGACCGGACGTTTACTCTGGCCGTCTTCTTCAAAGAAGATGATGCCCAACTGGGCGAGCCGACTGAGTTCCTCGTGGACGTTCTTCACGTCCCGGTTGACAACCCGTGCGGTCTCGTTGATGCTGGATGGCTCTTCCCGACGGATGGCTTCGATGAGATCGAGGACGCGCGGGGTCAGCGTCCCCATGTTCGAGCGGTGGGAAACCGTTTTTGACGCCCCGTTCTGCGTGTTGAGCGTGCTCGGATCGGCATGGTCGTGGTCATGCCTGTGACTAGGCTCGTGAGACCCCTCTTCGTGTTCAGGGGTATGATCTATTGATTCACCACTTCCTGTCGTGGGAATCGTCGTCAGGTGAGATCATCACTAGCCGCTACAAGTTTATTAACTCGGCTGCTATAAATCGCTCATTCACTACCAATGTTTAATATACATACAAAGTTGAACTCTGTGTTTCCCCCATCTCAAACGCAGACCTAGGTACGGTTTGCTCGATACTCACCGTGTTTGGTCCCGAGAAGAGGTGTAAGGACTCCGAACACGATGAGGCCGACACTCGCCATCATGACTATACTGGTGGTCATCGGATACATAATCGTCTCATCAATAATGATGGCGAGCAGGGCCACGAACGTGATCACCGTTTTCGTTGTATTGAATTCCTTCTCCAGTTTGTTACTCAAACTCAATCACAGGTTGTTTCCGATGTCTCGGCTGTCGACATTTTAGGACGGGTATTCTTCCGAACGAAACCCTATCAGAGAAGCGCGCCAACAAGACACGGTAGTTTGGGATTCGTTGTACTTCTTGGTATTGTAATAGTTCTCTCGCGACTTGATCAAGCTGTCCAGATGTATTTTATACTATCACCAAATATATTTATATGATTGGACACCTTCTTTGTACTATGTGTATTTACTGTAACGCCTATGGAGAAGAACACTCCGATGAGGAAAGTGAGACGTCAGTGCCCAAAACCACCGATACACCCAATACTTCCTCAGACCAGCATACTGTTCAACAACAGTCTGAGGGAATTCTCTCCCGGATTCGCACCTCGTTAGTGAACCTATTTTGATTGACTACCTCTATGTATCAGGTACTTCATAGCACGATCGAACACGAAGATGATTCGAGAACTACACCAGCACCATCTCTGTTTTGAGCGCGTCACCACCTACTAACAGTTCTGATCGAATGGAATACGAAGGAGCAGCCGTGCCACGGAGTGGATCGCCAGAAGATACCTCAGACTAATTTGGGCATCCGTTTCTAACGACTGGCCGTCTCGATCTTCACCGGTGAGGATCAGTAGTGAGACAACACCGGGTAACGCCAGCGGTAGAGAGTGATTCTTTTCTATGGTTTCGGTTTCGCTTGGAATTTGAAAATCTAAACTCTAGTTGACATGAATAGGAATATTTCGTCATCGAAATACTAACATGGTTCTGAGCCCGCTATTGCCATTTATTCTACCCGAATTGTCCCAACCATTCCAGAACTTTCATGCGGAATACAACAGTACCCGTACGTTCCGGGTTGATCGAACGTGTGCTCGTAGTTCTCTCCCGGGGCGATGAGTCCCTCAGTAACCCGGTTCCTCGCAGCACGCTCTGACTCGAAGCCACCACTTGCGAAGTACACGGCCTCGGCCGGAATCCCGCCTTCGTACGCTGTGACCGTGTGCTGGATGTCGCTCTCGTTCGTCCACATCACTGTCCCACCGGTTTCGATCGTCGCAGTCTTCGGCTCAAACGTGTGATCGTCGGGCATCGTGACGGTCAGGGTCGACGGTGACTGTCCGTTCAAACATCCGGCGGTGCTGAGCGTCGCCAAGGCGGCAGTACTGAGTCGCAACACCGTCCGTCGATTGTGGAATTTGAGTGTCATTGGAACAGAGATGAGTGGTGCCTATCAGAGCGCCACGAAGAGGTCGGTCACGTACATCACGCCGAGGCCGAGCAGGAACGCGAGCAGGTTCGTGGCGCTGGCCACGCGACCGCCTGCATCCCGAACCATTCCCGCGATCTCCCAGTTGACCTGTAAGATTGCACCAACCCCGATCGCGAGGAAGAAGGCGCCGATCGTCGGTGAGTACGCGAGACTACCGATCCACCCGCCGAGGATGACGGGGGCACCGGCGATGACACCGAGCGCGGCGAAGTGCCTGAACGACGGGCGCTCTCCGCGGGCGACCGGTGCAACGACGGCCGGGCCTTCCGTCACGTTGTGGAGCATGAACCCGATCACGAGGAACGCGCCGAGCGACACACGCCCGAGTGCGAACGAACTCCCGATCGCCAGCCCTTCCGCGAGGTTGTGCAGGCCGATCCCGACCGCGACCAGATAGGCGATCCAGAGACCGCTACTCGCCCGACTGTCACCGGCGGCGACACGGCCCTTGCGCCACGCGCTGATTGCCTGAACGAGAGTGAGTGCGCCGAGGATCCCGAAGACGACCAAGAGGTTGCCCTCGTACGCGCCCGGAACCCGTTGAGCAAGTTCGAACGCCTCGAACCCGGCGTCGAACGCCAAGAAGCCGAGGACGCCAGCCGCGAACAAGAGCACGGCGTGCAGCCACCGATCGCTCATCGTCTTGATGTAGGGGAACCAGAGCATCCCTAATGCGACCGGGATCACGCCGACGAACAGCCCGATGACTGCAAGCGTCCAGAGCAGACTGAGGCTAAATCCGGGTGCCTGATTCGGAGCGACGATCGTATTCTCGAATGTCGCCCCGTCAGAGAGTACGAGGGCGACGTTGAGATCCCATCCCGGATTCCAGTGATACGGGATCACGATCTGTGCGCTTTCCATCGGGGCGAGCGTTTGGTCGCCACCGGCTCCTTCGACCTGAAAATTCCAGTAGGCCTCATCGACGAGGACCTGTGCTATCGTCACGGAATCGGGCCCGTTGTTCGTTACGTGTAACACGACCGTTCCGTCGCTCGGAAGCGTTGTGTGTGTGATCGTCACGTCGGGAAGCGGTTCACCGCTCTCGCTCTGAATACTGGCGAGTGGTGACGTAAACGCGAACACACCCAAGACGAGCACGAGCAATACGATCGGAAGTATCGCGCTGACCCATCGCGGTAGTCCGAGCGGCTGTGTGACCTCGTTTTCAGTAGATACACCACTGTCCGCCGTCGGTTTCTGTGTCTTATCCGGCATGTTAGACCACCTCGAAAAAGCTCATCCAGCCGAGTTCGGCGAACTCGGACTGGTGGGCGTGGAACATGTACAGCCCGGGTTCGTGGTCCGAGTAGTCGAGCTCGATGATACCGCGCTGCGCCTGCGTCTGCATGATCGTGTCCACGGTCTTGCGCGTCGGTGTCAGCGTCGTCCCGTGATCATAGTAATCGAAGAACTGCGAGTGCGTGTGGAACGAGTTGATGAGGTCGAACTCAGTCGCATTGGAGAGGTACACGCGTTGCCGTTCGTTCTTGTCGATCTGGATGGGACGCTTCGTCTCGCCGGCTGTCCAGTTGCCGGTGCCGTCGGTACTACCGACCCCGTATGCGAACGCCCGTGTGTTCGCCGCGTAGACCTCGTTCCCGCCGTCGAAGTTGGTGTCGAACGAGTTCATCACCATGACCATCTCGTTGACGGCGTCGTTTTCGGCGTACTCGTGGTTCCGGCTCTTCGCCTCTTCGACGAACCGCGTCCGCATGTCGTCGGTAATCGGGCCGGGATAATTGACGTAATCGCGTGGATTCTCCCTGACGCGTTCGGGGTCCGGATCGACGATGATCGTGCCGTAGAGTCCGCGGTGGATGTGTTCTTTCAGCGGGAGCGAGTGGCAGTGATAGAAGTGCGTACCGGCTGGTTGGGCAATCCACTCGTAGGTGAATGATTCTCCCGTATCGAGCACACCCGGCCCGTTCTGGGGGATCCCATCCATTCGCGGGTTAAGGTTCTTCAGATGCGGATGGATCGTGTGAGCGTGCCGTCCGAGGTTCGTGAATTTGACGCGAATTAGGTCGCCCTCAACAGCACGGATCGTGGGGCCCGGCACCTGACCGTTGAATGCCCACGCTTGGAACTCGACGCCCGGCGCGATGGTGATCGTTGTGTCGACCGCGGTGAATTCGAACTCCCGTACGGTTCGACCATCCTCCTCGTAGACCTGCTGCGGAACGTTATCCTGCCCGCTGTCTCCGGTATTGAACGCGGTGAGGAACTCGTGCGGATCGAAGTCCAAATCTCGGTATTCGCCCACCGCACCGAAGTTACCGTGTGTATCATCGCCCTCGTGGCCGGGTGACGCACTTGCACGTGAACTCCCGAGTCCAACGGCGGCACTTCCCGCGACACCAAGACTGCCGAGTACCGTGCGACGACTGACGCTCGTTTCACCGGTGAGTGATTCAACCAAACGCTGTTCGAGTCGTTTGGTGACATCTGCCGCACTCTCGTAATCTATCGAGGGCATGATCTCCTCGACGGGTTGACTATTCGGATACCCATATGTGATAGTGGATGATCCCAATATATAAATTAGACCCATCTAAACTTTGAGTAGATCTAAACTAAAAATGGACTAGCAGACTTCCGAGCTTCTCAGTGAGAACTCTGTGTGAGAGATTGGGTGGATATGGAACGTGCGACTTCTTCGGGTAGCGCAACCGGACCATCTCCGTTATCAGGGTCAAGTGTGACCATTCCGAATGGCGCAATCTCGACAACATCTACGACAGTTCCGGGATGAATCCCATGTTTGGACAGGTACCGGAGGAGATCTGGATCGGTGTCCGGAACCCGTACGATCTGAACGCTGTCACCCACTTGATGATCAGCAAGACGTTCACCATCCTTTGCTCCCGATACATCCAGATCCGCGGTGGGAATTGGGTCGCCATGCGGGTCAACCGCTGGTTGTCCTAGCTGCTCTGCAATCCGGTCGGCAAACTTACTGCTGATGTGGTGTTCGAGGCGATCTGCTTCGTCGTGTACCTCTGCCCAATCATACTCGAGGTGGTCCGTCAGATATCGTTCTAACAGTCGGTGATGGCGAATGATTTCGAGAGCAATAGGAACCCCAGTATCAGTGAGCTCAACTCCCTTGTAGGGCTCGTACTGCACGAAATCACGCTCTGATAATTTTTTCATCATACTGGTAACCGTCGATTGCTCTACGTCGATATACTCAGCGAGCACCGAAGTTCGTACCCGGCCGTCTGTTTCGTTCTGAAGAGAATAGATCGCTTTGAGATAGTCCTCCATGATCGCGCTCAACATTGGAAAAGAATTAGACATGGCTAAATTTATAATTTTCTTCATCTGTGTTACTTGGAGTGTCAATTATCAATGGTGTCTCGCTAGAATTCGGTTAGATCGTGTATCCGTTTGTTTCCTTGCTTGAGGGTTGAATACCATCTCTCTGATGTCTAAAGGCGTTCCGGCAGTACAAGGGCCGGAATCCTGCATGAAAAACTTCGAACCTATATATAGCGGACAAGCAAAGTTCACCATAAAATGTCAGACCTGATCGTCAAAGCAGCTGTGAAGGATGCACTGTCGGACCACAACGTCTCGGCCGATTTCTACAACTCCCTCAACGAGGAGGTCGCCGATCTCCTCGATGACGCCGCCGAGCGTGCCGAATCGAACGACAGGAAGACGGTCCATCTCCGCGACCTGTAGCTCCGGATTTCGCGAGGTCGACACAGAGATCGCGGACGACGTCGAGCGAATCAAGACGCTGATCGAGCAGCTGGAAACCGGTGAGATTTCGATCTCGGATGGAGAGGAGATTTTTCAAGTGGGACAAGACCGACTTGCGAAGCTCCGCGAACTCGTCGTCGATAGAGATGGTGAGATCAAAGAGTTAGAATGACAAGTTCGCTCACGAAGAATTAACCAACGAAACCCAATATCTCACCTGTGCTGTTGGTTAAGATGGTTCGATGTTATCTTCGGGCCAAATACCCCCGAGACATTCATAGATTAGCAACATTCTCCATATACAGAAAATATTTATTCCTCACCAAATTTTCCCATAATGTGTACCACGACTCCGTTGGTGCATACCCATACTCGCACGTATGATAACTCGGTCAGTTACCATCGAAGACATCGATGACCTGTACCTGATGTGGAACGACCACATCAACGCTTCCGCCCTCTATCGCCGCACCCTCCGCGAGGAAATGGAAGTCCGCGACGTCGACCCCGACGACCTCCGTGACCTCCTCGAACGGGCTCGCGAGCTGGGCCACACGAAAGAAGAAATCGTCGACGAGACCAATCGGTACGCCGATCTGAAGACACTCGTCGAAGACGCAGAGGAATAACCCGCAATGTCACAGGACAGTACACCCTCCGAGACGCCTGAGAATCGCACTGACAGTCAGTCCACGGCAGTGAGCAAAGTCTCCAGACAAGCCGTCCTTACAGTTGCGCTGTTGAGTCTGTTCGCTGTCCAGCCCGTCGCAGCACAGACCAGCGCTGTTTGCAGCGCGGACAACCTACCGAGTATGATTGAGGGCTTCTTCCAGCTGACCACTGGACTCGGCATCGTCGGCCTTGCCGTGGTCTGGCAGGCCGACTCCCTCATCGAGATGTTCACCCTGAACCCTGAGCAAAAGAAGGGCCTCAAGCGCCACAAGCGCTCGGCGATGAAGTCCGCCGTCGTCCTCGTTGTTCTCGGCCCGCTGTACACCGTTGCGGGGTCGATGATGGGGCTGCCGCTGGCACAGTGTGTTGACCTCGTCCCCTGGTAAGTCACTCTACCATCCCCGTCGCGAGCCCATGGAACAACGAGAGCTCTCCGTGCTCATGGCCGCCCTGTTCGTGACGAGCCTAGTCACGGGTGTCGTCGCAGCCGATCCACCACGCCCGGGTACTGAGGGGAACGGCCTTTCTGAGAACGAGTCAGCGACGCTCTGGTCTCGCGATGCGGATAACTATATCAGTCAAGAAGAGTACCGCCAGCGCTACGGAGAGGACCGCACGTCCGTCCATCAGCTCGCGAATGGGACAGACATCACGTTCAAGCGGCCGCCTTCAACCGCCGCAACGTGGACTCGAAACGATTTCGGCGACCTCGAAGCCGGTGGGTCAGATACGTCAGTTCATCCGCCTCACGCATCCCTCGAAGACGGTGTCTTCATCGAAGACGCCCATGCGACAGTGTTTGCGGTTCAGCCGTCGACTCGTGGTCACCTCGAGTCCGGTGATACCCCACTCTACATCGCACCGAATGGGACGATGCGTGGGTTCGTCGATTACCGGGTCCGTGTTCCAAATGGGAGTTCCTCCGGGAACAGGACCATCGAGTGGTCGCTTACGGAACACGAGATCGAGGAAGTTCGGCTGCAGAAAGACGGGGAGACCATCGCGAGGACTGATGGGTCGCACACGCCGGCCATCAACTACCAGATCACCGACGACTGGAGTGCAACCCTCACTCTCGAAGCAGAGATCCACGTTCGGCTGAAGAAGACGATACGGACCGACGTGGGCGGCGGAACCAACGTCGACGTCGTCTATCGTGAGGAGACGCGAAACGTTTCGGACTCGGTCGATGTCGAGATATACGACCTCTCTGCGTACCCCTACTACGCCGAGTACCCCAACGGCGATGCTGGCGTGGCTATCTTCCAGTCTCAGTCGATCACATCGACAGCCGCGTAACCCCGTTTGATCACGGTGAACCAAACCGAACTAGCTGTGGAGCATCTTCGAACCGCTAGTGAGCATGATTTTCGGGATGGATCGCCGCTGTCGGCGGCGGACTGCCGCCGACGCGACGGCGTCGCCACTCACGACCGCTGTCCGGACCGGTGGACAGCTACCGGAAGAACCGGTCGTCAAGTGACTGGTTCGCTGGAACAGACCTACGCACACCAAGTGCTGTCCAAGCTGCGCGAAGCGTCATTTCGCAGAACTCCGTGAACGACCACTGCAAGAGGCGGCGCCCCCCGCGGCGGGGCGCCGCCACGTACTTCCAGTGGAGATATCGCCAGCTGTTCTGAAGCAGTAGGCTCACTACAAACATCATCAGCCGGAGCCCAGCGTCCTGAGAACTGGTGAAAGCGAGGCTCTGCTTAGCTAATCGGTAGCTCGACTCGATGCCGAAGCGCTTGCTGTAGTGTTCTCGGGCATCCCGTGGTGTGTCGATGAACGGCGCGTCAGCGGCGTAGCCGTGACGCGCCACCCCGTGTTCGTCGTATCGTCCCTGCTGGTAGACGCAGTCGATGAACACGGGGAACGTCACCTCACCGGCGAGATCGTGTTCGATCTCGCGGCTCCAGCCTCTGTTGAGTTCGTCTTGAATCGTCTCGCCCCACTTGACAATCGGCATGACGTAGGCGTAGTTGTGCTTGGACAGCAGTCCGAGGCAGGTACTGTTGTAGAATCCACGATCGAGGTAGACGGCCTTGACGCCGAGGTCAAGGCCGTCGAGCAGTTCGAGGAACTCAGCGAGGACATCGCTGGTGGTATCGCCAGCGACAAGCTGGCGAACCGCCAGCGTGTATCGTTTGTTGCGGACACGTACGTAGAGCGTCGCATAGGCGTGAAACGTCGTTGTTCCACGCTTGGCCTGTGAGGAGTACAGAGCCTCGGTTTCGTCCTCATCACCGTAGTAGGGATCGAGGTGGAGGTCTGCGCAGACCTCCACCGGTCGATCTGGAAGTGTCTCAAGCGTATCTCGCTGAAGCAGCGTGTCTCCAACCGATTCAACCGAATCCAGTTCAAACTGATCGGTGAGATGTCCACGGACGGTATTAGCGTGTGGTGAGTCGTCAGTCGTTTCGCAGACGTGATTGATCGAGGTCCCGCCGGCGCTGGCGCCGGCGAGGACCTCGTACAATGTCTCCGTAGAGACCTCAACGTCTTCTCCGAGATCTACCGAAAGCTCCTCTTCAAGACTGTTGACGACAAAATTAAGCAGGTGCTCTTCCTCTATCTCGCTGTCTGCTTCGGGTTGTTGCACATCTTCCCAAAGCAGACACTTCCTCTAACCCGATGTGATCGACTGAGTCTCGTCCGTGGCAAGGGTACACACTCACCGACGAGGGGAACGCGAGCGTACGCGGTGTCTGGCGGTTTTACACGGCCCGCAACACCAACTGGGATACGCTCGTCAGGTCGAACCGAACCGACAGCGCCGAAGTCGAGTCCGATGCGATCCCCGTGTACGTCCACGCGTATCCGTCCCGAATCGGACCACGAGCTGAGCCCGTCCGGGACGGCCCCAAAATCATCGACACCTGGGGAACGGAACGCCCCTCCCCGCTGGAGACTATCGGCGAGAACGTCAACGTCGAGATCGTAAATCAGTCCTACGAGACGACGTACGGTGTCGCCGTCCGCGCCGAGAACGTCGACAGAGAAGCACTCCACGTCGCAGGCATCGTTCGCGGTGTGAACGCGTCTATCGTCGAGCCCGATGCCGGTTCTGAACGGCAACTTCGTCGTAGCAATCTCACCGTCGAGGTTCTCCAGCAAAACGAATCACAGGCGACGCTTCGGATTGAGCTACGTGACAACCAGACTGGCGCACCGATCGTCCTCAACGATAGCGCCCGCCGGTATCCTATCGGTGGCATCTCACGTGATGGCTACATCACCATCGCCAATCGGGAGGTCGAGACCAACGCCTCTGGCGTAGCCATCGTGACGATCACTGAACCCGGTATCTACACCGCTCGGTATCATCCAGGGTCGTGGCTCGGACACAATCCGGCCTACGTGAGTGATACGGCGACCGCCCGGTGGCATCCACTCGGAACCATCGACGGCTGGTTCGCGTTCATCTTCGAGGTCGGCTGGCAGTTCATTCCCTTCTTCGTAATGTTCTACGCGGGACGCCGTCTCCTCCGGATGCTCGGCCCAGAAGACATCTTCCAACAAGATCCATAGCCCATGACACAGAATTACCCACACATCAGTAGGCGAAACGCCCTCCGAACAGTCGCAGGCGCCGCGCTTGTGAGCGTGGCTGGCTGTCTGAACAACGGTGATAGCTCCGGAACTCCCGGTGACGGGACAACCGATTCAGAGAGCAAGGGGCCACTCAAGCGAGTCGCTGTCGACGGGACGACACTCGTCGTCGAGCTCTCGCCCGAAGCCGACGTCGACCAGGTCAACCTCATCCAACCTAATGGAGAGCTGTTCGGAAAGCGTGACGTGGCCGCAGGGGCCCAACAGGTATCGTACGAGATCGGAACCACGTACGAGCCCGGAGAGTACCGCGTGGTCGCTCTGAAAGGTGAGGAGACAGTCGTAGAAATTACGAGGAGTATCGAACCGGCAATCCAGATTCGAGACGTTGGACTCTACCGAAACAATCCTGACAAGCCATGGGATGAGGTCTACGGTGAAAGCAAAACTGACTCGAAGAAGAATGGAGAGGCATTTGTTACTATTCAGAACTCCGGGAACGGACCAGATGCGGTCGTTGAGCTCCGGTTTACTGGAGATGTCCCTAACCCTGTCGAAGATCCCCGCGGAAGTGGAATCTATGAAAAAGACAGCGTTGTGATTCCAGCAGGTGAGACAGTAGATCTCTTCAGTGATTCATTCCCATTCGGTTCGGAAATTGGTGACGAGGGTATGGGCTGTTCGACTGATGGAAACAGTGGGAAGTTCACGGTCGGGTTAGAAACTCGAGTCATTGGCCAAGAAGTCACAAAATCGTACAATGTAGAGTACACTGACTCTGACGAAATGCAAAACTGCGAAATCACAATCAGTGAGGCTTGATCATGGTTGATCTAATCGACGTTGTCTTAGAGGGGTTCAAAGACGTCGTTGACTGGATTATCGGCCTCTTCATGGATGGCCTGACGACGGGATACAACAAGCTCACCGAGGAGATGTTTGGGACCCCCACTCCTCAGACGGATGGAGCATTCGTCTTCGGGGAACCGACGAACGCACCCTGGTCAACGATTCAGGATGCACTCGTCGGTGGCGAAATAATGCTCATCGCGTTGCTGCTGCTCGTGATGAGCGTACAAGGGCGTCATACCATCCGAATATTCAATATCGGTAGTGCATACGAAGCGAGGAAAACAAAGAAAACTGCGTGGGTTGGTGCGTTTCTGATTATTGTCTGGTATTGGGTCGGTGTCCTCACGCTCTACATTGTTGATGGATTCTCGATTGCTCTGATGCCCGGTATGGCTTCGCTTCGTAACGCTATGTTGGGATTCCTCAGCGTGACGCTGACCAATCCTGGGTTATCGCTGTTGTTTGCGCTGATCGGAGGCATCTCAATGTGGGCACTAGAGGCCCTGTTTTACATCCGTGAGATTCTCCTCTATGTCTATCTCTACGGAATGCCGATTGCGATCGCCCTTGGGTATGGAAATATACCAATTGTCTCTGATATCGCCATGGGGTTCTGCAAGCGGTTTGTCCCCCTTGCCGTCCTACCACTACCAGCATCGATAGTATTCAAAGGCTATGACCTGATATACGGTGGCGGGACGCTCACTCCTGAGACTGCCTTTCTCAAGTTCCTAGTTGCTGCTTCTCTACCACTGGTTGCGCTCTACATAACCTGGAAGACGTTCAAGTACGCGACTCCGTTGACTGCCAAGGTCGTAGGTGGTGCGACGAAGGGAGCTGCCCTCGTCGGCGGTGTCGCAGCCGGTGCGTATGTCGGCGGTGCTGGCGTCGCGACGACGGCAGCACGATGGGGGCCAAAAGCGGCTGCTGGTCACGCTGTCGCACAGAAAGCAGCTGCTCGAGGAGGCCACAGCGGCGGGGACAGCGATCCTCCTTCATATCGCCGGACTGAGAACGATCCAAGCGGAGCAACGACAGAGGCATCGAGCACTGATCGTGGAATGGAGTTTGATCGAGGAATCCACTAACAATGTCGATGGATCAAGACGCAGCCGCACGGCGCATCATGGACCAGTTCGGCGAAGAGAGTCGCATCCCCTACCTCAACATCGAGGAGGGGGACGTCGGTGTGCTCATCGCCTTCCCGATCATGGGCCTGTTCATCGCTGGCCTCACTGGTATCGAGTCACTCGCCCTCCCGTTCGTAGCAGGAGGATTCGGGTTTGGCGTTGCCGTCATCTACGTCTCTCCTGACCACCTGAACGCGTGGACGTGGACGAAGGACGTCTATCGATACGCCAAGCGACCGCGAGTTACGTTCAGTGCCCCAGAGGAGCCCGACAGTACCACGAACGAGACAGAGCGGAATGAAGGCGGTCTCGCGAACTACACGCCGTTCAAACCGGACGAGCGAACGCAGGACCTCACGAACGTCAAACGAGCATGGCCTGGTGCTGGAGCGATTCAACGAGCGGACGGCACGATGGAAGCGTTCATCGAGATTGACCCGGGGAACATGGACTTCGCGATGTCCGACGACTGGGCTCAGCTCCAGGAGGCGGGCGAAGAGTTCGCCAACAAGGAACTTGATTCGAAGCTCAAACTCCACGCCACAACCCGATCATTTCCGGTAGAGCAAATCACCGAGACAATCGAGGAGCGGCTCAACGACGAGGACGTCAAACAGAACCCGATCTTCCGGGAACTCCTCGAGGAGTACCGCGAGACGCGTCCCAAAGAGATGCGTGACCGGGGCATCCAACAGGTGCGCTACTACATCGGCGTCGAGGTCACGCCGCTCGAAGTCTACGATAGATACCGAGACGAAGGGACACCCGCCGAGAAACTGACGCAGTTCCCCGTCATTGGGTTCCTGTTCAACCCATTCGTGACTCGTCGTGAGGACCTCACAGATGTCGAGCGCCGCGCCCAGATGTTCGAGAAGCTGGACAGCCGCGTCAACGACGTTCGCGCCGAGTTCATCCAGCAGGCGTCCGGGTGGTCTGCTCGCCGGCTCAGTACGGTCGAACTGTTCGTTCTGAATATGGACTTCTGGAACGGTCGCGAGCACGACTACGACGAGGCAGAGCGTGTTGTTCGCGAGCAACCGATCATCGGCCACTCGCGCCGGGAGGATGAGACCAATGCGTAACGTTGTCCTGCAGGCGGGTGGCGGGACCTTCACCCAACTCACAGAGTGGCTACGGAACCCAACGTCACCCGAGGGTGCGGCGATTTACCTTCTGTTGGTTGTAGTCCTCGGCGTCGTCGGGAAACTCCTCTGGGACTGGCACACCGCCGACGACGAACCCGAAGTCGATTTCTCGGACGTCCTCGACGAGGAGACGCTCGAAGAGGGTCACGCGGAAGGCCAGCTCCTCGACGACATCTCTGAGTCCCACAAAACGGTGACTGCGCCAGCAGCCATCGAGTGGGAGACACGATCCGCACGCGTCGGCGAGCAGTGGACGACGACGCTGTACATCGCGGACTACGCCGATTACCCGAACGACGGGTATCTGAGCGATCTCTTCGAGTTGACCGACGTCGAGTTCGACCTCACAGCGCACATCACCCCGAAGAACCAGCAGCGAGCGCGGAACGAACTACAGGACATCGCTGACGACCTCCAGGTCGACGCCGATCTTGAACAGAGTGTCCGCAGTGCGTACCTCCAAGAGCGAGCAAACGAGGCCGCTGCGACCTACAAGGCCGTCGAGAGCGGAGCGAACGTCTTCGACCAGGGGATGTTCGTCACGGTTCGCGCCGACGACAAGGAGGACCTCAGGGACTCAGTCCAGAAGGTCAAGAGCGCCCTCCGCGACGACCCAGCGAACCTCACGCCGAAGACCGCTATTTGTCGGCAAGACCTTGCCCTCCAGTCCGCCGCACCCATTGGCGACAACGAATTCGGTCGCGAGTCGATCGCCCTTGGGGGTGCCGTCGGCGCGTTGCTGTCCTCGCCGCACAACGCGACGATTCTCGAGGAGGGCGGCGTCGAGTTCGGGATTCACAAGGACAACCAGAGCCCGGTCGTCATCGACCCGTTCGCCCGTGACAACGGGTATGCGATGTTCACCGTCGGCGATACTGGGTCTGGGAAGTCGTTCAGTTCGAAGCAGAACTTCATCCGCTCTATCGAGCAGAGTAAGGACCGAATCGGCATCATCCTCGAACCGCTCAACAACTGGGCGGGGGTCGCCGAAGCGCTCGGTGCGAAACGCATCACCGTCGGTGGGACGCTCGGTCTGAATCCTTTGGAGATCCGTCAGACACCCGACCACGTCCAGCGGGCGATGGGTGAGGATGCGAGCCCGTTCAACGAGAAGCTCGACGACGCGATGAGCTTCCTGACGAACTTCTTCGCACTGCGGGGCATCTCGCTCGGGGATCGTCGGACGACGCTCGAACTCGGTCTCAAGCGTGCCTACAAGCGCAACGACATCACCGACGATATCTCGACGCACAGCAACCCCAGCCCGACTATCCGGGATATGATGGACGTCTTCGAAGACATGGTCGACGACCCCGAGGAGTTCGTCGTTCGTTCCGACGAGGAGGCCGGGAAGATTCGCGAGGACGCGACGTGGCTTCTGGACCAGCTTCGTCCCTTCGAGGAGGAGGGTCGCCACGCTAATCTCGGGAAGTCCTCAGAGTTCGACATTCGCGACGAGAAAGTCATCTACCTCGATCTCGCACAACAGGAGGGCAGCGTCGACAGCAGCACGGCACTGACGATGCAGTTGCTCATCTCGCTCGTCTACGAGCGGGCGAAAGAGACGGACAAGGAGGTCGTGTTCGTCATCGACGAGGCGCGGTACATCATGCAGGACGCTGCGAGTCTAGCGTTCCTCGAGACGGTATTCCGACATCACCGTCACCACGATCTCTCGATTCGTCTCGTTACCCAGACCGTCGACGAGTTCTTCGAGCACGCCGAGTCCGAAGCCATTCTTGACCAGTGTGCCGTCAAGCAGTTCCACCGCCTGGATGGAATGGACGACCAGTGGGCCGACGAGTTCGGGTTGAACTACGCCCAGATGCGCTACGTGCAGGACGCGGTCCCCGGCAACGAGGACGCTGGGTTCTCTGAGGCGCTCGTCGGCGTCGACGGCGAGTGGCGCGGCATCAAGGTCGAGGCAATGCCCAAGGAGAAGCAAGTCATCGACTTCGACCCGACCGAGCAACGGCGATCCTCACTCCCTGGAGCTGGTGAAGACGCAGTTGATACGGACGTCCAGGAGTTCCGAGAGAAGCTGGAAGAGCAGGTGACGAACGGACAGTCGAAAGAGTCGGAAACCGTTTCTGCCAAACCTGACGGCGGGTCGATGGAGGGAGAGGACGATGCGTGAGTATCTCCGAGTCACGCCCACATCCGAAGGCCTGGATCCCGAGGGAATTCCTCGAGTCCTCGAAAGCCTACATAAACTGACGACCACGGAGTCAACGGGACTCGCACAGAAGCTGAACCCACTCCACAGTGACACACCGCTCCGATTCGAGTTTCTCGCACTGAGTGAGGGAGCAGACGACCCTGTCGAGTTCTTTTACGGCGCCGACGGGCATCTCGACACACTCGAAAAACGGCTCCGTTCGATCTATCCCGAGACATTCGATATCGAACGCGTCGACGTCGACGTCGCCTCTCGGCTCATCCAGCCAGTCGAATTCACACGAGCAGAGTTCCTCGAACACTACGAGGCGGGGCAACTACAGTACGAGTTTGGTCCTGACGAACAGCATGAGCTTGTCGATGAAGACCGTAGCCAAGACCAGACACCAGCGGCCGAAGCATCCCCCTTTGCAGATGGCGGCGCAGCGGTCGAGTCATCTGCTGGTCACTTCGTTGAGGTTGGTGATACCGCCCTTGAGCTGGCACCACCGAGCGAAATACCGGACGAGCAGCCACTGACGACGCTCGAAAAGCCAACCGAGACGGACGAGGGAACGATACTCGCTCGGCCAACCATCGACGCAATCTCGCCAGTTGGCGTGCGCTGGTCCGGTTCGACCACCCGGAAGAACGACTGGATGACGTCATTGACGCCCTTCGCCTCTGGCGATGGCGACGACGCCTTAGTGGCTGTCGACCAGCCCGGCGCGACGCTCGCGTCACTCGTCGACCACTTGATGGAGGCGGCTTCACCTGTGGCGTTTCAGGTTGTGTTCCAGCGACGGGCGAGCTGGCAGTCCGACGCTGAGGTCCGAAAAGAGGATCTCGTCGACGGGCGGGACACCTTCTTCCAGGAAGTCGTTGGGTCCTTCCTCGAGGTTGAAGACCAGCGGAGCGATCACGACGAGAAGCAGCTCAGCGAGTCAGTCGAAAAACGCATTGAGTATATCGACGCGAAGAATCCCAAGCGGTCGTTCACTGCTAACATCCGAGCAGTCGGCGTTCCGACAGGGGATGAGGCTCGCGACGAACTCGCGGCCCAGATGGACTCACTTCGCCCTGTGTTCGACCCAGTGGACGGGCCCTATTACGAAGTCGAAGGAAAACGACTCCGGGCAGACGGTTTTCGTGAAAAGACGAAAGAGAAGAACGCCCAGACAGCCCTCCGACAGTTGCTAGATCGAGAGATTACGACCGGCCGAGGGAAGACCCGACCGGATTTCGTCCTCAGTGGGACGGAACTCGCAAACTTCGTGCTCGTGCCATCCTCCGAGCAACTCACCGTTGAGGGGACGCGAGGAACTCGAGCTGAGCAGCAGAGCCGGAACCCGCTTCCGTGGCCCAATCCAGATTTGGTTCAGCAGTTCCAAGAGGGCATGGCTATCGGCTACGCGCTCGACGAGAATGGCGAGCCGCGACCGGACCCGATCCGGGTTCCGCCGGATTTGCTGACGACGCACTACGGCCGGTTCGCATCGACTGGCGGCGGGAAATCGAAAGCGATCATCAACGACGCGCTCTCGCTCCGCGAGACGACCGGCGGACCTGTCGTGATCGTCGATCCGAAAGGCGATGGGATGTGTGCGAACTACCTTCGCTGCCACTACGAACGTTTCAACGGATTGGACGACGTCTACCAGTTCCGCGTCCCAGAGACTGTCCCAGCGTTCTCCTTCTTCGACATTCGTCCCGCACTTGAAGCCGGTCGTCCCCGCGAGGACGCGATTCAGGACAAGGTCGACCACTTCCACGACATCCTGCGGATGATTATGGGCCGCGAGCAGTACGGCCAGGCATTTGTCGCGAACGAGATCCTCAGCTACCTCATCAAGGCACTCTTCGACGAGGAGTACGGGAGCGACGTCTTCGGTCTGGACGACCTTTTCGCGGCAGCTCTCCGGATGCAACGAGAGCGAACTGTCCCACCGATTTCGGCGGACAACAGGAACGTCGAGGAGTCACTCACGCGGCACTTCGCGAAGGACGACCACCGGTTCCAGGTGTCGATGGACGCCGTCGGAAATCGTCTGGACAAACTCAGAGAAGACGCGCACCTGCGACGGATCTTCAGTCACGTTCCCGAGCAGAACGACGCTGGCGAGTACGTCGACAATCGCTTCGACTTCCGCGAGTTCCTCGACGAAGACGCCACGGTTCTGTTCGACTTGGGCGATCTGCGTCCCGAGGCACAACGGGCAATCACACTCCTCCTGTTGAGTAACCTCTGGGACGCCGTCCAGGTGCGCCGGCGTGATGGAAAGACAGACTACGAGAACCTCACCAATCTCATCATCGAGGAGGCCGCCCCCGTGGCCTCGACAAAACTCGTCTCCGAACAACTGCTTCCACAGGGACGGTCATTCGGCCTGAGCATGGGACTTGTGATGCAGTTCCCCGGCCAGGTTCGAAATCGAAACGAGCGCGCCTACGACGAGCTCCTCAACAACATCAAGACGAAGCTCATTGGGAACATCTCTATCGAGCGCGACCTCGCCGAGTCGTTGGCCCACGAAGACCTGAGTCCGACTGACCTTCGAAATCGGGTTAATACGCTCCCCAGTGGAGAGTGGATTGCTCAACTCCCGAGCCCCTCATTTGGGAAGACAGGGCCTGCTCCATTCTCGGTGAAGCCGCTCCCGATAGCAGCGGGCCATCCAGAAAGCGACGAGGCGCTCTCTGTCGAGCAGGAGGACCACTTCGAGTCCGTAGCTCTTCCACGGCTGTCAGAGCGTACACAGACCCAGTACGGACTTGCTGAGGCCCCAAGCGAATCGGAGACAGCCGACGATGAGGGATGGGGGAGTAGACCGAACGCTGGACAGTCTGCATCTGCAGAATCGACTAGCTCTGGAGACTCGACGGAGTCGTCGTTCATCGGACAGGCAACCAGTGGTTCAGTAGCCGACGAAGAGAAGGAGAAAGACGCGGACACCATTGATTCCCTGTTTGGGAATCTGGGATCCGTAGAGTCAGAAGAGTCGGCCACAGAAGAGGAGACGAACGCCGTCGACGAAAACGGACCTTCGCCAGTACAGGCAGGTGGCGTGACCGTCTCCGATGACGAACTCCGACGGCGCGGACTCACTCACGACGACATCCGATTCTTGACTCGCGTCCTCGACGTGATGAACAGGGACGCACCGAATCATGGATTCATGGATTCAATGAGTAGGTTCAAGGACGACTTTGATGACCTGGACGTGCAGCGGCTCATCGACCAGGATCTGCTGGAAGAAGGACGAGCCTGCAGTCGGAAGTACTACACCGTCCTCCCGGCAGGGCGTGAACTGCTTGGCCAGAAGCTTAAGGTCGGCCCTGGGCAGGGAGATATCGGCGAGAAAACGCCGCACAAGGTCGGTGTGAAGCTGCTCGAACTATGGTTGGAAGCGCGCGACGATGTCGAGCAGGTTGAATCCTATTACGAGTACGATGAGGAGACCGTATTCGACGTCGCCGCCTTCGACGCTGACGGAGAACTCGTGTGGGTCGGTGAAGCGGAATTCCCGAGCAACAACAAACACGCGCCTGTCGACGATTACGACAAGCAGAGTGAGGTGGACGCAAACGCTGTCTGGGCGTTCAACAGACGCGAGACAGCCGTTGAGGTGTTGGATCGACTCGCAGAGGCCGACCGGATAGAAAATAGTGTGAGTGGGCGTGCAGCCCGTCGGTTCTCGGATATTCGAGAAGCCATTGAATCGTTTGACGCAGAAGGGATGACGACGATTCGGAGCTTCAACAAGCTCGATGAGGAGTTCAATCCATGAGTTGGCGCCAAGCTACGCGCGAGGAGATTTACAGGTACTACACGGAGGAGTTCCCCTCGTACATCGACGAATTCCCGTCGTTCATCACCGCGAAGGGACCAAAGCAGTACGCGCTCGCGTTTCGAGAACCCCACCCGGTACGGAAAGACGGAGTCCCAGACAAGGACTTCATCCGACGAGACACCTGGCAGACGAACACCTCCGGAGAGCGGACCTCAGCAGCGTTCCACGACTTCGACGATGTCCTCGAGTTCATCCGCCACCCAGCACGGAATGACCCGCTCGGACGGAGTGACTTCGCGCTCGCCGATCCCGACCTGCTTGACAAACCAGATCCACATCACGATGCAGTGTACTACGCCCTCGATCATTGGGAACGGCCGTGGGTGCTCCTCGTCGATATCGACGCGAAAACGATAGCCCGAGAGCGAGCAACTCGAACGGTATCCAACGGAGATGTTTCGGGGGACAGCGAGGAGCTGCTCGATGCTGTGGAAGTTCTCGAAGCGGACCCAGTAGGCTACCCGTATTCTTTCGCGGATATCGAACGGGCCATTGAGTACGGTTTCGAGGTGCGAGATATTTTCGAGGACGACTTCAACGCCGAGGAGACGATGGTGGTGTATAGCGGCCAGGGCGTTCACGTCTATCTCCTCGATACCGACCCTGCTCATCGATATGACGCCAAAAGTCGAGAGGTGCTGAACGACCTTCTGCAAGACACCTATGATATTCCCATCGACCCAGTGGTTACCGCCGACCGTCGTCGAGTCGCTCGGCTCCCCTACTCGTTGCACGCTGACGTCTGCAGTATCGTCACGCCGATAGAGAGCCCGAGCTTCGACGTTCGGTCTGCAACACCGGAGGTCATCCAGTCATGAGTCAGTCGACGCCTGTCGAGGACGAGCGTGCCGCCTATCGCGTTGCGACGCTCCCGCTCGAATACGGCAAGACCCGCATCAACCAACTGTTCACGCGGGGCTACAATCGATACATCGTCGACGGTGAAGACCAACCAGAAGACCTGTTGAACGACCTCGAACGGTTCGGGACGGCGGCGTTCAAAGAAGACATCAGGACAAACGCGGCGGAGGAACCGTTCGTCGACGAACCGGGAACACTCGCCGTCCTCGCGACGTTGAGCGCGATCTGCGTCAAGGCACACCCGAAGTTCGAACACGCTCCGCCGCGAAAGGTGCAAGTCCTCTACAATATTCGGGAGTTGTACGTCAACAATCTCGCTTCCCTCCTTCGAGAATTCGGTGATGGGACTCTCCAACAGGATATCGCAGAGGTACTGTACGAGAAAGATCCCGGAGAGGACGGTCCGCACCCCGGCCGCGTTTGTACAGGGATCAAGGAGATGCCGGAGTTCGGTGAGGGGTTGTATCTCGAAATCCCAATGGCTGCGGCATCGAGAGATTGCCTCGTCCACGCCGACACCGAGACAGGAGAGGCCGGAGAACTGCTCACTCACGTTAAGGACAACCGTCTCTACGTGCCGGTCGGCGATTTCGATACGAAGTATCGCGAGTATGCCAGACGCGCGTTCAAGAAGCTCCTGCGAGTTCAGGAGGAGAACCTCTCCGAAGACCAGCTGACGTGGCTAACGACGAATGAGTCGGCCATCACAGAGCGCATCGACCGCTTCATCGAGACGGGACACCACGAACGAATCTGGCGAGACTGGAACCCCGGTGAACGGACCATCCGTGTGCTTCGGGATGCGATTCGAGACGCTCCAGACGAAGTCACTACGCTGGGGAATTTTTACTCAGCGAAGGAGCTGTTTGAAGCTGTGGAGGCGTGCGATCCGGAAGCAGACTGGAAGCGAGACGTGTGTAATCGCATCTCGAGTCCACGGAGTCTCGGGAATCTTCTCGCATCCCAGCGCGACCACCGGAGCCTGACCATTCGGCAGCACGAAAATACGAACCGCTATCGGATTCAGGAATCTACGCGTGGCGTCCAGCCCCTCACCGTCGAATCAATCGAGGACCTGTTTGAACTCCCCTGCATGGCGAATATGGCCGAACGCCTCCACGAGAAGAAACCAGTCCGAAAGGACCTGTACAACTTCGCCCGAATGGTGATGTGGCTGCCACAGTATCAGGACAGCGACCTCGAGACCATTGTCACAGATCTCAAGGACGTCTTCTCGCGGTGGCCGTGGTACGACGACCAGGTCACCGACTACCAGATTCACTACGAGTTCTCGAACACGATTGGAGGCGACACCCCGCTTCCGATGAACTGCGACAACGACGATATGCAGCGGTACTGCATCGGACAGGATGAGTGTCCATACTCGATCTGGGGAAGTCTCCCCTTCCCGGATGAGATGTACGATCGACTAAGTGAAACCGAGGGTAAGGGAAACGAGTTCTAACGCAGACAGTCAATTATCAGGAACCACACCATTATTCAGAAGACGGAAGTGTGACAGATATTAAAATCTCGTCATCCACTTTTCAGGCCTTGTATCGACCAATTTGGACAAGAACGGGTGGGTCACTAGAAGCAACATCACGTAGCCCATCACTTGCCGTCAGTCAGTTATGCCAAGTCTCAATCACAATGTGAATCCGATTCTCTCGAATTCAAGGTCCTCACCACCCCGTCGAGCACAATTCCACCAATCATCGTATCTTAGAACTCGTCGAGGACATCAATAACGGCTGAGAACTGCCCGACGGCCCTCTTGCTAAATCTAAACTCGTTTCATCCCATTCTGTACCTCCAGATTTGTCCAAAGGAAGGCTAGGGTACAACGGTGCAAATGCCGCTGGCTCTCTCGGGCCGAAGGGCCATCAAACGACGATCGTCTATAGCCGATATATCAGAATTCACTCAATGAATAGTGATGCGATTCGCGGTGGAGTTTGTCGCCCCCGAGAGGGGCGAGGGGCTGTCGTAAGCGCCCACTCAACAACCATGTCTTCAGAACACGAGCAACAGCGATCACGACTTCACGGCGAGCAAACTGAGCAACCGAGCGACGAACCGTGGACAGATCTCGAACTGACGATCCCGCACAACAGAAGTCCGACTGCCATCGTCTCACTCGTCGAGTGCGCGCTCGTCGAACTCACTCACGAAGACGTCGGAGCCGAGTTCGTGTCGACGAGCGTTGCGGGAGAGAAGCGGACACAGTACATCGCCATAGATGACGTCGGCCAACGGTTCCAGAAGCGGTATTTCGACGAGCGGCTCGGCCGGCACGAAACGACTGTCAGTCGTGAAACGGTTCGTGACGAGCTGGTCAGCCGGCTCACACACCAGTCGTCACTGGGCGGTGAGGTAGGTCAGAATGGCGTTGACGGTGGTCAAGACAGCTTCTGTGTGAAACCAGCTCGAGAGCTCCGACTTCAGGAGTGATGTTTTAACCAACACTTGGACAAGCGGTTACCCGATGTTGGTTAAGGCGTTGTCAACCTGTGGATCCCAGCCCACCCAGGTCAGGAAACTATTCCCTGAAGTAAGAACTATATCCTTCGCCCTGCAATTCCGAGTATGTCCGAAACAGACGCCACCGATGGGCCGCCCCCCTTCGAGGACGCGTTCAGCAGCGATGACGTCGAACAACGCATCTACGGTACTATCCTGCAGACCCGCGAGCCGACGACGGCGAGCGCGATCGCCGACAGCGCTGACTGTGACCCCAAGACCGCCCGGAAATACCTCGGCTGGTTCGACGATTTGGGAATCGTCACCCGGCACGATGGCCATCCGGCCACCTACGAACGGAATGACGCGTATTTTGAGTGGCGACGCATCAACCAGCTCGCAGCCGACCACTCCGTCGAGGACCTGCAGGATCGCGTTCGTGAGCTGACGACGCGCATCACCGAGTATGAAGCGACGTACGACGCCGCGTCACCGGCCGCAGTCGACGCCGTCGACGCCGCGGAGGCCAGCGACGAGCGGACCATCGACGACGTGTACAGCGACCTCGCCGACTGGGCGACCGCCCGCGAGGAGCGTGACCGCTACGAACGCGCACGCCAGCAACGCACGGGTGGCGAGCGCGAACAGGCATCCGGGTAACCCGCTCGATGGTGCCACCGACAGGCGATGGCGGGAGCCCCGCCCCCATCGATCGCCCCATCCTCGAGTTCCTTCAGACACGGCTCCAAGCCACCGGACAAGTCTCCCGAGCGGCCATCACGGATGCAAGTGGCCATCTCGAGCTTCAGGTCGTCTTTGCATCATCGTACTACCCAGCGCCCGTTGACGAAGCAACCCTGACTATTCGCTGGTACACGAACGACGACTTCAAGATCCACTATCGAGAGACTCATTCGGAGCACACCTGGGAATGCCGATGGGATCGGCATCCGAACCCCCACAATACGCGCGACCACTTCCATCCCCCGCCCACCGCCCCGACGCCCGGTGACGATGACTCCTGGCCGACCGATCATCGTGATGTCCTGCGACTCGTCCTCGACGAGATTGAAGACCGGATCGCAGTACTGTGGAACGAATAAGCGACTGCCCCCGCAGTGGCGTTTATCGCGCCGACCAAGGGTGACGGCGCTCAGCGCGATGGGCACCACCAGGAGAGTCGTCGTGGTGTCCAGCCTGGAGTCAGCTGAGTGCAGTCACAGGTGAATCCATGTCTACGTTTAGTAACTCCGAGACAGCGAGTGCATCGCCGTCAGCAAACCACACGAGCCCACCCCGAGAGACCGAGGACACAGAGCCACAGAGATCCTGGCCAGACGATACGAGCAGCGAGGATGGAACACCAACGCTCAGGATGGACCAATGTCCGGAGTGTGGGAACCGTCGCTTCGTCTCAAAACTCCTCGTGTACGAGATCACAGGCTACGACGAGGGCGGCGAGCAAGAGTTCCGCCGCCAGCACGTCCGGGCAGAGTTCGAATACACCTGCAGCGAGTGCCAGACGACACTCCGGACGCTTCCCGCAGATCGCCGCGATTACTACGACGAAGTCGCGGTCCTCGAAACAGAACGGCGGGCAGCCCTCCGTGATCAACTCCGCCAGCTGGGGCAGCGGTGCTGGCGGCGTCTCGCAGCGCGAACGACGTGGCTGGCACTCGGACTCGTAATACTCGTGACCGGCCTCGTGATCGCACTCTAACAGTCCGAAAGAAGAGAGCCTCCCCGCTATCGACTCTTGCAATCCGCCGAAATACGCAGTGTGCCATCGACGGTGGAGAGCTAGCCCATCAGCAGCAGGAGAGGAACGGGTTCGGCGTACGTGCCCGGCAAGAGCAGGGCGCAAACGGCCGGGCGAGCTGGCCGCACGTGATCGTCGTTCGCGCCCGCAAAGGGGCGAGGCGCGCTCGAAGCGCGTCCAGTGAGAGCTTCCATGACTGGACCTGATATCCTCGACGACACGACAGGCGACTACGACCGGCTCGAAACCGAACTCGTTGCACAGGACCGGGATGCGTCCCGGGTCGCGACGGCGGACATCGATGAGACGACTGCCCGTCGTCTCGTTGGCGAACTCGTCGAGGACGATGTGGTGACGCCGATCCCTGACCAGCGCGTGCTCGTCCACGAGCCCAGTGGCAAGCCCTTCGAGTCGATCACCCAGCTCGCCGTGTTCCATCGTGGCTGGCAGGCCGCCACCGACGTCGACGCGGAGGACAACTGATGCAACAGACGCTTTCTGGGTGTGCGTTCTGCGATTCACCGCCCGGTGCAGAGATGGGCGAGGCGCATACGTGGGGGAAAGACGAACGGGTGACGCACCCAATCTGTGTCAACTGCGCCACCCAGACGCGGTCGGATCCCGACGAGCGCGACCACCACGCCTGCGACGGGTGCGGACTGGTCGTCGACGCCCTCGCGGCACTTATCCGGTTCCGTGTCGAACTCGGCCATCTCGAGGGGCCGCTCCAACTGTGTGCTCGCTGTAGCCCTGGTGGGCTCGCGACGTACTGGACGCGTGACCTCGAGGAGCATCTCATGGATGGGTGACGCTTGGCCGAGTGAGGCTCACATCGTACACACGAAAACGGCTAAGTGCGTTGGCTCACAATGTACACATTATGAGCACCGATAAGAAGCGCGTGCAGTTTCGGGCCCCCGATCGGCTCATCGACCGGGCCGACGCACTGGCCGCAGTCCTCGGGGAAGACCGAACAGACATCCTCGTGACCGCGCTTCGGGAGTACCTCCAAGACGCCGCTCACGACGACGCACTCACCCAGGAGATCGCTGCCGCCTATTACGACGATGAGATCACCTTCGAGCAACTCAAAGCGCTCGTCGGCGCCGAGGAGGCGGCAAATCTCCGAGTGTTGAAACAGCAGTTGGACGAGGACTTCATCGACGAGGTCGCCGACGCTTAGATGTCGCGGCTTATCGCAGACGCCTCCGCCCTCGTGAGTCTCGGAATCGTTACTGACGACGATCCCGATCCACTCGCACTTTGTCTCTCCCGGTACGAGGTCGTCGTCCCAACGGCGGTCATCGATGAACTCCGAGAGATCGCCTCCTACGATGACGTCCATGGACACGCCGCGTCCGCCGTCCTTGACCAGGTGGATGCATTCACGACACAGTCGGTCGACCTCGATGCCGAGTTCCCGCTCGATGACGGTGAGAACGCGGCGGTGACGCTCGCGAATAATCTCGATGCTGCGCTCTTCCTCTGTGACGAGTTCAACCAACTTGGCTTGATCCACGCCTCACTCGCTGATACCCGGCTCGTCACGACACCGACACTACTCTCGGTGCTCGTTCGAACTGAACACCTATCAGCTGCCGACGCGCGGCTGCTCCTCGATGCGATCAGTGACGCCCGTAGCTGGGGCGCGAACAGTTACGTGCAGCGAGCTCGCTCGTTGCTCGAAGAGCCCTAACACCGTGGAGGATCCTTCGAAGTGATTTGGAATGCCCGATAACGACGCTCTCTACGACGTTCGTGAACGAACGAAGAATCCCGAGCACGCATCAGTTGACGATGTATTCGAACTCGTACTCGAACGCGCACAGCATCCCCGGACGGAGCACCGGGACGCGCATCTCGACGAGATGATGGCTACTGTCGTCGACAGGTACGGCACCGACCCCGTCCGAACCGTTATCCATCGCATCCTCGTCGACCACTACCCCTTTCGGACTGCCACGCATGACCTCGAGATGCGTAACGTCGACGGTGTTCGTATCGGGACAGCAGCCGGCCAGTTCCTTACAGAATTGAACGCGCAGCACGACGATTGAAATACAGTTTCTGAAAGCCCTCGGCCGCTCGGCATCCCGCGACCACCGCTGCGCTCCTCGTGCCTGTGGTGCTTGCGGGGTCGGGGGACGACCGAGACGGCCTCGCCCTTTCTGAGTCCGCCAGGACGGTAGCTGGATCGCCGAGTGTCGCGGCCAGCTGGACAGGTGTGTACGTGACGGCCCGCCCCGCTCGCCGCTGCCGCCCTCCGCGTCGCTCGCGACCGACCATTCCGGGCGTGCGGGCGCTCTCCGCACCGCCCGCGCCCGTTCCGGGCTAAAATGCATGTGCCCTCGGCGCCAGCGGGTATCCCCGTCGGTTGCGCCCCTTGCGGGCTTTCGCGTTCCAGCGCTTGGTGCCGCCTGCGCTGTCGCGCGCCACACCGCGGCGCGCGTTCTCGGCGACAGTCGCTCTGGACACGAACCCGCACATCGGGCCGGACACGAGCGGGCATATCCCGCTGGCCGCTCGCTCCGGGCGGGTCGGCGCGCGGTGCTGGATGGTCGTCCGCCTCGGGCGCGCTCTCGCTCGCGCCCACAGGGCGCTCGCGAAGGCGCGAGCGAGAGCGCGCAGATGGTTCTGTCGGTCGTTGTCTCGAGGAATCCGCGATGTTGGAGCATCGCGGTGTCGGGCGCGTGAGCGCCTTCAGGAACCAGTGAGTTCCAATGTCAAGTAAGAACGTCTCCAGTGAAGTAGTTTCGGTCGATGAACAGGCTTTCGAGAAACACGATGAAGCCGAGGTCGACGAGGACGGATTCGAAGTCGTCGACGAGACCCCGGAGTTCCGGGCGACGGTCGACATGGAAGTGCAGGCGAAAGTCGATTCCAACCACCCAGATGCGCGGGTCGAGGAAGGCCCGGATCACATGTTCGGGAAGACTCTCGAACAGGAGGAGCGCATCGAGGCCCGGGAGGCCGAGCTGGAGCACATCAGTGCCCAGGCGGAACTCAGTCAGCAGGACGGTCGCGAGCAGCGCACGCGGGAGGTCGTCAGCGAGCAGTGTGGCCGTGACGAGCCGGCGCCGGCGGAGCGCACGGATCCCCGAGAGAAGCTGACGCAAGAGGAACTCGCGGCGGTGAACAAGCAGGCGATGCGGATCAGCGACGAAGTGCAGGGCGGCTGGTCGAGAGCAGTCGTCGCGAAGCAGCTGGCCGAGAAGGTGCAGCGCGGCCAGGACGTGACGAAGGCGGTGCTGGAAACCCTCGAAGAACTGAAGGCGGCGCCGGGGGCGATCGTGCCCATCGCGGACGTGCCGGACGTCCCGGTCGGTGAGGTGACGGTCGAAGGCACAGTGAGCGAACTCTGGGATCCCAGTTCCCCAGCAATCGCCCAAGTCGGACTCATCGAAGACGAAACCGGGCGTACGAAATTCACGATCTGGGAGAAGAGCAAGAAGACGGTGGTTCGAGAAGGGCAGACAGTCAGGTTCAGAGCGGTCAAGAAAAACTGGTACCAGGGACGGTGCAGTCTCGCCATCACGGGCTGGAGTCGGATTGAATTCCCAGAGCGCGGCCGCTGGTGGGAAGAGTAGGCGAGCGTAGCGCCGTTCTTTTTTTTGGTGTGTGCCGGACCGACCCGGACCCCACCGCCCCACCCTCCGCTCCGTGCTCGCTTCGCTGCGCGCGCAGCCACGACCTTGATCATAAATGGATGGTTCATCGCCAATCCCCCGTCGATTGTCTTTCAGTCGAATTTGGAGTGAATGGCAGTGTTATCTACTGCACGTGCAGTAGACACAGTGGTGCGGTCGGGCGTAGGTCTTTGTAGGTTAACCCGTATCAACATAGTAATGACAGATAGAGGGTACTTCAACCGGACAGAGTTCGGAAGTGACGGTGAGTGGCAGTCACCGGAAGAAGCAATTCGTGACCGCCACAACCCGGAAATCGCGTATCACCACATCGTGAAACTCGCTGGTTCAATCGACGCCGGACTGGACAATATCCCGGATGAGAAAAAAGCCGAAGCAATCACGTATGCGACGGTTGACCTATTCCGCGCGACCGTACAGTACGTCGAAGAGTTCGGGACGTATATGTACTCAGAAATCAAATCCGACGAGAACTTCATAGAACTCTTGATTCGAACCAGCGCCGGGAATTTAGAACCGTTCTTCGAAAATTGCCGGGCCGGGGAACTTGACGCATACCTCGCTGGGGAAGGCCACGGAGATACAGCTGCATTCATCGATGAGGTGTTCGGGTATGAACCGATCCAGTCCGGTGACGTGACACTCCACGCAGAGTCCAAGAATGTGGAGACTCTAGACGATGAAACCCTTAACACGTTAATTCAGAATTCAGAAGCGTTCATCGAATCTGAACTTCAAGCGATAGCGACGTACTATTTGAACGTCCGGGAAGCGTATAACGCTGTGAAGCACGGGAACCGCGTCATGGTGAATGACACGTCCGTCTTCGCAATGCAGCCCGAGCACGGCAGCGACACGTCCACGTTCGACACAGCCAGTCTGAGGTCTGCCACTGGCAGTGACGATGGAAATAATGAGGGCAATGCCGAGTGTGGTAGTGCCAGTACGGTCGACACGGATCCAACGAGTAATTCAGAACATGACGGGGACGCTGACGGTGAGAGGGAAGATCCCGGAGAGAATGATTCGGCGATTGCGCCAGTAAACGTCTCCGTTGACGACCCGTACATCTCATTTCTCTGCAAAACCACCGGCGATGAAGGCGGTGACCCGTACATCCTCACCGTCCCAGCATCATTTCTAGAACGCTGGTCACTCGATATTGCCGATCGTGTCCACCGACTCTACCAGCACGTGTACGAATCAACAACTAGCAGCACTGGTGAAGGAACACCACCCGAGTTTTACAAGCATCCGGACGAGCAACGATCAAACGACGACGAGTACTACTTAATCCAGAACCCGGACAGTACCGTCATTATTCCGAGCGACGCGGTCCCAGACACGATCCGAGAGTTCGAATTAGAAGACGGAGCGACCGTCGAACTCGTGTGCTCAGTTTCCCACTCCAGTGGCACCGTAAAATTCGATTTCGCTCTCGCTGCAGAACCAACCGAGGATCACCCGATCCGTGTCACCGGGGAATTGGAAACAATCGACCGCGTATTCCGTGAGCTCGGGACCGGTCACTTCCACTTCAGCGTTGAACCGGAACTTCTGAGCGTCGGGCAGTACCTTGACTTACTCGAAATCCGCGAATCTGACGGGTTCACAGAAATCGAAGTTGATCCACCGGGGCCGGACAACGTGGAAACCGGAACAGTCGACACGCCGTTCGAAGGGATCCAAGTCCCTGAACCGACTGACCGAGAGTTCATCGAATACATTCATAGAATCGAAAAAGCCACGCAGACTCGTATCCCATTCCCCCCGTTGTACACAGACGAGCATTACCACCTCTACGAAGAGTACCAAGACGTGAATTTGGACAGGAACACAGCCGAGGAATTCTTAGCCGAATTACACGGTATCGGTGAAGAAACCGGGCACATGCAAGTTGTCGTGAGAAACTGGGCAGCACCGTTACAAAACATCAGAGGAAACGCTAACCGAGACCCGGAGCAAGAAGAACGGTTACTGCTCTCCGGAGCACGCCTCGAACTTGATGTGGACGGAGTCGAACAACGGCGAGGTGATGACGGTGAAACGTGGGAGTTCGCACCAGCCCCCTCCACGTTTACCGTGGATGAAGCAATCGAAGCAATCGAATCCGACGGGATTGACGGTGTTACCGAACTCCGCGATCCGGAATTAGATTCGAGTGAGGCTTCGTCGTGGATCGGTGTGAAAATTCAGTTCGGAGAACGAGAGCCGTGGGGGGCGTTCGACGGGATTAACGTCGGGTTCTTTACCGAACCACAGAACGGGTAACACTGCCAGTATGAGTCCGAAGACAGGTACGTTCTTCCAAGAGTGGTGACGCGTATATTTACAGCGATACAGGCCTCAGATCCGGTAGATACGTTGGATGTTCACCGACGCAATCGACGAGCGAACGATTGACATCGCCGAGCACGACTATTTCGACACGGTGCGCGTTGTCCTCACGGAAGACGGGCGTATAACCGGTGCAGTCACGGACACAGCCGGGGGAGAGCGTGGGATGGAGTTGTTCCTACAGCACCGAGCAGACGGGACAGACTTGGAAATGCATGATGCAACCGGAACCGACCAACAGACCGGTGGCCGAATCGAAATCACGGATGGGTTCATCACACCAAATATCCCCGACCAGCACCACGAGCAGGATGATGAGATAGGATTCCGAGCCGGGACTGTTACGACGACGACCGCACCGGACGACGAAGCGATCGTTGGAAGTTCCGTGACAATCCGGTTCGATATGCTAAATTTCGATCCGCCGAGTGCATATTTGCCGCGTAGTAACGACACTCCGCTACTCGAACGTGATAGGTTCGAAGTATACGGAGCTGAACTCCCGGATACTGAAGACCGGATCGGGAAAATTAAAGAATGGCATCGACAGCTCCGCACTGGGACGTTGACGATCACGCAGGAAGTCAACGGTTCGCCAGTACACCAAGTCAATCACGCGGCCTGTACAATCGAACCGATTGCGTGGTTACTCGGATTCACGCAAGGTACCATGCCAGCCCCAATCCGAGCAACTATTACAGCTATCGACGGCGAGGAACCAGCATGGCAATTCGAGAAATGGTTCTCAACGTGGCGGGCTGACATGGGCTCGGCATTCACTGGGCGGAATATTGTACGGGCGAACGATCCGTTCGTGTTCCTCGACCACGGATATGACCGGTTCGTAGGCCGCGTAGAAGAGTACAAGTACCGTGAGTGCCTGTCGTGGTACTTCGATGCGTTACTCCAGGAACGGACAGTAAATGCGAAGACCGCATCAATCGCGTCTGCTATCGAAACGCTCGCCCGGCGGTACGCTGCCTTCGACGAAGATGTTGAGGGTGACACTGATGCGGTGATTGCGAATCTAGCAGACGAGCTCGGTGTCCCGGTGGATGACCTCGCATCATTCTCAACCGGATTCGATGAGTCAACGGAGTGGAATAACGCGTATTTTTACGTCGGAACACGGAACGCTGTTGTGCATAATGACCGCGTGAACGTCCCGTTCGACGACCTGTTCACTGATTTCGAGGCAGCGCTCACGATGTTTCGGCGCCTCATTTTCCACGAATTCACACCGCCAGGTGAACGTGACCGTTACACTGAGTTGAACAACCTCGAACCGCGTGATAATAGGTTCGAGTAACAGTCTCAACTAGGATATTCGGAGCTAGTAGACGTGGGGGGTGTCACAGCACCTGAGGAATCGAATGGCTAAATGGCTATTTTTTGGATGATCTCGGATTCACCCTGAGTCGTTCTATACTGTCCAAAAAATGTCGTATATAGTACGTGCAATTGATTGTAGAGAGACAAGGCGGTGCGATTCAATCAGCTCAACTCTCGGCGTAGATCCTTCGGCCTTGTGAGAGTCTATTATCCCCTCAATGGGTGAGGGGCTCGCTGTACTGGCGAGTATCCTGAACACGGTGAGAACGATGGCAATCAGAGACATCTACGAAACTGACTTCGACGAGGACGTCCAGACGGAGTCGAACCCTAACCAATGTCCCGAGTGCGACGGCCGGGTCACCACCAACACAGTCGAAACCGTCTGCGAGGACTGTGGCCTTGTCATCGACGAGCAGCGGATCGACCACGGGCCAGAGTGGCGGGCGTTCGACGACGAACGGGAGCGCACGGGCGCTCCGTTGACGGCGGCACGACACGATCGAGGGTTGTCGACGGAGATCGGCCGCGGGACCGATGCGAACGGGAACAGCCTCTCCGAGCAGAAGCGACGCCGACTGTTCCGGATGCGGCGTGAACAGACCCGTGGGCGGTTTCAGTCGAAAGCTGAACGCAACCTCGCACACGGGCTTAGTGAAGTCCGCCGGATCAGTAGTGCGCTCGAACTATCCGAGACGATCCGTGACCAGGCCTGCCAGCTATTCCGCAGCGCTCAGAACGAGGATCTCCTGCAGGGCCGCTCAATCGAGGCGATGGCCGCCGCGAGTGTCTACGGAGCGTGTCGGTGCAACGGGCGGCCGCGAACGCTCGACGACATCACCGAGTCGGCGCGCGTCGAGCAATCGCGGGTGACGAACGCATACACGACGCTGAATACGGAACTCGGCCTGCCAGCCCAGCCCGTGACGCCGAGTGCGTTCGTTCCGCAGTTGGCCTCGGAGCTCGACGTCTCCGATCAGATCCGGCAGCGGGCTCGGCAGTTGGCGGAAGCATCCGAATCGACCGGAGCAACAACGGGGGTTCGGCCATCCGGATTCGCTGCAGCCTGTCTGTACAAGGCCGGACGCGAAGACGGAATGTGGCTCACCCAGTCAGACGTCGCTGACGTTGCGAACGTCTCGGTGGTCACCGTGCGGACCCACCGCGATGCGCTGGACGAACTGGCTGTCTAACGCCCACACTGCTGATTTTCGGTTGTATGTCTGTAGGCTGATTGATGTGAGAGCCATTATTTAAACCCGAAGACGAAGCATGATACGGCCAGATCACTCTATGACCGACCAGTACGCCGACTACGAAGCCCTCCGACCGCTCGGCGAAGCGACCCACGTTCCCGACGACCAACTCGCCAGTAGTAGTGGTGAGCTCCGGCGGCAACGCTCTGGTGGCGTCGACGCAGGCTATCCAGACGACCCGACAGCAGCTGCGACCGAGTGCGATTCCTGTGGAGCGTCGATCCCCGCTGGCCAGTCGAAGTGCCGGTTCTGTCTCACGAACCATCTCGAAGCAGCCGACGAGCAGGGCACGTCGAATGCCGAACGGACTCTCCTCCACGTCATCCAGCTGCTCGTTGAGGCGTCGACGTTCTACGGCGCCGTCGCGAAGGGATCTGCTGCGGCCACCCTCCTCGCGAGGGCAGATGATGACCCAGTAGTCGATGACTGCAAGCTAATCTATGATCTCGACGAAGAACCGGCCCCACAGCTTGTCGATCAGTGGCCCTCGCTCCCCTCGGCGACACGGGTCACGTCTGAATGTGGTAATCAGCTGCTCGCGGCTGCTCGTGAGCGGACGGCGTGGACAGAGACGACGCAGTCCTGTCACGACGGCGAGCACACGACGTTCCTCTACGAGGAAACCGGGAGTGGGGTTCACTCCGAAGATCGTCTTGCAAGCCTACGTGAGGACGCAGACGACGACCTCTGGCTGGTGCCGGCGATTGCGCTCCAGGAATCCGTTGGCAAGACCGATACCGAACAGCCACGACGCGAGCGCCCAAACAGAACTCACCTCGAGTGTCGGGAGTGTGATCGGGAGACTAAGCATCGATTTCGCGAATTCGAGGCTATCCCCGACGACGAGTGGACCGGGCAGCCCATGTGGGAGTGTCAGCGGTGCGGGACACCTCGCTATGGGCCCGAACCCGAAGCCGGTCAATAGAGACGGTGACAGTTTAACCAACTAATCCCGATATCGATTCGTCCTGTTGGTTAATTGGAGACTAGTTCGAGATCACTCCCGGACCGCCCCGCTGACTGCCCGCCGGTGTTTTTTCGCGCCGTAAATTGGCGGAGGCGCACACATGGACCCACGAGACACCCCAGGCTATCGACTCCACCGCGCGCTTAGCAGCCTCTCCAGTATCGACGCCGACCAATTGGGGCCCGCTGATCGAGAGCGAATTAGCACCGCGACGACGCTCCTCGAGCAGGTGGATGTTCTCACCCAACCGAATACGACGAGGGACGGTGACGCTAAAGAAGAATCCTGACAGCACGACGCGTCGGCAACGCAGTATCCTGTGGCCGTCACAGCGTGAGCGGTTGTTCGCCCCCTTGAAGGGGTGCGGGGGCGCGAGACCGCTCCCGAGAACAACCCATGGCAACACTCCAAGCCGCAACGACATCGACCGGCGCGCTCGTATCGGATCCACAGGCAGTCCGCGAACTCTGTGAGAACCACTGCTTCGGGACGCTCAACTGGGAGGTGGACGACGACGGCGAACTGATCATCTGGGGCTACGACAGCTTCGACGTGTACGAGGCTCGTGAGAACGGGCTTCCTGACTACGACGGTGGCATCGTCACCCACGAGTTCCTCCGGTCGCTCGCAGAATATCTCGAACCGGACGAAGAATTCGACATCCAGACAGCCGGATTTACCAAGTGCCGCTTTCCCGTGCTGGCCAAACGGTACATCATCCGCGACGGTGAGGTCCTGTACGCGGACCTCAGTTTCCCCGACCCGATCGACGAGTAGCGTTGTTCGTCCCCCGGGAGGGGTGCGGGGCGATCCAGTCGTGGGTCGTCCTCCGAGGTGATTGTTCAATGGGCCACCGCGCACTCGTTGCGTACGAACGAACTGACGGACAGTACACGCTCCATTACTCTCATTGGGGTGCAGCGAATCTCAAGCTCAAGCACCGAATATCGGCTGAAACACCGTTCGGTGGCGACGACACCGACTCGAAGTGGGCGAAACAGCTGCTGGCGGAACTGGCCGATGGCCTCGAGGTAGATGCCGTCGATGGCTACCTCGCCGGTGAAGATCGCCCGTCGACGGTCGTCGAGCCGAAGCCCTGCGCCACCGGGCTTACCCTCGACGAGATCGTCGCGGACCATCTCGACTATCTCCACCACGAGGCGTTCTTCGTGGTGTCGACGACATTCGAGGTAGCCGCCTACCGGACACTATGGTTCGGCCTCCAGTACGACTCGGAGACAGTCGAACAGGGAGAGACGGTCGGGAACGGCGCGCTCGCGACGGTGCGCTGGTACGACGGCGAGCCGGTCGGCGACGGCCACCTGCAGGGACAGTTCGCGGCCCTCAAAGACGTCGTCGGCGATATGCTCGACAAGGGTGTGTTCACCCAGTCGACCGCTCGCCAGTACCTCACACAGAAGCTCGGCGAGTGGGTCGGCGAGCGCCAGGAACTGCGCATCCCTGGTGGTGAATCACCGTCGAAAACTGCGTCAGTCGACCGATTATAACGCCAATCCCTTTCTGAGTCCCCACGAACGTCTGGATATGTCAGATCGGGCTGATGACGAGGTGCGAGTATGGCTCGTCGAACGTACCTACTCCGATGATGAACAGAACCTAATCATCCTCACCTACGCGACACCCGACGGCAAACAGTATTATCGGAAAGAGCGGGCACTCACGTCCTTCACCGATATTCGAGATACGACAGCGGCAGTCGATGCGGGGCCCGGCAATCTCGGCACGGTTGATGACCCCGATCTCCAGGACCAATACGCGGCCGAAGCGCAGCGAATGCAGGAGGTCCACGACCCGAACGACGTGATCTGATGCTCACCAGTAGACGTAGTCCCGTGCCATTGGTTATGTCGGAGGAGGCCGTAGACGGGGTATGCGCGAACTCGTCTTCGCCCTCGAATACGAGCCGGGGTGCAATAGGGTGGCGGATGCCCTTGCCGACTACCCCGACGCCCGTGTCCGCTCGCTTTCGTTGCACGCGACTGCCGACCAACTTTGGCGAGTCGACCATGCCACCGGCACTCCGGACGCACTCGACGCCATCGAGGACGCGTTTCGAAACAGCGACTACTACGCCGACTGTCTCGCCACCGAGGACTGCGGCGCCACCCAGACCACCCGCGTCCTTGACCGCACGGACGACACGCTCGTCCTCTACTCCGACTGGGAGCGAACCCCCACCTGCGCCTCGGTTCCCCACATCGCCCGCGACCATCTCGGGGACGGCGTGCTGTTCGAGACCCGTCATGAGGGCCGCCACTACACGTGGCGACTCATCCACTCGGGCGACGGCGACGTGGCGGCATTCTTCGACTCCCTCGAGGTTGCCGTCGAAGAATGCGCTCAGATGGAGATGCTCCGCACCGCGGACACGACGACAGCAGCTGGAGGAAGCGACGAAACACCGAGCGGATTACCCCCGGCGCAGGAAGCCGCCCTCCAAGCCGCCGTCGAACACGGCTACTACGAGTCGCCCCGCGAGGTCGATGTCGGCGAGTTGGCCGAGCATCTCGACGTGCCTCGGTCAACACTTACCTACCGGCTCCGTCGGGCGGAAGAACATTTGGCGAAGCAACACGTCGCCGGCGAGCGGGTAGCGGAAGAACGGCTGGCATCGCACTGACACCGCGGTTGGAATATTCCAACAAAGACATATCGAACTCCCGCTCCTACCGTGAGGTGATGACAGAGAATTCCGATGTGGATACAGCGGGACCACCGAACGGCGGCGGGCAGCGGGAGTTGACTGCCCGTCTCACGGTCCCCGAGATGGACTGTCCGTCGTGTGCGCAAAAAGTCGACAAGAGCCTCCAGCGCGTCGACGGCGTCGTTGAGGCCACGCTCCAGCCGACCACCGGGACAGCTACCATCAAGTACGATCCGGACCGGACTACCAAAGCCGACGTCGTCGCGGCGATCGAAGCCGCCGGCTATGACGTGATCGGCGGAGCAGACGACGAAACCGACGAGTCTGCCGACGGCGTCGATATCGCGCCACCTTCGGAGGTCTGGACGAGTTCTCGCGCGAAGAAGACGTGGCTCGGCGCAGCGTTCGTCATCCTTGGTCTAGTCTTCGAGTTCCTTCTCACCGGCCAGAACGTCGCGATAGCGAGCATCCTCGACTACCCGCTACACATCGCAGATGTCCTGTTCCTCGGTGCCGTCGCGGCCAGTGGCATCCCGGTCGTCCGCAGCGGGTACTACTCCGCGAAGAACCGAAGCCTCGACATCGACCTCCTGATGGGGACAGCGATCATCGCCGCAACCGGCATCGGCTACTTCGTCGAGGCCGCGACGCTGGCCGTCCTGTTCAGCATCGCCGAACTGCTCGAGGACTATGCGATGGACAGGGCACGGGATTCTCTGCGCGAGCTGATGGAACTCTCGCCCGACGAGGCGACCGTCCGTCGCGATGGTGAGGAAGTGACCGTTTCCGTCGAGGAGGTCGACGTTGGCGAGACCGTCGTCGTCCGCCCTGGCGACAAGATTCCGCTCGACGGGACGGTCATCGAAGGCGAGAGTGCAGTCGACCAGTCGCCGATCACGGGCGAGAGCGTCCCCGTCGACAAGACCACCGGCGACGAGGTGTACGCCGGCGCGATCAACGAAGAGGGGTACCTCGAGGTAGAGGTCACCTCGACCGCTGGCGATTCGACGCTCTCGCGTATTATCGAAATGGTACAGGGCGCACAGGCGAAGAAGACCGAGTCTGAGCAGTTCGTCGACAGCTTCTCCGGCTACTACACACCCCTCGTCGTCGTGCTGGCAATCCTGACCGCCGCTATCCCGCCGCTGGTTATCGCTGATCCGGTGGCGGTGGACCTAGCCGGTTACGGGTTCACCTTCGCGGGCGACTGGCAGACGTGGTTCATCCGTGGGCTCACGCTGCTGGTGATCGCCTGCCCGTGTGCGTTCGTCATCTCCACACCCGTCTCGGTGGTGTCGGGCATCACGAGCGCCGCGAAGAACGGCGTCCTGATCAAGGGCGGAAATTACCTGGAAGCGATGGGCGAGGTCGACGCCGTCGCCGTCGACAAGACCGGGACGCTCACCAAGGGCGAACTCGCCGTCACCGACGTCGTTCCGGTGGGTGACACTACGGAGGACGATCTGCTCCGTCGCGCCGCTGGGCTGGAGCAGCGCAGTGAGCATCCCATTGCTACGGCGATTCTCGCCCGTGCTGAGGAGGCGGGCGTGGGCAACCTGCCCGACCCGACGGGTTTCGAGAGCCTCACTGGGAAGGGCATCCGCGGCGAGATCGGCGGCGAGACGTACTATGCGGGCAAGCCCGCGCTCTTCGAGGAACTGGGCTTCGACCTCGCTCGGGCACGCCGCGAGACGGACGGCGGCGTTATGACGGAAGAGGCGACCGAGGGCGAGAACGGGGCGTTCGCCGAGGATGCCCTCTCCGCGCTGGAGCGGGAGGGCAAGACTGTCGTTATCGTCGGGACGGAGTCGAAACTGCTGGGTGCGATCGCCATCGCCGACGAGGTTCGCCCGGCCTCGAAGCGGGCCGTCGAACGCCTGCACGAGCTGGGCGTCGAGCGCGTGGTGATGCTCACCGGCGACAACGAGGGCACCGCCCGCGCAATCGCCGAGCAGGTCGGGGTCGACGAGTATCGCGCAGAACTCCTGCCCGACGAGAAGGTCGACGCTGTCGAGGAGTTACAGGCAGAGTACGGTGATGTCGCGATGGTCGGTGACGGCATCAACGACGCGCCCGCGCTCGCCACCGCGGAGGTCGGCATCGCGATGGGCGCGGCCGGCACCGACACCGCTCTCGAGACGGCCGATATTGCGTTGATGGGCGACGACGTCGGGAAACTCCCGTACCTGTACGACCTGTCGCATACGGCCAACGGGGTGATCCGGCAGAACATCTGGGCGAGTCTCGGCGTGAAGTTCCTGCTCGCGCTGGGCGTGCCACTGGGGCTGGTCAGCGTTGCGTTGGCGGTCGTTGTCGGTGATATGGGGATGAGCCTCGGTGTCACCGGGAACGCGATGCGGTTGTCGCGAATCGAGCCCGATCGGTTCTCCGACACCTGACTCTGCGGCGGGAAGTGCGGGCAGGACGCTCCTCTTTCGCGACTTTCCTGCGCTCTATCGAGACAATTTGCAGTTTGTCTGGGGCAGTAGAGACTGAGCCCCACCGCAGGCTCTGATTTGATGCCCGAGAATCCAGACGACGATCCACTCCACGATTGCGAGTTAAGTCCCGACGCAGTCCTCGGGACGCGCACCTTCCACGATGTCCTGTTCACTGACGATACCGAGACGCCGGTAAACGTGCTCACCGGCGAGACACCCGCACATTCGCAGGCGACCGTCGAGGAAGCGAAGGCGTTCGCTACGAGTATCGATACGGACACACCACAAATCGCGCTCCCGGCCTCTGTCGAGACGCAGATCGAAACCCAGAGCCAACCCTACACGGCGGCCGCGTTCTTCCACTTCAAGGCGACCGGGTCGCTCGAACTGCACCGTGCCTACCACGCCGCCTACGACTCCGACGCGTTCAGCACCGACTTCGAGGCCGACTACGAGTCGGGCGACCTGACGATCACCGTCGAGCAGACTGCCGATTCCTGAACGCGGTCTCCCGAAGCGAGGTTTTTCGAGCGCCGGCGATGGGTGCCGGCGCACCGAGCAGACAAAGCCGAGCAGCGCCCGGTGAGTCGGCGCTCCGAGGTGAACAAAGATGCATATGGTCATCTACGCGTTAGTCGAGGCACCGACACGGCACGACGCTCTGGTCGAAGGGAAAGCAGTCTTCGACCGTCTCGTCGGGGCGAATCCCCACGGCTGCGCCGTGTTTGATTACTACTGTACTTTCGACGAGGAGGATACGACGGTCGCCGGGAAGGCTCGCTGGGGAGATCTGCCGACGGCAGCACCGATAAACTCAGAGGAGGGTGGTGAACTGCTCGACCGGGCTTGGAAGGCCACGAAAGAGGAGTTTCAGCGGAATCTCGACCGGGTGAAGGAGGCGCTCGACGAGCTCAGCGACGAGGCGATCATGCGCGACGAGGATCTCGCCCGACATGCGTTCCATCAGGTCGGCGCCTACGAGGGACCATCAGTCCCGATGTACGACCAGCACGCGATGGGGATTCGCCACCGCGATCAGCTCGATCGTGTCCTCGAGGAAGACGAGGACAGCCAGACGCTCTGGATCGTCCCCGCAGACGTTCACTTCTGACTGACAATGCCCAGAATCACCAATTGGTCCCGGGAGAGTCGTACACCAACACTCGCGTATCGGAACACCGAGACCGGAGCACGCGCCGTCCTACACCGGACGCCGGACTCATACCGGTACAAGTGGCGCGGGGCGATCCTCGTCGACGGCTACCCGGTCTGGTCGCGAGGCTTCGAGACGAAGGAGGCGACGACGTTCCGAGATGCACTTCGGGAGCGGCCAGCGCCCGAACTGAGCTGTCCGGAGTGTCCGAACGATGACGTTCTCGTCGGCGAGAAGACAGCTGATGGAGCGACGGTACAGCGTTGGTACGACTGCCCGGACTGTGGGTACGAAGCCCCATCGCGCATCGTCTACGGCCCTGAACGCTGAGAACGTACACACGCAGGGTGTTTTTCGGCCGGGGCGGAGAGAGTGACCCGGTCGAACCGGGTCGGTCCAACAATGAGTCTCGAAGTACTCGACCGACACAGCGAGGCACTGTTCGAGTTCCTCTGGTGCCCCGTCTGCGGGCAGGAAGTGTTCACCCACATTCCCTTCGAGGGAGTGTTCTGCAAGAACTGTAACACGCAAGTCGTCCTCCGAGAGTCCCGAGAAAACCGTGGCTACGAGGAGGCTGTGCTCGCGTGCTTCGATACCGACTCGACGTGGAACCTTCACGTCGACGAGAAGCTCCGTCGCGACCTGCCTGACGGCTCGGCACGGGTGAAAATCCTCGGGGCACCGGGGGCCTACAAAGTCGACTGGTGGAGTCCAGCACCTGGGGAGGATTGGGAGCCGGTCGAGCGTGGTGAATTCGACGACGTGGAGGAACCAGACGAGGTGTCACATCTCGCGTAACGGATTGCAATCCCGCTACGACTGTGTGGTGTTGTTTCAGCGCCGGCGATGGGTGCCGGCGCACACGCGCCGGCGAGTACCGATGTCGACACGGAGTCAACTCCGATTCGTCCAACGAGTCGAACAGACCGATGAGACAGATGGCAGCGCCGACCGCGTCGCGCAGGTGTACCGGCATTCGGACGGCTATCCGGGGAGCGTCCTCCGAGATCTCACACAGCTGAAAGAGCTGCTCGATGCGACCCGTGCAGAGCGTGGCCCGGGCTACACGGCGGCGACCTTCGTGTTCCTCGACAAGCTCTCGACGGTCGACCTCTACCTGGATGGCGATCCAGAGCGAACGATCGACGCGGCTCAGCCAGCGGATCTCCTCGAGCCATCCAACATGGAGCACCTCGACCAGCCGCTGTTCCTGCTGGGCCACGGCGTCGAGAATCCGGCCGACGGCATCCACGGCGACGAGGAATACCTCTACGTCGTGGAACTCCCGACGGAGAACCCGTTCGAGGGGCCGTCCGAGTGGACCGTCAAGGTGAGTGGTCACTCCGCCTTCCCGCGCTGGGATGGTCCGACCAAGGAAGCCTTCGAGCGGGCCAGCTGGCAGTTCCACGGCCCGCTTGAGCACGCGCTCGAAGAGCTGGTCGCTGAGCCGGCGTGAACACCGAGCCCGCTCAGATGATGCCGCCGATGACGAGTAGTCCGACGACGACCAGCAGCGTCGCGACAACGCTTCCCCCGGCCAGCCACTTGTTTTCCATCGCCTTTTCGTGAAGCGGCATTTCGGCGTACTCCTCGCGGAACGCCTCAAGATTATCCTCGTCGTAGAAGTACTTCGTCTTCAGCGCGAACCGTTCCGTCACCGCGCAGCCCGTACAGACCGGTTCGCCTTCCAGCCGCTCCGTTTTGGTGTGGCTGGAGCAGGCGATGGCCCCGCAGTTCGGACAGTAGGTGTACGTCTCGGTGACGCCACTCGTGTCACAGTGGACGCACTGATGGATGCCGTCCTCGGCGGTTACTCTGGACGGCCCCGCTGCGTAGTACTCGTAGGGGTAGGTGTACTCCTGGATGTCGGTGGTGTGCCGAATCTCAGGAAGGTACACTGGTTCGATCGACTGCACGGAGATGTCCGAACGATTCGGCTCGCAGGTCTTGTTGTACGTGACGTTGTTGTCGCCGGTGTAGGTCACCGTCGTCGTGTGATGCTGCTGGAGCCGGTCGACGGCCCACTCCTTGTACTCCGTTTGGGTCTGCCCGAACCGGCGCTCCTCGACGTCGTCGAACACCTCTCCGAACTGCTCGGCGTCGAGGTCGACAGTCGCGTGGAGGTTCTCAGTGACCAGCGTCGCGACGTCCTCGTCGACGACCTGCGGCTGCCCGCGTTCGGCGTGGGCGACGAATCGGGTCCGGTCGTTGATCCGGTGGATGACGCCCACCGACGTCTCGAAGACGGCGTTCGTGTCCGCGGTGACCGCGACCACCGGGCGGAACGTCACCGATGAGTGCGGTTCTGGGAGGTCGGCGGCTTCGATGTTCTCGATGTCGCGGAACGCCTCTTCGACGGCCGCGTCGACATCCGCCGCCGGGTCGTACGGCCGTAGTGTCTCGTCACAGAGGATCTCGATGCGACCGTTGTAGAGGTCGAGGCCGATTTCGTCGGCGATCTCCCGGAGGTCCTCGCCGTCAAGCAACTCGATGGGATGGGGATCATCGTTCTGCTGGAGGCGGTCGGCGTACTCCTGAGCAGGGTTCGTGAACCGGCCGGTCGTGACGACCATCCCGCGTTTCGGACCGTCGAAGTCGAACGTCGCGATCGCCGAGTGGAGCTTCTGGACGACCGGCCGCCCGACCGTCCCCGTGTGCTTGCACTCCACGATGATCGCGCGCCGGGTGCCGTCGACGACCTCCTCCATAATAACGTCGCGACCCTCGTCGGCGGTTCGGTCGGCCTGACGGACGTTCTCGTAGCCGAGATTGCGGAAGACATCCTCTATTACGTCCTCGAACTCGAACCCTGAGAGGTCGTCCAGTACAGCCATTCCGAGATACCTGGACAGTACGTTGCAACTGTCAAATACGTTGCCGAACGCTTCGCCGTCCTGTTTATGAACCCCCGAGAGGGGTGCGGGGGTGATCAAACGAGCCTCCCGCGAACCAACCTATGAGTGGAATCAGCGACCCACGCTCACACGTACAGTCACGGACCACGGCTGATCCCGACGTCATTTACGTCGGTTACCGTCGTCGAGGCCGCGCCATCGTCGAGAAGCAATCAGACCAACAACAGCTCACGCCAGAGCGGAGTCTCGAGCTGGCGAATCACAGTCCTTCGGGCTTCGAATGGGGATATGGTGGCAGCGGGCCGGCCCAACTCGCACTCGCCCTCCTGCTCGATTACACCGACGATGAGGAGGTAGCGCTTTCGGAGTACAAGGCGTTCAAGACCGAAGTAGTGAGCCAGCTAGAGTGTACAGGACCCGACGGCTGCTGGCGACTCACCGGACGCGAGATAGATGCTACCCTTCATGAGATAGTCGACGACCCAGTCGCACCGTCCGTCAACTAACGATCACAGAGCGCAATCAATGTCAGAACACACTCAGCAGCCTCGTGTGGACTCAGAATCGCAACAGAACCGTGAGCGTCAGGTGCCAACCGAGTACGTCGAGCGAAGCGATGTCGGCGTCTCACTCACCGTCAAACTCACTCGCGGTACTGGCACCCGCGATCAAGACAAGATCACGGCCAAAGTGAAGGGTAAGACGCTCGAAGACGCCCGCGAGGATATGGAAACCCTCCGCGAGTATATCCACGACCTCGCTGAGGACACTCGCCAGATCCAGCCAGCCGACCCACACGAATAGTACTTTTTTGACTATTGCACAGAATTGTGTAGCCGCAGGATGTACGAAGTGTGCGGTGAGAAGGAACTCAAGGTTATCCTCGCGCTTGATCCAGGCGATTCCATCTCAGGCGTCGCGCGGAAGATCGACGAGAACCGGGAGACGATCCGTCGCGTCGTGAATAGCCTCGAGGAGGCGGGATACGTCGCGTACGACGATGGGCTTCATCTCATCGATCAGACGCTCCGAGACGCCGGTCTCGAGTTCCTGACAGCGTCAGCGGACATCTCGCCGCCGTCGATCTCAGAAGCCTATGTCCTCCCGCAGTTCACGGGGATGGAGTATGCATACACTGGCATCGATGCGGTCTACGTCTGGACTCGCGGTGGCTACCAGGTCGCTCGCGACCCAGAGGACTATCCGCTGTTCATCGCCGTCCACGAGTCTGACCTCGATGCCTGGACGGCGTTCTTCGATCGGTTCGAAATCCCGACTGCGGAAGAACGCCTGCCTGCTGCCGACCTCGATGGTTCGATACAGGTGGTACTCAAGCCGCGGCCACAGATCGAGGCCGAGATGGTCGACGGACGGCCTGTCATCCCACTCGAAGAAACTGTGGCGTTCGCAAACGAGCACTACGCGCACTTCCAGTCAGCGCTCGACATGCTCGGCCGTATGTACGACAGCGTCGACACTGACGCGAACTACCGCCAAACTGACGTGGAGTTCTGACAGGAGATTTCTTCGACTGGGAGGGGCCTGGCCGCTGTTTGTTGCCGCCTTGAGAGAGCGGAGGCGAACAAAAATGAGCGATTCGTCAGATCTATCCGTCGAATCAGACGCTCTCACACCGAAACAGCGTCTCGAACCGCCAAATACCCGTCTCATCAATGCTGGTATCGCGACGATTCATGACATGGAGACGCTGCGAGCCTGCGTCGCCTACGAGAATGCGAATCAGCAACGGATCCCGATTCTTCGCCGGCTCAAAGATCGGGCCAGCGAAATTCGCGCAGAAGACAATTGACGCAGCACTCGGGGATGTCTGTCGGAGCCTCGGTGGGTGGAGGCTCGAATGAGATGAGCGATCAAGCCGAGATCGAAATTCAACGACAGACCGCATTCGGCGACGATGGCCAACTCGAAGTAACTGAAACGAGCGTCGAGACCTCACTCGAGGACTTCGGTGCTGACGTGGATCATCGCGACCGGGATTCACGTCTTGATCGGCCCGAGGCCAGTGTGTTCGGCGTCGACGATCGACCCGCAGTTGAGCAATCAACCGAAGGAGATCAGTCAACACTCTTCGCTGATACGGACGAGGATCAGCAGACCCTCGCTGGCGACGATGCAGCCGCTCGCTGTCTATTCGAAGAATAAACAGTCCCTATTGATTAGTTATCTGTAGAAATGTTATAGTTTGAACTATAATAGTCTGAGTTCTAACTTTGAAGCGACGCTGAGGGGTTAATAGCCGGTGGTAGTTTTTCGACCCCCAGCAGGGTGCGGGGAATCCGAACGCCCGCATGCAACCGATGGAGATGAATTCGACTACCGACCCACGAGCAGTCGTACAGGATGCGAGTGAGCGATGGCAGGCGAGTGCAGACTGCGTTGAGTACGTCGGAATGCGTGTCGAGGGAACGCCAGTGGTCCTGAACCTCACCGCACACGAACGCCTCTCCCCAAATCGAAGTCTCGGTCTCGTGCGGCATAGCCCGGCGGAATTCGACTGGGGCTATACGGGAAGCGGACCGGCACAGCTCGCCTGTGTGCTCCTCCTCGATTACACCGACAACGAAACTGTCGCCCAGCAACACTACATCCAGTTCCGCAACGACGTGGTCAGTCAGCTGGTGTGTGATGGCCCGGCCGACTGCTGGCACCTCACCGGGGAGGATATCGAGGCGGCACTCGCCGAATTCGAAGAGTACCGAGCACTCACGCCAGATGGTGGGGCGCCGTCATCGTCACTGCCGGCGAATTGGAGTGCGGTGAGCCGGACAGATCGGACAGTCTTCCAACGTCGAGATATCGACCACTACGTCGTCCGCGCCAAAGGGAGCGAAGAGTGGTTGATCATACTTTGTGCGCAGGGGGACCGGGCGTATCCCGCCCCGCTTGACCATCGAACACTTCCGGTCGAGAACGACCCTGTCTCTGCCGTTCAGGCACTCGTCGCTGAGAGTAACGACCTCGTCGAGCCAGAGGAGGCCAACTGATGGAGAAATTCCGACTTTCGCGAGCAACGTACCAGCTCATCGAACGCGCTGTCACGGCGCTGGAGTGCATCGGCCGAGAACTCAAGCGATACAACGACCGGCACGAGCGAACAGCTGGGAAAGACACAGACGAGACGAATCCCGGCGAATCATGACTGGCGAAGCGACGCTTGATGACTTCGAGAGCGAGACATCATCCGGAGAGTCCGGCTCGCTCTCACTGGAAGAGCGACTCCTCACCCCGATCTCGCCGTCAGTGGGACTTCGGCTGATTCCCGGTCGTGGTGATCCGCTCTATCTCCAGAACCGGGGCACTGAGCGGTATCTGTTCCGCGACGAGCACAACCGATGGTTCATCCTTCAACCCTCGGCGAAGGACTCAGAAGAGGCGTTCGTCCGCTGGGTGTATCTCCCAGCAGACCGGCCCGAACGGCTGGCACAGTCGGCGCTTCGTCGACGGACAGTGATCGGCTATGATTACGTTCAGCGGTCGGCCGCACCAGATCCAGTCAGATCGACGGTGACGGCGATGTTCGTCACGGAACCGTGGTCCGACACCGCCTACGAGTGTGGGTCGTGTGAGGCGCTGTTCGACACGGCACAAGAGCACGCCCTGCACTGCTGGGACGCACATCCGTGGGTGCCGAATCCTGAACAGGTGCGCCGTCGACGCCACGCCGACGAGTGAATTGAAGAGCCGAAGCCAGGTGTCGAGACCGTCCAGATGTTTAACCAACAGTACTGGATTCGTGGGCGGGGCGTTGGTTAAGAGTGGTTGTTTTTGCGCCCGTGAGAGGGGCGCAGGGCGCGTGATGAGAGCGCCGTCGCGAGCGACGAATTCGATTTCGAGGTGACTGCAATGAAAGACCCAGAATCCAGAACCGTGTTCGCTGGCGTCGACGGACGAACCGATACAGAACTACCCGACTGGTACCGCCGGAAGAAAACGGTCGACGAACCGAAGTCCTTCGCCGAGACGATTCGTGACCTCCCGCAGGCCGTCGAGACGACAGTCGCATACCGGAATCCCTACTCCGACGAGTGGGTCGAAACGGAGCGCTTCAACGCCCTGGTCGAGCCGACAAGAGCGCGCGACCACGCGACAGACGGCGAGCCCGACGCAGACCCACTATTTCACGTCCCCACGGACAGTTACGCGATCATCAACCCGGTGGATGTGTACAGGCCCTTGGAAGAGGTCCTTCGCGAGGAGACCATCGACGGGTCGCCGCTCGGGAACGTGATGTTCGGCGAGATCCGGCGCTACCGGGGCGGCGGCGAGGTCCATATGGACGTGATGTTCGACGGCCTCGAAGTCCGGCTGCCCGGGCGGTCAGACCCGATCACGATGGGCGTGACCTCCGGCTACGACTTCTTCGGTGAGCACGCCGTCTACGTCGAGGGATTCGCTCAGGACGGGTACTGCTCGAATTCGATGCGCTCGCTCACCGACAAGGAAGTCATCAAGCACGTCGGGGACGTTCGGGACTTCCGGACCTGGTGGGAGGAGATTCTCGCCCAGGTCGAACTCGTCGCCGACGACCTCTTCGAATTCATCCGAGATGCGCAGGAGATCGATCTCGAGTTCTCCGAGCTCCCGTTCACCGTCACCGAGTTTTACAGCCTGCTGGGATTCCCGGACTATCTCGCAGAGCGTGCTGCCGAGGATGCCGAGGCGAACGCTGCGTCGCCGTTCGAGATCGATATGTGGACGCTGCACTCCGGCGCGACGTACGCGCTCACTCACTTCTTCCAGGGCAAGGAGGGTGCGTCGCTGGACGGCTACGTCCGCACGGCCAACGACATCCTGTTCAACCCCGAGGGTACCATCGAGCGCGTCGAGCGAGCCTACGAGGAGCAGCTCGAGGCGGACGGCGACGACGGGTCGCAGGCGTCGCTCGCCGGCGAGCGTGCGCTCGCGAGCATCGAGCGCGTCAGCGATGATCTACAGGAGAAGGTCGACCAGTTCGAGGAGCGTGAAGATGCGCTGCGTGAGCGGTTCCAAGAGGCGATGGGCTGATTGTCGGAGCGGCGTTCACTGAAACTGTCCTCAAACAGCCGTTTACGTGAGCGGTTCCGGTTCCTCGTTATATTCGACGACTAATTCGACATCATCAGGACCGAATTCATCGCGTTCCGCTTCCAGCGTATCAAGAGCGTCTTTAACCGGGAAGAAATCCGGCTTCTCGAGTGCATCTTCTGTGGCCCAAGCGTATCGAATCGTTTGCTCCGAATCGATGAGGAACACGGCACGCTGTGGAACGCGCTCGTGGTTCTCCCATTCGTCATAACAGACATCATATGACTCGGCAACCCGCCCGGAACTATCACTAAGTAACGGGAAATTGATGCCGTATTCCTCGGCGAATGCTCGGTGGGCGTAGACGCTGTCCCCAGAAATTGCCCAGACATCGAGCGCCGGCGTCAGCTGAAACCACTCTGCATCGCGGATCGCACACAGTTCGTTTGTACAAACAGGACTGAAATCAAATGGGTAAAAAACTAGCAACGCAGCCCGATCATCCGCAGTTGTCTCATCCAAGCTGTACTCGGTTTGTTCTCCGTCACGGAGACCTGGAAGAGTGAATGACGGTGCAGACGCTCCCTCGTTTATCATGCGTCACAGTAGCACACGAAGAAAGGATAGTCTTGGGGCTAACACCCCCACCTGAATGGAGTAGCCTCAAATGTGGGATGAAATTCACTGGAATCCGTACGTCAGGAGTTCGCCGTCGCCCACTCAAGAAGGGGTTCTAATCTCGAACGAATCTCATCCCCTTCGTCAGTTAGCGCGTATTCGACGCGTGGCGGAATTTCGTTGTACTGCGTCCGTGAGACGATCCCTGCCTCCTCGAATTCGTCGAGGCGTTTCGAGATTGTCGACGTGCTCGCTGTAGGGAGGTGCGCCTCGATCTCCGCGAACCGCAGCGAATCGTGTGCGCCGATGATACTGACGAGTTGCATCGCGTATTTTCGGCTCAACGTGTCGATAACTCCTGTGAGCGGACAATAGCACGTCCCCTCAACATCGCACGTTGGCGCCGGTGAAGTAGTATCTGCCATAGCTTCGTGGCCTCCAACCTACTCTATAGCTTCGGACTCTGGAGTATAAGAACTTCCCGTCGTAAAGTTTCGGTATAGATGACTCACACATCCGACTATGATCTCGTGATTCTCGGCGGTGGCGCCGCAGCTTTCGCCGCGATCACTGAAGCGAGCCGACGGGACCTCTCGACGGCGATGGTGAACACCGGCTTGCCCATCGGCGGAACCTGCGTGAACGTCGGCTGTGTCCCGAGTAAGCATCTGCTTGCCGTCGCCGAGAGCGGCGCTGCAGCGTCGGAGAATCCCTTCGACGCCGTTCGATACCCTGAGGAACCGACTGTCGACTGGGCCGACGCACTCGACGGGACCGACGACCTCGTCGAGGGATTCCGGCGGGAGAATTACGTCGATGTCGCCGAGCACTTCGAGACCGACATCTACGAGGGGTACGGCCAGCTGGTCGACGACACAACCATCGAGGTCGTCGACGGCGCCGACGAGGGCGCGCGCATTACTGGAGAGAAGGCGCTCGTCGCGACTGGCAGTTCACCGTGGGCGCCGCCCATCGACGGCCTCGAGGAGGTCGATTACTACACGAGCGAAACCATCCTCGAGGAGCGCGACCTCCCCGAGAGTATCCTAATGCTCGGTGGTGGGTACATCGCGCTGGAGTGGGGCCAGATCCTCCACCGTGTCGGCGTCGACGTGACGATTCTCCAGCGCTCCGAGCGCGTCCTCTCGGACATGGAAGGCCAACTTGGTCGCGAGATGCAGCGTGCATTCGATGAGGAAGGCATCGAGATACTCACCGATAACGACTTCCGGCGCGTCCGCAGGCCAGCAGCTGACGGCGGCGCCGAAGCGATCCAGTCGGGCGTCGCCGTCGAAACAACCGTCGACGGCACTGAGCGAACGGTCACCGGCGACGCGCTGTTCGTCGCGACCGGGGTCCAGCCCAACAGCGAGGAGATCAGTCTCGAAACGGTAGGGGTCGAAACGAACCCCGATGGAACGATTCGTGTCGACGAGTACTTCCAGACGACGAATCCCGACATCTACGCGGCGGGCGACGTGATCGGCGAGCCCGAACTGGAGACGGTCGCCGCCAAGGAGGGCAATCACGCCGTCAAGAATGCCTTCGGCAACGAGGGCGTCAGCATCGACTACGATGCAGTCCCCGCAGTCGTGTTCACCAGCCCCGAAGTCGCCGCCGTCGGGACGACCGAACTCGAGTATATGGACGAGCACGGCACCTGTTCGTGCCGGACCGTCCAGATGGCGGACGTGCCGCGGGCGAAAGCCGTGAAGAATACTGACGGCCTCGTCCAGGTCGTCAAACACCACGAGACCGACGAAATCGTCGGTGTCCACATGGTCGGGCCGCGTGCCGCCGACATGATTATGGAAGCCACGCTGGCTGTGAGGTTCGGACTGACCGTCGACGACATCATCGATACTGTCCACCCGTTCCCGACGTTCTCCGAGGCGTTCAAGCAGGCCTGTCAGGCGTTCCGTCGGGATACGTCCAAAATGAGCTGCTGTATCGAGTGAGGTCAGTCGTCGGTCGAGAACACGTCCTCGAGCGTGCCGCTCTCGCCCAGTTCGATGAGGGCACGGTTCAAAAGTTCGCGAACGATGAACTCCTCGTAGTGCTGGGTATCGCAGTATTCACAGGGTTTCATCTCGCGGGCGACCGCCTCGATCTCAGTACCGTGGTCCGCGTACAACGTCTCGATGAGGGATGTCAGCTCCTCGGATGCGGTGGACTGCGCCCCTGCAAGGGTTTCGTCGGCACCCTCCGGGAGCTCGTACGAGAAGACTCGCGTGTTCGACTTGTAGTACTTCCGCGTCCCCCCACCAGCTTCCTCGAGACGGGCGATCTCAACCATCCCCGCGTCCTTCAGGACATTCACGTGGTGGCGGACCGTTGTTTCCGCCTTCTCCTCGCCGCGACGATGCAGTTCGTCGTGAATCTCCTCGATCGTCAGTTCATCGGTCGCGAGCATATCGAGGATCTTCGCCCGGACGTCGTTCTCCAGCGCCTTCGCTTTTTCCGGGTCTGTCGTCACGACTTCGCGGATCGGCACATCAGATTCGAGGAGCGCCATTCTTGTGAGGAGATAGGCGAACAACGACAGTAAGAGTAACGCCACTCTCCCGACATCGGTATTAGGACTTTGATACCGCTATAATTATTGTCGTAATGATTTTCCGCGTCGCGCGATAACCACCACTCACGATGGGAACGACACACGAACAATTCAACGTCGGGGGAATGTCCTGCTCGTTCTGTGCCGAGAGCATCGAGAAGGCCTACGCCCGGACCGACGGCGTCGAGGACGTCGACGTGAGTCTCGCCCACGAGGAGGTACTCGTCCAGTACGACGATGACCGCCTGAGCGAGGTGGCGGTGAAGGACACACTCCGGGACCTCGGCTACACCATCCGAGATCCGGACAAGGCAAAACGATACGAGCAGCAGCAGGCCGAACTCACCGACGGGAAGCGGCGTCTCCTCATCGCTGGCGGCGCATCTCTCGTTGTCGCAGCCCTGATGGGGTGGATGATTCTCGTAATGGGACGCTTCGAGTCGGCATCGCTCGCGATGGACCTGGTGACGCTGGGGCTAGCGCTCGGGACGATGTTCGGTCCCGGGCGCTACATCAAACAGAAGGCGTTCCAGAGCCTTCGTCGGAGGATCTTCAACCAGCACGTCCTCCTAGAAGCGGGCGCCTTCGCCGGGCTCCTCGGGGGGTTACTCGGCCTGTTTGTCTTCCCGAGCTTCCCGACCGTCCACTTCTTCGCCGTCGCCGTGTTCATCACCACCTACCACATCCTCTCGGAGTACACCAGCCTCATCGTCCGCACGCGGGCTTCCCAAGCCGTCCAAGGCCTTCTCGACCTCCAGCCCGACACGGCACGCCGCGTCAGTGATGACGGTGACGTCGAGGAAGTCCCCCTCGACGACCTCAACGTCGGCGACTACGTCCGGGTCAAGCCTGGCGAGAACATCCCCGTCGATGGGATGGTCGTCGAGGGAGAGTCCACGGTCGACGAGTCGGTTGCCACCGGTGAGTCCATCCCCGAGGAGAAAACGGTCGGCGACACGGTGATCGGTGGCAGCGTCAACGAGACCGGGACGCTGCTTATCGAGGTGACTGCAACCGGGGAGGACGCGTTCCTGAATCAGGTGGCACGCGAGATCGAGGAGGCGCGGGCGATGAAACCCGGCATTATCCAGCTCGCCGACCGCGTCCTCAAGTACTTCGTCCCAGGCGTCTTGACGATTGCCGCGCTCTCGTTCCTCTTCTGGGTGGTCGCACCGCTCGCGTGGGGGGCAGACCCCAATGTCCAGCGAGGGGCGTTCGCAGCGCTGGCGGTCCTCGTCCTCGGCTATCCGTGTGCGCTTGGGATGGCAACACCGCTCGCCCTGATTCGGGGTGGCGGGAAGGCAGCGAACCGTGGCATCTTGATGCGCTCCGGCGACGCCTTCCAGATTTTCCCCGACGTCGACCACATCGTGCTGGACAAGACCGGCACGATCACCGTCGGCGAACCCGCCGTCAGTGCGGTCGTCGGGTTCAACGCCGACGAGGAAGACGTACTCGCGACGGCGGCCAGCGCGGAGGCCTTCTCCGAACACCCGCTCGCCGATGCGATCCTCGAGTTCGCTGACGAGCGAGATGTCGAGTACGCGGATCCCGACGTCTTTGACTCGGTGACCGGCAAGGGCGTCCGAGCGATCGTCGGCAGCGACGACGTGTTGGTCGGGAAACCCGGATGGCTCAGCGATGAGGGGATTGACCTTTCGAAGAGGAGCGACGATATTGAGCGACTTCAGGGCCGCGGCCTCACCGTTGCCGGAGTTGTTCGTCACGGTGACCTACTCGGCCTGATCGGCATCGGTGACGAAATCAAAGCAGACGCCGCCGAGACCATCCGGCGGATTCGCGACGCCGGCATTACGCCCGTGATGATCACCGGGGACAACGAGCGCACCGCGAACGCGGTCGCCGAGGAGGTCAGTATCGACCGCGTCATGGCCGACGTGTTGCCCGACGAGAAACGCGAGGAGATCGGTCGCCTGCAGGAAGCCGGCCACCGCGTGGCGATGGTCGGCGACGGCATCAACGACGCGCCGGCACTCACACAGGCGGACATCGGCATCGCCATCGGCGCCGGGACCGACATCGCCATCGAATCGGCGGACATCGTCCTGATGGGTGACCGGCTCGGCGGCGTGATGGACGCCTATGAGATCGGGAACGAGAGCTATCGAAAGACTCGCCAGAATCTCGTGACGGCCTTTGCGTTCAACGGCATCGGCGTCGCCGCCGCGACCACGGGGCTCGTTCACCCGGTGTTCGCGATGCTTGCGATGGTGTTGTCCGTCTCGGCCGTCCTCGCCAACAGCTTCGCTGGTCAGCTCCTCTCCGGTGAGGGTGTCAACACCGAATTCGCTCTCAAAGAACGCACCGACGGCGAGCGTGGAGACGGCCGAGTGACAGCCGATTAAGCCTTTACGTCATAGCCAGCCTGTTCGATTGCCGCGTTCACGTCGTCGTCTGAGACTCCATCCTTGAGGACGACGTCGACCGTGTCAGCGTCGTGGTCGGCCTCGACCCGATTTACACCATCGAGGTTTCGCAGGGCGGTCTCCACGTTCTGTTCGCACCCGTTGCACGACATCCCGATGACGGCGATCGTCTTTCGCTCCATACGGGCCTGTAAACACTCGCGGGGGATGACCATTACGGTAACTGTTGTATCGGTTTTATCTCTATTAGAGGCAGGGCGTCATCGTCCGGAGAGTTGTTTGTGTCGGCCCCAAAGGGGTGGAGGCTCTTCGAGAGGAGGGGACCACTGACGACGAAGAGTAAGTCCTGTCCTTAACCAACAATCCCCGCATAAGTTTCCCTGTTGTTGGTTAACAGACTGTACCTCGGTTTGTCAGGCCCCCAGAAGGGGCGCGGGGCGGCCAACAGCGGCCTCGTAACTCCAATCATGTCCCTCGAGCTGAGCTCCAGCGCCAGCACGGCGAGCGACATCGCTGCCGCCAGACAAGCCGACATCGTGGCGTTCCTCCATCGAGCGCCGTTCACTCTGGATGCCTATGAGCTCGGTTTCCTTCCCGGCTTTCGGGAGGACTGCGGGTATCAGGAGACCCAATATCAGAATCTCACCCTCCCCGTCGGGATGCTCGACAACGACTTCCAGAACCCCGATCTGGATCGATTCGTCGAGCGGTTCTTCGAGTACGAGCCACAGGTCGGTGTCATCGGCGACATCTACGAACCTACTGACGTTGACGCCCACATCGCTGCTGCTCGTGAGATTCAGGACAGCTTTCCCGATGCCGAGGTCATCATCGTCCCGAAATCCCAAGCGGTGATTGACACGATCCCAGATGATATCATCCTCGGCTATTCGCGAGGGTACGCCGATCGCCTGGCGCACGAGTTCTCCGACCCAACCGATTGGAGAGGGCGGCGCGTCCACATCCTCGGTGGGAGTCCGCCCAAGCAGCTCGACGCCATTCGACAGCTGACCAGGCCGACACTCACCGACGAGCCACCAGCCGACATCGTCGGCCTCGATTGGAACGGGCTGCATCGCGGCGCGCAGTTCGGGGAGTTCTGGACGGCTGACGGCTGGGATGATAGCGGTCGTGACGCCTCCCACGTCACAGTTCGGAAGACGGTGCGACACAGTCTCGCCCGCATCAAGGCCTTCTGGCAGTCCCACGGCGTCTGGCCTGACTCAGCGCCACATAGCGACATCCTCGAAATCGAGTACGAGGGGCCGTCACCAACCGACCTCGATAGTGCTGCGTGTACCGAATGTGAAGCGAACGTCTGGACGACTCGGCGCGGTCCCTTCATCGCGGAGTATGATACCGGCGTGCTCTGTGGCTACTGCAGCTACGAGTGCTACTTCTCGCATCGCCATCGGAACAACCTCGAGGAGATCGCCGGCGAGCAGAGCGTGTACATTCCACCGGCGTGACGCTACGAGTGGTTTTTCGCGCCCCGGAGGGGGCGAGGGCTCGATCCAAAAAGTCCTCCGAGAAGGTGATTTTCCGTGAGTCAACAACAGCGTCCGAACGATGTCTCGATCGACGATATTCCAGTCGACGTATCGAACACCCAATCAGGCGAGGTCGACCCCGCTGAGGTACCCGAGGAAATCCGATCGATCACTCGTGGACTCGCAAGCGAGCAACCGCCGACGAATCCGCTCGTCGTCCTGAAGGCCGCCCGCTGGTGGTATATACATGGCAAGGGCGGAACCGATCCCGCGTTCCAGTGGGCGATCGAGTGGGTTCGACACCTCGCGACGGACACGCCGAGCGATGTCGACCAGTTCGACGCGTTCCTCGAGTACCTCGTCACGGTCGGCTTCGCTGACGAGAAAGCAGCGCTCCGATAGCAGCCCCGATCTAAACCCCCCGAAGTCGCGCCGATGTTTATCGTGCGCCCCCGAGGGGCGCGGCGCGTCCTGACTTCTCGGAGACGTCGTCGTACTCGATGTGATGCAATCCATGATGACAGCCAGTGAGTCGGGAGTCTCGTTCGAGGAGACCGACACCCGACACGACGAGATGCACAGTACCATCGAAGACTGGATCGACGAGCTCGTCGCAGACGTCGACGAGGCAAAAGCCAGCCAACAGTTCCAGGAGTGGCTCGATGTCCAGTCCCGATTCCACGACTACTCCCATCGCAACACCCTCTTGATCAAGCTCCAGTGTCCCGAGGCAACCCGCGTAGCGGGCTACAATACGTGGCGATCGGAGTTCGACCGGCACGTCCAAGAGGGCGAACAGGCGATCTGGATCTGGGCACCCATTATTACGAAGCAGTGCCCCGAGTGCGAGAACTCACCGAGCTACCACGAGCAAAGCGACTGTGACTACGACGAGACACCGGCCGAGGAGTGGTCCAAAGGACTGGTTGGATTCAAACCAACTGCAGTCTTCGATGTGTCTCAAACCGAGGGCGAACCGCTCCCCGAGCTGGAAACCGAGGCCACTGGTAACGCCGACGACCTGGTGCCAGCGCTCCTTGATGCGGCAGCTACTCTCGATGTCGACGTCCGTGTCGTCGACGCTGCTGAGTGGGAGCATGACGACGCGAAAGGCGTCTGCAAACACCGGAATCTCGACGAGTGCCAACCCGTCGTCGAAGCGAAAGATAGAGCGAATCAGGCCGACCTCGCGGTGACGCTGATTCACGAGTACGCCCACGCACTGCTCCATTTCGATGTCAACGACGAACCCGAGCGCGCAAAACGCGAGGTCGAAGCCGAAGCCGTTGCGTACATCGTCGGGCGGTATTTCAACCTGGATACGAGCGGGTCAGCGTTCTATCTTGCCGCGTGGCAGGACGACGATGCGGAGAGCATTCAGGAGCGTCTCGGCCGGATCAGTTCCACCGCGCAAGAGATAATCGGGACGGTCGCCGAGGACTGAACACGCCTTCTCCAGCTGTTAACCAACGGCTTGGGGTACTATCCCACTCTGTTGGTTAATTCGTTCGGCGTCCGACCCTGCGCGTTTCGATCGATTCCAAGACAAACCCCACCGACAGTCGATGTTATCGTTCAGAATCGATTCGGCGCTGCTGGTCACGAAGGAACTCAACGACGGCATCGATATCCTGTTCGGGAACCGTTTGCTGTTCGAAGACTCCTTTGAATGCATCTGCGAAATCCTCCGACGTGAGGCGGTTGAGGACAGTCTCGATGCGACCAGCGAGCTTCTCGGACTCTCCGCGATGCAGATGGGTCGCGATCCGGTCGAAATCCGCGCCAGCAGCCAGCACCACCAGATCCCGAGAGTCTGCCTTGCGGCCACTGTGGAGTTTCACCGCGAACAGCAACTCCCGTTCCGGAATCCTGGCTGTTACCGGGCGCCCGGTTCGCAGTTCCTCGGTGACAGAGTGCTGGGCCAGATAGCGATACGACCATTCAGCTTCCGTCTGGCGACAGCCCAGCGCGTCCACCATCGCGTCGAACTGAACCGGATTCCCGATATCTTTCGTAAACCGGATAGTCCGGCCCTCGTAGAGTTCGTTTCGCTCGACATCGGCCGTTTTCTCGTAGCCGCGGTCGGTGAGAAGGTCCGTGTAGTCGTCGACCGCTTGGGCCGGAATGACGACGTCGACGTCCGTGGTGAAGCGTTGATTGAACGCCGCGATCGCCCACCCACCGACGAGCACGTACGGCAGGTCAGCGTCGATGACTGCCTCCAGCGTATCCAGTAGTTCGTCTTCGCGTTCACCGAGGCTCATGCATTGAGACGCGGATCCTCGTGGGACGCGTCGATATCGCGGTCGTACTCGTCGGCGATCATCTCCAACGCCGGCTCGTAGTTCACCCGGTACTCCAACATGTGCTCGATCGTCTCGTCCAACGGAATAACCGGATTGCCGTCGACCCACTCGCGAGTGATGCCCCCACTCGTCGGGAACAACACGTACGAGACGGCCGCGTCGGAGTCGGTCGCGTCCGGCCGCTCTTCGATCCGGCTCGGAATCCCGAACTCATCGAAGAACGCCGTCCACCGTTCGATATCACGGTCGGCAACCTGGATGAAGATCGGATAGTCGTCGTGGCCGCGGGCGATCTGATAACCGCCATGGGTCCAGACGTAGACGCCGTCGATTTTCGTGTACGCAAAGGGCATCCCGGCGAAGTGCGGAATGACGTAGCCGTCGTCGATCGAGGGGGGAACAGCGCGAGAGATGGCCGCGACGAGATCGTAGTAGCGATCCCTGACAGCGTAATTCTCGATGTAGACGCCGTCCTCACGCCGGATGAAGCCTGCGTCCTCCAACCGCTCGATCCAGTCGTAGACCCACGAGTAGGAGCCGTCGATCTTCTGGGCGATTCGACGAATCGAGTCGCCCGGCCGGGCCGCGACCATGATTTTCGCCGCGGTCTCGTCGACGTACTCCATCATCGCTAGTTATCGGTATCGCATCTAACGGTATTAGTCTTGTCCCCCGTATTCCCTATGACGTTATCGCTATACAGATATACCATTCTTGGCTCCGGTAATCCGATCCGGCTCAGCATTTGAGCGGAGATGAATTAACCAACAGAGGATACGATGGATCGCTATTCGTTGGTTAAGTTTTTCAGCGCCCGCCGAAGGGCGGAGGCGCACTCCTGTCTCCACCGACCTATGACCGACCGATATCTAACGACCGTTCTCGACGAGGCAGAGCGAGTCGCAGAGCACCATGAGCAGGTCGCCCAATCTTCGGACCATCCGGAACACGAGTATCTCAGGTACGCCGTCCTTCGGCTGCTCGAAGGAGAGGCTGACGACACATCGGTGGAAGTACCGCAGGTTGACGGCGTGACTGTCGGCTACGGAGAGGACGACGCGATGTGCAACAGTTGGGACGACGACGTCGAGTGGTGGGAGACGGTTCCGCCGCAGGAGGAGTGTACTCGGTTCCGGGTGTTCTACCCCGACGAGTACGACGCTGTTCCGCGAGTCATCGTCGACGTGATGGCAGCACTCGGGGCGTGGCGTGTCTGGACTGGGAGCGCTGCCGCCTGTGGCTCCTACGACCATCGCGAGCGGCGGGAAGTCCACTATCTGTGGCCGGAGGGCCATCCAGTTGAGGCCCTGCTTGCGGATCGTCTCCAGGATCCCAAGGCTGCGGTTGCTCCAGACGGCGGCCGCACCGGCGACGTACGCGATCGGATGGTCGTCACGGAGCACTCAACCCAGCACGACGACCTCGAGCCGCGAACCAGACGTGCCGTCGACGAATCGATGGCCGTCTCGCTGCTCGAAAAGGGTGGCCGCTATGAGGTCCGATCGGCGTCCGGAAACTGGTATGAAGTCGACGTGATCAGCGAGTCGTGTACGTGTCCAGACTGGCGGAAGCGTACGCCCGAGGGCGGCTGTAAACACCTCCGGCGAGTCGATCAGGAGATCAAGCAGGGGCGGGTCCCACGACCTGATGGGCGTCTCCCCTCGAACTCGTAGGATCGCCCAGCGTTCGAGATCTCCCGAGGCTACTGTAACATCAGACGAAACTCCTTGATGGAGAGTTTCGAGTATTGATACAGCTGCTGGAGAACCGGTGAGAGCCGTTGGTAGCGGCTTAACCAACAAAACTATGCGGTTTGCGCCTTTGTTGGTTAACACAGATCGGCCCATGTCCTACGAGCCACCGACGCCCCCAGCGGACCTCCCCACCGACGTCATCGACACACTCAACGACTATTCACCCGAGCTGCTCCGAGACGTTGCCCACTATGCCGAGGACCTCGCCGAGCATCGCGAGCGCCAGGCCCGCCTTGCCGAAGCGGAGGAGGAAGACGAGATCGACGAGCGACCCGATGACCTCCCCGATGATGTCCCGACGAAGGCGACGATCACGATCAAGGAGATCAACGATAACCGCTACTACTACTGGCAGTGGCGGGAAGGAGATCGCGTCAAATCAAAGTACAAATCCCCAGTAAATCCGGACGAGTAGACGGACTAGTACCTCAGTCGGATGGCCAGTTGTTCGGGGAGACACCCCGTCTGCGAAGTGAAAGACGCAGGGTACGAGAGAAGTCCCGAGTTGATGAGTGAGGATCCGGTCACTGTCGACGAACTCGTCGAGAAAGCCGACGAGTATCTGCACGAAGCCTCACCCACACCGGAAGAATACGAAGCGCTGAAACAGAGTGTTGCGGAGCTCACGCCGATCTTCTCAGCTGAGAATTCGTACTTTGTCCTCGGCAGCTACGGGAAACCCGAAATCCGTCCTCTCCAGCTCGTAAAAGATCGCCTCAACCGACAGCCCGGTGCGTACGCGTTCCTGATGATCGACATTCGAAGCGAGTGGACGAATACCTACCTCAAGTTCCGGCTGCTCGCCGATCATACAGACGTCATCCTGGGCGTCACCGAACACGCCCAGGGCTGCTTCCTCGTCGAGCAGGGCTACTTCACAGCCCTTGAGGAGTACTTCGCGAAGACGCACGTGTTCAAACACGACGTACAATACGATAGATGTGGACGCGATCGACACAAACGTAGCCGTCGAGAGTCCCTACAGTGGAATGCAGACCGCGATCTTCGAGATGCTCAACGATGCTAGGCGTCTCTGCCGGTGGACGACTGAGGACGACCTCGTCGAGTGTACCGAGGCTCTCGTGAGTGATCAGGAATACCCGTAGACAGAGACGAATCGGTTACTCCCACCCCCGACGTTTCTGTCGTTTCTCCACGAAATCCTGTTCACCGATGGCCCAGACAACGAATGAACTCGAACAGGAAGACATCCCCCGTTTTCGAGTAGTAAGTGCGGGGTGAATCCGTGCAAGATTGGGTCTTCGAACCACGAACCCTTACGCGATAAGTAGCCCACTGAAGAGCGATTGCAAATGCTCGTAAATGAAATTTCGTTTAAATGCTGTCAGACACTCCACTATTGCCAGTAAAATCGGAGGACAAGACGCTATTTGATGAAATTGGCAACGGTGGTCCTGATAGTAACTAGTCGGATTGATTAGAACAAGGAAGTTACTGGCAACACCGGAGAGGGTACTGGAGAAACTGGCACTGACGGTTGCGCGGTTACTGGCAAAAGTGGAGAGGGTATTGGCAGTACTGGTGTTGGCGGTTGAGAAGTCACTCCAGAACCCGATGCCGCTTGGCAGTTTCACGAATGTCGTTGAGCTCACCTAGTTCGCTCTCGAGTGCGTCGAGGGCCGACGACAGAGAGACATCAAGCTCGTATTCGTTGTAGTTCCCGCGTCCACTCGACGAGTCGACCAACCGTAAGATCCCGTGGAGGCTCAAATCCGACAGGTGGTCGTGTACTCGCCTGCGTTTCAGTGGTTCACTGCCGTGATTACGAAGAACCTCTCGATAGCGCTCATAGATCAGTTTCGTCCGTTCGGGTGTTTCTCCCTCTGCCGCTAGCTGACAGACAGTCAGCAATACATATTGCCCCTGCCGGGTCAACGAATGCATCCCTTCGACAACCTGTTGTCGCTGGATCTGATGCTCGGCCTCCCGAACGTGGTCTTCGGTGATTTTCGCCTCTCCACCCGCCATCGCGTCGTTCTCGGCGATATCAGCTGCTTTCCGGAGTAACCGTAATGCCTGCCGAGCAGATCCCGAGTCCTGTGCAGAGAATGCTGCGCACAATGGGATTACATCTGATTCGAGGACATCGTCGTAGAGCGCGATATCGGCTCGGTGCTTGAGAATATTCTGCAGTTCAGTCGCGTCGTACGGAGGGAACAAGATTTCCTCTTCGCAGAGAGTGTCCTTGACTTTCGGAGAGAGGTTTTCTCGGAACTTGAAGTCGTTCGAGATGCCGACCACACCGATTTTCACATCGAGATCCAATTGCGAGCGTGCTCGTGGAAGCTCGTACAGAATATCGTCATCCGAGCCGATGTTATCGATCTCGTCCAGAACCACGAGAATAGTCCCACCGATCGACTCAAGGTCGTTGTAGAGTTCGTTGAAGATGCGTTTTTGTTGATACCCGGTTTCGCTCATCGGTTCGCGCGAAGACGAGACTGTGGTGAGAGGGTGAGAAGGAGAGCGAATCTCGTTCACGAGATTGACCGCTACCTGATAGGATGTGGTGCAGCCAGTACAGTTGAGTTCAATAACGTTGAGATCGACGTCGTCGTACTCTCCGGCGGATTCTTGCAGCTCCTCAAGAAGATCGTGCGTAGCAGCTGTCTTCCCGACGCCGGTAACGCCATAGAGAAAGACGTTGTTCGGTTGCCAGCCCTGAATGACGGGACGGAGAGCGGCCGCATATTCGTCGAGTTCTTCGTCCCGCTCCTCGAGTGTCTCTGGCTGGTAATCATCCCGGAGGACGTCTTTGTCTTGGATGATGAACGATTCTCGATTGAATCGGCCCATAGGCGGACTCAAGACGAAGAACCATCATAAAACCATGGGTTCCAGTATCACCACTAACCCACCACTCGAACCAATTATGCCAGTGTCGCATCCACTTATAAAACACACACACTCCACTATTGCCAGTAAACCTTTGCAACAACTGGAGGGGGTCAACGACCCCCTCTCTAATTAGCGATACTCTTAATACATTGTACGTTAAACCATACCCGCACTAACGAAAACTCCACTAGTTGTAGTAGGTTTAGATAACAGTAACTAGACTAGAGACGTGACAGTTTCTGCCCTCCCGTCCATTCTCCCCTCGTTACTGGCAATGGTGGAGTGAGAGAGGTACTTAAACGACGGTATTATTGGCAATACTGGCAACTCTGGTCGCCCTCTCCCTGCTACCATCGTTGCCTGGCCGATATTCCAGTCGAAATCTACCCTTCCCGACACCAGTCGATGATGACCGTGGACCTCTTTCGGTTAACCAACAAATCGTATGTATTAACCGTCTGTTGGTTAACTGCTCATGGCCTATGCTCGATTCGCAGTCGGCACTCAGTACTAGTATCCCGTGATTTCGGCGTTTCGCGATTCCGCAAGGGTTCGCTTGATTGCCGCTCGATCTCACCCAATCGGAGACAGGATATTACTGCATCGGCGACGCAGCTTCCGAACCGACGAGTGAGTACTCCCGGTCCCGGCTCGTGCCTTCCGCATCGACGAGGTTGTACTGGACCATCTTGGAGAGATACGTCCGCACTGTCCGTTTTGTCCGAGGATCGTCGACCTTCTCGGTATAGTGGTCGTGAATCTCGCTCGGCCCGAGTGGCTCGTGATCGCGAACAATGTTGTAAACGACGCGCTGGTGTGGCGTGAGTGAATCGATGCTCTTCTGCTTAATCTGGGCCCGGGCATCCTCGGCGGCGTCCAGGAGAATGTCGTCGGTGATGCGCTCGTGGTTCTCGCGATCGGCCTTGCCGGCGGCCGTTCGAAGGATGCCGATTGCGAGGCGGGCGTCGCCGGCGGCCGCGTCGGCGATCCGGTAGAGCTGGTCGTCGGTGATGACGTCCTCATCGAGTCCCCACTTCGCCCGCGCACTCAGGATGTCGTACAGCTGCTCGTCGTGGTACTTGTCCATCCGGACGTGCTCGCTGGAGCGCAGCCGGCTCACGAGGCGGTCGTCGACGCGGCTGAACAGCTCCTCTTCCTTGTTCGCGATGCAGATAATCGCGAACTGCGGGAGGCTGTGGAGGTCGTAAATGACGCTGGGGTCTTCGAGCTGGTCGACCTCATCGAGGATGACGACGGTTCGCGGGCCGTCATGCTGCTGGAGGCGATCAACGAGTTCGTCGTGGGGCGTCGACTGCCGGTGGATGTCGATGGTCGCGCCGAGGTCGTCGAGGATCTGGTAGAGGGTCCGAAATCGGGTGTAGTTACGCCAGCAGTTGACGTAGGTGGCCTCGACGTCGAGCACCTCCTCACGTAGGCGTTCGGTGACGAATTGCGAGATGCACGTCTTGCCGGCGCCGCTGGGTCCAGTGACGATGGCCGTGTCGGCGGGTTCACCGTTCGTAATGGGCTCGAGAACGCTGGAGAGGTGGTTGACCTCGGCATCGCGATGCTCAACTTCCCGAGGGACGAACCCGGCGCGGAGCACGCGAGCATCGCGGATCATTTAGTTTCTGTATAGCTGATTTGGGGTTGAGTATTAAAAGTATAACCGGGTGATTTCCGGAAAGCGGCTGATTGCTTCTCTTTATTTACTTGAACCACCTGCAGTAGTGCGTTTCTTCTATGAGAGTAGCTATTTCCGGAAAGCCACTTGTTCGATATAGAGCGTTCAATGCCACTCTCAAGACGACGAGTCGAATAATCCCAATCTGGATTCAATTTGTGTTAATGATGGCAACCACGATCGAACACCTCTGTGAATGGATCCCTCTGCTCCGTCTAGGATTCACAAACAAAGTCAATAGTACAGTGATAACTTCGACGACATTACAGACAATACCCAAAACTACGGTACTGGACTATACAGCTTCCAGACAGAAGTTTTTGACATCATTAAGACAGCAGCAGAATCTGAAAAAATATTTTAGACGGATTCGGACTTCGTTCACGCTATGAAAAAACTACCTCCTGACAGGATATCGTCGTGGCCATCCACCAAGTAATCTGGTTTTAGGTCCGTGATATCTAACAGACTACCGGAAGCCCAGATTATGTTTCCGGAAGGAATTCTTCGAGTTTGGCGGATTCGCCGGCGTGCCAGCTTTTCCGGGGGCGGACTTTGACCGGGACGATGGTTTCGGCGTCGTCATTCATGGCGTAGGCGTAGCCCGGCTCTTTCGGAATTTGTTGCATATAGTGGCTTATGGTTTGGGCGTCGTGGAGTTCAGAGATCTTGTCTCCGACAGCATCTGAGTCTTGGCCAGCAGTGAGACGGTGGATGATGAGGGTGTCACACTGGGAGAGGATCCTGTTGTCGAGTGCCCCGGGTTGCTGAGTGGCCATGACCAGGGAGAGCCCGGGTCGACGGCCCTGCCGCACCCATTCAACGAGTGGATCTGTGCTGGGCTCGCTATGCCCCGACGGCGCGAACAGGTGTGCTTCGTCGAGGAACAGCCAGACGAGGGGGAAGTTGACCTCAGTGTGTTCGCCTTTGATTTTCTTGACTTCTTCCCGGCTGCGGTCGAAGCTCCGCTTGTTGTACATTTTCTTGACAAGGATGCCGGTGAGCATAGTGCGGACGTTCCACGGCAGGGCACCGGCACCGGAGAGGTCAAGGACAACGAATTCGCCGCCTTCGACGATCTCCTCGATCTTGGACCCCGAGGAGCTGAAAATCCCCCAGTTCTTTGCTTTCTCAAGGCGGCGGTGAAGCGCATCCTTGATGTTGGCTGATTCAGGAGATGCTTCGACCTTGTCGAGCAGGTCCATGATGCTGTAGTACTGGCCGAAGTCCTCCTCTGCCTCTTCGATGACTTGGGAGAGCAAGCCGGCCTGTGCCTGGGTTTCGTCGATATCGAGCAGGTACAGCCAGTCCTCGACGGAGAGTTCGGACGGGTAGAGTTCGAAGCCTTCGTGGAAGTACTGCTGGATCTCTTCGTACTGTTCTTCGAGCCCGGCAGGATAGTAGACCTTGACCGGGTACTCAGAAGGTGACAGATCCCAGTCCTCGAGCAGGTCCGTATCTGGGGTCTGGACCTGGAGACTCCAGTAGATGCCCATCGCGTCGATAACCAAGCCGTTCAGGTTCGACTTGACCTGTGTGGGCAGGGTCATCAGTTCCTCCATCATCACCCCGAGCGTGTGGGATTTCCCGGAGCCGCGTTTGCCGCAGACGGTGACCATGTGCGGCTCGTTGAGGTCCAAGCGAACTGGTTCACCCAGCTCGTTGTCGCTGTCGAACTTGCGGCCGAGATAGGCGGACAGTTCCTCCTTGTCGCCGCCGATGATCATGATTGACTCCCCATAAGTTCAGCTTTCACACGAATCTTCAGCAGCGACTGCTTTAGTTCCTCGGCAGTCTCCGAGTCGCTGTCCAATCTAGCGATCACCTGTTCAAAGGCGTCATCGTCGAGTTCGGTGAACTTGGAGTCGATACCGTCCTCGGCAGCGTTTTCGACCACTTCGATATCGATGTCGCTGTCGTACTTCCTGACGGTGTCTTCGAACTCGTCTTCGCCGAACGCCTCTTCCTCAAGGTTGTCCCGTGCTCGCTCCCACTGACGCCAGTATTCACCGTACTGTTCATGGTCGAACTGTTCCGGCGAGCTTTCCAGCTCCGATTTGCAGTCGTCGAGGGCGTTGTCCCCGTGGCGGAGCCAGCTGGACTCGCCGGGAATCCGGTCACGGAACTCCTCCAGTTCGTCCTGCGCGTCGTCGACCTTGTCCTGTTCCTCTTCGATCGCGTCCTCCAATTCTCCCCTGACTAGGTCAAGGTCAGTGTTGAGGTCGTCCAAGTCGTCATCAGCATCGTAGGTGTCGACCTGGGGAACGATGCTCTTCCGGCTACGCTGCAGCATGTTGAAGAGCCGGTTCAGCTGGATATTGTCCTCAAGGTAGCCGTCCAGGTCATCGGCGATGTCCGCGTCTTCGATGTTGCGTTCAACCTGGCGGGATTCCCAGAACTCCTCGACGGTGGTGATACAATCGATTTCGAGTCCCTCTGATTGGAGGTCGGGGTCGAGGTCGAACCATTCGACCTTCGTCACCAAGTCATCCAACTGCTCCTGTTTCTCAAGGACGGTGGCCGCCTGTTTGACCTGGGTGACGAGGTGGTCGAGGTCGTCGAGGATGAGGTAGCGGAGTTCGGCATCGATCGATCCAAGCGGTCGGATCGTGGTCGCGTACGTCGCCACAGCCGTGTCAGCAAACACATCGTTGGCACCGATCTCACGGAGTGATTCGTTCACACCCTGGTAGTCGAACTCCCAGTCAGCATCGACCTCGTCCTGAAGCTCATCGAGCCGGGTTGCATCGGCATCGTCGACACTGTCGTACTTTGATTTCAGATCCTCGACCGGTTCACTGTCCGGGTCATCCTGCTTGGCCTGGTCTAGGATCGCGATCTCGATGGCCCGGCCAATCTGCTGGCGGGTCTGTTCGCGCTGGGTTTCGATCCGGACGTTGGCAGGAATGATGGTGGTCTCGGCGTCGTCCTCGAAGACCCAGCTATAGTTGTCCCAGTACTGGCCGAGGACCAGCAAGAGGTAGACCATCGCCTTGGTGACGTTTTCGACCTCGGCCGTGCCGAAGATGAGTTCGAGGATCTCATCGAAGTCGAGGCCGTCCTCGTCGAGCTGTGATTCGATTTTGTCTAAGATCGGGCTGTAACTGCTGAACTGGGGGACAAGGCGGAACTCGCCATCGTCCTGTTCCTGGATGAAGGATTCGTTGTCGGCGAAGGAGCTGACGATGGAACGGAATTCGTCGCCGGATTCCCGTGTGCGGCTGACTCGTCCGAAGGAACGGACGTCGATGCGTGGGTGGTTGGCGTTGCTGTGGATGAGTTCGCCTTCCTGTTCGAGGTGTTTGATTCCGTAGACGAGGTTGAGGTAGTTCTTCCCGGCGTAGGCCCCGTTGAACCCGAGCTTGGTTCGTGGATAGTCGTCGGCGATGTTGGTAACGTTGCTGTCGACCGTCGTGATGATGGAGAAACTGATCCGTTCCGCTGTCCGGGCAGTGATATCGTTGTGGATGTCCTCCCCTGCCAGTTCCGCCAGGGACAGTTTGAGGAACATCACGTAGGCCTGGTACAGATCGAACCGGGGGAATTTGTCCTGGATCGCCTCGATCAGGTCGTAGTAGTCGCTGTCCTCGTCGAAGTGGGCCTCGATTTCTTGGTTGAGGCTTGCTTGGATCTCGTCGGTGATGTTCGAAGCACGGCCGTTCCGTTCAGTGACGTAGAATCGCGCCGGGAGATCGCCGTCCGGATCTCGGCCGAGCCGGATAACGATGTGGAGTGCCTCGTCATCAACTTCCACCTGGAGCTGTTCCGGCAGCGAGTCAGGTGCAAGTGTGAGATAGACGTTCGACGTGTAGTTGAGGTCGTCGGTCTCGAACTCCAGGTACTGGTCGTTCTGGTTCTCGAACGACGTGTCTGGGAAGCACTGCTCCTGCATCGTCTCCCAGAGCTGGATCAAGTTCTTCTCCTCTAAACCGAGGTCGTTGACCGTTTCGCCGACCTGGTCGGCGAGGGAAAGTTCATCCTCACCGGCTGCGGTACCTGTCAGTTCGTTCGGGTTGAATTCGAGACGGTCGCCTTCCTGTTCGAAGTAGTCAGGACCGTTGGCAGCTTGCGTAATCAGATCAGCCGCTTCACTTTCCTCGATCTGTAGCTCGATGCCGTCCGCAATAACGGTGATCTCGTCGGCGGTGAAGTAGACCGGACGTTCTTCGCGTTGGAGGATCCCGACTTTGGCGATTTGGCGGAGAACACGGCGTTGGATCCCGGTAGCATCGTTGTAGTCTGCTTCGATGGTGGTCTCGATGCTGCCCTCCCCGGGGAGTTCGTCGAGGTTTACGCGTTCGACCTGGCCACGTAGCTGTTCGCGGACCTGGTCGCCGTGTTGATAGAGGAAGTCGAGGTCGATGCGTCCGTCGCCGTCCCAGTGGTCGAGGAAGGCGATGAGGATGCGTTTGTAGTCGCGGAAGGCACGGACGACGGTCTCGCCCTGTGTCTCGTCCTCGAACTTCTGGACGATGCTGAGTGCGAAGTTGAGGGTGTCATCGGTGAACGGGTAGACGTAGCCGTCGTCACCGATGTCGGTCGCAGCGAGTGTGTCGTGCCAGTCCTGGGTCTCCCCGTCGCGGTCGGCGAGGAGAGGGATGACGTAGAGCCGGTAGAGTTTGGCGAAGAGCTCCTTCGTTTCGTCTTCGGAGAGGTCGATGTTGTAGCTGACACTCTCAGTGATCCGGTCGATGAGGTCGCGCTCCGCACTGAACCGGTCCTTAAGCTCGTCGAGGGAGAGTGTATTGGCGAAGAGGATGTAGGGCGGTGTATCGAGATCCTCGAACCCGGAGACGGCGTTCCGGATCATCTTCTGGATGATCGCTTTAAGCCGGTAGGTTCCCCCGGGGTCGACGCCCTGGCGGAACAGTTGCTCGAACTCGTCGATGTAGAGTGCAGGGTAGCGGCCTTCGCGGTCGTGGTAGTAGGTCGTGAACCAGGTGATCGGCTTGTGGGCGTCACCAGCAGTCAGTGATTTGGTGACGCGGGCGATGTCCTCCAGGGAGTCCGGGTCTTCGAAGAGGTCGATAAGGTGTTCACGTTGGCTGGGCGGGAGTGACTCATCCAAGTCCTCCATCGTGAGATCGTCCAGCTTCCGGTCATTGAATATCGCCTTCAGGTCATCCCTGCCGACGTTCTCACTCTGGGTGACCAGGGCTTCGAAGAGGGCGTGCAGGAAGTCGGTTGGAGTATCGTTTTGCTCTAGGCTGACTGTGATACAGTCGAGCGGTGTCTCGCCGTAGTGGAGCTGGCTGAATTCGTGGCCGCCGAGCTCTTGGTCTGCCTGGCACAGCGCGGCGATGTTCTCCATCATCACGGTTTTGCCGGACCCGTACGCTCCGTGCAGGATGACGCCGGGGCTATCCTTGTTGTCGAGTCCGTCGTGGACACCGTGCAGGATATCTGCGCGTTTCTCGGTGAGGATGAAGTGGGTTCCTTCTTCGAGGAACGCCTCGAAGGCAGGGAGGTCTTTTTCCGCGGCTAGTCGTTCGCATTCACGTCGGACGCGTTTGATGGTTTGCCGGTCGAGGATGTTGACGACATCCTCTTTGGCTTCCTCGACTGTCATGTGTTGATCCGGTATTTGATGAGGTTGTGTTTTAGGTCGTTTGTCTGTTCAACGATGTAGATTCTGGTATCGAGCACGTTGTGCTCTGTAATCCGGGCAGGGTTCGACATCAGGATGATTTTGTCGCCGCTGCCGTCATCACGGTCTCGCGGGCGGAGAAATTCGGTGCTGTAGGCTGTGTCAGGTGTACGGCGCTGGCATTCATTGATAAATTCGAAGACGGTGTCGAATTCGCTATGGACATCACTGACCGCGACGATGGCGATATCGTTGCCTGGACGGTCGAGATGATCCAATACGTTGCGGACGATGCTCATTTTCAGGTAGTGACCAGTTCAATGACGGTCTTGCCTTCGTAGCGGTCAGTTGCCACCCGATTCTGGTCCTGAAGTTCTTGTATGATGTCATCGACTTGTTCGTCGCCCCACTTGAAATCCAATGTCAGGAGTTGTTCCAGTTCGGCGAGATCCATCCGGTTACCATGTTCCGCGATGATATCTTCGACAATATCCTCGTCGTCACCCTGGAGATAGGTGTACTGCGCTGGATTTATCTCCCACCGGCCGTCGTCCTTGACGACGATCTCGAAGTCCTTGAGGAAGCAGGCAATCGCTCCTGCTGTGACTTTGTTCTGGATCCACGTGTAGATCGTTTCCTCTAGATCGCTGCCCATATCGTAATTGCCTGCCTGTACTTTCTGCTCGATTTGCTGTAGGACATCGTAGAAATGGGTGAAGTTGGTCCGTGACTTTCGTTCCAAGAGCTGGAAGGCGGCGACACGGAAGTCGGGTGCAGTGAGGAGTTCTTTCCCATCCTCGGTCAGTTCTACGTGTCCGTCGGCTTCTTTGATGATCTCGATCGAGCAGTTTTGATCTTGGAACGTGAACTTGAACCACTCATCGATCGATTTGAACAGTTTGGAGTCTCTGTCGCGGTTGATTGCTTCCATTTCATCGCGTAGTTCGTCCTTCGTTAACTGGCCGCGGAACTGGACGATCTGTGCGAGCTTTTCGATTCCTTTGAGCAGATCCTGGTTTCCAACTCGGGGGATGGATTCGTATGTTCTAGGCATGGTGTGAGATCACGCTCCTTGGAAGGTGAGGCGCAGGGCAGCCATTTCGCTAAGCGAGGTGCCGCCGTGATAGCCGTGGTCGTGGCCGCTCCGGTTCTTGATGTCGTACCGGGAGACGAGGCCGACGTCTGGTAGTGTGAAGATGCCGTCCCCGCGTGGCTGGTAGCTGTCGATACTGTCGAACTGGTTGAGGTCCGTTACCGGGTCCTCGTCGTTGGTGCTGCCGAAGGCGAACTTTGAGCCGGACTGCAGGTAGTCGACCTTGTCGATGATCGCCCGTAGTTCCTCGTCGCTGACATCGGCGGCGTCCTCTTCGGTTAGCATGTCACGGACCTGGTCGACCGGTGGGTCGGTGTCGTCGGTGGCGACTGTCAGGTAGTGGTTGTCGCTGCGATTCGTGAACTCTGCGTTTCGAAAGTTCACTTCGTAGGCTTGGTCAAGCGTGATGGAGTCCGTGAGCATCTGTTGGGTGAATTCATATTCAGGGTGTTCGTCTAGGATCATCTCCATTTCGTACCGGGTGAGTTTCCCGTGGTCGGAGGTGATGTTGATCTCGGCAGTCTCGTCGATTGCCGTGTCAACCGTGTCCTGAATGTCTGCGAGGAGGTCCGTAAGGAAGGTGCCGAGTGTCCGGTAGTAGTTCTCGAACTCGGCGAAGGCGAGTGTTTCATGCAGGTATTGGTCGAAGTCTTCGAGGTAGAGCACGATATTTGATTTCTGTGCCTCTCGGGCTTCCGGTGAGGGATCGAACTCATCGCCTTCGAGGACACGACGGCGTTCGTCCAACGTTGCTTCGAGTTCGTCAACGAACCCTTCACGGACTGCGTCAAGATGGTCGGTTTCGATCGTGGTGTCTGAACTGAGTCTGATGTCAGCGATTTCGTCGGCTACACGGGTGATGCCGGACTCGTTGAGCTGTGGTCGCTGGATGAGGTGGAAGCTGTTCTCCGTCTGCTGGTCGATGAATCCGTAGTCGGTGTCCGGGTTGCGGTGTTTGAGATTGTAGATGCGGTTGTCGTGGCGGGGTTCCCAGCTGTAGATCCCTGTTTCTTCCGCGGGTAGTCCGGTGAAGATGGTTGAAATAGCAGATGGAGTGTAGGAGGGGATGTTTGAGAAGACGAGATCGATCTCGTCGGGTTCGGGGTCGAAGAAACCGAACTGGTTGAGCAAGAGGTAGTCGGTGTAGCCAAAGCTGTCGATGATGACGGTGATCGTAACGCCGTCGTCGTGTTGCGGTGAGAGCAGGTCGGAGAGATGGAGCCAGTCGTCGTCGGTGACAATGTCTCGGTACTGGGTGACGACTTCGGAGCAGAACTCGTCGTATTTGTCGATCAGTTCCTGCCGCAGCAGGGGTGAGACATCGTTGTCTTCCCGTGTGTCCACAAGGTAGGAGGTCCACTGCTCCAGGAAGGTGGGCAGGGTGGCGAGGTTGACGTCAAGTTCTCTGACGGTCTCCGCTTGGTCTTCGAATTCACGTTCACGCCGTTCCTGCTTCCGAGCCTGATTGAGGACGGTCAGGTAACGGGAGGTGAGGAGGTCGTCGCGGTCGTTGTCGAAGGCGACCCGGACGAACTGTTGGAGGATCGATGACCAGCGTTCTTCGGGAAATGCGGCGTTGACGAAGCGAGGATGCTTGATGAGGGCGACTTCGGCAAGGTGATCAAGCAGGGTATCGACTTTGTCGACGGTTTGGACTGCTTGGTCCGAGCTGTAGTCCTCGATCTGCTGACTGTCGCTGGAGAGCTGATCACGAGCTGTGTTGACAAGGTCAGCAAAGTCGGTTTCGTCGATGTTGTCGAACAGAATACCGAAGTGCTTTGTCAGGGTTTCGGCAGCTACTGCCGGCTCCTGAATATTGAGCGTACTGCCATCTTCCGTGATGCGCTGGTAGGCGTCCTGGATGGTGTCGATGGTGGGTCGGTCCAGTTCCATGTCAGCGAGCTCGGGCAGTGTTGCGGTGAACAGGCGTCGCTGGGCAAGCCATTTCACGACGAGACGGCGAAACAGATGCTGGATATCGGGGTCGAGTTGTTGGATCTCTGCTGCGACCCCGTATTTCGGCTCGTTTTTGGCGAAGCGGTCACCGTAGGCTGCGAGCAGCTGTGTGATATAGACGTTCTGTTGTGCTGTTGTGTCGAGCCTGTCGAAGAGGTCTGTGTTTGGTATGCCGATGCCGTTGAGGAAGAACTCGCGGATGGGTGTTGGGACTGCTGTCAGGTTATCGTAGGGAATGTAGAAGTCGTCGAGTTGCTCATCAGTACTTGTCTGGATCTGTGTCGGTGCCAGCTCTGTTCCGGTCGCGGCAGCAGTGAAGACACGGAGCGTGTATTCGGCAAGGTCGTCGATGGTGCTTGGGCGTGGTTCTGCGCCCGCGCCACGTTCGAAGGCATCATGGATCGTCCGGGTCGGGTCTTCGAGCTCGACGCGTTCGAAGTTGACGAACTCGGTGCCGGGAATATCCAGGTAGTTGTCGACAAGTGACCGGGGACAGAAGAAGACGACTGTCGCCTCTCCGTCCTGCTCGACGAGGTACTCGATCCCGGTATAGACCGTTTCCCGGAACTCCCACTCGTCAACCGGCATGGGGAGGACCCGGACCTCGTCGCTGTCCACGATCGCGTTGAGGACTCGTTTGTCGAACGGGACAGGGATATCGGTCGGCACGTAGAGAAGCTTTCCTTTCTTGCTTGTAATTGCCTCGCTGGTGGCGGTAAGCCGCTCGAACGAGGTAAAATCGAAGGAATCCTCGAGATTTTGTTCCAGCTCCGTTTTCATCTATCTGGGACGTTCGCAACCACCCCACTTAATGCTTCCAACGTGACTCGTTCGAAGCTGGCAACCCGCTGGCTTCACTGAAAAGAGCGAGAACCTTTTTTGACGGGGACATCCACGCCGCTGTGACATAGATCGGTTTCTGGTTAGTGTCGACGGCTATTTCAACGGTGTCTGATCCATCACTCTCAACAGTAACGAGACACCTAGAGAATTCGAATTGGATGTATCCTTCCGTTTCCTTGCCTGCGATCAGCTCGTCAAGTGCATCTGAATCCACAACATCGATCAGTTGGTCTGGCTAATTTTGTCAGAATTCCCAAAGGGCATACCAATAGTCTTCAATTCGAGCGCGCCAAGGGTGTTCCCAGTATCGGGGGTCATCAGGCTTGTCTGAGTCCTCCAATTTCCGGAGCTCTTTAAAGCTATCCGGTGCCTGTTCTTTGATCTCATCCCATGCCTCCGCGAAGTCAGGACGACTAAGATTCGTTTCGATGCCTGCTCGCCAGTTTTCCCACGTTGACTTACTGACGCGTCCTTCCTGCCGTAGGAACACTTGCTCGTTTGAGAGATCGATATATCGGTAATAATCCTTGAGTTCGCCCTCGTAGCCGTCAGGATCGGATTCACTGAGTAAGGCATCAACCGGGATCTCGTAGATGACGTCCCGGTATTGGTCAGTGAGGTGATCTTCAAATTCCGTACTGAACTGTTTCTTGCGTTGCCACAGCTGATAGGCTAACACCAGAACGGAGAGCGGTGTTGCGATAGAAACAAGCAGATCAACTGGAAGAGGCATGAGTGCTTGGACCCTCTATAGCATGAGCTAGACAGACCATATTTAATAGTCTCATGACTTGCCAAAGTCAGCTCAACATCCCTTAGATCCGTTGGGGCTCCTCTGCGCACACCTTTAGGCACCATCGTTTGCAAGGATTGCGACGAAGTCCTGTACAAGAACCCGGGCTACGGCGTGCTCGAAGCCGTCTAAACCGGCAAGTTCACCAAAACTAACCGACAGTTACGACTCGCTGTAGACCGGTCGCTCGGCATACTTGATTGGGTCCTCGACACCAGCTTCCTGGAATGCTTTGAGCCGGTAAGCACAGGCGTCACAGGTACCGCAAGCCGGAGCTTCCTCCCGGTAACAGCTCCACGTCAACTCGTATGGCACATCCAGATCGAGGCCACGCTCCGCAATCTTGGTCTTGCTCCAGTCGACGAACGGCGCGACCAACTCAATCGTGGTCGCCGGTTTCGTTCCAACTTCAATGACCTGGTGGAATGCGTCGAAGAACTCCGGTCGACAGTCCGGGTAGCCGGAATAGTCCTCACTGTGCGCACCGATGAAGATCGCCTCGCAGTCGTTGGCCTCAGCGTACGACGTTGCCATCGACAGCAGGTTCGCATTGCGAAACGGAACGTAGCTGGACGGTATCTCGTCGCTGTCGAGATCCACCTCCTCGACGTCAATGCTATCGTCGGTGAGACTGGAGGCTCCAATCCGGGCAAGGTGGTCGGTCTCGATATGGAGGAAGTCCGTTACATCCATGCAGTCGGCCAGCTGCTGGGCGCACTCCGACTCTTTGTCCGCTGTCTCTTGGCCGTAGGTAGTGTGGAGGAAGTACAGGTCGTACCCTCTGTTTTTCGCCTCGAACGCTGCGGTCGCACTATCCATACCGCCCGATACAAGCACAACAGCACTGCCTTCGTCGTCTGTATGGTCAGTCATCGTTCTGGTTAGGTCTCTGGTGCGTCGTTCCAGAGGTCGACGTGGAGCCGCGGCGTATACTGATATCCGTGCTCCATCGCCACTTTAGCAGTCAGTTCACGCGTCTCCGCCAACCGCTCCCGCGTCGCTCCTTCCGGCATCAACAACACGTCCGAATCCCTAATCGTCGTCGCAGCAGCGTCCCGCAGTCGCTTGACCAGTTGGTTGATTTCCGCCATGTCGTCACGGCCAGTGACAACGAACTTCAGCTGGAACTCGTAAGTTTCGACGAGCTGGCACAGCACGTCGATGTCAATCCGGCGGTTCTCATGTCGGTCAGCCCACTCACCGTCGCCCTGTGGATCCTTCCCTGCGGTTGGGGTACTGTTCGCCAGCTTCGGACTGATACTTGCAAGGTCAATCGCGGTATCGCGGTAGATTGTGCCGTTCGTCTCGACGGTCGTGTGGAGGCCGGCAGCACTGAGCCGGTCCAGTAACTCGGCCGTCTCCTGATGGAGCAACGGTTCGCCACCGGTGACGACGACGTGCTCAGCTTCGTCGTAGTCGGTGACACGGTCGATGATAGTGCCGATGTCGAGCCAAGCATGGGTCGGTTCCCAGCTAGTATGGTACGAGTCACAGAACCAACACCGGAGGTTACACCCGCTGGTTCGGACGAAAACGCTCGGCATCCCGGCGAGTTTGCCCTCTCCCTGTAGCGAGTAGAACAACTCGTTTACCGGCAATCCCTCTTCGGCTTCCGTCTCTTCTGCTTCGTCATTGACCGTTGCGGTGTCCGAGCTAACTGGCATCGGTCTATAACCGCTCTCCAGCAGCAAGCTCACCGGTCTCCCGGACCTCAACTACGATGTCACTGACCGATTCCGGTAACGCATCCTCCAATCGCCGTTCGAGGACGAGTCCCATGACTTCAGCTGTCGGTGGCTGGTCAAGGACGACGACGGCGTCGCCGTCGCGGCTGCCCTCGAATGCCTCGATCAATGGGTCGCCCCGTTCAACGAGGAACCGGTGATCCCAGTTAGATAATACTTCAGTAATATCTCCTTTGTCGACGACCCATCCTTCCTCGGTCAGGGTACCGGTCACCGCGACACTGATCGCGTAGTTATGGCCGTGGGGACGGCTACACTTGCCGTCGTGGTGCAGAATTCGGTGGCCTGCGCTGATCCGTATTGGCCGATCACGTCCGACATGGAGGGTCCGTTCTGTCTCTGTAAGATCCTGTGAGGAGATAGTTGGTTCGTCTAGTGCGCGTTGAGGCATATCGAGGTATTACTTGGGGCATACTTAAGCTTGGGTCACTCACCGAAAGGACCGAAGGCCATCTTCGATTTGGTTGTATTTTTGATGGTCTCTGGAGCGAGAGGTTAATTGAGGTGTCGCATAGAGGTACTACACAGGTTATTTGATGTCTGCATTCAGTACTCTTACAAAGGCCAGGTACGGTCGGCGAGGCGAGATAGAGACGCCCGTCGGCCAAATTCAGACACCTGCGCTTCTCCCTGTTGCGAACCTTATCGGAGGGACCACACCAGAATCAGGCGGCATCTGGCGGTACACGCGTCGCCACCTCTTCCAGAGTGACACCGTCCAGGGACTCATGTTCCAGACGATGACCTTCTTGGATTACAACCTTACCCCGGACAACCTGGCGGAGTGGCGGAAGAAGCCGTTGAAGCAGCACTTTGAGGAGAGTGATGCCGAGCCAGGGTTCACGCAGCCATTGTTTGTCGACTCCGGCGGGTTCAAGCTGATGAACTCAACGACGTTCGGACAGCCGCCGGAAGAGGGTGGGAGCGAGAACGACTGGGGTATCTACACGAACCCAGAGAGCATCCTGAAGCTACAGCTGGATTATGGCGCGGACATCGTCGCCACATTAGACTTCCCGATTCCCCAGAACCTAAACAAGGAGGAAGCCACCGAGCGAATGGAGCGGAGCATCGACAACGCAGTCGAATGTCTACAGCTGCTCAATGACGACGAGAAGCTTGAGGAGTGGGGTGTCGAAAAAACACCGTCCGTTTACGTAGCGATTCACGGCCACAGCTACGAGGACGTCAATTGGTACGTAAGCAAATTTCTGGACCGGGCTGAGGAACTTGATGAAGCGTTCGAGGGCTTTGCGCTTGGATCACTAGTCCCGCTCAGCAACTCGCCGGATGTCCTCGTTGACATCGTCCAAGGTGCAAGGGATGCGATACCTGAGGAACGGTACGACGATATTGCGCTCCACGTCTTCGGAATCAGCGGCCGGCTCTGTCCCCTGCTCTCCCTTCTCGGTGTCGATACGTTCGACTCCTCGAACTACCTGAAAGCAGCTCGCAACAAGAGCTTCATCCATCCGGAGACGTGGCAGCGGACCAAGTTGAGCGACTGGGACGAGGAGGACTGTGATTGTCAGGCGTGTCAGGACATCTACTTCGACGATATGCGCCACGCTTTATTGGAGTCCGATGTCAGCTACAAACGTATCGAAGGCGAACACGGGAAGCACTACAAGAGCGAGTATTACGCACAGATAGCGCACCACAACTTCGAGTTGTACAGCCGCCAGATGCAGGAGGTACGGGCTGCCATCGAAGACGACGAACTGCTTGAACTCGTGGCGGAGTTCGCTCAGGGAAAGAACATCGTCGAGAAGGGGTTGAAGCGAGCGCAGCTTCACAACCCGGAGCTCCGCGAACAGTTGGCCGATAATGGCTACGAGGAACTCGTTGCGGGCCCGGACGCCGAAACGTTCCAGACCAAGCTCTCTGGCTTCGTCGAAGGTGTTGAAGACACGACACGGGAGAAACGGACCATCTCGTTGAAGCACGGTCCCAACGATTTCAACATCCTCCAGCAAAACGGTTACCAGCCGCCAAGCAAGGCAGATGTCCTGCTGATTCTGCCGTGCAGCCAGGAGAAACCCTACTCCGATTCTCGGACACAGCAGGCGGTACTCTCTCCGCTTGAGGAACACCGGGACCGGTTCCACAAGATATCCGTCTCAGGGCTGTACGGCCCTGTGCCAGAGGAGTTCGAGGAGGCGGACCCGGTGATGAGTTACGAGTATGTTCTCACAACTGCGGACGACGACCAAGTCGAACTCGTTGCGAACCGGCTCGCCCAGTACCTGGACCGATTCGGTGAACAGTTCGACCACATCTTGGCCTATACGACGAGCAAAGCATATCGCCGTGCTATCAACGAGGCATTCACCCGGTATGGTCGCGGTGAGATATACCCGTCTGACCCGCGAGCCCTCCAACTGACCGAGCATTTCCGCGGCGAAAACATCAACGAACTCGTCGGGTATTTTGACAGTATCGACGGGTAGCGTGTGTCGGGAACGCGTTGAACCGCTGGAGACCGCCGGGGCGAATCTCTACTCAGTCGATAGTTTGATTAGGTCTCGGTCTGCTCCCTTGATCAAGGACAAGTATGTCGTCTCTACTCATTCAGTCATGCTCAGCAACCAAGCAAGACGTCGAAAAGCCGGTGCAGGCACTCGATTTGTACGATGGATACTTCTTCAGGATCATCAAGAAAGCAGTGCGCGCGGGCCGGTTCCAACCCGGACTTGACATCATAATTATATCAGCAAAACATGGTGTCGTCGAACCTGACGACGAAATTAGGTATTATGATCAACGGATGGACACAGAACGAGCCAAGGAACTGAACGATGCCGTCATCGAGGCTATCGCGGACAAGGTGGCCAAGGAGGGCTACGAGAAGGTATGGGTCAACCTGGGGAAGGACTATCTCCCGGCTGTCGACGGACTTGAGTCTGCTGTCGATGTTCCGGTCGGTTATATCGAGGGTTGTGGTATCGGGATGAAAGGCAAGCGGCTGAAACACCTAGTATCCAGCAGCCGATCCATTCCGGTGCACGGTGACTGATAATATGGTGTCGTTTGATATCGTTGCTGAGGCTGGCGAGGCACGACGTGGCCAGCTCCAGATCAACGACCGCACTCTGGAGACGCCACACCTGTTCCCCGTCATCAACTTCTACGGCGGCGGCAACGAAGGCGCTCTATTCGGTGGCGGCGTCCACCGTACAGTCAAGGAATTCCTCGCTCATGACAACGAAGTCACCGGTGGTGAAGACTACAGCGACCTCTTCCGGGGTGTGATGACGTCGATATCCTCCCTCGCCGATTACGGTATTCGAGAAAAGAAACTGAACTGGTATCTGGATAACGAGATCCGCGAGTGGGACTGTTTCAGCGACTATGACGGGATGATCTTCGCTGACTCCGGCGGCTACAAAATCCTGAAGCAGGGTGGCCTAGAAGGCCAGGACTTTGAGAAGGACATTGACCAGGACAAGGCGCTGGATATACAGCTGGCTCTAGGACCAGACATCGTGGTCAACCTTGATCACCCGATCCATCCTGATGACGAATTCGAAGAGCGGATCGAAAAGATGGAGCAGACAGCTGCCAACGCTGCCCGGTTCGCAGAACGCCGTGATGAGGTTGACGGGGCCTGCTATCTCACGGTACACGGCTATTATGAAGCGATGCTCGAACGATCCTTCGACCTCATCGAAGACGAACTCGCAGAACCAATCCCCGAAGTGTTCGATGGGATTGCTTTGGGTAGCCTCGTCCCGCGGAAAGACAACGTTGAGGTTCTCGTCGAAGCAGTATCCGACTGTAAGAGGGAGATGCAACAGCGAGGGTATGACAATCTTCCTCTACACGTATTAGGAATCTCAGGAAACGCAATGCCGCTACTCGTTGCTGTAGGGGCCGATACCTTCGATTCTGCCTCCTACCTACACCAAGCGATCAACGGGAAGTACTGCGTCAACCTGTTCGAGACGGTCCCGGTTGACGAGGCAGACTTCGATGCCTGTGATTGCCGCATCTGTAACGACGATTTCCACCGGGCACGGATGCGGAACGAGATGGACGACCTGTACCAGAAGGACATTCTCGGTTCAGTGGCGGCGCACAACTTGGCAGTTCAGCAACGGGAGCTCCGGGAGTTCCGCCAGTTAATCGCTGAAGGAGACGAAGAAAAGGTCGCTGAATACCTTGAAGAGGCTGTGAAGGACCAGAAGGGTTTCCGCAAGTTCGTCTACCAGCTGATCAACGAACGGATGAACCCGTACTTCGAGAATACAGACACAACCTATGCATAAGACACCACAAGTCAACGAGGTCAACGAGTTCATCGAAATAGCAAGCGACTTCGAAGACCCGTTGGAGGTCATCAGAGAAGCACTATCGAATTCCTATGACGCAGACGCGACGCAGGTCGACATCAAGATCGAGCAGGATGACGAGGGACGGAATACATTGGTCATCAAAGACGACGGCCACGGGATGGACGAAGACGACCTGTCGTCGTTCTTCGACCTGGGGAACTCGAACAAGGACGACGCCATCGGGTACAAGGGTCACGGCACCAAGATCTACTACAAGAGCGACAAGATACGCGTCGAGACCGTCAAGGACGGGACGCGGATCGAATCGGTGATGGACCAGCCGTGGGCGAAACTGAACAACCGCGAACTCCCCACGTACTCGGTCGACACGACGGACGTCGAGGAGCCGTCACGCACACGGATCGAGGTCCACGGCTTCCGGGCTGGCCAGGGCTTTGACCCACAGCAGCTCACATACAACAAGATTGAGCATTACATCAAGTGGAAGACAATCGGTGGGTCGACGGCCTGGTACTTCAACGACGACTTCCACGAGATGGAGATTACCGTCGAGCTCTCACCCTCGATCGACGATACCCGGGACCCGATCAAGACCGATAACCGGTTGAAATTCCCTGCCGAAAATCTGGATCCGGACGGCGAGTTCGTCGCGGAAGAGATGTGCAAGCACTACCCGCCACGGGAGCTGACCGTCACACTCGATGACGGCTGTGAATTGACAATCGAGGTTGTCGGGATGGTCGGTGGGAAGGAAGCCCGGAATAAGCTGCCGACCTACGGGAAGCACTCCGCCCAGTTCGGTATTTGGCTGGCGAAAGACCACATCAAGGTTGAACGGTATAATGACGCTATCGGTGCGGACAACGAGTTCTTCCACTTCTTCTTTATTGCCAACTGTCAGGATCTGGAGCTCTCCGCCAATCGGGAGAAGATCCGGAACAAATCCGGGGACGTCTACCAAGCCATCACGGATGAGTTGGACCGGTACATGACCAAGGTGTGCCAGGAGTCGTGGTACCGTAACTACATCGAACGCCGCAAGGTCGAGGACAAGAAACGCAGTATCCGGTCACAGGAAAGTTCGCTCCAAGAACGGTTAGAACGCACAGAGGAGCAGGAAGGGCTATCGCCGTCAAACCCGGCTGAGGTCATCGCCGCATTAGAACGGTACAGCGCCAATGGTGCGCCTGAAAACATCCAAATCGCGGACTTCCAGATGGACGATGAGGTCAATGCGATCCTCGCTACCGACGACGGGTTCGACAATGCATCATTACAAGTGAAACTTAGCGACTTCTTTGAAGACGAGACACCGCTAACTAACATCGACCGATTCGTCTGCTGGAAGCTTGGGGACCTCGACGCGCTCACCAGAATTGAACGTTCCTCATATATGGGCGAATCAATCCGCTTTGACTTTCAGAATAACGAGATCAAGTACGGTGATGGAGACTCGGAGTCCATTTCTATTCTCGAATTAAACGGCAAGGTTACGTAGTCCGATCATATCGTTATTTTAAGAGATGGTCAATCCACGGAAGCTAATTACCTCTTAATTCGATTATACGATTGTCCTTGAAACATTTGGAGAGACATCTTCTTCCACCAAAATAATTCCAGAGTGGCTTGAAACGGTCATTTTATTTCGCCTCGCTATGGGCGGAGGCGAGTTCTAATGAGACTCTCGATACAAGTTATCGATCAGGATGGGAACGAACAGACAATTTCCGGCGTCAAGCGGGATGACTGGGAAAATATGAATGATCCCTGTCCGGAGTGTGGAGGGCTTGAGTTCAACCATTTTTCAGCATCTGGCGGACATTACGGCTCACGTGATACTGCTGTCGTGATGCGTTCTGATTTTTGGGATGCTGACCGATCCCTATACACACGTTGCCGTGACTGCCGCGAGATACTCTACAAGCATCCTGCATTCGATCTTCTCTTTCTTTCGGATGATAGTGAGGAAATCCCTTTAGACTTCTAACCTCTCCTCACTAGAGCTTGAGGTCCTCGTACATCCGGTCAAGGATCGCCAGCGCCGACTGAAACTGGGCGTAGTTTTCGCGCATATACTCGACCGTCTCTGCTCTCGGTATCACCGGGTACCCTTCGACGTGCTCGATATCGAGTGACGCGCGTGGCTCGAGGACCATTTGTAGCGGTCCGCTAAGCTCGTCTCGGGGCTGTCGTTCGAATGCGGTCGGGAGGTCGAAGGACTCGAAGAACCCCTCCCAGGCGTCGACGTCCTGCTCACGAACAGCCAGGAACAGTGGATAGTCGTTGGGCTCGCGACCGACCTGGTAGCCGCCCTGAGTCCACACGTAGACGGCGTCGATCCGCGTGAACGCGAACGGCCAGTCACTGAACTGTGGGATGACGTATGTTTCCTCGATGGAGGGTGGACTGACGCCAGCGCTGGCAGCGACGAGCTCGAGCGCTGCATCGCGTACGCGCTCGTCGACTACAGTGAGGCCGTCATCATAGGAAACGTAGCCTGCCTCTTCCAGCCGATTGACGGCCTGTCTCACTGTCTCGTAGGGCGTGTGGAGGTGTTGGGCGACACGGCGGATGGAGTCACCACTCTCGATGGCGAGGATAGTCTGTGCCGCCGTGTCGTCGAGAACCTCATACATCTGGTAGTTACCAATAATCCGGTAACAGCTAAAGGTCTTACTAGAAGACGGGGTAGAACGGCTCTGTCTGAGTTCTATCACTCGGGACTCTCCCATTGAATGACTGAAGAATGTAGATCTCATAGCCAATCTGCATAATGTGGATAATGTAGATAATGTAAATTGGGCTTCTTCAATTGGTTCGTGTGGGTGGCAAAGATTGTGATGAATGCGTATGAAATGCTGATTATCTAAATTATGTAGATTGCGTAGGGTCGACGGTGATTATGCCAATTGAGATTGTGCCAACAATCTACGTAATGTACAAAATGTAGATTGTGTAGATGGCGTACGCAATCTGTCTGGCACAGAATTAAGATGGACGAGCATCATTGACCGCGTATGACCAGTGCAAAACGTACATTATCGACAAAACTCGCGCAACCTTCAACATCTACCCAATGTACATTACCTACAAAATGTACAAAATCCGCTTCTTACGGGGTGCTGAGCTATGAGTGCTGACGAGTTTGAAGGGCTCCCCGGAGCAGCTGTCTCGTTGCTCAAGGGAGGGGTAGGGAAATCCACGATCGCGCTCAACATCGCTGATCGACTCGCTGCTCGTGGCCATGAGACGGTACTATTGGATCTGGATAAGGACGGGCACATGACGACCCAGTTGGGATACGACGATGCGTACGACCGAGATGCGAACCTCGGTGACGCCCTTATCGATGGTGAGGACCCCGAAGACCTGCTTATCGAGACGGACTTCGGCGTTCACCTACTCCCGTCGAGTAACGAGCTCGAGAACGTCGAGACGAGGCTGAAGGACGAACGGTTCGCAGACGTGAAGCTTCGACGGAACGTCGTCGATCCGCTCATTCAAAACGGATACGACTACGTGATAATTGATGCCGCAGGCGGCCGTGGGAAACTCTCCGACAATGCCCTCATCGCCGTCCAGCGCGTCATAATCCCGCTAATCCCGCGTGCTGGCTCGATCAACGGCCTCAATAAGATGATTGAACGCCAGATCTCCCCAATCCGGCAGAATATCGGGTTGGATATCCTCGCAGTCACTCCGAATATGATTCGCGAAACAATGGGACAACGCAACGAGCATCGGACTCTCGTTGAAAATCTCAACCGGGAGTTCGGTTCATTCGTCCCCGAGTACGCTCGTGTGGACCCGGAGATCTTCGATGCCCTCGATGATTCGGAACGCACCATCGATAGTATTCCGAAGCCAGGGATTCGCGAACGGACCGCGATTTCTCGCGCGTTCAAGCAAGGAATGCCGGTCTCGGAGTTCGACGAAGATTGCGACCAGATCCCGAATTTCGATCACTTAGCGGACCTCGTGGAGGAACACAGCCATGCCTAATGAGGACGACCGTTTCGGGGACGTCGCTGAACAGCTCAAACAAACGGAGGAAGGAGCCGAATCGGATGACGACGAACGTACTGACGCCCAGGATGAACCGCAACCGGATGAAGAGATAACTACTGAGGACACAGAGTCGGAGACTGAGTCCATTCCTGAGCAGGATGAGGAGGATGTGGACGAATCCACCGGTGGACCGGCCTTCTCCTTTGATGAGACCGATATGCACGGCTTCTATGTCCGGGAGGACACGTGGGATGGCGTCACCCGGATGCGATCATCGGTAACTGCTGCGTGTTCTATGTTTGATGTTCCCGAGTTTGAGGGAAGAGAGTTTCAAGATGCGTGTCTCCGGGTAATTGCGGACCACGGTGATGAGGTTGCCCTCCAGATCCTCCGGGAGCGTGGTATCGAAGCCGATGAGGAACGTGTTCAGGAAGTTGTTGAGATGCTGAGCGAGCAAGCTACGAACGACTAACATTGGATTTGGCTGATTTTCCTCACCATTCAAATTTTGTGCGCATTGTACATTATGCAGATTGTGTAGCAAGCTATCTGCTTGCAGTCTTGCGATTATTCTCAGAACCGGGTCCGAACGGCGGTCGCGGTGGAGTTGAGACTGGCCTTCTCAATGCACAGAGGCAATATCGGTTTGAGTCAATTACATCACATCACGTCTTCCTCCCATCATCACTGTCTCACTCAAGGAGGGGAACAGCATCGGTCCACAGTCGTTGGAAGTACTGCTCAAACTCGGAGACTACTTGCGAATCTTTGATCCCGATCACACCGATCCTGTCTTCACCAGATACTGGATGTAGCACATCGATCGTTGTCTCCACATTGTCCACGATATCAAACGAAAGCGCAATCTCAGGAGTCGTTCTGACAGTTATGTCTGCGGGCTGGTTTTCAATTAGATGTGGGAATCGGTCGGGGAGTACGGTAACTGCTTTTTCACTGAAGAGGAGGTCGACAGACAAATCCGTATTAGCACCCTTGAAAAAGCCTTCCACTTCAGATTGGAGTGTCTCCCACGTCGCATCCTCGTAGGGAGGCCCGACGGCTGCTTTGACAACGCTCTCCGCGGTTCGCATATGCTGCTGGAGTGCTGTACTCATTTCGTCACTCCCGAGCGATCCAAGCCAGAAACTACTCTCTGTTGGTGGTGTCGGCAAAAGGTTCGAACGAACTGTTTCTGCTTTCTCGCGGTAACGATCCCACTCTTGTTTCAGTTCATACGCTCGTTCAGCCAGAAGCCTATCGACGACGGTTTCTGGCTGTACGGCGACGTACTGATTTGGATCGCTTGACTGTCTCCAGATCAGCTTGCGAGCTTCAAGACCGTTTAGTACGTCGTAGATACGGCCTTTTGGAACCCCACTAGTATCAGAGAGTTCAGCTGCCGTCACAGCTCCTGTTACGAGAAGAGTTCGATAGGCCTTCTCCTCGTAACTTGAGAGTCCAAGCTCGCCCAATTCCGTCATGCTTTGTCATTGTGCCTCCAAACAAATTGTAAGTGCTGTTTTGTTTCAGTAGTCGTATATCGGGGGCTTCGAGACCTAACGATATGCATCCGTACGTACTGCTCGCTGGTGCAATACTCTCCGAATTATTCGGGACGACTGCCCTCAAACTCTCCGATGGATTTTCACAACCGGTTCCCAGTATTGGGGTTGTCCTCGGATATGGGGCAGCGTTCTATCTACTATCCCTGACGTTAGAGGAATTACCGATGGGTGTCGTCTATGGGACATGGGCAGCATTGGGTATTGTCGGTGTGGCAGGTATCGGGGCCGTTGTTTTTGATGAACCAGTTGATCTGGCAGGCCTTCTCGGAATTGGCCTCATTATCAGTGGCGTCTACTTCGTCAACGTGGTGTCACAGATGTCTGCCCACTAAGATGGTGGGCACCGGGCCTGTGTAGAAACAACCGAAAAGTGGCACTGTGTTCCAACATCTTGTTCGTCCGCTCTTGAGTAGTTGTTCTCCAACGATGTCAAACAGGTATGATGTGATCATCGCTGGGGCAGGTCCAGCGGGGGCGCAGTGTGCACGAGATCTAGCTGACCGTGGGTACGATGTTGTCGTCCTAGAAACCGAAGCAGAAGATGAATTCCCAGCTCAAAGTAACAAATCTACCGGCGGAACGTTTGCGTCAATGATGACCTCCTTCGGCATCCCGGACGATGTCGTTATGCACGCGACTGAATCAGTAGTTATTGAATCTCCAAATGAACACTTTATCCAGGACCAGCCGGGCTTTGTCTTGGACTTTGAGGCGTTCAAGAAGTTCCTTGTCGAGGATGGTCGTCACAAGGGTGCTGAGTATCGGTTTGATGCTCGTGTTCGTGACCCGATCGTCGAAGATGGTGATCTCGTTGGTGTCCGTTATAACCGTGACCAGGAGGTCTTTGGCGAAATCGTTATTGATGCTACGGGTCCGGCTGCGCCACTGGCTAAAGATCTGGGGATAGCCAATCTTGAGCGGGAGAACCACGCGATTGGTATTGAATACTTATTCGAAGGCGTCAATCTCAATCATCCCGAGTTTGCTGATCTCACTGACGCGATGATGTTGCGGTTGGACCACGAGTACGCCCCTGGAGGTTATTCGTGGATCTTCCATACGGGTGACGACACAGCAAAAGTCGGTATCTGTTACATCCAGAATGAACGCTATCAAGAAAACGCCATTCACGATCGCACCGTCGACGGGTATCTCGAACATTGGCTTGATACTGACCCACGGTTCGAGAACGCTAGACAAATCGCAGAGAGTCCAGTTCGGGGATCAGCACATGTACAGCCCCCCGGATCGATGAGTACTGATTCGTTTATGGCGATCGGTGATACTGTCCCATCGGTTGATCCTGTCTGGGGAGAGGGAATCTACAAGTGTATGAAATCAGCTCGAGCAGCTGCAATGACAGCCGACCGCTGTCTGACGAGGACGAAAAACACCTCTGCTGAGGAGATGGGAGTCTACGACGACCTATGGAACGAGCAAGTTGCCCCCAGACAAGACCGTCGATTGATGATGACGAGGTTGCTATACCTTGCACCAAACGAACGGTACGACCGACTCATGCAAGATCTGAACAAGCTCTCTCGAGATACCCTTTCAGATATTAACGATGGGAGCAAGCAGGAAATTGTAAAACTGTTGTATCCCAGTGATCTATCCTACCTCTGGAAATACTGGCGAGAAACACAATTTGGGAGTGTCTCTTACTCCAACTAACCACAACACTTCCGCTGATGAATCCAACTTCTATCCGATCTTGATCAACTGGTCTTGGACGTTTTGCTATCAGTACCTACATGGCTATGACCCCCGAGTCGCGTCGAACAGTCTTTCGCCAAATCGCTCATTGTTCCTATGTCGATTGGCCAACGTATGGGTCTAGCCCGCTGTTCGATCGCTCGTCGCTTCCCGCACTGGAGTCGGATGTCCGCGTCGTCGCAAAAACGTGGTTCCAGCAAGACGAACACGAGGGCGTTGAACCATTCGTCCACACATTACCGCTTGCATACGTCCAGTTCGATGCCCACGACCGATACGCAGGCTCGACGAGCTACGAGATTGAGACTCTGTTTCGCCTATTCCTGTTAAAAGAACTCTACGACTGGGACCACGAAACCGCGCTCGTCGAATACCTCACCAAGCATCCCGATCTCTGTGATCAACTTGGCCTGGAGTCGGCCCCCGATCAGTCAACCCTATGGCGTAGCTGGCATCACCGGTTCACGGCCGAACTCCAAGACACCGTCGAGACGGCAGCGCGAACAATCCTCATCAAAGCCCAAAATGCGGGTGTCTCTGTTCCACGAGAACCAGAACGGCAGAGCCGCAGACACCATGATGAGAATGAAGAATCGGACCCCGATGATCAGACTGTATTAGAGCAGGCCGAGACCGTTACTGAGCAGGTGAGTCGCGTTGCCTTCCCAGCGTTCTCACTGGACCGTGGCGAGGGTTGTGAGATCCACGAGAATGCCTACTGGGACCTCCAAACCTACCTGGGGCTTCGAGAAAACCTCGCCGTCAATGAGGGGGCTCGCAGTTTCATTCACGAGTCCAATCGGGAGCGGACACCGCTCGGCCACGCCCATCGCGAGCATCTCCGCGACCTCTCAATTGAGCAGATACGCGAGATGTACCGCCACGCCGTGAGTCGCCTCTTGGATCGAGTCGCAGAGACGGAGGCGTTCTACCGGGCTGGCATCGTTGCCATCGATATCACTGAATCAGACCCCTTTACTGGTGACCGAGATGGCCACGAAGATGAGATTATCGGCACGAAAGAGAACACCGACGAGTACGCCTACCAGTGGGCCACGGTCCAGCTGGTCGGGAATGCCGTCCCAATCGTCTTAGATGCGCGCCCAGTCCGGAAAGGGGACACACGCAAGGAGATCGTCGAGGACCTCTTGGATTCGGCAGAGGCAGCTGTTCATGTCGATAACGTACTGATGGACCGTGAGTTCGACAGCCAGCATATCCTGGAGATGCTGAGTCTACGTGGGCTCTCCTACGTCGTCCCGAAGCGGATGCAGACCAGCGAGAAGGCCCAAGCCAAGCGCCTTCTCAAGCGCGACAAGGATCGGTATGAGACCGACCGGAAGCTACATGTCGGCGACAACGAGTGGCACTCGACGACGCTAATCTACCGACGGAAAGAGAACTCCGCGCACACTGATCATCGGCAGTACTCGGTGTTCATGACAAATCGGAAGAGTGGCCTTCTCTCGGAGTATGGCTACCGGTGGGAGATCGAGAGTGGCTACAAGTCGATCAAACGGTTCATGGGCGCGACGACCTCGAAGAATTTTAGCCTCCGATTCTTCTACTTCGCGTTCGCCTGTCTCCTGTACTCGATCTGGCGAGCGGTCGATCTATTGGTACAGGTACAGTTGACCGGTGAATACGAGCATTCACCGATTGTAACAGCCGACAATACGCTAACGCTGGTGAAGAAGGAAACCGGAATCGGATAGTAACGAGACTCTCTCCGCAATAGCGGGGCGTCTGAGTGGCTACGCTGTCGAAAGTCGCCGAAATTCGCGTATATGGTTGGAAGTTCAACAGAACCGCCCGTCTGGAGAGAAATCTGAGTCGGCTTCCGATCACTGAATCGGCCGAAACAACGCATCACAGGCCCGCTATACCCGCTGTAGTCTCAACTTCCCACAACCTCGGAGGATAGATTTGATGCGTGCCTTCGAATCAGTTCGAAATGAACTGGAAATAAATCATAGTTGACCTCTTGTACCCCGTCAATATCGACGGCACCGACAGGGCGCTCCGACGACTCATACAACGGCATAGATGTGTCCGTAGACGTTGCCGCAGATTATGACTGATGGGTCACGGTCGGTTCTCCAACGACTTCAGAGGCTGTGGAGATCGATATCGACCATTGGAAACACGATTACCTTGCTCCATATGGCAGTTGACGCGGGATGGGCGAGATTCTTGTTTGAGTATTTGGGTTGGCGGTTGTAGCTCGATACTTGGACAACTCTGAGGGGATGGTTTGCGTGGGGTACTCTCATATCGATGTCGGCGAGTTAGGTGATGGCGCTACCAAGGTACCCAAGGAGCCCAACAGTATATCGCGGTAACTCTCATTACGAGTGTGAGGGGTACACCGCCGCGTTCATACCCCTTCGACGGAGAATAGGGTGGCGTCTCTGAGAACAGCCTGCACGCGGCGGTGCCAAGCGTCAGCGAAGGCCTCCCGTTGCTGGTCGCTTGCCGATCCGTCGAGAATCCTCTGGAGGTTCCCGATTGCGGGTCCACCGCTAGGAACGTCGCTGACGTGGTAGGCCACTTCGACGGTCTCGTCCGTGTCGGTTCGCCGGAACCGGAACGTCGGGTCCGCCGTGTCCGGGTCGAACCCGTCGAAGCACAGGAGGTCGCGGCGGCCGCCATAGCCGCCGGCGAGCCCGCTGAATCCGTCATCGCCGGTCGCGCCAGTCACGTACGAGATGATACGGCTCATCACGCCGTACGCAGCATCCTCCTGCGGGCCGGCCGTCTGGACCTCGATTTCGCTCCGGACTGGATAGTCGTCGGGATACAGGGCGTCGAGCCCGAGCTGGACGATCCGGTAGGCGCCCGAGGCAGTCGGACAGGAGTGTCCTGCCTCTTTCACCGCGTCTCTATAAGCGATGACGAACGGCTCGCCCGGTTCGAGGACGTCGAGGGCCTCCGCGACGGGGTCGCGGATTTCGATCGGCTCGACGTCGTAGTCGACCTGCCAATTGGTTCTCGTCTGGGTCGTGTCAGTCGCAGTCGAATTCGATGTCATGAGTTGTGGTTGTGATCGTGTCTCGTGGTCAGTAGCGGAGCAGTCGCATCCCGTTGAGGATGACGAGGAGGACGCTGGCCTCGTGGACCAGCATTCCCGACGCGAGGGTGACGTAGCTGGTGAGCACGCCCGCGAGGAGGACGGTCACGGTCAGCACCGCGATCCCGACGTTCTCGAGGACGTTCCAGCGCGTCGCCTTGCTGAGTTTGACCGCGTACGGGATGCGTTCGAGGTCGTCGGCCATCAACGCCATGTCAGCCGTTTCGATAGCGGTGTCCGTTCCCGCAGCACCCATCGCGATGCCGACATCGGCAGTGGCCAGCGATGGCGCGTCGTTGATGCCGTCGCCGACCATCGCGACGACGTGGCCGTCGGCCTGGTAGCCCTCGATGACGGACTGCTTGTCCTCGGGGAGGAGTTCGGCACGGTACTCGTCGATACCGACCTCCTCGGCAACGGCAGCGGCCGTCCGATCGTTGTCGCCGGTGAGCATCACCGTCTCGATGCCAGCGTCTTGGAGCGCCGCGACGACCCCAGGAGCGGCCTCCCGGAGCTCGTCCCGCATCGCAATCGCGCCGATGATGTCCCCGTCCCGAACGACGTGGACGACTGTCTCGCCGCGCCCCTCACGCTCGCGGACGTAGTCGGCGACCCGATCGGGGACATCGACGTCGCGGTCGTCCAGCAGCGCGCGGTTGCCGACGACGACTTCCTGGCCATCGGCATGGGCGATGACGCCCTTGCCGGCGACCACGTCGAAGTCGTCGGGATCGGGGACCGACCTGCGCCCCACGTCCGTATCGTCCGCTTGGGCGACCGTCGCTCCACCGTCCGTCGCAGCCGTCTGGCGTTCGCGGGCCATGTCGACGATGGCGTCCGCGAGGTGGTGTTCGCTCTTCTTCTCGGCGGTCGCTGCGAGCGAGAGGACGTCGGCGGCGGCGACGCCGAACCCCTCGATGTCGGAGACGGTGGTCTCGCCCTTCGTGAGCGTCCCCGTCTTGTCGAAGGCGACGAGATCGATCTTGCCGGCGCGTTCGAGGTGTTCGCCGCCCTTCATCAGCACGCCCGACCGGGCGGCGTTACCGATGGCCGAGACGATGCTGACCGGTGGCCCGATGACCAGCGCGCCCGGACAGCCGATGACCAGCAGCGTCAGCGACAGGATCGCGTTCTGCGTGACCGCGTACGCGCCGATAGCCAGGGCAATGACGGCCGGCGTGTAGTACTTCGCGAACCGGTCGATGAGACTCTCCGTGGGCGACTGAGCCTCCTGGGCCTCCTCGACGCGACGGATGATCCGTTCGAGAGTCGTATCCGATCCCGCTCCCGTCGTCCGGATTTCTAGCGCGCCCTCCTGGTTGACCGTCCCGGCGTACACCTCGTCGCTGTCGGCCTTGTGGACGGGCGCGCTCTCGCCGGTGACCGGCGCCTGGTTGACTGCGCTCTCGCCGTCGACGACGGTTCCGTCGACCGGGATCTTCCCGCCCGGCTTTACGACGACGACTTCGCCCTCTTCGACATCGCGGGCGGAGACCTCTTGGAGTGTCCCGTCGCGACGGACGGTCGCCGTGTCGGGCGTCATCTCCAGTAGCTCCTGAAGTGCCGTCCGGGTCTTCCGCATCGTCCGGCCTTCGAGGTAGCTGCCAAGGCTGAACAGGAAGACGACGGCGGCGGCTTCCCAGTACTCCCCGATGACGATAGCACCGATGGCGGCCAGCGTCACCAGCGTCTTGATGCCGAGCGTCCGGTTGGTGACCTCGTGGTAAGCGGTCTTGGCGATGTCGTAGCCACCCACGACCGTCGCGAGGACGAGGATGGCGGCGCTTGCCATCTCGAAACTCGTGAGGTAGCCGAGACTCCAGCCACCGCCGTACAGCAGGCCGCTCGTCGCCGTGACGATGGCCTTCCGGTGGTTCCGGTAGTACTGCGTGATCGATTGTTTGTTCATAGTGTTAGGCGGGCTGGGGAGTGTACCCCTGGTTTTCGATGGTCTCTGCGAAGGCGTCGGGGTCAGTGACGCTGTCGTCGTACTCGATCTCGACGCGGCCGGTCGCGTAGTGGACTTCGACGTGCTGGACGCCGTCGACGTTCGACAGGGCGCGTTCGACGGTACTCGCGCAGGTCGGGCAGTCGAAGTCGAGGACGCGGAATTGGGTTGTGTCGCTCATTACAGTTTGAGATAGTGCCCGTACCTCAATAAGTATTTTTTAGATGATATGTTTGAATTCGGATACGGGTCGTTGGAACAGTCAAACGGGTCGTCTAGGGCTTTCGCTATCGCGGGTCCATCCTGTACTGGATACCTCGACAGACACCTACCCGACTCCTGCCCCGCTACCTTTTCCCGCGTGCTCGCGCTCAGTTCTCGTATGAGTGATTCCGATACCGACCACCGTCTCGACGACATCGCGGTGCGAGACACTCGGATTTCGGACGCCATCGACGAGCCGATGCGGGCGATGGTCCTCGACATTCTGTCCGAGGAAGCCCTAACTGCGACCGAGGTCCACGAACGCCTCGACGATCGCGGCATCGACCGGACGGAGAACACGGTCCGCCATCACATCAACGAGCTCCGGGATGCGGGCCTCGTCGACGTCGTTCGCTTCGAGGAGGGGCGTGGTGGGACGACGAAGTACTACCACGCGAACACGATCGTCCTCTCGTACTCACTACCAGATTCGGCCGACGCCGCCGTCGAGGAGATGATCGACGCTGCCCAGCCCCAGATCACGGACGCGCTCACTACGCTCACCGACGAGTACGACGACGCTATTGAGGAGATCGTCGAGGATATGCAGCCCTGCGAGCACTGCCAGACCCAGAAGTACGAGACGTACGTTCTTCTGACCGTCCTGCGACGTGCGTTCGTTCGCGCCCACAGAAATTCCTGAGGGGGAACCACCCCTACGCTGGCAGGGTCTTAGAAGGAGAACCGATCACGCGCGGATTGCATCGCGAGGCGAGTCAGGAGTCGCGCAGGGCCACGCTTTGGGAGGTCCCGTACAGTCTCGATGCTGGTCGGCGGTTCACTACCACCAATGTCTAACTCCCAGCCTGTCTCGTCCATGAAGCGTTCGACAGCCTGATTTACTCGCTGTCGCACGTCGTCCGAGTCCATTGTCTCGGGCACACCATTCCGGAGGACGACGTCGCCGTCAACGATCACTGTCTCGACGTCGGCCGGCACCGCGTTGTTCACGACCTGTGCAGGAATATTGGTCCGTGGCGTGAACTTCGGTTTGTCGACGTCGAGGAGGATAATATCCGCGCGCTTTCCCGCTTCAATACTGCCGATCTCGTCGCCCATCCCCAGCGCGCGTGCGCCTTCAATAGTGAGCATTCGTATCAGTTCCATCGAGTCGAACTGCCCGGCTGAACGCTTGAGATTTGCCGCCAGCCGAGCTTGCCGCGCTTCACCGAACATGCTGTACGAGTCGTGCCAGTAGTGGTCGTCAATCCCTACTCCGACGTCGACGCCGGCGGCTCGAAGCTCGGGAACGGGCGTCCACTGCGTCTCCCCGTCCGGATTCCAGTAACAGAAGACGGACGGGCAGTGCGCAACAGCCGCGTCCGCCTCGGCGGTTCGCTGGATGTCCTCTTCGTCGGCGAGGCGGAAGTGAGCAGCGACCAGTCGGTCGTCCAGGAGTCCAACGTCGTCGAGCAATCCCACCGAGTCCTCGCCACCGTTCGCTCGTGCCATCGTGTTACTCTCCTCGAGTTCGAGCAAGTGCGTGTGGACGAGCAGGTCCGGGTACTCTGCGGCGAGGGACGCGGTCCGTTCCCACAGCTGCCTGGTACACGACCAGTCGTCGTGCGGGCAGATCGTCGCCCTGATTCGGCCCTCGTACGTGTCGTGGTACGTTTCGACGAACTCGCGAGCACGGGAGAACTGCTGATCGACTGGTTGGTCCCAGAAGAGGTCCGAGATCGCCGGGCCGAAAAATCCGCGGAGCCCTGCTTCCCCGAACGCCTCTGCACCTGCGGCAGGCCGTGCGTCCATCGAGTTCACGGTCGTGACACCGCCCAAGAGGAAATTGAGCGCTGCGAGCTCGACGCCTGCCTCGACGAGGTACTCGAATTCGCCGTTCCCTAATCTGTTAAACAAGGCCGTCCCACTCCCAAGCATCTCCGTCAGCTCGAGTTCGCTAAACGCACCGATGAGCGGTGTCATCTCCAAGTGCGTGTGGGCGTTCACCAACCCCGGCATCACCAGTTTCCCGTTCCCGTCGATAACGGTGGACGCTTCTAATTCTCCGTCTCCTGCACGTGATGGTCGGACTTCTTCGATACAGCCATCGGTGATGCATACTGTGCCGCGCTCGTACAGGCGGTTCCGCTCGTCGGCTGTGAGAACGAGTGCATCATGGATTGCCAGATCGACAGCCATCGTAAATTAGGAAGTGGATGTGACAGTTACCGTACTGGACAACCGAGCAGGCCGGCGAAGGCTGTTCTTCCAGGTGGTGTTCCCCTCATTTGGGATATCATCGGTCTCTACTGGTCCCATTAGCCTCTAATACGTCGGCGTGATTTAATCAGATTCCCCTTTTGAATCTGAAGTCGGATTCCGTGGAGCTTGTGGAGGTTTGCAATGTTTTCCCCTCTTTACGATAGATCATCTATGGCCGACGGTTACGATGCCATAGTACTGATACCCTCATAGGCAGTATATTCTAATCAAAACCGCAATAGATGATCCCTACAATGATACACCTATGCAGGCGACGATAATCGACGGAGTTCTTGAATCCCTTCGTATCGGTGTCGGATTTCTCTGGACGGCGGCGTGGGCGATCATCATGGGCCTCACGATTACGAGTCTGGTCCAGGTCTACGTCTCGAAGGAGCGGATGGCACAGGTGCTGGGTGAGGGCGATCTAACTGGACTTACCAAGGCGACTGTGTTCGGAGCAGCAAGCAGTGGCTGTAGCTTCGGCGCCGTCGCCATCGGGAAGGGCCTGTTCAAGAAGGGGGCGCACGCGGTGAACTTCCTCGCGTTCATGTTCGCGTCGACGAACCTCATCGTCGAACTAGGGCTGATGATTCTCATCCTGCTTGGCTGGGAGTTCCTCGTCGCGGAACTGCTCGGCGGCCTGATTCTCATCGCCGTCATGGCCGCCATCGTCCACCTTACGCTTCCCGAAAACCTGTTTAACGAAGTCCGCGAGAAGCTCAACGAGCGCGACCGCCAGGCGGGCGTCACGGAAGATCCCACCTGCGGGATGGAGGGGAAAGACGAGTACACGCTCACGACCGACGGCGGTGAGACGCTCAAATTCTGCTCGGAGGGCTGTATGGAGACCTATCGCCAGGAGACGTCGAGTAGCGGCGGGTGGCGTGACGAGTTGCTGTCGTGGGGTGGCTGGTACAAGGTCGGGAATCAGTACCGCAAGGAGTGGTCGATGATCTGGAAAGACATCGTCGCCGGCTTCCTTATTTCTGGGTTCGTCATCGTCTTCGTCCCGCAGTGGGTGTGGAACACGCTGTTCATTCAGGGCGACGGCCTGCTCGTGACTGCCGAGAACGCCGTCATGGGCGTCATCATCGCCGTCCTCAGTTTCGTCGGCAGTATGGGCAACGTCCCGTTCGCCGTCGCGCTGTGGGGCGGTGGCGTCAGCTTCGCCGGGATCATCGCGTTCGTCTACGCCGACCTCATCACCGTGCCCGTGCTGAACGTCTACCGGAAGTACTACGGCTGGAAGATCATGCTGTACATCCTTGGCGTCTTCTTCGTGACGATGGCGTTCACTGGCTTCCTCATGGAGTTGCTGTTCGACGCCCTCGGCATCGTACCAGATCTGGCCGGTGGCGAGACGGCGACCGAACAGACGTACTTCGAGCTCAACTACACGTTCTACCTCAATATTATCGCCTTCGCGCTCTCCGGGTTCCTCCTGTATGTCTACCGACGTGGAATCGGCGCACCAGGTCAGTATCGTGATCCGGTGTGTGGCATGCGGACCGACGATGAGGGGCCGAGTGCGTCCAATGATGGGATGACGTACTATTTTTGCTCGAAGACCTGTAAGCGGGCATTCGAGGAAGAGCCCACGGAATTTGCTGATCAAAGCCCGCAGATAACAAACCACGATCACGATCACTGATAGATGTACTGTGGTTCATCCGCTGTGAAGCACTTCATCATCGCACCTTCAATCCGCAATTGTCACACCTGTCGCGCCAAAATTGATTGTATGAGCAGTCAGATATCGAAACAAGGGGATGTCATATGAACCAACGTCCAGCGGATACCGTCGTTGGTGTGCTCCTTGGGTTCGTCCTCTTGGCTGGCGGACTACTCAGTTGGCGGGCCTATCAACAGCGTCGCGCTATCGAGCAGTCGATGGGGCCGATGATGGACTCGTCTATGGGGGCGATTCACGGTCCAGATCCTCTCTGGTACGTGGTTGGAACCCTTCTGGTCGCAGGCAGTATCGGTGGCATCTATTACGTGGTTCGAGGGAATCTCATCGATTCGACAACCGACTCAGCGGATCACATCGACCCCGATCAGGTATCGGAGGCAACGCCTACATCGATAGACGATGACGCCTCGCCGGCGACGCCTATCAATCCTGAATCGGATCCGCAAGCGCGCGTTCTCGATCTCTTACCGGATGATGAACGACGCGTCCTTGAACCCGTCCTGAACTCGCCTGGAATCACGCAGATCGAACTTCGGGATCGATCTGAGTTCTCAAAGAGTAAAGTGAGCCAGACCGTGAGTTCACTCGAGGAGCGCGGGCTGCTGTATCGGGAACGACAGGGTCGAACCTACCGCGTGTATCCGAGTGATGACCTGCAGAACTAACAGACGTAGAAATTCATACTAACACTACCCATCATGTCACAAGCAACACTCGAAACTGATCGCATTAGCCGGGTTCTCAAGTCAAGCACGTGGCTCAATCTCCTCCTCGCCGCACAGTTGATCGCCGGGTTGGTGTACGCATATTTCACAGGAGATATGGGGAGCCGGTGGACCCATTTCGTCCTTCCATTTATTTGGTTCACCGCCTCAGTCTGGGTGATCTGGCACACTCGACCTGTAACGAAACGTCGAGTGTATCGTATTGGTGCCGCACTTGTCGTTGCTCTATATCTCATCGTGATGTTTTATTTTTCAGGATTACTTGGACCGAGCACCTCTCATTTCGGGCAGCTCACTGGACCAAGCGGCTTCGGAATAACGTGGGGTCGATCTTTGGGATGGAGTCCGGTCTTCGTCTATACAGGTGACCTGATCACGGTCTCGCTCATTCCTTACCAAGCGGTTGGCCTGTTCGCGCTGGCGTATCTCGTCTATGATGCATTGCTTGATTTCTCGCAGTCGGCAGTCGGAGGAATAGTCGGGATTGTGGCGTGCCCTGCCTGCGTTAGCCCGTTGTTTGCCGTACTACTTGCAGGCGGACTGAGTGGTTCTTCAACGATGTTATTGCTTGGTGCGTATGGCTACGAAATTGCGACCGTTCTGTTCCTCATGACAATTGGAATCCTCTACCATCGTCAGGCACTCACGAGGCAGTATCACCAGTTCCGAGGGAACTGATCCATCTCGTTCGTGGTCAGCAATACCCGAGCCTCCCTCGCCGCCTGAACCGTGGTTATTGTCTGGATCGCCGCAATGAGGTGAACAGTCTCGACGGATCCCCTTTGCTCTCACCATTCCTCTGATCCTTTCGAATTCGGCAGGTATGAACGATCCCGTCAGTAGAAAACGTTTAGATGGCGTTATAGACGTTCTTGAACGCTCTCCTGTTTGAGTTCACTCCCACGAAGATAACTCCGAACCCACCGTATGACTACTTGAGGCGAAAAACAATGACCAACCGAAACCTCGGACGATGGCTGCTCGTGGTGCTCGCGATTGTCGGACTCGCGTTTGCCGCCCCGGTAGTTAGCGCACACGGTGACGAACCGATCCAGGGGAACGAGACGGCAGCTGAAGGGACGCCAGCCGATGGTAGTGCAGCAGACTGGGCGGCCTGGATGGAAGGTCACATGACCGACTACATGGGCCCGAATGCCGTTGACGAGATGGAAGCGCACATGGGCGTGACCGTCGACGAGATGGCCCAAGATATGGCGGACGACAATCACACCGCGACGGGGATGAACGGACAGGGGTACGGCTGCTAACGATCCCTGTTCGGATCCTCGTCTGACACGATAGATATTCGACTTACTGACTCAACGATCACAATGACACACTACACCAACACTCTCGGGCGGACGACTCGTCGAATCGCAATACTAGCGGTTCCGCTGTTGATTGTAGCAACGGGCACCGCAGCGGCTCACGGTGGTGGAGGCTACGGCGGCGGTATGATGGGTAGCGGCGGTTGGGGGGTCTTCAGCGGTGGAATGGGCCTCTGGAGCTTCCTTTGGATGGGGCTCCTAATCGTCGTCCCGCTCTATCTCGTCTACTCACTCCTCAACAGAGATTCTGAGAGGAGTGATAGTCGGCCGCTTTCGGTTCTTCGTGAGCGTTACGCTCGCGGTGAACTCTCCGATGAAGAGTTCGAACGTCGACGAAAGCAACTCGAGTAGTGCCCATGACCGAAATAGAAGGAGCATCGTCGAGAAAAAATTCTCGTCTGCCAGTTGGGGCGACGGGACCGAACGCTTAAGTGCGTAAACAGGATACAGTATTACATGAGTTACACAATACAAACCAAGATTGATGGAGAGTTCGACGATGTCGTCGACGCAACGAATGCCGCGCTCAAAGACGAGGGATTCGGTGTTCTCTGTGACATCGACATTCAGGCGACGCTCAAGGAGAAACTCGGTGAGGAGTTCCGCCAGTATCGCATCCTCGGTGCGTGCAATCCTCCGCTGGCATACGAAGGGTTGAGTGTAGAAACTGAACTCGGTGCGCTCTTGCCCTGTAACGTCATCGTCTACGAGAACGATGACGGCGTCATCGTGGTGAGTGCGGTCGACCCGGAACAGTTAGTCGGGATCGCTGATAACGACGCGCTTGACTCCGTCGCGACCGAGGTCAGCGAACGATTCGACCGCGTACTGGCAGCCGTAACTGACGAGTTCGGATCCGCATCGGAGGCCTGATCTCTGATGGCATCATCGGATCAACTGGATACGACGACGATACTGCTCATCGTCCTCGGAGCGTTCATCCTCCTTCCCTTGCTCACAATGGGTATGGGGTTCGGTGGGATGATGGGATACGGAGGAATGATGGGCCAGTACGGTACCACAGGTGGTTGGTGGCCCCTCATCGGGATGCTCGTCCCGGTCATCTTCCTCCTTGCGCTTCTGGGCGGTGGATATCTCATCTTCCGGCGGATGAGCGAGACACAGACGTCTCATAATCCCGCGATGGAAGAGTTACGTCTGGCGTACGCTCGTGGCGATCTCACGGACGAAGAGTTCGAAGCCCGACGAGAAAAGCTCGAACAATCAGAGTGACCACTACCCAAACCGCGTTTCACCCGTTTGAACACCTGCGGATCGACTCGAGGGTATCGAAACCAACCGTTCGGCAGCATCGTTCCGTTACATCGAAATGGTGTGCTCGATTCAGCATATGGTTATGAGTAGTAATGGGAACAAACGACAAGTTCGGAGTGAGTCACGTCCGAAGTCTTCGCACCAGTATCGCGCGTAGCTACCCACCGAAGAATGATCCAGACAACATGACACATCACAGCCGACGTCAATTCTTAGGCATTGTCGGTGCCAGCGCAGTCGCCAGCACCGGCTTTGCTCAGTCAGCGAACGCACAGGAGACGCCCATCGTGGAGATGGGAAACAATTACTTCGACCCAATCGGCCTACGTGTTGATCCCGGGACAACCGTTCAATTTGAACTCGCAGCGGGGGCACATTCCGCTACGGCGTACGCAGATCGTATTCCGGAGGGCGCTTCCGCCTTCGATAGTGGGACGATCTCAGACGGGAGCTTCGAATATACGTTCGAAACGCCAGGGACGTATGATTACTACTGCATCCCGCACAAGTCGATTGGGATGGTCGGACGGATCGTAGTTGGCAGTCCTGGCGGACCGGCAGAGGAGGATTCAATCCCGGATGGAGAGGTCCCATCGAGTGAGGCGATTGTTGACCAGGGTACAGTCGCCTACGGCTCAAGCAGCGATGGAAGCGGGAATACTGGTGGTGGAATGATGGGACGAGGTGGTTCTGGAATGATGAGTGGCCGCAACGGAGGTGGAGTTGGAGGGCTACCAGCTGTTGGTGGCGTACTCGGAATGCTGGGCGTTCTCGGTGGCGGGCTCTACTGGCTTGGAAACCAAAAATCTCCTCAATCGACTACCGACGACTCAGCCAGAAAAACGCTCCAGAACCGCTATGCCAGGGGCGAAATTGACGAGGAGGAGTATAGACGTCGCCGTGAGCGATTAGATGCTACTGATGAGGACATCTCCAACTGATTGCCACCGTGAGAGGGTGAACTCACCGGGGTCAAGTGATTCGGGGATTAGAGAATACCGCCCTCACCGATACCTTTGATTTCAGAACGATCCCGTGACCTGTTTTGTTCCATTTATGACTGATTTCTCTTGTGATCAACTCGCCTGTGTGGCTCGGTAGTAAACACCAATTGCGAGCACGGCTACGAGGAGAAGATATCCAGTAGCCCACACCAACGAGAGAGCCGTATCTACGTCGGTTGTGAGTCCGGTATCGACCATTACACGGACTGGCCAATAGCCCGGAAAGAGTTTCATCCACCAATCAGGTTCAGATTGAATAAACAGCGGATCCTGAAACAGTCCGATATCGAGCATCGGGAGAATCAGCATCAGCCACATCCCGGCTAGGCGGTTGAAGACGGCCCCGACGAGCATCCCGATGAGACCATACGTGACCGAGACGACGAGCATCGCTGCGACGAACCACCAGAGATACTCGGGCTGGAAATCGACGAGCATCACACCAACTGAGACACCGGTGACGATGAGAGTAATTGCTGCGAGAACCCCAAACCGGGCAGCGATTACCTGCCATGCACGATAGCCAGCGACTGCCAGACGACCGTCCGTGTCTTTGGCTTCTCGCATCAGGAACAACCCGGCGAGTCCGGCGATGAGAGCACTCGTAATCGGCGTCATGATCACGCCGTGGACCTCAGGCATCCCCCGCATGACCGTCGCCGTCTCACCGTCGACGAGCGTCCGAACCGGCATCTCGACGTCCTGGGTGACTGCGAACGCCAACGTGATGAACGAGACCGGTAGGACGACCAGTAGAGCGACGAGGACGTAGTTACGCGCCTGTTCTTTGATGCCGATCGAGAACGCCGTTGTCGTACGGTTCATGCGGACCACCCACCACTGGTGCGCATCGTCACTCCGAACACTACGGTGACGAGCACGAGCAAGACGAGCAGGTATCCGGCAACGAAGCCGAGGTCGCCCGTCGTATATGTACCTTGGAACATCGCCTCCTGAAGGAGTTCCTTCGGATGATAGAGCGGGAAGTATTCCACGAACTCAGGAATGTCAGCAGCCAGCGGGCTGTCGCCACTGAGGAACGCGTCCATCATCGCGAGGAACACCACGACGAGCGAGCCTTCGAACAGTCGCGGAAGGAGTGCACCGACGAGCGCGCCAAGAAACGCATAGACGAGGCCGGCGAGGACGAGGAATACGAACGTCAGGACAGGGGCTTCCGGTGAAATCGTCAGCCAGAGCACGCCGTAGTTCACGGCAGCCACGACGACCGTGACCCCTCCGAGCGTCGCTAATCGAGTCGCAAGCAGTGTTCGGGGTGGATAGCCTGTCTGAACGAGTCGTCGATCGGCTGCACGCGCACTAATCATCTGGGCGAGTCCCATCAGGCCGGCGATGATGGCGACACCGAATATCGCTCCGAGGAGGCGACCCAGATCGATCGGAATCGCCTCAACTGTCGGCATAGTTGGCAACCCCGCCATCGCTTGTCCCCAGCCTTCGATAACGACAACCGGAAGGAGGAGTGCTAAGACGACATTCAGGGGGGTCCTGAGGAAGGTGGAGACGTTCGTCCGGATCCCCGTTTGAATTCTATTCATCGGCCTTTCTCCTCCGTTCACCGGTCGTCGCTTCGGTCTCACTTTCCCGCTCAGTCACGTCGTAGACGTGTCCATCACGAACCTCGTAGATACGGTCGAGACGGCTCTGCTCCTCGATCAAGTGTGAAATCATTACGACAGCTGTTCCGTCGGCAGCAAGTTCGTCGGCGAGGTCCCAGAAGATGAGATATGTCTCCCAGTCGAACCCGGTGTAGGGCTCGTCTAGCATGAGGACGTCCGGATCATGCATTAGGGCGATACTGAGATTGATTTTTTGTCGGTTTCCACCGCTGAGTTGGTCGATTCGATAGTCAAGGTACTGCTCGAAATCGAGTTTCGATGCGAATCGGCGTTTGGCCTCGTCGATTTCTTCGGCGGTCATTCCGTATCCGGAACCGAACAGGCGGAACGTCTCTGTGACCGTCAGGCGGTCGTAAAGCAGTGGTTCTTGTGGACACCAGCCAACCGTCCCTGTTCGTTCAACTGCTCCGGAATCCTGCTTGAGGACGCCGACGAGGATGTTCATAAGCGTGGATTTCCCCGAACCGTTCCCCCCGACGATTCCGACGATTTCTCCTGCTCGGATTTCCAGATTGGCACCGGTGAGGACGGGAACCGATCGTGTAAATGGGAGGTTTGACCCGTACGTTTTTTCAATCTCATCAGCACGGACGAGTACCTCGCTGGTGGTAGCCTCTGTCGTGGAGGTTGTGGGCGCTTCCATAGATGAATACACACGCTCCTCATTTACTGCGATTACTGTTTCAAATCTAAACTATCAGTAGCAACCCCGTGAATAATCAGAGATTGCATACAGAGCTGACGCTGGACTCAACGTGTTAGATATCTCTTGATTTTCTGAATACTGTCTCCTATAAGCTGTTTCACAGTTTACACGGGAAAGCTTCTGAATTGGATCACCAACAAGCCAGAACGCGATACAAACCCGCTTCAAGACAGCTGTTGAAGTTTCGCGTTGAAAAAGATGAGACGCGCGAAGGTGTATCCGAACCCATAGAGAAGCCGTCTGAACATCAGTTGCAGATCTACTGTATCTCTGAATCTATACCTCAGTGTACTCAGCTCCGGCTTTATCGCCGTCAATAGCGTATATGCTTAACGAGCCATCTTTCTCTCCACCCATCCCCGGTGTCCCAGATGGCATACCAGGGAGTGCAACTCCATCTATCGGTGGGTTTTCATCGAGAAGCCGGGCGATTACTTCGACCGGGACGTGTCCTTCTACGACGTAATCTGTGAGGACGAGTGTGTGACAGCTCTGGAGGTCTTCGGGGATCCCATATTCCTGCTTTACTGCTTGGATATCATCCGGTACGGTCTCTGAGAGGTCACCAGTGATATTCTCACGAAGATATGATGCATACTGCTCGCAACAGCTACATCCTGGTGAGTTAAATTGTTGTGCTGATGCCACTGCTACTGGGTCATCAATATCCCATGAGTTCGTGCTTGAGCCACCTAGACAGCCTGTAAGACCTAGTATTCCGATTGTACCACTATGTTGAAGCACCCGACGACGATTCCACGGTTGCGGCATTATTAGACGATACAACAGTAGTTCCCATACGCTTTACCCCTGTTACTAATAACCCGGAATGTGATCACAGTCGCCTTCGGTAGGATTGTCTATTCTAGGACACGCCGGTCCCACACTCCACTCTGTTTTCTTTCGAAACGGGAGTGATCCAGCAAGGCTACGCGCGGTGAACGCCTCAATCCACCATCCCAGATACCGTTCGGCCGGTTTCGATTCTTAACAGAAAGCGCGGTACATCGCCGAGGCCGTTGTTAGGCCCCCAGTAGCATCCGAAGTGACCCGCGAACGCCCATCGGGAGCCCGATCGCTCCGATGAAGAACGTCATAAGCCACCACCATGTGTGGTTCATCTCCTCTTTCGCATCAGCGAGATACCACACGATGCCGACAGTCACGACGAGTTTCAGCACGAACGTCGATCCGGCAAATCCAGTCGCCTGGTATACGAGATTCGTGACGACCAGCTTGGGGGAGTAGCCGAGAAACGTCACACCGATGAGGTTCTGTGCAGCGTCCCACAGCTGGCCAAAGACGGCCAGCAGAATCAGCGGGTGTCGAAGGTGTGTGACATTGACGAAACTCGCTCCCCAGTAGTAGAGCGCGGTCGCCCCGAGAGCAATCCCCGTCGTTGCGACAGGAACCCACAGACGGAGCGGGGTCGACGTCGAGAGGCCGTACCAAAGCACCCACCCGACAGCACCGACAGCCCACACCGACCCGATAAGCCCGACCGTTGACGGAATGGAACCGGTATTCCGATCACGCGCAAGTGCGCCGATGCCGAGCGCGAGGACGGTGACAGCGGTAACGACAAAGTAGATTGACGGCGTGATGAACCACACCGCGTAGTCCCCGAGTAGGCCGATGTCCTCGAGGGCGCGCATCGCTCCGCCGGCGATAATGATCGGGGCGAACCCGTAGGCCAGTCGTGCGTCAAACGTGACGTCGAGTTGATCGAGATACACTCGTAGTCCGGGGAGGCTGTACACGACCGCCGCGAGGTAGGTTACGGTGTTCACCGCGTTGTAGCCCCGAACAGCACGAATCCCCTCATGCATGACTGGCTCACTGGCAGCGTCAGCGACGACTGGTCCCCAGAGGTACTGCCAAATGAACTGGTCGAAGACGAGGCCCGGGAACGCAAGGATTCCCGCACCGATGAGGACGGGCGGAGCAAGTAGGTACAGCGCCCACCACTCGCGTGAGCCTGTTTCCGGAAGGGCGGTTTCGACGCGTCGCGTGACAGTACTCACGACTCGTTCACCTCCAAGCGCCACGTCGTGCTCTTAGAGCGCCCCCACTGTTCGAGTGAGACGAGTGAGAGGTCGTCCTGAAGTTGGCTGAGGTATTGCGCGACAGCCCTCGGAGAGCCGTCAAGATCACCGGCGATCTCGTGAGCCCGGAGGTACGTCGGTTCGCTACTGGCTGTCTCGACGAGGTACCTCCGAACCGTTTGGCGGGAAATATTCGACATTGAGATAGAGGCGACGGTTAGCGAAGGAACCCGAAGAGCTTGTAGTCGTGATCGGGGGTGTACCGCCGGAACAACAGGCTGTTCGTCAGCACCGACACCGACGAGAACGCCATTGCTGCTGCAGCGAGCACCGGCTGGAGCAGCCCGAGCGACGCGAGGGGAATCATCGCGGTATTGTATCCGAGCGCCCACACGAGGTTCTGCTTGATCTTCTGGAGTGTCGCGTCCGAGATTCGGATCGCCTTCACCACGTCGAGCGGGTCGTCGCGCATCAGCGTAAGGTCTGCAGCCTCGATGGCCACGTCCGTGCCGGAGCCGATGGCTGTCCCCACGTGCGCGACCGCGAGCGCGGGGGCGTCGTTGACGCCGTCTCCGACCATCATCGCCTGACGGCCCTCGTCTTGAATACTGTCGACCGCGTTAGACTTGTCTTCGGGAAGGACCCCTGCTCGGACATTCTCCGGGTCGATACCCACCTGTTTGGCGACCGCACGAGCAGTTCGCTCGTTGTCGCCCGTAATCATCATTACGTCGACGCCCCGCTCTTGGAGGGCTGTAACGGCCTGCTTGGAGCTCTCTTTGATTGTGTCGGCGTCAGCCACTACACCAACCAGTTTGCCCTCGGAAGCGACAAGCATCGCCGTCTTCCCCTCGTTTTCGAGGCGTTCCATCGTCTCCTCGGCGGGTGACGGGTCGATGTCGTTGTCTCGCAGCAACTTGCGGTTGCCGACCAGTACCTCGTTGTCACCAACAACCGCTTTGATCCCGTGACCAGGAACGTTCTCGAAGTCGTCGGGCTCAGTCACGTCCAGCCCGCGTTCTTCAGCCCCGTCGACGATTGCCCGCGCGAGCGGGTGTTCGCTTCCGCTTTCTGCTATCGCCGCCAGCCGCAGCACGTTGTCCTCGGAGAGGCGCTCACGAGTGCTGATCTGTCCACCATCTGGCGTCGGCTCGCCACCGTCAGTCACTGCATTTCCATCGCTATCGAAGACGACCACATCGGTCAATTCCATTTCACCCTCCGTGAGGGTGCCCGTCTTGTCGAAGACGACCGTGTCGACGTCTTTTGCGCGTTCGAGGATGTCACCGCCCTTGAACAGGACGCCGTTCTGGGCACCAATCGTCGTCCCGACCATCGTGGCTGCGGGCGTCGCCAGCCCCAGCGCACAGGGACAGGCGATGAGGATCGAGGACGCGAAGACAATAATCGCGAACTCGAAGACGGAAACGGTCCCACCGACCGGGGCCGGGCCGCCAGCGACCTGACCCCACAGCGGGAGCCAGTCGACGAAGCCAGCCAGTACCTCCGGGAACAGGAACCAAACAATGCCCCAGAGGAGAGCGTTCGCGATGACCGCAGGCACGAAGTACGCGGAGATACGGTCCGCGAGGTTCTGGATGTCGGGCTGGCGCGACTGCGCCTCCTTGACAGTCTGAACGATCTGTTGAAGAGCCGTATCTTCTCCGACCTTTGTCGCCTCCACGACAAGGACGCCGTTCTCGTTAATCGTCGAGCCGACGACCTCATCGCCCTCTTCCTTCTCTACAGGGACGGATTCACCAGTGACCATCGACTCGTCGACGGCGGACTGACCGTCGACAACGACGCCGTCTGTGGGAACCTTTTCACCCGGACGGATTTTCATCCGGTCACCCGTTGTGACTTCTTCGAGCGGAACTTCTTCTTCACTGCCGTCCTCGCGGATAATGGTCGCCGTCTCGGCTTCCATTTCGAGGAGCTTCCGGAGGGCCTCGCCCGCTTGCCCCTTCGACCGAGCTTCGAGGTAGTTACCGAGCGTAATGAACACGAGGATGAGCGCTGCCGTGTCGAAGTAGAGCCCACCTGCAATGAGTTCAGACAGGACTGCCACGGAGTAGAGATAGGCGGTTGTTGAACCGATTGCGATTAACACGTCCATATTGGCGCGGCCGTTTTTCACGATCGCCTTGTACGAGTTCTTATAGAACGGCCAGCCGAGGATCGCCTGCACCGGTGTGGCGAGGAGGAACTCGAGCCACCCGATTTCAACGCCGAAGACGGCATCAGGGACGATCGCGCCACCGAGCAGAAATTTGTCGATGAGGAAGAAGAGCAACGGAGCCGACAACACTGCCCCAAAGAGGGTCAGTCTGAGTTGCTTTTGGGTCTCAGCCTGTCGTGCGGCATCTCGTGCGTCTTGGCCCGACTCGTCGTCATCACCATCTTCGCGGACGGGCGAGTAGCCAGCGTCCTCAATAGCATCATACAGCGTATTGAGAGACACCTCTGCCGGATTGTAGGTGACCTGCGCTTCGTCAGTCGCGTAGTTGACTTCGGCGGTGACGACACCCGGTGTATTCTCGAGAGCAGTTTTGTTGGTCTCGGCGCAATTGGCACACGTCATATCGGAGATGGCAATAGACACCGTCTCCGAGACTATGCCGTAGCCCGCCTCATCGATCGCTTCATAGATTTCCTGGAGTGATACCTCATCGGGATCGTAGGTCACGGATCCCTCGTCGGTGGCGAAGTTCGCATCCGCCTTCGATACCCCGTCAAGGGATTCAAGGGTGTCCTGGATCGTTCCTGAACAGTTGGCACAGGACATCCCCGTAATATCGAGATGGGTTGTTCGGCTTGTCATGCTCATCTTACTATACGGGGTCTATGTTTAGGCGGTTTACTGTTTCGAGAAGGTGGTTATTGACACCAAGAAAATTTGGAATCCAAAGAGCGTACTATACACCCTCTTCGAGCCGCTGATAGCGGTCTTCAAACCGTGCGAGACAAGATGGGCAACAGAAGTGATAGATCTCGCCATCGATGCGCGTCGTCTCACCTTCATTGTCGACGGTATTGTTACATTCAGTGCAGGTGAGAGCAAATTCGACGCCGTCGATCGAAGGCGTCCATTCAGCTTCGTCGATCAAGGTGACTGAATATCCAGACATCCCAAGCCCATCAAACAGACTGTCTACCCACTGACGGACGTTCTGTGCCTCAACGCGGGCATAGAACCAGAGATCGCCTTCTGAGGTCGTGAAGACGTGTTCGATGCCGTCCGATTCCCGGACTCGCGTACGGGCCTCCTCGAGTGATTCCGGTTCGATTTCTGTTTGAATGAATACTGGAACACCGGCCCGAAGGTGCGCCCGGTTTACATCGATCGTGAAATTGTTGATAATATCTGCTTCCTGTAATCGTTGGACTCGATCGGAAACAGCTGGCCCGGACAAATCAACTTCTTCGCCGATGGCGCTAAATGGACGACGGGCGTTTTCGGCTAGTAACGAGAGAATCTCCAGATCTGTTTCGTCTAGGTTGCGCATACAATAGCGTCGCACCGCAGGATACATTATTGTTTCTCAAAATAAACCTTTGAGAGTGCGATTTTGAACTCAGAATGACTTTGGATTCTAAGCAGAAAAGCACATAGAATAGGGGGCCCTAATCATGTATGGATATGAGTCAGACCATCTCGGTCGAAGGAATGACCTGTGAACACTGTGAGCAAACTGTAGAGGAAGCACTCAAAGAAGTCGACGGAGTCACATCGGCGACTGCGGATCGGGACTCGGAATCCGCGACAGTCGAAGGAACAGCTGAATCAGATGACCTCGTGACTGTGGTCGAAGACGCCGGGTACGACGCCTCTACGTAAGCTATCACGTCACGACAGAAGGCGAGCGACGCCCCATCGTAGCGTATCTCGCCTTCACTGCTCCGAACGTTGAGTTTGTGCCAAGTGGCTAAGTGCGTCTGAGATCGATTCAACGGGTGTCACGCGTAATCCCTCGATAGTTACATCTGAATCGGTATCGCTGGGAACAATCAATTCGGTCGCTCCGAACGCCCGGGCACTCCGGGCCTTTGCTTTGATTCCGCCAACCGGGAGCAGCTTGCCATCGTCGGCAACGATTCCAGTGATGAGGGTTTCAGACGACAGCGACTGCTGGCGAAGACTGGCAATAAAAGCAACCGTAAGGCCGGCTTCCCAGCTTTTTCCACGGAGTGTAAGAGTGCCCGTCTCAGGTGAGACGAATGATACGTGCGTAGCCGTATCTCCAAGTGAACGACCAGTAAGACGGGTAGCAGTTTGTCTCGCCTCATCCAGTGCACGCTGGAGGTCGTGGCGGATCTCGATACCGTTCAGATTGACAAACAGCTCACCGTTGCCATCAGAAAACTCGAAATTGGTCGCGATAATGAGACCCGAGTTAGCTGCATCCACTGCCGGAAGATGGAACTGTGTGTCCGGGAGAGAGGCCGCCCCGCCTGCCAGTGTCGCTAGTGACTGGAAATCGGTATCTGACCGCGTGAGAGCGACTGCTCCACCGGCACCGCCTATCGATCCGAGACCCAGTCCGGCAAGAAATTCTCTCCGCGAAAGGAGGTCTCGCTCGATGCGAGAGACGATGTCGTCACTTGAGTCAGACGTGGATGCGGACGTTGTCTCTCGTTCGGTAGGTGGCATACTCTGGGAGTGTTTCGTGGGTAGTGATGGTACTATGTTACTTGGTAACGATTGTGAATATATAAGAATGGTGTCGGTCAGAAATTCGGCGCAAAAACGAGTATTCCCGTGTTAGATTCCACACGACTATCTTGACGCATCCCCAATTAGTCAGCCGTGTCCACCAGGTACCGCTCTCTCTTCGCACTTGTGGCGATCAGTGCTGTAGTGACAGGTGTCGGTGTCTGGATCGCGTATCAGGTTGAGCTTGTACTCCTACCGGCTACGACCTCTCGCACCGGAATACTTCTTGTCGGTTTTATCGAGGAAACGTTCGTCCGACTGCTTCCGTTGATCGTAGTCTTCTATTTCTGGAGCTACTGGCGAAGCCAACTACTCTCGAAAACGGAGGGGATCTTGGCGACCGCCGCATCCGGGATCACTGTTGGGGGGCTGGAACTAATCTTCAAACTCGAATACTTGTCCCGGCTTGAAGCCACCGCCAGATTCGATGCGATGGTTGTCCCGATACTACTCGTGTATCTTCCATTCGCATTGGTAGCCGGTCGGTTCGTGTATGCCCTCGGTGAGCGTATTCACGGATCCGACACGATTGGCCTGCCATCACTGCCTCGAAGAACTCTTCTCTTCCTTTTGGGAGGGTATCTTACCCTCGCAATAGCACACGCTATGTATAACCTACTGGTATGACTCCTTAAACCGCGTCCGGCAGCGATAGAAAAGATGCCGGGAGCGTTCGTCAGCAATTAGTGGTCATCGCCAAGTGCACTCGAAACCATTCCGTTCAGTTCGGTGAGCTTCTCTCGGACAGTATCTGGTTTCTCCTCGGGTGGCTCTTCGAGCGCGATCTGTTCATGTGGATCTGGGTCGCCGACGATGACGCTCCCGAGCATACCGACCGTCTCGTGGGGCGTACAGTAGTAGTGGTAGACGCCCTCGGTCTCGAAAGTGTGCTCGAACGTCGCTCCTTCCTCCGAGCGGAGACCACTATCCCATGCTGCAGCACCATCGGGAACGAGCTGGGGTTGGTCGTTGTCTGGATGGTAGGCCGTCGCGGAGTGACTGCCGCTCTCGTTAGTCCACGTTACCGTCCCACCGACATTGACGCGGACGACGTGCGGTTCGAAGTGATATCCTCCGTCTTCGGTGACCATCGCCACCTCAGCTGTATCGCTCGGTTCCTCGACGGCTTCATCGTGACCTTCCTCGTCGTCATGCCCCGATTCTCCTTCGCTACTGTTCTCTCCTTCGTCATGCCCCGACCCGCCTCCGTCTTCGGTAGATCCCGCAGTGCTTTCGGCCCCACTATCACTGCCGTCTGATTCCGATCCAGTACATCCTGCGAGTCCAATAACCGCTGTACCACCAGTTAACTGGAGCACTCGCCGCCGGGTGAGTCCTGAATTGGTTGTCATAGCGTAGGTCACCTCACAGGTGAGAATACGAGGGGTGGGAAAATAGACGGGTGAGCTGTTTTGCGTGCGACGCAAAACTGGTCGTTACATACGTTTCGGCAGGGCATTAACTTGTATTGCGAGGAACAGCTGTGTCCACGGACCATCGCGCTGACGAGCTATTAGACCTCCTCGGGGAGGAACGGGTTCGTCAGATTCTGGCCGCGACGAGCCGGGACCCCCTCTCAGCGAAGGAACTGAGCGAGGAATGCGACGTTGCCCTCTCAACGATTTACCGCCGGGTCGAAGATATGGTCGCTAATGATCTGCTCGTCGAACAAACACAGATTGAGACTGACGGGAGCCATCATAGCGTGTACGAAGCAAACGTTGACCACGTCGATGTCGACATCGAAGATGGAACGATCGACATCAAGATGGACGTTCGTGAGGACGCCGCGCAGCGGTTCTCGCGTATCTGGGGCGACATCCGAGACACCTAACCATGCACACCGCACTCGTCATTGCAAAGCTCATCGCAGTCGGACTAGGGCTGTCGATAACGTATCAAGCGTATCGTGGATACAGGGTCTACGGTAGCGAACCAATGCTGTACGTCGCTATCGGATTCCTATTCATCAGCGTCGGGTCCGTAATCGAAGGCATTCTCTTCGACGTGGTTGGGTTGTCCATCTTCGTTGCTGGGACCATCCAGACTACACTTGTCGCGGCAGGTATGCTCATTATCCTTTATTCGCTACACGGACAAATGTCCCAGCCAACACAGGGGGGGCGATGAATCGTGACTACTGGATGGGAAGTCACGCTAATTGGAGTCCGTGTCTTTCTCCTCTTCTTGGGTATGGCGACGACAGCGATCAGCTTTCGCGCGTATCGTCAGGAACGGACTCGATACCTACGTGACGCAACGATCGGCTTCGGGTTCATGACGCTCGGTGTCCTCATAGAAGGTTTTCTCTACCAGCTCACAGCATTAACGCTCACGCAGGTGCATGTTGCCGAATCCGCTGCGTTGGCGTGTGGGTTTGCCGTCCTCCTCTGGTCTTTCATTCGGTGAGTTCTGAAACGCCGTCACAGTATTCAGGATCCCGATTCCCATCGGAATGAATTCGGAGGGAGATTAATATCGCTCCCGAGCACATATTCAGATACTATGACTGACACACTCCCGTTCGATGCCGTCCGCGAACTTGACGTCGACGGGACGACGTACAAGATGGCTGACCTTCGAGCACTCGAAGAACATGGACTCTGTGAACTCGACACGCTCCCGGTGAGTATCCGTATCCTCCTCGAATCGGTGCTCCGAAACGTCGACGGCGAAACCATCACCGCGTCAGACGTCAGAAATGCTGCTGGCTGGGAGCCGGACGTTCCGGACGCAGAGGTGCCGTTCTCTCCGTCACGGGTGGTCCTACAGGACCTTACCGGCGTGCCCGCAGTGGTCGACCTAGCAGCCCTCCGCTCCGAAGTCGATCGCAAAGACCGCGACCCCACTCTGGTCCAACCGGAGATCCCTATTGATCTCGTGATCGACCACAGCGTCCAAGTCGACTACTTCGACTCCGAGGACGCCTACGAGAAGAACGTCGAACTGGAGTACGAGCGCAACGCCGAGCGGTATCGCGCGATCAAGTGGGCGCAAAACGCCTTCGAGGACTTCAACGTCGTCCCGCCGGGAACCGGGATCGTTCATCAGGTAAATCTCGAACATCTCGGCCGTGTCGTTCACGCCCGCGAACAAGATGACGAGAACTGGCTTCTGCCGGACACACTCGTCGGCACGGACAGCCACACCCCGATGATCGGCGGTATCGGTGTCGTCGGCTGGGGCGTCGGGGGTATCGAAGCGGAAGCAGCGATGCTCGGCCAACCGATTACGATGAAACTCCCCGAGGTGGTCGGCGTTCGTCTCGAAGGCGAGTTACCCGAAGGCGCGACGGCAACGGATCTCGTGCTTCACATCACCGAACAACTCCGCGAGGTCGGCGTCGTCGACCGGTTCGTCGAATTCTTCGGGCCCGGTGTACAGAACCTTACTGTCCCGGACCGGGCAACGATCGCTAATATGGCACCCGAACAGGGGTCGACGATCAGTATGTTCCCGGTCGACGATCAGACGCTCGAGTATCTCGAACTCACCGGGCGCGACCCTGAACACATCGACCTCGTCCGCGAGTACCTCGAATCCCAAGGCCTGTTCGGGAAACAGGAACCGGAGTACACCGAGGTCGTCGAGTTCGATCTCTCAACTGTCGAACCGAGTCTGGCCGGACACAAGCGACCACAGGACCGAATCCCGATGGGGGACGTAAAACAGAGCTTCCGAGGACTTCTCCACGGGGAGTTCAAGCACGACCTCAACGATGTCGATGAAGAGGCCTTGCAGCGGTGGCTCGGTGAGGGGGGTGTAGCCGACGCAGAGACTGATGGCGGCGCTCAAGTCGAGGCCGAGTCCGAACTGCACCCGTTAACCAAACGCGTTGAGGTCGACCTCGACGGTGAAACGGTCGAAATCGGTCACGATGATGTCCTGGTTAGTGCCATCACGAGCTGTACGAACACCTCAAACCCGTCGGTGATGATCGCCGCTGGTCTGCTCGCCCAGAACGCCGTCGAAAAAGGCCTGGACGTCCCGCCGTACGTCAAGACGAGCCTCGCACCGGGCAGCCGCGTCGTCACGCAGTATCTCGAAGAATCAGGGCTGCTTCCGTATCTCGAAGAGCTCGGGTATGCCGTCGTTGGCTACGGTTGTACCACCTGTATCGGTAACGCCGGACCACTTCCGGACTCCATCGAGCAGGCGATCGACGACCACGACCTCTGGACGACGAGTGTCCTCTCGGGGAACCGCAATTTCGAGGCGCGTATTCACCCGAAAGTCCGAGCGAACTACCTCGCGAGCCCACCGCTTGTGGTCGCCTACGGGCTCGCAGGGCGGATGGACATCGACCTCGAGAACGAGCCGCTGGGCACTGACGCTGAGGGTGACCCAGTCTATCTGGCGGACATCTGGCCGGACGCAGCCGACGTGCAGGCAGCAATCCACGAGAACGTCTCCCCGGAGATGTTCGAGGAGAAGTATGCCTCCGTGTACGAGGGTGACGAGCGGTGGGCTGCTCTCGACGCGCCAAGTGGTGACGTCTACGAGTGGGACGACGACTCGACGTACATCCGAGAGCCGCCGTTCTTCCAAGACTTTCCCCTCAAGAAACCCGGCGTCGCCGATATCGAGGACGCACGCTGCCTGCTGACGCTCGGCGATACCGTTACGACCGACCACATCAGCCCTGCTGGCCCATTCGGATCTGACCTCCCTGCCGGCCAGTGGCTGCTCAATCACGGCGTCGAGCCCCACGAGTTCAACACGTACGGCGCGCGCCGGGGCAACCACGAGGTGATGATGCGAGGGACGTTCGCCAACGTCCGCATCGAGAATGAGATGCTCGACAATATCGAGGGTGGCTATACGATCCACCACCCAACCGACGAGCAGACGACCGTGTTCGAAGCCAGCCAGCGCTACCGCGAGGAGGGCACCCCACTCATCGTGATGGCGGGCGAGGAGCTCGGAACCGGGTCGAGTCGTGACTGGGCAGCGAAAGGAACGGACCTACTCGGTGTCCGCGCAACCATCGGCGAGAGTTACGAGCGCATCTACCGCGACAACCTCGTCGGGATGGGTGTTCTCCCCTTACAGTTCGATGACGGCGACTCATGGGAATCTCTCGGACTGGACGGGTCGGAGGTCTTCACAATTCACGGTCTCGATGACGGTCTCGACGTGGTAGATGAATTGACAGTTATCGCCGAGCGCGAGGACGGTTCGACTGTCGAGTTCCCGGTCACGGCACAGGTCGGTACGCCGGCCGCCGTGACCTATATCGAACACGGCGGCATCCTCCACTACGTCCTTAGACAGCTACTCACGTAGTAACTCTGCATCTTCGTCTATTCTGTATAATTGGACTTCTGAATACTGCGTTCCGGCTCCGTTCTCGGACGTGTAGATTTGTGGAGAATATTAAATCCGAATAGGTCGTACCGTAGCGTATGATACGGATACTTATCGGCGTCCTCGGAGCTGTTACTACATTGTTCCCGGACAAGATAGTTGCGCTCTTTGAGAAACATGCGATCACTAATCCCAGTGAAGGCACCCTAAGGAAATGGGTAAACCCAGCTATACGATCAGAAGGAATTCTGATAGTCGTGATCTCCCTACTTGGTAGCCGATTGTATGCGTGGATGATGAATCTCACCGGGGCGTTCGGTGCAGCTGTCCTCATGTTTCCCGACCTGTATCGCAAGTTTGCTTCCACGGTCCTCTATGAGCGCCCAGATGCTATCGAATGGAACGAGCAATTCACGACAGGTGTACGAGTTATCGGCGCAGTATACGTTTTTCTGGGGGCAAAAACTTACAGAGACCGCCACAAGGAGACGTAGGATCATCCCCGACCACATCAGTCTCGCGAATGTTCGGTAGATGCCAGCCTGTTCAGAGGGCGTGTCAACTCACAGTAGCCCCCACGTTGAAGCATCCTCGGTTCAATTGCTCGGTAATGGACGATAAATCCCAAAGGGAGGCCGACGAAGCAGACCACGGCCCACACAGTCAGCATGATGGGCACGACGGACACGACGGACACGACGACCACGGTGGGATGCACGAAGGCCACGAGCAAATGTTCCGGCGGCGCTTCTTCGTCTCGACGCTCCTGTCGATTCCGGTCCTCCTGTACAGCGAAATGCTGCAGGAGTGGCTCGGGTTCTCCGTTCCCGCGTTCCCGGGTAGCGAGTGGATTAACCCCGCCTTCGCGGTCATCGTCTTCGCGTACGGTGGGGTGCCGTTCCTCCAGATGGCGGTCCCGGAGCTGAAAGACCGGTCGCCGGGAATGATGACGCTCATCTCGATGGCGATCACGGTCGCATTTGTCTACAGCCTCGCGAGCGTGGTCTTCCCGACACAGTCGGCGTTCTTCTGGGAGCTCGTGACGCTGATCGACATCATGCTGCTGGGCCACTGGATCGAAATGCGGTCCGTACGACGTGCCTCGAGCGCGGTCGACGAGCTGGCGAAGCTGATGCCCGATACCGCCGAGCGGATCAGCGACGACGGTGACACCGAGGAAGTCCCGGTGAGTGAACTCTCCGAGGGCGACCTCGTACTCGTTCGACCGGGCGCGAGTGTTCCTGCTGACGGCATCGTTGAAGAGGGTGATTCGGACGTCGAGGAGTCGATGATCACGGGCGAGTCGAAACCAGTTTCTAAGAAACCCGGGGATGAGGTCATCGGCGGGACGATCAACGGCGACGGCAGTCTCCGCATACGTGTCGGTGCAACGGGCGAGGAGACGACACTCGCAGGTATCATGCGACTCGTCGAGGAAGCCCAACAGAGCAAGTCCAAAACGCAGGTGCTGGCTGACAGAGCGGCTGGCTGGCTGTTCTACGTTGCCCTCGGGGCAGCAGTCGTGACAGCAATCGCGTGGACCATCGCGGTCTCGTTCAACGCGACTGTCATCGAGCGTGTCGTCACGGTACTCGTCATCGCCTGCCCGCACGCGCTCGGGCTTGCCATCCCGCTGGTTGTCGCCATCAATACGTCACTCGCGGCTCGCAACGGAATGCTCGTCCGCGACCGGATTGCGATGGAAGAGGCACGAAATCTGGACGCCATCATTTTCGACAAGACGGGGACGCTCACCGAAGGCGAACACGGCGTCGTCGATATGGCGACCGTCGACGGCGTCGACGAGGACGACGCACTCACGCTGGCGGCGGGTGTCGAGAGCGACTCCGAACACATGATCGCTCGAGCTATCCGCGAGGCCGCCAACGATCAGGACCTCACCGCGCCTGACGCGACCGACTTCGAGGCGATCAAAGGCCGGGGCGTCCGCGCGAACGTCGACGGAAATGAGGTGTACGTCGGCGGGCCGAACCTGTTGACCCAGCTCGATAGCAAGATCCCCGCCCATCTCCAGCGTTTCGCTGACGAGGCGGGACAGAACGCTCAAACGGTGGTGTATCTCGTTCGTGACAGTGAGTTGATCGCCGCGTTCGCGATGGCCGACGTAATCCGTGAAGAGAGTTTCCGCGTCGTTGACGCCCTCCACGATCTGGGCATCGAGGTGGCGATGCTGACTGGGGACTCCCAAGACGTCGCCAACGCTGTCGCCGACGAACTGGGCATCGACACGGTGTTCGCGGAGGTCCTCCCCGAAGACAAGGACGAGAAAGTCCAGGAACTTCAGAACCAAGGGAAGCTCGTGGGGATGGTCGGCGACGGTGTGAACGATGCGCCGGCGCTGACGCGAGCCGACGTCGGTATCGCGATCGGGAGCGGTACCGACGTCGCCGTCCAGTCGGCGGATGTCATCCTCGTTCAGAACAACCCGATGGACGTGGTGCGACTCGTAAAGCTCAGCAAGGCGAGCTACCGGAAGATGCAGGAGAACATCGTCTGGGCGGCGGGGTACAACGTCTTCGCGATTCCGCTTGCAGCAGGCGTGTTGGCACCGATCGGGATTCTGCTGTCACCCGCTGTGGGTGCACTCCTGATGTCGCTGAGTACGGTTATCGTCGCCATCAACGCGCAACTGCTCCGCCGGGTGGATCTATCCATCCCCGAGCTTCCAGGAGTGACACCATCCACTAGCGCCCAAACTGCAGACTGAAACTCTGCCTGATCGCTTTAGGAGGGGTTTTTCGATTGCATACGGTTGGTATTCGGAATCAGAAAATCGGTGCAGTTTGGATAGATGGCACTCTGTAAACCGATTTAACGGGCTATAGATGCCAGTTTCCCACTCACGCCGCGCCTCTTCTTGAGAAGCTGGTTGTCCTCACACGAGTTATCTCAGCATAGTTGATTCCAGAATCTCCCGACCAGTTTCTCACCCTCAACGTCGAGCAGGGTGATTGAGTCACCATCAATGAAGGTGTTAGCTATGAGTGAACGAAGCGTAGCTGCGAGACTTACAGAGTACTTGTTTGTGCTGACCGATTCAACAGCAGCGGTTCCTGCGCAAAGAGGATGGGATCGCGCCGCTTGTGTGACTGGCTGATGGGATAGCTCACATGACTTCTCAGGAGCACCGATTGACCGACGCCTACCTTGTCGGGTTGACACTCACAGAGGCACTCAAAGCCGATCAGTCCCTCTGCACGGCTCTTCGAACTCTGGAGGGGCCGTTCGATTCGCTCAATGACGGCTACCCAGAGTGGCATCCAGCACCGCACTCGTTCGAGGGGATGGTACGCTTGTTACTCTACCGCGAACTCACTGGCGAAAGCTACCGTTCGCTCGCCCAGTATCCCGAACTCGCAGTTGTCTTCGACTTGGAGAAAATCCCCGACGAATCGGTGCTCTCGCGGACCTGGCGTAACCGGTTCGACGAGGCGACCCGGGAGTTCGTCACCACAGCCGCCCACTACGTCATCAAGGAAGTCCACGATCGCGACATCTCAGCGCCGGAGGTGCGGCCTAAGGCAGAGATCGTCGACGATGAGCAAGAAGCCGCAGACCCAGTAGAAGACAATTCCTTCTCACAGGAGGAGATCATCCAGACAACGCGGCTCGCGCGTGATCACGCCTTCGGTCACTTCGACTCTGGTCGGGCGTCGAACGCCTCGTACGAGGACACACAATTCTTTGAGCTACAGACGTTCATGGGGATGGTCCACTGTGGAACTGCGCAGGGAGCGACTCGCTTCCAATATCGCCATGGCGAAGAGTACAGCCCCCATGGTGATACCCACCTCCGCGCCGTCAAGCAGTTCGATCCCGAAGAACTCGTGAACGGATTCAACGAGACAACGGATCGCTTGCTCTCCGTGATCGCCTCAGAAGCATCCTTTCGAAGGCCGGTCACCGCGGCAATCGATATCACGACTATTCCCTATTACGGAGAGGTCGAAGGAATGCCGATGGTCAGCGGGACCAAGGACAGAGACGGTCGAGCATTCAAATTCGCAACCCTCTCGATCATCGGGCAGAACATCCCGCTCGTTCTGGCGGTTGAGCCGGTCCGTGAGAGTTCCGAGTGGGATGAGAACCCGTCGAATCAGATCCATCGTACTGTGCGACGGCTCGTTCGACGAGCGAAAGAACAAGTTCCGATCGAGACGGTGCTGTGTGATCGAGAGTTTGACTCGATACAAGTGTTCCAGACACTCTCAAACCTCGATGTGAACTACCTCATTCCGAAGCGAGTCTCAAGCTCCGAACGGGATGTGCTCGAACAAATGGAGGGAGACGACCAAGAGGTGGCTGTTGAGTCGGCTTCTATCCATGTAGAATCTGGATCGCATCCAATGCGGCTCCTGTACGTGCCGTCGACGAGTGGGGAGGGAACGGCCGTCTTCGCGACGAATCTACGAGTCGGTCCTGAGGAAGCCGAGACATTCTGTCAGCGCTACAGCCGCCGGTGGCAGATCGAGAGTGAGTACAAATCGATCAAAGGTGATTTTCTCGCGAAGACCTCCTCGAAAGACTACCGCATTCGTTTGTTCTACTTCGTTTTCGCGGTCCTCTTGTACAATATCTGGCGGCTCACCGACTTCCTGCTGAAAGCGAGTGTGGGAGGTGAGATGGACTACGCACCTGTGATTACTGCGGGTGAGTGTGTTGAGCTCGTTGCCTCGTCGTTGATTCCACACGACTAACCGGCTGATCCCCCTGAGTCCGCCGTTTGGGAGTGACAACCCTAATCAGGAGCGGCAGAATCTACGCAATTTCGCACGTCCGCCCAGTAGATGCGATCGGTAAGGATCCAAATCAGGACTGGTCGGTGAGAAGAACCACGAAGTGATGTTAATTCGATCTGAAACTGGGCTATCCTCCGAAACTGTGACTTCCCATAACCTCGGAGGATATATTTGATGTGTGCCTTCTATTCAACAGATGTTGTGCTGTTCAAAATCCGGAGTAAGAGTCAGTACTGGTTCTCAACTCATTTATTAACGATTTTAATAGATATTCATTTGTCAATAATGAATACATCAATCTACTACCTGTGAAACCCACTCTTAGGCTGTAAAATCTAGTTATGGGCAATTACGGCGATACTCTCAAATTGGTCCAGAATAGTGAATTATATAACAAGATGAGTCCGGAACCCACGTCTCCCGACTACGGAGCCGACGCGTTCCTCGCGCGGCTGGCGATAGAAGGTCCAGCACCGATCCTCGCCGCAGAGGCCGCCACCGGAACCGTCGTGGCGGTAAACGAGGCTGCGACCGAGCTGTTCGGTCGCAACCGCTCTTCGCTTATCGGGATGCACCAGACCGAACTTCACCCTCCAGAGACTGAGACGCGCCATCAAGAAGGGTTTCAGGCAGTCCAAGACGGGCGGGAGAAACACGTCCGCGCCGACGCGGAGGAGCCGGTAACGATTCTGCGCGCCGACGGGTCGACGGTGCCCGTCGACGTGAGGTCAACGACGTTTACACACGCGGGCACCGAGTACGTCCTCGGAATCTTCCAAGACGCCAGCGAACGCATGGAGAACTTGGCTCGGCTCGAACAGCAGGCGGCCGCGATGGACCTGACGACCTCCGGTATTGCGTTATTAAACGGTGACGGTGAGTACACGTACCTCAACGACGCCCACGTCACGATGTTCGGGTACGACGACGCCGAGGAGCTGCTCGGCGGGACCTGGCGGCAGATATACGCGGACGACGTCATCGAGCGAATCGAAACCGAGGTTCTCCCGGTCGTCGAGGAGACGGGGTCGTGGGACGGAGAGTTGGTCGGCGTCAAACGGGACGGCACGCCGATTACACAGCGCGTGTCGCTCGCACAGCTTCCCGACGGGGGAATCACCTGCGTTAATCTCGATCTCACCGAACAAGAACGCCGACTCCGTCGCCTTGAGGAGACACGTTCGCTTGCCGAAGAGCTGATGACTGCAGACGATTACGAGGACGTGATCGATACTGCGATCGAGGGAGTGACGGAGATTATTGATCGGCCGTTCTCTGGGTATTGGGCACACGAACCTGCTGGGACGGATACAGCGAATCCGACTGGAACTGCGGAAACCGCGACTGACGTGCTCGTTCCGGTGTCTGTCTCCAGTAGCGGAGCGTCGATTGTCGAGGAGGTACCGCCATTTCGCCCCGGTGAATCGCTTGCGTGGGAGGCGTTCGATGCTGGGACGCCGGCATACTATCCGAATGTCGCCGCTGAGGTGGGCGTTCACAACCAGGACACGCCAATCGGTACCGAATTTATTGTCCCTATCGACGACGATGGCGTGTTTCTCGTCGGATCGCCGGAAACGGACAATCTCAGTGAGGACGAACGCGAGCTCATTTTGATCGTCACACAGTACCTCCAGACGGCAATCGAACTCGTCGCGCAGCGACGTCAACTACGTACTGCGCGCGACCGCATAGCGTCAGAACGCAATCAGCTCGAACGTGTCATGAATACAGTCCCGCAGCTGATATTCGCGAAGAACACCGACGGCGAATTCTTGCTCGCGAACGAAGCGGTCGCTGACGCGTACGGTACCACCGTCTCGGATCTGATCGGTTCGACTGATGCCGACTACACGGCCGAGCCCGACGAGGTGGACGCATTCACCGACGACGATAGACGGGTGATTGAGACCGGCGAGCCGCTCCATCGCACCGAGGAGACGCTGACCGACGCCGCGGGCAACGAACGGGTCTTAGAAACGTGGAAAATACCATTCAAGCCGGCCGACAGCGATGAGGACGCGGTACTCGGCGTCGCCAACGACATCACCGATCTCACCGATGCGCGTGACGAACTCGACCGGCAGCGCCGGTTGACGAACCTCTACGCCGTGAGCAACCGCGTATTCAAATCAGCGGATCCGGAAGACGCGTTCGACGCGTGCGTCGAGGCGGTCGCCGACGTGGTGACGGCCGACGAGATCGCGATATACGATCGCAATACGTCAGAGGGGGAGCTGGTTCGGCTCGCGACCGCGGGAGACAACGCCGACTCACGTAGCCGACGGCGAATTCACCCGGGCGAGACGGACCTCTGGCGAGCGTTCACCGAGTCAGACACGTGCTGGCTCCCGGCCGACGCCGTTATCGAGGTGGACGGCGCGGCCGAGAAGCGGGCACTCGTCACGCAGCTCGGTGAGACGAGCCTGTTGAGCGTAGTCGTCGACGAACGGGACGAGACGTTGGAATCGTTTATTGGGGCGGTGAGCCAGCAGGTCTCGGCAGCACTCACACAACTCCGCCAGGAAACGTCGATAGCGGGGCTCTCGAATGATGTCGCCAGGACCCAGCGGCAAGCGGACCGCTACCAGAACCTGTGGGAGGGAGTGGTCGACGCTATTAAAGCGATCGTGACTGCGGAGACGTCGGCGGCAGTGCGTGAGGCGGTTGTCGACTTCGGCGATCGTGTGGCGGAGTACGCGTTCGTCGGGACGTACGATCCGGTCACAGAGCGAATTTCCCCGGTCGAAGTGTCCGAGGCTGGTGGACCGTCGAAGCTGTACGAAAACGACGGGCAGGCGTTCCCCGCGATCACCGCTGCCTCACAAAACGAACCACAGCGTGTCGTCGATGGACAAGAGACTGGGGGAAGTCACGGCGAGTGGCTTAACCGACTGCTCCATTTCGGCTACCGGGAATCGCTCGCGGTTCCAGTGAGCCATTACGGGACCGTCCACGCCGTCGCTGAGTTCATCAGTACAGATGCCGAGCGCTTCGCCGAACCAGAACGCCAAGCAGTTGGTGCGGTTGCGGACGCCGCCGGAATGCGCCTGTCAACGCTTGAGTCCGCGAGCGCGTCGAACGCACCGATCGCCTTCGACCTCGAATGTCAGGATCCGTCGCCGCTCTTTCCGGGCCTCTCGACGTCCGGTACAATCGTCGTCGAACACGTCGCGCTAACGGACAGAGAAAACTTTCACCTTACCGGTCGCGTCGACGGCTACACCGAGACCGCATTTCGTGACTACGTCGCGGCGACGCCGGGCATCGAACTAGACAGCATCGACTCGATCGACAGCAGCGTCCACGAGATTGCTGTGCGGATGAGAGATACACCAGACCGGTCGCTAGCCTCGGTTCGCGACGTACTCATGCGGACAGACACACAACTGAGCAGTGTCCGTTCCCGCCCGAATGCTGACGTGTTGGAGTTCTGGACCACGGACCCGGGAGTAATCGGTCGGGTCCGCGAGGAGTTGTCTACCGTCTCAGATTCGTGTCAGCTCGTCTCGAAGCGCCATCTGTCCGGGTCAACCGGTAGACGCGACGAGTCGGCCGGGAATACAGAGTTGACGAGCCGACAGCAGGAGATCGCCGAAACAGCGCTCCAAGAAGGATACTATGATGATCCGCGGGGTATCAACGGTGCCGATCTCGCCGACCGGTTCGACGTGTCTTCGTCGACGCTCCACCAGCATCTGCGCGCCGCGGAGTCGAAGATCATCCGCGGCTTCTTCGAGTGACAAACGGTTGTGAACTACTACTGAGACACGGACATATTTGGTATCTATTCTGTCTGCCACATATCTTCGGGCGTAGAAATAGTATTGACACTGAAAGATTAGCAAGTATGACCTCGGGACGGAATAACGCGCTGCGGCTCTCGATGAAGGGCCCTCTATACCCGATACCGCCGCGGGCGGGTGAGACTGAGTGAGCATCCAGCCGTCTGAGTTGACTATGATGGTGTACGAGTATCTGAACCGGCCCACTGAACCCACCCCGACTGCGACGAGTGAAGACCGTTCGTCATGGGTCGACTCTTCCGTCTACGTCGACGACTACGGGAACAAGCTAGTTGACCGGCTTCTCGCAGCCGAAAGGCATCCCGGTGAGGCCTTCGAAGCCGTTTTACACCCGTCTCCAGAAACGATCGCACCGGCTTTCATCACCGATGTTGCGGTCCACTACGACGACATCGTTGGATTTGCTGCGCCGAGCTCCCAATTATATGATGACCTCTTTTACGCCATGTACGCGGCGATGACCGAGAAGGGCGCGGTGTTGACGACGAAGTACCCACGCCATGAGGTTCGCTCGCGGCTCTCGACGATGGACCCTCTCGTCATCGATTCTACCCCTGGTGCCGAGACCGACGGCGGTGTTGACGTCGCGACTACCGACTCCGGACCGGTCCGATGCGGTGACCTCACTTCACTTGGGGTCGCCGCCGAACGCGCGACGACGCAGCTCGCGATGGGTGATCGAACGGGAACATTCGCGATCGCGACGTTGACCCAACTGCTGGCGCATCATGACTCAACTGCACTCGATAGGTTCCTCCACGAACTGGTCGGCCAGTGGCGAAATCAGGGCGTCGGCGGGCTCATCCACCTGCCACCAGCGAGGGACATCGACGGTTCCAGCTGGTTTGGGTCGGCACACTTCGATTACGTTATTGAGATGCGAACCGACGACGGCCAGATTGAGGCGCGAGTGTGTGGGAAGCGAGATGTTGCCCCCACATGGCAGGTGGTTGGCTCGGCGCCGTGCTCGGATAGTGAAGCGTCGGCCCAAGCAGTGGACCGACAGCCTTCCGGAATAGTCGATGAAGACGGCGGCGAGTCTACCCCGGAGTGAATACGGTACTGTTACCCGACGAGTCCGTGTCACAACCCGGCCTCGGTTGCTGGGTTTCGGATCGCTGACCCTCGTTGTGAGACGGGGCTTTGCCGACCCTTCCACACGCCTCGCAGTTTGTACGGTATGCCCCCTAGGACATCTGCCCGGGTGCGGCTAAACCCAGATTACGGTTTGCTGACGACGTCGGAACGCGAAGCACAACTTCGGTACCTGTGTCGGTCACGTCGACGTCGATCTCCCCGCCGAGTACCGAGACTAACATCCGAATCAGCCAGATCCCGAGCCCAGAACCGTGCTGTAACGGCGTCTCTTCGCCGGTGACGAGTACCTCCCGCTCGATATCTGGCATGCCAGGCCCGTCGTCGGCCACGACGATCTGGAGCCAGCCGTTGTCGACCTGTCTCACCGATACGTTGACGTACGGGTCTTCTCGGTCTCCTGCGGCCACCGCGTTCTTTATCACCTCGGTAACTGGGTGTGTAAGCCATCGTGAGACTGTCTCGTCGGTCGCGTCGACAGAGACAGCGATCGTTGCGTCCGAGTGGTCATCTCGTACCGCCGTTGCGGCCGTTTCAGTGACCTCAGCGATGTTAACGCTCGACTCGTCGTGTGGTATCTCCCGTATCGCGCGATCGATCACCTGCATTTTGTTCGTAAGTCGTTCCCATCCGTCGAATATACGCGTCAGTCGGCGGAGATGATCTTGACGACAGTCAGCGTCCGGTTCCTCGGCGAGCATCGTTGTCCATCCCACGAGCTTGTTTAAATCGTTGCGGACGTTGTGTCGGACGACCCGCTGGAACACTTGTAAATGCTGTCGCTGTCGCGTCTTCGCGGTGATATCCTTCCCCTCAACGGCGATCAGCGTGATTTCACCAGCGGCGTTACGAATCGGCTTGAACGATACGTCGATGCGTGCGAGACCATCTGGACCCTGTAGTTCTCCTTCGGTCTGGACGAGTTCACCGTCACCCGCGCGGTTGACCGCCTCACAAACCGTGAGTCCGTGGTTCGGATCAAGGTTCAGCCACGGGAATTTGTCGATTGGTTCACCAACTATAGTCGACCGATCCACACCGATGCGTGTAACCAGCGTATCGTTCACGTCAGTCACGATTTTATTGGGGCGGACTAACGCGGTAAACTGGTGCGGGCTGTTAAACACTGCCTCCAGTCGCCGAGTGTACTTCTCGCGTTCAGAGATATCGATGAACAGCACATCGGTACCTACGACTTCGTCGTCGACGGTGCGCGGGATCGCCCGTAACAGACACGGGACCGTGTCGCCGTCCGTCGTCACGAGCGTGCGTTCCGCAACGGTAAGATCGCCGCTAAGCGCGCGTTCGTAGCCGTCTGTTTGGAGCGAATCGGCCGAGGTATCGTCGTAAAACTCACTGAGCGGCTGTCCAACCACCGCTTCGCGCTCGTACCCCAGCGCGTCGGAAAACGACCGGTCACAGGCCTCAATGACTGCTTCGCCGCCAACGGCCCGAGTTTGAACGAACAGCAGCGGGCCCTGATCAAACAGTTTCGACGCCCATTTCACACGCTCGGAGCGCTTCGTCGCGTCTCGCCCCATCGCCAGCACACTGGCAGAGCCATCACCCGCATCACTCACAACGGTGTGTAGATCTATCCACGTGACTTCGCTGTCATCCGTCCCGATTCGTATCGTCTCAGCAGCCGGGTCACCGGTCTCGATCGGGCGCCGCAGGGCGTCAGCGGCACGTTCGCGGTCCTCCGGATAAACTACTGCTTGCCATTCGTCTATCGTCGTCGGGCTCGCTCCGACCGTCTCTCGTAAAGTGGCGTCCAACGTGACTGTGTTGGTACTGAAGTCCCACTCACCGATGCCCGTCTCCGTCCCGCTGAGGACGAGTTCCAGCCGCTCAGTCTGGTTTCTGAGCTCTCTGATCCGCCGTCGTTGCTCGGTAATATCGTGTTGAACCCCGATGTAGTTTGTCACGATTCCGTTTGCGTCTCGAACCGGCGTCACGGAGAGCTTCGCCCAGTACGGTTCACCCCCCGCGGTGTAGTTTCTCAGCTTAGTTGTTATCGGTCGCTCGGTTTCGATCGCCGTACGGATTCGCTTTGTCGTCTCCGAATCTGATCCGGGGCCCTGGAGGAATCTCGGGTTTCGGCCGAGAGCCTCTGACCGCTCGTATCCGGTTAGCTGTACAAATTCCTCGTTAACGTACACCAACGGGTTCCCCGGTTGGGTTGGGTCCGTAATCTGGATGCTGGTCCCTGCTTCGTCCAGCGCCCGCTCTTTTAATGCGAGTTCGTGTTCCCGTGCTTCACGATCGCTCACGTCACGCACCGTACAGACCATTCGGGATGGGGTGACCATCGTCAGGGACAGCTCCGCCGGGAACGTCGTTCCATCTGGCCGACTTCCCGTTACTCGCCCCTGCCAGTGACCATCGCGTTCGAGCGCGTCGAAAGCTTCCTTCTCGATCCGTGCCGCTTCATCCGCAGCGTATAGCTCCCGCCAACTTCGACCGAGTAGCTCCTGTTTGCTGTCGAATCCGTACATATCGACGTGCGTCTGGTCGATATAGACGTACGCCTCGTCGTCAAGGATGGCGACGCCATCGGCGGCGTCCTCGATCGCCTGTTGAAACGCACCGAGGCGAATATCCGAGGCGATCTCGCCTGTCGGGTCACGGGTCTGGGAGCTAATACGGTCGAGTGCCGCGGCGAGTGACCCTGCTGCTCGCTCGAGAACATCACGGACAGCGGCCTCGTCCAACGCGGTCGCGAGATCGTGGTGATCCCAGCCAACCGATAGCACACGCTCGGAATCGATCGGAACGAAAAGTTCCTGACGCGGAAGCCAGCGGTTATCATCCGGTGCGATTGGTCCGGCCACCCCGTCAGTTCGAACCGGCGCATCAGCCGTGAAACATCGCTTGATTAGAGCTGCGTCTGGTGAAGGGATTCGAGCCGACCGACCCGTATGGCGTTCGGAACCGAACAACGGTGGGGACGGCTGTTCCGGCGATTGGGCATTCTCGGGGTTACTACCATGCTCGTTGCGGTTTCGCCACACGGTAATAACTGTGTCCCCCAGTGTGGTACGGACCGCAGTCAGTGTCCGATCAATAGCGCCACCTACTGTCTCTTCTCGGTTGAGATCGATGCCGAGGTTGAACAGTGCGTCATCGGTCATCTCGTCACAACTGGTCATCTGTCTGTGTTGCCAGCGGTTCAGTCGAAGACGACTGCGCGGTCAGGTCGTCAATCGATGTCTGAATGGCCCAGAGTTGCTCCACCACTGCCCAGAGCGGATCGCCGAGTTCAGTATCCGAAGTGTTGCTAGCGGCGGTCCAGACGTATTCTTCGGCCTCGGCAAACGCCGCTGCCGCCGCTTCGAGAGCCGCTTCGGTCGATTGCTGTGCGCGTGCGTCGGCTGACAGTCTATGGTGTGCTGGCCGTGTGGGGAACGCGTCTGCGTCGACGACCTCGATCCATCCGTCATGTGTCACAGTCACGAATACATCGTCGTATCGAAACGAAAGGGTCCCCTCTTCAATACGCGTTGTTGAACTATCCGGACCACCAAACAGGAGGTTGATTGTGTCGGCGTCAATATATCTGTCGAGACGCCGGAGATTTTTCGCATCTGTATTTTTAAACTCGGAGACAGCAGTGAATACAGCGTCGAGTGCTGACCGAGTAGTCGTCGGATCAAACCGAGTAACTGACGAGTCCGAGTTCATAGGTCTGTCAATATACATAAATAGTGGATCAATATATTTCGTCTCGCGGACCACTCCGCCTCTCATGGCCTATACCGGATATGTACGTGTGCGCGACTCTCGACAGACATCCGCTGGTACACTTCATAAGACAACCGCGATTATCGAATCAGTCACAGATCGCCTGGCTTAGAGCGGAAACCCGCGTGACTCGATGGTCCATTCGAGCCACGCGTTTTGCCTCTGACAGATTCCTCACTTCGTCGATAGCGTCAACCTAGTCTAGAGGTCGACAGGTTTCAGTCAGTCGAAGAAAAGTTATTTTCTTTGGCGGAACAGTCCGGCATCGAACAAAAGAATCGAATATTTGGGGGTAAGAGGCTGTGCTGAATCGCCATACAGCAGCAAGCTTGTATGTGGGTTAGCCAGATACGCCTCTGAGTTCGGGGGCAGCGTTGTCATTCACTGTGTCTACTCATCCTCCGTATCTGTTGCGGCCAAAATCTCAGGATACCGGTTCCGTATCGTCATCTCGCTCACGTCCGTAGCATCAGCGATATCTGTCTGTCGGAGCGACTCATCGCATCGCTTAGCGGCCGCGTACAATGCCCCAGCGGCGATGCCTACCGGATGTTTCCCGCTGTGAACGCCGTTTTCAACCGCTATTCCGGCGAGACGTCGTGCCTCTCGCTCTGTTGCGTCCGTACACTCCACGTCCGACGCGATCCGTCCGATGAACGAACGGGGGTCTGTCGGGGCGATTTCTAACCCGAGTTCACGTGAGACGTGTCGATATGCCCGCTCAACGCGAATTTGTTCGACGCGGCTCACTGCCGAGACCTCGTCGGTAGAGCGCGGGACACCGTCCATGCGACTCGCCGCGTATATCGCCGCAGTGGCGACGCTTTCAACGGCTCGACCCGTAACGAGTCCGTCCGCAAGTGCGCGACGATAGATGACGCCTGCTGTCTCTCGGGTGCTGTCCGGCGCACCAAGCGCGGAAGCCATGCGGTTGATCTCACCGAGTGCATGTATGAGATTCCTATCCGCAGATGAGCGCCGTCGGAAGCGCTCATCCCACCGTCGCAGGCGGCGCATCTGTTGTCGCTGTTCTCCTGACAGCGCGTTCCCCTTCGCATCTGTGTTTTGCCACCCAATCATCGTCGACAACCCCTTATCGTGTAAGAGGTTCGTGCTTGCTGGTCCGACGCGGGAGTCCTCATCGCCGGTGCCGTTCGGCGTGTACAGTTTGATGTTCGTATCAAGCGTCGCGTCTGAAACGACGAGTCCACAGTCGTCACAGACCGCATCAACCTCATCATCGGCTCGACGAAGTCGCCCGTGACACTCCGGACACGTAGTCTGACTGTGCCGTTCGTCCCCATTCTCCACCGAAACTGCGTCGGTAACAGACTGTCCGTCGCCAGTTTCGCTCGATGAGGGCGCATCAGTACCGTTTTTGCGGGAAACTGTGTCCGGTCGCTCTTCGTTAGTGCGCTCGTTCATCAAGTCGAATCACCTCTCGTGACCGGGGCAGAACAGACGCGTTCGACTGTGTGTCTGGCCAGTACTGTTCATTATGGGCTCTGAGCCGGCGTTGAGTCGCTGATCCTGATACCATGCGCGGTAACTCTCGTAGCAACCGCAGATGGAACTGACCACACTGTCTCGGTGGGTACTGTCACTCCATCGATCGCGAGACAGACGAGTTTCCCTCGTCCCCGCCGCGCCGCAACAACAAATTCAAACCGACGTGATCGGTCGTCAGTCGCTGTCACGTGGATCGTTGAGAGCCCGTTCACACTCTCCCACGTTGTCGTGTCGACGACCCTGAGGTCGCCTGCGGGAGTGACAGCAGTCGAGTCACAGGCTGGACAGGACCCCTCGTGTGGGCTTGTCCCAAGATACCCATAATCGGTCTCACACGCAAAGCAGTGTTCCATGGTCTGAGACTAGTATCAGTACTTCACAAAGCCGGTTAGTTGAGAGGTCTGCTTGCTGAAGGTGTGTCTACTACCAAGCAAGCAGACGGTGAAATCCACGAAGACCAGCTCCTTAACTTCCTCGTCAACACGCTTGACGAGGAAGTTGATCTCAGTCTTGGCGCTAATGCTGAAATCGAAGCTGAGGATATCTACGAGGTCCTAGTCGGCGCTTGCGCCGACGGGACCTCGGTATCCGAACTCTGTGAGACCAGTGAAGATTCCCCTCACCAAAACACGATTCTGTACCACCTCCGCGAGAAGTTCGACCTAACGTCGGTTGAACAAGTCGGGAACGCACTCCTGCAAAAGGACGTTCTAGAAGTTCTCCCTGAGCAGGTGGAGGTCGTCGCAGACCTCCACCTGCGGCCCTACTATGGTGACGAAGAGGAGACACATGGGCTCTATCACTCGGAAGCAAAGCATGGAACCACCGCATTCCATGCCTATGCGACACTCTACGCGCGTGTGAAGAATAAGCGATACACGCTGGCGGTGCGCCGTCTCGTCGACGGCGACACCGCCAGCAGTGTCCTCGCTGAGTTTCTTGGTCTGCTCGACGGCCTTGACCTCAGCGTCAAGGCCGTCTATCTTGACCGAGAATTCTACGATAGCAAGTGTCTCACGCTCCTTCACGCTCACAACTACGCGTACGTGATGCCGATCGTCCGGTGGGGAAAGACGATCAAGCAGGAACTTTCGGAAGGGTGGAGCCGCGTCATCCAACATGAGCTGACGGGGAAACTCGACGGTCATAGCTGGACCGTCGAGTTTCCCGTCTACATCGACTGTACCTATCAAAAAGGACGATACGACGAACACGGAGTGGCGCGTCACGGCTACGCCGCTGACGCGCCGTTCATTGAAACACCACGAGATGCTCGATACCACTACTCGAAACGCTTCGGTATCGAGGCCAGCTACCGACTCTCCGAACAAAGTATCGTGACGACTACGACGCAGAATCCGGTCGTACGGCTGTTGTACGTCGTGGTGAGCCTACTCTTACAGAATGTCTGGCGATATCTCCATTGGGAGTATGTGGCGACGCCCCGCCGTGGCGGGCGTCGCCTCTGGTCCTGGTCGTTCGAGGAGTTCATCAACATGCTGTGCCGAGCAGCGTGGACGGCCCTCGCTGTGCGTCGGGCCGTCCCCGCGAATAGGCCACCTGACGATCGGTTCCACCGATAATCACCGATCGAGCACGCCTCTTCGGGAGTGGCAACGCTGTCGCGTCGGCGGCTGATCGCCGCCGACAGCGACAGCTCCATCCACCCTCAGCGAAGATCGACCACTACAGACGGCTCATCGAGACAGAAGAAGTGACTCAGATCGGATTAGTGGGTGACGCTTTGTGAGGTACTGAGTATCGATCCACGATCGTCTCTGCTATGTGTGCCCGACCGGAACATGCTGGACAGGCGACTACGTCACCACCGTCTAACCCGAACACGGTCACAAATTGTTGTGAGACGTGTGCTCCACAGTGTGCACATTCCGGCATCAGATCACCCCAGCGAGCCCTCCATTTCGAGTTCGACGAGCCGGTTCAGCTCGACGGCGTACTCGATCGGCAGCTCCTCCGTGATCGGCTCGATGAAGCCCGAAACGATCATCTGCTTGGCGTCGTCGTCGTCGAGGCCCCGCGACTGCAGGTAGAAGATGTCCTCGTCGCCGATCTTCCCGACGGTCGCCTCGTGGGCGACGTCGACTTTCGACTCGTTGATCTCCATGTACGGCATCGTATCGGAGGTCGACTCGTTGTCGAACATCAGCGCGTCACACTCCACGGCAGTCGAGGAGTTCTCCGCCCCGTCGGCGATGTGGACGAGCCCGCGGTAGTTGGTGCGGCCGCCGTCCTTCGCGATCGACTTCGACTCGACGGTGGACTTCGTGTCCGGCGCGTTGTGGTACACCTTCGCGCCGGTGTCGATGTCCTGGCCCTCGCCCGCGAACGCGATGGTGATGTGGTTGTCGGACGCACCGCGCCCCTTCAGGATCGTCGAGGGGTACAGCATCGTCGCCTTCGACCCCATCGACCCGGAGATCCACTCCATGCGCCCGCCTTTCTCGGCGATGGCGCGCTTCGTGTTGAGGTTGTACGTGTTCTTCGACCAGTTCTGGACAGTCGAGTACTGGACGTGGGCGTCCTCGTCGACGAATACTTCAACGCCGCCACAGTGAAGATTGAACTTCGAGTACTTCGGCGCCGAGCAGCCCTCGATGTAGTGAACCTCCGAGCCTTCTTCGGCGATGATGAGCGTGTGCTCAAACTGCCCCATCCCCTCGGAGTTCATCCGGAAGTACGCCTGCACCGGCATGTCGACGGTGGTGTTTTCGGGCACGTAGACGAACGAGCCGCCGGACCAGATGGCGCCGTGAAGCGCCGCGAACTTGTTGTCGCTCGGGGGGACGCACTTCGTCATGAAGTGCTCGCGGACGAGCTCCTCGTGTTCCTGGACGGCCTCATCCATGTTACAGAAGATGACGCCCTTCTCCTCCCACCGCTCCTGCATGTTCTGGTAGACGACTTCCGACTCGTACTGCGCGCCGACGCCCGAGAGCGCGTTCTTCTCGGCCTCCGGGATGCCCAGCTTATCGAACGTGTCCTTGATGTCGTCCGGGAGCTCCGTCCAGTCGTCGACGCCGGCACGAACGTCGACGTCCGGGCGGATGTAGGGAACGATCTCGTCGACATCGACCTCGCTCAAATCCGGCTGCCCGGGCCAGTCGGTCGGCATCGGCATCTCTTGGAACTGTTCGAGCGCGCGCAGGCGGCGCTCCAACATCCACTCCGGTTCGTCTTTGTCCTCCGAGATGACGCGGACCGTCTCCTCGGTGAGGCCCTTCTCGCTTTTGAAGGCGGACTTCTCCTCCTTTTTGAACTCGAAACGGGCCTCGGTGTTCGTCTCTTTGAGATCGTCTTGTTTTGAACTCATCAAAGTATTCTTCAGAGACTACAAATATAAGTGTGGTGCGCTGGAACACACTTTAGTAACTTATACTGGTTTCTTTAACGAAAGTGAATAACTTTGTGTAGTTTAATTTGGTTTCTCTACCTAGTAGAATTTAATATGTGGCGAGAGGGCTATTGCGTACAAACAGGACCACCGTCATTTGTTAGCGAGAACGACTCGACAGCATTCAATCGCCGCTTCGATGTGGCGGTCGGCGACGGAATCATCCGTTTCGTCAGCCGACTCAAGCAGTGTAGCAACTTGCCGAACCCGTTTCTGTCTGGTTTGCGTGTCAAGATCATTACTAGTAGCATCGCGGGCGACGGCTTCTGCCTCTCCGAGCCATCGGTTCGTCGCTGGCGGTACTGGGCGATCTGCGGTCGCAGTTAGGTGGGTCGCCAGTGCGTCGACCGCAGCCCGCGGCTCGGTTGGGATGTCGATCTCGTCCGTCATTGTTGGTGTATTCGCATCCACTGTGAAGAATTGTTGCGCCAAGCTACACTCCAGATGCTTGCGAATGTCTCTAGCCTAGCACGACCTCTTGTTCGCCTATCGTAACATGTCTGCGGTATCTGTCTGGGCTTGTTCGAGAGACACACCAGACGACACAACCCCATGCGCAACCGAGAACGACTATGATCGAGTCGCTCCTCCGGATTGACGTCATGCTCTTCGTCCTCATCGGCGTACTGGGCGGCGCGCACTGTATCGGGATGTGCGGTCCGCTTGTGACGATGTACTCGAAGCAGATGACGCCGCAGCCTGACGGCGGGGCGGTGACGGCCAACGACGGGCGTGCCGGTCATCTCACGACCTACGAGGTTCGCCAGCACTTCCTGTTCAACGTCGGCCGGGCGACGACGTACGCAATTTTTGGGGCCCTCTTTGGTGCACTTGGGAGCGTCGTGTTCGTCACCGCTGACCAGTTGACACCGATCGCTGATCTCCTGCGGGGTGCTGTCGGTCTCGCGGTAGGGGGATTCATCGTGGCGACGGGCGTTCGGTACGTCATCGGGGGGAGTGGAGGCGATATCCGAATACCCGGCGTACAGCGCGTCACGTCGTGGCTTGCGACGAGAGTTCACCGACACGTGAATAGCCCGAGTATTGTCGGCCTCGGCGCCGTCCACGCGCTTCTTCCCTGCCCGATGCTGTATCCCGCGTATCTGTTCGCCTTCGCGAGCGGATCCCCGACCACTGGGGCAATCGCTCTCGGCGCCCTCGGTATCGGGACGATCCCGGCCGTCTTCCTCTATGGAACGATTATCCAGTCGATCGACGTTGCCCACCGGCGTCGAGTCCATCGGTTGCTTGGCGTTGTGTTCGTTGTGCTGGGGTACGTGTTGTTCGCGCACGGACTGATGGCACTCGGTATACACCTCCCACACCCAATGTTCCCACATTATCAGCCTCTCGGTGGGATGGGACACTGACGCATTCGATAGATCTGTCGAATTAGTAGCTAATCCAGTAGATTTCTCAGGGCAGAACACGGGATATCGAGGCGAAACCGTGACCTGAGACCGCGGCAGACCCAACAGACAGGTCTCCTAAGTTGACATACACCCGGAATCCAGACGGGGGTCTGTTGAGGATTTTAAAGACATTACACACCTCGTCTGGTCCTGTACCTCACGTACGGACTCTTTCCATATCACTTCGATATATCGAACAACTGGACAGGGGGGAGACCGTAATTTCAGACCACTCTCGTGTCGACTGGGAGATTCCGGGAGGAACTGACAAAAAGAGGCCAATACCGACCGAACTGGATACTTTATCGGATGCGACTGGGCTAACTTACGCCAACAAAATAGACGTGATTGGGGATATAGGGCCGGATTTAATGGGGGTTCTCTGAAACAGATGAATCCAAAGCATTTGCTAATAATCACGTCGGATCGACTATCGGGTCCAAGAGTAGCGATCGACCACCCGTCGATAAAATCCAAATGACAGAGATAGAGTAAGTAGACCACTTTACTGTTAACCGCCTCAGAAATCACATGCACTGTTCTGACGACTCAACTCGCGACGAGCGTCTGTGAATGCGCTCTCTGTGTGAAGCGTACCAACTGGGGATTACTATTCGGAACAAACTCAAAGAAACCGATCTCGTCACCGCGTTCGAGAAGCTCGATCATTCGATAGATGCTATCGAAGACGGGTATCCAGCGTGGCATCCTGCGCCGCTCTCCTTTCGCGCAATGGTTCTCTCGTTCGTGTTCATGGAGATAACGGGTGACTCATACGCCAACTTCACTCGACGACTCACCCGACAACCGGAAGTAGCGACTATCCTCGGCTTCAGTCGAGTGCCCGACGAATCAGCATTCTCTCGTGCGTGGCGAAATCGATTCGACGACGCGACCCACGAATACATCCACGCTGCCGCCCACTTCGTTGTCAAAGAAGTCCATGATCGCAGCATCTCAGCGCCGGAGGTGCGGCCTAAGGCAGAGATCGTCGACAATGAGCAAGAAGATACAGACTCAGTAGAAGACGAATCCTTCTCACAGGAGGAGATTGTTCAGACAACGCGCCTCGCGCGTGATCACGCCTTCGGACACTTCGACTCTGATCGGGCGCCGAACGCCTCGTACGAGGACACGCAATTTTTCGAGTTACAGACATTCATGGGGATGGTTCGGTGCGGAGCCACGCAGGGAGCTACTCGCTTTCAGTACCGGCGTGGCGAGGACTACGGCCCGCATGGCGATACCCACCTTCGCACCGTCAAGCAGTTCGATCCTGACGAGCTCGTCGACGGCTTCAACGAGACAACGGATCGCTTGCTTTCCGTGATTGCTTCTGAAGCATCGTTCCGCCGGCCAGTCACTGCCGCGATCGATATCACGACCATTCCCTACTACGGGGATGTCGAAGGGATGCCGATGGTCAGTGGAACGAAGGACAGAGACGGTCGAGCGTTTAAATTTGCGACCCTCTCGATCATCGGACAGAACATCCCGCTGGTCTTAGCTGTCGAGCCGGTTCGAGAGAGTTCTGAGTGGGATGAGAACCCGTCGAATCAGATCCATCGTACTGTTCGGCGACTCGTTCGACGAGCGAAAGAGCATGTTCCAATCGAGACAGTGCTGTGTGATCGGGAGTTCGATTCGATACGCGTGTTTCAGACGCTCTCAAACCTCGATGTGAACTACCTCATTCCGAAGCGAGTCTCCAGCTCTGAACGGGATGTACTCAAACAAATGGGGGAAGACGACCAAGAGGTGGCTGTTGAGTCGGCTTCTGTCCATGTGGAATCTGGATCGCATCCAATGCGGCTCCTGTACGTGCCGTCGACGAGTGGGGAAGGAACGGCCGTCTTCGCGACGAATTTCCGAGTGGGACCCGGTGAGGCCGAGACGTTCTGTAGACGGTATAGTCACCGGTGGCAAATCGAGAGCGAGTACAAATCGATCAAAGGTGACTTTCTCGCGAAGACCTCCTCGAAAGACTACCGCGTTCGCTTGTTCTACTTCGTGTTCGCGGTCCTCTTGTACAATATCTGGCGGCTCACCGACTTCCTGCTGAAAGCAGGCGTCGACGGTGAGATGGACTACGCACCCGTGTTGACTGCGGGTGAGTGTGTTGAACTCGTTGCCTCGTCGTTGATTCCACACGACTAACCGGCTGATACCCCACTGAGTCCGCCTTTTGGGAGTGACAACCCTAACCAGGAGCGGCAGAATCTGCGTAATTTCGCACGTTCGTCCGGTAGATGCGAACGGTAGTGATCCAAATCAGGACTGGTCGGCGAGAAGAACCAACGAATTGATGCTAATTCGACCTGAAACTGGCCCATCCTCCGAAACTGTGGACTTCCACGGTCGCGGTTTTAGTATATCGGTATATGGTTTATACCGTTGGTCAAATCCGAATTTCAGGGGATAGAACCCTTCTATCATCGGAAAAATGGTTATGAGATTTCTGTACTCGATGGTCCTGATTACGCCGGTAATCACGACCAGTTTGAAGTACCCCGCCGCCGTCGGTGAAGCACGAATGCTGCAACCGCCTCACGACGGCGCTTCCCCCGGGGTAGAACTGCCAAGAACGGGGTTTGAGATTTCTCTGACTCTCCTCAGCCGAGGTCGAGGCGATGGCGAAGAAACGCATTCGATATAGAACTAATGACCTCAACCTATATTAAGATAAAGCGCGAACGGTGTTGTATGTCCGAAGACGAATCGAACTCCGAGGGCCTGATGGAACGCCAGACCACGGGTGAAGACCGCGTGAGGATGACCGCCCGGCAGCTTTCGGAGCCTCAGACGGCGAACTGGATCGCCTCGGAAGCGGGCTGGTCACACGAGCCGACCAAACGCGTCCTCGATCGGCTCGTCGACGATGGCATCCTCCACCGTGACGAAAGCGGGACTCACACCACGTATTACCCTGATTACCGCCGCCAAGCAATGCAGGAGGCGATGCGGCTTCGAGACAGCGGGCACACTGTCGAGGAACTCACGGACCGTCTCGCCGATATGAAGACGCAGATTCGCGACTGGGAGAATGAATTCGAGGTCGAGTCACCGAACCAGCTTCGCGGGACGCTCGCTGACGAGTCTCTTGACGCTGAGGAGGAAGATCGTCGCCGTGAGATTGCCCGCGAGTGGGAGCACCTTCAGCGGCGTATCCAGATCGTTGGCTTCGCCATCCGCGAATGGGACTTCCTCGCTCCGACGACAGAGCCCGCTGAGGCCAGCAGCTAACGAATGTCGGTCCCGCATCCAGGTGGTGATCCGAACGCGAACCTCTACACCCAATTGAAGCGGGACGTCCTCGACCGTGTTCCCCAGATCACGGCCGTCGAGTACGTTCCTGACGATATCGAGGCCAAGCAGCTGCGGGCGATTTTCGATCCGGCCCGTCTGGATCCCCCGACAGGCCCTGATTCGCCGGAGCTGACCGTCAAGTGGTATCGGCAGGACCCTCACGATTGGTTCCGTATCAACTACACCGACCCGAACACGGGCTTTCACGCCGGCTGGCACCAGGACGAGGACCATCCCGATCTCGGACGGGCGCATTTCCAGTACTCAGTCGCCGATACGGAGGACCGGTGGGGAATTACATTCGAGCACGAGACTCCCTCCCTGATCCTCTGGGAAATCGTCGAAGCGCTCCTTACGGACGTTCGCCCGACCTACCAGTACGCGCACGAAGAGTCATGACTCCCGATATCCCTCGGAACCGTTCCGAACAGTCCCCCTGGAATTCCTTCGAGCGCTACCTCCAGGACAAGGGGAAAGGTCGCGGTGGCGACGGCGGAAACTATCGACGTAACGCTGCACGCGAGCTCGAGCGGTTCGCCGAGTGGGCCGCCGGCGACCGCGGCGCCGACGACTGGACCGGGATCGTATCCGACGACGTCGACCAGGAGCCCACCTTCGAAGACCTCGATGAACGCGTCTTCCGGGAGTACGCCCGGCATCTCGCCGGCGATCGCGGGCTCAAACAGAATACCGTACAAACCTATTATCGCTATATCTCCGCGTGGTGCGGGTGGTGCGTCAACGAGGGATATCTCGAAGCCCATTACGCGCAGCGGGCGAGTGCGATGGCGCCGCTGCCGGAGGACGACGGTCGCAAGCCCGGTGATCAGCAGGCCTGGACGTCCGAGCAGCGCCACGCCCTGACCCGGTACGTCGACGAGCGAGCCCGTGACGCCATCGAGACGTTCACCACACTCCCGGGGGATACTGACCCTCTTGACAGACAGCGAGCGCGCTACGCGGCGCTGAAGGCGGCTCGTGACCGGGCGCTGGTGTTCGTTCTCGCGTACACCGCTGTCCGCGTCGGGGAACTGCTCCGGGATCCGAACGACCCACGCCGGCGCGGCGTCCGGTGGGAGGAAATTTCGCTCGACGACGGTAGTATGGATGTCTACCGGAAGAAGCAGCAATGGGACGCCGCCAGTCTCCCCGACCCAGTAATCTCTCCACTGCGGAGCTATCGAAGGCTGATGGACCCACCGACGGAACGCTGGCCGGTGTTCCCGACGTTCGACCAACGGACGCTCGCAGGACTCATCCAGGATGAGCTAGCCGAACGAGGGGAACTCCCGGAAGCAATTACTGAGCGCCGTGAAGAATACGCTCGCGATCTACTGCTGGCGCTCGATGAGGACATTCGGCCGCCGTCGATTACGACGGACGGCGCACGGACGATTCTCCAACGGCTCTCGGAGGCCGCAGAGGTCGATATCGACCACCCGAAACACGATTATCTCGCGCCCCACGGTGGTCGACGTGGAATGGGCGAGGTACTTGTCCGCGCGTTTGGGTACACGGTGGCGGCCCGGTATCTCGATAACTCCGAAGAGATGGTTCGAGAACGGTATTCACATATCGAGGCAGGGGAGTTAGGTGATGTTGCTACAGAAGCTCTGGAAGAGGTCGATTCGACTGAGCGCTAACTATACTAATCACTTTTCGATGAGATGCCTAAACGCGGAGAGTGTATTTTTCCCCTCCTCGGTAAGATCTACGTCCGTCCTTCGCCCCACGTCTTTGGTTTCAACGAAGCCCTTCTCGGTTATCATTCAGTGGATCACAGTCTCGTCGACCGCAACGTGATCCGGATTTACCCCATCGAGCGACTGGAGATCTGTCTTCAGTACCCAGTTGTGGATGGTTGACGGACAACGGTTGACCTCACCGTATGTTGTATAAAAACAATTTCCTATATTCACTTAAGCTAAATAGGGCACATACCGAGCTTCATCGCAGGTTTGGGTATTGCCTCGCGCTCCAGAAAATCTAACTCGAAGCAGTCGCTATCTCCTCGAGGCGTGCGATTTCGAGGAACCCGTAATCTCGGCAGGTTCATCATGGAAGACAGGGCTAACCAGCTGGATGAGAAACGTCGGTGCGAGGAACGTCGAAAGGAGTACTGTCACGTCTACAGCTCTGTTCGCGACGATCACCACGCGCAGTATTAGGAGGATCCACTCAGGGGCAACCCCGGAGCTCTCCTGTGCTTTCTCAAGTGTCTTTCGGACATCCACTCTTCGTATCACTTTCCGGAATTTCACTGCCAATTCTTTGGTGGACAGTGTCCGACCGACCGTCTACATAACCCTGCGATAGGCGCATCGTGGAAGTATAGATTCAGTCCTTTCAAAAGACCCCGAGGATGAACCCGATCCCCATCACGATGAGGATCGCTGCCGTAAATGTAGGGAGGTACTCGACATATCCTTCGAGCCGCTCTTCGTACCGCTCATAGCCGGCCACAAGCAGGAGAGTCACTCCGACGAGGGAGACGATGACGGCGAGCGAGTAGAGAAGCATCAACTCGAGACAGTATGCCGAGCCGGTACAGATGGCAATAATGTCAAACTCTTCGTTGTGTGTGAAGCCAAGCGCAAACGCGAGTGCAACCATCCCGTAGAGGCCACGCTCGGGCGTTTCGTCGACGCGACCGTGCGAGTGGTCGTGGCTGGACTCACCGACGAATGGGAGGGCGCGTCGAATGCGAGCCCCCCACGTGGACGTCTCTTCAGTGCGATGTGTGTGCTCGTGGTCGTCCGCGTGATCATGGGCGTGCTTATCTTCCTCTTCTTCTCCGTCGTGATTAAATCCAGTACCGTGGTCATGCCCGTTGAAATACTGCCAGATTCCGAGCCCGATAAGTAGCGCGCCCGCCACGTAATTCATCCAGCTGAGTTGTGTGAGCCCGAAGTACGAAAGCGCCCAGAAGTAGACCACCACCATCGCTATACTACTGATGAGGTGGCCGATCCCGAGGATGAGACTCGATGCAGCGCCGTAGAACCACTTGTTCGGTTTGTCGAGTGCATAGCTCGCCGCGATTGCCCACCCGTGGCCCGGGGCGAGCCCGTGAGAGAGCCCGAGCACACTCGCCCCGAGTGCAAGACCAAGTACTCCAGTCACCATATAGAAGAATACGAGACTGACGGACTGATAGGGGTTGTTATGGCCGATTCGGGGATCCCGTAATAATGAGTTTCATAGGCGTCCCCGGCTAACATTCCCTTAATGCGAACCAGCCTGAATATTCCCGGAGAAATTCTCGAGTCGTTCGACGAAACGTGGCAAGACGAAGGACTCGAATCGCGCTCGCGTGCTGTTCGGGAGGCGATCCAAGAGTATATAGAGCGTCATACCACCCTCGAAGGGCTTGACGGGACCGCAGTCGCTGCGCTCGCCTTCGACTACGAGCACACGCTCGTCATCGGGGATCTCCACACTGTCCAACACGAGTTTGATGATATCATCGGGACGACTCAGCATATGCATCATGGCGAGTGGTGTCTCGAAACAATCTTCTGTGAGGGGTCAGCTGGACGGATTCGCGAACTCGTCTACCAGCTTCGCGATTTCGACGCTGTGGGGAGAGTCAACGTAATGTTCCTTCAGCCGGACCACGATAATCAGACGGCCGACTGATTACACACCAGGAGTGTGGCGTATCTCTGTATTCGTGCGTTGGTCGTGGAGCTGGTCTCCGGATCCGTCAGACTCGACGGGTGAGCCGTCCTCGTCGGCGTCCTTCCACTCGTCCGTTCCTGCCGGATCAAGATGGACGTGTGCGTCGCCGACGGCGGGGAGATCTCGAAGCCTGTCGATAAGCACTGTTTCGATTTCGTGGGCAGTGCGAAGTGTGTAGTCTCCGGGAACCTCGACGTGGAGTTCAACTTCGAGATTAGCCCCCATATAGTAGACGGCAGTGTCGTGGACACCTTCGACGGCAGGGTGTTCACGAACGCAGTCTTCGACGCACTGTTGGACGCCGGCTGGCGGGGCTGCGCCAGACAGATACGTGACGTTCGCCCAGCAGATGACGGTCGTGTTAACTTAGACAGGCTGTGTTGAATCGCTGTAAGGCGTAGTGATTCACTGTTTAACGAAGCGCTTGATGTTATAGACGACACACATCAGAGCGATTTCTCGGAACTCACGAAACTACGTCTGCGCTCGCACGGCGAAGCCGAGCGAGCGCTTCACAGCCGAGTTCACGGTTTCGGTCATAGAGCGCTGATTGTAGCTGTTATCGTCAATTCTGGCGTTGTGTGCGTGGTCGTACGGAGCGAAGATACGGTGCTTGATCAGCGGTCTGATCCCGAGGTCGCGTAATCCTTCACGAAGCGATTGCTTGTCATAGCCTTTATCGGCCGCAAGAGACCGCAGATCGCCCGCGTTCCGGCGGGCGATCTGCTCAGCAAGGTCTGCGTCGCTTCCTTCCCGGTTCGTTGAGCAGTGAACGTCAAGGACGGCTTAAGACGCTGTATCGACTAATTTCGTGACTTTGAGCTTTTGAACGCGGTAGCTAATTCGCTGGCAGTAGTGGCGGCTCGCTGCTGAGCGTTCGTAGAACGTGGCGTCGATCGCGGCGTGTTCAGAGAGATCGTGCAGCTGCGCCGACTGGCGCAGCAGCACTCGACACACGCTCATACTGATCCGGTCGAACGCCTTACACAACGTGGACGGCGCTGGGAGATCGGCCGCGTTGAGGCCGATCTCTCCGGTTATTTGTGGCATTTCTTTGAGCAGGTCGATCGTAATGCGGTACGATGAATCGAGGTAAATCCGCAGACAGTGAAGGGAAACGAGTGCATAGTCGGCGAATCCGCCGCCGCCTTCCGGGGCGGCAGATTCGCCTCCATCGCCAGTAACTCTTTGAGCAACCGGCACAACTTCCCCGATGAAGCGGGAGATTTGTGTCACAGGCAACCGGATCTTCCCGCTTCAACTCCTTTGATTTAGTGGCCTACCCCGCTGCTGTATGGTGATTCAACACAGTCAAATACGGTGACTCCGCCGCTGTCCTCAGAAGAGGTAGAACAGCGGGAAGATGAACACCCAGACGATGTCGACGAAGTGCCAGTAGAGGCCGAAGTACTCGATCGGCCGCTCGTCCTCTAAGTAGTGCCCCTGATACGCCCTGACGAACAGGAAGATGGCGATCACGAGGCCGATAACTACGTGGATCCCGTGGAGCCCCGTCGTCACGTAATAGATCGACGCCTGGATTGGGTCACCGTGGGCGTTCGCCGAAATCGTCACGCCCCGCTCGAAGATCTCTTTGTTCCACTCCCAGAGCTTGATACCCAGGAATGTGAACCCAAGCACTATCGTTGCGCCGAGTGACGCAAGCAGGCCCTGCCGGCTCTTCCGGCGAGCAGCGACCAGCGCCAAGATCACGGTGAACGATGAGGTGAGCAGCACGAACGTGTTGATCAGTCCCGGTAGTGGTTCGGCCAGTGGCTCCCACGTCATCCAGCCGGCGTTGTACCGGACGAAGATGGCCGCGGAGAGGAACGCGCCAAAGACGATCACGTCCGACGCGATGAAGAACCACATCCCCAGCTTGACTTTCTCGACACCTTCGAACGGCCACCGTTCGGCGAACTCGGTCGGTGGGGCATAGAAGTCCTCGAGGCTCCACTTCACCCCGGTCCAGACGAGTCCGACCAATCCGACAACGATGAGTATCGGGTATACCGGATTCGAGATCGTCACGCTCGTCGATGCGAGCGACTCGCCGACCTCGAAGACAACGTTATCGCGGAATCCGGTAAGCCCGAGGAACAACACACCAACTGCAAACGAGAGTGTGAGCGGCCATATGCTTGCGTGGCTCGGGTGCTTGTCCCAGTACGGGTACTCCTTGATGTGCTCGGAGTGGGTGTCACCACCGTCAGTCGCCCCGTTCCCGTTGGCGTCGGTCTTCACTGCCGGACCTCTGTCGGGCACATAATCCTTCACGAATTCGAGCTTGCCGGACGCGTAGGACGGCCGGTTTGGCCAGTTCTGGAGCGGCGGCGGTGAAGAGATGGCCCACTCGGCAGTCCGCGAGTAGTCCCACGGGTTGTCGCCGGCGGGCTCGCCGGAAACGTACGACTTCGCGAAGTTGTAGAACATGATGAAGAAGGAGAATCCGAGTACGAATGCACCGATCGTCCCGAACTGGTGATAGATCTGGAGTTCGGGGTTGTACTCGAAGACACGGCGCGGCGTCTCCCAGCCGAGGAACATCGAGAAGTAGACGGCGTTAAACCCGATGAAGAACAGCACGAAATGGATCTTCCCGAGGAGTTCATCGTACATCTTCCCGGTTATTTTCGGGAACCAGTAGTACGCAGCGCCGATCAGGGCTGTCGCCCCCCCGAACATCACGTAGTGGAAGTGCGCGACCACCCAGTAGGTGCCACGGAACTCGTAGTCGAGGACGATGGCGCCGAGGAACACTCCGGTGATGCCGCCGAGGATGAACAATAGTAGCGCCCCGAACGCGAAGAGGAACGGTGTCGTGAACTGTATTCGTCCCTTGATGAGCGTGTAGATCAGCGAGAACACGATCAGGTCGAAGGGTAAGGAGATCCCGATAGTGGTCGCCATCATCAGCGTCTTGATCTCCAGGTTGATCGTCGTCAGGAACATGTGATGCATCCATACGAGGAACGACTGGACGGAGACAAGACAGATGGCGATGATCACCCACTTCCGTCCGACGAGCCGGCGCCCTGAGAACGTCTGGAACAGCTCCAACATCGCACCGAGAGCCGGGAAGAAGACGATGTACACCTCCGGATGGCCGAAGAACCAGAACAGGTGGCCCCATAGCAGGGACCCGCCCTCTGTTGCGGAGAAGTACACCGACCCAAGCACGCGGTCGGACGCGAGGATGAGTCCCGCAGCGAGCAATGCAGCGAACGCGAACAGCATCATCCACACGGTCGCGAGGATGGTCCAGGTAAACATCGGCATATCCATGATCCCCATTCCTTCGGCACGCGAGTGATGAATAGACACGAGGAAATTCACCGACGAGGCGGTGACTCCGATGGTGAACATCGCGAGTGCCAGTATCGCTCCCGTTGAGCCGATACTCGGTGTGTACGCGGGTATGTTGAGCGGAGCGTATATCGTCCAGCCAGCGCTCAGCGTGCCGCCCTGGAAGAAGCTGATTGACAACAGTACGCCGGAGAACAGGTACATCCAATAGGAGAGCGCGTTAAGCCGTGGGAACGCAAGGTCGTCGGCACCGATCTGGAGCGGCACGAAGTAGTTTGCAAAGCCGAAGGCAAACGGGGAGAGGAACCAGAACACCATTATCAGTCCGTGGGCCGTGACGGCCTCGTTGTACGCGAGCCCAGACAGGATCTGATTCATCGGGTCCCAGAGCTGGACACGGATCAGCAGCGCAAGGACACCGCCGAACAGTAGGAAGAACAGGGCAGTAATCGTGTATAGGATGCCGATGTCCTTGTGGTTGGTCGTGACGAGCCATCGTTTGACGGAAGTCGTTGGCGGGAGTTCGCTCATGCGGGGGCACCTCGAATGACTGCGTTGTCAACGCTGGAGGCATTTCCGGCGCCAGCGCTGTCGACACTAGAAGTGTTTTCACCTTGGGTTCCAGCATACCATTCTTCCCACTCGTCTTGCGGGAGCACCGTGATTTGACCAGTCATCGCAGAGTGGCCCGCGCCGCAGAGTTCGAAGCACTCGACTCGGTAAGTTGCTTCGCCACCCTGTGCTTCAACGTCCTCGGAACTCACGGAGAACCAGGTACTACTGTACTCTCCGGGGATGGCGTCGGATTTTATCCGTAACTCCGACGAGCCGAAGTTGTGCCACACGTCGCGTGAAGTCACGTTGAGGTCGATCCGCTGATCGGCCGGAACGATCATCTCGCCCCTCGTGGAGTAACCGTTCGGATAGATGTACTCCCAACCGAACTGGTACCCCTCGACGGTGATTTCGATATTCCCCGCGTCGCTCGTGTCTGGACCCTCTTCGACGTAGAGGAGGAGTCCGTACGCGTACACGACAAGGCTGATGACGACGATCGCGCTCAATCCGAACGACAGGAAGAGCTTCTTCGCTTTCGGACCGCCCTGTCCGGTCGGGAGTTCACCGACGATCGGCGCGTCAAAGTCCTCCTTCGGTTCACTGCCGTCGTCGCGATATTTGAACACGTTCCACAGCGTGTACGCGACGACGATTGTGCCGACGAGCGTACCGAGCGCGAGGAAGACGAAGAAGATCTCGTCGAAGACCTCCGCCTGCGCGCGCCAGTCGCTCCCCTGTTGCAGGATAATTGGATCTATCATGTTTGCCTTTCGACTCTTGCGCGCCCCTTCACGAGGGTACACTTATTATTTTGTATCGTCCGGCTAGAATGGCCGCACCGAACTCTCGGACGAGACGTTACGGCGACGCCGACAGAGCAAGATTGTAACAGACGATTTGCGCAATCAGACACGCATCCGAAACCGAGACAGATACCCTTCCGTCGCGCGTTCGATATGACTGTATTCCAGCTCATGAACGACGTTCCAACTGTATCAACGACCACCATTTCGACGCGGTCGCCATCGACGAGAGCCTCCACGTGTCTCCTTCTCTCCCCCTCGGTTTTGCGCTCGTGGGATCTTCTGCAGTTGAGACTAATTCACTCGCTACATATGGACCAGAAATGGCCAGTGACTGTCTCACGTTGTCACAAAATTGTCTATTGTATTCCCAATCTATCTCTTTAGTGTCATTACAATAAGCAACATCCTTAGGATGGCTCCCGACACAGACGCAACAGAATGGATTTCGTCGAGAAGTACCAGAGTGTATTCGTTATTATTGCGATTCTGAGTGGGTTAGTGCTCGGTCAGATCGCTGGTGTTCCGCCGATTGCGGACTCACTCATTCTCCCGTTCTTGATGGTGATGCTGTTCGCCGCGTTCACCGGAATCCCACTCTCTCGCCTCCGGGCAGCGTTCGGAAATCGTCGTGTAGTCGGGTCTAGTCTTCTGGTCAATTTCATCTGGAGTCCGCTGTTAGCGGTGGCACTCGGCGCGGTTTTCCTTCGAGATCACCCTGCCCTGTGGGTCGGACTCATCATGCTGATGGTGACACCATGTACGGATTGGTATCTCATTTTCACCGATATTGCGGACGGAGATGTTCCGCTGGCTACCTCTATTCTCCCGTACAACCTCGTTCTCCAGTTGATACTGCTTCCACTCTACTTGTACGTCTTCGCGGGCGAACTGGTCGCGTTACCGATGGAGCTGCTGATCGAAAGCGTCGTTCTCGTACTCGTCGTCCCGCTTGTGGTTGGTGGACTTGCTCGGTGGGCATTGACCCGACAAAAGGGGACGCAGTGGTTCAAGCAGCACTTCCTGCCGAAATTGAGTCCGCTCCAGATTATTTTCCTCAGTCTCGCCATCGGCGCAATGTTCGCTTCGCAGGGGGAGCTAATCCTCGAAAACCCCGGATTACTTGCTCTTCTCGCGGTTCCCGTTCTCGTCTTCTATGCGATCAATCTCGGCATCGGGTTTGGCGTCGGACAAGTACTCTCGTTCTCCTACAAGGAGATGGTCTGTTTCAACAACACGATCCTCTCACGGAACTCACCGACGGCCCTCGCAATTGCCGTCGTCGCGTTCCCGAACGAGCCGCTCATCCCGCTCGCACTGGTTATTGGGCCGCTGTTGGAACTTCCGCTGTTAGGCTTCATTGCACAAATCCATTTGGCGATCCGAAACCGCGAGTGGTGGCCGTTTGATCCAGCAACGGTGTTTAGCAGAGACTGAATGAAGACTGGCAAGAATCATTACTCCCTGATCCTGAGCGGTCTGTGAATCATATGTCTTGACCACTCAGAGTGATCGGTCGATGTTGTGACTGAGACAAGCGATGGTGAGTTCACGGAACTGCTTCCACCATCGTCGTGAGCGGACGAACGCACCGTACTTCCGCTTGAGCGTAGAGTTGACTGTCTCGGATTGACTCCGCTGGCCATAGAGATCAGCATCTAAGCGCGCGTTCCATGCCTTATGGAGCGATGTGAACTCACGATGCTTGATCAGTGGACGAACCTCGTGTTGACGAGCAAGCCGCCTGATCTTCTGGTCGTCGTAGCCCTTGTCACCGAGCAGAATGTCGATATTCTCGGGATTGCGTTTGATCAGTGACGGCGCAACCTGGCTATCGTGTTTCCGGGTCGTCGTCACGTGTAAATCTAGGATTGCGTTCACCTTCGCATCGACCAGCAGCGTCACTTTGAGCTGCTGAATCGTGAGCTCGGCGCGTTTCGTGTAGTGTTTCGAAGCGTGACTGCGGTCGAACCCTGATGCATCAACTCCAACAACTCCGCTCGTCGGAAGTAGCGTCGCTGAGAGAGTCAATATGATACGCCATACGGTCATATCAAGTCGATTGAACGCCTTACAGAGCGTTGAAGGAGTAGGAAGTTCAGCTAATCCAAGAGCTCGACGGATGCGTGGCATCTCGATCAGTTCGTCAAGCAAGCCACGGTAGGTTGTGTTCTTTTGAACTTTGAGACACAACAGAACAACGTGTTGGGGAAGTGTATAGCGGTGTTTAGAAAATTTCGAGGAGTATCGGGAGACCGCTCGACGCGCCAGATGGATCGCCTTCTCAGCAAAACGGAGAATCTGCGACTTCGGGAGGGCCTTCATTTCGTCGAATTACAGGCTAAACATGTAACTCTTTGAGGATTTCAACAGAGCCGCGGCGCTGTATCCCCTCCTTACTCGCTCCCTTCGGTCGCTCGTTGAGGAAGGGGCCATTCGTCTTTAGTTAAGCCCAGTAGTAATACTTGAGTTTAAATTATGTCTAAGAGTATTAGATGTAGTAGAAATCACGGCTGAGATTCTGTTGTTGCTGATATCGAACGACAAGCAACCCTCAAAACCGCCATTTTCCACCTATTGCCGGCACGAACGTGTCGAATCTGGATCGAATATGAAGCTACTAAGTATTACTAAGAGTATTAACTAAAGACGAATGAGGAAGGGGCCTTAGCGCCTCAATTCAGGTAATCGTCGAGAATCCGCGACTGCTCGCTGTGATGGCGATTCCCGTGATCGCCTTTTACGTGATCAACCTCGGTGTCGGATTCGCTATTGGTCGTATGCTTGATTTCTCGTACGAGGAACTCGTGTGTTTCAACAACACTATCCTGTCGCGAAACTCACCGACTGCACTCGCGATCGCCGTCGTCGCGTTCCCGAATGAACCACTCATTCCGTTGGCGCTTGTGATCGGTCCGCTCTTGGAACTGCCCCTGTTGGGGATCATCGCTCAAGTACACATAGCGATCAGCGAGCGAGGGTGGTGGTCGCATATTTCCGAGGATGCTACGTAGGTGTGGATACGACTGATTGACACAGATCCACCACAGAGAGTATCAACAACCACATAAACACGACCCACTTACCGAATCATAAGCGACAGACACCCTATCATCCGAATACGTTCTATAAAAAACATGGTTCATAGTGTCCATTCAGACCGGTGTGCTCTCAGACAGACAGCATGAACCACTCCCACTAATATATGACTGAAAAATGTTATTTGTGTGGTCGAGAGATTCAGTCTTCCACGTTCGAGGCTGATGGTGAACGCTCGTTCTGTTCGAGCGGGTGCCACGATGTACACACGACGCTTGGGGCTCCCGATTCTCTCGATGTCACCCAGACCACAACTGAGAACAAGATTGATGAGGGAGACGACACTGTTCCTCCCGATCAGTATCGTTCTCGGACGTTCCTCCGGATTGACGGCATGTACTCCGCGACGTGTGAGGCGTATCTTGAATCTCTCGCTGAGAAACAAGAGGGAGTGATCAGTGCCGAGGCGAGTTACGTCACCGAGACGATCCGAGTTGAACACGACCCAGACACTGTTTCGAAGGAGTCGCTGCGTGATGTATTGAGTACCCTCGGGTATACGGCGTATCTCCGTGAGGATGCCTCGTCAGACGTGAGCGAAACCGGTGGGACGACGCGCCGAGCACGAGAGATGGGTGGAATTCGAAAGCGTCGAGACGACCAGCTGTTGGGAATGCGATACTCCGTCGGATTCCTCTTCGGTGCGTTTCTGTTGGTCCCGTACGTCGCAATTATCTATCCCGCTCACCTTGCGTCAATATTTGACTGGCAAGCGCTCGAAATATTCGAGGGTGCCTTCCGTCTAGATAGCGAGGGAGCGTTCGTCTTCCTCCGGCTGTATTTCGTGATGACCGGCATTATTCTCCTCTTCACCGGTCTCCCGGTGTTGCGCGGCGCATACCTCAGTCTCAAAATGCGACGCCCGAACACCGACCTGTTGGTCGCGATCACCGCGATCAGCGCGTACACGTACAGTACGGCCGCTGTCATCCTCGGACAAAACGACATTTTCTACGACCTCGCGATCGTCGTCACGGCCGCAGTCACCGCGATGGTGTTCTACGAGTCGTCGATCAAGCAGCGCGCCCTTGATCGCCTCACCGAACTCACGATATCACAAGTCGAGCGCGCACGAACGTATGACTCGGACGGGAAGACTGAGGAAGTTCGCGTGGAGGACCTCAATTCAGGGGATGTCGTGCTCGTTCGACAGGGTGAACGAGTCCCAGTAGACGGTGAACTGGTCGAAGACAGCTGTACCGTCGACGAAGCGATCGTCACTGGCGAGTCGCTTCCGGTGCTAAAACGCGCCGGCAACGAGATCATTGGTGGATCGATCGTCACGGACGGCGCGGCCTTGGTTCGTGTCGGCACGGACGTGACGAGCAGTATCGATCGGATAACCACAGCCGTGTGGGACCTCCAGAGCGCGACTCACGGCGTCCAACGCCACGCCGACCAACTCGCGTCGTACGCGGTACTTCTCGTTGTCGGAGCCGCCGTTGCGATCGGTGGTGCCAGTGTAATCGCGTTCGACATGAGCATCCCGGACGCGATCCTCCTCGCACTGCTGGTCCTCCTCGCCGGTTCGCCGTGGGCCCTCGGACTTGCGACGCCGCTCTCGGTCGCGAAGAGCCTCGCAAGTGCACTCCGTCGGGGGATCATTATCTTCGACGAGACGGTGTTCGAACGACTCCGAGACATCGATACCGTTGTTTTCGACAAGACGGGGACCCTCACGACCGGAGAGATGGAGGTGATCGAAGCGGACGCTCCTGCGGACCTCCTTGACGCCGTCGCAGCGCTCGAACAACGAGCATCACATCCCGCTGCAAACGCCATCACAACGGCTTTCGCCCACAGGAATGCGACCGACCAAGGCCTTGACGATCAATCGAACTCGGACAATAACGGTAATGAGACAGAGAAAACAGGCCAGATAAGCGAGTTCACGAATCACCAGTCCGGTATCGAAGGGGTGATCGATGGAACTCCGTATCTTGTCGGAAACCTCGATCTCTTCGCGGAACAGGGGTGGACCGTGGACGACGACATCCGGTCTCGTGTCGCCGACGCTCGGGGCTTCGGTCAGCTTTCGGTCGTCGTCGGTCGCGACGGGACAGCAGAGGGGCTGATCGTCGTGGGCGATGAGCCGCGGGACGGCTGGGACGACACCATCTCTCGGCTCGGAGCACGAGACACGGACATCGTCGTCTTGACCGGTGACGACGAGGAAGCGACGGACTTCTTCAAGCAGCACGAAGCCGTGACGCACGTCTTCGCGAAGGTTCCACCGGAAGGAAAGACGGCGACGATCCGGCGACTCAAATCAGACGGTCAGGTCGCGATGATCGGGGACGGTACCAACGACGCCCCGGCACTCGCAGCCGCCGACCTCGGTATTTCGTTGGGCGGCGGCACGGCGTTAGCTGCTGACGCCGCCGATATCGCTATCGTCGACAACGACATCCGCTCCGTCGAAACCGCCTTCGACCTAGCGGGTGCGGCTCGTCGTCGCGTGAAACAGAACAACCTCCTCGCGTTCTCCTACAACGGAATCGCTCTCTTGGCGTTGGCCGTCGGGTTCTTCAATCCGCTGTCAGCAGCGATCGCAGTCATTGCCGGCGGCGGTCTAGTCGCTGTGAACACCCGACGAAAGTTGCTTCAGTAGCATGTACGAGCCAAGACGAGAACAGAGTTGAGTCGCTCGGTTGAAATCCTCAGGAGTTGATAGATTTTTCGTGCTAAATTCAGAGGATGACGGCACCGTAGAAAGGTGTATTGATGAGTTACCTGAGTTTTCTATGTGACTTCAATTGAGGTGTCTAAAATAATATTTGTAAGTTATTTACATCAGAGTTTCGTTAAGTCAATAAATTGGGTAATAACGTGTTTAGAGAAAATACTGAACATGAGCAAGAGATGCTCTTTTCGCCTTTGAAAGACCTTTCAGGCAGGATACGAAAGAAACTGCAGAATCACTGGTCTACTCACTTCTGCGAACATGTTTTCACCCAAATTGATGAAACAAAGTTCGAACGGCTATACCACGACGGGTATAGCCGTCCGAACAAGCCAGTCAACGAGCTTGTCTCCTTGGAGATTATCTAACACCTGCCGGTATGTCCGACAAAGAGCTCGAACACGCCTACGTCTTCGACTTTCGCGTCAGGAACGTATTAGGAAAGGAGACACTCGGAGACAATATTTGTGAGAAGACACTCACCAATTTCCGCCGTCGGTTGATGGAATACGAAGAAGAGACCGGTCACGACCTGCTAAACGAGGTTTTCGAGAATCACCGTACCTACTTTCAGGGTGAATTTGAGATTGATGCGAGTACTCAACGGATGGATTCGACGTTCATTGAGGCCAACATCAAGCAACTGTCTCGTGTCGATCTCCTCGCTAAAGTGCTTCACAATTTCCTGTGCGATCTCCTTCGGGAGATCGCACAGGAACTTCCTGCTGGAATGACGAGTTCGCCGACATCGAGAACTTAGAGCTGTCCTATCATCTTGAACCGGGCGAAATTCCCGCAACGATGGAAACGCTCGCCGAGCATACTGCGTGGCTTGTTGATCGATTCGGAGACGAGGATGAATACGCCGGGTTGAACAGCTTCGCTCATCTACAGCGTGTCCTCGACGAACAATGCTATCGCATTCCTGATCTCGAAGACGATGACGATAATCAGGATTCTGCTGATCAGGGCCATCCCGGTGACGAGTCACCGGGCTGGCAGCCACTCCAAACGTACACCTCTTCAAGTGACTCTACAGAGACTGCCGAAGATGAACCCGACTCCGAGTCGTTAGAAAGAGACGCCGAAGACAGACACGATCACATCGGACTGGAAGAGTCCGACGAGATCGACAGCAGCTCACTGCAAAACCCTCACGACGACGAAGCGACGTATCGTTCCAAGGACGCGGAAGATTACTTCGGCTACAAGTCGAATATCGCTGAGACATGCGATGGTGAAAATCCGTTTCGTCTAATTACGGCGGTTCGAGTCGATACGAACAACACGGATGATGGAGACCTCTTGGCCGAAGACGCGAGGAATCTCGCCGAGGAAACGGGATTACGTGACCTGCTCGTAGATGGTGGGTACACGCACAAGGAAGTAGAAAAGTGCTGCCGTGATCAGGAGATCACGCAGCACTTCACAGGAATCACGGGTCAACGGCCTGCGGCGGAGAAGATGTCGCTTGCCGCCCCAGAGTGGGATGGGACGAGAATGGTTGCGTGTCCTGCCGGACACGAACCATTCGAGCAGAACCATTACGAGACCGGCCGTATCTCGGGGAAGATGGACAAGAAGTTCTGTGATGGCTGCCAGCACCAAGAGAACTGTTTCGTCGAGGAACAGCAAGAACACTATAGCTACGGGTTCAGGGAACGGCGGGTAGAAGTGGCTCAGCGACGGAGGCGGTTGGATGATCCAGCGGAACAGGAGTTCCTGAACTTACGTGCCGGAGTTGAGTCATTGATGAACGAGATGTATCACAAAGACGGTGAGAAAACGAAGTTCACGGGGAAAATCAAGGTGAAAAACGCCTCGATAGCGAAAGCAATGGGGAGAAACCTGAAGCGAGCCTCCAGATTCCTGGAATCGGAGGCGAAGCAAGAGAAATCGACAGGATAGCCGGGCAAGAAGTGTCGTTTGTCGCTGTCAGCTGGTCCCTGTGTGGTGACGGCTCCGTTTTGATGAGAGAATCACCGGTGATCGGGCCGGGGTGTTCTCGTCAGAACACCCCTTTCTACGGTGCCATCAGAGGATCTATGTAGCACTCGGCCAGTGTGATTTCACGGCGATAATTGTAAATCAGTTGATCATCAGATTTGCTTTCTTAAACACTTTGTTTGTCCAGCCACCATTCCTGATATGGAATTCGACTTCACGCGCTCGGTGATTCCACTTGCTGTGATCGTCGCCGTCGCAACAGTCGCGCTAACGGTTATGATGACCCCCTCGACGGTCTTCATGATGGTCCTCCCCTCAATGATCGTCTTCTCGGTCATCGCGTTCTTCTTCGGGATGAAGCACGGTGAGTTCCGCGCTAGTCCGTAGTGGTACAGCCCAGTCCGTGAGATTCACAGGGTCGAGATCCATGCTCGCCCTGCGTTGTCTCTATCCGATTGATATTGCTGATCAATACGCTCTTTATTTCAACAAGACCTCGGTGAACAATCACCGACAGAGGATATCAACAGATGTAGTTGAGTCTATCTAATCCGCACTAACCTCAAACACGTCTTTTCGGGTAGGTGTAGCGGAATCGATCGAATAGATGAGCGTCCCGGTGAATAGCGCGATGCTACCCAAGAGGAATATCGAGTTGAGCGGCGACGCCGAATCGACGAAGATCCAGTATATCGGCGCCGCAATCGTGGGACCCGCGGCGATTACTGCGACTTGGGAGACGAGCGGCCCACAGCATCCACACGTACACGCACCGACGACCGTCGCCGTCCCGGCGGTGCCCTGTGTCGCTCCTGCCTCACGATTGAGACGCCAAGAGTGAGCAACGGCGGCCGCATTCAGGCCCACGAGAACGCCAAGCGATCCGAGTACCAGTAGTACTCCCGGAGAGATAGCGATGAAGAACGGAACGTCCGGAAGGAGTATTTCGAGTGTGGGCCACCGTACGATCTGATACAGTACGGATAAGACGGCCACAGTTGTCTCTTCGGGGGCACCTTCCTCACTGAAGAACGACAGATACCCCGATGTCGCCATAAAAAAGATACTCACCATGGCTCCGATACCGAATCCGAACCGACGTGCTACCGGATCCTGAAGAATCACGGACAGCGTCGGGCCCACATCTTTCCAGAGAATATATCCAACGAGCAGTGGTGTTGCGAGGACAATCCCGTAACCTATCGGATTCGTGTAGCCGCTAAAACCCGGAAGTAGGTACGGATACAGTATCCATCCTCCAAGTATCATTCCGAGAACCATGTACCGGGGACATGTTGTCCAACGCACGACCCCGACGATGAAACTCACAACCACGACCGAAAGACCCGTTACGATCGCGAGCGGCTGATACCACGACCGGGGGAACGGCATCGAACTGGCCTGATACGTCGGGTCCGGGGCCAGCCCCTCGAACAGAATCGCTCCGGCGACAGTAATCCCGATGCCGACCGCAATCCCGTACAGAGCGGCTGTCGGAGAGATTCGCCCGCTTCGTTTGAGCAGTACGAGAGTACCGACTGACAGGACGCCGATCAGAACGATCGCCAGTCCGTGCGATTGCGAGAGGCCTGACGCTTCGGAGCCACCGTGAGCGGCCACGGTCGGGATCAGAGAGAGGAGGATAACCCCGACTGAAAACAGGATACATAAGCGGGAGAACCTTCGATGAGAGCCCTCTCTGTCACCGTCTGTATCCTGTTGGCGTCCTCTCGGAAGCATTACCCAAGTTTAGCGATCCGCATACAATTATCTGTCTCTTTCGGCCCTCACGAAATCGTTGAAGTGACTCCGCGGAAATTTCCGTCCGGGCAAAACGTTTTGGAGAGAGCCCGATCAGGTTGTTTTGTGAAAATGTCCGATCTTATCAGTTCGGTTCGTATCCGGCGTACTCCATGAGCTGGCTGAAGATGTCCGAATCCATGACGGAGCGATACACGACTCCGGTAAGCATCCCGCCGGGATAGAACGTCCCATTCATGACGTGGTTGACCTTGTGGCAGTGCATGAGGTAGATGCCGGGGTCCGCGTCGGCCGTGAACTCGATCGTGTGCCGCTCGGCGGGGGCAATGTTCGTGACGTCGATGTCGTGTCGGGCTGCTTCCGGGACGACTCCACCGTCCTTTTCGACGCGCTGGAAGCGGTGGTTGTGGATGTGCATCGGGTGGGACATGTACCCGCCGTTGACGAGGTGAATTCTGACTAAATCTCCCTTATCGACGATGATCGGAGAGCCCTGTTCGGGATGGAGGGTTCGGGGTGCGCTCTTCCCGTTGACGGTGAAGACGTCCGGATTGCGCGAGGCCGTGTCGTACGTGAAGTCCGCTTCACCGGCCCACTTCTTCGGGACCCGCGAGTCCCAGTCTTTGATCGTCATGAAGTATTCCCGGTCCGCCGGTTCGTAGCCTTCGGGGTCGACCCGGAAGATCCCGTACATCCCCATATCGATGTGGCGGTGGGTCTGGAGGTGACAGTGGTACAAGTGCGTCCCCGGAACGTTCGCCGGGATCTCGTACGTGTGTTTCTCGCCTGCCGGGACTTGGATGCCGGTCGACGTCGGAACGCCGTCATTCTTCCACGTCTTCGTGACGCCGTGGAAGTGGATCGTGTGCGGCCGGCGTCCGTTCGTGTTGTCGAGCGTCAC
>NZ_CP187140.1:0-3106917 GCF_049604745.1 Halorubrum xinjiangense | reverse complement strand
CTTGTCACACCGCGGGATCTCTCACTCGGGTCGATCGCTTATAAGTGACTTACGGACGTGAAAGCTTCCGTTCAGGGAAATAATCGCATGACTGCGTCGCCTCGTGTCCAAGTCGTGGCCGGAGGTTCGTGGGGAACGATCGAAATCTGACGGGGGAGAAGAGCGGAGACGGGAGTCGCCGGGGCCGGTCAGTGTTCGACCGCTTCCATCATCGAGAGCAACTGGTCGCGCTGGGACTGGTTACTCTGGCTATCCCCTTCCGGGTGAATGCCGACCATCGCGATCACGTCTTCGCTGTCCGCGTCGTCCGCAGTGTGTGGGACGGTAGCGATGTACAGGAGGACAGGGACGTCTTCGACGGACCCGCTCGAGTTGCCCGTCCCCTCGACGTCGGCACTGATCGTCGTCTCGAAGATCGGGACGGTGGTCTCTTCGCCGAGGATGGTCAGGGTCTCCTCGCCGCGCTCCTCGATGTCGTCCGTTTCGATGTCGGCGTTGCCGCCGCCGACGTCCTGCTGATTGATCTGGTTGAGGAGCTGGCGGATGAGCTCTGCTCCCTCCACCCTGACGAGGGGGTTGACTGACTGGCCGGCGACGGACGCATTCGGCGTGCTCGCCACGAACAGCGCCGACTGGGTCGTCGAGTTGGTGTACCGGGCGACCCAGGTCGTCGCCGTGACCTTCGCGTTCACGCCAGTGGCGTTGAACTCGCGGTCGATCGTGTACGACTCTGGATCCTCCCCGGAGTAGCCGTCCGCGTACGCGGACTCGGGAACGCGAGCGGGTTCCGCGTCGAACTCGTAGCTCCCGTCCTCGCCGGCGCATCCCGCGATAGCGACCGAGGTCGACGCCGCGAGTGCCGCGAGCAGTCCACGTCGTTTCATGTGTTCCGGTGGTCTACACAGTTCTTTAAGCCTATCGACGCGTCTATCGGTCTCGAGAACCCCGCAGCCGAAGGCACAAAGTTCACGTCGGGCCGCGCGCGACGTGAGGCAAATGGAACGTCGAGGACAAACCGGGCTGGTGGAAGCGCTCTTCTTAGACGTGATTCGCCTCCACGAGACGTGGATGGAGGTGGTCTTCCCGCGGCAGCTCGACCCGAGCGCCGTCCTGGGGAAGTGGAAGCCCGAGACGGCCGTCCAGTCGGTCGGCTACTACCTCTGGGCGGCGCTCGGCGCGCCGCTCGTCGCGGTCGCGTACCCGCTCCTCCTCGTCGGGTTCGCCACGCGCTACTACGCCGCGAAGCTCGACTCCGCGGTCACCCGCATCGGCGTCGCCGGCGCCGTGGTCGTCGCCGCCGTCGTCTGGGGGACGCTGACGGTTATCACGCACTTCCAACTCCCGTTCGACGCCGTGATCGCGGTCGGCGCCGCCAGCACGGTGGCGGTCGTCTCGGCCGCCCTCGCCGCCGGTTTCTCGAAGCTCGGCGGACGGTTCGTCAGCGTCCTGCTCGCGTACCCGTTCGCGATGAGCGCGCTGTTCCTCCCGCCGGTCGTCGCCGCGCTCGTCACGCCCACGCTGGAGGAGCTGATCCTCCCGCCGAGCTACGATCTCGCGCGGTGGATCCTCGACACGTTCCTCGCGGTCGGCGGGATAAACGAGGTCCTCCGCGGCGCGTTCGACCTGGAGACGTTCGGCGAGCAGTGGGGGCTCCCCGGACTCGGCTACGTGCTGATGTGGATCGGCATCTCGGTGCCGCTCGGGTGGTTCCTCGGCCTGCTCGTCGCGCTGGCGAACCTGATCCGGCCGACGTCGGACGCCTGACTCGGTCGGCCCACTCCTCGGAATCGTCCTACTCCTCGGGGTCGCACTTTTTTTCGGGGTCGTACTTCTCGCTGGCCGATTCGAACGTCGACGCCGAGCGCTCCGTCTCCCGCCGTCCCTCGCGTTCTGCGATCGCCTCGGGGTCCGGGCTCGCGTCGTCGTCGATCCGAGCGATCGACTTGTGGACCTTCGCATGACACCAGCGACAGAGGCCGACCGTGATCTCGTGCGCGTCGTCGCCGCCGTACGAGAGGTGGTGTTCCTCCACGAGCGGCCGGGAGTCGTCGTGGGCCAGCCGCACGTCCTCGAGTCCGCACCGTGCGCAGGTCTTCGCGTCCGTCGTGGACCGGTAGTGCGGGCACGCGGGCCACTCGCCGTCGGCGCCGACGTGGCAGTCGTAGCCGTCGGCGCGCCGGGCGGCCGCGAACTCGGGGTCGTTGCCCGCCCGCGTGAGCGCGAAGCGGCACCGGCCGTCGTCGGTGAGGTGGTCGCAGACGCCGGCGACCGCGTACGGGTCGTCGACGCCGACGGGAGTCCCGTCGGGAGTCCGGTCCATGCCGGCCGGTGGGGACGGACTCACTTCAATTCGGTCGGCCGTCTCGGAGGGAGAGCGATCGCCGGGCGCGTGGAATCGCGGACCGTTCAGACCAAGGAGGCGCCGTCGAAGTCCGTGCGGCCGTAGTCGACGTCGAGCAGCCGGAGGAGGGTGGGCGCGACGTCGAGGAGGTCGGCGTCCTCGACCGTCGCGTCCGGGTGGTCGACGAACAGCGCGGCGTCGTCGAAGGCGTGCATCCCGGTCCGGGGCCCGTCGGGATCGAACACGCCGTCGTGCGGACGGAACCCGGACTTGAGGTCGAACCCGTCGTTCGGGAGTACGACGAGGTCGGGGGCGATGGCGGCGTGGTCGCCCCGGAACACCGTCTCGCGGTCCACGACGCGGTCGGCGACCGGGTTCCCGTCGGGGCCGGTCCACGACTCCAGCGCCTCGCGAAGCTCCGCGCGCGTCTCCTCGTACTCGGACTCGGGGACGACGCCGTTCGGCTCGCGGCCCTCGACGTTGAGGTAGAAGCGGCCGGGGACGAGCGAGTACGCGCGGGCGTCGTCGTCGATGTCGGCGAGCGCGTCGTGGTCGTCGTCCTCGTAGGAGAGCCACCCCTCGCGTTCGAGCCACTCGTTGCAGTACACGTCGTATCGCAGGCGCCTAAACCCGTGCGTCGAGCCGACGACGAGCGTGACGTCGTCGGGGAGCGCCTCGCGGACCGATCCGATGTGGTCGTCGAGCGCGGCGTGGAAGGAGAGCAGCTCCTCGCGGTACGTGCCGCCGTCTTGGTAGTCGCCCCACAGGAAGTGGTTGACGCGGTCGGGGGCGGTGAAGACGCCGACGAAGAGGTCCCAGTCGTCGCGCTCGACGTACCGCTCGAAGGCCGCAGCGCGGGCGTCGAGGGTCTCCCGGGCGTGCTCTAAGAACGCGGTCTTGTCTTCCTTGTGGCCGAGCTTCGCGTTGACCGAGAGGCGGTAGTCGCTCTCGGTGAGGTACTCGCGCAGCTCCTCGGGGTGCGCGGCCGCGTCGAGGTCGGGCGAGAGGTAGCCCGAGACCATCCGCTGGACGGTGCGCTGCGGCGGGAAGGTGACGGGGACGTTCATCACGGTCGCGTCGAGCCCTGCGTCGGTCGCGCGGTCCCACACCCGGGGGGCTTGGACGTCGCGGCCCATCGGCACGTACGTGTCGTAGGAGCCGACCTCGCGGTCCTGGAACCCGTACACGCCCGTCTCACCGGGGTTCTTCCCCGTCGTGAGGCTCGGCCAGCACGCGCTCGACTCCGCCGGGACGATGCTGTCGATCCCGCCGCCCTCGCCGCCGTCCGCGATCGCCGACAGCGTCGGGAACGTCTCCGGGTTGTCGGCGACGAGCCGGTACGAGAGGCCGTCGATCCCGATAAACGCCACCCGCGGCGTGTCGCTCCCACGCAGCCGATCGAAGAGGCCCATACACACCCATCCGCGGTCGAAGGCAAAAGGATTGACATCGGCGGCCCGCGAAGCCGGGCGGAGCTCCGGGGCTCGGCCGCGATCGAACGACCGGTCAGAATCGTGGTCCGGAGACCCACATAGCCAAGTGGCCGCGGGGGAAGGTTCGAACGATGACCCGGGAGCCCGTGCGCGTGTTGCTCGCAGACGCCGACGACCGCTTCGCGGCGGCGCTCGGCGACGCGCTCGACCGGCTCTCGGACGGGACGACGGTGCGGCGCGTCCGGGACCACGCCGCCGCGGCGGCCGCCGTGGAGACGGAATCGTACGACTGCGTCGTCACCGAGTACGCCATCGGGGAAGCGTATCAGGACGGAGCCGCCGTCGACGACGCGGAGAGCGGCCTCGACCTCCTCCGCCGCGTCCGGGCCCACGACCCGGATCTTCCGGTGTTCCTCGTCACCGGAGCGGGCGACGAGCGGGTCGCGGCCGCGGCCGTCGACGCCGACGCGACGGGGTACGTCCGGAAGGGAGACCTGGACGACCCCGACGAAGGGGTCGCGGAGGCACTCGCGGATTCGCTCGCGGACCGGATCGTCCGCGCGGTCGCGACGTTCCGCGCCGACTCAGCGGCGGGCGCGCTCGGCGAGGATCGATCGGAGATCCTCGACCGGATGGCGGACGGCTTCGTCGCTGTCGACGACGACGACGCGATCGCCTATCTCAACGCTCAGGCGGCCGAGCTCGCCGGAACGGTGGACGACGAGGATGTAGCGGACGGCGACGTGACAGACGAAGACGGCGTCGCAGACGACGACGTAGCAGTCGACGACGGCGCGGTCGACGCGGACGCGCTCGTCGGGACGAACCTCTGGGACGCGTTCCCGAACGCGCGGGGAACGGAGTTCGAGGCCGCCTTCGAGCGCGCCAGAGAGACCGGCGAGCCGGCGGACGCGCGGACCTACTACGAGCCGGTCGACAGCTGGTTCGAGGCGCGCGTCTACCCCTCCGAGACCGGCGCCTCGGTGTACTTCCGCGACGTCACCGAGTCGGTCGAGGAGCGGGAGGAACTGCAGCGCCGGGAGCGGGTGATGCGCCGGCTCTACGAGATCATCTCGGCGAAGGACGACCCCTTCGAGCGGAAGGTCGAGAAGCTGCTCTCGCTCGGGCGCGACGTCCTCGGCGCGGAGTCGGGAGTGCTGTCGCGCGTCCAGGGGGACCGATACGTCGTCGAGGTCGCGGACGACGCGACCGGAGCGTTCGGCGCGGGCGCGGTCGTCGACCTCGCGGAAACCAACTGCGAGCGCGTCGTGACCACCGAGGCCTCGGTCCAGGTCCGCGACATCGCGTCCGACCCGGAGCTGTCGACGCGCGCGGGGTTCGTCCGGCAGGGCATCTCCTGTTACGTCGGCGCCCCCGTGGTCGTCGACGGCGAGGTGTACGGCACGTTCTGCTTCTACGACCGCGACGACCGACCGGTCCCGTTCTCCGAGTGGGAGACGACGCTGGTCGACCTGATGGCGCGGTGGGTCGGGTACGAGCTGGAGCGGCGGAAGACCCAAGCGGAGATACGCCGCGAGCGCGACCGGCTCGACCAGTTCGCCAGCGTCGTGAGCCACGACCTCCGGAGCCCGCTCAACGTCGCCGCCGGTAACGTCGACCTGGTCCGGGAGTCGCGGGACGACGAGCGCTTGGCGCGGACGGCGAAGGCGCTCGACCGGATGGAGGAGCTGATCGCCGACGCGCTCTCGTTCGCCCGGCTCGGCGAGCGCGTCGTCGACGCCGAGGACGTCGACCTCGACCGCGTCGTCGAGGCGGCGTGGGAGACGATCGCGACGGGCGAGTCGACGCTCGCGACCGAACCGCTCGGCACCGTGGTCGGGGACGCCTCGCGGATCCGAACGCTGTTCGAGAACCTGTTCCGCAACGCCGCCGAACACGGCAGGTCGGGAGACGGCGACGCGCCGACGGTGACGGTCGGCTGGGACGACGACCTCCTCTACGTCGCGGACGACGGACCGGGGATCCCGGAGGAAGAGCGCGAGCGCGTCTTCGAGACGGGGTACACGACGAGCAGCGAGGGGACCGGGTTCGGGCTCGGCATCGTCAAGGCGGTGGCCGAGGCCCACGGGTGGACCGTGCGGGCGACGACCGCCGACGACGGCGGCGCGCGCTTCGAGTTCGACGACGTGGTCCGCCGCCGAAACGGCTGAGCCGACCCGGCCACGGCGCGGTCGACTCCGCACCCGCGCCGCGGACTCGCTCGGGAGGCTTTTTGTCCGTGACCCGCCGAGGGCCCGACATGGAGACCCGACGCGCGCTGCTCGTCGACGCGTTCGCCGCGGAGCCGCTGGCCGGAAACGCCGCCGGCGTCGTCCCGGACGCGGAAGGGCTGAGCGACGGTCAGATGGCCGCGGTCGCCGCCGAACTCGGCGCCTCGGAGACCGCGTTCCTGACGGCCGACGACGGTGCGGCCGACGATGGCGCGGCCGACGACCGGCTCCGCTACTTCTCTCCGACCACGGAGGTGGACCTCTGCGGGCACGCCACGATCGCGACGTACGGCACCCTATTCGCCGAGGGGGCGATTGACGGCGGCGAGCGCACGGTCCGCACGAACGTCGGCGACATCACGGTCGCGGTCGACGACGACGGCACCGTCTGGATGCGACAGCAGGCCCCGAGCGTCGAGGTCGTCGACGTCGACCTGGAGCGGGTCGCGGCCGCGCTCGGGGTCGACCCCGCCGCACTGCGCGACGTGGGCGCGGACCTCCCCGTCGCGGTCGCGTCGACCGGCCTGCCGTTCCTCGTCGTGCCGGTGAACTTCTTGGAGCGGCTCGGCGAGGCCGACCCGGACGACGACGCGGTCGAGCGCCTCTCCGAGGAGTTCGACGTCGCGGGCGTGTACGCGTTCACCTTCGACGCGCTTGACGCCGACTCGACGCTCCACGGCCGGGCGTTCGTCCCCTCGCTCGGCATCTCGGAGGATCCCGTTACCGGCACCGCGAGCGGAGCGGTCGGGGGGTACCTCCGCCACGTCGACGCCTTCGAGGGCGACGAGCCGGACGAGCTGCGGTTCGAGCAGGGCCACTTCGTCGACCGGCCGGGCCACGTTCGCGTCCGCGTCGAAGCTGAGGGGGTCCGCGTCGGCGGGCAGGCGACCGTGGCGCTCGACGGCGAGATCCGGATCCCCGACGACGAGGAAGACGAGATTATCGAGGCGTGACGCCGTCGGGTCGGTCGCGGCCGCAGGGTCGATCGCGGACGTCTAGTCGATCGCACCCTGTCTCCCCGCACCGGAAGGCGGCGCCGCCGACCGAACGTTTAGCATCGCTCGCGACGTAGCGTTGTTATGGAGTTTGACCTTCCACGCGCGGCAGCGATCCTCGTACTGATCGTCGCGATCGGCGCCGGCGGCCTCATCGGCGCGGGGATGATGCCCCTTCAGACGACGCTGATGATGGTCGTGCCGTCGATGCTCGTCTTCGGCGCGCTGGCGTTCGCGATCGGCGTGAAACACGGCGAGTTCCGCGCGGGACACGCCTAATCGCGGCACGGAACGCCGTCCAGCGGCCCGACCGGGGACCACGACCCTTTTGAAACGGCGACGCGAACCGGGAGCCGTGCTGCCCGGGTCGCCACTCGTCGAGCTGCTGTTGATCGCCGGCGGCGTCGCCCTCCTCTACGCCGGCGCCGAGCTGCTCGTGTCGGGCGCGAGCGACCTCGCGCTCGCCGTCGGGCTGAAGGCGTCGACCGTCGGCGTCACCGTCGTGGCGTTCGCGACCACCGCCCCGGAGCTCTTCGTCTCCCTGCTCGGTGCCGTCACCGTGTCGACGGACATCGGCCTCGGCGCCATCGTCGGCTCGAACATCGCGAACATTGGGCTCGTTCTGGGCCTGTCCGCGCTCATCCGCCCGCTCGACGTCTCCGACACCGTGTTCCGTCGGCACGTCCCGTTTATGGTGCTGGCCGCGCTGCTGCTCGTCGGCCTCGGCTGGGACGGGCGGATCGGCCTCGTCGACGGCGCGGTGCTGCTCGCGGCGCTCGCCGCGTTCACCGCCGCGGTCCTCCGTAACGTCCAGCAGAACCAGTCGGCGATAACCGAGGCGGAGCGCGACGAGATGCCCGACGCGAGTCCGCGCGACGTCGCGATGGTGGTCGGCGGCATCGTGGCGCTCGTGCTCGGCTCGCGGTGGCTGATCGACGGCGGCGAGTCGCTGCTGTCGGCCGCCGGCTTCTCCGATATCTTCATCGGGCTCACCGTGCTGGCGCTCGGCACGTCGCTGCCGGAGCTGGCCGCCAGCGTCGTGGCCGCGGCGCGCGGCGAGGCCGAGTTCAGCGTCGGCAACGTCGTCGGCTCGAATATCTACAACGTCCTCGCGGTCATCGGCATCGTCGCCGTGGTGACCCCCATCGGCGTCGCCCCCGCCGTCCGCGGCTTCGAGTTCCCCGCGCTGCTCGTGTTCACGGCCGGCGCCGTCGGGATGATGGCGTACGGCGAGCGGGTGACCCGCGTCGACGGGGCGGCCCTCACCGTCGGCTACGGCGTCTTCGTGTACCTCCTGCTGCCGTAGCGGGGACCCCGTCCGGTGGGCCGAGTCCGGAAGAGGCCGCATGCGAACCGACGGGTATTCGGTCGCGGACGGCGGAGCCGGTGTCGTGATAGCGATCGTCGTCAGCCGGGCCGACAGCGCCTCGGCGCACATCGGCGAGCGGCTCTTGGAAGTCGGCGACTGGGAGGCCCGCGAGGACGGCTCACGCGCCGACGCCGACGGGGGCGGGACCTACTACCGGACGGACGGGTTCGAGCTTCGGGAGTCCGACGACCTCCACATCCGCCTGTCGGACCCGACGGCCGCGTTCGACTGCGACCCGGAGTTCCTCGCGTTCGTCTCCAGGCACTCGGGCGAGACCGGCGAACTCCTCACGGCGCACGTCACCGGGAACTTCGGCGGCGCCGAGTACGGCGGCGAGCCCGAGTCGCTGGCGCGGGCCGCGCCCGGGGCCGAGAAGCGCGTCGTCGAGGCGCTCGCGCGACACGCGCCTGAGGGCTACGATGTCGGCATCGAGTGCACCCACCACGGCCCGACGGACGTCGCCGTCCCCTCGCTGTTCGTTGAGCTGGGATCGGACGAGCCGCAGTGGGAGGATCCGGAGGCGGCCCGGGCGGTCGCGCGGGCGGTCCTCGACCTCCGGGGGACCGGCGCGGACTTAGTCGACGCCGACGCCGAGGGACACCCCCGCCACGTCGTCGGCTTCGGCGGCGGTCACTACGCGCCGCGGTTCACCCGCATCGTTCGCGAGACCGAGTGGGCGGTGGGCCACGTCGGCGCCGACTGGGCGCTCGCCGACCTCGGCGCGCCCGACGCGAACCGCGACGTGATCGAGGCCGCCTTCGATCGGAGCCGCGCCGACCGCGCCGTGATCGACGGTGACCACCCAGACCTCGTCGCGGTCGTCGAGGAGCTCGGGTACAAGGTAGTGAGCGAGACGTGGGTCCGCGAAGTCGGCGACGCGCCGCTCCCGCTCGTCGAACGCCTGGAGGCCGAGATCGGTCCCGTCGACGAGGGACTGCGGTTCGGTGGGGTCACACTCGACGGAGGGACGATCGACGACGCGGTCCGCGTCCGCGACCTCCCGGCGGACCTACTTGCGCGGGCGCAGGGGCTCGACGCCGACGCGGCGCGGGAGGCGGTCGAGTCCGTCGCCGTCGCGTTCGACACGGAACAGGGGGGGACCCGCGCGGCCGGGCGAGTCGCGTTCGCGACGGCCCCGGAGACGCGGGGGTACGCGGATCTCGTCGAGGAGTTGGCCGAGGTGCTGGAGGCGGGCTACGACGCGGTCGAGGTGGCGCCGGATCAGAATGCGGTCGTCGCCAAGGAGACGGCGTTCGACCCGGCGCTGGCGGCCGAGCGAGGCGTCCCGGAAGGGCCGGCGTTCGGGCGGCTGGCCGAAGGGGAGACCGTCGCGGTCGACGGCGAGACCGTCGAGCCGGAGGACGTGTCGCGGACGCGCACGGACCGGTTCCCGATCGACGCCGGCTCGCGCGACTGATTTATAAATAACGTCGCGATCGGCTGGCACGGGCGCGACGCCCGTACTCTCGGCGGTCGGCGGCGGACGCCGGTGATTTCGGCGTCCGACTCGCGTCAGACGAACGGGCAAAAATAAATACGTCCGGGTCGCAACCACACCATATAATGGACTCCATCGTTGAGGACGCCATCGACGAAGCCGAAGAGGCCCCCGCAGAGGACGCCGGGGGAGCCGGCGAGAGCGCCGCCGGAGGGAGCGCCGGCGCGCCGCCACAGACTGGAACGATGACCGACGACGAGCTGCAGGACGTCCTCCAAGACCTCCAGACGAACATCACGGTCGTCGGCTGCGGGGGCGCCGGCGGCAACACGGTCAACCGCATGACCGAGGAGGGCATTCACGGCGCGAAGCTGGTCGCGGCCAACACCGACGTCCAGCACCTCGTCAACATCGAGGCGGACACGAAGATCCTCATGGGCCAGCAGAAGACGCAGGGCCGCGGCGCCGGCTCGCTTCCGCAGGTCGGCGAGGAGGCCGCCATCGAGTCCCAAGAGGAGATTCAAGACGCCATCGACGGCTCCGACATGGTGTTCGTCACCGCCGGGCTCGGCGGGGGCACCGGAACCGGCTCCGCGCCGGTCGTCGCGAAGGCCGCCCGCGAGTCGGGGGCTCTGACCATCGCCATCGTCACGACGCCGTTCACGGCCGAGGGCGAGGTCCGCCGAACGAACGCGGAGGCCGGCCTGGAGCGCCTTCGAGACGTGAGCGACACGGTCATCGTCGTCCCCAACGACCGCCTGCTCGACGCGGTCGGGAAGCTCCCGGTCCGGCAGGCGTTCAAGGTATCCGACGAGGTGCTGATGCGCTCGGTGAAGGGGATCACGGAGCTCATCACGATGCCGGGGCTCGTCAACCTCGACTTCGCTGACGTCCGCACGGTGATGGAGAAGGGCGGCGTCGCGATGATCGGCCTCGGCGAGTCCGACTCCGACTCGAAGGCGCAGGACTCCGTGAAGTCGGCGCTCCGCTCGCCGCTGCTCGACGTCGACATCTCCGGCGCGAACTCCGCGTTGGTGAACGTCACCGGCGGCACCGACATGTCCATCGAGGAGGCCGAGGGCGTCGTCGAAGAGATCTACGACCGCATCGACCCCGACGCGCGGATCATCTGGGGGACCTCCGTCGACGACGAGCTCGAAGGCGAGATGCGCACGATGATCGTCGTGACCGGCGTCGAGTCGCCGCAGATCTACGGCAGCAACGGCGAGCCGCCGGAGGGGGGCGCGCCGAGCGACGTCGAGGACATCGACTACGTGGAGTAGTCCGCCCGCTTCGGGGCCGCATCAAAAGGTAAAAACCGTCTCGTCTCGAATCGTTCGGTAACATGGACGTTCCGTACGACCTCAACAGCTACATTCGGGTGCTGAAGCTGGCGAGCACGCCGAGCACCGACGAGTTCCTCCAGGTGTCGAAGATCGCTGGCGCCGGGATTCTGCTCATCGGGTTCATCGGGTTCCTGATCTTCGCGATCATGAGCCTGATCCCGGGGGTCGGCGCGTAATGCCGATCTACTCGGTCAAGACGACGGCGAGCCAAGAGCGCACCGTCGCCGACATGGTCGCCGAGAAGGAGGCGCCGGAGATCCAGGCCGTCATCGCCCCCGACCAGCTCACGAGCTACGTGATGGTCGAGGCGACCGACGGGACCGCATTCGGGCGGATCCTCGACGAGATCCCGCACGCCCGCGGCGTCATTCAGGGCGGCGACGGGCCCGCCGAGAGCCCCTTCTCCGAGGTCGAACACTTCCTCTCGCCGACCCCGGACGTGGAGGGGATCGCCGAGGGCGACATCGTCGAGCTGATCGCCGGCCCCTTCAAGGGCGAGAAGGCGCGCGTCCAGCGGATCGACGAGGGGAAAGACCAGGTGACCGTCGAGCTGTACGAAGCGACGGTCCCGATTCCGGTGACGGTCCGCGGCGACCAGATCCGCGTGCTCGACAGCGAGGAGCGGTAGCTCCTCATATTGAGCGAGCGGCGCTGAGGCGAAGCGACGCGCGGCGGACCGGTCCGGCGCTCTGACGCCGGCGCCGCACGCAACGACAAGGGCTTTATTCGACGACGACCGACCGCACGGATATGTTCGGCCACGGCGCGCCGGCGGTGTTGAGCGTGATCCCCGACACGTTCACGTTCGCGTGGATCGTCGCGATCCTCTTCGCGACGGCGTGGCTGCTCGACAGCCGCGGGCTGTCCGCGGGGCGGACGCTCGCGGCCGCGACGTGGGCGCTGTTCGGGCTGTTCTGGCTGTCGACGGTGCCGTACTTCGCGTTCGAACACCAGAGCTACGTCGAGTCGATCCTCGCGCTCGTCGGCTTCCCCGCCAGCGTGTACGCGGGGTACCTCCTGTACGACGGTCGGGCATCGCTTTTCACCCTCACCCGGGCCATCGCACTCATGTTATTCATCTACCTCCCGTTCGAGACGATCCCGGCGTTCACGTTCGCCGGGATCGCTGTCCCGGAGCCCCGTCGGGTCCTCATCGAGATCGTCGCTTCACAGACCGGGACCCTCATCGACCTCCTCGGGTACGCGCCGGAGGCGGTGACGAGCAGCGAGGGGTACGACGCCGCGTACTCGTGGACGCTCGACGACGGCCACACGGTCATCATCCACATCGTGCTGGCGTGTACAGGACTGGGGAGCATGGCCATCTTCGGCGGCCTCGTGGCCGCCGTCGAGGCGCCGCTCTCGCGGAAGCTCCGCGCGCTCGCGGTGTCGCTCCCGCTCATCTACGTCCTCAACATCCTCCGGACGACGTTCATCTCGGTGGTGGCGGGCAACCAGTACATGCACTGGTACCCGGACCTCGTGTTGACGATGTTCGGCGCGACCGACCCGTACCGCGTCTCCTTCCTCATCTCCGACCGGATCATGAGCCAGCTGTTGGCGGTCGTGGCGCTCATCGCGATCACCTTCCTCGCGGTGCGCGAGCTGCCAGAGCTCGCGGTCATCTTAGAGGACGTCCTCTACCTCATCACCGGCGAGGAACACGACCTGACGGAGTCGCTCGACCTCCCGCGCGAGCCGACGAACCGATAGGGCCGGAACCCGGTTCCCGGCACCGGCGGGCGGCCGAGGGCGGTCGCGTCCCGGAGTAATTCCGAGAATACATAGCGCTATATAGCAAGCTATAGGCGTGGGCGACGGATACGAGCGACAATGACTGCGAGGACGCGAGACTGGTCGCCGGGCTCCGACCGCAGAGCGCGGCCGCGACGGGGTGGTCGCCGGTGCTGAGCGGGGTCGATCCGTTCGTCTACCTGGAGACGAACGTCGCCAAGCTGGTCCTCGCGACCGCGCTCGGGATGTTCCTCGGGCTGGAGCGGGAGTGGTCTCAGAAGTCGGCCGGAATCCGGACGTTCGCGCTCGTCAGCCTCGCCGCGGCCGTGTTCTCGCTGCTCGACGAGCCCGGGCTGCTCGTCATCGGGGGCGTGCTGGTGGTCGCCAGCGCGGTGTTGCTCGCGGTCCGGAGCTTCGTCGAGCCCGACGTCGACGGGCTCTCGCTGACGACGTCGGCGTCGATGCTCGTCGCGTACGGGGTCGGGGTCCTCGTCGCGGAGGGGCTGTTCATCGAGTCGGTGACGGTGGCGGTGCTATCGTCGCTGCTGCTCGTGTTGAAGCGAGAGCTCCACGAGTTCGCGTGGGGGCTCTCGCGCGAGGAGGTCCGCAGCGCGGTGGAGTTCACCATCCTCGCGTTCGTCGTCTTCCCGCTCTTACCCGCCGAGACGGTCGACCCGTGGAACGCGGTCCAGCCGCGGCTCGTCTGGTCGCTGGTGGTCGCGGTCAGCGCCATCGGCTTCGTCAACTACGTCCTCGTCAAGCGGTACCAAGGGCGCGGCTACGCGGTGACGGGCTTCTTCGGCGGGCTCGTCAACTCGACGGCCGTCGTCGCCGAGATGGCGAAGCGCGCGAAGGGGCGCGCGGACCTCGGCGACATCGCGGTGGGGTCGATACTCCTCGCGAACGCGGCGATGGCCTTCCGGAACGCCGCGGTGGTGGCCGTCTTCGTCCCCGAGGCGGCGCTCGTCGTCGGCCTCCCGCTCGGCGCGATCACCCTCGCGGGGATCGGCGTCGCGGTGTGGCGCAGCGACTGGCGGACAACGATGGAGGCCGAGCTCACCTCCCCGTTCAGCCTCCGGAACGCGCTCACCTTCGGCGGGCTCTTCCTCGTCGTGCTGCTCGTCTCGGCGGTCGCCGAGGAGACGTTCGGCGCGGGCGGGTTCGTCGCCACCTCCTTCCTCGCCGGGCTGGTGTCGTCGGGGACCTCGACCACCACGGCCGTCTCGCTGCTCGGGACCGGTCAGATCGGGGTCGACACCGCGGTCGCGGGCGTGGTCGCCGGCACCGCAGCCAGCATCCTGATCAAGACCGCCTTCGCGGCGAGCATCGCGCGCGAGCTGGTCCGGCCGGTGTTCCTCTGGAACCTGCTGTTGATCGTCGTGGGGATACTCGCCGGGCTGCCGCTGTTGTTATTTTAAAAAAGCCTCGGCCGCGGCGTGCGGTCGGTTTCGGGGGCGCCTCGCCTCAGGAGAGGTGTTCGGCGATGTCCGTCGACGAGACCATCCCCACGTAGTCGTCGTCGACGACCGGGAGGTGTTTCACGCCGTACATCGTCATCATCGCGGCGACCTCCTGCATCATCAGGTCGGGCGTCACCGTCTCGACGTCCTCGGTCATCACGTCGCGGACCGTCGTCGCCTCGGGGTCGCGCCCGTCGGCGACCGCCCCGACGACGTCGCTCTGCGTGACGATACAGCCGCCGCCGGTCGTCACGACCAGCGCGCTGATCCCCCCGTCGCGCATCCGTCGGGCGGCGTCCCGAATGGGCTCGTTCGCGCCGATCGTCTCCAGCGGCGTCGACATCACGTCCGCGACGCGGGTTCTGTCGTCGAGATCCATGCGACGATGTGTGTTACCGTATCACATTACTCTTCCGGAACGCACAACGCGAGGCGCGTTTCGGTTCCGGTCCGTCCGTCACCGCGCCTTCGAGAGGTGCGCCGTGAGGTCCGTCGTCGACACGATCCCGATCGCCCTGCCGTCGGCGTCGGTCACCGGGAGGTGAGTGTAGCCGTGCGCGGTCGGCTGCGCCAGTTCGGCGACGGTGTCCTCGCGGCCGACCGTGACGACGTCGGTGGTCATGAACGCCTCGACCGGCGTCCGGTCCTTCGGATCGTTGTCGCGGACAAGCGCGACGAAGTCAGTCGCGGTGATCAGCCCGGCGAGCGTCCCGTCGGGCTCGACGACGAGGATCGAGCTGACGCCGGTCTCGCGCATTTTCTTCGCCGCGTCGGCCGCGGCGGCCCCGCGGTCGATCGTGGTGAGGTCGGTCGACATGAGCCGGTCGACGGGCACGTCTTTCATGGAACGTGGTAACGCGAGGCACGGTAATCAAACGTCCGGTCGGCGGGGGCAGTCGCGGGACCCGACCGTGCGGTCCGACCGCGAGCGGCCTCAGTCCTCGACGAGCGACTCCGGAGCGCCGGCGAGCCCGACGAGGGCGTCCGCCTCGACGTGGTGGAGGTCGCCGGGGATCACGAGCAGGTGGAGCGGGTCACCAAACTCGCGGTCCGCGAGCGCGCTCAGCCGATCGGCCGCGACGACCGCGTCGGGAGAGCCGGCGCGCGCGACGACGACCGCGAGCTCGTCGCCCCAGTTATCAGCCAGCAAGCCGGCGGCGACGTCCGCGGTCATGTACTCCTCGTGGTCGGGGTCGGGGCCGGTCGGCCCCGTCCCGACCTTGATGTCGAGGTAGACGACGGTGTGGAGCCCGCGCTCCCGGTTCGCCTCGATGGTCTCGATCACGCTCGCGGGCACGTCGTCGCCGCCGTGCGCGTACGGGAACGGCAGCGTCGTCGCCTTGCCGAACCGGTAGTTCTGGAGCCCGGTCAGGCTCGACGCGGCGGACTGAGCCGTCACGCCGTGGATCACCCGCGTGTCGATCCCGCGCTCCTCGGCGCGGAGGCGGAGGTCGGTGTGGGTGGTCGAGATCATCGTGTCGCCGGCGGTGAGGAACGCCGCGTCGCCGGACGCGGCCGCCTCGAGGATCGGCTCCGGGTCCTGCTCCACGCCGGCGCGGTCGCGGACCTCGACGTCGACGCCGTGGTGCGCCTCCAGGTCGGCGACGTCGGCGCCGACCAGCCGGCTTGTGTAGAACTCCGCGAAGACGCGGTCGGCCGCGCGCAGCGCCTCCCGTCCCTCGACGGTGACGGAGCGCTCGTCGTAGAGGCCGAGCCCGATGAACGTGAGCATGCGACCGCTCGGCGCGCGGCGAAGTAAAAGGGCGCGAAACCCCGGCCGACACCAAGGGCACGAAACCCCGGCCGACACCATGAGACTATGTGACACCCTAATAGACCTTCATGATTGTTCCTTGTGATTCCATAGCAAGCCCTAAGAGGGAACCAACACAACTTCGTGCCACGAGGCCCACTCGGGCTCACACACCACTATGACTGACGACGAACTCATCTGGCGGATATCGGGGGGATCCGGTGACGGGATCGCTTCGACCAGCCAGAACTTCGCGAAGGCCTTGATGCGATCGGGGCTCAACGTCTTCACGCATCGGCACTACCCGTCGCGGATCCGCGGCGGTCACACCTACACGGAGGTCCGCGCGTCGGCGGGCCCCGTCGAATCCCGGGGCGACGGCTACAACTTCCTGCTCGCGCTTGGCGACTCGTTCGCCCGCAACCCGCAGGAGGAGGCCGTCTACGGCAACGAGGAGATCAAGCCGCTCTCGGAGAACTTAGACGAGCTCCGCGAGGGCGGGGTCATCGTCTACGACGAGGGACTGTTAGACGCCTCGGAGATTCCGAACTTCGACGAGCGCGTCGAAGAGAACAACTGGCACGTCTACCCCCTCGACCTCCGCGGGCTCGCCCGCGACCAGGGGCGCGAGGTCATGCGGAACACCGCCGGCGTCGGCGCGACCTGCGCGCTGACCGGGATGGACCTCGACCACGTGCAAGACCTCATGCGCGACGCGATGCCGGAGAAGATCCTCGAGCCGAACCTCGAGATCCTCCAGATCGCGTACGACCAGGTCCGCGAGGAGTACGACGTGGACGCCCCGGACGTGTCGGTACCGACGGGCGAACACGACGAAGAGCAGCTGCTCATGTCCGGCTCGGACGCCATCTCCTACGGCGCCATCGACGAGGGCTGCCGGTTCATCGCCGGCTACCCGATGACGCCGTGGACCGAGGTGTTCACCATCATGACGCAGAACCTGCCGAAGCTCGACGGTATCTCCGAGCAGGTGGAAGACGAGATCGCTGCGGCCGCGCTCGCGGTCGGCGCCTCGCACGCCGGCGTCAAGGCGATGTCCGGCTCCTCCGGCGGCGGCTTCGCGCTGATGTCCGAACCGCTCGGGCTCGCGGAGATGACGGAGACGCCCGTCGTCCTCGTCGAGGCCATGCGCGCCGGCCCCTCGACCGGGATGCCGACGAAGCCGGAGCAGTCCGACCTCGAACACGTCCTCTACACCTCGCAGGGCGACTCCCAGCGGGTCGTCCTCGCCCCGGGGACCGTCGAGGAGGCGTACGAGCAGTCACGGCTCGCCTTCCGGCTGGCCTACGAGTACCAGATCCCGTCGATCCTTCTGTACGACCAGAAGCTCGGCGGCGAGCTGAAGAACGTCCCGAAGAGCCACTTCGACCGCGAGCCGAACCCGACGCTCGGGAAGACGCTCTCGGAGGACGCGCTGGCCGACGAGCCGCACAGCGAGGACGGGAAGTTCCACCGGTTCCAGCACGACGTCGAGGACGGCGTCTCGCCGCGGTCGATCCCCGGCCAGAAGGGCGGTCGCTTCCTCGCGACCGGCAACGAGCACGACCCCACCGGGCACATCGCCGAGTCGCCCGACAACCGCGTCGCGCAGATCGACCGGCGGACCCAGAAGCTGGAGGCCATCCGCGACGACCTCGATCAGGAGGATACCGGCTCGTATGCCGGCCCCGAGGACGCCGAGTACGGCATCCTCACGTTCGGTAGCCAGCAGGGGACCGTTGAGGAGGCCGTCGGTCGCCTCAACGACGCCGGGATTTCGGTGAAGTCCTACGGCGTCTCCGACATGCTCCCGTTCCCGACCGAGCAGGTCGAGGCGTTCGTCGAGAGCGTCGACGAGGTCCTCGTCGTCGAGATGACGGCGTCCGGACAGTTCCGCGGGCTCGTTCAGAAGAACCTCGGCCGCTACGGCGAGAAGCTGTCGAGCCTGCTGAAGTACAACGGGAACCCGTTCGAGCCGGCGGAGATCGTCGACGGGTTCGAGGCCGCCATCGTCGAGGGCGACGGCGACGCGTCCGGCCATCAGACCACCTTCGTCCCAGCCGCAGGTGACTAACCAATGAGCACGTTTTCAGCAATCGGTGACGAGCGAGAGATCGACCGCGACGAGTACACCCCCGGCGTCGAGCCGCAGCCGACCTGGTGTCCGGGCTGCGGTGACTTCAGTGTCCTGAAGGCGCTGAAACAGGCGCTTCCGGAGGTCGGGCGCACGCCCGAGGAGACCCTGCTTTGCACCGGGATCGGCTGTTCGGGCAAGCTGAACAGCTACCTCGACACGTACGGGTTCCACACGATCCACGGGCGCTCGCTGCCCGTGGCCCGTGCCGCGAAGCTCGCGAACCCCGACCTCGAAGTGATCGCCGCCGGCGGCGACGGCGACGGCTACGGGATCGGCGGGAACCACTTCATCCACACGGCCCGGGAGAACCACGATATGACCTACATCGTGTTCAACAACGAGATCTTCGGGCTCACGAAGGGGCAGACCTCCCCGACCAGCCCGAAGGGCCACAAGTCGAAGACGCAGCCCTCGGGCAGCGCCAAGGAGCCGATCAAGCCGCTCTCGATGTCGCTGAACGCCGGCGCCTCCTACGTCGCCCGGACGGCCGCGGTGAACCCGAACCAGGCGAAGGAGATCATCATCGAGGCGATCGAACACGACGGGTTCGCGCACGTCGACTTCCTCACCCAGTGTCCGACTTGGAACAAGGACGCGCGCCAGTACGTCCCGTACATCGACGTCAACGAGTCCGACGACTACGAGTTCGACAAGACGGACCGCGTCGAGGCCGCGGAGATGATGCGTGAGACCGAGGAGTCGCTGTACGAGGGCGAGGTCCTCACCGGCCGCTTCTACGTCGACGAGGAGCGTCCCTCCTACGGCGAGGAGAAGCAGGCGATCGGCGAGATGCCCGACGAGCCGCTCGCCGAGCGCTACTGGGACGACGACTACGAGTGGGAGCGCTCCCACGACATGTTCCTCGACAAACACGCCTGAGCGGGATCGGCGGCCGTTCACGGCGCCGTGCGTTCGTTTTTTGATTCGCAAGGTATTTTTTCATTGGTGACAAACGGAGTAGTATGAGTACCGTATCGACGGAAGAACGGATCCTCTCCGTGTTAGAAGAGGACGCGCAGGCGTCCTGCGGGGAGATCGCCGAGCGGGCCGACGTCTCGAAGCCGACGGTGCGGAAGTACATCGACCGCCTCGAGGAGCGAGGCGTGATCGTCGGCTACTCGGCGGAGGTCGACCCGAAGAAGCTCTCGTCGCAGTCGATCGCCATGGTCGGGATGGACGTCGACTCCGGACAGTACGTGGAGGCCACCCGCGAGCTGAAGTCGCTCGACGAGGTCCAGGCGCTGTACACTTCCTCGGGCGACCACATGCTGATGGCCGAGGTCCGCGCCGGCGACGGCGACGAGCTCGGCGACGTCATCTCCGAGAAGCTGCTCGGCGTCGACGGCGTCACCGCGGCGCACCCCTCGTTCCTCCAAGAGCGGCTGAAGTAGATCGGCCGGCGGCCGGAGCCCTTTCTCGCCGTACCCGCGTCAAGCGAGCACCCGCGGGTCCGCGACGACGACCGACTCGTCGCCCGCCGGCCCTCTGCGGGTCCCGCGCGGCGCGAACCCGTGCGCGCTGAAGAACTCCTCTGCGCTGGGGCGGTCCGGCGGGACCGTCGCACGGAGCACCTCGATGTCGCGGTCGGCGAGCGCGTCCCCGACGCGGGCGAGCAGCTCGTCCGCGACTCCCTCTCCCGCGCGGTTCGGGTGGACCCACAGCGCCAGCAGCTCCGCTTCGGTGCCGTCCGGGTCCGGGTGCGCGATCGCCAGGCCGACGGGCCCCTCCTCGTCGTGTTCCATCAGGAACGACCACTCCGCCTCGGCGGCGGCCTCGCGGACTCCGGCGGCGGACACGTCAAGCAGGGGCGCGCCGATGTCGTCGAACACCGTCTCCTCGCGGGCTCGTGACACCGCGGTCCGCAACGCCTCCGCGTCGTCGGGGCGAGCCGCCCGGACATACATGGTCGACCGTGAGTAAAGAACGCACCTATAGGTTTCGGCGTCGGCTCGATTCGCGGCCCGCGGCGGGGCGCGCGATCCGCTTCGGCGGGCGATCGAAAACCGGCCCGTACCCCGATCGAACCCCTACGCGACCGGCTCGATGCCGATCGTGAGGGTCGTCTCCTCAACGTCCCACTTCTCGACGAGGCCGCCCGCGGCCTCGGCGGCGTCGCTCGGGTCGTCGAGCCACGCGTCGGCGCGCACCTCGCCGGCGATGAGGTCGGCGTGGTCGTCGACGAAGCCGGCGACGCGCTCGTCGTCGACGGCGACGCCGACGCGGATCCGCGCCTCGACATCCAAGTCGAGCTCCTTGCGCATCTCCTGGATGCGCCGGATAACGTCGCGGGCGTACCCCTCGGACTCGATGTCGGGCGTCAGGGAGGTGTCGACGTAGACGGTGCCGCCCTCGAACTCTGCGCCGGAGACGTTCTCCGGCGGCTCCGCGACGTACTCGACCATCTCGTCGTCGAGGTCGACCGGCTCGCCGTCGACGGTCACCTCGCCGCCCTCGACCGCCGCGCGGGTCGCGCCCTGCACCGCCTCCATCACCTTCTGTGCGTCGCCGCCGAAGGCGGGGCCGATGGCGGCCATCTGCGGCTCCGCGGTCTCGACCAGCTCGTCGAAGGCGTCGGTGACGACGACCTCGCGGGCGTTGACGCGGTCGGCGATCAGCGCTTCGAGCCGGTCGACCGCGGCCGCGACCGTCTCGTCGTCCGACTCGACGACGACGCGCGGCACGGGCCAGCGGAGCTTGCGGCCGGCCTGCTGGCGCGCGTTCGCGGCCGCCTCCTCGACGTTACGGAACACCGCCACGTCGCGTTCGAGGTCGGTGTCGCGCAGGGCGGCGTCCGGCTCGGGGTACGACAGCGCATGGACCGTCGTCGCCTCGCCGTCGAGCCGCTGGTACATCCGCTCGGTCAGGTACGGAGCGATCGGCGCGAGCATGCGGATCACCTCGTCGAGGACGGTCGCGAGTGTGGCGTAGGCGCCGCGCTTCGAGGCGGAGTCGGCCTCCTCCCACATGCGGTCGCGGACCGCCTTCACGTAGAAGCGCGAGACGTCCTGCGTGACGAACTCGATCACGGCGTTGACGGCGTCGCTGACCTGGTAGTCCGCCCAGGCCTCGGCGACCTCGGCCTCGACCGACTGGAGCCGCGAGAGCACCCACTCGTCGACGAGCTCGAGCTCGCCGTCCGCGAGGTCGGCGTCGGCGGGGTCGTAGCCGTCGAGCTCCATGTACTCCAAGGGGAACCGGAACACGTTCCAGAGAATGTTGAGCTTGCCCTGCAGCTCGGCGAGCCCGTCCCACTCGAACGCGAGGTCGACCCCCTGCTGGTCGTGACTGAGGAGGTAGGTCCGGAGCGGGTCGCGGCCGGCGCGCTCGATTGCCTCCTCCGGCGTGACGATGTTGCCGACCGACTTCGACATCTTCCGACCGTTCTCGTCGTTGGCGAAGCCGTGCATCAGCACCTCGTCGTAGGGGATCTCGCCGACCGCGGCGGTCCCCATCCCGAGCTGCGACCAGAACCAGCCGCGCGTCTGGTCGTGCGCCTCGATGATCAGGTCGGCGGGCCACAGCTCGTCGTGCGCGGCCTCGTCGCTCGGGTAGCCGAGCGTGCCCCACGAGGCGACCGAGGAGTCGAGCCACACGTCGAACACGTCCTCGACCCGGCGGTACGTCGTCCCGTCCTCAACGATGGTGAGGTCGTCGACGGCGGGGCGGTGGAGGTCGATCGAGTCGGGGTCGACGTCCTCCTCGACGCGCTCGGCGAGCTCCTCGCGGGTGCCGATCACGATCATGTCCTCGTCGAGGTTGCCGGCCTCGGCGTCCTCCGGGACCCAGATCGGGATCGGGACGCCCCAGTAGCGCTGTCGGGAGACGTTCCAGTCGGGCGCGTCCTCGATGAAGTCGCGGAACCGGTTGTCGCGGGCCCACTGGGGGTGCCACTCGGAGTCCTCCATGTTGTCGAGGAGGTCCGCCTTCACGTCCGTGATCGAGATGAACCACTGGTCGGTGACGAGCTGGATGATCCCGGTGTCACACCGCCAGCAGTGCCCGTAGCTGTGCTCGACGGTACCGTGCGCGAGCATGTGGCCGTCGGCGACTAAGTCCTCGATGATGTCGTCGTTGGCGTCGCGCACGAACTGGCCGGCGTACTCGCCGGCCGCCTCGGTGAACTCGCCGTTCGGCCCGACGGGGCAGTGGATGTCCAGCCCGAGCTCCGTGCCGCGGTGGAAGTCCTCCTCCCCGTGGCCCGGCGCGGAGTGGACGAGGCCGGTGCGGTCGGCCTCGACGTAGTCGGCGGCGTACACCTGCCCGGCGCCCTCGAAGTCGGGGTACTCGGCGACGCGGTCGGCGAGCGGGTGGTCGTACGCCCAGCCGACGAGCTCCTCGCCCGTGAGCTCGGCCTCGACCTCGTAGCTCTCGTAGCGGCCCTCGCCGAGCACGTCCTCGACGCACTCGGCGGCGACGTAGAGGAGCTCCTCCTCGCCGTCCTTCTCCGCGCGGACCGCGTTGTAGGTGAGCTCCTCGTCGACGGCGACGAAGGTGTTCGCCGGGATCGTCCACGGCGTCGTCGTCCAGATGACGAGGCTTCCCTCGCGGTCCGCGAGCGGGAACTTCACGTAGATAGAGGGGTCCTCGACGTCCTCGTACTCGACCTCGTTGTTGGCGAGCCCGGTCTCGCAGCGCGGGCACTGCGAGATCGAGCGTTTCCCCTGCTCGACGAGCCCGTTGTCGGCGACCTCGGAGAACGCCCACCAGGCGGCCTCCATGTACTCCGGCGAGATGGTCTCGTACGGGTCGTCCCAGTCCATCCAGACCCCGATGGACTTGAAGTCCTCGTCCATCGCCGCCCGGTTCTCTAAGGCGAACTCCTTGCACTTCTCGATGAACGACTCCATCCCGTACTCCTCGATGTCCCGCTTGTTCTCGAAGCCGAGCTCCTCCTCGACTTTTACCTCGATCGGGAGCCCGTGCATGTCGTAGCCGGGGCGGTCGGTGACGCGGTGGCCGGTCATCCGCTTGTGCCGGATGACGGCGTCTTTCAGCGTCTTGTTCCAGGCGGTCCCGAGGTGCATCTGCCCGGAGGTGTACGGCGGCCCGTCCACGAAGAAGAACGGCGGGTCGTCGGCGTGCGCCTCTTTCGCCGCCTCGTAGGCGTCCTGCTCGTCCCAGTACTCGTCGACCGCGGCCTCGACGTCCGCGGGCGTGTACTGGTCGTCGATCTGCTCCATACGCGTTGGTCTTCGCGCGCGTATTTGAATACGGCGGAGTCGTGGGAACGGTTCAGCGGCCGCGGACGGGGACAAGAAACTTCTGCCGGGACCCGAACCCTCCGGACATGGAGACGCCGCCAGTCGTGCGCGAGAACCTCGGGTACGCGCTCCTCGGTGGGCCGGCGCTGGCCGCTGTCTCGTTCGTCGTCGGCGCGCAGTTCCTCGGTACCGCCGCGGGCGTCGCCGTCGCGGTCGCGATGTACGCGCTCGGCTGGGCGCTCTCGGCGCGGCGGTCCGGCTCGGCGCCGGAGCGATCGGCGTCGGACGCGAACGACGATCGCGAGCGCCGCGAGCGCGAGGCCGAGGCGGGGAAGGGCGGCTTCGGCGGGGGCGGCGGCGGGTAGCGGTCGAGGCAGCCGCCGTCGCTCACCGCGAGCCGGGCACGCCGTCGCTCACCGCGAGCCGGGCACGCCGTCGCTCACCGCGGATCGGCCGGCGTTTCCGGCGCGCCGTCCGCGAAGTAGTCGGCGAGCCGCTCGGCGGCCTCGGTCGCGCGCGGCGTCACCAGGGCGAACCGGATCCACTCGTCGCGGGCGGTGCCGAACGCCTCGCCCGGCATGCCGGCGACGCCCGCCTCGTCGACCAGCCGCTTGACGTTCGCCATCGTGCCGGGGAACCCCTCGAAGCGCGCGAGGACGTAGAAGGCGCCCTCGGGGCGGCTGTACTCCGCGCCGGCCGCGTCGAGCGCGTCGGTGAACGCGTCGACGCGCTCGGCGAGCAGCTCGCGTGACTCGGCGTAGTACTCCGGCGGCGTCTCGGCGAGCGCGTGGTACACCGCGTACTGGGAGGGGCGCGCACCGGTGACGTTCACGAGCATGTGCCGGGTCTTCGCGTCGCCGACGTGCGCCTCGGGGAAGATGCCGTAGCCGACGCGGAGCCCCGTGATCGCCATCGACTTCGAGAAGCCGCTGGTGACGACCACGCGGTCCGAGTCGAGGGTGAGGGCGGACTCGAACGAGCCGGCGAGGTCGAACTGGTCGTACACCTCGTCGACGACGACGAGCGCGTCGACCGCCTCGGCGACGCCGACGACATCGCGGACCGCGTCGATGTCGTACACCGCGCCCGTGGGGTTGTTCGGGGTGTTGAGGACGATGAGGGCGGTGTCCTCGCTCGCCGCCTCGCGGACCGCGTCGACGTCGAGGCCGCCGTCGCGCTCCGTGGGAACGAGCGTCGGCTCCCCGCCGAGCAGATGCGTCTTCCCGGGGTAGTACGGGTACACCGGGTCCATGAGCAGCGCCTCGTCGCCGGCGCCGCGGTCGAGCGCGCGCGCCATCGCGAGGTAGTTTGCCTCGCCGGTGCCGTTTGTGACGACCACGCGGTCGGGGTCGACGTCGCGGCGCTCGGCGATCGCCTCCCGCAGCTCGCGAAGCCCGTCGCTCGGCGGGTACTGGAAGTCTGCGGGCGGCAGGTCGGCGTACTCGCGGAGCGCCTCCCGGAGTGCGACGGGCGGCTCCCAGTCGGGGTTGCCGCTCACCATGTCGATGACGTCGCCGTCGGCGGCCGCGGCGTACTGCATCACGTGGAAGAACTTCGGCTCCTCGTACTCCATACGGGCGGGTCGGGCGCCCCCGCCGTGGCTCTTTCGGCCCGGGAGCGGCGGCCCGGTGGGGCGGACCGGGGCGGGTAAGCACCGCTTATGCGCGTCGCCGCGATCCGGTGGTTTGACCTATCGACACGCACAGCGAGCGATATGAACAAACGCGGTCACGTTCTCAACGGCCTGCTGCTCGCCCTCGGGCTCGGGTTCATCGTCGAGCCCGGCCTCGACATGGCGACCGCGACGACCGTCGCCGAGATCACCGTCCCGGTCGTGTTGGGGGCGCTGTTCCCCGACGTCGACACCGCCTTCGGGCGCCACCGGAAGACGCTCCACAGCCTCCCCGTGCTGGCGATCTTCCTCGCGTACCCGATCGTGTTCGGCAACCTCCAGTACGTGTGGATCGGCGTGTTGACCCACTACCTCCTCGACGTGGTCGGGAGCCGGCGCGGCATCGCGCTGTTCCACCCGCTCTCGGACAAGGAGTACGGACTGCCGAGCGGCGTGACGACGAGCAGCAAGTACGCCGACCTCGTCACCGTGATCATCACCGCGATCGAGCTGGCGGGCTTCTGGGCGATCCACACCTACGTCGTCAACCTCGATCTCGACCTCTCGGCGGCCTCGCAGGCCGCGGCCGGATTCGGTTTATAAATAAATCGCGGGTGTGGCGGTCGTGTGATCTGCGGCATCGACGATAGCGTGGAGGGCTCAGTCGGTCGCTTATAAATGAGTCACCGTGGATCGCCGGAGGACAGCTTTGGATTTTCAACCGTTTTCTTATAAATAAATGACCGCGGATCGGTAGATAGCACCGCCAAATCTCCAATCGATCACGTATAAATGAGTGACCGCTGATCGACAGAGGACACCTCCAAAGCCCCAGCCGCGAGGGCGGCGCACGCTCGCTGCGCGCTTCGGTCGTTCGCTTCGCTCACTCCCTCCAGTGCTTACGTCGCCTGCGCCGCCCTCGCGACTGCCCCTTTGAGTCCCGCCCCGCACCGCCCTACACGGCACCGCAGCCTCAAACCTCCCCAGCCTCGTCAGTCGCCTCCGCTTCGCTCCGGCGACTGACTCCCTCGCGCGTGCTGACTCGCGGCCGCCGATGGCGGCCGCTCGCAGGCACGCGCCACCGCATCTGTTTATAAACAAGCATCCTCGTCCCGGTGGCTTTTCGTCGTCGCTCGCGTGTCCCGAGGCATGATCGAGGAAGACGTGTCAGCGCCGACGGTCGCGGTCATTGGCGGCGGCGCGGTCGGCGTCACGGCGGCCCACGACCTCGCGGCCCGGGGCGCCGACGTGACGCTCTTCGAACGGGGGGAGCTGGCTGCCGAGAGCTCTGGGCGCGCGGCTGGGGTCCTCTACGACGCCTACGCCGAGGACGTCGACGCCGCGGTCGGCGCCCGCGCGCTGGCGCGGTTCCGCGCGTTCGACCGGTCGCTCCCCGGCTTCTCGTTTTCCGCGTGCCCGTACGTGATCGCAGTCCGCGAGGGCGACCCCGACGCCGACGCCGTCCCGGCGATGGTCGAGCGCATGCGCGACCACGGGCGCGAGGTGTCCCTCGTCGACCCCGACGAACTCGGCGAGCGCTTCCCCGCCCTCCACACCGACGACCTCGCCGTCGCGGCGGTCGCCGAGGGAGCGGGGTGGACCGACCCGCCGAGCTACGTCCGCGCGCTCGGCGAGCGGGCCGCCCGGGAGGGCGTCGCGGTCGAGACGGAGACCGTCGTCGAGCTCGGGGACCGGACTGACGCGGAACGAGAGCTCCGGATCCGCGAGGCCGGGGGCAACGGGAGTTCGGAGACCGAGACGCGCGCGTTCGACGCGGTCGTCGTCGCCGCCGGGGCACACACCCGGTCGCTGCTCGCGGACGCCGGGATTTCAGTCCCGGTCGTCCCCTACCGCGTTCAGGCGCTCGTCGCCCGATGGACCTACGACGGCCCGATGGTATACGACGCGAGCGCGGACGCGTACCTCCGCCCGCATCCGGACGGACTGCTCGCGGGCGACGGCACGGAGCCGGTCCCGGCCGACCCCGACGGCTACCGGCGCGAGGCGGACGACTGGTTCCGCGAGGACGTTGCCGCCGTCCTCGACGAGCGGCTCGTCGGCACCGAGCGCGGCGACGGCCGCACCGAGCGAATCGATCCCGACGCGGACGTCTCCCGGGCGTGGGCTGGACTCTGTACCGCGACGCCCGACGGCGACCCGCTCGTCGGGCCGATGGACGCGAGCGGGGAGGCCGACCCCACCCTCTTCGTTGCCGCCGGCTGGCAGGGACACGGGTTCATGCGCGCGCCGGCGATCGGCGAGACGGTCGCCGAGGGGGTGCTCGCGTCGCTCGCGGGCGTCGCGTTCGACGATCCGGATTCCCCGTGGATCGGCGCGTTCGATCCGAACCGGTTCGACGGTGACGAGGAGTTCGAGATCGCGGAGGGGATGTCGCTGTCGAACCGGACGGACGGGGAGTAAGGGATCGAAAAGGCGCGGTCAGTCGTCTTCTTCGACGACGTCCACGTCGCTCGACCCGCCGCGTTTGGGGATCTCGACGTGGAGCGTGCCGTTGCGCGTGAGCGTCGCGTTCGCGCCCTCGGGCGTCACGTCGGCGTCGCGCGGGAGGTCGACGCTGCCTGACAGCGAGACGCCGCGGCCCGGGAACACGAGCTCGTGGCCGTCGTAGAAGTCGCGGAAGCGTTCTAAGTTCACCTCGACGGTGCGGTCGAGGAAGGTGACGTCGACGTCCTCGCCCCGGACGCCGGGGGCGTCGAAGACGACGAGGTAGGCGTCGTCGCTCTCGAGGAGGTCGTGCGAGAGCGGGCGGCGCTCCTGGACGCGGCCCCACCCGCGGCCGACGCGTTCGAGGGCACTCCGGAGCGCGGACCGACCGGTCTCGACGAGTCGGCTCACGGACTCACACCTCGATTTCGACGAGGTCGCTCCCCCCGCAGTACGGACACGAGAGGTCCTCGACAGCGTGGTCGTCGGGCACGTCGTAGGTGTAGTGGTTCTCGAACATGTCCAGCTCGCAGTCGTCGCTTTCGCACTTGACCTCCATCGTCGATGGCATGCCCGACAGTTGTGTCGGCGAGGGCTTAAACGGCGTGGCGGCGGCGACCCGGGGGCGCGAACGCGCGGCGGTCAGAGCCCCGAACCCCGCATGCGCTCCGGAACGACCGTTCGCTCCGCGAACAGGACGACGAGGGTCCCGAACGCGACGCCGGCGGCGAACCCCGGGCCGTACGGGAACAGGCGCGGCGCGAACGCGAGCGAGACGCCGAGCCAGACGATCGCGGCGAGCATCGCGGCCCCCGCGGCGACGTACGCGAGCGTCTCGTACCGGTCCGGCGGGAGCCGGTCCCGCGCCAGCCACGCGAGCGGGCCGACGAGTAAAGCGGTGACGACCGCCCACGCGGCCGCGGCTCCCCACGGGCGCGGGTCGGCGCCGTAGAACTGCGCCGCGCCGAAGGCGCAGACGAGGGCGACCGCGAGGTACTGTCCGAGTCGCTGCCGGCGAGCGGGCGTATTGGAGGACACGAGTCGCGGTTTCGAGCGATCCGATATAAGCGATCGGCCGGAGTTCCCGACGTTCCGCACGCTTTTCCCCTCTCGGCCGACTACGGAGGGTAACATGACCGATTCGCCCGCGTCGGCTCGGGGGTCACTCCCGGCCGACCCGAACGACCTCTCCGTCACGATCGTCGACGGGTACGTCGACGAGCCGGCCCACTTCGGCGTCCCGCCGTACCTCTCGACGTACCCGCGGTACACGGCGGGCGCGCTCGTCGATGCGGGCGTCCCGGAGTCGCAGATCACCTACCACACCATCGACGAGCTCCGCGAGGACCGGGGCAAACACGCCGACGTCGCCGACGCGGACCTCATGGTGTACGTCGGCGGGATGACGGTGCCCGGGAAGTACGTCGGCGGCACCCCCGCGGAGCCCGACGAGGTGCGCGAACTCGGCTGGACCGCCGACGGCGTGACGCTGCTCGGCGGCCCAGTGCGGTTCGGGGTCGGGGAGGAGAACGCGGGCGCACAGGAGACCCAGCGCGACGACCTCGACTACGACTTCGTCGCGATGGGCGACGTCGAGGCCGCGGCCCACGACCTCGTGCGCGAGGGGTTAGAGGGGTACGGGAACCGGATGCGGACGAACGAGGAGGTCGACCGCTGGGCGCGGCGGGGGGCGTTCGTCGTCGAGCAGCACCCGAACCACCCCGACTACCTCATCTGCGAGATGGAGACCTCCCGCGGATGCGCGTACCGGTGTTCGTTCTGTACGGAACCGCTGTACGGCGACCCGGCGTTCCGCGCGGCGCGCTCGGTCGTCGACGAGGTCGACGCGCTCTCGAATCGGGGAGTCAGGCACTTCCGGCTCGGCCGACAGGCCGACATCCTCGCGTTCGGCGGCGACGGCGAGGCGCCGAATCCCGACGCGCTCCGCGACCTGTACGGCGGAATCCGCGAGGTCGCCCCCGACCTCCGGACGCTCCACCTCGACAACATGAACCCCGTGACGATCACGGATTACCCGGAGGCGTCGAGGGAGGCGATCCGGGTCATCGCCGAGCACAACACGCCGGGGGACACGGCCGCGTTCGGGCTCGAATCCGCCGACCCCGTGGTTCAGGAGGAGAATAACCTGCTCGTCACCGCCGAGGAGTGTCTGGAGGCCGTCCGCGTCGTCAACGAGGAGGGCGGCTGGCGCCCGGGCGACACGCCGGAGACGACGCCCGGCGACTCGACGCGCGTCACCGGCCCCTCCACCGGCCCGGACGCCTCGCCGCGGCTGCCGAAGCTGCTCCCCGGGATCAACCTCGTCCACGGGCTGACCGGCGAGCGCCCGGAGACGTACGAGCACAACAAGGAGTTCCTCCAGACGGTGTACGACGAGGGGCTGATGCTCCGCCGGATCAACATCCGGCAGGTGATGGCGTTCGCGGGCACGGAGATGGCCGAGACGGGCGCGGACGTCGCACAGGAGCACAAAGACCAGTTCCAGGCGTACAAGCGGGAAGTGCGCGAGACCATCGACAACCCGATGCTCGACCGCGTCGTCCCGCCGGGGACAGTCCTCCCCGACCTCCACTTGGAGTACCACCAGGACGGCAAGACGTTCGGGCGTCAGCTCGGCACCTACGCGCTCCTCGTCGCGGTGCCCGGCGAGCGCGAACTCGGCACGACCATCGACGTGGCGATCACCGACCACGGCTACCGCTCCGTGACGGGCGTCCCGTACCCGCTCGACGTCAACGCGGCCTCGATGGACGAGCTGACCGCCATTCCCGGGATCAACCGGAGCCGGGCCGGCGACATCGTGGTCGGCCGCCCCTACGAGTCGGTCGACGCGGTCGACGCCGGCGTGGCCGACTTGGCGGCGTACGCCGTCGCCGGCGACACCGACGTGCCGATCCCCGGCCGCGAGCGCCCCGGATCCGGTCCCGGTCCCGCCGCGCAATCCTCGCTCGGGCGTGGGGACTGAGCGATGGCTGGCAACGGTCCGAAATCGGGCGACGACCCCGCGGTCACCCGCGTCGAGGTCCCCGTCGACACGCGCGCCCCGGGCGGCACCACGAACGCGTACCTGCTCGACGGGGTCCTCGTCGACCCGGCGGCCCGGACCGACGCGCTCGACGCCGCGCTCGCAGAGCGTGGGTCGGCCGACGCGGCCGCCCCCGCGGTCGAGGCGATCGCGGTCACCCACGCCCACCCGGACCACGTCGGCGGGGTCGCGGAGTACGCCGCCGCGACGGGCGCGACCGTCGTCGCCCGCGAGGGGCACGCCGACCGGTTCGCCGCGGCGGCCGGCGTCGACCCCGACGAGACGGTCGCGCCCGGTGAGACGGTCGGCGACACCGCGGTCCGCGTCGTCGACACGCCGGGGCACACGCCGGACCACGTCGCGTTCGCGGCGGGTGAACCGGGGGAGAGTCCGAGACGCACCGCCCTGTGCTGTGGCGACCTCGCCGTCGCGGAGGGGAGCGTCGCGGTCGCCGCACCCGAGGGTGACCTGTCCGCGTACCTCGCGAGCCTCGAACGGGTGCGCGACGCCGGCTACGGCCGACTACTCCCCGGTCACGGGCCCGCGATCGACGACCCGGCGGCGACGTGCGACCGGCTGATCGAGCACCGGCTGGCGCGCGAGCGCGACGTGATCGCCGCGATCGACGACGGCGCGGCCGACCTCGACGCGGTCGTCGACGGCGCCTACGAGAAGGACCTCTCCGGCGTGCGGGACCTCGCGCTGGCGACGGTCGCCGCGCACGTCGAGAAACTTGTCGCGGAGGGGCGGATCGGCGGGGCGTGGCGCGCGCGGCTGGCGGACCGCGGTTTCGACTGACCGCGTCGCGCTCGCGCTTCGCTCCGGCGCTCTATCGGCCGCCGAATCCGCCTACGGCTCCGCTTCGAGCTCGCCGACGACCTCGGACAGCGGCGTCTCCGTCACGTCGACGAAGCGGCCGCCGGCGGCGACGATCCCACCGTCGGTCTCCGCGTCGTCGCCGACGTGGACGAGCCCGGTCGTGGTGGTCCCGAGCGCCTCCGCTGCGGCCTCGAACGCCGAGGGGTGCGGCTTGCGCCACCCGCAGCCGACGCTGGTCGTGACCGCGTCGAACTCGCCGCGGAGGCCGGCGCGGATCAGCGTCCGCGGGACGAGTTCGGGGACGGCGCAGTTCGAGAGGAGGCCGACCGGCCCGCGCTCGCCGGCACCGTGGACCGCGTCGAGTGCGCCGTCGCGTCGGGTCACGTCGGGGTCGAACGCCGCGATCACGGCGTGTCTGGCGACGTTCTGATCCGCGTCGACGCCGCGGGAGTCGAGCGCGCGGGCGACGTGCGCGGGGAGAGGGACCTCCGTGCCGGCGGGCGCCTCGACGTGTTGTTCCCCGTACGCGACGTGCCAGTCGTCGGGGACCGTCACGCCGCGGGCCTCCAGTTCGCGCGCGACCGCTTCCGCCGGGTCGGATGGGTACTCGACGTCGACGAGGGTCCCGAAGAGGTCGAAGGTGACTGCCACGATACCCCTGTTACGAGCAAACCCGGATTGAAGCTGTCGGTCGTGGGGAGGGGGGTGGCGGCGGGGACGGGCGTCGGCGGGACCGTTCCCGGCGCGCCGTGGTCAGATCATCGACGCGAGGTGGAGCGTGTACAGTCGGTAGAGTCCGGTCACCCACGCGCACAGCCACAAGAGCATGAAACCGAAGACGCCGGCGCGGAGCCGCTTCCGCCAGTGGCCCATGTCCTCGTGGATCTCGTCGATATCGACGTCGAGGTCCTCGTAGGCGTCCGCGTTCCGCTTCGCCTGGAAGATCCGCACGATTCCGGTGAGCGCGAACGCCAGGAGGGCGTACGCCTGAACGCCGAAGAACGCGTGGAGGATCGCCATCCCCGTCAGCTGTTCGAGGACGCGCGGGATCATCCACCCGACGATGGGGACCGTCGTGAGCACCAGTCCCGCGACGATGTACCGGAGGTGTCGCATCAACACGTTCCACGACACCGTCTCCGCGTCGATCATGATCCAGGCGCCGTACAGGAGGAAGGGGAGGCTCGTCGTCACGGACACCCCGGCGAGCGCCGCGATGACCGACTCGTCGACCATGCGAGCGGCTACGTACTCCGGCGCGTAAAGCCCCGCGATTCGCGTCCGGTGACGCGGTCCCCGAGCGTCCAGTCCTCGGGTGTCCGGTCCCCCTTCTCGGTCCTCGGGCGCGGACGAAAACAGTTAGCGTCAGGAGCACGTAGCGCCGAGGTGATGGAGGACACCTCGACGCGGTCGGAGTCGGAGTCGCCGCCGGAGGAGTCGGCCGATCCGGCGTCCGACGGTCCGGACGACCCCACGTCAGCCGACGACGGCGAGTCCGAAGCGGGCGAGGGAGACGAGTCCGCGGCAGCCGACGCCGACGACCCCGCGACGGCCGACGCCGACGGAACCCCAGAGGACGAGACCGACATCGAGGCCCTCCGCGAGCGCGTCGAATCGGAGTACGACTTCGACGACTTCGGGCCGTCTGACATGGCGCAGATGAGCGCCGAGGAGTGGGACGCCGCGTTCGACCCGGACACGTGGATCACCGGCGACGAACTCCTCGACCGCGTCGACGCCGAACTGAAGTCCCGAATCGCGACCCGCGACGTGTTCGGCGTCTTAGAGCGCGTCCGCGAGGACGGCGAGGAGCGCATCCTCGTCTACTCTGACGAGGGATACGCGATCATCCGCCCCACGGGCGAGGTGCGCGGCGAGGGGACGGTGCTTCGGGACATCGAGCCGGTCGTCGCGCTCGCGGCGATGGAGTCGTACGAGGTGGCCGAACCGCCGGAGAACTGGTCGCTCCCGCACCCGGACAGCGTCCCGGAGGGCTCCGGCGAGTTCGGCAACCTCGTGGTACAGGCTATCGCCGCGGTCCAGGTGCTCGCCGGTGCGGCGCTCCTCGTCGCGAGCGCCGTGGCCGACCTCGGGACGATCGTCGCGCCGACGATGGGCATCGTCTTCCTGTTGGTCGGCCTCTTCCTCTTCGCGATGGTGGCGAACGCGCGGCTCTCCGACCGGTTCCGCTCGGAGGAGTACCGGGACCGGCTGCGCGCGCTCCGCGAGGCGAAACAGCGCCCCGAGTTCGTCCCCGTCGAGGACGGCGTCGCGAGCGGTGAGGACGGCGACGCGACCGAGCGTGAGCGAGAGGAGTAATCCGACGATTTCGACGGTTTTAGCCCCCGAGACCTCCTCCACGTCGGCGGTTTCAGTCGGTGGGTTTAAGCGAACCCCGTCCCGAGTGAGCCTGTATGAAAAGGCGGGACTTCGTGCGGACGGCCGGCGGCGCGACCGCCGCCGTCGCGGCCTCCGCCGGGGCGACCGGAACGGTGGCTGCACAGGAGGTACAGCCCGACTGGCCCAGCGGGGCGGCCGACGGGAACGTCGGGTCGTACACCGACGCCCGCGGCCAAGACGAGGTGACCATCTCGGTCGGCGCCGGCAGCGACGGCCTCGCGTTCGACCCGACGCTGGTGTGGGTCGACGAGGGGACGACCATCGTCTGGGAGTGGACCGGTAACGGCGGCGACCACAACGTTCAGACGGTGGACGACGGCGGTCCGGCCGACCTCGACAGCGGGAACCCCGTCGGCGAGGAGGGGTACACCTACGAGTACGAGACGTCCGGCGAGGACGCCGGCATCACTCACTACCACTGCGTTCCCCACACCGCGGTCGGTATGCACGGCGGCCTCGCCGTCGGCGAGGACGTCGAAACCGTCGAGACAGGCGGCGCGAACACCGGGTGGCCGGAGGACATCGCCAAGGTCGGCGTCCCCCTCCACGCCCACTGGGTCGGGATCTCCGCGATCCTCGGCATCGGGATGACGTTCGTGTTCACGTTCTACATGCTCAAGTACGGCGAGTCGGCCCACACGGGCCACGGGGGTGCGAGATGAGCTCCGGCGGCTCCTCGTACGGCGACATCCACCGGTACGAGCCGGCCCGCGAGAGCACCGCCGCCGCGATCGCGATCGTCCTCCTCACCGTCATCGAGGTCGTGTTCGTCGCCCTGTTCACCTACGGACTGATGTCCGCGTGGGCGTCGACGGAGGCAGGGAACATGTACGTCGGCGCGCTGTTGGCGTTCATCTTTATTGATCTCGCGTTCATTCTACTCCTGTACCGGAAGGAGTTCCTCCCGGACGTGATGATCGTGAAAAAGCGCCGGCGGAAGTGGGAAGACCTGTACGTCCGCGAAGAGGACAAGGAGGGGAAGGGAATCGACACCGGCGGCCTCGCGGAGACGCTGAAGCGCGCGGTGTACCCGTACTACAAGAAGTGATTCGACAATGAGTCTGAAAAAACAAGACGACATGGACCACAACGCGTGGCTCAAGAGTCAGGACCTCACGGCCATCGAGACGGCGTTCCTGACCACGCTCATCTGGCTGGACAAGCGGCTCCGCATCGTCGACTACCTCGAGCTGCTGGAGACGATGTACTACCGCGCGAACCTCCAGATGCCGAAGAGCCACACCGAGCAGTACGACCTCGACAACAAGTTCTGGTACTGGTACCCGCTGTACTCGCTCGGGTCCCTCTCCATCATCGCGTACCTGCTCGCGGCGGTCTCGGGCGCGCTGCTCGGGTTCTACTACGCGCCGTCGACCGCGGGCGCGGCGGCCCAAGGCGACCCGACCGCCGCGTACGACTCGATGGTGATGATCATGAAAGACGTCCAGTTCGGCTTCATGCTCCGGTCGATCCACCGCTGGGCGGCACAGTTCATGGTGGCGGCGGTGTTCCTCCACATGCTGCGGGTCTACTTTACCGGCGCGTACAAGGAGCCGCGCGAGGTCAACTGGATCCTTGGCGTCGTGCTCATCGCCCTGACGCTGCTGTTCGGCTTCTCCGGGTACGTCCTCCCGTGGAAGCAGCTGTCCTTCTGGGCGGCGCAGATCGGCGTCGAGCTGGCCCTCGCGACGCCGATAATCGGCGAGTGGGCGGCCCAGCTGCTGTTCGGCGGCTTCACCCTCGGACAGGCGACGCTCGTGAGAATGTACATCCTGCACGTGTTCGTGTTGCCGTTCGTGGTCACCGCGCTCATCGCGATCCACGTCGGCATCGTCTGGGTGCAGGGCATCGCGGAGCCGCACTAATCCAATGACCGACGACACCACACCCATGACGGACGGAGGCACCGACGACGAGGCGCGCACCGACGGCGGCCCGCCGGCGACGGTCCCGCCGGACGACGAGACGCCGACCTGGTCCGATCGGAAGGAGCGCAGCCAGGGGCTCGCACAGCTCACCTACCAGTACTTCGAGCGCTCCCGGCGCGAGGACGAGGACCTGCGCGCGGAGTCGACGTACGTCGAGCGTGACGTGCTGGGCTTCCCGACGTGGCCTCACGAGACGATCCGCAACCTCGCGATCACCTCGTTCTTCCTCGGGGTCATCCTGCTCGTGGCTTCGATCCTGCCGTCGCACTTCGGCGACCCGGCGAACCCCGGCTCCACGCCGGCGATCATCCTGCCCGACTGGTACCTCTACTGGTCGTTCGGCCTGCTGAAGCTCAGCCCGATCAACCCCGAGCTCGCCGTGTTGGGTGGTAACATCATCGTGTCCAACGAGCTGTACGGGCTCATCGCCCACGGCGCCATCTTCGGCGTCATCACGCTCGTCCCCTTCCTCAACAAGGGCAACGCGCGGCGCCCCGTCGAGGAGCCGGGGTGGGCCGCGCTCGGCGTGGCCGGGGTCATCCTAGCGATCACGCTGGCGGTGCTGGCGATCCAGAACTTCTTCCCGGTCCCCCTCGAGCTGCTGTTCTCGCTCGTGTTCATGCTCCCAATCGCGGGCGGCGTCGTCACCTACGCGGTGTTGAAGACGATGCGCGAGGGGTACATGTACGACCTCAACCGGCGGTACTACATGCTGCGGCCGCCGAAGTAAGCGGCCGAGACCAGTCCGCTGCGGTCCCGCGACCGAAGCGCAGCCGGGCCCCCGTTCTCGGGCCCCGCCCCCGCCGTTCCGACGCCTCGTATCACCCATGTCATCCTCAACAGACGGCGACGCCTCGCAAGCGTTCGACGAGACCGGCGATCCGATCGCGGCCGACGACGACGAGGACCCACGCAACGAGCCGACGGGCCCACGAGACGGGCCGAGCGGCCGGGAGGTCGTCGTCCCCTTCCGGCTGTACAAGGCCGTCACCGTCTTCTCGACGCTCGCCGCGGTCGTCACCTACTTCGTCGGGTTCACGCTCATCGACGCCGCGACGCTCCAGATAAGCTTCGTCCGGACGACCATCGTCTACCTGCTCGACAGCGCCGGGATCTTACCGCCGGAGGACGTGCTCGTGGCGATACTGGCGATCACCGGCGTCGGCTTCATCGTCCTCGGGACCGCCGTGTACGTGCTCGGGACCCGGTTCCGCGGACAAGGGATGGGAAAGTCTCAAGACGACTCCAGCGAAACGTGAGATAATGGCAGACGAGTTCATGAAGGGCTTCGCCCTGTTCACGATTGGCGGTCTCGGGTGGATCACCTTCGGCGGCTGGTACCGGACGCCGTCGTACTACCAGGTGTCACAGCTCGTGAACCCGGCGGAGGGCGTGAACACGGCGTACGGCGAGGTCGGTCTGCTCGCGGGCGACGTGTTGTTCTGGCTGATGATCCTCGGCGCGCTGACGTTCTGGGTACTTATCCCTGCCAGCCGACAGCTCCGCGATTCCCTCAACGACGGCGACGACGACGCGGCCGCGAACTGAACGCACCCCCCTCGTCTCGCTTTTGCCGTCCGTTCCGCCGCCCGAGAGCGGCGGCGACGGTCCGCGCCGACGAACCGAGAGCTTTTCACCGCCGCTCGCCCCAGCCTCGCGCATGAGTGAGCCGACGCGCCGCCTCGCGGTTCTGGGCGACGGCGACCCGGCGGCGGCGATCCGATCGGCGGCCGACGGCGCGGGCGCCCGTCTCGTCGACCGCGCCGAGGCTGACGCGGTCGTCGCTGTCGGGGACGCCGCGCTTCGTGAGGCGATGCGCGCGGCCGCGACCGACGACGGGCGCTCGGGTCCGATCCTCCCGGTCGGAGACGGGCGTCACGCGGTCGGCCCGGACCTCGCGGCCGACCGCATCGCGGACGCCGACGACTGGCTCGGCGGGTCAGCGCGCGCGGTCGACGGGTTCTCTCGCGTCGCGCATCCGGTCTTGGCGGTCGACGGCGTTGGCGGCGGTCGCCGTCGGTTCGCGGCCGCGGACGTCGCCTTCGTGACGGCGGCGCCGGCCCGGATCTCCGAGTACGGGATCGCCTTTACCGGCGGGGAGTCGGTCTCGGTGCGCGCTGACGGCGCCGTGGTCGCGACGCCGCTCGGCAGCGACGGCTACGCGGCAGCCGCGGGCGGGCCGGTCGTGTCGCCCGGCGGCGGCCTCTCGGTCGTTCCCGTCTCGCCGTTCACGACTCGCCCCGACACGTGGGTCGTGAGCGGCGGCGTCCGCGTCACGGTCGAGCGGGAGGCGGAGCCGGTCGCGCTGGTCGTCGACGGCGATCGCCGCGGGACCGTCGAGCCGCACCGCGCGGTCAGCGTCGAGATCGCGTCGACAGTCGACCTCCTCTCGGCGACGGCGGAGTGAAGGGGACACCCCCACGGCCAGGGGCGTCCGCGACCCCGTCGCGAGCGCGCCGATCGGAAACACTCTAATACGTCGTGAACGGAAAAGGTGGATATGGACCCACTGCAGTTCCTTGTTCCCCTCGGCTGGCTGGCGGCCGCCGGGCCGGCGCTGCCGTACGCGATCTTCGTGATGACCGTCGCGAACCTCGCGACGCGGCACCTCGCGCACAGGCGACATGTCGATCAGGGAGAAGAGGCCGACAGCGTGGAGGCGTACACGCCCCACGTGTTCACCAACGTCGGGCTCGTCCTCCTGTCGTTCGTGTACATCCTCGTTGCGCCCGTGAGAGGGACGATCCTGTCGATCCTCGTCCTGTCGATGTTCATCGCCGACTTCTTCGAGCTGGAGGCGCGCAACGTCGAGGCCCGCAACGACATGGAGATCGAGGCGCCGAAGAGCTCGATCGCCGCCTCGCTCGTCGTGTTGGTGTGGTCGTCGTACTTCGCGCTGTTCTTCGTCGTCGAAGGGATCTGGAACCAGTTCGTCGTCGCCTGACGGACTCCGCCCCCGACCGCGGTTTCCCTTTCCGCCCTCCGCTCAGAACGTCCAGTCGCCGGTGAGCTTCATCCCCGTCGCCTTCCCCTCGGCTTCGAGCGCCGCGGCGATCTCGTCGGTGTCCCGGCGCGGGATCGACGCGTCCGCCTCGGCGAGGTCGACGACAAGTTCGGTGAGGAGGATCGCCTGTTCCCGGAGGTTCCGCGACTCCAACTTGTCGAGCGTGTCCGCGTGGGTGTGACCCCAGCCGCGGCCGCGCCCCTCGGTCTCACCGGAGACCATGTACCCGGGGATCCCTCGCTTCACGAACGGCCAGTGGTCGCTGTGGGGGACCAGTTCGCTCCCCGTCGCGATCGGGTGGTCGAAGCGGTCGCTCACGCGCTCGGCGGCGGCCGCCAGCGCGTCGAAGTCGTGGTGATCGAGCCGCAGCGTCCGGCCGAACACATTGCTGTCGACGTTGACGACGGCGCGGACCGCGTCCCGGTCGGCGGCCTCGGCGGCCACCGACGAGCCGACAAGGCCGACCTCCTCGGCGCCGAAGGCGGCGAACCGCACCCGCACGTCGAGCTCGTCTTCGCGGGCCGCGAGCGCCCGTGCGACCTCGACGATCGTCGCCGTGCCGGCCCCGTTGTCCATCGCGCCCTCCGCGAGGTCGTGGGCGTCGACGTGCGAGGAGACGATCAGGTACTCGTCGGTGTCGGGCCCCAGTTCGGCGACCGCGTTCCCGCTCGTCGCCGTCGGCGTCTCGCAGTCGACCGCGACGGTCAGGTCGTCGCCCTCGTTCCGTCGCGCGAGCCGGGCGCCGGTCTCCTTCGAGACGCCGACCGCGGGGATCGCCCCGATCGGGTCGTCCGCGGTCCCGACGCTCCCGGTCGGCGGGAGCGTCCCCTCGACGTGGTTAGCGAAGACGAAGGCGGCGGCGCCGGCGTCAACCGCGCGGTAGTACTTCTCGCGGCGGTGAATGAACCGGTCGACAGAGTCGGGGGTGTCCGACGAAACCATCACGACCTTCCCCGCTAGGTCGGCCTCGAAGTCCTCGGGGATACCGTAGCCGAGATCGACGAACTCGCCGGTCGCCTCGCCGCTGGGGCTGCGCGGCAGCGCGATACACTCGTTCGGGCCGGCCGCGACCGGCTCGTCGGCCGTCGCGTCCCGGACCGCGCTGTCGCCGCGCTCCCAGCCCTGGATCTCGAACTCCTCTATCGCCGCGTTTCGCGCGCCCGCGTCGGCGAACGCGTCGCGGGTCAGCTCCAGCGCCTCGCGCTCGCCCGCCGAGCCGGCCATCCGGTCGCCGACGTCGACGAGGTCGAGGAGGTGGTTCCAGCCCGCGTCGCTCGTGAACGTCTCGCCGATCCACTGTGTCATGGGTAGGCGTGTCGCGGCCGCCGCTCAAGCGTTTCGGTGGCGGCGGGGGCGGCCGGGATCGGGGGACGGACGGACGTGTGGGCAGCTTGGAGGGGGACGTCGATCAGACCGGTACGACCGGCAGGAGGACCGCTGCGGCCTCGGCGGCCGCGAACGTCGAGTCGTACAGGTGATTGAGGAGGAGGTAGGTGACGACCCCGAGCACGAGCGACAGGATCCACGCGCTCGCGGCGATCCGCCCGACGCGCCGGTGGGGCGTCTCGTTGCGAAGTTCCCGCTCGGTGTGTGTGAGCCCGAGGACGAGGGCGTAGAGGACGACGGGGACGGAGACGACGGAGAGGACGATGTGGATCGCGAGCATGATCAGGTACGCGGGGTACACCCAGTCCCACAGCGGGACCCACGCGTACGCCGAGTCCAGCACGAACTCCTTGGTACCGCCGCCGGCGACCTTCGGGAGGTACATCCCGAGGAACAGGAGGATGAGTCCGAACGAGGTCGTCATCGCGGCGGCGTGTTTCTTCACCTCGTCGTTGCGGATCCAGTACCAGCCGAGCGAGAGCGTGATCACGGTGACCGTGTTGACGGCGGCGATGGCGTGCGCGAGGAGGTTTACGGTCTCCTGCGTGAGCGTCGGGAACAGCGCCTGGAACTCGGGGACCAGGAACACGCCGCCGACGGCGCCGTAGCCGACGACGGTGAGGAGGACGGTTATCGCTGTGGCCCGCTCCTTGGCCCGCTCGCGAACGCTGGCGGTGGACATATCGGAGGGAGGGAACGGAGCGATAAGTCGGCTTCGGGTGCTCCCGCCGGTCGGGAGGTTTCGTCCCCTCTCGTCCCCACCGCGCCGTCGCTCCTACCGCTCGATGACGCCCGTCGCGGTCGCGACCTCTATCGCGGCCTCCTCGTTGATCCCGCCCTGAAGGATGGTGTAGCGGTCGCGGATCTCGTGGGCGCTCGTCAGGGCGGCGAGCAGCTCCGCGTCGTCGATCCCCAACCCGCTCGCCGTCGTCGGAGCGTCGAGCTCGTCGAGGGCGTCGCGGATGGCGCTCCACCGCCCGTTCTCGCCGCTGTGGAGGTACTCCGTCATGATCGAGGCGACGCCGACCTGGTGGCCGTGGAGCGCCTTTCCAGGGGCGATCCGGTCGAGCTGGTGAGAGATAAGGTGTTCCGCGCCTGAGGCGGGTCGCGAGGATCCCGCGATGGACATCGCGACGCCGGAGGAGACGAGCGCCTTCACGACGACCCACGCGGACTCCTCTAAGCCCGGGCGGATCATGTCGGCGTTCTCGACGAGCAGCTCTGCGGTCATCTCCGAGAGCGCGCCCGCGTACTCGCTGTACTCGACGTTGCGCAGGCGGCGGGCGAGCCGCCAGTCCTTCACCGCGGTGTAGTTGGAGATGATGTCCGCACAGCCCGCCGTGGTGAGCCGCCACGGCGCCTCCGCGAGCAGCGTCGTGTCCGCGACGACGGCGAGTGGCGGGTCAGCAGCGACTGAGTGGCGCGTGTCCCCCTCGGGGATCGAGGAGCGCCCGGAGACGATGCCGTCGTGGGAGGCGACGGTCGGGACGGAGACGAAGCCGACGTCGAGGTGGTCGGCGGCCATCTTCGCGATGTCGATCGGCTTCCCGCCGCCCAAGGCGATCAGGTAGCCGGGGTCGACCGCCTCCGCGGTCTCCTTCAGCTCCTCGACCGCGGCGAAGGAGGCCTCCTCGACGACGGCCGTCGCGGGGTCGTCGAACTGCGCCCGGACGCGGTCGCCGGCGATCTCGTTGGGCGTCGGGCTCGTCACGATCAGCGGCCGCCCCGTCAGGTACAGCTCGCCGACCGCCTCCCCGAGGTCGTCGATGACGTCGTGTCCCACGAGGACGTTCCGCGGGAGCTTGATCCACGTCGTCTTCTCGAACATACGGGTCGGTCGCGCCGACGGGTCAAAGCCGTTGTCCATGCGGGTCGCGACCCGCCGGCGGGCGGGGCGATCGGTTCGGTCGCTCGCGCTACGCGCCGAGCGCGGCCAGCGTCGTCGCCGCGTCGTAGAGGAAGTAGACGCCGAAGCCGGCGAGCACGACCGCGGAGGCGATGGCGACGAGCGGCGCGAACGTCTCGATCCGGCGCTCAGCGGCAACGAGCCCGGTCGGGAAGCTCACGATCCACGTCAGCACGCCGAGGAAGAACCCGCCGATGAGCGCCGGGGAGCCCGTGGCGACCACGAGCGTCCCGGCGAGGTCGCTCCCGACGACGGGGAGCCGGGCGAGCACGTCGAGCTCTCCCGGCCGGAGGAGGCCGACGCCGATCGTCAGCCAGAACAGCACCTGGTACGGGTTCGTTAAGGCGAGCACCAGCGCCTTGCGGAATCCCTTCCCCTCCGCGGCGATCGGTTCCTCGACCGAGGTCGGGCGGAAGGACGCCCGCGCGCCCTGTGCCGCGCCGACGGCGAAGTACAGCATCAAGACGCCGCCGACCGCGACCATCGCACCCTGTAACAGCGGGAACGACTCCACGACCGCGACGACGCCGACGTACGCGAGGACGAAGAAGATCGCGTCGGCGGTCGCCGCGCCGAGCCCGGCCCGGAACCCGGCGAGGCGTCCGCGGAGGACGGACTCCTCGGCGATCACCGCGTTCATCGGACCGGGCGGCGCCGCGAGCGCCAGGCCGAAGACGACGCCCGCACCGAGCGTAACGAGGGTACTCACACCGCTCGCAACGCCCGGTTTCGTGAAAAACCTCGCGACAGAGAGGCGGTCAGTAGCGGTCGGTTCCGGGCCGTGTGCCCGGGATCGACGCATCGAGGGACAGATCCGATCACGCTCGGCCGGGGAGACAGACGCCCGCACCGCGTATCGCTCCCGCGGCTACGCGTCTTGGAGTTCGGCCTCGCGAAGCGCCTCGTTGAGGTCCTCGCGGACGCGCTCGCCGGTCTCGCGGTCCATCGCCGTGGTGACGATCCGGTTCTCCTGAACGCTGGAGCCGTCGCGCAACAGGAGGCGGACGTTGCCGTTCGTCCCCGCGCGCGTCGCCTTCGCGCGGAGGCCCGTCCGCGACCCCGTCCCGCCGGCGTCGATGGGACCGGGGACGATCTTCTTGACGTGCGGGTGTTCCGCGACGGTCTGGACGGCCTTGCGCCCCTTGCGGTCGCCGATGAGCGTGGAGTGCGACCCGCCGATCTTCTCTCGCGGCGGCGTCTCGACGACCGCCAGCGACCGGTCACCCCGCCGGTCGAGCACCCACGCGACGACCGGGCTCACGTCCGCCTCGCGGTCGGTGCCGCCGTCTTGGTTCGGCCCGCCCGCACCGCTCGCACCGCCGTCGGGCACGCGGTAGAACTCGTGGTGGAGCTGTGCGCGCGTCTCGCGGAGCGGCTCGCGCTCGCCGGCGGCGTAGACGGTTTCGGGGCGCTTCCGTCGGATTTCGTCGGCGACGCGGCCCGCGAAGTTCCGGAGTTGGACCTCGCTCAGCCGCTCGCCCTCCTCCGGGCGCGTGGTGACCGTCGTCTCGCCGACGACGTCGTCCTCGTCGAGCATGGTCAGGTGTGCGCGGTCGGTCTCGAACTCGGCGACGACCGCGTCGGCGTTGGCGGTGTTGCAGGTCAGACAGTAGTCCCCCGGCTTCTCGATCGGGGTGCCACACCGCCGGCAGTTCATACCGATCGGACGGTCGTGTGCGGTAAAAGGGCGTCCGTTCGGCGTGGGACCGGGATCCCTTCGGTGTCCGGCCGACCTCCGTTCGACGTCCGCTCGGCTCCACCGAAGCGCGATCCGCGCTCGGCTCCGCGATCCGGAGCGACAGGTTATAACCCGCTCCGGTCTCCGTACCGAGTATGGATGGAAACGGGCGGCGCGACGTCGACGACGGCGCCGAGGTGGACGTCGGTGACGGGGCGGCGGATGCGAGCGTCGGTGACGGGGCGGCGGATGCTGGCGTCGGTGACGGAGCGACCGAGGCGGGCGTCGGTGACGGAGCGGCCGAGGCGGAGACCGTCGAGGACCGGCTGGCGCGGCTGGTTCGCGACGGCCGGCTTAACGCGCTCGTCGCGTGGGCGATGATCGCGGTCCTGGCGGGGGTCCTCGTCGAGAGCGCGCTCGATTACGACCTGCTGTCGGCGGCGATCGTCGTCGGCCTCGGCGCGGTCGTGCTGGCGCCGACGGCCGCGGCCCGGGACTGGCGGACGATGCTCCCGGCCGAACTGGTCGGACTGGCGCTGTTACCGATCCTAGTTCGGGTGTTCCGCGGCGGCGAGCTGGGGACGTTCGCAACGTACGTCGCCATCGCGGCGCTGGCGCTCGTGATCGCGGTCGACCTCCACATGTTCACGGCGCTGCGGCTCACGCACTGGTTCGCGGTCGCGTTCGTCGTGATGGCGACGCTGGCGACGGCGGCGATGTGGACGGTGCTGCGCTGGAACCTCGACCAGCGCGTCGGCACCGAGTTCCTGACGACGAACGACGCGCTGATGATCGAGTGGATCTACGTCACGCTGGCGGGGATCGCGGCCGGGGTTCTCTTCGACGGCTACTTCCGGCAACGCAGGCTCGTGCTCCGCCGCGCCATCCGGCGGGTGATGCGGTGATGACGCGGCTCCCCCGCCCGTCGCTCCGGTCGCAGCGGCGGCTCACCGGCGCGATGCAGGTCCTGCTCGTCGGCATCGTCGCGTACGGCTTCCTCGCGGGCGAGCAGAAGGCGATAAGCAACGGGATCATCGGGTTCCTCGTCACGCTGATCCCGGCCGCCTCGGAGCACCGATACGACCTCCCGCTCGACCCGTGGCTCGCGCTGTGGATCACGTCCGCCGTCTTCCTCCACACCGTCGGGTCCGCCGGCTTCTACGCCCGGATCGAGTGGTGGGACCACGTTACCCACTCGCTTTCGGCCTCGGTCGTCGCGGCCGCCGGCTATACGGCGCTCCGCGGGGTCGACCTCCACAGCGACGGGATCCGGATCCCGTCGCGGTTCGCGTTCATCTTCATCGTCGTCGTCGTGCTGGCGTTCGGCGTGCTCTGGGAGCTGTTCGAGTTCGGACTCGACATCATCGCGACGGAAACCGGGATCGACATGCCGCTGGCCCAACACGGGCTCGAAGACACGATCTCCGATCTCACCTACAACACGGTCGGCGCGGTCCTCGTGGGGCTGTTCGGGCAGGCGCACCTGTCGGGCCTCGCGGAGCGGGTCCGCGACCAGCTGTTGGCGCGCACACAGGGGTGAGGCTCCCGCGCGGCCGTCGTGCCCCTCGCCTCCGTCTCCCTCGCCTCCGTCGCGGACCGTCTCTACAGCTGTCGTCCGCACCGACAGCAGGCGGGCGCACCGACAGCAGGCGGGCGCACCGACAGCAGGCGGGCGGCACCTACGGCAGACGGGCGCACCTACGAGAGGCAGGCCGCCACGACCCGAAGCGCCGCCTCGCCCCGCACCTCGTTGGCGAGGAGGGGGACGCGCTTCACCTCCCGCCCGCGGAACAGGTCGGTGGCCTCCCGGAGCGCGTTCTGTTGGACCTCCCAGCGGCGCGCGCAGAACTCGCAGGTGTCCGGGTTCGGCTCGACCACCCAGTCGGGGTCGATCTCGGAGCCGTCCCCGCCGGTCACGTCGCCGACGCCCTCCATCACGCGGTTGACGACGAGGGTGTTCACCGGAATCTCGAACTCGTCGAGTCGGGCGACGAGGCGCTCGGACTCGACGACGCTCATCTCCTCGGGGATCATCACGACGCGGAAGTCGGTCTTCTCGGGGTCGCGCAGGACGGCTCGTAGGCGCTCGATGCGCTCGCGGAGCTCCTCGAGGTCGGCGGAGGGGTCGGGGTCGTCGTCGCCCCCGCCGAACATCCCCTTGATCCCGTCCATCATCCCGGAGAAGCGCTGGCGGAGCTTCATCACGCGGCCGAGCATCGAGTCCATGATCTCCGGCAGCTGGAGCAGCCGGAGGGTGTGGCCGGTCGGCGCGGTGTCGACGACGACGCGGTCGAACCGCGGGTCGTCGAGGTACTCCAACAGCTGGCGCATCGCCGCGGCCTCATCCGCGCCTGGCATCGTCCCGCCGAGGAGACCGCCGAGGCCTTCTCCGTCCTCGCCCGCGGCGCCGGGGTCGCCGGGACCACCGGCGCCGCCCATCCCGCCCATCGCGTCGCCCATCTCGCCGAGTCCGCCGAGCGGGTCGGCGTCGGCTCCGAACATCCCCTCGTCCATCGCGGCGTCGGGGTCGATCTCGGCGGCGTACAGCGGCATGTCCTCGCGGATGCGCGCCGGCTCGGCGGGAATTTCGGTCTCGTAGGTGTCTGAAAGGGAATGGGCTGGGTCGGTCGAGACGACGAGCGTCCGGACGCCGCCCGCGGCCGAGGCGAGCCCCGTCGCAGCCGCCATCGTCGTCTTCCCGACGCCGCCTTTCCCGCCGTACAGCACATAGTCGGGCGCGTCGACGCCCGCGGGAAGGTCGGCGAGGTCGTCGTCGACGGTCAGGGATTCGTCGCCGTCGGCCGGCTCGACGGCGGTCTCGTCTTCGGGCTCGTCGACCCGGTCGACGGGTTCGACGTCGATGTCGTCCATAATTGCGTGTCGTTCCGGCGGGCTTGTGTACCCGTCGGTCCCGAGACTACAGAGACGCGATTCCCGCGACGAACTCATTCGATCACTTATAAATGGTTGACTACGGATCGACCGCGAACACTCCCAGAGACTCAGTCGTTCGCTTATAAATGACTGATAACGGATCCATCGCGAACACCTCCAAAGCCCCAGCCGCGAGGGCGGCGCAGGCGACGTAAGCACCGCAGGAACGAGCGAAGCGAGTGACGAGGAGCGCAGCGAGCGTGCGCCGCCCTCGCGGCTGCCCCTTTGAGTCCCACCCCGCACCGCACAGCACCTCACGCCTCCCCAGCCTCGTCGGTGGTCCTCCGCTTCGCTCCGGACCCCCGACTCCCTCGCGCGTGCTGCTCGGCCGCAAAGCGGCCTCGCAGGCACGCGCCACCGCACCGCCGTTTGTTTATAAGGGGTTATTCGATCGCGCCGTCGCGCTCGACGTCCATCCCGAGGTCGGCCATGGCGTCGAAGAAGCCGGGGAACGAGACGTCGACGTGTTCGGCGCCGCGGACGGTCGTCGTCCCCTCTGCGGCGAGCGCGGCGACGGACAGCGCCATCACGATCCGGTGGTCGTGGCGGCCGTCGACGGTGGCCCCCTTGAGATCGCTCTCGTCGCCGTGGATCGTGAGCACGTCCGGCTCCTCGGTCGTCTCTGCTCCCAGCTTTTCGAGTTCCTCGGCCATCGCGGAGACGCGGTCGGTCTCCTTGTAGCGGACGTGCTCGCAGTTCTCGATCCGCGTGTCACCGTCCGCGACCGCGCCGAGCGCGGCGATCGTCGGGAGGAGGTCGGGCGTATCGCCCACGTCGACCGTGACGCCCGAGAGGTCGGCGCGCTCGACGGCGATCTCGCCGGCCTCGCGGTCCCAGTCGACGGGCGCGCCCATCTCCTCGACGATCTCGACGATGGCCGCGTCGCCCTGCGCGCTCGGTCGGGCGCCCTCGATCCGGACCGTCTCGCCGGGCGCGGCCGCGACCGCGCCCGCGCCGAGCAGGTACGAGATGGACGAGAAGTCGCCCGGCACGGCGTAGCTGCCGCCCGCGGGCTCGTAGGTCTGTCCGCCCGGAACGGAGAAGCCCGCGGCGCCCGCGGCGCCGTCGAGAGGATTGCCGGCCGCGTCGATTGGGGTCGCCTCGACGCCGAAGTCGGCGAGCAGTTCGAGCGTGATGTCGACGTACGGCGCCGACTTGAGGTCGGTCGTGAGCTCGACCTCGACCCCCTCCTCGGTGACCGCGCCGGCCATCAGCAGCGCGGTGACGTACTGCGAGGAGACGTCGCCCGGGAGCGCCACCTCGCCGCCTTCGAGGGGACCGGTGACGACGAGCGGGGCCTGTCCGTTCCCCCGCGTCGACTCCGCGCGCACGCCGAGCTCGTCGAGGGCGCCGAGGAGCGGGCCTTGCGGACGAGATCGGAGGGAGCCGTCGCCGGTGAGGATGGTCGTCCCGTCCGCGAGCGCGGCCGCGGCGGTGACGAGCCGCATCGTCGTCCCCGAGTTCGCGCAGTCGATCACGTCGTCCGGAACGGCGGGGCGGCCGCCGAACCCCTCGACTACGAGCGCGTCGGCGCCGGCGAGGTCGGCCTCGTCTAGGCCCGGCTCGGCCCCGCCGGTCGACACGTCTTCGCCCGCGGGCGCGACCGCTCCGCCGAACGCGGTCACGGCGCGGGCGGTCGCTCGCGTGTCCGCGGATATCAGCGGCGACTCGACGGTCGCGCCGTCGCTGTAGCCGGCGGCGAGCAGCGCGCGGTGGGTGTAGCTCTTCGACGGCGGCGCGCGGGCGGTCCCCCGGAGGTCTGAGCGCGTGACGTGGACGTCCATACCCCACTCTGCCGGCCGCGGCGACAAGTCGGTACCGACCGCGGCACGATTGCGCGCGGGGCGCGGTCGGCACACGTCCGCCCGCGCCACGGCGCCGGAACCCGATCGCGTCGTCGCGGCGCCGCGGCACACCCTTTATACCAACGGGAGCGTTAGCGTCGCGTATGCCCCAGTGTGAGATGTGTGGCGCCGAGGAGGCCTCGCTGACGACGACGAAGGTCGAAGGCGCCGAACTGGAGCTCTGTAGCTCGTGTACGGACTTCGGCACCGAGGTCCGCGACGAGTCGACGAGCTCCGGCGGCGGCAAGTACTCCACCAGCTCCAGCACCGGGAAGTCGTCCTCGTCGTCCGGGTCGTCGGGTGGCTCCTCCGGCTCTGGCGGCTCGTCGGGGAGTTCGACCCGTCCCCGCGACATGTTCGACGACATGGACGAGATCGCCACCGACTACGACGAGCGCATCCGAGAGGCGCGGGAGTCGAGCGGGCTGAGCCAGGAGGAGCTGGCCGACCAGCTCAACGAGAAGGCGAGCCTCATCCGCAAGCTCGAACGCGGCGACACGCTCCCGACCGACGAGGTCCAGCGCAAGCTCGAACGCGCGCTCGACATCTCGCTGGTCGAGGGCCAGTCGTCCGACGACGCCGACTGGGAGACGAACGACGCGGGCACGATGACGCTCGGCGACGTCGTCAAGCGGAAGGACTGACGCGTCCGCTCGCCTCAACCGACCCCTCCCCGTTTTTTCGCCTCCGCATTCGCTCAGAATCGTCGCCAGGTTCCGACCAGCAGGACCGCGAGCAGCCCGAACGCGGCCAGCGAGAGATTCGGAATCGTGAGTCCGAGGACCGGATCTTGCCACTGAACGGCCGCGCACGGCCCGCCGAGCGTACACTGCTCCTGCGTCGCTTGGAGATACGAGTGGTACGCGGCGAGGCTCAGGCCGACGGCCACGAGCGGCAGCGCGGTGCGCCGGACCGCCGGCCGCTCCTCGACCGCCGCTACGCCGAACACCACGACGAGCGGGTACATGGCGATCCGCTGGTACCAGCACAAATCGCAGGGCGTGAGCCCGAGTCCGAGACTGAACCAGAGGCTCCCCGCGGTCGCGACGGTCGCGACGAGCGTGGCGATCGAGAGCCACGCGGTCGGCGCCGACAGCCACGTAGTCGACGCCGACGGTCGGGCCGTCACGCCGGCGCGCCGCCGTCGTCCGTCTGCTCCGAGCCCCCGTACCGCTCGGTGAGGTAGTCGATAATGTAGTCGACCGTCTCGGGGTCGTAGCTCCAGAACCCGTAGAACTCGCCGGGGGCGCGCTCCTCGGCGAGCAGCGCGCACTTCGCGTCCTCGTAGCCGCCCCCGTCGTACGCGACGAACCACGTCTCGCGGATCTCGGCGGTCTTGCCGACGTGGACGGTGTAGTGTTCGACATCGGGCGCCTCGCCCTCGTCGGCGGCGTACGCGTGGACGTCGAGCCGCTCCTTCTCGCCGAGCAGGTCGTAGGTGTCCGCCTCGCCGGTGAGCACGTCGAGCGTCTGGAACCCCGCGTGGAGCTCGCCGTCGCCGACCCGCCAGGCGCGGTCTTCGATCTCCCGCGACGCGGCGACCATGTCCTCGCGGGAGTAGGAGGTAAACATCGTCTCGTCGAGGTGGTCCAACACCGGCCGCCCGACGCGGTCTCCGGTTGCGCCCGCGCGGCGCAGCTCGCCGTCTCCCGCGTCCCCCGCCTCCTCCGTCTCGTCTCCGCCGGGCCGCGACAACAGGTCGTCGACGGACGCGGCCGTGACGAACTCCCCGTCCCGCGCCAGCACGGCGAACTCCTCCGGTCCTGAGGCGGTCTGGTCGTCGACGATCCGGACGTTGCGGTCGGCGAAGTGTTCCCGGAGTTCGTCCGTCACCGCCGGATCGGCGTTGAACACGGTTAGCGTGGCCTCGTGCGCCTCCACGCCAGCGATGAGCTCGATGAGGGACATCCCTTGCCCGGACCCACAGCATCGGGGTATAAGGTCGTTTCTGCACCCGAAACCGCGAACGCCCCTCGGAACCGGGATTCGGGGTCGTGGCCGGAAGGCGAGTCTCCGAGCGGAGCGTCGCGAAGCATGAAGCTATTTGCGCCGCGGCCCCCGAGAGAGCGTATGTTCATCCTGGTGAACCTCAAGGCGTACCCGTGCGATCCGATCGAGGTAGCGAACGCGGCCCGCGACGTCGCCGAGGCGTCCGGCGCGCGGATCGCCGTCTCGCCGCAAGCGGCCGACATTAGCCGCGTCGCGGACACCGGCGTCGAGACGTGGGCGCAGCACGTCTCACCGAACGCGCACGGCTCGCACACGGGGTCGACGCTCGCCGAGGCCGTCGCCGACAACGGCGCCGAGGGGACCCTCATCAACCACTCCGAGAACCGGCTGAAGCTCGCCGACGTCGACGGCTCCGTGCGCGCCGCCGAGCGCGCCGACTTGGAGACGATCGTCTGCGCGAACAACCCCGCGCAGGTCGGCGCCGCGGCCGCGCTCGGCCCCGACGCGGTCGCCGTCGAGCCCCCGGAGCTCATCGGCGGCGACGTCTCCGTCGCCACCGCTGACCCGGGGATCGTCGAGGATGCGGTCGCGGCCGCCGAGGCCGTCGACCCCGCGGTCGACGTGTTCTGCGGCGCCGGCGTCTCGACGGGCGAGGACGTGTCGACCGCCGGCGAGCTCGGCGCCGCCGGGGTCCTGCTGGCCTCCGGCGTCGCGAAGGCCGACGACCCCGAGGCCGTGCTCGAGGACCTCGTGAGCGGGATCTGAGTCGGTAGTCCAAGCCGAAAATCTACGTCCGCGCTCGCGAACCCGCCGCGAGCGATCCCGACGGCCGCTGCGTTTGCGGATCTGTATAAAGACACCGATGTGAGCGACTCACACGATCGACAAATCGCACGACTGCGGCGGGTTCTCTCGTTCCGGAGTATGGCAGCATCTAGTAACCTTTAACCGAAACAAGCCGCTACCTATGAGCAAGATGGCGAGCAACAAGATTCTCGGTATCGACCTCGGTACCACCAACTCCGCGTTCGCGGTGATGGAGGGCGACGAGCCCGAGATCATCGCCAACGCGGAAGGCGACCGAACCACTCCGTCGGTCGTCGCCTTCGCCGACGACGGCGAGCGACTCGTCGGCAAGCCGGCGAAGAACCAGGCCGTCCAGAACCCCGACCGCACGATCCAGTCGATCAAGCGGCACATGGGCGAGGACGGCTACTCCGTCGAGATCGGCGACGAGGAGTACACGCCCGAGCAGGTCTCGGCGATGATCCTCCAGAAGATCAAGCGCGACGCCGAGGAGTACCTCGGCGACGACGTCAAGAAGGCGGTCATCACGGTCCCCGCCTACTTCAACGACAAGCAGCGCCAGGCGACGAAGGACGCCGGCGAGATCGCCGGCTTCGACGTCGAGCGCATCGTCAACGAGCCGACCGCCGCCTCCATGGCGTACGGCCTCGACGACGAGTCTGACCAGACGGTCCTCGTGTACGACCTCGGGGGCGGCACGTTCGACGTGTCGGTCCTCGACCTGGGCGGCGGCGTCTACGAGGTCGTCGCCACGAACGGGGATAACGACCTCGGCGGCGACGACTGGGACGAGGCGCTCATCGACCACCTCGCCGACGAGTTCAAGAACGACCACGGGATCGACCTCCGCGACGACCGGCAGGCGCTCCAGCGCTTGAAGGACGCCGCCGAGGAGGCGAAGATCGAGCTGTCGAACAAAAAGGAGACCACGGTCAACCTCCCCTTCATCACCGCGACCGACAGCGGCCCGGTCCACCTCGAACAGTCGGTCACCCGCGCGACGTTCGAGAACCTCACGTCGGACCTCATCGAGCGCACCGTCGAGCCGACGGAGCAGGCGCTCGCCGACGCCGACTACTCGAAGTCCGACATCGACGAGGTCATCCTCGTCGGCGGCTCGACCCGGATGCCGCAGGTTCAAGAGCAGGTCGAGGAGCTCGTCGGGCAGGAGCCGAAGAAGAACGTCAACCCCGACGAGGCGGTCGCGCTCGGCGCGGCAGTTCAGGGCGGCGTGCTCTCCGGCGACGTCGACGACATCGTCCTGCTTGACGTCACCCCGCTCTCGCTCGGGATCGAGGTGAAGGGCGGGCTCTTCGAGCGGCTCATCGAGAAGAACACCACCATCCCGACCGAGGAGTCGAAGGTGTTCACCACGGCCGCGGACAACCAGACCTCCGTCAACGTCCGCGTCTTCCAGGGCGAACGCGAGATCGCGGAGGAGAACGAGCTGCTCGGCGCGTTCCAGCTCTCCGGCATCCCGCCGGCGCCCGCCGGAACTCCCCAGATCGAGGTCTCCTTCAACATCGACGAGAACGGCATCGTCAACGTCGAGGCCGAAGACCAGGGCTCGGGCAACGCCGAGTCGATCACCATCGAGGGCGGCGTCGGCCTCTCCGACGAGGAGATCGAGGAGATGCAGGAGGAAGCCGAGAAGCACAAGGAAGAGGACGAGGCCCGCCGCGAACGGATCGAGGCCCGCAACGAGGCCGAGACGACGATCCAGCGCGCCGAGACCCTCTTAGAGGAGAACGAGGAGGAGCTCGACGACGACGAGCTCGTCGCCGACATCGAGGCGGCCATCGAGGACGTCGAGGACGTGCTCGAAGACGAGGACGCCGACACCGACGAGATCGAGTCGGCCACCGAGGCGCTCACCGAGGAGCTCCAAGAGATCGGCAAGCAGATGTACGAGGGCCAGGCCGCGCAGGCCGGGCCGGGCGGCGCGGGCGGCGCCGGTCCCGGCGGCATGGGTGGCATGGGCGGTGCCGGCGGTCCGGGCGGCGCGGCGGGCCCCGGCGGCGCCGGTCCCGGTGCCGACGGCGACGACGAGGAGTACGTCGACGCCGACTTCGAGGACGTGGACGACGACGAAGAGTAACTCCCCCCGACCCGACTTTCGAGGCCGCGACCCCGCCGCTTAAATCGACCCGTCGATCAACACCACTCAACCAACGCAACGCATGAGCGAAGATTTCTACGACGTCCTCGGCGTGTCGCGGGACGCCAGCGAGGAGGAGATAAAGAAGGCGTACCGCAAGCAGGCCGCAGAACACCACCCCGACGTCAGCGACGACGAGAACGCCGAGGAGCGGTTCAAGAAGATCCAGAAGGCCAAGGAGGTGCTCACCGACGAGCAGAAGCGCCAGCAGTACGACCAGATGGGTCACGACCGGTTCACCGAGGCCGACAAGCGCGGCGCGACCGGCGGTGGCGGCGGCCCCGGCGGCGCCGGCGGTCCCTTCGGGGGCGCGGGCGGTGCCGGCGGCGCAGGCGGGTTCGAGGACATCTTCAACCAGTTCTTCGGCGGCGGGGGCGGTCGCGGCCGCGGCGGTGGCGGCGGCAACCGACCGCGACAGGGCCGCGACCTCAAGACGGGCCTGACGATCGACCTCGAGGAGGCGTTCGAGGGCGCGACCAAGGAGGTCACGCTCACGCGGCCGACGACCTGCGACACCTGCGACGGCGCGGGCCATCCCCCGGACGCGGACGTGGAGACGTGCCCGCAGTGTAACGGTCGCGGACAGGTCCAGCAGGTCCAGCAGACGCCGCTCGGGCGCGTCCAGCAGACCTCGACCTGCCCCCGCTGTGAGGGCGAGGGCGAGCTGTACAGCGAGGACTGCGCCGACTGCGGCGGCGACGGCGTCGTCCGCGAGGAGGCGACGCTCTCGGTCGAGATTCCGGCCGGGATCCGCTCCGGACAGAGCCTCCGGATGGAGCGCGAGGGCGCGCCCGGCGAGAACGGCGGCCCGAAGGGCGACCTGCTGATCGAGGTCGACGTCGAGGTCGGCGACCGGTTCGAGCGCGACGGCGACGACCTCCGCGTCAACGAGGCGATCTCTTTCCCGCAGGCCGTCTTCGGCGACACCGTCGAGGTGGAGACGGTCGACGGCAGCGTCGAGATGGACGTCCCCGCCGGCACGCAGAGCGGCGAGACGTTCCGGCTCCAGGGGAAGGGAATGCCCCGGCTCCGGCGCCGCGGCCGCGGCGACCTCTACGTGCAGGTCGGCGTCGTCGTCCCCGAGTCGCTCAACGACGAGCAGCGCGAGGCGCTGGAGGCGTTCGCGGAGGCCGGCGGCGAGGACATCGACGTCGGCGGCGGCTTCTTCGAGAAGCTGAAGAGCTCCTTCTGACCTTCCGCGGCCCGTAGCTTTTCCGCCCTCCAGCCCCATCACCGACGCATGGGCTACGACACGACGGCCTACGACGACGTCGAACCGCGCGCGCCCGGGATGTACTTCCTCCGTGACGCGCTCGACTGCGAGCACCTCGGCGTGACCGTCGTTGAGGCCGACGACGGCTGGGAGGGGATGGAACACGACCACGCCGACGGCGACCACGAGGAGGTGTACGTGCTGCTCCACGGCGAGGCGACGCTCACCGTCGACGGGGACGCCGTCGACCTCGCCCCCGGCGATGCGGTCCGCGTCGACCCCGAATCCACCCGCGACCTCACCTTCTCGGCCGACGGCTCGAAGATGGTCATCGCCGGCGCCCCCTGACGCCGGCTCGATGATAGTCATCGCCGGCGCGCCCTGACGCCGGTCGCGACTCGGCTCGGTTCGGTCGGGGACTCTTCTCGTCGACGCCGCAGCGTTAAGGCTCGCGCGCCCCGAGAGCTGCGTATGGAACTCGTCGGGGACCTGCTCGCGCGCGACCGGCGCACCCGCGATACGGCGCTCGTCACGGCGGACGGACGGGAGCGGAGCCACCACGACCTGATCACGAACGGCTACAAGGCGGCGAACGTGCTCCGGTACCTCGGCGTCCGCGCGGGTGCGTCCGTCGCCGTCGACCCGACGCCGGGCTTTCACACGACGCTCGCGTTCCTCGGCGCCGCCGCGGTCGGCGCGCCGGTCCGGTTCGACCCGAAGGCGGGAATCGAGGCCGGCGACCGCGTCGTGCTCGCCCCGGTCGCGGCCGCTGCCGAGTTCGATCCGGCGCCCGGTACGAATCTCGCCGCGTTCGACGGCCCGCCCGAGCGCCCCGAGACCACGCACTGGGAGCAGGAGCTGTGGAGCGAGAACCCCGGGATGCCGCCGAGCGACGTCGACCCCGACGACGCCGCGATCGTCGGACCGGCTCGAGAGTTCAGCCACCGCGAACTGTGTTCGCTCGCCGCGGCCGCGGTCGAGACGGCCGAGATGGACGCGGAGACGCGTGTCGTCCTCCGGCGCCCGTTCTCCGATTCGCCGGCGGTCGCGGCCGGGCTCGTCGCTCCGCTCTCCGTCGGCGGGACCGCGGTGCTCGCGGCGCCGACCGGGGACGGAGAGGAGTTGGATGACGAACCGCGCGGCGACGTGGCGGTGGCTCTGGGTGATGTGAAGGTGCCGGAGCCGCGACGGATCGATCCGGCGTCGATCGCGTCGGCGGCGGAGTGACCCGTTCTGGCCCGGGTCGCGTCGGGCTCAGTCGTCCGCGGGGTTCGGCTCCGCGGCGGCCCGCTCCTCGTGTCGGAGACAGGCGGACTCGTGGTCGGACGCGTGGACCGTCGTCGCGGGCTCCTTCTCGGCGCACGGCGTCGTGATTTCATCCAAGAGGAATTCCCGCGCCATTTCGGCGTTATCACCCAGTAGAAGGTTCATCGCCTCCGAGAGCGTTTCCTCGAGGTCGGGGTCGTCGACCGTCTCGCTGATGTCGAACTCACGGCGGATCTCCGCTCGGATCTCTGAGTCGCTCGGGTCGGTTCCGCCGGCAGCGACGTTCTCACGGACCTGCTCGATATCTATCTCGCCAGTGGTAACCTTCTCGCGGAAGTTCAACAGCCCCCGCCAGTCGTCTTGATCGATGTCGACGCCGTCCGGCTGAATCACTTTGTGGCACCGGGTGTGGAACCGACAGCCGCTCGGCGGGTTCGTTGGGCTCGGGACGGTTCCCCTCAGCTCGATGCCGCCGATGCTCGCGCGGGGATCCGGTGTCGGAATCGACGACAACAGCGCCTCGGTGTAGGGGTGTTGCGGGTTGGTGAAGATCTCCTCGACCGGGCCGATCTCGACGATCTCGCCGAGGTACATCACGGCCACGCGGTCGCAGATCTGGCGGATCACGGACATGTCGTGGCTGATGAACAAAAGCGACAGGCCGAACTCCTCTTGGAGGTCGTCGATCAGCGAGAGGATCTCCGCCTGGATGGAGACGTCGAGCGCGCTCACCGGCTCGTCGGCGATGATGAGGTCCGGGTTCAACACGAGCGCCCGGGCGAGCGCGATCCGTTGTTTCTGCCCGCCGGAGAACTCGTGCGGGTACCGGTCGAAATCGCTCGCCGAGAGCCCGACGCGCTCAAGCAGATCCTCGACGATCGCGCGACGCCGGTGGCGGTCGCTCATCCCGTGAACCTTGAGCAGTTCGCCGACCCCGTTCCCGACCGACATCCGCGGGTCGAAGCTCGAGGACGGGTCCTGGAAGATCATCTGGGCGCCCCGCCGGAACTCCATCAGCTCGTCGTCGTCGAACTTCGTCACGTCGTTGGGATGGGTTCCATCGGAATTGCGGGTCGCGCTCCCGCGGTCGCCCCCGTTGAAGATGACCTCCCCGGACGTCGGCTCCTCCAACCGAATGACCGAACTCGCCGCGGTGGACTTCCCGCAGCCGGACTCGCCGACGAGTCCCAGCGTCTCGCCTTGGGCTATGTCGAAGCTGATCCCGTCCACCGCGCGTGCGGCGCCGACCTGCCGGTTGAAGATTCCCTTCCGGATCGGGTAGTGTTTCTTCAGGTCGCGAACCGAGAGTAGGGGCTCAGTCATCGGCCGGACCCACCTCGCTGTCGCCCTCCGCCGCGCCGGTCTCTCCGGCGATTCCGAACACCTCTCCGCCGATCACCGAGGGATCGCCGCCCGGACCGTAGTGGACACAGGAGACCCACTGCCCGGGTTCGACCTCGACTTCCTCCGGCTGCTCGCCGGTCCGGCACGCCTCCTCGGCGTACTCGCAGCGCGGCGCGAACCGACAGCCGTCCGGTGGATTGTGCGGATCCGGGAGCGTTCCCGGTATCCCGCCGCCCGTGCCACCGAACTCCGGCAGGCACTCCAACAGCTGCCGGGTGTACGGATGCGTCGGGTTGTCGAAGATGTCGAGGACGTTGCCGCGTTCCATGACCTTCCCGGCGTACATCACCACGATCCGGTCGGCGATCTGTGCGACGACGCCGAGGTCATGCGTGACGAACAGGATCCCCATTCCGAACTCGTCCTGTAGGTCGTCGAGCAGTTCCAGGATCTGCGCTTGAACCGTCACGTCGAGCGCGGTCGTGGGCTCGTCGGCGATGAGCAGGTCAGGGTCGCTCACGAGCGCCATCGCGATCATGATGCGCTGCTTCTGTCCGCCGGAGAACTCGTGCGGGTAGTCGTCGAACCGCGAGCTCGCGTTCGCGATCCCGACGCGGTCCATGAGTTCGACCGCCTTCGTACGCGCTTCTTCGTCGGAGACGTCCCGGTGGATCTGGAGCGCCTCGGTTATCTGCCACCCGACTGTGTAACAGTGGTTCATCGCCTCCTGCGGGTTCTGGAAGATGTGCGCGATCTCGTTGCCCCGGATCTGTCGGAGCTCCGACTCGGGAACCGACAGCAGGTCGCGCCCGTTGTACCGGACGGTTCCCTCGATCTCTCCCGGCGGGGTGTTGATGATCCTGGTGATCGACTCCGTCGCGACCGTCTTCCCGGAGCCCGACTCGCCGACGATACAGACGGTCTCTCCGGTGTCGACACTGAAATCGATCCCATCGACCGCGGTGAGCGTTCCGTCTTCGGTACTGAACGTCGTCGTGAGGTTTTCGACCTCGAGTAGTGGCTGATCGTCGGACATTATTCGCTCTCCGCCTCCGCTTCGGGATTCAACGCGTCCAACAGCGCGTCGCCGAGGAAGTTGAACGCGAGGATGGTTAAGAACAGCACGATGCCGGGCGCCAGCACGATCCACGGGGCGTACGAGAGGTCACTCCGACCGGCCGAGATGAGTTGGCCCCACGAGGGGACCGACGAGTCGCCGACGCCGAGGAACGCCAGCTGCGCCTCGAACAGCAGGAAGCCGGGGATAAGGAGCGTGAGTTGCGTGATGATGCTGCTCGCCACGTTCGGAACTACGTGGCCGCGGATCACCTGATACGTGCTCGCGCCACTGATGCGGCTCGCCTTGATGAACTCCTCTTCGGAGATCGACAGCGATTTACTGCGGACGTATCTCGCGGTTCCGCCCCATGCGAACAGGGAGAAAACGACGATGAACATCCCCAAGCCGCCGCCGTAGATGTACAGGATGAGCAGGAACATCAGGAACGTCGGGAACGAGAGGATGATGTCGACGAACCGCATCATGATCTCGTCGACCCACCCTCCGGAGTACGCGCTCAGCGTGCCGAACGTGATCCCGATCGTCGCGACGATGGTCGTCGTGATGAAAGCGATTTGCATGCTGATCGTCATCCCGTAGACGATCATCGTGAACACGTCCTTGCCGGCGTTCGTTGTTCCGAGCGGGTGCTCCCAAGTCCCGTAACAGCGCCCGTTCATCACTTCGCCGACACAGGTCGCCGGCGTCGATTCGACGACTGACGTGAACACCGGCGGCTGGTAGGCGATGAGCAGCTCCTGTTGCGGTGCGCTCATCACGAGCGGACCGATGATACCCCCGACGAACACGATCGCGAGCCAGATCATGCTCACGACCGCCGGTCGGTTACGCTTGAACTCCTTCCAGTAGTACCGCGTCATCCGCGGGTTCTGGTACAGCGGCAAGACGAGATACCAGAACGCCAACAGCAGCGTGAAAATGAAGAAGAAGTCGACCGCCTCCAGCGTTCGGTCGAGCCCGATGAACTCGAAGGTCGCGGTCCGCCGACCGGTGAACTGCCAGTCGTACACGGCGAGCAGCGCGACCGGGAGCGTCGTCAGCAGCATCCCGATCGAGTTGATCGACAGATCGAACCGCCCCGACCGCGAGAGGTCGCTCCAGTCGACTTGATCGAATCGTTCCGAGCCTTCAGTTGCCATTGTTTTCAGTTGAATTATCTGTCATCGTAGCTGATACGCGGGTCGAGTACGGTGAACACGAGGTCCTCGATGAGGTTCCCCACGACGGCGACGAACGTGAAGAACAGCGTTGTTCCCAGTACGAGGTTCGTGTCCTGTGCGGTTAGCGCCTCGAAGATGAGCCGACCGAGTCCGGGAATCCCGAACACGACCTCGACGAGCAGTGACGATCCAAGGAACAGCGCGAGGAGCTGTCCGACGAGCGTCGTCGAGAGAGGCACGAGCGTCGGCCGCATGACGTGATACGCGTACGCCCGAAGCGGCGATACACCCTTGGCCTTTGCCGTCTTCATGAAGTCCGCGTTCTGGAACTCGGCGGACTCGTTCCGGGAGACGCGCATGACCGCGCCGATCGAACCGGTCACCAGCACGAACACCGGAATCGCCAGCTGAATGGCGTTCTCGACGCTGAAGACCGCGACATCCGTGTTGTAAACGATCGGTATCACCTCCAGCCACACCCCGAAGATCAAAAGGAGGATGATGCCGAAGAAGAAGTTCGGGATGGCGTAGCCGAAGAAGGCGAATCCGGTCGCCGCGTGGTCCCTCCAACTGTACATGTTCGCGGCGGAGTACACGCCGACGAGCGGTCCGAGGATGACCGTGAGGACCGTCCACGGAATGGAGTACTGCGCGGTGTAGTAAAGCGAGTTGCCGACCGCCTCGATGACCGGCTGGCTCCGACTGCTCGACCAACCCCAATCGAGGGTGTACACTCCTTGGATGAAGTCGAAGTACCTGACGTAGAGCGGTTCGTCGAGCCCCCTGAGCTCTCTCGCTCGCTGTGTGGCCTCCGCAGGATCGCCCCCTTGGAGGGCCGCTTGTGTGGCTGCCTGCTGTACGTCCGGATTCGGAGCGGCCGACAGCAGCAGAAACGTGATCGTAGTGATGATTAGCGATACAACTCCTGCCCAGAGAACGCGAGCGGTTACGTACCTTCCAAATCCCATGTTGATATCGTAGAGGACGTGTGGTGGAGGCGAGCCGAGCTACTCCCCGTATCTCCACGCCGGGAGGTTCCAGCCGTTGGAGAAGTTCTCGATGGGACCTTCGAGCCCCTCGCGGTACCCGACCGTATCGTCGGGGAACGCGAGCATGATGTACGGCTGCTCTTCGGCGAGGTTGACGAACAGTTCGACGAGTGCGTCCGCCAATTCGTCCTCTGAGGTCGCCTCTCGCGCGTTCTGGAACAGCTCCTCCGCGTTGAACCCCGGGTAGTAGCCGACGGGGTTGTACAGCGGGTTCGCGCCCTCGAAGAAGACGCTGTTAGTGAGCGGGTTCCGTGGATACGTGTTCAGGCCGAACACGACCTCCATGTCCCACGCCTCGTTTGACGTGACATTGCGCGGACCGGGGTTGGTCGAGGTGGGCTGGGTCCACTCTACCTCCTCGCCGTTCACCGTGTCGACGAGCTCGTCCGGCACGTTGGTGACCTCTCCCTCCTCGTTCGTCTCCGGAGTCGGGTAGTCGGTCTGCGTCCAGTACTCGTTGTTGAATCGGGTCCCGTCGATAGCTTCGACGGACACGTCGATACCGAGGTTCTCACCGAGCTCCTGCGCGATGAAGTCCGCCATCAGCTGCTCGGTGTTCTGCCCGGCGCTGTGATAGAGACTGAGCTGTACTTGGTTTCCGTCGGGGTCGACCATCGTCTCCCCGTCGAACCGGTAGTCGTACTCGGACTGCTCGAACGCGTCCTCGGCCAGCCCGCGAGCCACCTCGCTCCCGTAGTTGTCTCCGACGCCGAACTGCGGGATATCCTCCTCCGGCGGGTAGAAGTTGCTGAACCGCGGCTGCCACGTGAAGTGCGTCTGGGCGAAGTCGCGGAACACGCCCTGAATCAGCCCCTCCTTGTCGATCGCGCAGGCCATCGCCTGCCGGAACGGCACGTGCCGGAACATGTTGCCCGGGCCAGTCGTCCACCCGTTGTCCCGCATATTGAGCGAGATTTTCTCGTTGTACGGCTGCGGGATCCGGTTGACGTATATCTCGTCGTTGTTCTGGTACGCTTCAACCTGATTCGGCGGGATCGCCGCCGAGTCGACCTCTCCCGTCTCCAGCGCACCGAGCCGCGAGGCCTGCTCACTGATCACTCGGATTTCGGCTTCCTCGAAGTACGGCGCCTCGTCGAACACGTCCGGAAGATCGTCCGCGTCTTGGAGGTAGTAGTCGTCGTTGCGGCTGTACCGGGTTCCGCCGTCTCGCTGCCACTCGTCGAGGACGTACGGACCGAGGTTCCCCGAGAACTGGAGTTCGAGCAGCTCCTCGTCCTGTCGAAGCCCCTCGGTGTCTTCCTCTTCGACGTACGGCTCGAGCAGTCCCTGCGGGATCGGGTAGAGCTGCGGCTCATAGCTCTCGGGCCACAGGAGCTGCGGCGTGTTCAGCGTCGCCTGGAACTCGTACTCTCCGGTCTCTTCGACCGTGACTCCGTCCCAATCCGCCGACGCGACCGAGCTCGCCCAGCTGCTCTTATGGACCTCCTGAATGAGGTAGACGAAGTCGCTCGCGGTCACTTCCCCGTAAGGGTCGCTGAATTCGAGCCCCTCGCGCACCTCGAACGTCCACACCTCACCGTCCTCGGTGGACATGTCATAGAGGAGCGGGACGTACTCGTTGTTCTCGTCGAACGTGTACCCCAGATCGAGCGCTCGGGCGATCGCGTTTCCGGCGCCGTTCTCGTCGTTGTATATGGGGTTGAGCGTCGAGAAGGAAGAAGCTGCGGCCGTCGCGTATATCTCCTCTTGGCTGAGTTCGTCCGATCCGTCGGAGCCGTCAGACCCGTCACCGCCGTCGGAGCCGTCGCCGTTTCCGGAACAGCCGGCAAGCGTTACTGCGCCGGCGAGGCCGAGCGCGGAGAGCCATTGTCGCCGGCCGACATGACGGGAATCATCACGATCTTCAATGTCTCGCCGTGGCATACCATGTAGTACGAGTGGGTATATAAAAAACTTCAGACTTCGGGACAGTTGTCGGGGACGATCATCTTACATCCGTTTTGATAATTGGCGGATTCAACGAGGAAACTGAACCACCAACGCATATTTCATCGAGTATCAGAGAGTTTGATGCGAACAGTGTGGTGAAATTTACCTCGATTGCCCAATTTCACGTCGCGCGCGAGTAGCCGACGCTTACCGGAGCGTTTTCCGGAGGTAACAGTTCGGAGCCAGTCGCTCTCCGCCCACCGCAGGAGGGTTTTCAGTCGCCGCGGCCGTCTCGACTGGCGGCGTCGGGCTCGGAGCCGGGAGTCCGCGTCGTGCGACCTGCCTCGGCGCTCCCGTCGGCCTCGCCCGCAGGACCGTCGCCGTCGGCCGCCGCCGACTCCTCGACCGCGTCACCGCCGATCGCCCGCTCGTACCGGACGATCTGTTCACGATGGAGCGAGTGGATCATGTCCGCGAGGAACCCGAACACGAGCAGCTGGATCCCGAGGATCGTGGCGCCGACCGCGCCGACGGCGATGACATTGTGGCTGATACCGAACGCGAGGTACCGATACAGCACGAACGTACCCATCGCCAGCCCCGCCGCGGTCGCGGCCGCGCCGACGCTCCCGAAGTAGAACAGCGGGTTGTTCGTCTTCGCCTTCCGGTACAGCTCTAAGAAGATCACGCCGCCGTCCCGGATCGGATGGAGGTTCGTCGCGGAGCCGCCGGGTCGCTCCCGGTACGTGATCGGGACCACGGCGACCGAGACGCGGTTCTTCACGCACTCGACGGCCATCTCCGTCTCGATCCCGAACCCGTCCGCGGTGAGGTGGAGCCGCAGGAACGACTCGCGGGTGAACGCGCGGTACCCCGAGAGGATGTCGCGGTAGCCCTCGCGGTGGATCGCCCGGAACGCGAGGTTGATCAGGCGATTGCCGATCCGATTGAGCCGGGTCATCGCGCCCGGGCGCATGTCCGCGAACCGGTTCCCGATGACGTGGTCGGCCTCGCCGTCGAAGAGGGGCTCGAGCATCGCCGCGGCGTCGTCGGCGTCGTACGTGGCGTCGCCGTCGGCCATCAGCACGTACGGCGCCGCGACGTGGTCCCGGACGGCCTCCCTGACCGCCTGTCCCTTCCCGCGCCCCGACTGCTCGACGACGCGCGCGCCGGCCTCGCGGGCGATAGACTGCGTCTCGTCGGTCGAGCCGCCGTCGATCACCAAGACGTTCCCGAATCCGGCGTCGCGGAAGTCCGTGACGACGCGTGCGACCGTCTCGGCCTCGTTCATCGTCGGCAACAGGACGCAGACGTCGTCGTGGTCGCTCATCAGACGAGCGATCACGGGGGAGTCGGTAAACTCTGTCCCTCCCGGTCGCCGCCGCGGGCCACCCGCGACGCCAACGCCTCGGGCGGGACCGCACCCGCGGGTGCTGCGGCCACCCACACGCTCATGTATGTGAGCATTGATCGTGGTCGTATGTCCCATCCACCGGACGAACACGCCGACGAACTACTGAGCGCGGCCCGCACGGCGACGGGCGACGAGCTGCGGAGCCTCACGTACTTCACGGAGGAGGCGGTCGAGCAGCTGTACCTCCGAAGCGACCTGAGCCGGACCGCCGACCTGATCGGGTTCGCCGAGAACGAGCGGCAGGGGTTCCACGCGCAGTCGATGTACGCGGACACCCAGCTCGGCGACTACCAGTTCACGGTCCGCGTGTTCGAGAACGGGTACCTCACGCGCGTCATCGCGAACGACCACGGCGTCTGGGTGACCACCGACTCGATGGAGATGGACCGGTTCGAGGAGCTGGCGAGCGCGCTCGCGTCGATCCTCCGGTCGTTTGACCCCGCCTGACGCTCCGTTGCTCGACCCCGCCCGATTCCGCACCGGCTTCGCGACTACGCTACCCGAGGTGGCTCTCGAACTCGCCGACCAGCTCGTCGGCGTCGACGGGCTTGGTCACGTACCCGTCGGCGCCCGCCTTCACCGCCTCCATCATCTTCTCCTGCTGGTCGACGCTCGTACACATCACGATCACCGCGTCGGGCCAGCGCTCCTTGATCGCCGCGGTCGCCTCGATCCCGGTCATCTCCGGCATCACGACGTCCATCGACACCGCGTCCGGCTCATACGCCTCGAAGAGGTCGACCGCTTCTGCGCCGTTTTCCGCCTCGTCGACGACCTCGAACCGGCCTTCCAGCGCGTCCCGGACGACCGTCCGCTGGAAGGAGGAGTCGTCGACCACGAGTACCCGCTCGGTCATATCCGTTCTCTCCGCCTGACAGACATAAGCGCGCGGATCGCTCGGCAAGAACGGACTTCGATACGCGAGCAAGCGCAGGTCACGACCGGCGTCAGTGTGTGACACCCTCTCAACCGCTACCCCTTGTATATTCGATGTAGCATATAATGAACATGGGAACAAGGTTAAGGTCTATCCCGCGATACGGTCGCGTATGGAAACGCGGAAGGTCCAGCGGTTGGGGCCGTCGACGCTGGCGATGACCCTCCCGGCCGAGTGGGCACAGGAACACGGCGTGAACAAGGGCGACGAGGTGTCGCTGCGGATGGGCGGCAAGGGGACGCTCACGGTGCTCCCCGAGTCGGTGAGCACAGAGGAGTCGGAGGCCGTCATCAACGCGGACGGGCTCGACGCGCGCTCGCTCGAACGCGCGATCGTCGCGCAGTACGTGCTGGGGCGGCGCGTGATCCACGTCCGCAGCGAGGGGACCCTCGACAGCGAGCACATCAACGCGGTGTACAAGGCCGAGACCCAGCTGATGGGGCTCGGCGTCATCGAGGAGACCCCGGAGGACATCTCGATCCGCTGTTCGGTCGACCCCGAGGACTTCACCCTCGACAACCTGCTCGAGCGGCTGGAGAACACGGGTTCGACGATGCGCGGCGAGGGCGTGAAGGCGCTCGCGCACGGCAACCCTGACCTCGCGCAGCGCGCGCTCAACCGCGAGCGGCAGGCGAACAAGATCTTCGTCCTCCTGCTCCGGCTCATCTTCACGGCCTACCAGAACCCGAACCTCGCGCGCGCGGTCGGCCTCGAGGAGGGGTTCCCGCTGATCGGCTACCGCTCCGTCGCGAAGAACCTCGAACTCACCGCCGACAACGCGGAGGACATCGCCGAGATCGTGATGGAGGCCGACGGGCACACCCTCGACGTCGACAGCGCGACGATGCGACAGATCCGCGAGTTCACCGACCAGGTGGACGAGCTGACCGCCCTCGCGGTGCGCGCCGTCGTCGAGCGCGACTACGACCTCACCGTCGAGTGTCGTGACCTGTTCTCCCGCTTGGAGGACCGCGAACAGGAGATCCTCGCCGAGCTGCCGGACGACCTGGACAACGAAACGCTGCTGATGACCCGCGAGGTGCTCGTCAGCCTCCAGCACACCGCGGAGTACGCCATGCGGAACGCGGAGATCGCGGCGAACCTCGCGCTCAACGAGGCGTCGGACCACGTCGAGATCATCTAATTGTGTCGCGTCGCCCGCGCCCCGGTCGTCGCCGGCGTCCCTCCGCGGCGGTGGCCGTCGGCCGCCGACCGCATCCGGTGGCCGTCGGCCACCCGCGTCGCGCGGTTCGCATGAACTAAGTGGTCCCCCGCGAAGCGGTTCGTATGAGCGAGGGTTCCATCGAATCGGACAAGGAGGTCGGCGTCGCGCTCGCGCTCGGTGCCGTCGCGGTCGTCGGCGCCGGAGTGATGGTAGCGTACCCGGGGCAGCTCGGGAAAGCGTGGGGATTCGCGGCCGCGTTCGTCTTTGCGACGCTCGCCGTCGGCGCGGTCCAGCTGTTCGACTGACCGACCGATCCACGGCGCGGACCGGTCACCCGGTCCGAACGACGAGAAACCGTTAAGGACGTCAGACGCGTACAGCTGATAATGAGCGAGTACACCGAGGAGGAACAGCGGATCCTCGCGTACCTCACGGACAGCGTCACCCGTGGCGAGCGGTACGTTCGCTCGAAGACGATCGCCGACGCGATCGGGCTCACCGCGAAGCAGGTGGGCTCGCGGCTCCCCAGACTCGCCGAGAAGTCGGACGATGTCGACATCGAGAAGTGGGGCCGCGCCAAGTCGACCACCTGGCGCGTGACCCCGGACGGCTGAGGACGCGGCCGGGCCTCGACGCGCTCGCGTCCCGATGCGCTCGCATCCCGACGCGGTCGCCGCGTTCTCCGAACCCGACTCCGCCGACGCGCATTTTTAATCCCCGTCGCCCCAAACGGGATCGTATGACCGTTCGAGTCTCCCGGACGTTCGAGTTCGACGCGCCGCCGGCAGACGTGTGGGCGTTCATCTCGGACGCGGAGCAGCGCGCGGGCGCCATCAGCGTGGTCGACTCCTTCGAGGTTCACGACGAGCGGAACGCGACCTGGCACGTCGCGCTCCCGATCCCGATGATCCGCTCGACGATCGACGTCGAGACGGAAGAAGTCGAGCGCGACCCCCCGCACCGAGTGAAGTTCGTCGGGAAGTCGCGGGCGTTCCGCGTCACCGGCGAACACGAGATCACGGAGACCGACGACGGCGGCTGCCGGCTCGCTAACGAGTTCGTCGTCGACGGGAACCTCCCCGGCGTCGAGTCCTTCTTCAAGCGCAACTTCGACGCCGAGCTGGACAACTTGGAGGACGCGCTCCGCGCCTCGCTCGCCTCGCCGGCATGAAGCTCGCCGGCGTCCAACTGGCGGTCGAGGGCGGCGCCGTCGAGGAGAACGTGGAGCGGGCGCTCGACCGCATCCGGGCGGCCGCCGACGAGGGGGCCGACCTCGTCGTCCTCCCGGAGCTGTTCGACGTGGGCTACTTCGCGTTCGACGCGTACGGCCGCGCCGCGGAGAGCCTCGCCGGCGACCGCCTCGCCCGATTCGCCGCCGCGGCCGACGAGTGCGATGTGGCGGTGCTGGCCGGAACGGTCGTCGAGGACCTGTCGGCGTCGGCCGCTGACGGGCTCGACGTGCCCGCCGAGTCCGGCCTCGCCAACGCCGCGGTGCTGTTCGACGCCGACGGCGAACGCCGGCTCGTCTACCGGAAGCGCCACCTCTTCGGGTACGGCTCCGAGGAGACGGACCGGATGGTGCCCGGCGAGCGGACGCCGGTGGTCGACCTCGCGGGCGTCACGGTCGGGGTGACGACCTGCTACGACCTCCGGTTCCCGGAGCAGTTCCGCGCGATGGTCGACGCCGGCGTCGAGTGCGTGCTGGTGCCGAGCGCGTGGCCGTACCCGCGGATCGAACACTGGCGGACGCTCGGCCGCGCGCGGGCCATCGAGAACCTCGCGTACGTCGCCGCGGTCAACGGGAGCGGCCGGTTCGGCGACGACGCGCTCTGTGGCCGGAGCGCAGTGTACGACCCGTGGGGCACTGCGCTCGCGTCGATCGGCGACGAGCCGGGCGTCGTCACCGCGACCGTCGACCCCGAGCGGGTCGCGGCGGTCCGCGAGGAGTTCCCCGCGCTCCGCGACCGTCGGTAAGTCCGCCCCCGCGTCGTGGGCCGGTTTTTCGCGGCAACCAACGCGTCCGGTTCGGATCCGAATCTCACACATTTATACCTGTGAGGCACGTACCATCTCTTGCCGAAGACCGACGCTTTTCTCGTTGGAATTCGGCGTTAATCGATCCGCGCGCCCGTCCCGACCACTGGGCGGCGTCGCCGACGACAGCCTGGGGGTCCGCTGTCCGGCCGCCGCCCGTCCGCCTCCCGCCGCTTCGCCTTTCGCCCGCCTCCCCTTCCCACTTCCACCCTTTCCCCCTTCCACCCTCTCCCACTTCCACCTCGTACTGACGAACCCCGGATCGATTCGGGGACGCCGCGGCCGGATTCGCTCCGTCCGGACCCGAGTATCCGTACTGATAACTCGGCCGGTAGGTTCTTACGTCGCTCGCAGGAGCAAGTAAACGCCGCGGACGAATCCGGTCGGCCCCATCCCGTTCCGGGCGGGCCGGCCGGCCACTCGCTTCCACCGTCCGTCGTCCGTCGGCTTGGGTTCGGGTCCACCCGCTCCCACACCGAGCCCGAACCCCTTTCGGTACGTGCCTCGCTCCGCCGGACAGCGGCGGCCAACGGAGCGCGCGGCCGAAGCGCAAGGCCGAAACCCTCGGCCGACGAACCGGCGGTCGAATGTTCCCCCGCGAGTACCGCGGCGTCGCCTTCGTCGTCGGGCTGTTCCTCGTCGTCCAGGTGGGCGCGCTGGCGCTGGTCCCCGAGTTCGCCGCGAGCGGCTATCAGGCGGTCGAGAACCCCGACAATCCCGCCAACAGCCTGCTGTACGTCGTCGCCATCGTCGCGATGACCGGGCTGATGCTCGCGGCGTTCCGGTACGACTTCGACGGGGCGATCCGGCTGCTGATCGTCGGCGTGTCGGCGTGGCTCTCGTGGTACGTGTTCTCCGCGCTCGTCTCGCCGCTCGCGGCCGCCGTCCCCGCGGTCGCGGTCGCCGTCGGCCTGCTCGTCCACCCCGAGTGGTACGTGATCGACACCGCCGGGGTGTTGATGGGCGCGGGCGCCGCCGGGCTGTTCGGCATCTCCTTCGGCCTGCTGCCCGCGCTACTCCTCCTCGCCGTCCTCGCCGTCTACGACGCGATATCCGTGTACGGCACCGAACACATGCTGTCGCTCGCGGAGGGTGTGATGGACCTGAACATCCCCGTCGTGTTGGTGATCCCGCTGTCGCTGTCGTACTCGCTGCTCGACGGCGAGTCGGCTAGCGACGAGGCTTCGGGGGTCGGCGACGAGGCGGATGCGGAGTCGGACGCAGATTCGGAGGATGCCCCAGATGACGAGGACGAGGCCGGCGACCGCGACGCCTTCTTCATCGGCCTCGGCGACGCCGTCATCCCGACGGTGCTCATCGCGAGCGCGGCGACGTTCTCGCCGGCGACTAACCTCGCGGTCCCGCTCCTCGGCGTCAACCTCCCCGCGCTGCTCGCGATGGTCGGGACGCTCGCGGGGCTGCTCGTGCTCATGCGGTGGGTGATACAGGGCCGTCCCCACGCGGGGCTCCCGCTTTTAAATGGCGGCGCGATCGGCGGCTACCTCATCGGCTCGCTCGTCGCCGGTGTCCCGCTTATCGAGGCGCTGGGGCTCGCGGGGTTCTTTTAAATCGATTCGGGCGTACGACGAAATTGTTTATAAACTGCTGATCGACACGAACACCACCGAAGCCCCAGCCGCTCGCTTATAAATGACTGACTGTGGAACGCCGGTGAACACCACCGAAGCCCCAGCCGCGAGGCGGCCAGACGCTCGCTGTGCTCCTCGTCGCTCGCGCTGCTCGCTCCTGCGGTGCTTGCGTCGCCTCTGACCGCCTCGCGGCTGCCCCTTCGAGTCCCGCCCCGCACAGCAACCGCGCCTCACACCTCCCCAGCCTCGTCGGCCTCCCTGCGGTCGGCCGACTCCCTCGCGCGTGCTGTCTCGCGGCCGCCGAAGGCGGCCGCTCGCAGGCACGCGCCACCGCAGAGAAATAACCGCAGAGAAGTTCGTCAGTCGCCGTCCGCGGGGTTCCCGTCGCGCGTCTTCACGGCGACGCCGGATCCCAGTTCCTCGGCCTCCGTACCAGAGAGTTCGGCCCGGCCGACCCCGAATATCGCGTCGCTCTCATCGACGATGAGGACTTCGTCGCCCGGCCGGATCCCGTCGTCGGCCGCGGTGACGAACTTCGCGAACGCGTTGCGCCCCTCGCGCACGAACGGTTCGCTCTCCTCGCCGACAACCATCCGGTGTCGCGGTTCGGGGAACGCCTCGCCGATCCGTTTCCCCCCCGCGAGCCCGAGGGTGAACCGACCGTCGGTACCGTAGGAGACGAGGCGGTTGCCCTCGCTGCTGCCCGGGGTGTCGTCGACGTCGCCGTCGATCACCTGGCGCGGGCGGCCGCCGCTGGACCGGCGCACCGTGAGGGCGTCGTCCGGCGGGAACAGGGCCTCGCCCGCGCCGGCCCCGAACTGGTAGTCCGCGGCGGTCCGCAGGTCCGCGAGCGTGTCGGCATCGGTCATGGCCGCGGTTCTCCGCGCGCGCTGAAAGCGATTGCGACACCGCCCGGGCGCGATATCCTCTCTCGACGCTCCCCAGCGATCTCGACTGGTCTCTCAGCCCAGCACGGGGTACGCCGCGGTGACCTCGTTACCCTCGACGCGCCAGCGATCGGCGATCTCGCGGTACGCCCCCGGATCCGTGACCGAATCCGCCGGGATCGGTTCCGGCGGTGCCTCCCGGAGAGCCTCGATCAGCGCCTCGCGGTCGACCGGATTCGACCCGACGACGCTCCCGGAGAGCAGGTCGGCGAGCCGGTCGGCCGCCGAAACGACCGCCCGCGCGCCCTCGATTCGGTGGCCCAGATCGAGGGCCGCGGTCAGCCGCTCGGCCGCCGCGACGGCGTCGCCGCGCTCGGCTTCCACGGCGCCCAGCGAGGCGAGCGCCTGCGCCTCGACCTGCGTGAACCCGCCCGCCCTCGCGGCGTCGACCGCGTCCGTCAGCGCCGCCGCCGCGGCGTCGCCGTCGCCGCGAGCGAGCGCCAGCCGTCCTCGGATCCGGTCCAGCTCGGCCAGTCGCTTGTGTCCGGCGTGGTCGTCGAGCAGCGACGCGGCACGCTCCGCCCGCCGCTCCGCCTCGGTCAGGTCGCCGCGGTCGATCGCCACCTCCGCCAAGATTCCGTCCACCATCGCGCGCCGCGTGTCGGCGTCGAGCGCGTCAAGCCGGTCGGCCGCAGCCGTCAGGAACCGCTCCGCGCGGTCGAGGTCGCCGGCGAGGTGCGCCGCGCTGCCGAGGTGGCTCAGCGCGAACGCCTCGTACATGTCCGAGCCGATCCGCTCGGCGATGGCCCGCGCCTCGGAGGCGCAGGCGACCGCCTCGTCGACGGCGCCGCGCTGCTCGGCGACCGCAGAGAGATTTAAAAGCGCGATGGCCTCGCGGTGCTCGTCGCCGACCGTCCGGTAGCCGTCGAGCGCGCGCCTCGCCGTCCGCTCGGCCCCGTCGAGGTCGCCGCGCCGCCGCAGCGCGACCGCGAGGTTCGCCCGGACGTTCGCCTCGCCGTGCGTGTCGTCGTAGGCGCGGAACAGGTCGCCGGCGACCCGGTAGTGGTCGAGGACGGCGTCCGTCCCGTCGAGCGCGTCGAGCGCGTTCCCGACGTCCATCAGCGCCTTGGCCCTCGCGATGGGGTCGCCGACCGCGGCGGCGATGGCGTACGCCCGCGAGGCCGCCTCGTAGGCCACCTCGTAGTCGCCGTCGAAGTGCGCCGCCTGCGCCCGCCCCCTGACCGCCGCCGCGAGCCCACCGCGGTCGCCCGCGGCCGCGAACAGCTCCTCGGCACGCTCGTACCGATCCCGCGCCGCGTCGTACTCGCCGCGCCGCCGCGCGACGTCGCCGTACCCGCGCTGTCGCTCGGCGGCGCCGGCCTCGTCGACCGGCTGCCACGCGTCCAGCGCCGCCGTCGCCCCGTCGAGGTCCCCCGCCTCGACGTACATCCGCGCCACCCACTCCGGCGGCCGGTCTCGCAGGTCGTCCGGGCATGCGTCAGGGAGGTCGATCCAAGCGTAGCGCACGCGCCCGTACAGCGGCGCGAGCCGGGGGTAGCGGCGCCCGACGCCGTACACCGCCCGGACCGTCTCCGCCGCCCACGCGCCCGGGTCGCGCTCGATCCGGTTCACCGTCGGCGCGTCCCCGCCGACGGCGCGCCGGACGCGGGCGCGTCGCGCGGGATCGTCTGCGAGCGCGAGAACCCGCGAGACAGCCCGTCCTACGCGCCTGGCGACGACCGGCGCCGGCTCCCGCTCGACCAGCCGCTCTAAGAACAGCACCGACCACTCGTCGTGGACCGCACGGTACTCTCCGTCGCCCGACCGGACGAGGGCCGACCCGACGAGGCGGTCGAGCGCGCGGCGAACGCCGTCGACGGTCGGCGACGGGTCGCGGTCCGCCCCCTCGCCGTCGGTCCCCCCTGTCCCGGTCCCCGATCCCGCGCTCCCGTCCGGGCCGTCGACGAGCGCGTACGCCAGCGTCCGGACATCTGCCACGCCGGCGACGTTGAGGAGGTTCACCAGCACCGCGACGTCTGCGGTCGGCGGCGGGCGGTTCCGGACCTCCCGGACCGCCTCGGCGACCGCCGCCTCCAGTCCGGACTCGGGGCCCCCGTCGTCGCGGCCGGCCGGCGCGTCGCTCGGGTCGGATTCCGTCCCCGACGTGCCGCGGACGCTCTCGCCTCCCTCGCCGACGCCGGTCGCGCCGTCACCGGTCGCGCGGACGAGGCGGTGGACAAGCGCGAGCAGTTCGCCGACGCGCTCGTCGTCGGCGCGCCGCACGTCGTCGAGCAGCGCGGCCGGGTCGGCCGCCGGCGCGGCCCCCGTACAGTCGGCGACGTGATCGACGAACCGCGCCACCTCGCGCTCGTCGAGCCGCGGCATCCGCACGGTATCGATCGCCCGGCGGTAGCGGAGGTGGGCGGGGGAGAGCGGGAGTCCGTCGGGGTCGTCGTACGGCTCCTCGCGGGCGTCGAACAGGAAGGAGACGTCGTCGCGGTCGGCCAGTTCGCGGGCGACGCCGAACGCCTCCGCGGCCCCGGGATCGACGGCGTCCTCGACGACGACGAGGTGGTGACCGTCGCCCTCAGTGACGCGCTCGCGCAGCCGCTCCGTCGCGGAAAACGGGTCGCCGCCGTCGCTCGGGCGGTACGTCACCGGACCGCGACCAGACCGGTACCACTCGACCGCGACGCTCCGGCAGACGGTGCTTTTCCCGCTTCCCGGCGGGCCGACCAGCACGTGGTCCGTTCCCTCGGCGAGGCCGTCGGCGAGCAGCCCGGCGATCGAGTGTCGGTCGCCGTCGCGCACCGTCGTCCTGTCGAGAACGTACCCCGCGTCGACTTCCGGGAACGACGCCGTGGCCCGCAGCGGTCCGTACGGGTCCGGGTCACCGGAGAGCCGCTCCCCGTCAACCGCGTGAAACCCTTGCGCCGAGAGCGCGCTCCGACTACCGTCACCCGAGCCGATCCGCCCGAAAAGCCCGCCGGCGGCGCTCGCTCCCCGCCCGTCCGCTCCGTCGTCTCGATCCGATCGGTCGGACGAGTCAGCGTCCCCGTCGCCCGCCGAGCCGTCGGACCCTTCGGTCTCGGCTCGGTCGCCCCCGGTTCGGTTGCCCTCGGCTCGGTCGCCCTCCGTCCGTTTCGGCTCGGAGCGATCCATCGCCGCGAGCGCCTCGCCAGCGTCGCGTCCGCGGTCGACTAGGTCTCGTACCTCGGTCTCCGCCCACGCGACCGCCTCGGGGTCGGTCGACGCCGCCGCGCCGTGGAGCGTGCCGTCACCGTCGAAGGTGAGGAGCAGCGCGGTCCCGTCGGCCGCGACGACCCCCGCGTCGACGGCGTCGACCGCGGCGACCCGGCAGTTGTCCCGCCGTGCGACGGCGCCAAGGTCGTCCGCGAAGCGTTCGGCCGCGTGTCGGTACGCCCGGTCCGCGAGCGCCAGATCGACGGCCCCGCCGCCGGCGGCCGCGCGCCGGAGCCGCTCCGCGACCCGCGGGTAGGGGAATGCGGGCAGCGCGGCGGCGACAGTGTCCGCGTCGGCCAGCGCCTCGTCGAGAACCTCCAGCGGTCGGTAGGGATCGGGGGCCGCGGCGCGGTACGTCTCCGCCTCGCGGAGGACAGCGGGGTCGATATCGACGTCCGCGCCGAGGGGGTCAAGCACGTCGCCCGCGGCCGCGAGGTCGTCGGCGACCGTCAGGAACTCGCGGTACTCGGTCGCGAGCAGGCGGCCGGAGACCGTCGTCCGGTAGCCGTCGGTCTCGCCGGCGACGAGCCCGGCCGCCTCCAGCTCGTCTATCGCGCGGTTCACCGTCGACCGGGAGTGGCCGAGCGCGTCGACGAGCTCGTGTTTGCGCAGGGGATCCGCGGCGAGCCGTTCGAGGAAGTCGAGGCGGCGCTCGACGACGCCCACGAGTTCCGACGGCTCCGTCATACGTCCGCTCGCACCGACCCAACCAACATAACTGTTTCTTCAGTGAAGACTCTCGCGCGTGGTGGCACAGTGTTTCACGGGGTGAGAATAAGCCGGATACCGACGCAGTGGGGTCCATGAAGGACCGCACGGGCGAGGGCGACGATCCCGGCACGGCGACCGGCCTCGACGAGGTGGAACCGACCGAACGAGACGGAGCGGCGGCGACCGAGGACGCCGAACCGACCTCGGCGGTGGAGGCGGACGCGACCACCGACAGCGCCGATACCGACACCGTCGTGGAGGGTGCCGCCCGCGAACCGACGGACGGCCGATCCGAAACGGGCGCCGCGGATCTGCCGAGCCGCGCGTCGCTGGCCGTCGGGACTGCGCGGACGGCGGCGGACGAACTGGCAGCATGGGACCCCGACGATGTCGACGCCCTCGTGCGGTCGGTCGGCGAGCGGTTGGCCGACAGAGAGACGGTCAGCCGCCTCGCGCGGTCGGCGGCCAACGAGACGGGACGCGGCCATCCGGGTACGAAGGCCGAGAAGGTCGCGACCGCGCTCGACGCCGCTCGGCAGACGCTGCGAGACGCGCCGACCGCCGGCGTGGTCGACCGCGACGGCGCCGCGGGCACGGTGACCGTCGCCGGACCGACCGGCGTCGTCGGCGCGGCGGTCCCCGCGACGCACCCGGTCGTGATCCCCGCGGTCCTCTCGCTGTACGGGCTCGCTGCCCGGAACGCGGTCGTGTTCGCGCCCTCGCCGTCGACCGTGGAGACGTGCGACGTCGTCGTCGAGACCGTCCGCCGCGCGCTCGCCAACGCGGGCGCGCCGACCGGGGCGGTCTCGATGCTTCCCGCGCCGCCCTCGAAGCCCGAGACGGACGCGCTGTTCGAGCGGGCCGACTTCGTCGTCGCCGCCGGCTCCGAGGCGACGGCCACCGCGGGGCAGCGCTGCGGGACGCCCAACGTCGCCACCAGCGCGGACGGCGTCGTCTCCGTCGCGGACGGCTCGGTCCCGGCCGAGGCGGTGGCGACCCGGGTCGCGGTCGGGGCGACCTACGACTTCGGCGCCCACCCCGCGAGCGACGCTGCGGTCGTCACGGTGTCCCCGGCCGTCGACCAGCTGTGTGCCGCGCTCGAAGCCGAGGGCGGGTACGTCCTCGACGCCGCCGAGCGCGACCGCTTCCGGGCGCTCCTCGACGAGGATGAAACGGACGAAAACGCCGAGGCGGACCCGCGCGGGAACTCGCCGCGGTGGCTGGCGGCCGCGCTCGACCTCCCGAGCGCGGCCCGCGAGGCGGCGTTCCTCATCGCCGAGCCCGACGGCGCCGACGACCGGCTCGCGACGCTGTCGGGGATCCCCGCGATCGCGGTCCACGGGCGGAGCGGGTTCGACGCTGCGACCGCGCTTGCCGCCGAGATCGGGTCACCCCACGCCGCGGCGGTCCACACCACCCAGCAGCGCCGCGCTCGGCAGGTCGCGGAGCGGCTCGCTCCCGGCCGTCTCGTGGTCAATCAGGCGGGGATCGCGGCGACGGGCACGCGCTCGAACGGGTTCGAGGCCGCGCCCGTCCTCAGCGGCGGGACCGCAGGGGGGAGCCAACTGTGTGGGGGACTCACGCCCGACCGCCTCGCGCAGACGACGACCGTCGCCGCGACGACCGTCGCGGACGAGGCGTCCCACCGGAACGGGGCGGGCGACACGCTCCGCGGACCCTGAGTCGAGACGATCCGACCCGGCCGCGACCGATTAGAGTTCGATCCGGTCGACGATGGGGCCGTTCCCGTCGTTCCCGTCGCTGTGGGTGTTGATCGCGACGGTCCGGATCCGGTCTTCGAGCAGCGATCCGTCGATCTTCGCCTTCAACAGCGAGTCGACCTGATAGACGCCGGCGGCGTTGTTCATCCGGATCACGACCTGTACCGGCGTCTCGTCGCCCGCGCGGAGCGAGACGCGCTCGATCGCCTGCGAGGAGACGGTGTTGATCCCGCGGCCGCCCTCCTCGTAGGGGACGCGCGAGCGCCCGCGCTCCATGTCGAGGCCGTCGGCGATCCGGACGACGCCGGCCTCAAGCGTGAGCGGCTGTTCCTCCGTGTGGTGGCACAAGATTGCGTGGAGCACCTCGGCCTTCACGCGGACGCAGTCGCCCACGTCGTAGAACGTGGGGAGGAGGTCGTCCAGCAGGTCCGCCGCCAGCGGGATCGAGTAGTACGGGTGGTCGTGGCGGTGGACGACGTGGCCGATGTCGTGAAGCGTCGCGGCCAGCGCGACGATCACCGGCTCGTCCGCCTCGTCGAGCCCCTGCTGGCGGGCGCCGTTGAACTCGACGCCGCCGGACTTCAGCAGGTCGTACAGCCGGAGCGCGCGGTCGCGGACGATCTCGACGTGTTTGGACCCGTGGTCGTTGTACCCCTTCCGCGCGACCGGGTTGACGTTCTGCGCCTCCAAGTAGGCGACGACCTCCTCGTCCGATTCGAGCCGGGCGAGGACCTCGTTGAGCCGCTCGTCGGGGAACGCGTGGTCGGCGTCCGGGTCGTACTCGTGGCGGCCGGCGTCGGTGTCGGCGTCGACCTCGTCGCGCGGGGTCGGCGCGTCCTCCGCGGTCGGATCCGGGGCGTCTTCCGTCGGGTCGGGAGTGTCGTCGGCAGGGTCGCTCATGCGTCTCCCAGAGTCGCCCGCCTCGGATAAATGTGCGAGCCGCTGGACGCTCCGTCCGGCACGCGGGTCGCCGTGTGTCGAACTGTGGGATCCTGCCGGCGCCCCGGCCGCTTATCCGGCCCCCTGCTGTGGCCCCGCACATGGCGTTCGATCCCGACCGCGTCTCGACGGTGACGTTCGACTCGTACAGCACGCTCGTGGACGTCGAGGCCGCCGAGGCTGCGCTCGCGGACCGCGTCGCCGACCCCGAGCCGGTGTCGCGGCTGTGGCGGTCGCGATCGCTGGCGTACACGTTCGTCGCGAACGCGGTCGACGCCTACCAGCCGTTTTATGAGATGAACCGCGACGCGCTGACGTACGCGCTCGACGCGCACGGCGTCGACCTCCCGGACGCGGAGCGCGACGAGATCCTCGCGGTGTACCACGAGCTGGAGGTGTTCGACGACGTGCGCGACGCCATCGGCCGGCTCCGCGACGCCGGCTACGACTGCTACGTCCTCTCGAACGGCGACCCCGAGATGCTCGCGTCGCTCGTCGACCACGCCGACATCGCGGACCTCGTCGCGGACACCATCAGCGCCGACGAGGTGGAGACGTTCAAGCCGGCCGCCGAACTCTACCGACACGGCGCGGCCCGGACCGGCACGCCGATCGACGAGGTGGTCCACGCGACCGCCGGCTGGTTCGACGTGCTGGGCGCGCGAAACGCCGGGATGCAGGCCGCGTGGGTCGACCGGAAGGGGACGCCGTGGGATCCGTTCGGCGGCGACCCGGACGCGACCGTCGAGACGCTCCACGAGCTCGCGGACCTGCTCGGGGCCTGACGGTGCAGCCGGCCCGCCCCGCCGGAGCGACCCCCGGAGCGGGGCCGCGACCGACCTCCGCGGCAGTTTCCACCCGAGACACAACGCATAAGCGGGCGACCGATCCATATATCCGTGTGATTCGACCCGCGTCCGAACGCGGCCGGCAGTCGGCGCCAGCGACGCGGCTCTTCTCGAAAAAACGCGCGTGAACCGTCCGTCGGCGGGAGTGGCGACCCTGTCCCGGACGACCCCCGACGCGCGCACAGGTCCGCTCACCGACCCGAACTCACCGCAGCACCCATGACAGACACGACCACCACGACACCCTACGCGACGCAGGACGAGACGGACAGCGAGAGGACAGACGCGCCCTTCGAGGGCGTCTATCCGGCGATGACCACGCCGTTCACCGACGACGACGCGGTCGACCACGACCAGCTCGCCGCGAACGCCCGCTACCTAGAGCGGGCCGGCGTCGACGGGGTGGTCCCCGTCGGCTCGACCGGCGAGTCGGCGACGATGAGCCACGACGAACACGTCGCGGTGATCGAGACGGTCCGCGACGCGCTCGACGACATCCCCGTCATCGCGGGCACCGGCTCGAACAACACCGCGGAGGCGCTCTCGCTGTCGCAGCGGGCGGCCGACGCCGGCGCCGACGGCCTGCTGCTCATCTCGCCGTACTACAACAAGCCCGAGCCGCAGGGGTTCTTGGACCACTACCGGACGATCGCCGACGAGGTCGACCTCCCGCAGATCGTCTACAACGTGCCGAGCCGAACAGGGCAGTCGATCCCGGCCGACGTCACCGTCGAGCTCGCCGAACACCCGAACATCCGGGGGTACAAGGCCGCCTCCGGCGACCTGAACCTGATCAGCGAGGTCATCGAGCGCACTCGCGACGAGGCGTTCGCGGTGCTGTCGGGCGACGACGGGCTCACGCTCCCGGTCCTCTCGATCGGCGGGACGGGGACGATCAGCGTGGTCGCCAACGTCGAGCCGGAGCGGACCTGCGCGATGGTCGGCGCCGCGCTCTCGGGCGACTACGACCGTGCGCGGGCGCTCCACCACGAGCTGTCGCCACTCGTCCGCGAGCTGTTCGCCGAGACGAACCCCATCCCGGTGAAGGAGGCGATGCACGTCCGCGGGCGGGGCGGCCCCCGCGTCCGCTCGCCGCTCTCGCGGCTCTCCGAGGATCGCCGCGAGTCGCTCCGTGAGCTGCTGGCCGCGTACGACGAGCACGCGCCTGGAACGCTCGACCCGACGGTTCTCGGATCGGCGGCGACGGGGGCGTCAGAATGAGCGAGGAACCGCTGTCTATCGCCGTCACCGGCGCCGGCGGCCGCATGGGCCGCGAAGTGATCGAAGCGGCCGCCGACCGCGAGGGAGTCGCCGTCGCGGTCGCGGTCAACCGCACCGCGACCGACCCCGTCGCTGGCGTCGCGGTCGACGACGCCGACGACCTCGACGGCCTGCTCGCGAGCGAGGAGCCGGACGTCCTCGTCGACTTCACCGGGCCCGACTCGGCGGTCGCGTACGCCGAGGCCTGCGCGGACGCGGGCGTCCCGCTCGTCACCGGGACGACCGGATTCGCGGAGTCCCAGATAAACGACCTCCGAGCCGCGAGCGAGACGGTGCCCGTCCTCAAGGCGTCGAACTTCGCACGCGGCGTCGCCGCGCTGCGCCGGGCGGTCCGCGAGGCGGCCGCGGCGCTCCCCGGCTACGACGTCGAGCTGACCGAGACGCACCACAACGCCAAGCGGGACGCCCCCTCGGGCACCGCGAAGTCGATCCTCGACGACGTGGAGGACGTCCGCGACGACCTCGACGAGCGCGTTCACGGGCGCGAGGGCGACGCGCCACGCGAGGCCGGCGAGATCGGGGTCCACGCCCGCCGCGCCGGCGACGTCACCGGCGAACACGAGGTCCTGCTGGCGGGGAACCGCGAGACGCTCGAACTCACCCATCGCGCCGGCGACCGCGGGGTGTTCGCCGAGGGCGCGCTCGACGCCGCCGCGTGGCTCGCCGGCCAGGATCTCGGCTGGTACGGGTTCGGCGACGTGCTGGACGGCGGCGAGGCTCGGGACGACGATGAATAACTACGGGGAATCAGTATATCGACGAGTAAATACCGACACTCATCCATACACTACCCAATGAGCCTCGAAGCCGACGTAGCCGACCTCTGGAACCGCTATCAGGACGGACTGACCGCCGCGGACGCGACCGACGAAGACGCTGTCGTCATCGACGAGTTCCTCGCCGCGCTGGAGGCCGGCGAGGTCCGCGCCGCCGAGAAGACCGGCGACGACGTCACCTCGTGGGAGGCCAACGAGTGGGTGAAGCGAGGGATCCTGCTCAACTTCGGCCTGCGCGAGACGGAGCCGCGCGAGTACGGCGGCGTCACCTACCACGACGTGCTCCCGCTGCGCGACACCGACGACCTCGCGGAGCGCGGCACCCGGAACACGCCCGACGGCACCGCGATCCGCCGCGGTGCGTACCTTGGCAGCGACTGCATCATGATGAGCCCCTCGTTCGTCAACATGGGCGCGTACGTCGGCGACGGCACGCTCGTCGACTCCTGTGACACGGTCGGCTCCTGCGCACAGCTCGGCGAGAACGTCAAGCTCGGCGCCAACACGCTGATCGGCGGCGTCCTCGAACCCGTCGAGGACGCGCCGGTGATAATCGAGGACGGCGTCTCGCTCGGCGCCGGCTGTCGAGTCACCTCCGGCTTCCGCGTCGGTGAGAACTCGATCGTCGGCGAGAACACGCTGCTGACCCCCCGCATCCCCGTCTACGACCTCGTCGAGGAGGAAGTGATCTACGGCCACCTCCCGGCCGAGCGCCGCGCGTTCACCCGGATGGTGGAGTCGTCCGTCGGCGACCACGAGCTCTTCGAGGGCGGGGCGTACAAGCCCGCCGTCGTGGCGACGCACGTCGAGGAGGACACCCTCGAAGCGACGCAGCGGGAGGACGCGCTCCGCGAATGAGTGGTCCCGAGTCGGGCGCAACGGACGCGCGAGAAAATCCCTCGGTCCGCCGCGTGAGCGACTGGGACGCTGAGCGGCTCCACGGGCTCGCCGACGCCCACGAGACGCCCCTGTACGTCCAGGACCTCGACCGCGTCCGCGAGAACTGCGAGCGCCTGGTCGCGGCGTTCCCCGACGCGGACGTGCGGTACGCCGTCAAGGCGCACACCGGGAAGCGGGCCCTCGAAGCGGTCCGCGACGCCGGCCTCGACGCCGAGTGCGCCTCGGCAGGCGAGGTCGACCGCGCGCTCGCGGCCGGCTTCGACGGCTCGCGGCTCCACTACACCGCGGTCAACCCGCCGGCCCGCGACCTCGACTACGTCGTCGGCGTCGCCGAGGCGGAGCCCGAACTCACGGTCACCGTCGGCGCGGTCGACACCCTCGACCGCCTCGCGGAGCGCGGCTACGACGGTCGGGTCTGCGTCCGCGTGAACCCCGGCGTCGGCGCCGGCCACCACGAGAAGGTCACCACCGGCGGCGCCGCGAAGTTCGGGATCCCGTACGACCGCGCCGCGGAGGCGGCCCGAGCGGCGGCTGAGCGTTTCGACGTGGTCGGAATCCACGCGCACGCCGGCTCAGGCATCGACCCGGACCAACTGGACAGCCACCGCGAACTGGTCGCGCGGATGGGCGAGCTGGCGCGGGAGTTGGCCGAACCGAGCGGCGAGGACAGCGACGTCGGCAGCGACGCCGCCCCCCTCGACCTCGAATACGTCGACATCGGCGGCGGGTTCGGCGTTCCTTATAAAGAAGACGCCCCGGCGCTCGACCTGCCGGCCGTCGCCGACGCCACTCGCGAGGCCGTCGCGCCGCTCCCCGCGGGCGTCGACCTCGCGATCGAACCCGGACGCTACGTCGTCGCCGACGCGGGCGTCCTCCTGACGCGCGTGAACACCGTGAAACCGACGCCGGACGAGACGGTCGTCGGCGTCGACGCGGGGATGACGGACCTCCTGCGTCCGGCGATGTACGACGCCTATCACCCGATCCGCAACCTGGGGGGCGGACGGGAGCGCGACGGAGGCGACGTACCCCCGGTCGCCGAGCGGGAGGCAACCCCTGTCACGGTCGCCGGACCTATCTGTGAGACCGGCGATACGCTGGGTAGGAACCGAGCGCTCGCCGACCCGAGCCGCGGGGATCTCCTCGCGGTCGGCGTCGCGGGCGCGTACGGATACGAGATGGCGAGCCAATACAACTCACGACCGCGGCCCGCGGAGGTCGCGCTCGACGACGGAACCGCGGCGATCGCCCGGCGCAGAGAGACGCTCGGCGACCTGACGACGGTCGAGCACGAGGCCGGCCGCGACCGAACCGACCGACTGGAGGGAGACCGATGAGCACCCACGCCGTCCCGGTCGAGAAGTACCACGGCACGGGCAACGACTTCCTCGTCGTCGACGCGGCCGCCGAGAACGTCGGCGACCGCGCGGCGTTCGCGCGCGCCCACTGCGACCGCGGGACGGGCGTCGACGGCCGCGACTTCGGCGCCGACGACAGCGGCGCGCCCGCGGACCGCCGCGGCGCCGACGGCGTCCTCTTCCTCAGCGTCGAGGAGCGGTTCAATCCGACCCGCGTCGTGATGACGCTGGTCCAGCCGGACGGCTCGACGGCAACGATGTGCGGCAACGGCGCCCGCGTCGTCGCGCGGTGGGCCCACGACCGGACGGGCGATCACGAGTTCATGATCGACACGCAGGCCGGCACCCGACGCGCCACCGTGACCGCGGACGCGACCGCGGCCACCATCGAGATGGGCGAGCCGACGTTCGATCCGCGCCGGGTCCCGGTCGCCCGCGACGGCGCGCTCGCGGACGAACCGCTGATCGACGAGCCGGTCGAGGGGTTGACCGTCACCGCCGTCAACACCGGCGTCCCGCACGCGGTCGCGTTCGTCGACGGCGGCCGCGACGATCCCGACGGGATCGACGCGATCGATCTTGAATCTGTCGCGCCGCCGGTCCGCCACGCCGACGTCTTCCCCGAGGGCGCAAACGTGAACCTCGCGGCGGTCGTCGACGACGGCTCCGGCGACGGCCCCGCGGTCCTCGACCAGCGCACCTTCGAGCGCGGCGTCGAGGGCGAGACGCGCTCCTGCGGCACCGGCGCGGTCGCGGTCGTCGCGGTCGCCCGCCGGCTGGGACTGATCGACGGCGACGCCGCGGTGAGCCGCCCGCCGGGCGGCGAACTGGAGATCACGGTCCCCGACAGGGGCCACGCCACCCTCACCGGTCCCGTCGCCCACGAGTTCTCGGGGACGCTCCCCGCCGACCCGCGATGAGCGACGGGAGCGACGCCGATTCCGACGCGGACGCCGGATCCGACTTCGATCCGGTCTCGTTCCTCGAAGACGCGGTCCAGATTCCCTCGCAAGAGTCGCCCGACGAGATGCGTGAGTTCGTCGTCGACCTGCTGGACGACCGAGGCGCCGACCCCGCGGTCGTCGCCGACGGCTGCGTCCTCGCGAAGAAGCGCTCACCGGCGCCCGAGGCGGGCCCGCACCTCGTGTTGAACACCCACCTCGACACGGTGACGCCGCACGTCCCGTTCGAGCGGGGCGAGGCGCGCGACGGCGAACGAGGCGCCTCCGCGGCAACCGCTGACGGGCCGGACGAGGTGATCCGCGGTCGCGGCGCCTGCGACGCCAAGGGGCCGCTCGCGGCGCTTTTAAATGCCTTCCTCGCTGCCGACCCCGACCGCGGGCGGCTCACGCTCGCGCTCACGCCCGACGAGGAGGCGCTGTCGCTCGGGGCGGCGGCGTTGACCGGGCGGCTTCCGGGGACCGAGGACCGGCTCGACGGCGACCTGTACCTGGTTGGCGAGCCTACCGGTCTCGACGCGTGTACCGCTGCGAAAGGGCGGTTTCAGGCGAGCGTCGAGCTGTCCGGGACCGCCGCGCACGCCGCGGAGTTCGCCGGCTCCAACGCGGTCGCGGCCGCGGAGGACGCGCTCGCGGCGATCCGGACGTTCGACGACGGGGCCGACGCGCACCCGCAACTGGGCCCGCCGAAGCTCACCCCCACAGTCATCGAGGGGGGCGCGGCGACGAACCAGGTGCCGGCGGACTGTGCGATCACCGTCGACCGGCGGAGCGTCCCGCCGGAGACCGCAGAGGGGTTCCGGTCGTCGCTCGCGGACGCGGTACGGGAGTCGCTCACGACTGCTACCGACGACCGCACCGGCGTCGACGCCGCGGTCGCACTCACCGACCGCGAGTCGCCGTTCTTGGAGGCGTTCGCGACGGACCCCGACCACGAACTCGTCCGCACAGTCGCGAACGCGGCGCGCGAGGCGGGCGACGCGGTCGGCCTGTCGAGCGACCGCGGCGGCGACGCCCGGCCGTTCGGCGCCGCGACGGAGGCCTCCTACTTCGCGCCCGCACCGACGGTCGTGTTCGGGCCCGGCGACCTCGCCGACGAGGCGGGCGCCGTCGCGCACGCCGAGCGGGAGTACGTGCGGGTGCGCGAGGTCGAGGCGGCCGCGGCGGCGGTCGAGGACGTGGTGGCGACACTGCTCGGCGCCGAGTAGCGGAACGCCGCAGACGCGCGACCGACTACAGCAGGAAGGTGTCTTCCTCCTCGGCGAGGTCGACGAAGTCGTCGGCGGCCTCGATCAGCTCGTCAGCCGCCGAGTTGCCGAACCCCATCGCCTCCACGCGGACGCCCTCGTGGCGGAGGTGCGAGCAGAGCCGGGCGAAGTCGCCGTCGCCGGTGCAGAGGACGACGGTGTCGACGTGGCTCGCTAAGGAGACGGCGTCGAGGCTCATCCCGAGGTCCCAGTCGGCCTTCTTCGAGCCGTCGGCGAACGTCTTGATCTCCTTGATCTTCGTCTCGAAGCCGATGTCGCGGAGCGCCTCGAAGAAGCTCTCCTCCTCGGGCGAGTCGGCGCGGATCACGTACGCGATGGCGCGGACGAGCGACCGGTCCGCGACAGCCTCGTCGAGCAGGCCGGAGTAGTCGATGTTCCGTGAGTAGACGCTCTGTGCCGAGTGATACAGATTCTGTGAGTCCGCCAGCACGGCGACGCGCTGGTCCGGGTGAATATCGCTCATGCCTCCCCCTTCACCGCCCGCCGTTAGGGGCTTTGGGATCCGCGCGACCGCGATTTCGGGGCGCGTCGAGGTCGCAGCGACCACCATGGTTTATGTCCGGCGCTGGCGACCGTAGCCCATGGACGAAAAGCGGTTCGTCGTCGCCCTCTTCGGCCTCGCGGTCGCGCTCGTCGCCGGCTACGTGGCCTATCGGTTCATCGCCCCGCTCACCGTCGCGGTCTTCCTCTACTACTCGACGCGGCGCTTCTACCACCGGCTCGAACGCTTCCGGCTCCCCTCCCGGGTGCGCGCTGTCGTGTCGCTGTCGGTTATCGGCCTCCCGCTCATCGGCCTGGTGAGCTACACGCTGGTGTTGCTCATCCTGGAGGCGCGGCGGTTCATCGAGACGTACCCCGTGGCCGACACCATCGGCGCGGAGAACTCGGTGATCGGGGACCTCGCCCAGCTGTCGAATCCGACGATGGACGAGCTGGTCGCGGCGTACCGCTCCGGGCAGTTCGACCCCCTCATCGAGCTCGTCTCCGAGCAGGCGTCGCTTTTGGCCAGCACGCTGTCGGGGCTCGCCCTGAACCTGCTCATCACCGTGATCGTCACGTACTACCTGCTCATCGACGGCTCCAAGCTCCACGACTGGCTGCTCCGCTTCGACGACGACGCGATCGTCCGCGAGTACCTCGAGACCGCGGACGACGAGCTGGAGGCCGTGCTGTACGGGAACCTGCTCAACGTCATCGCTATCTCGATCATCGCCGTCGTCACCTACCTCGCGTACAACGTGGTCGCTCCCGCCGCGGTCGAGATCCCGTACCCGACGCTCGCGGGCGCGCTCACCGGCGTCGCCAGCCTGATCCCCGTGATCGGGATGAAGATCGTCTACATCCCGATCGCGGCCGCGATGTCGATTCCGATCGCGCTCGACGGCGACCTCTCGCTGCTCGTCTACGTCGCCGGCTTCCTCGTCGTCGTGGCCGTGGTCGTCGACACCATCCCCGACATCGTCCTCCGGCCGTACTTCAGCGGCGAGACCACCCACGTCGGCCTGCTCATGCTGGCGTACATCTTCGGTCCGGTCGTGTTCGGCTTCCACGGGCTGTTCCTCGCGCCGATCATCCTCGTCGTGGCGCTGACGTTCGCGGACACCGCGCTGTTGCGCCTGCTCGGCGTCGAGCCGGACCCGGGGCCGGAGATCCCCGCAGATCAGCGCCGCCTCGAAGAGTTCTGAGCTGTCGCGGGCGCACGGCGGTCCGGTCGCGGCGGCAGCGCCCGACCGCGGCGGCTGCGTCCGATCACGATGGGTCACCCGACCGCGGCGGGACAGCCGACGGCTCGGCCGCAACTCGCGCCGAGCCGAAGTCATATATCCCCGGTCGACGACCGCCCCACATATGCGACTACACGTCATCGGCCTCGGCGGGGCCGGGGGGCGGATCGCCGACCGCCTCGCCGGCGACCACGACGGCGACCCGTTCCTCGCGGGCGTCCACGCCTTCGACACCGACATGGACGCGCTCGGGGCCCTAGACGCGCTCGGCGAGGAGCGCCGGTACCGGTTCGGCGACGCCGCGGGCGGGGACGGGCTCGAGGGGGACCTCCACGCCGGGCGCCGCCTCGGCGACGCGCACGCGAGCGAACTCGGCCGGGCCATGGACGACCAGCAGCCGTCGGTCGCGGAGGCGTTCCTGATCGTCGTCGGCCTCGGCGGCGCGGCCGGCGCGGGCGCGGCCCCCGCGCTCGCCGCGGAGCTCTCGCGGCTCTACGACGCCCCGGTCTACGCCTTCGGGTTTCTCCCCACTCACGACGAGACGGAGGAACCGGACGACGACGGGCCGCGGAGCGCGTCGGACGCGGCGGCCGGCGCCGCAGCAGCCCCCGGGGACGAGCCGGTGCCGTCGACGCCCCACCGCCCGCTGGCCGAGCGGAACGCGGCGCGGACCCTCGACGCGCTCTCGGACGAGTGCGCGGCGGTCCTCCCGTTCGACAACGGTGCGTGGCTCCGGCCGAGCGAGACACTGGGCGGGGCCCGCGACCGGCTCAACGAGGTCGCCGTCGAGCGGATCGCGGCGCTGTTCGGCGCCGGCGAGACGCCCGAGGGGACGGCGACGCCCCAGCAGGTGCTCGACGCGAGCGACGTCGCCCGCGCAGCGGGGAGCGACGGCGAGATAGCGGTGATCGGCCACGCGACGCAGGCGGTGGAGCCGCCGGAAAAGGAATCGAAGTTCGGGCTCGGGCTGTTCGGCTCCTCTGAGCCGGCCGAGGTCGACACAAGCGCCGCGGTGTCGGCGATCGAGACGGTCATCCGGAAGGCGGCCCGCGGGAAGAACACGGTCGAAGTCCCCGAGGGGCGCGCCGACCGGACCCTGCTCGTGGTCGGCGGCCCGCCCGCGTGGCTCAACCGGGAGGCGATCGCCGAGGGGCGGCGCTGGCTCGCCGAGGAGACCGGCTCGGACGCCATCCTGAGCGGCGACGCCCCGGTCCCCGATGGTGAGGAGGTGTTCGCGGTCGTGGTCCGCTCCGGGGTCGACGAGCCGGACCGGATCCGCGAGATCCGCGAGACGATCGGGTGACTGGCGCGTTGCCGCTGCGAACCGAGGGTCGGACGCCGCCGGCCGACCCGAACCGGTTAACCGGATGGCGCACCCACTGAGACCGTGACGACGCAGGCAGACCTCGGGATCGACCTCGACGTGCGCGACGCCGCGGCCGTCGCGGAGCGCCGCGACGAGCTCGTCGCCGCGGTGCGCGACCACGCCGGGCAGATCGCCTACCAGCTCGCGCGGCTCCAGGGCGGCGACTACGGCCGCGAGACCCTCTCGACGCCCGGCGGCGAGTGGACGGTGAAACACGAGGCGGGCGAGCTGGAGTTCCTCCTGTTCTCGCCGAACTCGGGCTCGGACACGTACGTCATCTCGACGAAGCAGCCGCCGGAGCCGGCGGCGCTCGCGACCGCGCTCGACGACTACGCGGCGTTCGTGGCGGCGTGGAACGACCACGTCGACTCGCTGTCCGGCGTTCTCGACGGCGTGAGCGCCGAGTTCCCCGACCCGGCGACCACCGACGGGCTGGTGGCCGAACGCGACCGCATCCTCGATGAAATCCGCGACACCTGCGCGGTCATCGCCGGGGAGATCCACCGGTACGAGGGGGACGACTACGGGACGTTCACCGCGCGCGTCGAGGGGGACCGCTGGGAGCTGAAGTACGACGAGGGGGCGGTGTCGTACCTCCGGATCGGCGGGTCGGGCGGGCTCTACCTCCTCTCGCAGTACGGCGCTCCCTCCGCGGCCGACGTCCGAGAGTACGCCGACCGGTTCCGCGGCTTCGTCGATGCGTACAACGAGTTCGTCGACGAGCTCGAAAGCGACCTCGAACGGATCTCGGTCTGACTCGGCCGCGCGCTCGGCAGATCGATCCGTATCTGTGCGTATTCTCTGGCTTGTTTGACAATACTTATTCACTCCTGTCCAGTACCGACACGCACATGTCGATCACTCTTCCGGGGCCGACGCTCGGCGTCGTCGGCGGCGGACAGCTGGGCCGGATGCTGGCCGAGGCCGCCGCGCCGCTCGGCGTCGACCTCGTCGTGTTGGACCCGACGCCCGACTGTCCGGCGGCGCCCGTCGCGAGCGACCAGATCGTCGGCGACTTCGACGACGCAGACGCGATACACGAGCTCGCGGCCCGCGTCGACGCCCTGACCTTCGAGATCGAACTCGCGGATCCGGAGGTCCTCGCGGCCGCGAGCGAGGAGCACGGCGTGCCGGTCCACCCCGACCCGGGCACGCTGGAGACGATCCAAGACAAGCTGGTTCAAAAGGAGGCGCTCGCGGACGCCGGGATCCCCGTCCCCGAGTTCGTCGCGGTCGCGACCGCCGAGGGGCTCGAACGCGTCGTCGAGGAGTTCGGCGGCGTCATGCTGAAGGCCCGCGAGGGCGGCTACGACGGCCGCGGGAACGTCCCGGTCGAGACGCCCGACGAGGCCGCCGGCGCGCTCGACGCGGTCGGCGGCGCCGCGATGGCCGAGGAGTTCCTCGACTTCGAGCGCGAGATCGCCGTGATGGGCCTGAAGGGCGCCGACGGCGAGACGCGGACCTACCCCGTCACGGAGACGATACACCGCGAGGAGATCCTCCGCGAGAGCGTCAGTCCGGCCCGCGCCGACGACGCGGTCGTCGCCGAGGCCGAGTCGGTCGCCAACGACGTGCTCGACGTCCTTGACGGCCGGGGCGTCTACGGGATCGAACTGTTCGAGACGCGCCAGGGCGAGGTGCTGGTCAACGAGATCGCGCCGCGCCCGCACAACTCCGGCCACTGGACGATCGAGGGCGCGCGCACCTCGCAGTTCGAGAACCACGTCCGGGCCGTCCTCGGCTGGCCGCTCGGCCCGACGGACCTCGTCGCGCCCGCGGTCACCGCGAACGTGCTCGGCGACGTGGACGAGACCGAACCGGCGACGCTCCGGAACGTCGAGACGGTCCTCGACGCGCCCGACGCCGACCTCCACTGGTACGGCAAAGACGACGTGTACCCGCTCCGGAAGATGGGCCACCTGACGGCGACGGAGCGGGACGCGGAGGGGTCCGCCGCCGAGGGGACCGACCGCGACGCCCTGCTCTCTCGGGCGCGCAATCTCCGCGACGGGCTGACGTTCCGGGACGCATAGTCACGTCCAGGTCGGTTCTCACGAGTTTCGGTCGATCCACGCACAGAAGGCGTCGAAATCGCGCGCTCCGGCGTCGTCCGCGATGCCCCTGAGCGTTCCCTTCCGAAGTTCGTCGTGGAGCGGGACGGTGACGTGTCTTTTGTCCGCCTCGTTCGTCGGGTGTTCGTAGTAGAGCCGCGCGTGGTCGCCGGTCGTTCGCCGCCACTCGAACCCGCCGTGGTTGACAAGTACTTTCACGACCTCTCGCCCGGAGAACGTGCGCTTCGCCACGCTATTCGAGGATGTCCGGCGGCTCTGTGTCCCCGGTCGCGTTCTCCTCGGGATCGATCCCGAGTTCCCGAAGCTCTTCGTCGGTCGGTTCGCGGCCGACCTCTCCTCGGTGGAGCGCGACGGCTTCGTCGAGGTTCTCCAGCGCGTCGGACCGGGACTCTCCCTGCGTCGTGACGCCCGTCCCCACGTCTCGGGCGATCCACCACCCCTCCTCTCGCCACAGGCGGATCTCGCCGTCGTAGTCCGCTCCGTCGTTCGTCGAACTCGCCATTATCGTATAGTTCGGGCGATTCGGTTGATAAGGGTTGGGCAGACGAACCACTGATACGGGTGCGCCGGCCAACGAATAACCCGATGACAGACGGTCTCGCACCGGGTGCGCCACGCGAACGCCAGTCGATCCGGCTCCCGTCGAATCGGATCGAGGCACTCCGCGAGTGGGCAGAGGAGGGAACTGCGCTCACCGCCGCCGCCCGCGTCCGAGGTCCTGACGGTCGGCTCGCGTTCGTGAAGACCGCGTGGTCGGACGGCTGGGTCCTCCCGGGCGGCGCGGTCGAACCCGGTGAGTCGCCGTCGACTGCGGCAGCGCGGGAGGTCCGCGAAGAAACGGGGCTCGACGCGGCGATCGGTGAGCCGGTCGTCGTGTTCGAGCAGTCGTACGTCGACGCCGAGCGGGACGAGGTCGCGTTCGAGGCCGACTACGTCGTCTTCGCGGCGCGCGCCGAGGGGCGTATTCCGGACGCCACCGATTTGGGGGTCGATCCGGACGAGATCCGCGCCGCGCGGTGGTTCGAAAATGTCCCGAGGGATCTCCACGACGGCGACCTCCTCCGATCACATCTCTGAGGGAGATCCGAGACGATCTATCGATCCCGGCGTCGCGCATCCGGGAGTTCCTTGTAGCCCTCCGCCGAACCTCCGTACATGACCACGGTGGACGACCTGATCGACCGACTGGAATCGGAGGCGGCGGCCGACGCCGACCCAGAGACCACCCCTGACGTGGGGATCATCATGGGCTCCGACTCGGACCTTCCCGTCATGGAGGAGGCCTACGACGCGCTCGACGACCTCGGCTTCGCGGAGCAGACCGACTTCGACGAGGCGCCGGACGCGCGGTTCACCTACGAGAGCTACGTCGTCTCCGCGCACCGGACGCCCGAGCTGATGTACGCGTACGGGGAGACGGCGACGGAGCGCGGGCTCGACGTCATCATCGCCGGCGCGGGCGGGAAGTCCGCCGACCTGCCGAACATGACCGCCTCGATCGCCTACCCGGTGCCCGTGATCGGCGTGCCGGTCCAGGAGAAGTCGGTCGACTCCGTCATCGGGATGCCGACGGGCGCGCCGATCGTCGCCGTCGACGCCGGGAAGTCGTACAACGCGGCGCTGTCGGCCGCGCAGGTGCTCGCGCGCGAACACGACGAGATCGAGGAGCGGCTGGTCGAGCTCCACGACGAGCAGAAGGCGGGCGTCGCGGACGTCTCGGCAGACCTCCACGATCTCGGGATCGACGGGTTCCGCGATCGGTGAGGGTTACTCTCGGTTTTATAAACGCGTACACGAGGTGCCTGCGGCGCGGTGAGCCCTTTCAGGGTCGGTTGTTTGCTTATAAACAACGGCTGACGTATCGACGGTGAACACCCTCAAAGCCCCAGTCGTTCATTTATAAATAGTCGTCAACAGATCAACGGTGAACTCCCCCAAAGCCCCAGTCGCGAGGATTGCGCACGCTCGCTGCGCTCCTCACTCGGTCGCTCACTTCGTTCGCTCCCTCGTTGCGGTGCTTACGTCGCCTGCGCAATCCTCGCGACTGCCCCTTTGAGTCCCGCCCCGCACAGCAACCGCACCTCACACCTCCCCAGCCTCGCCGCTCGTTCCCTCCGGTCGCTCGCGGCGTCCCTCGCGCGTGCTGACTCGCGGCCGCCGGTGGCGGCCGCTCGCAGGCACGCAGGGAGGCGCGACGCGCCTCTTGCAGCCGGCGGCTCCGCCGCCGGCGACGCCACCGCGGAACTACTTATAAAGGAGGTCGGCTCGTTCACCGTCGAGTCGCTGCGCCGCCATCGACTCGAACGCCGGTTCGGATCGAGGGTTCTCACTCGGTTCGAGGGTGCTTCCACCGCGAACGGCCGATACCGGCCCGCACGCCCGCGGACGCACAAGACTCAACGCTTATGAGGGGGCGGTCCAAAGGCCAGCACGTTACGGAGACCTATATGAGCGATTGGATAGCGATTGGCGCCTTGGCGGTCGTCGGCCTGCTCATCCCGATAGCGATGATGACAGTGTCGGCGTTGCTCCGTCCGAGCGTGCCTGAGACCGGTAAAAGTACCACCTACGAGTCCGGCGAGACCCCGACGGGCGGGACGCGGATCCGGTTCAACATCCAGTACTACATGGTCGCGTTGTTGTTCGTCGTGTTCGACATCGAGACCGTGTTGCTGTTCCCGTGGGCGGTCATCTACCGTCCGGCCGTCCAGGCCGGCGTGCCGATGGCTGACCTGCTGTGGCCGATGTTGGCCTTCGTCGGGATTCTCGCGGTCGGACTCGTCTGGGCGTGGCGGTCGGGGGCGATCAGCTGGGCTCGCAGTCCCCGCGCGACCAGCAGAAAAACGACGGAGGACATCAACTAATGAGCAGCGATCAACCGTTTATCACCGACGAATCGCAGGTCGTAACCGAGACCAGAGACGCCCGGATGACCGGGCAGGGAGACCGGTTCAACTCCCGGCTCCGGGAGGCGTTCGGCTCCTCGCCGTTCATCCTCACCAAGTTCGACAAGTTCCTGAACTGGTGTCGGGGCTCCTCGATGTTCATGCTGCAGTTCGGCATCGCCTGCTGCAGCATCGAGATGATGCACACCTACGCGGTGAAACACGACCTCGACCGCTTCGGGTCGGGCGTCCCCCGCGCGTCGCCGCGTCAGGCCGACGTGATGATCGTCCCCGGGACGATCGTCTCGAAGTTCGCCCCGCGGATGAAGCGCGTCTACGACCAGATGCCCGAACCGAAGTTCGTCGTCGGCATGGGTTCGTGTACCATCTCCGGCGGCCCGTTCCAGGAGGGGTATAACGTGATCAAGGGCGCCGAGGAGGTCATCCCGATCGACATCCACGTCCCCGGCTGCCCGCCCCGCCCCGAGGCGCTCGTGTACGGCGTCGTGAAGCTGCAGGAGCGCGTCGCCAACGGCGAGGCCGCGCCCGTCACCGTCAAGCCGTACGAGCTGGAGGAGTTCTCGGACCTCGAACGCGACGAACTCGTCGACAAGCTGGCCGACGAGATCGACGACGACGAGCTCGTCATGCGGTACAACTTCGCTGATTCGCCATGAGCCTCGAACGACCAGACACCGTCGACGACGGCGCCGTCAAGCAGACGCCGGACGAGCTGGAGGCGCTGCTCGGCGACCTCGTCGTCGACCGCGACGACCACCTGAACGCGCCCGGCTTCGTCATCCGCCCGGACACCGTTCAGGAGACGCTTCGGACCCTGAAAGAGCAGGCGGGGTACGATCACCTCTCCGTCGTCTCCGCACAGGAGTACGAGAACCGCTACGAGTCGATCTACCACCTGAAGAAGTACGACGACCCGACTCAGGAGGTCAGTATCGTCGTTCCCGCCGACAAGGATAATCCCGTCTCCGAGTCGGCCGAGCCCGTCTTCCGCACGGCCGACTGGCACGAGCGGGAGGCGTACGACCTGATTGGGATCGAGTACGACGACCACCCCGACCTCCGCCGGATCCTGCTGCCGGAGACCTGGCAGGGCCACCCCCTGTCGATGGACTACGACAAGGACCGGCCGCAGATCGCCACGCTGCCGGAGCACGCGAACCCGCTCGAGGACCACCACAAGGACGCTGAGTCCGACACGATGTTCCTCAACATCGGGCCGCACCACCCGGCGACCCACGGCGTGCTCCACCTGAAGACGGTCCTCGACGGCGAGCAGGTCGTCGACGTCGAGCCCGACATCGGCTACCTCCACCGCAGCGAGGAGCAGATGGCGCAGTCCGGGACGTACCGCCACCAGATCATGCCGTACCCGGACCGCTGGGACTACATCTCGGCGGGGCTGCTCAACGAGTGGGCGTACGCCCGCGCGGCCGAGGAACTCGCGGACATCGAGGTGCCCGAGTACGCGCAGGTCATCCGGACGATGGGCGCGGAGATGTGCCGGATCGCCGCGCACATGCTCGCGCTCGCCACGTTCGCGCTCGACATCAACGGCGACTTCACGGCGACGTTCATGTACGCCATCAACGACCGCGAGCGCGTCCAGAACCTCTTGGAGGATCTGACGGGCCAGCGGCTGATGTTCAACTACTTCCGGCTCGGCGGCGTCGTCTGGGACCTGCCCGAGCCCCGCGAGGAGTTCTTCTCGAACACCCGCGACTTCCTCGACCAGCTCCCGGAGTCGATCGAGGAGTACCACAACCTGATCACCTCGAACGAGGTGTTCCAGATGCGGACGATCGACACCGGGGTTCTCCCGCCGGATGTCGCGAAGAACTACGGCGCGACCGGGCCCGTCGCCCGCGGCTCGGGCGTCGACTACGACCTGCGCCGCGACGACCCGTACGGGTACTACGACGAGCTCGACTGGGACGTCATCACCGAGGAGGGGGGCGACAACTTCAGCCGCCTCCTCGTCCGGATGCGCGAGGTCGAGGAGTCCGCGAAGATCATCGAGCAGTGTGTCGACCTGCTCGAAGACTGGCCAGAAGACGAGCGGAACATTCAGGCGAACGTGCCGCGCACGCTGCGCCCGGACGACGACACGGAGATCTACCGGGCTGTCGAGGGCGCCAAGGGCGAGCTCGGCATCTACATCCGCGCGGACGGAACGGACAAGCCGGCCCGGTTCAAGATCCGGTCGCCGTGCTTCTCGAACCTCCAGACGCTGCCGGAGATGGCGAACGGGGAGTACATCCCCGACGTCATCGCCGCGCTCGGTAGCCTCGACGTCGTTCTCGGGGAGGTGGACCGCTGATGGGCACGGCGCCCGCGCAGCTGTTCCCCGAGTTCATCGTCGACACGCTCGGGCTCGACAGCGTCATCGGCGAGGTCGCGGCCTCGCTCGTCGCCGCGTTCGTCGTCGGCAACATCATCCTTGCGTTCACGGGCGTCGCGGGCCCGTGGGCGAAACGGAAGATCACGGCCGCGTTCACCGACCGGATCGCGGTCGACCGGATCGGTCCCTACGGACTGTTAATCATCCCGGCGGCCGCGGTCCAGCTCCTCGCGAAGGAGCTCATCATCCCCGAGGGCGTCGACCGCCCCTCGTGGGACATCGCGCCGATCCTCCTGCCGGCCTCGGCGCTGCTCGGCTTCTCCGTCATCCCGATGGGACAGCTCGGCCCGATCAACCTCCAGCTCGCGGACCCCGAGGTCGGGTTCGCGCTGGTGTTCGCGTTCGCGTCGATCGCGTCCGTCTCGCTGGTGATGGCCGGCTACGCGTCGAACAACAAGTACTCGCTGCTCGGCGGGCTCCGCGCGGTCGCGCAGAATCTCGCGTACGAGATCCCGCTCATCGTCACGGCGATGTCGGTCGTGATCTTCGCCGGGACGCTCCAGATGAGCGGCATCGTGGGCGCGCAGACGGAGACGCTGGTGACGATCGCCGGGGTCTCGATCCCGTCGTGGTACGCGCTCGTGAACCCGTTCGCGTTCGTGCTGTTCCTCACCGCGAACATGGCCGAGATCGGGCGGAACCCGTTCGACATCCCCGAGGCGCCGACGGAGATCGTCGGCGGGTACCAGACGGAGTACTCCTCGGCGTACTTCGTCCTCTTCTACCTCGGCGAGTTCGTCCACATCTTCCTCGGCGGGGCGATCCTCGCCGTGACGTTCCTCGGCGGCGCCTCCGGGCCGGGCCCGGAGAGCATCGGCTTCATCTGGTTCGTGGTGAAGATCTGGGGCTTCTTCCTGTTCACGCAGTGGGCCCGCGCGGCGCTGCCCCGCGTCCGTATCGACCAGCTGATCGAGATCGGCTGGAAGGGAATGCTGGTGCTGTCGTTCGCGAACCTGGTTCTCACGGCCGTAATCGTGGGGGTGATCGCGTAACATGATCGGACTCATGAAATCCATGGCGACGACGATGAAACACGCGCTGGACGGGTCGACGTTCACGGTGGAATACCCGGAGGACGCGCCCGAGGTGAGCCCGCGGTTCCGCGGGGTCCACAAGTTCAGCCAGGAGCGGTGTATCTGGTGTCGGCAGTGCGAGAACGTCTGTCCGAACGACACGATCCAGATCGTTCAGGACGACCAGCGCAACGGGGAGCAGTATAACCTCCACATCGGGCAGTGTATCTACTGCCGGCTCTGCGAGGAGGTCTGCCCCGTCGACGCCATCCTGCTGACGCAGAACTTCGAGTTCACCGCCGACACGAAAGACGACTTCGTGTTCAACAAAGAACAGCTCAAGAACGTCCCGTGGTACAAGGGAATCGACCCGCTGGAGTCCCGCAACCCCGATCGCGGCGCGTGGATCGGGGAGGGCGACGGCGAGGTCGACTACCAGTAACGGGCACGTCTCGAAATCTTCAAAGGGGTTCTCATAGGAGACAAACACAATGGTTTATGCTACCATCGCGTTCGGGCTGTTCGCCGCGGTCACGCTGGCGTTCGCCCTCGGGGTCGTCCTAGCGCGCGACGTGTTCCACGCCGCGCTGCTTCTGGGCGGAGCCCTCACGAGCGTCGCGGTGCACTACGTGATGCTGCGGGCGGAGTTCATCGCCGCCATGCAGATCCTCGTCTACGTCGGCGGGGTCCTCATCCTAGTCACGTTCGCCGTGATGCTCACGCGATCGGACACAGAAACGGAGGTGAGTAGCGCGTGAGCAACGACGAGAGCCGCGGCTCCCGGATCGCACCCGCGATCGCCGTGGGCGGGCTGTTCGCGGTGTTGGTCGCGACGGTCAGCGGGGCGACGTTCGGCTTCGGGGAGGTCGGCTTCCCGGCGGACGCCTCGATCGTCCACAACATCGGGTACGCCCTCTTCAACCTCGCCGAGTACGAGCTCGGCTCGGTGCCGTCCGAGGGGTTCCTCGCGGCCTTCCTGATCGCCGCGGTCGCGCTCGACGTCGCGGTCGACGGCGCAGTCTACCTGGCGAAGCGCGAGGAGGACGACTCCATCGTCTCCGCGCTCGGTCAGGCGTTCACCGACGGGGGTGAGCGGCGATGACCGCCGTCGCCGCCTCGATCCCGCCGTCGTGGTACCTGCTGTTGGCGTCGGCCGTGTTCTGTATCGGGCTGTTCGGCGTGTTGACGCGACGGAGCGCGCTGTACTTCCTCATGAGCGTCGAGCTCATGATGAACGCGGCCAACATCAACTTCGTCGCGTTCGCGCTGTACTACGGCGACCTCACGGGGCAGGTGTTCGCGCTGTTCGTCATCGCGCTCGCCGCCGCCGAGGTCGCCATCGGCATCGGCATCATACTCGTGTTATACCGCAACTTCGGCACGACAGACGTGACTGTTCCCGCGGAGATGAGGTGGTAAGATGGTGGACGCATTCGCATACGTTCCGGCGATCGTACTCCTCCCGTTCTTCTCGTTCCTGGTCGCGCTCGGCGCGGGCAGGTACCTCCCGAAGGGCGGCGCCTTCGGCGGCATCGCGGCGACGGCCGGCTCGTTCCTGCTGTCGATCTGGGTCGCCGCGACCGTCGCGGGCGGGCGGGCGTACAACGAGACGCTGTACTACTGGGCGAGCGAGGGCGGCGCCGGGATTGGCCCGACGGACATCGAACTCACGTTCGGCGTCCTGATCGACCCGCTGTCGGCGCTCATGCTCGTCATCGTGACGCTCGTGGCGCTCTTAGTCCACGTGTTCTCGCTCGGCTACATGAACGACGAGGGCGAGACGGGCCTGCCGCGCTACTACGCCGGGCTCGGCCTGTTCACGGCGTCGATGCTCGGCTTCGTCGTCGCCGACAACCTGCTGATGGCGTTCATGTTCTTCGAGCTGGTCGGGCTCTGCTCGTACCTGCTCATCGGCTTCCACTTCCGGGAGCCGGGCCCGCCGTCGGCCGCGAAGAAGGCGTTCCTCGTCACCCGCTTCGGGGACTACTTCTTCCTCGTCGGCGTCGTCGCGGTGTTCGCCACCTTCGGCACGGCGCAGTTCGCCGGCCCCGAGTCGTTCCCGGCGCTCGCTGACGCGGCGCTCAACGGCTCCGGCTCGGTCGCGTGGACGCCCGGCGGCCTCGACCTCGGGACGTGGCTGACGGTCGTCGGCCTGCTCGTCTTGGGCGGCGTCGTCGGCAAGTCCGCGCAGTTCCCGCTTCACACGTGGCTCCCCGACGCGATGGAGGGCCCGACGCCCGTCTCCGCGCTCATCCACGCCGCGACGATGGTCGCGGCCGGCGTCTACCTCGTCGCGCGGATGTACGGCTTCTACGTGCTGACGCCGACGACGATGGCTGTCATCGCCTTCATCGGCGGCTTCACGGCCCTGTTCGCAGCGACGATGGGCGTGGTGAAAGACGAGCTGAAGCAGGTACTCGCGTACTCCACCATCTCGCAGTACGGCTACATGATGCTCGCGCTCGGGGCGGGCGGCTACGTGGCCGCGGTCTTCCACCTCACCACCCACGCGTTCTTCAAGGCGCTGCTGTTCCTCGGCGCCGGGTCGGTCATCATCGCGATGCACCACAACGAGGACATGTGGGACATGGGCGGGCTCAAATCGCGGATGCCCGTCACCTACTACACCTTCCTCGCCGGCTCGCTCGCGCTCGCGGGCATCTTCCCGTTCGCCGGCTTCTGGTCGAAAGACGAGATCCTCTACGAGGCGCTCGTCCACGGCCTCAACGACCCGCTGCTGCTCGGGGGCTACCTGATGGGACTGCTCGCGGTGCCGGTCACCGCCTTCTACACCTTCCGGATGGTGTTCTTAACGTTCCACGGTGACCCGCGCAGCGACACCGCTCGCGACCCCGAACCCGTCGGCTGGAACGTGAAGGGGCCGCTGACGGTCCTCGGCTCGCTCGCGGTCGTCACCGGCCTCATCAACATGGTGCCGGTCCAGAAGGTACTCGGACTCGAGGGGATCGACCTCCTACACCGCTGGCTCGACAACGAGTGGGGCGGCATCGAGGGGCTCTCCTCGCACCACTACGCCGACATCGGCCCGTACAGTAGCGCGTACCTCGTCGGCGGTGAGGTCGGCACCGTCCTCGTCGGCGCGGCCGTCTCGCTCGGCCTCGCGCTGCTCGGACTCGGACTCGCCTGGCGGCTCTACAACGTGGCGTCGCCGACGGAACACACCGCCAAACTCGGCGGGGTCAAAGACGTGCTGTACAACAACTACTACCTCGACGAACTGCAGGTCTGGCTCGCGTATCGGACGGAAGACGTCGCGGGCGGCGCGAACACCTTCGACCAGGGGATCATCGACGGCGTCGTGAACGGCGTCTCGTCGGTGAGCCTGACCGGCGGCGGCCGGATCCGGAAGCTCCAGTCGGGGGTCGTCTCGCAGTACGCCGCGCTGCTCACCTTCGGACTCGTCGCGCTGTTGCTCGTGCTCGGCGCGACCGGGGGGTGGTTCCTGTGATACTCGAAGCGCTCATGGCGGCCGCGTTCGTCGGCGCGCTGACGGTGTTCCTCGCGCCCGACGAGTGGGCCGGCCGGCTGGCGTTCGCGATCAGCCTGATCCCGTTCGTCGGCAGCCTCTACCTCTGGTCCGGCTTCGAGGCCGGCGGCAACGCGCTGCTCGGCGGCGAGATCGCGTACGCCACCCAGATCGAGTGGCTCGAAGTGGGCGGCCGCAGCGTCTCGTGGTTCGTCGGGCTCGACGGGATCAGCCTCCCGCTGTTCGTGCTCACGACGTTCCTCGTGCCGCTGGCGATCCTCAGCGCGTGGACGCCCGTCGACACGCGACAGAGCCAGTTCTACGGGCTCATGCTGTTCATGGAGGCGAACCTGCTCGGCGTCTTCGCCGCGCTCGACTTCTTCCTCTGGTTCGTCTTCTGGGAGGCCGTGCTGGTCCCGATGTACTTCCTCATCGGGATCTGGGGCGGCCCGCGCCGCAAGTACGCCGCGATCAAGTTCTTCGTCTACACGAACGCGGCGTCGCTGCTGATGTTCATCGGCTTCATGAGCCTCGTGTTCGCGCTCGGCGACTCGGTGTCGTCGTTCGCGCTGCCCGAGATCGCACAGGCGATCGCCGCCGGCGACCTGAGCGCGTGGTTCGGCATCCCGCCGGACCGGATCGCGATGGTCGCGTTTCTCGCGATGTTCCTCGGGTTTGCGGTGAAGGTCCCGATCGTTCCGTTCCACACGTGGCTGCCGGACGCCCACGTTCAGGCGCCGACGCCCGCGTCGGTGCTCCTGGCCGGCGTCCTCCTGAAGATGGGGACGTACGCGCTACTTCGGTTCAACTTCACTATGCTGCCCGAACAGGCGTCGATGCTCGCGATGCCGATCGCCGCCATCGCCGTCATCAGCGTCATCTACGGCGCGATGTTGGCGCTGGCACAGAAGGACCTCAAGCGGATCGTCGCCTACTCCTCCGTCTCGTCGATGGGGTACGTCATCCTCGGACTCATCGTCTTCACCGAGTACGGGATCGGCGGCGCGACGTTCCAGATGGTCGCGCACGGCCTCATCTCGGGGCTGATGTTCATGGCGGTCGGCGTCATCTACAACGCGACCCACACCCGGATGGTCGGCGACATGGCCGGGATGGCCGACCGGATGCCGGTCACCGTCGGCATCCTCGTCGCCGGCGCCTTCGGCTACATGGGGCTGCCGCTGATGGCCGGCTTCGCCGGCGAGTTCTTCATTTTCGTCGGCTCGCTGTCCGCGCCGGCGCTCCCGTACGCGCCGGTGTTCACGGCGCTCGCGATGTTCGGTATCGTCATCGTCGCCGGCTACCTGCTGTCGGCGATGCAGAGCACGCTGTTCGGCCCGTTCGAACTTGAGACCGACTACGAGGTCGGCCCCGCGGCGTTCCACGATGTCGCCCCCCTCGCGGTGCTGCTGGTGGCGATCATCGTGCTGGGCGTCGCGCCCGACATCTTCTTCGAGATGATCCGTGACGCTGCCCTGCCGGTCGTCGAGGGGGTGACCGTCGATGGTTAACGGACTTCCCGCCGTGACGGCGCTGCTGCCGGCGCTGCTCTTAGCGTTCACCGGTCTCGCGCTGCTGTTAGTCGACACGATCCGGCCGGACGCGCGGTCGAACACGTCGATGGCGGTCGTCGGCACGGTCGGCTCGCTCGCCGCGCTGGCGGCCACCGTCTGGCTCACCGCGAGCGGCGGCGTGAGCCCGGACGGCGGCGCCGTGTTCCTGTTCGCCGACGCGATCAAGGTGGACACATTGGCGCTGTTCTTCACCGCCATCTTCGCGTCGGTGACCGCGCTGGTGCTGGTCGCGGCGCACGACTACTTCCACGACCACGCCAACCCGGCGGCGTTCTACTCGCTCGTGACGTTCGCCGCGACCGGGATGGCGCTGCTCGCGGCCGCGAACTCGCTCGCGGTCGTGTTCGTCGCCTTGGAGATGGTGTCGCTGCCGTCGTACGTGCTCGTCGCGTACCTCAAGCACAACCGCGGGAGCGTCGAGGCGGGGCTGAAGTACTTCCTCGTCGGCGCGCTCTCGTCGGCCATCTTCCTGTTCGGCATCTCGCTCGTCTACGCCGCGACCGGGTCGCTCATCCTCGCCGACATCGCGTCGGCGTCGGTCGAGGGCGTCACCGGCGTCCTCGGCGTTGGCGTCGTGATGATGATCGGCGGCGTGGCGTTCAAGACCGCCTCCGTCCCGTTCCACTTCTGGGCGCCGGAGGCGTACGAGGGCGCGCCCGCACCGGTGAGCGCGTTCCTCTCGTCGGCCTCGAAGGCCGCCGGGTTCGTCGTCGCGTTCCGCGTGTTCACCGAGGCGTTCCCGCTGGAGCTGGCGGTCTCGGCGAACATCGACTGGATGCTCGCCTTCGCGATCCTCGCGGCCGTCACGATGACGCTCGGTAACTTCGCGGCCGCGGTCCAAGAGGAGGTCAAGCGGATGCTCGCGTACTCCTCCATCGGTCACGCCGGGTACGCGCTCATCGGCGTCGCCGCGCTCACGGTCGACGGGCCCGCCAACGGCACCGTCATGGGCGCCGCGATGGCGCACCTGCTCGTCTACGGGTTCATGAACACCGGCGCGTTCCTCTTCGTCGCGATGGCGGAGCGCTGGGGCGTCGGTCGCACCTTCGAGGACTACGCCGGGCTCGCGCGGCGCGCGCCCGTCGCCTCGACGGCGATGGCCGTGTTCATGTTCTCGCTCGCCGGGCTCCCGCCGTTCGCCGGGTTCTTCTCGAAGTACTTCCTGTTCCAGGCGGCCATCGACAACGGCTTCCTGTGGCTCGCCGGCCTCGGCGCGATAAACAGCGTCGTCTCGCTGTACTACTACAGCCGGGTCGTGAAGGCGCTGTGGCTCGACGACCCCGAGTCGCCGAGCGCGCTCGACGCGATCGACGTGCGCCCGACGGCGCTGTACGCCGCGGTCGTCTTCGCGGCGGTCGCGACGGTGCTACTGCTGCCCGGCTTCGGCCCCGTCATCGAGACGGCTGAGGCGGCGGCCTCCGCGCTGTTCTGAGCGGCCGGGCTTCTTTCTCTTTCGACGCGTTCGACGCCCCAGCGACGGCTCCCGTCGCCACGGCTCCTGTCGCCACGGATCGCGACGCGCCGGCTCCCGATGCGACGCCTTCCGCTCGGCGAGCCGCGCGCCGGCGCCCACAGATACTCCTTCGTTCGGCCCTTCTGTTCGCTCGTGTCCCGGACTCGCACCTATCGGTGTCTAAGCTGTCTCGACGAGGTCGTCACGCGGGCGTTCGACACGTCGCACCTCTCGCGGACCTGCCCGACCTGCGGGTCGTTCGAGCGGTTCGCCAACCAGACGGTCGTCGACCGGTTCGAGGCGCTGGAGGCGTCGCCGCCGGCCGAACTCGACTGGGAGCGGCTGGAGCGACGGGAGAAGCTGCTCGTCGCCGAGCGGCTCGCGCGCACGGAGAAGACGCTCGCCGACTTCGACGTGACCGACGCAGCCGACGCGGTCGCAGCGGAGTGAGCGGAGGACGTTACCGCGCGTACAGCTTCCCGCCGACGAGGTCGGCGAGCCCGACGCCGTCGCCGGGCGTGACGGCCACGTACGGCTGCTCGACCGGCCCGAACACGTCGACGACGCGCCCGACCGTCGAGAGCGACTCGTCGACGACGCTCGCGCCGATACGCGGTGGGTCCGCGTCGGGGTCGCCGCGGGCGATCGCGAGCCCCCCGGCGGTCCGGACGACGGTGCCGACGCGCCGCACGGTTACTCCCGTAGCACGCCGAGGTACGCGGCGATCGCCTGAACGAGGTCGTTCTTGGCGGTGTCCTCGGTGCCCTTCACCACGACGGAGCCGCGGGGTTCGAACTCCCGGGAGTACGTTGCGTCGCGCTCGACGACCGCGTCGTAGCCGACCTGCTGGACGGCCTTCGCGATCTCGTCGACGGTCGGCGCTTCGACCGCCAGGTCCGTCGGGACGCGGCGGCCCTCCGAGCGCGACAGCTCGGCGTCGAAGTAGGCGGGGTAGACGACGTTCTCGACCATACCGGATACCTTCGCGCGCGGCGTAAGGTCGTTTCGGACCGGCGCGCGTCCGACGGCCGCTCAGCCGGTACGGAACTCGAAGCGAGCCCCGCCGTCCGCGCCGGCGAGCGCGTGGGCGGTCCAGCCGTGCGCCTCGGCGATGCGCTCGCTGATGGCGAGCCCGAGCCCCGTGCCCGACTCCTCGGTCGTGAACCCACTCTCGAACACGCGGTCGGCGTCTTCCGGGAGCCCGACCCCGTCGTCTTCGACGTAGAACCCCGGTACGGCTTCCCCGTCGTCGTCGTGGAGCGTCCCAGCTCCGACGCGGACCGAGAGCGGGTCGTCGGGTGAGTCGCGGCCGTGCTCGACGCTGTCGTCGGACCCCGTCCGACTGCTCGTGGAACCGTGTTCCACGCTGTTCCGAAAGACGTTCTCGAGCAGTTCCCGGAGCCGCGTCCGGTTCGCCTCCAGCGTCCCGTCGGCCTCGACCGTCAGGGTCGCGCCGTCCGTGTCGACGCTACTCCACGCCTCGTGGGCGATCGCCGCCAGCGAGACCGACTCCGTCTCGCCGACCGACCGCCCCTGCCTGGCCAGCGAGAGGAGGTCGGCGACGAACTCGTCCATCCGGTCGATCGCGTCCGCGGCCTTTTCGAGGTGGTCGACGTCGCCCGTCTCGCGCGCGAGGTCGACGTACCCCTCCGCGACCGACAGCGGGTTCCGGAGGTCATGGGAGACGATGGAGGCGAACTCGTCGAGCCGCTCGTTCTGCCGCCGGAGGGTCTCCTCGCGCTCGCGCCGGTCGGTGACGTCGGTGTAGATGGCGTAGCCCGCCGCGTTCGCGGCGTCGAGGTGGATCGGGATGACGTGGAGGATGAAGTGGCGCAGCCCCTCGGTCGTGGTCCGCGTCACCTCCCGGCGGACGTTCTCGCCGCGCTGTAGCCGCTCGTTGAGGTCGTCGGCCTCCGACTCGGCGTCGGCGGGGACGATATAGTCGTCGACGGACTCGCCGAGGACCTCGTCCGCGTCGTAGCCGAACGTCGCCTCGAAGGCGTCGTTCACCTGTCGGACGATCGGGTCGCCGTCGACGTAGTCGTAGGCGATGGCGGGGTCCGGGACGTTCGTGAACAGCGCGAGCAGCCGGTCCCGCTCGCCGCGGAGCGTCTCGGTGACGTCGATCCGATCGAGGGTCTCCTCGAGGTGGGAGGCGAGCAGCTCCGCGAGCCGGCGGTCGGCGCCGTCGAACTCGTCGGCGTCCGCGCCCGCCGCGAGCTGGAAGACGACGTCGTCGCCCACGGGGACGGTGAGCACCGTGTCGAACCGACTCTCGGGGTTCGGGTTCGGCGCGATGGAGGCGTCGCCGGTCTGGACGGCCCTGCCGGCCACGCCGGCCCCGACGCGGACCCGGTTACAGTCCTCGACGGGCGTCCCGCTGGAGGCGACCACGGGCTCGACCCACTCGCCGTCGCGGACCGCGACCACGCACTGGAACTCGGGAAACACCTGCTCGGCGACCGCGATGGTCGCCCGGTACGCCTCGTCGACCGACCTGACGGCGGCGAGCTCGGTCATCCCGGCGTTGAGCTGTTCGATCCGAGAGGGGGTCCGCGTCGGTTCCGACCGGACGACGGACCGTCGGTCCCGGGCGAGCAGCCACGACACCGTCTCCGAGAGCGCCTCGGGCGAGCCCGCGACCGCGTCCACGAGCGGGTCGGTCGCGATCCGACCCGTCGGGTCGTCGACCGACGCGACCACGGCGCCGACGCGCTCAACCGCCCGAACTCGGTCGAGCCCCGCCTCGTCGACGACGACGGTCACGTCGGCCCCGACGAGGTGTTCGTCGCCGACGCCGTCCGGGGCAGCGGCGTGCGTCTCGACCGCCTCGCCGTCGTCGGAGTCGCGGCGCTCGGCGCCGAGGTGGGACCCGAGTTCGACGGCGAACTCGGAGTCGTCGTCGAGCACGAGGACCGAGGCGTGCTCGCCCAACGCAGCAGTCACAATTGTACGTCTAAGGCCGCGCGGAGCGTATAAACCTTCGTACCGATCGGCGAAACGCGGCGCCGTCGTCCGTTTCCGACTGACCGGCGGCGTTCTCAATCGGCCGCGGGATCGGCCGTCGTCACTCTGTCCGAGAATGCTCCGTCGAGCCCGCCTCGCGGCGGCGAGCGGCGCCGTCGCGGCCGACGAGCAACCCCGGAACCCTTTTGGAGCAACACGGGCCACGTTCGTGTAATGAGCGATCTCGAAGCGGAGTACCGTCTCGACTACTTCGAGGAAGAAGGGTTCGAGCGCAAGGAATGTACCTCCTGTGGCGCGCACTTCTGGACCCGCGACGCGGAGCGAGAACTGTGCGGCGAGCCGCCCTGCGAGGACTACAGCTTCATCGACGACCCGGGCTTCCCGGAGGCCCACTCGCTGTCGGAGATGCGCGAGGCGTTCCTCTCCTTCTTCGAAGAGCACGGCCACGAGCGGATCGACCCGTACCCGGTCGCCGCGAACCGCTGGCGCGACGACGTCCTCCTGACGCAGGCGTCGATCTACGACTTCCAGCCGCTCGTCACCTCGGGGCAGACGCCGCCCCCGGCGAACCCCCTCACCATCTCCCAGCCCTGTATCCGGATGCAGGACATCGACAACGTCGGCAAGACGGGCCGACACACGATGGCGTTCGAGATGATGGCCCACCACGCGTTCAACACGCGCGAGGAGGTCGACGAGGGCGAGTACGCCTACCATGGCGAGGTGTACTGGAAAGACGAGACGGTCCAGTACTGCGACGAGCTGTTCGAGTCCCTCGGCGCCGACCTCGAGGAGATCACCTACATCGAGGACCCATGGGTCGGCGGCGGCAACGCCGGCCCCGCCATCGAGGTCATCTACAAGGGCGCTGAGCTGGCAACGCTCGTCTTCATGTGCATGGAGCAGGACCCCGACGGCGACTACGAGATGAAAGACGGGAACACGTACTCGTTCATGGACACGTACATCGTCGACACCGGGTACGGGCTCGAGCGGTGGACGTGGATGAGCCAGGGGACCGCGACGGTGTACGAGGCCGTCTACCCCGACGCCATCGACTTCCTGAAGGACAACGCCGGCATCGAACACACCGAGGCGGAACGCGAGATCGTCCACCGCGCCGCGAAGCTCTCCGGCCGGCTCGACATCGACGACGTCGACGACGTGGAGGCCGCCCGCGGCGAGATCGCCGACCGGCTCGACGTCGACGTCGACCGCCTGCGCGAGCTGGTCGAACCCCTGGAGTCGATCTACGCGATCGCGGACCACTCGCGGACGCTCGCGTACATGTTCGGCGACGAGATCGTCCCCTCGAACGTCGGCACGGGCTACCTCGCCCGCATGGTGTTACGCCGGATGAAGCGGCTCGTCGACGAAGTCGGCGTCGACGCGCCCCTCGACGAGCTCGTCGACATGCAGGCCGAGCGGCTCGGCTACGAGAACCGCGACACAATCCGCGAGATCGTCCGCAGCGAGGAGCGGAAGTACGAGCGGACGCTGGAGCGAGGCGCCCGGAAGGTCGAGCAGCTTGCCGACGAGTACGCCGGCACCGGCGAGCCGATCCCGACCGAGGAGCTGCTGGAGCTGTACGACTCCCACGGGATCCAGCCCGACATGGTCGCCGACATCGCGGACGATCGCGGCGCGACCGTCGACGTGCCCGACGACTTCTACGCGCTCGTCGCCGACCGACACGAGGAGGGCGACGCCGCGGCGGCGGCCGACGAGCGCGACGAGCGGCTCGCCGACCTCCCCGAGACGGAGAAGCTGTTCTACGACGACCAGGGGCGTACGGAGTTCGAGGCGGTCGTCCTCGACGTGGTCGACGCCGAGGAGGGGTACGACGTCGTCTTAGACCAGACGATGTTCTACCCCGAGGGCGGCGGCCAGCCGGCCGACAGGGGCCAGCTCACGGTCGGCGAGACGACCGTCGACGTCACTGACGTCCAAGAGCGCGACGGCGTCGTCCTCCACCGCACGGACGCCGACCCCGGAAAAGGCGAGTTCGTCAAGGGCCAGGTCGACGGCGACCGCCGCGAGCGGCTCCGCGCGCACCACACCGCGACCCACCTGATCGGCCACGCGGCCCGCGAAGTGCTCGGCGACCACGTCCGGCAGGCGGGCGCCCAGAAGGGGACCGACTCCGCGCGGCTCGACGTGCGCCACTTCGAGCGCATCACCCGCGAGGACGTGAAGGCGATCGAGCGCGTCGCCAACGAGCTCGTTCGCGACGACGTCCCCGTCCGTCAGGAGTGGCCCGACCGCAACGAGGCCGAGGCGGAACACGGGTTCGACCTGTATCAGGGCGGCGTCCCGCCGGGAACGAACGTCCGGCTGATCCACGTCGGCGACGCCGACGTCCAGGCCTGCGCGGGCACCCACGTCGACCGGACCGGCGAGATCGGCGCCGTGAAGGTGCTGAAGACGGAGCCGGTTCAGGACGGCGTCGAGCGCATCGCCTTCGCCGCGGGCGCCGCGGCGGTCGAGGCGACCCAGCGCACCGAGGACGCGCTGTACGACGCGGCCGACGTGTTGGACGTCGACCCGCTCGACGTGCCCGACACCGCCGAGCGCTTCTTCGAGGAGTGGAAGGCGCGGGGCAAGGAGATCGAGTCGCTCAAAGAGGAGCTGGCGGCCGCGCGCGCCTCCGGCGGCGCCGACGCCGAGGAGGTCGAGGTCGACGGGACGACCGCGGTGATCCAGCGGCTCGACGGCGACGCCGACGAGCTGCGCGCGACCGCCAACGCCCACGTCGACGACGGGAAGGTCGCGGTGATCGGCAGCGGCGCCGACGGCTCCGCGAGCTTCGTCGTCGGCGTCCCCGACGGGGTCGACGTGAACGCCGGGCAGGTCGTCTCCGAGCTCGCCGGCCGCGTCGGCGGCGGCGGCGGCGGCCCGCCGGACTTCGCGCAGGGCGGCGGCCCGGACGCCGACGCGCTCGACGACGCGCTCGACGCGGCGCCCGACGTCCTTCGCAGCCTCCAGGAGGCCTAGTTCCTTCCCCGCGAGTTCGATATGCCCTACGCGACCAACGCCGGCACCGAGATCCGGTACGAGATGGACGCCCCCGACGCCGGCGATCCCGACGAGGCAGTCGTCTTCTGCGGCGACGTCGGGCTCGGCGCCTGGCAGTTCGGCTGGCAACACGCCGCGCTGGCGGGACCGTACACGGTGATCACGCCCGAGACGCGCGGCGTCGGCCGGTCGGACGCGCCGCCCGGTCCCTACTCGGTCGAGTCGCTCGCGGCCGACCTCGACGCGGTCTGCGCGGCCGAGGGGATCCGGAACGCCCACCTCGTCGGCTACGGCCTCGGCGGGATGGTCGCCCTTACCGCCGCGCTGACCTCGTCGCGGCCGGCGAGTCTCGCCCTAGTGGGAACGCCCCCCGCGGGCGACGCGTACAATCCCGACGGCGTCTGGGCCGACCCGGCCGACCCGGCCGCGGTCGAGGGATCGCTCTCCGGGCTGCTCTCGCCCGACTTCCGCGAGGCGCACCCGGACGCGCTCTCGCGGATCGCGGAGTGGCGCCTCGCGGAGGACGCCGACCGCGAGACGTACGAGGCGCACCGCGCCGCGGTCGAGGGGTTCGACCTAACGGACGGCCTCTTCAAGGTCACGACGCCGGCCGTGGTCGTCCACGGGAGCGACGACACCGCCTGTCCGGTCACGGCCGGCGAGACGCTCGCGGAGGGGCTCCCCCGCGGCGAGTTCCACGCCGTCGAGGGAGCCCGACATCTCGTCGGGGTCGAGGCGTCGGCGGCGGTCAACGACCTGCTCGTCGGCTGGCTCGCGGAACACGCGAGCGCGAGCTTCGAGTAGGCTCGGCGGTCCGCAAGCGACGCCACGCGTCCGCGTCCTCGGCCGGCGTGTCCGACGCCGCAACCGTTTTGTCGCTCTCGCCTCTCCGTTCGGTCGATGACTCGCCTCCGGTTCGCCCTGTTGAACGCTGCCCACGACGGCGCGAACACCCGTCGGAACTTCCGCCGGGAGATCGACGCCGACCTCGTCGAGTTCGACGCGGTCGACGGAGACCTCCCCGACCACACCGAGTTCGACGGCGTCGTGGTGACGGGGTCCCGCTCCTCGGTCTACTGGGACGAGGCGTGGATCCCGCCGCTCGTCGACTACGTCGCCGACGCCGCCGAGGCAGGCGTCCCGGTCCTCGGCGTCTGTTACGGCCACCAGGTGCTCGCGGAGGCGCTCGGCGGCCGCGTCGCAGGGATGGACGGGTTCGAGATCGGCTACAACGAGATCCGCCGCCTGCGCGACGACCCGCTGTTCGAGGGGATCGACGAGTCGTTCACCGCCTTCACGACCCACGGCGACGCGGTCGTCGAGCTCCCGCCCTCTGCGACGCTGCTCGCCGAGAACGACCGCGGTGTCCACGCGTTCCGCGACGGGCACTGCTGGGGCGTCCAGTTCCACCCCGAGTACGACATCGAGACCGCCCGCGACGTGACGGACGGGAAGCGCGACCAGATCGGCGACGCCCGCGTGGACGGCGTCCTCGAATCGATCACCCCCGAGGCGTACGACGCCGCCTGCGAGGCGAAGGCGCTGTTCGAGAACTTCACCGCCTACGCCGAGCTGCTGGCGGCCGACGAGGTGGAGGCGGAAGCGGAGGCGGCCGCCGCGGACGACTGATCGACGACGTCGACGCGACCGCCGCGACCACCACGAACGACTGAGCGGAGTCGACCGCCGCGGACGACCGAGCGCCCCCGGTCGAACACCCTTATACGGTTCCCGGACCGATCCGTTGTATGAACGTAGTACCGGACACGAGCGCGGTCGTCGACGGCCGCGTGTCCGAACGCGTCGCGGACGGGACCTACGAGTCGGTCACCGTGTTCGTCCCCGAGGCGGTCGTGGGCGAGCTGGAGTCGCAGGCGAACGACGGGCTCGAATCCGGCTGGGACGGGCTGAGCGAGCTCAAGCGGCTCGCCGACTTCGCCGACGACGGCCGGATCGAGCTCCGGTACGTCGGCGAGCGCGCCAGCGGCGACGCCCGCTCGAACGCCCACGAGGGCGACGTGGACGCGCTGATCCGCGACCTCGCCGCCGACCACGACGCGACGCTGCTCTCCAGCGACGTGGTCCAGGCCGAGGTCGCCCGCGCGAAGGGCCTCGACGTCGAGTACGTCGAGCCCGTCGCCCGCGGCGTCGTCGACGACCTCCCGATTCAGGAGTTCTTCACCGACGAGACGATGTCCGTCCACCTCAAGACGGACACCGTTCCGAAGGCGAAGCGCGGGACGCTCGGCGAGATGCGCTACGTCGAGATCGACGACGAGCCGAGCGACGAGGAACAGATGCGCGAGTGGGCCAACTCGATCGTCGACCTGGCCCGCCAGTCGAGCGACGGGTTCATCGAACTCTCCGACGACGGGATGGACATCGTCCAGTTCCGCGACTACCGGATCGCGGTGGCCCGACCCCCCTTCGCGGACGGGATCGAGATCACCGCGGTCCGCCCTATCGCGAAGACGACCCTCGACGACTACGAGTTCGCCGACGAGCTGCGCGACCGGTTCACGGAGCGGAAGCGCGGCGTGCTCATCTCGGGGTCGCCCGGCGCCGGCAAGTCGACGTTCGCGCAGGCGGTCGCTGAGTTCTTAAACGACAGCGACTACGCGGTGAAGACGATGGAGAAGCCGCGCGACCTCCAGGTCGGCCCGGAGATCACCCAGTACGGCGCGCTCGGCGGCGAGATGGAGAACACCGCCGACTCCCTCCTCCTCGTTCGGCCCGACTACACCATCTACGACGAGGTCCGGAAGACGAACGACTTCGAGGTGTTCTCGGACATGCGGATGGCCGGCGTCGGCATGGTCGGCGTCGTCCACGCCTCCCGGGCTATCGACGCGCTCCAGCGGCTCGTCGGCCGCGTCGAGCTCGGGATGATCCCGCAGATCGTCGACACCGTCGTCTACATCGAGGCCGGTGAGGTCCACACCGTCTACGACGTGACCACCGAGGTGAAGGTGCCCGCTGGACTGACGGCGGAGGACCTCGCGCGCCCGGTCATCCAGGTGTCGAACTTCGAGACGGGCCGGCCGGAGTACGAGATCTACACGTTCAACCGGCAGGTCGTCACGGTGCCGCTCGACGAGAACGGCGGCGAGGCGGAGACGGAGAGCGGCGTCGGCCGCATCGCGAAAAAGGAGATCGAACGCGAGATCAAGTCGGTCGCGCACGGCCGCGTCGACGTGGAGCTCAACGGCGACGACGAGGCGGTCGTCTACGTCACCGAGGGCGACATCGGCACCGTGATCGGGAAGGGCGGCGGCCGCATCGCCGACATCGAGAACCGCCTCGGGATCGACATCGACGTCCGCACGCACGATGAGAAGCCGGGCGGGTCGGGCGCGGGCGCCGCGGGCGGCGCCGCCGAGAACGGCCGCGGCGACGGGCAGGTCGGCGCCGAGCGCGGGACGGTGGTCGCGCCGGAGATCACCTCCCGGCACGTCGTCATCGACGTCGACGACGGCGTCGGCGAGACGGTCGAGGTGCGCGCCGACGGCGAGTACCTCTTCACCGCCACGGTCGGCCGCGGCGGCGAGGTCCAGGTCTCCCGCGGCTCCGCCATCGCCGAGGAGCTGGAGGACGCGATCGACCGGAACCGGACGGTGACGGTCGTCCCGGCGCGCTGAGAGAGGGTAACTCAGCCGCGCCGCGACCGGACGCCGACGTTTCCGAACCCTGTCACGTCGTCGTCCGACGCGGTGGCGTACCACGATCGACGTATCGTATTCCTCCTGAAAGATAACGCTTTTTTGCCGTTGGTCGGAACGACGTGGTATGGCCGATGAGTTAAAACGCGGGCTCGAGGGCGTCCTCGTCGCGGAGTCGGATCTGAGCTACGTCGACGGCGAGGTCGGGAAGCTCGTGTATCGCGGGTACGACATCGAGGACCTCGCGCGCGGCGCGAGCTACGAGGAGGTGCTGTACCTGCTGTGGCACGGTTCCCTGCCGGCCGCCGCGGAGCTCGACTCGTTCGCCGCCGACCTCGCGGCGGAGCGCGAGGTGAACGACGACGTCATCGAGACGGTCCGCGCGCTCGCGGACGCCGGCGAGCGACCGATGGCGGCGCTCCGGACCGCGACGTCGATGCTGTCGGCGTATGACCCCGACGAGGAAAGCGACGACGGCGGCGAGGCCACCCTCCGTCAGGGCCGGCGGATCACGGCGAAGATCCCGACGGTCCTCGCCGCGTTCGAGCGCGTCCGCCAGGGCGAGGAGCCCGTCGCCCCGGACCCGGAGCTCTCACACGCCGGGAACTTCCTCTACATGCTCACCGGGACCGAGCCGGACGACGTGAGCGAGGAGACGTTCGACATGGCGCTCACGCTCCACGCCGACCACGGGCTCAACGCCTCCACGTTCACCGCGATGGTGATCGGCTCGACGATGGCCGACGTCTACTCCGGCGTCACGGGCGGTATCGGCGCGCTCTCCGGCCCGCTCCACGGCGGTGCCAACCAGGACGTGATGGAGGTGCTCCACGAGATCGACGCCTCCTCGAAGGACCCCGTTCAGTGGGTGAAAGACGTCCGCGCCGACGGCGGACGCATCCCCGGGTTCGGCCACCGCGTCTACAAGGTGAAAGACCCCCGCGCGAAGATCCTCGAAGAGAAGCTCCGCGACCTCTCGGAGTCGTCGGGCGACACGAAGTGGCTCGACTACACCACCGCCATCGAGGAGTACCTCACCGATCAGGGGCTCGTCGAGAAGGGGATCGCCCCGAACGTCGACTTCTACTCCGGCTCCGTCTACGACTCGCTCGGCATCCCGGTCGACATGTACACGCCCATCTTCGCGATGAGCCGCGTCGGCGGCTGGATCGCCCACGTCGCCGAGTACCAGGAGGACAACCGCCTCATCCGCCCGCGCGCCCGGTACACCGGTCCCGAGGGCTCCGAGTTCGTCCCCCTCGACGAGCGATAGACCGCCGCGAGCGCCGGACGCCCGCCTTTTTCCGCCGGTTCTCCGTCACTCGAACGCGGCGATCCCGGTTAGGTCCTCGCCGAGCACCAGCGTGTGGATGTCGTGGGTCCCCTCGTAGGTGTAGACGGTCTCGAAGTTCGCCATGTGGCGCATCGGCGAGTAGTCGGTCGTGATCCCGTTGCCGCCGAGCATCTCGCGGGCGACCCGCGACTGGTCGCGGGCCATCCGGACGTTGTTGCGCTTCGCCATCGAGACGTGCTGGGGCGTGAGGTCGCCGCGCTCTTTCAGCTCCGCGAGCCGGTGCGCGAGCAGCTGGCTCGTCGTGATCTCGGTCGCCATCTCCGCGAGCTTCTCCTGTTGGAGCTGGAACCGCGCGATCGGGCCGCCGAACTGGTCGCGGTCGAGCGCGTACTCCCGGGCCTGCTCGAAGCAGTCGCGGGCGGCGCCGACCGCCCCCCACGCGATCCCGTAGCGCGCCTGCGTGAGACACGAGAGCGGGCCCTTCATCCCGCTCACGTCGGGGAGAACGTTCTCCTCGGGGACGGAGACGTTCTGGAGGCTGATCTCGCCGGTGATCGACGCCCGGAGCGAGAGCTTGTCGTCGATCTCGTTGGTGGTGACACCGTCGCGGTCGGTCTCGACGAGGAAGCCGCGGACGGGGCTCCCCTCGGCGGACGTGTCGCGCGCCCAGACGACCGCCACGTCCGCGATGGGAGCGTTCGTGATCCACGTCTTCGAGCCGTCGAGGACGTAGCCGTCGCCGTCCCGCTCCGCGGTCGTCTCCATCGCCGAGGGGTCCGACCCGTGTTCCGGCTCCGTCAGGCCGAAACAGCCCACCGCCTCGCCGGTGCCGAGTTCCGGGAGCCAGCGCTCCTTCTGTTCGTCGCTGCCGTACGCGTGGATGGGGTACATGACGAGCGCCCCCTGGACGCTGGCCATCGACCGGAGCCCGGAGTCGCACGCCTCCAGCTCCTGCATCAGGAGGCCGTAGGCGGTCTCGGAGACGTTCGGCAGCCCGTAACCGTCGAGGTTCGAGCCGTAGAAGCCGAGCTCGCCCATCTCTTCGATCAGGTCCGTCGGGAACGTCCCCGCTTGGAAGTGGTCGCCGATGTCGGGGCGGACCCGTTCGTCAACGAACTGGCGAGCGGTGTCGCGGATCAGCCGCGCCTCCTCGTCGAGGTCGGCCTCCAGTCCCACGTAATCGAGCATGATCGTTCGTGTGCGTCGCGTCGGCAAAAGCGGTTCGACGTCGTCGCCGCTCTCTCGGCCGCCTCAGAGATCGAACCACTCGCGCCCGAACTTCGCGAGCAGCGGGGCGTCGTCGAGGTGGAGGAGCTTCGCCATCGCGCTTTTGTCGCCCTGGTTCGCCTTTTCGAGGGTGTTGTCGTCGGTTCGACTGAGGTCGCGCATGAACCGGTCGTACCGCTCGTTGGGCGCGAGGTACAACAGCCGCGTGAGCATCAGCCGCGCCTTCATCCGCGGAGCCACGTCGCGGTGCCAGAGCCGCTCGTACACCTCGAGGCTCTCCGCGTCGAGGCGGCGCTTCGAATCGGTGAGACAGCGGTCGACGGTGGCCGCCGCGGCGCGGGCCGACTTCATCCCCTTGTGGATCCCCTCTCCCCACAGCGGGTCAATCGAGGGGACCGTGTCACCGATCGCGAGGAAGCGGTCGGTGTGCATCTCGTCGGGCATCTGGATGTGCGCGGAGCCGCGGTGGACCTTCCCGCCGATCTTCTCGGCGTCGGCGAAGCGGGGGTCGCGGCTCACCCAGTCGTCGAGGTAGCCGTCGACGGTCTTGCCCGCCTCGGCGAACTCCCGGTGGCGGTCGTTCTGGATGTAACAGATCCCCACCTTCGCGGTGTCCTCGCCGGTCGCGAAGATCCACGAGTAGCCGCCGGGCGCGATGTCGTGGTCCAAGCGCAGCATCATCGCGCGCCGGAGGTCCGCGTACTCGGGGTGGTTCATCTCGACGCCCTCCATCTCGTACTCGATGCCGATCGCCTGGTTCTCGCGTTCGAGGTCGACGACGTCGAGCGCGCTCGCGAGCGGCGCGGCCGGCCCGGTTGCGTCGATCACGACGTCGGCGTACACCTCCTCGTCGCCGTTGTACCGAATCCCCTCGATCACGTCGTCGTCGTCGAGGATCGGCCGCGAGACCCGCGCGTCGAAGCGGTACTCCGCGCCGTTGTCGCGGCCGTCCTCCACGAGGAACCGCTTGAACTCGGCGAACTCCAACACCGCTCCCGGCTGGTAGCTCTCGTAGTACTCGTTGGGCGACTCCAACACGACGTCGTCGGTGTACGACATCACGACGTCGTCGGGGATCCCGAACGAGGACATCATCGACGGGAATGTGCCCGCCGTCGACTTGTTGCTCTGTCGCGGGAACTCGTCTTCCGACTCCGTCTCCAAGACGACGACGTCGTAGTCGCGCGTCGCCAGGTCGCGGGCGCACTGCGCGCCCGCCGGACCGGCCCCGGCGATAGCGACGTCGTAGCGATCAACCATACACGCCAGTTGCGGACCCTCCTAATTAGGCTTGCTGAAACTTGCCGAAAAATCCGTTCGAACCCGCCCGTTCGGCCGGTTTTGGCCGTCGAGAGAGGTCGGAATTACCCCGCCCTCCTCGGGCGGTCTCAGTAGAACTCGCGGACGAGGTCGGTCGCGCTCTCCGGGGCGCCGTCCGGGATGACGGACATGTCCTCGTCGACGCCGTGCTGCTCGTGGTACGGCACCGACGACTCGTCTTTGTAGATGACGCCCTGGTGTTCCTTCTCGTTGTCGAGAATGACGTCCTTCGCGTCCTCGCGGGAGGTCGGGTCGTGGTCCTCCTCTTTCAGATCGACCAGCGAGTCGCGGAAGTAGTCGTACGTGTCGACGTCGTTGAAGGTGACGCAGGGGGAGTAGACGTTGACGAAGCCGAACCCGTCGTGTTCGATCGCCTCCTGGATGATCTCCTGGTGGCGGAGCGCGTCCGAGGAGAACGACTGCGCGATGAACGTCGCGCCCGAGGCGAGCGCCAGCGCGTGCGGGTTCACCGGGGGCTGTTTCGGGCCCTCGGGGCTCGTCGACGTCTCGAAGTCCTCGCGGGAGGTCGGGGAGGCCTGTCCCTTCGTCAGCCCGTAGATGCGGTTGTCCATCACGACGTACGTCATGTCGACGTTGCGCCGGACGGCGTGGACGAAGTGGCCCGCGCCGATGGAGTAGCCGTCGCCGTCGCCGCCGGCGACCATCACTTCGATGTCGGGCCGGGCCATCTTGACGCCGGTCCCGACGGGGAGCGCGCGCCCGTGAACGCCGTGGAGCGCGTAGCTGTGCATGTACGTGCCGATCTTGCCGGAACAGCCGATGCCGGCGACGACGAAGGTGTTGTCGGGGTCGTTCCCCGTCTCCGCGAGGGCCTTCATCATCCCGTTCATCGTCCCGAAGTCGCCGCAACCCGGGCACCACGTCGGCTGCTTGTCGGACTTGAAGTCGGTGAATCGAATGTCTGAGCTCATTGGTTACGCCTCCGCCCCCGCCGCGAGGGTCGACTTGATCTCCGCTGCGAGTTCGTCGGCCTTGAACCGCACGCCGTTGTACTTGTTCACGCGGTCGACCCGTTCGAGCACGTCGTGCTCGACGAGGTCCGCGAACTGCCCCTGCTCGTTACACTCGACGACGACCGTCGTCTCGGCCGCTTCGACGTCCTCCGAGAGGTCCGGTCGCGGGAAGATGTACGGGACCGAGAGGACCCGCACGTCCTGCCCCTCCTCGTCGAGGATCTCGACCGCCTCGGCGAGCGCACCCTCGTTCGACCCCCACGTGATCACGAGGTCGTCGGCGTCCGCGTCGCCGAACTCGCGCGGGCTCCAGTCCTCGCGCTCGCGGGCCGTCTCCACCTTCCGGTTGCGCTTGTCGACCTGCGCGACGCGCATGTCGGTGTCCTCCGTCCGGCGGCCCTGCTCGTCGTGTTCGAGGCCGGTGGACATGTGGGCGCCGTCGGCGGTGCCGGGGAACGCCCGCGGCGAGATCCCGTCGTCGGTGATCTCGTGGGGCTGGAAGCCGCCCGACTCGCTCATGTGGTCGTCGATCGTCGTCTCGTCGACGACGTTGCCGCGGTCGACCTCGACCTCGTCCATGTCGAACGTCTCCGGGGAGAACGTCTGCTCGGTGACCGCCATCGAGAGGTCGGCGGTGAGGTAGACGGGGAGCTGGTACTTCTCGGCGAGGTTGAACGCCTCGACCGTCTTCCAGAAGCACTCGTCGATGGTGGTCGGCGCGAGGACGAACCGCGGCACCTCGCCGTGGCCGCCGTACAGCATCTGGTTTAAGTCGCCCTGCTCCTGTTTCGTCGGCATCCCCGTCGAGGGGCCCGAACGCATCACGTTACAGATGACGAGCGGCGTCTCCGAGGTGGCGATGAGCCCGAACGTCTCCGTCATCAGGTCGATCCCGGGGCCGGAGGTCGCCGTCATCGCGCGGGCGCCGCCGCGGGCCGCGCCCAGTGCCATGTTGATCGCGGACAGCTCGTCTTCCGCCTGGACGACGTGGCCGCCGAACTGATCGATGCGGCCCGTGAGGTACGTCATCACGTCGGTCGCGGGCGTGATCGGGTAGCCGGCGTAGAAGCGGCAGCCGGCCGCGATGGCGCCCATCCCGATGGCCTCGTCGCCGTTGAGGAGGACGTAGTCCTCGTCGGTGGTCTCTAAGTCGTAGTCGAACTCGTGGTCATACTCGTCGGCGACGTACGACTGACCGGCGCGCGCGGCCTCCTTGTTGTTGTCGACGAGCTTCTGCCCTTTGTCCTTGAAGCGCTTTTCGAGGGCGGAGTCGAGGTTCTCGATGGGGAACTCGGCGACCTCACACGCTGCGCCGAGCGCGACGACGTTCCGCATGATGGCGCCGCCGGCCTCTTCGGCCAGGCTCTTGAGCGGCACGTCGAGCCCGATCATCTCCTCGGGGATCTCGACGTCTTGCATCGTGGTCCGCTCGCCGTCGTAGATGATCACCGACCCCTCGTGGAGCTCGTCGAGGTTCTCCTCGATCGTCCGGGGGGTCAACGCGATGAGCACGTCGAGTCGGTCAACGACGCTCTGTACCTTGTCGACGGAGGTCCGCACCTTGTAGGCGGTGTACCCGCCTCGGATCCGCGATGCGAAGTCCTTCGACGTGAACACGTGCCGACCCGCGCGGGAAAGCGCCTGTGCGAAGATCTTCCCCGTCGAGTCGATGCCGTCGCCGGCCTCTCCGCCGACAGCCCAGTTGAAATCCGCGGCCATGTGCTATGGGCAAGGTTCCGGCGGACTCATCAAAAGGCTTCTGGAAGGAGCCACCGAGGTGTTTCTGGACGAACGTGTCCGTCCTCGCGAATATTGTCGGCTCTGAGCGGTGTATTCGGCCACTATGCGAAGATAATTGAACATACATCCACCGAATTCCTCACGATCGACCCCTCGCGTCGGACCCGTTTTCGACGATCATCGAATGTACTCGGCAGAGAACGGACCTCCCGGACGCGTCGGCGAGAGCGGGGATGTGACGATGGTGTACGTGTCCCCGAGCGCGCGCGTGTCGATCGAGTCGGGGCGCGCCGCCGGAAGCGGTTTCGACACGGGCAGGACCGACGCCGACGGGAAGGGGTTTGTGTCTCCCCCGCCGATCCGACGTATGGACACGACAGCGACGGTCGAGGCGGTCGAGGCGGTCGGCCCCGACACGTACGCCCTCCGCTTCCGCGCGCCCGACGGGTTCGCGGCCGAACCCGGACAGTTCGTGAAGCTCGGCACCGAGATCGACGGCGAGTCGGTCGCGCGCTTCTACACCCTCTCGTCGCCCCGCGTCGGCGAGACGTTCGAGGTCACGGTCGGCATCGACCCCGACGAGGGCGGCGAGTTCTCGGCGTTCCTCTCCGACGCCGAGGCCGGCACAGAGATGACGCTCTCGGGGCCGTTCGGCGACCAGCACTACGACGGCGAGCCGCGTGCGGTCGTGATCGCTGGCGGGCCCGGAGTCGGCCCCGCGGTCGCCATCGCGGAGCGCGCGCTCGACGAGGGCGCCGAGGCCGCGGTCGTCTACCGCGACGACGACGTCGCCCACGCCGACCGGATCGATTCCCTCCGCGAGCGCGGCGCCGAGTTTCGGCTCCTCGACGCGGACGACCCCCTGACCGACGCCGTCGCCGACGTCCTCACGGGCGCGGACGGCGAGACGGTCTTCGTCTACGGGTTCGCCGACCTCGTCGCCGACGCCGAGGCCGCGGTCGACGCTGCGGGCGGCGACGCCGACGCCGCGAAGGTCGAGAACTTCGGGTAGTCGCGGTCGTCGAGAGTACCGCTCTGCTGCCGGCCTCGCCCGCCGGTGCCGCCACGCTTTACGTACTCCCCCGAGAGGTGTGGGTATGGACTATCGACGACTCGGCGACACCGGGCTCAGCGTCTCTGAGCTCTGCTTCGGCACGTGGCGGTTCGGGCGCGAGACGAACGGCGTCGTGGAGACGGGCCGCGAGGAGGCCCACGAGCTGCTCGACGCGGCCGCGGACCGCGGGATCAACTTCATCGACACGGCCAACGTGTACGGGTCGCCGCACGGGACGAGCGAGGAGTACGTCGGCGAGTGGCTCGCGGACCGCGACCGCGAGGACTACGTGATCGCCTCGAAGGTGTACTTCCCGTTCGACGGGCGCGGCGAGCCGGGCCCCAACGACTCGGGGCTCGGCCGGAAACACATCCGCGCGCAGATCGAGGGCACGCTCGACCGGCTCGACACCGACTACCTCGACATTTACTACATCCACCGCTGGGACGACGAGACGCCCATCGAGGAGACGATGCGCGCGCTCGACGAGCTGGTCGCGGAGGGGAAGGTCCACCACCTCGGCGCGTCGACGATGGCGGCCTGGCAGCTGACGAAGGCGCAGTGGACCGCCGACGTCAACGACTACGCGAGCTTCGACGTGGTCCAGCCGCTCCACCACGCGGGCTACTACGAGGACGTGAGCGAGTACCTCGACGTCTGTATCGACCAGGACCTCGCGGTCTGTCCGTACTCCCCGCTCGCGGGCGGGTTCCTCACCGGCAAGTACGAGCGCGCCGACCCCGACGACCCCGAGCAGGTGATCGCGCCCGACGGCTCGCGCGCGAGCTTCGACGACCGGTTCGAGCGGTTCTACCTCTCCGAGCGCGGCTGGAAGGTGCTCGACGCGGTCCGCGAGGTCGCCGACGAGCTCGACGCGACGCCCGCGCAGGTCGCGCTGGCGTGGCTCACCGAGTGGGACGAGTTCACCTGCGTTCCCATCGTCGGCGCGCGGACGGTCGACCAGCTCGACGAGAATGTCGCCGCGGCCGACCTCGACCTCTCCGACGCGCAGTGGGACCGGATCATGGACGCGCGCTACGACCCGGACGGGAACCTCTGGGGGCACTAAACCGCGGAGACCGCGCAGTCGGACCGCGTTACTCGTCGAAGTCGGGGAGGTCGTCCGGCGCGTCGAAGTCGGCCTCCCAGTCGATGTACTCCTCCTTGAGCGTCTCGCAGACGATCTGTCCCAGCTCCGTGAGCCCCGCGTTGATCGCGGAGACGGTCCCCCACGAGTCGAGGTCGGGGTGGAGGTCCCGCTCCTTCCAGTCCTCTGGGAGCCCGGGCGCGTGGTAGCCGACGCGGTCGGCGAAGTCGTCCCAGAAGAAGTCGAACCGGGAGACGAGTTCGAGGTCGAGCGCGATTTTCCAGTCGGACTCGTCCATGTCGGTGGTGTCGGCCCACTCCGAGAACGCGTCCTCCCACGCGCCCTCGCGGAGGAGCGCCTCCAGGTCGTCGCGGCGGTACTCCCCGCCCGCGACCTCGGCGTCCTCGTACTCGTTGGGATCGACGGCGGCGAGTTCGGGGGGCTCCGGCGGGTCGACGTTGAGTGGCATGCCCGGAATTGGGCGCCGACGGGGCAAAACCCTACGGGAACGGGTCGCGCTCGGTCCGGTCCGGCTCTAGTATAAGCGCGCGTTCGTCCGGCACGCCCGATCCGGTCCTTTTACCGCGGTTCCGTTCCGAGAGCAGGTATGGACCTCCGCGCCGTCTCGCGTCGCGTCGGGATCGCCGCCGCCGTCGTCACCGTCGTCGCGCTCGTCGCGCCGTACGCGGTCATCTCGGGGCCGGAGTACGCTGACCAGCTGGCCACGTACTACGCCTCCGGCGTCGTCGGCTGGACCGGGATCGCGCTGTTCGCGCTGCTTTCCGCGGTCGTCATCGCCTCCGTCGAGCAGGGGAACGTCGACCCCGGGACGCTCGCGGGCGTGGCGGTCGTCCTCGGGGTCGCGACGACCGCGAGCGCGGCGACGTGGGCGCTGGCGGTCGAGCCGAGCCCGGTGTTCCGCGACCACCTCTGGCTCGTGTGGCACGCGCGCGCCGTCGTCGCGCTGTCGATTCCCGTCCCGCTCGCCGCCGCGGTGTACGCTCGGGAGCTGTTGGCGTAGCCGCGCCGTCGATTCCGGTCCGGCGCCGCCCGCCGAACGAAAGGCCCTTATGCCGCACCCGAATATTGTCGAACGGACTAGGTCGGGCGGTTAGGCCCCGCTCGTAACCCGTGAGGCAGTCTTTAGCGGGGACCGAACAGCGGGCACGTCCGGTCAGACCGGCGCGGGCCCCGAGAGCCAACGTGGAAGCCTCGTCCGCCGGGGACAGCGGTCCGTGGCGCCCGCTCGCAGGAGCGGTCCGTCGCGGTTCGTCGGCGACACTGGGTCAGGCGCGGAAGCGAGCAGCCCACCGCCGGACGCCCGTCGCTCGTCGGGTCGCGGGGTGGAGGAGGCAATCGGGATACCCCGTGCCGGAACGCCGGGCTACCCCGCCTGTCCGCCATTCATACTTCGTTTCATTCGCTGAGTGGTGACGCTACGATGTTGTCGTCGCCGGTGAGAGAGTCGACACCGTGAGTGTCTACTTATAAACAAACGCAGTCTGCTCGGAGATCTGCTTATAAATAATCGACGACGGATCGGCCACGAACACCGCCGAAGCCCCAGCCGGGAGGACGGCGCACGCTCGCTGCGCTCCTCACTCGGTCGCTCACTCCGTTCGCTCCCTTGTTCCGGTGCTTACGTCGCCTGCGCCGTCCTCCCGGCTGCCCCTTCGAGTCCCGCCCCGCACCGCAACCGCACCTCACGCCTCCCCAGCCTCGCCGCTCGCGCTTAAAAGCGCTCGCGGCATCCCTCGCGCGTGCTGACTCGCGGCCGCCGATGGCGGCCGCTCGCAGGCACGCGCCGACCGCAACCGCGGAAAACAGGCAGTTGTCGCGATTCAGCGACCGGTGTCGTACTTGTAGGTCGCCGAGTCCGGATCGATCCCGAAGTCCTCGGCGGACTCCTCCGGCTCGTCGTCACCGGTCGGCTCGGCGTCTTTGAACGCCTTCCGGAGGCTGTTCGGCATCTCGAACTCGTCGACGGCCAGTTCGAGGCCGACGACGCCGCCGCCGAGGAACTCCCGCTTCTCGGTGAGGCGGTCGGAGAGCGCGGGCGGGAGGTCGTCGGTGTCGACGCGCTCGAAGCCGAACTGCGCGAGGTACTCCGGCTGGTCGGTGAGCACGTACACCGTCTCGAACCCGTCCGCCGCCGCGGTGTCGACGAGGCGCTCGACGACGTGCGCCCCGACTCCGCGGTGCCGCCACTCGGGGAGAACGCCGATGCCGGTGAGCTCGATCCGGTTCGCCTCGTCTTCGTCGCCGCGGTGGAGGCGGAGCCGCCCGAACCCGGCCCGGTCGCCGGACTCCTCGTCGACCGCGATCACGTAGTCCCGTGACCGGAAGGCGACGTCGTCGAGCCCGAGCTGCTCGATCGCGTCCAACAACCACGCCTCGTCACGGTTTTTGGCGTCGCGGACGTACATAGAGAGCCGTACGAGACCGGAGGTGAAAAGCGGTTCCCCGGCGGCCCCTCCCGCGTCTCCCGACTCCGACGCCGGCGCGGATCGGTTCGCGCCCCCGAGGCGGGCCGCTTTTGCCCTCCGGCCGCCGACCGGACGCGTATGGAATTCGCCGCGCTGGCGGAACGGGCGGAACGGGTGGCCGCGAACGACGGCGACATCGAGACGACGCTCGCGGTCGCCGACCTGCTCGCGGACGCCGGCGCCGGCCACAGTGCCGAGGACGACGGCGCCGAGGCCGACGGGTCGACCGACGGCCTCCCCGTCGTCGTCCGGTTCCTCCTCGGCCGCGTCTTCCCCGCCCACGACACCCGAACCCTCGACGTCGGCCCCGCGCTCTGCCGCGAGGCGATCGCCCGCGCCGCGGGCCAGAACGTCTCCGCGGCGGACGTCGAGGACCGCCTCGCGGAGCGCGGCGAGATCGGCGCCGTCGCGGCCGACTACGACTTCGGCGGCCAGCGGGGGCTCGCCGCGTTCGGGAGCGGCCGCGACGCGCTCACGGTGGCCGCGCTCGACGCGGAGCTGCGCGGCCTCGCGGCCGAGAGCGGCGACGGCAGCGAGTCGCGCAAGCGGGACGCGCTGTTCGGGCTGTTCACGCGCTGCTCGCCGAGCGAGGCGGCGTTCCTCGCCCGACTTGTCCTCGGCGAGATGCGGCTCGGGGTCGGCGAGGGGACGGTCCGCGACGCGATCGCCGAGGCGTTCCTCGCGCCGGAGAAGGACTCCGAATCCGCCGACACGGACGCGACCGACGACCCCGAACCGGACGACTCGAACGCGACCGATGATCCCCGACTCGCCGCGCCAGAGGACGCCGTCGCGGCCGTCGAGCGCGCGCTTCAGGTGACGAACGACTACGGCCGGGTCGCGGTCCGCGCCCGCGACGAGGGGCTCGCGGGACTCCGCGAGGAGTCGCTCCGGGTGGGGCGTCCGGTCCAAGCGATGCTCGCGCAGGCGGGCACCGCGACCGACGCGGTCGACTCCTTCGGCGAGGTCGCCGTCGAGACGAAGTTCGACGGGGCCCGTGTCCAGGTCCACTACGCACCGGCTGACGCCGAGCCGGGAGGAAACGAGGCGCTCGGCCCGCGGCTCTACTCACGGAACATGGACGACGTGACTGAGGCGCTCCCGGAGATCGTCGAGTACGTCGCCGAGCGCGTCGACGCCCCGGTCATCCTTGACGGCGAGGTCGTTGCGGTCGACGACGACGGCGACCCGCTCCCGTTCCAGGAGGTCCTGCGGCGGTTCCGCCGGAAACACGACGTCGACCGCATGCGCGAGGCCGTCTCCCTGCGGCTCCACGCCTTCGACTGCCTCCACGCCGACGGGGACGACCTGCTCGACGACCCCCTCCGCGACCGCCACGAGCGGCTCCGGGAGGTCCTCCCGGACGCGGCCGCGGACCTCACGCTCGCCGCCGACGCGGACGCGATCGCGACCGAGGAGCGGGCCGCCCTCGACGCGGGCCACGAGGGGGTCATGCTGAAGAACCCCGCGGCGGCGTACACCCCCGGCGACCGCGGGCGCGACTGGCTGAAGCGCAAGCCGGACGTGGAGACGCTCGACGCCGTCGTCGTCGGCGCCGAGTGGGGCGAGGGGCGCCGCGCTGAGCTGTTCGGCACGTTCCTGCTCGCGGTTCGAGCAGAGGAAACCGAAGGCGACGCCGACGACCTCGCGCCCGCGGGCTACGCCACGGTCGGGAAGGTCGCCACCGGGATCACCGACGAGGTGCTTGCGGACCTCACCGAGCGGCTGGAGCCGCACGTCGTCGACGAGACGGGGACGGAGGTCGCGTTCGACCCCGAGCTGGTCGTTGAGGTCGGCTACGAGGAGATCCAGACCTCGCCGACGTACTCGGCCGGCTACGCCCTCCGGTTCCCCCGCTTCGTCGGGGTGCGCGAGGACAAGGGGGTCGACGACGCCGACTCGCTCGCCCGGGTCCGTCGGCTCGCCGGCGACGACTGAGCCGACGCGTAACGGTGCCCGACGACCACCCCATCGGCGTTCCGCCACGCGAAACCCCTTCACGGTCCGGCTCGTAGGTAATCGCATGCCAGGTCCGCTCGGCGACGCGACGCGACGCGACCTCACCGACGCGGCCGCCGCCCGGCTCGCGGCCGACGGCTTCGAGGTTGAGCGCCCGGAGAGCGGCGCTGAGCCGCCGGCGGTCGCGACCCGCGGCGACGACCGGGTCGCGGTGGAGCCGCTCGCCGCGGACGACGCCACGCCCACCGTGATCGTCTCGCGGCTCGGCCACGCGCTCGACCGCGACCGCCGGGTCCTGTTCGTCGCACGCGACGCCGACACCGCCGCCGCCGTCCGCGACCTCCTCGCCGACCCGCCGCTGCTCGCCGACCGGACCGACGGCCGGCGAACGTTCCACCTCGGCCCCGATCGGATCCCGGTCTCGGGCGGCGGCTACGCCTGCGTCCGCGCCGACGGCCTCGGCGAGCCGACGTTCCGCTGGCGGGAGACGGACACCCCCGTCGGCCCGGTGACAGCTCACTCGGACGTCGACGCCGCCGCGGTCGACGACGAGGGGCGACCGGTCGTCCCGCGGCTCGTCTGCGAGGTCGAAGGGGCGCCCGTCGCAGTCCTCGCGGGTGTCGAGAGCCTCCAGACTCCGCCGGACGCGGCGTTCCCGTTCGCATACCGCCGCGACCCGACGGACAAGCGGTTCCGCGTTCGACGAGGGGACGACGGGACCGTCGTCGAGACGGTCGGCGGGTTCGGCGCGATGCGCGAGGCCGGGTACGTTCCGGTCCCGATGCCGCTCGTTCCCGAGCACGCGCTAGGACGGTCGATCGACGACGAGGCGCTCGCGGCGGCGTGGGACCTCTCCGTGATCGACGAGGGGGAGCGATAGCCACCCTCAAGGCGCCCGCGGCCGCAGTCGGTGACATGACGGTCCGCTACGAGGAGCTCGCGGTGGAGTGGCTCGGCTACGCGACGGCGCGGCTGGAGACGGACGCGGGGGCGGTCGTCTACACCGACCCCGGCCGGTACGGCGTCCTCGACGACTACTGGGCACGCGACGGCGACCTCGTCGTCGTCACCCACGACCACCACTACGACAGCGACGGGATCCGGTCGGTCGCGAACGAGGACGCGACGCTCGTGATCTACGAGGCGGTCGACCCCGCCGGCATCGACCGCGACGTGGAGCCGATCGATGCGCTCGCGGCCGACTTCGAGGTGGTCCGCGTCGGCGAGGAGGACCGCGTCGACGTCGACACGCCCGCGGGCGAGGTCACGGTCTGGTCCGTCCCCGCGCACAACGACCCCGAGGGCCCGAACGCGGACGCGGACGGTTCGGTGGCACACCCACCCGGGTTCGGCTGCGGCTTCCTGCTGTCGCTCGGCGGGCGCACCGTCTTCTGGCCGGGCGACTCCGACGCGCTCGACGGCTTCGCCGAGCTCGACGTCTCCGTCTTCCTCGCGAACATCGGCGGCGGCGGCATCGTCGCCGACCGACACGAGGCGGCGGAGTTGGCCGAGGCGATGGGTCCCGACCTCGTCGTCCCGATCCACTACGACACGTTCGAGGGGCTGGAAGCCGACGGCGAGGCCTTCGCCGGCGACGTGGCGAGCCGGTCGATCCCCGTCGCGCTCGACGCGCGCTCGGCGAACCAGTAGTCGGGCGAGTAGCGCGGTAATCCCGCGGCCGGAGGCCTTTTTACCTCGCCGTGTCCTTCCTCGGTCGCATGACCACCGAGTCCGCGCTCGCCGACGGGGTCCGAGAGGCGCTTTCGGTCGACGCCGAGGCGTTCGCCGAGCGCGCGGCCGAGGAGGCCGAGATCGTCAAACAGGAGCTTCGCGACGGCTCCTTCGACAACCACCAGTCGATCGTCGGCTTCGAGTACGAGTTCTACGCGGTCGGCGACGGGCGGTGGAGCGAGGAGTCGCGGGCGGGCGAGTACGCGCTGATGCGCGTGCCCCGCCGGATGCTGGAGCTGATGGGGTTCGAGAAGGAGCTGGGGCTCCACAACGCCGAGATGTCGACGAGCCCGCAGCCCCTCTCCGACCACGGGCTCCGCGCCCAACTCGCCGAGGTCCGGGCGCGCTTGGAGGCCGCGGAGAACACCGCCGGCGTGGAGGGGATGCGGCTCGTCTCCGACGGGCTCTGGACCATCCCGCCGGCGGGCGAGACCGCCCGCGAGTACCTCACCGACAGCGTCGAGGTCGACGGGGTAACCGTCGCGGTCAACATGAGCGACTCGGTCCGGTACCACGCGATGGCCAACGCGGACCCCGACGGGGCGGACGGGTCGGCGGATGACGCGCGGTCGGCGGACGACCGGCTCGAGCTCTCCGCCCCTGGCGTGTCGCTGGCGGCGGACACGGTGATGCCAGAGAGCCTCATCACGTCGATCCAGCCGCACTACCAGGTGGCACACGCCGAGACGCTGCCGCGGCACTTCCGGTACGCGCTCCGCATCGCCGGGCCGCTGCTGGCGCTCGGTGTCAACTCCCCGTTCTTCCCGCCGGACCTGTACGACGACGATTGGGACGGCGAGCGGGTCCTCGCCGAGGGGGCGACCGAGAACCGCGTCCACGTGTTCGAGTCCGTCCTCAACGCCCGGACCGACGCGGACAAGGTGCGGTTCCCGCGCGACTTCCGCGACGTCGAGACCGCGGTCGACCGCATCGCAGGCGACGAGACCCTGATCCCGATGCCCGACCCGGGCGGCAGCGACCGCTTCGACGACGCGTTCGCGACGTTCCGGACGAAACACGGCAGCTACTGGCGGTGGGTCCGCCCGGTCTTCGAGGGGCCGAGCCGCTCGGCGGCCAACGCCCGGATCGAGTTCCGCCCGATCCCCGGCCAGCCCACGGTCCGCGACTCCATCGCGTTCCAGGCGGCGTTCGCGGGGCTGATGCAGGCGCTCGCCCAGCGGGAACACCCCGTCATCGGCCTCGACTGGGAGACCGCCCGCGACAACTTCTACGCCGCCGTCGCGGACGGCCTCGACGCCGACATGGAGTGGATCGGCCGCGACGGGGAGCGCACGACGGACGCGGAGGCGATGTACGCCGACCTCCTCGACCACGCGGAGGCGGGGCTCCGGACCGCGGGCTGCGCCGACGACGAGGCCGCCAAGTGGATCGCGCCGCTCCGCTGGCGCGTCGCGAACCGCACGACGCCGGCGAGCTGGAAGCGCGACCGCGTCCGGGCCCGCCTCGACGCCGGCGACGACTTCGAGACGGCCGTCGTCGACACCCAGCGCGAGTACATCCGCCAGCAGGCCGAGACGCTCATCGACGGCGGCTTCTCGGCGTGGACGGACGACTCCTGACCGGCCGACCGTTCTCCCGCGACCGCGACACAGTACAGTTATCGGCCCGCCGCGACATCTGAGGATATGGACGATGACGATCTGATCGCCGCGGCGCGCGAGGCCTTAGAAGCGGCCCACGTCCCGTACTCCGAGTACCGCGTCGGCGCCGCGCTCCGGACCGCCGACGGCACCGTCTACACCGGCTGTAACATCGAGAACGCGAACTACTCCAACAGCCTCCACGCCGAGGAGGTCGCGCTCGCGGAGGCGGTGAAGAACGGCCACCGCGAGTTCGACCGGATAGCCGTCTCCTCCGGCGTCCGCGACGGCGTCACCCCCTGCGGGATGTGCCGGCAGACGCTCGCGGAGTTCGCGGCCGACGACCTCGTCGTCGCCTGCGACGAGGGCGGCGACGAAGTGACGGAGTACACGCTGGGCGAACTCCTCCCGAACACCATCTCGGAGGGCACGCTCGACGACGCGCGCGGGAGGTGACGGCGGCCGAGAGCCCGCGGACCGAGACGGAACTACTTTTAAACGGCTCGCCGAAGGTCGGGGACATGACCGACGAACCCGACGCGAGCGGTTCCGACGGGGACTCCCCGGCCGCGGACGCCGAGAGCGAGGATCCGAACGACGGGGCGGGCTACCACGTCGAGGCCGCGCCCGAGGACGTCGCGGACGCGGTCCTCCTCCCGGGCAACCCCGAGCGCGTCGACAAGATCACGGCGCTGTGGGACGACCACGAGGAGGTCGCGCGCCACCGCGAGTACCGCACCGCGACCGGCACGTACGACGGGGCGCCGATCTCCGTCACCTCCACCGGGATCGGCTCTCCCTCGGCCGCCATCGCCGTTGAGGAACTCGCGCGCGTCGGCGTCGACACGTTCATCCGCGTCGGCTCCTGCGGCGCGATCCAGCCCGAGATGGACGTGGGCGACCTCGTGATCACGACCGGTGCCGTCCGCCAGGAGGGGACGAGTGACGAGTACGTCCGCGAGGACTACCCCGCGGCCGCGGACGGCGAGGTGGTCTCCGCCCTGGTCGCCGCCGCCGAGCGGCTGGGCCACGACTACCACACCGGCGTCACGATGAGCGCCGACTCCTTCTACGCCGGCCAGGGCCGCCCGGGGTTCGAGGGGTTCGAGGCCGCCGGCTCCGATGAGCTCGTCGCGGAGCTTCAGGACGCGAACGTGAAGAACATCGAGATGGAGGCGTCGTCGATCCTCACGATCGCGAGCGTGTACGGGCTCCGCGCTGGCGCGGTCTGCTCCGTCTACGCGAACCGCGTCACCGGCGAGTTCCGGACGGAGGGCGAGTCGCGGGCGGCCGAGACCGCGAGCCTCGCGGTGAAGCTGCTGGCGCGCATGGACGAGGTCAAGCGGGAGGCCGGCGCCGACCGCTGGCACGCCGGCCTCTCGCTGTAGCGGGCGCGCGGTCCCGCCCGAGTCGGCGATTCTCGCCTGCGAGCGTTCCAAAGCGACTTTATCTGCGCGCCGTGGAGTTACGGCCATGAGTACACAGGTCGTCGTCGTCGGCTCCGGGTACGCCGGCGCAGGGGCGGTGAAGGCGTTCGAAGACGAGGTCGGCGAGGGCGAGGCGGAGCTCACGTGGATCTCCGAACACGACTACCACCTCGTCTTACACGAGGTCCACCGCGCGATCCGCAACCCCGCCGTCGAGGACAAGATCACGATCCCCGTCGACGAGATCAAGTCGCCCGAGTCCGACTTCGTCCAGGGCCGGGTCGTCGACGTCGACACCGACGACCGCGTCGTCGAGACCGACGACGGGACGACCGTCGACTACGACTACCTCCTCCTCGGTATCGGCTCCACGACCGCCTTCTTCGGCATCGAGGGGCTGAAGGAGAACGCTCACCAGCTGAAGGGGCTCGACGACGCGAAGGCGATCCACGAGGACGTCCGCGAGGCGGCCGCGGACGCGACCCGCTCGGACCCCGCGCAGGTGATCGTCGGCGGCGCCGGCCTCTCGGGCATCCAGACGGCCGGCGAGATCGCCGCGTACCGCGACAAACACCGCGCGCCGCTCGACATCAAGCTGGTCGAGGGGCTCGACGAGGTGTTCCCCGGCAACGACCCGCAGATTCAGGGCGCGCTCCGCCAGCGGCTCCAGGACGCCGACGTCGAGATCCTCACCGGCGACTTCATCTCGGAGGCCGACGAGGACGCCGTCTACCTCGGCGGCGGCGACGAGGAGGAGCCCGAGGAGCTCGCCTACGACGTGCTGATCTGGACCGGCGGCATCACGGGCCAGCCCGAGCTGGAGAACGTCGAGGTCGAGAAGGACGACCGGTCGAACCGCGTCCACGCCGGCTCCGACTTCGCCACCAGCGACGACCGCGTGTTCGCCATCGGCGACACCGCCCTCGTCGAGCAGGGCGACGACGACGTCGCCCCGCCGACCGCGCAGGCCGCTTGGCAGGCCGCCGAGGTCGCGGGCGCCAACCTCGCGCGCGCCGCCCGCGGCGCGCCGCTCCGCTCGTGGACCCACGAGGACAAGGGAACGGTCATCTCCGTCGGCGAGGAGGCGGTCGCCCACGACGTGATGGGCATGCCGATCAAGACGTTCGGCGGCACGCCCGCGAAGCTGCTGAAGAAGGCTATCGCCACGCGCTGGATCGCCAAGGTCTCCTCCGCGAGCCGCGGCGTCGGCGCGTTCGGCGACATGTAGGCGCGGGCGACTCGCGACGGCAACGCGTCTCTCGGCTTCGAATTCCGACTCTTCTCAGCGACGAACCGGTCCGTTAGTTCCGTAAAACAGCGTTCGAAGCGGTCGAAGAACCGCTCTCGCAGTCAGTGCTCGGCCGGCTCGTCGGGCGCCCGCATGTCGTCGATCCGCAGGATGAGCACGTTCGCGGTGTCGTCTTTCCCGTCGACGGTGCCGTCGATGACGAGCTTCGAGAGCGGCGTCGGGCCGACCGTGACGCTGTCGCCCTCGTGGAAGTCTCGGACCGAGCCTTGGACGTGAATCTCGGCGCGACACAGCTCGGGGTGGTGGACGCTTGAGAGGTCGATCCCGTCGACGTTGACGCCCTCGATCTGCTCGCCCTCGTGGAAGATCGGGACGTCCGCCGGCTCGTCCATGCGCTGGATGTCGAGCGCCTCGTAGGCGTTCGAGGTGGGCTTGTAGCCGCCCTTCGGACCGGGTACCCCCTCGACCAGCTGGAGGGCCTTGAGGCTCTGCATCTGGTTGCGGATCGTCCCGGGGTTGCGGTCGACCTCCTCGGCGATCGCCTCGCCTTTCACGGCGTCCTCCTGTTCCCCGTAGAGGTTGATGAGGGCCGTGAGGATGCTCTTCTGGCTCGACGTGAGCTCGATCGATGACATGGTGCCGAATACACCGCGCCCCCGCTTAAATGCGATGGAATTCACTTATAAATGATCGTGTGGGATCTGCTCGACGAGCGGGCTCCGCCGGCGCTGCGCGTTCCGGGCTACTCGCCGCGCAGCCGCTTCATCCGGACGTACGCGAGCGGGCTCGACAGCGCGACGACGACGCCGACGCCGACCAGCGCGACCCCGAAGTCGACCGCGACGAACGACACTGCGGCGCCGACGAGCCCGATCGCCGCACCGGTGAACGCGACCGCGATGGTCGCGCCGATCGGCTCGATGTCGCCGGGGTCGACCGAGTAGGGATCGGAGTCGTCCATGACCGTCCCGTGGCGGGCCGGGCGCAAAACGGTGTCCGATCCGGCGAGGCGAGAGCCGGGGGGACCACCGGCGAACCGCCGACCACGGGCGCGTCGATCCCCACCATTGAAGCGGCGGCGCGCCGCGTTGCGGGTATGACCACGGTCAGGATCATCGGCGCGCCGACCGACTACGGGGCGAACCGACGCGGAGTCGACATGGGGCCTTCGGCGATTCGCTACGGCGGGCTCGCCGACCAGCTCGCCGGCGCCGGCGTGGAGACCGTCGACGCGGGCGATCTCCTCGTCCCGCGGGCGGAGGAGCGCGACCCGGACGCGGACGCGCCCAGCGAGGGGAAAGCGAAGTTCCTGCGCGAGACGGCCGACGTCTGCCGGCGGCTCGGCGACGAAGTCGCTGCCACGCTCGACGCCGGCGAGGTGCCGCTTGCGCTCGGCGGCGACCACTCCATCGCCATCGGGAGCCTCTCGGGATCCGCACGCGACGCCGACATCGGCGCCGTCTGGTTCGACGCGCACGCCGACCTCAACACCCCCGCGACGACCCCCTCGGGCAACGTCCACGGGATGCCGCTGGCGGCCGCGCTCGGGATCGACGAGTTCGCGGACACCGAGTGGGCGAACGCGGCGGGGCTCTCGCCGGAGAACGTCGCTCTCGTCGGGCTCCGCTCGGTCGACGAAGCGGAGGCGGAGCTGATCAACGAGCGCGACTTCGCCGCGTACACGATGTCCGACATCGACGAGCGGGGGATCACGGAGGTCACGGAGGAGGCGCTGTCGGTCGCCGGGGACGGCGTCGACGGGATCCACGTCAGCCTCGACCTGGACTGGCTCGACCCCAACGCCGCGCCCGGCGTCGGGACGCCCGTCCGCGGCGGGGTCACCTACCGCGAGGCGCACAGCGCGATGGAGATCGTCGACGAGACGGACGCGCTCCGCTCGATGGAGATCGTCGAGGTGAACCCGACGCTGGACCAGCACAACGAGACGGCCGAGCTGGCGACGGAGCTGGCGGCGAGCGCGTTCGGAAAGCGGGTTTTATAACTCGGGGTCGGGCAGGGGCCGAGGAGAGGTCTGGGTGTCGGGGAGAGGTCGGGGGGTCGGGTGGAGGTCGGCGGATCGGAAGAGCGGGTCAGACGCCCCGATCGAGCTCCTCGACGACCCGCTGGAGGTCGGCCGCGGACTCGATCTCGCCTTTGATCTCCTCGCGGCGGCGGACCGCCGCCGAGTCGGCGTCGTACGCGCGGACGAACTCGGCGCGGGTGTGTTCGTCGAACGCGTGGCGGATCGCAAAGTAGCCGTCCGGGACGATGGTGCCGCAGACCTTGCACTCGTGGCGCTGGTGCTCGTTCGTCTGGTGGACGATCGCCGCCTCCACGTCGTCGAAGGCGGCGTCGCAGTCGCCAATGCCGCACGTCCAGCGAGGGGCCATACCCCGAACTCTCGCCCGAGGGGGATTAACGGTTTCCCACCTCGGCGGGGGCGTGCGGCGGCGGCGGCGCGATGCGGCGGGGCGAGCGCCGTGAGTCCCCGTCACCGTCCGCGGTCGCGGCACCGTCGTCGTCGAACGATACGCCTTTGCGCGGGCGCGACGACCGTGCGACTGTGACCCGATCGAGAACGCGCGTCGACGCCCACGTGAAGGTGCTCGACGACGAGGTCGTCGCCCGCGCGAAGGCCCGCGGGATCGACGCGCTCGTGTACGCGCCGCACTTCACGCGCCTCCCGACGATCCGCGAGCGCGCGGCGCGGTACACCGACGACGAGCTGACCGTCGTCCCCGCCCGCGAGGTGTTCACCGGCGACTGGGGGAACCGGCGCCACCTCCTCGTCGTCGGGCTCTCCGACCCGGTCCCCGACTACATCACCTTCGAGGGCGCGATGGCCGAGTTCGAGCGCCAGGATGCGGCCGTCCTCGTCCCCCACCCCGGCTTCGCCACCATCTCGCTCACGCGGCCCGAGGTCGACGCGCACGCCGCACGGCTCGACGCGATCGAGACGTACAACACGAAGCTGCTCCCCCACCAGAACGCGCGAGCGCGCCGGACCGCCGAAAAGACCGGCTGCGCTGGCTTCGGCTCGTCGTACGCCCACCTCCCCGGGACGGTCGGCGAGGCGTGGACCGCCTTCGAGGGGGACCTCGACGACGAGGAGGCGATCGTCGACGCGTTCCGCGAGCGCCGGCCTCGGACGGTGATCCACCGCGGCGGCGCCGGCCACCAGCTCCGCGGGCTCGTGGAGTTCGCGCACCTCGCTTACGAGAACACGTGGGTGAAGCTCGACCGAATGTTCCTCTCCGGCAACGAGCCCACTCTCCCGTCGAACGTCGCCTACGAGGGTCGGTTCGACGGCGTGAGCGTCTACGAGTAGGAGGGGTCAACTCCGGCGGTCCGCTCCGCGTTCGGCGGGTGACACGCGTGTCCCCGCCCACGTTATACGGACGGAGGCCCACGTAACGGACATGAATCAGCTCGTGAACGGCGAGTGGCGCACGGACACCTACGAGGCGACGGACGAGGGCGGCGCGTTCCAGCGCGGCGAGACGACCTTCCGGAACTGGATTGCGGGCAGCGACGTGCCCGACCACGTCGACGCGGAGCCGGACGAGCGCTTCCAGCCGGAGGCCGGGCGGTATCACCTGTACGTCTCGTACGCCTGCCCGTGGGCGCACCGCACGCTGCTCGCGCGGTCGCTGCTCGGCCTCGAAGACGCGATCAGCGTCTCGGTCGTCGACCCGTACCGCGACGAGGACGGCTGGCAGTTCACCCCCGAGAAGGCGGGCTGCACCCGCGATCACCTCCACGACAGCGACTACCTCCGCGAGCTGTACGTCGAGGCCGACCCCGACGCCACCTGCCGGGTGACCGTCCCCGTGCTGTGGGACAAAGAGGAGGAGACGATCGTCAACAACGAGTCGCGCGAGGTCCTGCGGATGCTCTCGACCGCGTTCGCCGACCTCGGCAACGGCGTCTCGCTGCTCCCCGACGCGGACGACGACGCGACCGTCGCGGACGTCGACGAGGTGATCACCGACATCTACGAGCCGATCAACAACGGCGTCTACCGCGCCGGCTTCGCGACCTCGCAGAGCGCCTACGACGAGGCGATAGACGACCTGTTCGGCGCGCTCGACCGCTACGACGAGCGGCTCGCCGACCGGCGCTACCTCGTCGGCGACTCGCTTACCGAGGCGGACATCTGTATGTTCACCACGCTGGTCCGCTTCGATCAGGTGTACCACACGCACTTCATGTGCAACCGGAAGTTCATCCACCAGTACGAGAACCTCTGGCCGTACCTGCGCGACCTCTATCAGACCGAGGGCGTCGCGGAGACGGTGAACATGGAGCACATCAAGGAGCACTACTACACCACGCACCCCGACGTGACCCCCTCGGGCATCATCGCGCGCGGCCCCGACCTCGACTTCGAGGCCGACCACGACCGCGAGCAGCTCGGCGGCGAGGCGCCGACGCCGACCGCGGACGACTGAGAGGAGGCAGTTTCGACCGGCTGCGGCTCTTTTCGGAACAGTTTCGCGGTGGCGCGTGCCTGCGAGGCCGCCCCGCGGCCGAGCAGCACGCGCGAGGTCGCCGGCGCTACGCGCCGGCTGCCAGAGGGACCTTCGGTCCCTCGCTGGACGCGGCGACCGGAGCGAAGCGGAGGGAGCCGCGAGGCTGGGGAGGCGTGAGGTGCCGTGCGGTGCGGGGCAGTGCGGGGCGGTGCCGACGATCGATCACGGAGCGGAGCAGCTCATCGAGGGAGGGACGCAGCAGCGAAAACGAGAAACGAGAAACGCAGATCGGCCGAAGGCGGACCGCGCTCGGTCCGTTACCCCTCCATCCCGCCGAACGAGAGGCCGTCCTCGACGGAGCGCTGGGCCGCGAAGTAGACGATCGCGACCGGCAGCGCGAACAGGTTCGCGAACGCCGCGAAGCGGGTCCACGGCGTCGAGAACCGGCCCTCGGTCGCGATGTTGTACAGCTCCACCGAGAGCGGATAGTTCTCGGGACGCAGCAGCGTCTGCGCGATGATGAACTCGTTCCAGCCGGCGAGCCAGACGAAGATGAGCACGACGGCGAGCCCCGGCTTCGTCAGCGGGAGGATGACCTCCCGGATCGTGTCGAGGAAGCTCGCGCCGTCGACCATCGCCGCCTCCTCGTAGGAGACGGGGATGTTGTCCATGTACGTCTTCAACAGCCACGTGTTGAACGGGATCGCCGACGCGGCGTAGAACAGCCCGAGGACGAACAGGTTGTTCGTGAGCCCGTAGCTGCTGAACAGCGAGTACAGCGCCACGAGCGTCGCGATCGACAGCCCGGCGCCGATCTGCGTGAAGAGCACGTAGCCGTAGAGGATGCGCTTGCGGCCCATGAACTTCCGGCGCGAGAACGCGTACGCCGCCGGGACGATCATCCCGAACCCGGCCGCGAGCGTCACGCTGACGATGTAGAGGCTGTTGAACACCGCGCCGGGACCGGTCTCGGTGCCGGCCCACCGGAAGCTCACCAGCCCGCCGCTCCCGCCGAGGACGAGCTGGGGGTACCCCCAGTCGCCCTCGACGAAGAAGAAGTCGGACTCGAAGATCACCCACCGGTACGCGCCGAGGTTGTACGTCGACGGGTCCGGGAAGATGCCGCTGGTGGTGAACAGCCGCGTCCCCTCCGCAAGCGACGCGGCGAAGATCCAGAACAGCGGGAACAGCAGCACCAACACCATCGCGAACCCGAACAGCGTCATCAGGACGCTCTTCGAGACGTCCCACGCGGTGCGCTTGCCCGTGCGGAGGTCGTAGATCGCCCGCTGGACGGTGACGACGAAGCGCTTGGGTGCGGTCGCGAACGCGACCAGCTTGGCGGCGACGAGCGCCGCGAACGAGCGGAGCACGCTCATTCCTCACCCACCCCCTCTGCGAGGCCGCCGTAGCGCACGGCGACGAGCATGAAGAGTCCGACGAAGGCGATGGCGACGATGAGGATCGCCGCGGAGAGCCCGAACTCGTTGAAGCTGATCGCTTCGCGGTAGCCGTACACGATGATCAGCTCGTTCTGTCTGGCCGGCCCGCCCTGATTGAACACCCACGGGATCAGGAACTGCTGGAACGACGTCGCCGCCGTGAGGATCGAGGCGAACAGCACCGGCCCCTTGATCGCCGGGAGGGTGACCGTCCGGAACCGCTGGAGCCACCCGGCGCCGTCGACCATCGCGGCCTCGTGGAGCGACCGGGGAACGTCCTGTAAGGCGCTCACGATGATGATCACCATGAACGGGTACGCGAGCCACACCTCCGTGGTGACGTACGCGAAGAACGCCTCCCAGCGGCCGCTGAGGAAGCCGATCGGCACGTCGAACAGCAGAGCCTGCGGCGCGGACAGCGACGACATAACGTCGTTGTAGCGGCCGAGCAGCGTGTTGAACACGCCGAATCGGGCGTCGCTGAACATCCCGCGCCAGACGGTGATCGTGAAGATGCCGGGGAACCCCAGCGGGACGATCACCGCGGCGCGCATGTAGCGTTTCCCGACGACCCGCGCGTGGTTCAAGAGGAGCGCGATGCCGACGGCGACGAACACCTTGACGACGAGCGAGACGGCGACGAACAGCCACGTCGTCGACATCGACGTCCAGAACTGCGGGTCGCCGAACAGCTGTACATAGTTCTCGAGTCCGATCAGCTCGGCGCCGCCGCCGATCACCGACCCGGCGAACGTCGCGTCGGTCAGCGAGATGTAAAACAGGTAGACGATCGGGTACAGCATGAAACTCGAGAAGAGGACCACGCCGGGGATGACGAGCAGCAGTCCCCAGTCGCGGCCGGTGAACGGCAGCGCTGACCGGAGCCGCGAGAGCCCGTCTCTGCCGGCGTCGAGTTGTGAAGAGGCCATGGTGGCTGGTGGAGAGGCCGCCTACTGGTTCTCCCGGATCTCCGATGCGGCCTGGTCGAGGGCCGGACCGCTCTCCTGATTGCCGTTGAAGACGCGGGTCAGCGCCTCGGTCAGCGGCGTCCAGACGGCGTTCATGTTCGGGTGGGTCGGAATGGGGACGCCGTGGTCGACCTGCTGGGCGAACGCCTGAACGTCGGCGGAGAGGTCGCCGTCCTCCACGACCGAGGAGAGGACGGGGATGTACCCCTGCTCTTCGGCGTTGGTCTCGATGACGTCCTCGTTCGTGGTGTACCACTCGGCCAGCCCCGTCGCGGCGTCGACCGTGGACTGGTCGGCGTCGGACAGCATCGCGCTGAAGTAGAACGTCTGGATCCCCGAGTACGTCCGGGGGTGGTTGCCGTCGACGGTCGGCAGCGTCGTGACGCCGAGGTTCTCGATCTCGCTCTGGAGGTTCGCGATCTCCCACGGGCCGTTGATCGCGAACGGCGCGGCGCCGTCGGCGAACGCGACGATCTGCGACTCGTAGCCGGGGTCGGCCGGCACGTAGTCGAACAGCTGTTCGAGCGCGTCCATCCCCTGCTTACACTCCTCGCTGTCGAGGCCGGTCTCGAGGCTCTCCGTGTCGAAGATGTCGCCGCCGTACGCCTGGATGAACCCGCTGGCGAAGTAGGGGTCCGTCACGGGGTACGAGAGGCCGTACTCGCCGTTCTCGGGGTTGTGGTACTCGTCCATCACCGAGAGCATGTCCTCGAACGTCTCGGGCGGCTCGTCGACCATGTCCTCGTTGTAGAACAGCGTGACCGTCTCCGAGGCGAACGGAAGGCCGTGGAGCGCGCCGTCGAACTGGACCGCCTCCTGGGCGGTCTCGGTGAACACGTCGAGCGAGCCGTCGATGTCGTCGCTCGCGTCGTAGAGGAACGGCGGCTCCTCGCGGACCGCGAACCGGCCGATCCAGTCGTGCGCCCAGATCCACGAGTCGGGACCCTCTCCCGACGGGATGGCGGTCTCGAGCTGCTGGTCGAGCTCGCCGCCCGGCTCGTTCTTCTCGATCGTGTTGGAGCTCTCGGACTCGTACTCGTCGATGTACGAGGAGAGGGCCTCGTCCTCGCCGTCGGAGAGGTCGATCCACAGCGTCGCGGTTCCACCGCTTTCGCCGTCGCCGCCGTCGGAGCCGTCGGAACCGTCGCTTCCGTCGGAGCCGTCACCGCCGTCGCCGCCGGTGCTGATACAGCCCGCGAGTCCCGCGAGCGCAGTCGTTCCCCCCATCGCCTTGAGCAGCGTTCTACGTTTCTCGTTCATGTGGCTATAACAAATGATGAATTATATTTTCATACATTTAGTGTTTGGGGTACATCCCGATCGATCCGGATCGATCCGCGTCGACCGTGGGATTCGACGATCGACTGTCTCCGCGCAGCGGGCCGATATTTGAGAAGAGATTCTTCACCAAATATCAGGAAAACAGCAAAGAACTCATATGCCAGCGGACCAGTCTTCAGGGAAATGGCACGCGTCACGCTCGATACGCTCCGGAAGGAGTTCGACCGGGGAACCATCGTCGCCGTCGACGACCTCGACTTAGAAATCGACGACGGGGAGTTCGTGACCGTGGTCGGGCCGTCGGGCTGCGGGAAGACGACCACGCTCCGGATGGTCGCGGGGCTCGAAGAGCCCACGTCGGGCACCGTCAGCTTCGACGACGAGGACGTCACCGACATCCACGCGAAGGAGCGCCCCGTCGCGATGGTGTTCCAGAACTACGCGTTATACCCGCACAAGACGGTCCGCGAGAATATGGCGTTCGGGCTCAAGATGAGCACCGAGATGACGACCGAGGAGCGCCACGAGCGCGTCCGCGAGATGGCGGAGATGATGGGCATCGCGGACCTCCTCGACGACAAGCCCGACGAGCTCTCCGGCGGGCAGAAGCAGCGCGTCGCGCTCGGCCGGGCCATCGCGCGCGAGCCCGAGGTGTTCCTCTTCGACGAGCCGCTCTCGAACCTCGACGCGAAGCTCCGCACGGAGATGCGCGCGGAGATCCAGAAGCTGCAAAAGGAGTTCGGCGTCACCGCGATGTACGTCACCCACGACCAGGAGGAGGCGATGACGATGGGCGATCGCCTCGCCATCCTCAACGACGGCGAGCTCCAGCAGGTCGGCGCGCCCACCGAGGTGTACCAGAACCCCGTGAACAAGTTCGTCGCCGGCTTCATCGGCTCCCCGTCGATGAACTTCCTCGACGTCGACGTGGAGACGGACGGGACGACGGCGACGATCCGCGACGAGTCGTCGGGGCTCGCGTTCGCGCTCAGCCGCGAGTACGTCACGGGCCACGACCTCGAGAGCGGCCCGTACACGCTCGGGATCCGCCCCGAGAACATCGGGATCGTCGAAGAGCCGACCGGCGAGGAGACGCTGACCGCGACCGTCGAGGTCGTCGAGCCGATCGGCTCCGACAACTACGTCCACCTCGACGTGAACGACGACTTCCTCGCTCGGGCGCCGGCGGACGTCCAGCCCGAGGCCGGCGACGAGGTCGGCGTCGTCTTCGAGGAGGCGGACCTCCACCTGTTCGACGTCGAGACCGGCGAGGACGTGTTCCTCACCGACGAGGAGATCGCAGCCGCAGTCGCGTAAGAAGAGTCGATTTTCGCAGACCGGTTCAAAGTGTGAACCGATCGTTCGTACTTTCTCACTGCTCGGAGATCGAATTCCATTGAGAGCGTCAATAGATCCGTGACTGCTGCCATCGCGGTGAACACCGCCAAAGCCCCAGACGCTCGTTTATAAATAGTTGAGCGTGTATCAGCGCTGAACACCGCCAAAGCCCCAGACGCTCGTTTATAAATAGTTGAGCGTGTATCAGCGCTGAACACCTCCAAAGCCCCAGCCGCTCGCTTATAAATAGTTGAGCGTGTATCAGCGCTGAACACCTCCAAAGCCCCAGCCGCTCGCTTATAAATAGTTGAGCGTGTATCAGCGCTGAACACCTCCAAAGCCCCAGCCGCTCGCTTATAAATAGTTGAGCGTGTATCAGCGCTGAACACCTCCAAAGCCCCAGCCGCGAGGACTCGCGCGGCTCGCTGCGCTCCTCGCTCAGTCGCTACCGCTCCTTCGCTCCGGTGCTTGCGCCGCCGTGCTTCGTCCTCGCGGCTGCCCCTTTGAGTCCCGCCCCGCACCGCTCCGCACAGCACCTCACGCCTCCCCAGCCTCGTCGGTCGCCGTCGCTTCGCTCGGCGACCGACTCCCTCGCGCGTGCTCCTCGCGCCCGCTGGGCGCTCGGAGGCACGCGCCACCGCAAACGTTTATAAATGATATACTCTCTGTGCCTCGGTCCGTCTCGCGTCGCCGCGGGCGACAACGGCTTGAAGTGCGCGCTCGTCAGACGGAGCGTACGAATGGAGCCGCCAGACATCGAGCGGTTGGACGAGCGGACCGTCCAGCGGATCGCGGCCGGCGAGGTCGTCGAGCGCCCCGCAAGCGTCGTGAAGGAGTTGGTCGAGAACAGCCTCGACGCGGGCGCGAGCCGCGTGGCGGTGTCGGTCGAGTCGGGCGGCACCGAGGGGATCCGCGTCCGCGACGACGGCGTGGGAATCCCCGCGGACCAGCTGGAGGCGGCCGTCGCGGAACACGCCACCTCGAAGATCGGCGACATCGAGGACCTCGACCGCGGCGTCGGCACCCTCGGCTTCCGCGGCGAGGCCCTGTACACCGTCGGCGCCGTCTCCCGACTGACGGTGCGGTCACGCCCCCCGGACGCCGAGGCGGGCGCGGAGATAACCGTCGAAGGCGGCGAGGTCGGGGAGGTGCGCCCCGCCGGCTGTCCGGCGGGCACGACCGTCGAGGTCGACGACCTCTTTTATAATACCCCCGCCCGCGAGAAGTTCCTCAAGCGGACGGCCACGGAGTTCGATCACGTGAACACGGTCGTGACCGGCTACGCGCTGGCGAACCCCGACGTCGCGGTCTCCTTAGAACACGACGGCCGCGAGACGTTCGCGACCGAGGGGAACGGCGACCTCCGCTCGGCCGTCCTCGCCGTCTACGGCCGCGAGGTGGCCGAGTCGATGATCGACGTGGACTGGACGCCCGAGAGCGAAGAGAACGCGGACGGAGCGGCCGACGACGCCGTCGAGGGCGACGCCCCGGTCCGACGGGTCACCGGGCTGGTCTCGCACCCGGAGACGGCGCGCTCGACCCGCGACTACCTCTCGACGTACGTCAACGACCGCTACGTCACCGCGAGCGCGCTCCGCGAGGCGACCCTCGACGCCTACGGCGGCCAGCTGGCGCCCGACCGCTACCCGTTCGCCGTCCTCTTCGTCGAGGTTCCGGCCGGCGACGTCGACGTGAATGTCCACCCGCGCAAGCTGGAGGTGCGCTTCGACGAGGAGCCGGCGGTCCGCTCGGCGGTCGAGGACGCAGTCGAGTCGGCCCTGCTCGACCACGGCCTGATCCGCTCGACGGCGCCCCGCGGCCAGTCGGCGCCCGACGAGACCGCGGTCGACCCCGAGACTCCCGACGTCGAGGCCGTCGGGGGCGCGAACACCGATCACGAACGCGCCGCGCGCGAGGGGCGCGAGTCGGATGAGCCGGAAGCGTCGGCGGGCGCCACAGACTCTTCCGACCCCGGCGACCCCGCGACGCCAACCGAACTGGACCCCTCGGACGACGACGCGTGGGCGGTCGACGGCCTGAGCGGCGAGGACGCGGCGACGAGCGAATCGACCGACAGCTCTACGGAGCGGGGACTCGGTGACGCGGGCGACGACGCCCGTCCCTCGCCGCGGAGCTGGCAGGACGACTCCGCGGAACGCGATCCGGATCCGTCGACAGACCCCGGTGACAACGGGAGCAGGACCGGCACCGCCGCGGAGACCCTGACCGACGCGGTCGACCGCGGGATCGATTCGGCGGACGCGGACACGCCGCCCCGAACGCCCTCAGTCGGCAACGGACTGGACCGCGACGAAGAGTCGGTCGACGAGGACGCGTCGACCTCGATCGAGACAGATTCCGCAGACGACGCCACGCGTCCGAGCCCCCGAACGCGACCCGCGACACGCCAGCGCACGCTCGACGGCGACGGGACGGAAAGCGAGCGCGAGTTCGACTCGCTGCCCTCGCTGCGGGTACTGGGGCAGCTCCACGAGACGTACGTCGTCGCCGAGGCGCCCGACGGACTCGTGTTGATCGACCAGCACGCGGCCGACGAGCGGGTGAACTACGAGCGGCTGAAGGCGGCCTTCGCGGACGGCGCGGACGCGCAGGCGCTCGCGGAGCCGGTCCGCATCGAGCTGACCGCGCGCGAGGCGGCGCTGTTCGAGGAGTTCGTCGACGACCTGGCCGAGATCGGGTTTCGGGCCGAGCGCGCGGGCGACCGCGAGGTCGCGGTGACGGCGGTCCCGGCCGTCTTCGACGCCGCGCTCGACCCCGACCTCCTGCGAGACGTGCTCTCCGCGCTGGTCGACGACGCCGCCGCGGGCGACGAGCCGGTCGCGGACGTCGTCGACGAGCTGCTCGCCGACCTCGCCTGCTACCCCTCCGTCACGGGGAACACCTCGCTGACAGAGGGGCGGGTCGTCGACCTCCTCGACCGCCTCGACGCCTGCGAGAACCCCTACGCCTGTCCGCACGGGCGCCCGGTCGTGATCCGGCTCGACCGCGACGAGATCGGGTCGCGGTTCGAGCGCGACTACCCCGGACACGGTGGGCGACGGGCGGAGTGAGTCGGCGGGGAAGCCTCCCCTCCGTCGACCGCAGAGAGGTACGTTTTAGGCGACCCCGGTGGACCCATCGATATGGAACGCGTAGCGATCGTCGGCGCGTCGATGACCCGGTTCGGGCAGCGCGACGCCTGGGTGCGGGAGCTGCTGGCGGAGGCGGGCGCGGCCGCGCTCGACGACGCCGGCGTCGACGGCGACGACCTCGATCACCTGTACGTCTCGAACATGGCCAGCGGCGAGTTCGAGGGACAGACCGGCGTCCCGAACGCGCTCGCCCACGACCTCGCGGCTCAGCCGGCCTACACCGCCCGTATCGACCAGACCTCCTCATCGGGCGGCGCGGGCGTGTACGCCGCGTGGCAGTCGGTCGCCTCCGGCGCGAGCGACCTCACCATGCTCGTCGGCGGCGAGAAGATGACCCACCGGACGACGTCGGAGGCGACCGACGTGATCGCGTCGCTCACCCACCCGGTCGAGTACAAGCAGGGCGTCACGCTCCCCTCGTTCGCGGGGCTCACGGCTCGCCTCTACCTCGACGAGTACGACGCGCCCCGCGAGAGCCTCGGGAAGGTGGCGGTGAAGAACCACAAGAACGGCGTGGACAACCCCCACGCGCAGTTCCGGAAGGAGGTCGACCTCGACACGGTCCTCGACTCGCCGGTCGTCGCCGACCCCCTCCGGCTGTACGACTTCTGTCCGATCACGGACGGCTCCGCGGCGCTCGTGTTCTGCCCCGAGTCGGTCGCCGAGGAGTACGCGCCCGACGGGAACTACGCCGTGATTTCCGGGATCGGCGGCGCGACCGACACCCACGTCGTCCACGAGCGCGCGGACCCGACGACGATGGGTGGCGTCGTCGACTCCTCCGATGTCGCCTACGAGATGGCCGGGATCGGCCCGGACGACGTCGACGTGGCCGAGCTCCACGACATGTTCACGATCCTCGAGTTCCTCCAGAGCGAGGACCTCGGCTTCTTCGAGAAGGGCGAGGGGTGGAAGGCGGTCGAGGAGGGCGTCACCGACCGCGACGGCGAGCTCCCGATTAACACCTCCGGCGGGCTCAAATCGAAGGGCCACCCGCTCGGGGCCAGCGGCGTCGCGCAGGTGTACGAGATATTCAAGCAGGTCACGGGCGACGCCGGCCCGAGGCAGGTGGAGGCCGACACCGGCCTCGCCTGTAACGTCGGCGGGTTCGGGAACTGTGTGACCACGACGATTCTGGAGGGAAGCCAATGAGCGACAACGAGCACGACGACGCGACCGGACAAGACGGACGAGAGAGCGACGAGCCGGCGAACGGCGACGAACCGACGTTCGAGGCGGCGGAGTACGCGGACGGGACGGTCACCTACCCGCCCCACACCGTGAGCCCGAACGGCGCCGAGCGCGTCGGGACGGTCGACCTCCGCGAGTACGAGGGCCGCGTCGTCACGTGGACGACCTCGACCGCGACACCCCCGGGCGTCCGAGAGCCCAACACCCTCGCCATCGTCGAGTTCGAGATGGGCGGCGGGTACGACGGGCCGCCGGTCCGCGCGCTCGGCCAGATCGCGGAGCGCGAGGACGGCTCCGGGGAGGCGTTCGACGTCGACATCGGCGACCGCGTCGAGCCGGTCTACGCCGACGAGCTGCGCGAGCCGGGCGCCGGCATCCGCGAACCCGAGAGCCAGGACTGGGACGGGTTCCGATTCCGGCCGCTCTGAGAGGCCGGCGAGGCCGAGCGCTCAGGCTGTCGCGGGCTGCTCTTCCAGCGGAACCTCGGCGCACTCTATCTCGAATCTCGCGCCGCCCTCGTCGCTTTCCGAGACCGTGATCTGCCACCCGTGCGCCCTGACGATGTCCCTGACGATCGCGAGCCCGAACCCGGTCCCCTCGCGGTTGGTCGTGTACCCCTGTTCGAGCACTTTGCCGCGCTTGTCCTCGGGGATCCCCGTGCCGGTGTCCTCGACGTAGAACCCGAACGTCTCGGACAGCGACCCGACCCGAACGGTCAGACCCGTCGTCTCGTTGTGTTCGGCGCTGTTTCGATACAGGTTCTCGAAAACATTGAGCAGCCGGTCTTTGTCTGCGTCGAGGGTGAGCGACGTGTCGACGACGAGGTCGGCCTCGGCGGTGTCGACGTTCTGCCACGCGGTGCGGGAGATGTCCTCGAGCCGCACCTCGGTTGTCTCGGTGATCACCTCGCCCGACCGAGCCAGCGTGAGGGCGTCGCTGATGATCGCCTCCATCCGTTCGAGCTGCCGCTGAACCGTCACGATGGAGTCTTCCTGCTCGCTTCCGGCGTCCGATGCGAGCATGTCGACATGACCGGTCGCGACGTTCAGCGGGTTTCGGAGGTCGTGCGAGACGATGCTGGCGAACTGGTCGAGCCGCTCGTTCTGTCGCTCCAGCTTTCGCTTCTGCCGCTCTTTTTCCGTGACGTCGCGGGAGTTCAGCACGATACCCTCCACAAATTGGTCTTTGAGCAGGTTCCGCGCCCGTACTTCGAGAACCCGCCACTCTCCGTCGGCGTGCCGGAACCGAACCCTGTAGGAGCTGGTGTAGCCGTACTCGGTGCCGTGGGCGGAGAGTTCGGCGCGGAGTTCGTCTCGGTCGTTGGGATGGACGTTCTCGATGACGTTCGCACCGATCAACGCCGTCGGGCCGTAGCCGAGAATCTCTTCAACCGACTGGCTGACGTGCGTGATGTCTCCGCTCTCGTCGATCACCGCGATGACATCCGAAGACTGTTCGATGAGCCGTTTGAACCGCTCTTCGGCGATGTGTCGCTCGGTGACGTCGCGATAGATCAACAGCGACCCGATCGTCGCTCCGCTCCGGTCGGTCAGCGTTGTTCGGTTGATGTCGAAGAATCGAAGCGACCCGTCGCGCTCGACGGTCACGTCCGAGTCGGCGTCGTCGGTGCTCTCGTGGAACGAGTCGTACAGCGGAACCACCTCGGCCGCCGGTCGTCCGACTGGTTCACCCACTCCCTCGTCGAGAAGCTCCATCCCGGCCACGTTTACGTCGACGACGCGATCGTCGACGTCGACGACGTACACCGGGTCGACCATCTCGTCGACGAGGGTATGCCTCGCGATGGGAGCCAAATCGAGGAAGCCGAACCCGAAGAGCGCGACGGCGAACACGACGCCGGTAACCGTATTGGCGAACGCGGTCGGGTCGAAGGCCGACGACAGGTTACCCCTGTACAAGAGGAGGAAACTGCCGATAACCGGAATGATTCCACCGGAGAGCATCAGCAGGACCTGCGTGCGGTATTGGCCGCCACGCCTGATCCCGAAGACGAGCAGCAACGAGTACGTGGTGAGTATCAGGGTGTAGGTGTACGCCAGCGTCAACCAAAACAGCGGCCCGTTTGCTCGGTCGACGGCGGCCAGCGGAGCGGCGCTGCTGAACCCGCGAACGGTCCAGAGCAGGTCGTGTGCCGGTGCGGTCGCGACGAGCGCAAAGACGGCGGCCGGCCACGCGAGCAGGAGTGCCCAGCGGCGGCGAGTGAGGAGAGACTCCCGGCCGGTGTATATCAGTCCGAAGCGGAGTTGGGTCGGCCCGAGTCCGAGGATCCCGCCGAATTTGACGACCGTCCCGACCTGATACAGCGAGAGCGTCGTGCTCCCGGCGCGGATTCCGGTGCCCAGCGAGTAGAGGGACACACAGATCATCACCAGCGAGAACGCGACCGCGCCGCACACCTCTCTGCGCCGGACCGCGACGGCGGCGATGCCGAGGTTCAGCCCAGAGATGCCGAACAGGGCCCAAGAGACGATACCGGGTGAAAACCCCATACGAGGACGAATCCCCACCCGACAGATAAATCTATGGACATGTTTTCAGGCGTGGTAATAAGACCCGATCTGATGTGCGTTCGACGACCTCCGTAGGTCGAAATGATCGCCCTACACAGCCAAGAACGGTGTTTCACCGTACACACTCGCGGCTGTCGAGATCCGATTTGCTGTTCTTGCCTCGTGAGAATTACCAAGATTCCCGGTGAAAGTACCGCCTATGTGCCCGTCGACGAGGAGCGAGAGAGCGGGCCGAGGCAGCGCGTGCGAGCGACGAACGCACACGTTATCGATCCGCCGCGGGCTAAGCGGGCCGTGGCCAACGGCGACGCCTCACACCCGCCGGTACTCTCCGAGTCGCGTCCCGTCGAGCAGGTACGCGTCCCCAGTCGGGAGCGCGGCAGGGAGGAACGGTGCGAGGAACGACTGCCCCTCGACGTTGACCCACGTCCCGCCGGAGCGTTCGTTGAACGCGGGGAAGACGACGAGTTCGGGCGGGTCGGCGCCGTACTCCTTGTATCCGCCGTCCTCCACGAACGCCGCGGGATCGAGTGCCCCGCGGAGCCATGCGCGCTCGACGCGCGAGCCGCCGACCGCGTCCTCCAGTCGCACTTGGGGGTGTTCGTGGCCCATACACACCACGTCGGCGTCGAGCAGCTCGAGGTCCGGCCACGTGTGTCCGTGACAGACGGCGACGGTATCCCCGAGCACGCCGCCGCCCGCTCCGATCACGTCGAGGTCGTCAGAGAACGCCTCCGCGACGCCCGCGTCGTGGTTCCCCTCGACGAGCGTCATCGGGACGCGGTCCGTGACGGCGGTGATTAGGGTTTCCAGCTCATCGCGCTCGTCGCCGTCGGGCGCGCCGATCCGATGTGCGAGGTCGCCGAGAACGACGAGCCGGTCGGCGTCCGTCTCGGCGACGAGGTCGCAGAGCCGCTCGCGGCGCGCGTCGGCCCGGGAGTCGAGTTCGACGCCGCGCTCGTAGCGCAGGCCGACCTCGATGCCCGCGTGGACGTCCGCGACGAGCAGCGCGCGCTCGCCGCCGAGGTCGGCCACGGCCGCGGGCTCGCCGACGACCGGCTCGACCCGCGCCATCAGATCGGCTTGAGCAGCCCGTCGCCGGGCTCATAACACTGCCCGCTCATCAGCGCGTCCTGGATGGCGTCCTCGACCGCGCCGGGGTCGGCACCGTGCTCGTCGGCGACGCGCTCGACGACCGCCTCGCGGGGCGCCCCGTCGCCGTCGTCGAGGTCGTCCATCGCCGCGACCGCCGCGGCTTCGAGGTCGACGTCGCCGGCGTCATCCTCGTCGATTTCTCCGCCTGTCTCGGCCCCAGCCTCGGCATCGTCATCGGTCGTGGAGTCGGTGGCTTCGGGCTCGTCGCTTTCAGCACCGGGCGCGACCGCGTCGTCCGCGGCCGCCGCGGGATCCTCGGCCTCCTCGGCGAGTTCCTCCGGGTCGGGCACGTCGATGTCGGCCTCGCCGGGCTCGTCGACCTCGGTCCCGGTCGAGAAGTCGGTGCCGAACTCGGACTCGATCTCCTCGCGCTCCTCGTCGTCGAGCTGGTACATGTCGTCTGCGTCGGCGTCCGGGTCGAGGTCCGGGGTCGCGTCCGCGTCGCCGTCGGCGTCAGGTTCGAGGTCCGCGTCGCCGTCGGCGTCGAAGTCGCCGAGCCCACCTTCGCCGGTCGCGGCGTCGTCCTCGTCGACCGGGGCGTCACTCTCGGTGGAGTCGCCCGCGTCGCCGGGCGACTCGGGCTCGACAGACGGATCTGGTTCCGAATCGGTCGTTTCGTCCGCCGGGGATTCGGCGGACTCGTCGGTCGCCGTCTCGGTCGAGTCGTCGAGTGACAAGTCGGTATCGGCGGCCGATCCGGAGTCCACGGTCGGTTCCGACTCTGCGATCGACTCCGACTCCGCGGTGGGTTCGGCGTCGCCCTCTTCGGGAGACGGTTCCGGATCGGAGTCGTCGTCCTCGCCCGCGACCTCCTTGCTGTCGACCGTCTCCGTGGGCTCCGCGACCGTCACGTCGGTGTCCGGGAGCGGCCCGATCGCGGTCGCGTCGCCCTCGTCGGGGCTGATGTCGAGCGGACGGACCTCGTCGCGGTCGCCCGCGATCATCTCAAGGGCGTCGACCGCGAGCCGGCGGACCGCCTCGGCGTAGGCCGCGGTGGTGCCGTAGTGGTCGAGCGCCTTCGGGATCCCGGCCGCGAGGGGGGCGGGAGCGCCGCCCGTCTCCAGCGCGGCGCGGAGGTCGTCGCCCCGCAGGTCGGAGTCGAGGGCCTTCGCGAACACCGCGAGGCGGTCGAGGGTGGCCTCGGCGGCGGAGACCACCCAGCGGTCGCGGGTGTCGGCGTCGACCTCGTTGAGGCTCTCCGGGCGGACGGAGGTGAACACGCGGTCGGAGTCCTCGGGCTCGAAGGTGCGCGCCTTACCCGTGAGCGCGACGAACGCCGGCGGCTCGGCGCGTTCGAGGAAGGTCTGCGCCTCCGGCTGGTACTGGCCCGCGTACGTGACGAACGCGCCGGTGGGGTCGACGACGCGGCCGCGGCGCGTCTCGTCGTTGACGCGCTCGACCTCGGTGAGCACGCCGGCGGTGAACAGGCGGTTCACGCGCGCGCCGGTCGGCGTGACGACGTAGTTCGGGGCGCGCTCCTCGTCGCTCTCGGAGTAGGAGAGGGACGCGTCGTCGAACTCGGCGGCGAACACCCGGTAGGCGACCTCCCGGGCGCCCGGCCCGTCGTCGCTCATTCGCCCACCTCCGCGAGCGCGGCCCGGGCGTGGTCGGCCGGGTCGTCGTCCGCGAGCTCGAACTCGACCGCGTCGAGGGTGGCGCCGTAGTCGTCGACCGAGAGGTTCCCGCGGACGCGGTAGGCGCGTCCGACGAGCGTGTCAGCGATGTCGTCGGCGACGACCGCCTTGTCCATCGCGTCCTTCGCGGCGTCGAGGGCGTCGTCGAGCCCGCCGCCGTACACCTCGGCGGTGAGCTCGTCGTCCAAGACGACCGTGACCGTATCGGTGCCGTCGTCGAGGATCGCCTTCACGCGCAGGTCGTCCTCGCCGTCGACGTCGCCGTGGCTCCGGCACTGGCCGTTCTGGACGACGCGGCCGCACTCCGGACAGCGCTCGATGAGCCCGGAGCCGTCGCGCACTTCGAGGACGTTCCCGACGACCTCGACGTCGAACATCCCGCCTGAGCCGACCGCGTCGGCGACCGAGAGGCGCGGGGCGTCCTCGGCGACCTCGACCGGGTCAGGGAGCGGCGTCACCGTCGAGAACTCGGTGAGGTTGATCGAGGGGACGCCGCGGAACTCCCGAACGTACACGTCCTCGATCCGGAGGTCGGCGCCGGCCTCGATCTCCGAGCGCGGCTGCCAGTCGGTGAAGGGGAGCTTCGCCGTCTCGTCGCCGACGACCCCTTCGAGGATCTCCGTCTCGCCGTCGCGCCCGGAGATGGTCTTCTCGTCGACCTCCAGCACGCGGACCTCGACGTTGCGGCCGCGGTCGCCGGCCTTGATGTCGACGAGGCTGCGGTCGCCGCCGACCTCGCGGTCGACCTCGACCTCCTCGTCGGCGATGGCGACCGTCGTCGAGTCGTTGAGGTTGAGCTCCGGCGCCCCCTCCCACTCGCGGACGCCGGCGTTGCCGATCGTCAGCGAGTCGCCCGGCTCGAAGCCGAAGTCCTGCCACGCGGTGTAGGAGATCACGCCGGTCTCGTCGGCGATCTCTCCCTCGCGGATCGTGAGGTCGTCGCCCTGGTAGCGGATCGTGCGCGTCCCCTGGGTGAGGACTTTGACCGTGACCGTCACGCCGTCGTGGTCAGTGGTGATCTCGCCGACGTCGACGGCGTCGGGCGTGGGCGACGACCCGCCGCCACCGCCGCCGTGCTTCCGGCGGACGCTCTGTTTCGCCTCGTCGATCGGGACGCTGTACTCCAGTAGGTTCTCCAGGTCGGCTTTGACCTCCTCTTTGTCGACGCCGAGGTCGGAGGCGAGCTCCTCGGCATGGCTGTTGACGTCCATCGAAGCGAGGTTCGGCGCCGCCGCACAAAAGGATTCACCACCGCTCGGGCGACCCGCGCCGGGTCGGCGCCCCCCGAGGCGTCGCGGGCTCGGCGCCCCGCGCCCCCGCCGCGCCGCCGGCACAGCTAAACCGCTCCCGGTCGCAGGGGCCCACATGGACGACACCGACATCAATGTCGACGCGCGGATCGCCGAGGACCGCACGGTCATCGACGTGACGGGCACGAGGGACGTCGCCGTCGTCGTGCGGTCGGACGGCGGCGAGCGCATCTACCTCCCGCCGGAGGGGTTCGACGACCCGGTCTCCGGGTCCCCGTACACCTCACCGTACCAGGGCGCCGGCGCCGGCGGCGAGGAGAGCCCGTACGGCGGCGCGACCGGCAGCACGCGCGGCGTGATGGAGACCGCGGACGGCTTCCGGGTCACGCATCCGGAGCCGGTGACGGAGTTCGACGTGTTCCGAGGCGGCGAGGACTGACGGACGGATTCGCGAAGCGGGGGTTCGGACCGATTAGGCGACGTCTTCGTACACGGCGAGCGTGTCCTCGGCGACGTCTCCCCACTCGCGACGCTCGTACTGCGGCGGCTCCTCGCGGTCGAGCGCCTCGATGAGGCCGTCGACGATCGACTCGGAGTCCGTCTCGACCTCGACGAGGCAGCCGTCGGGGAGCACCTCCGCGACGCCCGAGGGGGTCGCGACGACCTGCGTCCCGGCTTCTAAGGCCTCCGTGATCGTGATCCCGAACGGCTCCGCGTAGGAGGGCGAGACGAACGCGTCCGAGGCGGCGTAGTAGTCACCCAGCTCGGCCTCGGGGACGTAGCCGACGAACTCGACGCGGTCCTCGATGCCGAGCAGCTCGGCGAACCGCTTCAGCTGGTCGGTCTGGTGGCCCGACCCGCCGACGACGAGCGTCACGTCGCGGCCGCGCAGCTTCTTGGTCGCGTACAGGAGGTGGGAGATCCCCTTCTGGTCGGTGTGGCGGCCGACGAAGAACAGCATCTCGCCGTCGATACCGAGGTCCTCGCGCACGTCCTTTCCGGAGAACTTCGGCGTCGAGAAGCCGTTGTACACGACCCGCGAGTCCGCGTCGTACAGCTCCCTGATGTCTTCGCGGACGATCTCGCTGACCGCGATGTTCGTGTCGGCGGCGTTCGCGAGCCGGCGCTCGGTCTCGACCTCGCGGCTCGGCGGGTCGATGTTGCGGTCGCTCGCCAGCGAGTGGAACGAGGAGACCCAGGTGGCGTCGGACTCGCGGGCGGCGGCGCGGCCGGGGCCGTACCCGAACCAGTCGTGGGTGTGGATCACGTCGTGGTCGGGCGCGAGCTCGGCGAAGCGGTCGGAGAGCTGCCCGACCCGCGCCGCGACGTCGCCCTCGCCGGTCTCGACGGGTTCGAGGCCCGGCTCGTCGTCGGGCGCGAACTCCGCGGGCAACACCAGCGTGGCGTCGACGCCGAGGTCGTCGCGAAGCCCGGTGAACAGTTCCCCTACGTGGACGTCCAGCCCGCCGGTGATGTTCGGCGGGAACCCCCACCCCAGCATGAGTACGCTCGGCGGCATACACCCCCGTTTCGGGAGTCGGCACTTAGGTATGCCCCTCGTGGCGTGCGGCGAAGCGAGGCAGAAAGGGGTGGAGGGAATCGGAGAGAGTCGGGCGGAGAAGGAAGTCGCCCGCGATCAGGCTGGGTGGAGAAGGAAGTCGGTCCGCTGTCAGGCGGCGCAGAGAAGCGAGTCGGTCCGCTGTCAGGCGGCGCAGAGAAGCGAGTCGCCGCGGTCAGGCCGCGCGGACCGCGTCGCGCAGCGCGTCGGTGCGCTCGGTGATCGACCCGGCGGCGTCCGCGAGCACGTCGAGCGGGTCGCCCTCCTCGGCCTTGACGGTGAGGACGGGCTCGGTCTGCCCACCGGACTGCTCGGGATTCATGTCGTAGGTCGCGGCCGCGACGTCGTCCGACTCCAGCAGGGCGCCCTTCAGCACGTTCATGAACGTGTGGTCCTCGCCCGCGATCTCGATGTGGAGTTCCGTGTCGGTCTTCTCGATGACCCGCAGTTCCATACCCGAGAGGTCGGGCGAGCGGCGTTTCAAGCTTTCGTCTCCCGAATATCGACGGATGCGGACGGATCGCACGCGACCCGAAAGCGTATGCCCCCCGCTCCGGTGCCCGCCGTATGGAGATCCGACGGTTGCCGGCGACGGAGCCGGCCGCGGAGCGGTACGCGAGGGAGCTGTGGCTTCCCTACCACCGCGACCTCGCGGCCGCCGTCGACGCCCACTCGCTCGCCGACCGGCCCGACGACGAGCTGATCGCCGCGGAGGCCGCGTTCCGGCTCGACCTGCTCCGTGAGGACGCGGACCGTCGCCTGTGGGTCGTGTCGGTCGATTCGGAAATCGCTCCGGGCGACGTCGATTCCGGGGCGCTCGATCCCGAGGAGCCCGCGCCCGTCGGGGTCCCCGACCCGGACCGCGACCTCGTCGCGTTCATCTCGACGAGCGTTGACGAGTGTCCGGAGGTGTTCGACCGGCCGGACCGGCTCGTGGTCGGCGATATCTACGTGGACGAGTCGTATCGGGGGACGGGACTCGCGGACCGGTTGATGGGGCGAGCAGAGGTAGATGCGCGCGGGCAGGGCTGCGGAGAACTCCGCCTCGACGTGGACATCGACAACGAGCGCGCGACGGCGTTCTACGAGAAACGGGGGTTCGAGCCGTACCGGAAGCAGCTGACACGAGAGGTGGAGTGAGCGGACTGTTTATAAGTCGTTGATTGAGGATCGGTGACGGACTCCGCCAGATTCCCAATCGTTTGCTTATAAACCACTAATCCCAGATCGGCGGCGAACACCTCCAAAGCCCCAGCCGCGAGGCCGCAGTACGCTCGTTGCGCTCCTCGCTCGCGTTGCTCGCTGCGGTGCTTACGTCGTCATCAGAACGCGGAGCGTTCTGATTGGCTCACGAGAGCTTTGCTCTCGTGAACGCCTACTGCGGCCTCGCGGCTGCCCCTTTGAGTCCCACCCCGCACCGCACGGCACCACCGGAAGACGTTCCTGCTCGCTCACTTCGTTCGCTGCGCGGGCTGCGACTTCCGTACTCCCGCTCGCTCCCTTCGGTCGCTCGCGGGGCCACAGCCTCACGCCTCCCCAGCCTCGTCGCTCACGCCCTGCGGGCGTTCGCGACTCCCTCGCGCGTGCTGTCGCCGGCGCGGAGCGCCGGCTTCCAGAGGGACCTTCGGTCCCTCGCGGCTCGGCCGCGGGGCGGCCTCGCAGGCACGCGCCACCGCATTATTCCGCACACCGATCAGAAGTTGGGTTTATAAATAGTGCCACGAGCGGTTCCTCGTTCACGACGACCTGCGGCAGCGCGGCCGCTACACGGTCGATAAACGCAAAACGGGTCGCGTCGGTCGGCCGAGTCGTTACTCGTCGGCGTCGACCGCGACTTCGTCGGCGTCGACGTCGACGGCGGCCTCCTCTTCGGCGGCGACCTCGCGCGGGCGCGCTTCGAGGGTCAGCTTCTGGACCTCGACGCGACGCAGCGGGTAGATCTCCTTGGCGTCGCCGTAGATGGCCGACGAGAGGTTCCCGTCGACGATCGCGTCGACGAACGCCTCGAAGGTGCGCTCCTCGGCGGCGGCGTGGACCTTGTCGATCATGATCCGACGGATCGCCTTCTCCTGGGAGCGGTCCGCCTTCTTCGTCGTCAGCGCGACGGGCTGGACGCGGATCCGGTAGTCGTCCGTCGTCAGCACCGTGATCGACGCCTCGACCTTCGAGGCGCCGCGGCGGACGAGCGAGCGCAGGTAGTCCCGCGTCAGCTCGTATTTGATGAACTCGGTGTACGCCGAGTCGCTGCCGACGTCGGTGATCTTGAACGTCAGCTTCGTGTTGTTCGCGTTGGAGTCGCCCGTCAGCTGGTCGAGCGTCGTCGTGATCGTGCGGCCGACGACCTGCTGGGGCTCCTCGGCGAGCGTCTCGCCGAGCTCCTGTCGGTCGAACTGTTCGGGCGCCAGCACGGTGTACCAGCGCTTCTGTTCTCTGCTCTTGGATACGGATCGTTCGCTCATATGTCGGGTTGTGTGTCGGTGTCGGTCGTCTGCGGTTCGTCTGTGGAGTCGAGGGTGTCGGTGGAGTCGGCGTCCGCGGCGGCAGCGGTGTCGGCGTTCGCGGCGATATGCGACTGAGCGCGCTCGACCACGCGGTCGGCGACGCGCAGGTTCACGAGGTGGTCGTCCAGCGTCGACTGGAGCCCCCCGGTCGTCGGGCGCCCGACGGCACAGGCGACGACGTCGCCGTCGACGCGCGTGCGCATCGAGTCGGTCTCGTCTGGTCCGAGCGCGGCCGCGACCGTCGCGGCGTCGTCGTGCGTCGTCCGGACCGTCGCGGTCCGTTTCGCGTCGTCGACCATCTCAGATCGCCTCCCTGAGCGCAGCGAGCGCCGCCGTAATGTCGGCGTCGCTCGCATCGCTTGCGTCCGGTTCGACGGCAATCCCGCCGCGTGCGGGGGTCCCCCAGCCGTCGCCGCCGACCTCGCCGGCGGCGGTGCGGCAGGCGTCGCCGAGGCTGATCGGCTCGGCGGCCGCGTCGCCCGCTGCGCGGCCCCCACCGGTCGCGGCGGCCGCCAGCCGACCCGCGCCCTCGTCGAGCGCGACTGCGACGGGCTCCGGCGATCGGAAGTCCCGGACGAGCCGGGCGACCGTCGGCAGGACCGCCAGCGAGGCGTCGACGCGGGCGACGACGCAGCCGTCGTACCGGCCGACCGTCGCGGCGTCGAGCGCGCGGTGGGCCGCCAGTCCGTGGCGGCGCCACGCGTCGAGCGCGGCCGACCGGAGCGACGGGTCCGGGTCACTCGCGAGCGCGAGCGCGACGCCCGTCCCGGGCGCCTCCCGGGCGAGCGCGTCGAGCACGTCGGCGTAGCCGCCGACCGTCTCGAACGGGTCGTCCGTCGCGTACGGGCGGAGCGCGCGCTCGACCGCCGAGGCCGCGCGCTCGCTCGCGTCGTCGCCGTCGACCGCGTCGACCGCGACCAGCGACGCGAAGCGCCGGCGATCGTCGGCGTCGGGGTCAGCCGGCAGCCCGAGGGGGGCGAGCGCGTCGCGCGCCGCCTCGGGGTCGCCGGAGTACCGCGTCGACGCGAGCGTCGAGGCCGCGAGGGCCTCGGCTCGGGACGGTGAATCCTCGGTCGCACCTGAAACCGGAAGCGCGACGCCGGGCCGGCGCTCGACGCGGCCGGCCCGCTCCGCGGCGTCGAGCGCGTCGCCGGAGCCGTCAGCGCCAGGAATCGACCCGGCCGCGACGACGCCGGCGAGCGCGACCACGGGGTCGGGCTCGGCGCCGAGCGCGCGGGCGACCGCGAAGGCCGCCGTGCTTGCCGGCCGTCCCGTGCCCGGAATCGCGTGCGGGCCGCGGTCGACGCCGACGGCCACCGCGACGCCGTCGTCGACGTCGTCGGGGACCGGGCCGGGGTCGACGCGCGCCTGGAACGGCGTGCCCGTCGCTCGGAGCGCTCGCGCGAGCAGCCCCGCGGCTGCCAGCGCGTCGCCGTCGTCGGTCGCGACGAGCCGAACGAACGGCGCGTCTGCGAGGACGCCGGCGAGCGCGTCGGGGGCGGGCGTGGCGGACGTCGCTTCGGTCATGGGGTGGGTCTCGTGGTGGGCTGTCGCCGCGTCGGGCCGCTTACTCCTCTAAGAGCTCGACGGCGTTCTCGTAGGTGTACGTGAATTCCTCGTCGATCTCGTCGCCGCGGTAGTAGTTCGCGAGGCGGCGGATCTTCGACTCCGTGTTCTGGAGCGCGCGCTTGTTCTGGTGGTCCTGCCCGTTCTCCTCCATGTGGCGGCGCAGGCGGATCGCCTGCGTCATGAGGTTGCGGAGGTCCTCCGGGATGTCGGCGTCGGCGTCGTGTTCCTCGAGGATCTCGGTGACCTTCTTGCCGGTCGCCAGCTTCACGTCGGGGACCGGGACGCCCTTGACGCCCTCGTCGCGCAGCTTGAGGCCGATGACGCTGGGGTCGTGGCCCTGCTCCGCCAGTTCGACGACGCGGGACTCGATGTCCTCGGCGTCGACGTCGCTCCACTCCGGGGTCTCGTCCGTCGCCGGTTTGTCCGAACCGGACGAACCGCGACGGCGCGTGTGCATTCGTGCCATTGTCTGTCTGGTTGGAACGGCACAACCGCAACGTGACCGCGACTCCGCGCGGCGCGGCTACGAATCCCTCGCGGAGCGAGCGATCCGACCGGACGGGCCGCGCGAGCGGCCCGACCGACCGCGACGCCGGAGGCGTCGGCGCACTGCTACATTCCCAAGCCGCGGGCGAAAGGGCCCCGGCGAGTCGGATCTGCAGCTGTGCTGTTCCCGTGTGTGGAGTCGCCGTCGGGGTCCTTAAGCGTGTTCTTGTGGACTGGAGCGGTGAGGCCCTCCCCGCGCCCGCCACGACCCGTTTCTCCCGCGTCAGTCGCTGGTTCGTTCCGCGCGAACTCTACGCAGAGGGGAGGATTTAGGTAGGTCGTCGGTATCGGGAGGGTTGTGAACGATCGATGACCGACACGACAGACGAGGGTCCGTCGGCGACCGACGGCGGGGACCCGCCCGACGGAAGCGAGTTCGGCGTCGGCGAACAGGACAGCGACGGCCCGCGGATCGAGTTCCGCGGCGGGAAGTGGGCGAGCACGGTCCCGCTCGCCTTCTTCATCGGCTGGGCGATCTTCCAGAGCGGCGTCCTCGGGATCGGTGACACCAACGGCCTCGTCGTGGGTGCGCTGATCGGGACGACGCTCGGGATGTTCCTCGTGCGCGGCGACTGGAAGGCGTACGCGGACACCATCTTCGAGGGGATGACCCAGCGCGTGGCCGCGACCGCGATCGTCGCGTGGCTGTGGGCCGGCATGTTCGCCGAGACGCTCCAGGTCGGCGGGTTCGTTGAGGGGCTCATCTTCGCGGCCGACGCCCTGAACGTCGGCGCAGCGACGTTCCCGGCGGCCGCGTTCATCCTGTGCGGCCTTCTCGCGACCGGCATCGGCACGGGGTACGGCGCGACCGTTGCGTTCGTCACCCTGTTCTTCCCGGCCGGGGTCCTCATCGGCGCGAACCCGGTGTTGCTCTTCGCCGCGATCTTGTCCGGGGCCGTCTTCGGTGACAACCTCGCGCCCGTCAGCGACACGACGATCGTGAGCGCGGTGACACAGGACGCCGACATCGGCGGCGTCGTCGCCTCGCGGTTCAAGTACGCCATCGCGGCGGCGATCCCGGCGCTCGTCGCCTACCTGATCGCCGGCTCCGTCATGTCCGGCGTGGAGCTTGAGGGCGCCGTCGCGCTCCGCGAGTCCGCGAACGCGCTCGGCTTAGTCCACCTGCTCTCGATGGGGATCGTCATCCTCACCGCCGTCGCCGGCCGCCACATCGTCGAGGCGATCTCGTGGGGCCTGCTGGTCGCGGTCGTCTTCAACCTCCTGTTCGGACTGTCGAGCGCCAGCGACATCGTCGTCTTCACCGTCACGGAGGCCGGGTCGCTCTCCGGGCTCCCGGTCGTTGAGGTCGGTGAGACCGCGGGCGTCGGCGGGAGCCTCTACTCCGGCGCGGTCGGCTTCTTCCCGCTCATCGTCCTCACGCTGCTCATCGTCGCGATGGCGCAGATCATGATCCGCGGCGGCGGCTTCGAGGCGATCCAGACGTTCCTCCTCGACCGCGTCGCGACGACGGTCCGCCGCGCGGAGCTGACGATGGTCCTCGGCACCGCGACGATCAACGGGATGATCACGATCAACACCGCGGCGGAGATCGCGATCGCCCCGTACGTCGCCCGCATCGGCGAGAAGTTCAACATCAACGGCTACCGCCGCGCGAACATCCTCGACGCCAACACCTCCGCGCTCGGCTACATCTTCCCGTGGGCGGGCGGCGTCCTGGTCGGGTACCAGGTGATGGTCGGTCCCGACGGCCTCGGTTCCCAGTACGGCCCCGAGATGGTCGTCAACCCGATCGAGGTCGTGCCGTACGTGTTCCACGGCTGGTTCCTCGTGGCGATCTTCGTCCTCGCCGCGATCACCGGCTTCGGGCGGGAGTACATTCCCGACCGCGTCTCCGAGGAGGTGTCGCGCGCATGAGCGTCTTCGACAAGTTCCTCGCCGGCTGGTCGTTCCGGGGGTCGAGGCCGGACTACGCGGCCGGTGACGTCCTCGAAGTGATGGTGACCGGCGAGGACGGCGGCGGTCACGTCGCCCGAATCGGCGACTCGACGCTCCAGATCGAGGGCGCGCCGGACGACGCGATCAACACTCGGATCATCGTCGACGTGGAGTCGTGGGACGACTCGGCGCACGCCGGCCGAGCGACCTACCGGAAGACGGTGGGCGAGAGCGCGTTCTAATCGGCGGTCGACGGTTCGGTTTACTTTTTGATCGATTCCGTCGATCGTTTATAAACGGCTGATGGCGGAGCGACAGCGAACGCCTCCAAAGCCCCAGCCGGTCGCATATAAATGGCTGCCGGCGGAGCGACGGCGAACGCCTCCAAAGCCCCAGCCGCGAGGACTCGATGCGCTCGCTGCGGTCCTCGGCGCTCACTCCGTTCGCGCCTGCGGTCCTTACGTCGCGCGTCTTCGTCCTCGCGGCTGCCCCTTTGAGTCCCGCCCCGCACAGCACCGCGCCTCAGGCCTCCCCAGCCTCGTCAGTCGCCTCCGCTTCGCTCCGGCGACTGACTCCCTCGCGCGTGCGACTCGCGGCCTGTCGGCCGCTCGTCGGCACGCGCCGCCGCAGTTGTTTTTAAATATAATGTCGTCGCAGCGATGTTCAGCCGCCGCGAATCGCCGCGGACCCGCGCGGACCGGGGCGCTTTTTATGACCACGCTCGAATCGGAGGGTGTGCTATCGGTCGAGCTACACGCGCACTCCGCGCTGTCGTACGACGGGCGCGACCCGGTCGAGCTCCTCTTGGAGCAGGCGGCCGCGGTCGGGCTCGACGCGCTCGCCGTCACCGACCACGACGAGATCGACGCCAGCATCGAGGCGGCCGAGAAGGCCCCCGAGTACGGCCTCGTCGGCATCGTCGGCATGGAGGTGACCTCGGCGGTCGGCCACGTCCTCGCGTTCGGCATCGAGGAACGCATCGAGACCGGCCTCCCCTTCGACGAGACGCTCGACCGCATCCGCGACCAGGGCGGGATCGCGGTCGTCCCCCACCCCTTCCAGAAGTCCCGCCACGGCGTCGCCGCCCACATCACCGACGAGCAGCTGGCGAGCGCCGACGCCATCGAGGTGTACAACTCCCGGCTGTTCACCGGGCGCTCGAACCGACAGGCCGAGAAGTTCGCCGTCCGCAACGGCCTCCCGATGACCGCCGGCAGCGACGCCCACATCTCCGAGATGGTCGGCCAAGCGGTGACGGAGGTGGGTGCCGACGAGCGCTCCGCCGCCGCGATCCTCGACGGCATCGCCGACGGCCGGACGAGCGTCGTCGGCAAGCGCACCCCGTGGCGGATCTCGCTCAAGCAGTTCGGCGGCGGCGCCAAGCGCCGCGCGCTCCGCACGCTCGACGCCCTCCGGTGACCGCGATGCCGACTTCACCGCCAACCGAACTGCGCGGCGCCTCCGCAGACCGCGTCCGCACCGCGCTCCGCGACGGCGAGCCCCTCCCCGGCGGGCGCGGCTTCGCCGGCCTGCTGGCCGAAGCGCCAGATCGCGAGGGACCGGTCCTCGTCCGCGACGTACTCGGCCGGCAACCGCTGTTCGTCGAGCGCGAGGCGCTCGACCCCGAGACCAACCGCCGACCGACGGCCCCAGAAGCGTGGGCCTTCGACCGTGACGGGCTCGACGACCCGGAGTCGGTTCCCGCCGGGAGCGTCGTCTCGGCAACGGGAGCCGAACGCGTCTGGCGACTCCCCGACTCCGAGCCGACCGCTGACCGAGAGGCCGCGCTGTCGGCGGTCGACGACGCGGTGAGCGCGGCGCTCGACGACCTCGGATCCTCTCCTTCCTCGGTAAACACAGACGGAACCGCTGACGGCGACCTCGCGGTCGCCTTCTCCGGCGGCGTCGACTCCGGGCTCGTCGCGGCCGCCATCCCAGAGGCCCCCTGTTACGTCGCCGGCTTCGAGGGGAGCCATGACGTCGCCGCCGCGCGCGACGCCGCGGACACGATGGACCGCGACCTGCGGGTCGTCGAGATCACGCACGACGACCTTAGGCGCGCCGTCCGCGCCGTCGCGGCCGCGACCGGTCGCCGAAATCCGATGGACGTCGCCATCGCGGTGCCGCTGTTCCTGACGGCCGAGGCGGCCGCCGCGGACGGGTTCGACCGGCTCGCGGTCGGGCAGGGCGCCGACGAGCTGTTCGGCGGGTACAGCAAGGTGGTCGACCCGGCGGACGACCCTCGCGTCAACGCCGAAACCGTCCGCGGGGCGCGGACCGAGACCGTCCGCACGCTGCCCGACCAACTGGAGCGGGACGCCCTCGCGCTCCGCGCCGCCGGCGTCGAGCCCGCGACGCCGCTGCTCGACGACCGGGTCGTCGCCGCCGCGCTGGCGCTCCCCGACGACCTCCTCGTCGACGGCGGCGAGCGGAAGGTCGCGCTCCGCCGGGTCGCGGCCGGGCGCGTGCCGGAATCGGTTCACGGCGCGGACAAGAAGGCGGTCCAGTACGGCACGTACGTCTCCCGCGAACTCGACCGCCTCGCGCGGCAGGCAGGCTACAAGCAACGGATGGACGACCACGTCGAGAAGTACGTCGACGCGCTGTGTAGCGAGGAAAAACCGGCCGGTGAGGGCCGGAGCTGACCAAGTCGCCGCGTGGAGTACCAGTCCTGCGGCCGACGCCCATTCGAACGGGCGTCTACTGAAATATCGACAGGACGGATATAAAATCCGGGCAGTAGTGACAAATATGACTCGGCCGCGGCCGGGTAGAAAACGATCGTCCGCGGATGCGACCGATTACTGCCGAATCACTGCATCGTGAACCCGCTTTGCCGGAGAAAGTTCACGACCATCCGGGCGAAAACCGACCGGATCGCTGGCTCGCGGGCGGTCGCCGCGTCAGCGGACCAAGTACGGCTCGTTGCCGGCGACGAACCGTCCGAGGTCGCTCTCGCGCCGGAAGTCGGTCGAGCGCAGCTCTCCGAGCGAGTCGACGAGGCGGTCGGCGTCGCCGTCGGTCCAGTCGGCGGGGTCCTTGATCGGGACGACGAGCCACCCGGCGCCAAGCAGCTCCTCGCCGTGGAGCGCGTCCATGTCGATCTCGGTCTTCCAAGCCCGCGCGGTGTAGGTCTCGAGGACGTGTTCGGTCGCCCGCGCGCCCACCGGGAGCAGCACGTGGGCCGCGATGGCGCGGAGCTCGGCGTCGAAGAAGCGCTCCATGTCGTCGTAGGCGTCGTCGTCCGGCATCCCCTCGCTCTCGCACATGTGGAGGTACGAGAGGAACGTCCGGTCGGTCAGGACGGGGTCGATCGCCGTCGGGTCGCCGTCGCTCGCCACCCCGTCGGGAGCGACGCCGTCGGCGAGTCCCGCGATCAGTCCGGCTTCCGCGAGCGCCGACAGGAACGCGGGCGACCACGCCTCCCCGGTGAAGGGGACGCCCGCCGCGCTCCCGCCGTGGACGCCGGGGTGATCGCCGACGACGTGGAAGTCGGCGTTGGCGTCGCCGTAGCCGGGGACGAACGATGGGCAGTCGGGACGCATCCCGAAGGGGTTCCGGATCCGGTCCGTGACGTTCTTCACGCGACCGGTTAGGCGCGCAGTCGGTTAAATCCCGTTCGGTCCGGCGCGGTGCCCTCGCATGCGGTCGGAGCCGGCGGGACAGCTCCGAACGCGATCCGCCGATGCGAGGCGCACGAACCCCCGTGAATTCCCATAAGTTATGGAGATAAACGCCGTCGGGCCGGCTTGGGATACGCGTCGATCGGCCCGGGACGAGCGAAGTTTCAGGATCGTTAATTTATAACCGAAAAACGCATGACTGCGTCGGGGTCGCCTCGGCGCTAGGCACGGAAGATATTTATATATCCCCGCGTTCGGGTCGGGCAGAAGTCCAATGTTCGACCGCATCCGAACCGCGGCCCTCTTCGGGCTGCACCAAGCGACCGTCGCCGTCGGGATCTCGCTGTTCCCGATGGCCGTCTTCGCGCGTCAGCGCCTCGGTATCAACGTCCCCGTCGGCCGGCTCGTCGAGACCACCACCGAGGCGTTCGAGAGCGCCGCCGAGGAGTGATCACGCGCCCGCAGTAGCTCGTTTTGCCCAGCCGACTGAACGCCGAACCGACTCGGAGCGGCCGCGCCGTCGATCTTCTCGGGGCGCCGCTCCCGTCACCGCCCGGCTTCGAGACGGCGTACCTCCCCGCCGTCGGCCGGTCGTGACCCGGCGACGGATAGGCCCGTCGGAACCGGTCGGCGGCCCCCGAAGGGTTGCCTTTATCAGCGCGCCGAGCCAACGAACGTGTAATGCGAACACCGACTGGCGACCTCTCCGACGGGCCGTCCGCCGACCTGGGCCGCGACCAGCCCGTCTTCGGACCGGAGCTCGGCGAGTTCGAACACAGCGAGCGCCGCGCCGCGAAGGCGGAGGAGGACGGCGAGATGAAGACCGGAACCACGACCGTCGGCATCAAGGCCGACGACGGCGTCGTGATGGCGACCGACATGCGCGCCTCCCTCGGCGGCATGGTCTCCTCGAAGGACGTCCAGAAGGTCGAGGAGATCCACCCGCGCGGCGCCTTAACCATCGCGGGCTCCGTCTCGGCCGCCCAGAACCTCATCTCGACGCTCCGCGCCGAGACGAGCCTCTACGAGGCCCGCCGCGGCAAGGACATGTCGATGGAAGCGCTGTCGACCCTGACGGGGAACCTCCTCCGCTCCGGGGCGTTCTTCGTCGTCCAGCCGATCCTGGGCGGCGTCGACGACGAGGGCGCTCACATCTACTCCATCGACGCCCTCGGCGGCACGACCGAGGAGGAGTACACCGTCACCGGCTCCGGGTCGCAGTACGCGCTCGGTGTCTTAGAACAGGAGTACGACGACGACGTCACCATCGACGAGGCGAAGACCATCGCCGCGAAGGCGATCCAGTCCGCCGTCGAGCGCGACCTCGCCTCCGGCAACGGGATCAACGTCGCGGTCGTCACGGACGACGGCGTCGAGATCACCCGGTACAAAGAGTTCGACGACCTGCTGTAAGGCGGCCCGCCGACGAGGCGAGTTCGCCGACCGCTTTTCGCTGCGATTTTCGATGAAATCCGCTCGCTACCGGCTGGATCGTTCGCTGATCCGTTCGCTGTTCCGTTCCGAACTCACCGCCGCAGGCCCGGCGGGGCGCGGATCCCGTCGCCCCAGTAGAACCGCGGGCCGAGCAGGAGGTAGCCACAGGAGAGGAACAGCAGCGCGAACGCGAACCCCTCGCCGATCCACGCCGGGAGCGCGCCCGTCGCCATGTGGCCCGCGGGGGTGAGTATCACGGCGGCCTGCACGACGCCCATCACGAGCGCGTCCTGCGCGTGAAGGTCGGGGTACGTGACGGTCGAGCCCATGAGCAGCGCGAACGCGGTCGTCGCGGCGACAAGGAGGAGGGGCGCGGTGTAACCCGCGATGACCGCGGCCGCGAGCACCGTCGCCGCCAGCGTCGTCGGGACACCCACCGTCTCCCGGGCACCGTCCTCGTCGACCGTGTAGAGCCCGAGCCGGGCGACAGCGGCGGCGACGAACACCGCGCCCGCGCCGACGCCGGCGCCGACGAGGACGGGGTCGGTCGCGAACGAGCGCCCGTCGCAGACCACGGCGGCCACGAGCGCGGCGGGCGCGACCCCGAAGGACGCGACGTCCGCCAGCGAGTCGAGGTAGGGGCCGGCCGGCGTCGACCCGCGGTGGCGGGCGACGACGCCGTCGAGCCCGTCCGCGACCGCGGCGAGGAGGACGAGCCGGGCCGCGAGCGCGACGTCGACCGTCGCGGCGACGACGGCGAGGAAGCCGACGGCGGCGTTGGCCACGGTCACCGCGTCCGCGAGCCCGAGCCGCCGAGCGAACCGCAGAGGCATACCGTATCGGTCGACGAGCCGGGTTTTAGGGCTTGTTATCTCGTCGACCGCGGGCGGGCGGCCCGCGTCGTAGCGGCGGTTCCGCCGACGGTTCGCCAGTCGTCAGGGCACGTACCAGATGCCGCGCCCGAAGTCCAGCCACTCGCCGACGACGACGTGCGGCATCGCGATGACGCAGACGAAGATGGTGTAGAAGGCGACGGCCCCGGACAGGAGGGAGCCGCCGGCCAGCGGGTTCGGCGCGACGGTCCACAGGCCGGCCGCGACGGTTGCCGTCACCAGCGCGCCGACGACGAGGACGCCCCACGCGACGACGAGCGAGACGCCCTCCGTCCGGTCGGGCTGCTCCTGCTCGACGACCATGCTCCGCGCCGACTGCCGCAGCGAGTACCACAGCGGGAAGTAGAGCCCGATGGCGACGACGACGGGCACCAAGGCGAAGTACGCGACGAGCAGCAGCGTCTCCGCGGCGTCGAGGAGCCACGAGCGCTCGATGCCGCCGGTCGAGCGCAGGCTGGTCGCGAGCCCCCCGCCGAGGTGCGCGAGGACCGCCAGCCCGAACGCCCCGCCGAGCACGGTGGTGAACCCCTCGGGGTTCGACGCCGCCGGGCCGGCCAACCGACCGTCGAAGACGCCCAGCATGATGCCGGTGAAGCCGTAGAAGGTGTCCGTCCAGAAGACCGCAGGGACGACCATCACGGCCCCGCCGCGCACCAGCGCGGCCAGGGCGCGCTGCGGTCTGGTCGGAAGGTGGTCGGTGCCGACAAGCGCGTCCATTACGCGGAGATCGCCGTGTCCGCCCTTCGCGACCGCCGTCCCGAACGCGAGCGCGAGCGCGGGCAGGGGCGCGACGACGAACAGCGCCACGAAGGAGGCGACGAAGCCGAGGTACAGCGCCACGTACCGCGCGCCGAACGGGAGCCCCCGCCGGCGGAGGTTCGAGAAGTGTTCGTACCCCCCGTGCGGGAGGTTCAGCGCGACCATCCCGACGAGGTACGCGATCATCTGGGTCCGGAGCGACACGTCGGTGCCGGCCGCGGAGAGCGCGCCGAATCCGACCGCGAGCAGGAGCAACGCCGCGCGGGACGCACCGATGGCCGTCCGTTCCGGTTCACCGAGGAGCCGCCGCACTGGACTCGCCGTCGACGTCGACATGGGTGTCTATTGGGACGTTACGGGGTTAGGGCCTCGTCGCCATTATTCGGGCTTTTATGTTCCCGTTCGGCGGCGCGGCTGGGAACGAGGATATCGGGACGGCTTGCGTCAGTACGTGTGGATCACTTCGCCGCAGCGCGTACACTCGATCGTGTCCGACCGGAACAGCCGCTCCTTCTTCTCGGTGGGGCCGTTACATTCGGGGCAGACGCCGAGGTTCCGGCCGTCGGCCACGCGCGCGGACAGGTCGAGGAACTGGTCCTCCAGCTTGTCGATCTGCTCTGACTGCTCTTCGACGACCGATCGGAGCTCCTCGATCGTCTCGTCGCGCTCCTCGACCGCGGTCGACAGCTCCTCGATGCGCTGCTCGTACTCGTCGATCGCCTCGACGTCGATGGTGACGTCGTCGGCCGCTTCCGTTTCGACCTCCCGCTCCGCGGTGGTTTCTGTCGTCGACTCCGCTTTCGCTTCGGTGTCGTCGTCGGCCATACAGCATCACTAGGGCCCCAGGTTGATTACTTTCGGGCCGACAACGTATCCCTCGACGGGCGACGCGACGCCGGCAGCGACCACCGAGGAGCCCTGACGGTCGACCGCCCGCGGACGCCGATACCTAACTGGGTTGGCATCGATCTGAATAGAATATATACAGTATCATGAAGTGGGTATGGACCCGATAGCGCTACAGGCGGGATACGACCTGCTCGGGGACGGTCGCCCCGAGACGCTCTGGTTGGGTATAGGCACGCTACTAATGTTAATCGGGACCTTCTACTTCATCGTCAAAGGATGGGGGGTCACCGACAAGGAGGCTCGCGAGTACTACTCGATCACGATCCTCGTGCCGGGGATCGCATCGGCGGCGTACCTGTCGATGTTCTTCGGCATCGGCCTGACGGAGGTCACGGTCGCCGGCGAAGTGCTCGACATCTACTACGCGCGGTACGCGGACTGGCTGTTCACCACGCCGCTGCTGCTCCTTGACCTCGCGCTGCTGGCGAAGGTCGACCGCGTGAGCATCGGGACGCTCGTCGGCGTCGACGCGCTGATGATCGTCACCGGTCTCATCGGTGCGCTCTCGCACACGCCGCTCGCGCGCTACTCCTGGTGGCTGTTCAGCACGATCTGCATGATCGTCGTGCTGTACTTCCTCGCCACGAGCCTGCGCGCCGCGGCGAAGGAGCGCGGACCCGAGGTGGCGAAGCTGTTCAACACGCTGACCGCGCTGGTGCTCGTCCTCTGGACGGCCTACCCGATCCTGTGGATCGTCGGCACCGAAGGAGCCGGCGTCGTCGGCCTCGGCATCGAGACCCTGCTGTTCATGGTTCTCGACGTGACCGCCAAGGTCGGCTTCGGCTTCATCCTGCTCCGCAGCCGCGCGATCATCGGCGACACTGAGGCCCCGGAGCCCTCCGCGGGCGCCGAGCCCTCGGCCGCCGACTGATCGGCGGACCCGATCGACGCAGCGGAACAGCACGATTCAACCGTTTTCACCGTTCATTTTTCGACATGACCGACACTACACCCGAACAGCCGCCAGTGTTGAATACGCGCTCCGTCGTTGGGCTGGGCGCGTGCGCCGCGATCGCCCTCGTCGGAATATTCGTGATCCCGACGCTACAGGAGCCGAGCGGCGGACTCAACGTGCGGTTCTGGACGATGGCGGCGCTGGAGTTGCTCGCCATGGGCGGCGTCGTCTACTTCGTCCTCAACCTCCACGAAGAGCCGGAGTAACGACGGCGGTCCGCCGCCGAAGCCCGGGACGCCGCCCTCACTCCGCCGGCGGGTCGCTTCCCGACCGCTCGGCGTCGCCGCGCCCGTCGGGGGTCGAGGGCGACGTCTCGGCGAGCGCGCGCTCGAAGTGGTCACGCCCGACGGTCGGGTCGGCGGGCGGGCCGTCGTCGACGATCGCGTCCTCGATCGCGAGCAGCCCGGCCTCGCGGACCAGCGCCGCGAGGTCGCCGCCGCTGTACCCGGCGGTGCGGTCGGCGAGGGAGTCGAGGTCGACGCCGGAGGCCACCGGCATCTCCCGGACGTGAATCTCCAGGATCTCACGGCGCGCCTCGCGGTCGGGAAGCGGCGTCTCGACCGCCTTCTCGATCCGGCCCGGCCGGAGCAGCGCCTCGTCGATGGCCTCCGGGCGGTTCGTCGCCGCGATAATCGCGACGTCGGTGAGCGGCTCCAGCCCGTCGAGCTCTGTCAATAGCTGCGACACCACGCGCTCGCCGGCGCCCGTGTCGTCGCCGCTGCGCCTCGGCGAAATGGCGTCGACCTCGTCGAAGAAGATCACCGCCGGCGCGTTCTCGCGCGCCGTGGCGAACAGGTCGCGGACGGCCTTCTCCGACTCGCCGACGTACTTGTCGAGCAGCTCGGGGCCGTTCACCGGGATGAAGTTCGCGTCGCTGAGGCTTGCCGCGGCGCGCGCGAGCAGCGTCTTTCCGGTCCCCGGCGGCCCGTACAGCAGCACGCCGGACGGCGGTTCGATCCCCAGCGCCGCGAAGCGGTCGGCGTACTCCAGCGGCCAGTACACCGCGCGGACGAGCTCGCGCTTGGCGTCGTCGAGCCCGCCGACCTCGTCCCAGCCGACCGCGGGGAACTCGACGGTGACCTCCCGGAGTCCGGTGGGCTCGACCACGTCGAGCGCGGCGTCGAAGTCCGCCATCCGGATCGCGGTCCGGCCGTCCCGGCGGACCGCCCGCTCCAGCGCCGCGTCCGCGAGGACCGCGAGGTCGGCGAACACGTAGCCGTTGAGCCGCCCGGCGACCGACTCGAAGTCGACGTCCATCGCGAGCGGCGCGCCCTCGCAGAGCGCTTCGAGCGCGGCCGCGCGCTCCGCGGTCGTCAGCGGCTCGATCTCGATCTCGCGGTCGAACCGGCCGCCGCGGCGCAGCGCCGACGGTACCTCGCTCGGGTCGGTCGTCGCACCGATCACGACCGTCCGCTCCCCAGAGCGGAGTTCGTCGACGGTCGAGCGGAAGCGGTCCGCCAGCGCGGAGCCGCCGTCCTCGGCTCCGAGCGCCTCGAGGTCGTCGAGGAGGACCACGGTCGGCTCGCCGGCCGGGACGGCCTCGACGACGCGGTCGAGCCGGTCCGACCGGTCGCTCGCCCGCTCGCCGCGGAGCTGCGCCGCGGAGGCGCGGACGAGCGCCGCATCGGTCGCGGCCGCGACGGCCTCGACCAGCGTCGTCTTGCCCGACCCCCGCGGGCCGTGGAGGAGCAGCCCCAGCGTCGCGGATCCCGCAGACTCGAACGTCTCGGCGGCGTCGAACCGGGTCGCGACCGCGTCCCGGAGGCGCTCGAACGTCGCCGTCGGGACGAAGCCGTCGCCGGCGCCGGCCCCGCCGGGGCGCTCGGCCTCGACCGCCGGCGTTCCGTCGTCGGCCGCGACGGTGATCTCGGTCTCGTCGCCGACGACCGCCGGCGAGGAGGGAGACACGTCCCGCACGTCGAACCGGAGCGTGAGCGCGCCGCCGAGGCGCGTAACCTCGACCTCGTCGCCGACGGCGACCACGCGCCGGTCGAGCCGGCGGCGGATCGCGTCCTCGCTCCGCTCCAAGTCGACCGACTGGCGGAGCCGCAGCGTGACCGAGGCGGCGACCGGGAGGTCGGACGCCGCCACGGTGGCGGCGTCGCCCGGCTCGACCCCGGCCGTCCGCCGGAGCCGCTCGGGGAGGAAAACGGCCCGGGCCTCGCCGTCGACCGCGACGACAGGGGCGGCGACGCGCCGCGCGCCCTCGACGGTCACCGTGTCGCCGAGGCCGATCCCGAGGTCGTCGAGGACGGCTGCGGGGAGGCCGACTCGGTCACCGGGAACCGACGTGGGGGGCTCCCGGACGGGGACGCGCACGCTCATGTTCCGCGGGCCCGCTCGCGGGACGGCTCCTCGTCGACGATGGTCGACACCATACGTCGGTCCCACGCGTAGCGACCCCAAAGTACCCGGGCCTAACTGGACAGTCGCGCCCCGACGGCCACCGCGATCGGCCGGTCGAACGCCGACGCTTCGGACTCTCGGAACGTAGGCAACCGTTAACCCGTCCGGGTGCGAACGGACGCCCATGGCGAACGCTCGAGCGCTCCTCGTCCACCCGGAGGAGGGGAGCGATCGGATCGAGACTGCGCTCGGCGCCGCGGGGTTCGAGGTGACCCGCACGGACACCGCCGCGTCCGCGGTCGCGAAGGCGACGACCGGGGAGTACGACTGCGTCGTCAGCGAGTACGCGCTGGCCGGCGACGACGGGGTGGCGCTCGCGACCGCGATCGAGGAGTCCGACGCCGGCGTGCCCGTCGTGATGTTCACGGCGACGGACGAGGAGGGGGTGCCGGAGGCCGCCTTCGAGAACGGCGTCGACAGGTTCCTCCAGAAGAACGGGTCGGCGTCGATCGACAAGCTCGTCTCCGACGTCTCGACGGTCTGCTCGGGGGTCCCGACCTCGGAGCCGCGACAGGACATCTCCGACCACGAGCCGACCGCGTCGGAGGTGACGCGCGCCGTCGAGGACGCGCCGATCGGGATCAGCATCAGCGACCCGGATCTCCCGGATTACCCGCTCGTGTACGTCAACGACGCCTGGGAGGAACACACCGGCTACCCGGTCGAGGAGGCGCTCGGCCGCAACCCGCGGTTCCTCCAGGGGCCGGGGACGGACCCGGAGACCGTCGAGGAGATCGGAGACGCGATCGCGAACGAGGAGGAGGCGACCGTCGAGATCCGGAACTACCGGCGCGACGGAACTCCCTTCTGGAACGAGCTGACGGTCGCGCCGGTGTACGACGCGGACGGCGACCTGGCCCACTACGTCGGCTTCCAGAACGACATCAGCGACCGGAAGGAGGCGGAGCGGCTCGCCGAGGAGCGCGCCGAGAAGCTCGCGACCGAGCGGCGCTCGCTCGACAGGGTCCTCGGTCGGGTGAACGGGCTCCTCAGCGACATCAGTCGCATCCTCGTCGAGAACCGGGACCCCGGCGTCATCCCTGAGCGCGTGTGCGAGGTCGTCGCCGGCGAGCCGGGGTACGCCGGCGGCTGGATCGGCGAGGTGTCGTCGGCGACCGGTCGCCTCGAGATCCGCGCCGCGAGCGGCGTGTCGGTCGAGGCCGGCGCGTCGTTCGACGTCGACGAGATGCCGACCGAGGTCCGGGAAGCGATCGAGACCGAGGAGATCCACAGCGGGTCGATAGAGCACGTCGCCGACGGACCGCTCGAACCGAAGTCCGCGGGCGGGCGGCGGCTCCTCGTCGTCCCGCTCACGTACGGGGACCGGCGGTACGGGCTGTTGGGGATCTACGGCAGCGGGGCGGACGTCCTCGACCGCCGCGAGCGGCGGGTGTGCGAGTCCGTCGGGAAGATGATCGCGAACGGGCTCCACTCGCTTGAGACGACGAAGATACTCACGACCGACCGCGTCGTGGAGCTCGTCGTCGAGATCCGCGACCCGGCCTCGTCGCTCGCGCAGATCGCCGACGCGGTCGGGGAGCCGGTCGAACACCTCGGGACGACGCGGCTCGACGACGACGCCTGCGAGCTGTACTTCCGCGTCGACGGCGAGGGCGTGAGCCTCGACGAGCTCGCGGCGCTCCCCCTGGTCGAGTCGATGCGGACGGTCTCGGAGACGAACGACGGCGTCACCTTCGGCGTCACGATCACCGAGTCGCCGCCGTTCACGCAGCTGGCCGACCACGGCGTCGTCGTCGCCGAGGCGACGGCCACCGCGGACGGGGCGACCCTGACGATCGAGGCGCCGCCGGAACACGACGTCCGGTCGATCCTCGACGTGTTCCGCGACGAGTACGAGGGCGTGGAGCTCCGGTCGCGCGTCGAGCGCGAGAGCCGGGACCGCACCGTCGCGGAGTTCGCGGCCGCGGTCGACGAGCGGCTCACCGAGCGCCAGCGCGCTGCCCTGAAAACCGCCGAGCTGAACGGCTACTTCGAGTGGCCGCGACCGGTCGACGGCTCGGAGATCGCGGAGCAGATGGGGATCACCCGACAGACGTTCCACCAGCACCTCCGCGCAGCTGAGCGGAAGCTGGTCGAGGCGTACGTCGACCCGCGGCCGAGCGAATGAATCGGGAGCGCGCCGCGGCCCCGAGAGATGGCGCGACCCCGGGAGGCGACGCATGAGCGACGACCCTTCGGACGCGGACGACGACCCGTTCGCCGCGAGCGACTCGGTCGTCGTCGCGGCCGACCCGGAGACCGTGTTCGCGTTCCTCGACGACCCCGCGAACCACGCGGCGATCACCCCCGGGCTCACGGACGTGCGAGTCGTCGAACCGCTGGCGAACGGCGGGAAGCGGCTCTCGTACACCTACCGGATGGCCGGGATCGGCATCGACGGCGAGATCGTCCAGACCGTCCACGAGCCGCCCGAGCGCCACGTCTTCGAGCTCCGCGGCCGCCTCACCGGCACCATCGACCTCCGGCTCGCCCCCGTCGACGGGGGGACGGAGCTGACGTACGCCGCGACGTACGACCTGCCGGAGAACGCGCTCACGAGGGTTGGCGCGCCCGCGATCCGCCGATTCAACGAGCGACAGCTCCGAGCGGCGCTGGAGAACGTCGCCGCAGAGTTCGACGCGGACGGGTGAGGACGTCTGACGGATGAGGACGTCTGACGGGTCCGTCACCGGCGGCCGAGGTCGGCCGAGGGGTAGCCGAGGGGCGGCGAGCCGACCGGGAGACGGCGCACCGATTCGGGGGCGGTGGGCGAACTATTAAGCGTACGATGGCCTAAACGAGAGGCATGGATCCGATCACCCTCCAAGGCGGGCTCGGTCTCGGGCTCGTGAGCGTCGGCCTGCTCGCGCTCTTGCTCGTGGTCGTCACGCTCTGGCAGTCGTTCGAGATCGTCGACGCCTACGAGAAGAAGACGCTCACCGTCTTCGGCGAGTACCGCAAGCTGCTCGAACCCGGTATCAACCTCATCCCGCCGTTCGTCTCTCGCACGTACCCGTTCGACATGCGGACCCAGACGCTGGACGTCCCCCGTCAGGAGGCGATCACGCGGGACAACTCCCCGGTGACCGCCGACGCCGTCGTCTACATCAAGGTGATGGACGCGAAGAAGGCGTTCTTGGAGGTCGACGACTACAAGAAGGCCGTCTCGAACCTCGCACAGACCACCCTCCGGGCCGTCCTCGGCGACATGGAACTCGACGACACGCTGAACAAGCGACAGGAGATCAACGCAAAGATCCGCAAGGAGCTCGACGAGCCCACGGACGAGTGGGGGATCCGCGTCGAGAGCGTCGAGGTCCGCGAGGTCAACCCCTCGAAGGATGTCCAGCAGGCGATGGAGCAGCAGACCTCCGCCGAGCGCCGCCGCCGCGCGATGATCCTCGAAGCGCAGGGGGAACGCCGCTCCGCCGTCGAGCAGGCGGAGGGTGACAAGCAGTCCAACATCATCCGCGCGCAGGGTGAAAAGCAGTCCCAGATCCTCGAAGCGCAGGGGGACGCCATCTCGACGGTCCTCCGCGCCCGTTCCGCCGAGTCGATGGGCGAGCGCGCCATCATCGAGCGCGGGATGGAAACGCTCGAAGAGATCGGGAAAGGCGAATCGACTACGTTCGTCCTCCCGCAGGAGCTCACGAGTCTGGTGGGGCGCTACGGCAAGGCGCTCTCCGGCTCCGACGTTCAGGAGATGGAGGGGCTCGACGGGAAGGAGTTCGACGACGACACCCGGAAGATGCTCGGGCTCGACGACATCGACGAGATCCTCGGCCAGATCGAGGAGTCCGCGGAGATGAACGTCGAGGAGCTCGAGAAGGAGGCCGAGGCCGTGAAGTCGGGCGACGCCGGCGCGAGCATCAGGTCCGCCGACGAGGTCATCCAAGAGATGGACGACGAGGAGGCCCCCGCGGAAGTCGAGAAGGAAGAGTAGCTCGGCGCGAAACGGGGAAGTTCCGGCGATTTCCGCCGCGAATCGCCCGCGAGCGAAGTGCTTTTGTCGAGGCGCCGACTAATACAGCTGTGACAGAGGGGTTCGACGGCCGAAAGCGTGAGACGCTCCGGCGGTTCGCCGCGATCGGAGCCGCCGCGCCGTTCGTCGGGACCGCGAGCGCCGACGACGCCGACGACGCGAACGAGACGCGGGAGGCGATCCGCGGCTACGTGCCGACGACCCCCGGCGCGCACTTCTCGAAGCTCCGCGACGACCTCCGCCTCGGCACCGGCGAGGCCCAGTACCACCTCCGGAAGCTGGAGGAGGCGGGCGCGATCGAGTCGGTGAAGGACGCCGACTACCGGCGCTTCTTCCCCGCCGGCCGGTTCGACGAGACGGACAAGCGGGCGCTCGGCTACCTCCGCCGGGAGACGCCCCGCGGGATGATACTCGCGCTGTTGCGCGACCCCGACGCGACCGGCGCCGACCTCGCGAGCGCCCTCGGCGTCTCGCGGCCGACGATAAGCGCCGCGGCCGCCGACCTGGAGCGGGCGGGCCTCCTCGACCGGACCGACGGCTACGCGCTCACCGAGCCGGAGCGGCTGCTCACGCTCGTCGTCCGGTACGCGGACTCCTTCGACGCCGAGGCCGTCGCGTTCGCCGACGAGGCGGCGTCGCTGGTCGCGTACGACCCCTGATTCCGACAGCTGTGAGGGATTTCAGGCGGTGACCATCCACGTCGTCCCCGACGAGTACCCCCACTTCTCGACATCGACGTCGGTCGCCGCGTCGGCGACGGCGCTCATGTTCGCGCCGACCTCCTTCGCCGAGAGGCCGAGATCGTCGGCGATCAGCCGCGATTTGAAGTACGTTCGGTCGGCCGCGTTCTCGCGGAGGTACCGCAGGATACGCGCCTGTTTCGCGGAGAGGCCGGTCGATTCAGCGGCGACCGCGTCCGGGTGGGCAGTGCTCATACGAGTACCACGTCGGCACGCCGCATAAGGCGGTTGGTAGACCGAACTAACGCCCCGCAGTCGTGCGATTTTGTGTATCATCGGGGCCGTGAGTCCCGCCCCACGACCGCGTTTGGGTACGGCCTTCGAACCGCGGCGGCGCCGCGCCGATGCCGTCGCGCCGGAGTCAGTACAGCTCGGTGACGAACGGCCCGAGCGCGCCGCTCACCCCGGCCGCGAGCGCCTCGGCGCGGTCGACGCGGCCGTTCGTCAGCGCGCCCGCCGCGCCGCCGCGCTTCGCGACGCCCTCGGTGTCGAGGAGGTCGTCCATCACCGGGCCCAGCTCTTCCCCGTCGTCGATGCGGGCGGCGACGTCCGCCGGGAGCGCGAGGCTCGGGCCGGCGCCGCGGCCGACGCGGTCGCCGTCGGTCACCGCGGCCCACATGATCAGGTAGCGGCCGTCGGCGCCGTCGAACGCCGCGACGCCGCCCTCGACGCCGACGCCGAGGTCGTAGGCCGGTTCGCTGTCCCTCGGTTCCGCGTCGAGAACCGCAGCAGCCCGGTTCTCGGCGCCCGCGATCGTCTCCGCGTGACCCGTCGGCTGTTCGCTCACGCCGGAGTCGACGGGGATCGACTCGATCGCGACCCCGGTCGGGTCGCTCGGCAGGTCGTCGTCCGCCGCCGATCCGAGCGCCAGTTCGACCGCGCGCCGCTTCACCGGGTTGCCGCTGCCGACGCCGACTCGCAGGGTCGTCATGTCCGGTCGTCGGCGTCGGCGACTGAAAACGCGTCGGGATGGAGCAAGCGCGCCAGCCGCTCGACCCCGTCCAGGAGCGCGGGGCTCGGCTGGTTGAGGAGGGAGTCGTCGATCACGCTCACAGGGGCGTCGACCCAGTCGCGCTCGGCGACGGTCGCGGGGTCGACTCGGTCGCCGTGCCCGCAGATGTGGACGACGACGTGGTCGGGGTCGGCCCGCTCGACCGCGGCGGGGTCGACCTCCCGAGAGCGCTCGCCGGCGTCGACGAACGGGTAGCGGCCCCCCGCGGCGCGGACGGCGTCGGGGACCCAGTTGCCGGCCGCCATCGGCGGGTCGGACCACTCCTCGCAGTAGGCGGTCGGTCTGGGGCGGTCGGCGACGGCGTCGGCGATCCGGTCGAGGCGGTCGCGGGCGTCGGCGGCGAGTCGCTCGCCGGCTTCGGGTCGGCCCACGTCGCGCCCGCGGGCCGCAAACCCGTCGACCACGTCGTCGAGCGTCGCGGGTTCGCGGTGCGCGACCTCAAGGCCGCGGTCGCGGCAGTCGTCGGCGAGGTCGGCCTGGAGCGCGTCGCTCGTGAGGACGACATCGGGGTCGAGGGCGGCGACGCGATCGAGGTCGGGGTTCAGCCAGCCCCCGACGGTGTCCGGGAGAGAGTCGCCGTGTGCCGATCCGGCGTCCGGGTCGTCCGACAGGTCGCAGTGGGCGGTGACGCCGACGAGGTTGTCGGCCGCGTCGAGCGCGGCGACCGTCGCGGTCGCGCTCGGCGCGAGCGAGACGACGCGGGGCGAAGACATGGCGTTCGGTCCGACCGCGAGCGTGTCAACGGTTTCGGTCCCGTCGACGTTCCGGCGAGGTCGGCCGCGTCGAGCGCGGTCGACGGCGCGTCACCGCCGATCGCCGGATCGGCGAAAACACGTGATAGATCGTGTCCTTTCGTCGGGATTCGAGCGACACGTTCCGGTCGTTTTAAGTTGTGTTCCGCCGACGGTAAACCAAGATCGCTCTCGGGCAGTTTCAGTTTCCGGGGGCAACCGAGCTATGAGTGAACGACTACACAAACGGGGGAGTCGCTCCCGAACGGAGACGAACGAGGAGGAATCGGAGAGCACCGACGAGACGCTCAGCTGCCCGGAGTGCGGGGGCCACGTCATCAACGACGAGGAACACGGGGAGACGGTCTGCAGCGACTGCGGGCTCGTCGTCGAGGCAGACTCGGTCGACCGCGGGCCGGAGTGGCGCGCGTTCGACTCCCGCGAGAAGGACGAGAAGAGCCGTGTCGGCGCCCCGACGACCAACACGATGCACGACAAGGGGCTCTCGACGAACATCGACTGGCGCGACAAGGACGCGTACGGCCGGTCGCTCGGCGCGCGCCAGCGCCAGAAGATGCAGCGCCTCCGCAAGTGGAACGAGCGGTTCCGCACTCGCGACTCCAAGGAACGCAACCTGAAGCAGGCGCTCGGCGAGATCGACCGGATGGCCAGCGCCCAAGGCCTCCCGGACAACGTCCGCGAGACAGCCTCCGTCATCTACCGCCGCGCGCTCGACGAGGACCTCCTCCCCGGCCGCTCCATCGAGGGCGTCTCGACCTCCTGCGTGTACGCCGCCGCCCGGATGGCCGGCGTCCCCCGCTCGCTCGACGAGATCGCCGACGTCTCCCGCGTCGAGAAGGCCGAGATCGCGCGGACGTACCGCTACGTCGTCCGCGAGCTGAAGCTCGAAGTGAAGCCGGCCGACCCCGAGCAGTACGTCCCCCGGTTCGCTTCCGACCTAGAGCTCTCCGAGGAGTCCGAGATGCGCGCGAAGAGCCTCCTCCGCAACGCGAAGGAGAAGGGCGTCCACTCGGGCAAGTCGCCGGTGGGCCTCGCCGCGGCCGCCGTCTACGCCGCCGCGCTCCTCACCAACGAGAAGACGACGCAGGCCGCCGTGAGCGAGGTCGCCGACATCTCTGAAGTCACCATCCGGAACCGCTACCACGAGCTGTTAGAGGCCGAGGACGGCCTCGTCGCGTAAGCCGCGCGCTTTTCGCCGCTCGTTTCGCTGACTCGTTTCGACCTCACGGTCCGCGCTAACCCGACCAGCTAAGACCCCGGCGACGGAACCGCCGCGTATGTTCGAGGAGTTCGTTCTCGCCGCGAGCACGGCCGACCTCACGGAGGAGCCGCGCGCCCGCGAGGACGCCGACGCGGTGGAGTTCCGGATGGACCTCGCAAACTCCCCGCTCGACCAACTGGCGGGCTACGACGGCGAGCTCCCGCTGCTCGTCACGAACCGGGCGTCGTGGGAGGGCGGCGAGGCCGAGGGGCTGGGGCGGTACGACGCGCTCTCGACGGCGATCGGTAACGACGCGGTGGCCGCCGTCGACATCGAGCTCGCTGCGCTGCGCGGGACGCGCCCGGACCCGGGCGAGGAGTCGCACGCGACCGCGCTGCGCAACGCGGCCCGCGAGGCCGGGGTCAAGGTGGTCGCGTCCGTCCACGACTTCGAGTCCACCCCGGAGCCGGCCGCGCTCGTCGACCTCCTCGCGGACGCCGCGAGCGAGGGCGACGTGGGGAAGCTGGCGACGACCGCGACCGCGCCGGCCGACGCGCTCGCGATGATCGAGGCGACCCACGAGGCGACCGCCGCGGGTCACCGCGTCGCGACGATGTGTATGGGTGAGCCGGGACGACACACCCGCGCGGTCACCCCGGTCTACGGCTCGAAGATCGGCTACGCGCCCGTCGACCCCGCGGAGGCGACCGCGCCCGGACAGTACCCGCTCGCGACGCTTAGAGAGCTCGTTGACGGGCTGCGAGAAGGTGACGCAGGCGAGTGATTGTTTGTAAGTAATTGATCGCGACTGCGGCGACTATTTATAAGTAAATACTGTGCGGTGGCGCGTGCCTCCGAGTGGCCGCCGAAGGCGGCCGCGAGGAGCACGCGCGAGGGAGTCGCTGGCTCCCGGAGCGAAGCGAAGGGTGCCAGCGACGAGGCTGGGGAGGTGTGAGGCGCGGGGCGGTGCTGTGCGGGGTGGGACTCAAAGGGGCAGCCGGGAGGCGGGCGCAGGCGAAGCAAGCACCGCAAGGAGCGAGTGGAACGAGCGACTGAGGAGCGCAGCGAGCGTGCGCCCGCCTCCCGGCTGGGGCTTTGGAGGTGTTCGCCGTCGATCCGCAGTTAACCATTTATAAGCAATCGGCTGGGGCTTTGGCGGTGTTCGCCGCGATACCACCAAACACTATTTATAAACAATCACCGAGACCGCCGACCGCCTCACGACAAACCACGTAGAGAGCCAAACCGCTTTACGACCGCCCCCGTAAGTGCCGGCAATGGCGACGTGCGACGTGTGCGGGGAGTACGAGAACCTCCCGTACCAGTGTAAGCGGTGCGGCCAGACGTTCTGTGCCGAGCACCGACTACCCGAGAACCACGACTGCCCGGGCCTCGCCGAGTGGGACGACCCCGGCGGCGTCTTCGACAGCGGCTTCGACGAGAGCGTCGAGGGCGGAGGCGGCGCGGACGGTGGTGGCCGCACCGGCGGCGCCTCCGCGGGGGTCGTCGGCCGCGTCAAGCGTCGGATCGACCGCGAAACCGGCACCGGCGGCATTCTAGGATACTTCCGCAACAACGCGACGTACGCCCTGCTGTTGGCGATGTGGGTGACGTTCGTCGCGCAGTTGGCGGTACTGTACTTCGGCGGGCAGTCCCTTCACAACACGCTGTTTGTGCTTCAGTCGAACGAGCTCCTCAACGTGTGGACCTGGGTGACGTCGGTGTTCTCGCACTCGCCGGGAGTGCTGTACCACATCATCGGCAACAGCGTCGTCATCCTGTTCTTCGGCCCCCTCGTCGAGCGCGCGGTTGGGTCGAAGCGGTTCGTCGGGTTCTTCCTCCTCTCGGGGATCATCGCCGGCCTCGGCCACGTTCTGTTCGCGATCGCGACCGGCGCGCCCCCGACGGGCGTCCTCGGCGCCAGCGGCGCCGGCTTCGCGATCCTCGGCGTTCTCACCGTCTGGCGGCCGAACATGCAGGTCCTTCTCTTCTTCGTCATCCCGATGAAGATCAAGTACCTCACGTGGGGGATCGCGCTCATCTCGGCGGTCCTCGTTGTCCAGAGCCTCCAAGCCGGCGGCGCCGGCAGCGCCGGCGGCATCGCGCACCTCGCGCACCTGATCGGCTTCGCCATCGGCCTCGCCTTCGGCAAGCGCAACGAGGGGCTCGCGCGCTCCGCGGGCGGCATGGGCGGCGTCTCGATGGGCGGCGCCCGCGGCCCGCGCGGACCGGGTGGCCCCGGTGGACCCGGTCGGCGACGCTGATGGACCTCGCGCGACCCGACCTCCGGCCGGATCCGTCGCTGTCGCACGACGAGATGGAGGCCCTCCAGCGCGACATCGCGGCGGCCGCGACGTTCGCGGACGACCACGGGCTCGACCCGGCCGCGATCGCGGTCGACGAGGCCGCCTCGCTCGCGGACGGGCTCCCGCCGGCGCGCGACGGGGCGCAGGAGCGGTTGGGGACCGGCGCGGGCGTGGAGTCGGAGGACGCAGGGGGTCCGGAGAGCGATCCCGACGCCCCCACTGTCGTCGGCGTCGACCAGGCGTTCCTCACCGACCGCGACGGCGACCGCCCCGACGCCGCCGTCTCGGCCGCGGTCGCGCTCCGCGGCGGGACCGTAATCGAGTACGCGAGCGCGACGACGCCGCTGTCGATCCCCTACATTCCCGGCCTGCTCGCGTTCCGGGAGGGCGAGCCAATACTCGCCGCGCTCGACGCGCTCGACGCCGACCCCGACCTGCTGGTCTGCGACGGCTCCGGTCGGATCCACTTCCGCGAGGCGGGGCTCGCGACCCACGTCGGCGTCCTCCGCGACACCCCGAGCGTCGGCGTCGCAAAGAACCTCCTCTGTGGCGAGCCCGACGAGTCGACCGCGGAGCGCTCCGAGGGCTGGTGGACGCCGATCCGCGCCGACGACGCGGTGACGACCGCCGAGCCGGGGACGGTGATCGGCCACGCGTTCCAGTCGCGCCAGTACCCGAACAGCAAGCGAGTGAACCCGCTGTACGTCAGCCCCGGCCACCGCGTGTCGGCGGAGAGCGCGGTCGAGTTCGTCGAAGCGCTCTGCGCGGGGTACAAGCTCCCGGAGCCGACGCGGCTGGCGGACGCGTACGCCGATACGGTGAAGCGGGACGCGGAGTAAGGGAACAGCGACGAGCCCGGCGCCGAATTCATGTCACCAGTTGCCACGGACAGGCGATTTTTATACGATCGACTCCGAACGCGAACGCATGGGAGACGACGACGCGGAGAGTCCGATGTCCGCCGAGGAGTTCCGGTCGCTGACCGACGGGTTGGTGCGACAGAGTTCAGGCGGCGGGACGACCGTCTACAAGAACGCGGCGGGCGTCGGCTGTCCGAACCCCGACTGCGACCGCGGCGTCTTCCAGACGCTGTTCGTCAGCGACCACGGCTGGCAGCAGATCGGCGCGACCCGCGACGGGATCGACCTCTGTCTCGTCAACACGGAGTCGAAGCGGCTCGTCTTCATCCACGACGAGTGAGTCGGGGGCGGCGAGTCAGGCGGTAGCGAGTCGGACAGAACGGTGAGAACCCTTTTCAGGAATCACGTACCAGCGGGCGTATGCCGTTCGCCCTCCCCATCAGCGCCGAGGATATCGCCGATGCGCTCTTCATGTCGGTCACGACGCTCATCGGGTTCCTCATCGGCGGGGTCATCGGCCTCGTCGTCGGCTTGTTCGCCGGCTACGCGTACCTCGATCTCACGAGCCGTATCGCCGACCTCGAAGCGACCGTCAACTCGCTCGCCCGGGACCGGGGTGATCTCCGCGAGCGCGTGGCGGAGTTGGAAGCCGACCGAGACGACGCGGCCGATCGAGACAACGCGACCGGTGGAGACGACCGACCGGACGACCGATAGCCCGCTATCGGCTGCTCAGTGGTGCGGATCGGCTTCAGTCGTCCGCAGCGGACCCGGTGTCGGGCTCGGCCGCACAGCGATTCGGGCCGAGTTCGAGCTCGATCGCCGCGGTCTCGTCCGGCGGCGACTCGACCCCGCGGTTGGCCGCGATCACCGACTCGTAGTTCGGCGGCTTCTCCGGGAGCGTCCGGGTGATACGGTCGACGAACTCGTCCGCGTCGAGGGCGAGCACCTCAATTTCGCGGCGCGCCGCTCCGACCGTCGTGAAGACGGGTTCGCCCGGGACGACGTCGCCGGTCGTCCCGTCGTTCGCGACCGCGAAGTGGCCGGGGCAGACGACGACGCCGTCCGGCTGCGCGAGGAGCGTCCCGTGGAGCGAGTCGTACAGCCGGCGAGCGGCGCCCGCGGCGCCCGTCTCTGACTCGTTTTCGTCGCCGCCCGCCGAGAACTGGAGCTCCGTCCGCCCGACGCTGTCGGTGAAGAGCGTGTCGCCCGTGAGGACCGCCGCGTCGCCGACGAGGTAGCTCGCGCCGTCATCGGTGTGGCCGGGCGTCGCGAGCGCCTTCAGGCCGACGCCGCCGACGTCGAGCGTCTCGTTGCGCCCGATCGGCTCGAAGGCGTGCGCCACGTCGCGCTCGGCGGCCGCGGCGGGCAGGTAGTACGGCACCCCGAGCTCGTCCGCGAGCGCCCGGCCCCCCGAGAGGTGGTCCGCGTGGACGTGCGTGTCGAGGACCGCCGCGATCGACGCGTCGTGCTCGGCGGCCGCCTTGACCCACTCCTCGCCGTGTCTGGAGACATCGATAGCGACGGCAACGCGGTTGGAGCCGTCGGAATCAGCAACGACGTGATCCGCGTCGCCCGGCTCGCGTCCGCCGACTACGAGGTATCCCAGACACCCCTTTGCGCGGCGCTGGACCTGGACAATGTCGAGCGGCGGCGCGGAATCGGGCGTGTCGGGGAGGGGGACGGAAGTTCGGTCATAAACGCCCGACCACCCGCGCATCCCGTCGGCGACGACCGTCACGTCCTCGTACCCCGCCGCGTCGAGTTCGGCGGCGAAGTCCTCCGAGGCCTTCCCCTTCGCGCACAGGGTTATCACGTTATCGTCGGACGAGAGACCGTTCTCGCGCTCGAAGTCGTCGACGTCGAACTCGTGGAACGGCTTGTAGAAGTAGTGGACCGCGTCCGCCACGCGCCACCCCTCGAAGCTCTCTTCGGGTCGCGTGTCGACGACGACGAACGAACGGTCGCCGCGCCGACGCGCGTCGATCCTGTCGCGGAACTCGTCGGCGGAAATGGTCTCGACCATGATCGTGATTCGGTCCGCTGGATCAAAAGCTCTCGGTGGACGAGAAGTACGAAGGAATCTCCGGCGGCAAATCAGGGGTGAACGTTTCCTACGCCCCAGCCGCTCACTTATAAATGACTAATGGTAGATCGGCGGCGAACACCGCCAAAGCCCCAGCCGCTCGGTTATAAGTGACTGACTGTTGAACGGCGGAGAACGCCTCCAAAGTCCCAGCCGCTCGCTTATAAATGACTGACTGTTGAACGGCGGAGAACGCCTCCAAAGCCCCAGCCGTGAGGCGGGCGCACGCTCGCTGCGCTCCTCAGTCGCTCGCGCTGCTCGCTCCCTGCGGTGCTTGCGTCGCCTGCGCCCGCCTCACGGCTGCCCCTTTGAGTCCCACCCCGCACCGCCGGAAGACGGTCCTGCTCGCTCACTGCGTTCGCTGCGCGGGCTGCGACTTCCGTGCTCCCGCTCGCTTCGCTCGCGGGAACGCTCCGCACAGCACCTCACGCCTCCCCAGCCTCGTCAGTCGCCCTCGCTCCGCTTCGGGCGACTGACTCCCTCGCGCGGGCTCCTCGCGGCCGCCGAGGGCGGCCGCTCGCACGCACGCGCCACCGCGATCGGCAGCAGGTGGGAATCACCGCGACCGCGATGAATAGCTTTTATTCGGACCGCCGGGTGAGCGGGCGTATGGTCGAGGCGTTCGCGGTCGCCAGCGGGAAGGGCGGCACGGGGAAGACGACGAGCACGCTCGCGCTCGGGATGGCGCTCGCGGCCGACCACGACGTGACGGTCGTGGACGCCGACACCGGGATGGCGAACCTCCTCTTTCACGCCGGGCTCGACGACGCGGCGGTCACCCTCCACGATCTGCTCGTCGAGGGCACCGCGACGGACGTGAGTGAGGCCACCTACGAGCGCTTCGGACTCTCGGTCGTCCCCTGCGGCACCTCCCTTGCCGGGTTCGAGGCCGCGGAGCCCGAGCGGCTCCGCGACGTGGTGGCCGAGCTCGCGCGCGACACCGACGTGCTCCTGCTCGACTCGCCGGCCGCGCTGGGGTCGAAGTCCGCCGTGCTGCCGGTCGTGCTCGCCGACCGCGTCGTGGTCGTCGTCGAGCCGACCATCCCCGCGCTCTCGGACGGACTCAAAGTCCAGGAGTACGCCCGCTCGTACGGCACGGAGACGGCCGGCGTCCTGTTCAACAAGGTCCGGGACGAGGCCGACGACGTTGCCGCGCAAGCGGAGCGCCACTTCGGCGGCCCCGTCCTCGCGAACGTCCCCGAGAGCGACGACGTCCGGGCCGCGCGCCGAGCGGGGAAGCCCCTCCTCGCGCACGCCCCGGAGAGCGAGGCCGCCGCGCGCTTCCGACGGGCCGCCGACCGGCTCGACGTGCGCGACGGCGACGGCGACGCGGTCGCCGACCGGTTCCGCAGCGCGGTCGTCCCTGACACGCCATGAGCGGGAGCTCGAAGAGCGACGGCTCGGAGCGCGACGGCTCGGAGCCGGCCACGCTCACCATCCCGCGGGGGACGCTCCTGCGCTCGCGCGTGGTCTCGGACGTGGGGACGACGCTCTCGCGAGCGCTCGACCGCGAGCTCACCGGCTACGCGACGCTCGTTCCCCAGGAGACGCTGCTGTTGTCCGGCGAGGCCCGCGGCGTGATCACCTTCGACGACGGCGTGCCCGTGCTCGCGTACAACACCGTGACGGACAGCGGCGGCCCGGACGCGCTCGCGGAGCTGGCGGTCCCCGGGCCCTACCGCGTCGAGCTCTACGCCGTCGACGCGAGCGGGCTGGCCGCGGCCCACGAGGAGGAGGCGCTGCGCGTCGCGCCCGACGCGGCCGCGACCGAGCTGGCCGACGACGCCGCCCTCGCCGAGCGGACTCGCGAAGCCGCGCCCGAGGAACGCCTGCGGGACGCTTCCGACGAGGACGACGCCGTCGCCGCCTTCCTCGCGGACGAGGAGCGGATCGACGCGATCCGCGAGCAGGCGCGGTCGGAGGCCCGCGACCGCGCCGTCGAGTGGGGGCTCGACGACGCGCTCGACGATCCGGATGGGACGGGTGAGAGCGACGCCGGCAGCTTGATCGAGAGCGACGCCGAGGGCGTGGTCGAGGGCGACGCCGGCGGCTCCGTCGACGGCTGACCGACCGAACAGTTATTTCGGCGCGGCCCCTCCGATCGGTATCACAGTCCTCCAACTCCTGCGCCTGACGACGCCCGCCGACTTCGCGGCCTGGTACGCCGCCGGCCGCGCGTACACGACCGAGGTGGCCGAGGGAATGGGCTTCGCCGGCGTCGACGAGCTCGACGCCGACCGGATCGCGCGGCGGCTCCGAACGGCACCCGACGAGCTGACGCCCGCCGAGGCGCGCTCGGTCGCGGCGACGCTGCTCGCGGACGGCGCGTTCTCGGAGCCGTACTGCGAGTGGCTGCCGACCTGGTACGAGCTCGCGCTGATCGCGCCGGTCCGGTACGGCGACTGGCGGCTGCGACGGGTCGCCGGCGCGGTCGCCGAGCGCGCGTCCGTCACCGCGACAGCGCCGCGGTTCTCGCGACCGACCGACGTCCGGATCGACGGCGCCCCGGCGCTGTCGCGGGTCTCCGGCTTCCGCAAGCGGTTCCTCCTCGCGGACTCGCTGCTCCACCTGGAGTGGTTCGACCACGTCGCCGCCGCCGACGGTATCGAGGTGCCCGACGGCCTCGTCGCGCGGACCCGCGAGGAGTCGCTGTCCTACTACGGCGGCGACCGCGACCGCCTCTCGCCCGAGGTCCGACGGTTCCAGCGCCACCTGTTCGCCGACGATCGCTGGGTCCGCCGGGTCGACGAGGCGTACGGCCTCGACAGCGCCCTGTTCGGGCTCTGGGAGCGGCTGCTCCGGGACGAGCGGCGGCGGCTCGGCGGCGACTGATCAGGGGCGACGGTCGACCGAGTCGCGGTGCGAGTCGACCGAGTCGCGGTGTTACAACTCCGGTAACAAGTTACGAGCCCTAATCGCGGAACCGGAGATAAGTATAGGCCGGCCCCTCCATTACTGCGTTGTACGAACCGCGATTCGGTTCGCTGTCCCCGACCTTCGGCCCTCGTTTTCGTTCGCGGTCGCAGGGTTCCCGACCAGATACCCCCTCCACGACGGCGTCGGACCCGAATGAGGCGTCGCGCGTCCGCTCGTACCCTTTCGCCTCGTTGAATTGCCGTCTGCCACGACCGAACACAACTCGGCGGCGAGTAATCTTTTATTCAGCGTTTCGGCCGCCGGAAGCTTCATAGGTCGCCTCGCGGATCCTCAGAGTACACGAATGGCAGTACTCTTGCTGGAGGACGTCGACGCCGACGACGTCGGGACCGTCGGCGGAAAGGCCGCGTCGCTCGGCGAACTCATCGGTGCGGGGCTCCCGGTGCCGCCGGGGTTCGCCGTCACCGCGGGCACGTACCGCACCTTCATCGAGGAGGCCGGGATCGACGCCGAGCTGTTCGACGCGGTCGACGTCGACCCCGAAGACTCCGCGGCGCTCCGCGAGGCCGAGGCGCGCGCGGAAGAACTCATCCTCGACACGCCGTTCCCCGACGAGGTGCGCGAGGAGATCCTCGAACAGTACCGGGCGATGGCCGAGGACGGCGAGGAGGCGTTCGTCGCGGTGCGCTCCTCGGCCACGGCCGAGGACCTCCCCGACTCGTCGTTCGCCGGCCAACAGGAGACGTTCCTCAACGTCCGCGAGGACGACCTCCTCCGGCGCGTGAAGGAGTGCTGGGCCTCGCTTTTCACCCAGCGCGCGATCTACTACCGACAGCAGCGAGGGTTCCCGCACGAGGACGTCGACATCGCGGTCGTCGTCCAGCGGATGGTCGACGCCGAGAAGTCCGGCGTGATGTTCACCAGCCACCCCTCGACGGGCGAGCCGCAGGTCACCATCGAGGCCGCGTGGGGGCTCGGCGAGGCGGTCGTCTCCGGCACCGTCTCCCCCGACAACTACGTCTACGACCGCGAGCGCGGCGAAGTCGACCAGGTCACCGTCGCGGACAAGAAGGTGGAGATGGTGAAAGACGAGGAGACCGGCGAGACGGTCCAGCTCGACGTCGACGAGGAGCGCCGACACGAGCGGGTGCTCTCGGACGCGGAGATCGGCGACCTCGTCGAGCTCGGCGAGCTGGTTGAGGACCACTACGGGTCTCCGCAGGACGTCGAGTGGGCGATATACGACGGCGAGATCTACATGCTCCAGTCGCGTCCGATCACGACGATTCAGGAGAACGCGGGCGAGGAGGACGGTGCGGACGCGGGCGGAACCGGCGGCGAGACCCCGCGGAAGTCCGCCGTTGGGGACGCGGCGTCGGGCCAGCCCGGCGCGGCCGGGGACGGATCCGCCGGAGACGACGCGGACGTCCTCGTCGACGGGCTCGGCGCGAGCCCGGGGATCGTCTCCGGCGCGGTCCGGATCGTCCACAAGCTTGACCACCTCGATCAGGTCCAGGAGGGCGACGTGATGGTGACGGAGATGACGATGCCGGACATGGTTCCGGCGATGAAACGCGCCGCCGGCATCGTCACCGACGAAGGTGGGATGACGAGCCACGCGGCGATCATCTCCCGCGAGCTCGGCGTCCCCGCGGTCGTCGGCACCGGCAACGGGACCCGCGTCCTCGAGGACGGCCAGCAGGTGACCCTCGACGGCGACAAGGGGACGATCCGCGCGGGCGAGTCGGAGTCGGCCGAGTCCGGCGAGGAGTTCGAGCCGGTGGAGGCCGCGCGCCCCGAGACCCCCGTCAAGCCGATGACGGCGACGGAGGTGAAGGTGAACGTCTCGATCCCGGAGGCGGCCGAGCGCGCCGCGGCGACGGGGGCCGACGGCGTCGGCCTGCTCCGGATCGAGCACATGGTGCTGTCGCTCGGGAAGACGCCCGAGAAGTACATCGCCGACCACGGCGCCCGCGCGTATCAGGACGAGCTCATCGAGGGCGTGCGCCGCGTCGCCGACGAGTTCTACCCCCGACCGGTCCGGGTACGCACCATCGACGCGCCGACCGACGAGTTCCGCGAGCTGGAGGGCGGCGAGGGCGAGCCCGCCGAGCACAACCCGATGCTCGGCTGGCGCGGGATCCGCCGGAGCCTCGACAAGCCGGAGCCGTTCCGGCAGGAGCTGGCCGCGTTCGCGCGGCTCTACGACATGGGGTACGACAACCTGGAGGTGATGTTCCCGCTCGTCAACGACGCGGCCGACGTCGAGGGGATCACGGGCCACATGCGCGAGGCCGGAATCGACCCCGAGACCCACCGCTGGGGCGTGATGATCGAGACGCCCGCCAGCGCGCTCCAGATCGAGGAGCTCGCGGAGGCGGGGATCGACTTCGCCTCCTTCGGCACCAACGACCTCACGCAGTACACGCTGGCGGTCGACCGCAACAACGAGCACGTCGCCGACCGGTTCGACGAGCTCCACCCGGCCGTGTTGCGGCTCATCGGCGACACGATCGAGACGTGCCGCGAGCTCGGCGTCGACACCAGCATCTGCGGCCAGGCCGGCTCGAAGCCCGAGATGGTCGAGTTCCTCGTCGAGAAGGGGGTCTCCTCCATCTCCGCGAACATCGACGCGGTCCGCGACGTCCAACACGAGGTCAAGCGGACCGAACAGCGCCTGCTGCTCGACTCGGTCCGCTGAGGCCGCCCGAACAGCGCCTGCTGCTCGACTCGGTCCGCTGAGGCCGCCCGCGGTCGGTCTCCGGACGCACCCCAGAGCGGAACGGGTAAGAGCCGCCCCCGGCAACAGGGGGGCAGATGCGACAGCCGGAACCGGAGCCGCAGTCGTTCGATCGGGTGCTCTCCTCGATGTGCACCGAGCCGCACCCGGAGGCCCGCGCGGCCGCCGAGCGCTTCCTCGCGACGAACCCCGGCGACCCCGCCACCTACGAGGCCGTCGCGGACCTCGAGGCGCGCGCGGTCGAGGGGCTCGCGACGCTCGCGGCCCACCCGGATCCGGAGTCCGCCGCCGGGTACGTCACCTCCGGCGGCACCGAGGCGAACGTTCAGGCGGTCCGGTCGGCGCGGAACCGGCACGAAGGGACCGATCTCAACGTTGTCGCGCCCGAGAGCGCACACTTCTCGTTCACGAAGGCGGCGGCGTTGCTCGACGTGGAACTCCGGACGGTGCCCCTCGACGACGACTATCGAGCTGACACCGACGCCGTCGCGGCCGCCGTCGACGACGCGACCGCGCTCGTCGTCGGCGTCGCCGGCAGCACGGAGTACGGCCGGGTCGACCCGATCCCCGAGCTGGCAGCGATCGCCGACGAGGTCGGGGCGCGGTTCCACGTCGACGCCGCGTGGGGCGGGTTCGTCCTCCCGTTCACCGACCACGCGTGGTCGTTCGCCGACGCGCCGGTCGACACGCTGACGATCGACCCCCACAAGTTCGGGCGGGCGCCCGTCCCGGCGGGCGGCCTACTCGCCAGCGAGGACGCTGCGCTCGACGCGCTCGCGGTCGAGACCCCGTACCTGGAATCCCGGTCGCAGGCGACGCTGACCGGGACCCGGAGCGGCGCCGGGGTCGCGGGCGCCGCCGCGGCGATGGACGCGCTGTGGCCCGACGGCTACCGCGAGACGGCGGAACGCGCGGCCGAGAACGCCGAGTGGCTCGCCGACGAGCTCGTCGACCGCGGGTACGACGTGGTCGACCCCGAACTCCCGCTCGTCGCGGCGGACGTGCCCGAATCCGAGTTTGCCGCGCTCCGCGACGCCGGCTGGAAGGTGTCGCGGACCGGGACGGGAGAGCTCCGCGTGGTGTGTATGCCGCACGTGACGCGCTCGGCGCTGCGGGCGTTCCTCGACGACCTCGACGGGATTCGGCGGTAGATCTTATTTAAATACGCGACCGCGGTGGCGACGCTCATTTATCAATAGACGATGCGGTGGCGCGTGCCGACGAGCGCCCGCAGGGCGCGAGTCGCACGCGCGAGGGAGTCGGCGGTCCGGAGCGAAGCGGAGGACCGCCGACGAGGCTGGGGAGGCGTGGGGTGCGGAGCGGTGCTGTGGGCGGGACTCAAAGGGGCAGCCGGGAGGCGGGCGCAGGCGACGCAAGCACCGCAGGAACGAGCGAAGCGAGTGACGAGGAGCACAGCGAGCGTGCGCCCGTCTCACGGCTGGGGCTTTGGAGGTGTTCGTCGTCTTGTGCTCAGCCATTTATAAGCGAGCGGGCGGGTATTCGGAGAAGTCCGCCGCAGGGCCGCAAACCGCTTATAAATAATCACCGGCACCGAGCGGCCCATGATCTCGCGTTCGGATCAACATATTCACTACGGGTCACCACGAACCGGGCTGTATGAGTTCGGACGACGTCTCTCGGCGCGCGTTCATGCGGACGGCCGGCGGTGCGGCGGCCGCCGCCGGCGCGGCGACGGCGACGGCGGGGACGGCGGCTGCACAGGAAGTGGCACCCGACTGGCCGAGCGGGGCAGAAGGGAACGTCGGGTCGTACACCGACGCCCGCGGCCAGGACTCGGTGACCATCTCAGTCGGCGCCGGCGACCAGGGCCTCGCGTTCGACCCGACGCTGGTGTGGGTCGACGAGGGGACGACGATCACCTGGGAGTGGACCGGCGCGGGCGGTTCGCACAACGTCCAGACGGTCGACGGCGGCGGTCCGGCCAGCCTCGACAGCGGCGACCCCGTCGGCGAGGAGGGGGCCACATACGAGTACGAGACGTCCGGCGAGGACGCCGGGATCACCCACTACCACTGCGTCCCCCACACCGCGGTCGGCATGCACGGCGGCATCGCCGTCGGCGAGGACGTCGCCACCGTCGAGACCGGCGGCGGCGGGGGCTCGAACGTGGTGTTCGTCCCGGACGCCGCCCGGGCGCTCGGCATCGCGACGTTCATCGCGATGGTGAGCACGCTGGGGCTGGCGTTCGTCTTCATGAAGTACGGCGGCACGATCACCCAGCAGGAGTAGACGTAGCGGACGCCGGTCGCTCTCTTCTCGGATTCCCCCGTCCGCGCAGCCCCGGTCACTCCCCGTCGACGAGCTCCTCGTACAGCGCCACGTAGCGGTCGATGACCGCCTCGTGGTCGAACGAGGCGAACTCGCGGTCGACCGCGCGGCGTTCAAGGTCGCCCACCGCGACGAACTCGTCGGCTAACTCCGCCGGGCTCGTCACGAGCCGCCCGCGCTCGCGCCCCTCGACGAGCTCGTGTGCGCTGGAGTCCGCCTGGTACTCGACGAGGGCGACGCAGCCGCAGGCGACCGCCCACAGCAGGTCGGTCGCGAACGTCTCCCACGTCGCGGTCGCGACCGCGACGTGCGTTCCTTTAAATATCGGAAGCCGCTCTTCGGTCGGAATGTCGCCGAGGAACTCGACCCGGTCGTCGATCCGAAGGTCGCTCGCGGTCGACTCGATCCGGCCGCGCTCGGGGCCGTCGCCGATCACCGCGGCGGTCCAGTCGCGACCGCGGAGCTCCGCGAGCCCGAGGAGGAACGTCTCGACGTTGGCGTGGCGGTCGAGCCGCCGCGAGTACACCGCGTCGAACCGGTCGTCGACGCCCGCGGCCTCGACGGCGTCGAAGTCGATGCTCTCGGGGAGGACGCGCACGTCGGCGCCGTCGGCGCCGTGTTCGCGGACGCGCGTCTTCGTGGTCCGCGAGGGGGTCGCGACCGCGTCCGCCCGCCGGGCGAGCGGCCGGTACCAGCGGCGGGCGTCGGCCGGATGGTCGCGCCACCAGTCGACGACGACGGGCGCCCGGGAGAGCGACCCGGCGACCGTGGCGGCGAGCGCGGGCGTCGGCGGGCTGTTGACCGCGTGGACGACGTCGGGCCCGACGCGCCGGAGCGCGGCCGGGAGTTTCGCGGCGAACGCGACCGGCGCGGGCTCGACGGTGACCGCCCGGTACTCGACCCCGTCCTCGTCGAAGGTTGCGTGGTCGCCGCCCCACCACTGCGCGCAGAGCCAGGTCACGTCGTGGCCGCGGTCGGCGAGCGCGCGGGCGGTCCGCAGGGTTCGCGTTCGCGCCGGGGTCTCCCCGTGTCCGGGGGCGAAAAGCGAGACGAACGCGACGCGCATACGCCGACCGCACGGCGGGCGCCGGTAAAAAGACACGGCATCCGGGTGTCAGACACCGTGCCGCGCCGGGGTTCCGTCACCCGAAACGGTTTCACGGCACGCGCGGAACCGGTTGGCATGCGACAGTACGACATCGAACGCTACCTCAACGTCCGGAACGCGGGCGGCGCCGACCTCGGTCCCGACGGCCGGCTGTCCTTCCTGCTCGACACGACCGGGACGGGCCAGGTGTGGTCGGTCCGGGAGCCCGAGTCGTGGCCCGAACAGCACACCTTCTTCGAGGAGTCCGTCTCCTTCGTCGACTCCTCGCCCGAGCGCTCCGAGGCCGTCTTCGGCATGGACGAGGGCGGCAACGAGCGCGCGCAGCTGTACCGGCTCGACTACGAGTCGGGAGAGATCACGGACCTCACCGACATGCCCGAGGCGAAACACCGGTGGGGCGGGTGGGACTCGACGGGCGACCGGTTCGCGTTCGACTCGAACCGCCGCGACGAGGCCGTCTTCGACGTGTACGTTCAGGGGCGCAACGAGACCGGCGACGACGCCGAACTCGTCTACGAGGGCGACGGCTGGCTCTCGGTCGCCGGCTGGTCGCCGAGCGACGACCGGCTGATCGTCCACGAGGCGCACTCCTCGTTCGACCACGACGTGTACACCCTCGACCTGTCGACCGGCGAGCTGACCCATCACACGCCCCACGAGGGGGACGTGCGGTACTCCGGCCCGGAGTGGGGGCCCGACGGCGAGGGGATCTACCTCGTCACCGACCGCGACACGGACACCCTCCGGTTAGAGCGGCTCGATGTAGAGACCGACGAGTTCGAGGTCGTCGCTGACGGCGGCGAGTGGAACGTCGACGGCGTCGCCATCGACGAGGACTCCCGCCGGGTCGTCTACTCCCGGAACGTCGACGGCTACACCGAGCTCACTGCCGGCGAGCTCGTCGCGCCCGCCCGGATCGACGAGTTCCCGGCGCCGGACCTCCCGGACGGCGTCGCGGGCGGCGTGAGCTTCGGCCCCGACGGCGACCGGTTCGCGGTGACGGCGACGGGCAGCACGCACAACGCGAACGTCTACGTGGTCGACGCGACCACGGGCGAGGCGGAGCGCTGGACGCGCGCCTCGACCGCGGGGGTCCCGCCGGACACGTTCGTCGAGCGCGAACTCGTTCACTACCCGACCTTCGACGGGCGGGAGATACCCGCGTTCTTCTCCGTGCCGGAGACGGAGCCGCCGGAGTCGGGCTACCCCGTCGTCGTCGACATCCACGGCGGACCGGAGTCGCAGCGGCGGCCCTCCTTTGCCTCCGTCACGCAGTACCTGCTGAACAACGGCTACGCCGTCTTCGAGCCCAACGTCCGCGGCTCCTCGGGGTACGGGAAGGCGTACTCCGGGCTCGACGACGTGGAGAACCGGATGGACTCGGTGAAAGATATCCGGGAGGCCGTCGGCTGGCTCCACGACCACCCCGAGGTCGACCCCGACCGCGTCGTGGCGATGGGCGGCTCCTACGGCGGCTTCATGGTGCTCGCGTCGCTGACGGAGTACCCCGAGCTGTGGGCCGCGGGCGTCGACATCGTCGGCATCGCGAACTTCGTCACGTTCTTAGAGAACACCGGCGACTGGCGGCGCTCGCTGCGCGAGGCCGAGTACGGCTCGCTCGACGAGGACCGCGAGTTCCTCGAGTCCGTCTCGCCGATCAACAACATCGAGCGGATCGAGGCCCCCCTCTTCGTCCTTCACGGCGAGAACGACCCGCGGGTGCCCGTCGGCGAGGCCGAACAGATCGTCGAGGAGGCCCGCGAGCAGGGCGTCCCGGTCCGGAAGCTGATCTTCGACGACGAGGGGCACGGCTTCGCGAAGCTCGACAACCGGATCGAGGCGTACCGCGAGATCGTCGACTTCCTCGCGGAACACGTATAGAAATATACATTTTTGGCAGAGGTCGTTCGGCGATATCCAGACGGGTCAGGGCGGCCGTGATGGTTATACACGTACGCGAGCTAATACGAGGAGATGGAACGGTCTGAGCCCTTCGGGTTGCTGCTCGACCAGGCCCAGGACAAGGTCGCCCTGTTGGACGAGGGGGGGACCTACACCTACGTCAACGGGGCCGTCGAGCGGATCTTGGGCTACGAGCCCGACGAGCTCGTCGGGACGAACGCCTTCGAGTACATACACCCGGACGAGCGGGCGGCCGTGCGGGACACCTTCGAGCGGGCGATCCGGGCCGATGAGTTCACCGAGGTCACCGCGGAGTACCGACACCGGACCGCGGACGGGTCGTGGGTCTGGCTGGAGAGCCGGATGTCGAACCTCACCGACGGCGCGCTCGACGGGTTCGTCGTCAGCTCCCGGGACGTCAGCGACCGCGTCCGGGCGGAGCGCCGGCGCGCGGAGGCGACCTCACACCTCGAGGAGATCGCCGCGGTCTCCAGCGACGTCCTCTGGATGTTCAACGCCGACTGGTCGGAGCTCCTCTTCGTGAACCCGGCCTACGAGGAGATCTACGGCGCGTCGGTCGACGAGCTCCGCGGCGACACCGAGGCGTTCATCGAGGCGATCCACCCGGACGACCGCTCCGGCGTCGAGGAGGCGATGGCACAGCTCTCCGCGGGAACGGCGGTCGACGTCGAATACCGGGTGAACGCCGGCGAGAACTACAACCGGTGGGTGTGGGTCCAGAGGGAGCCGATCGTTCGAGACAGCGAGGTCGTTCGCATCACGGGGTTCACCAAGGACGTCACCGACCGCCGACGGCGCGAGCGCCAGCTGGTCGTGATGGACAACCTCCTGCGGCACAACCTGCGGAACGACCTCAACGTCGTCCTCGGGACCGTTGAGGAGCTCGAAGCCGACGTGCCGAACTCGGCCGAACACACCGCGGTGATCCGGCGGGTCGGCGAGGGGCTCCTCGAGACCGCACAGAAGGAGCGGGAGATAATCGAGCTCATCACCGACCACCGCGAGACCGACCAGATCGACCTCCGGAGCCTGGTCGAGGAGTGCGTCGAGACCGTTCGCGACCGGTTCCCGGAAGGCTCGATAACGGTCGACGGCCTCGACGCGGTCGCGGTCGACGGGCGCTGCGAGCTCCGATCGGCGGTGATCGAGCTGCTGGAGAACCCGTTCCAACACAGCGATGGCGGGACGGAGACGGTGCGGGTGCGCCTCCGCCGCACGGAGGCCGGCGCCGAGCTCGTCGTCGAGGACGACCTCCCGGCGATCCCGGCCGTCGAGGCCGACGTGCTCACCGGCGACCACGACATGACCCGAGTGTACCACAGCAGCGGCCTCGGCTTCTGGCTCGTCTACTGGAGCGTGGAGCTGTCGAACGGCACCGTCTCGGTCGACGCCGGCGTAGCGGAGAACGGGCACGACGATCGCGGCGCGGCGAAGGCCGAGCGCGCCGACCGAGACGCGGCAGAGGGCGACGCCCGCGGCAACCGGATCACGGTGTCGCTGCCGCTCGCGTCGGAGTGAGGAGAGCGTTCGGCGCGCCTACCAGTCCGGCCCGAAGTCGGGGTTGAGCTGGCGGTCGGTGCGGCCGAGCGAGTCGATCGCCGCGACGTCCTCGTCGTCGAGCTCGAGGTCGACGCTCGCGAGGTTGTCGCGGATGTGGTCGATCCCGGTCGCCTTCGGGATGGCGGTGACGCCGGACTCGCGGAGCCACGCGAGGCTCACCTGCGCGGCGCTGACGCCGTGCTTCTCGGCGATGTCGACGATGTCCGGGTCGTCGAGGATCTCGCCGCGGGCGAGCGGCGAGTAGGCGACGAGCTCGACGTCGTTGGCGTCGGCGTACTCGCGGAGCTCCTCCTGGCGGAGCAGCGGGTGCATCTCGACCTGGTTCGCGAACGGCGCCTCGCCGAGCGCGTCCGTCGCGGCGTCGAGGTGTTCCGGCTCGAAGTTGGAGACGCCGATCCGGTCGATCAGGCCGTCGTCGCGCAGCTCGGCAAACGCCGGCAGCGTCTCCTCCGGCTCGTACTCCCCGGCCGGCCAGTGGACGTACATGAGGTCGACCGCGTCGACGCCGAGCTTGTCGAGGCTCTCGCGGGTCGACGAGGCTACGTCGGCGGGCGCGAGGTTGTCGATCCACACCTTCGAGGCGAGGAAAATGTCCTCGCGGTCGACGTCGCTCTGGGCGATCCCCTCGCCGACGGCCGCCTCGTTGCCGTATATCTGGGCGGTGTCGACGTGGCGGTAGCCGGCGTCGAGCGCGTTCGCGACCGACTCGGTACACTGCGCGGGGTCGTCGTTCTCCCACGTGCCGAGCCCGAGCACGGGCATCCCGTTGCGGGTCGGTACCGCGGGCTGCTGCTGTTGGTCTGTCATCACCCCTCTCTACTCGCGTGAGCCGAAAGTCGCTTGCGGTCGGGGCGGGTGCGGCCGCTTCGCGCCGGCCGCCTCACTCCTCGGAGAGCAGCGCCCGCGAGGAGTTCGTCACCACGAGCAGGCTCGACGCGCCCATCGCGACGGCGGCGAACAGCGGGTTGAGCAGGCCGGTCGCCGCGAGCGGGATGGCGACCGCGTTGTAGCAGAACGCCCAGCCGATGTTGCCCTTCACGCGCCGGCCCGCCGCCCGCGCGAGTTCGAAGACGGTCGCCACGGAGCCCAGATCGTCGTCGACGATCGCCACGTCGGCGGCGTCGGCCGCCATCGCGGTGCCGCCGCCGAGCGCGATCCCGAGGTCCGCGGCGGCGAGCGCCGGCGCGTCGTTCGTGCCGTCGCCGACCATCACGGTGACGCCGCGCTCCTTCAGCCGCCCGACCGCCTCGGCCTTCCCCTCCGGCGGGACGCCGGCGAACACCGACGAGACCGCGTCGTGCTCGGCGAACACCGTCGCCGCGCGCTCGTCGTCGCCGGTGAGCACGATCACCTCGACGCCCGAATCGTCGAGCGCCGTCACCGTCTCCTCCCACCCCTCGCGCAGCTCGTCGCCGACCACGACGAACCCCTCGGCGGCGCCGTCGCGGCCGACCGCGACCGGGACGCGGCCCACGTCGCGCGCGTCGGCGACCGCCTCGCGGATCTCCTCGGGGACGGTCCAGCCGCGCTCGTCGAAGAGGTCGGGGTGGCCGACGACGACCTCGACGCCGTCGACGACGCCGGAGACGCCGCGGGCGTGGCTCTCGAAGGACTCGACGGCGGGAGCGTCGCCTCCCTCGCCGGCGGCATCGACGGCTTCCGCACCGCCGTCGGCGACCGCCGGCGTCGCGCCGTCGTCACCGGCCTCGCCGGGGGCGGCGTCGACCGCGTCCGCCGCGGACCGCGCCGCGGCGATCGCCTGTCCCACCGGGTGCGCGGACCGCGATTCGAGGGCGGCCGCGAGCCGGAGCAGGTCGTCGTCGACTCGGCGGTCGAGCAGCCGCATCTCGCCGGTCGTCAGCGTCCCCGTCTTGTCGAAGACGACCGTGTCGGCGTCGCGGATCCGCTCGAAGACGGTGTCGTCGAAGACGACGATGTTGCGTTCGAGGGCGTCGCGGATCCCCGCGGCGACCGCGAGCGGCGTCGCCAGCCCGAGCGCGCACGGACACGAGACGATCAGCACCGTCAGCCCGACGAGCATCGCGTCCGTCGGCGCGCCGCCGAGCGCGAGCGACGCGCCGGCCGCGACGATCGCGATGACGAGGACGGCCGGGACGAACACCGTGGCGAGCCGGTCGGCGAGCTTCTGGACGCCGTGGTTCCCGCTCTGGAGGTCGTACACCAGCTCCGCGACGCGGTCGAGGCTGGAGGTCGCGTCCGGGCCGACCGCGACCGTGAGCGAGCCGTCGGTCACGACGGAGCCGCCGACGACCGCGTCGCCGGCGACCTTCCGGACCGGGAGCGACTCGCCGGTGACGACCGACTCGTCGACCGCGGCGTCGCCGTCGACCGCCTCGCCGTCGACCGGGACCCGCTCGCCGGCGCGCACGAGGAGCCGGTCGCCTGGTTCGAGCGCCTCGACGTCGACGGACTCGGCGTCGCCGTCGGGGGTCAACCGCCGCGCGTCGTCGACCTGGACCGCGGTGACCTCGGAGAGCAGCTCCGTCGCGCGGTCCTTCACCGAGTCCTCGTAGTGGTTCCCGACGGTGACGATGACGATGATCGCAACGGTCACGTCGTAGTAGATGGAGGGCGACTCGACGAAGATCACGGCGAGCGTGCTGTAGAGGTACGCGCTCATCGCCGCGATCGCGACGAGCAGGTCCATGTTCGGCGAGCGCGTCTTCGCGCTGACGTACGCGCCCCGGAGGATTGGCTTCCCGGTGAAAAAGAGGACGATGGTGGTCAACACGCCGATGACGATGAAGAAGTACGTGCCGGAGGTCGAGGCCATCGCCTCGTTGAGGTAGTCGAGGGTCCGCTGGTCGTAGAAGGGGAACGCGAAGTACGTCGGGTAGATGAGGACGATGTACTGCAGCATGACGGCCATCCCGACGAGGACGCCCGCTGCGAGCCGCGCCGTCGCCATGTTGCTCGCCTGCCGGCGCGAGAAGGCGTCGTCGCGGGCGTACGCGCTGTACCCCAGCCCGCTCACCGTCTCGGTGAGGTCGTCGATCGAGACGGCGTCCGGGTCGCGGTCGATCCGCACCGTGTCCGTGACGTAGCTCGCGCTCGCGCCGCTGACGCCGTCGGCGTCGGTCGCCACCGTCTCGATGAACGCCTCGCAGGTCGCGCAGTGCATCCCGTCGACCTCCAGGTACGTCGCCTCGTGGCCGTCGGGCACGTCGCGGTCGCCGTCGTCCGCATCGTCGCCCTCGGCGTCCTCGCCCGCCTGCCGGCGCTCGCGGACCGCGTCGGCGTCGACGTTCGCGTCGCCGAGCGCGCCGTACACGTCGCGGCAGCCGGTACAGCAGAACCGGTTCCCCTCGTCGTCGGTGACGTCGACGCCCTCGGTCGGGAGCTCACAGAGGGTACAGGCGTCGGTGCCCCCGCTCATCTCACATCCCCCCCATCATCCCGGCGTCGAGCGGGTTCCAGAACGGGAGCCGCGGGTGCGGCACGTGAATCCCGACGGACATCAGCCCGTGGGCGAACAGGACGTAGCCGAGCGCGACGAACGCGACGCCCAGCAGCCGGTGGATCCGGCGGCGGTGGACGGGGTCGACGCTCTCGATCAGCGTCCCGTACGCGAAGACGGCGGGGATCGTCCCGAGCCCGAGCGCGCCCAGCGCGACGCCGCCCGCGACCGCCGAGCCGCTGGCGAACGCGTACAGGTACGCCGGGTAGAGGATCGGACAGGGGAGCAGCCCGTGGACCGCGCCGAGCGCGACGATTCCTGGACCGTTCGCAAGCCGGTCGACGTGGCCCGTGAGCCACCCGGTGACGCGTTCGAGCCCGGGGAGGTGGACCCCGCCGGTCGCCCCGCCGAGGAGGTACCGGACGCCGACGAGGATCACGGCCGCGCCCACGAGGAGGCCGACCCCGCCGCGGACCGCCGTCGCGGCGCCCGTCAGGGTCGCGGTGGTGACGAGGACGGCTCCGCCGAGCGCGCCGAGGAGAGTCCCGATGGTCGCGTAGCTCGCCGCGCGCCCGAGGTTGAACAGCGCGTGCTGGCGGACCTCGTAGGTGGTCAGGTGTCCCTCGCGGCCGGTCGCCCCGCCGGCGGTGCCCGCGGCGCCCGCCCCGCCGCCGTCGGTTCGGCCGCCATCGGCGTCCATCCGACTCGCGTAGACGGTGACGAGCGGGCCGCACATGCCGATGCAGTGGGCGCCGCCGAGCAGCCCGATGGCGGCGAACAGCAGCACGTCGGTACCGAGGAGCGGCGAGAGGGCCATATCGATCAGTCACCGACCGTTCGGGGCGCGAGCGGAAACGGGTTTCGGCGGCCGAAACCAGCGGTGCGGGCCGCGGTGCGTCGGGCGGCGTCGAGACGGGCCACGCCGCTCACTCCTCGACGACGACGGTGCCGTACATGCCGCCCTTGCGGTGGGGGATACAGACGTACTCGTAGGTGCCGGGGACCGTGAAGGTGTGCTCGAAGCGGTCGCCGCTCTCCAAGCCGCCGCCAAGGTCGGACTGCCAGGCCGACAGGGCAGTCTCGTAGTCGTCGAAGCCGCCCGACGCGAAGAACTCTGCCTCGCCGGGGATACCCCCCGCGGTCGCGGTGACCGTGTGCGCTCGCACGCTCGTGTTCTCCCAGACGACGGTGTCGCCGACCGAGACCGTGACCTCTCGGGGTTGGTAGGCGGACGCAAGCATCCCGACGTCGAAGTCCGGTTCACCGCCGACGCCCGCGCACCCGGCGAGCCCGACGGTCGCCGCCGCGCCCCCGACGGCGCCGGCCTCTCGGAGGAACCGTCTGCGATACATACCCTGTCTGGGGGCCTGAACGGTTTCAATACCGCGGTCGACCCCGCCGCGTGGGAACGGATTTCTCGCCGCGGGCCGAGCGCGAGTCTCCCCGACGTGCCGGGCCGAGCGCGGCCGGCCTCACCTGCCGACGAGCTCCTCGAAGACGCGGCGCTGCGCCGCCGCGAGGTGTTCCGAGAAGGTCGCGCGGGCGATGCCGATGGCGTCGGCCACCTCCGTCGCGCTCGCTCCGCGGGGATGGTCGAAGTAGCCGAGCCGGTGGGCGGTCCGGACCACCTCGCGCTGCCGCTCCGTGAGCCGCCCGCGGTCGACGACGACCGGGTCCGAGCGGGTGTCGGCCCCGCCGGAGCTCGTGAGCCGCTCGAGTCGGACCGAGCCGCCAGTCGCCTCCAGCGCGTCGATCACGTCGCCGAGCGGGTCGGCCGCGGGCAGGGAGAGCCCCAGCCGAACGCGGTCCGGCGCCGTCCGGACCGTGACCGACGAGACGGGGTAGCCGAGCGACTCGACGGCGTCGGAGGGGAACTGGCCCGCCGCTCGGCTCCGGCAGCGGTAGACGAACTCGTCGCCCCCGTCGAAGACGAGTTCGGCGTCGACCGCGCGGTCGGCGCGGAACTGGGAGACGACCGCGTCGTCGACGCGGACGCGGTCGACGTCCTCCGCGACCGCGCCGGGCGGCAGCGCCGCCGCCACCGGCGCGGGCGTCGGGTCGCGGACGACCACCTCGACGCGGACGCCGGCGTCGCCGGAGCGGTCGGAACCGCACGATTCACCGGCGTCTCGGGGCGCGTCCGAACCGCCCCGAGCCGCGTCCGAGGGGCCGCCGCTGTCGGAGCCCGAAGGGTCGCCGCCGTCGGAGCCCGAGGGGCCGGCCGGACCCGACGCTGGGCGTTCGGCGCGGCTGGAGTCGGACGATCGCGACCGCCGTCCCATGTATCGATCTCGCGGCCGAAGCCGGAAAAAAAGGAACCCGAACGAGTACGCGTCGCGGCCGCCCGGCGGGTCGGTTGATAAAGCCCCGTCGAGAGTTGGCAACGACTCACACGGCGTGAGCCCCTACCATACCCATGAGCGACGAGTCGCTCCGCGGGCGGTCGGTCGGGGTGGTCGGGGCGGGCGTCGGCGGGCTCTCGGCGGCCGCCTACCTCGCGGCCGCCGGCGCGGAGGTGACGGTGTACGAGCGCGCCGAGCGCGTCGGGGGCGTCGCCGGGCGGCTGGAGCTCGACGGGTTTCAGTTCGACACCGGCCCGTCGTGGTACCTGCTCCCGGACCTCTTCGAGCGGTTCTTCGACGACTTCGGGCGGTCGCCGGAGGAGTTCTACGAGCTGACGCGGCTCGACCCGCACTACCGGGTGTTCTGGGACGACGGCGACCGCGCAGACGTACCCGCCGACCCCGCGGCCGCCGCCGACCTGTTCGAGTCGTACGAGGCAGGCGCGGGCGAGGCGTTCCGCGAGTACCTCGACGACGCCGAGCGGGCGTACGACGCCGGGATGGAACGGTTCGTGCTCCCCGGGCGGTCGCGGTTCCGCGACTACCTCTCGCTCGACGTGCTCGCGGGCGGCCGGGAGTTGGATCTTCTGTCCAGCCTCGACGAGCGGGTGCGGTCGTACGTCGACCACCCGAAGCTCAGGCAGCTGCTGGAGTACACACTGGTCTTCCTCGGCGGGTCGCCGCACAACACCCCGGCGCTGTACCAGCTGATGAGCCACGTCGACTACGGGCTCGGCGTCTACTACCCGCTGGGCGGGATGTACGAGGTGATCGAGGCCGTCGAGACGGTCGCCCGCGACGCCGGCGCCGACGTTCACACGGGCGTCGAGGTGACGGGGTTGGAGCCGATCGACGGCGGCGTCGCGGTCGAGCTCGGCGGCGACCGCTACGTCCACGACCGGGTCGTCTGTAACGCGCCGCCCGCCCACGTCGAGCGCGAGCTGCTCCCCGAGGGGACGGTGCCGCGGCTCGGCGACTACTGGGACCGACGGACGTACGGCCCCTCGGCGCACCTGCTGTACCTCGGCGTCGAGGGGGAGCTGCCGGAGCTGGAGCACCACACGCTCGCGCTCCCGACGGACTGGGACCCGCACTTCGCGGCCATCTTCGACGACCCCGCGTGGCCGACGGGGGAGACGGAGCCGGTCGTGTACGTGAACGTGCCCTCGCGCACCGATCCCGCCGTCGCGCCCGAGGGCCACGAGGCGGTGGTCACGCTGGTGCCGCTCGCGCCGGGGCTCGACGACACGCCGGAGCGACGGGCGGCCCTCAGGGAGCGCGTTCTCGACGCAGTGGCGTCGCGGACCGGCGTCGACCTCCGCGACCGGATCGTCGCCGAGGAGTCGGCCTGTGTCTCCGAGTTTGCGGGGCGGTTCGACCAGCCCGGCGGGACCGCGCTCGGGCTGGCGCACACGATGCGACAGACCGGACCGCTCCGCCCCGGCCCGCGGGTCCGCGGGACCGACCGGCTCTACTACGTCGGCGGGAGCAGCAACCCCGGGATCGGCGTGCCGATGTGCCTGCTCGGAGGCGAGCACTGCGCGGCCGCGGTCGAGGTGGACGCGGCCGGTGGGGGGCCCCTCGACCGGCTGCCGCTGGTGGGTCAGTGAGTGGCGCCGGGAAGAGCGGAGCGGCGAGGAGCAGAGAGGGGCGGGCGAAGAACGGAACGACCGTCCACAGTTAGTGAGGAAAGAAAAAATATTTCGAAAAACAGGCCGTGAGATCGGCAACTAACAGAAAAACCTTACCAGTCAGGTTAGTACATTTAATAAATACGCCACGTGATTAGCACTGTCGCATGATCGAAACAGCAGCGGCTGACTTACTCGCAAGCGGAACAGTCCCGCTCGAAATGACGCAGACGGAGATGTTCCAGTTCATTCAGGGTAACACACTCTTGAGCGCGTCGCTCTGGGTGAACATCGCCCTCGCCGGGCTGTCGATCCTCCTGTTCGTCTACATGGGACGGAACGTAGAGGACCCCCGCGCGCAGCTCATCTTCGTCGCGACGCTGATGGTACCGCTGGTGTCCATCTCCAGCTATACGGGGCTCGTCTCCGGACTCACCGTCAGCTTCCTCGAAATGCCGGCGGGGCACGCGCTCGCCGGTGCCGGGGCCGGGCCGGAGGGCGGCGTGTTCACCCCGTGGGGACGGTACCTCACGTGGGCGTTCTCGACGCCGATGATCCTCGTGGCGCTCGGCCTGCTCGCCGGGTCGAACATCACCAAGCTGTTCACCGCCGTGGTGGCCGACGTCGGGATGTGTATCACCGGACTCGCGGCCGCGCTGACCACGTCCTCCCTCCTGTTGCGGTGGGTCTGGTACGCCATCAGCTGCGCGTTCTTCGTCGTCGTCCTCTACATCCTGCTCGCCGAGTGGTCGCAGGACGCGGAGGTCGCCGGCACCGCGGACATCTTCAACACGCTGAAGGTGCTCACCGTGGTCCTCTGGCTCGGCTACCCGATCTTCTGGGCGCTCGGCGCGGAGGGGATCGCGGTACTGGACATCGCGGTCACCTCGTGGGCGTACAGCGGGATGGACATCATTGCGAAGTACCTCTTCGCGTTCCTCCTGCTGCGCTGGGTCGTCAACAACGAGCGGACGGTCGCCGACATGGCGTCCGGCCTCGGCTCGGCCTCCGCCGGCGGCGCGGCGCCCGCCGACGACTGAGGTCGACGCCGCCGCGGTCGCTGTCGCCTTCTGCGAACCCGTTTTCGCCGTTTTTGACGTCCGCCAGCCCGCGACGCGGAAACCGAGAGAAAAGCGCTAAACCCGCGGCGGCGGTGGAGACGGTATGAAACAGGCCATCGTCGCCCGGACGGACATCGGCATGGGCGAGGGGAAACTCGCCGCGCAGGTCGCGCACGCGTCGCTGTCCGCGTACCAAGACGCGGGCAAGCGCGCCCGGAAGAAGTGGCAGGGCGAGGGACAGAAGAAGGTCGTGCTGAAGGGCGACTCCGAGAGCCAGCTGTTCGAACTCGCCGACAAGGCCGACAAGGAGGGGCTTCCCTACGCCATCGTCCGCGACGCCGGCCACACCCAACTGGAGCCCGGCACCGTCACCGCGCTCGCAGTCGGGCCCGCCCGCGACGACAGCGTCGACCGCGTGACCGGCGACCTCTCGCTGTACTGAATGACCCCCGAACGCACCCTCCGCGAGGCGCACCCGACCGAGCGCGCGGTCGGCATCGCGTGCTACGTGAGCGGGGCCGACGGCATCGGCGGGCGGCTCCGCGAGTCGCCCGAGGACTTCCGTGTCCGCGAGCTGGAGGCGTTCGACGCGGAGCCGCTCGACGCCGACCCCGGAAGCTACCCCGAGCTCGTGCTCCGGGCGACGCTCCGCGACTGGGACACGAACGACTTCGCGCGCCGGCTTTCGGACGCGCTCGGAATCAGCCGCGAGCGCGTCTCGTGGGCCGGAACGAAGGACAAGCGCGCCGTCACGACGCAGCTGTTCACGGTCCGCGGGGTCGACGCCGACGAGCTCCCCGAGATCCGGGGCGCCGACATCGAGGCGCTCGGCCGGGCGGGGCGGAGCCTCTCGTTTGGCGACCTCGCCGGCAACGCCTTTGAGATCCGGGTCGCGGACGCGGTCGATGACGCCCCCGAGCGCGTCGCAGACGCGGTGCGGGACCTCCGGGGGTTCGCGGGCGACGGAGAGACTCCATCCGACGATGAGGGGGACGTTCCGATCGAAGCGACCGTCGGCGTCCCAAACTACTTCGGTCAGCAGCGATTCGGCAGCCGGCGGCCGGTGACGCACCTCGTGGGGCTCGCGATCGCGCGGAAGGATCCCCGCGAGGCGGTCCGGTTGTACGCCGGCAACCCCGCCGAGACGGAGCCCGACGACACCCGGGCCGCGCGCGACCGCGTCGACGCCGCCTTCGGGGTTAGCGGAGGTGGGGATTCGGATCCCGCCGCCGACGGCACGGGCGACGGCAACTGGGCCGACTGCCTTGACGCGATCCCCGGCAAGCTCCGGTTCGAGCGCTCGATGGTCCACCGGCTCGCCGACCGCGACGTCGACCCGGGCGCGCCGCCCGACGACGAGGACTGGTGGCACGCGCTGGAGGCGGTGCCCTCGAACCTCCAGCGGCTGTTCGTCAACGCCGCCCAGTCGTCCCTCTTCAACCGGGTCGTGAGCGAGCGGCTGCGCCGGGGGCTCCCGTTCGACCGTCCCGTCGCCGGCGACGTGGTCTGTTTCGCCGACGGCGACGCGCCCGAGGAGCTGTACGCCCCGGACACCGACCGGCTCCAGCGGGTCGACGCCGACCGGGTCGACGTGGTCTCCCGGCACTGCGAGCGCGGGCGGGCGTTCGTCACCGCGCCGCTCGTCGGCACCGAGACCGAACTCGGCGACGACGAGCCGGGCGAGATCGAGCGAGAGGTCCTCGCCGACGCCGGGATCAAGCCGGGCGACTTCGCGCTTCCCGGCGAGTTCGACTCCAAGGGTACCCGGCGGGCGATCCTTCTGCGGACGGACCTCGACGTGTCGTTCGAAGACGGCGACCCCCGGTTCGCGTTCGCGCTCCCGAGCGGCTCGTACGCGACCGTGCTGCTCCGCGAGTTCACGAAGCGCGGCCCGCTCGATCTGTGAGCGACCTGCGCCAGATCGATCCGCGTTCGTGTACTATCGTCCTCGAATCGCTGCCGAAACCACCACATTACTGTGTTCCGTTCCGAGCCGTTTTTGTGCGACAGCCCGCAATCGATGCCATGACCCGGATCGTCGTCATCGACCTCCACGGCCAGTTCACCCACCTCGAACGGCGGGCGCTCCGCGACCTCGGCGTCGACACCGAAATCATCTCCGCGGACACACCGGCTGACGAGGTCGACGCGGACGGGATCGTCCTCTCTGGCGGCCCGGACATGGACCGCGTCGGCAACGCCCCGGACTACCTCGAACAGGACGTTCCCGTCCTCGGGATCTGCCTCGGGATGCAGCTGATCGCCGCGGAACTCGACGGCGAGGTGGGTGAGGGAGATTACGGCGGCTACGCCGACGTCGACGTCGAGATCGTCGACGACGAGGACCCGCTCGTCGGCTCGCTCGCGCCCGAGACGCGCGTCTGGGCCTCCCACGCCGACGAGGTGACGGCGCTGCCCGACGGGTTCGGCCGCACCGCCACCTCCGACGTCTGCGGCATCGAGGCGATGTCGAATCCGGACGCAGGACTGTACGGCGTCCAGTGGCATCCCGAGGTCGCCCACACGGAGCGCGGCGAGGAGGTCTTCGAGAACTTCGTCGCGATCTGCGAGTCGGCGTAGGAACGTCGGGAGGAGGCGGAAGAGTAGCGCGTCAGGAAAGCCGCCGAGACTATTTGCCGATGTGCGCCGTCAACACCGGGAGATCGCTGTGTCGCACGACCCGCTCGGCGACCGACCCCGCCGTGACGAAGCGCCCGATCCCGGTGCGGCCGTGGGTCCCCATCACGATCAGGTCGACCCCGTAGTCGGCCGCGGCGTCGAGGATCGCCTCGTGCGGGCGGCCGCGCCGGAGATGGAGCTCGGCTTCGACGCCGCGCTCCGCGGCCGCCTCCGCGACGGCGTCGAGCGCGCGCTCGCCGCGCTCCTCCTCGCGTTCGACGACCATATCCCACTCGTCGGCGCCAGCGATGCCCTCGTCGACGACGAACAGCGCGTGGATCCGGGCGCCGGTCAGCGCGGCGAGGCCGCAGGCCTGCTCGATCGCCGCGGCGCTCCCGGCGCTTCCGTCGGTCGGACACAAGATCGCGTCGTACATCGGGACCAGCCTCACGCCCCCGTCTCAGAGCCGGTATCGCCGAACCGTCGTGTCGCCACAGCCGGGACACTCGTGGCGGTACGCGACGGTCGCGCCCGTCGTCGCGGCCGTCCACTCGCTCTCCTCGTCGACGAACCCGCACTCCTCGCAGGCGTGCGGCTGACCGTCGAAGCGCGCCCGGAGTCGGTCGAACGCCGTGGTACCGCCGTTGCGAGATGACATGTGGTAACGGTACTCAATGACATTATTAATAGTTTACTACGAGGGGTAGCAGCGGCGCCCAGCGGCAGGAGTGGCTCTTCGCGTCCGACGTCGACACCGAAAAAACGGGAGTGCCGCCCGTCTGACGAACGGACGGGAGCGCTGCCCGACAGTCAGGCGCGCCGCCTGACGAACGGGCGCGCCGCTTACTCCGCGAACAACTCGTCGACGGCCTCGCCCGCGGTCTCGACCGCCTCCTGCGCGACCGCCTCGCGGTCGGGCTCCGCGTCCTCGGGCGCGTTGAGGTAGACGTCCACGTCGAGGACGCCCTCCTCGAACGTGACGGTGACGTCGAGGTCCGTGACCGTCGACTGGTCGTAGTGCTTGAACACGATGCCCTCGGCCGCCTCGGCGGCGGTGCGAACGACCTCGTCGTCGCTCGGCTCCGCGGCGTCGTCGGCCTCGGAAGCGTCGGTTCCGTCGTCGGTCACGGCCTTACGCGCCGCCGGCGCCCGGGCCGCCCGGTCCCATCGGGCCGCCGCCGCCGCCCGCGCCGCCCTGGAGCATCTGCTGGAGCTCGCTCTGGAGGTCGTCGAACTGCTCTTCGACGCGCTCCTCCTGCTTCTGGAGCTGCTCGACGCGGACTTCGAGCGAGTCGACCTTGTCTTCGAGGTCGTCGTAGGCGGACTCGTAGTCCGTCTCGACGAGGACCTCGCCGATCTCGCGGTACATCCCCGCGTCCTCGTCGACGTCTTCGAGGGCGTCGAGGGCGGTCTTCGACTCGTTGAGCGCGGACTCCGCCTGCTCCTTCTGCTCGGCGACCTGCTGTGCGGTCTCCTGAAGCTCCTGCAGTTCCTCGATCTTCTCCTGTGCCTCGGGCGGCATGTTCCCTTGCATGGGCGGACCGAGGCGGCCCGGACAGAAAAACCCCTTACTTCTCCGACGAGGGGGAGATGGGCTCGCAGCGGCCCAAAGAGCCGCGGTATCGGCATATTCGGAGAACCTCAATCGCGTCCCGCGCCGACGCGTTCGGCGACGGAGACCAGCCGCGACCAGCTGTTGACGCCGGCGCGCAGCGCCACGAGGTCGTCGGCGAGCACGCGGACGCGGACCGCGTCGCCCTCGCGGTCGACGGTCGCGCTCGATCGGGCGTCGTCGATCTCGCCGACTTCGGGGCCGAGCGCGTCGGCCACGACACGGGCGCGCCGCTCAGTGGGGTAACTGAAAGAGAGGACCGTCTCGTGTGCGCGCGTCACGGTCCGAAATGGAGGGGGTCGCTTACTCGACGTCGACTTCCTTGATGTCGCCGCCGCGCTCCTTCAGGAGGACGCGGTGGCCGCAGTACGGGCAGCGCACGCCGCCGTACTCGTCGAGGGTGACGTCGCGCTTACAGCGGGAGCACTTGTAGCTCATCGTCCTATTCCTCGTCGGCGAGCGCGGCGCGGATAGAGCGGCGGACGGTGCGACCGCCGGGCGTCTCGGGGCGGTACGCGCCGCCCGTGAACGTCTCGCCGGTCTCTTCGTTGACCCAGATGCCGGTACCTTTGCGCGTGACGTCGTCGCCGTCGACGGTCGCGTTGCGCATCTCCGCTTCGATGTCCTGGACCCGCTTGCGGGAGACCCGGCCGTAGCGGGCGCCGAATCGGCCCGCGCTGCCGGTGCTTCGAGCCTTGTCCTCAGCCATAGTAGCCACTTCTACCGCCAGCGTAGGTAAAAAGGCTGCGAGTTGGAGGCGGACAGGAAATCACGCGCGACGATAGAAGACAAGCCGAAGGCGGTGGCGCGTGCCTGCGAGCGGCCGCCATCGGCGGCCGCGAGGCAGCACGCGCGAGGGAGTCGGCGGTCCGGAGCGAAGCGGAGGACCGCCGACGAGGCTGGGGAGGCGTGAGGCGCGGTGCGGTGCGGGGCGGGACTCAAAGGGGCAGCCGCGAGGGCGGCACAGGCGACGCAAGCACCGCAGTGAGTGAGTGAAGCGAACGAACGAGGAGCGCAGCGAGCGTGTGCCACCCTCGCGGCTGGGGCTTTGGCGGTGTTCTCCGCCGATCTGACAGTGGTCATATCTAAATGAGCAACTGGGACTCTGGCGGTGTTCGTGTCGGTAGCGTACGTGTATCACCGAGCGACTGCGGCTCTGGCGGTGATCGCCGCCGTTCCTGTTTCGGTCACTTATAAATGTACGAATTGGGCCCTGGCACGATCTCTCACATCTCCACCGTAACACCTATCACAACCAAGTAATACTACCAAGTTGTATGAAGGGATTCAACGGCTTCGCGGACGTGAGCGAGACCGACGTGACGAGAGCCATAGGCACCGAGTGGACGGACGGGTTCCTCGATTTCACCGATTCAGAGGTGATCATCCTCGGCGGCGGCCCCTCCGGGCTGATGGCCGCGAAGGAGCTGGCCGAGCGCGGCGTGAAGGTGATGATCGTCGAGAAGAACAACTACCTCGGCGGCGGCTTCTGGCTCGGCGGGTTCCTGATGAACACGGTGACGGTCAGAGACCCCGCCCAAGAGATCCTCGACGACCTCGACGTCGACTACGAGCCGGTCGCGGACGTCGACGGCCTCTACACCGCGGCCGGCCCTGAGGCCTGCTCCGGGCTGATAAAGGCGGCCTGCGACGCCGGCGCGCGCGTCCAGAACATGACCGAGTTCACCGACCTCGTCGTCCGCGACGACCACGAGGTCGGCGGGATCGTGATGAACTGGACGCCCGTCCACGCGCTCCCGCGCGAGATCACCTGCGTCGACCCCATCGCGGTCGAGTCCGACCTCGTCATCGACGCGACCGGCCACGACGCGGTCGCGATCAGCAAGCTCGACGAGCGCGGCGTCCTCTCGGCGCCCGGCATCGAGCACGCGAAGGAGCACAACACCGGGATGGACCAGACCGGCGACGGCGAGTACGGCGCCCCCGGCCACGACTCCCCCGGCCACGACTCGATGTGGGTCGGCGAGAGCGAGGACGCCGTCGTCGAGCACACCGGCGTCGTCCACGACGGCCTGATCGCCTCCGGCATGGCGGTCGCGACCGCGCACGGCCTCCCGCGCATGGGCCCAACGTTCGGCGCGATGTTGGTGTCGGGGAAGCGCGCCGCCCAGACCGCGCTGGACGAGTTGGAGGTGGACGCACCTGAGGTGTCGCTGTCGACCGGCAGCGCGCCCGCCCCCGCCGACGACTGATAAATTACCGCTGACGCTCCGGCAACGGTCCCCTCCAACGTCTCATTATCTCATTTATAAATCGGCGACTGTAGATCGACAGCGAACTCCGCTAAAGCCCCAGCCGATCACATATAAATGACTACCGACGGATCGACGGTAAACACTTCCAAAGCCCCAGCCGATCACATATAAATGACTACCGACGGATCGACGGTGAACACTTCCAAAGCCCCAGCCGCGAGGCCGCCGTACGCTCGCTGTCGCCCGAAAATCTTCGATTTTCGGGATGACGAGAGAGCTTTGCTCTCTCGAACCACGCTCCTCACTCGGTCGCTCACTTCGTTCGCTCCCTCGTTCCGGTGCTTACGTCGCCTACGGCGGCCTCGCGGCTGCCCCTTTGAGTCCCGCCCCGCACCGCACAGCCCCGCACCTCACGCCTCCCCAACCTCGCGGCTCACGCTTCGCGGCTCCGCCGCTCGCGTTCGCCGCGTCCCTCGCGCGTGCTCCTCGCGGCCTCCGCTTCGCTCCGGCCGCTCGCAGGCACGCGCCGACCGCGTGTTGACTCTGCGCTGTTGAAACCCTCATTGTCTGATATTTCGGAAGGTGCGTACCGAATACGGAACGCCAGTCTTGGAGGATTTCACCACCCGCCTCCTGTGGCGGAATCGCGGAGTGTGCGAGAGGGGGGGGTATCGCGTCGAAGCACCTCTTTGTATCTCGAGCGGGAACGTGGCGCGTATGGTCCCCTACGTCAGTGACGTGCTGTTCAACGAGCCACAGGGACGTGGAGTTGCGCTGGTTCAGTTCGGCGCGTCGCTCATCTTCCTGTGTCTGTTCGTGTACGTCTGGAGCGCCGGCGACGCGGCCGACGCCCGGTGGATACTGTTTCTCGTCGTCGGAAGTGCGCTGTCCGGCATCGCCGAGTCCCTCCCCGAGGACTGGCGACGGACGGCTGGTGTACTCCGCGCTGCCGGCATTCTGGTGTTACTAACCCTCGTCGCGACGGCCGTTCAACGGCTGTGAATTCGGTCTCGGAGGGCAGCCGCCCGCCTCAGACCGTTCCTCACGAACGTTTACTCGGGAGCGACGCAACCGGATGCCTTTTTCCGGCCATACGTCGAACCGGGCGACATGCGAAACGCCAAGATCGTCTGTACGATCGGTCCCGCCTCGGACGACCGGGACACGATCCGCGGCCTCGCCGACGCGGGGATGTCCGTCGTCCGGCTCAACGCCAGCCACGGAACGACCGACCACCGAGAGACGGTGATCGAGCGCGCCCGCGAGGTCGACGAGGAAATCGACGACCCGCTCGCGGTGATGGTCGACCTGAAGGGCCCGGAGGTCCGCACCGCCGAGATCGACGAGCCGATCCAGCTCGCCACGGGCTCGGAGGTCACGTTCGTCGAGGGCGACGAGGCGACGCCCGAACGCGTCGGCCTCACCCACTCGATCGGGGCCGCCGAACCGGGCGACACGATCCTCCTCGACGACGGCCGGATCGAGTGCCGCGTCGAGGACGTCGAGGGCGAGTCCGTGGTCGCGGGCGTCGTCTCCGGCGGGAAGCTCGGCTCCCGCAAGGGCGTGAACCTCCCGGGCGTCGCCATCGACGTCGACCTGATCACGCCGGAGGACGAGGCGGAACTCGACCTCGCGGCCCGGACGAACGCCGACTTCGTCGCCGCCTCCTTCGTGCGCGACGCCGACGATGTGTACAAGATCGCCGACGAGCTGGAGGCCCGCGGCGGCGAGGACATCCCGATCGTCGCGAAGATCGAGCGCGCCGGCGCGGTCGAGAACCTCGAGGGGATCGTCGACGCCGCCGACGGCGTGATGGTCGCCCGCGGCGACCTCGGCGTCGAATGTCCCCTGGAGGACGTGCCCGTGATCCAAAAGCGGATCATCCGGACCTGCGTCAACGAGGGCGTCCCGGTCATCACCGCGACGGAGATGCTCGACTCGATGGTCTCCTCGCGGCGGCCGACCCGCGCGGAGGCCTCCGACGTGGCCAACGCCGTCCTCGACGGCACCGACGCGGTCATGCTCTCGGGCGAGACCGCCATCGGCGAGGACCCCGTCAACGTCGTCGAGACGATGGACCGGATCGTCCGGCAGATCGAGGCCAGCGACGAGTACGCGGAGACGCGCGAGCAGCGGGTCCCGACCGCGGAGGAGGGGTCGCGCACGGAGGCGCTGGCGCGCTCGGCTCGCTACCTCGCGCGCGACATCGGCGCCTCGACCGTCGTCGCGGTCTCCGAGTCCGGCTTCACCGCGCGCAAGACCGCCATGTTCCGTCCGGGCGTCCCGGTCGTCGCCACGACGCCGGACGACCGCGTCCGCCGCCAGCTCGCGCTCTCGTGGGGCGTCCGCCCCGTCCTGACCGAGTACGCCAGCGACATGGAGGGGATCCTCGACAACGCGGTCGACGCCGCGCTCGACCGCGGCGGCGCCAGGTCCGGCGACACCCTCGTGGTCCTCTCCGGCATGCTCACCGAGTTCGAGGGGACGAACACGACAAACACCCTGAAGGTCCACGTCGCCGCCGAGACGCTTGTGACCGGGAAGGCGGCCGTCGCCGGCCGCGTCGCCGCCCCCGTCCACCGGACCGCGGACGGCGACCTCGACGCGCTGCCGGACGGCGCCGTCGTCGCGCTCGACGCCGACTTCGACGGCGAGTTCTCCGGCGACCTCGACCGGATCGCCGGCATCATCGACGCCCGCGAGGGGATGACCGGCTACCCCGCCGTCGTCGCCCGCGAGCTCGGCGTGCCGATGGTCTCGGGCGCCGGCCTGCCCGAGTCCGTCGCGGACGGGACCACGGTGACCGTCGACGGCGAGCGCGGCGTCGTCTACGACGGCGACGTGCTCCGCGCGGCCCGCGAGCGGTAGGTCGCTCCGCGTCGCGCCCGCCGCGACCGTTCCGCCCGCGCCCGCCGCGACCGCTCCGCCCGACCCAACCGCCCGCGCCCGCCAGCCATTTATTACGCAGTCGCGTACGTCCGGCCATGAGCGACGAATCCGGCGACGACGCCCGCGAGGGGGACTCGGCCGACGCTCCGGAGTCGGCGGAGTTCGGCGAGCGGAGCCGGGCCAACGACGCCGGCGACGAGAGCGCGGACGACGAGCGCGAGTGGCGCTTCGCGGTCGACGACGTCGGACCGGACGGGATCACGGAAGACACCGCCACGCCGGCGGACGAGCCGATAGAGCCGGGCGACGTCACCCTCGAACACGCGGTCTTCGTCGTCCTCGGCGTCGCGCTCACGGTCGGCGTCCTGCTGCTCGGCTTCTGAACCAGGTCGCCGCCGGTCGGGCGCGAACCGCGCGCCGACGGCGACCGACCCGACCGACGCCGCGGCCGCGCGCACCACCACTTATCAGGCCGCGGCCGTAGGACCGAACATGAACGCGCTCGCACAGTCCGGGCTCCTCTCGCCGGACACCCTCCCGCTCCTGCTTTTGACCGCGGGGCTGCTGCTCTCGATGGCGGAGGCGCTCGCCCCGGGAGCGAACTTCATCGTCGTCGGCATCGCGCTCATCGGCGCGGGGATCGGCGGGCTCGTGTTGAGTTCGCTCGGCGTCGCCGGCGTCCTCCTCACGCTGCTCATGGCCTTCCTCACGCTGGCGTTCGGCGCCGCCGCCTTCTACGGCTACCACGAGTTCGACCTCTACGGCGGGAAAGGGCAGCAACAGACCAGCGACAGCGACTCGCTGAAGGGGAAGACGGGGACGGTCACCGAGCGGGTGACCCCCACGGGCGGCGAGGTGAAGCTCACCGGCGGCGGCTTCAGCCCCCACTACTCCGCCCGGTCGATCGACGGCGAGATCGACGAGGGCGAGGAGGTGATGGTGGTCGACCCCGGCGGCGGCAACGTCGTCACCGTGGAGTCGATGGGGTACGTCGAGGACGACATCGACCGCGAACTGGCGGCCGACCGCGCCCGCAAGGCCGCCGCGAGCGACGCCGAGACGGACGGGACCGAGGAGGGGGACGCCGAGGCGGAGACAGAAGTCGACCGGGAGTGATGCGGCCCGGCGGAAACGCCGACCCGCGGCCCCGAACCGCGAGCGGAAAAGCACTTCTCAGTCGGCGCAGACCACCCGACGATGCCCTCCCCGCTCGCCGCCCTCGCAAGCCTGCCCAGTAGCCTCCTCGACCGCGTCCGCGACGCCTTCGACTCCCCCCGAGCCGGGACCGTCGCGGTCGCGATGGTCGTCGTCGTCACGATCGGCACCAGCGTCGGAATCATCGCGCTCGGCGCGGTGTTCGACGCGACCGTCGACCAGCAAATAACCGTCGACAACCCGGACCGGCCCCCGGAGTCGACCTGCGAGTCGTTCGGCGACGACTCCGACTCCGTGTTCGCCGAGGAGTGCGACGAGCCGGCGCGGATCGAGGTCGACGCGGGAGAGGAACTGCGCGACGCCGCGGGCGAGCTCCTCCACTACGGGCTGCTCGGCGTGCCGATCTGGTGGGCGCTGTTCGGGGTCGCGCTCCACGTCGGCGCGCGCGTCGCGGGCGGATCGGGCTCCGTCGGCGACTCCTTCGTGATCGCGGGCTGGGCGATCGGCGTCGAACTGCTCCGGCTCGCCGTCGGGCTCGCCGCGATCTGGTACGCGCTCTCGACCGCGTCGATCGCGGGGTCGACGTTCGAGGCGCTCTCGAACGAGATCGTCGCCGCCATCACGAGCGCGACGGGACCGCTCCTCGTCGCGTCCGCGGTCGGCATCGCGGTCCAGTGGGTCGTGGTCGTCGGCGGGCTGGAGGCGGAACACGACCTCGACCGCGGGACCGCGGCGGGCGTGGCGACGTTCTTTGCCGTCATCGCGCTACTGCTGGCGGCGATTTGAAAGCCTCCCGGAGCGCCCGCGACCGCGGATTCGGGAGTTTTTAAGCGCCGGCGCTCCCCCTCTCGGTATGATCCTGTCCGACGCCGACATCCTCGACCGGCTCGCCGAGGGCGACCTCGCGATCGAGCCGCTCGACGACGTCGACCAGCAGGTCCAGCCCGCGAGCGTGGACCTCCGGCTGGGCGAGCGGTTCCTGGAGTTCCAGCGCACCAACATCCCCTGCATCCACCCGACCGACGCGGGCGAAGTGAGCGAGTACGTGACGGAGACGACCGTCCCCGAGGGCGACGAGTTCATCCTCCACCCCGGCGACTTCGTCCTCGGGACGACCGTCGAGCGCGTCGCGATCCCCGACGACCTCGTCGCCCACGTCGAGGGGCGCTCCTCGCTCGGCCGGCTCGCGATCGTCGTCCACGCGACCGCGGGCCTCTGTGACCCCGGGTACGAAGGGCAGATCACCCTCGAACTCTCGAACCTCGGCACCGCCCCCGTGGCGCTCTCGCCGGGCATGCGCGTCTCGCAGCTCACCTTCACGGAGCTGAAACGGCCCGCCGACCGCCCGTACGGCGCCGAGCGCGGCTCGAAGTACCAGAATCAGGACGGGCCGCAGGCATCGCGGATCGGCGACGACCCCGAGTTCGTGGGCGAGGGAGGCGGGGGCGGCGAGGGGGGCGAGGGCGGCGACGCAGTTGACCGGGCGGGGGACCGGGAGGGCGACGAGCGATGAGGTTCATCGAGGAGGTCGTCGTCGACGAGTTCCTCCCGACCGTCCGCTCGATGCTCGCGGAGGACCTCCGTGACCGCGGGTTCACCCAGTCGGAAGTCGCGGACGCGCTCGGCATCTCGCAGTCCGCGGTCTCGAAGTACGCCGCCGGCGACGTGGCGAGACACGAGGACATCGTCGCCGACGAGCGCGTGCGCGACCTCGTCGAGCGCGTGGGCGAGGGGCTCGCGAGCGGCGACCTCACTCCGGTGGCCGCGCTCGTCGAGATCGAGGTGCTGATCCGCCAGCTGGAGGAGGGCGACCTCCTCGCGGACCTCCACGAGGCGGCGATGCCCGCGCTCGCCGACGCCGACGTGGAGTTCTCGGTCCACGACCCGGACAGCGGCCTCCGCGAACGCGAGCGCGTCCTCACCTCGGTCCGACGGGGGCTCCGGTCCCTGACGAACGCCTCCGGCTTCGCCGGGCTCATTCCGAACGTCGGCGCGAACGTCGCGGAGTGTCTCGCCGACGCAGCCACCGTCGACGACGTCGCCGCGGTCCCCGGCCGGCTCGTCGACGTGAAAGGGAGGGCGATGGTGCCGGGCGAGCCGGAGTTCGGCGTGAGCGAACACGTCGCGACGGTGCTGCTCGCGGCGCGCGAGGCGGGCGCCGGAGTCCGGGGCGCGGTTAACCTCCGATACGACCCGGAGACGGTCGAAGCGCTCGACGAGTCCCACCCGACCGTCGAGTTCGACGCGGAGCGACCGACCCGCGAGGCAGTCGCCGACGCGGTCGCGGCCGCCGACCGCGCGGCCGGCGAGGAGACAGAAACCCTCGTCCTGTACCAGACCGGCGCGGTCGGCGTCGAGCCGATCGTCTACGTCCTCGCGCCGACCGCCGCGGAGGCCGCGCGGATCGTCCGCGAGCTGCTGTGAGCCGGCTCGGGCCGCCCGCGGCTCGCTACGAATCAACCGTCGGCGACGCTTTTTAGACCGAACCGCACGAACGGCGGGGTGTGACTCGGATCCGACGGTTCGGGATGCGGATGCGCCCCTTCTAGCGACGGGCGGACCCGTCGCGTCGACGTCGGCCGGTAACGCGGTCGGCGCCGACGCGGCGGTGAATCCCGTCGCCTTCCGCAGCCCCGAGCCGTCGGCCTCGCGAACCGCGGAGCGGACGGCGATCCGCGACCGATCCGCACCGGCGCCGACGGCCCCGAACCAGCGGGCTTTAGGCCCGTATCCACGACAACTCGATACACACACCACATGAGCCACGACGACTTCCCCACCGACCGCCCGGCGGTGGTAACCTGTGGACTGCCGTACGCCAACGGCGACCTCCACATCGGCCACCTCCGCACCTACGTCGGCGGCGACGTGTACAGCCGCGCGCTCGAACGACTGGGCCAGGAGACCGCGTTCGTCTCCGGCTCCGACATGCACGGCACGCCGGTCGCGGTCAACGCCGAGCAGGAGGGCGTCTCCCCCGAGCAGTTCGCGCTCGACTGGCACGAGCGCTACGCCGAGACGTTCCCGAAGTTCAACGTCGACTTCGACAACTACGGCCACACCCACGACGAGACGAACACCGAGATCACCCAGCAGCTCGTCCGCGACCTCGACGAGGGCGGCCACCTCTACGAGAAGGAGATCATGGTGGCGTACGACCCCGTCGACGACCAGTACCTCCCCGACCGCTACGTCGAGGGGACCTGCCCGTACTGCGGGGCGCACGCCCGCGGTGACGAGTGCGACGAGGGGTGCCAGCGCCACCTCGAACCCGGCGAGGTCGAGGACCCCGAGTCGACGATCACCGGCAACCCCGCGGAGTACCGCGAGCGCACCCACCAGTTCTTCGCGGTCTCGGAGTTCGCCGACTACCTCTCCGACTTCCTCGACCGGCTCGAAGGCACCTCGAACGCCCGGAACCAGCCCCGCGAGTGGATCGAACAGGGGCTCCAAGACTGGTGTATCACCCGCGACATGGACTGGGGGATCGACCTGCCCGGAGAGAACCCGCAGGACCTCGTCCTCTACGTCTGGGTCGACGCCCCGATCGAGTACATCTCCTCGACGAAGCAGTACACCGAGCGCGTCGGCGCCGACGCGTTCGACTGGGAGACCGCCTGGAAGGAGGGCGTCAGCGACGACCACCCCGAGGGCGGCGAGATCGTCCACGTGATCGGCCGCGACATCATCCAGCACCACACGATCTTCTGGCCCGCAATGTTAGAGGCGACCGACCACGCCGAGCCGCGTGCGGTGATGGCGAGCGGGTTCGTCACCCTCGACGGCAAGGGGTTCTCGACCAGCCGCGACCGCGCGGTCTGGGCCGACGAGTACCTCGACGAGGGGTTCCATCCCGACCCGCTGCGCTACTATCTCGCGACCAACGGCGGGTTCCAGCAGGACGTCGACTTCTCGTGGGAGAAGTTCGCCGAGCGCGTCAACACCGAGCTGGTGGGCACCGTCGGCAACTTCCTCTACCGCTCCCTGCTGTTCGCCCACCGCAACTACGAGGACGGCCCAAACGCCGATGCCCCGAGCGACGACGTGGCGGCACGGATCGACGAGGCGGTCGACGAGTTCGCGGCCGCGGTCAACGACTACTCTGTCCGCGCGCTGGGCGACGCCGTCACCGATCTCGCGCGGTTCGGCAACGAGTACATCCAGCGCAACGAGCCGTGGAAGCTCGTCGACGAGGAGCCCGCGGAAGCGGAGCAGGTCATCTACGACTGCGTCGCGCTCGCGAAGGCGATCGCCGTCCTCTTCGAGCCGCTGGCCCCCGAGAAGAGCGAGCGCCTCTGGGCCCAGCTCGGCGAGCCCGGCACCGTCCACGACGCGACCGTCGAGGCCGCCCGCGAGGGCCCCGCCGGCGACCTGAGCGAGCCGACAGAGCTGTTCGAGCAGGTCGAAGACGAGCGCGTCGAGGACTTGAACGAGAAGCTCGAAGCCCGCGTCGCCGAGTCCGAATCCTCCGACGACGGCGACGAGAGCGACGACGACGAGAACGACGACCAAACAGACACCACAGACGACACCGACATGACCGACATCGAACCCCTCAGCGACGACCGCATCAGCTTCGACGACTTCCAGGAACTGGACATCCGCGTCGGCCGGATCGAGGAGGCCGAGGGGATCGAGGGCGCCGACGACCTCGTGAAGCTCACCGTCGACCTGGGCGCTGAGACCCGAACGATCGTCGCGGGACTCAAGCAGCTCCACGACGTCGACGACCTCCCCGACACGAAGGTGATCGTGCTCGCAAATATGGAGAAGGCGGAGCTGTTCGGCGTCGAGTCGAACGGGATGGTCCTCGCGGCCGGCGAGGACGCCGACCTCCTCACCACCTACGAGGACGCCGGACCCGGGACGAAAGTGAAGTAATCCGAACCGCGGTGGACTGCGGTGCGGCTTCTCGAAGTTTTATTTGATTGACTATTGAACACGGGACCGCAATGGCCCTCCTCCCCCGCTGGTTCGAAGCACTGTCGTTTCAGGCACAGATCATCCTCTTCGCGGTGGTGTTCGATCCGATCGGCTTCGCCGCCGGCTACCTGCTCGCCCCCGAGTTCGGCGTTGAGCCGATCCTCGGCGGCGCGTACGGGCTCGTGATCGCGAGCCTCCCGGTGACGCTGCTCGTGATGCGCGAGGCGAATCGGTAGCTGGCAAACGCGCGCGCCGCAGCCCGCATCGGGCGCCTTAGGCGTCCAACACTTCGATCAGGTTCCCCTCCGGATCGCGAACGAACAGGACGGTCGTCCCGCTCTCGGTCGTCCGCGGCGGGCTCAGCGTCTCCACGTCGTCCGCGAGGTCGGCGTAGAACGCCTCGACGTCGTCGACGGACAGGCCGAGGTGGGTCGCGCCGGGGCGGTTCAACTTGGGGCGGTCGACCGGGCCGGCGTCGTCGATCGGACCGTCGCCCGCCTCGTCCGCGGCGTCGTACGTCACGAGTTCGACGCGGACGCCGTCGGCGTCGAGGTGGGCGAACTCGGCCGCGGCGCCCTCGACGGCGACCGCCTCGGCGAAGGCGTCGCCGCCGACCGAGAACTCGGCGACGACGTCGAGGTCGAACGTCGTTGTGTAAAACTCGACGGCGCGGTCGAGGTCGGCGACGGTGATCCCGACGTGGTGTGCGGTTGGGTCGGACACGGTCCGCGGGTCGGCGGCGGGCGAGAAAACGGTGTCGGGCCGGACCGACCCCCGCGACCGAAACGACCATTCCGCGTCCGAACGACCCTCGCGTATGCACGTGGTCGTCAACGCGGCCCAGAGCGTCGACGGGAAGCTCGCCACCCGCCGCCGGGAACAGCTCCGGATCTCCGGCCCCGAGGACTTCGACCGGGTCGACCGCGTCAGGGCGGCCGCGGACGCGGTGCTGGTCGGGGTCGGGACCGTCCTCGCGGACGACCCGCACCTCACGCTCGACGAGGAGAACCGCCGCGTCGAGCGCCTGCGGAACGGGCGCCCCGGCGACCCCGCCCGCGTCGTGGTCGACTCGACCGGTCGGACGCCAACCGACGCCCGGATCCTCGACGACGCGGCGACGACGTACCTGCTCGTGGCGGCGGCGGCCGACCGGGAGCGACGGGAGGCGCTCGCCGACGCCGGCGCGGAGGTGATCGTGGCCGGCGAGGAGCGCGTCGACGTCGCCGAGGGCGTCGAGAAGCTCGCCGACCGCGGCGTCGACCGGCTGATGGTCGAGGGGGGCGGCGAAGTGATCTTCTCCTGCTTCGAGGCCGGCGTCGTCGACGAGCTTCACGTCTACGTCGGCTCGCTCGTGATCGGCGGCCGCGACGCGCCCACGCTGGCAGACGGCGCCGGGTTCACCGAGGAGTTCCCCGAACTGACGCTCACGGAGACAGAGGCGTTCGACGACGGGGTCGTCCTCTCGTACGAGGTCGGGGACGGCGACGGGCCCTGATCGGCGGTCGCGGATCCGCGCCTCCGTGTGAACGGTAACCACGGAAATCGCCGGGTACACGCGCCGTGGCACCGGTACGCACGAAAATCACCGAAGTATTTATGTATCGGCCGTGGGTAGTTGCGGGTACCAGAACGCCTCTGGCGCTGGTGGAATCGCACGCTGAAATGAACGGGAGTTCTTACAGACGGCCCGACGCACCACAGCGAGCGTCCGCTATCGCCGGAGCGGTGATGGAGAGATAACAAATGGTAACGAAAGAAGAAGTCATCGAGCAGTACGACGTGGAACCGATGGACGAGGCGGACAACGTGGACCTTTCTGAGGACGACCTGGAGAACGGCTCCAAGGGTCAGCTCATCAAGCGCGCCGGTCAGCTGCGAGACCGACGCAACGAGCTGAACCAGATGGCGTCCGAGCGCGCCTCCAAGCGCGACGACCTCAACGCGAAGACGCGCGAGAAGGTCGACGAGGCCCAGGAACACCGCGAGCAGCGCGACGAGCTCAACGAGCAGGTCCAGGAACACAAGGACAAGCGCAACGAGCTCAACGCCGAGGCCAACGAGCTGTTCGACGAGGTCGAGGAGCTCAAACAGGACCTCGAACTCGGCTCCGGGAAGTCCATCGAGGAGCTCGAAGAGGAGATTGAGGACCTCGAGTTCCGCCAGCAGACCGAAGTGCTCGACGCGGAGGACGAGCGCGAGCTGATCGAGAAGATCGACGACAAACGCGAGAAGCTCGCGGAGAAGAAAGAGAAGGTCGACGACACGAGCGAGCTCGACGACCTCGTCGAGGAGGCCGAGGAGGTCCGCTCCGAGGCGTCCCAGCACCACCAGAAGGTGACGGAGCTCGCGGACAAGGCCCAGGAACACCACAACCAGATGATCGAGGCCTACCGCGAGGCCGACGACATCCGCGACGAGGCCGACGAGATGCACGAGCTCTTCGTCGAGGCCCAGGAGGCGGCCGACCGCCACCACGAGGACTTCGTCCGCGTCCAGAAGCGCCTGCGCGAGCTCGACAAGAAGGAAGAGGAAGAGCGGCAGGACGAGCGCGCCGAGAAGCGCGAAGAGGAGAAGGAAGAGGCCGAGGAGATCTATCAGAAGTTCAAGGAGGGCGAGACGCTCGACACCGAGGACCTGATGAAGCTCCAGAAGACCGGCCTCCTGTAAGTCGGTCGACCCCCGGTTCCGACGTGGTTTTTCTGCGGTTTTTCGCGGCCGACAGCGTCGCCGCCGTCGAGCGGAGAGACCGACCACGACGGCCGGCGGGACCGCCACGGCAGCTTATAAACGCGTGCGCCGTCAACCGTCGGTATGGACGACGCGCCGACGAACGGACGGAAGGGGTTGCTCGCGGCCGCCGCGATAGGCGCGGCGACGACGCTCGCGGGCCGCGCGGTGCTCGCGCGGCTCACCGGCGGGCGGTTCGGTGACGCCGACGAGTACAACACCGCGAAGGTGACCGTGTCGGGGCCGATCCGGCGGAATCAGGGACGACCCTCGCCGCTGTCTGGCCCGGGCGGCGCGACCGCGGACGACGTGGTCGAGCAGATCGAGGCGGCCGACGAGGACGAGGACGTCGAGGCGCTGCTCGTCGAGCTCAACACGCCCGGCGGCGAGGTCGTGCCGAGCGACGACATCCGTCGGGCCGCCGCCGAGTTCGATGGGCCGACGGTGGCGTACGCGACCGACCTCTGCGCGTCCGGCGGTTACTGGATCGCGAGCGGCTGCGACGAGCTGTGGGCGCGCGACGCGAGCCTCGTCGGCTCCATCGGCGTCGTCGGCTCCCGGCCGAACGCGAAGGGGCTCGCCGACAAGCTCGGCATCTCCTACGAGCAGTTCACCGCCGGCGAGTACAAGGACGCCGGCGTCCCGCTGAAGGAGATCGAGGAGGACGAGCGCGAGTACCTCCAGGGGATCATCGACGGCTACTACGAGCAGTTCGTCGAGACCGTGAGCGAGGGCCGCGACATGGACCCCGAGGAGATCCGCGAGACGGAGGCGCGCGTGTACCTCGGCGACGACGCCGCGGAGCTCGGGCTCGTCGACGAGCTCGGCACCGAAGACGACGTCGAGGACCGGCTCGCCGACCTGCTCGGCGCCGAACCCGAGGTCCGGGAGTTCACCCCCGAGCGCGGGCTCGCCGAGCGGCTTGGCATCGGGGCCGAGCGCGTCGCGTTCGCCGCTGGAAGCGGCGTCTCGGACGCCTTCGTCGACGACGGCGGCGACATCGACGTGGAGTTCCGATAACGGGCGGAAGGCGGCCCACCGGAGCCGAACGACGCGCGGCGGTCGACGGGGAGGATTTTTGTCCGGTCGCGGTGTGGGTCGACACGTGACGACGCTGGTCATCTGCGTCGACCGGTCCGGGGCGATCGGTCGCGCCACCAACGTCCCGATGCCGGTCGCCGGCTGGGAGGCCGTCCGGTCGCTGGTCACGGACGCCGGGCTGGACGACCCCGAGGACGCCAGCGTGAACTGCCTGCTGGAGTCGCTGCGCGTCGCGCGCGACCTCAGAGACGAGCGCGAGGAGTCGGTCGTGGCGGTCGTCTCCGCCGAGAGCGACACCGCGGTGGGCGCCGACCGGTCGATCGCGTCCCAGCTCGACGACCTCGTGGACCGGTACGACCCGCGGGCCGCGATCGTCGTCGTCGACTCCGCCGAGGACGAGCGCGTCCTCCCGGTCGTCGAGTCGCGGATCCCGGTCGACTCGGTCGACCGCGTCGTCGTCCGCCAGGCCCGCGACATCGAGTCCACCTACTACCTCCTCAAGCAATTCCTCGCCGACGAGCAGCTGCGGTCGACGATACTCGTGCCGTTCGGCGTCGCGCTGCTTTTGGTGCCCGCGCTGTTCTACTGGTTCTCCGCCGGCGAGGCGGTCGCCGGCGTCGCCGGCCTGCTCGGCGCCGCGCTGCTGTACAAGGGCCTCGCGATCGACCGGTTCGTGGCGGGGATGCCGGAGCGGGTCCGCGAGGCGCTGTACGCCGGGCAGGTGTCTATCGTGACGTACGTCGTCGCCGGCGGACTCGCCCTCGTCGGCGGGTTCTTCGGTTTCCTCGCCGCCTCGGACCTGGGGCCCGGATCGCCCCGGCTCGTCGAGGTCGTGGAGTTCGCCTACGCCGCGGTCCCGTGGTTCGCCGTCGCGGGCGTGACCGCGGCCGTGGGGCGGCTGCTCGACGAGCTGATCCGCGATGAGGGGATCCGGACGCCGTACCTCAACCTCCCGTTCGTCATCGCCGCGGTCGCCCTCGTCGTCCGCGGGTTCGCCGGCTACTTCCTCGCGCAGGAGGCGATCCACGAGCCGCTGTCGATGTACGGGATGACGATGACTCCGGTCCAGCAGCTCGCGGCGTTCATCGTCGGCGGCATCGTCGTGTCGCTCGTCGGCGTCAAGGTCGCCAGCGACGTCGGCACCGAGACCCTCGAGGACGTCATCGACGCCGAGCGGGACGCCGAAGGGCGACGGGAGTGAGACCGGACGGAACCGGAGGAGCCGCCCCCGACCGACCGCCTTTTGTCGGTCGCGGCCGCGTGAGCGGGCATGGACGTGTACGGACTGATCGGGAACCCGGTCGGCCACTCGCTGTCGCCGCCGATGCACGAGGCGGGCTACGAGGCGCTCGGGCTCGACGCGCGGTACGTGACCTTCGAGCCGGACGCCGACGCCGCGGCCGCAGCCGTCGCGGGCGCGGCCGACCTCGGCGTGGCGGGGCTCAACGTGACGGTCCCGTTCAAGCAGGACGCGCTGCGCGCGGTCGACGCGGCCCCGCTCGCCGAGCGCATCGGCGCGGTGAACACGGTCGACTTCTCGCCGGTCCAGACCGGCGAGGCCGACCGCCCGCGCGGGCACAACACCGACGCCGCCGGGGTGACGCGGGCGCTCGCCCACCACGACGTAGCCGTCGACGGCCGCGACGCGCTCGTGGTGGGCGCGGGCGGCGCGGGGCGCGCGGCGGCGTTCGCGCTGGCCGACGCGGGCGCGACGGTCCACGTGGCGAACCGCACCGCCGAGCGCGCGGTCGAGTTGGCCGAGGACGTGCCGGGCGCGACCGGCGGCGGCCTCGACGACCTCGCTAACCGCGTCGCGAGCGCCGACCTGCTCGTCAACGCGACGAGCGTGGGGATGGAGGCGCCCGAAGAGACGCCCGTTCCCGCGGAGCACCTCCACGGCGATCTCGCGGTCCTCGACGCGGTGTACGCGCCGATCGAGACGCGCCTGCTGCGTGAGGCCGCCGCGGCGGGCGCGACGACGGTCGACGGCGCGTGGATGCTCCTCTACCAGGGGGTCGAGGCGTTCGAGATATGGACCGGCGAGGACGCGCCGGTCGAGGCGATGAACGCGGCGCTGCGGGCGGAGTTGGAGTGACTCAGTAGAGCGATTATTTATAAGTGAAGATGCGGTGGCGCGTGCCTCCGAGCGCCCGCAGGGCGCGAGGAGCACGCGCGAGGGACGCCGCGAACGCCCGAAGGGCGTGAGCGGCGAGGCTGGGGAGGCGTGAGGCTGCGGTTGCGGTGCGGGCGGGTGGGGCTCAAAGGGGCAGCCGTGAGGCGGCAGTAGGCGACGGAAGCACCACAGGAACGAGCGAAGCGAGTGACGAGGAGCGCACCGAGCGTACTGCCGCCTCACGGCTGGGGCTTTGGAGGTGTTCGCCGTCGATTCAGCAGCGACGTTTTATAAGCGATCGACTGGGGATTTGGAGGTGTTCACCGCCGATCTGTTGTCAGCCATTTATAAGCGAGCGACTGGGGCTTTGGAGCTATTCGCCGCCGATCTGCTATTAGCTATTTATCAGCGGTCGACGACATCTTAAAAAGATCGGACTACCCGACCCGGATATTTTTAAAATAGCGTCGGACTCGCGAGCAGTCCGGCGGTGACGATGAGCCCGACGGAAACGGCGGACGCCCCGTAGAGGAACGGCTTGGCGTCGCGGGCGGGCTCACGGAGCTTGCCGGCGTCGAGACCGTCGACGATTTTCGAGCCGGCAACCTCAACAAGTCCGGTGCCGACGAACCAGAGCCCCAGCATCGTCAACACGAGGTGACCGCTGGCGGTGCTCGTCAGCCCCGTGAACGTGTACTGCGTCCCGGCCATGTGACCGCCGGAGGCGACGAACGCGACCGCGGCGATCCGAGTGATCCAGCGCAGGCGGCCGACGACCGAGCCGAGCGCCTCGCCGCCGATGTCGCCGCGGAGGGCGGGCGGGAGGATCGCAAGGGTGACGAACAGCACGCTGCCGACCCAGAGGACGGCGAAGCCGACGTGGACCGACCACATGACCGGATTGAGAGCGTTCATACCATCAGAACGCGCCGGTCCCACTTATAAACCGGCGGGACGGCGGCGGCGGTTGCTTGCGGCGGAGAGGGTTTTTAAATATCTCGCACGTGTAGCCGCCGGCAATGGCTCTACTCCAGAAGCTCAAAGAGAAGCTCGGATTCGGGAGCGGTTCGAGCGAGCGCGAGTCCGGCGAGACGGAAGTGACGGTCGAGCGCGAATCGGAGCCGGCGGCCGACGCGTCCGCGACCGACGGCGATCCGACCGACGACGCCGAGGCGAGCGATCCGGTCGAGGCAGAGGAACCGGAAGCCGCCGAGGAACCGGAAGCGACAGAGAGCGAAGTAGCGGAAGCCGACGAGGTCGACGAGAGCCCGGAGGCCGAGGAGGACGACGAGGCCGACGACGACGACGAGGCCGACGACGAGGCGGTCGCCACCGAGACGGAGGCCGCCGCTTCGACCGAGTCCCTCGTCGACGACGAGGGGGCGGCGGCCGACGAGGCGGCCGAGCAGGCGGAGGCCGCGGGGACCAAGGCGGACGACGTCGCGGTCGACGACGACGACCGCGGGCCGAGCGTCGAGGAGATCAAAGGGATCGGCCCGGCGTACGCCGAGCGGCTCGCGGAGATCGGTATCGAGACGGTCGACGACCTCGCCGGCGCGGACGCCGCGGCGGTGGCCGAGGGGACGAGCGTCGGCGAGAAGCGCGCCGCGACGTGGATCGACCGCGCGAGCGAGTTCTGAGGGCGGGTCGGGCGACCGCAACTGTTTCGTCGCCGCCGCCGAACGGAGTCCCATGAGGCGAACGGTACACACCGACCGGGAGCGGTTCCGCGCGGTCGCGGCCGCGGCCCCGGACGGCGCGCGGGTCCCGGTCGAGCTCCGCGTCGCCGTCGACGACCCCTTCGCGGCCTACCGCCGGGCACGCGACGGCCCCGGCGGCGTCTTCTACGAGACGACCGGCGGCCAGTCCGGGTGGGGGTACTTCGGCGTCGACCCGGTCGAGCGGCTGACCGTCGCCGGCGAGGCGGTCGTCGCCGGCGCGGGTGACGGCCCGGAGCGATCCGGCGACGGCCCGGAGCGATCCGGCGACGGCCCGGAGCGATCCGGCGACGGCCCGGAGCGATCCGGCGACGGAGGCGACTCCGGATCCGCTGGCGATTACCGGCGCCCCTCGCCCTCGCTCGCTGCGCTGGAAGGGATCCTCGACGGCGAGACGCTGGTGCGCGGCGACTGCGAGGTGCCGTACCCCTGTGGCGCGTTCGGCTGGCTCTCCTACGACGTCGCCCGCGAACTCGAGGCGTTTCCGCCAGCAGCGCCCGAGGGCCCCGGCGCGGTCGACGACCGCGGGCTCCCGCGGCTCCGGGCCGCGCTGTTCGACCGGATCGCGGCCTGGGAGTGCCCGGTGGAGACGGGTGATAGCGACGAGGCCGTCACGCTCCGGGTGACCGCCTGCCCGCGCGTCCCGAACGGACTCGACGACCCCGAGGCCGACCGCGACGCGCTCGACGCGCTGTTCGACGAGGGCCGAACGCGGGCCGGGGACCTGATAGCCCGGATCGAGACCGGCGAACCGGCCTCGGGACCGGCGCCCGATCCGACCGCCGAGAGCGCGACCTTCGAGAGCGACGTGGGTCGCGAGGGGTACGCCGACGCGGTCCGGCGGGTCAAGGAGTACATTCGCGAGGGCGACACGTTCCAGGCAAACATCTCCCAGCGGCTGACCGCGCCGGCCGCGGTCCACCCGGTCGAGGCGTACGACGCGCTTCGGGAAGTGAACCCGGCGCCGTACTCGGGACTGATCGAGTTCGGCGGGAGCGGGGCCGACCGTCCGACCGGCGTCGACCTCGTGAGCGCGAGCCCGGAGCTCCTCTTGGAGCGCGAGCCGACGGAAGACCCCGAGCGCGGCGCGCGCCTCGTCACGGAGCCGATCGCGGGGACGCGGCCGCGGGGGGAGACGGAGGCGGCCGACGCCGAACTGGAGACCGAGCTCACCGGCGACGCGAAGGAGCGCGCCGAACACGCGATGTTAGTCGATCTGGAGCGCAACGACCTCGGGAAGGTGTCGCGGTTCGGCACGGTCGACGTCGCGGAGTACCGCCGCGTCGACCGCTACAGCGAGGTGATGCACCTCGTGAGCCTGATCGAGGGCGAGGCCCGCCCGGACGCCGGGTTCGCGGACGCGGTCGCCGCCTGCTTCCCCGGCGGGACCATCACGGGTGCGCCGAAGCCGCGGACGATGGAGATAATCGACGAGCTGGAGCCGACCAGACGGGGGCCGTACACCGGGTCGATGTTCGCGGCCGGGTTCGACGGCCGCGCAACGCTGAACATCGTCATTCGGACGCTCGTGCGCCACGCAGCCGAGTACCATCTCCGGGTCGGGGCCGGGATCGTCCACGACTCCGACCCGGACGCCGAGTACGAGGAGACGCTCGCGAAGGCGCGCGCCCTGGTGAGCGCGGTCGACGAGGCGCTCGCCGCCGGCGGGATGGCGGTCGACGAACCGGTGGAGGAAGCGGCAGAGGAGGCGGTGGAGCGATGACGGGCTCAGACGTCGAAAGTGCGGACAGAGACGACTGGCGCCCGGGCGCGGGCGAGTCCGACGCGCGGGTCCTCGTCGTCGACAACTACGACTCGTTCGCGTACAACCTCGTCCAGTACGTCGGCGAGGTCGCCGGCGCGGTGACGGTGCGGCGGAACGACGCGGTCGATCTCGCGGGGATCCGCGCACTCAACCCCGACGGCGTCGTCGTCTCGCCCGGGCCGGGCACGCCGGCCGAGGCGGGCGTCTCGACAGCCGTCTTCGAGCTCGACCGGCCCGTGTTCGGCGTCTGCCTCGGCCACCAGGCGCTGTGCGCCAGCCGCGGGAGCCGCGTCGGTCACGCGCCCGAGGTCGTCCACGGGAAGCCCTCGACGATCACCCACGACGGCGAGGGCGTCTTCGCCGGCCTCCCCGACAGGCTCCGCGTCGGGCGGTACCACTCGCTGTGCGTCGAGCGCGAGGACCTCCCGGACGAACTGATCGAGACCGCGCGCACCGCCGAGGAGCGCGAGGTCGTGATGGGCGTGCGCCACCGCGAGAAGCCCCACATCGGCGTCCAGTTCCACCCCGAGAGCATCCTCACGCCTCGCGGGAAACGGCTGGTGAAGAACTTCGTGGAGGTGTGCGAAGCGCATGAGTGACGACCCGCTGCGGTACCACGTCGACGGCGAGCTCGTCCCCGCCTCTGAGGCGACCGTCTCCGTCGAGGACCGCGGGTTCGCCTACGGCGACGCCGCCTTCGAGACGATGCGCGCGTACGGCGGCGACGTCTTCCGGTGGGAGGCGCACGCGGACCGGCTCGCGGACACCTGCGAGACGCTCGCGCTCGACCACGGAATCGCCGACGCGGAGCTGAAACGGCGGGTCGACGAGACGCTCGCCGCGAACGACCTCGCAGACGCGTACGTCAAGCTCTCGATCTCGCGGGGGGTCCAGCCCGGCACGCTCGACCCGCAACCGGAAATCGACCCAACCGTCGTCGTGATCGCGAAGCCGCTCCCGCGGGGCGGCGTCGAGAGCGACCCGGTCCACGACGGCCCGGCCGCGCTCCAGACGACGAAGACGCGCAAGCCCGCGGACCGCGCGCTCCCGGCCGCCGCGAAGACGCACAACTACCTCAACGGAATCCTCGCCCGGCTCGAACTCCGCGTCACCGACGCCGACGAGGCGCTCATGCTCGACCCCGACGGCAACGTCGCCGAGGGCGCGACCTCGAACCTCTTCTTCGTCGACGGGACCGCCCTCAAGACCCCGTCGCTCGACGGACCGATCCTGCCCGGCGTCACCAGAGCGACCGTGATCGATATCGCGGAGTCGGAGGGGATCCCGGTCGAGGAGGGAACGTACGCGCCGGACGCGGTCCGCGAGGCCGACGAGGCCTTCCTCACGAACTCGACGTGGGAGATCCGACCGGTTGCGACCGTCGACGGCATCTCGGTCGGCGGCGAAGGGGGCGGCGGCGAGGGCGAAGGGGGCGACGACGAGGGCGTCGCCGGCCCGCTCACGACCCTCCTCTCGCGGCTGTTCGCCCGACGGATCGAGGAGTCGCACTACGACGGCGAGCGGCTGTAGGCGGGACGTCGGGCCGCTCGACGGATTCCGCGGGCCACCGCCGAACCGGTCTGCGAGTCACGCTCGACCACACCGTTATCCCGCCGGAAGCCGTAGATAAGGAATGGCAGACGACAAGGACGGACGAGAGAAACAGGCAGCAGACGAGGACCGGCGACAGCGCGAGCGAGACATGGAGGAAGCGCAGGACCGCGCCGACGAGCCCGAGCCGCCGATCGACCCCGACGAGGCCGACGAGTTCGAGTCGGCGCTCGAACCGCTGACGTTCCCGGCGACGGGCCGCGAGATCGTCGCCGCGATCGGGAGCCGCGAACTCGAGTCCGGGGCCCGCGTGTACAACGTCGCGGACCTCCTCCCCGACGCCGACATGGAGGCGTTCGACACGCCCGCGACGGTCCGGGAACGGGTCCGCCGGCCGGCGGTCGCGGCCGCGATGAAACGGGTGGTCGAGGCGGCGGCGACGCTCCCGAACGAGGAGTTCGGGCGGTCGCAACACGAGGCGTTCGAGCGGACCTTCCGCGCGCTGAGCGACATCGACGAACTCGACGACGAGGAGGGGGTCCGCGCGATCGCCGACTGGGTCGTTGACCAGATAGCCGAGACGGAGTCGGTCCCCGGGTCGCGGGACCTCCGCCGACAGGCGGCGAAGTACTGTCGGAAGCACGGCTACGAGGTGCGCGACGACGAGTGGCTCGGGGTCTGATTCGGACCGTCCGAGGAGTTCACTTCGGCAAGCGGACCGCGTCCGACGCCGGAACGCACAACGTTCAAGCCGGTCGCCGGCCTCGCTCGGGCATGGACGAGCACCGCCGGATCGCCGGCGTCGAGGAGGTCCCGGAAGAGAGCACGCTGCTCGCGACGCTGCGCCCGGTCGATTCCGCGGCGGTCGACGAGGGCGAGGGCGACCTCGGAGAAAGCGAGGACGGGACCCCGGAGGTCGAGGCGATCCTCACCCGGGCCGCCGGCGAGGTGCGCGCGTTCCGGAACTACTGTCAACACTGGACCGACGTCCGCCTCGACAAGGACGAGGGGGCGTTCGTGCGCAACGGCGAGGTGTTCTGTCAGACGCACGGGGCGACGTTCGAGGCCGACGGCGGCTACTGCAACTTCGGCCCCTGTGAGGGCGCCGTCCTCGAATCGGTCGACGTCGCGGTCGCGGACGGCGCGGTGTACCTCAACGACGACGCCTACGAGTTCGTCCGGCTCGGCCCCTCGGCCGGGAAGGGCGACGGGAGCGGCTCGCGGATCGACTTCACCGGGAACTGACCCTCCCGAGCGCGTCCGGTCAGAAACGCGTCCGACCGCCGCCGCCGCTCGCGTCGTCGCGGCCGAGCGCCTTCTTTAAGAAGTTCATCCAGCGCTTCCGGTCGGCGGCCTCCTGCCGCTTCGCCTCGGTCTCCGGGTCGGGCGCGTCGAGCCCCTCCAGCGCCTCCAGCGCGCGGTCGATACCGATGATCGACGCCGCCAGCCGCTCGCCCTCCTCGTAGCTGACCTCGTTCTCCTCGATGGGTTCCAGCCGGTCGAGCCGCTCGCGTCGCAGGTTCCGCTTGGCGCGGTCGACCCGGTCGCGCTCGCCGGGCGGGACCGAGTCGCGGCGCTTGATCTCGAAGACGAACGACCGGAGGTCGATCGCCTCGCCCTGGATCTCGATCGACTCCGGGATGTCGACGCCGATCGTCGAGGACTCTCGGTTGACCCGTTCCAGGAGCTGTTTTCGCTCGAACTCCTTCACGCTGAGTCGGTAGGGAGCGGGCGTACTTCGCTCCTTCGACCGGGGTCGTCGTCGGCCGAGCGGGGCGTCCGGGTCCGGCCAAACGCGTCGCACGCCCGCAAGGGACGATGTTAACCGCGCCGCGCCGCAACCGGGAGACATGAAGTCGCTCGAAGCCGAACTCGCCGCGGCCCGCGACCTCGACGTCGCGGAACTCGCGGACGCCATCGAGTCCATCGGCTTCGAGTGCACGCGCTGTGGCGGCTGCTGTACGGGCTACGCCCCCGACGAACCGGGGGGTGCGCCGGCGGAGGAGGGAAGCGGAAGGGACGGCGGCGGCGGAGAACGCGACGAGAGCGCCGAGACCGATTCCGGATGCCACGACGGCGGCACGGACGACGACGCCGACCGCGAGCCCCACACCGCGACCGTCTTCCCGGACGAGGTGCGCCGCGTCGCCGACGCCGCCGAGGAGATGTCCGGCGAGTCGTACGACTGGCGGGACGTGGCCCGGCCGATGCCGTTCGGCCTCGACGCCGACGCGGACGGCGAGCCGGTCGGCGAGACGTTCGAGTGGGCGCTCGCGACCGACGACTGCGGCGACTGTACGTTCTACGAGGAGTCAGACGGGCAGGGCGCGTGTACGGTCCACGACGCGCGGCCGCTGATCTGCCGGACCTACCCGTTCAGCGTCGCGCTAGAGGGGACGAGCCAGCCGATGGGCGAGGCGGTCGACGAGGCGGGCGTCGTCCGCGCCCACGAGTGCGAGGGGCTCGGCCGCGACATCTCCCGCGAGGACGCCGAGGAACTGGCCGGCGCACTGAAGGAACGCGCGGTGCGCGAGTTGGAGGAGGCGATCGGCGTGCGCGACAACTACGATCCGAGCGCGCGAGAGCGCGCCGACGGTGACGTCGTCGTCTTTGACTCCGAGGGCCCGAAGGAGGCCGACGGGGCCCCTATCGGCGGAGAGTAGGAGTCGGGTTCCGGATTTTCGGCGCGCTCAGACCACGTCCAGCGCCGCGTCCACGTCGGCGCGGATCGCCTCGCGGGCGTCCTCGTCCGGGAGCGTGAGCGGCGGGCGCACGGCCGGGTCCGGGATGAACCCGCGGTGGGCGGCCGCGACCTTCGTCGCGGGCGCGAAGCCGTGGTCCCCGCACCGGTCGAACAGCGGCGCGACCGCGCGGCGGTGAAGCGTCAGCGCCCGCTCGTCGTCGCCGTCGCGGATCGCCTCGCCGAGCGCGACGAAGACCTCCGGGATCACCTGCGAGAGGGCGTGGATCCCGCCGTCGACCCCGAGGCTCGCGCTCGGGTACAACAGCGCGTCGACGCCCTGGAAGACGGTGAACTCGTCCGGGGTCCGGTCGACGGCGGTGTCGACCGCCGAGATGTCGCCGCTGGTGTCTTTCAGCCCGACGACCGACTCGCGCTCGGCGACGGCCGCGAGGACGTCGGGGTCGATCGGCTCGCCGACCGTCGACGGGATGTCGTAGAGGTAGATCGGGAGCGGCGCGTCGTCGGCGACCGCGTCGAGGAAGGCCCGCTGTCCCGCCGGCGCCGTGGAGTTGTGGTAGTACGGGAGGGTGACCAGCGCCGCGTCCGCGCCGGCTGCGTCGACGGCGTCGAGGCGCTCGCGGACCCCCGCGACCGAGGTATCCGCCGCGCCGGCGATCACCGGGATCCGCCCGTCGGCCGCGTCGACGACGGTCTCGACCACGGTCCGCCGCTCCTCGTCGGTGAGGCTGGCGAACTCGCCCGTGGTCCCGCAGGGGACAATCCCGTCGAGTCCGGCGTCGACGAGCGCGTCGACGTGGCCCGCGAGCGTGTCGGTGTCGACGTCGCCGTCGGCGTCGAACGGGGTGACGATCGGTGGTGAAACGGCGCCGTGTCGGAACTCCGGAGCAGTCATGTGAGCCGGTTCGACGGGGCGTGACAAAGACCTTGGTCCGGTGGCAGGCGGTGCCGAAGAGGGCGGCGACGGAGGAGAAGAGAGCGACCGCAGCCGTCAGTCGACGTCGACCGGGTCACGCTCGGGGAAAGTCCGGTTGGCCGTGCCGCGGTACCGGTCCCAGAGCCCTCTCGCGAGGGCGCCGAGGCCGAGCAGGAGGACGAGCAGCTCGACGAGCCCGCCGACCCACGGGAGCAGCCCGATCAGGGCGACTCCGCCGACGCCGATCAGGAGCGCCGCCCACCGGTTCCGGCCGCCGACGCGCTCGAGCACCCACGCGCCGAGCGCGTACCGACCGTACACGGACCCGACCCAGAGCGCGACGCCGTAGGCCGCGAACCCGGCGAGCGCCAGCGGGATCCCGACGACCGTGACCGCCACGAGGGCGAGGGCGATAGGGGTGAGGACCAGCGCGAGGAGACCGATCCCGCCGCTGACGAGCGGGTCGGCGCCGACGCGGTCTCCGACCGCCCGGGAGAACCGGGGGAACGCGAGCAGCAGGACCGCGCCCAACAGCAGGTTGGCGGCGACACCGTACGCGGACCCGGCCCACGGGGGCAGCCGATCGGCCCCGCCGGCGACGCCGGTGCCGCGGTCGCCTCCGAGGCTCGTGTCCTCGACGACGCCGCCGGCGACCGCCGCGTTCGGGCTCTCAGTGAACTCGTCGGCGTCGTACCGGAACTCGCCGCCGACGTCCGCGTTCGGCCCGAGAACGACGGAGTCCGCGCTCACGCGGACGTCGCCGCCGACCGCGCCGTCGACGCGGACCGACCCCGCACCCGCGTCGAGCATCCCGTCGATCCGCCCGGTCTCCGTCAGTTCGAAGGATCCGGCACCGACCTCGACGCTCCCGTCGACCGTGCCGGCGACGGTTACCGACCCGGCGGCAGCGCGGACGTCTCCGGCGACGCGACCGGACTCCGCGATGCGGATCGACCCGGCCGCGCCCGAGAGGTCGCCGTCGACGGTCCCGTAGACGACCACCGTTCCGGCGACGCCGTCGAGCCCGTCGACCGTCTCGCCCTCCTCGACGACGACGGACCCGGACGGGCCCTGAACCGACTGGGCCGTCGCGAGGCCCGTCGCGAGCGGCGAGAGGAGCAGCGCCGTCGCGAGCACGACGGCGACGCGACGACGGGTACTGGTATCTGAGAGGACGGTGCGCGGGGAGTCGCTGTCTGGACACATTGGGTATCAGTTATCTGGAAACGGCCGGATCGGTTTCTTCGGGCGATTCGTCTCGCGTGCGAACGCGCACGCGTACCGGCTCGGCCGGCCGCGTGTTCGCGCTCGCCCGCACCGACAGGTCGGCCGTCACGGGCTCCAGCCGCAGCCGCCGGAGCAGCGTCGCGGTCGCGAGCCGCAGCTCCTGTCTCGCGAAGCGCATCCCGATACAGTGGCGCGGCCCGCCGCCGAACGGGAAGTACGCGTACTCCGGGCGCTCGCCGACCGCCGGCCCGGCAGCGTCGTCGCCGTGGGCGGGCCCCGCCGCCTCGTCGCGGAGCCAGCGCTCGGGGCGGTACGCCTCGGGGTCGTCCCACCACCGCTCGTCGCGGTGGACCGCCCACGGGGAGAGGGTCAACACGACGCCCGCCGGGACGCGGTGGCCCCCGAGCGTCACCGGCTCGGTCGGCTCGCGGAAGAAGGAGTGAACGGGCGGGTACAGCCGGAGCGCCTCGTCGACGGCCGCGGTCAGCGCGGGGCACGCCCGGAGGTCGGCGGGCTCGGGGTCGCCGTCCAGCGCCGCGACTTCGCGCCGGACTCGGTCCTGAAACGCGGGGCGGTCGGCGAGGCAGTACAGCGTGTACGTGAGCCCGAGCGCGCTCGTCTCGTGACCGGCGAACAGGAACGTCACCGCGTTGTCGACGAGCCGGTCGTCGTCCATCGCCCCCATGTCGGCGGCCGCGACGAGCGTCCCGAGGAGGTCATCCGCGGCACCGGGGTTCGCGGGCGGGTCGGCCGCGCGGCGCTCGGCGACGAGGTCGCGGATCGTCGACCGGAGGGCGTCCAGCCGCCGCCGGTACCGCCGGTTCGTCGGGGTCGGCACCCACGCCGGGAGGAACGAGGTCAACCGCCGCGTGTCGAACCGTTCGGTGACGCTCTCGGCGGCCGCGCGGACGGTCTCGCGCTCCCGTTCCACGTCGCTCCCGAGCAGGCTCTCGGCGAGGACGTCGAACGCGTAGTCCGTCGCCGCGGCGTGGACGTCGACGACGTCGCCGTCGTCCCACGACGCCGCCGCGCGGCGCGCGTGGTCGACCATCGGGTCGCCGTACTCGGCCACCCGCTCGCGGAAGAACGCGGAGCGGATCGCCGTCCGCTGGTCCCGCCAGTCGTCCCCCTCGGCGAGGAACAGCCCGTCGCCGAGCAGCCCGCCGAGCTGCTCTCGGGGCATCGACCCCTTCTCGTATCGGTCGTGGTCGTCGACGAGGATCCGCCGGATCGCCGCGGGGTCGGTGACGAGGTAGCTCTCCGTGCCGAACACGTCGTACCGGACGACGCCGCCGTGCGTCGCGGCGCGACGCTCGTAGAAGGCGAGCGCGTCGCTCGCCAGCTCGTGAACGTTCCCGAGCAGGGGAAGCCCTCCGGGCGCCGGCGGTCGCGTCGGGTCGGCGTCGTCACCGGTGCGCTCCGTCGACGGATCGGCGTCGTCGCCGGCGCGTTCCGTCAACGGATCGGAGCCGTCGTCTGCGCGGCTGGTCGCCCGATCGGCGTCGCCGTCGGATCGAGTCGTCGTCTCGCCCATACGGATCGATCGACGCCGCGGCGGACTGAGCCTTGGCACGGACTCGTCCGTGTATTTTAAATTAAAGTGTGCGGCACCGCGTGTGAGACCCATGCGTTACGTCCACGTCGAGTTCGAGTTCCCGCCGCCGATCCGGCACCCGATGCACGACTTCCTCGACGGCGGCGACGACCGGCGGAGCGAGCTGGTGACGTGGCGGCGGCTGCCCGACGGGACGCTCGCGACGCTGTTCCGGGTCGCGGCCCCCCGCGAGCCGTACCTCGAACGACTGCGGGAGGTCGACGCAATCGAGCGATTCGAGACCGCCCCGGGGGAGGCGCCGTTCTACCTCAAGGCGTACGAGCGGTTGGGCGGACCGACCGAGACGTTTCTCGACGCGTTCGTCGACACGGAGTTCCTCTCGGTCCCGCCCGTCGTGTTTCGCCCGGGGGGTCGGCTGTCGTTCGGACTGATCGGGCCGCCGGACCAGCTTCGCGACGCGCTCGACGCGGTGCCGGACCCGATAGCCGTCGAAGTCGACCGCATCGGGTCGTACGGGGGCGGTCGGCAGCCGGCCGGCGTCCGGCTCACGGAACGCCAGCGGGAGGCGCTGCGAGCCGCGCACCGCGTCGGCTACTACGAGGTCCCGCGGACCGGGTCGGTGGACGACGTGGCGGCGGCGATCGGCTGCTCGTCGTCGACCGCAGGCGCGCACCTCCGCAAGGCCGAGGCGGCGCTGGTCGACGCGTTCTTGGGGTAACCGGGGAGTTGCCGCGACGAGGCGACCGGCGGCGGGGATCCGGCGGCCGGCCGGGGCTCGGATCGGCGCGAAGCCTGACTGTGTCGGCGGTACAACTATACTGGCTCGCGATCAGGTTCCGGTGGAGTCTACTATGGAAATCTCCGAGAAGCTCCTCTGTCTGTTCAGCGCGGAAGTTCGCGAGACCGACGACGGCGAGTACGTCGTCGACGTGCCTAACCGAGAGATCGACGCCGGATCGCTGGAGCCGGGCGAGACGTACCGCGTCGCGCTCGTCGCCCGCGACGGGACCGCGGCGTCGGCGGACGACGCCGACGCCTCCCCCTCGCGGAGCGACGACGGCCCGCAGCCCCCGGTCGAACCGGGCGAGATGCGGTACGTCGAGATCGAGGACCTCGGCAAACAGGGCGACGGGATCGCCCGCGTCGAGCGCGGGTACGTGATCATCGTCCCCGACACCGAGGTCGGCGAGCGCGTGAAGATCGAAGTGACCGAAGTGAAGTCCAACTTCGCCGTCGGCGAAGTCGTCGAAGAGGCGGGCTGAGCGGCTACGGTCGTTCTGTTAGCGGCGGGACAGGACGCGTCGGCTCCGTCGCGCCGCTCACTTTCCTGCGACGCGTCGCGTCGCTCATTCTCCTGCGGCGCGTTGCGCCGCTCACTCCTCGTCCGACACCCGAGCGTCCCAGTACGACACGGAGGCGACGTAGTCGCCGGGAATCGTGTCGCCCGCGAGCTCGTCGAGGGCCCGGAACGGCTTCGCGACGGCGCCCGGAAGCTCGCGGTAGAAGCCGTACGGCAACACAAAGTCGTGCTCCTCGTTCGCGAGCGTGAGCCCCGCCTCGCCGAGCATGGCGGCGACCTGTCGCTCCGAGTAGAGCCGCGAGCCCATCGGGAGCAGCCAGGTGTACAGCGTCCGCAGGCTGCGGCCGTTGAACGTGTCGAAGAACACCTGATCTCGGCTCACCCGGCGGAGCTCCTTCGCGAACGGGACCGGGTCGTCCATCAGGTGGAAGAATCGCATCGCGACGACCGTGTCGAAGTGGTCGTCCGGGAACGGGAGCCGCGAGGCGTCGCCGCGGAGGAACTCGACCGTGTCGGCGTGCCCGGCGGCGGCGACCTTCTCGCGGGCCTGTTCGAGCATCTCGCGGGAGACGTCGAGCCCGACGACGTCCGCGCCCTGGTCGGCGAGCATCGTCGTGAACCGGCCGGTGCCGCAGGCGACCTCCAGCACGCGGTGGCCCGGATCGATCGGGCCGAGCGCGGCGAGGACGGCCTCCTTCTCCCGGCGGTCGATGAGCTGTCCGCCGCCGGAGAAGCGGACGTCGTCGTACTCCTCGGCGACCTCGTCGGCCTGGTACCAGTCCTGTCCCTTCACGTTGTCCGTGATGGAGGCCGGACCGACAAAACCGTACTGGATGCGGTTCGGCGGCGGCCCCAACGCGGTCGGGCGGACGACATCCCGACAGCCGCCGAAGCTACCCGCTCGTGGCCACGTTCTCGGCCGGAATCTTGACGATCACGCGCGCGCCCTCCTCCTCGTCGTGGTGCGGATACTCGTCGACGCCGAAGTAGCGGCGGGCGAGCTCGTCGATGTGTTCGTGCGCGCCTTCCTCCGTCAGCTCCGCCTCGCCGCGGACGGAGACGTACCGGTACGGGTCGTCGGGGTCGAGCACGCTGACGCCGACCTTCGGGTTGTTCCGGACGTTCCGCTCCTTGCGTCGGCCGCGGGCGGTGTTCACGAGGACGTACTCGCGGTCCTCGTGGTCGACCCACACCGGGGTGACGTGGGGGAGCCCGTCGGGTCCGACGGTCGCGAAGTGCGCGTACGACTCGGCTTCGAGGATGTCGACGTGGGACTCGGGTATCACGGGGACGAGTAGGGGCCGCCGCCGGAAAACCTGCCTGATAGATCGTCTATGATAGCCGGACGAGGAGTGATATTAACACATTATATTATCACAGGCAGATTCCCCTATATGTAGCCAACCTTTACCACTACCCACGGGATTCGTGTGAGACATGAGTACCAGTCCCGCGGAGACCGCTGATCAAGACCGCCTGTCGGAGTCCGAGTACCGCGACCGCCTACGCGAGCTGCCCCCGAGCGCGAAGCTCGTCGCGAAGGTACTGGAGGGGGACGCCCCCCTCTCGCAGGGCGGCCTCGCCGAGGAGTCGCTGCTGCCCGACCGCACCGTCCGCTACGCGCTCAACCGCCTCGAGGAGGAGGGCCTCGTCGACTCGCGGTACAGCTTCAAGGACGCGCGCAAGCAGGTGTACTACCTGACGATCTGAACGGCACCGGCACCGCCGTCGCCGGCACCGCCGCTCCCGGCCGCGGTCGACGCGGCGTCGGTTCGGGCCGGGCGAACGCACACGCATTCCTTTTTACCTCCTCGCCCCGATAGCGGCTCGTATGGACCTCTCGGTCGTCGTCCCGACGCTCAACGGTCGGGACCGGTTGGCCGCCTGCCTCGACGCGCTGGCGGCCACCGCGCCGGACGCCGAGGTGATCGTGGTCAACGGGCCCTCGGCCGACGGCACGACCGGCATGGTTCGCGACCGCGACGACGTCGACGTGCTGGTCGAAATCTCCGACCGCACCGTCAACGTCGCCCGCAACGCCGGCATCGAGGTGGCGACGGGCGACGCGGTCGCGCTCGTCGACTACGACAACCGGATCGAGCCGGGGTGGCGCGACGCGGTCGCCGACGGCCTCGACGCGGCCCCCGTGGTCTCGGGACCGGTGACGCCGATCCCGCCGAGCGAGGCGGACGAGAAAGAGGAGAGCGATTTGGTGGAACTGAAGGAGACCGATGCGGACCGCGATCCGACCGAACCGGAGCGCAATCGGATCGCGGGCAGAGACGTCACCTACTTCCAGAGCGGGAACGTCGCGTTCCGGCGGGACGCCCTCCGCGATCTCGACGGCTTCGACGAGTACCTCCGGGTCGGCGGCGCGCGCGACGCGGCCCACCGGCTCGCGCGCATGGACCGCGAGGTGGCGTGGCGGCCGGCGATGGCCGCGCGGAAGGAGCTCCCGACCCCGACCGCCGCGGACGGCGGGCGCAGCGCCCACGAGTGGGGCTGGAAGTACCGGGGGCTCGCCTACCGGCTGCTGAAGAACTACGGCGTGCGGCCGACCGTCCTCCTCCGGACGGGGTCGCACGCGGTCGGGGACGCGCTCGGCGCGGCGAAAGACGTGATCAGCGGCGAGTCGACGCCGACGCGCTGGGCCGCGACGGGCCGCGACGTGCTGGTGGGGCTCACCGGCGGGAGCTCCGACGGGTTCGTCGCGCGGCGCCGCGACCGGAGCCCCGCCCGGAACCCGAACGGCATCTCGACGCGCGCGGACCGCGCCGTCGCGAAGTACGACCGGCGAGCCGATGCGGATGACGGCAAACCGACCGAAGTCGACGGCGCGACCGACGACCCCGAGTGAGCCCCGGGCCTTTTAACCGAGGGCGCGGCCTACGCTCCGGCAACGAATGGGACTCACGAAGCGCATCATCCCCTGTATCGACGTCGACCTCGACGATGACGGCGACGCCGCGGTGTACACCGGCGTCAACTTCGAGAACTTGGAGTACACCGGCGACCCCGTCGAGCTGGCGAAGAAGTACAACGAGGCGGGCGCCGACGAGTTCGTCTTCCTCGACATCACCGCCAGCGCCAACGGCCGCGAGACGATGCTCGACGTGGTGAACGCGGTCGCCGACGAGTGTTTCATCCCGCTGACGGTCGGCGGCGGCATCCGGACGAAGGCCGACATCAAGGAGACGCTCCGTGCCGGCGCGGACAAGGTGTCGATCACGACCGGCGCCTTAGAGCGCCCCGAGCTCATCGAGGAGGGCGCGGCCGCGTTCGGCAGCCAGTGCATCGTCATCTCGGTCGACGCGCGCCGCCGGTACGACGACGAGGGGGAGCACTTCTACGAGGACGAGGACGGCGAGACGGTGTGGTTCGAGTGCACGAAGAAGGGCGGCCGCGAGGGCACCGGCATCGACGCCGTCTCGTGGGCGAAGGAGGCCGAGGAGCGCGGCGCGGGCGAGCTGTTCGTCAACTCCATCGACAAGGACGGGACGAAGGACGGCTACGACATCCCGCTGATGAAGGCGGTCGGCGAGGCGGTGTCGACGCCGCTCATCGCCTCCTCCGGCTGCGGCGGCCCCGAGGACATGTACGACGTGTTCACCGAGGCGAACGCGGACGCCGGCCTCGCGGCCTCTATCTTCCACTTCGGCGACTACTCCATCGAAGAGACGAAGGCGTACCTCGACGAGCGCGGCGTGCCGGTGCGGCGCTGAGCGCGGCGTGCCGGTTAGCGTTAACTACCGCTGTAGTGTGTATTTTTCCGCGTCCGAAACCAACAGTTATTATCCGATCGGGTGCGAAGCGTGACGTATGTCCACGTCCACGTCATCCGCGCGTGTTCGCGACGGGTCGCCGGCGCTCGTCTGTAAACGGACCGACGGCGACGACGGCGGCGAGGTGACGTTCTTCGAGCGGGACGTCGACCCGGACGAGCGGACCACCCGGTGGATCACGGTCCGCGAATCCGACTGTGTCTCCCGCGACGAGTGGCGATAGGAGGAGTTCTGTCGCTGTTTTGGCGGTTATTTATAAATCGTTGTGAGCGGAGCGGCAGCAACCACCTCCGAAACTCCGGTTGATCGCTTATAAATAGCAGACGGTAAATCGGCGGCGAACACCTCCAAAGCCCCAGTCGCGAGAGCGGCGTACGCTCGCTGCGCTCCTCACTCAGTCGCTTACGCTCCTTCGTTGCGGTGCTTACGTCGCCTACGCCGCTCTCGCGACTGCCCCTTTGAGTCCCGCCCCACACAGCTCCGCAGCCTCACGCCTCCCCAACCTCGCCGCTCACGCCCTGCGGGCGTTCGCGGCGTCCCTCGCGCGTGCTGCTCGGCCGCGAGGCGGCCTCGCAGGCACGCGCCGACCGCAGTTGATCATTTATAAATAGTCGCAGAGATCCGGTCAGTCGTCGTCCGCGGCCGCTCGGTCGGCGAACTGGGGCAGCTCGTCGTCGAGGAGGGCGACCGTCGCCAGTCGGATCGCGTGCGGCCAGCCGAGCGGGGTCGCGCTGTCTGGCGTCCCGTCGTCGAAGAACTGCTCCGGGAGGTACGTGGTCGGTTCACAGAGCGTGCCGCCGGGCGACACGTGGGCCAGCAGGTCGCGGGCACGGGCCGTCATCTCGGCGGCGCGCGGGTCGTCGTGCGCCGCGAGCAGGGCCGCGAGCTCCGCGCAGGCGTTCGCGCCCCACGCGGTCGAGACAGTCCACACCTTCTCCGAGAGCTGGTCCGCCCGTCGCCAGCCGTCCCCCTCATAGCGGATCAGCCCGGTGATGTCGTCGGTCTCGTGGTGGAGCCCGTCGACGACCGTCTCCACGTGCGAGACCAGCCGGTCAAGGCGCTCGTCGTCGACCGCGCCGACCGCGTCGAACGAGCGGTGCGCGGCCGCGAGCGCCAGCGTCGCGGAGTCGAGCCGGTCGTCGATCCCGCCGTCGAGCGTCTCGCGCACCGCGTAGCAGCCGCGTTCCGGCACCCACAGGTCGTCGAGCGCGTCGTACACCTCGCGGGCCCGGTCGCGGGCGTGCGCGGCGAGGTCCTCGGGAAGCGAGTCGGCGCCGGGCACCGCGTCGGGGTCGTCCAGCGCGTCGACGGCGAGCCCCTCGCCGTGGCGGCCGAGTTCGCTGTACGCCTCCAAGAACGTCGCGGCGGTGTGGGCGAACCGGCCGGCGGCGTCCTCCCACGCGTTCTGACAGACGACCGGGCGGCCGTCCGGTTCGAGCGTCCGGTCGAGGCCCGCGAGCGCCGCGACGAGCGTCCGGTCGAGCCCCTCGACGTCGACCCCCGCCGCGCGGGCCCGCGCGAGGTACGCGACGACGCTGCCGGTCTGGTCGGCTTGGTAGTCGACGTCTGGCCCGTCCTCGATGCGGGCGTTCGCCCAGCCGGGCGCGAGCGCGCCGTCGCGCGGCCACACCCGGTGAGGCCAGGAGCCGTCGGGGCGCTGCGTGGCGACGTACATCCGCGCGGAGCGGGCGTGCCAGTCGTCGAGGTCGACGCCGACCGCGTCCGCGGCGCCGAGCAGGAACCCGGAGATCTCCGCGTCGTCGCGGAACCACGTGTAGCCGTAGCCGCCGGAGTGCTCGTAGTAGGGGTCGAAGTCCGGCCCCGCGATCCGGAGCCCCGACGGCGCGGAGAGCAGCGAGAGAACGCGCAGGTCCGCGACGACGGACTCGCGGGCGGGCGCCGACTCGGGCACCGACGGGAGGGCGTCGGCGGCCGCGTCCGCGAGCGCGTCGACGCCGTCAAGGTCGGCAAAGAGCGCGTCGAGCCGGTCGCGGGCCGCCTCGCGGTCGGTCTCCGCCCCGTCCGTCAGGAGCGTGGCGACGGTCGCGACCCCGTCCGAGAAGGGCACGTCGGCGATAACTTCTCCCGAGAGACGCTCCTCTTCGTAGCGGTCCCCGTCGCGGTCGCGCGGGAGGTCGGTCGGGTCGTCGTCGAGCAGTTCGGGGAACGTCGCGGGGAGCTGGCCGCGGAGGTCCGCGAAGCCGGTCGCGCTCGCGAGGAAGTCGTGCTCGTCGGCGTGATACACCTCGACGGCGTCGTCGAACCGGAGCTGCCCCACGCGGTCGTCGCGGCCGTCGGGCGCGAAGCGGGCGTAGACGACGAGCGAGGCGTCCGCGGAGTCAATGTCCTCGGCGAACTCCACCGACGCCCGGGTAACGTGCGCGTCGCCGAGCGTGACGTCGTGGCGGGTCACCGTCGCGCGCGCGGTCTCGTGGACTGTCTCGACTAACGCGGTGTCGCCGACGTACCGCTGGGTCGTGTCGGCCTCGTCGAGCCACGCCACCTCGTCGCCGACGGCGAGGCCGATCCGGGACCGGACGAGCCCGGTCCGGCCGGTGAGCGGGTAGCCGAAGTCGCGGAGTTCGCCGTCGTCGCCGACGTGGACGAGCCGTCCGTCGCCGCCCGAAAACCGGCCGGAGACGGTGCGCCGCTCGCCGGGGAAGCGCGTCCCGTCGCCGGCGTGGCGCTTGTAGTCGTCGAGCGCGTCGCGAAGCTGCATTACGCGAACACACGCCGCCGTTCGGTATGAAGCTTTGGTGTAATTATTGTTCAATCGTTTAGCGAACGGAAACCCTCAAACCGCGGCGCGACGAGAGGCGGAGCGTGTACGAACCCGGACCCCCGCGAACGACGAGCGTCGGCGAGCCCGTCGAGCTTGCGCCGCGCTCTCCCGACCCCGACGGGACCTACCGGTGGACCGTCCGCGACGCGCCCGCCGACAGCGACCTCTCCCCCGGAGACAGTCCGGACCCGAACGCGACCGGCCCGCCGAGTTCGGCGACCATGGTCGGTTCGGACGGCTCGGCCGCGGTGCTGCGCGCGGGCGAGACGGGCCGCGACGACGACCCGGTCGTCCACCTCGACCCGGACGCCCCCGGAACCTACATCCTCACGCTCAACGCGCCGGACGGGACCCACCGCCAGCGCGTGCGCGTCTTCCCCGACGAGCGCCGCGAGACGGAGATCCGCGTGCCGGTCGAGGAGCTCGCCGGCGACGATCACACCAGCGATGAGACTGAGGTCGATCGCGTCTCCCTCCTGTGGCCCCTCAACGAGAACCGGCTCGCGCTCGACCGCGCCGAGCGCGACGGCGACGAGTGGGTCGCGTCGGTGCGCGTCCCGCCGGGGAGCCACGGCTTCGGCTTCGTCCCCGACGGCGACCGCTCGGCGGCGTTCCACGGGGAGTGCGAGGTCCCGGGCCCCGGGCGCCCTCGGCTCTCGCTCGACGCGACGGTCGTCGATGGCGACAGTTCCGAGGAGCCCGACCGGCTCCGCCTGACGGCCACGGTCGAGCCCGCGCCCGCGGTCGACGACGTCGAGCGCGGCGGCAACCCGGACGCGCTCGACGCGACCTTCCTCGTCGACGACCGCGACGCCAACCCGGAGACGGTCGCGGCGGTCGAGTCGCGCGCGGACGGGCGGACGCTCACGGTTCCCTTCGGCGAGCTTCCGGACTCGGTCCGGATCCACGCGGTCCCGCACGGCGAGCGGTACGGCGCCGCAGAGACGGTGCGGATCGAGGCGCCGGAGGGCGGCGACAGCGGATCGATCGAAATGAGCGACCCGAACCCCACGCCCGACTGGGCCGAGTCGCCGACGATCTACGAGGTCTTCGTGCGGTCGTTCGCGGGCGACACGCTGCCGACGACGTTCCGGGAGATCGAGCGCCGGGTCGAGTACCTGGAGCACCTCGGCGTCGACGCGCTCTGGCTCACGCCCGTCCTCGCCTCGCCGACGGACCACGGCTACCACGTCACCGACTACTACGACACCGCCGACGACCTCGGCTCGCGCGAGGCGTTCGAGTCGCTCGTCGACGCCTGCCACGAGGTCGGCATCCGCGTCGTCTTCGATCTGGTGATCAACCACACCTCCCGCGACCACCCCGCCTTCCAGCTCCACTCGGCCGGCGTCGACGCGTACGCCGACCACTACCGGCGCACCGACGCGAGCGCCGACGTGACCGGGATCGACTGGGCCGAACTCGACGCGGGCGCGGCGCCCGACTACTACTTCGAGTGGGGCCGCATCCCGAACCTCAACTACGACAGCCCGGTGGTCCGCGAGTGGCTGCTCGACGTGGTCGACGAGTGGGCCGGCGTCGTCGACGGCTTCCGCGCCGACGTGGCGTGGGGCGTCCCGCACGGCTTCTGGAAGGAAGTCGCCGACCGCGTTCCCGACGACTGCCTCCTCCTCGACGAGACACTCCCGCACGACCCTTTCTACGGTGAGGGCGAGTTCCACCGCCACTACGACACCTCCCTGTACGAGATGCTCCGTGCGATCGGCGCAGGCGAGGAGCCGGCCGGCGCGGTCGAGACCGCGCTCGCGCGCGGCGAGTGGCTCGGCTTCGACGACCAGACCGCACAGATGCGCTACGTCGAAAACCACGACGAGGACCGCTATCTCGCCGAGTACGGTCGAGACGCGCTCCGCGCGGCCGCGGCCGTGACGTTCACGCTGCCGGGCGCGCCGATGATCTACGCCGGCCAAGAGCGGGGCAACGAGACGTACCGCGGTCCGATCCGGTGGCACGACGGCGACAACGACCTCACCGAGTTCCACCGAAAACTGGCCGCGCTGCGTGAGGCCGAACCGCTCCTCCACGACGGTGGTGTGCGGTTCGACGGCCGCGCGGCCGCCGCCCGCGTCGTCGAGGGCGACGCCGATCGCGTGGTCGCCTACGAGCGGACGCCGCCGGCGGACGGGGCGGCAGATGGCGGCGACGCCGAGCACGATCCGCTCCTCGTCGTCGTCAACTTCGCCGAGGCGCCGGCGACCGTCGCCGTGCCCGACGCGGTCGAGACCGACCTGTTCGCGGGCGACCGCGACACGGGTGACGGCGACCGCGGCGGCGCGAGGGACGGCGAGACCCGAATCGAGGTCGACGCGGTCGCGGTCCTCCGCTGACCGTCGGTCCCGCTCGGACGCCCCGGACCGACCCTTATAAGTGCCGCTCGGAAGAGGCGTGCGTATGGACGACCGGACGCTGACCGACCTCCTCCGTCGATTCGGGCTCTCGGACAAGGAGGTCGACACCTATCTCAGTCTGCTGGAACACGGCGAGGCGAAGGCGAGCACCGTCGCCGACGCGGCGGGCGTCTCGAAGCGGTACGTCTACAGCGTGAGCGAGTCGCTGGCGGAGCGTGGCTTCGTCGAGGTGAACGACCACGTCGTGCCGACGACAATCCGCGCGAACCCGCCGGACGAGGTGATAGACCGGCTCCGGTCTGACGTGGACGCGATGCGGCCCGGGCTGGCGGAGCGGTACTCCCGCGTGGAGCGCCAGGCCGAGCAGTTCGAGGTGATCAAGTCGCGGGCCACCGTCATCAAGCGGATCCGCTCGCTGCTCGCCGACGCCGAAAGCGAGGTGGCGCTGTCTATCACCGCAAAGCAGCTCCCGGAGGTGAAGGAGGCGCTGGTCGACGCGGTCGACCGCGGCGTCTTAGTCCTCCTCGTCGTCTCCGACGCGGCCGCGGACCTCGACGCGGACGACCCCGGGCTGGCGGGCGTCGCGAACGTCGTCCGGACCTGGAGGGAGGCGATGCCGACGCTGCTCACCGTCGACTCGGCGGCCGGCGTCGTCTCCCCGCCCGAGCTCCTCCGACGGTCGACGACGGACCGACAGGCGATCGCCTTCGCACAGGAGCAGCTCGCGCCGGTGATCGTCGGCTCCTTCCTCGGGAACTACTGGCCCGCCGCGACCGAGCTCGCCGTCGCCGACCCGGCGCCGCTCCCGGCCGAATACACCGACTTCAGGCACACCGTCCTCCAGGCGACGCTGCGACTCCGCGCCGGCGACCCGCCGCGCGTGACCGTCGGCGGCCGGTGGACCGACGACGACGAGCCGGCCGAGGTCGTCGGCCGCGTCGTCGAAACGAAACAAGGGATGGTGGAGCCGACGAACAACGAGTTCCCGGTCGAGCATTCGCTCGTCGTCGAGACCGACGACGGCGACGTCACCGTCGGGGGCCAGGGCGCGTTCGTCGAGGACGTCGAGGCCGACCTCGTCCGGATCGAGTCCGACGCGGAGTAGAGACGGGACTCACCGATCGCCGCGGGTGCCCGTCACTCCTCCAAGCTCGGGTGCGTCTCCTGCGGGTCCGGGTGGGGCTCCGCGAACCGGTCGCGGGTCGCGTCGAGCGCGGCCGCCTCGCGCTCTTTGCGCTCCGCGGCGTCGATCTCCTCGCAGCCGGGCGGCACCTCGCGGTCGCGGTCGGTGAAGTACCCCTCGGGCGCGACCCAGTCGTGGTAGAACGGCTCGTCGGACTCCTCCAGCAGCGTCACCGCGACCTCGGCGCCGTGACCCGCGCACACTGCCGCCTGATGGGGTTTGCGCGCGAGCCCCCCCGCGGCGTACAGCCCGTCGACGCCGGTCCGGCCGCGCTCGTCCGCGTCGACGTACGCCTTCCCGCGGTCGACGATCGCGACGCCGTCGAGATCCTCCAGGTAGCCGGTCTCGTTCTTCGTCGCGGCGACGACGTGCCGCGCCCGGATCTGGTCGTCGCCGTCGGTCGCGACGACGAAGCGGGCGTTGTCGGTCCCGTCTGCTTCCCCGTCCGCGTCGACGAGCGAGACCCGCGTGACGCGGGCGTCGAGGCGGTCCGCGCCGGCGGTCTCCGCCTGCTCGCCGAGCAGGTCGAGCAGGCGACGCGCGTCGACGCCGAGCGGGAATCCGGGGAAGTTTTCCAAGCGAGCGTTCCGCCGGAGGATCGAGCCGTCGGGGTCGACGACGAGCGTGCCGAGGCCCTGCCGAGCGGTGTAGACGGCCGCCGAGAGGCCGGCGACCCCGCCGCCGACGACGACGACGTCGCGGTTCAAGTCCATACCCGTCGATGCGGCCGAGGCGAGATACGGGCGTCGGTCTCGGGTCGCGTCGGTCGCATCGAATCGAGGGGTCGAGGAGGAGATCGATCGGAGACGGGATCGGTCGGGAATCCCGGGTTACCGTCGCACCCGAACCGGACGGTCCGCGGCGATGAACGGCTCCTCTCGGCCGGCCGCCGCGAACGCGATCTCGCCGGCCTCCCCGCGCTCGACGCGCCAAGTCGGCAGCGCCGGGACGTCGTAGTCGGTCGGGTCGCCGTAGGTCGCGGCGACGGCCCACTCGCGGGCGCGCATCTACAGGTCCCCGTTGATGACGTCCGCGACGCGCTGGCGATCGAACAGCCGCTCGTCTGCCGGAATCTCCGGGTACGGGCCCTCCTCGTATCGGGGCCACTCGCCGAACGCGTCGGGGTAGAGCTGCTTCGCGGTCATCTCCAGCTGGAAGAGGTTGAGGATCGGCCCCTGATACCGGGCGCCCTGCGGGTGGATCCGGTCGTTTTTCACCGCCGTGACCTCCGAACCGACGGGATCCTCCTCGAAGGCGGTCCGCCGCCCGGCCATGTCGGTTCCCGGCTCGAAGCCGCCGAGGTAGAGGATGACGTCGGGGTCCGCCTCCAGTATCGTCTCGAAGTCGACGACCGTGCCGGACTCGATGCTCCCCTCGAAGGCGTCTCGCGGCCCGAGCGGACGCGTGTGCGCCGTGAGGAACCCGGGGTTGCTCAGGGTGTACGCGTAGATCTCCTCGATGTCGGCGGCCGCGACCATGATCGCGGTCGGGCGCTCCGCTTCCGGCGGAAGCCGCTCCTCGATCGTCGCGAGGAGCTCCTCGCGGACCGCCGCGAGCGCCTCGTAGCGCTCGCGCTCCCGGAACGCCTCGGCGACGATCTCGAACTGCTCCCAGAGGCCGTAGTACTGGTAGCCGTCGGCCCACTCCTGAGGCGGATCCTGATGCCGGTCGCTGAGGGAGTTGCCGAACCACGGCGAGACGCGCTCGGCGATCTCGTCGACGTCCTCGCGGCTCCACGCGTCCTGTCGCGTGATCCACGCCGGGTCCGCGAGGTGGACGTCGCTGTCCAGCTCGTACAGCTTCTCCTTGTCCGGCTGCCACGAGGAGTAGAGCCCTGTCCAGTCGAGCGAGACGCCGGGGAGGCGCTCCACGAACTGGTTCCAGAGGCCGTCGTAGTAGTCCGGCGCGTGCATCGCGGTGATCTCGTCGCTCCGCCCCAGCGCGAACGCCATGTCCGCGTGGTGGGTAAGCCGGGTGAACACCGTCTCCGGCGGCGACTCGAACGTCACCTCGCCGGTCGGCGAGATCGACGCGGTGTAGCTCCCGGACTCGGCGTCGTCCGTCGAGTCGCCGTCCGAGTCGCCCGACTCGCCGCCCGCCGATTCGTTCTCGCCGCCGTCGCCGCCGGCCGGATCGGACTCCGCGTCGCCGCCGGTACAGCCGGCGAGGAGACCGCCGAGCGCGACCGTGCCGCCGTACTTCGCGAAGGTTCTGCGGGTCGGTTCCGTCGGGACCTCGTCGCCGTTGGGCATACTTTTAGGCTCGCCTAAACCAATTTAACCGTTCCGATTTTTAGGTATACCTAAAATAAGCGGACCTGCCGGTCCCCGCGCGCCGGACCGGTTACTTCTCGTGGCGCGCACGGAGCGGCGTCACTCGCGGACCGTTCTCGGTCTCGACGACCTCGGCGTCGACGCGGAACACCTCGGAGAGCAGCTCCTCGGTGACGACCTCCTCGGGCGGGCCGCGCGCCCGTATCTCGCCGTCTGCGAGCGCGACCACGCGGTCGGCGAGTCGCGCTGCCTGCTCGATGTCGTGGAGGACGACGACGACGGTCACCTCGCTCTCGTCGCGCAGCGTCTCGATGATCTCCATCACCTCCATCTGGTGGTGCAAATCGAGGAACGTCGTCGGCTCGTCCAAGAGGAGCACGTCGGTGTCCTGCGCGAGGACCATCGCGATCCACGCCAGCTGCTTTTGCCCGCCGCTGAGGCTGCCGACCTCGCGGGCGCGCAGGTGCCCGCAGCCCGCTAGGTCGATCGCGCGCTCGACCGCGCGGGCGTCCTCGGCGGTCGTCCGCTCGAAGAACCCGCGGTGCGGGTAGCGGCCGTGGTACACAAGGTCCTCGACGGTGATGCTGTCCGGCGAGGTGCTCTCCTGTGAGAGCAGCCCGAGCTGCTTCGCGAGCGACTTCGTGTCCATCGAGTGGACGTCGCGCCCGTCCAAAAGCACCGAGCCGTCGTCGGGCTCGATCTGGTTCGCGAGCCCCTTCAGCAGGGTGCTCTTCCCGGAGCCGTTCGGTCCGACGAGCGCCGTCACCGCGCCCGGCTCGGCCGCGATCGACTCGCCGTCGATCACCGGCTCCGGCGCCGTCGGGTACCCCAACACGAGGTCCTCAGCGTCGAGGTCGCTCGCGTCGGCTGCCGCGTCCGACTCGGTCGGTTCGGCCGAGCCGCGCGGCCCGTCCCCATCGGTCGATTCGCTCGCGCCGTTCAGTTCGGCCGCGCCGCTCGATTCCGCCGCCTCGGTCGCGTTCGCGCTGAAGATGGACATTCAGAGGTCACCCACGTTCTGCTGTCGCCGCATGAGGTAGAGGAAGTACGGCCCGCCGACGAGCCCGGTGACGATCCCCACCGGGATCTGCGCGTCCGCGCCGGTGAGGACGCTCATCCCGAGGCGCGCCCCGACATCAGCGCCGACCATCAGCGCCGGGCCGACGAACAGGCAGCCGACGATCACCCGCTTGTAGTCGCTGCCGACGAGGTTCCGGACGACGTGCGGGACGATGAGCCCCACGAAGCTCACGATCCCAGCCACCGCGATGCTGGCGGCCGCCGCCAGCACGGCAACGCCGGAGAGCGCGAACCGCACCTTCTCGATCGACATCCCCAGCGACTTCGCCGTCTGCTCGCCGAGCAGGAGGAGGTTCAGCTGCCGCGATCCCGCGAGCGCTAGCCCCATCGCCGCGAGCGTCCAGGGGAGCGCCATCCGGACCTGCTCCCAGTCGGTCCCCGTCAGCGACCCCGTCGTCCACTGGATCGCGGACTGGACGACGCCGATGTCGTCGGCGAAGAAGAACAGCCCCGTCTGGAGGCTGTTGAAGACGGTGCCGACGATGACGCCCGCGAGCACGAGCCGCACCGGGCTCGTCCCGTTTTTCCACGCGATGGCGTAGACGATCAGGAACGCGACCGAGCCGCCCAGCGCCGCGATGATCGGGACGAACGCCGAGAGTCCGCCGAACACGACGAGCGTGAGCAGGATGGTCAGCCCGGCGCCGGAGGAGACGCCGAGGATGAACGGGCTCGCGAGCTCGTTCCGGGTTACTGCCTGGAAGATGGCCCCAGAGACCGCGAGGTTGGCGCCGACGACGACCGCGACGAGCACCCGCGGGAGGCGGATGTTCCAGACGACGAGCGTCTCGCGCGCGAGCTCCGGCAGTTCCCCCTGGAAGCCCGTGACTGCCCGCATTAGATCCTCGCCGAGGAGGAAGTTGAGGAACCACCGCGGGTCGAGCAGGACGGCGGGGTCGAGGACGGCCCGCCACGCCTGGCCGGCCGTCATCGAGTACGCCCCGAAGCTCACCTGAACGAGGCCCGCGACGACGACCAGGAGGAGGCTCGCGGCCGCGACGGTCAGCAGCCGCGGCTCGATGAGCCACCCGAGTCGCCCCCCTTCGGCCGGTCGTCGGGCGGCGGACTCGCCGCCGACCGCACGGCCCTCGCCGCCGGTCACCGATCCCCCGTCGGTCGCCGGTCGCTCGCCGCTCATCGCGTTCCTCCGTCGGCTTGCGGTGCGTCCAGCCCTCCGTCGCTCGCGTACGCCGCGACCGCCTCGTCGTCCATCGCGTCGAGCAGCGCGTCGGGGCCGTGGGCGTCGACGACCGCTTCGGGGTCGAGGTGCTCGGCGAGCGCGCGCTGGCCGGCCGCGGCGCGGGCCGCCTCCTCGTCGGCGTCGACGTACGCCGACAGCGCGTCGTCGACCGCGGCGTCGCGGACGCGCGCGAACCGCTCCGAGTCGGGGTCGACCGGGCCGTCGGTGTGCTCCGCGTCGAACCACTCGACCCACCGGTCGCGGTCGGCCCACTCGCCGTCGAGTTCGGCCTCGCGGCGGACCCAGTCGACACTCTCGGCCGCCGCGGGCCACCAGCCGTCGTCGATCCGGGCGTCGGCGACGACCCGCTTGCCGACGGGCGCGCCTCGCCCCGCGGCCGTGACGGCCTGTCGGTCGGCGTCCGACGGGGACGCGACGTACAGACCGTCGACGGGCGTCGTCCCGTCGCGGTCGGCGTACTCCCGGTCGAAGCCCTCGTGCGTCTCGCCGCCGTGGTCGTGGATCTCGAACATCGCGTCGTCGGCGTCGAGCCCACGGAGGTACTCGCCGCCGTAGCGCGTCGCCGCGACCACCCGGCGGGCGGCGACCGACTCGCCCGCCTGCGGGGTGACGACGAACCGCGGTCCCTCGGGGTCCTCGCCGGAATCGCCGACGTCGCCGGACTCGCCGTCGGCGCGCTCGACGGACTCGACGAGGTCCTCGACGACCGCACAGCCCGCGCGCTCGGCCTGCTCGCGCATGACCTCAGAGAGCGTCCCGACGCCGATCCCGGCCGGGAACCCGGGGTAGTTCTCCAGGTGCGCGCAGCGCGCGAGCGACGACCGGCCGCGGTCGAAGACGGCGACGTCGAGGCCGTCGCGCGCGGCGAACACCGCGGCGGCGCAGCCAGCGGGCCCGCACCCGACTACGACGACGTCGCGGTCGGGGGCGCCGCTCATTCCGGTCCTCCGGCGACGATCGAGGCGACCTCCTCGCGGTCGAAAAGGCGCTCGTCGGCGGGGATCTCGGGGTAGTCGTCGCCGTGCTCGTAGCCCGGCCACTCGCCGAACTGCTCGGGGAACAGCTGTTTCGCGGTCATCTCCAGCTGGAACAGGTTCATGGTCGGTCCCTGGACCGGGTCGCCGGAGGGGTAGAAGCGGTCGTTCGCTATCGCGGCGAGGTCGCCGGCGACCGGGTGGTCGGACAACTCCCCGCGGATCGCCCCGACGTCGTAGTAGGAGGCGATCCCGTACTGGTGGAGGATTACGTCGGGGTCGACCTCCAGCAGCTGCTCGTGGTCGTAGGCCGTCTCGTAGGTGACCTCATCGGCGGCGAACGCGTCGGGCACGTCGAACGGGCGCACGTGCGCGTTCGCGAACCCCGGCTCGTCGGTCCGGGAGGGGTAGTAGGTCCCGTCCATGTAGATGAGCGCCGCGACCGTGGGGCGCTCCGACTCCGGCGGGAGGTCGCTCCGGATCGTCTCGACCAGATCCTTGCGGACCGCATCGAGCGCGGCGAACCGCTCCTCCTCGCGGAACGCGGCGGCGACGCGCTCGCCGATCTCGGGGAGCGCGTAGTACTCGTAGTCGTCGCGGTACGGCTCGGGCGGCTCGGCGTGTCGGCGGCTGTAGACGTTGCCGAACCACGGGCCGACCCTGTCCCGGATCTCGGCCACGTCGTCCTCGTCCCAGCCGTCGAAGGAGGCGAACAGGGCCGGGTCCGCGAGGTGGAGGTCGGAGTCGAGCTCGTAGAGGAGTTCGCGGTCGACGGAGATGCCGCCGCCCGAGCCGGTGTTGAGCTGCGTGAGCCCCTCGCGGTCGAAGGAGACGCCGTCGAGGGTCGCGTAGTAGGCGTCGAGCGTGTTCCCGCCCGCGTCGGCGTCGAAGCCGAGGGAGTTGACCGCGTCGCCGTGGCCGAGCGCCACCGCGAGGTCGGCGTACAGCAGGCTGTACACCATGATGTCCTCCGGGACCGCGTCGAAAGAGACCTCGCCGACCGGCGCCATCGTGGCGGTGTACGAGTCCGCGTTCGCGTCGGCATCCGACGAGTCACCGGCACCGCCGGCCGCCGAACCGTTTCCGCCGTCGGATCCGCTCTCGCTCGGCGACGCCCCCCTTCCGCTACACCCGGCGAGCAGTCCCGCGCCGGTGACGGCGCCGGCGTACCTGATCGCGTCGCGTCGCGTGCCGACGAGTCGGTCCGCGTCTGGGTCCATACGGTTTAGGCCACCCTAAAGATTTAAAGCGGTTTCGAATCTTAGGCACCCCTAAATCCTCGGCGCCCGGTATCGGTTCCCCGAGCGCGCGGCCCGCGACAAAGACCGACGGAACGGCCGCCGAGGCGATAAGGCGCTGTGGCGCCGGATAGAGACTCGCTCGGAGGGCGACAGAATCCGAACGCGCAAAACCCCGGATCGCCGGTGGGAACAGATTTTGTATCGCGCTATACGATTTATTCGGCGTCGAACGTCCGAACGCTCTCGAACGAGCCGTCGGCGATAGCGGCGGCGATCCCGTCAATATCGGCGTCTCGGGGCACCTCGTGGGGATATTTCCGAGCGAAGTACCGCATGAGGTTCTCGACGTCGCGTTCGAGGAACTCCCGGGCGTTCTCGTGGTCGACGGACACCGCTTGCGGCCAGTCGAAGATCGTGATGCCGCTCTCGGCGACCGCGACGTTGTGTTCGGAGGCGTCGGCGTGGATCCAGCCCAGCTCGTGAGCGGTCGCCAGCTCGCGGAGAATCAGATCGAGGACGCCGACCGCCTGCTCGGGGTCGAGTTTCGCGCGCGAGAGCTCGACGCCCGCGAACTTCTCCATCACGATGGCGTGCCGGTTGTGATCGACCGGTCGCGGGACGCTCACGTCCGGATACAGCTCCTCCATTGCCTCGTACTCGCGTTCGGCCGCCTTGCGCGCGGTGTAGAGCCATGAGACGTGGTCACGGTCGGCGGTGTACTCGCGCTCGCGGTTCACTTCGCGGAAGTTGGTGTACCCCTCGCGGTGGTACTTTAAGGCCAGCGGCCGGAACGACTGCGCCTCGTACACGTCGCCCTCCTTCCCGAGTCCCAGCGGCGAGCCCACGCCGTCGATCGTCTCGCGCTCGGCGAACGTCCGGAGGGCCAGGGCGTCGTACCCCTCGAAGGTGAGCTGGTACCCCTCGTACTGGATCGTCTTCCGCTCGATCAGCTCGCGGTCGAGACACCGGTCGATCCGGTAGTCGACCTCCTCGCGCGTCAGATTCGCGTACTCCGGGATCTTGTCGCGGCGGACCCACTCCGAGAAGCGCATCCCCTGCTCGACACCCGAGAGGAGGTAGAAGTCCTCGGGGTCGAGCTCCGCCATGTCGCCGGCGACGTTTCGCACCATACGCGCCCCTACTCCGGCGAATCCTAAAAGGGACGCGCGTTCGGCGGGAGCGGCCGATATAGCGTATACCGCGATAGCAAATCCAGTTCGCGCCGGGTGCGAGCCCGAGCGCAACCGCTTTCGGCGGGGTGCCCGAAAAGGGCGGTATGACCGCGCCCGCCGTCGATTGGCGGCTGATCCGCGAGGAGGCCCGCCCCGGCCCGATGCAGATGGCGTTAGACGAGGTCGCCGCCGAGACCGCCGCGGCGGGCGGCCCCGCGACGCTCAGGACGTACCGCTGGGAGCCGAGCTGTCTCACCCTCGGCCGTCACCAGGACCCAGAGACGGTCGACTGGGCGTTCTGCGAGCGCGAGGGGATCGACGTGACCCGTCGGCAGACCGGCGGCGGCGGGATATACCACGACGGGCGCGGAGACATCGCGTACTCGATCGCGGTCCCCGCCGAGACGGTGCCGGGCGAACTGCTCGACTGCTACCATCTCCTCTGTGAACCCGTCCTCGACGGGTTCGATCGTCTCGGGGTCGACGCCGACTACGTCGACGAGCCGATGCCGGAGCTGTATCATCCCGCATGCTACCTCCGGGAGCTTCATCCGGCGCACGACGTGGTGGCGAAGGGTCCCAAGGAAGATCGCCGCCGGAAGATCGCCGGCAACGCGCAGTATCGCAAGCGGGAGGCAGTGATCCAACACGGATCGTTGACGTTCGCGGTCGACGCGGGGCGGCACCTCGGGGTCTTCGCCGACCCGCCGGTGACGCCCGAGGGGTTTCGCGAGCGCGTCGTCGGGATGGAGGAGCTGGTCGACGTCGACCGCGCGGATGCGGTGGCCGCCTTCGAAGCCGCGCTTTCCGACTGGGCGAGCGCGGCGCCCGAGGCGTCGGTGGAGACGGACGGGTCGTGGACGGACGCGGAACTGGAGCGAGCCGAGGAGCTCGTCGCGGAGAAGTACCGGGACGGCGAGTGGATCCGGACGCGACCCGGAAGCGGCGGGGCGTAGGCGGCGTCGGCGGCGTCGGCGGCGTCGGCGGCTTCGGCGGCGTCGGCGGCTTCGGCGGCGTCGGCGGCTTCGGCGGGTGTCTTGGGGGGATCCGCCCGGTTCCGAAGGGGCTTTTTCGACCGCCGCCCAGTATGCGGTATGAGTCTCAAGGTCGGCGCGCACGTCTCCATCGCCGGCGGCGTGGACAACGCCGTGGCGAATCAGGTCGAGGTCGGCGGCAACTGCGGACAGATATTCACCCACTCGCCGCAGGTGTGGCAGGACCCGAACATCGACGACGAGGAGGCCGAGCGCTTCCGCGAGGGCACCGAACGGGACATGGAAGGGCCGTGGGTGATCCACACCTCCTACCTCGTGAACCTCTGTACGCCGAAGGAGGGGCTCCGCGAGAAGTCGCTCGACTCGATGCAAAAGGAGGTCGACGCGGCCGACAAGCTGGGAATCCCGTACGTCAACGTCCACCTCGGCGCGCACACGGGCGCCGGGGTCGAGGGCGGCCTCGACAACGCCGCGTCGGTTATCGACGACCTCGACGTGCCCGAGGGCGTCACGATCCTGATCGAGAGCGACGCGGGCGCGGGGACGAAGCTCGGCGGCGAGTTCGAACACCTCGCGGGGATCATCGACCGCACGGAGACGGACATCGACGTCTGCGTCGACACCGCGCACGCGTTCGCGGCGGGCTACGACCTCTCGACGCCCGAGGCGGTCGACCAGACGATCGGGGAGTTTGACGACGTGGTCGGGTTAGACCACCTGGAGTACATTCACCTCAACGACTCGAAACACGAGTGCGGCACCAACAAGGACGAACACGCCCACATCGGCGAAGGGTACATCGGCGAGGCGGGGATGGAGCGGTTCCTCAACCACCCCGACCTGACGGACGTGCCGCTCGCCCTAGAGACGCCGACGGAGGACGGGAAGAGCTTCGCGTGGAACATCGACCGGGTGCGCGAGCTCCGTCAGGACTGAGGCCTGCTTGTTCCCGGCGGCGCCAAGTTCCTGTTTTCTCCGGGGACGCCGTCCGTCCGACGCGGATTTAAGTGATCCCGTGGTCGATCCACGGATATGCCCACCACGAAGGCGTTGCTCTTCGGACAGCGCCGCGACCGCGCGGTCGGGCTGGTGGTCGGGTTCGCCGGCGCCGTGACGCTCGCGCTCGTCGCCGCGTTCGTGGCCGAGTCCGCGGGCGCCACGACGGCGACGGCGCTGACCGACCGACTCCTGCCGCTGCTGGTGTTCTACGCGCCCGGGCCCCTCGCGGCCGCCGGGGCGTACGCGCGCTGCGGCGGGCCGGCGTGCCTGGCCGTCGGCGTCGTGCCAGCGCTCGTCCTCGGGGGGTTCGTCCTCCTCGGGACGCTCGTCGGCGTCCCCGGCGTCAACGGCGGGAACCCGGCGATCGGCGACGTGACGGTGAGCTTCGCCGCGATCGGGGTGACCAGCGCGTTCGTCGGCTACTGCGCCGGCGTGACCGCCGTCCTCGCCGCCGACGTGCTGGGGTTCGGGAGCGGCGACGGCGGCGAGGGCGACGAAGGGACCGACGCCGACGAGGAGTGAGAGGCCCGACGGCGAATCGGGCCCCGACCGATCTCCGGACGTTTATTTTCGCCCGCGACGAAGCGAGCCCGTGCGACGCTTCTCCGCCGAGTACCTCGAACACACCCGCCGCGGGATGTGGGAGGACGGCCGCGACGCGCTCGCTGATCTGGAGCTAACGAGCCGCGAGCGCGTCCTCGACGTCGGCTGCGGCACCGGGGAGCTGACGAGGGTGTTGGCCGCGGAGGCGGGGAAGGGAGCGGGCGGAACCCTCGCCACCGTGATCGGCGTCGACGCCGACCCAGAACTCCTCTCGGTCGCCCGCGAAGCGGAGCGGGAGGCGGACGCCGGCGCGCGGATCGACTACCTCGCGGGCGACGCGACGCGGCTCCCGGCCGGCGACGACGCGGTCGACCTCGCGGTCTGTCAGGCCCTCCTGATCAACCTCCCGGACCCGGCCGCGGCGGTCCGGGAACTCGCCCGCGTGTCTTCGGACCTCGTCGCCGCGGTCGAGCCGGACAACGCCGACGTGCGGGTGGCCTCGACGGTCGACGCCGAGGAGCGGTTGGAGCGCGAGGCCCGCGAGGCGTACGTCGACGGGGTGGACACCGACGTCGCGCTCGGCGACCGCGTGCGCGAGGCGTTCGACGCGGCCGGGCTGGTCGACGTGCGCACGCGGCGCTACGTCCACGAGAAGCGGACCGAGCCGCCGTACGCCGAGGCCGCGCTGCGGTCGGCGGCCCGGAAGGCCTCCGGCGCCGGGCTGGCCGACCACCGGGAGGAGCTGGTGGCGGCGACCTCGGAGCGCGCCTACGACGACCTCCGCGGGCGCTGGCGCGAGATGGGTCGTGAAGCGGTCGATCAGATGGAGGCGGGCGAGTACGAGCGCGTCGAGTACGTCCCCTTCGACGTGACCGTCGGACGAGTGGCGTGAGATAATGGAAGCGAATCGGAGCGTCCGCGTGGTCGTTTATAAATAGCGAGCGGTAGCGTCGGCAGCGTCGGAGACAGTTTATAAATGGATGACAGCGCTGCGGCGAACACCGCCAAAACCCCAGCCGCTCGACAATACGTGGTCGCTGCCGCGGGGAACACCGCCAAAGCCCCAGCCGCTCGACAATACGTGGTCGCTGCCGCGGAGAACACCGCCAAAGCCCCAGCCGCGAGGGCTCGGTGCGCTCGCTGCGGTCCTCGGCGCTCACTCCGTTCGCGCCTGCGGTCCTTGACGTCGCGCGCCTTCGCCCTCGCGGCTGCCCCTTTGAGTCCCGCCCAACCGCACAGCACCTCACGCCTCCCCAGCCTCGTCAGTCGCCTCCGCTTCGCTCCGGCGACTGACTCCCTCGCACGCGCTCCTCGCGGCCGCCAAGGGCGGCCGCTCGGAGGCGCGCGCCACCGCATCGAGTTCTACTTATAAATAGCGGCGCGGCGCGTCCGAATCACACCATGTCGCCGCGCACGGACGCTCCCTCCTGCTCGGCGCGCTGCTGTTTCAGCACGTCGGCGGCCTCATTCGCGGCGTCCTCGTCGGCGCCGAGCATCCCGAGCGCGGCGGGCAGCGTCGGCATCGCCAGCGAGGCCTCGCGGAGACGCTCGAACGCCTCGTCGTCGCGCTCGCCGTCCACCCAGAGGCAGACCCCGCGCGGGTCGAGCACCTCCTCATAGGCGTCGCGGGCGAGCGCCCCCTTCAGACGCTGGCGGACGTTGTCCTCGAAGCCCGCGTTACACACTTCGAGGTGGATCGGCTCGTCGTCGTCGACCAACTCGGCCGCGAGGCACTTCTCGGGCGCCGCGTACCCGTTGTCGCTCGTTCGCACGCGGTCCGGGTGCGCCTCGGCCCACTCGGCGTCGACCGTGGTGCCGACCCCTTTCACGCCGTACTCGGCCTCGAAGTCGGCGGCCGCGTCGCTGTCGCCGCCCATAATCACGTCCTTCGTCAGGTAGACGTCGAGGCGCTCGACCGGGTCGAGTCCGAGCGCGACGTCGCCGAACGCCCACACCTCGCGGACGGGCACCGGCATCGGCTCGCTCGCGACGCGGTCGACGAGCGACTCCAGACGGTCGACGGCCCGTTCGCGTTCCATTGGCGAGGCGTAGGCGGCGGGCGGGCAAACCGGTTACGCTCGGCCCCGCGGGCGCGGGAGCGCGTCGCCGCCGCTTACAGGTCGTCCAGCCGCGCCGCGACGTCGTCCCAGTGCCCGCCCTTCCAGAACCACTGCCCGCACTCGGTACAGCGCCACCCGGGCCGGTCCGAACCCACGTCGTCCGGGACGTAGTCGGGCGGATCGGTTGGAGCGGCGTTCGCCTCGGGGGCGCCGACGCGTTCGACGGGGCCGTTACACGAGCCGCACCGCGTCGGCTCGTCGGCGAGTTCGACGGGGAGGCCGGCCGCGTCGAGCTCGCGGAGCTGGTCGAGCACGTCGCGCTGGGTGAGGAGGACGGCCGCAGGCCGTGGGTCGGCGTCGGCCGTCGCGCTCGCGCGCTCCGCCAGCTCGCGATCGCGAGTGAGAAGCACCCGGTCCTCGGCCGCCGCGAGCGACAGGAGCCGGTCGTCGGCCTCGACCCCGCGGTCGAGCGCGTAGGCGGCGTCGTAGCCGCAGAGTCGGAGGTAGGTGGCGAGCTTCCCGCACATCACGTCGAGGAGGACCCGCGGACGGTCCTCGGTGGACGAGTCGGCGCCCGCGACCCCGTCGGGCGGGCCGGCGCCCCGTCGCTCCGTCATCTACAGCAGGAACGACCGCAGCCCGTTGAGCGAGCGCGCGTTGAGCACGTTTGACGTCTCGGCCCAGCCCCGTCGCGCCGTGTGGATCCCGTACCGGGCGTTGTCGAGCTCTCGGGGCGAGTGGGCGTCCGTGTTGATCGCGATCGTCGCCCCGGCCTCGATCGCGGCCCGGACGAACTCGCCGTCGGCGTCGAGCCGGGCCGGGTTCGCGTTCACCTCGATCGCGGTGCCCGACGCGGACGCCGCCGCCGCGATCGCCTCGACGTCCGGGTCGAGCCCGGGCCGTTCGTTGATGAGTCGGCCGGTCGGGTGGCCGAGGACGTCGACGTGCGGGTGTTCGACCGCGCGGACTAGCCGCTCGGTGGCCGCCTCCGAGTCCTGGCCGAGCGCGGCGTGCGGCGACGCGATGACCAGATCGAGGGCGGCGAGCGTCTCGTCGTCGGTCGAGAGCCCGCCATCGGCGTCGATGTTGGCCTCGATCCCGTGGAGGATCGGGATCTCGACCTCGTCGGCCGCCTCGGCGATCGCCGCGGCCTGCTCTTCGATGTCCGACTCGTCGAGGCCGACCCCGCCGACCATCCCCGGCCCGGTCGCGTGGTCGGTGACGACGTGGTAGTCGTAGCCGCGCTCCGCGGCCGCCCGAGCCATCTCGGCGATCGAGAAGCCGCCGTCGGACCAGTCGGTGTGGGTGTGGAGGTCGGCGCGGAGGTCGCCCGGCTCGACGAGGAACGGGAGCCGCCCCTCGGCGGCCGCGTCGACCTCGCCTCGGTCCTCGCGCAGCTCGGGCGGGATAGGGTCCAAGTCGAGCGCGCGGTAAACCTCCTCTTCGCTCTCGCCCGCGACGCGCTCGCCGGCGCGGGTGGCGTCCGGCTCCTCGGCCTCGGCGTCAGCCTCGTCGTCGACCTCGTCGCCGTTTTCGGCGTCGGCCGTCTCGCCCTCCACGTCGCTCACGTCGAAGAGGCCGTACTCGTTCAGCTTGAGCCCGCGGTCGATCGCCCGGTTGCGGACGGCGACGTTGTGCGCCCGCGACCCGGTGAAGTACTGGAGCGCGGCGCCGAACTCGTCGGGGTCGACGATCCGGAGGTCGACGCGGGTGCCGTCCGCGCGCACGCTCGCCTTCCCGGTGCCCGCTTCGATGGTCGCGTCCGCGGCGTCCCAGTCGGTGAACGCCTCGACGATCGGCTCGCGCGCCTCGCTCGCGACGAGCAGGTCGACGTCGCCGATGGTGGGTTTCCACCGCCGGATCGACCCGCACACCTCGGCGGCCTCGACGTCGTCGCGCTCGGCGAGGTAGGCGAGCGCGTCGTCGGCGACGGGGCGGGCGTCCCCGAGCCGAGTGCGCTCGCGGGACTCGCGGGCGAACGGAATGTTGTCGAGGATGTTCTGCTCCGTCTTGGCGCCGAAGCCCGACACCTCTTGAATCTCGCCCGCCTCCGCGGCGGCCTCCAGCTCGTCGAGGTCGCTGATTCCGAGCGCGTCGTACAGCGATCCGACCGTCTTCGGGCCGACGCCCTCGACCGCGGTCAGCCCGGCCATGTCGACGGGAAGCTCCTCGCGGAGCTCGGTCAGCTCCTCGATCTCGCCGGTCTCGACGTACTCGACGATCTTCGCCGCGATCGCGTCGCCGACGCGGTCGATCTCGGCGACCGCGTCCTCGCCATCGGCCGCGACCCCCTCGATCGGCGCGGGGTGCTCGCGGACGTTCTCGGCCGCTCGTCGGTAGGCGGTCGGCTTGTACTCGACGCCCGTCGCCTCGAGGAGGTCGGCGAACTCCTCCAGCCGCGTCGCGACCTCGTCGTTCCGGCTCATGACACGACCGTTCGACGGCGCGGCACTTATACCGCCGGCCGAACGCCCGACGGCCGGCGCGCGGCGACCCGCCGGGCGCTTATGCCGCCGGCGGCCGAACCCCGTCCCATGTCGACCGACGACCGCGGCGGAGACGGGCGCGACCCTGGCGACCGCGACGAGCGCAACGTGTTCGGCGGCGAACTGGCCCCCTGCGGCGACGATCCCGTCACGGGATACCTGCGCGACGGGCGCTGCCACGACGTCGAGGGCGACATCGGCGAGCACACGCTCTGTGCGGTCGTCACGGCCGAGTTTCTCGAGTACAGCCGGGCGCGCGGCAACGACCTGATCACCCCCCGTCCCGAGTTCGACTTCCCCGGGCTGGAGCCGGGCGACCGCTGGTGCCTCTGCGTCGGCCGGTGGGTGGAGGCCGCCGAGGCGGGGGTCGCCCCGCCGGTCGTCCTGGAGGCCACGAACGAGTCCGTGCTGCGGGCGGTCGACGCCGACCGGCTCCGAGAGCACGAGTTCGACCCGGAGGCGTTCGAACCCGGGAGCCTCGATTGAGCGTCGCGGGCGCCGCGGGAGGACCACCGAACCGTCACTCGGTCACCCAGAGCCCGGCGGCGACGACCGCCGCGAGCCCCATCGAGCCGGCGAGCAGCGCGAACGCGGGCCGGAACCCGACCGCGTCCGCGATGATGCCGACCGCGCTGGGCGCGAGCGCGCCGGCGCCCATCAGCAGCGTTCTGACGACGCCGAGCCCCCCGCCCGCGAGGCGCTCGGGGAGCAGCTCCATCAGGTACGCGCTGCGCACGGGCTGGAACCCGTGCGAGCCGAGCCCGAAGGCGGCGACGACGACGGCGGCCGCGACGGCGCCGAGTCCGAGGCTCGGGAGCGCGACGAGCGCGACGAGCGCCGCCGCCGCCAGCCCGAGCGTGCCGACCATCACGGGGAAGCGCCCGACGCGGTCGGAGAGGTCGCCGGTGACCAGCTGGACGAAGGTTACGGTGAACACGAGCGAGTAGAGGAGGTTCGCGGTCGACGTGGCGAGGTCGGCGGCCTCCGAGAGGTACAGCGGGAGGAACGCGACGAGGCCGTTGTGCGCGAACGAGAATCCCACGGTCACCAGCACGAACACCGAGAACCGCGGGTTCCGGAACAGTTTGAGGTACTCGCGCGTCGCCGGCGAGTCGTCGCCGTCGGCCTCGCTCCCGCCGGTCGCCGCGGGCGACCCGGAGAGCCGGACCGCGGTCGCGGCCGCGAGTCCGATCGCGAGGACGCCGGTGAGGAGGAACGGGGCGCGCCAGTCGGCCCCGGGCAAGCGTGCGAGGACGGCGGCGAGCGCGGGCGGCGCCGAGAGGACCGCCACGACGACCGCGGGCGCGGCCACCCCGCCCATCGCGCCGAGGGTGTCGTGCGCGCCGAGCATGCGCCCGGTGCGGGCCGGGTAGACGCGGGCGATCAGCCGCACCGAGACGGTCTTGTGGACGCCCGTCCCGGCGCCGACGACGAGCATCGCCGCGACGAGGACGGCGAAGGGGGCGTCGACGACGATGGCGAGCGACCCCGCGCCCGCGACGAGCGCGCCGGCGACGATCACGCGCACCGGGCCGAGCCGGTCCGCGAGCGCGCCGCTCGGGAACTGAAGGAGGGCGTACACGATCATGAAGCCGGTGAAGGCGGTCCCGACGGTGGCGTTGCTCACGCCGTAGGCGCCCCGGATCGACTCGAACAGCGGCGGGAAGAGGTAGCGGACGAACTTCCCGAGGAACCAGACGAGCGAGACGAGGACCAGGGCGTCGTACTCGCCGATCCGGTCGCGGTCCATCGCCGGAGCGTAGCCCGGTCACCCGTATAAAGGGCCTGAAGCGCTCGGGGGCTGCCGGTACGGATCGATCTTGACATCTCAGTTTCCGCGGTGGCGCGTGCCTGCGAGGCCGCCCTGCGGCCGAGCAGCACGCGCGAGGGACGCGGCGAACGCGAGCGGCGAAGCCGCGAGCGTGAGCCGCGAGGCTGGGGAGGCGTGAGGCTGCGGTGCTGTGCGGCGCGGGGTGGGACTCAAAGGGGCAGCCGGGAGGACGAAGACGGGGGACGTAAGGACCGCAGGAGCGAACGTAGTGAGCGACGAGGACCGCAGCGAGCCCATCGAGTCCTCCCGGCTGGGGCTTTGGAGGCGTTCTCCACCGATCCACCACCAGCCATTTATAAGCGGTTGGCTGGGGGAGGTTCGAGATTCAGTACGACGGGCACCACGCAGTCAAGAAGAACCGAGCAATCAGTTCCCGAACAGTATACTACTTAGAACGGCCCCTTGCCGCCGCCCATCATGTCGCCGAGGCCGCCGCCCTCGCCGCCCATCTTCTTCATCATGCGCTGCATGTCGCCCTCGCCCATCCCCTGGAACTGGCCGATCGTCTCCTCCATCATCGAGTGCTGCTCTAAGAGCTGCTGGACAGTCTCCTCGTCGGTGCCCGAGCCGCGGGCGATGCGCTCGACGCGGGACTGACCGACGACGCGGGGGTTCTCCAGCTCCTCCTCGGTCATCGAGTCCATGATGCGCTCGAAGCGGCGCATCCGGTCTTGGGTGACGTCCATCGCGTCGTCCGGGAGCTCGTCCATCATTCCGCCGCCGAGCCCGGGGATCATGTCCATCACCTGGTCGAGCGGCCCCATCTTGTTCATCGCGTCCATCTGCCGTTTCATGTCCTTCAGGGTGAACTCCCCTTTCAGCATATCCTCCGGGTCCCAGTCCTCGTCCTCCTCCTGGGTCTCCTGCATCGCGCGCTCGACGCGCTCGGAGAGCTGCTTCAGGTCGCCCATCCCGAGCAGCCGGGAGATGAATCCCGAGGGCTCGAACCGCTCGATGTCCTGCACCGTCTCCCCGGTGCCGAGGAAGGCGATGGAGGAGTCGGTCTCGTTGACCGCGGTGAGCGCGCCCCCACCCTTCGCCGTCCCGTCGAGCTTGGTGATCACGACGCCCTCGATGCCGATCGACTTCTCGAACTGGCGGGCCTGCTCCTTGGCGCCCTGGCCGATCGCGGCGTCGAGCACTAAGAGCGAACGGTCGGGGTCGACGACGCCCTCGATCTCTTCGATCTCGGCGATGAGGTCGTCTTCGAGCGCGTGCCGCCCCGCCGTGTCGACGATGTGGACGTCGGCGTCCTCGGTTTCTTCAAGGCCGGTGCGGGCGATGTCGACCGGATCGTCGTTGTCGGGGTTCCCGTAGAAGTCGACCTCCGCGCGCTCGCACATCTGCTTCGCCTGGTCGTACGCGCCCGGCCGGAACGTGTCGGTCTGGATGACCGCGGGGCGGAGCCCCTTCTTCGAGAACCACCAGGCCATCTTCGCCGCGGAGGTGGTCTTCCCCGACCCCTGGAGGCCGGCGAGGAGGATCGTCTGGTTTTCGAGGGGGAGCTCGGTGGAGTCGCCCACCAGCTCGACCATCTCCTCGTAGACGATCTTGAGGACGTGGTCCTTCGCGGTGGTGCCGCCCGGCGGCTCCTCTTCGAGCGCGCGGGACTTGATCGAGTCCGACAGCTCCATCACGAGGGAGACGTCGACGTCGGCGGAGAGGAGGGAGCGCTGGATCTCCTTGACGATCTCCTCGACGTCGCTCTCGGAGAGTCGGGACTTCCCCTGGAGCTTGTCGAGGCTGCTCCGCAGGGACGTGCCGAGGTCGTCGAGTACCATTTGCCGGAGCTAGGCGGGCGACGCGGTAAAGCTTTGTTCGTCGGCGGACGCTGATACGTTTCGAGAGTGTGGTCAGTGGAGAGTGTCTTCTTTGCCCTCGTCGGTTACTTATAAACAGCTGAGAACAGATCGACAGCAAACACCTCCGAAGCCCCAGCTGCTCGCTTATAAATGGTTGATTGCGGATCGGCCGTGAACACCTCCAAAGCCCCAGTCGCGAGGACGACGCACGCTCGTTGCGCTCCTCGTCACTCACTTCGTTCGTTCCTGCGGTGCTTACGTCGCCTGCGTCGTCCTCGCGACTGCCTCTTTGAGTCCCACCCCGCACCGCCCCGCACAGCGCCTCACACCTCCCCAGCCTCGCCGCTCACGCCCTTCGGGCGTTCGCGGCGTCCCTCGCGCGTGCTGCTCGGCCGCAAGGCGGCCTCGCAGGCACGCGCCGCCGCGGAATATTTATAAACCAAAGTCGATACCTCGACCCAGCGATTCTCGGCTATTCGCCCGCCTCAGACCTCCTCGGCGATGTACCGCTCGATCCGCCTCACGAGCTCCGGGCGGAACGTCCAGAACCCGTCCCAGACGTTCGGTTCCTCTTCGAGCGCGAGCAGCGCGACGTGGTCCCCGTCGCCGCCGTCCGGCGGCGTGTAAACGACGAACCACGACCGCTGATACGGGTAGGAAGTCCCGGTGTGGACGGTGAGCGGAAGCTCCGAGAGGGAGTCCGCGTCCCCGACGCCGTACACGTGGACGTCGACGTCGGTCCCGGCGACGCGCTCGTACACCGATCGGGTGCCGCGCTCGTCGTCGATCCGCGAGAGGCGCTGGAAGGAGGCGCGCAGTGTTCCCGTCCCGTGTTCGGCCGCGATCCGCTCTATCACGCGCGAGATGATGATGAGCAGGAGCTTCTCCTTGCTGGAGGCGGGGTAGCCGCGGACCCGGAACGGCACCTCGTCGAGCCCCTCGAACACGGCCGGGAGCGCCACCTCGTCGAGTTCGATGGCGCCGGTCTTGTAGAGGTCCGAGTTGATGAGCAGCACCGATTCGAGCAGCTCGTCGAGGGTCGAGCGCGCGACGACCGACCCGTCCTCGACGAGCGCGACCACGTCGTCGTCGTCCGCCGCGGTGTCGGCCTCGATCTCGCTGACCGAGACGGGCTGCCCCTCAAGCAGCGAGTCCAGCAGGTTTCGGACCGGGTCCGGCGACGACCGGTTCAGGAGGACGAGGTGCCGGTCCGGCGCCTCAAGCTCGTCGAAGAACGAGCGGAGCGATTCGGCCATACCGCTATTCCGGCCGAGCGAGACAAAGTCCTTACTCCCGACCGTGCCCGTCGACGAGCCGCGCGCCGGCGGCGTCGATCCGGCAGGCTTCGGGGTCGTAGCCCGCGTCGGAGAGCCCGGTCCCGAGGGCGAAGACCGTGCGGCCGAGCATCGCCATCGCGGCCTCGCCGCCGGCCGTCTCGACCGCATCGATCGCGTCGGCCACTTCGGGCACGAGCAGGTCCGCCTCGCGGGCGAACCCGCGAGCCGCGTCCAGCAGCGTCGGGAGTCGCGGGTCCGCGCGAAGGCGGTCGAGGGCGTCCTCCCCGGCCGCGGAGAGGGAGGCCGTGTCGCCGTCCAACACCGCCTCCGTCGACAGTTCGCCGAACGTGACGTACTCCACGCGCGCGGTCGCCGGGACGCCGTCGAGCGCGCCGACCCCCGGCGAGCCGGGTTCGAGCCGGACCGGGACCCCGCCGCGCGCCTGCGCAACTACGTCGCCGAGGCCGGTCCCGCGGCCGACCTCCGCGGCGTGGGCGATCCCGACGAGCTCGTTCTCGGAGCGGCCGCGGTCGAACGCGTCGTTCGCGGCGAGGGCGGCCCCCAGCGCCGCGGCGCCCGAGACGCCGAAGCCCGCGCCGATCGGGAGGTCGGTCTCGACCGCGACGTCGGCGCCGACCGCGTCCAGTTCGGCGAGGACATCGTCGACCGCGCCGATCGATCCGGGCTCGCCGTCGATGGTCGTCTCCCCCGCGCCGCCAGTCGTCGCTTCCGCGCCGCCAACGGCCGCGCCGCCCGTCGCCGCTTCCGCACCGCCGTCGACCGCGCCGCCCGTCGCCGACACCCGGACGGTCACGCCGTCAGTGAGCGTCACGCCCGCGCCGCGCGAGCCGGCGACCGCCGGGTCGTCGGCGGGGTGCGCGCTGAAGAAGGCGGTGACGTGGCCCGGGACGAACGCGGTCGCCCGCTGACTGCTCATGTGGCCGCCGACGAGCGGGCCGCGATTAACGGTTGTTATCCGGGGCGAGTCGGTCGGAGAGGCGACCGCCGCGCGACGGCGGCGACACCGCAGGCCTAAATACCGGCCGACCGAATCCCGGCCGTATGCGAAACCAGTTGCGCCCCCTCCTCGCCGCCCTGCTCGCGCTGGTGTTCCCGGGGCTCGGCCACGTCGCGTTGCGCCGGTGGGGACGGGCGCTGCTGTGGCACCTGACGATCGTCGGCGGCGGGGTCGCGCTGTTCACGCTGTACGACGTCGAACCGGTGGACCCCCTCGCCGACCCGACGGCGGTGTCGGCCGCGGTCCCGAGCGACGTGGCGCTCCCCATCGTGCTCCTCTCCGCGCTGTCGGCGCTCGACGCGTACCTCGTCGGGCGGGCGGACGCCGCCGAGCGGAACCGCGTCGACGCCGCCGCCGAGGCGATGCGGCGGCGGGCGGCGAACGCGGACGGCGACGACGGGCCGGGAAGCGGTCAGTCCCCGCCGGCCGCGGCCGTGGCTGCCGAAGACGGCGAGACGCTGGAAGTCACCTGTCCCAACTGCGGCAAGGAGGTCGACGCCGAGCTCGACTTCTGTCACTGGTGCACCGAGCCCCTCCCGTGGGCCGAGTCGGACGACCGGTGACGCCAACGACCCCCGGGCTACCGAGACAGCGTCCCCCGCAGTAGTTTCTCACCGCTGATAACTGAGAGCCAACTATCATATAACCCCGCCGAGACGGTTCGGATACGGACGCGAACGACGGACGGAACATGAGTCTGAATCCACGACGATACGACGTACGGGAGCTGCGCCGGATCGCGGACGCCCCGCGAGACGGTGCGGACGGAGCGCCTCGGGAGCGGGCGCTCCGGCGGCCGAACCGGAACCGAGCCGAGCAGGCGGCGCGCTCGGCCGCGTTCACGGAGCTGCTCCAGCGTCAGCGTGGTGCGCGGTTGAACGGCGATAGCGGTGAACGGCCGTACCTGACGGCGATCCCGGCGTCGCCCGCGGCGGAACGCGAGATCGGCGAGTGGCTCGGCTACCTCGTCGACGTCGGCGGCCACGTGCGGGGCCGGGACGCGCTGTCCTACTACGGCGAGATCGACTGGGTCGGCGACGACGCGGTCGCGGCGCTTTCGCGCCGGCTGGAGGGGTTCGACGCCCCGACGCGCGACCGGCCCTTCACGCCCGCGGACCACCGGATCAGCCTCGTCTCCATCGTCCGGATCGCTTCGTGTGCGAGTGACCAATGAGCGACGACGAATCCACGGACATCAACGAATCGGACGAATCGGCAGCGGTCGGCGTGAAACTCGGCAGCACCCGGACGGTACTCGACATCCCCGACGGTCGAGGCGGCCGCGAGCGCCACTCGATACTGACCTGCCTGGCGACCTACGAGGACGCCATCACCGGCGAGGAGAAGGTGCTGTTCGGCGAGGAGGCCGCGGTGGAGTACCCCGACCGCGTGCGCTTCATGCTGCGCTCGGGCCTCCCCGAAGACGACGACAGCGTCGCGGACGCCGAGCGCTTCTTCGAGGCGGTCGTGGACGCCCACGACGTGCCCGAGGATAGCGCGGTCGTCTACGCGGTGCCGACCATCGACAACGAGGCGGGCGTCGAGAACCTCAAGTCGGTGATCGAGGGCTCCTCGATCGGCGAGGTCGAGACGCGGAGCTACCCCGAGTCGCTGTGCGGGGCGATTCCCGCCTACGGCGACGACCTCGACGCGATCGACGAGGTGTTCGTCTCGGTGAACCTCGGCTCGACGACGATGGAGGCGTGCGCCTACCGGCGCGGCGAGCAGCTCTCGCCGTTCTCGACCGGCTCGGTGACGGGCAACGAGGTCGACCGCCGGATCGTCGCCGCCGTCGAGGAGGAGACCCAGGGCCGCGTCCACATCGACCGGACGACCGCTCGGGAGTACAAAGAGCAGCACAGCGACGTGTACGACTTCGAACCGTTCACCGACGTCGTCCAGCAGCCCGGCGGCGGGAGCCACGAGTTCACCGTCGACCGCGGCGTTCAGGAGCCGATCGACCGCTACATCGACGAGGCGGTCGACGTCGTCGCCAACGAGTTCCTCCCCGAGCTCGCGAACGACCACATGAAGCCCTACCAGCTGGCGCTCGGGCGCCCCCTCGCCGTCACCGGCGGCATGGCGTGCATCCCCGGCCTCACCGAGGAGTTCGAGAAGCGGCTCAGCGACGAGCTCGACCGCGACGTCGAGGTCGTCTCGCCCGACGAGCCCGCGCTCGCGGCCGCGGACGGCGCGGCGCGCATCGCGGCGCGACTCGTCTGAGCGGCGCACGAGCGGTTCGGGTTTTCTACCATTTTTAAATCCCACAGCCGCCGATCCGCGCTACGCTGATCGAGACCAACGCGGTGGCGCGTGCCTGCGAGGCCGCTCCGCGGCCGAGCAGCACGCGCGAGGTCGCCGGCGCTACGCGCCGGCTGCCAGAGGGACCCTCGGTCCCTCGCTGGAGTCGGCCGGCCGGAGCGAAGCGGAGGCCGGCCGACGAGGCTGGGGAGATGTGAGGTGTTGTGCGGAGCGGTGCGGGCGGGACTCAAAGGGGCAGCCGTGAGGGCGGCGCAGGCGTTCACGAGAGCGGAGCTCTCGTGAGCCAATCAGAACGCTCCGCGTTCTGATGACGACGCAAGCACCGCAGCGAAGGAACGGAGTGACTGAGCGAGGAGCGTGGTTCGAGGCGCCTTCGGCGTCTCGTCATCCCGAAAATCTGCGATTTTCGGGCGACAGCGAGCGTGCGCCGCCCTCACGGCTGGGGCTTTGGAGGTGTTCGCGGTCGATCTAGTATTAATTATTTATAAGTGATCTTCTAGGTCTTTGGCGGCGTTTGCCGCCGATTCGGGTCGCGTTAAGTTTGGCGTGAATTGTGGTAGACGGCGAAGGCTTCTAGCCAGTTTTGAGCTGTCTCTAGCGCGACATTGCTAAAACTATTCGCAAAAGATGATGTTCGGCGTTCTATTTCCCAAAAGACACGTTCGATAGCATTCCGATTTCCATGTCGAATGATTTGAAATCGATAGCCGTCTTTAGCGAGAACTGATCCAAGATAGTCTGCGTCATCGACGAGAAATTCCACGTTATCGAGCTGATAGCGCCGGTGGAGCTCGGTGAGAAACCATCGCGTCGTCTGTTTATTTGCGGTCGGATAGAGACTCACGTGAAGGATCTCGTTCGTCTGTGGGTCAACCGCGCCGTACAGCCAGAACTGCTGGCCGTGGAGTCGGATCATCTTTTCGTCAACCGCGAGTTGATCCTCTGAGACGGTCGAGATCGGCTGTAGATCAGCTTTATGAACCCAGTTATGGATCGCGACGTGACTCCGCTTGATCCCAAACAGTTCAAGATGTTTACTTACCTCCCAAAGTGACATATCGGCCAAGTGACAGCGGATCCCTACTTCAATCGCCCAGCGCGGAGTTCGATCTCGCTCCACAAACGACAAGTCGATCCACGTGATACGTTCGCTGAGGCGGTCGAATTCTGCCATAGACACTCAGAAATCGTCCGCCTCATCCTCTAACTTAACGCGACGCCGATTCGTTGTCAAATATTTATAAGGGGGAGACCCGCACATCGGCGGCGCTCACCCCGGATCCGCAATCGACTATTTACACGTCAAAGAGGCGCTCGGCGTCGTCAGCCTGGCGGCGGTAGATACCGCGTCCCTTCAGCCGCGGGACCTCGTGGCGGTAGAGCCGCTCCGCCTCGGTGTCGTACACGAGCGGGAAGACGTTTGTTCGCCGCTTCGCGACGGTGAAGTTTGCCATCGCGTCGAGCAGCGACGCGTCGGGATCCGAGGTCACGAACGTCACGTAGCCGATTGGAGTCGGCGCCTCGCCGCCGTCGGCGCGCCCGGGTCGGGGGTCGACGGTGTCGGCGAGCACGTCGCGCAGCGACGCCGCGGTCTCGGCGAGCGTCGCCGCGTCGATCCCGTCCCCCTCGGTATCGTCCGCCTCGACGAGCGTCGCCAACACCGCGACCTCCCCGAGCGTCTCGTCCGTCTCGCGGGCCGCCCACAGGCGCTCGAACGCGTCCGTCCGCTCGTCGACCGCCTCGAAGCCCTCTTCCCGCCGGTTCGCCGCGACCGCCGAGCGGTAGTCGGAGATGTCCATGGGACTTCCACGATCCGCATGGTAAAAAATCACACACATGATGGGCAGGTGGACCGTTTCCCGACAACAGGGCTATACGTTCCCCGGTGCTGTCGGACCTATGATATCGACGCGACGGCGCTACCTCCGCGGGGTCGGGGGCGCGAGCGCCGGCGGGCTCTTCGCGCTCGCCGGCTGTGCGTCGACCGACCCCCGCGACGGTTCGGACGACGACGGCAACGACTCCAGCGACGGCAACGGTTCCGACGACGACGGCCTCCCTGGATCCGGCGACAGCAGCGACGGCGAATGCGGCACAGACGCCGGCGACACGCGCCCCGAGGGGACCGGCGGGCCGGGCGTCTCGATCGTCGCCGTCGACGACGAGGTCGACCTCCCGATTCGGCCGGCCGTCGAGGTCGTCCGAGAGGCCGCGACGACAGAGCACCCGCCGCGGCTGCGCACGACGCTGACGAACACGGGCGACGAGCGGGTGCGGGTCGGCGAGGGGCGCGCCGCGCACTTCGAGTACGTCGCCGACGGCTGCGACGCGCTCACGCTCCTCCCGGCCGACGGCGAGTACCCCGCCGAGCCTGACTGCTGGCGACTCACGGACGCCATCGCGATCACCGAGGAGTACCGGACGTTCGCGCTCGACCCCGGCGAGTCGAGCGAGCGCCTCGTCGACCTGTACGCGACGCCCGGCGAGGACGCCTGCCTCCCGGTGGGCGAGTACCGGTTCGAGACGACGATCTCGGTCGTGTCCGAGGACGCCGAGCCGGAGTCGTCGGCGACGTGGGGGTTCGCCGTCGTGCTGGAGTGAGAGGCCCGCGACAGACAGCGCGTTGCGATTAAAATAGTCCCGGGCGGATTCGAACCGAAATCGGACGTGCTCGCTCGCTTCGCTCGCTGTGCGCGACCGATAGGGTTCGACTCCGTGGTCGGGACTATTCGTCCTCACTTCGTTCGGAGAATAGTCCCGGGCGGATTCGAACCGCCGTCAATGGCTGACTTCGGGCATCCGACGGGCGTTCCGGCAGAAACGCCCAACAGCCGCGCGTGAGCCGCAGACGCGGACGGATTCCCTCCAAAGGCCATTATGATTGGCCACTACACCACGGGACTGCGAGTCCGGCTAACCGGCGGGCACTCAAGTACGTTACTCTCCGCGGCGCGTCGAGGCCGTCTCTCCGCTACGCCCCCTCCTCGATCCGGTCGAACCGCGCCTCGAAGTTCTCCCGGCAGGAGCCACAACAGAAGTGGTACAGCGTCCCGTCGATCCGCGCCGACTCCCCCTCCGCGGTGACGGTGTTGCCGCACTCGACGCACTCGACCGCGAGGTCCGCGTCGCCGACCGCGGGCGACCACTCGTGGGCGTCGAGCGGGCGTACCGACAGCTCGGTCACGCTCTCCAGCCCGACCGCGTCGTCGACGAGGTCGCGGGCGGTCCCCTCCTCGACGCGTGCGACGACCGTCACCTCGCCGTCGGCGGTGAGGAACGCGTGTTCGACGCGCTCGTGGCCCGCGACCGCCTCGTGGACGCGCTCGGCGTCCGCGGGCGCGACCGAGAGCGTCGCGAGGACCCGCAGCCCGTCGGAGAGCGCGTCGCCGTCGATCCGGAGCGTGAACCCCTCGATCACCCCGATCTCGCGGAGCCGGTCGACGCGGTCCGACACCGCGGGCGCCGACAGGTCCACGCGCTCGGCGATGTCGCTGTACGGCCGCCTGGCGTCGGCCAGCAGCAGCCGGATGATCTCTCGGTCCGTCTCGTCGAGCGTGCGCATGGCCGGGCGTTCGACCGGCGCGGGCAAAAGGCGTCCGGGGGAATCGGATCGGCGGAAACGCTCCCGGAACCGGCCGCCCACGGGGGCGACGGAAAGGCAGTTGTGTCCGCGGCGCTAACGGGCGCGCATGACGACGATAGACGTCGACGGCATGTCGTGTACGGGCTGTGAGGACAACGTGACCGACGCGCTCGGCGAACTGCCGGGCGTCGAGTCCGCGAGCGCCGACCACGAGGCGGGCACCGCGACCGTCGAGGGCGACGTGGACGTCGACGCCGTGGTGGCCGCCATCGAGGACGCCGGCTACGAGGCGTCCGCGTAAGCGAATCGCCGGACCTTTTTAAACTGAACGCGCTCGCGGGGACATGGACACCGTACTCGTGACGGGCAGCGCCGGCGGCGTCGGCGCGTGGACGGTCGACGCGCTCGCCGACGCGGACCGAGAGGTGGTCGCCGTCGACCGCCGAACGCCCCCGAGCGACGAGCGCCGCGACGACGTCGACTACAAGGAAGCGGACCTCACCGACTACGGCGAGACGTGGCAGGTAGTCGACGCCGCCGCGCCCGACGCGGTCGTCCACCTCGCCGCGATCCCGCACCCCGAGGACCACGCCGGCTCGCGGGTGTTCGCGAACAACGTCGAGAGCGCGTACAACGTCTTCGACGCCGCCGGCGCCGCGGGCGCCCGCATCGTTTGGGCGTCGAGCGAGAGCCTCTACGGCACCGTCTTCGCCGCGGACGACTGGCTGCCCGACCGCCTCCCGATCGACGAGGAGACGCCGACGGAACCCGAGGACCCGTACGGTCGAAGGTCGTCGGCGAGGAGGTCGCGGCCGCCGCCGCACGCCGACACGGCGTCCCGACGGTCTCGCTGCGCCTCTCGTGGGTCACGTTCCCGGGCGACGAGCGGCGCCGCGAGGCCCGGGAGACGTTCAACCCCGCGACCGCGGAGCCGAGCGGCAACTGCTGGTCGTCCGTCGACATCCGCGACGTCGTCGCCGCAATCGAGGCCGCGATCGACCCCGAGACCGCGATCGAGGGCCACGAGGCGGTGCTGATCGTCGCCGCGGAGAACTTCCTCGGCCGCGACACCGCCGCGACGATCGAGGCGGTCCACGGCGACCTCCCCGCCGACTGCGACCTCGACGGCGACGAGTCCGTCTTCGACTGCTCGAAGGCGAAGCGCCTGCTCGGGTGGGAGCCAGCGCACTCGTGGCGCGACGCGGAAGCGAACGGTCGCGAGGCCGACAGCGGCTGAACAGCGGTTCGGAGAATCCGTCGCGGCCGAGCGGGTCAGGACCTATCCTCGTCCTGTTCGTCCTGTTCGTCCGGTCCGTCCGCGTCATCTCCCGTCGGTCGGGAGTCCGACTCCCGGGCGTCCGCCTCCTCGGGCACGTCGATGTCGGTAGCACCGGTCTCGTCGTCCGCGGTCGTCGGCGCTGGCGGGCGGTAGGTGTAGACGAACTCGCCGGCGACCGCGTGGAACGCGCCGGTCTCGGGGTCCTCCACGACGCCGGTGTCGTTGTCTATCGCGAAGTCGACGAGGTCGCGAAGCGACTCCGCCTCGGCGGTCGGGCGCTCGTGGACCGACGCCGGGAGCCGGAACGTCGTGATCCACTCCGCGAACTCCGAGCGGTCGTCGCGGTACGAGAGGTACTCGCGCTCCGCCGGCGTGAGCGCGAGGTCGTACTCCCGCGTCGCATACCCGATCCCGCCGGCGCCGACGAGGCCGACGAGCAAGAGGAGCGGCCCGCCGAACGACCGGAGCACGCCGTACTCGCGCTCGACGGTCACCTGTTCGCTTCGGTCGGTCGTGTCGGACTGGACGCCGGGCTCGTCGACGGAGTAGGTGTCGCCGCCGTGGGTGACCGTCATGTCGAGTGTCTGCGTCGACGCCGTCGGGACGCCGCCGATCGACCCGTCGACGGCCACCTCGGTCGTGACGAACGTCTCCGTCTCGCCGGGGGATGCGCCGAGCTCTTCTTCGATCGACGCCACCCGCTCGTCTATCGCCGTGCTGTTGAGCGCGAACGAGGCGTTCACCGTCTCGCCGGGCGGGACGTTCGAGACCGTCTCCGATGCGAGCGGCTCCGTCTCGCTCCAGTAGACGGTCCCCTCCTCGCCGACGTTCCGGATCACGAGTACGGAGTCCACCTCGACGGTCACGTTCTCGGCGGTCGACGCCGCGTAGCTCGTCGCCACGTCCACGTCGAGCTCCGGCGCGACCCGCGTGAAGTACGTGTCGCGCCCGTCGAGCACCCTGCCGGTCTCGAAGACCGCGTTCGGCTCCGTCACCGTCGCGCTGTGGCGGTACTCGCTCTCGACGGTGAGCGACGAGACCGTCCGGCTCTCCGTCTCCGTGCCGGGGTCGACGTGCGTCGTGTACGCGAGCCCCGCCCCGACCGCGACGAGGAGGAGACAGACGACGAGGATCGCGGTGGACTGTGCGTTCAGGACGGCGCGGAGTCGGAGTCGGCGTTCGTTGGGAGCGTCTTCGGACATGTGTCACCTGTAGAACTCGCGGAGGAGTCGCTTGTAGAGCGGGGGGCGCTCGCGGGAGCCGCGCGACCGGATCCGGGCGGGCTCGCCGCGCAACAGCAGCAGTCCGATCGCGACGATGCCACCGCCGAGCAGGCCGTTTATCGCGACGAGCGGCGCCCACGGGTGGACCCCGTACAGCTCGTCGACGACCCCGGGCGGCAGCACGGCGAGGTAGCGGTGTTCAGCGACGAACAGGCGGTAGTACCCCGTCTCGTCGGGCGCCGACAGCGTCACCGTCGTCGACGCCTCGCCGCGGCTCGCCACCGAGAGCCGCTGCGGGTCGACGTCGACGCCCGGGCTGGCCGGCGTGACGTACGCGTACACCGGGACGAGTCCGGCGTTGGGGACGACGTACTCGAGCTCCTGGCTCGTGCCGCTCTCGATGACGGTCGGGTTCTCCGACTCGAACTCGGCGCTCACGACGCCGTACTCCTGCGTTCCGGCCGGGACGACCATCGCGGCGGTGGCCGTCGCCATCAGCACCAGCGCGAGCACGCCGAGGATCGCGAACACGGAGGTGCCGTCGTCACGGGAGCGGTCGCGCGACTCGCGGTCGCGCGAGCCGGCGTTGAGGTACCAGTCGACCGCGTACGCGACCATCGACAGCCCGAAGACGATGTACGCGAGCCCCTGTGTCCCCTGGAACGAGCGGACGCCGAACGTGACCGCGAGCCACGTCTGGAGGGACTGTAACGCGGACTGGAAGCCCATGGCGGCGGTTCCCAGGTGGGGGATCACGACGACGCCACCGCCGATCTGGAGCGCCTTCGCGACGATCTGCGCGTCCTGAACGACCGGCTCACCGCCGTCCTGATCGGTGAAGGGGTTGTTGTCCCCGCGGGTGATGTACCCGCGTTCGGTCTCCTCGACGACTCGGTGGGTCGTGAGGCCGCCGCCCTGGATCTCCTGGGCCTCGAACGTCACGACGTCGCCCGGGCCGATCCCGCCGGCGAGCTGTGCGGGGATCGCCACGAACCCGTCGCCGGGGGCAAGCGTCGGCTGCATGCTCCCGGTCTCGACGTAGCTGAGGAGGATCGGCTGTCCGAGGAACTGGCCGACGACGAGCGAGACGACGACCAGCACCGCGGCCGCCTGAAGGGCCACGGACAGCGTTCGTTTGATGGACATGGTGTCGGTCTCGGGTCGGTATCGGGTCGGCGACGTTTTCGGGGCAGCGGCGTTCTCGGGACAGCGGCGATCCGGGGCGGCCACCGCGGCGAAGCGGTTCCTGTCGCCCGAGCGTCAGGTAGCCGTCGATCGCTGAACGGCGGCGGGCCCTAATAAGTTCGTGGGTGGAGGCGAATCCGGGGGTCGCCGGTGGACTCACTCGTCGAAGGCGCCGCCCGCGAGCAGCGCGAAGGGGCCGATAAAGCCGAGACAGAACCCCAGGAAGTGGACGTAGAGGTTCACGACGCTGCCGTCGCCGGCGGGGTCGGCAGGGAACCCGACGACCGGGTAGCCGACGGCCACAACCGCGCCGACGGCGAGCAGGTCGCCGTAGCCCGGACGCGACGCGACCGACTTCGCGCGGGCTCGGACCGACCGCGGGGGCCGCACCCCGCTGCTGGCCGCGTACAGCAGCGCGAGGAGCGCGCCCGCGATCCCGATGGCCAGCCCAGCCAGCCCGATACCCTCGGTCGAGACGGGCAGCGCGAGGAGCGCGATCCACCCGACGAGCGCGAAGAAGACCGCGGGCAGCGCGGCGATCGACGCCGCAGGCGCGAACCGCTCGCGGGCGTAGCAGTACCACAGGATCGGGAGCAGTCCGGCGAACGCCATGTTGACGCCGGAGAACCCGAAGCCGATCGCGTCCCGCGGGACGGCGAGGTTCAGCGCGGAGAGCGCGAACGGGAAGGCGAGGAGGAAGGCCGCGAGCGCCGTGAAAAAGAGGCGCCGGCGCCCGCTCAGAACCGCGAGCGCGTAGCCGACCCCGGCGAGGAGCCCGTACCCGACGAGGTTCCCGAGGAGGTGGTCGGCGCCGAGGTGGACGTAGTGGGCCGTGAACGCCGACAGCAGCGTCGGGTCAGTGTAGGCGAACGCGAGCGAGCGCCGGGTCGCTTCCGGCAGCGCGAAGACCGCGAGCAGGACCGCCGGTACCGCGAGTAGGGCGAGCAGGTCGATCGTTCGGACGCTCGCGAGCAGTTCGTGGCGGAACGCGCGGTCCGCGTGCCGGTCGGCGGCGTCGGCGGGGTCGCGCTCGTCTGTCGCGGGCGTCGTCACGGACAGAAAGATGTCGACCAGCGGTTAAGAACTGTCGGGGCGCGCCTCGGGAGCGCCGATCGGCGAGCGTCGCTCGCCGACCGAGACGGCGGTCGCCCGGAGGCCGCGCGGCTCACGAGCGCGGCATCCGGCGGAACAGCACGACGGTGGCCGCGGCGATCGCGAGGGCGGCGAGCAGCCCGCCGAGCTGGATGAATTCGATCCCGAACGGCTCTTCCGGGGGCCCGGTAACAGTGGCGGACTCGTCAGTGCCGACATTCGACTCGTCGCCCGATCCCCCCGCATCGTCGCTCGCTGGGTCGCCGACGAGCAGCGTCCCGACGGCGGTCCCGTCGACCGCGAGGTCGTAGGCGCCGGCGGTCTCGAAGGTCGAGTCGAACGCGACCGTCGCCGTCTCGTTCGGTTCGAGCGTCACCGTCTCGTTCGCGATCGGGGTGCCGTTTGCCGTCAGCGTCACCGCACGCTCGCCCGCCGCGCCGCCTCCGTTCCGCAGGGTCGTCCGGACCGTGACGTTCTCGCCGGGCTCGATCGCCTCGGGAGAGAGCGTCGCCTCGGTCACGTCGTACCGGGGGGCGTGCGCCGCGACCGCGAACGTCGACGACAGGTCGGTCGTCGCGCGGAAGTGGACGCGGTCCTCGGGGAGTCCGAGGATATCGACGACCTCCTCGTCGACGATCTCGACCGACACCTCCTCCCAGTCGCCCGCGTCCGTCTGCCGGTAGAGCGTCACGTCCTCGGGGTCGGTCCCGGTCTCGTTGAGGTACGCCGGGTCCGCGCTGAACCGGATCGTCGTCGCGTCGACCGCGTCGGGCGCGAAGTCGTAGTCGAGCGAGAGGTACCCGACCGGGCGCGGGCGCGTCGGCGCGGTCAGCGCGCTCTCGTTCGCGAAGGGGTCCGGACTCCCCGCGGCGTTCAGTTCGACGCGCTCGTTCCGGACGCCTTCCAAGTCGATCCCTTCGAGCGTCACGTCGTCGCCGGCGAGTTCCATTCCCTCGGCGAGGAACCGGACCCCCTCGCCGCGCCCGATGCCGCTCGCGACGAACTCGCGGCGGTCCGCGCTCGGCGAAGTGACCGTCGTGGTCGGGCCGCCGTCGCCGGTCTGCTGTGTCGACGCGCCCGTTCCCCCGACCTCGTCCGGCTCCGCGATCCTCGCCTCGATCGAGAACTCGTCGGCGCCCAGCTGCGTCCCGGCGGCCTTCCCGCGCGTGTCGAGTTCGAGGCCGACCGTGACGGTCTCGTTCGGCGCGAGCGTGACGTTGTTCGCCTCGCCCTCGATCGAGTCGCCGTCGGCGACGAAGGTGACGTTCTCGCTTGCGTAGTCGATCCAGACGTGCGCGTACTCGTCGGCCGTGTACGTGACCGTGAACACGTCGTCGATCGTCCCGGTCGTTCCGACGTTCACACCCTCGAAGGAGGGGTCCTTGATGTTCGGGTTCGACGCCGAGACGTCGATCGCGATCTCGTCGTCGTCGTTCAAGTAGGCGTATTTCCCGTTCGGGCCGTCGGCCGGCTGGATCGCGAGGTCGCCGTCGGCGACGGTGTCAGCCGGGCCGTCGACCACCGCCGCACCCGTGGCGAACGCGAGGGACCCTGCGGCTACGAGGAGGAGGGCGAGGGTCAGGGTGCGACGGGTAGTTGACATATGTTGGTTCTATGGATGGAATGAGACACGGGAGTATAATTATACCGTACTTGAAAACACTGAAGGGATTGATTGAATCGGGAAATCCCCCTATCTAGGGAATACCTATATAAAATAAATAATATTATTTCTATATTAAATACTGGTACATGTAAACCGAGAGATGCCCGACTACGTGTCGGGCAGATCAGCGATGATGGTCAGCGTCTCGCTGAAGTCACCGATTTCCGCGTCGTGAGTTCGAATACGAAACCCTACATCAACGAAGTCCCCGACAGTAAGTTCAGCCGGATCGTCTCGGAGCGCTGTGTTCTCAGTGCTATCGACATCGAAGAGTTCGATCTCCAGACCGGAGTCGGTGTTCTGCTTCGAGTAGACCGCCACCGGTTGCGTCCCTCTATTTTCGATACGTGCTAAACCGGCTTCGGCATCGTCTCCGCTGTCTCGACTGAATTCGTACACCGAGTCGACTCCGAGACCGAGGTCCGGGTTACTGATCCGTCTCCCCGTTCCGGGGAAACTAAACGAGACTGTGTCTCCATCACTCCAACTTCGTCCACTGAACCCATCCCCACTGTCACCGCGGTCTGAAAGCGCTAATAGGGCTTCGTCGTCATCGGCAGTTTCGATCGTAACTGTTCGCTCCGCACTAACCGTCGTGAACGCACCTGAACCTACGGCGAGGACGCTTGCCGCAGCCCCACCGAAACCGGCGATAACGGTGCGTCGCTTCATTTGTCTACGTTAGCTGTCGTCGTTGACCAGCTTGGCGAGGGTAGCATCCGCGATGATCTCAAAGCCGACCTCAACATCGTCGACCGCGCCATCGGTCTTGATATACAGCCCGAGGTCGAAGTTGTCACCAGGCCCGAGGATAAACGTATCTGGGCTGTACGGAACCTCAGAGTTATCTTCCCGAAGGTCCTGCTCAAAGCTTTCGACAGAGCCCCCGATTCCGGTCAGACTGCCGTACTTTTCTCCGTTCCCAAGCGTTTTGAGACTTGGGTCATCGCTGTTCGGCATGTCGCTGAACTGTGGATCGAGATATAGCCCGTTTGGTGTAGTTTTGTCGAAAGCGTTGTCGTCTTCCAACGACGCCGGATCGACGTAGACGAGGACATCCTGTGTACCCTGGTTTCTGACAGAAAAGATGTCGTAGATCGTTGTTAGCGAATCCTCATTCACACCAGTTGCGCCTTTCGAAGTGGTGAGAGTACTGAAGTCAACAGTCGCCTGATTACCGTCCGTTGACGCATACTCTCCGTTCCTATTGCTGTTCGAGGTGAATTGGAGTAGAGCGTCGTTATCGGCCGCGGTCGAAATAGTGACCGAACGGTTCGCTTCAACACTCGTGAACGCACCCGTACCAACCGCAGCCGCGCTACCTGAAGCCAATGCGCCGATTCCGGCGAGGAACTTGCGTCGGTTTGCCATAGTTGTGTAACCTCGTTGTCCGCACACGACCCGCGGGCCGCCGACGCGGGACATCCCGCGTCACCCGGGGTCGCTCTACTTCACCCATGGGGCCTATCCCATATCGTTATGAATTTCCAGAAACACTTCCGGGTGGGACTGAACATCCGGCCGATCGGTTCCGCCCCCGCCTGAACCACGGCCGCCCCGGTTCAATCGACGCCTGAAGACGGATTTCCATCGGTTCAGTGGCGGCCTGAACGACGCCGATCGACCGTTAAACGATACATAATCTGATAAATTCGCCCGACTAATCGGATTTACAATGTACTAACCAATTCGAAAAATACGCCATAAGACAGTTAGATTCCTGTTTTCGAGTGTTTGAGCGATCGGCCACCACCTGTTTTTGAACTCCGAGAAACTTCCGTAAAGTATCACGACCACGGGTTTTATGTTGGCGTATTCATATGTGTCAGACAGAAATGGCGTCGGCAGGGCAGCTTGACGGGGGAGAAGTAGAACCGGCGACGGAGGTGTCCGAAGACGAACTGTTCGACGTGCTGGCGAACCAGCGGCGACGATTCGCGGTCCATCTGCTGAAGCGGGAGGAGCGGGAGCGGATCGAGATCGGCGACATGGCCGAGCAGATCGCGGCCTGGGAGAACGGGATCGACACGGCCGAGATCACGGGCAACGAGCGCAAGCGCGTGTACACCGCGCTCCAGCAGTCGCACCTGCCGAAGATGGACGACGCGGGCGTGGTCGACTTCAACAAGGACCGCGGGATCGTCGAGCCGACGCCCGCGCTCCAGAACGTCGACTTGTACATGGACGTCGTCGAGGGGAAGGAGATCCCGTGGAGCACCTACTACCTCGGGCTGTCGGGCGTCGCCGTCGCGCTCACCGGCGCGGTGTGGCTCGGCGCGTGGCCGTTCGCCCTGTTGCCCGACATGGCGTGGATGCTCGCCATCGTCGTCGCGTTCGCGTTCTCCGCGATCACGCACAAGTACTACACCGCGGAGATGAAGGTCGGCGAACCCGAGGAACCCCCGGAACTGACGTAGGGCGTGCGGTTTCAAGCGGCGCCTGTCAGGGGTTCCGGCGCCGCATAACCTTAGGGTCGGGGCGCGTTGTGTCGCGTAACCGAACCGTGCGATCCCATCGCAAATGAAACGACGAAACCTCATCCTGCTGCTCGGCGGCGCGAGCTCCGGCGCGATGAGCGTCGGCACCGGCGCGTTCAGTAGCGTCGAGGCCGAGCGCGGCGTGGAGGTGAACGTCGTGGAGGACGAGAACGCGTATCTCGGAATAGCGGTCGACGAAGAGGTGGACGCGGTTCAGATCAAAAACCAGTTCGCCGATCGCCTCGACCTGACGGTGACGCTGAACTCGGCGGACGGCGCAATCGGCGAAATTGAGGCTGAGGGACCGATAACGTTCGTAGACGGGACGGGCGGAGAGAGTGATATCGACGTAGACGACGAGAGCGATCAGGGCGAACTCGGCCCCGGGAACGAGGCTCACGTACGGATCGATTTCGACGAGGCGGGTGGGGGGTCGTTCGCCCTGTCGTTCGCGGGCGAGGCCGGCGGCGCGAGCGTCGATAAGACCAGAGAGTTCACGCTTCGACCGAGGGACGTCACCGAGCGTGTCACGAAAGTCAAGTTCCCGGGGAAGAGCGGAAATCTTCGGATACTCACCGGAGAGAGCAGAGGCAACAGCGGCGTTGACGGCGTCGTTAGCGCGAAATTGTACTGCGAGGACGACGACGGTAACGTGACATCTAGCGACGGCTTCGAGTACGTGCTGGTGAACGAGAACCTCGGTATCGAGGACTTCGACGGCGGTCCGGAAGGAACAATCGCCGGTATCGAGATAGAAGGGATCGAGGGCGTCTTCGTGAAGCCGGATAGTTCGGACGACAGTACCGGAAACACGGTCGCTACAGACGACACAAAAACCGATCCGTTCGGCGGATAGTCTCGTTCTTGAGGTAGTATTCCGGCCGTGTGCGTGGGTTCAAACCGCTTATACGACTTGTTAGCGGCCGCCGAAACCTATGAATACATCGTACACATAGCAAACAGTATGCCTACGATCTCCACGCGCGTCCCCGAGGACCTCGAAGCAGAACTCGAGGCGTACCTCGAATCGGAACGCCTCGACCGGAGCACGGCGGTCCGAAAGCTCCTCTCCGAAGGCCTCGAAGCGTGGCGCACCGAGCGCGCGCTCGAACGGTTCGCCGACGGTGAGGTATCGCTCACGAAGGCCGCGGAGCTCGCCGGTCTCTCCGTCTGGGAGTTCGCCGACCTCGTCGAGGACGCGAACGACGCGTGGGTCTCGTCCGATCACCTCGAAGCCGACCTCGACGAGCTGTGAGCTGGGTCTTCGACGCGACGCCGCTGATCTACCTCGCGAAGGCGGAGCGGCTCAACGTGATCGAGACGCTGGACGAACCGCGAGTCGTTCCGAAGGCCGTCTACCGCGAGGTCGTGACGACCGGCGTCGAACGGGGGTACGACGACGCGCGCCGGATCGAGCGCGCCGTCGAGGACGGGCGCCTCGACGTCGTCGAGGTCGACCTCGACGGCTCTCCGGTCGCGACGCGGCTGGATCGGCATCCGGGGTTGAGCGACGCCGACGTCGCGGTACTCGCCTGTGCGGACGCCCGCGACACGGTCGCCGTGATGGACGAGTCCGCCGGGCGCTCCGCGGCCGCGGTCGAGGACGTCGAGACGCGCGGGACCGCGTACCTCGTCCTCGCCGCGGTGAAGGACGGAGAGCTGTCGAAAGCGGAGGGGCGTGACACCATCGACGCGATGATCGATCACGGCTGGTACGTGGCGCCGGACGTGTACGCGAAGATCGTCGGGAAATTGGAGTCGTTCGAGTAACGACTATGAGGGCTCGTGAGAGAGACACCGATATGGCATCGTCGCTCCCTCTATCAGAGGAAGAAAAGGAACGAATGCGGCGTGGTCGGGTCAGTTCCGGGGTCGCGACCGACGAAGCAGAGATCGACGAGATACTCTACGGCTGAGTTCGGGTGTCGATCTACTCCTCGTTGTTATTTTTTCATCGGTCTCACCTTCCGCCCGCAACGTCTCGTCCGCGAACTCCCGAATCCGCTTTCTGTCCTCGGCGCTCACGTCGACCGCCTGCGCGCTCTCGATCTGTCCGTTCACGACGGCGTTCTGCTGTGGTCCCCACACCTCCGGCGGCTGTGCTTTGATGTACTCGGCCCACTGCATCACCAGCTCGTAGAGGGGCGGTCCGTCCAGACTGTCATCGGCATCGGACGAGTTCTCCTCAGGTGTTTGTGAGTCGGTCATTACGTTCGAATCGGCGCTCAGTCGTCGCCCGGGCGATACGCGCCCGATCGATGCTCGATGTCGTAGATCACCACGACCTCTCGATCGCGTTCAGCATCGGCGCCGAGGCGAAAGTCACCGATACGGATCTTCCCGTGCGGAACGCCGGAGAGGGGTTCGATATACTCTGGTGGGTCCCGCCACTCGTCGGTCACGATGTCGTCGAGCTTGGAGACGATCCGCTGCTGTATCGGCGCGTCGAGCCCCTCGAACGTTCTCGCAGCAGGCGGTCGAAACTCCCACGTCCAGTCGTTACTCCTCGTCATCGATCAGCTCGAGAACCTCGTCGCGAGAGACGGCCTCGGTCTCACCCTTTCGCATCGCGTACTCCTCGGCGGCGATGCTCGCCAGCATATCGCGTGACGCGCCCGGATGCTCCGTCGCGTCCCGGATCGCGTGCCGGAGGAACTCGCTCCGAGACGTGTAGCCCTCTTCCTTCCAGGCCGCGTCGATCTCCGCCAGCTGGCGCTCGGTGACGCGGACGTTGATCGTCGTCGTCTCGGGGTCGTCGACGTCGGGGTCGTTCGTACCCGTTTCAGACATACGTGTGTATTGCGTCAACGGTCACATAAAGCACCGCCCCCGAACCGACCCGTCGCGGGGTCAGAACAGCCCGGGGACGAGGACGTAGCTCAGGAGCATCCCGAACAGCCCGGCGAACAGCGCGAACAGCGCCATCGGGACGATCGCCTTGCGAAGCAGGTCGCCCTCGCGGCCGGTGATACCGACGACGCCGCAGATGGCGGCGACGTTGAGCACCGAGACCATGTTGCCGAGGCCGCCGCCGACGTTCTGGAGGCTGACGACGATCGTCCGGGAGAGCTCGACCGTCTCGGCGGCGTTGTACTGGAGCACGCTGAAGAGGATGTTCGAGGAGGTGTTGCTCCCGGTCATGAACGAGCCGATGGCGCCGATCCACGGCGAGATCATCGGGAGCAGGCCGCCCGCGCCGATCGCGAGCGCCCGGCTCAGCGCCTCCATCATCCCGAGGAGGTCCGCAGTGTTCGTCTGCGACTGGATCATCACCTGCGTCATCGACACCGCGATGATCAGCGTGAGCGCGGCGGGCGCGACCTGCTCGACCGAGCGCCGCCACGCCGCCCCCATCTCGTCGAGGTCCATCTTGTGGATGAGCCCCGTGAGGACGGCGATCGGGATGAACGGCATCGTCCCCGGGAGGTAGAGGTACTGGAGCGTGTAGCCGAGCTCCGTGCCGAGGATCGAGTCGATGCTGACGGAGAAGCTCTGGATCCACGCGAGCACCTCGGTCCCGGCGAGGGTAAGGTCCGGCCACCGCGTGACGAGCAGCGCGACCGCGACGAGCAGGTACGGCGTCCACGCCAGCAGCACCGACATCTCCTTTTTCGGCTGGTCCCGGGAGATCTCGTCGAGTTCGAGCCCGCCGAGCCAGGTGTCGCTCCAGCGCGAGTCGCTCGGGAAGTCCCACTCGCGGTCGGGGACGAGGATGTTGTTGTTCGCGAGCAGGAGCCCGACGCCGAGGACGACAAACCCGGCCGCGATGTCGGGGAGCGCGGGGCCGACGACCCACGCGATCGCCAGTTGCGTCCCGCCGGTGACGGCGCCGAGCAGGAGCGCGAACGGGGCGATCGGAAGCGTGTCGCGGACGGCGCCGCCGACGCTCCGGCCGCCGTCGGCGTCGCCGAACCAGTACGTCAGGAAGAACACGCCGAGCAGGCCCCAGAACACGTAGGTCACCCCCGTGACGATGCCGGACCACGCGGAGACCATCGAGAGGAACTCGGAGACGCTCACCGAGCCGGACAGCGCCGGTTCGATGACCGCACCGGTCCCGCCGATGACCGGGGTCCCGGCTGCGCCGAACGGCGGGTTCGGCGCGTTGAAGAACAGGCCGAACACCGCGGCGGCCAGCGGCGGGAAGCCGAGACCGATGAAAAGCGGCGCGGCGAGCGCGCCCGGCGTCCCGAACCCGGCCGCGCCCTCGATGATCGTCATGAAACCGAGCCCGATGAGCAGCACCTGAATGCGTCTGTCCTCCTCGATCTGTCCGAAGTACCACCGGATGGTGGCGATGGCACCGCTCCCCTCGAGGTAGTTCATCAGGAGGATGGCGCCGAAGACGATGAGGATGATGTCGACCGCCTGGAACGCGCCGTAGACGGCCGACGCGATCAGCCAGTCGAGCTCCATGCGCCAATAGGTGATCCCGATCCCGCCCGCGAGCAGCCACCCGACCCCCATCGCGCGGGCGGCGGACCACCTGAGTCCGGCGAGCAGGATGAACGCGACGGCGATCGGGATCACGCCGACGAACGCCAGAGTGAGGACACTTGTCATGGTATGTTCCTTGGCTGTATGTTTCCGTCCCGCAACGGACCATATGTAATTTTCTTTTTGACTGAGATTATCCACCGCGATTGGGACGCCGGAACGCGGTGTGTGCTGTGACCAGTGACCCGTCAATCGAGAGGATCACTTCAGGGCCGCGGCGACGGGCGTGGTCTCCGCCGGGTACAGGTGGGCTTATGTGTCCCCCGACCGGATCCGCGAGCATGGACGACCACTCGCACGAGCCCGACCCGGACGCACGCGTGACCGCCCCGATGCAAGAGTTCGGCAGTCGCGAGGTCGGTATCGGCGCGGCCGTCACGCTCGTCGGCCTGCTGATCGCGTACGCGGTCCCGTTCCTCGCTACCTTTTAAGGCCGCTGCTCGGCGATTTCTGAATTACACGCGATCCGACAGCCGCGGCGCGATTATCGCGGGTACCAGGCGAGCGGGTGGTCCGCGGTGAGCTCCAAGGAGACGGGCTCGTCGAGGTCGAACTCCTCGACGTGGTTGTGGAGGCAGTGGACCGCCTCGCCCGAGTCGAGTTCGACCCGGTAGACGAACGAGGGGCCGACGTACTGCCGCGAGGTGACGACGCCGTCGGCGAGTTCGGGGCTCGCGGGCGTCGCACGGAGGTCGTCGGGCCGGACCAAGACGTCGACGGGCGCGCCGTCGTAGACGGTGTCGTACCCCTCCAGCGTCACGGCGTCGAAGCGGCCGATCCCGGTGTCGACCTTCCCGTCGCGGAGCTCGCCCTCGAGGAACGACGCCCGGCCGAGGAAGGAGGCGACGAACTTCGACTCGGGCCGCTCGAAGACGGACTCGGGGCGGCCCACCTGCTCGATCGTCCCGTCGTTCATCACGGCGACGCGGTCGGAGATGGAGAGCGCCTCCTCCTGGTCGTGGGTCACCGAAATCGCGGTGACACCCGCCTCCTTCAGGATGCGGCGCACCTCCTCGCGCATCTCCACGCGGAGGCGCACGTCGAGGTTCGAGAACGGCTCGTCGAGGAGGAGCACCTCGGGCTCGGGCGCGAGCGAGCGGGCGAGCGCGACGCGCTGCTTCTGCCCGCCAGAGAGCTGGTCGGGCGTCTTCTCGCCGTGGTCGGTCATCTCGACCAGTTCGAGCAGCTCGTCGACGCGCGCCTCGCTCTCCGCGGCGTCGGCGTCCGTGAGTCCGAACGCGATGTTCTCGCGGACGGTGAGGTGTGGGAATAAGGCGAAGTTCTGGAAGACGATGCCCACGTCGCGCTGCTCCGGCGGGACGAACGACCCGTCGCCGGCGACCACCTCGTCGCCAAGCGCGATCTCCCCCTCCGTGGGCTCTTCGAGGCCCGCGATGGTGCGGAGCGTCGTCGTCTTGCCGCACCCGGAGGGGCCGAGGAACGTCAGCAGTTCGCCGGAGCGGACGTCGAGCGAGACGTCGTCGACGGCGGTCTCGGGGCCGAACGCCTTCGTGACGTCCGACAGCGACAGGACGGGGTCCGCGGCGGCGTTCGACTCGTCGGCGGCGGCGGCGCTCGCCCGGTGTTCGGCCGCCGAGTCCTCCGATCCCTCGGCCGTCGCGTCGTCCGACTCGACCGAGCGCGTCGTGCCGACTGGTTCCGTGGATGCCATCAGTGAGTGGCGGGCGCCGGGCGGACCGGCAACCCGCGGTTGCCGCCACATACTTTAGGAGTACCTAAAAGCGTATCGCTCGCTCTCGCGGCGTCGAAATAGGGTGATCGCGGGGAGTCAGCGTGTGTGGCTCGCCGCTCGCCCACCGCGTCGCGCCGGTTCAGGCGAGCTCGCGGTCGATCACGTCACGGTGATCGCGGACCGCGTCGGCCGAGAGCGCGACCGACTCGTCGCCGACGGTGAGCGAGAGGGTGCCGTCCGTCGTCACCTCGTCGAGCCGGAAGACCGGGAGGTCGCCGACCTCGGCCGCGACCGCCTCGGGGTCGGTCGTCTGGACGAGAAGGCGCCCGGGCGTCTCGTCGAAGGCCGCGACGCGGTCGGGGAGGGTCGCGTCGACGCCCGCGTCGTCGGTCACCAGCTCGGCGAGCGCGACCGCCAGCCCGCCCTCGCTCACGTCGTGGGCCGCGAGCGTCGACTCGTGGCGCGCGGCCGCGGCCAGCGACGCGACGAGGTCGCCGAGGTCGTCGGCCGCGCCGGACTCGTCGGGCAGCGTCGGGAAGCGGTCGCTCCCGCCGGCGTGCGCGAGGTACTCGGAGCCGCCGAGCGCGTCGCCGCCGGCGCCGACGAGCAGGAGTTCGGAGTCGGTCGCGCGGTCGGCGTCGAGCGCGGCGGGCGGCGCGTCGTACCCCCGCGTCGTGCCTAACACCGCGAGCGTCGGCGTCGGCGGGATCGGCCCCTCGACGCTGTCGTTGTACAGCGAGACGTTGCCGCCGACGACGGGCGCGTCGAGCGCCGAACAGGCGTCCGCGAGGCCGTCGACGATCCCCTTGAACGCGCCGTACACGTCCGGCTTCTCCGGGTTGCCGCCGTTGAGGCAGTCGACCGCGGCGAGCGGGACAGCGCCGGTCGCGGCGAGGTTCGTCGCGTTCTCTAAGGCGACCGCGCGGGCGCCCTCGTACGGCGCGACCGCGGTCCACTTGGGGTTGGCGCCGGAGGCGAGCGCGAGGCCGACGCCGTCGGCGGAATCGTTGTCGGCGGAGGCGTTCTCGCCCTCCGTCTCGCGGACCGCGAGCAGCGCGGCGTCGTCGCCGGGCTTCACGGCCGTCCGCGTCCCGACCTCGTGGTCGTACTGGCGGTACACCCAGCGCTTGCTCGCGGTCGACGGAGCTCCGAGGACGGCCGCGACCGCCTCGTCGAGCGGGGGCTCGTCGTCCGGGAGGTCGCGCTCGGGCTCGCTCGGCGGCTCGCTCGCGAGGTCGTTCATCGGGGCGCCGTCCGCGAGGAACTCGGCGTCGGCGTCGACGACGACCTCGGATTCTCCTTCGCCCTCGCCGTCCGCGTTGCCCGCGAACTCGCAGACGTAGTTCCCGTCGGTCACCTCGCCGATGACGGAGCAGCCGAGATCGAACCGGTCAGCGAGCTCGGCGACGCGGTCGACGTCGTCGGGCGCGACCTCGTAGCACATCCGCTCCTGGCTCTCGGCGAGCAGAATCTCCATCGCGTTCATGTTCGGCTCGCGCTGGTGGACGCTGTCGAGGTCGATCCGGGCGCCGAGCCCGCCCTTCGCGACGAGCTCCGAGGAGGCGCCGCCGAGGCCGGCCGCGCCGAGGTCACGGGCGGACAAGACGAGGTCCTCGTCCACGAGGGCCTCGTTACACTCGATCAGGCGCTTCTCGGCGTAAGGGTCGCCGACCTGGACCGCGGGGCGGTCCTCGGTCTCGGCGTCCTCGGCGAGATCCTCCGAGGCGAAGGAGGCGCCCCCGAGCCCGTCGCGGCCGGTGCCGTTGCCGACGAGGACCAGCTTGTTGCCCGGCTCCTGCGCGGTGGCCGTGACGAGTCGGTCCTCGTTCGTGACGCCGACGCAGGCGACGTTGACGAGGGGGTTTCCCTCGTAGCCGCCGTGGAAGGCGACGCTGCCGCCGACCGTGGGGACGCCGATACAGTTACCGTAGTGGGAGATGCCCTCGACGACGCCCTCGAAGAGGTACCGGGAGCGCTCGCGGTCGAAGCCCCCGAAGTACAGCGAGTCGAGGAGGCCGATCGGGTACGCGCCCATGCTCATCGTGTCGCGGACGATGCCGCCGACGCCGGTGGCTGCGCCGTCGAACGGGTCGACGAAGGAGGGGTGGTTGTGGCTCTCGACGCCGAAGGTGACGTAGGTGTCGCCGTAGTCGTCGGCGTCGCGCTCGGCCGCGGGCGCGTCCGCCGCCTCCGGATCCGGCAGCGCGAGGACCGCGGCGTCGTCGCCGGGGCCGACCACGACCTGGTCGCCCTCGCTGTCGAACGCCGACAGCAGGGGCCGCGAGGAGCGGTACGCGCAGTGCTCGCTCCAGAGGTTCTCGAACAGCGCGGCCTCGGCCGCCGTCGGCTCCCGACCGAGCTCCGCGGTCACGAGCTCGTGGTCCGCATCGGACAGACTCATTCACTTACGTGGTTACCGAGCCGGTTCTAATGCTTTTCTATACGCACGTTCGTGTGTATTCGGCGACCGCGACGCCGACACCGACGCGAAACGAGACGACCAAGGTGTTGTGCGGTGGCGCGTGCCGGTGAGCGCCGCACCGCGGCGCGAACCGCACGCGCGAGGGAGCCGGCCGACCGGAGCGAAGCGGAGGGAGGCCGACGAGGCTGGGGAGGCGTGAGGTGCTGTGCGGGCCGGTGCGGGGCGGGACTCAAAGGGGCAGCCGGGAGGCGGGCGCAGGCGACGTAAGGACCGCAGGGCGGGAGCGAGCGAAGCGAGCGACCGACTGAGGACCGCAGCGAGCGTGCGCCCGCCTCCCTGCTGGGGCTTTGGAGGTGTTCGTCGGCGATCCGCAGTCGACTGTTTATAAACAAGCGGCCGGGCTTGAGGTCTGTTCGCTGCTTGCTCAACAAGGTTGTTTATAAGCGACGGGCCGCTCTCACGCGATCTCTTATAAAAGAACGGTCACCGCACCGAAGACGGCGACCGTCCCGGCCGCGCCGATCGCCATCGCCTTCGCGTTGAGCCGGACGGCCTTCTTCCGATCAGCCGCGAGCGCCTCCTCGTTCTGAACCTCGTTCGTCCCGTCTCCCACGTCGAAGACGCCGATGCCGGCGAAGCCGATACAGAAGCGCTCGCGGTACTGTAACGCGCCCATCGCGGCACCGTACAGCGGGAATACCGTGAGCACGAGCGACCACCGCGGCCACGCGAGCGCGACGACGGCCGCGACGAAGCCCGCGGCGAGCAGCAGCGAGGCGACGCCGAGGAGGAGCCGCCGTCGCTGTTGAGTCGGTCCGATGTTACACACGCCCGGTTGGTACTCCATACGGGATCGAGGGCGTAGGACGACGAAAACACACCGGATCCGCGCGGGAACCGAACCCGTTCCGACGAGACGAACCCCGAAAGCCGTCGACCGAGAACCGTCGACCGAAAATCGTCGACCGAGAAACGAGCGGACGACGTCACGACCGGCGATCGTCACGGCCGTCGATCGTGACGACCGACGAGCGCGACGGCCCATTTATTACTGAATAGCTGAAACGAACGCACCAGAGTAGCCATGACGGATAGGTCACCTCGGGACAGGGAGCTACGGCGGTACGAGACCATTCTCGACTCGCTCGACGACGCGGTCTACGCCGTGCGTCCCGACGGGACCATCGCGTACGTCAACGATCGGTACGCCGAGATGAAGGGCGTGAGCCGCGAGGAGCTGATCGGCACGGACATCTACGACTGGGTGACCGAGGAGGCCGCGGAGAAGGCGAGGGAGGTGCGCCGCGAGATCGAGGCGGGAGAGCGAGCGGCCGGCGCCGTCGAGTACGAGTTCCTCACCGCGGACGGCGACCGGTTCCCGGTGGAGATGCGGTTCAATCGGCTCGTAGACGGAGAGATCGAAGACGGAGCGGACGGAGACCGGGCGTCGGAGCTCGACCGCGTCGGCGTCATCCGAGACGTCCGCGAGCGGAAGCGACGCGAGGAGGAGCTCCGGGAGAACAACGAGCGCCTCGAGGAGTTCGCGAGCATCGTCTCGCACGACCTCCGGAACCCCCTCAACGTCGCGCAGGGGCGGCTCGACCTCGCCCGCGAGGAGCACGACTCCGAACACCTCGACGCCGTCGCCGACGCCCACGAGCGAATGGCGACGCTCATCGACGACCTCCTGACGCTCGCCCGCGACGGCGAGGGCACCGAGGAGACGGAGCGGGTCCCCCTCAGGGAGTTCGCCGAGACGTGTTGGGCGGGCGTCGAGACCGGGTCGGCCTCGCTCCGGGTCGAGACCGACCGCGCGATCAGCGCGGACCGGAGCCGGCTCAGACAGCTCTTCGAGAACCTCCTGCGAAACAGTGTGGAACACGCGGACGAAGATGTCACGGTGACCGTCGGCGACCTCGACGGCGGCTTCTACGTCGCCGACGACGGCCCGGGCATCCCACCCGACGACCGCGAGAGGGTGTTCGAGACGGGGTACTCCACGAGCGACGGCGGGACCGGGTTCGGCCTCGAAATCGTCGCGACGGTCGCGGAAGCCCACGGCTGGGACGTGCGCGTCACCGACGCCGCGGACGGCGGCGCCCGGTTCGAGTTCACCGGGGTCGACGTGCTCGAGTAAGCACCTCCCGAGTCGCGGTCGCCAAACTCCCCTCGCTCCGCGTTCCGCGGTGGCAACCCTCAAAAGGGTCCCCGACGACCGTATCGTGTGAAACGGATCCAGCTCGGAAACACCGTCTTCGAGGGAGAGAACGACGCGTACCTGCTCGACGGCGAGACGACCGCGCTCGTCGACACCGGCGTCGCGCTCCCGGACGTGCGCGAGGAGTTGGTCGACGGCCTCGCCGAGTACGGCCACGCGTTCGCCGACGTCGACGCCGTCGTCCTCACCCACTGGCACCCGGACCACGCGGGGCTCGCCGGCGAGATTCAGGCCGCGGGCGGCGCCGAGGTGTACGTCCACGAGGCCGACGCCGGCCTCGTCGACGGGACGGAGACGCCGCTGTTCGCCGACCGCGACCTCCAGCGCGAGACGTTCGAGCGGTGGGGGATGCCAGCGGCCGACCGCGAGCGCCTCACCGACTTCTTCGACGCGGTCAGCGCGGACCTCTCCGGAGAGCCCGCGGACGTGACGACGTTCGCCGACGGCGACGCGATCGAGGCCGGCGGCGTCGAACTCGAAGCGCTCCACCTGCCGGGCCATACTGCGGGGCTCTCCGGACTCGCGTTCGACCCGCGGGCGGTCCCCGATCACGAGCCCGTCGCCGGCGCGGACGCGACGGAGGAGGTCTTCACCGGCGACGCGCTGCTCCCGAAGTACACACCCAACGTCGGCGGCGCGGACGTGCGCGTCGAGGGCGCGCTCGCCGCCTACGCCGAGAGCCTCGCGCGGATCGTCGCCCGCGACTTCGACGCCGCCCACCCCGGCCACCGCTGGCGGATCGACGAGCCGAGCCGCCGCGCGGCGACGATCCTCGACCACCACCGCCACCGGACCCGCCGAGTGATCGATGTCCTCGACGAGTCGGGGCCCGCGACAGCGTGGGAGGTGTCGGCCGCGCTGTTCGGCTCGCTGGAGGATATCCACATCCTCCACGGCCCCGGCGAGGCGTTCTCGCACCTCGACCACCTCGCGGACGCCGGGGTCGTCGAGCCCGACGGGACCGCGTACCGCCTGATCGACCCCGACCCCGACGTCGGCGCGCTGTTCCCGACGACGCCGCTCGACGACTTCGTCGACGGGAGCGAGGACGCATAGGGACACGAACCAGCGGGTCATCGCTGGAATCGCCGCCGAAAGCTATTCCCGCCGTCCGGCGTATTCGGGGACGTGAAGCGGGACGCCCTCGTCGCGGTCGCCGTCGCCCTCCTCGCCCTCCTCGCGCTCGGCGTCGCAGCGGCGACGCTGGACACCGCGGTCGACACGGGCAGCGGCGGGTTCGGCGGGACCGGCGGCGACGCCCCGAGCGTCGGCGAAGAGCCCGGGGACCCCGGCGTCCTCTCCTCGTCGGGTGAGGCGGGCGAACTCTCCGCGTCGGGGTTCTGTTTCCCGTCGCTCAGGGAGCCGCCAGCCGTGCTCGCGCTGCTCGCCGGACTGATGCTGCTCGCCGGGATCACCTATCGCGACACCGCGTCGCCGTTCGCGAGCGTCGCCGTCGCCGGCGTGATCGGCGTCCCGATCGGGATCCTCTTCTGGGTGCTGTCGACGTGCCGTTCGGTCGCGGAAAGCGTCTCCATCTCGCTCGGTCTCGGGGGCAACGGAACGGGGCTGTTACCGGAGGGCGCCGCCGGCGGTGGCGGGTTCGGCAGCGCCGAGGGCGCGGCGTCGGCGCCGCAGCTCCTGTTCGCGCTCGTCGTCGCCGCCGCGGTGATCGCGAGCGTCGCCGCGCTCCTCCTCGCCGGCGGCGACGACGAGGCGGACGGGGACGCGGGCGGGCAGCCCGACGAGGCGGACGAGGAGCCGCCGGCCCTCGACGCGATCGGCCGGACCGCCGGCGAGGCCGCCGACCGGATCGAGTCGTCGGACGCGGACAACGAGGTGTACCGGGCGTGGCGGGACATGACCGACGTGCTCGACATCGACCGCCCGGCCTCCTCGACGCCCGCCGAGTTCGCGACCGCCGCGGTCGACGCGGGCGTGGACGAGGAGCCGGTGACCGCGCTCACCGAGGCCTTCGAGCGCGTGCGCTACGGCGGCGAGGACGCGACCGACGACCGCGAGCGCCGCGCCGTCGAGGCGCTGCGCCGGATCGAGGAGCGGCACGGAGGGGATTCGTGAGCCGAGAGTTCTTCGGAGGTGACGCGTAGTGCGCCCGCTCGCGGTCGCGGGGGTGCTGGCGGTCGCCGTCGGGCTCCTCGCGGCGCTCGACCGTGGAATCGCGGCCGCAATCTCCCCGACCTCGGCCGTCGTCACGCTGATCGGCGTCCTCGGCGTGGTCCAGGGGGTCCGGTACGCGAACGCGCGCCGCGACCGGCGGCGGCTACTGACGGACCCCGGCGAGCCGGAGCGGCGCGCGCCGGCCGCGGTGCCCGGGTCGGACCTCAACGAGCGAATCGCGCGGGTGGCCAGCCCGGCGCCGGGCGGCTACCGGGACCGCAGGGACCTCCGCGACCGGGTCCGCGAGGTCGCGGTCGATGCCGTCGCCCGCGACCGCAACTGCTCGCAGGAGGCCGCGGCGACCGCCGTCGACGACGGGACGTGGACGGAGGATCCGGCCGCATCCGCGTTCTTCGACACGCGGACGGCGTACCCGATCCGGGTCCGCCTGTCGGCCACGGTTCGGGGACGGTCGCGCTACTGGTACGGACTCCGGGCCGCGATCGACGAGATCGAACGGATCGAGGGAGGTGCGGCGTGAGCGCCCCGCGATCCGCCGAGGGCGAGGCAGCCGTTGGAGATACCGAGGCAACTGGTGAAGACACCGAGGCGGCCGGTGAAGACACCGAGGCGGCCGGTGAAGACACCGAGGCGACTGGTGGAGACACCGAGGCGGCCGAAGCGGCTTCCGGGCGCTCGACCGCTCGGGAACACCGGCGCGAGGTCGCGACCGACCGCTGGCTGGGAATCGCCGGCGCGGCGCTGTCGCTGGTCGGCCTCGGCGTGCTCGTCCGGCAGTCGTCGCTGGTGCTCGCCGGCGCGGTCGGCGTCGGCTACGCCGTGTACGCCCGGGCGGGCGACGCGCCGACGCCGACGCTGTCGGTGACCCGTTCCGTGAGCGACGAGGCGCCGGCGCCCGGCGACGAGGTGCGCGTCACCGTCCGTGCCAAGAACGTCGGAGAGACATCGCTCCCGGACCTCCGGCTCGTCGACGGCGTCCCGCCGGGGCTGGCGGTCGTCGACGGCCCCGCGCGGGTCGCGACCGCGCTGCGCCCCGGGACGGCGGTGACGTTCGAGTACACCGTGCGCGCCGCCCGGGGAGACCACGAGTGGGAGGCGCTGACGGCGATCACGCGCGACGCCGCCGGCGCGCGAGAGCGCACGACGACCCTCGACGCGCCGACCGCGATCGCCTGTACCCCCGAGCTGGCCGCCGGCGGGGACCTCCCCCTGCGCGGGCTGACGACCGTTCACCACGGACGGGTGCCGACCGACGTGGGCGGCGCGGGCGTCGAGTTCCACGCGACGCGGGAGTACCGCCGGGGCGACCCGCTGAAGCGGATCGACTGGAACCGACGGGCGCGGACGGGCGAGCTGTCGACCGTCGAACTGCGCGAGGAGCGCGCGGCGACCGTCGTGCTGCTCGTCGACGCCCGCGAGTCCGCGTACGCCGCGGCCGACCCCGACGCCGAGACCGCGGTGGAGGCGAGCGTCGCGGCCGCCGGTCAGGCGTTCTCCGCGCTCCTCGACGGCGGCGACCGGGTCGGGATCGCGGCGCTGTCCCCGCTCGACTGCTGGCTCCCGCCCGGCAGCGGGACGGTCCACGCCGCCCGCGGGCGCGAGACGCTGGCCACCGACCCGGCGTTGGCGCCGACGCCGAGCGACGAGCGGTTCTATCGGTCGCTGTGGCTGCGGCGGTTCCGGCGGCGGCTCCCGGCCGACGCGCAGGTGCTGTTTTTCACCCCCCTGATCGACGACACCGCGGCGACGCTCGCTCGGCGTATCGACGCACACGGCCACCTCGTGACGGTGCTCTCGCCGGATCCGACGGCGACCGAGACGGCCGGGCAGCGGCTGACGACCTTCGAGCGACGGCAGCGGCTCCGGACGCTGCGGTCGGCGGGGATCCGTGCGCTGGAGTGGGGCGACGACTCCTTCCCGGTCGCCGTCGCGGCCGCAACGAGGCGGTGGTCGCGATGAGCGGGGAGGGGCCGTCGGGCGCATCGAGCGGCGACGGCTCCGCGGGCGCACCGAGCGGCGACGGCTCCGCGGGCTCACCGAGCGGTGACGACCCTGCCGGCGAGGACGCGCTCGTCGATTTCCACGAGACGGACGCACGACCGCCGACGGTCACGATAGTCGCGAGCCTCGCGGCCGCAGGCGTCGCGGCGACCGCCGCGCTGGTCGCGAGTCCGACTGGCGGCGCGCTGCTCGGCGTCGCCGCGCTCGGATTCCTCGCCGGGTCGCTCCGAAGTTCGACGCGGGCCCTGACGTGGGGCGCGGCCGTCGGCGTGGTCGGCCTCGCACTCGCGGGGTACCGCGGCGCGCCCGCCGAGGCGCTGCTCGTCGCCGCCGTCGGGCTCGCGGTCGCGTGGGACGTCGCAGACCACGGCGTCGGCCTCGGCGAGCAGGTTGGCCGGGGCGCGCGCGTCCGGCGCAACGTCGCGGTCCACGCGGGGGCGAGCCTGCTCGTCGGCGCGCTCGCGGCGGCCCTCGTCTACGGCGTCTCCCTCGCGGTCGGCGGCGGCCAGCCGGTGGCCGCGCTCGCGCTGCTCCTGGCGGGCGGCATCGCGCTGATCTCGGCGCTGCGGTGACGGCGAGGACAGCGAGACGATGGGGGCGGCAAAGACGCCGAGACGAGCGGCCTCGATCGGGAGGGCGCGAACGCCCCGCGACGGCGGAGCTAAACCCTTATCAGCGCGCGGGTGGCAGGTACGGTCGTATGAGCGACCTCCCGGACGACTTCGACTGCACGCTCACCAACTGGGAGTACATCTACGGGCTCTGCCGCAACGTCTCCGACGCGGTGAAGCGGGCCGACTTCGAGCCGGACGTGGTCGTCGCCTTAGCCCGCGGCGGCTGGTTCGCGGGGCGCTGCGTCTGCGACTTCCTCGGGCTCAACGACCTCACGAGCCTCAAGATGGAACACTACGTGGGGACCGCCGAGAAGAGCGGGGAGCCCCAGATCCGCTACCCGATGCCGGAGGGGAGCGTTGAGGGGAAGAACGTCCTCATCATCGACGACATCGCCGACACCGGCGGCTCGATCCGCCGCGCCGAGGAGTACGTCGACGACCGGGACGCCGCCGAGATCCGCACCGCGACGCTCCAGCTGCTCGGCACCTCCGAGTTCCAGCCCGACTTCGTGGGCGAGCGGCTCGAACAGTGGACGTGGGTCGTCTACCCGTGGAACTTCCTCGAGGACATGGTCGACCTCACGGAGGGCGCGATGGAGCGCGCCGACGACACGGCGTTCTCGCGGGAGGACCTGCGCCACTACTTGGAGGAGTTCCACGGCATCGGCCGGATCGAGATGGAGGTCGCCCAGCCCGACCGGCTCGACGAGGTCATCGACGAGATGGTCCGCCGGGACGTCGCGGAGCCGGTCGGCGACGAGACCTGGGCGCTCGCCGAGTAGCGGGCCGGAGCGATGGAGGGAGAATCGCTCGACGACGACCGCGACGCGGCGCTCGACGCCCTCCTCGCCGCCTACGACCTCAAAGACGAGCGGCGCACCGGCTGGCAGCTCCGCGGGGTCGACGACCCCGAGTCCGTCGCCGCCCACTCGTGGGGGGTCGCGTACCTCGTTTTGACGCTCGGCGACCGGTTCCGCGAGGATCTGCCCGACGTCGACCTCGACCGCGCGCTGCGGCTCGCCGTCGTCCACGACGTGGCCGAGGCGGAGACCGGCGACGTGGCGACGCGGGCCGCCGACGTGGCGGACCGCGGCGACGACTCGACCGCCGACGCGGTCGACCGCGAGGCGAAGGTGGCCGCCGAGCGCGAGGCGATGGCGGACCTCGCCGGCCCGCTCCCCGAGCGCGTGCGGGACGCGTGGGAGGCGTACGAGGCCCGCGAGTCGCCGGAGGCGATCCTCGTCAAGGAGTGTGACCTGCTCGACACCTGCCTCCAGGCCGTGATCTACGAGCGGGACGACCGGTACGATCCGGAGCGGGGTGAGCCCGACGCGTTCCGCGAGTACGACGACCTCGACGAGTTCTTCGCGACGGCCGAGCCGCGACTCCGGACCGACGCGGGCCGAGCCCTGTTCGCGGCGGTCCGCGAGCGGTACCGGGCCGAGAGAGACGAGTAGGAGGAACCGGCACGCGCGGGACGGGGAGGCGAGACCGATTCGAGACGCGGCCCCGCCGGATGTTCGACGATCGTCGTATTACCAATCGACGTTTGTAGGCTCTCTACCCGGCGATTTCGCGCGAGGATGGTAAAAGGGTTAACGGGGGAGGTCATCTCACGAGGTGAGCTTTCACCACGCATGTCTGACACCGATCTCGTAATCATCGGCGGGGGGATAAGCGGGGCGTCGCTGCTGTACACGGTCGCGAAGTTCACCGACGTCGACGACGTCACGCTGATCGAGAAGGAACGGGAGATCGCCGCGATCAACTCACACCGGACGAACAACTCCCAGACGCTCCACTTCGGGGACATCGAGACGAACTACACCCTCGAAAAGGCCGAGGAGGTCAAGGAGGGCGCCGAGCTGCTCGCCGGCTACCTCGAGGGGTCGGACCCCGACCGCGAGATGCACAGCAAGCGGAGCAAGATGGTCCTCGGCGTCGGCGACGAGGAGGTCGCCAAGCTGGAGGAGCGCTACCGCGAGAATGGGTTCGGCGACCTGTTCCCGAAGCTCCGCGAGATCGGCCGCGATGAGATCGCGGAGCTGGAGCCGAAGGTCGTCGAGGGGCGCGACCCCGGCACCGAGCTGAAGGCGCTCCAGACGCCCGACGGCTACGTCGTCGACTACGGCGCGGTCGCGGAGTCGTTCGTCGACGCCGCCCGCGAGGAGGACGGCGTCTCCGTCCACCTCGGGACGGAAGTGACGGGCGTCGACGACCGGGGCGACGGGTTCCGCGTCGACACCGACGACGGCGAGTTCGACGCCGAGGCGGTCGTCGTCGCGGCCGGCTCGCACAGCCTCCAGTTCGCCAAGGAGATGGGGTACGGCGAGGGGATGTCCCTGCTACCGGTCGCGGGGAGCTTCTTCCTCGCGGACGATCTGCTGAACGGGAAGGTGTACACGCTCCAGATGAAGAAGCTCCCGTTCGCGGCGGTCCACGGCGACGCCGACGTCCACGACGGGAGCGTCACCCGGTTCGGGCCGACCGCGAAGCTCGTGCCCGCGCTCGAACGCGGCCACCTCTCGACGGTGAGCGACTTCGTCGACGTGTTCGGGTTCAACCCCGACTCCGTGCTGAGCTACGTCAACATCCTCTCGGACAAGATCCTCTTCCCGTACGTCGTGCGCAACCTCGTGTACGACCTCCCCGCGGTCGGGAAGCGCGCGTTCCTCCCGAACGTCCAGAAGGTCGTGCCGAGCGTCGACGTCGACGACATCGACCGCGCGAAGGGGTACGGCGGCGTGCGCCCCCAGATCGTCGACACCGAGAACAAGGAGCTCGACATGGGCGAAGCGAAGATCGTCGAGGACGGAATCTTATTCAACATCACGCCCTCGCCGGGCGCGTCGACCGCGCTGAAGAACGCGATGCGGGACGTCGACACCGTCCTCGACTTCTTCGAGGACGACTACGAGTTCGACGAGGACGCCTTCCGCGACGCGACCATCGAGAACTTCCCGCGGCTCGACGACGAGACGGAGGCGGACGAAAAAGCGGCCGAGGAGGCGACCGAAAACGACGACGCTGACGGCGATGAAGTCGCGGCCGAGGCCGACGACTGATCCGGTCGAGAGCGATCCGGCTGTCGACGGCTGCTCATCCGCTCACGCGCTCGTTTTTCCCGTGATCTCCCGCTCGAACGCTTCCTTGAGCACGCGGATCGCCCGTCGCTTCGTCCCGTCGGGGACGAAGACGAAAGGAATCGGCACGTCGAACGCGCGGTCGCCGTACAGTCCCCAGTCGGCGACCGACCGCGTCGTGCCGCCGTACGCGATGGGGATGTCCTCCAGTTCGTCGGGGTCGTAGGCGGGGACGTACGAGCGGTCGATCCACACCTCGTGGACCGGCACGTCGAGGGCGTCGGCGAGGAGCCGCTCTAAACGGTCGTCGCCGGCGGTGAGCCACGCGGTGAACTCGTCGAGGGGGTCGCCGTCCACGTCGAGGTCGGCGGCGAGGTCGCCGCCGACCCGGTCGGCGAGCGCGATCCGATGTTTCCAGCAGGTGGCGGGGAAGCGCCGCCCGCGGAAGCGGTCGTACATCGACGCGAGCGTCGAGTCGGGGTTCTCGCGGGCGGCGGTCCGGAGCCGTTCGAGCACCGCGTTGTCGTCGAGCTCGCGGTCAAGGATGCCGTCGACCGTGACGGGGCTCTCCCCGGTCTCCCGCTCGTACTCTCCGAGCAGGGCCTGAAGAAGCCGGTTTGCGTACACCGACTTGTGGTGCTGGGTGACCCACATGTACAGCGCGATCCGCCCCTCGAGGTAGTTGCCGATGGTCGAGAGCGCCTTCTCCGAGAGCGCGAGGCCAGCCTCGGGGTGGGCGGTGTACGCGTCGACCATGCGCTCGACGTCGAAGCTCAACACGCCCGCGCCGGTCATCTCGTTGTCACGGGTGATGTAGTCCAGCCGGTCCACGTCGATGGGAGAGTGGAGCAGCTGGGCGCCGACCCCGTACTGCCATGGCTCGCCTCGCTCGTACGCGAGGCTGTAGCCGAGCACGTACGCGCACACCTCGAAGGGGTCCACGTCGAAGTCGCGAAGGGCGTCGCCGTACTCCTCGACGATGATCACGCAGCCGAGCAGCTCGTGCGGGTTCGCCGAGCGGAGCGGGGCGCCACCGACGCCGGCCGCGTCGAAGGCGTCGACTAGCCCGGTCTCCGCGACGCGCTCCCGGAGGACGCCCTCGTCGAGGAACCCCTCGGAGAGGTGCGAGAAGGGCGGGTGGCCAACGTCGTGGAGCAGGCAGGCGCACGACAGCGTGCGCTGGATCTCTTCGAGCTCGTCGACCGCAGCGTCCCGGGTGAAGTACGACTGCTGACGGAGGTTCTCGAAGACGGTCCGCCCGAGGTGGTAGACGCCGAGCGAGTGCTCGAACCGGGTGTGGTTCGCGCCCGGGTACACGAGGTGGGTCGCCGAGAGCTGGCGGACGTACCGCAGCCGCTGGAACGGCCGCGTGTCGACGACCCCCTCGACGAGCGCGTCCGGCAGCTCAATGTAGCCGTGAACTGAGTCTTTGATCTGTGTGGTGGGCATCGATTGTGGGCACTACACCCGCCCGCGCCCTGCCTCTTTCGGTCGTCGCCCGGTCGCCGTGCGCTCTCCGCCCCCGAGAACGCCCCGAGTCACACCGTATAAATGCGAGCGCGGCGAGTCACGCGTATGGTATCGGACGCCGCCGACGGCGCGGACGCTCGGCCCGACGCGGCCGACGCGACGGACGCGCGGCCGGACGCCGCCGACGCGACCGACCCCTCGCTCGTCGACCGCTGGACCGCGCTCGACCGCGGCTGGCAGGCGCTCGCGCTGGGGCTCGGGATCGTCGCCGCGCACCTCGTCGGCCAGGCGCTGTGACGGGGGTCGCCGAGGTGGTCCGGGCGTACCTCCCCGGCCTCGCGCTGCTCGCGGGCGGCGCCGTCGCGGCGACGCTCGTCGCAGACGCGGTCCCCGGCCTCCAGCCGCTCGTCGTCGCCGTCGCGATCGGCGTCGGGGTCGGGAACACCGTCGGGATCCCAGAGGTCGCGGAGCCGGGCGTCGACGTCGACAAGCTGTTCCTAGAGACCGGGATCGTCCTGCTCGGCGCGGCGGTCGCGGTCGAGGAGTTCCTGACCGCCGGCCCGACCGTCCTCGGCCTCGTGGTGGCGTTCGTCGCCGGCGGGCTCCTGTTCGCGGAGGTCGTCGCGCGCGGGCTGTTCCGAATCGGGTCGCCCACCTCCTCGCTGCTCGCGGCCGGGGCGAGCATCTGCGGCGTCTCCGCGGTCGTCGCGATCGGCAGGGTGCTGGACGCGCGTGGAGCCTCGATCACGTTCGCGGCCGCGACGATCCTGCTGTTCGACGCCGTAACGCTCGTCGCGTTCCCGCTCGCGGGCGAGTGGCTCGGCCTGACAAGCCGGCAGTTCGGCGTCTGGGCGGGCGTGAGCATGTTCTCGACCGGCCCCGTCGCGGCCGCGGGGTTCGCCTACTCGCCCGAGGCGGGCCAGTGGGCGACCGTGACGAAGCTGGCGCGCAACTCGCTGCTCGGCGGCGTCGCGGTCGCGTACTCGCTGGCGTACACGGCGCGCTCGGCCGCCGACCCCGGCGTTAGGCGGCTGTGGGCAGAGTTCCCGAAGTTCCTGCTCGGCTTCCTGATAGTCGCCGCGATTGCCAACAGCGGGCTGCTCTCGCCGGCCGCGCTGGTGTCGATCGGCCGTGTCTCGGACGCGCTGTTCGCGCTGGCGTTCGTCGGCCTCGGGCTCTCGATCCGAGTCGACGACATGCGCGCGGTGGGCGCCGCGCCGGTCGGCGCGGTGTTGGTCCACCTGCTCGTCGTCAGCGCGGTCGCGCTCGCGGCGGTGCGCTGGCTGCTGTGAGGCGCGTGCCCTGAGGCCGGCGCCGAGGCCGTCGACCACGCGCCGCGATCGGGTTCACGTCATATAAGTAGCGAGCGGGCGCACTCCGAGTATGGGAACCATCGGATTCATCGGCGGCAGCGGCATCTACGAGGCGCTCCCCCTCAACGACGTGCGGGAGGTCGAGTTCGACACGCCGTACGGCGAGCCGAGCGATGCGGTGACGATCGGCGAGTTCGGCGACACGGGCCGCGAGGTGGCGTTCCTCCCGCGCCACGGCTCGGACCACGGCGTCTCGCCGACCGATCTGCCGTACCGCGCCAACATGTACGCCTTAAAAAAGGCCGGCGTCACCCACATCTTCGCGTCGAACGCGGTCGGGAGCCTGAAGGAGGAGTTAGAGCCCGGAACGCTCGTCGTCCCCGACCAGATCTACGACCGAACGAAGGGCCGCGACCTTTCCTTCTACGGCGACGGGGTCGTCGTCCACCAGCCGTTCGCGGACCCGTACAGCCCGGAGCTCGTCGACCACCTCACCGAGGCCGCGGAGTCGGCCGTGGGCGCCGACGGGGACGCTGCCGCCGACACGAAGGTCGTGAAGGGCGGCACCTACGTCTGTATCGAGGGGCCGCAGTACTCGACGCGCGCGGAGTCGGAGTTCTACAAGAGCCAGGGCTGGGACCTCGTCGGCATGACCGCGATCCCCGAGGCGAAACTGGCCCGCGAGGCTGAGATCGCGTACGCGACGATCGCCGGCGTCACCGACTACGACGTCTGGAAAGAGGACAGCGAGGTGACGCTCGAAGAGGTGCTCGAAAACGCCGAGCAGAACCAGAAGGCGATCAAGGCTGCCGTCGAGGCGGCCGTGCGGACGCTCCCGGAGGACCTGGAGTGCGACGCGCACACCGCCCTCGAAGGCACCGTCAACACGCCGACCGAGGCGATTCCGGAAGAAACGCAGGAGCGCGTCGAGCCCCTGCTAGGCGACTACTTATAAGTCGTTGAGACCGGATCGGCGGAGAATCCCTCCAAAGCCCCAGTCGCGAGGCCGACGTACGCTCGCTGCGTTCCTCGGTCGGTCGCTATCGCTCCCTCCCTGCGGTACTTGCGTCGCCTACGTCGGCCTCGCGACTGCCCCTTTGAGTCCCGCCCCGCACAGCAACCACCGGAAGACGTTCCTGCTCGCTCACTCCGTTCGCTGCGCGGGCTGCGACTTCCGTGCTCCCGCTCGCTCCCTCCGGTCGCTCGCGGGACCGCAGCCTCACACCTCCCCAGCCTCGTCGGTGGTCCTCCGCTTCGCTCCGGACCACCGACTCCCTCGCGCGTGCTCCTCGCGGCCGCCTTCGGCGGCCACTCGGAGGCACGCGCCACCGCCTCCTTTGTCGATAACTGATCGCCTGAGGCTTTGACGGGGTCCACCGTCGGTTTGGCGCTAACCGTTTATAAAAAGGACAGAGATTCCGGAGCCGGCCACGGTCTCGAAAACGTACTAGTCCGCGATTGCCTCGGACTCGCCGGTCATCGCGGTCGGGTCCTTCACCCAGAGGTCGCCGAACAGGTCGTCCTGCTGGAGCCGGACTGATCCCCGATGAGCCATGAACAGCAGCGCGAGGTACGTCATGAACGGGCGGCCGCCCGCGGTCTCGATCTCCGCGAACAGCACCTCCGTGCGCCCGCGGTCGAAGTGGGTCCGGAGGGCGTTGTCGATCTCCACGATGACCTCCTCGATGCCCTCGTCGTGCGTGCGGTCGGTCGCCTCGCCCGCGGTCGGCTCCCCGTCCTGTCGGAACTCGTCGCCGGCGTGGTAGTCGAGCGTCTGCGTGCCGCGGGCGTGGCCGTGCGGCGACTCCGAGGTGTCGTACTCGCGGGAGTCCTTCCACCACGAGCCGCGCTCGGCCTCGCGGAGCTCGCGGACCAGCTCGTCGAGCGTCTCCGGCGACCCGCGGGTGTTCTTGCGATCGAGCCGACGGTGGATCTCCTCCTCTAACTTGTCGACGGGGTCGAAGTCGCCGTCGGCCGGATCGGGCGCGCCGCCCTCCATGGCGACCTCCCACGGCTCCGGCTCGGGCTCCTCGTCTTCGTCGTCGTCAGCCAGCATCCCGTCGCTTTTCATCCGGAGGAGGACGCTGGCGTAGAACAGCGCCCGCCCGGTCGTCCGGAGGTCCGTCTCGTCGAGCTTCTCTAAGAACGCGTCCGTCACCTGGACGATGTCGATGTCCCACGGCTCGATCTCGCCCTCCTCGGCGAGCTGGACGAGGAGCTCGACGGGCTCGACCTCGTCGTCGTCGGTCTCGTCAGGGGGTGAGACGTCGGGCACCGGGTCGGACTCGTCCGTCGCGTCCGGATCGGACTCCTCGCGCGAGTCGGCTCCGTCGCCCCCCGACGCGTCGTCGGCGAACGGGTTTGCGCCGTCGCGCTCGCTCGTCAGGTCGAGGCCGGGGACGCCACCGTCGGTGGCGCCGTCACCCTCGTCAGTCATCCGCGCTCACCCCCTCCTCGTCGGCGTCGTCGCCGAACTGCATCCCGGTCACCGCCGAGAGGTTGTCGCCCTGCATCGTGACGCCGATGGCGCGGTCCGACCGCTCCAAAAGCGCCGAGCGGTGGCCGACGACGACGAACTGGGCGTCCTGAGCGAGTTCCTCGATCATCTCGCCGACGCGCTCGGCGTTGACCGCGTCGAGGAACGCGTCGATCTCGTCGAGCGCGTAGAACGGCGCCGGGTTGTGCCGCTGGACCGCGAAAATGAAGGAGAGGGCGGTGAGCGACTTCTCGCCGCCGCTCATCGCGTCGAGCCGCTGGACCGGCTTGTCCGCGGGCTGCGCCTTCATCGTTAACCCCTCCTCGAAGGGGTCCTCCGGGTTCTCCAAGACGAGCTCTCCGCTGCCGGCCGAGAGCCGCGCGAAGATGTCCTCGAAGTGGTCGTTGATCGAATCGAACGTCTCCATGAACGTCTCCTTCTTCGCCGCCTCGTACCCCTCGATGCGCTCCTCGATGGCGTCCCGTTCCTCGACGAGCACGTCGCGGCGCTCCTGGAGCTCGTCGAGCGCCGCCTGGACCTCCTCGTACTCGTCGATGGCGAGCATGTTCACCGGTTCGAGCGCCTCCATCTCCGATTCGAGCTCCTCGATCCGCGACTCCACCTCGTCGAGGTCGGGGATCTCGTCGGCGTCGTAGGCGCCGACCTGCGACTCCAGCTCGTCGATCTCCCACTCCAGCCGGTCCCGGCGGTCGGTGAGGTCCGAGAGGTCGGACTCGGCCTCCGAGACGAGCGACCGCTGCTCGTCGCGCTTCCGGGTCGCCTCGCGGATCTCCTCGCGGAGGTCCTCGCGTTCCGCCTTCAGCTCCGTGAGCTCCTCCTCGAGGTCGGCGATCGCCTCCTTCTTTGCCGCCAACTCCGCCTCCTTCTCCTCGATCGCGGCCTCGTGGTCGGCGATAGCCTCCTCGGCCTCCGCCTTCGCGTTCTGCGCCTCCTCGACGTCGTCGTGGAGGTCGTCGAGCGCGTCCTCGGCGTACCCCTTCTCTAGCTCCAGCTCGTTGATCCGGCTGTCGAACGAGTCCATCCGCTCCTCCAGCTCGTCGATCTCCGCGCGGATCTCGTCGGCGCGCTCGGAGAGCTCCGGGATCTTCGAGTCGGCGAGCTCGGCCTCGATGTCGTCGATCTCCGCGGCGAGTTCGTCGATCTCCGCATCGGTTGCCGCGAGCTCCTCGTCGAGTGCCGTCATCTGCTCGTCGACCGACTCGCGTTCGGCCTCCAGCTCCTCAAGCTCGTCTTCCAGCTCCTCGATCCGATCTTCCGCCTCCGCGAGGTCGTCCTCGGCGCGCTCGACGTCCGCCTCCAGCGAGCGCACGCGCTCGGCCGCGTCGGCCTTCCGGTCGCGCGCGTCCTCGATGTCGTCGTCGAGCGCGTCGATCTCCGACTGGACCGACTGCCGCTCGTCCTCGAGGTCGGAGATCTCCGTCGCGAGCCGCTCGAGCTTGCCGCCGCCTGACTTCGTGAACGAGTAGCGGGAGCCGCCGCCGGAGCCGCCGGTCATCGCGCCCGACTTCTCGACGAGGTCGCCGTCGAGCGTCACCATCCGGTAGTCGCCCATCAGCTCGCGGGCGGTCGACATGTCCTCGACGACGAGCGTCGAGCCGAGCACGTACGAGAAGATCGACTCGTACTCGGCGTCGTAGTCGACGAGGTTCCGCGCGAAGTCGACGACGCCGGGCAGCGAGGGCTTCCGCGGCAGGCTCCGGTCGTCCATCTTCGTGATGGGGAGGAACGTCGCCCGGCCCGCGTTCCGCTGCTTGAGGTAGTCGATACACGTCGAGCCGACGCCGTCGTCGTCGACGACGACGTTCGCCAGCCGGCCGCCCGCGGCGGTCTCGCAGGCCTCGGCGTACTCCGCCTCGACCGACCCCAGCTCGCCGACGGCGCCGTGGACGCCGTCGATGCCGCCGTTCTTCACCTCGGTGACCGCGCGGGGCCAGGAGGCGTCGCCGCGCTCGTCGGCCGCCGCCTCCAGCTTGGCGTACTCGTTCTGCTTCTCGCGGAGCGTCCCCTCGATCTCCTCTAAGCGCTCCTCCTTTTCCGCCTTCTCGGCGAACAGGTCGGCGACCGCGTCCTCGATGGTCGACTGGTTCTTCTCGGCCTTGTCGAGCTCGCTTTTCAGCTCGGAGATGCGCGCCTTGTGTTCCGGCAGCGACTCGCGGGCCTCCTCTAACTCCTCGCGGGCCTCGCTCACGGCGTTCGAGCGGCGGCGGGCCTCGTCGAGCAGCCGGTCCTTCTCGCGTTGCGTCTCGTTTTTCTCCTCGCGGAGCGACTCGATCGCCTCCTTCTTCTCCGCGAGATCGCTTTTCAGCTCGTCGAACTCCGTGTCCGCGCCCTCGATCTCGGCCTCGACGTCGGCCAGCTCCGAGCGCTTCGTCGCCAGCTCCGACTTCACCGACGCCTTCTCGACTTTCGTCTCGCGGATCTCCGCCTCCAACTCCTCGACCTTCTCTTCTTTCCTATCGATCTGAACGAACGCCTGCCGCCGGTCGTTCTCGGCCGACTCCGCGCGCGACTCGGCCGATTCGATCTTGTCCTCCAGCCGCGAGACCTCGCCTTTGATCTCTTCGATCTCCGAGCGGATCTCGATCTGTTCCTCCTCGCCTTTCGTCTCGATCTCGTGGTTGAGGTCCGCGAGATCCTCCTCGAGGCGGGTGAGCTTCCCCTGTCTGGCGTCGAGCTCCTCGCGGAGATCCTCGAGGTCCGCCTCGGCCTCGTCGACGTCGCCCTCGACGTCCGCGAGCGCGTCGCGCTTCTCCTCTAACTCGGAGGCCTTCCGGAACCCGCGGTACTCCTCTAACTCGTCGCGGAGCTCCTGGTACTGGAGGGCGGTCTCGCGCTCGTCGGCGAGCTGGTCGAGCCGGTCCTGCTTCTCGCTGATGCGGAGGTCCGCCTCGCCGATCCGGTCTTCGACCGTGTCCAGCTCCTCGTAGGCGGCCTCCTTCTTCTCGTCGAACTCCGCGACGCCCGCGATCTCGTCGATGATCCCCCGCCGCTGGTAGGGGGTCATGTTGATGATCTCGGTCACGTCGCCCTGCATCACCACGTTGTACCCCTCCGGGGTGACGCCCGCGGCCGCGAGCAGGTCCTGGACGTCCGAGAGGTTCACCGAGCGCCCGTTGAGGTAGTAGTACGAGTAGTAGTTGTCCTCAGTCTCTTTCACGCGGCGCTTGATCGTGATCTCGGAGACATCGCCGACGTTCTCCGTGCCGGCCGCAGAGACGACCTGTGACCGGTCGAGGGTGCCGTCCTCGTTGGAGAGCACGACCGTGACGGAGGCCTCGCTCGGCCCGTCGGCGGCCTCGCCGTCGTCGTGGCCGGGGTTGTAGATGAGGTCGGTGAGCTTCTGGGCGCGGATCCCGCGGGTGCGGGCCAGCCCGAGCGCGAACAGGACGCCGTCGATGATGTTCGACTTCCCGGAGCCGTTCGGGCCGGTGACGACGGTGAAGTCCTCGTAGAACGGAATCCTCGTCGTTCGCCCGAAGCTCTTGAACCCGTCCAGAACGACTTCAGTGATGTGCATGGGGTCTGACGACCGCTTACGCGACGATGATGTCGTCGCCCTCGCTCGACTCGCCGTCGTCGTCCTCGGCGGCCTCTTCGGCCCCTCCGTCGGCGTCGGGCGTCGTCGCCGACTGCTCGGGGACGATGACGTCGTCTCCCTCGCCCGCGTCCTCGGTCGCCGCCTCCCCGTCGGTACCATCAGACGACTCCTCGACCGACTCGAAGACGTCGACGTGGTCGTCGGAGTGCGTCGTCCTCTCGCCGCCGGACACCGCTGACGCGTCGGCGTCGGCCTCGTCGCTCGCGGCCTCGTCGGCCGCGGGCTCGCTAGCCGCGGCGTCCGCCGCTTCGGAACCGGCCGTCGCGCCGGCGGCCGCCTCCTCGACCGCGACCGACCGCTCGTCTTCCAGCTGTCGGACGCGCTCTTTCATCTCGACGAGCTCTTCGGTGAGCCCGTTGACCGCCGCCTGTAGCTCCGCGACCTGCCGTTCGAGGTCCTCGACGCGGTTACTCATTATATACACGCATGCTCGCGCGACGCGTATAAATCTGCGTCAGACACATGTGTGACCAAACCGCACGATTCGACCGTCGTTCGCCCGAACGTTTCGGCGCTGTGAAACGTGTCAGACGCCAGGGGAAGATACTTGTACTGACCGAGGATACCCCTTCGGTATGAGCAAGATCACCTTCCGGGCGGACGACGACCTCGTCGACCGGCTGGAAGCGTGTGACGCCTCCAAAAGCGAGGTGATGCGGGAGGCGCTCCGGACCCACCTCGACGGCGAGGGGGACGCGTCCGACGCGTCCGACGCGACGACCGGGAGCGTCGACGACGCCCTCGCGGACCGCGTCGACGATCTGATCGCGGAGCGGCTCGACGCCGCGCTCGACGAGCGGCTCGGTCCGGCGGGCGGCGCCGCAGCGGGGACGTATACGCCCGGAAACGCCGGCGATATCAACGTAAACGTCACGCTCGACGCTCCGAACGCCGGATCCGACGAGCGGGACGACGAGGTGCGTGTGACGCGTGAGACGGCCGGCGAGACGGAGCCGAGCGCGCGTAAGACGGAGCCGAGTCCGGGCGCGCAAACGCGCGAAAACGCCTGCGGCGGATGCGGCGAAATCGTCCCGTCTGACCACGTATACTGCCCGAACTGCGGTGAGAAACAGTCACACAGAGCGTTCTGTGAGTGCGGCGACGAGCTCCGAACTGACTGGGCGTTCTGCCCCGGATGCGGACGCCGGACCCCGGCAGCGGACGTTTTGAAAGACAAATAACCGGCCATAGTACGCCGTATACGCCGATATTCGGGCGTTTTCACGTTCTGTCTTACAGCCGCCGGTAGTTTTATAATGGTTCGCTCGGTGACTTCAATTGCGTAAGACGGTCGTCTTACAGCGGGCGTCCGGTGTGGGGTTCCGCCCCGCAGTCGGGCGGTTTCGCGCTGTAAGACACACGCGTCGCGTGTTCGCCGTCTTACCGGGGGAATACCAATGGAGCGTGTGACACTACGAATCCCGAAACAGCAGATCGACGAGGTCGAACAGATGGTGGAGACGGGCGAGTTCCCGAACCGGAGCGAGGCGATCCGGTCGGCCGTCCGCGACATGTTGAACGAACAGGACGGCGAGCGCGACGAGCGCGGCCGCAACCGCAACTGGGCGAAGGTGTAAACTGATGCAAGATCTCGTTCAGGACGCCCTCGACAACGCGGAGGCGGAGAAGCGCGACATGGATGACGTCGACATGGGCGACGACGAGTTCGGGGACCCCCGGATCGTCATCGTCGGTGCCGGCGGCGCCGGGAACAACACGGTCAACCGGCTCTACAACATCGGCGTCGACGGCGCCGACACCGTCGCGATCAACACGGACAAACAGCACCTCAAGATGATCGAGGCCGACACCAAGATCCTCGTGGGCAAGTCGCTCACGCAGGGGCTCGGCGCCGGCGGCGACCCCAAGATGGGCGAGCGCGCCACCGAGATGGCTCAGGGCACGATCAAGGAGGTGCTCGGCGACGCGGACCTCGTCTTCGTCACCGCCGGGATGGGCGGCGGCACGGGCACCGGCGCGGCGCCGGTCGTCTCGAAGATCGCCAAAGAGCAGGGCGCCATCGTCGTCGGGATGGTCTCGACGCCGTTCAACGTCGAGCGCGCCCGCACGGTGAAAGCCGAGGAGGGCCTCGAAGACCTCCGCAACGAGGCAGACTCGATCATCGTCCTCGACAACAACCGCCTGCTCGATTACGTCCCGAACCTGCCGATCGGCAAGGCGTTCTCCGTGATGGACCAGATCATCGCGGAGACGGTGAAGGGGATCTCCGAGACGATCACCCAGCCGAGCCTCATCAACCTCGACTACGCGGACATGTCGACGATCATGAACCAGGGCGGCGTCGCGGTCATGCTCGTCGGCGAGACGCAGGACAAGAACAAGACCCAAGAGGTGGTCAACGACGCGATGAACCACCCGCTGCTCGACGTCGACTACCGCGGCGCCTCGGGCGGGCTCGTCCACATCACGGGCGGCCCGGACCTCACGCTGAAGGAGGCCGAGGGGATCGCGAACAACATCACCGAGCGGCTGGAGGCGAGCGCCAACGTGATCTGGGGCGCCCGCATCCAGGAGGAGTACAAGGGGAAGGTGCGCGTCATGGCGATCATGACGGGCGTCCAGAGCGCGCAGGTGCTCGGCCCCTCCACCCAGAAGCAGGCCGACAAGTCCCGCGCCGCGGTCGACGCCGACGACCTCGGCGACTCGCGCTCGCGGGCGGCCGAGGCGAGCGAGAGCCCGGGCGCCGGCGGCGACCGGGGCGAGCCGGCGGTCTCCGGCGGCACCGACCGCGGCTGGGAGTCCGACGGCGGCAGCGAGCCGATCGAGAAGAACAACGGGCTCGACGTCATCCGCTAAGCGTCTCGCGACGCAGACCGCTGCGGTTCGGTTTCGATTCCGTTTTCCGTCGATACCGTTCCGACCCGCGCACGGCGCGAGGACTTAACATCACACGGTCCGTGTTGAGCTACGTGTCACGTCACCAGCCGAGCCGGGGGGCGCGGCGTCGCTCCGGCCCCGTCCGCGGACGGGCCAAGTTCGCGACGACACGATGACCGACGCGGCGCTCTACTTCACCGGCCCAGAGGCCGTCGAGGTGCGGGAGACGGCGGTCGGCCCGCCGGACGCCGACGAACTGCTCGTCGACACCCGGGCGTCGGCGATAAGCGCCGGGACGGAACTGCTCGTGTACCGCGACCAGACGCCGGGAGACTTCCCGGCCGACGAGACGCTCGACGCGCTCGACGGCGACCTCTCGTATCCCCTCCAGTACGGGTACGCCGCGAGCGGGGTCGTCAGCGAGGTCGGCGCGGACATCGACCCGGACTGGGTCGGGCGGTCGGTGTTCTCGTTCGTTCCCCACCAGACGAGCTTCCGAACCACCCCCGACTCGGTGGTCGCGCTCCCGCCGGGGACGACGCCGGCCGTCGGTTCGCTTCTCCCCTCGGTCGAGACCGCGACGAACATCGTCCTCGACGCCGCTCCTCGGCTCGGAGAGCGGGTCGTGGTGTTCGGCGCCGGCGTGATCGGGCTCTGCGTCACCCGACTGCTGGCCGCGTTCCCGCTGGAGTCGCTCGTCGTGGTCGACCCCATCGAGCGTCGGCGGGCCCTCGCCGCGGCGTTCGGCGCCGACCGGACGGCGACGCCGGGGGCTCTCAACGACGCCACTGACGCCGACGCCAACCTCACCGGTTCGGACGCCGCCCTCGACGACGCCGACCTCGCGGTCGAGCTCTCCGGCCAGCCGAGCGCGCTCGACGACGCGCTCGGCGTCGTCGGCTACGACGCCCGGATCGTCGTCGGGTCGTGGTACGGCACCAAGCGCGACCCGATCGGGCTCGGCGGGCGGTTCCACCGGGACCGCATCGACATCGTCTCCAGTCAGGTGTCGACGATAAGCCCCGAGCTCCGGGGGCGCTGGGACCGCGACCGACGCATGGACGCGGCGCTCGAACGGCTCGATCGGGTCCCCGCCGACGAGCTGATCACCCACCGGATCCCCTTCGAGCGCGCGCCGGAGGCGTACGAGCTGCTCGACTCGGCGGCCGACGAGACGGTACAGGTAATCTTGGAGTATTCGTGAGCGGCCGCCGCGGTCACCGGCTGTCGGAGAGGCGCCCGCTGACGAAGAGGTAGTCGCGCGTGAACACCGCGAGCGACGGGAGCAGGACGACTGGCGCGACGGTCCACACGAGCCTCGTCGGGACCGGCGGGACGAGCGCGACCGTCACGAAGACCATCTGGACGCCCGCGAGGTACTTCCCGAGGTCGCTGTCGGGGAGGTCGCCGACGGGGAGCCCGCGGACGCGGCGCAGCCACACGGCGCCGCGGAAGACGTATCGTGCGGCGGAGATCGAGAGGTACCAGACCGGCAGCAGCCCCCACAGCACCGCCACCAGCGGCGCGGCGACGAACCCGAAGGTGTCGAACGCCATGTCGAGCCGGCGGCCGACCTCGGTCTCCTGACCCAGCGTCCGGGCAAGAGTCCCGTCGAGGTTGTCGAGGACGACGCCGGCCCCGTAACACAGCGCCGGCGCCCACGCGAGCGACGTCCCCGGCGGGACGACTGCGAACCCGGCGACGACAGCGTACAGCGCCCCCCGAACGAGCGTGACCGCGTTCGCCAGCCCGAACAGCCGGCGCCAGAACCGCCCGGCCAGCCGCTCCGGATCGAGCCGGTAGCCGACGTACCAGAGCTGGCCGGCCCAGCAGGCGCTCGCGACGACGGCGGGAGAGAGCCCCCACCGGCCGGTCGCGTCCGTCGGATACAGCCAGAACAGGAGCGCTGCGAGCGCGACCGCGGCGACGAGCGGGAGCCCGACGCCGACCCCGACGCGGACGGAGCGCCGCCGGCGCGCGCCGGCCATCTACTCGTCACCCCCGATCTCGGTGGCCCCGGCGGCGGTGCCCGCGACCGCGGTCCCGTGTCGCGGTCGGCGCTCCCGAGCCGACACGGTTATCGGCGGAGCAGGGCGACCAGGACGGCGAGCAACACGACCTGTGCGACCTTGTCGACGGCGCCGAGCGTCCCGACGTCGGCCGGGAACGACTTCCCCCCGCCCGCGAAGTTGAAGACGTACCACAAGACGATCTGGACGAGCGTGAAGGGGATCCCGACGGCGTACACCGCCCGGCGGCGGTAGTCGAGCAACACCAGCACGACCGCTCCGAGGAAGCCGAACCCGGCGAGAAGGAAGCTGACCCGCAGCGGCAGCGGGAGCCCCCCGACGCCGAGGCGGATGTGGACGGCGGCGGTGATCAGCGCAGCGGCGATGCCTACCCAGTGGAGGCCGCTCAGCGACCCGACATCTATCGCCGGCCCTTGTGATTCGGTCGTTGCCATATCACACGCACGGGCTTCACTCACATAGAAATACCGCCCGAATTGCCGGTTCCCGCTCGATCCCGACCGTCACCGCTCGAAGTCTGGGTCGCGCAGGGCGTCGACGCGCGCGATCTCGTCGGCGGTCAGCCGCTCGCTCCCGGCCGCGAGGTTCGCGACGACGTGCGACTCGGCGGTGCTCGACGGGATCGGGACGACCCCCTGCGAGGCGTTCCACGCGATCACGACCGCGGCCGGCGAGAGCCCCCGCTCCGTCCCGATCGCGTTCAGGACGGGCTCGTCGAGGAGGCCCGGCGCCGACAGCGGCGAGTGCGCGACCACCCGGATCCCGCGCTCGTGGCAGAAGTCGACCAGATCGTTCCGGGGGCGGTAGGGGTGCCGCTCCACCTGCACGAGCGCCGGGTCGATCTCCCCGGTCTCCAGCACCGTCTCCAACTGCGCCCGCGAGACGTTACAGATCCCGAGCGTTCTGGTCCACCCTCGCTCGTGAACGGCCTCCAAGTTCTCCCACGCGGTCGCGAGCGACACGTCGTCGGCCGCGAGCTCGCCGTCCGCGTCCTCGGGGAAGGTGAGCGCCTCCTGTCGCTCGACCGGCTTCTCGGCGAGGCGGCGAAGCTCGCCCCGGTGTTCGAGCGCCGACGGCCAGTGGAGCGCGTAGCAGTCGAACGCGTCGATCCCGAGCTCCTCGCGGCTGCCCGCGCAGGCGGCGAGCAGGTGCTCGCGGCGGTGGTTCGTGCGCCACGCCTTCCCGAGGAGGAACACGCGCTCGCGGTCGGGCGCGCCCGGCGCGGCGAGCAGCTCCCCGATCCGGTGTTCGTTGCCGTACAGCTCGGCCGAATCGAGGAGACGGTAGCCGGCGTCGAGCGCGGTCGCGATCGAGTCGGCGCGCTCGACGTACTCCCCGTCGCGGTAGCGCGAGCAGCCGAAGCCAACGGCGGGGAGCCGGAGGGCGGCGGCGCCCGATTCGGTCCGCCCTCCGATCTGCGTTTCTGGCCTCACCACCGACGCCGGCGGCGGGTCGGCGGTCGCGCCGCAGTCGTCGACCGCGACCGGGCCGTCGCCCTCGGCGGCCGCCTCGATCGCGTTGCAGACGGCGACGACGTGGGCGCCACGTCGTCCCCCGGCCCGCGACGGCGACCCGGCCTCGACCGACGCGACGAGGCGCTCCACGGCGTCGACGTACTCGTAGGGTTCGTCGGGCGCGTCCGGCGGCGCGCTCACGTACTCCCGGCCGACGCGGCCGAACCGGACGGCGTCGCGGTCGTCGCCCATCGCGCCGGTCCCCTTCAGGTACAGGGAGCCGTCGTCGCCGTGGAGCTCCAGTCCGTAGAACTCCCGGCTCCGGTGAGGCGCGTAGAAGCTGGCCGTGAGTCTGACGGTCGGCCCCGCCGCGAACGCCAGCGTCGCCTCGACGTGGCTCGGCGTCGACGGCCGCCGCTCCTCCCGGGCGGGCCAGACGTCGAGGGCGTCGGCGACGCGGACGCGCTCGACCGGCCCGAACCACGAGACGAGGAGCGCGAGCGGATACACCGCCCCGTCGTACAGCGGCCCGATCTCGAGGAAGGAGTCGGGCCGGTCGTGCCAGTCGGTGACGCGGCCGACGTGGGCGTGGGCGTAGCCCAGTCCCACCGGCCCGAGCCGCCCGTCGGCGAGGAGGCGGCCCGCGCGGCGCTGCGAGGGCGCTCGCGGCGTCCCGGGCGCGCAGCCGAGGGCGAGCCCGCGGTCGCGGGCGAGTCCAACCAGCGCGAGCGCCTCGTCGGCGTCGAGCGCCAGCGGCTTCTGCGAGTAGACGTGGCGGTCCGCTTCGAGCGCGGTCCGCGTCACCGCCGCGTGGGCCGCGTGGCTCGTCAGGTTCACCACGAGCGGCGCGTCGACGCGCTCCAGCGCGGTCTCTAGGTCGGTGAACGACGGGCAGCCGTGGGCCGCGGCGAGCGACGCGGCGCGGTCGGCGTCGAGGTCGACGACGCCGGCCAGCGACAGCGAGCTCTCCGGCACGCCGGCGGCGTACTCCGGCGCGATCGCCCCCGCGCCGACGAACAGGCAGTTCACGGTCGTACCGAGGCGGCGAGACGTATAGGTGTCCCGACGAGATCGGCGTCGCCGGGGGCGACAGCGGCGCTCCCGCCGGAGCGGTTTAGTCGTCTCGCGCCGAACTCACGGTCGTGACGGAGCCGGGCATGGGCCGCCTTGGGACCGCCTACCTGCGCGGGCTACAGGCGATCGGTCGGCGGCTCGACTACGGAACGAACGCCTTCGACCGCGAGTGGGACGTCCTCGTCGTCCTCGACGCCTGTCGGGCCGACCTGCTGCGCTCGGTCGCGCCCGACTTCGAGTTCCTCGGTGAAGTCGAGACGGTTCGGTCGGTCGGGAGCTCCTCCTCGGAGTGGCTGGAGAACACCTTCGTCGGCCACCCCGAGACGGCGCGGACCGCGATGGTGACCGGCAACACGTGGACCGACCGCTACCTCGACGCCGACGCGTTCGCCGCGCTCGACGAGGTCTGGAAGTACACGTGGGACGAGGAGGCGGGAACCGTGCCGGCGGCGGCCGTGAGCGACCGGGCGATCGCGCTCGCCCGCGAGCGCGACCCCGACCGGCTCGTCGTCCACTACATGCAGCCGCACCACCCGTTCGTCCCGGATCCCCTCGACGGCGACGACGGGCTGGCGCGGACCGGGAGCCACAGCAACGCGGGGAACCCGTGGGTGCTGCTCCGGCGCGGCGAGGTCTCGGTCGAGCGCGTCTGGACGGCGTACGAGGCGAACCTCCGACACGTCCTCGACGAGGTCGAGTCCCTCGCGGCGAACGTCGACGGGCGGATCGCGGTCACCGCCGACCACGGCAACTGCTTCGGCGAGTGGGGGCTGTACGGCCACCCGATGCACACGCCCGTCTCCGCGCTGCTCGACGTTCCGTGGGCGACGATCGACGGCGCGGACGAGGGCACGCGCCAGCCGACCCTGACGCCGCCCGAGCCGCTACCGGTGTCGCGGGTCCACGGCGGCGAGAGCGAGACGGACCGGGACCGGCTGCGCGCGCTCGGCTATTTGTAAGCGGCCGTTACCGCCGCTCGCGGATCGGTATCGGTACCCTGACGCGTCGAACGGCCTTCCGCCGCCCTCCGGATTTAGGTTGCTCGCGCCCGTGGATCGGTTCATGTACGCGACGACGGTGCTGACGGACTTCGTGGCCCAGCACTACCTCACGGTCGTCGACGAGGGGCCGGAGAGCGTCCCGCACTCCCACCACTTCGAGGTTGAGCTGACCTTCCGCGGCCCCGAGCTGAACGAGCACGACTACCTCGTCGACATCGACGACGCCGAGGCGGCGCTCGGCGACCTCGCGGACCGCTACCGCGACGAGCTGCTCAACGACCTGCCCGAGTTCGAGGGGTACAACCCCAGCGTCGAGCGCTTCGCCCGCGTCGTCTTCGAGCGCGTGACCGACGCCGTGACCGACGACGCCGTAAGCGAGCTGGCCGTAACCGTCTGGGAGGACGACGCGGCCGCCGCGACCTACGACGCGCCGGTATGAAGGTCGGGCTCGCGCTGTACGGCAGCCTCGACGAGCAGTCGGGCGGGTTCCGCTACGACCGGCAGCTCGTCGAGGGGCTCCGCGCGGCTGGCGACGCCGTCGAGGTCGTCGAGCTCCCGTGGCGGGGGTACCCGCGCGGGCTGCTGGACAACGCGCTCCCGGGGGTCCGCGACCGCCTCCGCGTCGACGTCGACGTGCTGCTCCAAGACGAGCTCGCGCACCCCTCGCTTTTCCTCGCCAACCGCGACCTGCCGTACCCGGTCGTGAGCGTCGTCCACCACCTTCGCGCGAGCGAGCCGCGCCGGCTCTCGCCGCTGTACCGCGCCGTCGAGCGCCGCTACCTCGCGACCGTCGACGGCGTCGTCTGCAACAGCGCGGCGACCCGCGACGCCGTCGCCGCCCTCGGCGTCGATCCCGCGGCGACCGTCGTCGCGCCGCCCGCGGGCAACCGGTTCGACCCCGCGATCGACGACGCTGAAATCGGGGAACGGGCGAGAGAACGTCCCCTCCGGGTCGCGTTCGTCGGCAACATCGAGCCGCGGAAGGGGCTCGACACGCTCGTCGAGGGGGTCGACCGCGCCGACGCCGCCGTCGACCTCACGGTCGTCGGCCGCGCGGTCGACGAGTCCCACGTCGCCGACGTGCGGCGACTGGTCCGGGAGCGGGGGCTCGGCGACCGCGTCCTCTTCGCCGGCCGGCTGTCGGACGCCGAGCTGGCAGACGCGCTCCGCGAGAGCCACGTCCTCGCCGTCCCCTCCCGGTACGAGGGGTTCGGGATTGTCTACCTGGAGGGGATGAGCTTCGGCCTGCCGGCGATCGCCTCGCGGGCGGGCGGCGCGAGCGAGACGGTCGCCGATGGCGAGACGGGCGTCCTCGTCGATCCGGACGACCCCGACGCCGTCGCCCGCGCGCTCGACGGGTTCGCGGCAGATCCCGACCGGCTCGCCGAGATGGGTCGCGCCGCGAGGCGGCGGTACGAGCGCCACCCGAGCTGGGAGGAGACGACGGCCCGCGTCCGGGGGCTCCTTGCCGACGTCGCCGACACCTCGGACGCGCCCGAGGCCGTCGACGCGGCCGAGCCGGAGGTGTCGACGTGACGGGGACCGACGACGCCACGGGCGGCGACGGCGGTCCCGCGGACGGCGACGCCCTCGCCGCCGACGCCGCCGCCTTCCGGCGCTACCTACGAGCGAAGCGAAGCGTCGACGACCGGGCGCTCGACCGGCGGCTCGTCGGGACCCTCCGCGAGCGGCTGGCGGACCGCGCGGCGGCGCGTGGCGATCCCCTGCGCGTCTTGGAGGTTGGCGCGGGCGTCGGGACGATGATCGCCCGGCTGATCGACTGGGAGGTCCTCCCGCCCGGGGAGACGCGGTACGTCGCGGTCGATCGCGACCCGGACGCGCTCGCCGGGCTGGGTCCCTTCCTCCGGGAGTGGGCAGCGGGACGAGACGCACCGACGTCCGTCGACGATGGCGGCAGCGGCGACGACGCCCTCGTCGTCGAGACCGACGCGCGCACGGTCAGGGTCGAGCCCGTCGCGGCCGACGGGGTCGCGTACGCCGCGGCGCACGCAGACGAGTTCGACGCGCTGATCGGGATGGCGCTGCTGGACGTGCTCGGGCTCGACCGGCTCGACGCGCTGCTCGACGCGCTGGCGCCCGGCGGGACCTACTACTTCCCGATCACGTTCGACGGCGGGACCCGGTTCCGCCCGGCACATCCGGACGACCGGGCGATCGAGCGGCTCTACCACCGGCACATGGACGAGAAGCCGGGCGGGAACAGCCGCGCCGGCGGCGCCGCGCTCGCGCGCCTGCGCGAGGCGGAGGGCTCGACGCTCCTCGGAGTCGCCGGCTCCGACTGGGTCGTGCGCCCCGCCGACGGCGAGGCGGGCTATCCTGGCGACGAGGCGTTCTTCCTCCGACACATCCTTGACACCGTGGAGGAGGCGGTCGGCGAGGTGATCGCCGCTGACGGAGGAGAGGCAGGGTCCGTCTCGGCCGCCGACCTCGACGCGTGGCTCGAAGTTCGTCGGCAACAGGTCGACGACGGGGAGCTCGTCTATCTCACCCACCAGCTCGACCTCATCGGTCGCGCCGACGGTGAGGCGTGAGTGACGGCCCGGTCACGTCGACGGTGATGGCGGCGGGTGAACGACGCCCCAGTCAGGTCGCCGCCTCGATCGAGTCGAGCAGGCGGCACTTCCGACAGACGTCCCGGCTCGTCTTCGAGCCGCAGCGCTCGCACTCGCGGAGGGCGGAGCTCTCGCCGTCTCCCTCGTCGCCGTCGTCCTCCCCGTCGCCGCCGGCTCCCTCCTCGTCGCCCCCGCGGTAGGCGTCGGCCGCGAGCGCGGACAGCTCCTCGTAGCCGGCCATGATCGAGTGGCGGGCGCCGGGGTGATTTTCTTCGAGTTCGTGGATCGTCGACTGGATCTCGCCGCGGTACGCCTCCTCGGCGTGGGGGCACTCGGCCATGTGCGTCGGGAGGTCGCGGACGTGACAGTATAAGGCGATCTCCTTTTCGGGCACGTCGCGGAGCGGCTTGGCGCGCGGGACGAACGCGTCGGTGGCCTCGCGCTCGTCGAAGGGCCCGAGCGAGGCGTCGAAGTGTTTCGCCACCTGCCGCACGTCGCCTTCGAGGAAGTTCATCATCGCCGTCTGCGCCTCGTCGTCGAGGTTGTGGCCGGTGAGCAGCTTGTCGGCGTCGAACTCGGCGGCGTACTTTTCGAGCAGATCGCGGCGGAACACGCCGCAGTACGCGCAGGCGGCCATGTTCTCGGGGTCGTCCTCGACGACGTCGTCCATGCGCACGTCGAACTCCTCCTCGTAGGAGACGAGCTCGTGGCGCAAGGAGAGCTCGTCGGCCAGCTCGACGCAGGCGTCGACGCTCGCGTCGCGGTACCCCTTGATCCCCTCGTGGATCGTCAAGGCGAGCATCTCGACGCGAGGGTCCTTCCCGAACACGTCGTCTAAGATCCGCGTCAGGGCAACGCTGTCTTTCCCGCCGGAGAGCCCGATCACCCAGCGGTCGGGGTCGTCGGGCGTCGCGTCCGGATCGAGGAGGCCGTCCTCGCGGACCCGACGCTTCACGCGCTTCTCGACCGACTGCCGGAGGTGTTCACCACAGAGGTGTGCCCCGGAGTAGGCGGCGTGGTGGATCGCGTCGGCCCCGCACTTGTCGCACTCCATCGATGTCGGGTTGCGGTCGCGCGGGGATACGGGTTTCGGGCCGAGACGACGTGAGCGCGGTGGTGGGATTGAGCGGTAGCGACGCCGGCGAGAGCATCTTCGAACTCCCAGCGACTCATTTATAAATGAATACTGGCAGATCGGCGGCGAATACCTCTGAAGCCCCAGCCGCTTACTTATAAACAGCTGCTGAGGGATCGGCGGTGAACACTTCCAAAGCCCCAGCCGTGAGGGCGACGCACGCTCGCTGCGCGCTTCAGTCGCTCGCGTTGCTCGCTCCTTCCAGTGCTTGCGTCGCCTGCGTCGCCCTCACGGCTGCCCCTTTGAGTCCCACCCCGCCCCGCACAGCACCGCACCTCACGCCTCCCCAACCTCGCGGTTCGCGCTCTCCGAGCGCTCACCGCGTCCCTCGCACGCGCTCCTCGTGGCCTATCGGCCACTCGGAGGCGCGCGCCACCGCAGTCGGCATAAGTAAGCGTCCGACATCGACAACCCCCGGCCGGTTGTCGCCGGTTCCGACACCGGTTTGTCGCCGGCCCGTCGCGGATCGCCGTGAGCGATTCCCCGACCGGGATCGACCGCGACCCGGATCCGCGGCCCCTGCGCGAGGACCCGCCGGCGGAGAGCCGCCGGACCCGGCTCTGGCGGCTCGGGTTCAACCTCCTCCCCGCGTACCGCGGCACGGGGGCGCGCGTCGACCACATCGCGGCCGACTGGCGCTATATTCGAATTCGACTGCCGCTGAACTGGCGCACCCGCAACGCGGTCGGCACCATCTTCGGCGGCAGTATCTACGCCGCGATCGACCCTGTGTACATGATGATGCTGCGGCGGGTCCTCGGCGACGCGTTCACGGTGTGGGACAAGTCGGCCGCACTGGAGTTCATCGAGCCCGGCCGCGACACGCTGTACGCGGAGTTCGACCTCCCGGTCGCGCAGACGGAGGCGATCCGCGGGGCGCTGGATCCGGGCGAGTCGACCGACCGCGAGTACCTCGTCTCGCTCGTCGACGACGAGGGAGAGGTCCACGCGGCCTGCGAGAAGACGCTGTACGTGCGGCGCGACGCGTGAGTCGGACGAGAGCCCTGCGGTTCGCGCCCGGTCAGTCGTCGGCGACCTCTCTGACCGCGTCGAGCGGCGACACCGAGATGACCAGCCGGTCGTCCGCCGTCGCGCTCACCATCTTCGACTCGGCGAACCGACTGCCGTCCGCCCGGAGCCCCGTGCTCGTCCCGGTCCACCGCTCGCCGTCGGTCACGACCGGGATGATGTTCGTCTCGATGTGTTCGACCTCGGTCTCGGGGTGGAGCCGCTGCCACGGCTCTCCCTCCAGCTCCTCCGGGTCGTACCCGTACAGCGCGCCGTACTCCTCGCCGACGAACTCGAAGGTCCCGTCGGGCGCCACGGTACAGACCCCGTCGAGCGCTACGTCTGCCTCGGTCAGATCGTCGGCGTCCCGAGCCCCGAAGCGGCCGTTCTCGCCGGCGGCGGTCCGCTTGACGCGCCGCAGCAGCGCCGTGTACCCGTCGGCGCCGCCTCGTTTCGAGACGTAGTCGCTGACGCCCGCGCGGACCATCTCGGCCGCGATGTCCGCGGGGCCGGTCGCGGAAAACAGGAGGAAGGGGAGATCCGGCTCGACCTCGCGGGCGGCCGAGAGCAGTTCCACGCCGGTCAGGCGGGGCATGTCGTAGTCGCTGACGACGCAGTCGAACGACTCGCGCTCGATGCGGCGGAGCGCGTCGTCGGGACGGGTCTCGACCGCAGTCTCGCAGTCGAGGTCGGCGTCGCGTTCGAGGTGGGTCGCGACGAGCCGCGCGAGCCCGGGCTCGTCGTCGACGCACAGCACGCGAAACGTCTCGCTCGTCATACCCGTCTTCGGCGGAGGGCCTACTTATTCGTGTTCGCCCGATGCTCAACGCTGAGAACCGGCGGGGCGGCGGCGACCGGGGTGTGCCGGTCGAGGAGGCAGCCGGGCTACGCCGTCGCGCCCGCGACGAGCGCCTCCTCGACCGTCTCGACGAACCGCTCGGGGTGTTCGACGTGGGGGAGCAGCCGCGCGCGGTCGAAGACGACGAGGCGCGCGTCCGCGGCGTCCGCGAGCTCGCGCCCGTCGGTCAGCGGGCTGACGGTCGCCTCTCGGCCCCAGACGATCGTCGGGGGCACTTCGAGGTCGGCGAGCGCGGCGGCGAGGTCGATCTCGCTGTTGAGCGTCCCCGAGACGAACGAGGCTGGCGCGAACCGCGCGTTCTCGACGTGGGTCGTGCGCCACTCGTAGTCGGTCCACTCCGCGCTCGGGTTCGCGGGGTCGTCGTAGCCGTGGTCGGCGTTGAAGTAGCGGATCGACGGCTTCGCGGTGATGACGTTGAACAGCGCCTGCCCGACGAGCGGCGCGCGGAACAGCTCCCGGAGCCAGTCCTTCGCCGGACTCGGCCCCGCGGTCGCGGTCGGGCAGACGGCGACGAACCCGCTCAGTTCGACGCCGCCCTCACCGGCGCCGTCGGTTGCCGCGGCCGCGTACGCCGCCGACAGCGAGGAGGCGACGACGGCCGGCTCGTCGAACTCGGCGAGGAAGTCGTGGACGAAGTCCTCGTACAGCGCGGCGGAGTACCGGAGCGGCGGCCGGTCGGAGCGGCCGTACCCCGGGAAGTCCGGCGCGACGACGTGGTAGTCGGCCGCGAGGTCGTCGAACACCGCGCGCCACTCGCCGGAGGAGCCGGCGGCGTTGATCCCGTGGAGTAAGACGAGGTCAGGGTCGTCCGGGTCGCCCGCCTCAGTGTACGCCACGTCCATCCCGCGCCAGCGGAAGGTGCGGTCGTCGCCGTCGAGCGGGGACTCCAGTTCGCCCTCGTACCGGAGGCCGGTGTTGATCGCGGCGAGCGCGCCGACGCCGAGGACGGCGCCGCCGAGGAGGTTCCTGAGCTTCATGGAAACCTGTTGGTTCGCTGGCGACTTATACTCGTGGGACGCGGTCGCGGCCGCGGTCCGCCCGACCGGGAAGATCCCCGGTCGTCAGTCGTCGCGGTCGCCGTCCGCAGCCTCGTCGACGCAGTCGGCGATCGGGCCGACGATCGCCTCCGCGACCGCGTACGGATCGGTCTCGCGGTCGCGGACCCGCTCCGCGAGCCGGTCGATCCCGCCGTGTCGCTCGATCTCGGCGGTCGCGAGCGACCCCACGTCCGCCCGCACGAGCGTGCGGATCTCCTCGGCGTACCGCCGGCGTTCGGTCGTCTCGATCTCGCCGGACTCCCGGAGGTACGCCGCGTGGGCGTCGAACGCCTCGATCAGCGCGTCGACCCCCTCGCCGCTGTTCGCGACTGTCTCCAAGACGTCGGGCGTCCACGAGTCGTCGGCGTCCGCGTGTGCGTCGGCGTCCGCGTGCGTGTCAGCGTCCGCGTGTGCGTCGGCGTCCGCGTCGGACTCACCGTGCCCGGAACCGCTCGCGTGATCGCTGTCGTGGTGGCCGTCGCCGTGGTTGCCGCCGTCGTGATGGCCGTCGTCGCCGTGGCCGGCCGCGGAGCCGTCCCCGCCCGCCGAGGCCATCGAGGCCGCGCCGTGGTGGCCGGCGCCGCGGCCGGTCGTCCCGCCCTCGCGGCGGTGGACCATCTCCTCCAGTTCGGCGACTGTCCGCTGTGCGCCGTCCATGTCGGCCTTGTTGACGACGAAGACGTCGCCGATCTCCAAGATGCCGGCCTTCAGCGTCTGCACGTCGTCGCCGGAGCCGGGCTGGACCAGCACCGCGACCGTGTCGGCGGTGCGGACCACGTCGACCTCGTTCTGGCCGGCGCCGACGGTCTCCAAGACCACGACGTCCTTCCCGAAGGCGTCGAGCGCCTTCACGGCGTCCGCGGTCGCGGTCGAGAGGCCGCCGAGCTGGCCGCGCGCGCTCATCGACCGGAAGAACACGTCCATATCGCCGACGTTCGACCCCATCCGGATCCGGTCGCCGAGGACGGCGCCGCCGGTGTACGGCGAGGAGGGGTCGACCGCGATCACGCCGACCGTGTCGCCGCGATCGCGGTAGGCGGCCGCGAGCTTGTCGACGAGCGTCGACTTCCCGGCGCCCGGCGAGCCCGTGATCCCGATCACGTCCGCGCCGCCGGTGTGCTCGTGGAGCGCGGAGACGATCGCGCGGTACCCCGGCGTCCGGTTCTCTATCTTGGTGATGACGCGGGCGAGGGCGCGGTGGCTCCCCGAGAGGAGGTCCTCGACGAGTGCCGCGTCGTCGTCGGAGAGCGTCGGCGCGTCCGCGAACGCGGGTGCGTCCGACCCGGCCATCTACGCGCGCTCCGGGACGTTGTTCCGGATGAACTCGATCGTCTCCTCCATCGGCGTTCCGGGGCCGAACACCTCGGCGACGCCCAGCTCCTTCAGCTCGTCCTCGTCCTCGTCCGGGATGATCCCGCCGACGAGGATCAGGGTGTCGTCGAACGCGTCGTACTCTTTCAGCCCCTCGATCACCTTCGGGACGAGGGTGTTGTGCGCGCCCGAGAGGATCGAGATGCCGAGGACGTCGACGTCCTCTTGCACCGCCGCCTGAACGATGTCCTCCGGCGCTCGGTGGAGCCCGGAGTAGACGACCTCGAAGCCTGCGTCGCGGAACGCCCGCGCGATCACGTGTGCGCCCCGGTCGTGGCCGTCGAGCCCGACCTTCGCGACCAGACACCGGACGGCCCGCTCCTGCTGTTCGGCGCTCATACACCCTTCTGGGTCGCGTGCGGGTTTGATTCTAACGGAAGATTGGGAAGGTTCAGGCGAGCGGGCGGACCCGTACAAACCGGATCCGCGACCGACGCGTTGAACGCGCGGGCAACCGTACTCCGGGTAATGACCGACACCGACGACGATGCCGCGGCCGGCGCCCCGGGAACCCCCGGACGCTCGCTCCCGGACAGGACGCGCATCGGCCGCGCCGCGCTCCGGGTCGCCGACCTCGACGAGACGACCGCGTTCTACCGGGACGTGGTCGGGCTCGCGGTCCTCGACCGGACCGACGGGCGCGCGGCGCTCGGGGTCGACGGGACGCCCCTGCTCGTCCTGGAGCGCGACGCCGACCGCCCCGCCCGGAGCCGGACCGACGCCGGCCTCTTTCACACGGCGTTCCGGGTCCCGTCGCGGGCCGCGCTCGGCGAGGCGCTGGGGCGCGTGCGGGAGCGGTGGCGGCTCGACGGCGCCTCCGACCACCTCGTCAGCGAGGCGCTGTACCTCGACGACCCCGAGGGGAACGGCGTGGAGATATACCGCGACCGCCCCCGAGAGGAGTGGCCGACCGACGACGACGGAACCGTGCGGATGGCGACCGACCCGCTCGACATCGAGGGGGTCGCCGCGGCGGCGAGCGGGTCGAATATTGTCGACCGCGCCCCCGCCGGCACCGACGTGGGCCACATGCACCTCGAAGTCACCTCGCTGTCGGCGTTCGAGGCGGTGTACGTCGACGGCCTCGGCTTCGACGTGGGGATGAGCGGCCCGGACGTGCGGTTCGTCGCGGCCGGCGGCTACCATCACCACCTCGGCGCGAACACGTGGCGAGGGCGGACGACCCCCGCCGCGGGGCGCGGCCTCGCGTGGTTCGAGGTGGTCGTGCCCGACACGGCGGCGCTGGAGGCGACCCGGACGCGACTCGACGCAGTCGCGGCCGACGGCGACGTCGAGTTCGCGGTCGAAGGGCGCGAGGACGGCTTCGCCGTCACCGACACCGACGGGATCGAGGTCCGTGTTCGGGCAGCGGAAACTCAGTCTTTATAAATGAATGTGGTGGCGCGCGCCTGCGAGCGGCCGCCCTCGGCGGCCGCGAGACAGCGCGTGCGAGGGAGTCAGTCGCCGGAGCGAAGCGGAGGCGACTGACGAGGCTGGGGAGGCGTGAGGTGCTGTGCGGAGCGGTGCGGGGTGGGACTCAAAGGGGCAGCCGCGAGGGCGGCGCAGACGACGTAAGCACCGCAGGAACGAGCGCAGCGAGTGACGAGGAGCGCAACGAGTGTGCGCCGCCCTCGCGGCTGGGGCTTTGGCGGTGTTCGCGGTCGATCTGTGGTCTGTTATTTATAAACGAGCGACTGGGGCTTTGGCGGTGTTCGCGGTCGATCTGTGGTCTGTTATTTATAAACGAGCGACTGGGGCTTTGGCGGTGTTCGCGGTCGATCTGTGGTCTGTTATTTATAAACGAGCGACTGGGGCTTTGGCGGTGTTCGCGGTCGATCTGTGGTCTGTTATTTATAAACGAGCGACTGGGGCTTTGGCGGTGTTCGCGGTCGATCTGTGGTCTGTTATTTATAAACGAGCGACTGGGGCTTTGGCGGTGTTCGCCGTCGATCCGCAAGCGCCATTTATAAATGCGTACTCGAGCGCTGTCGGATGTCCCGAACCGATCGATCGCTGTGTTAGTCGTCACCCGACGATCGTCCGGAGCGTCGACTCGGTCAGGAACGTGGTGATTCCGAGCGCCTCGGTCGTCATCCAGCCGAGGAAGGCGATGTACATCGCGAGGAAGACGTACCCCTCCTCGGTGGTGATCTCGAAGTCCGTCGCGGCCATCACCACCACGACGAGGGTGGTGTAAAACAGGAACAGCAGGAGCGGCACGGAGGTGAGGAAGCCGATCGAGACGCCGCCGGCGAGGATGACGCCGATCGGCAGCGCCGCGACGAGGTTGAACGTGTTCGTCCCGAAGACGTTCGCGACCGCCGCCCGCTTGTCGCCGGCCTTGCCCATCTTCACGCCGACGAGCAGGTCGGGGAAGGAGCTCAGCGCCGACAGCACCGTCACGGAGATGAGGAACGGCGGCGCGTCGAGCGCGGCCGAGAGCTGTACCGTCATGGTGACCATCGACTCGACGCCGACGAGCACGACGACCAGCCCGGCCACGAACAGCCCGGCCTGCTTCGGGACGTTCGCCGACTCGGTCCGCTCTAAGTCCGACGCGCCGCTCTTCCCGCCGGCGAGCAGGATGACGTACACGCCGTACAACACCAGCAAGCCGACGCCCATCTGCGGGGTGATCCGCGCGAGCTCCCGCCCGTCGGTCCCGAGGACGCCGAGCGCGATCACGCCGAAGAGGGCGAGGACGGCGACCATGTAGAAGATGGCGTCGCGGTAGACGATCCCCTGCGTCGTCGTCGTGTCGCCGCTCGTGATGGAGACGGCGGCCGGGATGACTAAGATGTTGAACACCGCCGTCCCGATGAGCGCTCCCGCGCCGATGCCGAAGTCGCCGAGGAAGACCACCGAGATGATGATAATCGCGAGCTCGGGGAACGACGTCGCGGCCGCGACGATGAGCCCGCCCTGAACCGCCTGCGAGACGCCGAAGTGGTCGCTGATCTTCGAGGTCGTCGACTCGATGACGTTCGCGCCCTTCCAGGTCAGCAGGAACCCGATCGCGCCCAACACGATCCAGACGGCGAGCGCTTGGTCTCCGATGAGTTCCTGCAGTACGGTCACGTCCGAACGATGGGCCCGGAGTCGATTAGGGCTTCCGGAGGCGAACGCCCTACTCGCCGTCGAACTCGCCGAACCGCTCGTCGAAGACGGCGACCACGCGGCGCTCGATCTCGTCGCGGATCTCGCGAACCGCCTCGATCGGTTGCTCCCCCGGATCGTCGAGGGCCCAGTCGTCAGTGTCGACGCCCGAGAGGTCGAGCGTCGAACAGCCCATCGTCGCGACGAAGTCCGACTCGGCGAGCGACTCGTCGGAGATCTCTCGGGGGGTCCGGCCGTTCACGTCGAGGCCGACCTCCGCGAGCGCCTCGACGACGACGTCGTGAACGCTGTCCGCGGGCGCGGTGCCGCCGGTCCGGATCTCGACGCGGTCGCCGAGGCCGCGTCGGTCGCGCTCGCGCTCGGCGAACGCCGTCGCCATCTGACTGCGCCCGGCGTTTCGCACGCACATGAACGTGAGAACCGTCGTCTCGTCGGTCGCTTCGTCGCCGGCGTCGGTCGCATCGGTGGGTGTCGTCATTGGAACTCGTGGAACCGCGAACCGCCCGCACCGAGCCGAACCGCGAATCGCCCGCAGCGGGCCGAACCTCGAACCGGCCGCAGCGGGCCAAACCTCGAATCGCCCGCAGCGGGCCGAACCGCGCTCCACTCAGTAGATCAGCTCGTCGTCGTTCTCGATCATGTACAGCGTCCGCGCCGCGACGTTGACCGCGTGGTCCGCGACCCGTTCGAGGTCGCGCACCGCGAGCAGCGCCTGCGACACCTCGTCGAGGGAGTCCTCGAGCGCCTCGCCGTCCGTCGGCGCCGGACCGTCGCGCGCCGCGTTCCGGGCGCGGTCGGCCTCCAGCAGCTCGCGGACGACCGCCTCGCTCGCCTCCCGACAGCGCTCGTCGAACGCGTCGTCTCGGGCGGCGATCTCGCGGCAGGCGTCCGGGTCGCGCGCCGCGTAGGCGGCGACCGCGTCCGCGACCATCTCGCGGGCGCCCTCCCCGAGGTCGCGCACGTCGACGGCGTCGTGGACGCCGCCCTCGGGACCGCCGTACGCCGCGACGTTCGTCGCGAGGTCGGCGACGCGTTCGAGGTCGGTGATGATCTTGAATGAGGCGGTGACGAGCCGGAGGTCCCCGGCCACCGGCTGCTGGAGCGCCAACAGCTCCGTACACTCGTCTTCCAGCGCGAGGTACGTCTCGTTGACCTCGTGGTCGCTCTCGATCACCGAGCGGGCGAGCTCCTCGTCGCCGGTGACCGCTGCCTCGATCGCGTCGTCGAGCCGGTCGCAGACGGTCTCGCCCATCGCGACCACGCCGTCTCTGAGCTCGTCGAGCTTCTCCTGGTAGTTCTCGCGGGGCATCTATCCGAACTTCCCCGTGATGTAGTCCTCGACGCGCTGTTCTTCGGGGTCCTCGAAGATCTTCGCGGTGTCGTCGTACTCAACCAGCTCGCCGCCGGTGAGGAACACCGCGGTCCGGTCTGAGATCCGGGCCGCCTGCTGCATGTTGTGCGTAACGATGATGACGGTGTACTCCTCTGCGAGGTCGTCGATGAGGTCCTCGATCTTCGAGGCCGCGACGGGGTCGAGCGCCGAGGTCGGCTCGTCCATCAGGATGACCTCCGGGTCCGGCGCGATGGCGCGAGCGATACAGAGCCGCTGTTGCTGGCCGCCGGAGAGTTCGAGCCCCGAGGAGTCGAGTTGGTCTTTCACCTCGTCCCACAGCGCCGCCCCCTTCAGCGACTCCTCGACGCGCGCGTCGACGTCGCCGTCGAAATCCTGAATCTTCAGGCCGTACGCGACGTTGTCGCGGATCGACTTCGGGAAGGGGTTCGGCTTCTGGAACACCATCCCGATCTTCCGGCGCAAGGCGACGGGGTCGACGTCGCTGTCGTACACGTTCTTGCCGCCGAACTCCACGTGGCCCTCGACGCGGCAGATCTCGATCATGTCGTTCATCCGGTTGATACACCGGAGGAACGTCGACTTCCCGCAGCCCGAGGGGCCGATGAGCGCGGTCACGCGCTTCTCGGGAATCTCCATGGTCACGTCGTCGATCGCCTGTTCGTCGCCGTAGAAGACGTCGAGGTCGCGAGCCGCCACCGCGGTCCCGGCCGCGGGCGCCGCGCGGTCGTCGTTCGAGTCCGCCTGTACCTCCGTCGTGATGAGCGAATCGTCTGTTGTGCTGTTACTCATGTTAGCTCCCCCGTTCCGCGCGGTTCCGCAGCAGAATGGCCGTGCCGTTCATGCCGACGAGAATGATAAGCAGCGTGATAACGCCTGCGGCGACGACGCCGTACCGGAAGTCGGCCTGCGGGAAGCCGGCCCACGTGTAGATCTGCATCGGCATGGCGCTGAACCGGCTGAACAGGCTGTCCGGCGCCCTGAACACGGTCGTCGCCGCGCCGATCATGATCAGCGGCGCGGTCTCGCCGATCGCCCGCCCGAGCGCGAGGATGGTCCCGGTGAGGATCCCCGGCATCGCCTCGGGGAGCACGACGTTCTTCGTCGTCTGCCAGCGCGTCGCGCCCATGGCGTCGGAGCCGCGCCGGAGGTCGTCCGGCACCGACCGGATCGCCTCCTGGGCGGAGATGATCGTGATCGGTAAGATTAGCAGCGACAGCGTCAGCGCCGCGGTCACCGCCGTCCCGATCCCGAGCCCGAGGAGGTTCGCAAACAGCCCCAAGCCGAGGAGACCGTAGACGACCGACGGGACGGCCGCGAGGTTCGCGATGTTGACCTGGAGGATCCGCGTCAGCGTCCCGAGCGGACCGCTCCCCGGCGTGTACTCCTCTAAGAAGACGGAGGTGCCGACGCCGAGCGCGAACGATAACACGGCGACCATCGCGATGATGATGACGGACCCGACGATCGCCGGGTAGAGCCCCGCATTCTCCGGCGTTCGGGAGGGCGCCTGCGTGAGGAACGACGCATCGAGCCACGGGTCGGGCGCCGGGACCCCCCACGCCTCGACGACCAGCGCTCCGGCGATCGCGCCGGCAGCGAGGAGCAGCGGGAGCCCGAGCCCGGCGAGCCCCTCGCCGGCGTCGACCACGCGGGAAACGTACACCGCGGTCGGCACGCCGGTCAGGACGATAACGAGGAGGACTGTCGGGGCCGGAAGCCCGGCGCCCGCGGCGAGGAATCCCCCGGCGGTCGCCGCGGCGAGCGGGACGCCGCCGACGACGGCCGCGGCGGTGCGACCCCTCCGGTCGGCGACGAGGAACGCCCCGGCGGCCGCGACCGGAACCGCGACCGTCCAGAAGTAGATGATGAGGTCCGACGGGTACGTCCCGACCACGCCGCGGAGGAACACCGCGGCGATCAGTCCGACGAGGCCGGCCGGCGCCGCCGCGGTCCGCGCCCGCGGCGACGAGCGGGCCCGGCCGAGCGCGTACAGCCCGACGGCCGGGAGGACGCCGAGCGTGTACGCGAGGAACCACAGCAGCGGGTCGAACACTAAGAACAGCGTGCCGACCGCGAGGCCGATCGCCGCCCCGCCGACGAGCCGCCCGAGGAGTCCGAAGCCGACCGCGCCGACGCGGCCGCGGTTCCCGACGTACGCGAGGTACGCCGCAACGGGGGCGGCGACGACGAAGAGGTACGCGAGCTGCCAGTTGAGCCGCGGGATCGGCGCGACGAGGGTTTCGATCGCGGTGAACAACACGGCCACGCCGACGAGCCCGCCGCCGAGCGCGCCGAGCGCGCGCCGTGTCACGCCGGGGTCGCTCGCGCTGTACAGACAGAAGCCGAGGAACGGCACGACGAGGGTGAGGAAGTACGTCAGCAGCCACTCGGGGCTGGCGTTCGCCAAGTCGAAGGCGTCGACCGCGACGTACACGAGCAGCACGCCGAGGGCGACGAGGCCGAACACGCTCGCGCCGAACGAGAGGTACTCGAAGACGATCCCCCGGACGCGGCTGACCTCGCCGAAGCCGTCCGCGTTCGGATTGTCGGTCGCCATCAGTACTCCTCCCGGTAGCGTTGCGCGATGATGTCGCTTATCACGTTCATAACGAGGGTTACCACGAACAGCGCGAGGCCGAGCGCGAACATCGAGTTATACGGGAGCGTGCCGCCGGTGAGGTCGCCGCCGGTGATTTGGACCATCGCGACGGTGATCGTCATCCCCGACTGGAGGAGGACGTCGGCAGGGTTGACGAACGGGATCCCGAAGACCGCCTGCTGGATCTCGGGCATCCGCGCCTGCGCGCCCATCGCGACGACGACGATCATCGTCTCGCCGACCGCGCGCGAGACGGCGAGGATGTACGAGGAGGCGATCCCGGAGATCGAGGCGGGAACGACGATCCCCGTCGACACCTCGAACTTCGTCGCGCCGAGCCCGTAGCCGGCCTGGCGGAGCTCGTCGGGCACCGCGCTCATCGCGTCCTCGGAGATCGACGACACCATCGGGATCGTCATGATCCCGACCATGATCGACGCCGCGAGCGCGTTGAACGTGCTCATCTCCGGGAACAGCGTCGCCTTCAGCGCCGGCGTGATGTACACCAGCGCGAAGTACCCGTACACAACGGTCGGAATTCCCGCGAGGATCTCCAGCAGCGGTTTCAGGATCGACCGGGCGTTCGGAGTCGCGTACTCGCTGAGGTAGATGGCGGTGAGCGTCCCGATCGGGATCGAGATGAACGCCGCCGTGATCGTCACCGTGAGGGTGCCGATCAACAGCGGGATGATGCCGAACGCTTGCCCGCCGCCGGCCGGATTTGGGCTCCAGTTGGTGCCGGTGAGGAACTCGACTATCGATATCGACCGGAAAAACACCACCGCGTCCGACAGGAGCGTGACGAAGATCGCGGCCGTCGTGAGCAGGGTGATCGCCGCACACGCCGCGAAAAGCCCGCCGTAGGTGCCCTCCTTCAGTCGTGTGAGCCCGCCCCGCCGGGACAGGTCGGGACTCTCTGTGCTGTCAGTCACGAACGGTGGGGTATCAAACGCAGTCGTAAATCAATACACCGGTTCATCCCCGGGTGTTACCCCTGGGCTCGCTCGATCGCGTCTTCGAGCTTCTGCATCTGCTCCTCCTGCGTCTCCTCGGTGGCGGGGACGTAGCCGACGTCGCCGGCGACGAGATCCTCGTTGGTCGTCTGCTCGACGAAGTAGCGGGCGAACTCCGCGATGTGTTCCTCGCCCAGCGACTCGATCGAGGGGTACGTGAACAGCGGCCGGGAGAGGGGGGTGTACTCGCCCGAAGAGGCCGTTTCGAGGCTCGGCTCGACCGGCCCGTCGCCGTCGTCGATGCCGAGCGCCTTCAGCTGGTCGGGGTTCTGGAAGTAGTACGCGAAGCCGAAGTAGCCGATCGCGTACTCGTCGCCGGCGACGCCCTGCGCGATGGTGTTGTCCTGCTCGGTCGCCTGGTAGTCGCCGGTGTGACCCTCCTCGCCGAGGATCGCCTCGATGAAGTAGTCGTACGTGCCGGAGGTGTCGGCGGCGCCGAAGCGGTTTATTTCCTCGTTCGGGAACTCGTCGCGGACCTCGTCCCACGTCTGGGCGGGGTCCGACTTCCAGATCTGCGCGAGTTCGTCGGTCGTGAGTGAGTCGACGAAGTCGGCGTCGGGGTTGACGACGACGGTGAGCGCGTCGGTGGCCGCGATCAGTTCGATGTACTCGACGCCGTTGTCGGCGCACAGCTCCTCTTCCTCGGGCTGGATCGGGCGGCTGGCGTTGTTGAAGTCGGTGTCGCCCGTACAGAAGAAGTTCGAGAAGCCGCCACCGGAGCCCGTCGAACTGATGTCAGGATCGACGCCGGGGTGCTCCGCGGCGAAGTCCTCCATGACCGCGCTCATCAGCGGGAACACCGTACTCGATCCCGCGATGTTGATCGGACCGGAGAGCTCGTTTCCTCCGCCTGAGCCGTCCCCGCCGTTTGAGCTCTGCGTACAGCCCGCGAGGCCGAGCGCCCCCGCGCCGGCGATTGCCGCGAGCGATTTCCGCCGCGTGATTCCCGCTGTGTCCGCGTCGTGGCTGGAAGCCATCACCTGTTGGTGGGCGAGTTCCGGTTAAGTAGTATGCTATGAGGAGTACGGGGGGGGCGCGTACGGCCCCGTACGACTATGTTCGACTATATACTCTATATAGCAGCACGCGTGCGTTCGGACCGCCGCCGTCGGGTCGAGCGCGGGGTCTCCGGGCCGTCCGCGGTCCCGAACCGAGACGTGGTTTTAAGTCCCCGTACCGGGAGAACCCGGACGAATGACCCCTCCCACCACTGACGGGCCGCCGGCGCCGACCACCTCCCGGGAGGAGGCGTGGGTGGCTCACGCCGCGCTGCTCGACGCCGCGGAGCGCGCGACCGACGAGGACGTCGCGTACCGCCGTCCGATCGAGTCGATAGAGCGAGGCGCCGCGCTCGACGACGAGGACATCGCGCTGCTCCGGGACGCGCTCGTCGACTACCTCGGCGACGCGCCGGTCCGCGATCGCGCCCCCGGCCGCGCGCTGTTGCGCCGCACCGACGACGCGACGGACGCGCTCTCAGGGCGCGCGTAAGGTCGACACCGCGGAAAACCGAACCTCCGACCGCTACGAGCCCGCCTCCACCGCCTCGATCAAAAGCTCCGCGACGTCGACGATCTCGACGTCGTCCTCGAAGTTCCCCGTCTTCCGCCCGTCCTCGAACATCGTCGTACACATCGGGCAGGCGACGACGAACTTCTCGACCGCGGCGCCCGCGTCGGTGTCCTCGACCGCCTCGCGGAGGCGCTCCTCGCTCGGCTTCACCTCCTCCTCGTGCTCGGTCCAGAGGCCGCCGCCGCCCCCGCCACAGCAGAAGGAGTCGTCGCGCGAGCGGGGCATCTCGTGGAGGTCGGCGCCGGTCGCGCGGATCAGTTCGCGGGGCGCCTCGTACTCGTCGTTGTACCGGCCGAGGTGGCAGGGGTCGTGGTAGGTGACGGTGTAGTCCAACTCGTCGCCGGCGAGGCCGAGCCGGCCCGCCTCGACCAGCTCCTCGACCACCTGCGTCCAGTGGAACACGTCGACCTCCCCGTCCGGGTTCCACGGCTCCTCGCGATCGAACGGCATCATCGGGTCGTCCGCGAACTCCGCGAAGTCGACCTCGGGGTACTCGTTTTTGATGGTGTTATAGGAGTGCGGGTCGGTACAGACGATGTTCTCGAACTCGCAGTCCGCGAACGTCTCGACGTGGTGGCCGGCGAGTTCGAGGTAGAGGAACTCCTCGCCGATCCGGCGGATGTCGTTGCCGTCGGTCTTCTCGTCGTCGAAGAGAACCCCGAACGACACGTCGGCCTCGTCGAAGAGGCGGGCGAGCGCGCGGGCGACCTTCTTGTTCCGGTCGTCGAAGCTCGGGTAGTCGCCGACGTACCAGAGGTACTCGACCTCCGTCTCGCGGGCGTCCGGGACTTCGACCTCCTCGTCGAGATCGTCCGCCCAGTCGCCGCGCGCCGACTGCGACTCGCCGAAGGTGTTCCCCTTCTGCATCACGTCTTGGAACACGTCCTGGAGGTTCGAGTCGACCGCCCCCTCGTCGACGAGCTGGCGGTTCATCTTCGTGAAGGAGGTGAGGTGCTCGATGTCGACGGGGCAGGCGTCCATACACGCCATACAGGACATGCACGACTCCATCGACTCGGCGTCGATGACGCCGCCCTCGTCGGCGACGATGGGGACGGTTCCGCCATCGGAGGCGGCCACGCCGCCGTCGGTCGCGATCGACTCCCCGCCGCCCGACCCGGCGACCGGGTCGTCGCTCACGGACTCGCGGTACGCCTTCAGGTCGAGGATGACGTTCCGCGGGTCGAGGTTGCGACCGACCGTGTCGGCGGGGCAGGCGTCGGTACACCGCCCGCACTTCGTACAGGCGTCGCCGTCCAGCAGCTCCTTCCACGTGAAGTCGTCGAGCGATTCCGCGTTGGTGTGATCGAGGTCCGCGGGGACGTTCGGAAGCCGGGCGCCGGCCTTCTCGTCGCGGGCGACGACGTTGGCGAACGAGGAGATCATGTGGAACGGCTTCGCGTACGGGATCCACGCGACGAACGCGAACGCCAGCAGCGAGTGGCTCCACCAGAGGACGCCGTAGGCCGCCTCTGCGCCGGCAGCCGTGAGCCCGGCCGTCTCCAGCCCCGTCGCGAGCGCCATCCCGACGAAGCTCACCGTCTCGGTCGCGCGTTGCGGCTGGCCGACCATGCTCACGCCCTCGACGAGGAAGCCGCCGACCCCGAGTAAAAAGAGGGTCCAGACGAACGCGTCGTCCTCCAGCGAGGTGTGTTTGCCCCACAGCCGCCCCTCGCGCTTCCGGTAGCGGCGGAACCCGGCCATGCCGACGCCGACGACGAACAGCAGGCCGAACGCGTCGACGGCGAACTGGTAGGCGAGGTAGAAGTCGCCGACCCAGAACGACTCGCCCGTGAGCGGGCGGTAGAGGTCGATGTCGATCCCGAGGATGGTCGTCGCGACGAGGAGGACGAGGAACCCCCACAGCACGAACGTGTGCATCACGCCGGTGTAGAGGTCCCCGTCGAACTGGTTCTCGTTCGCGAGGACGGTCTTCGTCGCGGCGACGACCCGACCGGGGAGGTTCGACAGTCGATCCCGCGGGTCCGCGCTCCCGCGCGCGTACGCCGCGAACCGGGCGTAGACGCCGTAGAGGAAGACGAGGATCGCGACGGCCGCGAGCCAGTAGAACGCAGCCTTCCCCACCGGACCGATCGTCCAGAAGGTCTCTCGGGTGGCCGCCTGCAGAGGAGTCATGATCGATCACCCGGATACGGTCCGGTTAAAACTTGCCACAACGCGGAGTTCGTCGCTCGGCGTTCACGCGGTTCGGGGGTCGGGCCACGCTCCGCCGTCACGCAGCCGCCTCACGCGACCCGGAGGACCGCGGCCGTGAACATGACCGCCGCGAGCGCCAGCGCCGGGGCGTCGACGCGGCGGAACGCCAGCCGCGGGAGTGTCGGGTTCCACGCGAAACACCGAGCGACGAGCGCCGTCCCGAGCCGGTCCGCCCGGGAGAACGCCCGCGAGAGGCCGCCGACCGCGACCAGCCGCATCCGCTCGCGGCGGGAGCGTTCGGCACCGAGCCGGGCCCGGACCGCCTCGCGCGTCGCGAGGAGATCCCGCTTCAGCAGGGGGAGGAACCGGAAGACGAGCGCGACGCCGACGCCGAGGAAGACGCCGGGCCGCCCGGGAATCGTCCGCTGGAGCGCCGCGCGCGACTCGCGGACCGGCGTCGAGCGCACGTACGCGGCCGCGACGACGAGCAGCAGGAGGACGCGGTAGCTCGCGAGCCCCGTCGCGGCCGCGCGCTCGACCCGAAACCACGGCGCGCCGAGCGTCGCGCCCGCGACGAGGGGCGCGAAAAGGAGGACCGGGAACGCGACGCGGTAGCTCCACAGGTCTCGGGCGCCTCCGTCGGCGGCGAGCAGGCAGCCGACGGCGACGAGCGTGAGCAGGGCGAGCCCCCGCGGGGTGGTGTACGCGTACGCGACGGCCGCGAACGCGACCTGAACGAGCAGCTTCGACCGCGGGTCGAGCCGGTGGGCGAGCGAGTCGCCGGGGACGAAGGAGAGCGTCATCCGGTCGGATTTCGGAACTCGCCGCTCTCCGGCACCCGCACGTCCAGCCCGGGCAGCGCCGAGATCGCCTCCTCGGGCGTCGCGTCGACCGCGACTCGCCCGTCCGCCAGCCCGACGATCCGGTCGGCGAGCGCGGCGACGTCGCGGAGGTCGTGCGTGACGACGACGACGCTCGTCCCCTCGGCGTGAAGCGCCCGGAGGCGCTCCACGACCGACCGCCTCGCGGGCTCGTCAAGGCCGGTGAACGGCTCGTCGAGGACGAGGTGGTCAGGTCTCATCGCGAGCGCGCCCGCGATCGCGACGCGCTCGCGCTCGCCCCCGGAGAGGGAGTCGACGCGCTCGCGCTCCCGGCCCGCCATGTTCACGGCCGCGAGCGCCTCGTCGACGCGCCGATCGATCTCGTCGTGAGAGAGCCCGAGGTTCTCCGGCCCGAACGCGACGTCCGCGCCGACGGTCGCGGCGACCAGCTGGTCGCGGGGGTCCTGGAACACCATCCCGACCGCCGAGCGCGCGGCGACGAGGTCCTCGTCGACCGGGGTTCCGTTCACCGCCACCGTCCCGGCGTCCGGCTCGACGAGCCCGTTGAACGTCCGCACGAGCGTCGTCTTCCCCGAGCCGTTCGCGCCCGCGACGACGAGGAACTCGCCGTCGGGGACCGAGAGCGAGACGTCGTCGACGGCGACGGTGGCGACGGTATCGTCAGCGTCGTCGGCGTCGCCGTCGCCGTTGTCGTCGTCGCCACCCTCACTACCGCCCCGACCGTACCGACACGTGACGCCGTCGAGTTCGATCACGATCTCACCGTATGAGCGCTCGCGATCGCCTCACGCCGCGGCGATCGCGTCGGACCTGACGACGCCGACGGCGGCGGCGATCTTCAGCGCCTCCGCCGGGAGGAACGCGACGGCGCCGACGGTAATGGCCTCGATCGGCCCGAGCGAGAGGACGAGCGCGAGGCCGGCCACGCCGAACCCGTAGATGACGACGGTTCCGAGGACCATCGCGCCCACGAGCGACGGGAGGCCGACGGAACCGAGGTCGCGGAGCGTCGCGCCGCGGTGGACGACCGCGCCGACGACCGCCGCGGCGACCGGGTACGACCAGAGGTAGCCGGCCGACTGGCCGACGAGCGCGCCGACGCCGGCCGACCCGCCCTCGAAGACGGGCGCGCCGAGCGCCCCGGCCGCGAGGTAGAGGACGAGTGACGCGCCGCCCCACACCGGGCCGAGGAATATCCCCGCAAGGAAGACGCCGAGCACCTGGAGGGTCACGTCCACGGGCGAGACCGGGTTCGGGAACGTGACGTATGCGAACGCCCCGACGAGCGCCGCGAACAGCGCGGCGCGCGCGAGGTTTGTCGCCGCCTCGTCGCCGACGAGGTCGACGGACTCCGTGTTCGTTGCCATGTCCCGACGGACCTCGTAAACTCACTTCAAGATAGCGGTTTACGAGTTCGGGAGACGCGAACCGCTGGCGGTTCAGGGAGAGATAAGACTCCCGAGAGTGCCCCTCGATAATCCTCAGATAATAACATTCATGCCCGCCCGACGTCCACGACGCGAGTATGCCCAAGATAAGCGTCGAGATCCCGGCGGAGCTGCTCGCCGACCTCGACGAGCACGTCGGCGACGACGGGAAGTTCGTGAACCGCAGTGATGCGGTGCGCGCGTCGATCCGGAAGAACCTCGACCTGCTCGACGAGATCGACGCCCGACACGACCGCCTCGACGGCGATTCCGCGTCGACCGCGGCTGGCTCGGCGGAGGAGACCGATGAGTAGCCGGACGGCAGCCGGCGGCCAGGACGGCCCCTTCCGGACCGACCCGCTGGACCGGTCGGCGGTCGCGGCGGTGGCGCTTATCACGCTGTTCACGGTCGCGCTCGCGACCGCGCAGCTCACCGCCGTGAAGGTGCTCGCGCTCCCGCTCCCGTTCGCGTTGCCGGTCGTCGGGGCGGAGATCCTGCTGCCGGGCGCCGCGCTCGCGTACGCGCTCACGTTCCTCGCGTCGGACTGCTACGCGGAGCTGTACGGCCGGCGCGCCACGCAGGTCGTCGTCAACGTCGCGTTCCTCGCGAACTTCCTCGTGCTGGCGCTCGTGTGGTCGACGCTGGCGGCGCCCGGGGTCGACCCCGAGGTGTCGGCCGCCTTCCAGACCGCGCTCGGGCCGACGGGGAACATCGTCGCCGGCAGCCTGCTGGCGTACGTCGTCAGCCAGAACTGGGACGTGTTCGTCTTCCACGCGATCCGCGACCGGACCGGGGAGCGCATGCTGTGGCTCCGCAACATCGGCTCGACCGCCACGAGCCAAGCGCTCGACACCATCATCTTCGTCGGCGTCGCCTTCTACGCCGCGCCGACCCTGTTCGGCGTCGGGATGGCGTTCGACCCGCCGGCGCTGCTCGCCCTCGGACTGGGCCAGTACCTGCTGAAGCTCGCGATCGCCCTCCTCGACACGCCGGTCGTCTACCTGATCGTCGGCGCCGTCCGGAACTGACCGGACCGGGCGCGCTCGGGTCTCGTTCCGCTGTTTCTCTTCGCTCAGGCGACGGCCAGCGCCCGCGCCGCCCGGTCGGGGAGATCGACCGGAACCTGCTCGAAGGAGTCGCCCGCGTCGCGGGTGACGAAGAGCCCGCGGTTCGAGAGCGCCCATATCTCCCCGGCGGCGCGGCCGGACGCCAACACGGCCCGATAGGTGCCCTCCCCAGTCGGGAATCCGCGGTCGTCGAGGCGTTCGAACCCCTCGTCGCGCCGGTAGCGGTACAGGTGTGCCTCGCCACGGCGGTGGGCGGCCGTCGCGCTCTCGGCCGCGCTGACCAGGGCGGTGTCGGGGTCGCCGGGGTCGACCGCGAGCCCCCAGACGTAGCCGTGGTCGAGCCCACCCTGGCGGACGCGCCACGAGTCGCCGCGGTCGTCGCTCTCGGCGAAGCCGTCGCCGGCGGCGGCGTAGACGCGGTCGGGCGCGTCGGAGTGGGTCGCCATCGCGTGGGTGTCGCGGCGCGACCCCGGCGGGCGGTCGGTCCACGTCTCGCCGCCGTCGGCGGTCACGGCGAGCGCGCCCGCCTCGATGCCGAAGAGCCACCGCTCCGGGTCGGCGGGGCAGGGTTCGATCCACCGGACGTGGTGGGTGTCGGGCCGCGGCGGGAACGACCACTCGTCGGCGGACGGGAGGTCGGTCAGCCCGCCGACGCGCTCGGCCGTCTCGCCGCCGTCGACGGAGCGGTACGCCCGCGAGGGCTCCGTGCCGATCCAGACGACGTCGGAGTCGTGCGGGCTCGTCGCGACCGCGGTCACCGCGTCCGGGCCGGCCCCCTCGGGGCCGAGCGTCGAGGCCGCAACGCACGCGAAGCGGTTCCCGCCGTCGACGGAGCGGAAGAGCCCCGCGTCGAACGTCCCCGCGAGGACGCGCGGCATCTCGGTCGCGTCACCCCCGTCTGCGCGGGCTTCGCCGTACGCGACGGAGAGACACTCGACGCGCTGGCCGGAGAGGCGCGTCTCGACCGCGCCGGTCGCGGGGTCGACGACCCGGAGCCCGTCGTCGTAGGCCGCGTAGATGCGCATAGCTCGGCGTTCGGCGGGAAGGCCCAAAAGCGTACGCCGAGTGGCCGGAGCGCCGGGGCGCCGAGGCGTCGGCACGCTGAACTTAGCGCCTCGGCTCCCGACGCGTCGGCGATCCGGGGTTCCACGAGCGCAAGAGACTTACCGCCTCCCCCCGTGTGAACTGTACGCATGGATCTTCGCGTTCAGGGGGACGTACCCCCCGACCCGTTTCTCGGCGCCGCGGACCTCTTCGAGACCGAGCGCTCCGTGGAGGCGCCGGTCCGCGTCGTGGTCCGTGAGGACCCGGACGAGCGGACCTGGGCCGGCCACTACGACGACCACCACGTCCTGAACGTCTCGCGGCGGGCCGCCACGAGCGCGATGGCGCGCGAGCTGGCGATCCACGAGCTCGCGCACATGGCCCGGTACGAGGAGGGCCACCCCTCGCACCTCCAGTCGACGGAGGAGGCGCTGTACCTCGGCCTCTCCGGCGAGAAGGTCGAGCGCCGGAAGCTCGCACACTGCTACCAGATCGCGAACCACATGAAGGACATCTACGCCGACGACATCACGCTCTCGGTGGCGCCCGCTGACAAGCTCCTCGGGTTCCTCGAATCGACGCTGGCGGCCGCGGTCGCGGACCGGCCCGACGTGTCGCGCACCGGCTCGCCGCCCGTGACGGCCGGCGCCGACCCGGAGATAACGGCCGTCAACGCCGCGTTCGCGCTCGCCCTTGTCGAGCGGCACGACATCGCCGGCCCCGACCACCGCATCTACGACCTCGCGCGCGCGGCCGGCAGCGACACCGACGCCGTCGACGTCGACGCATTTAAAGACAGATTCCTCGACCTCGGCCACGACCCCTCCGAGAGCGACTACCGGAAGGCGCTCGTCGCGGCCGCCCGCGCCTACGCAGTTTAAAAACGGAACGCGGCGCACGGACGGTCGAGTCGCGGACGACGCCTTTTCGAGCCGAGACCGACCGCGGCGACTACTTATAAATAAAACAGCGGTGGCGCGTGCCTGCGAGCGGCCGCCATCGGCGGCCGCGAGTCAGCACGCGCGAGGGACGCGGTGAGCGACGCGGGCGACCGGAGGGAGCCCCGAGCGAACCGCGAGGCTGGGGAGGCGTGAGGCTGCGGAGCGGTGCGGGGCGGGACTCAAAGGGGCAGCCGCGAGGACGGCGCAGACGACGGAAGCACCGCAGCGAGCAGAGCGAGCGAGGAGCGCAACGAGTGTGCGCCGTCCTCGCGGCTGGGGCTTTGGTGGTGTTGTCAGCGGATCTGGATTCAGCCATTTATAAACGAGTAGCTGGCACTTCGGCCGCGTTTGCGACTAAAACGGCGACAACCGCTTATAAACAGTCACTCCGCTCTCCGAAACCCTCGGACTCCGCGTCTTATTCCGCGTCGTTCTGCGTGGGCTCGCCGTCGCCGTCCGCCTCGACCGCCGCGTCCCCGTCGGTCGAGTCGGCCGTCTCCACGGAGGCGGTCGAGTCCGCCGCCGCGGCGCCGCCGTCGAGGACGGTGACGCGCGCGGACATGATACGGGTGTTGTCGACGCGCTCGATGCGGATCCGGATCTCGTCGAACTCGATCTCCTCGCCCTCCTCGACGAGGCGCCCCGCGCGGTTGAAGACGAAGCCGGCGAGCGTCTCGAACTCCTCGCCCTCGGGGAGGTCGATCCCGAGTATCTCGTTGACTTCGTCGATGTTCACCTCGCCTTGAACGACCGCGACGTTGTCGTCGACGAACTCCACCGGTGCCTCCTCGTCGCCCTCCAGAATCTCGCCGACGATCTCCTCGACCATATCCTCTAAGGTGATGATCCCCTCCGTGGTCCCGAACTCGTCGATGACGGTGACCATCTGGAGGCGGTTGTCCTGCATCTCCGCGAGCAGCTCGTCGGCGTTTTTCGACTCGGGGACGTGGAGCGTGGGCTTGACGACGCGCTCTAAGGAGGGCGTCCCCTCGGAGTAGCGCAGCTCGCGGACCAGGTCGCGCACCGTCACCACGCCGATGATGTTGTCGAGGTTCCCCTCGTAGACGGGGACGCGCTCGTGGTCGGCCTGGATACACGTCTCGATCGCCTCCTCGACGGAGTCCTCCTTCGCAACGGCGGTGACGTCGAGCCGCGGCGTCATCACCTCCTTGGCGATGGTGTTGTTGAACCGGAAGATGCGGTCGAGCATCTCCCGCTCCTCCTCCTCGATGACGCCCTCGCGCTCGCCCGTCTCGATGATGTCCTGAATTTCGTCGCGGGTGACGTACGTCGACTCGATGGCCGCCGAGCCGCCGATGATGCTGTTGACCCCCTTGACGATGTAGTCGAAGAGGACCACGAGCGGGTACAGCGCGTATTCGGAGGCCTTCAGCGGCCGAGCGATCCGGAGCGCCCACGACTCGGTGTTCTCGACGGCGTACGACTTGGGCGCGCTCTCGCCGAAGATCAGCACGAGCGTCGTGATCCCGAACGTCGTCGCCAGCACCGACTCCCCCCGCGAGAGGTAGATCCCGAACAGCGCGGTGGCGATGGAGGTCATCGCCACGTTGACGATGTTGTTACCGACGAGGATCGTCACCAGCAGCCGGTGGGGGTTCTGTTTCATCTCGCGGATCGTCTCCGCGCCCGTCACCCCCTCGTCGACGAGGCTGTCGATGCGGTGTTGCGGCAGCGAGAACATCGCGATCTCGGACGAGGAGAAAAACGCCGAGAGCCCGACTAAAAAGAGGATCGCGACGACGCCGAGCGCGGTGATAACCCCGTCGCCCGGCATCGGTACTTGGAGGACGTCGACCAGCGACGCAGTAGACGACAAGCCCATGTTCGTTTGTCTTCCGTCGGCCCGCGATTAAAGCGTTCCCTTCGAGTACCCGCGGCGCGCCCGTCCGTCGCCGCGCCGCGCGACGCTCGCCACACCCGCCTCGTCGACCCTCGCCGAGACGCGCGACGCTCGCCACACCCGCCTCGTCAACCCTCGCCGAGACGCGCGCCGCTCGCCACACCCGCCTCGTCGACCCTCGCCGCGCCGCGCGACGCTCACCGACCCCACCGCCCCCGAGGGTGCCGCTGCCGACACGATTACCCGTCTCGCGGGCGAATCACGCGACATGAGCGATCCACAGATCACCCTGTACCGGCTCCAGGCGTGTCCGTTCTGCGAGCGCGTGGTCCGGACGCTGAACGAGCTCGGCGTAGAGTACCGCTCACGGTACGTCGAGCCGATGCACTCCGAGCGCAACGTCGTCAAGCGCGTCTCCGGCGCCCGGAGCGTCCCGGCGATCGTCGACCGCGAGACCGGCGTTACCATGTCCGAGAGTGCGAACATCGTCGAGTACCTGGAAGGGACCTACGGCGAGGGAGGTGCCTGAGATGGTCGACTTCGACGTCGTCTCCCTGCCCGAGGCCGACCACGTCGACGAGGGCGACACGGCGCCCAACTTCACCCGCCCGCTCGTGAACGGCGAGTACTGGGAGGACCGCGCGCTCGCCGACGTCGTCGACGGCCCGACGCTCCTGCTGTTCCACCCGATGGACGGCACCTTCCAGGGGACGTACCTCTACAACACGGTCGACGACAACGAGTGGAGCGACGACCTCGACGTCCTCGGCGTCTCCATCTCGACGCCGTACGCGCACAAGCGCCTGCTCGCCGAGCGCGGCGACGGCGTCCGGATCTTCTCGGACCCGGGCGCAGACGTGGTCGAGGAGTACGGCCTCGCACACGATATCGACGGGATGACGGGGATCACGGAGAGCCGCCCCGCCGTCTTCCTCCTCGATTCCGACCGCACCGTCGAGTACGCGTGGGTCGCGAGCGAACACCCCGAGTTCCCCGACGCCGAGGCAATTGGCGACGCGGTCGCCGACCTCGTCGACTGATTGGAGGAGCGATTCCCTCTCGATCGATTCCGGGATCGCACCCACTCGTCACCCTTTTTCAACTCGCCGCCGAACGGACGCGCGTGACCGCCGACACGAGCGACGACCGACCGGACCGATCCGACGAGCTGCGCGCGGCGGCCGCCGCCGTCGACCGCGGCGAGCTCGTCGTCTACCCGACCGAGACGGTGTACGGGCTGGGCGCCGACGCGCTCGACCCCGACGCCGTCGAACGCGTCTTCGAGCTGAAGGGCCGCGACCGGTCGAACCCGCTCTCGCTCGGCGTCGCGAACGTCGACGACGCGCTCCGCTACACTCGGCCGACCGAGCGCGCGGTCGCCTTCGCGAGGGCGTTCCTCCCGGGACCGGTGACCGTCGTCGTCGAGCGCGGCGACCGCGTGCCCGACACGCTCACCGCCGGGCGCGACCGCGTCGGGATCCGCGTGCCAGATCACGACCTCGCGCGGGCGCTGCTGGACGAGACCGGCCCGCTCACCGCGACGAGCGCCAACGTCTCCGGCACGGGCAGCGTCACGGACCCGAGCGACCTCGACGACCGGATCCGCGACGGCGTCGCCGCCGTGATCGACGACGGGGAGGCTCCCGGCACCGAGAGCACCGTCGTCGACCCCGAGGCGGGGACGATCCACCGGCGCGGCGCGATGGCCGGCGCCATCGAGGCGTGGCTGGCGGACCCGCCGGTAGAGGAGTAGGACGGCCCGAGAAAAGCGTTCGTTCGCGCCGTTTAGACGGACAGCTCGCCCTTCGCTTTGATCACGTTCAGGTCCTCGGCGTCGACCGTCTCGACGTCGAGCCAGTGGGGGACGTACTCGCGTTTGTCGTACGCCTCGCGCTCGTCTTCGGTGCCGACGGTACACCAGAGCTGCGGCTCGTCCGGGCCGTGCCAGCCGCCCTGAACGTTGATTCCGAAACAGACCAGCTCCTCGCCGTCGTGCTCGATCACCGCGTCCCGCCGGATGTCGGGGTCGCCGCGGATGATGAGGTGGTGCATGTGCCAGCGTTCGCGTGTTCCGGGCTTAATCGCTTCGATAGTGAGGATCGGATCACGGGGATCGCGGCGGTGCCGCGCGCGAGCTGACGAGCCGCCTTCCTCTCACTATCCTTGATCTCTCACTATCCTTGATCTCTCACTATCCTTGATCTCTCACCATCCGCGATCGAGGTCCTCGACGAGCGCGCCGAGGATCTCGCGGGTCGTCGCGGCGACGATCGGTTCGAGCGCGTCCGGGTCGCTGTTCGTCGGGTCGCCGTGCCCGCCCAGTTCCGTCACCTCGTCGAAGTACTCGTAGCTCCGCGTTCGGGGCATCTCGTCGGCCTCCTGCGGCTCCTTCTTCTCCGTCCGAACGAGGTCCGGGCGGTACAGCTCGACGAAGCTCGTCTCGTGGTCGCCCGCGTGGCCCCACCCCTCCCCGTACGCCTCCTCTAAGTCCTCCCGCGCGAAGTCCGTCCAGTGAACGAAATGGACCGTGAGGTCGGTGTCGCGGCCGAGGCGGTCGGCAGCGACCGACAGCGGCTCGCGGTTCCCGCCGTGGCAGTTGACGATGAGCAGCCGGTCGACGCCGTGTTCGGCCACCGACTCGCCGATCTCGCGGACGACGTCGACGTACGTCTCCGTCGAGAGGGTGATCGTCCCCGGGAACCGCATGTGGTGTTCCGACTGGCCGTACGGCAGCGTCGGGAGCCGCAGCAGATCGAGGTCGAACTCGTCGGCGGCGGCGCCGAGCTCGGCGGTGAGATGGTCAGCGCGCAGCGTGTCGGTCGACACAGGGAGGTGCGGGCCGTGCTGTTCGATGCTGCCGGTCGGGAGGACCGCGAAGTCGGCGTCGTCGATCGCGTCCCCGGCGTCCTCCCAGGTCATGCCGAACAGGTCGGCGTCCGTCTCGGGCATGGCGGGGACTCCGGAGTCGGGCGAGGAAAGGTTCGGGGTAGCGGCGAAGAGAGGGCCGAGGAGCGGAAGAAGGAAGGGGGGACCGACGGCTCGGCGACCGCCTCACCCCGAGTAGTAGTACTCGCCGTCGCGCTTCTGCTGGCTGTCGAGCTGCGACCCCGGCTTGTTGATCCGGGGGCGGCCCGTACGCTCGTCGCGGCGGAAGGTGATCTCGAGGTCGGCGAGGAACTCGTTCATGCCGTCGCGCATGTCCTGGGGCGGCGCCGCGCGCCCGCGCTCGGCCGGCTCGCCGTCGAACACCATCAGGCGGTCGGCGAGCAGGTCGATCATGTAGATGTCGTGGTCGATCACCATCACGGTCGCGTCGTGGTTCTCGGCGTACCGGCGGATCGCGGTCGTGGCACGGACGCGCTGCTCAACGTCAAGGTGTGCGGAGGGCTCGTCGAGCAGATAGAGGTCGGCGTCGTCGGAGAGACAGGCCGCGATGGCGACGCGCTGGCGCTCCCCGCCCGAGAGGTCCGAGAGGTTCTGCTCCATCACGCGCTCCAGCTGGAGCGGCTGCGCGATCTCGGTGTTCCAGTAGGAGGAGCCGAACTCGTCGGTGATCGAAGAGAGGAACGCGTCGACCCGCATGTGCTGGTCGATGTCGATGTACTGCGGCTTGTAAGAGATGTCGAGCGCGAAGTCGAGCTCGCCCTCGTCGGGCTCCAGATCGCCCGTGAACAGCTGCGCGAGCGTGGACTTCCCGATCCCGTTCGGACCGACGATGCCCAGCACCTCGGAGCGGTTGATCTCGCCGCCCTCGACGCGGAGCTCGAACTCGCCGTCGCCGTACGACTTCCGGAGGTCGGGGTACTCGATCAGCGTCTCGCTCCGGGAGGCGACCCGCGGCGCGTGCTCCTCGAAGGTGATCGCCGACGGGCGGATCCGCATGTTCTCGTTGTCGAGGTACCCCTTCAGGTACTCGTTAATTCCCTTCCGGACGGATTTCGGGTCGGTGATGACCCCGTACGCGCCCGGCTCCCCGTACGCGACGTGGAGGGTGTCGGCGAGCAGGTCGAGGATGGCGAGGTCGTGTTCGACGACAAGCATCGACCGGTCCGCGGCGTCGTCGTCCGCCAGCTCGCGGATGAGCCGGGCGACGATCATCCGCTGACCGATGTCGAGGTACGGCGTGATCTCGTCGAGGAAGTAGAAGTCGGCGTCGCGGGCGAGACACGCCGCGATGGCGACGCGCTGGAGCTCGCCGCCGGAGATGGAGTCGATGTCCTGGTCCATCACCGGCCGGATGTTGAGCCGGTCGACGAGGTCGTCGAGCGCGCCGCGCTCGTCGGTCCGCTCCAGCAGCTCGCGGGTGTTCCCGTCGAACTGGTTCGGGATCTGGTCGACGTACTGCGGCTTGCGCGCGACCGTCACGTCGCCGTCGCGGAGCGACTCGAGGTAGTTCTGGAGCCCGGTGCCGCGGAAGCGGTCGAGGACGCGCTCCCAGTCGCCGTCGGCGGCGTAGTCGCCGAGGTTCGGGACCATCTCGCCGGCGAGCGCGTGGACCGCGGTCGACTTCCCGATCCCGTTCGGCCCGAGAATGCCGGTGACGCTGCCCGGCTCCGGCGTCGGGAGGCCGTACAGCGAGAAGGCGTTGTCGCCGTAGCGGTGGACCGGGTCGTCGTCGAGCTCGGAGGGGAGGTTGATGATCTCGATCGCGTCGAACGGACAGGAGTTGACGCAGATGCCGCAGGTCTCGCCCAGGCAGATCTCCTCGGAGATGTGGATCTGGTCCGGGTCGCCCTCTTCGGTGTCCTCGCCCCGCTTCGTGATGCACTCCTTGCCCGTCCGGTTGGGCGGGCAGTCCTTCATACACTCGTAGTTACAGCGGTCGGGCTGACACCGATCGAGGTCCACGACCGCGATGCTGTCGTCGGCCATCTCAGACCCCCAGGTCGACGGCGGACGTCAGCAGGACGGTGTAGCTGATGAACCAGAGGGTGAACGTGAGAAACGCCACGTAGAGGTTGTCTTTGATCCCGAGGTCGCCGACGCCGATCGCCTTGAATATCGGGTACTGCGCGATGACGAACGCCCCCAGCACGAACACCGCGGTGGTGCTCGCGGCGGACGCCGGATCGGTGCCGACGTAGACAGCCGAGACGACGCCGGCCGCGATCCCGGCGAGACAGCAGATGGTCGTGACGACCACGCCGCGCGCGTGGTCGGACAGGCCCGAATCGTCGCTCATGCCTTCGGATCCGCGAGCGCCCGTGAAAAGCCGTTCGTTCCGACCGCCGCCCGCGACCGCGAGGGGGTGCCGCCGGTGCCGCTCCGTTCGTCGGCCCGCTGCGCGACGGCGCGGCCGAGGCGCGCGCGAGCTAAATCGCTGACTGACTGGTCAGTCCAGCGGCCATTTACCAGAGAATTCTTCCGGTTTTCGGCGCGGAATGCGGCTGATTTCGCCGGTAAACGCCGCTCAGACGGGGAAGCTCCATCAACATTTATGAGCGTGTGCGGTTTCGAATCGTAACGATGGAAGGAACTCAAACGGAGGGGCTCGACGACCTCCCACCGAGCGCCAAACTCGTCTTCAAGGTGCTCGAGTACAACGGACCGTTGACCCAGAAGGGGATCGTCCAAGAGTCGATGCTGTCGGCCCGCACCGTCCGGTACGCGCTCGAACGGCTCGAGGGGATCGGCGTCGTCGACGAGGACGTCTACTTCGCGGACGCCAGACAGAATCTCTACAAGCTCACGGAGCCGGCCCAGGAGTTCACCGCCGACGAGAGCGAGGCCTCCTGCACCGCCGACTGACGCGCTGATCGGAGCCGTCCGCACGGTCTCTGTCTTTTACGCACCCGCGCCGATGACCCCGAGCGGCGCGTCGCCGCTGCGCCTGCCACCTCGCGAGGCTCGGCTACTCCGGACGCTCCGCCCCGCCCTCGCGCGCGCCGCGGACCGCCGCCGCTATCGTCAGGACGACCGCCACCGACAGCGCCGACGTCGCCGCCAGCACGAACGCGAGCAGGAGGAACCAGACGTCCGGGCCGAACAGCGGGTAGTCGCGCGTATCGATCACCGGCCCGAGCAGTTCGAGGGTCCGGACGAGGTACAAAAGCGCGGCGAGCAGCGCGCCGGCCGCCGCGCCGACGCGGACGTTGCGGTAGAACGACAGCGACTCCAGGAGAACCAGCATCGGCGGCTTCGAACTGTCCTCGCTCACGAGGGGTCGTACGGCCGGCGACCGCAAAGAGCCATCGGAACGCGACGCGTGTGGCGACGTCCTTCACGATCGAAACGGACGTACGAGGGCCTGACAGCGTCAGTGACAGCCGTCAAGTGGGTCGGCGGGGAACCGACGCGTATGCCCAGAGTCGTGCTGTCGGCGTTCCCGATGATAGACCCGGAGACGTACCGCGAAGTCCTCGCCGACGCCGTCGACGAGCCGGTCGACATCGAGGTCGCGGAACTGGGGTCGACCGAGCGGCTGATCGAGGCGGCGGCCGGCGCCGACGCGGTCGTCACCGACATCAACACGCCCGTCACCGAGGCGGCGCTCGACGCCTTGGATCTCCGGGTCGTCGTTCGCTCGGCCGTCGGCGTGGACAACATCGACGTCGCGGCGGCCGCGGAGCGCGGCGTGGCCGTCACCCGGGTGCCCGACTACTGCACCGAGGAGGTGGCGACCCACTCCGTCTCGCTGCTTTTCGCCTGTCTCCGCTCGCTGAAGCCGTACGACGACGCGGTCGAAGCGGGCGAGTGGAGCTGGGAGGTCGGCACCCCGGTCCGGCGCGTGAGTGCGTCGACGATCGGCCTGCTCTCGTTCGGGCCGATCGCTCAGCAAGCGGCCGAACAGCTCGCCGGGTTCGGCGCCGACCTCGTGGCGTACGACCCGTTCGTCGACGCCGACGAAATGGCCGACTACGGCGTCGAGAAGGTCGACTTCGAGGCGCTGTTCGACCGTGCGGACCACGTCGGCGTCTACGCCCCCCTGACGGACGCGACGCGGGGGATCGTCGACGCGGACGCGCTGGCTCGGCTGAGCGAGGACTCGGTCGTCGTCAACGTGAGCCGCGGGCCGGTCGTCGATTCGGACGCGCTGCTCGACGCGCTTGAGGCGGACGAGATCAAGGCCGCCGGCCTCGACGTGCTCGCCGAGGAACCGCCGGAGGATGACCCACTCGTCGGCCGCGACGACACGGTCGTCACGCCGCACGCCGCGTGGTACAGCGAGGAGGCGAGAGACGACCTGAACCGGAGCGGCGCCGCCGACGTGGCGGCCGTGTTGAACGGCGAGATGCCGGACGGTCGGGTCGACCCCGACGCGGACTGGCTGTGACGCGGCGGTGGGCCGCAGGAGGCGAGACAGGCTAGAGGCGGTCGAGTGCGTCGAAGTCGTCGTCGGGATCGTCGCCCTCGCCGCTCTCGTCCGAACCGCCGGGGACGGTCGGGTCGCCGCCGTCGCCGCCCGGGTAGCTCGCGTCGAGCCCCGCAGCGAGGCCGGGACCGAGGTCGTAGGTGTCCCGGACCGTCTGCGCGAGGACGCCGTCGCGGTCGAAGACGACGTAGACGGCGACGAACTCGTGTTCCGCGGGGCGTAACACGAACACCTCCCGCGGGTCGTCGTCGTCCCGCGACTCGTTCACGCGCGCGACGAGGGGTTCGATCGGGAGCCGGCCCGTCCGCACCTCGCCGAAAGTGTCGCTGCCGGGCGCGTCGGCGAAGAGGTACAGCGCGCCGTTGGGGTCGCCGTCGTTCGACCGGGTCGTGATCGAGCCGACGGGCTCGCCCTCGGCGCGGATCTGTTGCCACGTCTCGACGGCCGCCTCGAACATCCCCTCGACGCCGTCGGCGAAGCGGAACCGCGTCTCGCGGACGACGTCGACCTCGCGGAAGCGCGCGGAGCCGTCGGTCCACGCCAGCGTCGCCTCGACGACGAAGCCCGGCCGAAGCGCGTCGACGGCGTCGGCCAGCTCGCCCTCGTACCCCTCCGCGGTGGCGTAGAGGGGGTCGAAGCGGTCCTCGGCGTCGGGGGCCGTCGGGTCGACCGGCCCGTCGGCGAGTTCGACGAGGACGAACTCCTCGTCGCCGTCGACGCCGGTCGCGGCCGCCCCGTCGTCGGCGCCGCTCCCCGTCTCGTCGACCGCGCCGGTCCCGTCCCCGTCGTCGATGTCCGGCCGCTGGCGGCGGTCGTGGACGCGGAACCGGCCGCTCGTCGTCGGGTCCATACCCGTCGGTGGGGCGGCGGGCGGAAAAGCCGGTCGGAAGCGGAGCGGCGGGGTCGTGCGCCCCGGGTCCCGGTCGCGGATTCGTATCAGAACCCCCTCGCGGATCCGTGTCGTTATGGGGCCGCCGGTCCAAGGAACCTGTAAATGGGGATCCTCGAGAACAAGTCGAACGCCCGGCTCTTCTACAAGTACCTCTCGAAGGTGTACGACCGGGTCAACCGGTTCACCTGGACTGAGAAGATGCGCACGGAGGCGCTCTCGTGGCTGGAGTTCGGCGACAACCCCAAGGTCCTCGACGTCGGCTGCGGCACCGGGTTCGGGACCGAGGGGCTGCTCGAACACGCTGACGACATCCACGGTCTCGACCAGAGCGTCCACCAGATGGAGAAGGCGTTCGAGAAGTTCGGGAAACACGACCGCGTCAACTTCTACCGCGGCGACGCCGAGCGCCTCCCGTTCCGCGACGACACGTTCGATATCGTCTGGTCGTCCGGGTCCATCGAGTACTGGCCCAACCCGGTCGAGGGGCTCCGCGAACTCCGGCGCGTCGCGAAGCCCGGCGGGCAGGTGCTCGTCGTCGGCCCCGACTACCCGCACAACCCGATTCTTCAACGGGTGGCGGACGCGATCATGCTGTTTTACGACGCCGACGAGGCCGACCGGATGTTCGAGGCGGCCGGCTACGAGGAGTACGAACACCACATCCAGCAGGCCAGTTCCCAGAGCCCGCGAGCGATCACGACCGTCGCTCGGGTTTCGGGCGGCGACGAGACGGACGACGACTCGGCGTCGATCGCCGCGGACGCGGACACCTCGGCGCCCGACGCCGAGTAGCCGCGCAGACACCACCGTACGTCCCTCTTACCCCTCCTCGACGGTCGTCTCCAGCGACGCGATCGGTTGGCCGTCGGTCGTGATTTCGACCGTGACCCGCCGCCCCGGTTCGAGCGTCGGGTCGTTGGTGTCAGCGACGCGGAACGTCGCCGTCTCCCCGACGCGCAGCGTGTCGCCGCCCGCGGCGTTGAACGCGCCGGTCGGTCCGGGGTGGAAGCCGGCGGCCGAGAAGAACGGGACCGGCGGCTGTTCGTCGAGCGGTTTGCCGTCGACGCTGACGCGGACCGTCACCGCAGAGACGTCGATCGGGTCGCCGCCGCGGTGCTCGATCGCGATCCGGTCGTCGGTCGCCGACAGCGACAGCACCGCCGAGGGCGGTACCGTCGCGCTCGGGCCGTCGAGCGTGGCGGCCGCGACGCCGCCGGCCAGCACGACCGTGATCGCGATGAGCAGCACGCCCGCGACGGGCGCCATCCCTCGGGCACGACGAACGGCTGGTGACACGGCGGCCCTGCGGCGGTTTCGCGTAAAAGGGTCGGCCCGAAAGGCGACGCCCCGAGTCGGGCCGTCACTCGTCGTCGACTGGCCGCGGCGTCGGGAGGGGCTCGATGTCGCCGAGGACGACGACACGGGGCTCGTCGACGACCGTGATGCGGTACGTCTCGGCCGGCGAGAGCGTCCGGACGACCCCGTCCTCGTCCGTGGTCCCGATCGCCTGGCTGTCGCCGCCGCCGACGGACTTGGTGACGGTGACGTCGGAGACCGGCTCGCCCGTCTCGTCGTCGAGGACGGTCACGGTCACCGGGCCACCGGAGTAGGTCCGCTCGACGCTGACGTTGAAGCCGTCGCCCGTTGCCCCGACCGGCTCGCTGTCGGGGAACGCGGCCAAGTCGATGCGCTGGTGCTCGACGAACACCTGTTCGGTCCCGCCGCTGACGAACGTCCGGAGGGTACCGAGCTCGTGGGGGATCGTGATCCGGTGGACGGAGCCCGCGCCGAAGGCGTCGGGCTCGCGGAGCGCCGCCGTCTCGGGGTAGGAATCCTCCGTCACCCCGATCGCGATGTCGTTCGAGATGTCGCTGCCCCCGCGGTCCCAGCGGTCGGTGCGGAACACCTCGCGGACGTACTCGCCGTCGACGACGGTGGCGAGCACGACGGCGCCCTGGCTCGACTGTACGTAGATGTCGCTCGGGCCGGTTTGGCCGCGGGCGATCGCGAGCGCGTGATCGCGGACCGGCCCCTCGTACACCTGAAGCGCCACCTGAAGCTCGTCGAGCCGACCGGGCGAACTGAAGCCGTCGGTCGCTTCGGCGAGCGCGTCGATCTCCTCGAGCCGCTCGTCGTACTCGCGGGCGGTCGCGGCCACGCGGACGAGCTCGTCGACCAGTTCGCGGTCGCTGAGTTCGCCGGACGCGTGGGCGCGGAACGCGTTCGCCTGTTGGCTGTTGAGCGCCACCTCGGCGCGCTCGACGCGGTTGATCTCCGCGAGGATCTGCTGTTGGCGCTCGACGCCCCCCTCGGCGCGTTCGATCCGGTCGACGACGGCCGCGGTCTCGAAGGCGGCGTCGGCGTCGGCTGTCGCGAACCCGAGCGACGATCCGAGGTCGGGACCGCGGGTGTATTCGCTGACGCGGGTCTCTGCGCCGACCGGCGTCGAGAGCGTCCGGAGCGTGAGGTTCGCCGTGTCGATCTGCGGCCTCGTCTGTCCGGTGGCGGTCGATGCCGAATCGGCGGACAGCGGGGAGTCAACGGAAACGGTCGAATCGGCGGCCGGCGCCGAATCGGCGGACTGCGAGACGGCGCCGGGCGCGGTGACGCCGGCGACCGGGGCCACGAGCAGCAGGACCGCGATCGTGGCGATCGGGAGGGCTCTCATCGTCTTGGAGTTCGCCCCGCGATACAAAAAGTCCACCCACTGCGGTCGGCCGGCGGATCGTGCGGGTCGGCGTCCCGGTCGAGCCGCAGCCCGCGAGTGCGAACGGGGACTCGGCCGGCCGTCTTGTCAAAAAACATCGTATGGAAAGCATTTTGCCCGGCGCGCGAGTGGCCCGAACGTATGCGGAACCCCGCCTTTCGCGCGCTCTTGGTCGCCCTCGTCGCGCTCGCGCTGGTTGCGAGCGCCGGCGGCGCGGCCGACGGTGCGGCCACGACTCCCTCCCCCCTCGACGCGGCCGAGACCCCGGCCCACGCGCCGGCCGTCGACGACGAACCGCGCGTCCGCGACTCGGTCGGCGACCGCTCGACGACGGTTCGCCAGCAGACCAGCGACGGCATCACGTCGCCGTCGACGACGCGGATCCGACTCGCGTTGAACCCCGATCGCAGCTCCGACTGGACCGTCGCGGTCCGGTACTCGCTGGCGGACGAGAACGAGACGAGGGTGTTCAGAGACGCCGGCGACCGCTTCCGCGACGGCGAGGTCGGCCCGAGCGCGGAGCTGTTCGAGGGGTTCCGCCGCGAGGCGAACCGGAACGTCGACCGGTCGATGGCGATCGAGGACGTCGAACGCGAGGTCGTCGTTCACGAGAACCCGGGCGAGTTCGACGTCGCCACGGAGGATGCGGTCGCGGTCGGCGAGCTCCGACTACACTTCACTTGGACGTCGTTCCTCGCGCAGGACGGCGAGAGCCTCGTCCTCGGGGACGCGCTGACGACGCCCGGCAACGAGACGTGGCTCCGAAGCCTCGAAGCGAGCCAGACGCTGGAGGTGGCGACGCCGGAAGGGTACACGGTCACCGGAACGCCGAGCAGCGCCGTGACGCAGCTCTCGGACGGCGACGTGATCATCGAGGGGCCCCAGACGTTCGAAGGAGGTGAGCCCGTGGTCATTGTGTACGGGCCCGCGGGCGCGGGCGCCCCGTGGACGATGTTGATAGCCGCGATCCTGCTCGCCGCGGTTCTCGTGGCCGGGAGCGTCGTCGGGTACCGCCGGATCAGCGACGGGGACAACGACCCGGACGAGTCGACCGCGAACGGCAGCGAGGAAGCGGCGAGCGGCGCCGAACGGGAGCCCACCGGCGACCCGAGCGCGGGCGGTGCTCCGGAAACCGGCGCCGGCGCGGCCGCGGCCGAAGCGGCGGACGACGAGGAGGAGGACCTCTCGCTGCTCTCGGACGAGGAGCGCGTCGAGCGGCTCCTCGACGCGAACGGCGGCCGGATGCGCCAGGCCGACATCGTCGCCGAGACCGGGTGGTCGGACGCGAAGGTGTCGCAGCTGCTCTCGGCGATGGCCGACGAGGGGCGCGTCGAGAAGCTCCGGCTCGGCCGCGAGAACCTCATCTCGCTGCCCGACGACGCGGAGGGCGAGGGCGGTTGGGAGGGTCGCGGCGGCTCGGTCGAGGACGGTCGTGGTGAGGACGGTCGCGATGAGGACGGTCGCGATGAGAACGGTCGCGGTGAGGACGGTCGCGATGAGGACGGTCGCGATGAGAACGGTCGCGGTGAGGACGGTCGCGATGAGGACGGTCGCGGCGGCGGCGAGTAGCGAAGCCGACGCCGACGGGGAGGAACGCGTTACCGTCCGCGTCGACCGTCTGACCGGGCACCGGCCGGACCGAGCGGAAACCGTTGGTCCGCCGTCGGCCGTTCCGAAAACCATTACAGGGCGAGCGACCGAGTATCGATCATGAAAGTTCTGGTGACCGTCAAGGAGGTCGCGGAGGCGGACGACGACTTCGCGATCGAGGGGACCGACATCGCCGAGTCTGACCTCGAGTACGACCTCAACGAGTGGGACGACTACGCTGTCGAGGCCGCCGTCCAGCTCGCCGAGGCCGGGATCGCAGACGAGGTCGTGACCGTCACCGTTGGCCCGGAGCGCGCCGAGGAGACGATCCGCATGGCGCTCGCGAAGGGCGCGGACCGCGCGGTCCGCGTGTGGGACGACGCGCTCGAGGGCGGGTTCGCCGACGTCGCCTCGAAGGTCGCACTGTTCGAGGCGGTCGTCGACGAGGAGGAGCCGGACCTGATCCTCGGCGGCGTCCAGGCCGCGGACACCGGCTTCGGCGCCACGGGCGTCGCGCTCGCGGAGCGGATCGGCTTCGAACACGCCGCGGTCGTCAACCACTTCGACGTGGACGCGGACGCGGGCGTCGCGCACGTCCACCGCGAGCTGGAAGGGGGCGTTGAGGAGCTGACCGACGTCGACCTCCCGGCCGTGTTGACCGTCCAGACCGGGCTCAACGAGCCGCGGTACGCGAGCCTCCGCGGCATCCGACAGGCCCAGCGCAAGGAGATCGCCGCGAAGGACCTCTCCGATCTCGGGCTGACCGCGGACGACGTCGAGAGCGCGCTGACGATCACCGAGATGTACGAGCCGGAGAGCGAGTCCGACGCGGAGATCATCGAAGGCGACGCCGGCGAGTCCGCGGGGCGCCTTGCCGAGGTCCTCCGCGAGAAGGGGGTGAGCGCGTGATGAGCGTGCTCGTCGCCGCCGAACACCGCCGCGGCGCGCTCCGAGACGTCACGTACGAGGCGATCACGGCCGGGCGAGAGCTGGCCGACGCGCGCGGCGGCGACCTCCACGTGGCCGTCGTCGGCGGCGACGTCGACGGGTTCGCGGAGGACCTCAACCGCGACGGCGTCGACGTCGTCCACGCGGTCGCGGACGGCGAGGAGTTCGACCACAACGCCTACCAGGCGGCGGTCTCGACGCTTGCGGACCGGATCGACGCCGGCGCGGTGGTGCTGCCGAACTCCGTCAACGGGCTCGACTACGCGCCCGCCCTCGCCGAGGACCTCGGCGTCCCGATCGCGACCGACACGGTCGGGATCGACTACGACGACGGGCTCACCGTCACCCGCGAGATGTACGGCTCGAAGGTTGAGACGACCGTCGACGTCGCCGGCGACCGGTTTGTCCTCACGGTCCGGGGCGGCGAGTGGCCGCCCGCGGAGGGCGTCGGCGACGCGACTGTCGAGGCGGCCGACGTCGACATCCCCGAGTCCGGTGCCCGTGTCACGGGCTTCGAGGAGGTCGGCGGCGGCGACGTCGACATCGCGGACGCCGACGTGCTCGTCTCGGTCGGGCGCGGCATCGAGGAGGAGGAGAACCTCGAACTCGTCGAGGAGCTCGCGGACGCGCTCGGCGCGACGCTGTCCGCCTCTCGGCCGATCGTCGACAACGGCTGGCTGCCGAAGAACCGACAGGTGGGCCAGTCGGGGAAGGTCGTCACGCCGGACGTGTACATCGCGATCGGCATCTCCGGCGCGGTCCAGCACGTCGCCGGGATGAAAGGATCCGACACCATCGTCGCGATCAACACCGACCCGAACGCGCCCATCTTCGACATCGCCGACTACGGGATCGTCGGCGACCTCTTCGACGTGGTGCCCGAGCTGATCGACGAGTTTACGTAAGCGAACCGGTCTCGCGCCGGCAGCAACGTTCTTAGACTCCGGCGGAGTACCGGACGGGCAGACGGCGTCCGCCGTCGGCTCCCGATGATCCCGATCCGTACTGCCGCCCCGAACGCGACGGAGGCCAGGGCGCTGCTCGCCGGTCTCCGACGGACGGTCGACGTCGACGCCGGCGCGGTCGTCGCGGAGCTGGCGGGCGAGGAACCGGACGCGGCGCTGCTCGATCTGGTGTCGGCGCCGTTCGCGTCCGTCGCCGATGTCGCCGAGCGGCTGGCGCGGACCGAGTCGTACCTCCGCGAGCGCGGCGACCGGCGCGCGGTGTTCCTCACGGTGTACAGCCGGATGACGGCCGCCGTCCGGACCGCAATCGGCGACGGCGCGTTCGTCGACCCCGAGTGGGCAGCGTCGTACCTCGTCGCCTTCGCGGAGCGCTACCGGCGAGCGCTGGTCGCGTTCGAGCGCCGGGCGTTCGACTCGCTCCCGCGGCCGTGGCTGATCGCCTTCGCCGCCGCGGCCCGCGGGGAGACGCTGGTCGCGCAGGACGCCCTGCTGGGCATCAACGCGCACATCACCTACGACCTCACGTACACGCTCGGCGACGCGGGTATCGACCCCGACCGCGACGCCAAGCGCGAGGACCACGACCGGATAAACGCGATTCTCGCGCGCCTCGTCCAGACCGCGCAGGACGCCCTCGTCGAGGCCTACGACGCGGTCGGGATCGCCGGGATCGACCGGCTGCTCGACCCCATCGACGACCGGCTGGCGCTGCTCGGCCTGCGGGGAGTCCGGGAGTTCGCCTGGCGGAACGCCGTGTTGCGCGCCGACCTCCCGGAGTGGGTCGGCGAGCCGTACGTCGACTGGCGGACCGAGACCGTCGCGACCGGCGCCGCCGCGGTCGTCGTCGCGCCCGAGTTCGACGCGACCGAGAGCGCGCGCCTGCGGGACGCGGAGGCCGACGCGGACGTGGCGAGCGCGCTCGTCGAAGCGGTCCAGCGGCGGATGTAACGGGCCCGCGGACCGTTCCAGCGGAGTCCAGACGTAACGAACCCGCACCCCCGGAGGCGCATCTGCCAAGGGAGAAACACCTATCACACTCGTCGCGGATCTGACGACTATGCCACATATTCGGGGGACGATCCACGGCGTCGCCGCGATGGTGATGCTCGTCGTCGGGTCGATGCTGACGAACACGGTCCGCGAGGAGTACGAGCTGTTCGCGCAGATCGCCGCGACGACCACGCACCTGCTCCTCAACGTCGCGGAGCTCCCGGTGTCGCGGGAGATCGCCGAGGTGGTCGTCCCCCTCGGCGTCCTGATGGGCGTCTGGGTGTTCGCCTACGAGCTCCAGCGAGTGTCGCGGAGCGAGTGACACCGAGGGAGGCGGGTCAGTCTCGGTTCGTTTATCACCCCGCCGACCCTCGGATCGAGCAATGAGCGAGGCCGACGAGCAGCCGGCTGCGACCGCCACCGGCCGGGAGATCTGGATCGAGAAGTACCGGCCACAGACCCTCGACGACATCCACGGCCAAGAGGAAATCGTCGAGCGACTCCAGAGCTATATCGCGCAGGACGACGTGCCCCACCTGCTCTTTTCAGGTCCTGCGGGGATAGGGAAATGTGTGACCGGAGACACCCCAGTTTTGACCGACGCCGGCATACGGCCGATAGAGGACGTAGTCGGTGACACCGACGGCTTCGACGAGCCGAAAGATGGGCTTCGGGTGGCAACGATGACGGATCGGAACGAGTTCGAACACGTCGAGCCGTCGCACGTGTTCGGGAAGCAGGCTGAGGAACTCGTCGAAGTGACGACCCGTGACGGCGCCGAGTTTCGGGTGACGCCGGAACACAGGCTCCGTGTCATTACTCATGACGGGTTCAAGTGGGTTACGGCCGGTGAACTCTCGGACGGCGATCGGATCGCTCGACCTAGCCAAGTTCCGACACCTGATTCGACGACAGAACGGACGCTACGCTGGTACGACGAAATGAATCCGGAGCGGACAGAGGTGACGCTTGCCGCCGAGCGCGCGGAAGAGATGGGTCTCGATCGGACGGTTTCGCTCGCAACGATCCACTCGACGACTGACGACGTGGATACGTGGATAAACGATGTCGAATCGATCGAGCACGTCAGACAAGGCCGTCGCTCCCGATCGATTACCCCGCCGACGGACGTGACACCGGAACTCGCGCGTTTCGTCGGCCTGGCGATCAGCGAAGCGAGGATAGACGGCGGTCGGATCAAGTTCTACAACACCGACGACGGGCTCCTCGACGCGTTCGAGTCAGTCGCACACGACGTGTTCGAGGTGGAAACGAGACGAGGAGTACAGAAAGACGTTCCCTACGTCGCGATCGGTTCCCGGACGCTGACACACTATCTGGAATCGGTTTTCGACGCGTTCGCTAGCGCGAGCGGCGACGAGGGAATCGGTACGTCCCTCGTCACGGCCGAGGACGACGCGCGTGCCGCGTTCCTCCGGGCGATGTTCGACGCCGAAGCGCATATCAGCGCCAACGGACTGGTCGAACTGACACAGCGAAATCCCGACCACATCACGCTGCTTTCGTACCTCCTCTCGACGTTCGGTATCTCCGCTCGTCGGAAGGAAGTTCAGAAGTCCGCGACCAATGGGTCAGGGATCGAACGAACGTACCACGCACTGTACATCTCGGGTGCACAGGATCTACGGCGCTTCAGAGACGCGGTCGGATTCTCGATCACTCACAAGTCCGAGCGGCTTGACGAACACGCTGAAAAGCGATCGAACCCGAACTACGACACGATTCCGACACAGACAGTCCTTCGGGACCTCTGTCGACAACTCGATATTCCGATCACCGATCACTTACCCAAGAGCATTAATCCGGAGTCACCCGGAAGAGAGCGCTACTGCTCGATTCTCGACGACGTAGTCGATGCCGCAACAGAGCGGATCGAAGACACGCAGCGGGCACTCGAACGCATCGAAGCGCTTCGACCGGAACTCGAAGCGGTGACGACCGTGCCGGCACAGTGGGTCGAAAGCCGCGAGGAACTCGCACCGATCGAGGTCAGAAAGGAGGTCTCCGAGGAGGTCGGTGCGCGCTCGGACCGCCTTCTGGAGTACAGCGACGGTCGTCGGACGCCGCGGGCACATCGGACGGTACAGATACTCGGAGAGCTGGATCAACCCGTCGAGGACGCCGAAATTGACCGTGTAGAAGCAGAACTAAACGAGTGTATCGATCTGCTCGGCGTGGAGTACGCCGAGGTCGTAGATGGGCTTCAGATCGAGACGCCGGACCTCACGAATCTGCTTCGCTCTGACGACTCAACGTTGACGTCCCTCACCCGTCTCGAAACGGTTGCGGAGCGACTCAAAGAGATCGCCGCGGAGCGGCTGTCACCCGAGACCGTCGAGCTCCTCGATGAGGCGTCTCGGATCGCGAACGCCGACCTACGGTACGACGAGATAGAGACGGTCGAGCGCGTGGATACCGACGAGCGTGTCTATGATCTGACGATCCCGGAGACGCGGAACTACGTCGCAGGAGAGGTTCCGACAGTGATGCACAACACGACCGCGGCAACCGCGATCGCCCGCGAGATCTACGGCGAGGACAACTGGCGCGGGAACTTCCTCGAACTCAACGCCTCCGACCAGCGCGGCATCGACGTCGTCCGCGACCGGATCAAGGGGTTCGCGCGCTCGTCGTTCGGCGGCGACTTCCGGATCGTGTTTCTCGACGAGTCCGACTCGCTTACGGATGATGCACAGTCAGCGCTCCGCCGCACGATGGAGCAGTTCTCCGACAACACCCGCTTCATCCTCTCGTGTAACTACTCGTCGAAGATCATCGACCCGATCCAGTCGCGGTGCGCCGTCTTCCGGTTCTCGCCGCTCTCGGACGAGGCGGTCGGCGGGATGGTCCGCGAGATCGCGGCCGCCGAGGGGATCGAGGTGACCGACGCGGGCGTCGACGCCCTCGTCTACGCGGCCGACGGCGACATGCGCCGCGCGATCAACTCCCTTCAGGCGGCGGCGACGACCGGCGACGTGGTCGACGAGGAGGCGGTGTACGCGATCACGGCGACCGCCCGCCCCGAGGAGATCGAGTCCATGGTGACCGACGCGCTGAACGGCGACTTCGCGCGGGCGCGCTCGACGCTCGACACGCTGCTCACGGAGACGGGGATGGCCGGCGGCGACGTGATCGACCAGCTCCACCGCTCCGTCTGGGAGTTCGAGCTGAGCGAGCGCGAGGCGGTGCGGCTCATGGAGCGCATCGGCGAGGCCGACTACCGGATCGCCGAGGGCGCCAACGAGCAGGTCCAGCTTGAGTCGCTGCTCGCGGCGCTTACATTGGACGAATAGCGATAGACTGGTTCCGGATCTCTGCTCGTCTCTTTATAAACTATCGACCGCGGATCGGGAGTGGACACCACCAAAGTCCCAGTCTCTCGTATATAAATGGCAGATAGCAGATCGGCAGCGAATACCGCCAAAGCCCCAGCCGCTCACTTATAAATAGCTAACCGTGGATGAGCGGAGAACACCACCAAAGCCCCAGCCGCGAGGACTCGGGGGCCTCGCTGCGCTCCTCGTCACTCGCTACGCTCGTTCCTGCGGTGCTTACTTCGGCCGCCTTCGTCCTCGCGGCTGCCCCTTTGAGTCCCGCCCCGCTCCGCACGGCACCTCTCACCTCCCCAGCCTCGTCAGTCGCCTCCGCTTCGCTCCGGCGACTGACTCCCTCGCGCGTGCGACTCACGCCCTTCGGGCGTTCGTCGGCACGCAGGGAGGCGCTACGCGCCTCTAGCAGCCGGCGGCGGAGCCGCCGGCGACGCCACCGCAGCAGGCGCGCTTTTTAAATCACGGCGGCGCCGACGGTCGGTATGCTCGTCGTCGTCTCCGACACGCACGCACGCGAGGAGTCGAGGCTTCAGGGACGGACCGCGGAGGCGGTCCGCGAGGCGGAGTTGGTGGTCCACGCGGGCGACTTCTACCGCGAGCCAGTCCTAGACGCGTTTCAGTCGGCCGCCGCGAGCCTCCGGGCCGTCTACGGGAACAACGACGACGCGGCGATCCGCGACCGAGTTCCCGAGGTGCGGACAGTCGAGTACGCCGGGGTCCGGTTCGCGGTCACGCACCGCCACCGGAGCGGCGACACGGGGCTCGTCATGCTCGGTCGCGGCCGCGACGCGGACGCCGTGATCTGCGGCCACAGCCACCGCCCGCGGTTCGACGACTCAGGCGGCCTCCCAATCTTGAACCCGGGCAGCCACGCGCAGCCACGCGGGAACCGCCCGGCGCACGCCGAGCTGACGCCCGCCGAGGGCGAGCGCGGAAGCGCGCTGGACGGGAAACTGGTGACGCCGGACGGCGAGTCCTTCGAGACGTTCCGTATCGAGGGCGGGAACGCCGAGTAACGGGGGCGACTGAGCGGGTCGAGGTGAGAAGCAGACGAAGCGGGTCGCCGCTGCGTCGGCGGGGACCGATCGCGACGCCCCGCGTGCGGCCAGACCGGCCGACCGTCGTGTGCACGGTGGCGGACCCGAATCGGCGCGGGCGCGGACGCCGGCGGTCGGACGGGACGGCCGGGGAGGGGTTCCGGGCAGGAGAGGGAGCGGCCGCGAGTCCGACCGGCCGGCGGGTCGACCGGCGTTTTCGAGCGTGTGAGGGCCGAAGCGGGGGTCGCGGCTACACGTTGTGCGGGTACCGACATATACGTGGCTGAGAGACAAAGGCGCGTTTTAGTCACCGGTCCGATCGCCCGCAGGCGGCCGCGGCTCGAAGGGCCGACGACCGCCCGCTCGAAACTTATAACCGCGTGCCGACGGATTCGAGCGTATGCTCCCGGTCCAACCGCTGTTCGTGCTCTTATTGGTGGGTCTTCTCGGGCTGTTCTTCTTCGGATTCCTCCTCGTCCGGCGCACGGTGGCCGGGCTGAACGAGGGGTACAACGACGGGCAGAACTGATGGTCGTCATCACCGCCGCGACGCTGGTCGTCGCTGCCGCCGCCAGCCTCTTCATGGCGTGGTCGATCGGCGCCGGTTCCTCCGGGTCCACCCCGTTCGCGCCCGCGGTCGGCGCGAACGCCATCTCCGTGATGCGCGCCGGGCTGATCGTCGGCGTCCTCGGGCTGCTCGGCGCGATTCTCCAGGGCGCGAACGTGACGGAGGCGGTCGGGACCGAGCTGATCGGCGGAGTGACGCTCACGGCCGCGGCGGCCATCGTCGCGCTCGTCACGGCCGCCGCGCTGGTCGCGATCGGCGTGTTCGCGGGGTACCCGATCGCGACGGCGTTCACCGTCACCGGGGCGGTCGTCGGCGTCGGCCTCGCGCTGGGCGGCGACCCGGCGTGGCCGAAGTACGCCGAGATCGCGACGCTGTGGGTGCTCACCCCGTTCGTCGGCGGCGGCGTCGCCTACGGCGTCGCCCGAATGCTCATCGGCGAGTCGCTCCCCGAGCGGCCGCTCACGGCGGTCCTCGCCGGGCTCGTCGGCGCGATCCTCGCCAACGTCGGGTTCGCGCTGCTCGGTCCCGCCGGCGAGCAGGCCTCGGTCGCGAGCGTCCTCGGCTCGGGGCTCGGGATCGGCAGCGCAGGGGCGCCCGCGGTGAGCCTCGCGATCGCTGCGCTCGTCGCGATCGCCGTGTACGCCGACCTCGGACGCGACCGCGAGGGCGCCCAGCGGCGGTTCCTGCTCGCGATGGGCGGCCTAGTCGCGTTCTCGGCGGGGGGCTCACAGGTCGGCCTCGCGATCGGCCCGCTCGTCCCGATCTTCAGCGAGGTCGGCGTCCCGGTGTGGGCGCTGCTCGTCGGCGGGGGGATCGGGCTGCTGGCCGGGTCGTGGACGGGCGCGCCGCGGATGATCAAAGCGATCGCCCAGGACTACGCCTCGATGGGCCCGCGACGGTCGATCGCGGCGCTCATCCCGTCGTTCGCGATCGCGCAGACCGCCGTCGCCTTCGGCATCCCCGTGTCGTTCAACGAGATCATCGTCTCCGCGATCGTCGGCGCGGGCTACGCCGCCGGCGACGCGGGCGTGAGCCGGAAGAAGATGGGGTACACGGTGCTCGCGTGGGTCGGGTCGCTCGTCGGCGCGTTCGTGCTCGGGTTCGGCGTCTATTCGGCGGTCGACTTCGTTGTGTGAGGGGCTCCGGGAGCTCTCCCGTCCTGCCTCGTCCGTCTCAGGCCCGCAGTTCCGGATACGTCGGCAGCCGCGCGGACTCCGCGCTCCCGTCGACGAACGGGAGGTCGACAGCGGTCGCCGAGACCTCCTCGCCGTCGACGCGGACGGTGACGCCGTCGCGGTCGGCGTCGACGGCGTCGAACGCGACGAGCGCGAGGGCGATCGGGACATCGGTCGCGGGGCCAACCGCGGCCCGGGTGACCTCGCCGATCGCCTCGTCGCCGTCGAAGACGGCCGCGCCGGCCGCGGGGAGCGCGTCGTCGATCCCCTTCGGGTCCGCGTTCGCGTCGAGGTCGGCGACCGCCTCGGCAATGCCGTCGAGCTGGAGGCCGACAAGCCGGCGGCTCGGTCGCCCCTGGTTCTCCACGCGCGAGACGACCTCCTGACCGACGTAACACCCCTTCTCGAAGTCGAGCGCGTTCCGGAGGCCGAGGACGTTCGGGACCGTCCCCGCCAGCTCGTACTCGAAGAGCGGCGTGCCGGCCTCGACCGTGAGCGCGTCCCACGTCCGGTAGCCGAACGGCGCGGCGTTGAGCCCGCGGTTGATCAGGGTGTCGAACACGTCGCCCGCGTCCTCGGCGGCGCAGACGATCTCGTACCCCTCCTCGCCGAGCGGCGCGTCCGTCGCGATCACGGTGACGCCGGCGTCGACCATCGACCCGCGGACGAAGGATAGCGGCCCTTCGGGCGCGCCCGGGCCGCCGAGGACGGAGGCGACCTTCTCGGTCGACTTGGGGCCGTGGACCCCGAACACGCCGAACTCGTCAGAGACATCGTCGATCTCGACGTCTTGGATGAACACGTTCTCCGCCCAGTCGGCGGCGACCGATTCGACCCGTTCCGGGGGGAGGAAGACGAGCAGTCGCTCGTCGGCGTGGTACACGTACATGTCCGTCTCGATCCCGCCCTGCGGGTCGAGCAGGAGGGCGTACGTCCCCTCGCCGTCATCGGTCGGGACGCGGTTAGAGACGGCGTTGTCGACGAACTCGACGCGGTCGTCCCCTCTGACGGCGAGGACGCCGTACCCCATCTCGATCACGCCGGCAATGTTGCGGACCGCCTTGCCGACGCGGACGGGCTTCCCATAGTGGTCGACCACTTCGCGGCCGCCGCGGTCGCGGTACACGGCGCCGTGCGCGTCGTGGGTCCCGGAGACGAGCGTCATGGTCGGAGGGACGCGATCGAGGGCCAAAAGGCCGCCGTCTCCGGCGGCTACAGTCCGAGGCGGTCGCGGATCGCGTCGACGAGGCTCTCCGAGGGGTCGTCGTCCGGCGCCTCGGGGTCCGGAACGACCCGGTCGTGTGCGTACACCCGGACGCGCTCCTCGGACTCCACCGTGATGAGCGAGTCCTCCTTCAGCGCCGAGAGGGCCTCCTCGACGGCGTCGATATCGGCGTCGACGGCCGCCCGAAGTTCGAGGACGGTCATCCCCTCGTCGCCGCGGTCGACGAGCGCGTCGAGCAGCGCGACCTCGACGTCCGGCCGGTCGCGGTATTCCGGCTTTGCGGCCATACGCGTCCCTTATGCGGGGCGGACTTTACGTCTACCGGCGGTCGGCGAGGGAGGCGATCGTCGACCGGCGACTGTCAGTGAAGCTCAGCGTCGAGCGGACGAGGGTGCGGAATCAGCGAACGATCCGAGAACAGGTGCCACAGAGGTTCTCCTCTTTCACGTCGACCTCGCGGACGGTGGGGGAAAACGACATCACGCACTTGCTGTTGTCGCAGTGTTCCAAGCCGAGCGTGTGGCCGATTTCGTGGACGACCTCCTTGCGGACGCGGTCGCCGAAGACGTCTGCCGCGGGCTTAGTCGAGACGCCGCCGTCCGAGGAGGTGCGGAGGCGGTGCGTGGAGATGACGGAGCCGCTGCCGTTGAGGTACGCGAGCCCGAACACGTAGTTTCGGCGGCGGTAGTAGAGGTCCTCGGGCGTGATTCCGATGTTCTTCTCGCCGCCGCCGACCCGCGTGACCGTCTCGATGAGATCCTCGGCGCGGTACTGGCCGCGGTCGGCGTCGAACGCGGAGTCGGGGATCGCCTGATCGTCGTGGACCGTCACGTCGCAGTCGTACACGGAACGCAGCGCACCGGAGGCCTCCCGTTTCACTTGGGGGGTGACCTCTCCGACCGGGACGATGTCCACGAGCATGGAACCGCTTTTGACCGCCGCGGTCATAAAGGCCGCGCCGTGGGCCAACCATCGCCGTCGGAACGGGCGCTCGTTGCCGCGCTCGACCCGTACGCACGACTGATCGAGGTCGGCGTCGGGCGGCGCCCGGACGTCGCCCGCGCGCTCGCCGACCGCGGCCGCAAGGTCGTCGCGTTCGACGTCGAGGTGAGCGAGGCGGCGCAGGACGCGGCGGCGCGAGACGCGGCCACGTCGACCGAGGCGTCGAGCGCGGCGTCGAGCGCGGGATCGCTTCGCGTCGTCACGGCGGACGTAACGGCGCTGGCGACGACCGACGACGAGGGGGCGATACGGAACGCGCTCGGCTTCGACGCGTTCGAGGAGGGGTTCGACGCCGTGTACGCGCGAAACCTCCCTGCCGAACTCCAGCGGCCGACCGTCGCGCTGGCGGAGCGGCTCGACGCCGCCTGCCTGTTCACCACGCTCGGCTTCGAGGAGCCGGTCGTCGACGTCCGCCGGCGGTCGAGCGAGTCGGGGACCGTCGTGTACGTGGCGCGGTGACGCGGCGGGAGCGGTCGCCGACCCGCAACGCACTCCGAACCGGTGACGCCGGCCGCGAACCCGAACGTTCATTCCGCCGCCAACCGGGGTTGCGGTATGCAGGTCGACGCAGTGGTCCTCGACATCGACGGGGTGTTGGTCGACGTGGCCGACTCCTACCGGCGGGCGATCCTCGAATCGGTCGACCGAGTGTGCGGCAAGCCAATCGACCGAAACGCGGTCCAGGCGTTCAAGGACGCCGGCGGGTTCAACAACGACTGGGAGCTGACGGACGCGGCCGCGCTGTTCGTGTTGGCCCGCCGCGAGGGGCTCCGGATGGACGTCGACGAGTTCACCGACCGCGTTCGCGAGCTCGGCGGCGGTCTCGACGCGGCCAAGGAGGTCGTCGGCGACCTTCCGCGGGTCGCGCAGGCCCGCGTCCGCGACCAGTGGGACAGAGACGCGCTCCGCGAGACGTTCCAGGCGCTCTACCTCGGTGCGGAGCTGTACCGCGAGCTGGAGGGCGGCGAGCCGCCGATCGAGGCGGACGGGTACATCCACGACGAGCCGACGCTCGTCGACCCCGAGACGATCGCCGACCTCACCGCGCGGTTCGACGTGGGCGTCCTCACCGGGCGACCGGCCGCGGAGGCGGACATCGCCTTGGAACGCGTCGGCCTCGACGTGCCCGAGGACCGCCGGTTCACGATGGACGACTGGGAGGAGGGGAAGCCGCACCCGCGGGCGCTCGTCGAGCTCGCCGAGCGGTTCGACGCCGAGCGCGTCGCGTTCGCGGGCGACACCCTCGACGACGTGCGGACCGCGCGCAACGCCGACGAGACCGACGAGACGCACGTTTACTATGGTATCGGCGTCCTCACCGGCGGGCTCACCGGCGAGGCGGGCCGCGAGAAGTTCGCCGAGAACGGAGCCGACGCGGTGATCGACGACGTGAACGAGCTGGTGGAATTGTTGGAGTAGTCGGCAGCGTGCCGTGGCTGTGGCTCGCGCAAAGCGAAGACAGGGAGTGGGCCCTGCCGGTACCCCACTTCGAAGGTGGCGCCGGCTCCCGATGGGCGACCAGTAACGTGATGATGTGATTCTCGGTGGGTCATAGGTCGGGAAGGTGGTCGCGACGCTGCTCGGATTTCTCGCGCGCGCTCCGCCGGTCGTAATGCTCGTCGAGGATGGTGTTGCTCGCGTCGAGTCGGTCGGAGACGACGCGCCGGGGTACATCCTCGCGACGGTACGCGGTGACCCGTCCGCTCCGAACGTCGTGCGGGGACCGGGACGAGGGGCAGGTACTGGCTTTGACCATCGCCGTCGCCTCGCAGGTGTCCACGTCGCGATCGTGGGGACACTCGGCACCGCGCCAGCAGGGACGAGTGATCCGATAGAGAGTGTCCCGAATAGTCGAGATGGACGCGCGCCCGTACTGCGTTGAGATGAGCGGGTCGCGGCCGTAGTCGTCTTTCACCTCGTTGCGCGGACCGTCGATGTAGTCCTCCAGAACGCGGGAGACGTGCGGACTAATCGCGTTCCACCGCTCGCCTTTCTCCTTGTTTTTGAGCGGCGTATCGACCTCCGGACGGTGACGGAACTGGACGCCCGGCCGGTCGGTGTCGAGGTCGAGGTCGCCCAGGTCGAGCGAGCGAACGGCACCGGCCCGCGCGCCCGTGTGCCACATCAGGAGCAGCGTGACGTGTTCGCGGCTGGCGTAGTTGTAGCGGTTCAGGTACTCCAGAATATCACCGACGCGCTCGGGTTCGAGCGTCGTGTCGCTCACGTTTTGCCCGTTGCTGACCGTCGGAAGTGGAACGTCCTCGCGAAGCCCGCCGCGGACTGCGTCGATCTCTTCCGCGAATCGGAGGAACGAGCGAAGCGTCGCCAGCTGGCCGCGGAGGGTCACCGGGGCGATGGGGTCGCGACCGTCGCCGTTTCCCTCCCGTCTCCAGACGCGGTATCGATAGAGGTCGCGACCGGCAAGCTCGTTCAGATTCTCGATCCCTTCCTCGGCACACCACTGCTGGAACGCTTCGAGTCGGTACCGGTGACTTTCGAGCGTCCGCTCACTCAACTCGTCGCGACGAGCTTCAAAGTACATCTCGACGCCCTCGCTCGGGGAGAGGGGTTCGAGGTCGTCGCTCATCGCTGTCCTCCGTCATCATCGAGGATGTTTGCGCACCGCTCGCAGACGGGTTCGTCCCGATCGGCGTCGTACCCGTCAGCGTAGTCGTCGCAGTAGGAACAAGTGCCGTCGGAGTTTTTACTCAGCGTTACATCTGACCGTCTGGGGCCTGTAACCCCCGATATGGTTCCGTGCATTGGCATCACGGGAACCACCGTGGGGCCGCGTGTCAGCGCGGCCCTTCTTCACTAACCGACCAGAGTCATCAGGAACCAGCTGATAGTCCCCGAGTAGATGAACAACAAGATACTACTTAATGCTTTTGCTGAATAGAAATTACTAATTAGTAAACTCGCCTGCGATATCACTATCAGTCAGGACGCTGTATTCCGGATATGAGCGATGAAGGTGACGAAGGTGGGCGGCCGACACCTCCTGAGGGATATAGGCGAGTTACAGGGCCGGAAATGCCTGATGAGGAAAAGGAGCTACTGAAAATAGCCCCACAAGACACTGATTGGATGACAGATCTCGACAGCCAGATACTCTACGTATTATTGACCGGCCTAACACTCACACCGTCGGTGATAGCCGATAATTTGGACAAATCCAGACAGGCAGTCTCACAGAGACTTAACGCTCTTCGAGCGGGGGGACTTGTAAAAAAGGAGGAGCGGGGAAAGTATTCACTGACGGAAGAGGGATACGCATATACACAAGTCGGAGGGAGAAACTGACAGCAAGTCAATAAATTAGGGCAAAGGACAAATACCAGAGGATAAGATCTAGCCGTTTTAGAGATCAGTCACCAGAGCGAGAATCGCGGATAGATTCTAGATAAGGCCGAAGTTTTGTACGGACTGTCTGTCCCCGGTTTCGGGGTAAGCTGTCCTGATCCCAGTCAGATTCGTTCCATGAGATTTCAACCCTACCGGACTGTTTGATGGTAATCATATTCTCATCGCCAATTTTGACATTCAAGCTGGCGATCTCGAGAGAGTCAGAGGCCTCATCAATGAGGGTCGCTTCTCTCAGGTCACCATCATCACCCCGGCCAGTACTGAAGCTCAGACCATCAGCGACTCTCGCTAGTTCTTGAAGTTTTTCACCGGCACCGGACAGGTCAGATTCACCCTCAGAAACTTGAGAGAATTTTGCCTTTGAGATACGATCAGCTCTATCGTACCAGTTCTCAATTTCATCTTGTCCGATACTATCCATCACAAAGTCGTTGTCCGTGACCTCCACGCCAGCTCTCTTCTTTATGAATCGCGGAATCCAAGCACGAGGAATATCCTGTCGAGACTGATAGGCAAATTGCCCATTGTCGAAATAGATCACCCAAGCAGTTTCCAACACGATTTGGCTATCGTCTTCAATATCATTTCCATCACGAATGCGGAAGCTCTCAAGAGTATCCGCCACATATGTGAAAAAGCAGAAATTATATTCGTCGTACCCATCTCCTAAGAAAACATTTCGGCCCTTTTCAGCATACTCAACTGTCTCTCCTGTATCGGGGTCCTCCTCCTCGGACCGGACAGTAAAGTCATCCTGAATCCCATCAGCAAGCTCCTCAGGAGAAGGCAATTCGCCGTTCTCTGTTCGTAGCTTTCCAAGCCGGAAGGTGGCTCCTGTCATCAAAATATATTTTGAGAATCATATACATATACTTTCTGCTTATTTTTGTTCTCATGGATTTAGATAGATGATGTAATTATGGAGGGTCCTCGTCATTACTATTGCGAATCATACAATCCCTCTGATGGCCATAATTATCATCAACACTTATCAGAAACTCAGCGTACTGGGCTGTCTTAGCACCATGTGCGAGTAAGTGGTCCGCCATTGCTCCTGAACTATGGGTAGCGAAATTACATTTCTCGCAGCGGAATTTTTCGCCACTTTTCAATTTATACTGTAATCTCGTTCTTTCTAACAACCGAGTCTTTGGTAATTCCAGTCGAACAGTATCAACGCCGCCAGTTCCGGGCGAGTGTTCAGTTCCGTCCTTCTCGACGATAGCCTTCAATTTGTATTCCTCATCGACTGTCACACGTTCAAACGATTCTGAAGGAGTCGAGGTTTGATCGTCGACAATCCTCTCAACAAACTCGCGCCGCGATGGGTTGATGTTCAGATGACCCATAAGAGCGGGAACCGACACCTCCGAGCCGTTGACATCGAGGTAGGTCAGTACACGATCGCGGATGACCGCCTCTCGGTGTGTCTCACCGATGGACGCGCCAGCGTCCGCAGTCGGCCAACGAGACGCGAGGTCATCCGGCCGATCCTCTAGTTCAGACTCGTCAGGAAGCGCGTCGTGCAGCTGTTCGTCAGTCGGCGGCTCGTCGAGCCGGGACTGGTCGATACTCCACCCGGATTCACAGCAGGAGCAGACAACATCGAGGCCGCGCCCCTCGTTCCATCGGACGTGTTCGCCGTGGGAACGCGACTGGTTCGCGGTCTCTGACTCAAATCGCTGGTGGCACCTATCGGCGCGGATAGACTCGTTGACGAGTTTCGATCGAGAGGTCCGTCGACGTGCCGCGGACCAGTAGAGCGCGCCCCACGCGATGTACTCGATCGGCTTGTCGAGCAGCGATTCGGTGTAGCCGCCCATGTACGCGGCCATGTACGAACCGAGGTTTTGCACGTCGGCGTTGAGCGAGATACACCCGTCCTCTTCGCGCAGGTAGTCGTCGATCTCCGTGTAGTCGTGACCGGCGAATCCGGCCGGGTCGCACTCTTCTACGTGTTTGTCGATGACGCGCTCGAACTCCGACCCGACCGAGTTGAGGTCGAGCGAGGTCGCGGCCGCGTCGAAGTAGACGCCGACGTGCAGGTGCGTGTAGCAGGCGTTCGGACCGGACCGCTTGTCATCGTCCGCGGCCGTGCCCATCCCGTGCGGTTCGCCCTGAAGCCAGTAGCCCCAGTCGTCGGACTCCAGCCCGAGATGGTACTCCATCGTGTTCCGGAGGGTGTCGCGGACGCCGCCGTAGCTGAACGCGTCGTGAATCGCGTCGAGATGGTCGACCGGAGAGAGCCGGTCACCAGACGGCACAGATGACGCCGTAAGCGTTAGCATCGTCGTCGCCGGGTCACCCCACGCGGGGACGGCCTCACCACCCGTCGGGCGCTCGCCGCCGCCCATCTGTCGCTGGAGCGCGCGGGCACGGGCGTACTGCTTCCGGCTGTACTCTTCGCCCCACGCGTCGACGAGCGGCACGTCGAACTCGTCGCCGGACTCCCGGTCAGCGAAGCGGGCGACCAGTCCCTCGTAGTCGACGTGCGACCGCAGAAACGCGTGAATCGCGTCAGTCCACGTCGCCGCGGTCCGTCGGTCGAGCGACCGCACCGAAAAGGCGTCTTCGAGAGGCTGTTCAGGCTCGACCCACTCCTCGGAGAACTCCGGGTCGGTGACAATGCGGCGAAGCTTCCGGCCGTGGGTCACCGACAGGGGAAGATCAGCGAGGTCGGGGTACTGGGATGCGAACTCAGCGACCCTTTCGACAACGCGATCGTCGTCCTCCTGAAAAGAGGCGGTAGAGCCGTTTACAGAGTTAGTCTCCTTGGAAGGCCAAGACGCAGACCGGGGCGAACTCTCGCTACTCATCGCCCGACCTCCGGTGAGTCGCACCCACACCGCCACTCGTTTGGCTCCCTCCGGTCGCCGTGCGCGGCCGGCGCCGTTCGGTCCGCGTCCGGCGGACCTCACGGACCACAAGGTCGCCGGCCGCTTGGAGAGACTGACGGGCGGGCGCGAAGCGACTCATTTGTCCGCTTCGCTCCCCCCGTCAGCGACGAGGTCGCGGTCGAGGCAGTTTTCGAGCTGAGTGGTCCGGTTGGAAGGCTGCCGTCCACCGAACCGTGGGAGATCTCGGTTCGGGCAGTCGACGTGATGCCCGTACTCGGTAGTCCCGTCGGGCGACTCAGTACACCGAGCGCCGCAGCCGGGACACCAGAACTCCCCTGGTTTGTCCGTCCCGAGGGTTCCCCCACCTGATTGATCGGTGAGGCTCACCGCAGATCACCCCCGTCGGGACGATCGCGGCCCGCCTGCCCACCCCGTAAAGGGGTAGGCAGGCAGGGCAAGGCGAGAGCGTCGACGGTACTAATCGCACCACGGAACGGGGAAACACCTACACCAATGGGTGGGTAGGTGGGCGGGTGGATCGACGTAGCGGCGACTACGGAATTCGCACGACAGCAGGAACCCGGAACCGACCGCTGGTCGACATACCACTCAGAAGCCGATTTTCCGGAACGTCGAGAACGCCGAAACCGGACGTTTGAGCCACCGAGAGAGTCGTTTCGGAGACCACCCAGTAACGGGTTTAAAAGCGATGGGCCCTGCCGGATTCGAACCGGCGATCGACTCGTTATGAGCGAGTCGCTTTAACCAGACTAAGCTAAGGGCCCGCTTACAGCGTGTCTTCTCTCTCGATTCCTCTTTATGTTGTCGGGTCGGAACAGAGGGAGACCAGTACCTCGTCAATGAGGTACTCTTCGTGCCAGTTGGTGTTTTGGACGTTGCCGTTTTTCGCCCGCTCATACCGGATCGACATTTGCGTTTTGCCGGTCTCCTCGATTGGGACGAGATACGTTTCGTCGCACGCGGGCGCGTAAACGGCAAAGAAGTCGACCGCCCCCTCGTATCCCTCTCGGTCGTACCCTGAACTCTTCGTCCGAGTGCTCCGGGTTCGGAACCGTACCGCGCCGCTTGTCGTCGCTTCGAACGCCGTCTTTACCTGAACTCGGTGGAACGATCCCTCAACCTCGACGACGAGATCGTACGGTTCGTTGTCGTACGCAGGGGTCAGGACGGGGATACCACGGCTCACGAACTCCGATTTCACTATCGCTTCCGCTGCCTGACCGCGCTTGTGTGGCTCCGATAGCGAGGCGAATCGATCGCTCCGATCCGACATGTTCAGCGGACACGAAGCTGCGGGGGAAATACGTTCCCGTCTGGCGGAAGTGGCGTCGAAACGAGAGGAAGGCGCCGAAGCCAGGACTCGAACCTGGGACCGCCTCGTTAACAGCGAGGCGCTCTACCAACTGAGCTACTTCGGCTCACTTCCGGGTACTCGCGTCGTTTTGATAGGGCTTTCGTTTCCGCCCGACGGCGGGGAATCCGACTGCCCGGAGGGCGGCGCTACGGCCCCCAAGCGGACGCACCGCTACGGCCCCGATCCGACCGACACGTTTTCGGCCGGACCGCGAGACCGTTCGGTATGGACGAGTTGGAGGCGGTGCTGTCGCGGGTGCGCGAGCGGGTCCTCCCGGAGCCCGAGGAGCGCGAGCGGCTGCGCGAGACGGCCGCGACGCTGACCGACCGGACCCGCGAGGCGATAGCCGATCTCCCCGTCGACGCCGACGTGGTCCAGGTCGGGTCGACGGCGCGCGGGACGTGGGTCGCGGGCGACCGCGACATCGATCTCTTCGTCCGGTTCGACGCGGCCCTTGACCGCGCAGAACTGGAGGAGTACGGCCTCGCGGTCGGCCACGCTGTCCTCCCCAACGGCCACGAAGAGTTCGCCGAACACCCGTACGTGAAGGGGAGCTACGAGGGGTTCGACGTCGACCTGGTCCCCTGTCACGACGTGGATCGGGCGGCCGAGTTGGTATCCGCGGTCGATCGCACGCCGTTCCACGACGCGTACCTCTCCGCGCGGCTCGACGACGACCTCGCGGCGGACGTGGTGCTGGCGAAGGCGTTCCTGAAGGGGATCGGCGCGTACGGGAGCGACCTCCGCACCGAGGGGTTCTCGGGGTACCTCACCGAGCTGCTCGTGTTGGAGCTCGGCGGGTTCGTCCCGCTGGTCGAGTCGGCGCGGAGCTGGCACCCCCCGGTGGAGTTTGACCCGGAGGGCCACGCCGAGCGCACGTTCGAGGACCCGCTCGTCGTCGTCGATCCCACGGACCCGACGCGGAACGTCGCGGCGGTGCTGTCGGCGGCGAACCTCGCGCGGTTCCAGCACTACGCGCGGGAGCTGCTCGCGGCCCCGAGCGAAGCGCTCTTCGACCCCGACGACCCCGAGCCGCTCGACTCGAAGGCGGTGCGCGCCCACCTCGACCGGCGGGGGACGACGCCGGTCGCGGTCGTCTTCGACGCGCCCGACGTGGTCGACGACCAGCTGTGGCCGCAGCTCCGGCGCTCGCTGGACGGGATCGTCGGCGGCCTCAACGAGCGCGGCTTCGACGTCCTCCGGGCGCGAGCGATGACGGACGCGTCGGAACCGACGGAGGCGGCAAGAGCGACCGAGTCTGACGCGGCGAGCGACGCTGAGGCGACGGCCGAGCGCGACGGATCCGGCGAGCCGACGCGGGCTGCGCTGTACGCCGAGCTGGAGGTGACCGAACGGCCGACCGTCGAGCGACACGAGGGGCCGCCGGTCGCGGTCCGGAAGCACGCCGCGAGCTTCTACGAGTCGTACGTCGACGACGTCGACCCGGACACCTACGGCCCATTCATCGACGGAGACCGGTACGTCGTCGAGCGGGAGCGGGAGTTCGCCACGGTCCGGGAGTACTTGGAGAGCGACGCCGCGAGCGACGTCGCGCTCGGCGCGCAGGTGGAGCCGGCGTTCGACGACCGCGACGTGTTGGTCGGGGAGGCGGTCGCGACGCTCGCGCCCGCGTTCGGCCGGCCGCTCCGGGAGTTCTACGAGCCGCGGCCGTGAGCATCGTCGGCGAGAACGTTGATCGTCAGCGAGAGACGCTGTCGAGGAGCCAGTAGACGAGCGCGGCGACGGCGGCGACGATCAGCGCGACCGCGGAGAGGAGCCCGGCGACGCGGGGGAACGACAGCCAGAACGCGGCGTAGAAGGCGAGCGCGAATGCGAACAGGCCGACGACCAGCAGTCCGCGAGAGGGGTTCTGCGCGGCGGCGACGAACGCACGCTGGGGGATCGAGAGGTCGCCGAACTCGGGGACGTCCTCGGGGTCCGGCTCGTTGGATCGCGGTCCCGAGTCGGCCGGATCTGTCGACTCGCCGTCGACGGAGCGGTCGGTGTCGGTCACGGACACTGGTACGGGCCGGGGGATGCTGTACCTATCGCTTGCCGAGGCGACGTCCGTCAGGCGGTGAGGGATCGGCTGTCAGCCGAAGACTCCGGCGACGAGGAACGAACCGAGGAGAAACGCCGCCAGCGCGGCCGCGAGGTTCGAGGCCGCGACGACCGCGGCTGCGCGGGCGCCCGTCTCGCTCGCCGCCCGAACGGTCCCGACCGCGAACGAGGAGAACGTCGTGAACGCGCCGCAGAACCCGATCCCGAGGAGCAACGCCGCCGTCGACCCGATCGGCGCGGCGGAGACGGCGCCGAGCGCGAAGCTCCCGAGCGCGTTGACGACGAGGACGGACCTGCGTCCCTCGACGCGGAGCCCGACCGCGTGCCGGGAGACAGCGCCGAGCGCGCCGCCGACGCCGACAAGCACCGTCGCGAGGAGCGGTGAGGCGGTCATCGGCGGCCCCGCCCTCCGACCGCGAGTCCGAGCGCGGCCGCGGCGAATCCGGTCGCGTAGCTGACGGCGACGTACCAGGCGCCCGCGGGCGTTCCGAGCGCGACCGCGTCGGCGACGAACGTGCTGTACGTCGTGAACGACGAGAGCGCGCCGGTGCCGACGAACAGGCGGATCCGGTCGCTTGACGTGCGAGTCAAGAGGAGCCCCAGCGCGAACGACCCGGCGACGTTCGCGACGAGCGTCCCCGCGCCGGTCGGGGCTCCGTCGAGGACCGAGAAACCGGCTCCGGCGGCGCTCGCGGCGAGAACCTCGCCGACCCCGACGTCGACCGCGTGTCTGGCGACCGCGCCGAGAAACCCGCCGAGCGCAACGAGTAGGAACCCGTACGGCCTCCGTTCCATGCGCGTGGGTGAGTCCGGGAGGGCTTGTGCGTTCTGTATCTCGTCACCGTGACGCCGCGCCCGACAGCCGGCTCGCGCGGGGGCTCTCCCCTTCGTGTGGCGTTCGTCGCTCGCGAATTCGGAGTGTGTGAGCAGTCTCGGTGGCGTCGTCGACGACGAGCGCCTCGCCGACGCCCTCCGGGAGCCGCGAGGCGAGGTCGCCAGCGAGGTACGTCGCCTCCGCTTCCGCCAAGCGGTCGACGTCGCGCGCGGCGGTGAGGCGGTGGGAGACGAGAAGGTCGGACTGGGAGACGGCGACACTCGGCAGCGCGGCCGGACGCTGCGTCGCACAGACCAGCGAGACGCCGGGCGCGCGGCCGCGGGTGAGGAGCGTCCGAAGGGCTGGCTCCGCGACCCCGTCGAAGAACGCGTGCGCCTCGTCGACGAGCAGCCACGGGAGCAGCGGGATATTCTCGGCGACCCGCGCGTCGTAGAGCCCGCGAGCGACCGCGCGGACGACGGCCGCTGCGGCGGCATCCGGGACACCGGCGAGGTCGAGGACGATGGGGTCGCCGTCGGCCGCGAAGGACGCGACCGGCGGCGCGTCCGCGTCGAAGACGCCCCACGACGCCGCCAGCCGGAGGTAGTTCGCCGCGGCGCGCCTCGTCTCTGCCGGTGCGTCGGCCGCGTCGACCGCCTCGCGGAGCGCCGCGAGCGACGGGGATGGACTCGTCCCGCCATCGGAGCCGCTGCCGTTCGCGTCGCTACCCTGGGCCTCGACAGCGTCCGCGACGACGCGCCAGACGAGGCTCCCGGGGCCGCTCGCCGGGTCAAGTCCGAGTAAGTCCGGCCACGTGGACGGCGGTATCGAGGCGGGGCGGACCGCGGGGTCGACGACGCGGCCGCCGGCCGCTTCGAGGCCGCCGAAGACGCCCATCGGATCGACGACGACCGGGACGACGCCGTCGGCGTCGGCGAGTTCCTCAGCGAGGACGCCGAGCGTGTACGACTTCCCTGTCCCGCGCTTCCCGAACACGACCCCCGCGTGCGGGCGGTCGAGGTCGACGCCGACCGCAGCGCCGGCGCTCCCGTCGCGGGCGAGGAAGGATCCGATTCGGGCGGTGTGCGGGGGACGGCCGTTGCGGTGAGGTCCGGCGTCGCGGTCGCTCGCGTCGTCGCGGGCAGAGTCCGTTTCGTCGCGGCCGAGTACGTACACGCGGCCGGGTGGCCTCGGTATCGGATAAAAACGGTCGGACCGAATTCCTCTACGTCGAGCGCGCCACGAGGATGCCGGCCGCTGTGCCGTCCGACTCTTTATAAACGATGCCGCGGCCAGCGGGCCGTATGTCCGATCGAACACACGACTCGCGCACCGCGAATTGCCGGACGTTCAGCACCGACACCCGCGCGATCGAGGGGCTCCCGGTCCGGCTCGTCATCGCGCTCGTCGTCGGCGTCGCCAGCCTCAGCGTGATGATGGGGATGATCGGCGACATCGACGGGCTGGCCGCGACCGAGCTCGACGCCCAGCCGCAGCCGGAGGTGACCACGCCCGGCGACCAGTCGATCGACGTCGCGGTCGTCGACCCCGACGGCTCCCGCGTCGCGGACGCGACGGTCATCGTCCGCGGCGGCTCCGCGCAGATCGACGGCGTCGTCACCGCGAAGACGAACGGGGAGGGGGTCGCGACCGTCGACGTGGACCCCGAACTCGGGCCGAACCAGGCCGACGGGACGCTCACGATCGACATCAAGCCGCCGGCGGAGGGCGACTACGTCGACGAGCGGGGGAACACCGAGGTGCTCGTCGTCGAGGAGTGACGCGGCGAGCGACGGAGAGGCGGAAGCCCGGTCAGAGGTGATCGTCCCAGTCGATCCAGTCCTGCTCCCAGCCGTGCCGGCGTTGACGTCCGCGCTCGGCGCGTTCGGCGTCCTCCCGACGGGTCCGGTTCCGTTCCGCCCCGGGCTGTTCGCCGTCGACGAGCATCGGTTGGAGCCGCGCCGGCCCGTGCGTCTCGACCGTCTCGAACCCCGCGGGCGCCGGGTCGTCGTCCGGAGCGGAGTCGGCGGCGGGCGACGGCTCGATCGCCGCGACCGTCTGGACGCCAGCGCCGCGCGGGTAGACGATCCGTCCGCCGGGCGCCAGCTGTTCGCGGAGGGAACGCGGCGGCTCGACGACGGCGGTTTCGAGGAGGATCCGGTCGTAGGGCGCGTACGCGGGGAGCCCGTCGGCGCCGTCCGCGCGGTCGACGAGGACTGCCCCGTAGCCGGCCGCGTCGAGGTTCGACCGCGCAGTGATGACGGCGGACCGATCGATGTCGACCGCGTGGACGCGGCGCGCGCCGGCTATCTCCGCGAGCATCGCGACCGAGTAGCCGACTCCCGCGCCGACGACGAGGACCGAGTCGCCCTCCTCGGCGTCGAGCGCGGTGATCAGCCGGACCAGCGTCGGCAGCGAGAGCGAGTGCGGGTCGTCGCCGTCGACACCGCTGCGGGGCGAGTCGTCGACGAAGGGGTCGCGCGGGACGCGCTGGAGGGCGGTCAGCACGGGCGGCTCGATCGGCTCGCCGATCTGGTGTTCGAGCCCCTCGATCATGTCCGCCCTGAGCGACGCGTCGTCCATGACCGCTCTCGGGGCTCGGCCCTCTAAAACAGTGCGTTCGGTCGGCCGATTACCGCATCGGGACGAACCGCACGCCGCCGTGGTCCTCGCGGTCGATCCCGTCCTCGCGAACCGTGAGCCGGACGAGCCGCTGGCGGCCACCCTCGCGGACGGGGGCGACGACGCGGCCGCCCGTCCGGACGCGGTCGACGATCGCGTCAGGGACCGACTCGGGCGCCGCGCAGGTGAGGTAGGCGGCGTCGAACGGGGCCTCGTCGGCGAACGCCTCGCGGCCGTCGCCGGCCGCGACCGTCACCTCGTACCCGAGTCGATCGAGCCGCTCGCGGGCGGCGGCGGCCAGCTCCGGGACGCGCTCGGCCGAGAAGACGTTCCCCGGGCCGACGATCTCGGCGACAACCGCGGCGTGGTAGCCGCAGCCGGTCCCCACCTCGAAGACGCGGTCGCCGCGCTCGACGTCGAGCAGGTCGGTCATCATGGCGACCATGTGCGGCGCGCTGACCGTTTGATCGTGGCCGATCGGGAGTGGACGGTCAGCGTACGCCGACGCCCGCTGCGGCTCCGGGACGAACTCGTGGCGCGGGACGGCGCCGATCGCCGACAGCGTCCGCTCGCTCGCGTCGAGGCGGTCGCGGAGCGCGCGCACCAGCTCCTCCCTGGCGGCCGCGTGGTCGGCGTCGCTCATGCGGATAGTTAGCACGGGGAGCGTGGAGAAAGCATCGGCCGGAGAGAAAGGGCGATCAGTTCACGTCGATCCGGTGTCCATCGTCGGCGTCGACGGTGTCGAGGGGCACTGTCACGGTGAGCACGCCGTGTCGGTACGACGCGGTGGCGTCCTCATGGCGGGCGGTCCGCGGGAGGTCGACGGTCCGGGTGACGGACTCGTGGCGGCGCTCGCGGCGGAGGTACCGCCGGTCCGCGTCCTCGCGTTCCGTGTCGCGCTCGGCAGCGATGGTGAGCCGGTCGTCGCGGGCGCGAACGTCGATTTCCTCGCGGTCGAACCCCGGGAGGTCGGCCATCACGACGAACTCGTCGTCGTACTCGGCGACGTCGATGTCGGCGGTCCGGAGGTCGCGGCCCCAGGCTCGGTCGCCCGCGAAGGGCGTGCGGCCGAGGAACTGCTCGATCTCGTCGAAGGGATTCGTCGTGTTCATAGCAACAGGAAGGCGCCGTGAGATATTAAACAGCGAGTGACGCGTGCTATCTCGCGATCGCGGCGGAAAATGTCGATCTCGAACGACGCGTCCAAGGCTTAGCTGACGTCGATCGTGTGTCCGCGGTCGTCGTCGGGCGAGCGCTTGGGGAGCGTGACGGTGAGCACGCCGGCGTCGAACGACGCCGTCGCGGCGTCGGCCTCGACCGGTTCCGGGATCGGGATCCGGCGGGAGACGGATCGGAGGCGGCGTTCGCGCCGGTGGTAGCGGACCTCGTCGTCGTCCTCGTGTGCGCCGTCGGCCGCGTCGCCTGCGGCGTCCGCATCGGTTTTACCGGCCTCGTCAGCGTCGCCCGCGTCCGCGACGGCGAATTCGCTCGACTCCTCGCGGGATCCGGTGATTACGAGCGCGTCGTCGCGGAACTCGACGTCGACGTCGGCGGCGTCGAACCCGGGGAGGTCGGCGACGACGGTGACCGTCTCGTCGTCCTCGATCACGTCGACGTCGACGTCGCGGGCGCCGGGGAAGCGCGGGACGTCGGGGCCGGTCCCCTCCAGCGTGCCGCCGAGCTCCTCGAACTCGCGGCCCATTCGTTCGAGCAGGTCCTCGATTTCGTCGAAGGGATCGCGTCGTGTCATACAGGTCAGGATTTGTGACGGAGCGTCTTGAACGTACTGGCGGATCCGGGCGCGCGGGCACTCCGGGGGCGACGCTCGCGGGGGACGGCCGACAGACACTATCCGCTCGCGCCCCAGGCGATCGTATGCGCCTGTTCTGGCACCGAGGCGACGCGCGGACGCGGGACAACGCTGGCCTCGCCGCTGCGGCTCGGGAGGGGGAGGTCGTGCCGGCGTTCGTCTACGATTCCGACCTGCTCGCGACGGTCGGCGCGCGCCAGCGTGCCTTCTTCCTCCGACACGTGAAGCGGCTAGAGGCGCGGTACCGCGAACTCGGAAGCGACCTGATCGTCCGCGCGGGGGACCCAGAGGAGGTTCTCGTCGACCTCGCCGCGGAGTACGACGCGGACGCGGTGATGTACAACGACCACTACCGGCCGGCGCGCCGGAACCGACAGCGGGCGGTCGCGGACGCGCTCGCCGGCGCGGACATCGAGACGGAGTCGCGGACCGACCTCGTCATGGTCGATCCCGGGCGATTGGACGAGCGCTACCCGAACCACAGCCAGTTTCACGACGACTGGGAGGCCGTTCCGAAGCGCGGGCCGTACGCGGAGCCCGGTCGGGACGCACTGGCCGACGTGCGCGACGGGAAGACGGTCCCCGAGCCCGACGCCGACATCGACCTCCCGGACGCGGGGTACGAGGCCGCACGCGAGCGGTTCGACGGCTTCCTCGAAGGCGGGATCGCCTCGTACAACGACACCCGCGACGACCTCGCGCGGGCGGTGGAGGCGCCGACGCACGCGGTCTCGCGGATGTCCCCGTACCTCGCCACGGGAGCGATCGGGATCCGGGAGCTGTGGGCGGACGCGAGCGACGCGTACGACGCCGCGACCGGCTCCGAGCGCCGCAACGTCGACAAGTACCGCTACGAGCTGTCGTGGCGCGAGCAGATGTACCACCTGCTGTACTACACCCCCGACCTCGCCGTCTCGAACTACAAGTCGTTCCCGAACGAGATCGCGTGGCGCGACGACGACGCGTCGTTCGAGGCGTGGGCCCGCGGCGAGACCGGCTACCCGCTCGTCGACGCCGGGATACGGCAGCTGAACGCAGAGGGGTATATTCATAACCGCCCGCGGCAGGTCGTCGCGAGCTTCCTGACGAAACACCTCCTGATCGACTGGCGGCGCGGCGCGCGCCACTTCACCAAGCAGCTGATCGACCACGACTACGCCTCGAACCACGGCGCGTGGCAGTGGACCGCCTCGACCGGGACCGACTCCGTCGACGTGCGCATCTTCGACCCGGTGAGTCAGATGTCGAAGTACGACGCGGACGCGCGCTTCGTGAAAGAGTACGTCCCGGAGCTGTCGGACGTACCGGCCGGGAAGGTCGTCGACTGGCCCACCCTCTCGCGGGCGGAGCGCGAGGAGCTGGCGCCCGACTACCCGCACCCGATCGTCGACCGGAACGAGGGGTACGAGCGGGCGCAGCGCGTGTTTGAGGAAGCACTCGGCAAGCGGTGAGGCGAGGACGCAACGAAGTGCCAGCCGGACAGACACCGTTCCGAAACCGAGTTCTTTTGCGGGGACCCGGCGAACACCGCGCTCATGTCCTCCGTCACGATCGACGACGTCGAGACCGCCGCCGAGCGGCTCGCCGGCACCGACATCGTCCAGCGCACGCCCGTCGAGCGGAGCCGGTCGCTGAGCGAGCGGTGCGGCGCCGACGTGCGCCTGAAGATGGAACACCTCCAGCGCACCGGCTCGTTCAAGACGCGCGGCGCGTACAACGCGATCTCGCTGGCGATCGGCGAGTCCGGAGAGGGGTCCGGAGCGGGGAGCGACGAGCCCGCGATCGAGCGCGTCGTGGCCGCGAGCGCGGGCAACCACGCGCAGGGGGTGGCGCTGGCGGCGGCCGACGCCGGGATCGACGCGACGATCGTGATGCCGGAGTCGGCGCCGGCGGCGAAGATCGAGGCGACGCGCGCGTACGGCGCCGAGGTCGTCCTCCGTGGGAGCGCGTTCCCGGAGGCGATGGCGCACGCGCAGACGCTGACCGACGACCCCGGGACGCGGTTCGTCCACGCGTTCGACGACCCGAACGTGGTCGCCGGACAGGGGACGCTCGGCCTAGAGGTGTTCGACCAGGTGCCAGACGCCGACACCGTCCTCGTCCCCGTGGGCGGCGGGGGGCTCGCTGGCGGCGTCGCGACCGCCATAAAGTCGCGCTCGCCGGAGACGCGCGTGGTGGGCGTCCAGACCGAGGGCGCCTCCACGCTCTCGGAGAGCCTCGCGGCCGGCGAGCTCGTGACGCGCGACGAGCCGGACACCATCGCGGACGGGATCGCGACCGGCGGGCTGAGCGACCTCACCTTCGAGCTGCTGGACGAGCATCTCGACGAGGTGGTCGTCGTGAGCGACGACGACGTGGCGAGCGCGATCTTGCTCCTCCTCGAGCGCGCGAAGCAGATGGTGGAGGGCGCGGGCGCGACCGCCGCGGCCGCCCTCTTAAACGACGACGCCCTCGAGGAGCTCGGCCTCGGGGGCGAGACCGTCGTCCCGCTCCTCTGTGGCGGCAACATCGACGTGACGACGCTGAAGGAGGTGGTGACCCACGCCCTCGTGGAGCGCCATCAGCTGATCGAGCTCTCCGTCCGCATCGACGACACGCCCGGGACGATGGGCGAGATCGCGACCTTGATCGGCGGGGAGCGCGCGAACATCCGGACGGTGCGCCACGAGCGCAGTCGCCCGGACCTGCCGGTGGGCGATGCCGACCTCGTGTTCGAGGTGGAGACGAACGGCCCGGCCCACGTCGACCGCGTCCTGTCGGCGGTTCGCGAGGCGGGCTACGAGGTGGAGTGGACGACGCAGGAGGGGTGAAGAAGAGGGTCGTCGATTTATAAATAGAACTGCCGTGGCGCGTGCCTGCGAGGCCGCCTCGCGGCCGAGCAGCACGCGCGAGGTCGCCGGCGCGTAGCGCCGGCTGCCAGAGGGACCTTCGGTCCCTCGCTGGAGTCGGCCGACCGGAGCGAAGCGGAGGGAGGCCGACGAGGCTGGGGAGGCGTGAGGCTGCGGTCCCGCGAGCGACCGGAGGGAGCGAGCGGGAGTACGGAAGTCGCAGCGCCGAGCGAAGCGAGGCGACCGTCTTCCGGTGGTGCTGTGCGGTGCGGGGCGGGACTCAAAGGGGCAGCCGCGAGGCGGGCGCAGGCGTTCACGAGAGCGGAGCTCTCGTGAGCCAATCAGAACGCGAAGCGTTCTGATGACGACGTAAGCACCGCAGGGAGCGAACGGAGTGAGCGACCGAGGAGCGCAGCGAGCGTGCGTCCGCCTCGCGGCTGGGGCTTTGGAGGTGTTCGCCGCCGATCCGCTGTCAACAATTTATAAGCGAGCGGCTGGGGCTTTGGAGGCGTTTGCCGTCGATCCCCCGCCGACATCGACTACGTTCACCCGAGCAGACGAATCGGTAACAGACCCGTCCTCGTCTCGCTCGATCCGACGATTTAAAACGCTCACCTCGGCAACCACCTCGTAATGAGTCTCGTCGTTACCGACACCCTGGAAGACGAGCGCGTCGAGTTCACGGCCGACGGCGACGTCACGCTGTACGTCTGCGGCCTGACGGTGTCGGACGACCCCCACCTCGGGCACGCCCGCCTGTGGTTCCACGCCGACGTCCTCCACCGGTGGCTCGAACACGTCGGCTACGACGTGCGCCACGTCGAGAACGTCACCGACGTCAACGAGAAGATCACGGCCCGCGTCGGCGAGCGCGACGACTGGGCGGCCGAGCGCGACGTGGCCGAGACGTTCACGGCGAGCGTCTTCGACTCGATGCGCGGGCTGAACCTGAAGCGCGCCGAGGTGTACCCCCGCGTCACCGAACACGTCCCGGAGATCGTCGACCTCGTCGAGACCCTGGTCGAGCGCGGGTACGCCTACGAGTCGAACGGCTCGGTCTACTTCGACGTGACGCGGTTCGAGGAGTACGGGAAGCTCTCGAACCAAGACCTCGAGAATCTTGAGGCGCAGGGCGAGCCCGACGAGCGGTCGGAGAAGCGCAACCCCGCGGACTTCGCGCTGTGGAAGGCCGACGGCGTGAGCGAGACCGCCGCGCGCGAACATGCGAAACACGACCACGGCGCGGAGACGCCCGACGGCGAGACGTGGGAGTCGCCGTGGAGCGAGGGGCGCCCGGGGTGGCACGTCGAGTGCTCGGCGATGTCGACGACGCACCTCGGCGACACCCTGGACATCCACATGGGCGGGCGGGACCTCGTCTTCCCGCACCACGAAAACGAGATCGCGCAGTCGGAGGCCGCGACCGGCGAGGCGTTCGCGCGCCACTGGCTCCACGTCGGCCTGCTGGAGATGGACGGCGAGAAGATGTCCTCCTCGATCGGCAACTTCTGGACCGTGCCGGACGCCCTCGAAGAGCTCGGCGTCAACGTGATCCGCACCTTCTACGCCGGCGCCGCCTACCGCTCCGAGCAGGCGCTCACCGAGGAGACGATCGCCGAGGCCGAGGAGCGCTGGGAGCGCCTCTCACGCACCTACGACCGCGCCGTCGAGGCGCTCGACTCGACCGACGCCCGCGCGAAGGCCGCGGACGGCGACCTCCGCGACGCGGTCGAGGCCGCGCGCGACGACTTCGCGGCCGCGATGAACGACGACCTCAACCTCCGGGAGGCGACCGCGGCGCTGCTGGACCTGACCGACGCGGTGAATCGGCACGTGGACGCGGTCAACGCCGACGGCGCGAGCGACGGCGACGCCAACAGCGAGTCCGCCTACGACTACCGCGGACTCCGCGAGGCGGTCGAGGCGTTCGAGGCGCTCGGCGGCGACGTGCTCGGCCTCCAGTTCGAATCGCCGAGCGAGGGCGACGTGGACCTCGCCGGCGAGCTGGTCGAGCTGGTGCTGGACGTGCGCGAGGCCGAGCGCGAGGCCGGCAACTACGAGCGCGCCGACGAGCTCCGCGACGCGCTTCGTGACGTCGGCGTCGAGATTGAAGATGGCCCCGACGGCGCGACGTACCGATTCGAATAATACGGGAATTCGTGTTTCTCCGGTATGGGCGTCAGTGTGGTGACAGTAGCGGAAATCGCGGCCGCTCGCTTATAAATACCTGACAACGGATCCACTGCGAACACCTACAAAGCCCCAGCCGTGAGGCGGGCGCACGCTCGCTGCGGTCCTCGGTCGCTCGCGCTGCTCGCTCCCTGTGGTCCTTACATCGCCTGCGCCCGCCTCACGGCTGCCCCTTTGAGTCCCACCCCGCACAGCGCAGCCTCACGCCTCCCCAGCCTCGCCGCTCGCTCCCTACGGTCGCTCGCGGCGTCCCTCGCGCGTGTTCCTCGCGGCCGCCTTCGGCGGCCACTCGGAGGTACGCGCCACCGCACAGCACCGAAGTCAGACTCTCAGTCGAGCACGTGCTCGGTGTCGTACGAGCCGAGCACCTTGACCCACCCCTTGTCCGCGATGGCCTCGACGTCCTCGACCGCCTTCGCCATGTGGTCCTCGTAGAGGCCGGCGTCCACGTCGAAGTGGAACAGGTAGTCACCGAGGCGCTCGCCGCTCGGGCGCGACTCGATCCGCGAGAGGTTGAGGTTGCGGTCGGCGAACGCCTCCAAGAGTTCGAGGAGGAGTCCGGGGTAGTTCGCGTTCGGGTAGACGATGAGGGTCGTCTTCCCACCGGCGTCGGTGCGCGCGGACTCGGGCGCGACGACGAGGAACCGGGTCGCGTTCGAGGTGCGGTCCTGGATGTCCGCGGCGAGGATGGAGAGGTCGTCGCCAGCGTTGTCCGGGTGGCCGATCCCGGCGACGCGGGCGTCCTCGCGGGCGCGCTCGACCCCGCGGGCCGTGGAGGCGACCGCTTCGAGGCCGGCGTCCGGATAGTTCGCCTCCAGCCAGTTGCGGCACTGCGCGAGCGCCTGCGAGTGGCTCGCGACGACGTCGAACTCGTCGTCCTGCGCGAGGAGGGCGTGGCGGATGGGCGTGACGACCTCGCGGGTGACGGCGACGTCGTAGTCGGCGAGGGCGTCGAGGCTCTCCGTGACGGAGCCCTCGATGCTGTTCTCGATGGGGACGACCCCGCGCTCGAACTCGCCGGCCGCAACGGCGTCGACGATGGCGGTGACCGACTCCCGGAACGACACCTCGGCGGCGACGGAGCGAGCGGCGCGGTGCGAGTACGTGCCGGCGGGGCCCAGCGTGACGGCGTTCATCACCCCATCGTTCCGGGGGCGGTGAGAAAAGCCTGCGGGGCGCGGCGATGTTTCCGGGGCGCGCAGACCGGCGCGGTTCGTCGCGGTCCCGCCAGAGCGTCACTCCTCGTCCGAATCGGTCGGCACGCCGCCGAGGTTCCCCTCGTCGTCGAACAGCTTCGCCCGGAGGAATCGCGCGCGGTAGCGGTTCGCCCCCTCTTTCGTGTCCGCCTCGCGGATCTCGTCGATCCGGCCGTCCGCGACCGCGTCGATGATATCCTCCACCTGCTCCTTCTCGCTCGGGGTCAGCTCGAACTCGTACGTCTGCGGCTGCTCGCTCTCCAGCCGCGTCCACTTCCGCGCGGCCGACACCACGACGGAGCAGGGCTCGCGACAGGGGAAGACGCCGTCGCCGCCGTCGACGTCGAGGTCGGTGTCCTCGTCGTACTGCCACTCCCGGCGCTTGAGACACTGTGAGTCGTCACAGCACGCCTCCGCGACCCAGTTGACGTGTTCGTGGCCCTCGCCGCGGTCCCACGTCTTCACGACGCCGTAGATGCCCGACTGACGCTCCATCGTCTCGCGCCAGTGGGTCACGTCGAGTTCGCCCTCGCGCTCGCGGTGCCAGTTGGCGACCGTCGCGGGGTAGATCGTCTCCACCGTCTCGTAGAGGTCACGCGGTCCGAGGTCCGGGAAGACCCAGCCGCCCGCGAGCGACGGCGCCGTCTTGAGGGGGCGGTACCGCCCCTTCTCGTCGAAGGTGACCAGATCGCGCGCGTCGAGCGGGTCCTCGTGCGCCTCCAAGTCGTCGACCGGGACGCCGGCGTCGTCGGCGTGGCGCACGTCGTAGCGGCGCTCCCCGCGATCGGTGATCGTCGCCGTAATCTTCAGTTCGCCCCAGGCGCGCTCGATCCCCTCAGCGAGCGCCGCGTACCGGGTCGCGACGGTCTCGCCGTCGGCGTCCTCGATCCAGCGGATGAAGGCGCGCCGCGGGCCGAACTCGCCGACGACGCGCTCGAAGACGTACCAGTCCGTCACCGCCGGCGCGCGCTCGGACAGCGCCTCGTGGAGCTCGCGCTCGTCGAGCGGGACCGGGGCGCTCCCGTCGGCGAGGACGTATCCCTCCTCCTCGTCGCGCGCGACGCTGAACCCCTCGAACCGAAGGGGGTCGCCCGGCTCGCGGTCGTCGAGCGCGTCGAGGACGGCGTCGAAGGCGTCGCTCGGGAGGTCGATATCGGGGATTTCGGGCGTGTCGTCGCCCGCCTCATTACCGTCGCCCGCCTCGTCATCGTCGGTCGCGGAGGTGGAGTCGGTCACGGTCAGTCCCCCGTGGCGACGCGGGTCGTCTCGCGCACGTCGTCGAGCGCGGTCCCGAGGTCGGCGCCGGCGTCGGCCGCGCGCTCCAAGACCACGTCGGCCATGAGCGGCTCCGTCCCCACCGCGCCCGCGTACCAGATCCGGGTGCTGTCGACCGTCTCGGGCACGTCGTACCCCTCGGTGTGGTCCTCGCAGAGCCCGACGTCCTCCGGGATGTCCTCCTGGGTGTGGTAGCCGTCGGCGATGAAGAGGGGGACCAAGACGACGTCGTCGCTCTCGAAGTGCTCCGGGAGGTCGTCGACCTCGGGCTCCTCGTCCATGTACAGCGCCTTCACCTCGTCGAAGCGGTCGCGCTCGGCGATCCGGTCGGCGTGGTACTCGATCGCCTTCGCCGAGTTCTCGTTGCGCTCGGTGCCGTGGCCGACGACCGCGAGCCCGAACCCCTCGCCCACGTCGGCGTCATTCGTGACCGACTCCGCCCGGCGGACGATCACGTCGGTCATCGCGCGGTGGGTCCCGACCGGGCCGCAGTAGTGGACCTCGCGGTCAATGTCCTCGGCGACGAGGGTGGCCTGGTCGGCGGAGAGGCCGTCGGAGCCCCACTCGGAGACGTCCCAGCCGGCGAGCCGGAGCTCCCGGGGGATCACCTGCTCGGTGAAGTACCCCTCCGAGATGAACAGCGGGACGACGTAGATCTCGTCCCCCTCGACGGTGCGGAGCACCTCTCGGAAGTGCGGTTCCTCCTTCCAGAACCCGGTGCGGACCTCGTCGAAGGCACCGGTGGCGCGGATCGTGTCGGCGTGGTCGTATGTCGGCGCGCTCGACTCGGGATTGAGGTGGGAGCCGTGCGCGACGATGACGAGCGACTGCATACCCGTGCTGGGGCCGCGCCGCTCTTAGGGACTTCGGAGGCTGCGAGGCGCCGAGAACGCCGCGCCGTCCACGCGTCGATGCGAGCGGTCCGCGCGCCCGGCGACCGGCCCCCGGACCGAAACGATCATGCCCGCCCGACGCGCAGCCCCGCGCATGTCGCTGGCAGCCGAGACGCGCGAGGCGGTCAGAGCGCACCCGTTCGTCCGCGACGCGCTCCGGGCCGGACTGGTGAACCACAGCGCCGCCGCGGCCTGGCTCGCCGAGCGGGCCGACCTCGACGGCGACCCCGACGCGATCGCGGCCGCGCTCCGCCGGTTCCGAGAGGACCTCCCGGCGTACAAGACCGAGTCACGGACCGCGAGCGTCACCATGCGGAGCGGGGTGGGCGTGGTCGACGACGCGGGCGACGGCGACGCCGGCCCGATCGACGGCGACTCCGACGCCCTCCTCCGCGTCCGCGACGCGGCGGTCGTCGACGGCGGCGACCGCACGGCGATCCTCGCGACCGGCGACGTCGACACCGCGGCGCTGGCGAGCGCGCTCGGCAGACTCGCCGCCGCGGACGTCGGCGTCGAGGCCGCGGGGGTGACGGGCGACGCGCTCGTCTGCGTCGTCTCCCGGCGCGACGGCGCGAGCGCGGTGCGGGTCGTCGAGGCGGCGCTCGACGCGGTGCCGGTCGCGGAGAGCTAACGGGCCGACTGGAGAGGGACCCCGGTCGAACCGATCCTGTCCGGGACGGTCTTTTTCCCGCACTCGCCCCCACCCGATCCCGTGTTGCTCACGACCGCCTTCGTTCTCCACGTGCTCTCCGGCGCGCTGTGGACCGGCGCGACCCTGTACGTCGTGTACGCGACCCTGCCGCGGGCGACCGACGGGACGCTCGGCCGCGCCGCGTTCGTCGACGCCGCGCACCGACTGCTCCAGATTACGCGCTGGACCGGCGTGGTCCTCCCGGTCACCGGCGCGTACATGATCTGGCGGCTGTACACGCCGGTGGAGACCCTCGCGACGACCGGCCGAGGATGGGCCGTCCTCGCGATGCTGTCGCTGTGGGGCGCGATGAACGGGCTCGTCGAACTGGGCATCCTTCGGATGCGCCGCGAGGTCGACCCCGACCTCGGGTGGGGCCGGTACATGGCCGAGGGGTTCCCGGTCGACGCGCTCGCCGGCGTCGGGGGCGTCCCCGGGTCCGCCCGGTTGGCGTCGGTCGCGCGCCCCTACCTGCTGGCGAGCGCCGGCCTCGCCGTCCTGCTGCTCGTCGACGCCGCGCTCCTCGCCGGCGGGATACCGGGGTGACGGGAGCCAAACGTAGTATATAAACGGCGTCGAATTGCCTATCTCGTGGCGACAGAGATCAATGCTAACTCCCCGCATGAATGGGAGACGAACACCGCCGAGTCGTGTGGTTTTGTGTAAACAGCACCGCCGCCGGCGGTCTGCGCGTGACGGCCCCTCACCGAGAGATTTATATAGAATCACAATCAATCAAACGCTGTATGAGTCAGCGAATGCAGCAGGGCCAGCCGATGATCATTATGGGCGAGGACGCCCAGCGCGTCCAGGACAAGGACGCACAGGAGTACAACATCTCCGCGGCGCGCGGCGTCGCCGAGTCCGTCCGCTCGACACTCGGACCGAAAGGGATGGACAAGATGCTCGTCAACTCGATGGGCGACGTCACCATCACCAACGACGGCGTCACCATCCTCCAGGAGATGGACATCGACAACCCGACCGCCGAGATGGTCGTCGAGGTCGCCGAGACCCAAGAAGACGAGGCCGGCGACGGCACGACCAGCGCGGTCGCCATCGCGGGCGAGCTGCTGAAGAACGCGCAGGACCTCCTCGAACAGGACATCCACCCGACAGCGGTGATCAAGGGATTCAACCTCGCGAGCGAGTACGCCCGCGAGCAGGTCGACGAGGTCGCGACGGCCGTCGACCCCGACGACACGGAGACGCTGCGTAACGTCGCCGAGACGTCGATGACCGGCAAGGGCGCCGAGCTCGACAAGGAGACGCTCGCCGACCTCGTCGTCCGCGCGGTACAGGGCGTCACCGTCGAGGCCGACGACGGCTCCCACGTGGTCGATCTGGCGAACCTCAACATCGAGACGCGCACCGGCCGCGCGGCGGGCGAGTCCCGCCTGCTCACCGGCGCCGCGATCGACAAGGACCCGGTCCACGAGGACATGCCGACGGACTTCGAGTCCGCGAACGTCCTCCTCCTCAACGACCCGATCGAGGTCGAGGAGGCGGACGTCGACACCTCCGTCAACGTCGACTCCCCGGACCAGCTCCAGAAGTTCCTCGACCAGGAGGAAGAGCAGCTCCGCGAGAAGGTCGATCAGATCGTCGAGTCCGGCGCGGACGTCGTCTTCTGTCAGAAGGGCATCGACGACCTCGCGCAGCATTACCTCGCGAAGGAGGGCATCCTGGCGGTCCGCCGCACGAAGAAGTCCGACCTGACGTTCCTGAAGAACGTCCTCGGCGCGCCGATCGTCACCGACCTCGACTCCCTCACCGCCGACGACCTCGCGGTCGGCTCGGTCACCCGTGACGACGACGAGGAGCTGTTCTACGTCGAGGGCGAGGACGCCCACGGCGTCACGCTCCTCCTGTACGGCACCACCGACCACGTGGTCGACGAGCTCGAACGCGGCATTCAGGACGCGCTCGACGTGGTCTCGACGACCGTCTCCGACGGCCGGACCCTGCCCGGCGGCGGCGCGGTCGAGGTCGAGATCGCGCGTCGCCTGCGCGACTACGCCGACTCCGTCGAGGGACGCGAGCAGCTCGCGGTCGAGGCGTTCGCTGACTCCCTCGAACTGATCCCGCGCGTGCTCGCCGAGAACGCGGGCCTCGACGCGATCGACCTGCTGGTCGACCTGCGCGCGGCCCACGAGGCCGGCGACCAGAACGCCGGGCTCGACGTGTTCGCCGGCGAGGTCGTCAACACGGCCGACGCGGGCGTCGTCGAGACGGCCCACGCGAAGGAGCAGGCGATCGCTTCCGCGGCCGAGGCGGCGAACCTGGTCCTGAAAATCGACGACATCATTTCGGCGGGCGACCTCTCGACGTCGGGCGGCGACGACGAGGGCGGCGCCCCCGGCGGCGGCATGGGCGGCATGGGTGGCATGGGCGGCGCGATGTGAAGTCGGGAACGCACCCCTGACACCCCCCGATTCGACCGCGATCGCCCCGACGACTTCCCCCGTTCGAACGCTCCGATTTTTCCCCGTTTTCGCGCACCGCCCGATAGCGTCCCTCAGATCCCTGTCCGCGACCGAGACGGTCGATCGTCGACGCGACCGCCCCGACCGCCCGTGCGCGGCGGACGCATCCGCGGCCGCACCTCTTTACGGATCCAAGCCGTATGTGGCGGTGATGGCGAACCTAACGCTCTACGAGCTCGAGGGCTGTCCGTACTGCGCGAAGGTCAAGACGAAGCTGGCGGACCTCGACTTGGAGTACGAGTCGGTGATGGTGCCGCGCTCGCACGGCGAGCGCACCGAGGTCGAGGAGGTCTCCGGGCAGACCGGCGTCCCCGTCCTCGTCGACGAGGAGCACGGGGTCGAGGGGATGCCCGAGAGCGACGACATTGTCGAGTACCTCGAGGAGACGTACGGGAGCGCGAGCTAAGCGCCGACGTGATCGGCGGCGCGCCGGGCGACGACGCCGACCGAACGAGAGGCTATTTATCCGCCCGCGGCGAGGTGGCGGGCGTGCGACTCGTTCACCGTCCCGCCTCTGGGTCCGAGACTGTCCTCGCGAGCGACGTCGACGTCGCGCGCTCGACGCTCGAACAGGCCCGCGGGCTGATGTTCCGGCGATCGATCCCGGACGACTACGCGCTGGTCTTCCCGTTCGACGAGCCCGACACGCAGTGGCTCCACATGCTGTTCGTGCCGTTCGCGATCGACGCGGCCTGGCTCGTCGACGGTAAGGTGACGGCGAAAAAGCGGCTCGCGCCGTTCGTCGGGCTGGGTCGCGGCCGCGCCGACACCGTCGTCGAACTCCCGGCGGGCGCGGCGGAGTCGGTGGCAGTCGGCGACGAACTGCGGCTCGACGAGTAAAGCGGAATCCCCCGAGACCTACGCTCCGTCCTCGAACTCCCCTGGACCGAACAGCTCCGCGTCGTCGATCGGTTCCCCCTCCGCGGCGCGCAGCGACAGCTCGATCCGGCTGCCGCCGGCCTTACTCTCGGCGATGTCGAGGCTCCCGCCGCCCGCGGTGACGATCCAGTTCACGTACCAGAGGCCGAGCCCGCTCGCGTGTTCGAGCGGCGTCTCCTCGCCGGTGAGGACGGCCCGCTCGGCCGGCGGGATCCCCGGCCCGTCGTCGGCGACGACGAGCGAGACCCACGACTCGCTGGGTAGCTCCGCGGCCGAAATCCTGACTCGGGGGTCGTCCGCGTCGTTGTGCCGGACCGCGTTGTCGACGAGCTCGGTGATCGCCTCGGGGAGGAACGCGACCGCGGAGACCGCGAGGTCTTCGGGAACGTCGACGTCGACGGCGGCGCGCTCGCGGATCTCCGGCGAGAGCGATTCGAGCGCCGCGTCGACCGCGGGCGCGAGCGCGACCGGCCGCGGCGAGGGGCGCTCGGAGAGCAGTCGCTCCACCTTTCGCGAGGTCTCGCCGAGGCGAAGCAGCCGCTCGGCGGTGTCGACGACCCGCTCGAGTTCGGTGACGAGGTCGGGGTCGTCGACCGCCTCGATTGCCCGTCCGGTGAACCCCGTGACCACGTTGAGGTCGTTCCGGAAGTTGTGCCGCAGCACGCGCGTCAACACCGCGAGCCGCTCCTCCCTGAGCGACGCCTCAGTGAGGTCCTCGCCGACGCCGACCGCCCCGACGACCCGGTCGCCGTCGGTGACGGGTCCGAGCGAGAGCCGGTACGGGACACGCTCGCCGGAGCGGGTGAGCAGCCGCGCCTCGCAGGAGGCCGGCTCGCCCTCGCGGTACACCCGGGAGAGGGAGTCGCTCACGAGGCCGCTCGTCTCGTCGTCGAACAGCGAGGTGAGCGCCGTCCCGGACAGCGACGCCGGCTCGTAGCCGGAGTCCGCTTTCAGCCGGTCGTTCCACCGCGAGAGCGTCCCCTCCTCGGTACAGCGGAACAGCGCGAGCGGCACCGCGGCGGCGAGGGCGTCGACGAGCCGGCGTTCGGCGTCGCGCTCGGTCTCGGCGGCGACGCGGGCGGTGGCGTCGGAGAGGCCGACGACGAGCCACTCGCCGCCGGCGATCGTCGCCGCGTGGAGCGCGCCGTCGACCCGCAGTCCCGGATTCCCGACCCGGAGGTCCCACTCGAACCGCTCGACTGCGGCGTCGGACCCGTCGGAAGCGGGAGACGCGGCGGGCGACGCGGCGGCGGCGACGTCGGCGATCGACTCTCCGGAAACGGTGACGTCGTTCTGACCGAGGTCGGGAAGGCCCATCAGCGTCAGCGTGCCGCGGTCGTGTCCGAGGAGGTCGGACGCGGGCGCGTTCGCGGCCCGGATCGTCAGCGTCTCCGGATCGCAGACGAGCGTCGGGGTCGGAACCGCCTCGACGAACGCTCGGAGGATCCCGGTCGGAGCGGCGTCGCCGCTCGGCGACGGTCGGTCGTCGGCCGACGGATCCCCCTTGCGGTCCCCCATCTGTCGGTAATCGAGACACTCCGTCTATATGTGTTTATGGATTTATGAGTCCTGTCGGTCCGGAAACAGCTGTCGGCCCGAAACCGGTCAGTCCGCCTTGGCCTGCCAGTCGCGGACGGTGTCCGCTCCAACGCCGTCGACGTCGCTCGCGAGGTCGTCCGGGTCGGCGGACTTGAGCTCGTCGACGCCGTCCACGCCGGCGTCTTTCAGCTTCGCGGCGGTCTTCTCGCCGATCCCCTCGACCGCCTGGAGCTCCGACCCCTCCTGGCGGGCCGTGAACTCGCGGTAGTTACAGATCGGACAGCCGAGCTCCCACGGCTCGTCGCCGGAGTGGACGCGGAGGTGCGGGAGGTCGTGCTCCTCGCAGGTCTCGTCGGTGATCTCGATCTCGCCGCGTCTGGGGAGCGGCAGCGAGTAGTCGCAGTCGGGGTAGCGCGTACAGCCGACGAGCCGGGAGCCGGAGCGGAGGCGCTTGATCGCGAGTTCGCCGCCGGCGTCGGCGGTTTCACCGCCTCCGTCGCGCGGCGAAGCCGCGCCCTCCCCGCACTCCGGACAGACCCCGATCACCTCGTCCTCCTGCTCGTCGGCCTCGTCCGCCTTACACTGCGGGCAGCCGTGGACGAACGTCTTCCGGCCGGCGAGCATCTTCACGTGGCGGAGCTCGTGGTCCTCACAGGTCTCGTCCAGGATGAGCGGCTTCCCGGTCGATGGGAGCGGCAGGGTGTACTCGCAGTCGGGGTAGCCGTCGCAGCCGACGAAGTACGACCCCTGTCGCGACTTCCGGACGAGGAGGTCCGCGCCGCACTCGGGACACGGACCGAGCGTCTTGTCCGCCTTCAGCGAGTTCTGGAGGTGGTCGCCGACCGCCTCGCGCGACTCCGTGAGGTCGTCGAACACGCGCGAGAGCAGCTCGCGGGAGGCCTCGGTCACCTCGTCGTACTCCTTCTCTCCGGCCGCGATGGCCGCCATGTCCTGTTCGAGCTGGGCGGTCATCTCCTCGCTCACGATCCGGTCGGCGAACTCCTCGGCGGCCTCCACGACCGCCTCGGCGAGCCGCGTCGGCCGGGGCGGGTCGCTCTCGACGTAGTTGCGGTCGTACAGCTTCTCGATGGTCCGGTGGCGGGTCGCCTTCGTACCCAGCTGCCGCTTCTCCATCTCCTCGATGAGCCGCGACTGGCCGTAGCGGCGCGGCGGCTGCGTTTCTTTCCCCTCGGTGGCGCGGTCCGACAGCGACAGCGTCTCGCCGACCTCGACGTCCGGGACGATCCGCTCGTCGCTGGAGCGGTACGGGTAGACGTCGTGGTAGCCGGCCTCCAGCAGCCGCTTCCCGTTGGCCTTCAGCCGCAGGCCGCCATCCGCGACGAGGTCGGCGGGCCTCGCCGCCTCGTCCGGATCGCGGAGCGCGGCGAGCCCGTCGGCGCCCTCGGCGATGGGCGTCGCCTCGCCGTTCGCGAGCGCGACGACGCGCAGGCGCTCCCACGTCGCGGGGTCGGCGCAGGTCGCGAGGAACCGGCGGACGATCAGCTCGTACACCTCCCACTCGTCGTCGGAGAGGTCGGAGGCCGAGGGGAGCTCGCCGGTCGGGTGGATCGGCGGGTGGTCCGTCGTCTCCTCGTCGCCCTCGGTCGGCTCGATGTCTCGGTCCTCGTCGAGCAGGCTCGTGGCGTCCTTCCCGAACGTCGAGGCCGCCGAGAGCTCCTCGATCAGCTCTTCGGGCTCCAAGTCCTCGGGATACACCGTGTTGTCGGTCCGCGGGTAGGTGACGTAGCCGGCGGTGTAGAGGTCCTCGGCGAGCGACATGGCGCGCTGCGCGGAGTAGCCGAGCGACCCCGCCGCGCGGATGAACGCGGTGGTGTTGAACGGCGTCGGCGGGTCGTCGGTCTGGGTCCGTCTGTCGACGTCGTCGACGGTCACCTCGGCGGCGGCGGCGAGCGCCTCGGTGAGCGTCTCCGCGACGGTCTCATCCCAGACGCGCTCGCGCTCGTTGCCCTCGTCGTTGAGGTAGAAGTAGCGCGCCTCGAACGGGTCGCCGCCCGACTTCGCCAGCTCGCCCGTCAGCTCCCAGTAGGACTCGGGGTCGAACGCCTGGATCTCGCGCTCGCGGTCGACGATGAGCTTGAGCGTCGGGCCCTGGACCCGGCCGACGGAGATGAAGTCGTCCCCCATCTGTCGGGCCGAGAGAGAGAGAAACCGGGTGAGCGCCGCGCCCCACGTGAGGTCGATCGTCTGGCGGGCCTCGCCGGCGGCCGCCAGCTCGAAGTCGAGGTCGTCGGGGTTCGCGAACGCCTCCTGTACCTCGTTTTCGGTGATCGAGGAGAAGCGCACGCGGTCGACGGGGACGTCCTCGTTCACTTCGCGGACCAGCTCGTACGCCTCCTTGCCGATCAGCTCGCCCTCGCGGTCGTAGTCGGTCGCGATGACGACGCGGGAGGCGTTGCGCGCGAGCCGGCGGAGCGCGGCGACGATCCCCTCCTGCGTCGGCGTCTTGGTGACGGGCGCGTCGATGAGCTCGACCGGCTCGACGTCGCGCCAGTCGTTGTACTCGGCGGGGAAGTCGACGCCGACGACGTGACCGGAGAGCCCGATGCACCGCTTGCCGCCCCACTCGTAGACGTTGACGTCGTTCATCCGCTCCGCGGTCGCGGACTCGCCGCTCAGGATGTCGGCGATGCGCCGCGCAGCGTTGTCCTTCTCCGTGATTATCAGCTCGGGGCCGCGACTCATTGCGCCGAGATACGCCGCTCCCGGGTCTAAAGCTTTCGCGACGCGAGATTACGGGCAGGCTCGGGGACGGACGGCTTCAAAAAACGAGTCGGCGCGCGACCGTCACCGGGCCGCGTCGTCGGATTCGGCGAGGAACTCCGCGTCGGTGGCCTCGGCATACGGCTCCGGCGGTTCGTCGTCCGCGTCGAGTTCGCGCCGTGCGAGGTGGTTCTCGAGTTGGCGGCGCTTGTTCCTCCCTTTCCGCTCGCGGCCCGATTTCGTGTCTGGCATCGTCATCCGTGTCAACACTTCCCACACATATGAATCTTGTGTCGGTGTGTGGACGCATCCGCGAGCGGCGGCAGCAGCTGCCCTCGAAATAGCGCAGCCTGACGACAGCGGTTGAGTATTTAAATATCGACGGGCGACAGCGACAACCACTTATAAATAAACGATGCGGTGGCGCGTGCCGGTGAGCGCCGCACCGCGGCGCGAACCGCACGCGCGAGGTCGCCGGCGCGTAGCGCCGGCTGCCAGAGGGACCTTCGGTCCCTCGCTGGAGTCGGCCGACCGGAGGGAGGCCGACGAGGCTGGGGAGGCGTGAGGTGCGGTTGCGGTGCGGGGCGGGACTCAAAGGGGCAGCCGAGAGGCGGGCGCAGGCGACGCAAGCACCGCAGGGAGCGAACGAAGTGAGCGACCGCGGAGCGCAGCGAGCGTGCGCCCGCCTCCCGGCTGGGGCTTTGGCGATGCTCGCCACCGATCCGCAGTGAAACGTTTATAAATAACTAACACCGTCGCCACTCGGTTGGTTATAAATGGGCAATTGAACAGGATCGTCGACGCCGGACTCGCTCGTCACTGTCGCTCCTCATTTGCCGTGTTGTTCGTCGAAAACGCCAGGAGAGGGATTTGAACCGAAATCAGACGTGCTCGTTCGCTTCGCTCACTGCGCGCGACTGATATGGTTCAAATCCCTCCGCAGGGTTCGTCGACGCCGGACTCGCTCATCGCTAGCGCTCTTCGCTCGTAGTCGGCGTCGACAGAACGCCAGGAGAGGGATTTGAACCCCCGATCCCGGATGGGAACACGCTTTCCAGGCGTGCGCCTTACCACTCGGCCATCCTGGCTCACGCGGAGATAATCCGGTGCGACTGTTAAGTCCTTCTTTTCGCCCGGAGGCGTGCCTCGGCGAGGTAGGAGAGACCGCCCGAGGCGACGCCGACCGCGAGCGCGACGAGCACCAGTCCCCAGAGGCCGACCGGCAGCGATCCGGGACCGAGGAGACGGTACCCCTGCGCGAGCACGAGGAAGGCGAACCCGCCGACGATGCCCCACAGCGCCGCGGACCGCGCTCTGGCGCGCGGGGTGGCCGGGGCGCCGCGCGCCCTCGCCGATTCGCCGCCGCCGTCCGCCATCACTCGACGACGGCGACCGCCTCGATCTCGACGCCGGCACCTTTCGGGAGCGCGCCCGCCTCGACCGCGGAGCGGGCCGGCGGCGACTCGTCGAAGTAGTCGGCGTACGTCTCGTTCATCTCGTCGAAGTCGTCCATGTCGTCGAGGAACACTGTCGTCTTGAGCACGTCCTCAGGGGCCGCGCCCGCCTCCTCCAGCACCGCGAGGAGGTTGTCGAGCGCCTGCTCCGTCTGGACCGCGATCGGCGCGTCGTCGAGGAGGTCGCCCTCGGGCGTCAGCGGGATCTGCCCCGCTGTGAACACGAGGTCGCCGTCGGTCGTCGCCTGACTGTACGCGCCCACCGCCGCCGGAGCGTCGTCCGTGTGGATGGTCTCCTTCATGCGAGTGCGCCTTCGACCGGCGGCCTCAAGAGTACTCTGGAGCGGCACGCCCGACCCAGACCGAACCGATCCACCGGCCCCGACCGAACGGAGCCGCCGAACCAGACCGAACCGGCCCGCCGAATCCGCCGGCCTGACCCACCGTCAGACACAAAACGCTGGGATGGTAACATTACGCACATGACGGGTGATCAACTCCTCCCGCTCGCCGCGATCTTCGTCGGCGTGGCCGCGCTCAACCTCGCGGTAACGTGGCTCCTCGTCCGGCGGAACCGCGACCCTGCGGAGCTGTTCGGCTCGTTCGCGGCTCGGTCGTCGGGCGGTGACGCCGAGGGCGCCGATGTCGGGCCGACGCTCGCGCTCGACCGCGACCCGGACGCCGATCCGGCGGACGGGACGGGCGAGACGAGCGACGGCGGCGGTGGAGACGATCCCCCGCCGCTCGACGCCGACGGGGAGACGGTCGTCTGCCGGCACTGCGGCGCCGAGAACCGCGCCGGCTACCGGTACTGCCGATGGTGCGTCCAGTCGGGATTCGTCGACGAGGACGCCGGCGTCACCGCGGGGACCGCGATGGCCGACCGGTCGCTGTGAGCGTTCGAGAAGGGTGACGAGGGTCCCGCGGCCGAATCAGGCCGCGTCGATCTGACAGCCGGCCGCGTAATCGATCCCGTCGATGGTGTCGATGCCGTCGTCGCCGCACACCGGACAGTCGGGGTTACGCGCGTACGGCACCGTCTCGAACGAGAGGTCCATCGCGTCGTAAAACAGCATGCGACCGACGAGCGGGTCGCCCACGTCCATGATCAGCTTCACGGCCTCCGTCGCCTGAAGGCAGCCGACCGTCCCGGGGAGGACACCGAGGACGCCCGTGCTGGCGCAGTCCGGCACCGTCCCCGGCTCCGGCGGCTCCGGGAACAGACAGCGGTAGCAGGGCCCGTCGGGCGAGAGCGTCGTCACCTGCCCCTCGAACTTGTAGATGGCGCCGTGCGAGACCGGCACCCCCTCGATCCGGGCGGCGTCGTTCACCACGTAGCGGGTGGCGAAGTTGTCTGAGCAGTCGACGACGACGTCGTAGTCCGCGATCAGCTCGCGGGCGTTGCCAGCGTCGAGGCGCAGCTCGTGGCGCTCGACGTCGACGTCGGGGTTGAGGTCGGCGACGAAGTCGGCCGCCGAGTCGACCTTCTTGCGCCCCACGTCGCTGTCGCCGTGAATCACCTGCCGCTGGAGGTTCGAGCGCTCGACGACGTCGTCGTCGACGACGCCGATCGTCCCGACGCCCGCGGCCGCGAGGTACTGGATCGCCGGCGCGCCGAGCCCGCCCGCGCCGACGACGAGGACGCGAGCGTCGAGCAGCCGCTTTTGCCCCTCCGGGCCGACGTCGTCGAGGATGACGTGCCGGGAGTAGCGGTCGAGTTGGGTCGCGTCGAGCGAGAGACTCATGTCCGCACCCAGTGCCGGCGCGGATATAATCGTGTTCCCGGAGCAGCGCCGCGCGTCGTGCGGTCACTCCGTCGACGCCGCCACGGCGTCGGTCATCCAGCAGTCGTCCACGTCGCCGAGGGAGCTGTCCGTGTCCCCGCTTCCGCCGCCGACGCGGACGAGTCGGAACTCGTAGCGGCCGGTGACGCTGCCGTTCTCCCGGGTGACGACCTCGACTTCGGCGCCGTCATCGGCTATCTCCGGCACCGAGTACTCGGCGGTGTCGTACGTGAGCATCGGCGCGTACCGCGCCGTCTCGAACAGCTCGACGTACTCGCCGATCGAGCCGACGATCTCCTTGTTCTCCGGCGATGCGAATGCCCGCAGAGTCCGGATGCCGTCGTTCGTCGCGTTGTCGTTGTAGCGGAGCGCGTTCATCTGGATCTGGACGACCTGAATCGCGGACCGCTCGCAGGTGGGAGACAGCGCCGTGTTCCGTTCGGCCTCGCCGGTCGGGTCGCCGTCCGTGACCGCGACGGTGTCCCCGGTGTCGTCGTCCCCGGATCCCTCGCTCCCGTCGTCGCTGCCGTTCGTCGACCCGGCCGCGTCCGAGTCCGTCGCCGACGGGTCGGTCGTTCCGTCGCCCCCGACCCCGGCGACGCCGTCGAGTCCGCCGACTCCGGCGGTGCCGGCGGCGAATCCGGCCCCCGCCGCCGCGACGAGGAGCGCGGCGACGGCGACCGCCGCGAGGACGGTCCGCGGAGAGCGACGATCGCTCGGCGCGTCGCTGGTGGCGGACTCGGTCGGTGTCGCCTCGCCGCTCAGAGCGGACGCGGCGGCGGCGTCGCTCGCTCGGTCGCGAGTCCGCGAATCGTCGGCCGAGTCGCCCGCGGCCCGGTCGGTGGGCGAGAGAGCGGTATCGCCGCCCGTCACGCCCGACGCGACGGCGCCCACCGCTGCGCCGTCATCGGCCGCCGTTCCGTCGCCGGACGACTCGTCGCCGTCAACATCGGTCTCACCGTCGCCTTCGTCGTCCGCCGCGTCGGTGTCGGAAGCGGCCGAACCGTCGTACGCTTCGGACCGAACCGAGACGCCGAGGAGTCGGTCGGCGATGGCGTTCGCCTCCGCCGGCGGCACGGCGTAGAGGAGGCGCTCTCGGAGGTCCGCCGGCGTCACCACGTCGGCGTCGAGTTCGGAGCCGAGGTCGGCGAGTGAGTCGCTCGCGACGACAACGGCGTCAACTGCGTCGTCGGGGGCGGCAGGACCGCCCGAGGCGACGGGGGCGTCTCGGTCCGCGGCCGCGACGGCGAGCAGTTCGGTTCTGCGGACCCCCTCCGTCACCGTGACGCGCGGCGGGTCGACCTCGACGCCGTCGGCGGTGGCCGCGTACGCCTCGCCGACGAGCGCCGCGAAGGCGTCGCTGTCGAGCGACTGGAGTTCGGTCGCGAACGCGTCGAGGGGGATGGGGCTGCTCGCGGTCACTTGGCGATCGCCACGTACTATTGGTAGTATGTGACGCGGTCTCTTTGCTCTTGCGTCGAGGCCGCACAGTGCCGCGGCTAGCCGGAAAAGCGGACCGGGAGTAAAACGTCGGAGCGGTCGAGGGCGCTACTTGCCCTGCCGGTCGTTCGAGGTGACGCTCGGGCGCGTCTTCTCGGTGCCCTTGCCGCGCTTGCGCTGGCCGCGGCCCTTGGTGCCGGCGGAGGTGAGCCCGCGGTACGCGCGGCCCTTGTGGTCGTCCGAGCAGATCCAGTTCAGCTGGTCGTCGTTCTCGATCGCGGGGTGGGCGGGGTCCACGAGGATGACCTCGTGCCACTTCTGGGAGCCGTCCTCACCGACCCAGTAGGAGTTGAGCACGCGGAGGTTGCGGTACTTCCGCGAGGCGCGCTCCTCGGCGATGCGCTGGATCGACTTGCGGCGCGAGACGCGGTTGACGCCCTGACGCTTCGAGCGGCGGCCCGCCTTGAAGCGCTGCTTGCGCGAGCCGCCCTTCCGGACGCTCACGCGGGCGACGATGACGCCCTGCTTGGCCTTGTAGCCCAGTTCGCGGGCCTTGTCCAGCCGAGTGGGGCGCTCGATGCGCTCGATGGCGCCCTGGTCGCGCCACTCCTGTTTGCGCTGCCACTGCAGCTCCGCTAGTTTCCCCTCCTTGGGGGACCGCCACGCCTCCTTGATGTGCGAGTAGAAGCTTCGTGCCATTGTGTGTCCGCGGACGGTTGCGATTCAGCCGCGAGGGGCCACATGTCGTCTCGTCCCGGGGCGCGCAGCGGTCGGTCCGACCGCGCCCCCGGCGGCGAGTGCCCGCTGTGTCCGCACCAGCGAGTTGACGAATATACCGATGGTTCGCCCTTAACCGCTTCGCTCCGCGGGCCGCGTGGGGGAGCGTAGCAGGCAGCGGCCGGACCGGAGCTGGTCGGCCTCTCCCGTCGGCGCGGTCGGACGCGCCCGTCGCCCAAGCGCGCCCGGCTTATGTCCCGGGGACCGCAAACAGGTGACGGGCGCGGGCGTTCGCATCCGCCGGAGTCCGGCCGAGCGCTCGTCCGCGTCGGGCCGCGCCGATCGCCGAGCGTTCCCCCGGGCGGTCGGCCCGCGACCCGAGCGAGAGACAGAGGCACACGCCGCGACTAATCGAGGGAAAGCAGCACGCGACACGCTCCTCGACCGAGCCGCGGCCCGCACGCTCCCGACCGCCACGCGTCGATCGATTAAAGTCCACTTGTATCGATGAACCGCCAGTGGTACACATCGACGCCGCGCCGGGAAGCCCCGGGCTCGACCGAGGGGGGTCCGGATGGGCGACATGAGGCTCGTCGTCGTCGCCGGGACGACCGCGACCGCCGCGATCGACGGGATCAGCGCCGCGGGCGCCGATCCGGAGCTGCGCGTCCACACGCCCAGCGCCGACCTCGAGATCGTCGAGGCGGGGCGCCCGGCTCCGGACTCGCCCGTACCGGTGAGCCCGAGCGGCTGTCCGACCCCCGCGGTCGTCACCCGCGCGGTCCGCGAACTGCTCGGCCCCGAGTCGCTCCCCGTCGAGTTCCTCGACGCCGGGCTCGGCGCGCCGACCGCGGCGATGGCCCGGGACGTCGGCGCCTCACCAGGCGGGGACCTCCGAGAGCCGGAACCGGTCCCGGAGGCGGCGACCGTCTTCGAGCGCGCCCGTAAATTAGCCCCTGAACTCGCCGCGTCCGACGGCGACCCCGACGACGAGGGGACGGGAGACGACACTGAACTCCTCGTCGCCGAGACGATCCCCGGCGGGACGACGACCGCGCTCGGCGCGCTGACCGCGCTCGGCGAGCGCGCCGCGGTCTCCTCCTCGCTGCCGGCGAACCCGATCGAGCGCAAGCGCCGCGTCGTCGCCGAGGGGCTCGACGCGAGCGGCCTCGATCCGGGCGACGCGGCCGGCGACCCGATCGAGGCGGTCCGACTGGCGGGCGACCCCGTCCTCGCCGCCGTCGCAGGCCTCGTCGTCGGCTGCGCGGACGCCGGGATCGACGTCACCCTCGCCGGCGGCACCCAGCTCGCGGCCGCAGCGGCGCTTGCCCGACACGCGGGCGTCGACCGCCCGATCCCGCTGGCGACCACGTCGCTCGTCGCCGACGACCCGACCGCGGACCTGCCCGCGCTCGCAGACGACCTCGACCTGCGGCTGGCGGCCGCCGAGCCCGGATTCGCCGAGAGCGACCATCCCGCGCTGGCGGCGTACGCCCGCGGCGAGGCGAAGGAGGGCGTCGGCATGGGCGGCGCGCTCGCGCTCGCGGAGCGTGCCGGGATCGCCGACGCCGCCGTCCGCGAGCAGATCGCGGCCGTGACCGACCGACTGCTCGCCGAGCGCGCGGCAATCGACGGAGAGGAGGGACACCCGGCCGCGAAGGGAGGCGACGCGTCGTGAAGGGACTCGTCCTCGGCGGCACGGCCTCCGGCGTCGGCAAGACGGTCGCGATGCTCGCGACGCTGCGCGCGTTCGAGTCCGCGGGGCGGACCGTCCAACCGGCGAAGGCGGGCCCGGACTTCATCGACCCGAGCCACCACACACGGGTCGCTGGGCGCGCCTCGCGGACCCTCGACCCGTGGCTCCAAGGGAAAGGCGGACTCCGGCGCAACTACGCCCGAGGCGACGGCGACGTCTGCGTTATCGAGGGGATGATGGGACTGTACGACGGCAGCGCCGCCAGCACGGCCGGGGTCGCCGCCGCGCTCGACCTCCCGGTTGTCCTCGTCGTCGACGCGAGCGCCGGAATGGAGAGCGTCGCGGCGACCGCGCTCGGGTTCGCGACCTACGCCGACCGAACGGCCCACGACGTCGACGTGGCGGGCGTGATCGCCCAGCGGGCGCACGGCGGCCGCCACGAGGAGGGGATCCGCGAGGCGCTCCCCGACGAACTCGCCTACTGCGGCCGGATCCCGCCCCGCGAGGACCTGGAGATCCCCGACCGCCACCTCGGGCTCCGGATGGGGGAGGAGGCCCCGCTCGACGAGGCCGCGCTCGACGACGCCGCCGAGACGCTCCGGACCGACCGGCTGCTCGATCTCGCACGGGAGCCGACGCCGGCCGCGGCCGAGCCGAGTGCGGGAGCACTCGACCCCTTCGCAGGGGAAGGTGCCGAGGGCGACCACGACGACACCCCGCGGATCGCGGTCGCCGACGACGCCGCGTTCCGGTTCGTCTACCCGGCCACCCGCGAGCGGCTGAGCGAGCGCGCGACCGTCGTCCCGTTCGCGCCCGCGGCCGGCGACGACCTCCCGCCCTGCGACGGCGTCTACCTCCCCGGCGGCTACCCGGAGCTCCACGCCGCAGCGCTCGCCGAGGGCCCCGCGCTCGGGTCGATCGCGGACGCCGCGGCCGAGGGCACGCCCGTCCTCGGCGAGTGTGGCGGGCTGATGGCGCTCGCGGAGACGCTGACGACGGTCGACGGGGACACCTACGAGATGGCGGGCGTCCTCCCCGCGACCGTCGAGCGCCGCGAGCGGTACCAAGCGCTCGACCACGTCGAACTGCGGGCGCGACGGGACACGCTCACGGCAGGGGCCGGCGAGCGGCTCCGCGGCCACGAATTCCACTACTCCGCGGCCGACGTCGGGTCCGACGCCCGGTTCGCGTTCGACGTGGAGCGCGGGACCGGGATCGACGGCGACCGGGAGGGGCTGACCGAGCACCGCACGCTCGGAACCTACTGTCACCTCCACGCCGCGAGCGGGGCGTTCGACGCGTTCCTCGACGAGGTGGAACGGTGACGGGGGTCAGCTCTCTCCCGGCCACAGCCGTCACGCTCGTCGCCCCGCTCCTCTTGGCCGTCGCGCTGGACCTCGCGTTCGCGGAGCCGCCCCGTCGAGTCCATCCGGTCGCGCTGTTCGGGAGCGTCGTCGGGACCTTCGACCGAGAGTGGGCCCGTCCGGGGCTCGTCGGCGTCGCGGTCGCGGTCGCGCTCCCGCTCGCCGCGGCCGCGGTCTGCGGCGGCGGCGTCTGGCTCGCGGCCGAGTACGGACCGCAGGTGGGGGACGTGCCGATCCTCGCCGTCGCGGTCGCGGCCGGCGTTCTCTTCTCGACCGCGAGCCTCCGGATGCTGCTCGACGTGACCAGCGACGTGGTCGCCGAGACAGAGACGGACCCCGACGCGGCCCGCGAGTCCGTCCGGGCGCTCGTCGGGCGCGACCCGGCCAACCTCTCGCCGGCCGACCTCCGGAGCGCGGCGGTCGAGAGCGCGGCCGAGAACCTCGCGGACGGGTTCGTCGCGCCGCTCGGCTGGTTCGTCGCGGGCGCGACCGTCGCCGTCGCGCTCGCGGCGGTCACCGGCATCTCTCCGGACGCCGGAACCGCGCTGGCCGCGGGAATCGCGGCCGCGGCCTGGGTGAAGGCCGTGAACACGCTCGACTCGATGCTCGGCTACCGGTCGAAGCCCGTCGGCCGGGCGAGCGCCCGCCTCGACGACGCGGTCATGTTCCTCCCGGCGCGGGCCGCGGCGTGCTGTCTCGCCGTCGCCGCCCGGTCGCCCGGGAGCCTCCGGCGCGCGCGGCCGCTGGCCCGCAAGCCCGCGTCGCCGAACTCGGGGTGGCCGATGGCGACGGCCGCGGTCGCGCTCGGCGTCCGTCTGGAGAAACCGGGTGCGTACGCCCTCGCCGGGGGACCGGAGCCGCCGACGCCCGGGGTCGCACGCGACGCCGTGCGGCTCGTCGGAGCCGCGGGCGGCGTCGCGGTCGCGGCCGCGGCGGGATGGCTGCTCGCGCTTACGGGGGTGATCGCGTGGTCCTGACGGTCGCTGCGCTCCGCGGCGCGCTCGGGTTCCTCTCCCGGATCCCCGTGGGCGGTAGCGAGACAGACTGGGAGGCGTTCCGCCGGACGCCCGCGGCCATGCCGGCAGTCGGATACCCGATCGGCGCCCTCGTCGCGCTCCCCGTCGCCGCCGCGACGCTGCTCCCGGTTCGCGTGCCGTCGCTCACGGTCGGGATCGCGTTCGCCGCGTGGCTCTACCTCGTCACCGGGATCACCCACCTCGACGGCGTCGCAGACCTGGGCGACGCGGCTGTCGTCCACGGCGACGCGGACCGCCGTCGCGAGGTCATGAAGGACTCCGCGCTCGGCGTCGGCGGAACGGTCGCGCTCGCGTTGGTGGTCGTCGGACTCGTGACCGCTGGGACGGTAATCGCCGATCTGGCCCGCCTCTCCGTCGTCGACGCGGTCCTCCTCGTCGTCGCCGCCGAGGTTGGCGCGAAGGCCGCGACGGCGACGCTCGTCTGCGTCGGCGACGCGCCGCACGAGGGGCTCGGCTCCGCGCTGACCGAGGCCTCCGGCCCGCGCGCGCTGGCCGGCGTCGCGCTCGTAACGGCGCCCGTACTGCTGCTCGGGTGGCCGGCCGTCCGCCCCGACGCCGTCGCCTCGGTCGCCGTCCTTCCCGGCTCCGTCGGCTCCGTCGCCCCGATCGCCGTCGTGCTCACCGCCGCGGGCGTCGCCGCCGCGCTCGCGTTCGCGTGGGCGCGCTCGCGTCTCGGCGGGGTCAGCGGCGACGTCCTCGGCGCGACGAACGAACTCGCCCGCGTCGCCGGGCTCCACGCGGGGGTGATCGCGTGGACGCTCTCGTGATGTGCGGCGGCCGCGGCACGCGGCTCGGCGACGGCGAGAAGCCGCTCGCGCCGGTCGCCGGGAGATCGATGGTCGACCGCGCGCTCGATGCCCTCGCCGCGAGCCGGGTCGAGACTGCGTACACCGCCGTCTCACCGCACACTCCGAAAACACGGGAGCGGCTGGTCGAGAGACGGGATTGCGACGAGGGCGGGCGGAGCGGTGACGGGACCGAGCCGGAAGCGGGGTCGCTCAAACTTGTCGTCGTCGACACGCCGGGCGACGGGTACGTCGCAGACCTTCAACTGGCGATGGCCGAGGGACCGACGGCGCCGACCCTCACCCTCGCGGTCGACCTCCCGCTGCTCGACGGGGCGGCGGTCGACGCCGTCCTCGACGCCCACGCCGCGGCGGACGCCGAGGCGCTGTCGGTCCGCGTGCCAGCGGCGCGCAAGCGGGAACTGGGCGCGAGCGCCGACGCCGCGAGCCGGTACGACGACGGGGGCGGCGGAGGCGATTCACCCGCCGAGCGCGTCCCCGCCGGGATCAACGTCGTCGGGGCGCTCGACGGCGCGGGCGACGAGGCGGTCCGCGCGACCCGCGACGCGCGCCTCGCCGTCAACGTCAACCGCCCGGGAGACCGCCGGCTGGCCGAGCGGATCCTCGCCGGCGGCCAGGACGCGCCGGCGCTCCCGAGCGACGGAGTCGACTGGCTCGACGCGGGCGACATGGGCGCGACCTCCGAAGGGGGTGACCCCTTGTGAACCGCGAGCGCGCGGCGGCGCTCGGTCGCGAGCCGCACGGGAGCAGCGACGATCCCGACCTGATCGACTTCAGCGCGAACGCGAACCCCGAGGTCCCCGAGGGGGTCGAGCGCGTGTACCGGGCGGCCTTCGAGACGGCGCGGACCTACCCGCCGGAGCCGCCGGAAGCGTTTCGCGTGGCCGCCGCCGACTACGTCGGCTGCGACCCGGAGCAGGTGGTCCCGACGCCGGGCGGGCTGGCGGCGATCCGGGCCGCGGTCGCGGTCGCGGTCGACGACGGCGACACCGCCCTGCTCCCGGCGCCGAGCTTCGGCGAGTACGCCCGCGAGGTCCGGCTACAGGGGGGCGAGCCATCGTCCGTCGATGCCGACCGCGTCCTCGACGTCGACCCAAGCGGCCACGCGCTGGCGGTCGTCTGCACGCCGAACAACCCCACCGGGACCGGCTACGACCGCGAGGCCCTGCTCGCGTTCGCGGAGCGGTGCCGGACGACCGACACCGTCCTGCTCGTCGACGAGGCGTTCCTCGGGTTCACGGAGCGCGAGTCGCTCGCGGGGACCGACGGCGTCGTCGTCGCGCGGGCGCTCACCAAGCTGTTCGGCCTCCCCGGGATCCGGGCAGGTTTCGCGGTCGCGACGGGCGACCTCGGCGCGGCGCTGCGGGGCGCCCGCCGCACGTGGAACCTGGGTGCCCCCGCGCTCGCGACCGGCGAGTACTGCCTCCGGCAAGAGGAGTTCGTCCGCGAGACCCGCGAGCGCGTCCGGCGGGAGCGCGAGCGGATGCGGGCCGCGCTCGGCGAGCGCTACGAGGTGACGCCCTCGGAGGCACCGTTCCTCCTCCTCGACGTCGGCGACCGCGACGTCGACCGCGTGATCGAGCGCGCCCGCAACCGGGACGTCGCCGTCCGCGACGCGCGGTCTTTCCGCGGGCTCGACTCGCACGTTCGGGTCGCGGTGCGTCGCCCGGCGGAGAACGACCGGCTGCTGGCGGCGCTGGGCGTGGGGGAAGCCGATGTTTGAGGCGACCGTCAGCGAGGGCGTCCTCCGGCTCCGACGGCCGGGGACGCGCTGGCTCTCGACCGGGTGGGACGGCGGGCGGTCGCGGGCGGCGACCGTGTACAACGTCACCGTCCCGGAGGGGTTCGACCGGACCGACCTCGCGGCCTACCGCGACGAGCGGCTGGCGCGGGCGGGGTTCGGTGCCGGAGGTAATGACGAGAACGATAGCGACGCCGCCCCGACGCTGTTCACGGGGGTTTCGATGGACCACGCGCGGGGCGCGCGGCTCGGCTCGGTCGTCGCGTACGCGACGGTCGGGCTCTCGAACCCCGCGATGCTGCCGGTGGAGTCCGAGACGGCGTCGGCCGCGGAGCCGACGGGTGCGCCCGACTCGCGCGACTCGACGGGACGTACCGAGGGACACCCGGACCCCGGCACGGTCAACCTGATCGTCGGCACGACCCGGCGGCTGGCGCCCGGCGCCGCGGCGAACCTCGTCGCGGTCGCGGCCGAGGCGAAGGCGGCGACGCTGCTGGCGGCGGCGGGGGTTCCCGGGACGACGAGCGACGCGGTCGTCGTCGGCGACGACCCGGAGGGCGAGCCCACCGAGTTCTCCGGCAGCGCCACGGCGGTCGGCGGGGCGGCCCGCGCCTGCGTCCGGGACGCGGTCCGCGCGAGCCTGCGGTCGCGGTACCCGGACGGCGACGTGCCCGGCCCGGCGGCCGACGCCGAACACGGCGTCGTCACCGACGAGCGGGCGGAGGTTTTCGATCTATGACAACGAACCACGACGACACAGAGGCGGAGGAAGCGGAGGCATCGACCAACGGCGACGAGACGAAGACGAACGACGACGGAGTCGCTCCCGGCCCCGCCCGCACCCCGGGCGGCGGCGCGGCCCCCGAACCGGAGCCGATCGAGCCCGCCGCGCCCGAGGAGTTCGGGCTGGTCCAGGCGTTCTGGGGCGACGGCAAGGGGAAGACCACGGCGGCGATGGGGATGGGATTCCGGGCCGCGGGACACGGCTACCGCGTCCACATGCTCCAGTTCATGAAGGGCGGCGCCGACAGCGTCGAGGGCGTCAGAGGCGAGTACAACGCGATCGCGGCCGTGCCGGGGTTCTCCTACGAGAACGCCGGGCACTACGGCTGGCACGGCCTGCTCGACGGCTCGGCCGACGACGAGCACGAGGCGAAGGCGGCCGCCGCCTTCGAGCGCGCGCAGGCGCTGGTCGCGGGCGCGGCCGACGCGGACCTGAGCGAGCCGCTCCCGCTCGACGGCGACCCCGAGGACGGCGTCCACATGCTGATCCTCGACGAGCTGCTGTACGCGGCCGACCGCGGGCTCGTCGACCCCGACGACGTCGTCGCGCTCGCCGAGTCGAAGCCGGACGACCTCGAACTCGTCCTCACCGGGAGCCACGCCGAGCCCGACTACCTCGACGGCGTCGCCGACCTGATCTCGAACGTCCGGAAGGTCGCGCACCCGTTCGAGGACGGGCAGCGCGCTCGCCGCGGGACGGAGTACTAACCGTGAAATTCGTTGGCACATGACCGACGCCGACACCGTCCTGATCGCGGGCACTGCGAGCCACGTCGGCAAGAGCACGCTGGCTGCCGGGCTCTGCCGACTGCTCGCCCGGCGAGGCGTCTCGGTCGCCCCGTACAAGGCGCAAAACATGAGCAACAACGCGCGGGTGGCGCTGACCCCGAAGGGCGAGTGGGGCGAAATCGGCGTCTCCCAGCACGTCCAGGCGCGGGCGGCTGAGATCCCGGCGACGACCGACATGAACCCGGTCCTGCTCAAGCCCCGCGGCGGCGGCGAGAGCCAGGTGATCGTGGACGGCGAGGCGGTCGCGAACGCCCCCGCGTCGGCGTACTACGACGACCACTGGGACGACGCCCGCGCCGCCGCGATCGCGGCGCACGAGCGCCTCGCGGCCGACCACGACGTGATCGTCGCGGAAGGGGCGGGGAGCATCGCCGAGATCAACCTCCGCGACCGCGACCTCGCGAACGTCGAGTGCGCGCGGTTCGCGGACGCGGCGATCCTGATCGCGGTCGACATCGAGCGCGGCGGCGCGTTCGCGAGCCTCTACGGGACTCTCGAACTGCTCCCCGACGACCTCCGCGAGCGCGTCTGCGGCGCCGTGATCACGAAGTTCCGCGGCGACCCGGCCCTCCTCGAACCCGGCATCGCCGAGATCGAGGAGCGAACGGGGGTATCGATCGTCGGCGTCGTCCCGCACGACGACCCGGGGCTCCCGGCCGAGGACAGCCTCTCGCTGCCGGACGGGAAGACGGGAGACGACGGCGACAGCGGCGTCCTCGGCGACGGCGACGGCGTCCCCGACGACGCGGCCGTCCGGATCGGGGTCCCACGGCTCCCGCGCATCTCCAACTTCACCGACCTGGAGCCGCTGGCACGCGAGCCGGGGGTCCGCGTCGTCTACCTGCCGCTCGACGCCGACCTCGACGAGGTCGACGCGGTCGTCCTCCCGGGGTCGAAGAACACCGTCGACGACCTGCTCGCGCTCCGCGAGGCGGGTTTCGACGCGGCGCTGCGCGCGTTCGACGGCCCCGTGGTCGGCGTCTGCGGCGGCTACCAGATCCTCGGCGAGCGGCTCGTCGGCGCCGACATCGAGGGGGTCGGCGACCGCGAGGCGGCCCCGGGAGTCGGGCTCCTCCCCGCCGAGACCGAGTTCTCGACGGAGAAGCGCGTCGAGCGCGTCACCTGCGCGGTCGACGGCGTCGGCCCCATCGCGGGCGCCGAGGGGCGCGCGACCGGGTACGAGATTCACGCCGGCCGGACGCAGCTCCTCGACGACGAGGGGACGGGGGCGGGGCCGGAGACGGAGGCGACGACCCCGTTCGCGACCGAGCCGCTCGGCGCGGAGAGCGTCGCCACCGACCGCGTGCTCGGTACGTACCTCCACGGGCTCTTCGAGACGGCGGCGGTGCGAGACGCCTTCGTCGAGACCGTCTTCGCGAGCGCGGGCCGGACGCGTCCGGACGCAGGGAGGGCGGAGCGTTCCCCCTACGAGCGGGCGGCTGACCTCGTCGCGGATCACGTGGACCTGACCGCGGCCGGGCTCGACGACCTCGGTGAGTCGGCGGAGCGGGCAGACGGGTAGATCCGGAGGCGGAAGGTATATTGTTCTAAACACCCAATACTGACGTATGAGTGACGCAGCCGACGCGAGCGAACCGGCGGGCGACGACGCGAAGACGGAACGCGAGCGCATCCGTGAACGGAAGCGGCGGGAGCTCGAAGCGCGCCTCGACGAGGGGGAATCGCTCGACGAGGCCGTCGGAACCGATGCCGGCGACGATGGCGGAGCGGCGACCCCGAGCGAGCCGATCCACGTGAACGGAATCGACGAACTCCGGCGCGCGGTCGACGACCACGACGTCGTCCTCGTGGACTGTTACGCCGACTGGTGCGGCCCGTGTCAGATGATGGAGCCGACGATCGAGGCGCTGGCGGCCGAGACCGACGCCGCAGTCGCCAAGGTCGACGTCGACGCGAACCAGGCGGTCGCCCAGCAGCTGGGGGCGCGCAGCATCCCGACGCTCGTCCTGTACGCGGACGGCGAGGTCGTCGACCGGTTCGTCGGCGCGCAAGACCGCACGACGCTCGAGTCCGCGATCGACGAACACGCCGCCTGAGACGGAGGGAAGCCCGTCAGTTTCCGGCGAGCGTCTCTTCTAAGAGCTTCCGTTGGGCGGTCGCGAGGTGTTCGGCGAACGTCGACGGGGAGATGTCGAGTTCGGCGGCCACCGCCTCGGCGTTGGCCTCGCGGGGGCGCTCGAAGTAGCCCATTCGGTAGGCGGTCCGCAGCACCTCGCACTGGCGGTCGGTGAGCCGGCCGCGGTCGACGAGCGTCCGGTCTGACACCCCGTCGCCGCGCGCCGCGCCCTCGACGAGGTAGCGGACCTCGACGCGGTCGGCGACCCCGTCGAGCGCCGAGACGATGTCGCGGAGGCGCTCGAGGTTTGGGAGGTGAAGCGTGAGCACGAGGACCCCGTCATCGGCGCGCGCGTCCGCGATCGGGCAGTCGAGCTCCTCGATGATCCGGCAGGCGCACTCCCCGTCGCGCGGGCGGTCGTACCGGTACACCCGCTCGTCGCCGAGGTCGACGACCGAGGTGGGCGTCGGGACGCCCTCCGCGCGGTCGACCGCGTCCGGGTCGCGGGCGCGGAACTCCTCGGTGTGCGTGTCGCCCACGTGCGTCCAGTTGACGCCCGTCACCGGGCCGTCGTGGGCGGTCGACGCGGCGACGACCGGGCAGTTGCTCGTCCCGTGGATCGCGACGCCGGCGCGAACGCCGCCGGGCGTCACCCCCGCGCCGTCGTCCGCCGGCTTCCCTTCGGTTCCCATCGCGTCGAGGTTGGAACGACGGGTACAAAGGCCTGATCCCCAACGAACCGGGCGCTCGCCGGGGTGTCACCGAGAACACCCGCAATACTGAGGGCCGGTCGGTATCGGTCCCCCGTCCGGAGTCGCGGGCGTGAACCGAGCGATCCACGCGGTCGGAGCGATCGCCTTGGCCGCCGCCGGGGCCGGGATGGTCGTCGCGGCGACCGCCGGGCTGGCGGGCGGGGCCGGCGGGGGCATAGTGACGCAGACGAGCAGCGACGCCGGCGCGTTCGTCGGCGGCCTCCTCGCCGCATCCGCGGCGACGGGACTAGTGTACACCGCGGCGAAGGAGACGCGGTACGCGCTGCGGACGGACGGGTTCCGCGTCACGCGGACCGACCTCGGCAACGCGACCGCCGTGGCCGCCGGGGCGCCGTTCACCTACCTCCTCTCCGTCCGTGCGGGCGTCGGACCGGTCGTGGCGTCCGCGCTCGTGGGGCTCTGCGCGTATCTCCTGAGCGAAACGTACGGCGCCCCCGCGTACTGCGGCTCGTTCGTCGGGATGGCGACGCCGGCGGCCGACGCCGACCTCGGGTCGGTGGCGGCCGCGGGGGTCGCGGCCGGCGTCGTCTTCGTCGTCGCCAAGCGGGCGTTCAACGGGTTCGGCGGGAAGCTCGGCACGACAGCGTTCGTCGGCTGCTTGTCGGTGGCCGCGGTCGGCGGGCTGGCTCCCGGGGCGGGGTCGGTCCCAGCGCCGACCGTCGCGGCGCGGCTCGTCGTCGCGGCGGCCCTCGCCGCCGTCGTCACGTTCCTCCTCTCCGTCCGGCTCGGCCACGGCCCGGTCGTCGCCTCGGCGGTCGTCGGGCTCGTCGCCGGACTCCTCTGTCCGCCGCTGTTCGCCGCGGGCGACGCGGTCGCGGCGGTCGTCTTCTGCGCGTCGTTCGCCGGGATGGCGACGCCGGAGCGGATCCCGGGTCCCGGCCCGATGCTGCTGGCCGGCGGGACCGCGGGGGTCGTCTTCGTCGGCGCAGCGCCGTACTTCGTCGGGTTCGGCGGAAAGCTCGGCACGATCGCGTTCGCTGCCTGCCTCGTGACGACGGGCGGCCTGTCGCTGGGGCGCCTACTCGCGCCGGCTGGGATCGACGCCGTGACGGGGTGAGTCGCTGGGGTCGGCGGTAGAGTTGCCGCGGTCGGCGGTAGGGTTGCCGACCACGGGGACGTACGTCCGCCGGCCGCGGGGCGGTCGAACCGCGCGCCGGCGCGCGGCGGGTTTATTTAAAACACCACGTAGCTCCGGTGGCATCTGGAGGGTCGTGGAACCCGTACCGTGATCCGATGACCGACCCGACCGAGACGAGCGAGCGGGACTTCGAGTCGAACCCGACCGTCTGTCCGTTCTGCGGCGTCGGCTGTAGCGTCGAGTACGCCGGGCGGGGGAGCGCGACCGGCGTCGAGGGGCCGGTGAACGAGCGCGGCGAGATCTGTCCGAAGGGGGCGGCCGCGTTCGACGTCGTGGACCACGACGACCGGCTGACGGAGCCGCTCGTCCGCCACAACGGACACTTCGTCACGGCGCCGTGGGAGGAGGCGCTCGACCGCGTCGCGAGCGGGATCGGCGACGTGGTCGACGAGCACGGCCCGGACGCCGTCCAGTTCTTCGCGTCGTCGAACTGTACGAACGAGGAGAACTACGTCCTCCAGAAGCTCGCGCGCGTCCTCGGGACGAACAACGTGGACAACTGCGCGCGGCTCTGTCACGCCTCGACGGTCGCCGCGATGAGCGAGCGGTTCGGCGCCGGCGCGATGACGAATACCTTAGACGACCTCGGGGAGGCCGACTGCATCCTCGTCAACGGCGCCAACCCGGCCGAGCAGCACCCCGTGGCGTTCCGCTCGTACGTCCTCCCGGCGATTCGCGACGGCGCAACGCTGGTCCACGTCGACCCGCGGGCGAATGACACGACCGAGGCGGCGGACGTCCACCTCCCGCTGCGGCCCGGCACCGACATCGAGGTGGCGAACGCGATCGCGGCGGTCCTCGTCCGGGAGGACCTCGTCGACGAGGCGTTCCTCGCGGAGCGCACGACCGGGTTCGACCGGCTGCGCGAGCACCTCGCGGACGTGGACGTCGCCGCGAACGCCGAGGCGGCCGGCGTCGACCCCGAGGCGATCCGCGAGGCGGCGCGGGCCTACGGCGAGGCAGACCGCGCCGCGATCGTGACGGGGATGGGGACGAGCCAGCACCGCTGCGGCACCGACAACGTCCACGCCCTGCTCAACCTCGCGCTTTTGACCGGCAACGTCGGTCGGCCCGGGACGGGCGTGAACCCGCTGCGCGGACAGAACAACGTCCAGGGCGCGAGCGACGTCGGCGGGCTCCCGGGCGTCCTCCCCGGCTACGAGCCGGTGACGGACCCGGACGCCCGCGAGCGCGTCGCCGCGGAGTGGGGCGTCGAGCCGCCGTCGGAGCCCGGCCTCACCGAGGTCGAGGCGACCCACCGGTTCGGCGACGAGGTGCGCGCCGCGGTCGTCTTCGGGGAGAACCCGGCGGTCACCGAGCCGAACGCAACCGCGGTCGCGTCGGCGTTCGACGAGCTCGACTTCTGCGTGGTGATCGACCTGTTCGAGACGCGGACGGCGACGCACGCCGACGTGGTCCTCCCCGGGAGCGCGTGGGCCGAGAAGTCCGGCACCGTGACGAACACCGACCGGCGCGTGATGCGGATGCGGCCGAACGCCGACCTGCCGGGGAACGCGCGGCGCGACTTCGATATTCTCGCCGACCTCGGCCGGCGGCTCACGGACCGCCCGGCGGCGTTCGACTACGACGGCCCGGAGGCAGCGTTCGACGAGCTGACGCGCGTCGCACCGATCTACGAGGGGATGACCTACGAGGGGATCGGCGACGGCTACCAGCGGTGGCCGTTCTCGCCGGCCGACGGGTCCGGCACTGACGTGTTACACGCCGAGGCGTTCGCGACGGACGAGCGCACCGCCCCGCTCGCGGTCGTGGACCCGGTCCCGCCCGCGGACAACCTTGAGGACGGCGAGTTGACCCTCACGACCGGGCGCGTGCTCCAGCACTTCAACAGCGGGGCACTCAGCCGGCGCTCGGACCGCCTCACCGCCATGCGCGGCGAGGATGTTCTCCAGATCCACCCTGACGACGCCGCAGAGCGCGGGATCGACGACGGCGACCCGGTGACCGTCTCGAACGAGCGGGGGAGCGTCGAGGTCGCGGCCGACGTCACGCCGGCGGTCCGCGAGGGCGTGGCGTTCTGTACGTTCCACTACCCGGAGCCGCTCGCGAACGTCCTCACCGGCGACGCGCTCGACCCTGAGGCGAAGATCCCCGAGTTCAAGCACTCGGCAGTCGCGGTCGAACCGGCCGCGGAGGGCGACGCGCCCGCCGAGAGCGACGCGGCCGGCGCCGACTGAACGGCCGTCGGCGGCGCGAAACAGATCGATCCCCCAGAGCGGCGCCGCACGAGTCCGCTATCACTCGTGAGACGCGGGTGTTGTATCTTATATAACCCAAACGGGGAGCCTCCAGCATGGCTACATCCGGAGAGTACAGCCGAGACGATTTCGGACAGGGGGGCTTAAACGACGGACTCGACGCGTCCGCGCTGGTCGACGAGATCGGGCTGGACGCCGACGAGATCGCGTGGCGAAAGGAGTTCGTCGGCTTCGACGAGGAAGACGAGCGGCGACTGAGCCGGTACGAGGACGCGTTCGCGGAGAACGCGGAGCAGATCGCGGACGACTTCTACGAGAACCTCACCGGCCACCAGCAGACCGTCGACGTGATCAGCCGGTCGGAGAAGGGGCTCGAACAGCTCAAGCGGACGCAGTCGGCGTACCTCGTGACGCTCGCGGAGGGCGACTACGGCTCGGACTACTTCGAGGACCGGGCGCGGATCGGCAAGATCCACGACATGCTGGAGATGCCGATGAAACACTACATCGGTCAGTACGGCGTGTACTACGACCTCATCCTCCCGCTCATCGGCGACCGCCTCGTCGACTCGCTCACGGACCGGCTGGCGGGCGACGGCGTCGACGAGGAACTCGACGACGCGACCGCGGCGGCGGTCGAGGAGGAGGTCGACGACGCGATCGAGGACCTGCTCTCCGTCCTCCGGATCGTCAACCTCGACATGCAGGTCGTCACGGACACGTACATCCACTCGTACAGCGAGAAGCTCACGGAGGCGGTCGAGGAGAACGAGCGGCTGATGGCGGAGGTGGAAGACGAGGTCAAAGGGCCGATCGGCGACCTCCGCGAGTCCGCGGGCGACGTCGCCGATCGCGCCGCCGAGGTCGGCGACGCGGCCGAGGACCAGTCGGACCGGGTCGCCGAGATCTCCTCCGAGGTGGCGAACCTCTCGGCGACGGTCGAGGAGGTGGCGTCGACCGCCGACGAGGTCGAGCGGACGAGCAGCCGGGCGGAGACGCTCGCGGAGGACGGCCGAGACGCGGCCGACGACGCCGCGGCCGCCATGGACGACATCGGCGACGCCGTCGACGAGGTGGCGGAGGACGTCGAGGCGCTCCAAGAGCGCGTCGAGGAGATCGACGAGTTCGTCGACGCGATCAACGGGATCGCCGACCAGACGAACCTGCTCGCGCTGAACGCCTCGATCGAGGCGGCGCGGGCCGGCGAGGCCGGCGCCGGGTTCGGCGTCGTCGCCGACGAGATCAAGTCGCTCGCGGAGGAGTCACAGCGGCACGCGAGCGACATCGAGTCGATGGTCGACGGCATCCGCACCGACACCGAGGAGACGGTCGAGAGCCTCTCGGAGACGACGGTGCGGGTCGACGAGGGGAGCGAGCGCGTCGACGACGCGACCGAGAACCTCACCGACATCGCCGAGGCGGTGACGGAGACGGCGGACGGGATCGACGAGGTCTCGGACGTGACCGACGAGCAGGCCGCCGCCGCCGAGGAGATCGCCGCGACGATCGACGGGGTGGTCGAGCAGTCGAACCGGATCAGCGAGCGGATGCAAGAGCTGGCCGACGAAAGCGAGCGCCAGTCGACGGCGGTCGAGGCGGTCGAACGGACCGTGCGCCGGCTGTCCGCGGACGGCGGCCCCCGCGGGGCGTCTCGGACGGACGGCGGACGGCAACTGACGGAGGCGAGCGGCGGGAGTCGAGCGGAGGCAGCGGACGGCAGTCGGTCGATTCCGGCGGGGGTTCCGGACGGGATACCCGCGTTCGTGATCGATCGCCTCTCCGAGGAGGAGCTCCGCGCGATCGCGGCCGGAGAGCTGGAGATGGACGACGTGCGGTGAGGCGGTCGGGGTGACGCGTCGCCCGCGTTCCGAGGTCCGCGACCGCAGCCCGCACCGGTCTCAGGGCGCGAAGTACGCGTCCGGGCCCCGGATTCCAGTGAGTTCGCGGAGCGGACCGGCGCCGCACCGATCGCAGGCGGTCGGCTCGTCGGGGTCGTCCGGTTGCGCGAACACCGTCTCGCAGGCGTCGCAGGCGACGTAGCGGAGCGCCAGCGACGGCGTGTCGGTCATACGTCCGGTACGCGGCCGGCGCACTTGAACCGACGCCCCAGGGGCGTCGCTATTCGCCGGAGCCGGGGTCGCCGGTCGGGTCGCTATTCGTCGGAGCCGGGGTCACCCGACGAGGCGATCCGCGCCTCGTACTTCGCCAGCGCCTCGTCGAGCGCGTCGTCGGCGTCGACGTCGGCCGCCTCGGCGAGCGCGAGCAGCGCGAACAGCGCGTCCCCGATCTCGTCGGTCGCGATCGACGCGGCGCCCGGGTTGCGTCCGTAGTCGGTCGAGGTCGTCACCTCCTTCGCGATCTCGCCGACCTCGCTCTCTAAGTCGAGCGCGTGGTACGCGAGGTCGGTCTCTAACCCGTACTCGTCGACGAACGCGGCGACGCGGTCCTGCTCGTCCATGGCCGTCGGCTCCGCGCGCTCGGACGAGAAGCTTCCGCTTCGATCGCCGCGGCGGCGTCGCCTTCGACAGTGGCGAGGACGGCCGGTCGCGCAACCCCTAAGACGCGAGCGACCCCACGGATCGTATGAAAATCGCCATCCTGGGCGGCACCGGCGACATCGGCGAGGGGCTCGCGCTGCGGCTGGCGGCGGACACGCCCCACCGGGTCGCGGTCGGGTCGCGGGAGGCCGAGAAGGCCGAGAACAAGGCGGAAGAGTACACGACCGAGCTGGAGAGCCGCGGGCTCGACGCGACCGTCGCGGGCGGCGAGAACGCCTCAGTCGCCGCCGACGCGCGGATCGTCGTCCTCGCGGTCCCGCCGTACCACGTCGGCGACACCGTCGAGGCGGTGGCGGGGTCGCTCGACGACGGCGACGTGCTGGTCTCGCCGGCGACGGGGATGAAACGCGACGACGAGGGGTTCCACTACCACAAGCCCGGCGCGGGCTCGGTGACGAAGATCGTCGCCGACGCGGCGCCCGAGGGCGTCGCCGTCGTCGGCGCGTTCCACAACCTCGCGGCCGCGCGCCTCGCGAACCTCGACGCCGAGCTCGGGGTCGACACGCTCGTCATCGGCGACGACGAGGACGCGAAGCGGACGGTCGCGGACGTCGCCGAGGGGATCGAGGGGCTCCGCGCGCTCGACGCCGGCGGCATCGCCAACGCACCCGAAATCGAGGGGTTGACGCCGCTACTCATCAACGTCGCCTCGAACAACGACGGGCTTCACGACCTCGGCGTCCGGTTCCAGTAAGAGAGCGCGCGGCGGTTCCGCACGCGAAACGGAGGGAAGCGAACGCCAAGCGACTCGCCGCCGTTCGGCTCCGGGCGGACACCGGACAACTGACGCGATGATGCTCCCGAAGCGGGAGCGCGGGCAGCGCCATAACATCGCCGAGTTATTCATTTTGAAACTGACACTATGCGGCGGTCGGTTCGGCCCGCGATCTGTAACCGGCTGATCTCGCCGGGGAGTTCGCGGGTAGCCACACTCTCGGAATTATCATAATCTTTTAAAATACCGAACAGCGAATTACGTTATAGGACGATGCCCCCCAACAGCCGGGTGAATCCTGTCAGTATCGTGGGGGCGTCGATTATCGTCGCGACGGCAGCGGTGGGCATGCTCGCGGACGTCAGTGTGGGGGTACTCTCGCTCCAAGCCGCGGTCCCGGGTGCTATCGGGGTCGGACTGGTCGCCTACGGGTGGTTCCGAGCGGACAGCGTCGTCGGAGCGAAACGGTGGACCGTGCTGAAATGGACCGTGACGGGGCTGCTCGCGTTTACGATTCTCGGAGCCTGGTTCGGGGAGATGGCCGCCCGGCCGGACACGTCGATTCCGCTCTCGATCACCGGCTCGTTGAGCGTCGGCGCGGCGCTCGGCACCGTCATCGGCATTTACGCGACCCGGATCCACCGGTCGAACGAGCTCCTCGCGGAGACGGTGACCGAACTCGAACGGGCGAACGACCGCCTCGAGCGGAAGAACGAACAGCTGGACCAGTTCGTCGACATCGCCAGCCACGACCTCCGAAACCCGGTGAACGTGGCGCAGGGGCGGCTCGAAATCGCCCGGGAGGAGTCCGACAGCGAGCACCTCGAGAAGGCGGACGACGCGCTCACGCGGATGAACACGCTCATCAACGACCTCGTGTCGCTGACGAAGGCCGGGGACCAGATCGAGGCGGTCGCGCCCGTGGACCTCGGCGCGGTGAGCCGGTCGGCGTGGGGCAGCGTCGAGACGAAGGGCGCGTCGCTGGCCGTCGAGACGGACGGGGAGGTTTGCGCCGACGAGAGCCGGCTGAGACAGGTCTTAGAGAACCTGTTCCGCAACGCGATCCAGCACGGCGGCGAGGACGTGACCGTGACGGTCGGACAACTCGCCGAAGGGTTCTACGTCGAAGACACCGGCGCCGGCATTCCGGACCACCTCCGCGGGCAGGTGCTCGAAGACGGCGTGACCACGGGCGGTGACGGCGTGGGGCTCGGACTGAGTATCGTCGAGCAGATTTCCACCGCCCACGGGTGGAAGATAGCCATCGAGGAGAGCGCCGAGGGCGGCGCTCGCTTCGAGTTCGTCGACGTGGAGTTCCCGGAGTGACGGGTAGCCGCTCGGTGGTGAGTGGGTTTCGAATTATCGGGGAAGACGGCCGAATCCTCGGCCGCTCATTTATAAACAAGTGACTACGGATCAGCGGCGAACACCGCCAAAGCCCCAGCCGAGAGGGCTCGCGCGGCTCGTTGCGGTCCTCGCTCAGTCGCTGACGCTCCTTCGCTGCGGTCCTTACGTCGCCGTGCTTCGCCCTCCCGGCTGCCCCTTTGAGTCCCACCCCGCACCGCAACCGCCCCGCACCTCACGCCTCCCCAACCTCGTCGCGGCCGCTTAAAAGCGGCCGCGACTCCCTCGCGCGTGCGACTCGCGGCCTGCGGCCGCTCGTCGGCACGCGCCACCGCAGAAATTGTGTGCGAGATAACGTCGTCGCCGTCGTCCGAATCCGGCGTTCGGAGGGCGTTCCGTTAGGCCTTTGCGCGCCGGGGCCCTCCGGACGGTAGATGGAGTACCTGGAGCGTCGGGTCGGGCTGGTCGAAGACCGGATCGAGTCGGTCATCGACGACGTCGAGCCCGAGGAGCTGTCCGACGACGTCGGCCACGTCGTCCTCGCGGGCGGCAAGCGCGTCCGGCCCGCGGTGACCGTCCTCGCCTGCGAGGCGTTCGACGGCGACCCCGAGGCGGCGGTCGACTTCGCGGCCGGCATCGAGTTCGTCCACAACGCCTCGCTCGTGATCGACGACATCATCGACCGCTCGGAGGTCCGCCGCGGCACCGCCGCCGCGTGGGCGGAGTTCGGCTACGGCCCGGCGATCATCGCCAGCGACGGCCTGCTCGGCGAGGCGTTCGCGCTGTTCTCCGCCGAGCCGCGCGCGATGCGCACCGTCGCCGAGGCGATGGTCGAACTCGGCGAGGGCGAGGCGACCGAACTCGCCGCGCGACCGACCAACGAGGAGGAGTACATGGAGCTGGCGCGCCGGAAGACGGGCGCGCTGTTCCGCGCCGCCGCCGAGCTGGGCGCGGTCGCGGGCGGCGCGGATCCCCACGCGATCGACTCATTCGGCGAGTACGCCGAGCGCGTCGGCGTCGCCTTCCAGATGCGCGACGACGTGTTAGACGCCACCGCCGACGCCGACGACCTCGGCAAGCCGACCGGGCAGGACGCGGAGATGGACCGCCCCTCGGTCCTCCAGGTCACGTCGCTGTCGCCCGAGGAGATCAACGAGCGCGCCCGTGCGGAGTCGGACCGTGCGCTCGCCGCCCTCGACGACGCGAACCCCCCGGAGACCGAGGCGATCGAGTACCTCCGCGACCTCGCGGAGTTCGTCGTCGTGCGCGAGCGGTAACGGAGAAGAAATCTTGCGGTCGGTGTTACTCGGGGCTTAGAGCTCGTAGCCCGCCTTGTCCATGAGGTCCGCGAACACGTCCGAACCCATCGCCTGCTCGTAGACGATGGCGGTGAGCATCCCGCCGGGGTAGACGCCGCCGTTCCGGACGTGGTCGACCTTGTGGCAGTGGATCGGGTAGATGCCGGGGTCGGCGTCCGCCTCGAACTCGACGGTGTACCGCTCCGCGGGCGCGACGTTCACCACGTCCTCCGGGAGTTGCATCACCTCGGGGTACTCGGCGCCGTCCTTCTCGACCGTGCGGAACCGGTGGTTGTGCGTGTGCATCGGGTGCGACATGAACCCGGCGTTGACCAGGTGCAGCCGCACCGTGTCGCCCTCGCTGACGACGACCGGCGAGCCGTGGTCGGGGTTGAACGTGTACGGCGCGACCCGCCCGTTGATCGTGAACGCATCGGGCCGGCGGTTCTGGAGGTCGTACGTCGCGTCCTCGCCGCCGTACGACCGAGAGAGCCGCGTGTCCCAGTCCTTCAGCGTCATGAACTGCTCGACGTCGGCCTCCTCGTACCCCTCGGGGTCGATGCGGAGGATCCCGTACATTCCCATGTCCATGTGCATCGGGGTGTTGAAGTGACAGTGGTAGAGGTGGGTGCCGGGCACGTCCGCGCCGATCTCGTAGGTGTGCTTCTCGCCGGGCATCACCGTGATCCCGGTCGTCGACGGGACGCCGTCGTCCTTCCACGACTTCGAGACGCCGTGGAAGTGGAGCGTGTGGGGCATCTCCGCGTCGGTGTTGTCGAGCGTGATCGACAGGTCGTCGCCCTCAGTCGCCCGGAGGACCGGCCCGGGCACGCTCGGCGTGCCGTCGTCGGCCTGGAACGCCCACGTCACCGGCATCTCGACCGGCCCGCCCAGCGAGCTCCCGGGGTGGGCCGCGTGGCGGGCGTGGACCGAGCGCAGCGTCACCTCACGGCCGCGCTCGTCGAGGTCGACGACCTCCGGCGACCCGGTCTCGGGGAGCGTGGGCTCCTCGTCGTCGGTCTGTGCGGCGTCCGCGCCGTCGCCGGCCGCCGCGGTGGTCGCCGCGTCGCTCAGACAGCCCGCCAGCCCGGCGACCCCCGAGAGGCCAGCAGCCTGGAGGATCGATCGTCGCGCGAACCCGCCGTCGGAACCGGAGTCACTGTGCGTCATGTCTCAAGCGATGCGACGGTGACGAATAACCGGGGCGCGGCTTCCCGTCTCGAGATACGACTAACGAACTGGTTCGGTGCGTAGTATATAAAAGAATCAGCGGTCGCGGAGGCCGTCGCCGCGACGAGAACGCGCGGTCGCCCGGGGACGCGCTCTAGTCGCCCCCGGAGGCGCTCAGTCGTCCGCCGGTTCGCCGGTGTCGGCCGCTCCCTCGGCCGCCTCGTTCTGGCCGATCGGCTCGCTGTCCCAGTACGCGTGGTCGTCGTCCGCCCGGAAGCAGGCGGCGGTCCGGCCGTCGCCGACGTCGTATCCCGGCGGCGCCGACTCCCGGCAGGCCGCGCGGGCCGCCGGACAGCGCGTGTGGAACCGACAGCCCGCCGGCGGGTTCCGCGGCGAAGGCACGTCGCCGTGGAGCGTGGTGAACTCCTCATCGCGCGCCTCCGTGCTCGCCCGCGGGACGCTCGATAACAGCGCCTTCGTGTACGGGTGCGCTGGGTCGTCGAAGATCTCCTCGACCGGGCCGATCTCGACGATCTCGCCGAGGTACATCACCGCGACGCGGTCGCAGACGTGCCGGACCACGCCGAGGTTGTGCGCGATGAAGAGGAACGTGAGCCCGAAGTCGTCTTGGAGGTCTTCGAGCAGGTTCAGGATCTGCGCCTGGACGCTCACGTCGAGCGCCGACACCGGCTCGTCGAGGACGACGAAGTCGGGGTCCAAGGCGAGCGCCCGCGCGATCCCGATCCGCTGGCGCTGGCCCCCGGAGAACTCGTGCGGGTACCGGTCGATCTGGTCGGCGGAGAGGCCGACGCGCTCGAGCAGGTCCCGGGCCGTCTCCCGGCGCTGGCCCTTGTCGGCGATGTCGTGGATCCGGAGCCCCTCCGTGATGATGTCGCCGGTGGTCATCCGCGGGTCGAGACTGGAGAACGGGTCCTGGAACACGATCTGCGCGCGCCGCCGGAACTGGTTCAGCTCCGCGTCGGTCATCCCGCGGACGTCCGTCCCGTCGAAGGTGATCTCGCCCGCGGTGGGCTCGCGCAGCCGTAACACCGTCTCGCCGGTCGTCGACTTCCCGCAGCCGGACTCGCCGACGAGCCCGAGCGTCTCGCCCTCCCGCACGTCGAAGGAGACGCCGTCGACCGCCTTCACGCTCTCCGACTCCTGGCCGAGCAGGCGGTCGACGAGCGACGGGTCGTCCGCGTAGTACTTCTTCAGCCCCTCGACGGAGAGCAGCGGGTCGCTCATTCGTCGTCACCTCCGTCGGTCGCGGCCGTCGCCCCGTCGTCGGGATCGGCGGCCTCGCCGGCCCCGCCGAAGTAGTCGTCCGGGAGCGCGTCCGCTGGGTCGTACTCGCGGGACGCGAGGACGCACTTGGCGCCGTGGTCAGCGTCGGCGTCGACAGTTGCCTCGGGCGGCTTGTCGAGGCACGCGTCCATCGCCTTCGGACACCGGTCCGCGAAGTAACACCGGTCGCCCATCTCGGCGTCGATCAGGCTCGGGACGTTGCCCGTGATCGGTTCGAGCCGCGCCCGCGGGTCGTCCACGTCGGGGATCGAGCCGAGCAGCCCCTGCGTGTACGGGTGGACCGTGTCCTCGAACACCGAGTCGAGCGTGCCGCGCTCGACGACCTCGCCCGCGTACATCACGCAGACGCGGTCGCACATCTCGGCGATGACGCCCAAGTCGTGGGTGATGAGCACGATGCTCATCCCGCGGTCGGCCTGGATCTCCTTCAGCAGGTTCAGGATCTGCGCCTGGATCGTCACGTCGAGCGCGGTCGTCGGCTCGTCGGCGATCAGCACGTCGGGCTCGCCGGCGAGCGCCTGCGCGATCATCGCGCGCTGGAGCATCCCGCCGGAGAACTGACCGGGGTACTCGTCGACGCGCTCCTCGGGGTCGGGGATCCCGACCTGCCCGAGCAGTTCGACGGCCCGCTCCATACTCTCCTCGCTGGTGTAGTCGCGGCCGGGAACGATTCCGTCGAGGAGGTACTTGCCGAGCCCGTACCCCTGCGTCCGCGAGCGCGTCGAGCGCGGGTTCGCCCGCGCCCGACGCTGCACCTCGACCGCCTCGGCGATCTGCTCGCCGACCGTGATCGAGGGGTTGAAGCTGCTCATCGGGTCCTGGAAGATGACGCTGAAGGAGGGGCCGCGCAGCGAGCGCCGGACGCGCGGCGGCACGGTCCGGAGGTCGACGTGGTCGCCGTCGACCCGCACGGCGTCGTTCCCGCGGAACTCCTCGGCGAGGTCGGGGTCGCGGTACCACACCTCGCCGGCGGTGATCCGGCCGGGCGTCTCGACGAGGTCGACGAGCGACAGCGCGGTCACCGACTTGCCGGAGCCGGACTCGCCGACGACGCCGAGGATCTCGTCTTCCCGGAGGTCGAACGACACCGACTCCACCGCGTTGATCTGCCCCTCCTCGGTGAAGAACCGGGTCGAGAGATCGCGGACCGACAGCACGTCGTCCGGTCCGGGCGTTCCGGTCGGGGTGGCGTCGCCGGTCCCGAAGGCGTCGCTCATGCGGCACCCCCTTCGCCCTCGATTCCGGGGTCTAAGGCGTCACGCAGCCAGTCGCCGAGCAGGTTGATCCCGATCACCGACAGCATGATCGCGAGCCCGGGGATGGAGGCGATCCACCACTGGCCGGAGGAGACGTAGTCGCGCCCCTGCGCGATGTCGAAGCCCCACGACAGCGTCGTCCCGGAGAACCCGAGGAACGACAGCGAGCTCTCCAAGAGGATGATCGCCGCCACCTGCACCGTCCCGAGGACGATGATCGGCGTGATCGCGTTCGGGAGGACGTGCCGGAGGATGATCGTGTTGTCGTCGGCGCCGAGCGCGCGCGACGCCTTCACGTACTCTTGGCCGCGCAAGGAGAGCGCCTCTCCGCGGGCGACCCGGGCGAACCACACCCAGTTGACAAGGCCGACGACGATCACCACCGTTATCGGCAACACGAAGCTCTCCGGCATCTCCGGCGCGAGCCCGGCGACGACGAACGGGTCAGGGATGTCCACCGCCGCCCGCCCCCATAGCCCGATTAACGCGACCGCCAACACGAGCGAGGGGAACGCGAGGCTCACGTCCGCGATCCGCATCAGCGCGTCGTCGACGCGCCCGCGGTGGTAGCCGGCGAGTAAGCCGACCGGAACGCCGATCGACGCCGCTAGCAGCGTGCCGAGCACGCCGACGACGAGCGACGTGCGAGCGCCGTACACCACCCGTGAGAACATGTCGCGGCCGAGCCCGTCGGTGCCGAACACGTGGTCGGGGTCGGCTGTGATCTCGACCTCCTCGGTGACCGTCTGGATCTCGCCGTCGACCATCTGGGAGGAGGTCCGCTCCGACGTCTCCGAGAAGCCGATCGGCGGCAGCTCGCTCTGGTCGAGCTGCTGGTCGGTGGGGTTGTGGGGCGCGATGAAGGGGGCGAACACGGCAGTCAAGGCGATGATGACCACCAGCGCCAGCCCGAGCTTCGCGAGCCCGCTCTGTCTGAACTCCTTTTTGAGATTTCGAATGACACGTGAAGAAACCATGTTAGTCGTTCACCACCTCGGGGTCGAGGTAGGCGTACACCACGTCGACGAGGATGTTGACGAGGACGAAGCTCGTCCCGATGACGATGAGACTGCCCTGAAGCGTCGGCCAGTCCCGGTCGTTGATGCTGTCGATGACGAGCGATCCGAGCCCCGGCCACGAGAACACCGCCTCCGTGATGACGGCGCCGCCGATCAGCGTTCCGAGCTGGAGGCCGAGGACGGTGATCACCGGGATGAGCGTGTTCCGGAGCGCGTGTTTGTACCGGATCAGGGTCCGCGGGAGCCCCTTGGCCCGGGCGGCCTGGACGTAGCCCTTGCTGAGCTCGTCGAGCATTCCGGACCGCGTCAGCCGGGTGATGAGCGCCATGAAGTATGTTCCTAAGGCGATCGCCGGCAGCGTGATGTACGCGAGCCACGTCAAAAGCGTCCCGAGCACCGGCTCCGGCCCGACGAGCGAGAGCGCGACGTCGCCGACGTCGACCCCGCGGCCGCTGGTGTTGAAGATGTTGAACTCCACGGCGAAGACCAGGATGAGCATGATCCCGAGCCAGAAGTTCGGCGTGGAGATGCCGCCGAGCGACAGCAGCGTCGCGCCGTAGTCGACCGGCTCGTTGCGGCGAGTCGCGCTGATCACGCCCAGCGGAATCGCGAGAACGATGGCGACGACGCTGGCGGCGACCGCCAGTTCGATCGTCGCGGGGAGACGGCCGAACACGAGCGTCACGACGTCCTGTCCCTTGATGTACGAGAACCCCATATCGCCGCGAAGGAGGTCGAAGATGTACTGGCCGTACTGGACGTACAGCGGCTGGTCGAGCCCCAGCTCGGCGGCGATCGCCTGCCGCGTCTCTTGGGAGGCGTCGAGCGGCGCGACCGCGTTGATCGGGCTACCGGGCGTGACGAACCGGAGCGCGAACACGACCGTGACGACGCCCCAGACGACGCCGATTCCTTGGAGGCTTCTTTTGAGTGCGAATCTTCCGAGTGACATTAATAACGGTGTAAAGCGGTAGCGGTAGGGGTCGCGTTACTGTTGCGTGGCGGTGTCCGGGTCGATGAACTCGTCGGCCCGCGGCTCCCAAGAGATGTCGTCCGAGACGCCGTAGACGCTGAACTGCTGGTGCATGAACACCCACGGCGCGAGGTCGTGGGCGAGCTGGTTCGCCTCCTGGAGGATGTCGACGCGCTCGTCGGGATCGCGGGTCGACTCCGCCTCTTCGAGGAGCCCGTCGAGCTCGTCGTTTTTCAAGATCGTGAGCGCACCCTCGGAGGAGAGCAGCGGCGTCAGCGTCTGGCTCCCGTCGAACTCGGCGTTCCCCCACCCGAGGAGGTTGAAGTGCGGGCGGTCCTCGATGTTCGGCGCGGTGACGTCCTGAACGAGCGAGGAGAACTCGCGCTGTTGGACCTCACAGGAGACGTTCGACAACGAGTCGATCTGGCTGGCCGCCGCCTGCGCGATCTCGACGTCGCGGAGGTAGCGCCCGATCGGCGTCTCCAAGGTGATCTCGACGCCGGCGTGTCCCGACTCCTCGACGAGCCGCTCGGCCTCGTCAGGGTCGTACGGGTACGGGTCGATGTCGGGGTTGTAGCCGACGTGGCCCTCCAGCGTCGGCTGTCCGGTGATGTTGCCGAAGCCGTTGAGCACGTTCTCGATGATGCTCTCGACGTCGACCGCGTGGTTCATCGCCTGCCGGAACTCCTGGCTGGAGAACGGCTCCACGTCGTAGCGCATCTGGAGGAAGATGATCCGCGCGCTCGCCACGGAGTTGATCGACGCGACGTCGGACCCCTCCACCCGGGAGACCTCGTTCGGCGGGACGTTCGTCACGATGTCCGTCTCCTCGGCGAGCAGCTGGTTGACCCGCGTACTCGACTCGCTGGAGGCGCTCATCCGGAGCTCGTCGACCTCGGGCGCGCCGTCCCAGTAGTCCTCGAACGGCTCGTACAGCACCTCGTTGCCCGAGTCGTACTCGGAGAGGCGGAACGGCCCCGTCCCGTTTGCGTTCCGGTTGATGTAGTCGCCGCCGTTCTCCTCGACCCACGACTGCTGCATGATGTCGCCATTCGTCGCGAACAGCTGGAACGCGATCGGGTTGTACCCCTCGAAGGAGACCGTCACCTGTCCGTCGCCGGTCGTCACCTCGTCTATCACGCCGAGGTCGTTGGACTGCGGGCTGACGATGCCGACATCCTCGAAGACGATCCGGCGGATGCTGTACCGAACGTCTTCCGGCGTGACCTCGTCGCCGTTGTGGAAGGTGAGCCCGTCGCGCAGCATGAACCGGACGCTGCCGTCGTCGGTGCGCTCCCACTCGTTCGCGAGGCCGGCGATGATGCCGCCCTCCTTGTCGCGGTCGAGCAGGCCCTCGTACAGCTGCCCAGTGATGATCTCGGTGTTCGTCTCGGCGTGGTCCTGCGGGTCGAGCCCAGAGTCCATCTGGCCCATGGTGACGCCGACCTCGAAGGCGTCGTCGCCCCCGTCAGAGCCGTCCGACCCATCGGAGCCGTCCGACCCGTCGCTCCCGTCAGAGCCGTCACCGCCGTCGCCGCCGTTTCCGGAACAGCCCGCGAGTCCGACCGCACCGGCCGTTCCCGCGTACTTGAGCACCGTCCGCCTGTCGACGTGATCGTCGTTGTCAGTAGGCATAGGCGATACCAAACCATAGAGCGTTATGAACCTACCGGCAGAGACCGCTCCTTCCGGGGGCTGCTAGCGATCCGCTGACAGTAGGGGCCCGTCGAATCGGGGCAGTCGAATCGGTTCGTGAGCGCGGAACAGGCGGGGACTCGGGCGAGGGGAAACCGACGCCTATGTAGGGACGCCGGCGGTAGGCGAACCGTATGGACGCACCCGATCCCGGACCGCGGTGGGACGCGGTCGAGGAAGACGCGGAGTCGACGGCGGCGGCGTACCGAGAGCGCGGCTGGACCGCGATCGCCGGGCATCCCGGCCAGGTGAACCCGGTCGCGGACGCCGCGCGGATCGACGTGCTGTTGCCCGGGTCGGAGTTCGATGCGGCGCTTTCCGCGGTCGACGACGCCGCGATCGACGGCGTCGACGTGTACGCCGGCGCCGCCGACGGGGTCGCGTACCGGCTGGTGGTCGCGACCGACGAGGCGGCGCAGGTGGCGCTGTGCGTGCCGACGTACCTCGAGAGCGACGACCTCGCCTCGCTGCGCGCGGCCGCCGAGGCAACGGGGGCGCTCACCGTGCGGCTGCGCCCCCTCGACGACCGCGACCACGTCGAGATCGCGATCGACGAGCCCGCCGTCTTCTTCGACGCGCCCGAGGCGTGAGGAGGTCGCTGAGGACTGGGCCCCGCCAGTCGAGCAGCACGCTCGTGCGTATCGATACCACGATTTACTTCGACGTATTCATAGTTGTGCGATCGCGATCATCCGTATGAACCGCGCAGAGAAGGCGGCCCTCCAGCTACAGGCGGTCGCCGTGTTGCGGATGCTGAAGGAGACGCGAACGTACGAGGAGCTGTCCGAGGTGACCGGGCTGCCCGCGGGCGACTTGAACCGATACGTGAACGGCCACGTCCTGCCCGGCACCGGCCGTGCGAGCGAGGTCGTCGAGTCGGTCGGGCGCGAGGCGCTCGCCGACGAGCTGGTCGCGCGCGTCGAGTTCGACGACGAGGGGTACGTCGACAACTCCGGCGTCGTCTTCGACCAGTCGTTCCTCGACCTCGTCGCGCCGGTCGCGGCGGAGACGTTCGAGTTCGAGTCGCCGGACGTGGTCCTGACGGCCGCGACCGACGGGATCACGCTCGGGGCGGCGATGGCCTCCTTCTTCGACGCGCGCCTGGCGTACGCGAAGAAGTCGAAGGAGACCGCGGTCGAGGAGTTCATCGAGTCGCGCCAGCGGCTCGCCTCCGGCATCGAGCTCACCTACTACCTCCCCGCGAGCGCGATCGACGCCGGCGACACCGTCCTCGTCGTCGACGACCTGATCCGCTCGGGCGAGACCCAGGAGCTCCTCTTGGACATCGCGCTCCAGGGCGACGCCGACGTCACCGGCGTGTTCGCGCTCATCGCGGTCGGCGACGAGGGGATGGACCGCGCGCGAGCGATCACCGACGCGCCGGTCGGGGCGCTGACGACGTTCGAGTAGCCACGTTCACGCATACTCTTCGAGAAAAAATCGCCGTAGCGGGTTTTTTGATCCACAGTAGTGGATCACATCTCGGCACGTTCAGCAAGGCTTATCACCCGATCCGCGGGAACCTCCACCCGTTCAATGGGGCTCTCAGACACGCTGGCCGCGCGGTTCGACGTGGAGGCGCACGGGTCGGACGTCCGCACCGAACTGATCGCCGGGCTCACGACGTTCCTCGCGATGTCGTACATCATCGTCGTGAACCCCGCCATCCTCTCGGAGGCGGTTCAGATCGAGGGGTACGGGCAAGGCGAGGTGTTCCAGATGATCGCCATCGCGACGATCCTCTCGGCGGCGATCGCGACGGTCGTGATGGCGCTGTACGCGAACCGGCCGTTCGGGCTCGCGCCCGGCCTCGGGCTCAACGCCTTCTTCGCGTACACGGTCGTGCTGGGGCTCGGCGTCCCGTGGCAGACGGCGCTGGCCGCGGTGTTCGTCGAGGGCGTCCTGTTCATGGTCCTGACCGCGGTCGGCGCGCGGGAGTACGTCATCCGGCTGTTCCCCGAGCCCGTGAAGCGCTCGGTCGGCGCCGGTATCGGGCTGTTCCTGCTGTTCATCGGCTTTCAGGAGCTACAGATCGTCGTCCCCGACGACGCGACGCTCGTCACGCTCGGCGGGATCTTCGGGAATCCGTGGGCAATCTTAGGGCTGCTCGGACTCGCGTTCACCTTCGGTCTCTGGGCGCGCGGGATCACGGGGTCGATCGTGATCGGCATCGTGACGACCTCGCTGGTCGGCTGGGGGCTCACCCTCGCCGGCGTCTTCGGGCGCGGCACGGTCACCCCGGAGTCGCTGCCGAGCGCGCAGTACGACATCACGCCGCTGGCAGGGGCGTTCGTCGACGGGCTCGGCCAGATCGACCCGCTCACGTTCGTCCTCGTCGTGTTCACGTTCTTCTTCGTCGACTTCTTCGACACCGCGGGGACGCTCATCGGCGTCTCGCAGTTCGGTGACTTCCTCGACGAGGACGGCGACCTCCCCGACATGGACAAGCCGCTGATGGCCGACGCGGTGGGGACGACCGCGGGCGCGGTCCTGGGTACCTCCACGGTGACGACGTACATCGAGTCGTCGACCGGCGTCGAGGAGGGCGGCCGCACCGGCCTCACCGCCCTCGTCGTCGCGCTCCTCTTCGTCGCGTCGCTCGTGGTGATCCCTGTCGTCGCGGCCATCCCGGCGTACGCCTCCTTCATCGCGCTGATCGTCGTCGGCGTGATGATGCTCCAAGGGCTCGTCGAGGTCGACTGGGAGGACCCCGCGTGGGCCGTCTCCGCCGGGCTCACCGTCACCGTGATGCCGTTCGCCTACTCCATCGCCGACGGGCTCGCGGCCGGCATCATCGCCTACCCGCTGATCAAGGTCGCGGTCGGCGAGTACGACGACGTCGCGCTCGGGCAGTACGTCATCGCTGCGCTGCTCGTCGTCTACTACGTGCTCCAGACGCGCGGCGTCATCCTCTAACGCGGTCGACGCGTCGCGACGGACGTTCCGGACACCATTTTCGACTTATAAATGTCCACGAGCGAGAGCGGCGGCTCTTATAAAAGGCAGATGCGGTGGCGCGTGCCGACGAGCGCCCGGAGGGCGCGAGTCGCACGCGCGAGGGAGTCGCTGGCTCCCGGAGCGAAGCGGAGGGTGCCAGCGACGAGGCTGGGGAGGTGTGAGGTGCTGTGCTGTGCGGGGCGGGGCTCAAAGGGGCAGCCGTGAGGGCGCAGTACGCTCGTTGCGCTCCTCGTCACTCGCTTCGCTCGTTCCTGCGGTGCTTACGTCGCCTACTGCGCCCTCACGGCTGGGGCTTTGGAGGTGTTCGCCGTCGATCCGGGTTCGACTATTTATAAGGCAGAACGCTCTTGAGCCGGCGGGACGCATCCCGACCGAGGCGACAGAAACAGTGACAGACCAGCCCGCCGACCCCTCCGTGACTGTTGCCGACCGCGAGCGACACGCGAGCAGCCCGGCCCGCGAACTCGCGCTCGACTGCGTCACGGCCGGGATCGAGGCCGCGCACCCGGAGCGAGTGGTCGCGGACGCGCTTTCGCTCGACGACAACGTCCTGACGGCCACCGCCGTCGACGGCACCTCGACGACCCGCGACCTCGCTACGTACGACCGCGTGCTGGTCGTCGGCGCGGGCAATGCGGCAGGCCACTTCGCGGCCGCGGTCGAGGGACTCCTCGGCGACCGGATCGACGACGGCGCGGTCGTCACCGACGACCCGGTCGAGACCGAGCGGATCGCGGTCCTCCCCGGCGACCACCCGACGCCGAGCGAGGCGGGCGTCGAGAGCGCCCGAGACGTGCGCGAGGTCGCGGCCGACGCTGGCGAGTCCGATCTCGTGCTCGGCCTGATCACCGGCGGCGGGAGCGCGCTGCTGGCCGCGCCCGCGAGCGAAATCGGCCTCGACGACCTCCGCGAGACGACCGAGTCGCTGCTGGCGAGCGGCGCGACCATCTCGGAGATTAACGCGGTCCGGAAACACCTCTCGGCGGTGAAGGGCGGACGGCTCGCGCGGGCGGCCGCCCCCGCCGACGTCCTCGGCCTCGCAGTCAGCGACGTGACCGGTGACGACCCGGCCGTGATCGCGAGCGGGCCCCTCTCGCCCGATCCGACGACCTACGCGGACGCGCTCGGCGTCCTCGACCGATACGGAATCGACGCGCCGGCGGCCGTGACCGACCGGCTCGAACGCGGCGCCGCGGGCGAGCTCGCGGAGACACCGAATCCGGGCGATCCGGCGTTCGACGGGGTCGATTTTCGGGTCGTCGCGAGCGCGCGCACGGCCCTGAATGCGGCCCGAGATGTCGCCGCGGCGCGGGGGTACGAGCCGCTCGTGCTCTCCTCGCGGGTGCGCGGCGAGGCGCGGGAGGCGGCGAAGACGCACGCGGCGGTCGCCGAGGAGTGCCGGGCGGCCGGCGAGCCGGTCGAACCGCCCGCGGTCCTCCTCTCGGCCGGCGAGGTGACGGTGACGCTCGGGGAGAATCCCGGGAAGGGCGGGCCGAACCAAGAGTTCGCGCTGTCGGCGGCGCTCGAACTCGGCTCCGGAGGCGGCGCTGCGGGAGCGAGCGAAGGCGTCGCCGTCGCGAGCGTCGACACCGACGGGATCGACGGCGCCACGGACGCGGCGGGGGCGCTGGTCGACGACCGCCTCGTCGGGGACGGCGCCGACGGCGCCGATGGTGGCGACAGAGACGAGCCGCTGGACCGCGAGACGGCCGCGGACGCGCTCGACGCGCACGACGCGTACCCGGTCCTCGACGGAGCGGGCGCGCTGCTCCGGACCGGGGCGACGGGGACGAACGTCAACGACCTGCGCGCGGTCGTGGTCGCCGAACACGACGCCCCCTCCGGCGAGCGCGGCGCCCGTTCGGAGGGCCCCGGCGCGTCTTCGGAAGACACTAAGTAGCGGCTGGCAAATTCTGCGGCATGCAGACGCTGCTCCTCAACGCGGACGACGTCGACGAGAACGCCGAGATGGACCGCGTGATCGACGCGGTCCGCGGCGCGTTCACGGCCTACGAGCGCGGCGACGCCAAGATGCCGGCGAAGTCGTACATCGATCTCCCCGAGTACAACGGCGACTTCCGGTCGATGCCCGCCTACCTCGACGTGCGCGAGGAGGACGTCGCCGAGGAGACCGAGACCGGCGACGGATGGGACGCCGCCGGGATCAAGTGGGTCAACGTCCACACCGACAACCCCGCCGACCACGACCTCCCGACCGTGATGGGGACGATGATCTACTCCGACCCCGAGACGGCGTTCCCGCTGGCGGTCCTCGACGGCACGACGCTGACGATGAAGCGCACCGGCGCCGCCGCCGCGGTCGCGACCGACCACCTCGCGGTCCCCGACGCGAGTTCGCTGGGGATCGTCGGCGCCGGCGTCCAGTCGTACACGCAGCTCGAAGCGATCGCGGCGGTACGGGACATCGAGGAGGTCGTAATCAGCGACCTCGACGAGGAGCGCGTCGCCGACTTCGTCGACGCCTTCGAAGACCGGTTCGACGTGCGCGCGGGCTCGATCGCCGAGGCCGGCCACTGCGACGTACTCTCGACGGTGACGCCGGTCGAGACCCCGATCGTCGGCCCCGAGGACGTGGGCGAGCACACCCATATCAACGCGATGGGCGCGGACGCCGAGGGGAAACACGAGCTCGCGGACGACCTCCTCTTGGACGCCACCGTCGTCATCGACGACCACGAGCAGTGCACCCACTCCGGCGAGATCAACGTCCCCTACGCCGCGGGGACGCTCACCGACGACGACATCTACGGCGAGATCGGCGAGATCGTCGTCGGCCGCCGCGCCGGCCGCCCCGGCACGCCGGGCACCCCGGCTGACGCCGACGGCGTGCGCGGCGTCAGCGTCTTCGACTCGACCGGCCTCGCGATCCAGGACGTGGCGGCCGCGCGCGTCGTCTACGAACGCGCCGATGAGCTGGACAACGGCTACCCGTTCGACCTGCTCGGCCTCGACAACTAAGGAACGGCCGACGCGCGGATTTTTCACCGCCGCTCCCCTACTTGGACCGTGAAACTCGTCAGCGTCGCCGCCGTGGCGGAGAACCGCGTGATCGGGAGAGACGGCGAGGTGCCGTGGCCCCACATCGAGGCGGACGTCAGGCAGTACCGCGAGCGCGTTGCGGGGTCGCCGGTAATCTTGGGCCGCCGCACGTTCGACTCGATGCGCGGCGACCTCCCCGGGAGCCGCCAGATCGTCGTGAGCCGGAGCGTCGACGCCGTCGACGTCCCGACCGCGACGGTCGCGAACGGCGACGAGGAGGCGATCGAGCTGGCCCGCGAGGCCGCAAGCGAGGTCGGGGGCGACACCGTCTACGTCCTCGGCGGCGGCGGGATCTACGAGCTGTTCCAGCCCCACCTCGACGGGATGGCTCTCAGCCACGTCGACGGCGCCTACGAGGGCGACACGCGGTACCCCGAGTGGGACGAGAGCGAGTGGGAAATCGCAGAAGAGACGGAATACGACCGGTTCACGCTGCGCGAGTGGGTGCGTCGGGAGCGCTGATCCGGGCCGGGATTCCGACCGCTACCGACGGCTCCCCCGTATCGGCAACGACGCCTACGACCGGTCGGCGCGCTCCTCGGCGTACCGTTCGAGCTGGAGGGCCGTGCTGTCCGCGAGCCGTTCGACCGCGGACTCGACGCCGTGTTCGCGGGCGTCGACGGAGGCCTCGGCGACGAGCGTCCGGACCGTATCGAACGGGCCGATCCGGGCGCCGGTCGTGGCGACCGCGTCCTCGGCGTCGAGCAGCTGGTTCATCGCGGTGCGGTAGCCGGGGTTCTCGTCGAACCACCCGTCGCGGTCGAGTCGGTCGACCGCGCCCTCGTGGACCGGGAAGTAGCCGGTCTCGCGGTGCCAGCGCGCCTGTCGCTCCGGCGCCGCGAGCCAGCCGAGGAACGCCGCGGCCGCGCGCTGCTCGGCCGGCGACGCGCCGTCCGCGACCCACAGCGACCCGCCGCCGACGACGACGCCGTGCCGCTCGTCGGCGACCGGGAAGTAGCCGACGCCGACCGGGAAGGAGGCGCCCTCGCGCACGCCGACCATCGAGGAGGTGGAGCCGATCAGCATCCCGGCGCGCCCCTCGTGGAACGCCTCGCGGGCCTGGCCGCGGGCCTCGATGCCGGGGTCGTGGTAGAGGCCGTCGGCGGCCATGTCGGCGATCCACCGGTAGACCCGCTCGCCGACCGGCCCGTCGAACCGGCTCTCGGTCGGCGTGCCGCCCCGCCCGTTGTCGGCGTCGACGAGCGGCTCGCCGGCCTCGGCGAACCACTGCTCGACGAACCACGAGTACGTCGCGAACGTGATCCCCGTCTCCGTCGCGCCGCTGTCGACGAGCCGCTCGGCGCAGCGCCGGACCTCCTCGAACGTCTCCGGCGGGTCGTCGGGGTCCAACCCGGCGCGCTCGAACGCCGCGCGGTCGTAGTACAGCACGGGCGTCGACGCGTTGAACGGCATCGAGTGGAGGACCCCGTCGGTCCGGTAGTAGTTGGCGACGGGGTCGAGCAGGTCGTCGGGGGAGAAACCGGCGGCCGCGGCGTCGGTTGTCCCGACTCCGCCAGCGTCCGCGTCGAGGAGGCGCTCGACCGGTGTGAACGCCCCGCTGTCGAGCGCGCGCTGGGTGCCGATCTCGTAGAGGTGAGCGATTGCGGGCGGGTCGCCCCGCTCCGCCGCCGCGAGCGTCGCCTCGAACACGCCGCGGTAGCTCCCCTTCGAGGAGGGGCGGACCGCGATCCCGTCCGTCTCGGCCGCGAACTCGGCGGCGAACTCGGCGAGGAGCCGCGCCTTGCGGCCGCCGAACGCGTGCCAGAAGTCGAGGACGACCGCGTCGTCGGCCGCGGCGCCGTCCGCGTCGTAGGCGTCGAGCGCGTCGTCGAGGGTGCCGGTCCGGTCCGAGAGCGTCGACGCCCCGGCGGCCACCTCCGCCAGCGACGTCTTCTGCGCGTGCGCAACGGCGGTGGCGTCGCCCGCGTCCGCGGCCGTCTCCTCGGCGAGGTCGCCGACCGACTCGACCGCGTCGACCACCGCCTCGATCGAGGTCGCCTGGTCGTCGGTGGCGTCGCGGATCTCCTCGACGCCGCTCGTCGTCTCCTCGACGTCGGCGGCGAGGTCGGTGAACGCCTCCAGCGCCTCCTCGGCGGTGGTTATTCCCTCGTCGGCGCGCTCGCGCATCTCGGACATCTCGTCGACGGTCGCGTCCGTCTCCGCGCGCACCGACCGGATCGACGACTCGATCTCGCTGGTCGCGTCCCGCGCCTCCTCCGCGAGGCTCTTGACCTCCTCGGCGACCACCTCGAAGCCGGCGCCGGCCTCGCCCGCGCGGGCCGCCTCGATCGAGGCGTTGAGCGCGAGGATGTTCGTCTCGTCGGCGATGTCCTGGATCAAGTCGGTGACGTCCTCGATCGCCGCGACCTCCGATTCCAGCGTCTCGACCCGGTCGAGGGCCTCCTCGGTCCGCTCGTCGACGACGCGCAGCTCCTCGATCGCAGCGCTCGCAGCGTCGGTCCCCTCGTCGGTCCGCTCGGCGACGCCGGCCGCGGTCTCGGCCACCTCGTCCGCGGAGGCGGCGACCTCCTCGGTGGCGGCCGAGACGGTCTGGAGCTCGCTCGTCGCGGCCGCGATATCGTCGCGCTGGCGGGTCGCGGCCGCCTCGATGTCGTCGACCGCGGCGTACACCTCGTCGCTCTGGTCTTTCGCGCGGTCGACGTTCGACCGGACGTGCTCGGTCGCGCCCGCGACCTCGTCGCCGAAGCCGTCGACGGCGGACACGGTCTCCGCGACCCCGTCGACGAACTCGTTGAGCGTCGCCGCCAGCGCCGCCGCCTCGCCGTCCGCGTCCGCGGCCGGGAACCGCGCCCCGAGGTCGCCGTCGGCGAGCCGCTCCGCGACCTCGCGGAACGCGGAGACCGGAATCTCGTCTTCGGCGCCCGAACCGGGAGCGGCCGCCTCGCCGGACGCGACCCCGCCGTCGGTGGTCGCGTCCGCGTCCCTCGATGCCGTCGAGCGGTCCCCGTCCCTCGATGCCGTCGAGCGGTCCCCGCCCCTCGGTGCCGTCGAACGGTCTCCATCGGCGGAGCCGCGCTCGGACCGGGGTCTCGCGTCGTCACTGTTCATTCGTCGTCACTCGCCCGCGGGGGTATATAAGACTCAGAGTCGAATTATCTCGGCTGATAGCGACCGCGAAGCCGTTCGGATCCCGGCAGAGGAAACGAGAGATCGACCGACCGCGGCGGCGCAGTTCGACGCGGTCTACTCGTCCGGCCCGTCTCCGACGACGGGCTCCGCGAAGCCGAACCGGGGCTTGACGTCGGTGACCTCGACCGTCAGCGTCTCGCCGACGTCGCCGTCGACGAACAGCGTGTACCCCTCGACGTAGGCGATGCCGTCGCCCTCGTCGCCCTCCTCCTCGATAGTCACCTCGACGCGGTCGCCCTCGGCGACCGGCGACGTCGTGTACCCCTTCGCGACGAGGTACACCTCCGAGGAGGAGTCCCGCGAGGCGGGCGGCGAGACGGTCCGGACGTACTGGAACGAGTCCGCCACGTCGTCGCGGAAGGCGTCGAGGTCCTGCCCCTGGAACACCTTCACGACGAAGTCGCCGCCGGGCGCGAGCAGCTCCTCGGCGGTGTCGAGCGCCTGCCGCGCGAGGTGGACCGACCGCGCGTGATCGAGAGAGTACTCGCCGGTCATGTTCGGCGCCATGTCCGAGAGAACGACGTCGGCGCCGCCCTCGTCGACCGCCTCCCGCAGGTAGTGGCGGGTGCGCTCCTCGGTCATGTCGCCGCGGAGCGTCTCGATGTCGTGGTCGTCGAGCTCCTCGATGCGCTGGAGGTCGACGCCGACGACGGTGCCGCTTTCGCCGACTTCCTCGGCGGCGACCTGAAGCCACCCGCCGGGCGCGGCGCCGAGGTCGACCACGGTGTCGCCGGGGCCGAGGAGGTCCGCCTCCTCGTCGAGCTGTTTCAGCTTGTAGGCGGACCGGGCGCGGTACCCCTGTTGTTTGGACCGGTTGTAGTAGTCGTCTTTGCCGCTCATATCTCGATCACCGCGGGGGAGGAAGTCGCCGAAATCGAGGGCGAAGTAGCGCTCATACCCGTAACGACGGGGGCGACCCGGAAATGAACGTCGAATCCGCGGTGGCCGGGGCGCTCTCAGCGGTCCGGTTCGCCGGGAGGCCGGCGGCGGGCGGCTACTCGCGTCCGGGTCGCAGCCACGCCGCGAGCCGGCCGGTTCGGGACGCGACCGCGGCGAGGAGTCCCCGTCCGTCGCTCGTCGCCGACGCCGCGGCGCTCGTTTCGGACGAGCGGTCGGGATCCCGTTGGGCCGCGACGATCGACTCGTAGTTGTCGATCACCTGCTGGCGCTGGCGCTCCTTCCACTCGACCTCCGCTTCGAGCGCTTCGACCTCCGCTTCGAGCGCGGCCACCTCCTCCGTGAGCGCGCGAACCCGCTCGGCCGGCAGGTCACGGTCGGACGGCAGGTCGGGATCGACCGCAGATAGATCGCGGTCGGCCGCGAGGGCGTCGTCACGGACGCGTCGGTCGCCGCCGAGCCGACCGCCGGCGTCCGAGCGGGCACCCGCGGACGCGGTCGGTCGGAGCTGGGAACCGTCGATCGAGTCCACCGCTTCGACGTCGATACTACCGGAGTCGAGGGAACCGGACGCTGAGGGCATCATCTATGGGAGATATGTGTACACATACCACACTCAAAAAGCTCAGTCAGCCACGAGTCGGACGCGCCGCTTGCGATCGGTCACGGCGACTCGCGGCCGCCCACCGACAGTTTCCCGTCGAGGCGATCCGGGCTCCTGTCCGCGGCGTCGCTCGCCTCTCTCTCCGGGCGGATCGTGAACCCGAGTCCCTCGTAGAACGCCCGCAGATCGGCGTCGAACGTCGCGGTGACAGCGTCGACCGCGGGGTCCGACTCCGCGCGGTCGACCGCGGCCGCGACGAGCGCGGAGCCGATTCCCCGGCCGCGACGTGCGCGCCTGACCGCGACGGCGTCGACGTGGAGGCGGTCGGCGTCGGGGCGCACGGCGACCAGCGCGCCGACGACACCGCCGGTTCGCGTCGAGCGCGCGACGAGGGCGTCGCCGGCCGCGATCCGGTCGTCGACGGCGTCCGCGTCGGTCTCCAGCATCGCGGCGTCGAGGATTCGGAGGACATCGAGGCGGTCGTCGGGGGTCGCGGGGTCGATAGTCGCGTCCGCGGGCGGGTCGGAACGTCGGGTCACGCGCCGCCGTCCGTCGCGCCGCCCTTTATTAATCGGAGGACCCGCACCACCTCGGCGTCGACGACGCGGTCGCCCGGGACCGGCGAGCCGTCGACCAGCGCCGACGCCTCCTGCGGGTGGTAGCCCGCGGCGCGGATCAGGTCGTCGTACGTCGCGTCGGCGGCGAGGCTGTGCTCTTCGGTCCCCTCGCCGACGACCTCGACGGTCACGTCCATGGACGCCGTAGCGGGCGGGCAGGCGTCAATCGCACGGTTCGGGTCACCGCGTCGTCGACGGCGGTTCGCGGACGTTCCACTTCCAGAGGAACCACGCGACGGGGGCGGCGATCAAGAGCGTTGCCAACAGGTCGGGCCGGGGGACCACGCCGGTCGACGCGTCGACGGTGAGGAGCCTCGTCGCGGCCGCCGCGACGATGAGGACCCGGGACGCGTCGCGGGCGAGTTCGGCCTCGCGCTCGGGCGGGAGGCCGCCGTCGTAGCCGGCGATCAGGCCGACCTTCCCGCGGACGCGGATCTCCCACGCGAGCAGGAAGAGCAGGGCGGCCGGGACGGCAGACAGGAGGGTGGAAGCGAGGGCCATAGCGGGTCTACGTCGCGCGATCGGAATAAAAATCGGCAGGTCGTTGAGGTTGGTGAATCGGATCAGCCAAGCGACGTCGCTGGCGGCTGTTTATAAACGAACAACGACGCTACGACGAACACCGCCAAAGCCCCAGCCGCTTACTTATAAATAGTCGAATCCGGACCGGCGGCGAACACCTCCAAAGCCCCAGCCGCGAGGACTCGCGCGGCTCGCTGCGGTCCTCGTCGCTCACTCCGTTCGCTCCTGCGGTCCTTGCGTCGCCGTGCTTCGTCCTCGCGGCTGCCCCTTTGAGTCCCGCCCCGCACAGCACCACCGGAAGACGGTCGCCTCGCTTCGCTCGGCGCTGCGTCTTCCGTACTCCCGCTCGCTCCCTCCGGTCGCTCGCGGGACCGCAGCCTCACGCCTCCCCAGCCTCGTCGCTGGCGCCGACGGCGCCAGCGACTCCCTCGCGCGTGCGACTCGCGCCCTGAGGGCGCTTGTCGGCACGCGCCGACCGCGTCGTCACTTATAAGCTAGCGTCGCCGCCGCTCACGCATATTTACGTATCGTATCGCCACCGCAGATCCAATTTGTCCGCTGCCGAAACCGCTCGACGGCAGACCCTCTCAGCCGTCCAGTTGTTCGCGGAGCAGGCCGTTCACCTGGCCGGGGTCGGCGCTGCCGCCGGTCGCCTGCATCACCTGGCCGACGAGGAAGTTGATCGCGCCCTCGTCGCCGTCGTGGTAGTCGCTCACGGCGTCGGGGTTCTCGTCGATGGCGGCCGCGACCGCGGCCTCGACCTCGCCGCTCTCGGCTTTCCCGAGGTCCTCGCGCTCGATGACAGTCTCGGGGTCGTCGCCCTCGTCGAGCATCTCGCGCAGGACTATCTCCTCGGCGTTCTTCGTCGTCAGCTCGTCGGCGGCGACGAGCTCGATCAGGCGCGTGAACTCGTCGAGCCGGCCTTCGACGTCAGTAATCTCCATCTCGCGGTAGTTGAGCTCGCCGAGGAGGTTGTCGGCGACCCACGTCGCGGCGAGGTCGGGGTCGAACTCGCTCGCCACGTCCTCGAAGAAGTCCGCGACCGCCTTCGTGGAAGTGAGCTTCGAGGCGGCCTCGCGGTCGAGCCCGTACTCCTCGCGGAAGCGCTCGCGGCGGGCGTCGGGGAGTTCCGGGATCGCGATCTGTTCCTTCCAGTCGGCCACCTCAAGCGCGGGGAGGTCGCCCTCGCGGAAGTAGCGGTAGTCCTTCTCGGCCTCCTTCGAGCGCATCCCGACGGTGACGCCGCGGTCCTCGTCCCAGTGCCGAGTCTCCTGTTCGATCTCGCGGCCGCGCCGGAGGACGTTCTCCTGGCGTGTGACCTCGTAGGCGAGCGCCTGCTCGGCGCCCTTATGGCTGGAGATGTTCTTCACCTCAGCGCGGTTCACCTCGCCCAGGGCCGCGTCGTCGATCGTCCCGTCGTCCGCGACGTGCTCTGCGGGGACCAGGGAGACGTTGGCGTCGACGCGCAGGCTCCCGTCGCGGCCGGGGTCGAAGACGCCGAGGTATTCGAGGACCTCCTCGAGTTTCGCGAGGAACGCCCGCGTCTCGGCCGGCGAGCGGAAGTCCGGCTCCGTGACGATCTCCATGAGGGGGGTGCCCGCGCGATTGTAGTTCACCAGCGTGTGGGTCGCCGACTCGATGGAGCCGCCGGCGTGCTGGAGGCTCCCGGGGTCCTCTTCGAGGTGCGCGCGGGTGATCCCGATCGTGCGCGGGTCGCCGTCGACGCGGACCTCCAGCTCGCCCGACTGGCAGATCGGCGCGTCGTACTGGGTGAGCTGGAAGTTCTTCGGGAGGTCGGGGTAGTAGTAGTTCTTCCGGTGGAACGTGGTGGTCTCGGGGATGTCGGCGTCGATCGCCTTCCCGATCTTCACGGCGGCCTCGACGGCGCCCTCGTTGAGGACGGGAAGCGCGCCCGGCAGCCCGAGGCAGGTCGGGCAGGTGCGCGTGTTCGGCTCCTCGTCGTCTCCGGGCTCCGTCGAGCAGCCGCAGAAGATCTTCGTGTCGGTCTCGAGCTGGACGTGGACCTCCAGCCCGATCACGACTGTCCGGTCCGCCGTCGCGGCCTGCGTGCTCATTACCGGTCCGTTGTGAGCGGGCCGCCTAAATCGTGTCGGGACGATCGCCGCCGAACGCGCGCCCCAGTCAAAATCCCCTTCCGAAAGTTCGGAAGCAACGATTATCAGGGGGCAGTCCGTAGCTTTTGCGATGAGCGAACCGATGATCTGTGGACGCACCGACCCGGACGGTGCGAACGGGCCCCGTCGGGCGCCCACCCGAGCGCGTGAGACGAGAGGGCTGCGGCGGGAATGACCGCCGCGGACCACCCTCGTCGCGGACGACCGTCGCGGACCCCCCTCCTCGCGGATGGCCGTTGAACCGACGCTTCACGTCGGAGCCCCGGTCGACGCCGCCTGGGGAGTGCTCCCCGAGGAGACGCGTATCCGCCGAGCGAGCGACGCCGCGAGCGACGGGGACGCGGATTCGGGCGCGGCCGGCGACCCGGACGTAGGCGACGACTCGGACGCGGCCGCCCCTCCAGAGCGCGTCGTCGTCAGGCTGCGCGACGACGAGGGGCTCGGCGACGGCGGGTCCGAGCCGAGCGGCGGCGCGTCCAAACCGAGCGGCGATAGCGCGTCCAAACCGAGCGGCGATAGCGCGTCCAAACCGAGCGGCGATAGCGCGTCCGAACCGGGCGGCGACGGCGCCGCGAACGCCGACCTCGGGGTCGGAGGCGACGCGGTCGCGCTCGGCCGTCTCGAGTCGGTCCGCGACCGCTACCCGGACGCGGATATGCTCGCCTACTCGGTGCGAGACCTCCCGGACGCCGCCATCGACGCGAGCCGGCTCGGGGTCGAGTACGTCTCCGGGCGGCGGCTCGCGGCCGACGGCGAGACGCTCGCGGACAGGCTGGCCGAGCGATCGGATGAGAAACGTACGCGAGGACGCGGCACCGACGAGGAGTCGGTCCTCGAACCGTTCATCCGGATCGTCTCGGACCGGGCCACCGACCTCGACGAGAAGCTCGACGCGCTGCTCGAACTGGGGCGCGACCGGCTCGGGCTGTCGATCGGCTACTCCTCGCGCATCGAGGACGACCGGCTCGAGATCCGGCAGTACAGCGACGGGACGGGGATGCTAGACGCGTTCCTCGAGAACAACCCCGACGCGGACCGGTCGATCCCGCTGGAGCTGACCTACTGCCAGCAGACGGTCCGCGGCGACGACGTGGTCGCGTTCACGGACCCCGAGGCCGCGGGGCTGGGCGACGACCCGGCCTACGAGCAGTTCGGGTTCGGCAGCTACGTCGGCGGCAGCGTCGTCGTCGACGACGCGGTGTTCGGGAGCCTCTGTTTCCTCGACCCGGAGCGCCGCGACCGGCCGTTCGACGAGTCGGAGCGGCTGTTCGTCGAGCTGCTCGCCGACTGGCTGGGCCGCGCGCTCGAGCGGGAGATCGCCCGCGAGGAGCGCGAGGCGGCGATCGAGCGGTTCGAGGAGACGCTCGAACGGGTCGACGACGCGTTCTTCGCGCTCGACGATGAGTGGCGGTTCACCTACGTCAACGAGCGGGCGGCGACGCTGCTCGAACGCGACCCGGAGGAGCTGCTCGGCGCGGACGTCTGGGCGGAGTTCCCGGCCGCGCTCGGTGAGGCGTACGAGCGGCACTACCGGCGGGCGATGGAGACGCAGGAGCCGGTCTCCTTCGAGGACCTCTACGAGCCGCTCGACCTGTGGGTCGAGGTGACCGCGTACCCCTCCGCGGACGGGCTCTCCGTCTTCTTCGCGGACGCCTCGGAGCGGAAGCGCCGCGAGCGGATCCTCGAACGGCTCCTCGGCACCGTCGAGCGGATCCAGCGCGCCGACGACAGGGAGGCGGTCGCGGACGGGCTGATCGAGGCCGCGGACGAGGTGCTCGGCCACGAGATCAGCGGCGTGCGGCTGTACGACCCCGAGACGGAGCGCCTCCGGCTGGTCGCCACGAGCGACGGGCTCGGCGAGCGGTTCGCGGACAGCCGCGGGCCGCGCCGCCCTGGCAACGGGTTCACCGGCGGGGTGTTCGAGTCGGGGGAGCCACGGGTGGAGGACGACCTCGCGGCGGTCGACGACGGGCGGTCGTACCACGGGATGCGCTCCGTCGCGGCGGTGCCGCTCGGCGAGCACGGGGCGTTCGTCGTCGGCGCCGTCGAGCCGAACGCCTTCGACGAGAGCGACGTCTCCGTCCTCGAACTGCTGGCGACGAACGCGGTCGCCGCGATGGACGCCGCCGACCGCCGCCGCCGGCTCCGCACCTACGAGGACGCCCTCAAGAACGTCGACGACATGGTGTGCGTGCTCGACGGCGACGGCGCCGTCACCTACGCCACCGCGCCGTTCCTCGCGTGGATCGGCGCCGACGACCTCGACGACGTCGCCGGGGATCCGCTCGACGCGCTCGTCGACGCGGCGGACGCACCTCGGGTCGCCGACGCGGTCTCTGCGCTCACCGGCCCGGCGACCGAGGCCGGCGGGGCGCCGGAGCCGACCCGGACGGTGGACCTGACCGCCGACCGCGACGGCGAGCGCCGGCCGCGACACGGCGAACTGCGGCTGTCGCGGCTCTCCGACCACGGCGCCGGCGTTGTCGGGTCGCTGTCGGACACGACCGACCTCCGCCGGACGCGGACCGAGCTGTCCGCCGAGCGCGACCGCTTCCGGCGGCTCTTCGACCGGATCCCGGACCCGGTGATAGAGGTCGTCCTCGAACCGGAGGAGACGATCATCGACGGGGCCAACCCAGCGTTCGAGACGCAGTTCGGCGCCGACGAGGCGACGCTTCGCGGTCGGACGATCGACGCGTTGGACATCCACGAAGACCGGCTCGGCGACCGCGAGGAGCGCGGCGGGGTCGGGGCGGCCGACCTCGACGCGTTGGTCCGCGAACGCGGGTTCGCGACCGAGGAGATCCGTCGGCAGACCGTCGACGGGCCGCGCGAGTTCCTCTTCCGCGGGTTCAGCTACGAGACCGAGGGGACCCGCCGGGCGTTCGGCATCTACACCGACATCACCGACCGGAAGCGCCGCGAGCGCTACGTGCGGATCGTCAACCGGATCCTCAGGCACAACCTGCGCAACGAGCTGAACGTCGTGTTCGGCTTCGCCGGCGAGATCGCCGACCGGACCGACGACGAGCGGATCCGCGAGTTCGCAGAGCGGATCGAGGCCACGGGCAAGCGACTGAGCGGCGTCGCCGAGGGGGCCGCCACCCTCCGGCGGGTCGTCGAGGAGGGGTACGCGACCGACCCCGAGCCGATCGACGTGGGCGCGGTCGTCGAGGAGATCGTCAGCCGCCACGCGGCCGACCGTCCCGACGCGCGGATCACCGCCGACGTGCCGGCGGGGATCGCGGTACGCGGCGACGACCGCCTCTCGATCGCGGTCGACCACCTCGTGGAGAACGCCGTCGAACACGGCGGGGACGCCCCGCGCGTCGCGGTGACGGCCGAGCGCGACCCGGGCGCCGGGGTCGTGGCGGTGCGCGTCGCCGACGACGGCCCGGGGATCCCGACCGCGGTCCAGGAGGTGATCACCGGTGACCGCGAGGTGACGCAACTGCGGCACAACACCGGCGTCGGGCTGTGGATCGCGGCCTGGGTCGTGGAGGCGTACGGCGGCGAGATCCGGTTCGACGCCGGGATCGACGGTGGGGGGACCACCGTGGCGCTCGTCCTCCCGGCGACGGAGAGCGGCGGGTCGGAGTTCAACGGCGCGGCGGAGCGGTAGCCGCCTCCGCGTTCCGACCCGTTTATTGTGGGTCGCGGCCCTCCTCCGCGTATGACCGACGACGACCGACGACGCGAGCTGATCGCCGCGCTCACCGCGGCCGACGCCGTCCGGTTCGGCGAGTTCGAGCTGTCGCACGGCGGCACGAGCGACTACTACGTCGACAAGTACCTCTTCGAGACCGACCCGGACGCCCTGACGCTCGTCGCCGAGGCGTTCGCCGACCGCCTCGCCGACACGGACGCGAAGCTGGCGGGCGTCGCCCTCGGAGCCGTCCCGCTGGTGGCCGTCACGGCCGCGGAGCTGGGCCGCCCGTACGTCATCGCGCGCAAGCAGGCGAAGGAGTACGGCACGGGCAACCGGATCGAGGGCCGGCTCGACGAGGGCGAGGAGGTCGTCGTGATCGAGGACATCGCCACGACCGGCCAGTCGGCGGTCGACGCCGTCGAGGCGCTCCGCGAGGCGGGCGCGACGGTCGACCGCGTGCTGGTCGTTGTCGACCGCGAGGAGGGCGCCGCGGAGCTGCTCGCCGACCACGACATCGAGCTGGAGTCGCTGCTCACGGCGACGGAGCTGCTGGCGGAGCGAGACGCGGAGTAGTTCGCGGCTCCCCCTTTTAAATCAGTCTCACGCCTCGGGCGGCTCCACCGTCGGCACCGCGACGCGGTTGAGCACGTCGGCGATCACGTCGCGCTCGTCGACGTCGTTGACGGCCGCGTCCGGCGTCAACACGAGCCGGTGCGCGAGCGTCGGCTCCGCGACGCGCTTCACGTCGTCGGGCGTGACGAACTCCCGGCCAGCGATGACGGCCGCCGCCCGCGCCGTCTCGAAGAGGCGCTGGGTGCCGCGGGGGGAGACGCCCGCCTCGACGCGGCGGTCCTCGCGGGTCGCCCGCGCGAGCGACGCCGCGTAGCGAAGCAGGTCGTCGTCGACCCGGACCGACTCGGGCACCTCCCGCAGCGCCGCCACGGCGTCGGGGTCGAGGACGCGGTCGACCGTCGGCGACTGCTCGACGCGCCCGGCGCGGCGCCGGAGCAGCTCTAACTCGCCGTCCTCGTCGGGGTATCCGATCGAGGTCTTGATCGTGAACCGGTCGAGCTGGGCCTCCGGCAGCGGGAACGCGCCCTCGCTCTCGACCGGGTTCTGCGTCGCGATCACGTAGAAGGGGCTCGGCAGCTCATGGGTCTCGCCGTCGACGGTCACCTGGCCCTCCTCCATCGCCTCCAGCAGCGCGGCCTGCGTCTTCGGCGGCGCGCGGTTGATCTCGTCGGCGAGGACGACGTTCGCGAAGATCGGGCCCGGCGAAAACGAGAAGGAGCCGTCGCGCTCGTCGAACACGTTGGTGCCGGTGACGTCGGCGGGCAGGAGGTCCGGGGTGAACTGGATCCGGGAGAACTCTAAGCCGAGCGCGGTCGCGAACGAGCGCGCTGAGAGGGTCTTGCCGGTGCCGGGCACGTCCTCCAAGAGGACGTGGCCGCGGGCGAGGATACCGAGCGTGACACGGTCGAGGAACTCGCGGTCGGCGACGACCGCGCCGCCGACCTCGTCGACGACGCGACCGCAGGCGTCGGCCGCTTCGGGGACGTCCATACTGCCCGCACGGGAGCCGGGCCGAAAAGCGTTGCCGGCGGCGGGCGGCGGCGGGCGGCTGCGAGCGCCGACGGGACGCCGCCGGCGGGTCGTTCGAGCACGATCGAAACGCATAACAGCGGAACCGGCCAACGTCGAATCGAGCCGAGGTAGCCTAGCCTGGCCAAGGCGGTAGATTCGAAATCTACTGTCCATTCGGACACCGGAGTTCAAATCTCCGCCTCGGCGCTTCTCTCAGTCCCGTTCGGCGAGCGGCGGCGCTGCCGCGCCCGTCCATTCGACACCTCTTACGCGATTAGCGCCGCCGCGAGGAACATCCCGCCGGCGCCCGCAGGCGGGATGGTGAGGTTGTCGTCGACGGCCACGCCGCGGATGAGCGGCGGGAGCCCGTCGGCGATCGCCGCGGGGATCGCCCCGGCGAGCGCGATGATCACGCCGGGGTCGGGGCCGAACTCGGGGATCGCGTACGGGACGGCGATCCCGAAGCAGACGAACACCATCGCCGCCACCACGGAGAGCCGCTTCGGCTCCGTCGCGGCGTTCTCGCCGAGGCCGCCGCTTATCGGGTCGCCGATCGAGAGCATCCACATCGCGGGCACGGCGAACACCGGCGCGAAGAGGAGCGCGGCCGCGGCCATTCCGACCTGATACAGCGCGTACCCCGCGACCCCGTCGGCCTCGTACTCGCGGACGAGCGCGGCGTACAGGGGCTCGAGCGGCCCGGCGGAGCCGGAGAGCCGGAGCGCCTCAAGGACCGCGGCGATCGCGACGCTGAGGATCATGAGCCGCCCGGTCGTCTCCCAGGAGATCCAGCCCAACAGGTACGGGACCGGGTAGAGGGTGCCGCTCGCGTGGACCAGCCGCCGCTCGAACTCCACGCGCTCGCGCCACGCCGCGTCCGGGGACGTCACCTCAGTTCCCCGCGGTCTCGACGTCGGTGTCGACCGCGTCGTACCGGTCGGCGACCGACGCGAACGGCTCGCCCTCGCGCAGCGCGGTCAGCTCGTCCGCCAGGGCCGCGACCGGGATCCGGACCTGCGCCGCGGAGTCGCGCTCGCGGAGCGTGACGGTGTCCGGGCCGTCGCCCTCGATGCCGTCGCGGTCGACCGTGACGCAGAACGGCGTGCCGACCTCGTCCTGCCGGCGGTAGCGGCGGCCGATCGAGCCGGAGTCGTCGTACGCGACCGCGAGCCCCGCGGCCCGCAGGTCAGCCGCGACCTCGTCGGCGAGCGCGGTGAGGCGGTCGTCGTTCGTCACCAGCGGGAAGACGGCGGCGTCCTGCGGCGCGACCTCGGGCTCCAGCGAGAGGTACGTCCGCTCTTCGCCGTCGACCTCGTCCTCGCTGTAGGCGTGCGCGAGCAGCGTCTGGACGGTGCGCCCGACGCCGAACGACGGCTCGACGACGTGGGGCGTGATGTGCTCGCCGCTCTCGGTCACCTCCTCGACGGAGAAGTTCGCGACATCGGCGTCGACCTCGTGAGTCTCCGCGTCGTCGCCGTCACCGATCTCGACCGTCACCGTCTCGCCGTCGAAGGCGTCCGGGTCGCGCTCCGCGAGCGTCTCCAGCGCCTCGGCGACCGCGGCGGCGTCACCGCCAAACTCCGGCCCCAGGACGGACATGTCGGGGTCGACGGTCGCGCGCTCGACCGTCTTCGGCTCGTCGTAGCGCTTGAACACCGTGAACGCGTCGTCGCCGTACTCGTCGTGCTTCGAGAGGTCGTAGTCGCCGCGGTAGGCGAAGCCGGCGATCTCGATCCAGTCGCCGTCGACCTCGCTCTCCGCGTCCCAGCAGTCGGCCGCGTAGTGGGCGCGCTCGCCCGCGAGGTGCTGGCGGAACCGGAACCGATCGAGATCGACGCCGACGCGCTCGTACCACTCCTGGGCGACGCCGAGGTAGTAGCCGACCCACGGGGAGCCGATGACGCCCTCGTCGACCGCCTCGCCGACCGTCGTGTCGAGGTAGTCGCCGTCGTCGGCCTCCTGCTCGGTCGCAGGGTACAGCCGGACCTCGACGTCGCGCACGCGGTCGAGCGGCGGCTCGTCTTCTTCGGGGTCGATAAACTGCTCCAGCTCGGCCTGCGTGAACTCGCGGAGGCGGAGGAGCCCGCCGCGCGGCGAGATCTCGTTGCGGTAGGCGGGGCCGATCTGGGTGATGCCGAACGGGAGGTTCCCGCGGGCGTACTCCTTCAGCCGCGGGAACTCGACGAAGATCCCCTGCGCGGTCTCGGGGCGGAGGTAGCCCGGCTGGGCGTCGCCGGGGCCGATGTCCGTCGCGAACATGAGGTTGAACGCCTCCACCGGCTGGCCGGCGAGCTCGGTGCCGCAGGCCGGGCAGGCGATGTCGTTGTCGGCGATGAGCTCCGCGACCTCCTCGCCGGGCAGCGCCTCGGCGTCCTCGATGTCGGTGGCGTCCTCGACGAGGTGGTCGGCGCGGTGGGACTCGCCGCACTCGGGGCACTCGACGAGCATGTCGTCGAATCCCTCCAGGTGGCCGGAGGCTTCGAAGACGGCCTCGGGCATCACCGTCGGCGCCTCGATCTCGCGGTTCCCCTCCCGGATGGTGAACCGGTCGCGCCACGCGTCCTCGACGTTCCGCTTGAGGGCTGCGCCCTGCGGGCCGAACGTGTAGAAGCCGGCGGTGCCGCCGTACGCGCCGTTCGAGCCGAAGAAGAACCCGCGACGCTTCGCGAGCTCGGCGAGCGCGTCCGCGGCCATCTACAGCCCCTCCAGCAGGTCCACGTCCCGGACGATCCCGTCGAGTTCGGTGCCCGAGACGAGCGGGACCTGCTCGATGTCGTTGCTGATGAGCTCCTGTGCCACCTCCTTGGCCGTCCGCGTGGCGTTGACGGTGATCAGGTCAGCGGTCATGAAGTGGCGGACCGCCTCCGCCGGGATCTCGACGTTCCGGGTCGGGAGGTAGCGGGCGCCGGTCGCCTTGATCCCCTCCCAGGACCACTCGGAGTCCTCCTCGGCGATCGAGTCGCCGGTGCTCGCCTCGCCCTCGACCACGCGGGCGACCTCGAGGATGTCGACCTCGGTGAGCATCCCCGTAACCGCGGCCTCGTCGTCGAGCACGACCGCGTACGGGACGCCGGAGAGCGCGATCTCTCGCTCCGCGACCGGCAGCGGCGTCCCGGTGTGCGTCGCGTTGACCGCGCGCGTCGCGAGCTCGCCCACCTGGGTCTCGCCGTCGACCTCGCCGCGGGCGATCGCCCGCACCACGTCGGTGACGGTGAGGATGCCGACGAGCTCGTCGCCGTCGACCACGGGGAGACGGCGCGACCCCTCCGCGACCATCGTCCGCGCGGCGTCAACGATGTCGTCGTCGGCCCCCGCGGTCGGCACCTCGCGCATCAGCAGCGCGAGCTGGTCCTCGTCCGGCTGGTCGATCAGGTCATCGCGCGTGACGAGCCCGCGGTACACCTCCTCGCCGTCGACATCTTTTACGACCGGGACCGAGGAGAACCCGTGCTCCTGGATGTACTCCAACACGTCGTTCCGGCTCCCGGGGATCTCGACGACGACGAGCTCCGACCGGGGCGTCATGGCGTCTGCGACGTTCATGCCCGCCTTTCAGCGTGCCACCTCTTGTATACTGCGAAGGTGTGCGGAGCCGGACCACCGACCCGCACCGTCGAGCGGCGGCGGAGCGAGGACGGATCGGCGGCGATCGGGGCCGTCTGCCGGCGCACCGCGAGCGCCCACGAGCCGATGAGAAAAGCGACACGTTCGGGCATATCGTCGCCCGAGCGGCGGTTTATCGGGAGATACGTCGGTCGGCAGTCCCCGGAATCTCCGATCCGACGGCCGATATCGGTCCGGTTCGCAACTCTTATACGTACTGTGAACTATTCACAACCATGTCACGGAGTTCCACTCCTTGGGACGAGCCGGACCCCGACCGCCGTCGGACGGCGCTGCCGACGGACCCCGCGCTCGACGCCGCCGACGCGCCGGACGTGATGGCGTCCATCGACTCCTCGTCGTCGCGGCCGGAACTCGTCATCGCAGACGTCTCCCGGGAGGACGCGTGGGTGTCGGTCGACGAGACCGACGCGACCGTCCTCGAGGAGTGGTGTTGAGCGCGTAGCGGCCTGGATCGCCGACCACGCGCCGTCTTTTTCGGAGTTCGTTACCCCTGACGGAGCCCGCGCGCCGCCTCCCAGCCGCGGATCAGCGACCCGATCGTCCGACACGTCGGCGCGGAGACGCCGTGGCGGTCCGCCCGGTCGACGACCGCGCCGTAGATGGCGTCAACCTCGGTGCGGCGCCCGTTCGCGACGTCCTCGTACATCGACGACCGGTTGGCGGCGGTGTCGGCGGCGACGCGCTCGACGGCGGCGACGGCGCGGTCGTCACCCAGGTCGACCCCGACCGCTCGTGCGACGCGGGCCGTCTCCCGGGCGGCCTCACGGGCGACCTCGCCGACAGGCCCGTCGAGCGTCGGTCCGTTTTCGGTCCGCGCGAGCGCCGAGGGGCCGTTGATCCCGGCGTTGACCGCGAGCTTCTCGAAGCGGCGCGTCGGCATGTCCTCGGCGACGACCGCCTCGATTCCGGCCGCGTCGAAGGCCGCGCCGACCCGCGCGGCGACGGGGCTCGCGCCACCGGAGAGCGCCCCGACGACGACCTCGCCGACGCCGGTACAGGTGACCCGGCCCGGCTCCGCGAACCGGACGCCGTAGCTCGCCGTGCCGGCGAGGACCGTCGCGTCGAGCGCGGCGACCAGCCGCTCCTCCGTGAGCCCGTTCTGGAGCGAGCAGACCGCGACGTACTCGCCGGTCGCGAGCGCCCGCGCCGCCGCGTCGGTGTCGTACGCTTTGGTCGTGACGAGGGCGAGGTCCGCCGCGCAGTGCGTCCCGTCGGTGAGCGCGCGCGGCGCGACGCGGACGTCGACCTCGCCGTCGATCCGGAGCCCGTCCTCGCGGATCGTCCGCATGTGCGGGTCGCGCCCGACGAGCGTCACGTCGTGTTCGCGCGCAAGCAGCCCGCCCACGAGGCTCCCGAGCGCGCCGGCGCCGTAGACGAGCACCTCCATGTGGGGACGAACGAGGGCCGACTGAAAAGGGGTGACGGTGAGGCCGGGGCGTCCCGGGTCGACGACGCCGCTCGACTCAGCCTTTTAAACCGCTCCCGGTCAGCGGCACGACGGCGTCCTCGTCGGAACCGATCTCGCCCCGTTCGCGGAGGGTCCGCAGCGCCGCGGGCGCGACCGCACAGGTCGGCTCCGTGTAGAAGCCGGCGGCGTGGAGCCGGTCGAGCTCGCGCGTCGCGGCCGCCTCGGTGACCGCGAGCGCGTCGCCGCCGGTCGCGTCGATCGCCTTCCGGATCTCCCGGTCGCGGACCGGCTCGGCGATCTGAATTCCGTCCGCGGCGTCGTTGACGGTCCCCTCCGGATCGGCCGCCTCCGGGCCGTGGAGCGCCCGCACGATGGGCGCGACGCCGGCCGCCTGCGCGCCGTAGAGCCGCGGGACCGAGTCGATCCAGCCGGCGCGTTCGAGCCGCCGGAACCCGCGGTAGGCGCCGAGGAAGAGCGTGCCGTGCCCGAGCGGCGTCACGACGGCGTCGGGGGCCTCGAAGCCGCGCTGGAGGGCGATCTCGTACGCGACCGTGGCGGTCCCCTCGAAGAACGCCGGGTTCCAGGCGTGGCTGGCGTACCAGGCGTCAGTCCGCGATGGGTCGGTCCCCTCGCCGGCGCCCGAACCGCCCTCGCCGAGCGCCGCGACGCAGGCGTCCGTCACGTCCCCTCGGCTCCCCTCGATCCGGACCGGCTCGGCGCCGGCGCGGCGGATCGCGCGGAGCTTCGACTCCTTGACGTCGGCGGGGACGTAGATCTCGGCCGCGATCCCGGCGCGGGCGGCGTAGGTCGCGATCGCGGCGCCCGCGTTGCCGGAGGAGTCCTCGACGACGCGCTCGACGCCCAGCTCGCGGGCCCGGGTCAGCGTCGCGGTCGCGCCGCGGTCCTTGAACGAGCCGGTCGGGAAGACGTACTCAAGCTTGAACGACGCGTTCCACGGGAGAAGGTCGGGTTCCGCGTCCCCACCGGACTCGCGTCCCCTGTCGGCGCCGACGAGCGGCGTCATCCCCTCGCCGAGCGTCACGCGGTTTCGGGGGTCGTCGCCGACGGCGAGCAAGTCGGCGAACGCCCACAGCCCACCGCGCGCGTCGAACGACTCGGGGTCGGGCGCCGCCCCCTCTGGCGTCGGCGGGTCGGCGAAGTCCAGGGGGGCGCCGCACCGACAGCGCCAGCGGTCACGGTACGTCTCGCCGCACTCGGGACAGCGGAGTCGCCGGAGGGAGCACGCTTCCCGCTCCGATTCGCCAGAAGGTCCCATCAGTACTCGTCGACGTTGGTGCCGATCGAGCAGACGTACTCGCCGGCGGCCACCTGCGGGAGCCGGCGGGTCCGCCAGAAGATCCCGTCCGTGTCGGCGGTGACGCGGGCCTCCAAGGCGCCGAAGGTGTCGGTCACCTCGAAGAGGACGTCGCCGGCCGAGACGCGCTCACCGAGTTCGCGCTCGAAGCGGACCAGCCCGCCGGCCGGCGAGCCGTACTGGTCGAAGCCGCGGGCGCGCGTCTGTGACTCGAGCGCGGCGTCGCCGTCGAGGAACCCGTAATGTCGGAGCACGTTGAACACGCCCTCGACGCCGTACCGGATCGACTCCTCGTCCCAGCCGACGCAGCCGCCGAGCTCGGGGTCGACGGTGGGGATCCCGTGTTCCGGGCCGGCGCGGGCGAGCTGGCCGTCCGGGCCCTTGATGTCGAGGACGTGTCCGCAGCCGAACGCCTTCGCGAGCTCTAAACACTCGCCGTGGAGGCGGTGGCGGACGCCGCAGCGCACGCGCGTCTCGTTTATCATCCGGCTCGTCGACCCCTGGTGGAGGTCGAGGATGTAGTCGGCGCGCTTGGCGACCTGGAACGTCTCGTGGGCGATCCGCTCGCTCGTCGTCCCGTCGGCGTCGCCCGGGTAGCCGCGGTTCATCTTCCGGTCGTCGACCGGGTTCCGGTGTTCCGCGGCCTGAAACGCGAAGTGGTTCACGATGCCGACGACGAGGACGGACCCGGACAGCTCGGCCGGGTCGAGCCGCGGAACGACGCGGTTGACGACGCCCAGCCCGTTCAGCTCGTCGCCGTCGCTCACCGCCTGGACGTACAGCGTCGGCCCGTCGGCCGCGCCGTTGATCGCGGCGACCGGCAGCCGGACGGGGCTCCCGTCCCGCATCTCCCCCACCTCAAGACGGCCCGTGTCCGTCTCCCCGGGAGACGCGCGGGCCGTTCCCAGCGTTATCATTACGCGGAGGTGGGGCGGCCGGGACTTTATCCGTTCGGTCCGCGGCGATCCGACCGACGCAAGCTTTATCGCCGCTATCGCCCAACCGGACGGTACTACCCCCCGCGGCGTCGGTTGCCGTCCGATCTGACGACCGCCGCTGCGAGTCCCCATGAGCATCGACATCGACCCGCTGCGCGAGGCCGACGGGATCACCGTCACTGACCACATCGAGAACACGCAGTTCGAGGTGTACACCGACCGGCCCGTCGACCCGCGACCGCGCCCCGAGTCCGACCACTACTTCCCGGTCGACGCCAGCGCCGCGGTCGAGACCGGGTCGATCGAGATCCCGCGCGTCGCGGTCGTCGAGACGCGCGCGGGCGACGGGACGCTCCTCACCCACGGCGACTGTTACACGATGCCGGACGGGACGTACCACGTCGGGATCAACCCGGCGCCGACGAAGCTGTACCTCGCGTTCGACTCCGGCTTCTCCGTCTCCACGACCGACCGGACCACCCGGATCGACCTCGACACGCCGGGCACGGTCGGGCTCGGCTTCCGGTCGCTCCACCAGACGCCGGCGGGGACGATCACGACGCCGACCGATCCCGAGTCGCTGATGGACGCCGTCTCGCTGCTCGGCTCCGCGCTCCAGACGACGAGCCCCGAGCGGTCGTTTCCGACCCTGCGGGGCCACCCGCCGCTGATCGAGCCCGGCGACGAGTTCCGCGTTCCCGAGCGCGTCGAGCCGGTCGACAGCGGCGTGCGGATCGTCGTCCCTCCGGAGTACCGCTACCTCTACCCCGTGGTCTCGCTGGCGTACTACTTCGCGGCCGACGTCGTCCCGGGCGACGAACCCCGGATCGAGGGCGACGGGTGGACGTATCCGCTCGAACCGGAGTTCGAGGCGCGGACCGCGCAGGTGCTCCGGCAGTCGTTCCACATGGACTGTCTCGCCCGGACGGAGGGGTTCTACCCGGTCGACCTCCACGAGCGCGAGACCACCGACCTCGACCTCGACTGGAAGCGGCTGTACGACCTCCCGCTCGCGGCGCGGCTCGGTGAGTACCTCGACATCCCCTTCGCGGACGTCGAGCCCGAACTCCCGCAGTGGACGCTGACGACAGACGTCCGTCCCGACCCGGAGAACGTGGAGATGCTCCCGTTCGTCGCCGGCGAGCTGTCGATCGTCCGCTCTCCGGAGACCGTCACGCCCGTGGACGACGACGGGGGCGTCGGCGTCGGCTTCTTCGGCAGCGCGGACCGAAGCTCGTCGGCGGCCACGAGGCGGGAGGTCCCCGTCGGCGGCGTCGCCCCCGACGGCGGCGCGCTCGGCGACGACGAGTTTGTGCGCGGCGGTGCGAGCATGGGCGCCGCGAGCGCGGGGATCATCCGCGGCGCGGACGCCTCCACGGAACGCGGCGCCGTCCCGGCACAGACGGAGTTCGTCCGGCCGGAGCCGGTCGACACGGTCGAGCACGCGTGGGTGGGCGACGGCGTCCCGCTCGACGCCAACAAGGCGACGCTCGACGCGTACCACCGGCGGCTGGAGGCCGGACAGGTCGAGCAGTCGCGAATCTCCGTCCTCGTGGTCTGTAACGACGACCAGATGCGCGAGGAGGGGAACGTCGCCGACCTGTACGGGCTGCGCGACATGGTCCAGTTCGACATCGAGGTGCGCCACGACCTCACCCGCGAGGAGATGCGCGAGGTGCTGGAGTCCGACGTCGACTTCCTCCACTACATTGGGCACGTCGACGACCGCGGGATGCAGTGCGCCGAGGGATACCTCGATCTGACCGACGAGGACCTCGAGATCGGCGTCAGCGCCTTCCTGCTCAACGCCTGCCAGTCCTACCAGCAGGGCGAGGCCTTGGTCCACCGCGGCTCACGCGGCGGCATCGTCACCCTCTCCGACGTGGCGAACTCGCCTGCGACGACCCTCGGCCGGATCATCGCCCGCCTGATGAACAGCGGATTCAACCTCCGGACCGCGCTCCACGTGGCGAAACGAGAGCTGATCACGGGCCACCAGTACATCGTCGTCGGGGACGGGGGGACGACTATTTGTCAGAGCCGGAGTGGGTCTGCGGTTGTGATTAATCTTAGAAGAGAGAGTTCCGAGGATTGGAGAGTATCTGCAGATATGCTTCCAAACGGTCCGTACGGAAATGGAACCCTCACAACACTAAATCTGGCCACGGATGACTCAAACCATTACATTCCAGTGAAACTAGACGACCAGACGGTGAGTACTGAAGAACTTTCCAAATTCTTAGATTTAGAGACTGCACCCGTTTTCAAGTCTGACCAGCTAGTTTGGAGTGACGAATTGGATTTTTAGGGTCCAGGGTTAGATGCAGCCATATTCGCCGCCGCGGGCGCCGCCTGCGTCAGCAGCAGGAGGGCGGTAAACAGGACGCCGGCCATTTTCGGGTGCTCTGCCACGTAATCTGCCACACTTTCGTGCATATTCGAAAAGTATCAGGATAAATAAATATTAAGATTGTTCTGCGGTTGAATGATAAAGATATTTGAAATGATTATAAACCGCATTAAATAGAGAGAACCAATTATAGCGAGTAATCAGCCGTTTGCGACGCTTACGGACGACCGAGACCAACCGCGCTCGCGACGCCGACCGAGGACCGCGTTTTTTCACCGCGCGGCGCGGAACGGACGGTGCCATGACTGACATCGAAGCCACGATCCGGGAGGCGTTCGAGCACACCGAGTACGACCTCGGCGACGTCGCGGTCAACCGCCGACAGGTCCGTGTGCCGGTGATACAGGAGGGCGCCGACCCCGACGCGCTGCGGGCGGTGATAGAGGAGGCGCTCGGCGCGGACGCGCTCGCCGCCGTGACGGTGACCACGGAGCGCCTCACGGGCGAGGACACTGTCGGCACCGTCGTGTCGTTCCGCTACCGGGACTGACGCGTTCGGCCGAGACGGGTGGGAGCCCCGCGGCCGCGACGCGGTACGAGTGAACTACCCCACCCTACTTGCTCACGGCCTGCGCCGTTCGCTCCTTGAGAGTGGGGCTTCCTGTTTCAACGACGCGCTTTGCAGACACAACGGTGTCCGTAGGGAGCGCAGTCTCCACAGGCGTTAATTCGGAGTGAACCACCCCTACTTCTTCGAGGCCGCGAGAAAGAATGTTCCATGCCGCATTCGCGTCTCTGTCCGCCTCAAACCCGCACGAGGGGCATGAATGTTCACGAACCCACAACGGCTTGTCCGTCGAGGCACCACATGACGCGCACTCCTTGGTCGTCCCTCTCGGGTTGACCGCCACGAAGTGCGTTCCTTCGCGTTCACATTTGTACTCAAGCATCCGAAAGAACGTTCCCCACGCCGCACCTGCTCGATTCCGTGAGTTACCGGGGAGTTCGATTAGTTCCTTCGTGTCCAAGTCTTCGACCGCTACGAGGTCGTACTCGGTAGCGTAGTAGTTTGAGAGCTTGTGTAGGAAGTCACGACGCTTTCGCTTGAGATCGGCGTGGCGCTCGGCCACGACCTGCCGTTGTTCTTCCCAATTCGCAGACCCGTGCTGTTTCCGTGAAAGGTCACGCTGGGCGCGTTCCAACCGCTCGCGTTCGTCGGACAAGTCGAGCGATTCGACGGCTGTGCCGTCGGTGTCGTGTACATACGTGAGAATCCCCACGTCGATTCCGACGACCTCCTCTGGCATCTCTGGTTTCTCGGGTGTGGCTTCGTCCATGTCGACGCCGAACGTAGCGTACCACTCGCCAGTTGGCTCCTGCTTGATCGTGACCTGTTTGATTGTCGCGTTCTTGGGAATGTCTCGGTGGAGGTGAATCGGAATCTCACCGATTTTACTCAACCACAGGACAGGCCGACCACTCGTATTCTTGAGTTTGAAGCCGGACTGGTTGTAGGTGAGTGAACGATATTCTCGGGGTGGTTTCCACTTGAGCATTCCAACAGCGCGTCCGTTCTGCTTTTGCGCTTTGAGCGTGGAGAGATTGTCGTAGACGCGCTTGACGACCATCTGTAACACTTTCGAGTGAACGTTTCCGAGGTCGTCCCACCACGTTTTGAGGTCGGGAAGTTGCCCCTGTACATTGTATCGGGCGGGAATGTCGTCTTCCTCCTTGAGCAGATAAAGGACGTGATTGTATAGTTGCCTACAAGTATCGACGTGGGACAGGAGCGTCTCAGAGAGGGCTTCTGTTGGGTTGAGTCGATACTTGTAGTTGTACTGCATCTACGATTCTCGTTCTTCGATGAGTTCGTCCAGTTTCTCTTGGACGAACGAGGAGAGACTCAGGTGGTTGTCCTGAATCCATTCTTCTTGGTCGTCGCGGATAGAAATGGTCTTTCGCGTTGCCACACCATAATTTACGTAATTTACATACAAATAGTTTATCATTGCCGTAGGCCTGTGGGCATGTCGTCGCGAAGTGTTTAGAAGACCATGACAGTGCTGTATCCCCTCCTTATTGCGCTACTCGGTCGCTTCGCTCCCTGCGTTGGTCTTTGAAGAGGGAGACTTAGCGACTAATAATAGTTAACAGGGCGGTACCCGTACACACGGATCAGACGATGACGGCCGAGGAGGGACACGACGGCGCACAGTACCTCGCCGGTTCGCCCGTTCGGGTCGCGATACTCCGGGCGCTGCGCGAGGAGCCGCGGCGCCCGTCCGAGCTGACCGACGCGGTCGACGCCACCCGAACGACGGTCCAGCGAATCCTCGCGGGGTTCCGCGAGCGCGACTGGGTCGTGAAACGCGGCGCCGACTACCGGGTGACGCCGACCGGGGAGCGCGTCCACGACGCGTACGAGACGCTTCTGACGGAGGTCGAACGCGGCGACCGCTACGGCCGGTTCGCCGAGACGATCGAGCGCGTCGGCGTCGACTTCCCCGCGGCGGGGATCCCCCACAGCGACCTCACGGTCGCCTCCGACCAGAACCCGCTGGCGGCCGTCGACCGGCTCACCGAACTCCTGCGCGAGAGCAGCGGGGCCGAGATCCGGGCCGTCTCTCCCGTCGTCCTCCAGCAGTTCAACGACGCGGCTGCCGCGGCGTTAGACGGCGGCGCGAGCGTGGAGCTGATCATCGACCGCGACGTGGTCGACACGTCGGTCGCGGAGTTCGGCCCGGCGACCGACCGCGCGCTCACCGACGACGACGCGACGGTGTACGTGAGCGCCGACCCGATCGAGTACGGGCTCGTCCGGTGTGACGACGTCGCGTGCGTGACCGCGTACGACGAGCGGAACAACCCGCGGTGCGTGCTCGAATCGACCGACGACACGGTGGTCGACTGGGTCGACGACGCGTTCGCGTCGCTTCGAGACGACGCGACGCGGCTCTCGGCGGTCGTCGAACGCGCCTGAGAAGGGGAAAGCGACCGCTACGCGTCGTCGGTCGCGGCGGCTTCTTCGGCCTCGTCGTCGGCGACCGTCTCGGTCGTCGCGTCGTCGTCCGGGTCGAAGTTCGCGGGAACGACCGTCGGGTGGTCGATGCCGACGGAGGGCGTGGTGGCGCTCATGGCTCTACATGAGGATACGCGACGCCCGCCCTAAAAATTACCCATAGGTATAACGCATCCGGGCGCGGGCGCCGGATGCGCAGTGGTTATACGACCGTTAGGCGACCTGTTCGTCGTACAGGTCCTGCGCGTGTTCGATCGCCTCCTTCGCGGCCTGCTTGTCTTCCCATCCGAGCGTCTCGACTTCCTTCCCCTCTTCGAGGTTCTTGTACGTCGAGAAGAACTCGTCTATCTCGTCGAGGGTCTGCTGGGGGATGTCCTCGAGGTCCTCGATGTGATCGAACCGGGGGTCCTCGGTCGGCACCGCGATCACCTTGTCGTCCTGCTCGCCGTCGTCGTCCATCTTCATCATGGCGACGGGGCGGGCCTCGACGACGCAGCCCGGGAACGTCTGGTCCTCGACGAGCACCATCACGTCGAAGGGGTCCTCGTCGTCGTAGTACGACTGCGGGATGAAGCCGTAGTCGTACGGGTAGTGGACGTTCGAGTGAAGCACGCGGTCGAGCACGACGCCGGGGATGTCCTTGTCGTACTCGTACTTGTTCCGCTCGCCTTTGAGACACTCGACGACGGCGTAGATCTCGTCCGGCGCGTTCGGTCCCGTCTCGAGATCCTCCCAGAGGTTGACCATGTGCCCGTTGATGGGTCCAAGTCGGGCAAAGTCCTTTCGGGATCGGGCGAGGCGGCGTAGGATCGGGCGAGGCGGCGTAGGATCGGGCGAGGCGGCGGCGCAGGTGACGGGACGACCGTGGGCTCCGGCGTCGACGGTCCGAACCCGCCAGACGCCGATTCGCGAGTTTCGATCGCGAAGCGAAACCGCGGTGTGACCGACGGATCGTCGACCCGTTCGGCGCGAACGGAATGATCAGTCGAACGCGCTTCACCCCCGAAGCAGACGGGTGTCCGCCGACAGACCCTCGAGACCGGGAGATTCGGACGACCGTCCGGAGTTACGCATCGCAACGGTCGTGAATGTTGAGAAAGATTATAAGTTCGGGCCACTTCCCGTTAGGCATGTCAGAGGCACAAACAGTCACTGATGAATCGACGGCCGCGAGCGACCTCACGGCGTTCCAACAAAACATCCTCACCATCCTCGCCGAGGAGCCGATGTACGGCCTCGCCATCAAGCGGGAGCTGGAGGCGTACTACGGCTCCGAAGTGAACCACGGCCGCCTGTACCCCAACCTCGACGACCTCGTCGACCACGGGCTCGTCGAGAAGAGCGAACTCGACAAGCGGACGAACCAGTACGAGCTCACCGACGAGGGCCACGACGTCGTCCTCGACCAGATCGAGTGGGTCCTCGACCGGTTCGTCACCGACGAGGAACGCGCGGACGAGGTCCGCGCGCTGCTCGAGTAAGCCGGAGCGCCCGCCGACCGCGCGGTATCGGTTTCCAACTGAACCTTTTGGCACACGGCGCGGCGAAAGCCGCGTTTTCTCTTCGCTGAGCCGTCGCTACGTCGAATTGCCGGCGTCGTCGTGGTCCGCCGAACCGCTGGCGTCGTCGTGGTCCGCCGAATCGCCGGCGTCGTCGTGGTCCGCCGAACCGTCGTCGGGGGCGTCGGCATCGGGAGTGTCGGCCTCTGCGGGCCCCTCGACGTCGGCCGCGACCGACTCGATCACGGAGAGTGACTCGTCGACGGCGTCGAGCTGCTCGTCGGTCGGCCAGCCGTTCCGAACCAGGTACTCCTCGCGGAACTCGGCGCGCATCTCCGGCGTGGCGTCGTCGACCGGGCGGACGTAATGGTTGCTCATGAACGCCGCGAACGTCTCCGCGGTCCGCGCGTGGACCTCTGCCTCGCGCTCGGCAACTTCCTCGGCGACCGCCTCGTTGTACGCGGCCACCTCGCGGTAGCGGTCGGCGTCGCCGGGGCCGGACAGCGACACCTCGACCGCGCGGTCGGTGTCCTCGACGCGGTCGAGCTGGACCGTCCCGTCCTCCATCCACTCGTCGGGGTACAACACGAGCGCGTCGTCCTCGTCGCGGATCCGGGCGGTGTAGCCGTACTCGGCCGCGAGCGCGTCGCGCCGCTCCCGGTACTGGTCGGCCGCCTGCTCGATCTCGGGCGTCGGCTCCGCGGACTCGGCCTCGCGGGCGAGCCGCGTGAGCCGCTCCGCCTCGTCGACGGCCTCGACCGGCACGTCCGGGACGCGCTCGTCGTCGCGGTCGGGATCGGCGTCGGCCTCGTCGGCGGGGTCGTCCGCTCCCTCCGCGTCAGCTTCCGCCGCCATCATCTCCCGCGCCCGTTCCTTCGCCCACTCCGGCGGTTCGTCGTCAGTTCGCGTCATCGAGTGCCTCGTTCGCCAGATCGTCGGCGCGCTCGTTTATCTCCCGCGGTACGTGGGCGATCGACCAGCGGTCGAACCGCTCCAGCAGCTCCCGGGCGCGGACGCGCCGCTCGCGAAGCTCCGGGTCGTTGGCGTTCCACTCCCCGCGGACCTGCTTGACGGTCAGCTGGGAGTCGCCGCGGACGTCGACGGCATCGAAGCCGTACTCGTCGGCCGCCTCCAGCGCGCGGATCAACGCGGCGTACTCGGCCTGGTTGTTCGTGGCGCGGCCGATCCGCTCGCCGCCCTCCGCGACGACGCCGTCGGAGGTGACCAGACACCAGCCGACCGCGGCCGGCCCCGGATTCCCGCGGGAGGCACCGTCGAAGTAGACGTGCGCGCGGCCGCCGCCGTCGCGCAGCAGGGCGGTCAGTCGGGTGGGGTCGCTCCCCTGGACGACGACCTTGTCGTCGTACGCGACCGCGACGGCCCCGTCGCGCTCGGCGCGCCACCGCTCGTGGGGGGTGTTCCCCTCGTCGATCCGGACGCCCTCGCCCGCGAGTCGCTCGCGCGCGGCGGCCGGGTCGCAGTCGATCGTCGGCATTCGTGCGGGCTCCGCGCCCGGCGGACAAAGGGCTGTCCGTCCGCTGTCCGTACGAGACCGACCGGAGGCTCGCCACCCATGGCACACACCCACATGGTAACGAACTTTTAAGTTAAACCGTTTGGATACTATATAAATGCGATGACACGGCCCACCCGGCAACGGGATCACGACCGGCAGCGCGTGGGGGACGAAGACGCCGAGGAAGACGAGATCGACGTCGAGGAGGTCGAGGACATCGACGAGCTGGACCCCGAAGACTTCGATCCGGAGGATCTCACCCGGACGGCCGACGGGGAGCTGATACACGAGGAGACCGGGATGATCATCGAAGACGAGCAGATCGATCTCGGTCCGGAGTGGCGCGCGTTCAACCACTCGGAGCGGCAGGAGAAGTCGCGCGTCGGTGCCCCGACGACGAAGACGATGCACGACAAGGGGCTGACGACGACGATCGACTGGAAGGACAAGGACGCCTACGGGCGCTCCATCTCCTCGAAGAAGCGGTCGCAGATGCACCGCCTGCGAAAGTGGCAGGAGCGCATTCGGACGAAGGACGCCGGCGAGCGCAACCTCCAGTTCGCGCTCTCGGAGATCGACCGGATGGCGAGCGCGCTCGGCGTGCCGCGATCGGTGCGGGAGGTTGCCTCGGTTATCTACCGACGCGCACTCAACGAGGACCTCATTCGGGGGCGCTCCATCGAGGGCGTCTCCACCGCGGCGCTGTACGCCGCCTGTCGCAAGGAGGGCATTCCCCGAAGTTTAGAGGAGATCTCCGAGGTCTCGCGGGTCGACCGCAAGGAGATCGGCCGGACGTACCGCTATATCTCCCAGGAGCTCGGCTTGGAGATGCGCCCGGTCGACCCGAAGAAGTATGTCCCGCGGTTCTCCTCGGAGCTCGAGCTCTCCGAGGAGGTCCAGTCGAAGGCCAACGAGATCATCGAGACGACCGCCGAGCAGGGGCTCCTCTCCGGGAAGTCGCCGACCGGCTACGCCGCCGCGGCCATCTACGCGGCCTCGCTGCTCTGTAACGAGAAGAAGACCCAGCGCGAGGTCGCCGACGTCGCGCAGGTCACCGAGGTCACCATCCGCAACCGGTACCAAGAGCAGATCGAGGCGATGGGAATCCACAGTTAAGACGGTCCCGCGGTCGGTTCTCCCCCTTCCCTGCTTTCTCTTCCGCGCTTCGCGTCCCGTCGCGCCGGAAACGTTCAAGCCGGTGCGCCGCCAACCCTGATCCGAATGCGGCTCGACGAGTTCATCGAGTTCGAGGCGAACGAGCGCGCCGAGCGGCGGCGCCTCGCCGCGGAGAAGGACTACGGAATTTTGGACCATCTCGACTCCTTCGAGCGGCGCTTCGACGAGCACGTCTCCGACGACGCGGTCGTCGGGAGCGTCTCGCCCTCCATCTTCGTCGGCCGCGCGGACTACCCGAACGTCTCGACTGGGCTGCTCTCGCCGGTCGGCCGCGAGGAGCGCGCAGCGGCGTTCGAGACCTCCGCGGCGTGGTACGACGAGGGCGTCTCCATATCCGATGTGTTCGACCGCCGAACGAGCCTGCTCAACTCGACCCGCGGCGTCGACGTCGCGGACGCGGGCGCGACGGGCGGCGTGAAGTCCGTCGGCAGCGGCGGCGGGCCGGCCGAGAGCGTCCACGACGCGTGGGATGGCTGGCTGGGCGTCCAGCGCGAGGTCGCGATCGCTGACCGCCCGGTCGACGTGGAGATCGGGCTCGACGGCCGGCCGGACCTCGACTTCGAGGTGGGGACGGAGGACATCAAGACGCCGACGGGGCCGCGCGCCGCCGCGCGGACGGCCGACCTCGGCGAGAATCCCCACGTCCCGCGGCCGGTGAAGAAGACCCTCGAAGACGACGACTGGCGCGCGGAGGGCGCCATGACGTACCTCTACCGCCGCGGGTTCGACGTGTACGAGATCAACACGATCCTCTCGGCGGGCGCGCTCGGGCAGGGGGAGAACCGCCGGCTCGTCCCGACGCGCTGGTCGATCACGGCCGTCGACGATACGGTCGGTCAGTTCCTCCGCGGCTCGATCCGCGATAACCCGACGGTCGACCGGATCGAGGTCCACCGCAACGAGTACCTCGGCAACGCGTTCTGGGTGATTCTGGTCCCGGGACAGTGGGAGTACGAGCTCGTCGAGATGAAATCGCCCGGCTCGATCTGGAACCCCGACCCCGAGGCGGGGGTGTACCTCGCGGCCGCGAGCGAGGGGCGCGAGGGGCGGACCGGCTACGTCGAGGAGACGGCGGGCGCCTACTACGCGTCCCGGCTCGGCGTCCTCGAACACCTCGACGACCGCGGCCGACAGGCGAAGGCGCTCGTCTTGCGCCACGTTTCCGACGACTACTGGGGGCCGGTCGGCGTCTGGCAGGTGCGCGAGGCCGTCCGGAACGCGTTCGAGGGCGAGTTCGGGGCCGCGGAGACGTTCGGCGAGGCGGTCCGCGGCGTCGCCGACCAGCTCCCCGTCTCGCTCGGGCGCCTCCGGCGGAAGTCGACGATGGCGGCCGGGCTTCAGGCGAATCTCGGTGACTTCGTGGACGCGGAGTGAGTCCGCCGGGAAAGACCCAGTCGGGGCCGATCCGCTTTAGTCGGGGGCGCCGAGTGGGTGACGCATGGTCCCGCTCGTCCCCGCGTTCGGCGGCGTGCCCGCCGGTCCCGAGCTCGTGATCATCCTGATCGTCTTCGTGCTCATCTTCGGCGTCCCCCTCGTCCTCGTCGCGGGCGCGGTGCTGTTCCTCGCGCTGCGCTCCGACGACGAGGCGGCGGACGACGACCGGATCGCGGAGCTGGAAGCGGAGGTCGAGCGACTCCGCGAGCAGGTGGGCGACGAACCGGACGATCACGAGGGCGACGAGGGCTCGTAAACAGGTAGGGCGGTGGCGCGTGCCGGTGAACGGCCGATAGGCCGTGAACCGCACGCGCGAGGGACGCCGCGAACGCCCGGAGTGCGTGAGCGGCGAGGCTGGGGAGGTGTGAGGTTGCGGTCGCCGTGCGGGGCGGGACTCGAAGGGGCAGCCGTGAGGCGGGCGCAGGCGACGCAAGCACCGGAACGAGGGAGCGGAGCGACCGAGTGAGGAGCGTGGTTCGAGAGAGCTCCGCTCTCTCGTCATCACGAGACGCCGCAGGCGTCTCGAACGACAGCGAGCGTGCGCCCGCCTCACGGCTGAGGCTTCGGTGGTGTTCGCCGTCGATCCGCTAGTGTCGGTTTATCAGTGAACGGCTGGGGCTTCGGCGGTGTTCGCCGCCGATCTGCTGGCAGCGATTTATAAGTAAACGGCGGGAGCTTCGGTGGTGTCCGCCGCGCCGACGCAGTCAGCCGTTTACAAATAAGCGACGGGGACACGAACGAGATTCCCGCCGACGTCGTCTCAGTCCTCGGCCCAGTAGTACAGCTCTTCGCGGGGCGCGTCACAGCTCGGGCAGTTCGCGGGGAGCTGGTCGCCGATCTCGCCCATCTCGCCGCACTCCCAGCAGCGCCACATCACGTAGGCGGTGCCGAACACGTCGCGGGCGTCGGTGAGCGCCAGCGGGTCTGTTCCCGACGGCGAGGAGACGTAGAAACCGTCGTCGTCGACACCGCGGACCGACCCGAGCTTCTCGCCCGACTCGTCGTACACCGTCTGCCCAATGCTCACGTCGGCGAATACGGGTTCGTCGGAGGCCATACGCAGCTATACGCGTTGATCGCTTATAAGTGTGGGAGTAGATAGCACGACACGTGCCCGGTAGAGCGGTGGCAGTCACCGCTTGTGCTGACGACGGATCGGCCGTGGACCTCGCTAAAGTCCCAGTTGCTCGCTTATAAACGACCGCCAGCAGATCGACGGAGAACATCTTCAAAGCCCCAGCCGGGAGGACGCCGCACACTCGTTGCGCTCCTCGGTCGCTCACTCCGTTCGCTCCCTGCGGTGCTTACGTCGTCTGCGGCGTCCTCCCGGCTTCCCCTTTGAGTCCCGCCCCGCACAGCACCACCGGAAGACGGTCGCCTCGCTTCGCTCGGCGCTGCGTCTTCCGTACTCCCGCTCGCTCCCTTCGGTCGCTCGCGGGACCGCAGCCTCACGCCTCCCCAGCCTCGCCGCTCACGCCCTCCGGGCGTTCGCGGCGTCCCTCGCGCGTGCTACTCGGCCGCGAGGCGGCCTCGCAGGCACGCGCCACCGCACAGCAAACCGGTGGCTCCGCGCTGGTAACTCAATAGAACTCGATCACACGACGGACAGAAAAACGGCTCAGAAAACCGAGAACGACCGCTTCAGGCAACTGGCGTACGCTCGACGACCGTGCCGTCCGCGGTCGGGTACTGCTCGACGATTTCGCCCTCGTCTAAGTCGCCGTCCTCGACCATCTCTTCGAGGAGCCACCACGCGACCTCGACGTGGTTCGACTTCACCGTGTAGAACTCCTCGGGGACGCCGAGCGCCTCGAACCGGTCGGCGTCGGCGAACGCCTTCCCGTAGACGAGCGTGCCGTCGTCGGTCACCTCGTCGAACTCGCGGCGGATGTTCTTCGCCATGCGCTTCAGGCGGTTCCGGTGTTGGGCGGCGTCTTTGAACACCGACGTACAGAAGTACACCTTCTCGTGGCTCGCCATCTCCTCTAAGATGGCATCTTTCGACCCGTCGACCGCGGACATGTGCCCCTCCTGAAGCTCGAACCCCTCCTCTTGCATCCGGCGGTAGTTCCCGTCGGACATCTCGAACTCATTGATGTTACAGAAGTCGGCGGCGCCCTCGTCGAGGAACTCCAGGAACTCCGGCTCCGCGCGAATCCCCGGGATCTCGAAGGCGGGCGTGAGCCCCTCCTCGCGGGCGATGTACAGGATCTCCTCCCACTCGGTGCCGTGCATGTCGCCCCACAGCTCCACGGGCGGGTGGAAGCGGATCTCGTCGAGGCCCGCCTCCGAGAGCTTCCGCATGTTCTCGCGGCCGCCCGGGATCCCAGTATAAAGGTGCGTGTGGTGGTCCTCGCCGAACTCGTCTTTCAGCAGTTCGAGGTACCGGGTCGTCTTCGCCATCGCCTCCTGCGGCTCGCCGCCGGTGATCGAAGTGCCGAGCGCGCTCATGCGCTTGGCCTCCTCGATCACGTCCTCGTCGGACTCGACTTTCCGCTCGTTGGCGTACACGTCGGTGACGTTCTTCCGGTTCTCTCCGAGGGGGCAGTAGAAGCAGTCCCGCTGGTCGCAGTAACCGTAGACGAAAAGCACCATCTTCCCGCCCTTGGCGCACTGTTCACAGCCCTTGGAGATCATCTACCCCCTTCTACCGGCCGCGGCCTCAAAAAGCGTCCGAACCGTACGGTCCCGAGCGATCCGTTGGCACGGCCGCGGATTCGGCGGTCGATCCCGCCTCGGCGCCGGAGCGGAGGTGACCGAACACAAAGTATGTACCCGCGCCGCCGCGAAGGAAAGGCATGAAACCCGGTGAGACGTTCGACTCCGCCGACGAGAACCGCTCGACGACCGACGCGACCACCCGTCGGGGCGCGATCGGGCTGGCGGGCGCCGTCGGACTCGCCGGGCTCGCCGGCTGTACCGCGCTCGACGTCGCGACCGGCGGCCCCGCGGAGTTCAGCTCCGGCACCGCGACCGTCGCCGACGAGACGCTCTCCGAAACGGGGTACGAGCTCAACGAGGTCTCTGACGAGACCGTCAGCCGGGAGTTCGACGTCGCGGGCTCGACGCGCGAGGTCCGGGTGACCAACACGGTCGCCGAGTACGACAAGGCCGTCGATCTGTTCGGCGAGACCTACCAGGCGGCCGTGTTCGCCGCGGTGGCGACGCCGCGCGTCGAGGTGCTCGGCCAGGCGTTCAACCCGATCGCCGACCTCAGCGCGGACGAGCGCGCCGCGCTGATCGCGGACCGCTACGAAGGCGTCAGCGACCTCGAACGCGGCTCCGAGTACACCACGGACGTCCTCGGTACCGACGCCGAGGTCGTCGTGTACACGGCCGACGGCGAGATCGAGGGGACGGGCGTGAGCGTCGAACTCGAGTTCCACGTCGGGACCGCGGTCGAGGCCGGCGAGGACTACGTCCTCCCGCTGGCCGCGTACCCCGCGGTGTTCGGCGACGGCGAGAACGTCCGCTCGATGATGAACGGGCTCGAACACGAGCAGAACGAAGAGAACTGACGGCGCGGGGCGGTTCACCCCCACGCGCGGCGCGAGTCGCACGGATCGCGCCGTCGCGGTCGCCGGGTTCGCCGGGCACGACCCGAGCCGAAAACATATGTCGTCCCCTCGCGTAGCCTCGGACGATGCTGCTCGTCCTCTGCGTCGACCTCGACGACGACCTCGGCCGGAAGACCGGGATCCCCACCCCCGTCATCGGCGCCGACGACGTCACCGAGGCCGCGGTCGCGCTCGCGACCGCCGACCCCGAGGACTCCGACGTGAACGTGCTCTTCCAGGGCGTCAACGTCCACGACGAGCTGGCCGCCGAGGGCGAGGCCGTCGAGGTCGCGGCCGTCACGGGCGTCGACGGCCCCGACGTGAAGGCGAACCGCGCGGTCGGCCAGGAGGTCGACCGCGTGCTCGCCGAGCTGTCGACCGGCGAGGAGGTCTCGGCGGTCGTGATCACCGACGGCGCCCAAGACGAGTCCGTCCTCCCCGTGATCCGGTCGCGGATGCCGATCGACGGGATGCGCCGGGTCGTCGTCCGGCAGGCGCAGGACCTCGAGTCGCTCTACTACACGATCAAGCAGGTCCTCGCCGACCCGGAGACCCGCGGCACAATCCTAATCCCGCTCGGCGTGATCCTCCTCATCTATCCGCTCGTCGTCGTCGCCAACCTCTTCGACGTGGCCGGCGCGGCGGTGCTGGGAATCCTCTCGGGCGCGGTCGGCCTCTACTCGCTGTTCCGCGGACTGGGGCTCGAAGACACCGTCGACGGCACCGCCGAGACCGTCCGCAACGTGCTCTACACCGGCCGCGTGACGCTCGTCACCTACGTCGTCGCGCTCGCCTTGGTCGTCGTGGGCGGCGTTCAGGGGTTCGACACCGTCGATGTCGTCCGGACCGCACAGGGGAGTTCGCTCGCCGTCGGCACCGCCCTCGCCGCGTTCGTCCACGGGTTCGTCCAGTGGCTCGGCGTCGCGGGCGTCACCTCCAGCCTCGGCCAGATCACCGACGAGTACCTCGCCGGCCGGTTCCGGTGGCGCTACCTCAACGCCCCCTTCTACGTGGCCGCCATCGCCGTCGTGCTGTTCGCGGTCTCCGGGTTCTTCCTCCCGGACGCGCCCGGCGTGACGGCGCTCGGGCTTTCCGAACTGGCGCTGGCGCTCGCGGCCGGGACACTCATCGGCGTGTTGAGCACGCTCGCGTTCGCGGTCGCGGAGTCGCAGCTCCCGTCGGCGGAGCCGGTCTGAGAAGGCGGAGTCTTCAGAGGAGGTCGTCGACTAGCGCGGCGTCCAGGAGTCGCACGCCTCCATGTCGTCCATCAGCTCGTCGTAGTGCGCGCAGTAGGGCCGCATCCCGTCGTCCGTCCGGACGTAGTCGAACTTCGCGCAGTTGCCGCAGTAGGTGTCGCCCGGACCGTCTCGCGCGGCGGGAGAGCCGGGCGAGGGCGCGGATTCCGGCGTCGACGGCGAGGACGGTCCCTCGGGCCCCACCTCGTCGAGCGGCGAGGAGATGTCGGTGTCGGCGCTGCCGCCGTCGCTCACGCCCGCGGAGCCGGGCGCGGGAGAGCCGCCCGTCCCGGACCGCCCCGCGTCGTTCGACCGGCCGCCCGCGGCGCCCGACGCGCCGGTGCCGGCCATTGTCCCGGTGCCGCCCGTCGCTCCGGAGTCAGCCGTCGCTCCGGAGCCACCCGTCGCCCCGGAGTCAGCCGTCGCTCCGGAGCCACCCGTCACCCCGGAGTCAGCCGTTGCCCCGGTGGCGTCTCGATCCGCGGGCCGGTTCGCGTCGCGCGCCGGCTGGTTCGCGTCGTCGGGGCGGTTCGTCTGCGTCTCGACGTCGCCGTCGGGCGTGCCACCGAGGAGACCGACCCCGCCGCGGCTCCCCAGCTGGTCGCGGGGGACCTCGACCACCTTCGTCTCCCCCTTGTGGGTCACCTCCATCGAGACGGTGCCGCCGGGGTCGTTGCGGGTCTTGAAGTTGGCGACGCCGACGAACACGCTCCACAGCGCCGTCGCGGCGCCGAGGAAGTAGATGCCAGCGGTGTGAAGGGTGAGGTTCGGGAGGTCCGGTCGCGGCCCGCCGACCCACCGCTCGGGGTACGCGTAAGTGAAAAACGCCACGCCGAGACACATGACGACTGCGCCGACGACCGCCGCGGCGTAGGTGCTGCGATCGGCCGGCAGCACGGCCATCACGCCGATCAACACGAGCGGGACGCCGATGCCACCAAGGATCCCGCCGAGCTCCCGGGCCGCGGCGGAGCTGTACCCCGCCGGCACCGCGACCTCGGCCGCCGCGAGGATGCCCGCGACGAGGAGCAGCGCCCCCGCGGCGAACGATCCCACACCGAGGTACAGCCGCCGCGGGTCGGCCCCGGAGCGCCCCCGTCCGCCGTACGCCTCCGAGAGACTGGTCATAGGCGGGGTACGTCGTCCACCGTGAAAACAGTACGTCAGACGATCACGGAGCGCGGGCGAACGCGACCGCGGATCGCTGGCGAACGCGACCGCGGAGCGCGAGTGGCCGGGGAGGCCCCCGTCCCCCTCAGATCAGCGCGTCGACGTCAACGTGGTCGCCGAGCAGCTCGGCCATGCGGTCGACCGTGCGGACATCGCGTGTGCGCCCGCCGCGGACGACCTCCTCGGCGCGGTCGATCGCGGTGACCGTGTCGGTGTTCACCGCCAGCACGGGCTTGCCGGCGTCCGCGGCCTTGCCCAGCACCGCGCCCGAGGGCCGGTGGCCGCCGGTGAGCACGAGACAGGCCACCCCGGAGGCGTCGAGCGCGGCGGTCTGGACGTCCGCGCGGTCGCCGCCGGTAATGACGGCGGCGTCGCGGGCGCGCCGGAAGTAGCGGAGCGCCTCGTCGCCGCCCATCGCGCCGACGAGGAAGCGCTCGACGAACGCGTCGGTGGGCGCGTCGGTGAGCAGTTCGGCGCCGAGCTCGTCGGCGAGCTCGCCGACCGTGACGCCCGCGAGCTCCTTCTCGTGGGGGATCGCGCCGAAGACGGTGACCCCCTTCGATTCGAGGAACGGGATCCCGTCCTGGTCGAGCGACTCGAAGGCGTCGTCGGACACCTTGTTGAACACGACGCCGGCGAGGCGGTCGCCGAACGCGTCGGCGGCCGCCAACACCTCGTCGAGGTCGTTCGGCGAGCCGTACTCGGCGACGAGGACGACCCGCGCGTCGAGCAGCTCCGCGACGTCGACGTCGGTGAGGTCGACGACGCCGCCGGTGGTCCAGCTGCCGCCGCCCTCGACGAACACCTGGTCGTTGTCGGCCGCAATCTGATCGTACTCTTCGCGGATCCGGTCGCGGAGCGCGGCCGAGTCCTCGGTGCCGCGGATCGCGCCCTCGACGAACGTCGGCGAGTAGACGACGGGCTCCATCTGGTGCATCTCGGCGTCTAAGCCGAGCACCTCGCGGGCGAGCATCGGGTCCTGGTCGAGCGTCTTGCCGACGTTCGACTGGAGCCGGGTGCCCTTCGGTTTCATGTAGCCGACGCTGCGGTCGCGGTCGGCCGCGAGCCGCGCGAGGGCGACGGTGATCGCTGTCTTTCCGGCGCTGTCTCCGGTCGCGGTGACGAGTGTGGTGGGTGTGTCAGTCATCGGTGGGTGCCTCCGAATCGAGTGTCTCCGGGTCGGCGTCGACCGGATCGAGTGCCTCCGGGTCGACGGTGAGTCTCACGTCAACGGCGGCAGCGTTCGTGCCGCCGTCGTCGTCGGGCAGTGCGACGAGGGGGTTGATGTCGAGCTCGAGGATGGCCGGGAAGTCGGTGACCAGCTGCGAGAGCCGGCCGATCGTCTCGATGACGGCGTCGACGTCGACCGGGTCGCGGCCGCGCGCGCCGCGCAGCAGCGGCGCCGACTGGATCTCCTCGGTCATCTCGCGGGCCTCGGGCTCGGAGACGGGCGCGACGCGGAAGGTGGTGTCCTCCATCACCTCCACGAAGATGCCGCCGAGCCCGAACATCAGCAGCGGGCCGAACTGCGGGTCGCGGTTCATGCCAACGATGGTCTCGACGCCGTCGTCGAGGTTCACCATCTCCTGGACCTGGACGCCGAGGACGGTCGCGTCCGGCTGGTAGTTGCGCGCACGGGTGATGAGGTCCTCGTAGGTGTCGGCCACGTCGTCGTCCGCGACGCCGACGGCGACGCCGCCGATGTCGGACTTATGCAGGATGTCCGGCGAGACGATCTTCATCACCACGTCGCCGTCGACGCCCTCGGCGACTTCGCGGGCGCGCTCGGGCGAGTCGACGATCTCGCCGTCGGGCGTGGGAATGCCGTACGCGTCGAGCAGCTCCATCGCCTCGACGCCGAGGCGGTTGTCGTCGCGGTCGCGCACCGTTTCGAGGATCTCGCGGGCGCGCTCGCGGTCGACGTCGAACGCCATGGGGGGCGCGTACTCGCGCGCCTTGATGTCGCGGTAGCGCGCGAGCGTCGCGAGGCTGTCGATGGCGCGCGCGGGGTCGAAGTAGCAGGGGATCCCCTTCGCCTGAAGCTGCTGTTTCGGCTCGCGGGTCCGGTCGCCGCCCATCAGGCAGGCGGCGACGGGCGCGTCCATCTCCTCGCTGACAGACTCGATCGCGTCCGCGAGGTCCGCGAAGTCGATCGTCGCCGTCGGCGCGGCCAGCACGAGGGCGGCGCCGACGTTGTCGTCTTCGACGGTGATCTCGAGGGCCTCGCGGAACCGCTCGACGTCGGCGTCGCCGATCACGTCGACCGGGTTGTGGATGTTCGCCTCCTCGGGCATCGAGTCGGCAAGCCGGTCGCTCGTCTCGCCCGTGAACGACGCCATGTCGAGGTCGGCGTCGCCGACCGCGTCGGTCGCCATCACGCCGGGACCGCCGGCGTTCGTGACGATGGCGACGCTGTCGGTGTCGGGCAGCGGCTGGCTCCCGAGGATGCCCGCCGAGTCGAACAGCTCGTCGACGGACTCCGCGCGGATGACGCCCGCCTGGTCGAGGCCGGCCTCGTACGCCTTGTCGGAGCCCGCGAGCGTGCCGGTGTGCGAGGAGGCGGCCTGCGCGCCGGCGCTCGTCCGCCCCGACTTCACGGCGACGATTGGGGTGTCTTGGGTCGTCTCCCGGGCGGTATCGATGAACTCGCGGCCGTCCTCGATCCCCTCGAGGTAACCGATGATCACGTCGGTCTCCTCGTCGTCACCCCAGTGGTCGACGAAGTCTGTCTCGTCGAGGACGGCCTTGTTGCCGAGCGAGACCACGTCCTTGAAGCCGATCCCGTTGTCGTTGGCCCAGTCGAGGACCGCGGTGACGAACGCCCCGGACTGGCTCATGAAGGAGAGCCCGCCGGGGAGGGCGTTCTCGGGGCCGAACGTCGCGTTCATCCCCGAGGGGGTCGACATGATCCCCAGGCTGTTGGGGCCGACGAGGTTGAGGTCGTACTCGTCGGCTAGCTCCGCGAGGCGACGCTCCCTCGCCGCTCCGTCCTCTCCCGTCTCGCCGAACCCGGCGGTGATCACGACGACGTTGCGGACCCCCGCCTCGCCGCACGCCTCGATGGCGTCCAGCACGATGGACGGGGGGACGACGACGACCGCGACGTCGGCGTCCGCGTCGGCGACGTCGTCGACGCACGGCGTGCCGAGCACCTCGTCGTAGTTCGGGTTGACGGGGACCGTGTCGCCGTCGAAGTCGTCGAGGAGATTCGACGTGACGGCGCGGCCGACGGCGCCCTCGCGGGCGGTTGCGCCGACGACGGCGACCCGATCCGGGTCGAACAGCTCGTTGAGCGTACCCATCAACCCGAGAGTACGCGAAGCGTCGGCTTAAGATCGGTGGGAGGTTCTTCGAAATCGGGTCCTACGGTGAACGATCGATCGGGTTTCGTTCGGCCGCCCGGCGATCCTCACGGCGGACCGGCGCCGTCCCGATCCGGCCCGGCGTCAGCGACATCGGCCAGCGATCCGCCATCCGGCTCGGCCGCAGCCGACCTGCCCGCGGGCTCTTGCGGCGGGGACCACCGTCCCACCGGGGGCGTCGGGCCGCAGTCGGCGTCCGGCACGCTGATCGTCACCTCGTTCCCGTCCGCGTCGGCCTCAAACGCGAGGTCACCGCCTGAGCGGTCGGCGATCCAGTAGACGAGCCACAGCCCCATTCCCCCGGTGTGTTTCAGGTCGTCCATCTCCCAGCGGTCGGTGATGGGGTCGCGCTCGTCCGCGGGGATCGGCGGCGCATTGTCGCGGACGGTGATCTCAACGCGGTCGGCCGGAGCGGTGACCTCGACCTCAACCCGCGGCGCCGCCTCGGCGTGTTCGATCGCGTTCTCGACCAGCTCTGCGATCGCGTAGTCCAGCTCGGGATGCGTGAACGCCCGTAGGTCGTCCGGGCAGCGAACGGACACCTCCGCGGATCCCGCGTCGCTGTCGCCGAGCGCGTTGTCGACCGCGGTCTCGACGAGCGACACGACCCGGAGCGGCTTCGGCGGCTCCTTCCGTCGGAGCAGGTCGATCACGCCGCGCTGTTTCTCGGCGGAGGTGAGCAGGTCGTCGGCGACGCGTCGAATTGTCTCCGCGTGATCGATCAGGTCGGCAGCGAGTTCGGCAGCGTCGCCCTTACTCGGCGGGTCTGAACCCCGGAGCGCGTCGTCCGCACGGGCCGTGATCCGTTCGGCGGTGCCGTCGACGATGTTCATGTCGTTGCGGATCGTGTGGCGCAGCAGGTTGTCCATCACCGTGAGCTGTCGTTTCCGCCGGTACTCGTCGGTGACGTCGCGAGCGAAGCCGGTGACCGCGACGACCTCGCCGTCCTCGACGACGGGGCTGGCCGGCACCCGCACCCAGCGCATCCCCTCGTCGGGGGTGCCGATGCGGTAGTCGAGATTTGTCGACTCACCGGCCGAGAGTCGGTATATCGCGTCCTCGACCGCAGATCGGTCGTCCGGATGGACCACCTCGAGGAACACCTGCGGCCGCTCGCGCAGCACATCACGATCGATCCCGAACACGGGCTTTACCGCCTCGTTGACGAACAGCAGTTCGTTCCAGTCGGCGGTAAACATCCACAGCACGTCCGGTGAGGTGGAGGCGATCGTCTCCAGCCGCCGGCGGGACTCGACCTCGAGCGTGACGTCGCGGGAGCTCAGCGCGTAGCCGTCGAGGCCGGTCTCCGCCGGCGGGTACACGCGCGTGCGGAGCCACAGCCAGTCGCCGTTGGCAGTCCCGTAGCGGTACTCCAACGGGCCGTCCGGACGAGCGTCGCCGGCGACGAATGCGTCGAACGCGGCCCGGACCCGGTCAACGTCGTCGGGGTGGACCAACTCGAACGCGTCCGTGCCGACGAGCTCGTCAGGGTCGAACCCGAGGAGGTTGCGGGTGGTCGCGTTAAGGTACCGGAACCGACCAGTCACGTCGATCACCGCGATTTTGTCTTGAGCGAGATCGACGAGAGTCTCTGGCTCCGGTGAGCGAGACATACGCAAGACCTTCGTAAACGGGCGTATAATATTGATCGTTCGATTATCAGGTTCGAAAGCTCGGCAGGGGCCTCCGACCCGGATCAGCCATAAAAAAAAACGTTAGTCGGCCGAGACGCCTGGGGCGTCCATCGCAGCCCGCAGGGGATCGGTCTCCTCGTCGTCGACTGTGAGCGAGACGCCGTCGTCGCCGAGTTCGACTGCAGCGTTAGCGGCGTCGCGGACGTACTCGGCGGCATGGTCGCCGCCCGAGTCGAACCGGATCCCTTCGGCGAACAGCGGTGTCTCACTCAGCAGTTCCACCTTCCGATAGGCGGTCGAGAGCGCAATATCGCAGTCCTCGGCGAGTTCGCTTGTCGTTTTTGGCGTCTCTGCTGCCGCGAGGATCGCCCGGCAGTCAGGATCGGCAAGCGCCTCGAACGTGGCGTCGAGCGCAGCGTCTCCCTCGGTCGTCGTCGCGTCGGTCGTGCGCGGGGGGCGTTTCATATCTGTAGAGAGGGGCTCCACCACCCCGAACGGTGGCCCATCATATGCGGGGGGGTTTATACCGCGGCGGCGCGCCCGCCAACGTTTTTGCCCGGGGCGGGTACGGACGAACGAGATGGGATCGGGAATCCGGGCGGAGGTCTCGCTGCCGACCGCGGCGCCCTCGCCGTTCGACGGCGTCGTCGACGAGGCGACGCCGGTCACCGAGGTCGCGCGTTGCACGCCGGCGGACGACCGCGAGCGCGTCGTCGTGGAGTTCATCGCGGACGCCGACCTCTCGGTCCCCGAGGGGGTCGAGGTCGTCTTCGACTACGGCGGTCGGGCGGCCTACCGGTTCGACGCGGCCGTCGACCCCGACTCGCCGTTCGCCGTCCTCGACCGCCACGAGACGCCCGTCTCGGAGGCGACGATCCGCGACGGGCGGCTCCGGCTCACCTTCCACGCGAGCGACCTACCGACGCTGCGGTCGGTGCTGGAGGCGTTCCGCGACGCGTGTCCGGACATGGAGGTGTTGCGCCTGCTCCAGTCGACGACGACGCCGACGGAGTCGGACCTCGTCACCGTCGACCGGAGCGAGCTGACGGAGCGCCAGCGCGAGGTGCTGGCGGCCGCCTACGAGGCGGGCTACTTCGACCACCCGAAGGGGGCCAACGCCGGCGAAGTGGCCGAGTCGCTGGGGATCGGGCGCTCGACGTTCACGGAGCACGTCGCGGCCGCCCAGCGGAAGCTGTTCGGCGCGCTGCTTGATTGAGGATCATTCATCACATTCCGAAGCCGCGAGAATCCGAGATCCGTTTGATGGGCGTGGGGGTCGTACCCACGGGTATGACGGGGCGATCCACCCACACATTCGTCTGCCCGGAGTGTCGGCGCTCGATCGAGGTGGACGACGCGATGCGGGCGACGCTGCTCGAGACGGGCTGCGTCGTCTGCGGAGCGCCGGTCACCGAGGAGGACATCGGCGAGGCGCCGACGATCAGCTGAGCGCGACCGCGTCGGGACCGCGTCGTCGACGCCGAGCGCGGTCCCCGCGCTACATCGCCGGCCCGCTCCGCGGTCCCCGCACCGCGTCGCCGCTCACCGCTTGTACCCCCACCACCCGCACCGTCTCGTGCCCTTTAAGCCGCCGTGCGAAGAAATTCGGGGTATGCCGACGAACAGCGAGGTCGAGATGACGCCGGGCGAGGTGGACGCGCACCTGTCCCGCCACGAGACGGGGGTCCTCGCGCTCGCGCGCGACGACGCGCCGTACGCCATCCCGATCTCCTACGGGTACGACGCCGACGAGCGCGCGTTATACCTCCGGCTGGTGTCGACGCCCGACAGCGAGAAGCGCGAGTTCCTCGCGTCGACGCCGCAGGCTCGGGTCGTGGTGTACGAAGACGAAGACGACGAGTACGCGAGCGTCGTCGGCGTCGGGACCCTCGAACGGGTCGACCTCGACGAGCTCACCCCGGAGACGATCGCGCAGTACGGCGAGACGCAGCGCCCGCTGTTCGAGATCTGGGCGGACGACAAGCCGGACCTCGACATCAGTCTCTACCGCTTCACGCCCGAGACGCTGACCGGGCGGACGGTCGTCGTCGAGCGCGACGAGGAGTAGGGAGTCGGGGTGGTGACCGAGCGGGGACAGTGAGGCGACGATCGGGCCTGCGGAAGAACGATTATTTGTTAAATGGAGTCCGGGACGAATTACACTACACAGATGGAGTCCAGTCGCGATTCCACGACTCCGGTCGATGACGAAGTCCGCCGCCTGTACGAGCGGTATCAGTCGGCCGAGACGGACGCGGAACGCCGAGAGATCGCCTTAGAGATGGGTGAACTCGACGGCCGACGCCACGCGATCATCTACGAGCGACTCGAAACAGAGTAACTGTTTTGCCGGGTCCCGGCTCTCAGCGCGACTCGATCCGAACGCACTCGCCGAGCATCATCCGCGGCGAGCGCGAGCCCCGCCGCTGGCAGCGTGAGCACGATAACGAAAGACCGCGTGTGGGTCAGCCCGCGAGGGCCGATAGTTTTGCGACTGCGAGTCGCGACCGTCTCAGCGAGGGTAGTCGTTGCGGCGGGTCGTGAGCAGCGTAGCGGCGACGAGTGCGACGAGGAGTAGAGGGTTCTTCGGTCAGTCGGTGCTTGTTTCGCGTTCTCGGGAGGAGTCACGGCGCGGCAGTAACGGTGTCGTCAGCCTCCGGATCGAACGGGAGGTTGATGGCGAGTTCGTCGAACCAGACGACGGGGCGCTTTCGCTGGCCGTTTTCCTCGAAGAGGGTGATTCCCAGTCGGGCGAGCCGGCTGAGTTCCTCGTGGACGTTCTTCACGTCCCGATCGACCACACGTGCGGTCTCGTTGATGCTCGCCGGCTCCTCCCGGCGGACCGCTTCGATGAGATCGAGGACGCGCGGCGTCAGCGTCGCCATGAGGACGTCGTGGCTGGCGAACGCGAGGGTCGGCGGGGAGTGGGCCGCGTCGCCCCGTTCGAGCGTCTCGATCGCGTCGGTGACGTCGTCGTGGAACTCGCTGGACGAGTTCACGGTCATGACGAGGGTCGATTCGGCCCGAAGCCGTTCGCGCTCCATCGGGTGTAGCGGCGGCGTGGTGTCGGTCATGGGTATCACCGTGGTGAGATGGGCTCACGTGACCTCGAACTCGGAGCTCGAAATCTCGCTCCAGAGTGGAGGGGAAGTGCCCTTGGCGGAGAGCCGCTCATCCGATAGTACCAGACGCCGTCACGCGAGTCGACTGCGAGTTCCGTGCCACGGCGACTGTCAGTAGTCGTCACGTGACAGCGTCCGGCACGCGGTGATCGACGGTAGCCCTACTTCAATCTGTAGTGTCCATGCGAATTTTGTCACAGAACAGCTGTCTCGTATCAGGCGCACTGCCGCTCGCTGTCGCTCACTGGATGAGCGCGATAAAGAAAGCCGCATGTGGGTCGGCCCGCGAGGGTCGATAGCGAGAATGACAAAGTGGCGATTACAAATGATTTACAAATATTAGTATGATAAAATAAATTTCCTAGATGTATTATCACCCAGCAAGAAATATCCGTCGGCTGGATAGCAATCCTCGGCTTTATACCGAATATCACGGTGAACGAAGAGATCTCTGACTGGAATTCACTCCAATAGGTGCTAGAGACGATCATATAATATCTGAGAGTACTGTTCGACAGAAACAATCATATCAGTATCATAAACAGACATGAGAGACAGGTCGTCGAGGCAAACACCACGGGGGTAGACCCCGCAACGGTTCACCCCTACACTGAACTTGGAACGAACGTCTCAGGGGAAAGACGGGGTCAGCGACAGTACCGTATTCGACAAGACGCCCTGATATCGTTCCCACAACAGAACGGCTGGCGGGACGCGACGATTGTGAAGATAAATGAGTAGATCACGCTCAACGCCATCAGTAAGCCGAAGTCTCCAAGTACAGGGGTAATTGCGAGCGCAAGCGCACCGGTCCCGAGCGATGTGGTAAGCATACTTCCGAGCAACGCACCACCGGTCCCAGAGAAGGTGATTACCATCGACTGGAGCGCGTCTGCGTTCTCGTTGTACTCGTCGATGAACCGGTGCGTTGCGTGAACGGAGTAGGCAATCCCGAGTCCAATCGAGATGGAGAGGATTGTCGCAGTCAAGGCGTTGAGTGACAGCCCAAGAGCTCGCATCGTTCCGAGGAGGAACGCGATGTCGATTACAATTGGAAAGAGGTTCACAATCCCGAGCAGTGGTTTCCCTTTTGAGGGCTGTGTTGAATCACCATACAGCAGCGGGGTAGGCCACTAAATCAAAGGAGTTGAAGCGGGAAGATTCGGTTGCCTATGACACAAATCTCCCGCTTCATCGGGGGAGTTGTGTCGGTTGCTCAAAAAGTTACTGGCGATGGAGGCGAATCCGCCGCCCCGGACGGTGGCGGCAGATTCGCCGACTATACACTCGTTTCCCTTCACTGTCTGCGGATTTACCTCGATTCATCGTACCGCATGACGATCGACCTGCTCAAAGAGATGCCACAAATAACCGGAGATATCGGCCTCAACGCGGCTGATCTCCCCGCGCCGTCCACGTTGTGTAAGGCGTTCGACCGGATCAGTATGAGCGTCTGCCGAGTGCTGCTGCGCCAGTCGGCGCAGCTGTACGATCTCTCTGAACACGCCGCGATCGACGCCACATTCTACGACCGCTCACCAGCCAGCCGCCACTACTGCCAGCGAATCAGCTACCGTGTTCAGAAGCTCAAAGTCACAAAACTCGTCGATACAGCGTCTCAAGCCATCCTTGATGTTCACTGCTCAACGAACCGGGAAGGAAGTGACGCAGACCTCGCTAAGCAGATCGTCCGCCGAAACGCGGGCGAACTGCGGTCTCTCGCGGCTGATAAAGGCTATGACAAACAATCACTCCGTGAAGGATTACGCGATCTCGGCATCAGACCGCTGATCAAGCACCGTATCTTCGCACCGTACAACCACGCACACAACGCCAGAATCGACGATACCCGCTACAATCAGCGCTCTATGACCGAAACCGTGAACTCGGCTGTGAAGCGCTCGCTCGGCTTCGCCGTGCGAGCGCGGTCGTGGTTCCGTGAGTTCCGCGAGATCGCACTGATGTGTGTCGTCTATAACATCAAACGTTTCGTCAAACAGTGAATCTCTCCGCCTTACAGCGATTCAACACAGCCGTCCGTATCCAAATGACCGCTGTGTCCAGGTAGTATTCGATGTCTCTAGGTGTTGGTCGGTAAGATGCGCCTCGGCTTCTGTTCACAGATATGGAGACAAACATTGCTATTAGCGGGATATTCAGTAGTCCGAGAGACTTGATTGTTCATGTGGCGGTCTGCCGGTGAGTACGTACGATGCAATAGTTCTAAAGAACTCTGCGAGGAAGACAAGCAGTATTGGGCCAAGAAAAATCCCGTAGAACCCGAACGCGATCGGTCCGAGAATATATGCAAACATCAGTAGTCCCACATGCGTCCGGTTGCCGCTCACATACGGGCGAATTAGAAAGTCAGGAATCGTATCAACGACTACGAACGCTAAAGCGAGAAATAGGACCACGAAGCCGAACGCGCTTGCCTGACCACTGGTGACAGCAGCGATCGCGAGAATTGCACCGATAGGCAGGTACACAATTTTCATTCCAACAACTGGAATTAAACTTCCTGCTCCTGTGAGTGCACCGGCTAGGGGCGCGAATGGAACGTTTACTGCTCCTGGTGCAACGAGATTATATCCAGAAAAGACAAGAATTCCGATGATACCCGTCACAAATGCGTTTAGGATATTACCGAAGAGAATGGAAGACAGTTCATCATCAACAGCTACTGCGTATGACTCGACAACACCTGATTCATCAAAATTGTCGAGGAACCAGCTTACAAGCCGTGAGCCGTCGGTAAGCATATAATACGTCCCGGCCAGAAGAATGAATCCGTGGAGTGCTGCGTTTGCGATGAACCCGACTGAGCCGGTCAGCGTAGCAGCCATTTGTTCGACCCATGCCTGAACTGCGGGGTCGTTGAGGATTGCTACGACTTCCTCAGGACTCAGTGCCAGTATGTCACTGATTTCTAGCCCTACGAGTGGACCCGGAAGTCCACTTCCTTGTGCCGACTGTAGTGCAGACAGATATGCTACACCAGGACCATCCCCGCCAGCGAGCCGTTGGATTTCGGGAACTACCAGTACAAGGGTGTATGTGAGCAAAAAGAGAAACGGCAGTAGGAAAATAGCAATTGTAGCCATAGCAAGAACTTGACGGCGATAGGGAACGCGACGGCCTTGGAGTCGCGACGGAAGCGAGAGGTTCTCGAGTTTACGATAAATTGGGCGGCTTGCGTAGTAGAGAAAGATTGTAAATATGAGCGTTGCCTGAAACTGGATTAAAACAAAAACGACAGCAGTTACTAATCCTAACCCTCCAATTCCGAAGAGGATCCGCCGTCGTAGTCCTGAGCTATATTCCATTTACCGACTAACTCCCACATTACAAGAAAGGTATGTTGATATGACGTGAGTAGCTTTTCGCTCGTCAGGACTCAAGATTCTATTCCTCTAGCAAGAACTTATGCCCAGAGTGAATCCAATTGGTCTCGTGTTACGTAAGATCTCGCTCAAGATGGTGGCTTCACAGCGTCAGAATTATCTGAGAATCCCGATACTTAATTACGTGACAGAACTGTGACTGACACAGCAAAATTCGTTTCAATTAGTTATATAAAATCCACGAAGGGAATCGTACAGTTAGTTGCTGTACTTTCTATTCTGTCAATAGTAACAGGTGTGTCGACGCTAACGGGTGCCGCAAAAATTAATTTTATTGCCGATCAGTTGCCATCAAGTGCGACAGAGTCTGCTGGCTTTACAGGGGCGCTAACTGGGTTCCTTCTTTTTCTCACCAGTTATGGTCTTCGGCGACGATGGCGGGCTGCGTGGTACGTATCTCTTTTTCTCGTTCCCACGGTAACGATTCAGGGAGTTCTTCAGTCAAGCATATTTTCGACACCGCTTGTACTGCTTTCTCTCGTCGTATTTGTGATATTATTATCTAAAGATGGGGTATTCGATCGAAACGTCACACTGACAGACACGCAAATTGCTGCGGGCTTGGCTTTGGTCGGCGCACAGGCGTACGGTACTATTGGAACGTATTCACTTCGGAATGAGTTCCGGGGGATTAACACTCTACTAGATGCATTTTATTTTACGCTCGTAACTGGAAGCACAGTTGGATACGGCGATGTCACGCCTATTCCGGAAAGTGGCTTTGCCCGCTTATTCGCGCTGTCTGTCTTAATCGTTAGCACGGCTACGTTTGCTGTCGCACTTGGTACACTCTTAACTCCCGCTATTGAGAACCGGTTTACCGAGGCATTAGGTATGACAGACGACGCTGAACTTGACCAGCTTTCAGATCATATCATTATCGCTGGAAATGATCAATTGACCGCCCCAATCATTGATGATTTACAGAGCGATTGCTCAATATTGGTAATTTCTGATACGGATACGCCCCAAAGCTTCACTGAATCAGATGTTTTAGAATTACATGGTTCTCGGACATCGAATGAGACATTTGAACGAGCTCGGCTAGATACGGCGCGTGCCGTCGTTATTGCTACAGAAGACGACGCAGAAGACATTATGACGGCAATCACCGTGAGAAAACAAGACGACGATATCTGGATTGTTGCTGCAGCGACAAATAATGAGAATATTGAGAAATTCCGCTTTGTAGGAGCCAATACGATAATTAGTCCGGCGCTCGTGGGCGGAGAATTATTGGCAGAATCTGCTCGGACCCAACAAGATACTGCAACTGAGGTCGTCCAACATTTACAAAAGGAGCAAGAAGACAATCGTAATCACTAGAACTATACTCCAAGCCGATCGGTACAGGACACCCACAGCGACCCAAGTGAGATATCCTTTGTTGAAATCCCCCTAGGCGATATATTCTGATCAGATGTCGATCAGTACTGAAGTCATACCAAGCGAATCGGTGGCCCATTTTTTCAGCAATCAATCGTTCGAATATTCACTAGCGTCGATAATTCACGGCTGAGAGATAGACGTGACGGGCAAAAGTGCGCCTGTCTGGCGAGTTGTAAAGGCAATCCATATCTGAGGGGCGGACCAAATATGAGTATGAATTCCGACGAGTCTGTTCTGTTGATTCCGATGACGGCACGGGGATGACGATCTCTGAAGGCGCGTTTATCTCGCTCTTCGTCGTCGATGAATTGGATCTATCCACCTAGTGATCTCGATCTTCTCGCTCTCTGCCAAGATTCCATCTCCGAATTCTCTCGGCAGCGGTCCTAAACCGAGCACAGAAGGACCCGATCCCGACGCCTTCTGCGGATTCAACAGAGTAGCTGGATTCATCCCACAAAGACACAGATGTTCTCCTCTGTTCTCGATGAATTCGTCAAGAGGTGTCCGGTTCCCCGTATTCTTCCTACCTCTGAGACGGGGGTGGAAAATATATTGCTGAGATGTCAGCCTGAGACTGACAGATTAATCCCACTCCATACGCCTTGGTAGCGTTCCCACAACAACACTGCTGGGGGGAGCGCTATCACGGTGAACGCGAAGGAGTAGATCACGCTCAGCGCCATCAAGAGGCCGAAGTCCCCAAGCACGGGTGTGATGGCGAGCGCGAGCGCGCCCGTCCCGAGCGAAGTGGTGAGCATGCTTCCGAGCAGGGCGCCGCCCGTCCCCGAGAGCGTGATAATCATCGACTCGTAAGCGTCGGCGCCGGCGTTGTACTCATCGATGAACCGGTGAGTGGCGTGTACTGAGTACGCAATTCCGAGCCCAATGGAAATCGATAGAATTGTTCCAGTCAGCGCGTTCAGTGATATCCCGAGGTATCGCATTGTCCCAAGTAGGAATGCGATTGCGATTAAGATCGGGAAGAGATTCGCTATTCCGAGGAGCGGCTTGCTCTCCAATACGGCGTAGGCAATAACGAGGAACAATCCTGTTAACCCCATCGCGATGATCAGTCCCTGAATCGAAGAATTGAAGATGATATCAGTCACCGCGTCGAAAACGACGATCTGACCGGTGGCAGTCGTCTCGTACCGGAACTCTTCAGCGAACTCCCGAGTGTCGGCCGCGGCCTCAGCCTGCGAGGCCCCGGAGTCGATCGCGTAGTCGACCTGCGCACTCCGTCGATCCGGCGTGAGGTACTGCTCAGCCCGATCGCCGGACGACGAGGCGAACAGCACGTCGTAGATACGGTCGAGATTTTGGTCGGGAATTCCGTTTCCGTCGATATCGTTGCGGGCGACCAGTTTGGCGAACTCCGGATTTTGTTCGGCATGCGATTGAATCACAGTCACAATACTTGTTGGCTGGGCGCTCCCGCCGTCACCGACTGCGAGTGAGCCAGATGCATCGTCGTTCGGGTCCGCGAGAGCCTCAAGCGCATGGCCCTCCTCAAAGTTCCCTTCGACGTACAACTTCACTGTTTGATCCTGGTTAGTTGAGAAGCGGTCTTCGAGCAGGTTCAGCGTCTCAGTGACAGTGTACTCACTCGGTGCGAACGGTTCAGGGAGGCTGGTCACATAGTCCGGTTGCTCCTCCGGGGGAAGGAAGTCCTCAGTCTCGAAAGAGGTGTCGACGCCGCTGCCGTACGCCGCAGCCATTCCCCCCGTCACGAGCAGCACGACCACGAACGCGATTGGCGCGTACCGGCTAACCTGTGCCGGAAACGTCAAGAACTTCCCAAGCGTCGAGTCCTCGGAGGAGATCGGAGCCGAGTTGAACTCTGGGACTCCGTACTGCTCTCGCAGCCTGTCGACAACCAGTTTTGCTGCCGGCAGGAACAGCCCGAATATCAGGAAGGTGAAGGTGATCCCGACCGCCGAGGCGATTCCCATGTTTCGGATCGGCGTGAGGTCAGAGATCACGTTCGCCCCGAATCCGAACACAGTGGTTACAGTGACGATGATGAACGCGATCATTAGCTGGTTGTTCGCCTCGCGCATCGCCTCTGTCGCCTCATAACCGTCGACGACCTCCTCGCGATAGCGGTTGATGATGTGAATCCCGAAGTCGACCCCGACCGCAAGCAACAGCACGGGAACGGTAATCATCTGTTGATTAAATGGGATTCCAGAGAATCCGAGGAACCCAAACGTCCAGATGATGGTCATCAGAAGCGACAGCAGCCCGAGCGCGAGGTCGATCGGGTCGCGGTAGGCGACGACCAGGAACAACAGCAGCAACAGCACAACGACAGGCATCACGATGGTGAGCGAGTCACCGATGACATTGGCCGTCTCGGCGTTCGTCACGCCGCTGCCGAACGCCGTAAGATCCCCGGGCTGATCAGCCGCAATCGATCGGATCGTCGTTTGAACCTCTTGGAGGTCCCCATCCGAGAACCCTCCCGGCACGTCGTGTGAGATGACCGTAATCGACGCGCTTGCGCTCACACTCGTCGGATTGAAATCTGTCGCAACCGTCCCCGTGAACCGCGGATTCTCTGAGAGGCTGCGAACGACCTGTCTGACTCGGGTCGCACTCGTCGACTCCAAGACGCGCCGCTGTTCGGCTGCAGTGGTCGCCGACGGGTCGATTGTCTGTGCGACGACCGTGGCCGGGCCGTTGGCCGAGGCTACCCGGAGGTCGTCTCGCGACTCGACCTCCTCTAGGACCCGGAGTTCTCTGAGTAACGCCTCTTTTGTCAAAACGTTACTTCCCGAGTGGATGAGTTGTGTGGACTCATCATCGGATTCGAATGGATCTTCGAATTCTTCGTTAACCGCGTCAAGTGCCTGCTGTTCCTCGAGACCATCGGTGAACGAATCGGTGGCCTCAGTGTCCGTGCTGACAAGGCCTATCCCGCCGGTGAACACCAGCGTGAGAACGAGGAATATGATGATGACTCGGCGCGGGCTGTCGACGATGGCGTCGTTAAGTCGCCGTGTCCACGCCTCAATCCGCTCGCCGAGAGACATCGGTTACTGCCGCCTCCGGTAGACGACAAGCGCCCCCGTCCCGACGACAAGCAGCGCGACGATGATGACTGGCAGCGGCAGTCCGCCGCCCTCACTCTCGATCACGTCTATCGGGACACGGTAAGTGTCTGTCAGCTGGCTGTCTCCGTCCGCGTCATCGTATCGGAAGTCAAGTGAGATCGGGTACGTGCTACCTGGCGTTGCAGAGCCCGTCGTGGTCAACTCGAAGGTCATCGTGGTGGTTTCCCCAGGCTCAAGTGATTGAACATACCCCGTGTCGGTATCACCAGTATCGAGCGGGTCGTCGGCGAAAAGCCGTGCCTCGACGTCGCTGGCAGTCTCGTTGACATTATTCGTTACGGTGACATCGACGGTACGAGTCCCGTCTGACTGGATGGTGCGGTTCTCGACCGCAACGTCGAAGCGGTCGCGCTCAGGGGCAACCTCAGCGTCGACGACGAGGTCTTCGAAGGCCCGCAACTCATCTTCACCGTTTCGGTACTGGACTGCCATATCGAGCGAGCGCAGGCCGGACTCGGCCTCGCCACTAATCGACATTGGCAATGTGAAGTTCGCGGATTCGCCGGAATCAAGCGTCCCTACAGCGGTCGATCGCTCTGCCGGGATCACGCTTTGATCCTCGCCAGCGTACTGTACGACGACACTGCGGGCCGGAACGGGACCCTCGTTGCGTACAGTACCAATCAGGTCACCATCTTCGGCGACGCGGAGTTGTGACTCTACGTCGGTGAGTGAGAACTCCTGTTCAGCAAGCGGAAGAACGCCGAGTGAGAGTCCCTCGTCAGTACGAGAGATCCCATCAGGGTCGTCGAATGTTACAGAACCGGAGAGCGTGTACTGTTGAACTGGGAGGTCTGAGGCAACCCCAACATCGTAAGCAACAGTTGTCGTTTCTCCGGGATCGAGCTCCGCCACGCGGATTGTGTCGGACTGGCCACCACTTACGGTGACGCTGTTGCTCTGACTGCGAAAGGTCACATCAGCGTCACGGGCCGCCTCTGAACCAACATTCTCGATTGTCGCCTCGACAGTACCAGAGTCACCGACTTGCGTGTCACTTTCGACATCAACAACTTGGAAACGGGCGTCGTCGCGGACACGGAGGTCCACTTGTCGAGAGACCGTCACAGTGCGGTCTTCGCCTGAAGAATAGTACGCGTAGGTAAGGTCGAGGTCGAGCGTGTACGTGCCAGGTTCGACGTCGTCAGGCACGTTAATGCTCACGGGGGCCGACCCCGGCGCGGTCGTCGTCACGCCGCCGATAGCGGTCTCACCGGACTCGACAGAGAGCGGACCATTCGCCTCGGCGTCGATCCGGACGTTCCGTGCGGTAGTCACCGTCTCGGCCGCTGATGGGTCGCCGAACCGAAGGTTCCCGTCGTTGGCAATCGTCAGATCAACCTGATTCGTCTGGCCGGGAACGAGATTCGGGTTTGAGACGAAGACATCAAGATCAGGCGAGCCACCAACGTTCGAGGTTTGTGCGGGGACTGTTCCACTCGATATTGAGGCACTTCCTGTCGTACTTGTCACAGAGTCAGTCTCAACCAACTCGGCGCCGACAGCGCCAATGCCGATTCCACTAGTGACAAGAAGCACACTCACAAGCACGACAGAGAGGTGTCGAGTTCGCATATGTTATACAACCTCAGTAGTCGTGGCATTTGTATTCCGGGATTGGATGGAATCTGGGATGAAACAATTCGATGGGAGGTAACAAGCTCGTTGCACACTCTCTACTACTTCCGCGAATCAATAAACATTTTGTTCTTAGGATCATAGGCCAGAGTATGGAAGCAAAAAACAAGGCAATTATGCCAGATACGAGGAAATTATAATGGCACAGTTTACCGATAAGGATCGCGAGCGTATCCGCAAAGAACTGATCGAGGCGGGCCACACACTGTTCGCACAGTTCGGTTTCGATCGGACGCGTGTAAGCGATATAACAGAGGAGGTGGGGATCGGCACAAGTACCTTTTATCAATTCTTTGACTCGAAAGAAGAGCTGTATCTTGTTGTGCTGACCTCTGAGCGCGAGCAACTGTTTGAACATCTTGAAACAGCAGTCGCTGAAATGAAGACACCACAAGCGGAAGCTGAGATGATCCTACGGACAACGCTTGAGCAAGTCCGATCGAACCCTCTTATTCGCCGCCTGTTCGTCGAGGGTGAAATTCGACGGATCGATGAGCAATTAGATGGGACAAACTATGATGATGCTACCAGTACCGGGGGCGGCAATGACACGGATATAATCAGTGAAGACAATACCTGTACTAACCCTGATGCTGGTAGTAAGGCAGATTTCCGCGTGTTACCGCAGCCCGAAGAATGGGTCGCACGCGATGATGTCCGGATAGACAATCCGGACATCGTACGAGGGCTCCTACGGTCGCTACTGTTCGTTACACAAGCTCAGAACACACCTGTCGTCCTAAACGAAACCTATGATGAAGTTGAAGAAGCATTGATCGACACGGTCGTTACAGGATTGTTCGCAGATCAATCGATGACTTCTTCGGACGATCACAGCCGTTAAATCGCTAGCAGATTTACCAACTAGTAATGTCTGAGAAAGACTCCGACAGCACAGAGAAAACAGCTCTCTTCGGCCGGTTGCTGTTCGGAGCTGGCCTTGTAGTGTTGGCTATACGGAATCTCACGAACCTCGATGGGCGGGTTGCATACGCCGATGCGAAGGGAGTACCTGAGGCAGAGACGCTTGTGCCTGCTGGAAGTGGTCTTCTGCTCGGTGGAGGTCTTGGAATTAGCGTGTGGAAAGCTCCAAAACTATCTGCGGGTGCTGTCGCTGCGTTTCTGATAGGTGTGACGCCACTAATGCATGACTTCTGGGCAGTCGATGAAGAAGAGCGCGGTGGAGAACTAACATCGTTCCTCCAGAATGTCACACTCCTTGGCGCAGCCGTTGCGTTCTTCGGTCGTGCCAGAGAAGAGTCAACGACCCACGAGTGAGTTAACGCCGTTCACGTCTGCGTTCGCCACTATACGCACTCATTTTGCCGCTCCCATTCAACGTCTCGGCGTTAAAGACGGATGACTGTTTAGGTATCAATTATGATACCTGAGACAGTACAGTCATATGATTTGCCGGCTGGGTAATGGTATACAGCGGAGTTCATCAGTATAATATGACACTAAATGTCACTCAATTGGGCAAAAAGCCCACTTACAGGCGCTTGGGGAGTGTTTTGTGTGGTGTATGTATCATATTTCTGTTCATATACACCGGGGCCGGGGCTGTAACTGCACAAGAGACGGCAGTCAATATGACTATTGATGATGAACAGCTTACAGCTGGAGATGAGTTGGTGGTATTAGAAGATCCGAATACAAACATTACAGTCACGGCAGAGACACCAATTGATTTGGTTGAACTTCGTGTTAACGGGGACGTTTACCGATCGTACCGTCCAAACTCAACACAGTTTGATCGTTCACTTACGCTTGAATTAGACCCGAACGAGAATGACGTCGAGGTGATCGCGAAGACGGATAGAGTAACAACAGTTGAGACATCTGTAACAAAGCATACCGCCGCGCCTCGTGTCCGATATATCTCGCCGTTCTCGACAAGCATCAAAGGCGGGCCGAATAGTACAGTAAATGTTACTAGTGGGCAGATTACACTGGCTGGTGATCTTCACACGGTGTTAGATGTTAAACGGATTCGGATTGAGCGAACTAGCAACTACGGGTCAGGTGAGAACAGCTCTAAAGAAGATCGAAGGATCCATCGCATTTCGAACCCTGGAGATTCATTTTCTCAAGATCTCTTACTCGCCAATGGAACAAACGATATCGTCGCCGAGTATACGGACAGTCGAGGCCGCACAAACACTGATCGGTTTACCCTTGTCCTTGATGACAAAACGGATCCCGAGATCGAGTTTGAAGTCGAAAATCAAAGCTATACTGACACCACGAGCATTAGTGGAACAGTTCGGGATGAAACAAAAATTAAACGTGTTGAAATAAACCGGACTTCGAATAACGGATCACAGATACTGATGATGAGTGGAACCGCAAAGCCAAATCCAGATCTGCTTGAATATAGCTTCGATACATCGGTCGAGTTATATGACGATGATGATGACAACGAGTTCCAGATTACAGCAGAAGACGCCGCAGGGAACATACGCAATAGAACACTTTCAATTAGCTATGATCCACAGCCAGATGTGAGTGTTACAGAGGCAACAACCAACGTAGAAACAGAGACGGTCCGCGTCACCGGGACAGTTTCAGAAGCAGAGATTAGTCAAGTTACGGTTGAGACGATTAACACACGTACGGGCGAACGACTCGATCTTGTTCGAGTGTATGATGCGGGGAGCTTTACTGATAGTGTTAACTTTGATCAAGATCTTAGATCCTCTCCTGAAAACACGATGGTATATGTATTGGTAAGCTATCGCACTGGACAATACTCAACAAAAATCAGACCAGATGTTCCAGACACACAAGAGGACGGGGACAATAGTACAGCGTCCGCCAACAATGCGACCTCAACAAAATCTGAGGAAACTAATACTACAGCACAAAACACATCTAAGGGAAATACAACTAATCAAAGCGCCAACGATACAGATACTACTGGTGGGGAAAAGACACAGTCAGACTCCGGAACAGAGTCACCAGCACTTTTCCCAATCCGTACACGTGATGCCTTTGGAGGGACAGTCATCGTGGGGGGAATATACTTGCTTGGACATTGGGTATGAAAATTTGTGTTGTTGAATCGTGTACGCTGTTGGATAGCGGTGCCGGCGAGCGGACAGATTTTGAGTCCTCTTGTTAGCGGTTGTCCCAGTGGTCTCAAAACCGGTATCGTTCCACCATGGGTCAGAGACCGCTATTCAACGCGGCGGAAAGAACACTTCTCAGACTTCCTGCTTTGCGAGTACCAGACCCGGCCAGACGTTGACCTCTCGGAAGTCAACAGCGTACAGAATGTTCGTGGCGTCTGGAACGGTGACGAATGAGAACTTCATTCCGTGTGTAAGGTCGAACTCGAAACAGTGGATTCGGCTGGCGACGGCATCGCAGGGATCGACCTTGGCATCACAAACATCGCCACGGTCGCGTTCCCGGATGAATACGTATTGTACCCCGGCAACTCACTCAAAGAAGACAACACTACTTCACCAGTGTCAAGTACGACACCGAGGGAGAGAACGGCCCGTCAGAGCAGTCGAGGTGGGCGCGTCGGAAACTCTCCGAACGTGAGACACACTTCTACCACACGCTGACGGACGCCATCATCACGGAGTGTGTCGAACGCGGTGTCGGCACGCTCGCGGTGAGTTAGCCTGAAGACGTCCGAGAATCAGACTGGGGATAAAACGGGGATAAGAAGCTCCACTCGTGGGCGTTCGACCGCATCTACCGGTACCTCGAATACGAAGGCGAGATGTGCGGTGTTGCGGTGCCAAAAGAGAACGAGTGGAACACCTCAAAAGCGTGTTCTCCCTGTGGAGACGACACGAAATCGAACCGCGTCGAACGTGGCCTGTACGTCTGCTCGTCGTGCGAGTTGGTAGCCAACGCGGACTGTAACGGGGCGGAAAATATGCGTCAGAAAATAACTCCGAGTCCTCACGGCGAGGATAGGAGTAACGGCTGTGTGGCACAGCCATCGACACACTTGTTCGACCGCGAGAGCGGGACGTTTCACACGAGAGAACGCGCCGTGTCGTAGATCAGGAAATATCTCACCTGCGGCATGGGAACCTCGCCGTTTGCGGCGATGAGGATATCACTAGCAGAACTCCGTTTTTAACACCTCTCCCGCCTGAGGACGTGGGAGGATGTCAAGTCCACAATTGTACTTCAGTTTACTCTGGTCGGTCCAGCAATTATAGTGTCGTTTTGACGAACTAAAACGTCGATTTTGTAGTCAGATCCAGACTCGGAAAAGTCAAATTCACAGCTGATAGTTCCATCAGATTGAACTGTTGCCACGCAATTCTGGACCTGACTAATACCGCCATCTGCCTCTTGACCGTCAGCACGAATAATGACCGTGTTCTCCGGCGCAAGGTTTGTGCTTGCGGTGACAGATAGCTGTGAAGTCTCGCTAATAGAATAGTTTGTGACTTCAGCATCGGGCGTAGCAACGTTGAATCGTTCTGTTAGGTCCACCTGTGGGAGGTCTGCTGGCGCGGAATCCTTGGTCTGAAGTCGAACTGCGTACTCCCCTGTGGTGAGCACTGAGGTATCTGTATTGGCCACAAGTTCGTTCGCGTCGGATTCATACGTGACATTGAGCGCCGACAAGGGAGCTGTTGGCGGCGACTTGTCCGCGCTTGATTCGAACTGGAGGTCAATACCGTAGCCGAGTGTACCCTGACCGGCAGGCCCGTACAGAACTGTTCCCAGCTCTTGGTAGGTTGCTTTTTTTCCAGTCAGCGTGACCGCGACATCTTGCGATCCGGATGTCTCAGGGTTCCGAACCTCGTAGACCGCGAGGAGAGTGTCATTCTCTGAAACTGTGATTGAGCGGTCGAAACTGAGCGTGACCTGCCCATCAGTGCTTGTCTGGATATTCTGGATAGCGGCACTCACAGATCGATCGACAGAGCCGTCACCGGTCTCATCAACCCCAAGGGTGTTAATGTCTCCTCTGGTAAGCTGATATACAGATGCTCGCGGGGCGCTTTCTTCGGCACCGTAATCAATTGTCAACGACCGCATAGTAATCGATTGGTTGGGCGAAGTCTGCATCGTGTGGCTCGTACGGGCACTCGGAGAACTATCTTCAGGGTAAATTAGGTTCTTCCCTGGCAGTGACCCCTCAATGGCACCCCCGAGACCGCCGACAGAGAATCGGGTCCGGACATGGTCTCCAGTAGCCGCAGTCGGGACCTGAGTGGTAGTCGACGACGTGCTAGTGTTGGGTCCCTCAATAACACCCGTTGTGGACTCGTTCGTGGAGGCTGTGGACGCTGAAAGTGGCGTTTCAGGCGCGACAACACTCGTGTTGCTCCCTACTTCACCCGGGGGCTCAAGAAAGAGCACAGCTGCGACGCTTGTCGTCGCCGTTGATGCGATCAGATTATATCGGCCGGTGTCAAGTACGGCTCCTGGTTGTTCGCTCGATTCAGCGATGAGGTCAGCGCTGTCGTCACCGTCGACAGCTGTAAACTCAGCTGTGTCACCCTCTCCGGGACCTCTAAAGGTGTTAAATCGAATACTGACAGTTCCATCATTGTCACCATCTTGTGCCCTCACAGTTGCTCTATACTGCTGATCTGCAGAGTGAACGCGTAAAAGGGCCTCATCAGTGTCACGAAGCTGGAGATTAATCGTCGCGATATCGCCCTGCGTCGTCGTGGTCTCGGCGTCACTAAAACCGACTGCGGGTCCCGACTGCGCCGTCGCTGGAGCGGCAAGCGCGGTGGTGGCGCTAACGAGAAGAATGGTCACGACGACCGCAGCGATACGTGTATTCATCTGGATGTCCGTCTCTACCGCTGTGCCGGGTAAATACTTTCTGTCGACAGTCACCCTTGAGTAACATGGTCAACTTGTATTCCGTAAGATCAACCAAAAACAGAAATGTAGGTCAAGAACGCAAGTTCCTGTCGCGGCGTGATGATCGCAGTCCCCAGTGTTGGGCGTCGGCTAGCGGGTGTCCCTTTCGATGAGGGAACTCCGCGTGGCCAATTGGGAAGAAACAGTGTTGACGCTCTGTTGCCTCATTCGGTCAGACTTCTACCACGACAACAGTCATGGGCCTCTACCCTCGCAATGAATGTGAAGCTGTGGCTTTCGCTCGTTACGTATCGGGGTTGAAAAATGGAGCCGCGAACCGCAGAGAGCCGAACGGAAGGCCCGTTCGGTTATTAGCTGGCGTTAGTTGTTGCGACGGGTCGCGAGCAGCGCAGCCGCGATGAGAGCAACAAGTGCGACGAGCGCGCCGAAGCCGGGCGTGCCGTCGTCGGTGGAGTCGTCTCCGCTGGAGTCGTCTCCGCTGGAGTCGTCACCAGAGGAGTCGTCACCAGAGGAGTCGTCTCCGCTGGAGTCGTCACCAGAGGAGTCGTCACCAGAGGAGTCGTCACCAGAGGAGTCGTCTCCGCTGGAGTCGTCACCAGAGGAGTCGTCACCAGAGGAGTCGTCACCATCGTCACCGTCATCAGGCTGCTGACGTTCTTCGACGATTTCGACGTTGACGCGGTCTGTACTCTCCCCATCGTCGATCTCAAGAATGTATGTTCCAGTCTCGAGGTCAGACGTATCGAAGGTGTTCGAGAACTGCCCGTCACTACCCCACTCATCAGTGGAAGCGGACGTGACAGATTCCTCTTCCTGATTCAGGATTTCGAACGTGACTGCCGCGTTGTCGGGCTGACGGTTCGTGTCACCTTCGACAACCATCGTTTCACCGACTGCGACCGGGTTAACGCCCTGAGCCTGCGCATCCTCAGGGTAGACGTTGTTGATCCCGAGCGTCGCGTCGTTGAGACGGAACGTCGTCGAGACCATCAGATCGTCACTGCCAGTTTCATCGATCGTGTTTGCGACGATCGAGCTCCGGATCTGGTCACCACTGCTCTGACCCCCACCGAAGCCGCTAATCGTTTCGGCAAGAGCGCTAGCGTCTGCGTAGCCATCTCCGCCATCACCGAATTGAGAGTCTCGGCCAGGGGAGATCACGTGAGCGGACACCGAGCCCTGCGAAATCGAGTCAAGGGAGATGTCATCACGGTCGAACGTGTCGTCACTGTCAACAGATACGGTCCGAGTTTCCACGTCACCACGCTGGCCAACGAAGGCAACGACAACGTTGTCTTGGCCAGCAGCAGTGCCGTTCACATCGATCTGGTTGTCGACAGTTGCGATCTGGCCGTTAATCGTACCGAAGTTAGCGGTCAGGTCGCCTGCTTGGACATCGAGCGTGTACCGCGCACTCGAGGCGGTGGCGAACTCTGAGGTGGAGAGCTCGCCGTCCGCAAAGTTCCCGTTCGAACTGCCGTCAAGGTCAGCGACATCGACAACACCGATGTCGTAGGACCCTTCGAAGGAGAAGATGTTGTTGGCGCCCGAGAGCCGAACGTCTTCCTCTTCGAAGGTATCGTCCGAATCAACAGAGATGGTGGTGAGATCATCAGTGGTCACCTCATCACCATACTGCTCTTCGTCGAGGTTGAGCGGCTCCCAGTTGTCATTGTCACGCGCAAAGATGGCAACGGTGTCTGCGCTGGTAGCCGACCCGTTAATGTCGACCTCAGAGCCGACAGTGTAGGAGCCTGTCGGGCTGTTAAGACTGACGTCTCCTTCATTCACGTCGAAGGAGACATCATCCACAGAGTCGTACCCAGAAGTATTCCTGATCGCGTCCGCTTCTGTCTTCCCCTCGTACACGTCGACATCGATCGACGCATCGTCAAGGTACGCTGTCTCGATGGAACCAGCTGCAGTAGTTCCATCGACTTCGACGAGAGCGTACGCGTAGTCGACATCGTCAATGTCTTCCGTGCTAGCGCCCTCGACGGTGTCATCCGCGCTTAGGTCGTAAGCGCCAGTTTCAGAGACATCCTGAACGTTGCGGAAGATGTCTTGGGCGTCCTCAACGCTGAGGTCGTCGCGGAAGTCGGATGCATCGATAGTGACAGTGTGGTAGTCGGCGTTCGTCCCACCACTCACCGTGTAGTCAAGATTGTCACCACGAGTGACGGAGTCCTCAGCAGTTTCCAGCGAGATGGAATCCTGGGAGGTCGTTTCGATGGTGTATTCTTCGATAACGCTGTCCTGGTCGATGCTCTCGGCACCTTCGAAGATGACAGTGTATTCACCGGAATCCTCAGTGCTGAGGTCAATGTCGAGGCGCGCACTCCCGTCGTCGGCAACGAGAGTGGATCCATCTTCCATGACCTCGTCGGTGATATCAGCGCCACTTGGGTCTTGGACTTCAACGCTGAGGTTTTCAGCGTTCGCGAAGTTCCACTCTGCGTAGACCTCAAAGTTCCGACTCCCATCAGTCACAGCGCGCGAGGAGGAGATCTGGCTAACGTCGTTCTCGTTCAGCTGAACCTCTGCCGTGTTAATCCGAGGCTCAACAACGGAAACAGCGAAGCTGTTACCATTGTAGTTTGCACCAGCAGTCGAGTAGGTGCCGGTTTCTTCGTTTTCCGGAATCGGCATCTGGAGCGGCGTACCTTCACGGTTTCCAGAGGTACCCTCTAGATCGCCGACATCAACTCCGGAACCATCACTATCAACGAAGCTGATGTCCTCCTCACCCTGGAAGACCTGGGTGTTGTTGTATGCCGTGAGAGTACCGGGACTCCGGCTCTCCGGCTGTACCTGAGCGGAATCACTGCTGACTACTGGCCCAGTGGAAGCACTATCAGCGGAATCGCCCGCTGAGAGGCTTGCGTCATCGAAGACGTGTGCCTGGTACTCGCCACCAGACTCAACAGAGAGCGAAGTCGTCTGCTCTCCAGTTTCAACGCCCTCAACGACATCTACAACAGTGAGGTCACTGTCGGTTTCAGTGAGAACGACATCACCGGGACTTCCGGCAATATCTGTATCTACGCTAACGGTTCCGTCATCAATCTGTTGGTCCTCAAAGGTGATGGTTGAATCGTCGTTGGCCGCTGCAGCAGGTGCGGCAGCGAAGCCGACGGCGACCATGGAGATCACCATGAGGACACTGAAGAAGACCGCGTTGGCCTTCGTACGTGTATTGTCGTTTGTCATTGTTTATTTTTTGTCAGCATCCGAGTACGCCAGTCGTTTTGTCCGCGACACACCGTCTCAGTCGTATTCACGCTGTGAGACGGATACTATGTGTTGGATTACTCGCGTCTGCCGTGTTCGGGGGTAGAGGCATATTGGAAAAGAGTCGGTTGTTATAAATACTTTGTGTGTTCCTTAAGACATGGTATAACGTACCAAGCTATGAGAGAGTTGTTGAGACTGCTGTGTTGAATAGATGCTGATTCACGGTTACAGCGGCTCACAGAGTGGTTCTATGTTGGTGATGGCGAACATCAAGACGATTTCACGGAACTGCCGATACCAGCCCAGCGCTCGCACGGCATCGCCGAGCAAGCGCTTCGTTGTCGAATACGATGTTTCGGCCATCCACCGCTGAGAGTAGCCCTTCGCTCGGTTGAGTGCGTTATTCGCAGCTGCGTTCGCTGACGGGCCGCGGTAATGAACGAGGTACTCAACGTCATATGCGGCGATTTCGCACTCGGTATGCCAGTCTTGGAAGCCGTTGTCGGCGGCGACGGACTGCAGGTCGTCCGCGTTTCGGCGGACGACCTGCGGTCCAGTCTTCGTATCATGCTTCCACCGAGCTGCGATGTGAAGATCAAGAACAGCCAGCGATTCCACATCTGTCAATGTCGTCACTTTCAGCGTCTGTATCGTTCGTCCCGCCCGCTGGCGAAAGTACTATGACGCACGTCGGCGATCGAAGAACGTGCTGTCGAGAGCGGCGTGGCCAGACTGCGGGTACTGCTGCGCGGAAACGCGCAGCAGCGCCCGCCATACCCACATTTCAGCCGATCAAACGACTTGTAGATTGTCGTGTGATCAGGAAGGTCGTCCCGAGCTAAGTCGAGAGCGTCACGAACTTCGTCCATGTACTTCAGCCGATTCGGCGTTTCACGGTAGCTGTGGGTCTCTTCGAGCCGAAAACAGTGGAGAACGACATGAACCCAGCGGGCGAACCCGCCGCTGGCGGGCTCGCCCGCATGCTTCCCCAACCTTGTTTAGCTAGGTGACGACACTGCTCGATGAAGTCGAGGATATCGATCTCCAAGTTAGGTTCGATTTCCTCGGCTTCGCCCTTCTAAACCCGTGATATCGGCTGATAAGATCGCTCTTCAACAGAGCAGTTGAGACAGCTATTTTATATCAGTGAGTTCAATGTATGGAACGGTTGCTACTCAATATGATCTGATTTATATCTTGTCAAAGACTCATTGTCTTTTTTCCGGTGAGTTGTTATACCATACTGGAGGGGCAGAATACAGCTTGCGGATGGTGGATTCCAGAGGTACAAGAAATTAACTGGTCGCCATAGCAGTCGTTTCGGAAATCCTAGTTGATACCCAGCAGAGCACAGTTTACATAGTGCTGACACATCTTATCGGGGGCCGACATCTCACTACATCACTATCTGTCGGGTCCAACGAGACAAGAATTGAACGGTAAGACGCCGAGAAACGAAATTGGATAGTTATTTAATATAGATCTTCATCTCAATAAAACGGACTTACGCTCATTTCAAGTCACAGGCTACGGGAATGATCGCCGATTCGGATTATAACGGTTTAGCCCATCGGACAGCGATTTCAATGTCAAACTCAGCAGGGTCTGTCGATCCATTCGCGTCGTCAGCGTCGTACTGAATGACGACACCGGTGAGGGTGCGCGTTCCCGAATCAAACGAATCGTACGTCCGCTCAATGTAACTCCGTCCAACAGCAGTGCGATCAGTAACACGTGGTGGATGATACGTCCGGTCATCGTCCGGCGGCTCATAGTAGGCATCGGCACGCAACTCAAGTGTTCCATACTGTGCTGGTCCGACATTGGAGATGACGATATCAGCAATAATCTGTGACTGATATAGCGATTCGACGATACGGTCAATACGAATTGTCTCAACAGCGATACCGGCAGCATCAAGCGAAGTTGTGATGCCTGATGATGCGTTATTCGGCGGTCTAGAATCCGCTGATTGAGACCCAGTAGACGTCCTTCTTTGGGGATGTGATGAATCGTTTGTACGCGACTGAGACGACTCCTCAGACGCATCAGCCGAGGATGTCTCACTCTCAACAAGGCAGCCAGCAAGGGACAAAGACCCAACAGCAACGAGGAGCTGCCGCCGAGGATAAGGTTGTGTCATACGTGGTATTTGATGGCACCCAAATTAAACCCTAACCACATGGGTCAGCCTGAAGCACCCAACTGTCAGTAAGGTGGTCCTGCCAGCGAGGTCGTTCTTCCCACGCATCGCCAGAAAAGCCAGTAGCAAAAACGAACGCACCAGCCTGAAGCAGATATCCGTACTGAACACCCGGAAAGTCATCAAGATTAGTCCGATCGCTCCCTGCCTCGTGGTGATAGTAGCGGTACCACTCAACCGAATCAGTGGACGACGTTCCCTCCGGGGTAATTGTGGTAGTCCCTTCGGTGGTCCCGGCCTCAAGCATAGTTGTAATTTGCTCGCGTGCAGTCGCGCGATCGTCGTAGTGTTGAACGTGTAGTGGGGTACCGTCTAGATCGCCGGGCGGGCCACGAAACGCGTTGCGGCGGCGTTCAACAGGATCCGGACGAGATGCGAATGTGAAAAATAATTCGTCAGTACGGCCTGACGGTTGGACGACCGGCCCTAACCGATTCCGGAGGCTGTCTCGACGAGTCGCCGGAAGCGGATCTGCAGTGAACGTGGGAGAGTATTTTTCACTCTCATCCGCATACGGTTCATACGCGAGCGTTGTAAACGTGCGACGAGTCGGAATCGCCAGTTCTACGAGAACATCATCGACGGCGCATGGAACAAGCCGGTCAAGCAACCGGTTGTGAATTGGCGCCCGTGAGAAGCGCCCCCCAATATACGCCGACGTCTGAATTTGGAAAAACGAGAGGCGCATCCGATCGAGTTCCTCGACAAATCGGTCAGCGTCGTTCCGACGGGCCGCACGATTCAGTGCTGGGAGATGTTTCTCAGTCCGTGACCGGAGTAGGTCAGCAGGAGAAAAATGGGGTTCAAGCGCTTCCGTGGCGTGGTCGGCAGCGTTGTATCCCGCAGTTTCGAGCCGATCAACCATGGTTACTGTCGGCATCTTTGGCTGGTGGATAGTGTCACGAATCCCGGCTACAGTGTCAAGCACATCGTCAATAGCGCTTTTGTACGACTTGATTGCCTGTTGGTACGAGACAGCAAACCAGATCAGATCAGAAACAACTGCCTGAGTCGTCTCAGCTATGGGTTTCCGTGGGCCAGTCAACCCTCCGTTGTCGTCCGTTGAATTGTCAGTAGAGGGCTGATCGGTGCCAGGCTCTGTCGTAGTATTTGAGCCGTCCGTCGATTCTATTTCATCTGGATATCTCACTCCATCTACGCTTAAACAGCCAGCTAAGCTCGAAGCAGCGCCGAGACCAACAAGAACGTTACGGCGCGTTCGTTGCATGTCGCTATATCAGGAAGGCTAGGACTTAAATCACACAGGTAGAACTATAACCATTGTGAGACATAGGTCAGTGAACCCAATCGATGACGAAAACAACACGGTGCCAGATGTGGCACGGTGGGCGAGTTCCGACAGGCGACTCCGAGTGTCGGTAGTGGACTCACAGATAGCGGCTGACATGGAGGCGATCAGGGTAAAAGCGTCTACAACTGTTCAACACTGATCGTACAGGTAATCATGAGACTCCCCCTACCCATTGCTGACCAGCCCGAAGCGTGTGTCAACGTGTGGTATTGTGGGGTAGAACTGCTCACGTCACCACTTGTGGTTGGGATAATCGCAAGCATTGGAGCAGTACTGTTGCTCGTAATGGATGAACTCCAGACAGCGGTTGAAGCGTGTCGGACTGAACGAGAGTGCGTTGTTGCGGAGCGAGACGCATTTCAACAATTTCAGACGCGAATACGACGAGTTGATCCGGTGACAATCGATTCACCAAACGCCTCACAGACAAATATGGGTGACCGGTCACGAGCAATGGACGCACCCTCAAACCCAGGTGATGCGACGCTCAAGTATGTCCTCTCTACGTATGAGCAGACAGTACGGTCCGTTCCGCATTACAGTATTGAAAACGAAGAGACACTTGCTGAAAATCTTGCTGCTGAACTCGGAGAAGACATTGTAACATCATTAGCAACAAACAAGGTCCTCATTCCAGCGGTCCAGCAAGCGATTGTTGATCGAAGTCAAAATGCAATTGACGCACGCGAAGATCTTGTAGATGCAATTACTGATGAGATAGATCTACTCACACATTACCAAACAGAACTGACTACTATCGAGACTCGGCAGCACAACCTCCGGGAACATCTTGACACCGTCCAGACACGTCGTGGTGAAGCGGCATTCGACATCTGGTGTGCGCTTCAAGAACTTGAAACGGAACTGGATGAAATTGCCAAGCAACGACAAGCTGATCTCCGGGATCCGCCGATCGCTGAGCCACCAACTGAGAGCACGTCTGGTGAACAGTTGATGTTTTGTGAGTATCTGTATGCGGAAAGTGATGCGCCACAGTATCCAGTGCTATCAGCGATTGGAGATCTTGGAACAGCCATCCGAACCGATATCGAACAGATCAGAACGAAGTTTGGTTGACATCCTCCCCGAGCTAAAGCGCGAGGCTTTCTCCTCGATTCTCCGTCAGAGACAGGGCTAAAGGGGTGGGTTTCCGCCTCGGTCTGCGATAAGTTCTGAGTCAAGATACGAAATGAGCGATGTGTGCGCCGCCGCGATAGCGTCGCCTCGGTCTGTTGTGAGACGGCTGTACATAACACCGTTAATCGTTGCGAGAATATATTCAGCAACCTGTGAGGCGTTGACATCATGAAAAACATCTTCAGCAATACCACGGTCAATGAGTTCTTGAATAGTGGTCGCCAAATACTCATCAACCTGGGTGAACTGAGCGCGGATACGAGTGTTCGTGAGAGCCTGCGATCGGAAGCCAACAAGCACCGCTTGGAACTGGTGGCTATCCTCAAGTGGGTGCGGAGAGAGGAGCTTGTCAATCAGCTGTTTGAGATCTTGGGCCGGGTTCTGGCTTGCCTCAGTGTTAAGAGATGATTCAAACTGGTCAACAGTAAATTCAAGCAGCGTGACAAGCAAGTCGTCTTTCGAGTCATAGTAATGGTATATCAAGGCTTTTGATCGCTCAAACTCATCACCGATACGAGCAATAGAGAGGTCAGCGTAGCCATGTTTGAGCAATGCTGAGTATGTTGCTTCCATGATGTCTTCTTCTGCGGCGCTCCAGTTCGAATCCGATTGATCGCGTGTCGTCATTCGGTTGATTCTGTCGTCTCAGAGGCAGTATCAACCTCATCAAAGTCGAACTCAACAGAGTGTGAGTCACCATCCGATTGCGACTTACCAGACTGTGTTCGCACGCTATCACCTGTTTCAGTCTGTTCTGGACTGGACGATGTCGTCGCTGAAGTGGTCGTAGCAGAGTCTTGTGTTACAACTGCACGACGCTGAAGTTGGTCGATCTGCGGAACAGAGGTCACATTTGCGAGGACGACAGTTGCTGTGAGCTCTGTCGTGTTTTGGATCGGTTCGTCGCCAGCAAGTACCTCAACCGTCTCTGTTTCGTCTTCGAGAAGGTACCGGCCGGTCTCAAACCCTTTCCGAGAGATCGTATCTGGGGGCCCACTAAGGATGAGCAAAACCCGGTCTGCGGAGGTGATATCACATGGCAGCGTCAGTTTCGATTGTACTGCGCGGCTGATGAGTGTCTTTATTTTTGCTGCATCGACAGGAGTCGATCCAGATGGGGAGGACCGACCAAGCAACCGAAGAATCCGGGCCAAGAGTCCATGGGTTTCACTGTCAATTTCAATCGTGGCACGACCAACAGTCGTTACTCCACCAACAGCAAGGGTACGCGAGATATCAGCAGGATCAATCCGAAGTTCAGACTCAAATGTGGTGTTGGCTTCGCCAGCGCCGAAAACACTCAATAGCCGATCGACAGTCATTGAATTAATCGACTGATAACAGTCAGCAACGGCATCAGTCTCATGACACCAAGTGTTATTATCAACAAGAAACGTCGACTCAGCCTGAGGGACAAGTGTTCGAAGGCCACGGGCAGCAGTCAATGCTCGCTGGTCTGACTCTGTGTCAGCAGGGAGAACGCCAAGTGTGTAGACTGCCGTTTCATAAATGTCGGTGAGTTCATCAAGCAACACACTACCGACACCAGCACCAGTGCCGCCGCCAAGTCCAGCAACAACCATCGTTGCTGCGACTTCGGTTTCATCGATTTTATCGAGTGCCCGTCGAATTTCTGGCCGATCCGCTTTGGCGACTTGTGCGCCAACATCTGGATCGCCACCGACACCATACTCGTTGATATCATATCCACGCGTGCGCGAGTTACTGGAGGTACCTTGTTGACTCGTGGCTGTGGATGTCTCTGATTGTAGTTGGGAATCGTGGGACGAATTTGGGGAGTCAGTAGCAGGTGAGTTCGAGTCTCGTCGAAGTACTGCCGGGTGTGTATCACCGAGGAGAACGTGCTGGTCAGTACTGAGCGCTGTTGTTTGAGAGAGTGGTTGTGACTCAGTATGAAACGCGAGAACGTTTCCATCGGTTACCGGCCGGCCTGTGCGGCGTTCAGCTCGGACAAACTGATCAACGAGTCGGGTGCCACAACCACCAACGCCGAGAAGTGCGACCTTCATTCACACACCAACTGATGCGAGTGATGGTGGCGGCCAACAGAGTGGTGATGCGTCTGTCGGACAAGCGTTTGACGACGTGTTCGCTCAAACAATAGGGTCCAGATCATTGTCGTCATCGGTAATCAGCGACTGAATTTCCTCTTCGCGAACCGCATCCTGTTCTTGAATCTTGTTTTGTGCGTCAACAGCTTGATCTTGGATCTCACTAATTCGTGGTGTATCAGTCACATTGGAGAGTAACACTACTGCCGCAAGCGTTGATGAGTCAGGCCGAGGGTCATCACCAGCAAGCACGTCAACGGTGTCAGCCTCTTGTTCTAGCCATTCACGGGCAGATTCAACACCTTTGCGTGAGATTACATCTGGCGGTCCAGCAAAGACAATCAACGCACGGTCAGCACTCGAAACGTCACATGGAACGGTGAGCCGAGAGTTCGTCGCACGACGCACCAAGCCTTTGATTTTTGCAGCATCTGTTGATTCACCCTGCGAGTCGTCAGCCTCTTTGAAATTGGCCAACAGTCCTTCTTTTGCGGGAGTAACATCAGTAGATGCGTATCCAATCGAAGAGACACCACCAGTGTCGAGTGTTCGCATAATGTCACTCGAATCCATTGCGTTCTCACCCACCTCCGACTCATCAACTTCGCCGGCGGCGAGCAGAGTGACAATGCGTGTCGCAAGTTCTTCGTTCATCTCTTCGTAGCCCTGCTCAATAGTCTGCCCGCGAGAACGCCACGCATCGTTGTCGAACGCGATGAAGTTGTCAACCTTGTTGACGAATGACTGAAGCGAGCGGGCAGCGTTGAGGGCTGGTCGGCCGCCCTCGTATGTGCCAGGTAACACTCCAAGTCCGTACACTGGCTCATCGTACATCTTCTGTAGTTCGTCGATAACAACGGGAGCAGCGCCACTACCAGTGCCTCCACCAAGGCCGGCTGCGACTAAGACGGCATCAACCTCGTGAATTTCAACATCGTCGAAGACGCGCCTGATTTCATCAATGTCAGTTTGCGCAACCTCAGCACCAATTTCAGCATCACCTCCAACCCCGTGTCCACGCGCTTTCTGGTGGGTGTCGCCGATTAACACCCGGCGATCTTCATCGAGATGTTGTGGTTTAGCGAGGTCTGTCCGAGCCGTATTGATGACAAGTGCGTGACGGCACAGATTACGACCAGTCTCAAATTCAAACTCAATCATCTGGTCGATAAGCTTGCTGCCTGCGTTACCGACCCCGATCGTTGCGAGTTTCATTGATTGGTACTCCGTTGAGCCGTATGAAAGTGTGCTGGTTGCGGATGGACCTCATCGAACCCTGAGTACGTGGCTATGGAACAGGCCATTGAATACTGGACCGTATGGCTCGGGACGTATTAATCTGCGTCAGACGGGACTATCGATAGTTGGACTAGATACAAGACAAACATGCCAACGCAAGCAAGATTGGAATAATAAAAACTATATTTCACAAACCCGGCTGCCAACTGTGAAGAACTTGCGAGTGATTCTACTGGCGGTGATTGTGGTGACAGCAGTTGTTGGAGCCTCAGGAACCGCCGCTGGAGCACACCCGGCAGGAGCAGAGTTCGAACACTCAGAGAGTGAAAGTCTGTCTGCCGATTACAGCGGTCAGGAACCGATGCAGACAGCAGAAAATAACACCTGTGAGTTTCCGCTCAACGTGACTGATGCGACAGGGACAGAAATCACGCTTGATGAACAGCCGGATCGGATCACGACAACAAACCCGTCAGCAGCCCAAACGCTCTGGGAGATCGGTGCGCAAGACCGGGTTGTTGGTGTAACCGAATTTTCGGGGTACTTGAACGGGACTGACAGCAAAACGAATGTCTCCGCAGAATTCGGTGTCAGCGTCGAAAAAGTCGTCGCAACCGATCCCGATCTTGTGTTAGCACCTAACGCCTCAGCTGATCAAGTCGCAGATCTTCGTGCACAGAATCTCACGGTCTACCATTTCCCGGCCGCGACCGATACCGATGATATTGCGGCAAAAACAGAGCGCGCAGGCCGTCTTGTCGGGAACTGCGAGGCTGCAACGGAGGTGAATAATGAAATGAACCAGACTGTAGAGAATGTAGAAAGCCAGACCGCTGAGCTTGACCGTCCCGATGCACTGTATCCACTTGGAGGCGGGTATGTCGCTGCTGACAATACCTTCATCAACGAGATTATGCAGATTGGTGGGACTACGAACGTCGCAGCGTCAGAAGCAGATGGATATCCACAACTTTCTGATGAAGTCATCCTTAAAACAGATCCTGAGGTCGTACTTGTAACTGATACAGAGGGCGCAATTCTTGAGAAAGAACCCTACGCCAGCACAACTGCTGGGGCTGATGATAACTATGTAGTTATGAATAAAAGTTATCTAAACCAGCCGGCGCCCCGGAGCGTGATTGAGTCAACAAAAACGCTCGCAGCTGCTGTTGAAGACCTACAAGCCGACAAAACAGAAGATACGACCGATAGTAGTGATACATGTGGGTTCCCGCTTACTGTAACAGACGCGACAGGGACAGAAATTACGCTTGATGAACAGCCGGATCGGATCACGACAACAAACCCATCAGCCGCCCAGACGATCTGGGAGATCGGTGCGCAAGACCGGGTTGTCGGCGTAACCGGATTTGCTGGGTATCTGAATGGAACTGACAGCAAAACAAATGTCTCCGCAGAATTCGGTGTCAGCGTCGAAAAGGTCGTTGCGACTGATCCCGATCTTGTGTTAGCACCTAATGCCTCGGCTGGCCAAGTCGCAGATCTTCGTGCACAGAATCTCACGGTCTACCATTTCCCGGCTGCTACTGATACCGAGGATATTGCCTCGAAGACAGAACGCACAGGCCGTCTTGTCGGAAACTGCGAGGCGGCAACTGACATAAACACTGAGATGAATCAGACCGTGGAGAATGTTGAAAACCAGACCGCAGATCTTGACCGCCCCGATGCACTGTATCCACTTGGAGGCGGGTATGTCGCTGCTGACAATACCTTCATCAACGATATTATGCAGATTGGTGGGACTACGAACGTCGCAGCGTCAGAGGCAGATGGATATCCACAGCTCTCGGATGAGGTAATCCTCCAAACCAACCCTGAATTAATAGTTGTGACAGACTCTGAGGCGTCGATCCTTGAGCGGCAGCCGTATGCCAGCACAAGTGCGGGTGAAAACAATAATTACGTAGTGTTGAACAATAACTACCTCAATCAGCCTGCGCCTCGTAGCGTTATTGAATCAACAAAAACGCTCGCAAACGGTGTTGAAGATCTTCAATCAGAGGATGATAGAGACGAGACAAGTGGAACAGATGGATCCGGTGGCTCAGGTAATGACGAGGATGACGGGAATGACGAAAATGAGCAAGACGAAACAACAGTAGATGCGAATGAAACGGCTGTGGATACGAACGAAACGGCTGTGGATACGAACGAAACGGCTGTGGACGAAAATCAGACAACCACCGATACATCGAGTAAAGAGAATACTACCTCAGCGGAGTTCAATGGCACCTCTAACGATGAGGATGATAAGACTGGGACATCCAATGATGTTGCTAATCAAGAGACTGAGCAAGACGGTGGACCATCCAATACAACTGATGAGGGGACAGAGTCAGAGGTTCCTGGATTCGGAATTATCGTAACCGTGTTAGTGATTCTTGGCTTCGCATATCTGTCGCCACGGGAGTGAGCGAGTAGAGGAGGGGAGGGGAGGCTAGTTCACTGAGATTGCGCGCTACCCCGACTGAACGACTGTTTGATTGCCATTGTGAACAGCGTCATTGGTTACGGTCACAGACTGGGTTCCAACCTGATACTCCCCGGGGTGTGCGACCCGGATTGTTGCGGTTCCGTTCGAGACAGCAGCGTGACGTTCATACTCGAACGTTGTGCCAGTTGCTGTGACTTCACCGGACGAATTGGGTACAGTCACAGTTGTTGTTGCGGTCACCGTCCCGTTTTCGACGCCAACCGAACTGGGCTCTGGCACGGAGATCGTCGCGCCGGGGACAACCGCAAACGTCCGGATCTCCTCAGTGGCAGTGAGTAGCTGGTAATGGCCGGTTGCGGCGGTGTCGTTGACGCCGACGCCGAGCCCATCATAGAGGGTTGTGTAAGTAGACTCTGTTGGTGGTGCGTTTTCGCGTTCAGTAACGACGACGTACCCGACACGATCTTGAAAGCGGTTGTACCACTCGTCTGGGTGTGTAGCGGTAAGGAACTGATCGTAATTGCTTCGTGCGTAGCTGTAGCTGCGGGCTTCACCGTTTACGAAGTAGTTGTACATTCGATTGTCGCCCCACTGGCTCAACACGAAGTTTTGTGGGTACTCACGGTCGACATCCTCGGCGTGGGAATCGGCTGTGAGCGCGGCGTCGAACTGCGCGCGGTCGTGGGTCGTCTGCCCGACGAGCGACGGGACGAGGAGGAGGTTGAACAACAGCACGAGCGCGACCGTCGCGGCGAGGTACCCGCGTAGGCGAGTCCCCTCCGGCAGCGCAAGCGACGTGATCGCGGTCTCTCCACCCGGTTCGCTGTCCGCTCCAGTGCGGCTCGGTCGACCGCGGCTCGATCGGCCGCGAGTCGGCGGGGAGTCAGCGTCGTCGCCGCGACCGAGGGCGGCCACTGGACGCGCGATGTCGATCGCCGACAGGAGGTAGACAAGACCAATCCCCGCGAACGGCGCGATCATGATCGCCAACTGTCCGGCGAAGCGGACCTGAATCGTCGCAAGCAGCGTGTAGTACCACGCGAAGCAGACTAAGACGAGCCAGCCGGGCTCGTAGCGACGCGCGGTTGCCCACGTCGCGACCGCAAGGACTGCGATCGCGAAATAAAATCCGAGGCCGAGTTGGAGCAGCGGCCCGAACACCACCGCGAAGTCCGGACTGAATAGCGAAACCGTTTCGGTGATCCCCTCACGGAAGAACAGGTCGGCGGCGCGCGTCCGAATGCGGTCGATGTCGCCCGGGCGCAGGCGTGCGTAGGCGACGAGTCCGCCGACGGCGACGACCGCCTCGGCCGCGACGAGCGCAAGCGGCGGCAGCGAGACGCGGCGCCACAACTCCCCCAGCCCGACCACGACGAGCGCGCCGCCCGCGACGAGGACGGGCGTGACCGCGGCGATCGACTCATGCCACCCCAGCGCGAGGTGCGCGCCCAGCGCTCCCACGGCGCCCAGCCCGAGCCCGGCAAGCAGGGGGGCGTTGGCGTAGGTCGGAGAGAGGTCCCGCCGAACGTCGAGCGCGACGCGGAGCCCGACGACGGCCGCGACTGGGACGAACGTGAGCGGCGAGCCGCCGTAGGCGTGCGCGGAGGCGGCCACGGAGACAGCGAGCGCGATCGCGACGAGCCACATTCGCGCGTCGCGCGCGTGTGCCCGTGCGGCCGCCTGCGGGTCAGTATCTTCGATCCGTCGCGCGATGTCGACCCCGAGCGCGGTCAGCGTCGCGACGAGCAGCCCGAGCCACAGGTACTGGTGGGCCTGGTGGTCGAGGAATCCCACGGAGGTGTACACGACGTTCACGGGTGCGAGCCCGTAGAACAGCACCGCGGCGAGCGCGACGCGGACGTCGCCGGTGAGCAGGCGCGCGGTGCGGTAAACGAGGTACCCCAGACAGACGGACGCGACGACCGGGAGCCACGCGGCGACGGAGGGCGCGGCGTCGACGCCGCCGAGCAGGACTGTCACCCACCAGTTCGTCGCGTGGGCGAGCGGGCGCGTGCCCGCCGCCCCGCCCATCTCTGCGAACAGCCCCAGATCGAAGATTCCGTCGGCGCGGGCAGCGAGTCGCTCCTGCCAGTAACGGAAGAAGTACGTGTCGTTGGCCGGCGAGACGACGAACCCCTGCTGGAACACCGCGGGCGCGGCCACGAGACGCGCGCCGGCAACCGCGAACAGCGTTCCGACGAGGCCGAGCAGCGTGAGGGCGTCGACGTCGGCCGTCGTGGGGAACCGCGACGATACAGCGTCGCCGCCATCGGCAGTTCCGCCCGTGTCGACGTCGCTCCCCTCGGCGGCTACGGCCGAGTCTTCGCCTGCGGCAGCCGGGCCCGCCTCGATCGCGGCGCGGATCGCGTCCGGATTTGCGAGGCGATAGCCGTCGTCGACGGACGTCGCGAGGTCCCGGGCGACGAGTTCGCCGAACTGGCCGGAGTCGAGGGAGATATCGGCGAACGTCCACGGCTCCCCCTGGGCGTCGCGCTCGACGAGGGTCGCGAGCGCGTCCTCGGCCTCGGGGTGGTCGGCGAGGAACTCGCGTGCGGCCGCCGTCGTCTCCTCAGGCGCGGGCATTGGCTGTCATCTGTCGGGGGCGCCGATTAGCGGTTTCGGTCGCGGGCGGGACGCGGCCGTCGTGGCGGGGGTGTCGTCGCGGGTACTCACTGTCAATTCCCGTTTCCAGGGCGGGAAACATAGTGTTTAACCCGATACATGTGACAGTAGTCGATAATGGATACGGGATGGCGGTACCGCGCCGCAAGCGTGGGGGGCGTCGCCGGGCTGGTCGCGCTCGCGGTGATGCTCGCCAACAACGGGACAGTCCAAGCGACCGCGGCGATGGTCCCGGTCTTCGGTCGCCTGCCCGTGGACCCGCCCGCCGGCGCGGAGTTCGTCATCGAGGTCGCGTTGACCGTCGTGGTGGTAACGGCCGCGTTCGTTCCCCTGTACAAGCCGCGCCCGCGGCGAATCCTCGACATCGTCGCGCTCGCGCACAAGCGCACCTTCGTGGCCGTGTTTGCCCTCGCGACCATCGGCTACTTCGATTACACCTACAAGATGCCGCGGCTCACACTGGTGTTGATCACGCCGCTGCTGGTGGTCGTGTTGCCGGCGTGGTTTATCTGGCTGCGCCGCCCCGAAGCGCGCAGCGAGCGGGCGATCATCGTCGGGGACGACCCCGCACAGATCGCGGAGATCGCGCGTGGCGCCGACCTTCCGCTGCTCGGCTATCTCTGTCCGACGACGGTCCACGCGTTGACCGGCGCGCAGTCGGCAGCCGAGGATCCCGGCGTCGAATCCGCCGGCGTCGCACACGCCGTAGACGGCGGCCGCCAATCGGCCGGACTGGCGCGGTTGGGCGGCCTCTCGCGGCTTGAAGATATCCTCGTGGAGCAGGATATCGACACGGTGGTGCTGGCGTTCGACGAGCCCGACCGCGCAGAGTTCTTCGGCGCACTCGACGCGTGCTACGAACACGGCGTCGCCGCGAAGGTCCATCCGGCCCACGCGGACACGGTACTGACTGACACGCCGGACCCGAACGCGTCGCTCGTCGACGTCGAGATCGAGCCGTGGGACATTCAGGACTACATGTTCAAACGCGGCTTCGACATCGCCTTCTCGGTGATGGGGCTCCTCGTGTTGACGCCAATCATCACGAGTATCGCGGTCGCGATCAAACTCGAAGACGGTGGCCCAGTGTTGTACCGACAGGAGCGGACCGCCGTGTTCGGCGAGACGTTCCCCATCTTCAAGTTCCGGTCGATGACGCCCGAGGGCGAGTCGGCGACGCCGATCGACGACGCGGAGAACGACCGCATCACACGGGTTGGTCGCGTACTCCGCCAGACGCACCTGGACGAGATCCCGCAGCTATGGTCGATTCTGCGCGGCGATATGAGCGTCGTCGGGCCACGAGCGGTCTGGACCGAGGAGGAACACCTGCTGGAAGACGAAGCCGAGACCTGGCGCAAGCGGTGGTTCGTCAAGCCCGGGCTGACCGGGCTCGCGCAGATCAACGACGCGAGCAGCGTCGACCCGCGGGCGAAGCTCCGATACGATCTCCAGTACGTGCGCGAGCAGTCGTTCGCGTACGATCTGAAGATCGTGGCGCGGCAGCTGTGGAAGGTCGGCGAGGACGTGGTGACGGCAGTATTGTGACAGAGGATGAGAGCTTACTGGGAGGGACAAGACCAGCTGTGAGGATGGCGATGGGGTCTGCGAGAATGGAGACAGCAGTTTGTCCGTGAGAACTACACAGGAAAAGATGAGTGTCCTGTGGATCGATCGAACCCTCACACCACGGGGAGTACACTACTCCCGATCGAGCGCCTCAACGACGACCGCAGGAGACCGGAGCAGCCGGTGGACCCGATCGTACCTCAGCGGTGAGGGCTCTGTTTGGGTGACAACCTTCTTGTAGGCATCGCACACCTCCGCACTACGAAACTACGTATCTGTTCCATTTCTTCTGTGAGCACCGCGAGTACACAGAGAACGTGTTTCACGGCGGTGTCTGTCCGCTTACTGCCGGGGCACGCGACGAGGACGACGCCACCGCGCTGTTCGAGGCCGCGCGAAACATCGTCGACCGGGCCGCTACGGATCGGGACTGACGACTCCTGCCGCCGACCGCAGCCGATAAGCCCCGGCCCTTCGTCGGTCTCGGACATGTACGGAGTCGTGCTCGCGGCCGGCCGCGGGACTCGGATGCGACCGCTGACGGACCGCCGCCCGAAACCGCTCCTCCCGGTCGGTGATCGCTCGCTACTCGAACGCGTGTTCGACGCCGCCCGCGACGTCGTCGACGAGTTCGTCGTCGTGACGGGGTACCGCGGTGACGCGATCCGGGAGGCGATCGGCGCGTCGTACCGCGACCGCCCGGTCCACTACGTCGAACAGGCGGAGGCGCTGGGCACGGCCCACGCCGTGGCGCAGGCCGAACCAGTCGTCGACGACGACTTCCTCGTGCTCAACGGCGACGTGGTCGTGGACGCGTCGCTCCCCCTGGCGCTCGCCAACGCGGGCGCGCCGGCCGTCGCGGCCACCGAGGTCCCGGACCCGCGGGCGTACGGCGTGCTCTCGACTGCCGAAGACGGCTCGCTCGCGGACATCGTCGAGAAGCCGGCGGACCCGCCGACGAACCTCGCGAACGTCGGCTGCTACGCGTTCGAGCCGGAGGTGTTCGAGTACATCGACCGCACCCCCGAGAGCGAGCGCGGCGAGTACGAGATCACGACGACGATCGATCTCCTGCTCGGCGACGACCGCCGGATCGACGTGGCGCGATATGATGGGACTTGGCTCGACGTTGGGCGTCCGTGGGAGCTGTTGGAGGCGAACGAGCTGGCGCTCGCGGAGCTCAGCGACGAACGCGAGATCGCCGGCACCGTCGAGGAGGACGTCCACCTCCACGGGCCGGTCATCGTTGAGGAGGGCGCGCGAGTGCGCTCGGGGGCCTACGTCGAGGGACCGGCGCTGATCCGCGAGGGCGCTGACGTTGGGCCGAACGCGTATGTCCGCGGGGCGACCGTGCTCGGTCCCGACGTCCACGTCGGCCACTCGGTCGAGGTGAAGAACTCGCTGCTGATGGCGGACGCCTCTGTCGGTCACCTCTCGTACGTCGGCGACTCGGTACTCGGCCGCCAGGTGAACTTCGGCGCGGGGACGAACGTCGCCAACCTCCGCCACGACGGTGAGAACGTCCGCCTCGGCGTGAAGGGCGAACGCGTCGACACCGGGCGCCGGAAGCTCGGCGTCATCATCGGCGACGGCGCGAAGACGGGGATCAACACCTCGCTGAACGCCGGCGTGAAGCTCGGCGCCAACGAGGCGACCGGGCCCGGAGAGGCCTTGACGCGCGATCGCCCCTCGGAGTAACGTCGCTGTCGGCCGGCGGGGCGCCGCCGCGCCCGCGAGCGATTTAACACCCGGGCGGATGAACGTCGATCCATGAGCGACGACTCCGTGACCGCGGTGATCCTCGCCGCGGGTGAGGGACGGCGGTTAGCCCCGCTGACGAACCGGCGGCCGAAGCCGATGGTCCCCGTGGCGAACCGACCACTGCTCGAACACGTGGTCGAGGCCATTACGGCGACTGACATCGACCGGATCGTCCTCGTCGTCGGCTACCGACAGGAGCGCATCCGGAACCACTTCGGCGACGGCGACGACTGGGACGTGACGATCGAGTACGTCGAACAGACCACCCAGCTCGGCACCGGCCACGCCGTCTTACAGGCCGAACCGGTCGTCGACGGCCCCTTCGTTGTGCTCAACGGCGACCGGATCGTCGACCCCGTGGCCGTCTCGAGGATCCGCGACCGAGTCCGCGAAGGGACTTATCCGACGATGACGGTGACGACCGCCGAACACCCGCGCGAGTACGGGGTCGTGAGCCTCGACGGCGACCGCGTAACGGCCATCGACGAGAAGCCGGAGGGGCTGGTCGAGACGAACCGGATCAACGCTGGCGTGTACGGGTTCTCGACCGACGTGTTCGACGCGATCCGTGAGACGGACGCGCCCGGCGAGCTGGCGATCACAGCGACGCTGAACGACCTCGCCGCGAGTGAGTCGTTGTCGGCCGTCCGATACGACGGCCGCTGGCTCGACGTGTCGAACCTGTGGGACCTGCTCACCGTCAACGCCGGGCTGATCGGCGAGTCTGGAGGGTCGGATCCGGACGGCCCCGCCCTCGGTGACTCAGTAACCGTCGCAGACGACGTGGCGCTCGCGGGCAACGTCCGCGTCGGGCCGAACGTGACGATCGGCGGCAGCACGGCGATCGGGAGCAACGCGACGGTCGAGGCTGGCGCGGTTGTCGAAAACGCCGTGATATTCCCCGACGCGGTGATCGGCGCCGGGGCCGTGGTCCGGGACGCGATCGTCGCCGGCAACGCGCGAATCGGCCCGAACGCGACGATCGCGGGCGGGCCGGCGACGGTCGTCGTCGACGACGCGGTCCACCACGGCGTGGACCTCGCCGGCGTGGTCGGCGACAACGCGACAGTCGGCGCCGGATCAACGCTCACCGACGGCGCGGTCGTCGGCGACGACGTCGACGCCGACGCGGGGGTCGTCATCGACGGTCGCGTCGAATCGGGCGCGGTTGTGCGGAGGGGGTAACCATGTGTGGGATCACCGGCTACATCGGCGACGAGATCGCGTTGGACGACAGCAATGAGGTCGCCCGCGTGGGCGACGTCGTCCACGAGGGGCTCCGGAACCTGGAGTACCGCGGCTACGACTCGGCCGGGGTCGCGCTCGTCAGCGCGTCGAGCGGGCTCACCGTCGCGAAGCGGTCGGGCGAGGTCGACAACCTCACCGTCCCGGACGTCCCGGACGCGACGCTCGGGGTCGGACACACGCGCTGGAGCACGCACGGCCCGCCGACCGACGCCAACGCCCACCCGCACACGGACTGCGCCGGCGACGTCGCGGTCGTCCACAACGGGATCGTCGAGAACCACGAGGAACTCAAGGCGGAGCTGGCCGCCCACGAGTTCACGAGCGACACCGACACCGAGGTCATCCCGCACCTGATCGAGGAGGAACTCGCCGCCGATTCCGAAATAGATCTCTTGGAGGCGGTTCAGGCCGTCGAGGACCGCTTGGAAGGGAGCTACGCCATCTGTGCGGTCCGCGAGGGCGACGACCGGATCGTCGTCGCGCGCCGCGGGAGCCCGCTCGTGTTGGGGCGCGACGACGACGCCACCTTCGTCGCCAGCGACGTGACGGCCTTCTTGGAGCACACGCGCGACGTGACCTACCTCGAAGACGGCGACGTGGCGGCGCTGTCGGCCGACAGCGTCGAGATCTACGCCGACGGCGAGCGCGTCGACCGCGGCGTGGAGACGGTCACCTGGGAGGCCGACGCCGCCGAGAAAGGCGGCTACGAGCACTACATGCGCAAAGAGATCCACGAACAGCCCGAGTCACTTCGGCAGACCATCGCGGGGCGGCTCGACGTCGACGGCGGCGACGTCGACCTCGACGTCTCGTTCCCGCCGGGCTTCCTCGCCGATCTTGAGGAGATCCAGATCGTCGCCTGCGGTACCTCTAACTACGCGGGCCGCTACGCCGCGCAGCTGTTCGAGGAGCTCTCGGAGGTGCGCGCGACGGTCGAAATCGCCAGCGAGTACGAGTTTGGCGCGGGCAGGAGCCCGGACCGAACGCTGGTCGTCGCCGTGACACAGAGCGGCGAGACCGCAGACACGCTCGGCGCGGTCCGCCGCGCGAACGCCGCCGGCGCGCGGACGTTCGCCGTGACAAACACCCTCGGTAGCACCGTCACGCGCGAGGTGGACGACACTGCGTTCATCCGCGCCGGCCCCGAGATCGGCGTCGCCGCGACGAAGACGTTCGCCTCGCAGGTGGCGACGCTGACGATGCTCGCGGTGGCGATCGGCCGCGAGCGCGGCGCGCTGGCCGCCGCCGACGCGCGGCCGGTGGTGGAGGGGCTCCGCGACCTCCCCGGCACGGTCCAGCAGGTCCTCGACGCGGAACCGACAGTGCGCGAGGCCGCGAGCGAGTACGGCGACAGCGAGGCGTTCTTCTTCGTCGGCCGGCAGCTCGGCGTTCCAGTCGCCTTGGAGGGCGCGCTGAAGCTCAAAGAGATCTCCTACGACCACGCGGAGGGGTTCGCCGCCGGCGAACTGAAACACGGCCCACTCGCGCTGGTGACGCCCGACACGCCCGTGCTTGCGGTGCTGACCGACGGCGCGCGCGCCGACGAAACGATGAACAACGTGACCGAGGCGCAGACGCGCGGCGCGCCCGCCATCGGCTGCGTCTCTGCGGGCGAGGAGTACGGCACGCTCGATGTGTCGCTGCCGGTTCCAAACGTGGGAATCGTCGAACCGCTGGTCGCGAACGTTTACCTCCAGCTGTTCGCGTACCACGTGGCGAACGACAAGGGTCGATCGATCGATAAGCCAAGGAACTTGGCGAAGAGCGTGACGGTCGAGTAGCAGCGAGAGCCCACGGTACGTGCGATGAACCGGACCGTGAGAGCTCGCGACGCTGTTCAAATCCGGGCGGTGAGCGGGCGGTGCTATCGCCGGCATCTGCCACGTTCGTCTCCATGAATCGAGGATTCATGCGTTTTGAATCACACCGGGGCAGCATCCCGCTCTGCGGCCTCCCGAAGCGGGAGTTGGATGTCAATTTCATCGTAGGGGACGACGGGACGCTTGGCTCGCCCCTCAGCAACGAACTCGACGACATCATATCTTTCGAGCCGTTCGAGGTTTTCCGAAACTTGTTTGATGTCTCGATCGACGACCCGAGCGGCTTCGCGGATGCTCGCGGGCTCTTCTTGTGCGATCGCCTGAAGGAGGTCGATCGCGCGCGGCGTGAAGACCTGTGCCAGCTGGTCGGTGGTTTCGAAACTCAGGCGGTGGGGAGCGTCCTCTCCAACTGCGTCGCTAGTGAGTGCCTGCTTGAATGCCTCGGCGGTGCGTTGCTGGACAGCACCGATCGATTCAACGGTCACAATGAGTGTGTTCTGTGTCATGGGTTATTGGTATCCTGTGATGGCTTTTCATCGCGCAACTGTTCGACCTCGGTCCAGAAGCGCTCTTGGACCGCCCCGTAGCCGGGAAATCGGTAGTCGTCGTCAAGTCCATCGGACGTGTGTCGTTCGTGGACGCCGTGGGAGTTGTCATACCGTATTAGCGTCGTCTCGTCTTCAGTACCGTAGTGAAGCCGGTACTTGACACCATCCGGGAATTTCTCCGACTCCGGCACGCTCAGCACGCGGACACGGAGAACGGTGCCATCCGCAAAGCGCCGTTCCGTGTCTTCCAACACACCCACGTCGTCGGCTGCCATCGATGTCTGATGTTACTCACCACATCATAGTAAGCGTTGTGGTCTGTGACACCAGATTAGGGTTTCAGGAGGGATGCCATGACACGGCCGCTGTAGTGTGACAAAAGCATCTGAATCCCTGTCGCCGATGGTCTCAGTTCGTGCGTGGAGCGTTCACACCGCCAGAGACGAGGGGCGCCAGGAGAGTCCAACCGAGAACAGCTCCGGTACGCGCGGGTGAAACGGCCACGTGTTGCGTCTCGCGTATGGACGCGGTCATCCCTGCTGCCGGGCACGGCAGTCGCCTCGGCGAGCTGACGGCGGACCGACCGAAGGGACTCGTCGACGTTTGGGGGCGGCCGCTGCTCGTGTGTGTGGTTGGGACACCGTCAAGGCGACAAACACCGTGGTCCAGACGAGTGGACAGACGGCGCTACTAAGTACTATGCCGCTGAATCTAACGACATGAGCAGTATCGATCTCCCGTCGGACGTGCTGGACGCGATCGCGGCACCGCCGGAGGATCGCGAACCGATCGTCCGGCAGGAACTCGCGGTGTCGTTGTACCGGGAGGAGTATCTGTCCTTTGGGAAGGCACGAGAGCTGGCCGGTCTCTCGAAGGCGGAGTTCCACCGGCTCCTCGGAGAACGTGGGGTGGAGCGACACTACACCGAAGAGGATCTCGCGCTCGACGTCAAGTACGCGCGAGAATGACGGTCGTCTCGAACACCTCACCGCTGTTGAATCTGGCACTCATCGAACGCCTTCACCTGATCGACGCCCAGTTCGGTGAGGTGGTCGTTCCGACGGCGGTCTGAAACGAGCTCACAGCCGGGTTCGACGGCCGCGACCGCATCGAAGCGTTCCGCGATCAGGGTGGGATTCGAGTCGTGTCACCGGAGCCGACGGAGCTGCGGACCGAGTTCGAGCGGGAACTCGATCGCGGAGAGGCCGCGGCCATCGCGTACGCCATCGACGTCGATGCGGACAGAGTACTCATCGACGAGCGTGAAGGCCGGGCGACCGCAACGCGTCACGACGTTCCGGTGACCGGCGTCGTGGGGATTCTCCTCCGTGCGTCCGACCGGGGAGAAGTCGACCTCGAAACGGAACTCGACGCGCTCCGCGAGGCGGGCTTTTGGATCTCGGACGCGCTGTACGAACGCGCGCTCGAGATGGACACAGAGTGAGCACCGTCGCTTCCGGCTAGAATACGGGTTTGACGCCAGGGGCAACGTTGAAACGGCCACGCGTGGCGTCTCGCGTATGGACGCGATCATTCCCGCCGCCGGACGAGGCAGTCGGCTCGGTGAGTTGACGGTGAATCGACCGAAGGGGCTCGTCGACGTGGCGGGGCGGCCCCTCCTCGCGTGCGCCTTCGAGACGGTGGTCGACGCCGGGGCCGACGAGCTGATCGTGATCGTCGGGGACGAGGCGCCCCAGATCCTCGACCGGTTCGGTCACGCCTTCGAGGGGATTCCGATTACGGCAAGCCGTTTTGCGCGTTCACCAAACTCTCATCACCGCGCCTGACTGCTGCCCACCACGTCTTCAGGACAGCAATTGTGACAAGTGTCGGTGGTCGTTCGATCCCGATACAGGATTGCCTGTGTGCGTCGAGATCGCTTGGCGGATGAAAGTGCCGTACCGGCTTACTGGTGGTTTCATTCGCCCCTTCGCACCCGAACCTGAATTCCAGTCCGTCCTCCCGGTAATGGTATTTGTAGTCTCCATTCTCCCACCACTGGATATCGAAGTACCCACCTCGCTCGTGGATTCCAGGGGTAACAGTGACCCGTGCCGCTCTGATATCTTCTCCTTCCCGCTGTTTGAACGGGTGACCTTTTTGATACCGGTATCGGACCTTGACGACTCCGTTACCGAGTTGGTGGCGTATCTGCTCTACGCTCTCATCAATTGCTTCTGAATCAATTGGAGAGCCGTTCCCCATCCCCATTATTGGAGTTGGGGCTGATCGCCAGCGGGGGCCGTTGTCTGATTCCCCGTCTGTCTGTCTCTTGGTTCAGTTACGGTGGTTGCCTGTTCTTTTGCTTCTTTGAGGCGGTATGCCGCTCTGAGGTGGCTGAGTTCTCGTTCTGCTGTCCGCCAGTGAGAGACGTCGTCGAGTTCGTTCTGGGTGAGTTCCTTGTCTGAAATCAGGAGTTCCTCTGGATCGGCTGCGTCATATTTGGCTTTGTACGCTGCGAGCTCCTGTTTCACTCGGTGGATTTGATCGACGAGCGTTTCACTCCCGGCGAGTCGCCTGATCTGCTTGAGAAGGTACCACTCCGGGTCTCGACTGTACAGTTTTCCGGAGTCCGTCTGCTGACTTTTGACAATACCTTCGTCAGCAAGCTTGTTGAGTGTGGCTCTGGCTTTTGTTTCTGAGACTAGCGCTGTCTCTGCGATGTCGCCCGCCGATCTCGGAGTCGTCGTTCTATCGATTACCGTGCGAATTCTCTCGTTCGCAGTGGTCTCGTTTTTCCACTCTGCGGCCGCGAAGTCATCGATATCCTCGAAGCCATCGTCAGTAACGGCGAACGGGTCAATATCAGCCACGGTTACCGGATCGTCCGGTAGTTCCGCTTCGGTGGGAAACTCGTCGGGGCCGTCAGGAGGCAGTGGCTCGTCAGGCATACGCTACGCTACGCCCTAAGCACACATATATTTTGCTGGCACAGATATCTGTGCTTTGGGGTTTGGTCTCGATGGTCTCGAGAGCGAGGCCGTGGGGTTGTTGGTGCGAGCGGGGTACGAGGTGACGACGGCTCGGCTGGGTGAACTACCCCACCCTACTCAGCCACTGGCGTGGCTTCGTTGAGGGTGGGGTATTTCACTGATCAAAGAAGGAACGCATTTTGCCCACATACCTGTAGTAGGACTATGACTCACGAGTGCGACGATTGCGGAGCGTCGTTCGAGACACTCACGCGTCTCCGCCTCCACGACTGTGGCGATGTCCAATCAGAGACAACCGTTGGCTCGGCTGATCTCGAGCAGTCACAATCCACAGGTTCATCGCCAGCCGACGAACGAAACGCGTCCATCGCCGAACTTGATACTCTACTCGACCGGTTCTCGGACGGTGACAGAGACGGCCTTCACGACGCAGTCGTCGAGTTCGAGGCGGCGCTCTCGGCTGCACTCGAGGAAGACACCAGTGGCGACACATATCGGGACGTGTTCTGGCCGTACCACGAGCGGGTTAGTGGCGCCCTTGACGAGGCGGCGCGATCAGCGGGCTGGAAATTCCTCGAGAATGTGATCGATACACACGATCCGACTGCGGATGACAAGATTCCGCTTGTGACGCCCACGATCGCGAATGCCGTGGGACGGAATCTGATCCGCACGCGGTTGACCGACGGCGTGTCGGCGATTCCAGTTGCGGCACTCGAATACCTCGATACCATCGCAGTCACTGCCGCCGATACGGCCGATACTGCGCGGGAGGAAGTCCACGCGTACGGGTGGGGAATCGGCCATCCCGACCACTCGGTGGCCGACCATCTCCGCGCCCGCGCCTCAGAAGACATTTTCTCCGTCAACCCGACGCTCGAACACGCGTTCTACGCCGACCAGTACGCGGCGGTCGATCTGCTCGAAACGTTAGTGAGAGATCAGTCGATCGACGGGACGCTCCCTCGCATCACCCGTGACGATATGCCGTATCGTCGCTACCTTCTCGATTGCGTCTACGGGCTGAAGACGGACGACCACTGGCCGGGGATGCCGCGGTACTACGACTGGGACGAGGAATTCGATTACACGTTCGAGCTGGACGAAACAGTCGAACAGCGCATCCGTGATCTCGTCGAAGAGGCCGGCTTCGACGCAAACCTGCCGAACGACTGGACGTTCCGCGATCTCGGTATCTGAGCGAACCACCCTCACGCTTTACCTGTCTCCCGACGATACACCCGGTAATGCCGTTCAGCGTCACATGGCACACGCTTCTTGACGAGTGCAAGGGTCTCGCCGAGGATGCGACTCTGCTCACACCACTCTCTCAGGATCGTTTCCAGATCACCGACGTGCAGGAACACCGAATCGTCGTCGAATTTCTCGACCGTGACGTGGACGAGACACGGCCGCTCCAGCGCGACCAGTTCGAGACGCTCTACGAGCGCATCAGTGACGCTCCCGATGGATTCGATCTTTCGCGGCTCCCGCTCGATGCCGATCCGTATCCCGGCGTATTGAGTCTGCATCCCCGATTCGAGGTCGACGAGAGTGCGGGTGTGATCCGCGAAACCGATGAACCGGCCGGAAGCCAGATCATCAGGGGAGCAGACGACACCGAATCAGCGGAGGAAGTCACCGAGCGCACGGAGCCCGACGTGGATGTCTACAGCGATGCGCTCCTTCTCATCGACGCGCTAGAGCGGAACGATCTCTCCTCGCTCGAGGCGCTCGATACGCCCGCCCTCATCAATCTCTACACCTTGCTCTCGGACATCCAGCGTGATGCCAACGACCTGCGCCAGAACGTGACCAACGTGTTGTTGGATCGGCTGCACCACGACCAGCCCGTTCACGGCCAGTTCGGCTCCGTACAACGAACGGCGCGTCGTAACCGAGACCTCAGAGACGACGAGGAGGTACTGGCTACGCTGGAGGACGCAGGCATCGACCGCGAGCGCGTGTTGAGCGTCGACCGCGACAAGGTCGACGACGCTCTCGACGTGACGGAACTCTCCGAATCGGACGTGTACGACATCGAGGAGACAGAGTATGTCCGGAAGGCGGAAGTGGATGAGGAACAGCGGGAAACTCGATTGCAGGGACTGAAAGACCGGCTCGCCACGAGCGACGACCCCGAGGCCACGGAACTTCGCGAGGAGATCGAAGAACTGGAGAGCCGGATCGAAGAGTTGACACAGTTTAAGACCGGACGAGAGTATCACACCCAGTCGAGAGCAGAATGATCAGCGGACTCCCCGACCGGCCGCTCTTGGCTAGCGAGACACTCACAGTGTCCCACGAGCGTGACGACTTACTTGTGATGCCGGCGACTCCGGACAGTCTTGTCGGAGACGACGGAACGCTTGGCGGTATTCGGGACATCCTCGTGTTCACGGCGAACGTCGTGGCGTCTCTTGCATACACCGACCCGGACGGCTGGACAGTCGTGGCAAAGGCTACTGATCCATCAAAATTTGAAGTCGTCCTCGATTCGCTCATCGAATTTCGGGGCGATAGCCTCGCAGACGAAGACAAAGCCGAAATTGTCGAGACGATCGCCAAAGCCTACGAGACGTTCACGGAACGGACGCCCCGGTGACCACGTCCATCCGGGAACGGACGCACCGACACCCGGAGACGATACGGCACACCCGACCGGCTGGCGAGACATCCTCTCAACGGTGCGTTCGGAGATCGAAGCCGGCCAGCGTGGCTTCTGGACCCGATAGTCCCCGTCGATGGGGTTCGGCGATCGGCGTGTGGCGTCTCGCGTATGGACGCGGTCAGCTAGGACGAGGCCGCCTCGATCGTCCCCTGACCGCGCCAAGCACCGCAGGAACGAGGCGCGCAGCTGTGGTCGCGGGTTCTTAAGTGGCCGAGGGATTTCCGCACAACGGCCATCTCCTGACCTAGATCAGCCGCATCGAGTCGCCCGAATCGTCACCGATGATGTCTTCCAATCCGTGAACCGCGATCGTGTCCGTGTATCCTTGCGCCCGGACGGCGTTCTCGATGCCCTTCTTGGCAGGCTTATCGTCTGTGAGGACGATAACACCCGCCGTTGAACGGTCTCTGACGTACTGGATTGCTAACCCGGCCAGAATCGCATCCGTTTTTTCGACCTCGTGTTCGGGCTGATCGGTTTCGTTCGCAATGGTTCGTTTGGCGATATCGCTCGCGGCGACAGCGTCACCATCCGTCGGTGAGGGTACATCAATAATTGTAGCCCAGCCCTCGTCGAGTGCCGTTCGGACACGGTCTGTCTCTGGCCCTCCAAGTTCACCGATCACGCGCTGAGGGAGTTTACAGACCACGCCAGCACTTTGGACTACACTCCGGAATCTCCGATACTGAGAGTTCGAAGGATCACCTATTGCGTAGAAAATATTCGCGTCGACAAGAACATCCTGGTTAGCAGAGAATGGTGTGTCGGCATTCATTCGACCGACTCACCTATCGAGATCCGACGAGCGGGTCGGGGCATCAGATATTTCGTCAAGGTCGGGGAGATCCATTTCGTCATCCACATCCGGGAACAGATACTCGAAGAACGGATCGTGGTCTCGGCCAACAACCAGTGCCGGTTTGAGTGCGTAGATGATCATCATTGCTTCCGTTTCGCGAACGTCGATATCAGCGGCGACCATCCGCTGGGTTGTCTTGCCTGCGAAATGGAGTCCAGCCCCCCGTAGCGCAGCGATGAGCTTCCCAATACCGTAGCGGTCGATGAAGTATGCGACGTCCTCGTCGACCTCTTGGAGCGCGAGGGCGTGGAGGACGGTTGGTGTGATGACGATCGGGGCGTACTGCTCGACGATGACGATCGGATCGGCAGTCAGTTGCTGGGGGCGCGTCGAGTCATCACGGTCGACGAGGCCGAGGTCGACCAGCCGATCGACGTACTCGTAGGTCGTCGATTTCGAGATATCGAGTGCCTCCATGATCTCCGGCGGGGCAACCGGCCCCCAGTAACAGACGTAGACGTAGACGCGGGCCAGCGCTGGGTTGTTGAGCAGCTGAACGACTGTCTCGAGTCGCGGAGCGTTCCGGGCCAGCGTCTCTGGCTTGAGCGCCTCTTCGTCCATCACGTCTCTCGGTGGCGAGTCCAGCGCGTCGATCCCGCCGTCCGAACGAACGCGATCGTGATCGGAGGTCATACTTGTTAGTCCGAAGTCTATGTACTTCAGACTATCGCCGCAAACGACTGTCACACCGCCCGTGACCACGTCCACCCGGAACCAGAGGTCCCAATTTCCGGCGACGGTACGACACACCCGACCGACTGGCGTGACGTCCTCTCGACGGTGCGTTCGGAGATCGAAGCCCGCCAACGTAGCTTCTGGACCCGGTAGTCCCGGCGATGGGGTTAGGTGACCAGCGTGTGATGTCTCGCGTATGGACGCGGTCATCCCCGCCGCAGACCGAGGGAGTCGACTCGGCGAACTGACGGCGGCCCGACCGAAGGGGTTCGTGGACGTCGCGGGGTAACCCCTGCTCGCGCATGTGTTTGAGACGGCGGTCGAGGCGGGGGCCGACGGGCTGGTCGTGGTCTCCCGCATTTGAAGCGGGATAATCCGTCCAAGAAAGTTTTATCACGCTTTGAGCCGCATGGTGGGATATGGAGGATCCGGGTTCGGATATCCAAGCCGACACCGACGAACGGGCGCCGAACTTCGACGCGCTGACCCCGCCGGAGGAGGTCGTTCGTGGTGATCGAACACGGGACGACTTTTTCGATGCCGTGCTCGGACTCGACGATCCGGCGACAGCAGGCGAAGTTGCCGAGCGTGCAGGACACGGGGTCGACGCCGCACGTGAATACTTGGACTGGTTCGAACGGATGGGCATCGTCACGAAGGTTACGGATTCGCCAGCCACCTACGAACGGAATCAAGAGTACCTGAACTGGCGACGCGTCCAGACGCTCCGAAGCGAATACACAACTGAAGAGTTACTCGACCTGCTACAGTCGGAATCAGAGCGGGCGGACGCACTCGCAGCTGAATTTGACGCCGAGTCCCCGACGGGCATCTCGATCACACAGTATGCCGCAGCAAGCGACCAGTCCATCGAGGACGTCTGGGAGCAGCTCTCGTCGTGGGAAACCGCTCGGCGTCGTGTGTTTCTCCTCGAACGAGCACTCACCCCCGCGTCCGGCGAGGCTACAGATCGCGAATCCGTGGCATGACTGCCGGTGGGGAGGACGAGACGGGGGGTTCAATTTCCGGTGGGCCGATCGATTTCGACCGGCTAGCGGTCATTCGAGAGCGTTTCGCGACGGACGATCGGTTCACCGAAGTTGATGACCAGCCTGGCTTCGCGCCCGAACGGCTGGTCTGTCAGTACAATCGGCAACTCTACCCTGACCAGGTTCGGAGTGCCCGTCTAGAGATTGTCTGGTTCGAAAACGGGGATTTCTCGCTCCACTATCACGAAACCCACGAGACGGGGGCGTTCGATCATCGGTGGGACAGACATCCGTCTGGGCACAACACTCGTGACCACGTCCATCCGGGACCGGACGCACCGACGCCGGGTGACGATACGACACACCCGACCGACTGGCGTGACGTCCTCTCGACGGTGCTTTCGGAAATCGAAGCCCGCCAACGTGGCTTCTGGACCCGATAGTCCCCGTCGATGGGGTTAGGTAACCGGCGTGTAGAGTCTCGCGTATGGACGCGGTTATCCCCGTTGCCGGGCGTGGCAGTCGCCTCGGCGAGCTGACGGCGGAAGGGACTCGTCGACGTTGCGGGGCGCCCCCTGCTCGCGCACGTCTTTGAGACGGCGGTCAAGGCTGGGGCCGACGGGCTGGTCGTGATCGTCGGCTACGAGGCGGTCCAGACCGTCGACCGGTTCGTCGGTGTCTTTGACGACGTTCCGATCACCTACGTCCACCAGCTAGCTGTTTCCCTTCGCAAGTCGATCGGCGAACACTCGAGCGTCTCGTTCCCGGTCGATGCTAGTTCGATCGCACTCAGCGCCTCATTCACAAACCGAGCGCGCGAAAATTCACTGGGGGCGGTCGACAAAACTCACAGACCGCCCCCGGCGGGAACTCACAGACCGCCCCCGGCGGGAACTCACAGACCGCCCCCGGCGGGAACTCACAGACCGCCCCCGGCGAGAACTCACAGACCACCCCGGCGGGAACTCACAGACCACCTCTGATGGAGGCCGGTGCGATCTCCATGTCGGACCGCTGCGAAGCACGGTGTGGGGCATCAATATGACTGTGGGGCTATGATGCTGAAAACCGCAAGAAGGCGGCGACTTCAGGGCATCAGACACCGACTGATATAATACTAATAACGATACGTATCACCCCTGCCGAGAGAACGTGAGTACTGATTCAGGAGGGACCCAAGAGGGGCATAGTAGTTTCCCGACCATTCTAGGCGAACCGGCAGGTGGCGGCCACCGCTAGGGCCCCACCGCTCTATAGCGCTCGCACGGAGCGACACTACCTTTCGACGACCACTTGGAACCCAACGCTGACCCAGCAGACTAGTCAGGCACAGAAACAGTCCTCAACCAACATACTTTAGAAAACAACTGGGAATATCGATGGTAATGAGCGACTCAGGACCCGTCCAACGACACCTCTCCGAGACAGCACTGGATCAGGCACTGAAAGCGGCCGAGAGCGGGGAACGCGCTCGGCGACTCGGATTTATTAAGAGTCTGTATCAGGGAGACTCCGTGTCGGACGCAATTGCTCGAGAGGGACACACAACATCAACGGGGTATCGGTGGCGCAAAAGGTGGAACGAGGGCGGCGTTGACGGCTTACTCCCGGACTATGGCGGCGGACGACCGCCAAAACTGTCACCGGCAGCAGAGACAGCGTTTCTTGACGAGATCGCCCAGCGACAACCAGTCTCGACAGCCACAATCGAAGACATCCTCAAAACCGAGTTTGACGTTGAGTATGCGGCCGACTATCTCCCCCGAAAACTCGAATCGATCGGGCTCACCTATCAACCACCCGCCCGCGAGCACGTCGACCGACAGGAGATTCTTGAGGCGGTTGAATGGGATGACAAAGCCCCTGTTGAAAACACAGGTCGACACCCATACAACGAGCAGTCAAGCCGGACCGAAGCAGGCTGGGCCATCGCGGAGTAATCGGCATTTGGCGGCGTCTCATGGCTCAATTCAGTGTTGAGATGGATCGTTCGAAGGCGCACAGCAAGACCCACGAATACGGTCTGTTGTTCCCAATAGTTTTCTCTCAAATGTACTTCAATCGATTGGAATATAACTATTCTGATATACTCGTACTGATCTACCATGCTCTCCGTTTGGTGCGTCCATAGTGAGAGGGTACTTACATATCGTGTTACTAGTTCGCATTAGGTGGTGGATCCACCACCGGTGGGTCCGCCAACAGAGATTGGTGCCCAGTACTGGTACGGTGTCTTGCTCACGGCCACGTTGATCTGCGACGGGGACGCTTCGATCTGCGATACTGACGTGAGAGCCAATCGGATGGTATCTTCTCACACGATCGGGACCGGCCGATCCGAATCGATTCCACCCGGGCAGCGAGGAGTCACGCAACGACTCGAACCGCGATCCGTTTGCGTGCGGTCGCCCTTGTTGGTCAGTTTCGCGGATCGATTGTGGATCGAGTTCCACTGTGACTCGTCAATGTAGCAGTCGCAGTCATCTGCCGTACCATGAGGAGGTGTCACAACCCTTTGGGTCGGGAGTTCTTCGCGACCACTCCGGCGACGAGTCGGGTGTGTCAGTTACACCTCGTTGAGTGTGTCATTTAGTGGCATACAAGACCCGGAGATCCGATTCCAATTTTCCGACTCGCTGTTGGGATCGGTTTGTGGAGAGCGTGATCGGTTCGGCGGTGGACGTAGTTCGGCGTCGAATAGTGGAGACCGTTTCGGCGGGAGTGCTCTCAGTCTGGGATCGGTGCTGGCTGTCGTGGCAGGCGTGATTCGTCATCGTGGGGGTTCCGATCGTGGCTCGATTGGCGTTGACGTTGGATGTCGCAACTGACGGTCGACAGTACGTCGTCGGGATTGGGTTGGTCGGCCCGATACACATTCCGGCCCGATTGGTGGGTCGTCGATCGACTGCGACCGTATTACCGATTCTTGCTACGGGGATCGTTTCGACTGGAGTTGGCTACTGACAGCGACGCAGTAGTCAGGATCTGTTGGGTATGATACAACAGAGCGTACCCAACTCGAATTTGGTTGGTGGATTGGCAGCGACGTGGCCTGAAGTGTGTTGCGAGCGGTTGGGTTGGTTGCTATCTTGGGTCCCTCCTGAGATGGCTGCCGTCGGCTCCTGGTCACTCCGCAGTGATGGGTCCATATTAGTATTATATCAGTCGGTGTTTGGTGCCCTGAAGTTGCTCTCGTCATGCGATTTTGGTGGTGGCTCCCTCACAGCTCAGTCGGTGCCCTCCAGCGTGCCGTCCAGTTGGGATCGATGGTGTCTCAGTCCGGGGGGCCGGGTCGTATCACAGGCTGTTGTCGACGAGAGATTGACTCAAGAGTTGGGTGTCACTGTCTCAGTATGCGTTGTATTGGTATCGAGAGCATCCTGGCAACCAGTATCGATCCGAACTCATCGGCGTCGTCGCACCAATCCATTCCCACGACTGCTCTCCCAATATCCCAGCGATCCTCAACGGATTCTTCGTCGATCCTCCGGCGATTCTCCGTCCATCCTCCGTCGATCCTCCAGCGATTCTCTGTCGATCCTCCGTCGATTCTCTGTCGATCCTCCGTCGATTCTCTGTCGATCCTCCAGCGATTCTTCGTCGATCCTCTAGCGATCCTCCAACGATTCTCCGTCGGTCCTCCAGCGATCTTCCAACAATCTTCCGACGATCCTCCAATGATCCTCAAGCGATCTTCACGCAAACCACCCGTACTCTCGACGCAAACTCCTGACACACTAGCAGCAATCTGACAGAGATCACGTGTGCTCTCTTGACGAGTCCAGTACAGCTCACGTCACCACGCTAGCAGCACGCACCGGAAGAAGCCCACCTACCAGAGGCCACAGTTTGAATCGCTCACAGACTAACGCTGGACCGTTCATACACTACCCTGAACGCACAGCCAACAGCGCACAACGAGCGCCCACGCAGAGACATGACCAGACGCGAGCCAGGAGCGAGCCCAGCTGAACGATCGGTCTGGACAGCTTCAAAAGAAACTCACGGAGAGCCCATTGCGTCCGTACGAACTGGCGACTGTCAACGCACTCTCTCAACGGATCGCAGCGACTATCTTGATACAGCGAGAGAATCCCGCCGTTCACGGCGGGCGTGAATCGCGTGCGCTCCGGTAAGAAACCGCCACGTTACAACTGGTCCTGAGTCTCCAACGCTTCAAGACCTGCTTCTAGCACCTCTGTATAGGCTCCCGAGAGGTCCAAATCGTTTGCTTCTGCGTAGTCTTTGACTCGGCCACCGAGCGTGTGTGAAATGTCGATGTTTGGGCGCATACGAAAAGACTTTAAGACTAAAAGTATAATAATCTGTTGTCGTGAAGCGTGCCAACACGTTCGTTGTGCGACCGCTCACCGACGACGATGAGCAGGTGCTACGGGACTTGTTGGACGCTTCTGCCGCTCTCTGGAACGAGATCAATTACCAGCGCCTCATGCGCTACAACGACGAAGACGGCTTCGAGGGCGACGTGTGGGACGCCGATACCGGCAAACTCGAAGGGAAATACAAAGCCGTTCTCGGCGCGTCCACCGCCCAGACTGTCCGACGAGCAAACACCGAAGCATGGCGGTCGTTCTTCGAGAACAAGAAAGCGTATCACGACGAATCGAACACGTCGGTTACGGAACACCCGGAACCTCCGGGTTTCCGTGGCAACGAAGACGACGGACGTGTTCTCAAAGGCGTCGTCCGAAAGGACGCCTACACTGTCGAATGGGGCGACCGTTCCCGGCTTGAGATGGTCGTTGGCAAAGAACTCCGAGACAGGCACAACAGCCCGAAAAGTCGTCTTCGGCTCGAAATCGTTGGCGACCCGAACTGGCCCGACTACGAAGACCAAGGCCGACTAGAACTGTGGTACGACGAGACTAATAGCACCTTCCGAGCTTCGCAACCCGTGACTGTTTCTGACGAGACACGGGACACTCCACTGGCCAATGAGAAGGCCGCTCTGGATATTGGCGCAAACAATCTCGTCGCCTGTACCACCACAACCGGCCAGCAGTATCTCTACGAAGGCCGTGAGTTGTTCCAGCGATTCCGCGAGACGACGCGAGAAATCGCCCGGTTGCAGTCGAAACTTAAAGAAGGCCGATACAGTAGCAGACGTATCCGGCGGCTGTACCGGAAACGGACTCGTCGCCGCGACCACGCTCAAGAGGCACTGTGTCGTGGCCTGCTGGAACGGCTGTACGCCGAAGGTGTCGATACCGTGTATATCGGTGGCCTGACCGACGTGTTGGATACACACTGGTCAGTCGAGGCGAACGCCAAGACCCACAACTTCTGGGCGTTCAAACAATTCACCGAGCGACTGGCGTGTACTGCCGAGGAATACGGCATCTCGGTGGAAGTCCGGTCAGAGGCTTGGACCAGTCAGGAGTGCCCGCAGTGTGGTTCGACAGAGCGAACGACACGGCATCAGGACACGCTCACCTGCCCGTGTGGGTTCGAAGGGCACGCTGACCTCACGGCGTCAGAAACGTTCCTAAAGCGGCACACAGAGAAGGCAGTCAGGCCGATGGCACGGCCCGTGCGGTTCAAGTGGGACAGTCACGAATGGCTGGAGTCACCACGCCCTCACGAAAGTCCCAAAGAACAGCGCACAGACCCGAGTACCGTCCACCGTGACGGGAATGTTGCCTCCGGGGATTCTCAAACAGTCTGAGACCCCCACGCCGGCGAGGAAACCCCGTCGTTCACGACGGGGAGGATGTCATCGCATCTTGAAACACCCAACCGCCACCGACAAAGAACGCGATACACACGCAAGCGATCCGAACGGCTGCTACCAGCATACGGTTCCACCCACTCAGACGATCAGCGACGGACGTGCTTGGAACCCAGATCAACCTCAATGAATTCACGACTACGTATCAGAAGATCGTCCAGCGAACACCACAAGTAGTCCACCGCAAGGTACCTCGCACGTTTCGAGACCATGCGCAGTGCGTTCTCCAGTCTAAGTGAGACACCACGCTCCCCCGACGATGTCTCAACAAAACTTCACCGACGACCCTCCGACACTACAACGAAACCTCACCGACGACCCTCCGACACTACAACGAAACCTCACCGACGACCCCCCGACACTACAACGATTTAACCTCTACAACAAACTCACACCTCGACGACCAACCCTCTACGACAAACTCACACCTCGACGACCAACCCTCTACAACAAACTCACACCTCGACGACCAACCCTCTACAACAAACTCACACCTCGACGACCAAACCTCTACAACAAACTCACACCTCGACGACCAAACCTCTACAACAAACTCACACCTCGACGACCAAACCTCTACAACAAACTCACACCTCGACGACCAAACCTCTACAACAAACTCACACCTCGACGACCAAACCTCTACAACAAACTCACACCTCGACGACCAAACCTCTACAACAAACTCACACCTCGACGACCAAACCGCTACAACAAAAAGAGACATCCGCAAGTTCTCGGTGTTTTCTACAGAGATTGTTGGCTGCCTACGTGAGCTATTTATAAGTATCAGTAACCCCCCCTGACTCTAACAGCGATTTTTACATTCCCTATTGATGGTGGTCGTAGGGGGTCGACCCCCAAGACAACGATGAGCAAACACCAACCGATGTCGACGATGGCCGCCGATGTGCTGGCGGAAACCCCAGCCATCGACGATGTCACGCACGCACGTGAGAGCGGCCGCCCGGGCGTACAACTACGCTGCCGGATTAACGGCGAACCGACGGATGTAACCATTGTCACGTCTTCACAGACGCCTCAACGAGCAGTTCGCGCGGCGTCTGCGGCTACCCAGCGTGATGCCCGTCACGTGATCGTGGCCCGAAATAAGCGGCTCGGAGTTCTCGTCACCCACTGGCTCCGATCTCCCGTTGCCGAAGCGACTGGCGACAGTCTTCAGTTCTATACTGGAACGGCAGTACTCGAACGCGACGACGCGGTGGTCGTCACCGCGAGCGAAACTGCTGCGCCAGCGTGGTGGGTCTGCGGGACTACCGCCGACGCGGACCGCGATCGTCGCTACGAGCTGCGGTCTGCTGGGGACGTTCTCGCAACCGCCGTCCTCGAAGATGAGAGTCTCACCCTCAAGCATGGGAGCTGGACCGACGTCGAACAGGAGCGGAGTCCAACGGATCGACCCGCCGTGACACCGACGACAGACTACCAGGCGGCCTCAGAGACAACGACGTGGACGCCGGTGAAACGGCCGCTTACCGTCGAGCCGACAGCACCGCTCACGGAGAGTGCCGTGTATGCGCTCCCGGACGGAGCTGATGACGGCGTCACGACGGTCGCGGGGCCGTCCGAACGCGGCGACGGTGCTGACACCGAAACGAATCGGGAGATAGCTGCGCTCGTCGACCGGGTACTTGCGCAGTACACGGTCGCATCGCCGGGCGCGGGAATCGACTATGACGAGTTTGTTGCGGTGGTTTCGCGCCATCTTGAGGCAGAAGGCTGCTCTCCATTGAATAAGAGTCTGCTCGGTCAGGCACTGGGTGCTAAACCGAGTCTTACAATCGAACGCGTAATGAAAGCTGGCGAACCCCACCGACAGCTCCGAGGGTGCGCGTGGGCTGTCCCTCCGTCGACAGTAGGCGAGTAACGCTGCCGACGGTCGGCTCTCTCGGACGCGAAGACACCGCAAACCGGTATTACAGTATTCAAAACGTATCCAATGGCAACAACCCAATCGACACTAGACGAGGAAACCGAATCAGCGTCGGCTGAGTCGGACTCAGAGCACGACTCGTCCGACTATCACCACAGTATCGGCGTTCAACCAACACTCACTGAAGGCTCCGACAAAGACCGTGAAAATGTCGTCTTCGTGAAAGTTGACGCCTCAATGGCCGAGACGTTCGAGACTGGGCCGGAACGGGGTGCGACGGCGATTTCCGATCTATTCGATGACAGAGAGGTTACAATCGACCAAGCCGAACAGTTCGCCTGGGCCGTCACCGATGGGATGATGTACGCGTTTCGGGCAGATACCCCATCTCGAGAGTCAACGACCCAAGTAACAGTTACAAACCAGCCAGAGAGCGCTGATGCGCTCCCGGAACCGCTCCATACAACGTATCAGAAACTGACCAGCGAACTCCCGGAGTCACTCGATATCCGTATCGGGACACTCCCTTTGGAACTGTTCGGACCGTCGCCGGCGCTTGGAACGCGACTCGTGATGGAGGAGGAAAATCTGAAGCCTGCGCGTCGTGGGAGCGTGTCCGGGGCGGACGCGAACGCCCTCTTCGAGGACCTCGCCGGCGAACCGTTCCTCTATTACGCGCTGTACCGTCGGTCCAGCGGGCTCCCCGAAAGCTACGAATATCAGGTCACGGTCCGGATCTTCCTGTTTAATCCAGCATATAAAATCAGCACTGAAAGTGAGTACGCCGACTGTCTTCGATACGGTCGAAAATGTGACCCTGCGGATTCGTTTGCTGACCTTGGAGTCTCGTCGAGTCTCGCCGTCATTGACGACGGGTACAATGTCTCGCTGTACGATGGGTCGGTGGTGCCCAGTCGAGAGACTGAGCTTCCGGATTTTAGTTCGGGACAAGACCGTATCACCGGGAAAACAGAGTTCACACAGATGCGGCGGGCGCAGTACGGAGCGTTTGATATCCTTGAGGATCGCTGTGCGTATACGAGTCTTCTTGCTCGAAAGATCGATCTTGAACACTACGTCGGGCTGGGCACGGTCGATCCCGGCGTTGATCCCTGGCAGAAAGCCCCACAGGCGACGGGGCTTGATATTGATGCTGTCGGTGTTGACCCCGAGAAACTGCTCCCGGATGAGGTCACAATTGGCGTTACAGAGCCGATTGAAGACGGCGAATTCGATCCTGACCGGACGACGGCCAACGACGGCACTGATGAGCACTGGGAGCGAATTAAACGCGTCGCTGTCGCCTTCGACAACAACGGGTACGACGTGGAAATCGTCACCCAAGACACGGGATCGCGTCCGGATATCTGGATCCGGCGTGACGATGGCGAAATCTTCGCCGTCGAAGTCGAGTACCGAACACGGTCGAAGCCGGGAAGCTTCTATACGAATCTCATCCGGCAGGCAGTCTGGGGGTATAAAACAATCACCGTAATGATACCTCAAACGGACGACGACGGGCGTACCGAGTCACTCGACACGCTCAGCTCGTGGGCGCTGGACAAGCTCATGGCTCCGATGAAACAGCGTGATCCAACGAAAACACAGCTTCACAACTGCTCGGAGACGATTACTGTCGACGGCAAAACAATGCTGTTGCCGGAAGGGGTCTCTGAGTCTCGGTGGTGGTTGACTTGGGACGCGGAATATCTACTCGTTCATGACGGTGAAATACTCGCTCGCGGGGACGCAACAGCGCCGTTTGAGGCGTTTGAGTTCAATCTCCCGCGATACTACAAGGACGACGGCCAGTGGGTTGTCGAAAACAAGTACGGCAAGCCCGTCCAGACATACGACGATGAAGGAGACATCGAACACACCAAAGTCCGTCAGTGCCATCGGCCGGTTGATCTAAGCTATGTCCGATTCGTGGAAGCACTCTACTGTTATGATCCGGACACCGAAGAACTCGTCCAACAAGAAATGACGGCCGAGTGGGACGTCGAGCAAGCCTCAAGCCGAAACGAACGGAGCCATCAACAGGCGTTTGAGACGTTCCTCGTCGAACACGAAACCGACGACCCGATCCTCGAGCGGGACTGCCGGCCGTTCATTAAAGACTGGATCGGACGGCTCAGCACTCACGACCATCCGGGGAATAATATCTACGGAAACTACAGAACAGCCTACTACCCGCGTAAGCGGATCTCAACGGAGTTTGGCATGGAACCGAGCTATCCTGGTGTCTCGTTCCGCTATCCCCGCGGGCTTGTCTCCCCAGACCTGCCTGGGCTCGACACGACGCCACACTTCCCTGGTCACTGGAACATTGCTGCTGAAGACGTGCTCCGGGAGCCGCTCATCTATGGGCTCGATGATCGGAGCGACGTTGAAGCGAAAGCGGAAGACAACCCGGAGACGGATAGCTAGCACTGATAATAAACGAGCTATTGTACTGCTCCTTCCAATGAACAATCACACTACGCCTACCGGTTCGGCGGGCGAGACGGTTGCCATCTCTCAGGACGATGAGCTCCGGTTAAACACAGACGTGTATCACCCTCATTTTACCAGTAGAGAGTACGTTCGGCTCGGAACACATCCGACCGTGGATCTGATTTTCGTGCGCCCGGTTGCCGTCGATACTGTGGACCCATCAGAGGAGGATATTGCGTCCGCCTACAAGATTGATCATACCAGCTACACCGGTGAAGTGACGTGTCGGCGATTTCTCCAGCATCATAACTACCATCATACGGCTACGACGCAGTACGTTGCGGAGTGGTGGCCTGATCACGGTGTCTTATGTGTTGATCTTACTGACCCGGTGCCGATGTCTGAGCAGTCTTGATTTTGTCTCTTTGGCTTTGTTGGTGTCTTCTGTTAACGACGTTCTCGTCGGGAACAGCTGGTTGGCACAGCCATCGACGTTCCTGTTTGACAAGGAAACTGGCGGATTCGCGCCTCAATAACGGGTTACGTCGTAAACTACAATATCCCAACCCAGCGGTGTGGTGCCGTGGGAATCCTCGCGCTTTAGCGCGGGGAGGATGTCAAATCCCGTGCGGCCATCGACGCGCTCGTCTCATACCTGACTGCGATACGGGAGCGTGGTGACGTCGAAAGCATCGTAGTGACGATCGAACGTGAGCACGTGATCGACGTCCAGTTCGTCCATGTGTGCGGCGACGACGAAATCAGTGAACGACGCGTCCAGATCTGTCCACTCGATGAACGTCGCTTTAGCGTCGGCGAAGACGCTCTCGGAGACGGTTTCGAACCGATAGAGGGAACTCTCGTCGAGCGTCGTCAGAAACGAGACGGCGTTCGTCATCGACGCCTGTTTTTTCAGCCGGGTGGCCGCCTCATCGACGATGTGGTCGTTGACGATGAGTCGTCGATACGGGAGATCACCGTCACGAAGGAAGGTCATGAACGCCCGCGAGACGGCGTGCATCCGATCGCGAGGATTGAACAGCGCGTAGAGAAACTTCGGGCCGACGACGACCCGATGTCGGACGTGCCCCGGCCGGAAGTGTTCGGCCGTCACGGTACCGATGGGCGTCTCGACTGGCTCTGCCATTATCGAGACTGCCCAGGAGCGTCGGCGAGCGTGAACGACTCATCGCGTCCGTCCCACTCGTCGATGAGATCCGTTTCAGTGCGGGCGTCGGTCTCAGCCGACTCCGGCAAGGAGTTCTCCTCGAGGGTCTCGAGAACGGTGAACGCCTGATCGTTTGGGTCCGCTCGCTGCTGTCGATCGATCCATTCGACCAGCGCCTCGCGTCCGGCCTCCTTGAGTGACAGTCCGTGTTCGTCCGCGAACGCTCGGAATCGTTCGTATTCGTCCGCGTCCAGCTCGGTTTGAACATGCTTGGTGTCGTTACGGCTCATGAGAGTCGATCGCCGCTCTCAGATAGCGTCTCATGAGATATATAATGATCGCATGAATAGATACATGACATCGGTCGGCGGAGTTCGAGTCAATCGAGTCGAGGTCGGGCTCGACGACGAGCGATCCCGACGCATCGCCGGCAGCTAGCAATGTTTGAGATCGAGGGGCTGGATCTGGCCGGTGCGATCGACGACTGGCGAGCGGAACTCGTCCAGTACGGACTAGACCAGTTGACCGACAATTCCTCGGACCCAGACTATCTTTTTTCAAGGCGAGAATCCCGCCGTTTACCGCGGGCGTGAAGCCGACAACTCCTACACGTTCCACCGTCGGTTACAGGCCGAATACCCCACGACTGCAAATATTTATTAGAATTGGGTATATAGAGATCAGCATGGCCAAATGAAGTACAACCTCGAAACCGGGTCGCACACGGTCCACGCGCTCCAATATCACTTTGTGACCGTCACGAAGTACCGCACAGACCTCCTCACCGACGAAATCGCAGAACGGGTCGGTGAGATTGCCAGCGACATCTCAGAAGACTTCGGCGTGAACATCCAGAACGTCAACGGCGGAAGCGACCACGTTCATATCCTCTTCACAGCGAAGCCAACGACCGACCTCACCAAATTCATCAACTCGCTCAAGGGCGTCACGTCCCGCAAAATCCGTGACGAGAATCCCGAGGTTCGGCAGGCGCTCGACAAGGCGTTCTGGCAACCGGGTTACTTCCTCGCCACCACCGGGCAAGTGAGCATCGACGTACTCATGAAGTACGTGGAGGAGCAGTAGCGATGTCCCCGACCGTCACGAAAACGTTGCAGGCGACGTTCGCGCCACCCACCGCGCACAAGCAGTCGAAACTCAACGACCTGCTCAAAACCTACCGTGACGGTCTGCAGGAAGCGTTCGACGCCGGAGCGAGTACCATGTCGGCGGTGAGCGACATCGTGACGCCCTACGACCTCCCGTATCAGGCCAAGGCCGCTCTCTGCAACTACGTTCCGAAACTCCGCAAGACGTACAATGCCAAGGAGTTGGACGACGGCCACCCGATACGGCTCACGAATCAAGCCGCGAAGTTCGACCACTCTGAAGAACGCGACTACGCGTTCACGTGGTGGGTTCCGCGTCCCGGCCGGGGTACGAACTTCTGGATACCGCTCCGCATCAACCCTGAACAGGAAGATCTCTGGCACGACCTCGTATCGGAGGACGCGAAGGCGGGCGAAATACGGCTTCAACAGCACCGGAAGAACTGGGTACTACACGTCACCGTCGAGTACCCGGTCGAAGAACCAGCGACAAACGGTGACGCCACGCACATCGGCTTAGACATCGGAGAAACCGCCCTCATCACGGGCTGTGCCCTCAAGGATGGTTCTCCGACTGACCCGTTCGTGTGTAGCGGAAGCAGAGCGAAGCATCTCCGCAAAGAGATGCACACGACCCTGAAACGACTCCAAGAGCGTGACGCATCTGAGTGGCGTATCGAAGACCGCTTCTCGCACTACCAGAACGCGCTCACCGACATCGTGGAGAAAGCGTCTCGGCAAGCCGTCGAGTACGCAAAGCAGTACGAGAATCCCGTGTTGGTGATGGAGGACTTGACGTCCATCCGTGAGCGTCTCGACTACGGGAAGTACATGAACCGTCGGCTTCACTCGTGGGCGTTCGCCCGACTGCAAGGGCGCATCGAGGACAAGGCGACGGAAGCAGGCATCCCAGTCGAGTACGTGAATCCGGCGTACACCTCGCAGACGTGTCACTCGTGCCACCGTATCGGTCGGCGGGACTCCCAAGCCGAGTTTCGGTGTCCGAACGGCGACTGCCACGTTTCGACGTTTCAGGCCGACATCAACGCTTCCGCGAATATCGCACGACGGGTTGACCCGTGGGGAGAGAGCGTCCCGCTTGACAAGGCGGAGCGCGATGACTCGCCTCAGGATGGGAGCGGTTGTGACACCGCCACGACTCACCGTGAGAAGAGCGTACCAGCGCAGATGACGCTCACGGCCTACGAAGAGTCGGAACCCTCTGCCAGCGTTCACGAGACGGAGTCTCGTGAGCCAACCAGAACCGACGGTTCTGGTGACGACGACTAACTGGTATTCCCCATGCGTGGGAAGCCTCGCCGTTTACGGCGAGGAGGATGTCACAAGGAGTACTACGAGGGGCCACGTTTGACCAGTGAGGAGGCAGAACGGCTGTTCGGCGACGACGACGGCACGCCAGAAAGCGAGAAGTATCGCCAGCACGAGCCCTCACCGGCTGCCGACGGCGACGAGCCTGTGGAGGCTACATCGGACGCTGCGAGCGATCAGGGAGATGTCGTAGACTCGTCATCTCGTGACGACGAACCGAACACTGCGACTGAGACGGATGGTGGTCCGGAGTCTGCTCCTGATACAGAATCGATCAGCATCACGTTCGTTCCCGCGAGGTGGTCACGTCGTCGGATCCGGTTCGTCGAACGCGACGACGGACCCGGCTGGTGGCGGATTGACGACGAGTGGACCGGCTGTCGCTGGCGGCCAGTTGGTCGTGAACCGGTCACTGAAGTGGAGATTCTAGATATTTTTGCCGGAGAGTAGCTCAGAGAACTTCAACTGAAGCGGTAGCGCGGAGTCCCCTTCCTCAAGGAGCGACCGGAGGGAGCGAGTAGGGAGGGGAAGAGCGCCTTCGTGTTGGTCGCAAGCACGAATCTATAAGTAGCCTATTGATCACATTGAACACGTGGTAGACGCCTACGTACGTCGGACGGCAATCACTCGTCTTGAAGTGACGGACGAGCAACGCGACCTCCTCGAAGAGACGATCTCCGAGTGGAAGCGTGGTTGCCAACTCGCCACGGACATGGCGTGGGGGAAGTGTAACGCCAAGAGCGACGTACAACCTCTCGCCTACGACGACGTCCGCGAACACACCGACCTCGGGAGTCAGCACGCGATTCTCGCCACCCACCAAGCCGCACAAGCCATCACCGGCTGTATCGAACGGAAGGCGAACGACAAGAAAGTGAGTAAGCCCACCTTCACCGCACCCACGGTGAAATACGACACCCGAACCATGACGGTATTTGATGATGATACGGTGTCGCTCTCCACCACAGAGAGTCGCGTCCGGTGTCCGCTTGCCCTCCCCGACGCCGACGATGGCTACCAACGGCAGTACCTCGACTCCGACAACTGGAGCGTCACGGAAAGCACACTCACCGCCCGTGACGGCGACTACTTCTTACACATCGGCTTCCGCCGACCCAAGACCGACACTGAACGGAACACCGCCGAGGACGGAACGGTCCTCGGGGTTGACCTCGGTATCGAAAACCTCGCCGTCACAAGCACCGCCTCTTTTGTCAGCGGGCGGGAGTTAACCCACAATCTCCGAGAGTTTGAGAAAGTACGCGCTGGCCTGCAACAGACCGGTACGCGAAGTGCCCACCGAACGCTCGAACGATCGAGCGGCCGTGAACTTCGCTACGTCCGCGACGTGTTACACCGAGCATCCAACGCTATCGTCTCGGAAGCGCTCCGGTACGAGTGCGACGTGATAGTCTTCGAGAACCTAACTCACATCCGCGACCGCACGGGAGCGTCGTGGGGTCACAGGTGGGCGTTCCGAACGCTGTACGAGCAAGTGGAGTACAAGGCCGAAGCGGAAGGTATCTCGGTGAAGCAAGTCGGGTCGGCGTACACGTCGACGCGGTGTGCCGAGTGTGGGTTCACAGCCGACGAGAACCGCCCGAATCGAACCGATTTCCAGTGTGTGAAGTGCGAGTCGGAAGCGAACGCAGACTACAACGCGGCGAAGAACATCGGGATGCGGTACGTCCGCCGAGGCCAACAGTCGTCTCGGCGGACGGGCGACAGTCAACTCGCCCTGAAGTCTGGAACGGTGACGCCAAGTGGCGGATTCACCGCCCACCCGGACGGGTTCGAGGCCGAGTTCATGGACAAGCCCCACCCTCAAAACACCGAAGGCGTTTAGGGTGGGGTAGTTGACCTGACAAGCCACCGGCCATCACGCCTGTAGCAATTGACACGTGAGGACGCTGCTTGGCCAGAACCTATTTATATTGGGCGATATTCAATTAAGATATGTCACTTCACGGTCCTGACCGGCACTTCGAGGACCACCGCGAGGCTCTCCAAGCCCTAACAAACGGAGAGGTGGATGCGGCGACCGTTCGACGCGAGTTTAGTAACGTCGAAGATATCGAGCGCCTCATTGGCGTCGCCCTCTCGAAGCAGACGGAGCGAAAGTCCCCATCTGAGCTTTCGGACGTAGTTTCTATCGGGTCTGAGGTCTAGCTTTTTGCCTCGATGAGCGGAGTTTTCCTCGTCGACACAGACGCAACGTTAGCGCTCACACATTCTTCAATCGGGCAGCAATTCCTCAGACACTCGCAGAATCTGCGTGTCGCAGAGGGAGTCCACGACGAGATCACTGGCCCTCGCCAGGATGACCCAGACACACAAGATATGGCAGAAAAAGCCGAGGATTGCCTCGAAGCCAACTCCAATGTCGAAGTCGTCTCGACACGGTTCGATGCGTCAATGGGCGCTCACGATTATGGGGAGCAATCGATCAGTGACGTGATCCGATTCGGCGACCCAGATGTTTCGGCAGTATTCTGGTTCGACGATGACGTCACGGGAATTATCAAAAATTCCCCGGATAGTGTCGACTTCTACATTTTCTCGAAAGTCTTCCAACTTCCTCACTGGGGCCTCTCTACGAAACGGCAGGTCACGGAGGTCCTTCGGGTCGCACAAGCCCGTGACTGGACGAGTCGAAACAATCTTCGAGCACTCCTCGTCGAAGAAGGGATCCTCACTGAGTCTCAGTTCCACTATCAAAGACTTCGGAGAGCGATGAAGAGAATATCTTCGGATCTTTGAGAATCGTTGCCTTGTTGGACCCTTACAGGCCGAGCCGGACGTCGACGGGGCCTTTCTCCTTTTGGACGCCGACAACGCCTTCGCAGAGAGCGTCGAACCCGCGGTCGCGGCTGCTGAGGGGGGCCGACACCACGGTCGCTGTCGAGGATGTCTCGCCCGAAGTCGCGACGACGAGGAGTGATCGAGATGGACGAGTAGAGACGGGTGATGGGACTCGTCGAGAAGCCGACCAATCCGTCGTCGACGCTCGTCACGACCGGATGGTACATGCTGCCCGAGGACGTCTTTCACGTCTGTGCGTTGCTCCGGCCGTCGGCTGAGGGTGAGTACCAGCTGAGCGAGGCCGTGGGGTTATTGATGCGGGCGGGCCACGAGGTGGCGACGGTTCGGGTGGGTGAGCACGTGAACGTGAACAGGCCGGAGGACGTTGAGCGGGCGAGCAAGTTGGTGCGTAGGGAGTGGTGAACCTCGGGAGTTCGGAGGATATCCTCGTTCGGGAGCCGAAGTGGAACCACCCAGTTCGTCCGTTCGTCGTGGGCACGTTCTCGCATATAGGAGAGCCGTCCAAAGAAATAATAGATGCCACTCCCTACGACTGGAGATGACTGAACGAGGCCTTGCGTCATGGAGTGACGGGCAGACCGCCCGTGAGCGGGTCAGGGCGATCGCCACGACGCTCACGCAGCCGCGGTCCGTCGACTGGGTACGCGACGAGGCGCAGGTGTCCTCGTGGCAGACAGCCAAAGACGAACTGGAGATGCTCGCCGAGTTCGGACAGGTACAGATCGTCGACGGTGACGACGGGAGTCCCAAGTACGCGCCGAACTACCAGCAGCGGTATTTCACCGAGCTCACCGAGTTGATCAACGACCACACCCGCGAGGAACTCCGTGAGGAGGTCGCGACCGTCCAAGCGCAGATCGACGACTGGAAGACGGCGTTCGATGTCGAGTCACGCGACGAACTCGAAGTGACACTCACCGACGACGCGCTTTCGAGCGACGAGATTCGGGAGCGAAACCGCGTACTCCGTCGGTGGGAACACACCGAGGAGAACAAACGGCTGCTTAAACACGCGCTCGAACTTTACAAAGATAGCAGGCAGAGTGCCCCGGGCCACCGTTCCCGGGGGTGAATGCCGTCGGCTTACTGAGCAAACCACGTGACTGGTGGGGGTTTTAATTTGGAATCGTATGATATAGTAGGTGTACGATGGATGAGCTTGTTGAGACGCTATGCTTCCGCCTTCATATCGAAGACGGGGAACGCTGGCGTCTGAAACAAGCCCGAATGGACGCCCGAGCGTTCGCTAATCACGCGTGGGCGATGCGAGAACTCGGATACTCTGAAGGCGAAATTGTTGACGCAGTCACGCCTACAGAACAATCATTCATCAAAAACAGCGCACAAGCCGTCGTCCGCAAAGCCTGCGACGCCTACGACGCCTACCAAAGCGCACTCTACACGTGGCATAACAGCAGTGATCAAAGCGAGCTGCCGAAGCCACAACCCCCCGCGACCAATTCTCTCGGTGCATTCCCACTCGTTATGCACCACGGTGAAGGGTACGAACTACACGTTCGTGACGACGATCGCGTTGGCTATCGTATCAGCACGCAGCCGTACCAAGAGAAAGTGCGTGGGTTCCTTCGCGGTGCAAACGAGGATCTTGCTCGCGTCAAAACTGCGCTTGATTCGTCGAGTGAGTCAGCAGTGGGCCGGGCTGAGGTTGTGTATCGAGAGGGCGTGTACTACCTACACGTCCCGATACGACAACCAGTCGAACTAGATGTTGCAGAGGATGCAGAGTCTGTCATCGCCATCGACATCAACGAACGCAACATCACCACCACCGTTCTCGATCGACAATCGCGCGACACACTTGCACAACTCACCATCGATTACGGGCAAGTCAAGCAGAAACGCCAGCGGTACTACGACATCAAACGCCGCTGCGAAGAACACGACAAACACAGCGTCGTGGACAATATCGGGAACCACGTGGAGAATTTCACCGAGTGGACTCTCCACCGACTCTCAAAGGTGATCGAACACTACGTAGAATGGTTCCCGAAGCCGGTGGTGGTGTTTGAGTCGCTCGAAGGCATCCGCAACGACATCGAGTACGGGAGTTATATGAACCGACGCTTGCACAAACTCCCGTTCCATGAGTTCAAACGACAAGTCACGTACAAAGCTCACCGACACGGGGCTCCAGTTGCGCATGTTGGTTCTGAGTATAATTCACAGCGGTGTGCGTGCTGTGGAAAGCTCGGAACTCGCAACAGCGGGCGGTTCACGTGCTCGAATAATGCGTGTGCGCTGGAGCAGGATCATTCGGATCGGAACGCGAGTGTAAATACTGCGGTGCGATGGATTGCGAAGACAGAGACTGGCGATGATAGTCATCACAGTGCGGATAACTACCGACCTCGCAAAACCCCGCCTGAAGTGCGGATGCGCCGGGTCGGGTCGGGACGCCACAACATCGATTCTGGTCGCGTGGATGTAAATCGTCCAACCTCATCCCACGAGATTGCCTCGCAGGGAGTGCTTCACACGCCGTGATTTGAGGGAATTACAAAAGCCACGGGCCACCGCGCCCGTGGCCGTTTACCGGATCCAGTGGGTCGACTCCGACCGGGAGCTCATGTTGGGATGGCACCAGGATGAAATCCACATGGACCTCGGCGAGTGTCACTTTCAGCTTGATTACCGTGGTGACACCATCCACCGAACGGAGGCGGCGTTTCTCGACCGGCATCCACGGAATGTGTTTGACCACCGAATCGCCCAGCTCGTGGATGTCGTCGATGGGCTCACATGGACCGACGGTCAACCTGCGGTCCCGAGCGATACTATCGGGTGACCACTGAGGACCCTGAAGGCTTCCGCCGCGATCAGGGTGTGATTTCGTCTGTCTCGAGGACGGCCTCGGTAGGACTCTCTCGATTCTCACTCGCTCACCTGTCTCCGGTTTCTCATGGAGAGAGTCGCTTGGAGAGCAGAGCAAGGAGTCCGGAAGTCGTTTGGCTGCGATAACGTCACCAACCCACCCCTAAAGGATGGGTTAGCTTACCGATACTCCGAAATCGTCCGGTACGGGACGTAGTAGTCCATCTCGTCGATCCACGTCGACAGCCACTCGTCAGCCGTCGACTCATCGATCTTCCCGGCCTCAATAGCGGCCAACAGGACGCCGACCGACCCGACGACGGTCACTCCTTGATCTTTCGCAAACGACCGAGCATCTCCGTCGTCGGTCAGGAGGCGACCGTCATATGCGTCGGCGAGGGCGAACGCCTGCGCTTCGCCAGGGTCGAGGTGGCCTCTGACGACCGCCTCCCTGTTCGCGACCGCGTCCGGGATCGTCGCGACCGGGATCTCGTCGTCGAGTGTATCGAGTGCCGGCCGAAGATACGGATGAGTATCGACGCCGGTTTCGAGTTCCTCGCGAACGACCGGAACGGCACAGATTCCGGAGAGCCCTGTAACCACCCACAGCTGGTCAATATACGAAAAATTCGAGAGGACAGTCGTGTTCAGGACGCTCGGATTCGCCGGAACGCCGTCGCTCGTCATTTCTCCGGGGTGTCCTCGTCATCCAAGTCGGTATCATCGAACTCGAGTTCTGTCGCCGCTTCCACCTCGTAGGCCGCGTCGTCCTCGGTAGCGAGACCGACGCGAAGCGCGACACCGTGTTCGCGGAGGATGTCTCGCATCGTCCACCGGTCGACGGCAGCGAGTCTCGCAGCGTCACCGAGCGTGATCCGCTCGCGCTCGTAGAGGGCGACCGCAGCCGCGATACGTTCGTTCTCGTGATCCTCGAAGTATTCGCGCACGAACTCTCGCAACGCGTCGCTCTTGCCCCCGAACACACCGGCCTCGACGGCACCCTCGATCAGGAGGTCGAGGTCGTCCGGATACGAGCCAGTGATTCGTGCCATCGCTCCACCTCACACCACGTGTTCATACTATTTATGAACTGCGCTAGAACCAGCCACACACGATGTCGCCGCCAATCTCGTACGGGGGAGATTCACCTCTCGCCGTACAACGCTCCGGAACTGCGTGTCATCCTCGAAGAGCGAGTGGCCGGTGGTATGTACGATGACGCAGTGGACGACGACGTGATCGCGCTGTGTGCCGCCATTGCGGCGTAGGAAACCGGGAGTGCTCGTCAGGCGTTGGATGTTCCTTATAAACCCGCTTATATGGCACGGACGAACGGTGAAGAGCGACTGACGGAGGACCACGTTCATCAGGCTCGCGAGAAGCTCGAAGGGAGCCAAGTCACGCGCTCGTACCGGGTTTTGATCGTCTTCGACCGGGCCGGCGTCGCGCCTCGTTGTTCGAGGGACGCGAGCGTTTTGAGCAGCAGGTGGGCGTGCTGGGTCTGGTCGCGAATCCGGTTGCGTAATCGGCCGCACTGGACGAGGTCCTGGGCCTCGACGATATGCGAATCGTCGATGCCGTCATCGCCGCGCTTCTTCGTCACTTCGTCGCCGGCCCTGAAGAGTGAGTAAGTGGATGGGTTGGTGGGATGGGTGCTCGACACCCCGCTGATCGAGTGCTTATCTCATTGGAGTGGCAGTCGGATATCCCACCCCACCGTGTCAAGTGTTCTTGTATAGAATCGAGGATAAATCTCGGAACACACCCCACTATGTCAAGTGTTCGATGTGGGTAACTGAATGTCTCCATGTCCCACCTCACCTCGGGAAGAACACCTGACATGGTGGGATGGGGGTGGCGATGAACACGATGGGAGCACAGTCGGTCTTCAGCATAGCGGGGAGATAAGTCCACTCACACATAAAGACCGTTAATAGCTGTTAACGGTGGTGGGAACACTTATACACACACAGATGGTGTCTCTCTGTATGAGCAGTATGGAGCACGCGGATGACCGCGGGGCGACAAAGGAACTCCGGAAGGAACACCCGAGCGGGTGGCTCTACCTCACACAGCACGATGCGATCCCGATTCTCGTCGACGCGTTGCTCGATCTTCCGCCGAACCGCGAGTTCAACAAAACCGAACTCGCAGCACACGCCGGCGTCACGCGCCAAACTGTTGGCAACTACACGGACCTCATGTGTGAGGTCGAACTCATCGAGGACGTTCCGAACACGTCACCATGCCGGTATCGGGTCGCGGACAGCGATGTCGTCCGCGAGCTCTTCGAGTTGAACAGCGCGCTCAACAGCGTCGGCGAGTAGTCGCTGCCCACGAGGCGTTCTTCAGTACTTTCGTCGGTGTTTGGAATCGGGGGTCGCGGCCTCGTCGACGGGCGGCTTTTCGTGCGCACCAGCCGGTTCCCGGGGCGAGAACTCGGGACCGGCGACGCGTTCGACGAGCTGTCCCGACAGTTCGATCGCATCGGCGGGACGCATCGCGTCGTGTGCGACGAGACCGACCACCTGGAGACGGGAACGCGCTGCTGTACGAACTACCACGCGCGAGAGCAAACGGTCACATCATACCCCACTGCGCCAATTGTTCGACCGGAGTGACGCTCGCGTTCGAGCAGGACACCCCGACGGGGGTCCGCAATATGTACCCACCGTATCGACGTATTGCGGTCGCTTCCGAATCATTTCGGCAGATGCCCGCAGCGACACTGAGATCGTCGCGACCGGACTCCCGTCGTCGAGTGTATCGAGTGCCGGCCGAAGATGCGGATGCGTATCGACGCCAGTTTCGAGTTTCTCGCGTACGACCGGAACGGCACAGATTCCGGAGAGCCATATGACGACAATGACGTCACAAGATATCGGTGACCGGGTCCCAGGGGGTCTTCCCTGCGTCTCCTCGCGGTACGGATTCGCTGCTCGCTCTGTCTGTGCCCGCGATCGGACCACCTTAGAACGTCTCCCAGTCGACGACGCGGAGGTCGTCGATCCGGTCGAAGTGATCGACGTTCGCGGTCAACACCGGGAGGTCCCGTGTTCGGGCAGTTGCGGCGATATACACGTCGTGGAGATCATCGAGCGGCCGACCGGCTTGTCGCAGCGTCGCGATGATCGTCGCGGCTGTCGTCGCGACCGGTCGCGATATCGGGAGCACGTCGAACCGCGAGAGGAGGCGATCGAGATCGTCGATCGCCTGTTGATGTCGGTCTGTCCCTCGTTCGTACTGGAGGTCCACGCCGAGCCGGAGTTCGGTCACCGTCACGATGCTGATCGCGTGTCGGCCCGCTTCGTCTAGAGCAGCGACTTTTCCGTCGACCCCGCCGCGGTCGATATCGACGAGGACGGACGTGTCACAGATCTTCATCGGTGACTCGATCCATCGTTCCCTCGCTCAACCGCTCGATCTCGTCGGCAACCTTGTCAGGCGTTTCGGCGTCGAAGATGCCTTGGCCGGTGACGTCCGAGATCTCACCGCCGTCATCGAGTTTTTCGGCGATCACCTCGCTGAAACTCCGGTCTCCCTTCTCGCGTTTCAGTCGACGGTACACGTCGTCGCTGATCGCGATGTTCTTGCTCATACGTTGGGTATGGGTACCTACAAATAAATTGATAGCGGCGCGGAAGACGTCGCCGAAGTCGACGCGAGCGGGTCGATCGACGAGACTTCAGCGGACGACCTCGCCAGTAATCAATCGCTGAACTGCGAGCAGGCGGGCGAGCAGGTCACTCGCGTCATCGAAGTCTGCGCGCAGTCAGGTATCCCGGCGGACGACGTCGCGGACCTATTACGCGATCGCGCCGAGGCGACCGAGTACCTGTATGAAGGGATGCAACGCTACGCGAGTCGACCGGGCGTCGACGACGCCTGACGGTATGGCGGTCGAATCTACTCTGCTGAGGGGCGTTGCCGTCGCGTTCGGATCGCTCGGGACAGCGATCTACCTGAACCGCCGGCGAATCGCGAGTATCGAATCGTGGGCGTGGGGACGGGAGAGAGAGAGACGAAACCGATGACGGCGTCTCGGGGAAGGCGCAGTCGCTCGACGGGAAGATCGACCAGATCGACACAAAGATTGAGGAACAGCACGGCGAGGTACGGACCGAGGTGCGGATGAACCGGCGGTATTTCGGTATCGCGATGGACAACCTAACCGACGAACTTGACGATCAGCTTCCCGATATTGACCTGGATGTCGACGATGTTGAACCGGACTGGGTTGAAGCCGATTGCAACCACGATGACCGCTTTTACTCCGGTTGAGAGCACCCCTCAACCGATGACTGACGTGCAGAATATTTTTTACTCAGCGACTATAGGGGCGTCTATTGGATTTTACGAGATTGAGTGACTTCTGTTGAGACCTCCAAAGAATCAATAGAGACCCGGTTAGGATTATGAAACCAGCATAGAGGCCTGGTTGGAGGAACACTGCTATCTTCGTAGAAATCCCCGACTGGCCTAAGTAATACATAGTCCATGCATGCCAGTGGCTGAGGGCTATTGCAACAGAAATCCACGGCCACCAATCTAGCCGAGCGGCGAGTAAAACAACTGCAGCTGGTACATAGAATACAAACGCCAACGAATACCCCTCCGGTGCTGTGAGAGGCACCAAGGCTGCCCCCGCCGCAAATGCGGCGCGATCTGCCGATATCGTATTTGATCGGTTGAGACTGAGTAGCGCCACGATCACCAATAGCAGTATTCGTGGAATCCACGACCAGAGACCAAGTATATCAAATGGTTCAAACCAGCCCGCGTGATAAGTGTTGATTGATAGAAGGCTTGTTGCTTGCCCTGTTTTAGATGTCATGAGTACGTGAATGTATTCAATGTGTGATGACACTCCGAAGAATACGACCCCAATTCCAACCAAGAATAATCCAGTAACAATTGCACCGACAAGCCTACGACGAAATGGCAAGAGAACAGCACCAGAGGGGGCTACTGTGGGCTTAATGAACGTAGCAATTGTAACACCCACCCCTACCCAAAACGATCCTTGACCCCGATGAGTTCTTTCCATTGCAACTGCAGAGAGGGTGACTAATCCTGCGAGCAGTGGAGTGATTTGTCCCAGAGCGAACGCATACCAGATTGGTTGGTAAAAGAGGACTAGCGGGAACAGTAGCAATCTTCGAACCCATGTCATTTTTACATATTCTTCAAGCAGTATGATGAGCGCGAGCCAAAATATCCCTGAAGTTGTCACTCCCCAGAGCGTTCCTGCGACAGTGAACGGAACAAATTGATAAATGTTGAAAAGAAGAACGGGTGCTGGTGGATATAAATAAGGCCAGAAGTGTCGGATCTGGTGTGATTGTATAAATCCGAAATCTTGACTCCCATATAATGAAGCTCCATGTTGCCACCTTTCAGCTGCCATCCAGTAGGCTGAGAAATCTGCATAGTGGCCGAGACCGGCGGCAACCCCGTTCAGCTTCATCATTATGGTGCTCACAGGGACAAGTATAATCCCTAAAATTGCTACCAATCCAATAATGAGGGATACTTTACTTTTATCTCGAATTTCAACTACCTCTGGTATATTTCGGATCATAACTCTCTTTTAGCCACGTTCCACGTAATGACGCTCTCAGCGACGTAGTTGATGGTAAGAGCAGCACCAATACCGATAACGTTCGCGATCGTCGGCCAGACATCGGCTCCCAGAATGTAGAAGCGAATCTCTGTACGAGCGGTGAGATACCAGAGAATGACGAATGCGACAGTGAGACCAGTCGCACGGACGGCGTGGGACTTCACCCAGCGCCGGACTACGTTACGGGTACCAAGCGCACCTTCACCGGCAAATGTGTAGCGGTCGTTGAGTGCGAACATCGTCGAAATGGATACTTCTGCACCGATCGCCTTTGCCAAGAGTGGTTGGAAGGCAACGGTTGTGGTCAACACGGCGACGATGATCGTCTCGAGGACCGCACCGACCGCGCCGACCGACACGAACTGTGTCATTCGTCTCGGCGCGTAGAGGGCAGCAGCAGTTCGCTTCATTAGTCGTCACCCAATAGGGGAGACGGCGAACTCCTCTGTACTCGATCCAGTGTCGTATGGATCGGGTGCCCGTCCATCGCTTTCACTCGATGTCGAATCGAGACAAGGGCTGAAGCCATATTGACGGCGGCCGAAAACGGATCGACCGTTGACTCTGGATCGTCACGCCATGTGACTGGTATTTCCTCAATCCGCAGGCCCTTCGCGCCAGCCATCGCGATAAGCTCGAGATCCCACGCGAATCCGGACTCGTATAGGTGCGGTCGAAGTTGCTGCCACGCCTCTGCTGTCAACCCTTTCGCTCCACACTGGTAGTCGTAGGCCGACGTCGGCAGGAGGTGGCGTGCCGTCCAAGCGAAAACATCACCCATACTACGCCGAAGATGTGTTTGGTGAGCTTCGATATTTGCGTCGGGATGGCGCCGTGACCCGATAGCAAGGTCAGTCTGCCTACTTCGGACAGACTCGACTACGTCGGCGACAGAGGCTGCCGGCGTTGCGGCATCCGCATCGGCAAACGCAAGAATATCTGTTGAGAGGAATTCGAACCCTTCTGTAATTGCCCGCCCCTTACCCCGTCGCCCCGAGCACGTATTGATCGAATCTGGTTCGGAAAGCCTATCAAGGGTCTCCTGTGTAGGTGCGTCAAATTCGACGTGGACCGTTCCGCCAATAGTCTCGTGAAGGAGGGTGGTGAAATTGTTGACTGTTTCTGGATCGGCACGATATGCCGGAATGACGATACCAACGGATGCAGGCACTACTTGAAATCTATAGCTAATCATAATAAACCTACGCTCTTCTGTAGGAGATTGTTGATACTGCTGAGCTGTCGCTGTGGAGTCGAAGAGGACAAGGACACCGCGTCAGCGGTGTCCGACACGAATGATTCCGCTGGATGTGTTTGGGTCGGAATCGGTCGCAGCGGACCTGTTACAGCAGGTTCGCTGGCGTGACGGCGTTTCCTGTCCTCGCTGCCGTTCTGACCGAACGGTCAGAAACGGCAGCTATGGGCAGTTTCAGCGGTATCTCTGTAAGGATTGCGGCCGCACGTTCAACGACAAGACCGGCACGATCTTCGCTCACTCGAAGATCGCACTCCGCAAGTGGCTGTTTTCGATCTACGCGTTTTTGCGGTTTAACACGAGTCTCAGGCAGTTACAATGCGAAATCGAGGTCGCCTACAAAACGATTCACAGGCGTGTCGAGCGCTTCGCTGAAGCGCTCGACGCGCCGTCACTCGATCTCCGCGGCCCGGTTGAAATTGACGAGTTCTACGTCTCTGCCGGCTTGAAAGGCCGCGAGCGCGACCAGTGGTCGCGCTCTCGCGGCCTCTCTCGACGCGGGCGCGGAACGTATGATCAAGACAAACCGCCCGTGTTCGTTCTCGTGGATCGTGGCACCGAGCAACGGTACGTTGTGCCGGCGAAATCCGCAGACGAATCGACGATCCGGCTCCTGCTGGCAGACCGCCAGCAGGAGCCTCTCACTGTCTATACAGACGGATTTCGTGCGTACGATCCGCTTACTGAAGACGAGCAATTCGACCGCGAATACGTCGTTCACGGAGACGGTGAGTACGCCGACGAGACGGTCCACGTGAACACCTGCGAGAGCCACGCGTCGCTGGCGCGACGGTGGCTCTCGCCGCATCGAGGCATCTCAAAAGATCGCCTCACACAGTATCTCCGAGCGTTCCAACTCAGACGAGAACTCTACCGCAAACCCGGACGAAAAGCGCTCAAACACGCCGTCAAAGCAACTCTCTGAAATCAACAATGTGCTACACAAGAGCGATAAACCTAACTATCGTCCGAGAATCTACATATGTATTCTTCCAAAGGGAGACACAAAACTCGCGCGGTTCGTCGAACACCTCTCCGGTCCCAAGTTCCCGTTCCGCGAATCAACTGGTGCGTTCCAGAAAACCCGTCGACGAGCCTACAAAGGACGATTCCGAACACCGACAAAAGCACCGAAGTACGCCTCGTGGGCAGCGACCACGTCCCGACGCTGTTAAGCGCGCTGTTTAACTCGAAGAGCTCACCGACGACATCGCTGTCCGCGACCCGATACCGGCGTGGTGACGTGTTCGGAGCTTCCTTGATGAGATCAATCACACACATGAGCGTGACACGCAGCAACAGCGGCACCAATATTCGGTCATCAGTCTGGTTGCTCTAACAATATGACGACGGCGATCAGCAATAGATACAGAACGACAACAGGTATACTTCCGGTGCGACGAATGGGAGTACAGCGACACCAGCCGCAAGTGCTCCACAGTCGGCACGTAACGAGGGTGCTCACGAGATCGCCAATTCAGCAATCACTGTCAGCAGCGCGATCCGAACTATCCATGACACTGATCCCAAAATATCCATAATCTCAAAACACCTATAGCGGTACTCCAAGATTGGCAGGAGCACAGATGATCGCTCAGTTTTGGCCGTTAATATCACTGTGAGATACCTTTTGTTCGGGATTATCCCGATGAGAACCATCCCGGCAGCGATCGCGCCCGTACCGGTCAGCACGGCGCTTCGCAATCGCTGAAGCCGGGGCAGAAGTGCTGCTCCAACTGGAGCTAACACCGATTTTAATAAGGTTATAACAGTTTATTTGTAATATGTCCAAATCTTAATTCTATGTAAAATAAATTTTTGGGTGGCATTAATTATGGCTGCTTATGTCCAGTGTATCTAGTACTAATTTGTGCTAGTGGTGTCGTTAATATACGATTCACAGACCATTTCGATGCCCTCCTCAAAGGAGACCTGCGGCTTCCAGCCGGTGGCCTCGTGGAATGTCGAGTAGTCGGCCATCGTGTCGTGGACGTAGCCGTCGAAGGGGCACTCGACGTACTCCGGGTCGATATCGGTACCGAGCGCGTCGTTGATCATCGCGACCATCTCGTTGAATGAGTACGCCTCCTCGGTGCCGACGTTGTACACCCCCGTCAGCTCGTGGTCGGCCGCAAGCTCGCAGGCGCGGGCGACGTCGGAGACGTACGTGAAGTCGCGCGTCTGCGTGCCGTCACCGAACAGTTCGGGAGCCTCACCTGAAGCGATGGCGTCGGCAAACTGTGCGACCGTGTTCGCGTACTCCCCTTTGTGTTCTTCGTTGCCGCCGAAGCCCTGGTAGACGGAGAAGAAGCGGAGCCCGGCTACGTTCATCTCGTGGTGATTGGCGTAGTACTCGCCGTACCGCTCGCGGGCGAGCTTGGAGGCTTCGTAGGCGGTGTGGGCCTCCACGTCCATGTCGACGGGGGAGGGCTCGGTGCGGCTCCCGTAGATGGAGGAGGTCGAGGCGTAGACGACCGTCTCGCAACCATTCTTGCGGGCGCGCTCGACGGCATTGACGAACCCCTCAACGTTGACGCGACAGCCGCGCTGGGGGTTCTCCTCGTGCATGTTCCGCGAGGAGAGCGCGGCGAGATGAAAGAGGACATCGACGTCGACGGGGAAATCGTTGTCGAGGACGGAGGCCTCGACGAACTCAACCTCGGGATCGAGGTTCTCGGGGGTGCCGAGGTAGGTATCGTCGACCGCGATCACGTCGTTGTCGCTTGCGAGGCGGTTCGCGAGGTTCGAGCCGATGAACCCGGCCCCGCCCGTGACGAGGACGCGTTTTTCTTGCATATGGGTGCGATATTGTGGCAAATATATCATGGCTTTGATTCCGATATCAAAACACCGCTGATTCCATGCCGGCAGATGCCTAATCGATTGGGCGTAGAATCAACCAACATCTCTAATCAGAATCTACGTATTTATTGCCAAGGCACTATCAGAGAAAAACGAATGAAAGAGAGGTCTGACCAGAGTTTTCTCACGCTCTTCGGTAGAGACTTTGGATTATACACACTAGCTAATGCCCTCCCAGCGATCCTTGGATTAATTGGTGTAATGGTTTTTTCGAGGGTTTTTGATCCCGCACCATACGGACGATATTCGCTTGTTCTGGTAGTAGTTATGACAGTTTCAACTGGCGTATATAGCTGGCTGGAACAGTCTGTTCTCCGATTTGAATCAGAAGACGTGGAAATACTTCCAACGGTTGAGGCGATTCTACTATACCTCACAATATTTGTATCGGTTATATCTCTTCTTGTGTTCACAATTATAGAGCCAGCGATTGGGCAATATCGCCGATACTATCTTGTGGCAGTAGTGTCCGTGGTGGGGGTAGGCACGTTTGACGTGCTTCGAGCTTTTTTCCAAGCAAATCTCAATCCAAGATATATTACATATTTTCAGGGGATTAATTCTCTTCTCAAACTACTGGTTGGGGTTGTTATCTCCCTGCTTGTTCTAGAAAATATCGTTGGCTGGATGTGGGGGACCGCTCTCGGTAGCATATTTACTATTGGCGTAATGCTCCACATGCTAGATGTCGAACTGCCATCATTGGATACAGAGATTGCTAAACAGTTATTCCGATATGGGGCACCAATGGTAGGGTGGTTGTTTGGTCTGACTCTCTTGAATTTTATTGATAGAGTTATTCTGGAGTGGCTGAGTGGTGCGTCAGCTGTTGGGATCTACTCATCAAACTATTCGCTTGTCCATACGGGGCTCCCACTGGTACTGAATCCAGTCATTCAATCATCACATCCGGTAATAATGGATCGGTGGAATGGAGAGAATTCAGAGGAGGTCTCCGAGTTAATCACCAAGTATAGTCGGTACTTTCTGTTAATCGGTGTCGGTGCGACAATATTTACTGCAATAATAAGTAAACCCCTGAGTAGCGTAGTCCTTGGGCAATCATTCCATGAAGGCTATATAATAATTCCAATAATCGGATTGTCTCTGTTTTTTTGGAATATTGCAATGCTTGGCCACAAAGGGTTAGAGCTTAAATCTATGACAGAGTTTATGACAGCAGGAATTCTAATATCAGTGATATTAAATATACTGCTCAATTATTTGCTAATTCCGCAATTCGGATACGTAGGTGCTTCATTTGCAACTTTGATTAGCTCTCTTTCATATCTCATATTCTCCATTGGGTCTTCTAAGTATACCGTCGCTTGGAGAGTACCTAATAGTACAATTAAAAATATACTGGTCTCAGGCACACCCGCAGTGGCACTAGGGGGGGCAGTTTATTTAATCCAAGGCTCACAACTTCTGTGGATTGTTTTTGCCGGGTTTGGCGCATGTGGCTTATACATTCTCTCACTAATCAGTTTGAGAGAGGTGAAGATTGGAGACATTAAGCAGTTAGTTTCCAGGGACAGATAGTCTAACGTTGATACAATAAGGAATACACAGACGTATTAATCAAAACTAGTTTGAGAGATACACGATTCAATAATAGATCTCAGTTCGCTTCCAACTTTATTCCAAGTATATCTGCTCTCGATAAGCACTCGGGCATTTTTTCCAATTAACTCCCGTTTTTCACGATCCGAAATGAGATCTAAAACCGCTTGTTGGAATTCGGATGATGAGCCGACAACAAGCAGGTGGTGGCCATCAATAGCTTCAATTCCCTCTCCAGCTACTTCAGACGCGACAACAGGCTTCCCGAGAGCCATCGCTTCTAAGACCTTATTTTGTAGGCCAGCCCCATGGCGCATCGGGGCAACTACAATATCTGCACGGTTAAGATACGTTACAGGATCTTCTACAAATCCAGTAACAGTGATGCCCTCCCTACTGTCCAACTCCCAAATTTCTTTTTCAGGGCTAGATCCGACAATAAAGAATTGAGCGGACTGTTCAGATTCTCGTATTTTTGGGAAAATTTCAGTTGCGAAATATTTAGCAGCGTCCTTGTTGGGGAAGTAGTCCATCTTCCCGAGAAAAACAATTACTGGTTGGTTCCTCAAGTAATAATCGGGTAGATCGTACGTTAATAGGTCTGGTTTTACACCGTTTGGAAGAGTAGAAATTTCCTGATTACTTTCTCCATTAGTTATATGTAGAAGATCCTCTTGTGTAGTAATAATTGAGTGGTCAAAAGTATCGACAATTGATTTTTCATACCGCTTCAATCGACGCCATTCGATAGGATAGATCATCCGCCACAGTCCAGTTGCGTCCGATGTAGCCTGTTGATAGTTTCGGGAGATTGCATCAACGAGATCAACGATCCGAGTCGTATCTCTATTTTTTACATATTCAGTTGTCCGAACATGATTACAATATAGAAGGTCAAATAGATTTTCATTCTTATTTAACCAATTGTTAACCTCATTAAACATGTAGTAATGAGTCTGTAGAGGCTGAGTCGAAAGGATTCCACGGGCCGCATTTGTATAGAATTCGGATTTTGGATATTCGAACAAGTGTACAGCGTCAAATACCTCTTCAAGTTGAGAGAGTGCTGACTGATCAGTCGGAGATTCCTCAATAACTAAGAGCTCCACCTGATGTGATTTTAACATCTCCTTCGCGGTGTAAAACATTCGTAACTTGGCACCGCCCGTAAGCGGATATGGAAGCCTGGAGCAGAGAGATAGTACGCGTGCCATACTATAGTTTATTTATTATTATTAATGCGGCTACTGTGGTGATAAATACTGGCCCAATTGTAAATACAAACACGCGAGTTCCCCAAGTAATGGCAGTCGGTAGGATAACTAGTAAGATGTAGAGTAGGACGGGGTAAGAACCAGCAGTTAATCCAGTAGTATTTTTAATTTTATATACCTGTTTAATTATCACCCCAAAAACAGTAGAGAATATGAACAGACCCGCTGTTCCAAAGTTGAGGTAGATCTCTGCGAGTACTGTACCAGATACTGCGAAGTTTTCTCTGTCAGTACCAACAACAATTTTTTCTAGAATATCACCGACTGGCTTGGACTTACCAGGATAGTTGAACCAGACAGCAGTAGAGAATGTTTCACCCCAGTAGAACGAAGTGGATTCAGGTACCTGCTGGAGAAGGATGAGGAATGCTTCGAATCGATATGTATATATTACTTCACTAACAGGTAGTGAAGAAAAGTTCCCAGTCAAGTACTCAAACAGAGGTACAGCAAGAATTAGGAAAAAGCCGACAATGCCGGTACTAATGAAGGTCAGGCCGCGTATCTTGTAGACGTTCTCATGAAAGTATATCACTAAACACCCAAGTACAAATCCGATCAATAGACGCTCCCGAAACGAAATGGTATACGCAAAAACGACCAATGAAGCGATATAAATAAGTCTCCGAACCACCTGATTTCGAGGCAATTCACCAACAGCAGATCCTCCAAGCATCAAGGCATATCCACCGAAGACAAGTCCCCAACTCAGAACACGGTACCGTGCAGTATTGGGAACCACCTGAAACTGTAGTCGAGCATCAATTAGCAACATACGAACAAAACCGCCGTTAACGGTTACGTAATAATAGTAGGGAAGAAGCCCAAGAAGTAGCAAAAAGAATCCAGATAGAATATAGTGTTGTGGCGGAACTTCAGAAATGAGTCTATTAAACCGAGATCTTATGCGGATATCTGGAGCCTTAATAAATGACACACATATGACTGTGAAACTAAGAGATGATAAGAATAGAGCCTGTGACAAGGTTGTTTGCGGTGTTGTAGTAGTAAGACGGAATTGTTGAGTGACCAGTAAATACATTCCGGGAATTACGAGGAAAAATGAGAATATAACAGATGTTATAATAAGTGGGTGAAGGAGGTCGTCTTTTGAATAACCAATATGTAAGGCTAAAAGAAGTGTGGTGGTGAATAATACAAGAGAAGTAGCTGATACCGCTAGTGGGAAGAAATTCATCTTAGGGTATTCGAGACAGCCGTCTGTATCTCCTGTTGAAATCTCGCCTTGCTGAATTTTTCACTCTTTGAGGAAAGCTCTGATTGAATAGTATAAGTATCGACATTGTTTAATGTATTGTCAATAGTTTGAACCGCACTATCCAAGTCATCGTACACCAACCGGGGATCCTCACCAACGATCTCTGTTTGGCCTCCAGAATTGTGAACAAAAGGAACAGCACCGCCCGCCACTAACTCCGCGACGGCCATTCCGAAGTGTTCGAACTTCTTTGCGTGGAGCCCATATCTATGCTCCTCAACCAGTTTTACAAGTTTATTTCGGGGTAGACGGCCCTCAACCGATATGTATTCACGAGAATGTGCCGCAGACATCACCTTTTCACCATACTCCTTGTCAGATATCCCGCCGATAATGTGTAAATGGATGTCATGTCCCAGCTCTATGAGCCTATCAAACACATGTATCATGAACAATTGCCTCTTTAGCGGATGTACCCGACCAATTGAAACAAACCCAGATTCCTTCTCGTCCCACACTAACGGTTCAAACGCGGATACATCAATCGGAGGATACACAACAGACACATCAGTGTTATAATGCTCGCTCACTAAGTCGGCGGTCCATTGTGAGTTTGTTATTGTATGTGTATTCGGACCAAACTGTTCACTTGACCCGATTATGCGCCGGCAGAGGTCGTGGTACGAACGGTATTTCCAATCAGCAGAACGTGGATCAAATTTGCGATATACCTTCGGATGGTATCCGGGAAAGTGTATGTATTGTAGTGTTCTATCAGGGTGAAAAATTTCATTCCATGTGCTAAATAATAGATCAAAGTCTTTTGAAATAGAATCTAAGTGTCGTTGTGCCAAAGAGTGTTTTAATAGACCTAACTCAGTATTTGGAACTATCTTGCCTACGATGTTTGATACTCGGTCAATGGTAGGCTCTAATCGAGGGAGAGGATTCTTAATGTTTATTTCGGACTGGTTGAGACTGGTCCCATGAAATTTATTGAGTGCCTCGATATCCACCTCATCAGTAGTAAACAGGGTAATGTCGTGGTTAGAAGATAAAGCCTCAAGCGCCTGGGTACAGACACCTTCCCCACCGCCGTCCAACATAATTGTTGGATGAAAGACCGCTAGGCGTGCCATTTGAATGTTAATTCTGGTAGTACCGTGTAAGTGCTTCGGCTTGGTTTTCTTATTGCCTTTCATATTAATTACGTGTCTTAGAATTGTTATTATACAGATCAAAGTAATCTCTTGCGACTAGCACGAAGGTTGGGACTCGTCAATGTCTACGGCGAGTAAGAAGCTGGTGACGATTAATAACGACTGCTCTATTGAATCTAGTGACGGCACACGAATCACGATCCCTGAGGGCACGATTATTTTGCTCTTCAGTTTTGATGATTTAGATTGATCCATCCAATGATTTCGATTTCATGCTCAATCTCAGCGACAACATCTTCGAGACAAACCCCAAGACGTTGTTCGTAGTCAGCGCAAGGATCGCGCAGAGGCCGCCTTCCTCGTCGAGGGGGGTTTAGTGGGAAGACGCCTCTAGATACGGTGTCTGTGACACCAACCAGTACGGCGAGATCATAGACTTCGTGGAAAATCCCAGCGGATCCGCCAAGCAACCTCGTAATCACCGGATTTGTGCCTTCACGCTGGCAATTATCCACGCGTATCATCTCGTTCACTCCTTGAACCTGGACGAGTACGGGATTAGCGACGCGGTGGGTCTGTTCATCCAGTCGGGCTCCACGACCGACGCCATCGGACTAGGCGGCTGGCGTATCGACATAGGGTACCGCGACGATTACTACGAGGCCGAAGGTCGCATCCCCAGCGACGATGCCATCGGGAACACTGACGACGACGCTGAAACGGTCGTCGGATCCGACGGGTAGGCACTAGAGACGAGAGGAACCGTGACCTGTTCGTAAGACTTGCCGGTATGTGTGTTGTCGGTACCTATCGCTCAATGATCGTCGGGAATAGAACGTTATTAACCAACAACTAGCATCAAATAGATACTGTGTTGGTTAAACAATACACACCGATTTGGAAGATGTCGCCGGTAACTAGGAAGCTACTATTTAGTGGTCAGAAGCAGCGTCTTCAGTTGAATCACTATGGGCGCCTCTACCAGCTTCTTTGTCGATATACCGCCAGTCTTCAGTATCTAGATGTCCTTTTAGATACTCCTCACCGTCTTCCGTAATTACATACGTTGCATCACTAATCTCTCGGATTAAGCCCTCTTCTTGCAGTTTTCTACATCTTCTACCGATGTATGCTCGACTGAATTTGATTGGGCCACCTTTCATCATTTCTGTGGGCGACGCGGCTTCATTTTCATGAAGATACTCTAAAATTCGATCATCAACCAAAGTCATCCAATTTCCCGAGTGCCGTAGCATGGTGACCATTTCTATCGTAGTGTGTGTAATTAGTTCGGATAGTATTATTCAGAACATTCTCTTCTGTTAAACACGATCCGAACTTATAAGTTACAAGCGGTATTATTGGAAACCACAGAGCCCAGTGACGAACCCTCGGCTCGTGAGAAAGTGTAGAAACCCCGGCCGCGGTGTACTAGCACCCAGCCGGGACGGGTTCTGTGCCGCAACACAGAACCATGCTAATGCTGGCAACTGCGGGGCTTAAGCCCTGCGAGACGGCTGACGGATCGAACAGTAACAGCTCCGACTGTAGTTTGTGTGAAAACCCAGCTGACGGTACGACGCTGCCTTCGACAGCCAACTCTGTACAACGTGCGCTGCGACACGCAGCGTCGACGAGGACACCGTAGGGGGCCACAATGTCTATCCCTAACACCGAGAATGACCCCATCTCGCTTGCCGATCTCTCAGCCACCCACCGCGACCTACTCTGGGTGCTCTCACAGACTGGCCCCAGCGAGAGCGGCCCACTTTACCACGCACTCACCGACTACTACGCCAACGAAATCGACCAAGCCCGAGTCTGCGACACACTCGAGGAGCTCATCGAATACGACCTCGTTACCAAACAAACCCACAACACGACCGAGTACCGACTGACCGAGTCGGGCCGTCGCGCACTCTCTGCGCGCCAAGCGTGGGAAGCTGGCACTCGCAACGCTGCGGGAGGACACGAATGACGCGACCCGACGACCCACAAGCCGCAGATCTCTCCCAGCTCACGCGCATCGGACTCGACACCAACCACCCGACCTGCCAAGTCTGCGGCCAACCCCTCAACGAAGGCGACGACATCACCGCCTACGCCTACCGCGCGGCCGGCGAACCCGCGTACGCGATCGGCTACATCATGTGCGGATCAGATATCCACGAACACCCGACCGTCTTCACCCGCGGTGTTCGCGAGTACGTCCTTACGGGTCACATCGGGACATGTTCAAACACCCGAACGCAATCCACAACGTTCGTCCTCCTTGATCCGACCCCGGTCGTCACGAGTCCCACGACGACCACAGAACCACACGTCCACCCGGACGCCCCAACACCACGAACCCCGACCCAGCCAAGACAGCAGGAGCCTACCCCCCTTCTCACGGCGGTTCGAGAACACGCCCGCTCTGATGGTGGCTCCCCACGCGAGGGGTCAGAGTAATGCTGGCCGATCTGCCCCACCAGCCCATCACCAGCAGGTGATCGCCTGTGGGACCACGCCAGCCCTCGGCCCGCGAGCGAGGGGTCCGGCTCGTCAGCCACAGCACGGACATCTCCACTGAGGGGATCACTTGTCCAGCAGTCTCGCCCCGGCTGACCGAGTGGGTACCAGCCCTCCTCGCCAAACTCAGGCCATACACCGAGCGGACCATCCGCGAGCACGCCACCACGGATCCGTGGCGGACGAGCTCCCAGCTCCTCGCCAAAATCCTGCCAGCGTGGCACCACACGGACAACTCATGGACCGACGACGTCGCCGAAGCCGTCGCGTACACTCGCGCGATCACGACACTCGCGCTCACCTACGGAGACGAACCCACCGGTACACGCAGTCCGTACCACCAACAGCGACACGCCAACCTCACCGACACGGTCACCAGCATCGGCACGGGGCGCGGGCCAGTCAACGCCGATCTGGGCGCGCTCGCGAAAGGACCAGTCGCACTCCATCGCGAACTCGATGACCACCCTACCGCCCTCACACTCCTGTTGGACGGCGACGCGTGGACCAGCCTCACCGACCGCCGCACGGGCGTCCGCGCACTCGCGGCGATTGCGGTGCTCGCCGACGGGTTCGACGTCAGACTCGTCGCCTCCCCCAGAGTCCACCGACATCTCTCGAAGCGGTATCCCAACTGGACCGAGTGTCACCTCGATCTTACTGCTAGCCGGGATCGGTCCCCCCACATCGACCACGTCCAGATTGTCGAAGCCGCGTGGGAGGCTATCCGTGATCTCGACACCGAACCTGGAAAACGCCGCCTTCTCGGGAACCTCAAGACAAAATACACCCGGAGCTACCGGGATCTCACCACCGATCACGCGATCGATGTCGCTGAGGGCACCATTAGCAGATACGTCCTCGATCTCGAAAATCGTGACTTGGTCACTATCGACCGCCGTGGCCAGCACAACACCGTCCAGCTCACCGACCTCGGAGATCTAGCCGTCCAGCAGTGTCTCGACGACAACAACGACCTCCTCCACCCGGATCAGCGCCGGCTCGATGGGTGTCTTACTGCGACCCCTCAGCAATCCACAAGTACAGTGTCGCCCCGCCGGGGAGGTAGGGAGACACCCACAACCGACGAGTGGGTGGCAGCAACCGGTGATCCAGATGAAGACGCCGACTACGTTCAGTGGCTCACTGGCCCTGCGAACACCCAAAACCACCGCCACGAACGATTCACCACCGTCGCCCACGACGAGACCATCACGCTCGTCGACGACCAACCCCACTCGTTCGATGACGGCCGCGTCGCGTACCTGAGCCACACCAACGACGAAACCCACATCGTGCTCCAGTGGGGTGGGCCCCTCGCGACGTTGGGACGTCTCGCGGGCGCCTTACTCAGCGAGAAAGCCCCCTCGAAAATCCTCTCCCCATCACGACTCGGTCACGAATTCGAAGCGATCGCTGACGACACCCAAGTGTATCCAACAGACCGCATCCTCCGCCGTGGCCACCAAGTCGGCTGGTACAGCAACGCCGAAACCACCTACGAAGCGTGGCGCGAGCGAATCACAACGGTTCGAGACCGCCTCCTCGCGCAAGTCGCCGAACTCACAACAAGCGACGACACGGCAGCCCGCACCAACCTCTTCGAAGATCTCCACGGGCTGATCGCCTCAGCCACCCAGCTGTATCACGCAGCCGGCATCGATCTCACGACCACCCTTAGAGTGCCCGATACCGACGCCCTCGCACGCAACCCTACCCACCTCCAGGACCTCTGTGCATTCCTCGCCAAAACTGCCCCCAAACAGTCCGTTTACGGGATTCATTCAGGCTATCGGATGCTGTTCGAAGACCGGCCCGCAAAGCTGTGCCGGCGACTCCCCGCCGAAACGGCCCACGACGCGACGATGGATCTCACCATGTCGTGGGTGGTTGCCGGCCCGACGATCACGGAACTCCGCGACGAGATCACCGATACCCTCGCTACAGAACTCACGACGGTCCGAGAAGCAATCGCCGACGGTACCGAACAAGCACCGCCGCTCGAAATCCCGGTCGTCGACGGGACGACCTATCCCGCCATCCGGCGGGTGATCGACGAGATCGCGATGACCCACGACGCCCAGTGGACACCCCGCGAGCGCCAGCGACTCGTGCGGCTGTGTCTGCGCTCGTTCGGCCCGGCGGACACCGACCAAGCGTGTCCGTACGACGTCGTGGAGAGCCTCCTACAAGCGCTGAACGAGTCTCGAACGCCGACGCTGGCCGCGGTCGAGCGCGCAGCGGCCACACTCCCACCGGAGCGCTTCCGGCCCGAGCTCACGCCGACGGCGACGAAGCTGTACGCCACTCTACTGCGAGCCGACGGCCCACTCGGCCGCTCGGAGCTGATCGAGCAAGCAGACATCTCCGCGAGCAGCTATGACCGTCGCCTGAGCAATGTCCGCGATCTCGACCGCGTCACGCCCGTCCAGCAAGGGGGCCACCGCCGGTGGACCACGACGACGCCGACGCCACACCCGAAGACACCCCCAGTGACGGCGTGGCTCCCAGAAAGAAGCGATCTGACCGCGCCGACGCTGGTGACGCATCGACAGTCAACCACACCCACTGGGCCGAACAGCCCGGCTCCCGACCACACGGGGAGAGACGATTGCGGTGGATGGGACAGACAGCCACCGATCTCGATCCTCACTGAACCCGGCGGCGACGCCGATGACACCACGCATCCGATGACGACCACCAACCAGAGCCGACAGCTGAACAGCCACGCCCACCAGCTCCCAGCCACCCGAGACCACCCACACGACACCATGACACCGACACCACATCCGACGACAGCAGTCGCAACGCCACAAACAGAACTCCCGAATGGGGGTGATCAGTAATGAGCGACCAAACACTCGATCTCGAAACCACCATCAGACGCGATCGCCCGACAGCGACGGACGGACGTATCCAGGTCAGCACCGACAGCACCGACATCACAGAGGGATCGCGTGTCCTCCTCGGCTTCGGCGATGACCGCGAGGTCACCTTCGCCGTCCTCACGCCGAGCGAGGCCCAAACGATCGCCACAGCTCTCGAAGACGCAGCCCAGCAGGCAGACGCCGCAGACACACTCGAGGACCCAACCGATGAGTAACGACAGCCCTGATTTCACGGACGAAATTGACACCGTGGGAACCCCCGACGGCGAGGATCCGGACCACGATCCGACCAACGGTCGCTGGCTCGAGACCCGGGTCGCCGAGACACTCGAGCAGTGGGGGTACAGGACAGCCCGCAACGAGTACTGTTTCGGGCTCGAAACCGACGTGATCGCCCGCCGGGACAGACTGCGTGGTGATCCTGACGATTTCCTCGTCGTTGAGTGTAAAGACTGGCACCAAGTCCCGGTTCAGCGGGACGCCGTCGAAGCAGTCGCGCTGCGGGCCGCCCTCGCGCGAGCAATGCCCGTCCTCGCTGTCTCCCGCCGCGTCAGTGCGAGTGCGTGGCGGTTAGCCCAACTCCTCGACGTGCGGATCGTCACCGAACAGGATCTCCACAAAGGCCAACTCCCACCGCTGACTGAACGCCGGCCGCCGAGCGGAACGCTCCACGTACGGCGGGAACCGTTCATCCACGACTTGCGTGACCGATTACCACTCCTAGTCCACCGTCGAAGCGGTCTCGATATCGAAGCCCCTGTCTTCCACATCGCGGATCACGGTCCGTGTTACGTGCCGGACCGAACGGGTAACGACGCGTACGTTAAGGCCGCCGACAGCGACTACGAGTTCGGATAAGTACGGTGGTAGAGGGGGTAGACGACCTTTCGTAGGGTATCCTGAATATGCCTCCTTACAGTCACACAAATCTGACCACCATGATACTTATACATTACAAGCGCATACAAACACATACAGTTAGACTCATGCCCATCGATCTTCGAAGACACGACCCGGACGACGCGATCAATATCCGCCCGGGCACAAACAAAGCCGCAATCGTCAAACTCCTCTATCGGAATACGAACCTTGCGTACACGCCGGCAGAGATACAAAACGCACTTGATCTGCCGCGCGGCACCACGTCGACGACGCTATCTCGCCTCCATGATGACGGACTGATCGGCAAAACGAATGATGGTCTCTACCACGGACTTGAGCGACGGGATGACGTGAGGCGGTTCGCACGGAGCCTCGTTCAACTTGCCGAGATGGCGGATCGGTACCCAGAGCCGGGCCTCACTCCAGATGACGTTGAACAAACTGGTGCGGGCGCACGAAGAGAGATCCCACGTGATCGCGCTGACACCGAAGAGGATCAGTCCGGGGAGGAACCAGCGCCCGCGGACTGGGTCAACAGCACCGCTGCTCCTTCAACAACGGAGAGTAACACTGACGCTGACTCAGCGTCGAGTGAAAGAGAGTAACACGGTGGGATTAGACCGCATACCCCTCACATGACGTACTACTACCCGCAGGGCAGTCTCGTGTTTGCTGCGGATCCAACCGGGGCACATAGCAATCCGCGCCCACTGACATCCTCCCACGGCTAAAGCCGTGAGGTTCCCTCACTGGGGGTTGAATCCACACGTAGCGGGAGGTTCGCAGGTTCGTCGTCACGGGGGACGATGACCTGCGTTTCGGGCTGTGCCAGTACAGCCCCCGCCTCGGACAGCGGTTTCGAGAACTTGCCCAAGGCTCGTTTGCCGATGTTCAGCGCACCGTTCTTGTCGGCGTTGTCGTCCAGCCCACACTCGGGACACTCGAAGCGTCCCTGCGTCTCACGGACACCTTCGCAGGCACAGCGGTTACACGTCTTCGATGTGTCGTATTCCTCAACTAACTGTACGTCGATGCCCGCGTCGTGGGCCTTGTACTCGATGTAGTTCAGCAGGCGGGCGAACGGCATTTTGTGGGTCTTGTCGTTGACGTACCGCCCTTTGTCGTTGTCCGTGCGAATCCCACCGAGATCGCCCACAACGATAACCGCATTCCGTTCTTCAGCATCTTCAACGACGGAACGAGCAATCTTATGGAGGCGGTCGTCCACCTTCCGTGCTTCCGCGTCACCGATCCGCTCGACCACCTGCTGTCCCTGTTGGGGTTTGGCTTTCCCGATGGACTTCCGCAGTTGCTTGTAGTGTTCGCGGATACGACGAACTTCCTCACCGTAGAAGGTGGTCTTGCGGTCGGAGAGGAACGCGCAGGTAGCGACCCAGCGTGCGCCCATGTCGATAGCCAGCACGTCGTCGTACTCGTCTTGGATGGTCACAGACCGCTTCACGACGAGATGCACATACCAGTCACCGTCACGGTACACCAGTTCGCTGTCTCGAAGGTCCCCCTCATGGACGAGTTGTTCGTCCTTGTGCGGAACGTGGGCGGGGCACCAGATGGAGTTACCCCGTCCACGCTCGGGGTCGTAGACGGGGACTTTCACCCACCACGACGAGAGAACGGTGTCCTCGTCGTAGGACACGTCGAACACGTCGTTGCGGAGAACGACAGGCTGTTCAGTGTCGGGGTTCGGATCTTTCTGTCGCTGGACTTTCGACGCCTGCTGGTCGGTCGCGGAATAGAGGTTTCCGTTTCCGCCGTGTACCTCGGTCTGGAACGCCTCGTACTCACGGGCGAGCAGGTCAGCCTTCCTGTTGGTCAGCGAGTGGAGTTTGACCCGCACCGTGGTTGAGACGCTCCGTTCCATACTACTCACCTGCTTGGGCGTCGATGTACTCCTCGATGACTTCGCTGGATACGTCGCCCGCACTTGAGACGAAGTACGAGCGCGTCCACAGCGACGGCAGGCCGAAATCAAACTCATCGCGGAGTTGGTGCGAAGAGTAGCCCTTGACCTGTTGCATGATCTTGTTCGGGGCAAGTGTTGGGTCGCCCGTGATGAATAGGTGTACGTGGTCAGGGCGGATCGCCAGTTCCAGTATCTCCAAACCGAGTTCGTCGGCTTTCTCCTCGATGAGTTCTTTGAGACGGTCGCGTACCTCGCCCTCAAGCACCGATTTGCGGTACTTCGGACACCAGATGAAGTGGTACTGGAGTTTGTGGACGTTGGTACGTTCCCTGTCGAACCCACGAGGCATCGCCAGTATATAGAAATTTCTCACCTAAAGATGTTATGTAGGCATCCAACCCCAACCGTGCCTACGAGTGTGGAAAGACTCCCAGTTGTCGGCTTCATCCCACCCCGTGAACGGGTGGGCTTTCGCCTCGCTACCGCTGTAATCGTGATATCCGATGCTGATCGGCCGTACGTTGAGCAAGAAGCCACGGTTGTATGTCTGACCACACAGGCTGAGTACTCATACGAAGTCACACAGTTGCCCGACGGCGTACTTGAAGGGGTGGAGCTGCGGAAGACAAGTTATGTGATGCCGTGGGCGATTTATACGATTCCACTATCGTCGATCCGAGATAATCTCTCGTCTGGGACCCTCAGTAAACTACCCCACCCTACTCCCTCGGCGCATACGCGCCTCGGTCCTTGAGGGTGGGGCTTTGATGTGAACTCCCGGCAATCAGTCACCAGCAATAGGCCGGTGACTCTCGCCGTTCAACGTCCCACCATTCACACGCAGGTCTACTTCTGCGTCTCCGCTCCCCGACTTGGGCGAGGAACGGAGTCTGTGTGTCCGCTTTCGGGCGTACCGTAGCCCGATATTCTTCGCACCGTTGTAATCCGCGTTCACCTCGTAGCCACACTTCTGGCAACAGAACTGTTCTCCGTGGCGGTTGTCCTCGTGCGTGAACCCACAATCCGTCCGAGAACAGCGTTGAGATGTGTGGTTCGGCTCGACCTGCTCCACGGAAACCCCCTGTTCAGGGCCTTTGTAGGAGACGTACTCGTAGAGGCGTCGGAACGCCCAAACGTGGTGCCACTTCGCCTGCGGAAGCCGCTCTCGAATGTCGGTCAACTCCTCGAACACAATAACGTCGCAGTCGTGTTCGACAGCTTCCGCGACAAGTTCGTTAGCGACCGTGTGGATGTATTGTTTCCGCCACGCTTCTTCGCGCTTCCCGAGGCGAAGCAAGGCGTTGTGCGCGGCTTGTGTGCCACGCTGTTGCATCTCACCACGCCGCTTCTCAAACTCACGGCACCAGTGGTCGTAGTCGTCTCCCTGCCAGAATGTACCGGTCGAGGAGACTGCCAACGAGTTGACGCCGAGGTCGATACCGAGGACCGTTTGGTCGGGGTGCCCGGTATCTTCCGAAACCTCTACGTCACCGTCTATCCGCCGCGTCGAGAGTTGGATGTAGAACTCGTCGTCCACCGCATCGTATCGAACCGTACTTTCGCGGAACTCGTAGTCCTCGGAGAGAACGTACCGCTCGTAGGGCGTCGGGCTGTCTGCCGGGAGAACGAACGATGGTTCTACCCGCCCCTCGACGGTTGCCAGCGATACCTTGTTGCGGTAGAAGGTCGCGCTCCGTGCGTCGTAGTCCATCGTTTCAGCGGTAAACGTCGGGCAAGAGACACGCTGCCCTTTCTTCCACCGTTCGACACACGCTTTGACGGCTTCGACGGCGCGTTTGATGGCGGCTTGGACGAGTTGTGCCTGTAGGTCTGTCCCCTCTCGAAGTTCGGAGTAGAGTGCGTCACGAACCTGTCTCTTGTTGGTTCTACACTCAGTGTAGGTGGTGTTGGACCAACAGTAGTCGGTGGTTCGGTTCGCGCAATACAGGTATTGCTCGGCAGTTCGGTGGAGTGCATCACGTTGCTCGTCGGAAAGGTCGAGTTTCACGACGGCAGTTCGACGCACGTCCATAACTTCAGAGAGTACCAGACGGTACTTATACCCTTGGGAGTCAGTCAGTCGCAGTATGCCGGTTGTGTCGTACCATGTCGGTTTCTTCTCCGGCCTACTCACCCCCTTTGCTACGCTTCGGTCGCTCCTTGAGGCCGGAGGCTCCACCTCGAAAACGCTGACTGAGCGCCGGCCTCCGAGTGGAACGCTCAACGCGCAGCGAGAACCGCTCATCCAAGACGTGCGTGACCGGCTCCCGCTTCTGGTTCACCGTCGAAGCGGTCTCGATATCGAAGCCCCTGTCTTCCACATCGCGGATCACGGTCCGTGTTACGTGCCGGACCGAACGGGCAACGACGAGTACGTCAAGGCCGCCGACAGCGACTACGAGTTCGGCTAGGAACGGGAGAGCTGGGTAGCGGGGGTTCCACCTGCGTTTTATATCATCTGAGAATGTACCTTGGAGTATGAGAACCGTTGAATCGACCACTCTCGAGAGCCACTTCGATGTTGGGACTGTTCAAGCTGTGCTCCGAGAGCATCCGGTCCGGCTCGCGATTCTGTTCGGTTCGCACGCCACTGGGACGACCCACGATGCGAGCGACATCGATCTTGCGGTCGAGTTTGATGAACACGAGCCGGCAGATCGAGGATACAACGAGGTGTTCCTTGGGCTAAGCGTCGATCTTAGTGATGAATTGAACACAGATGACGTCGATCTCGTTGATCTCAACACAGTCTCTCAACCACTCGCAACTGCGATATTCGAGAATGGGATCCTCTTGGTCGGAAACAGCGACCACGTCGCCGAGCTACGCCGTGAACTTACAGCGAGCGGGAACGACCAGCAAACGCCTCGTGATCGGCTCGAGACGGCCCTCGACAGAATTAACGACCATCTGGATACTGATGATTCTGGACCCCCTGCTACTGGTGAGGTAGAGAGCGACGGATGACAGACGAGGGCCTCCCGGCAGATCGGCTCAATAAGATACTTACTGCCATCGAAACAATCGAAGAAAGTCTCGGTGTTCTTGCTCGCAAACAGCGCGTCGATCGTGCAGAGTACAAGATGGACTCGGACACACGCGATATCGTCGAACGCCGGTTTGTGAAGATGACCGAGGCAGCGATCGATATTGCCGAAGAAATCGTCAAACACGAACAGGGCCATCCACCAGCAAGCAACCCGGCATCAATGCGGGAACTCGGTGAAATAGGCATTCTGTCGGGATCGCTGGCCGAAAAGATGGCACAGGGCGCTCGATTTCGGAACGTGCTGTCTCACACGTATGGGAACATCATCAATCATGACGTGGTGTACAATGCGCTACAAGACCTGGAGCGATATCGAAGCTTCGTGGAGGCAGTTCAAGTATATCTTGAATCCAGCGACGTACTCGATAGCTGACGCTGTGTCGCGACGCGACTCACGATCGCTCAAACAAAGGCCGAACCCCACGCTGGCTCTTCGAGAGAAATAGTATTTTGACTATGTTTTCCCAATACGCGGCTATTCGGCCTCGAAACCGACGTGATCGCCCGCCGGGACGATCTCCGTGGTGACCCTGATGATTTCCTCGTCATCGAGTGTAAAGACTGGCACCAAGTGCCGGTCCAGCGGGACGCCGTCGAAGCAGTCGCGCTGCGGGCCGCGCTCATGCGGGCAATGCCCGTCCTCGCTGTCGCGCGCCGCGTAACTGAGAGCGCGTGGCGGTTAGCCCAACTGCTCGACGTCTGGATCGTCACCGAACAAGATCTTGACAAAGGCCAGGTCCCACCGCTGGCTGAACGCCGGCCTCCGAGTGGAACGCTCAACGCGCGGCGAGAACCGCTCATCCAAGACGTGCGTGACCGTCTCCCGCTTCTAGTCCACCGTCGAAGCAGCCTCGATATCGAAGCCCCTGTCTTCCACATAGCGGATCACGGTCCGTGTTACGTGCCGGATCGGACGGGTAACGACAAGTACGTCAATGCTCGCGATACTGACTACGAGTTTGGCTAGGAACGAACACTAGGGGGATCACGGACCGTCCCGCATGGTGAGGCGAGTAGCGAGGGCGTCCAACATCTCCCACAGAAGTCCAGACACCGAACCTGCGTCGAATGAGACTGGTTCGTACGTGTATGGCTCATTCACGTCTTCGCGTTCCTGAAAGTGAAGCAGGCCGTCGATATGGGGATTCGGTTCACAGTGGAAGCCACAATCGAAGCCGGACGATTCGCTGTAATGAAGTGTATAGTATGCCTGAATCGGCGTTCGCATCCACGTATCACTCGTGCGATCAGTGTCCTCTGGCCCGGGTGACGGGTCTGGAAGCCACGTGAGTCGGAGGGAGGCAGTCGATCCCGAACGACCAAACCAGGACGGATCAAGCGCAGCCTGTAGTTCTCGATATTCACTCGGTGGCTCACCTGTAACCGACAGCACGGCGGGATGTCGCGCCAACTCGCCACGCAACTCGCGAAGGATACGATGTCGATCCCGTCCTGATGTGGTCCCGCCATCGGAACGGACACCGTCTGCCTGGGACTGAGAATCAGCAGATTGGTGACGTGGAGACTGGATGTCCGGCGCCTCCGACTCATCAGTCATACGGTGAGCGACGACTGGTCAGAGGACCACGTATCGTAGTTTGTGATCGCATCTTGGACGAGAGAGAGGTGATACCGGGCGAGTTCCCAGTCGCTTGCGACCTGCGTGAGTTCATGCGCGTGCTCGGCAGAGACAGTCTCTGCAACCGCTCGTTCCCGGAGTATGTCCGGCGTGTTAGCATCGTATTCTGATTTCCAAACCGCGATATCGTCTTTTAATGCTGCGGCCTGCTCCGAAAGCTCTTGTTTCGTCGTCCCTTCAAGTAATTCACGAATATCGCGGAGTCGAGTGTACAGTGGATCCGGATAGTAGTGCCGGGCCCCACTATCGTCGCTTTCCGCCACGACACCGAGGTCAACGAGTCGGCGGAGGTGATCCCGTGCCGTATTCGGGGACACGGCTGCTTGCTCTGCGATCCACGGTGCAGATCGGGGCTCCGAGAGCGTCATCGTCACCGACTTGACTCGATCAAACGCCGATGCGTGTTCTTTCCAGGTCTCCATCCAGCCAGCGTCGTTGGGCGGGTCTGAAGGTGACATACGTGGTTGTACCGCCTCGACAGTAATAGTTCTACCCCCACGCAAAATATTGCGTTATATTTGTGACCACAAGAGTACTGATGGTGTGGGTCGAACACAACAGTGACAAGCCAACCGATTTCCCCGTCGTCGAGTGGAAAGACTGGCACAAAACGCCCGTCCAGCGTGACGCTGTCGAAGCGATCGTACTGTGGGCCACTCGTGTGGGATACCCGTGCTCGCTGTCGTACGCCACAATCCGTGTTACATGCCGGATCGGACGGGTAACGACGAGTACGTCGACGCCCGCGACACTGACTACGACTTCCGGGTAGAAGTGGTACTAGAGGGGATCTAAGAAACACACAATTATTTGTGTCTGTCGCATATAGATAAGACCAGTAATGAATAACGCAAATAGAGAGGCGTGGAAAGACAGGTATAGCGGGCGTGAGCGGGTTCGAATGGTCGTTGAGACACTCGATGAACCTGCGACAGTCTCCGATATTGCAGAGGAAGCGGATGTCGCGTGGGGAACAGCAGATAGTGAACTAGAGGCCCTTGTGGCAGGAAATAAAGCAGAAGAACACACCGTCGACGGACAGACGAGATATGCGCCAAACCCAGTACAGACGCTCATTGAGGAGGTACTTGACCTCATTAGCGAGAACTCTCGTGATGAACTCGAATCGACCCTTGTTGAACACACCGCTCAAGTCGAATCACTAGCGGAAAAATACGAAGTCGAGACCGCCTCCGAGCTGCGCAACAAGCTGGTTGAAGAAGACCTCACGACAGCGGAAATGCGTGCCATTCGGAATGCTGCTTCGACGTGGGAGGCTCTGGAGACAGAGACCCGTCTATTGAAACATGCACTACAACTCTACACAGATGTCACTCAGCTCTCTGATTCCGATAGCGACGGACACAGTGCGATCGCCTGATATCGATGATCTTTCTCGCCAATAGAGACGGACTCGATAACAAACGAATCCATCGGCGAATCAAGAACCGGCTCCAAAGTGATTCAGTATTCAGCTCCGTCCAACTTCGTGTCTCAACTCCTCGAGAGCTGGGGCCCTATCGAGTCACTGCGGAAACGGATCCAAAAGATTTCCTTGGAGACTCTAGGTACCCAATCAAACGTGTCCGACTTGAGATCGGCTTTGATGTAGAGCTCGATACTGACGCTGACTACTACTGGATCAGCTGGATCGAACCCGAACGAAGTCTTCTGCTCGGCTGGCATCAAGATGACGACCATCCAGAACATGGAGAAGTCCACTTCCAACTGAACAAATCAGACAGCGTTACGCTTCGGGAAAGCGCAGAATACATCGATAAGCATCCAATGGCAGTCGTCGAAGCACGATTGGACCAATTGCCAGATGTGATACATGCGGTAGTGTGGGAAAATGGAACGGCCACTGACATAAAATAGTATTGACATTCTTCTCCGCATAACTGAACAGGATCTCGACAAAGGCCAGGTCCCACCGCTGACCGAACGCCGGCCGCCGAGTGGAACGCTCCACGTACGGCGGGAACCGTTCATCCAAGACTTGCGTGACCGGGTGCTGCTTCTGCTGTGCCGCCGAAGCGGACTGGATATTGAAGCCCCTGTCTTCCATCAGGTTGATGATGACCCCTGTTACGGAGAATCGAGGAGAAAGCCTCGCGCTTCAGCGCGGGGATGAATCCGACAGTTCTCTACACTAACGACGAACTCCTGTCCGGATGGTTTAAATGAGTAGTTGTCCGACTACCAGTTAGCCGAGGCGGTCTATCCGCCCCACTAATCGGACAATATCGGGATTCCCTACTTCAAACGGAAGAAACCCTCTTCCGTGCCGAAATAGGGTATAGGCGATAAGAAGTACCTCCAAATCCTATGCCGAGATAGGAGTAACAGCTGATTGGCACAGCCAGTAGCCGTCATCGGGGCAGCTACAAACCGTAACCATCCCAAACCAGCGGTGCGGGGCCGTGGGAATCTTCGCCCTTCAGGGCGGAGAGGATGTCAAGTGCCGAACCGAACGGGAAACGACGCGTACGTCGACGCTCGCGACAGCGACTACGAGTTCGGCTAGGAGCGGTACTAGAGGAGAGATCTCAGCTTTCGAGGGATACTCTCACTACGTCTCTTCAGTTTCTGGCGGTGAGGTCGGGTTCATCGAACGTGAGTGCCTCCGCGACGGCATCCGGAAGCTCCGGGCGGGGTGCCGATTCGTGGCGTCCGATTTTCTCGGTCTTGCGCGTGTTTTCGTAGAGAGCGCGTGCGACCGGGAGCCCACGGAGATACTTGTAGTCGTGGAGAACCTCAACGCCTCGCTCCGTGAACCCGTAGAACTGGGACGGGAGATCACGCTTCCCTTCGCTCGGTTCGTATGTGTAGCGTGCGAGAAGCCCGGCGTCAATCAGCGTCTCCAGCTGGTCTTTGATGGCCGCCTGGCTTTTCCCCGTCATATACTCGAGTTCGGCGAGCGACATCAGATGGGTTGGGTGGCCCAGCAGCTCCTGGATGATGAGATGGCGCGTATCCTGAGACAACAACTTGAACAGCCGCCGCTGTTCCGCAAACGGCCCTGCATCGGCTGCGCTAATGTCGGTTCCGCTCATGCGAGATGATACGAGGAGGGGCAATATAACAGTTAGGGTGATCCAAGTTAGTTAATATAGAAAAAGCCAAACTGGTTCAAAAGCGATAAGATGTTGTGGTTTGAATCGACAGCTAATGAGCGATCCAAGTCCTCCACCGGATGCTGCGGATATTATGGCTGTCGTTGACGAGGCCGTCGGCGGCATCGAACTTGACCCAGCGGAGAAACGAGCGATCTGGCGGTTCACGCGGCGCGAATTGCCATATCTCTGGAGCCAGCGGACATCGTATTTTATCTTGGGGAGCTATCGCGACCCCTATCTCCGCCGGCTTCGTGCTGTCCAAAACGAGCTCACGAAGCAGCTCGGTGCCTATCCGTTTATCATGGGTGACCTTCTCGAACTTCCGACTGACCGGCTCAATACGTTCGATATTATGTTTTCGTTGCTTGCGACTTACAGTGACTATATCGTCGGTGTCTTCGAGAAAGAGAGTGGTGGTGAGGCGCCTGAATTGGGTGAGATCGATGGCCCACCGTACTTCGATAAATCGTACGTGTTCCCACGTGACTACGCGTGGGTGACTGATTCGAATCTTGAATCGACACAGCACGTCAGTCAGGCCGCCCTTGAGATTGTGTTCGCAGACGATTTGTCGGAAGATGAGGTCAAATCAAAGGTCGACTCGCTTGTTGACCGCGCACAAGAGAGCGGTCTCGATATCGACGAACAGAATGTTTGGGATCTGATCGACGAGCGGACAGATGAGCAAACAGAGCCAGCAACGTACAGTTGGGTCCATCTCAACAAGTTCCGCAAATTCGAACTCCACGATCGATGCGTCCCGTGGACGACAGAGGACGAGCTTCGAACCGCGGTTGACGAACTCCCGTCTCCGACACCACGTCCAGAGTGGGAATCGAATGAGTAGGTCACTCGAGGGTATTCTCAAGCACTGCGGCTGAGTCACCAACAAAGGGTAAATCGGGCGACATAGCCAGCGACGACAACGAATTCGCCGACAACCCCAACCGCAGTGTCAAAGGCGCGTTCAAGTAGTGAGCGGTCCCCCACTGGAAGCAGCGGTTTCGGGCGGCGATCCGTCAGCGGCCGCATGCGAGTCCCACGGCCGGCCGCAAGCACGACTCCGTACCTGTCTGATGTCGACAAGAGGACAGGGTTTATTGGCTGCGGTCGTCGTCTGCCTGCTCAACAAGAAGCGGCTCCAGTTAGGAGATAGCGACCGCGACGTTACGCGTCTCCAGTGTCCTGAGGCGGAAACAGTGGGGTCGGATCGTCATGGTCGAACTCAATCCGCTCGTCTCCAGAGAGAGCGTGACAGTAGGTCGTCATCGCGTCACCAGCCCGGACGCGATCAAGCATGCGATCCGCTTCGGTAACTCGGTAGTACAGGGGAAGACAAAACACGGTTTGAGTTGTCGTTGCCCGAAACACCAGCGTCAAATAGACAATTCCGTTCTCATGGGCACGAAACGCTTCGAACTCATCAAACTCATCCATCTCAACTAACTCCACTAACCGTTCAAATTCCGCACCAGACAATAGCACGTCAAGCCCGACCTTCTCATCTGCGGAGTCACCGGGTGCGGGGACCGGGACGACGTCACCGGGGACCGGGGCAAACACTGTCCAGCCACGGTCTCGGTACTCTTCAGCGGTCGCACGACACTCCTCAATAACCGTGTTCCAAGTATCGTCGTCGTCGGCGAGTGGATGCTCTTCAAAGTCCATACACGGCGTAGGCAGTCGACGGCCGGTAAAACTTCCCTCCTATCTATCGATGTATTGGTGATATCCGGCCACACCACAAGACCCGCAACGGCCAGTCACGGCAGATCTTTGTATTGTGTGCCGCACTCTGGACAGGTGCGGAGATCAAACACAGTGTTCGAATCAGTCGTCGTCTTTAATACTTTCTCACAGTCTGTACAAGTAAGGCGCTGATAGGTGTCCTTGTATAGGTCATCATCACGGAGTCCCTTTCGTGTCGACTTCATGTGATCCTGTGCTCCATCGATCCGGATATAGCCTCCGTAATAATGACAAAAAAGACAGTGACCCTGATATAGAACGGAAGCCAAAACTATATCCATTGACAGTCGGATAATCGCCATATGCCTCCGCTGCTTTCACTTTCTGATCTCCACACCCAGTTCTCGACAGAACGGGGACAGGTAAAGGCAGTCGACGGAATCGATCTCGAAGTTCGCGAGGGCGAAACAGTCGGTCTTGTCGGCGAATCAGGCTCCGGAAAAAGCGTCACGGCGCTATCAACAATGGGCCTTGTTGATGACCCTGGTGAGATCGTCAGCGGGAGCGTCGAGCTGACCGACGCGCGACTCGCTGACGAACTCCGTAGCCGGTACGACGCTACCGGGTTTATTTCTGGTGACACAATCGACCTCACCGCCGCCCCTGAAGAGGCACTCCGGTTCGTCCGTGGCCGGGAAGTGAGTATGATCTTCCAAGACCCGATGACATCACTAAATCCATCGGTAACTGTCGGTGAGCAGGTCGCCGAGAGCCTCCGTCTCCACCAGTACGGGGGGCGTCGCAAAGACTCCTGGCTCAATGCGGTGCGGGAGATCATTCCGAAGATCAGCCGTGACATAGACGAAGAGATTCGTGAAGAGACTATCGAAGTACTCGAGGAAGTGGGTATCCCAGAACCCGGCGCGCGGGTTGACGAGTACCCGCACGAGTTCTCCGGCGGGATGCGCCAGCGAGTACTCATCGCGATCGCATTGGCCTGTCAGCCAGGGTTGCTCGTGGCGGACGAGCCAACGACCGCGCTTGACGTCACCATCCAAGCACAGATCCTTGATTTGATTGATGACCTCCAAGCCGAGTTGGGGATGTCTGTGTTGATGATCACCCATGACCTTGGGGTCGTTGCCGAAACCTGTGATCGCGTCGCAGTCATGTATGCGGGCGAGATTGTCGAGGAAGGACCAGTTGAGGAGATATTCGGGAATCCGTCGCATCCGTACACGTACACTCTCTTGGAGTCGCTCCCCACCGAAGAGAAAGAACGACTCACACCGATCGAGGGAAACGTCCCTGATCTCATTGATATGCCGACCGGATGCCACTTCGCGCCGCGGTGTCCGTGGGCAACCGAGGAGTGTACGGACGGCGAGATCCCGTACCTCCAACATGGGGGAGAAGACATTGACCACCGCTCAAAGTGTGTCATGGAGTCGTTCGACACAGGTGACTACGGCGACGGCGCGGTCTCTCCTGGACGTTCTCGTTCGATCGGCGAGCCGCTCGTTGAAATCGACGGACTCAGGAAGTACTATGAGCAGGCCGACAGCGTGCTTGACCGGGTTCTTGGTGCTGACGATCGGAGCGTGAAGGCAGTTGACGGGATCGACTTTACAATAAATCGCGGGGAGACGCTGGGGCTCGTTGGCGAATCCGGCTGCGGGAAGTCAACTGCCGGTCGAGCGCTGTTACACCTTACCGAACCCACCGACGGACGAGTAGTATTCGCTGGGACTGATCTCACGGATCTCGACGGGTCGGAACTACGAAAGACCCGGAAAGATCTCCAGATGATCTTCCAAGATCCGCTCTCATCGCTTGATCCGAGACAAACCGTCGGCCAAACAATCCGTGAACCACTATCGATTCACGACCTACCTGAGAGCGACCCGAAGGTCACGACTGAGGCCGCAGTGACAGTCTCTGGGATCGCTCGCGACCGGGTCGACGTGACAGTTGACAATGATATCGACGCTATCGTTGGCTCTGGTGACGGTGTGGCAACTGCTCACATCGACGTAACGGTCACGGGCGACACGGTTGACGTCGATGTCCGTGAACACCTCGGCGTCGAGGGGACTGTCGAGCGCACTGACGCCGGCGACATCAAACGGATCTCAGTGAAAGTTTCTGCCGGCGACAGCGACCGGCTTCGCCGGCAGCGGCGGGTCCGACAGCTACTAGAGGCAGTCGGGCTTGAGGTGGGACAATACGATCGGTATCCCCACGAACTATCTGGGGGGCAGCGCCAGCGTGTTGGCATCGCACGGGCGCTCGCAGTTGACCCAGAGTTCATCGTCGCCGATGAGCCTGTTTCCGCACTCGACGTGAGCGTCCAAGCGCAGATCCTCAACCTGATGGAAGACCTTCAGGATCGGTTCGATCTAACGTACCTGTTCATCGCACACGACCTCTCGGTGGTACGGCACATCAGCGATCGGGTCGCCGTTATGTACCTCGGAGAAATCGTCGAGGTGGCCGCCACCAACGAGCTGTTCGCGGATCCACAGCATCCGTACACAAGGGCACTGCTCTCTGCGATCCCTGAGCCGGATCCGACGGCAGATACAGATGATCGAGTTATACTCGAAGGCGACGTACCGTCGCCGATCGACCCACCTTCGGGATGTCATTTCCGGACCCGGTGTCCCTCAGTAATCCCACCAGATGATCTTGATATCGAACAGGAGATGTACCGAGCAATAATGGACTACCGTCAACGCGTCGAGCGAGAGGCGATCGATGTCGAGACAATTCTCGAGACGGCCGACACCACACCTGAACAGGCGGCAACCGACGGCGGTTCCGCGCCTACCGCTCAAGCTACCGGCGACTCGGTCCCGCTCGAGGCAGTTGAGGCGGTTCGTAATGCCCAGTTCGATCGACCCCCAGAGGGACGAGCTGGAGAGGTCGTCGATCGCTCTCTCAAGCTGGTGATCGGCGGGCAGTGGGAAGAAGCAGCAGAGATCTTAGCGGAAACGTTCGCAAGCGTCTGCGAGCGCAAGGATCCAACGCTTTCAGACGGTGACCACCCGGCAGCGTGTCACCTGATCGACTGAACGGCTCTCTCGTTGGAGCTGTCGTGTTACGGAGAATCGAGGAGAAAGCCTCGCGCTTCAGCGCGGGGATGAATCCGACAGTTCTCTACACTAACGACGAACTCCTGTCCGGATGGTTTAAATGAGTAGTTGTCCGACTACCAGTTAGCCGAGGCGGTCTATCCGCCCCACTAATCGGACAATATCGGGATTCCCTACTTCAAACGGAAGACACCCTCTTCCGTGCCGAAATAGGGTATAGGCGATAAGAAGTACCTCCAAATCCCATGCCGGGATAGGAGTAACGGCTGATTGGCACAGCCAGTAGCCGTCATCGGGGCAGCTACAAACCGTAACCATCCCAAACCAGCGGTGCGGGGCCGTGGGAATCTTCGCCCTTCAGGGCGGAGAGGATGTCAAGCAACTGATCGGGTGCTATGCCGCGACAGCTACACAAGCACAGACCAGCAGGGTGAGAGAAAATAAGATGGAGAGACAGACTTCGAAAGCAAACAGTTAGGTGGATCAGAACAATCTATCCGATTCGTTCGGTAGGTTTATACTAGTAAATGCTCAGATACTATCTATGTCATCCGGCGACACGGACGTTTCACGGCGAAAGTTCCTTGGAGCTGCTGGCGGCGCCGCAGTGACGGTTGGGCTCGCTGGTTGTTCCGGTAACGACTCAAACGGTTCCGATGGTTCAGACGGAGCGGACGGCTCCGATGGCGGAGACTCCAGCCTCCTCCGGTATGGCCGCGGAAGCCATTCCGCGACGCTGGACTTCCAGAACAGCACAAGCGGCGAGGTCGCAAAAGTCACCGAACAGATCTACGACACGCTCGTTAATTTCGAGCCGGGCGAGTCAACGCTCACCGACGGGCTCGCCTCGGATTACACGCTTGAAGGCGAGACGGCGTCGCTCACACTGAAGGAGGGAGTTACGTTCCACAACGGCGAAGAGTTCACCGCACAGGACTTCGTGGCGACGTATCGCCGCTTCGTCGATTCTGAGTACGAGAACTACGCCGGAGACGACTATGTCTCGGCGTACGGTCCGTTCACGCTTGGCAGCTGGATTGATGAGATTCAGGTTGACGGCGACTACGAGCTGACAATTCAGCTCACACAAACGTACGCGCCGTTCCTGCGTAACCTAGCGATGTTCGCAGCCGCGGTACACTCTGAGGCCGCCATTGAGGAGTATGGAACCGATCTGTCAGAGAACGCAGTCGGGACGGGTGCGTTTGAACTCGACACCCTCGACGACTCTAACGAACAGGTTCGACTCACCGCATACGACGATTACTGGGGCGACGGCCCGGAAGTCGATGAAGTCGTATTTGTCACGGTCGGTGAGAACTCCACCCGTGCGCAGTCGCTCGCGAGTGGTGAACTCGACATCATCGACGGACTCGGCGCACAATCTTCCCAGCAGATAGAAGGCACTGACGGCGTCGAACTGGTACGCACCGAGGGTATCAACATCGGCTACATGGCGTTCAACATCGCGGAGGTTGAGGAGTTCCAAGACCGCCGCGTCCGGCAGGCGGTTAGCCACGCGATCAACACCGAAGCAATCGTCAACCAAATCTACTCCGGCTTCGCGACGGAGGCCAGCCAGCCCCTGCCGCCAAACGTGATGGGTCACAATGACGACCTCGATCCATACGCATACGACCCAGAGCAAGCACAGACCTTGCTTGAGGAAGCTGGCTATGGTGACGGATTCTCTTTCGAGCTGGCGACGTTCCAGAACCCCCGCGGATACAACCCCTCGCCGATCCAGACGGCCGAGACTGTCGCCTCCAACCTCAGTGAAGTCGGCATCGAGGTGGAGATCAATCAGCAGTCGTTCGCTCCATTCCTCGAGTACACCGCACAGGGTCGCCACGACGCCTGCTTCCTCGGATGGTACACTGACAACGCGGACCCAGATAACTTCGCGTACGTTCTCCTTCATCCGCAGGTCGAGGACAGCGAACTCACCGATGGCCAAGACTGGGTCAGCTTTGACGCTGAGGGGTACAACACAAGTAACCGCTCGGCGTGGGCGAACAGCGAGTACATGTCACTCGTCGAGGAAGCTCAGCAGACAAGCACCGAGAGTGACCGCGTAGAGTTGTACAACGAGGCGATGGAAATCGCTCACGACGAGGCACCGTGGGTGTACCTAGACTACGCTGAAGAGTTACGGGGAGTGGCCGACAGAGTCAGTGGATTCCAGATTGCCGCGATCAGCGGCCCGTACCTGAACCTGGTCTCGCTGGAGTAGTCAAACACTCCACCTCACCTATCCGTTGATGTTTCCAAAACGATTCGTACTGAAGCGGCTGCTGTTGCTCGTTCCGGTGTTAATTGGAGTGGCGACGCTAGTTTTCTCTATCCTTCATATTTCGCCGGGCGATCCAGCACTCACAATCGCCGGGGAGCGCGCAAGCCAAGAGTTTGTCGAGCGCATTCGCGCTGACTTAGGGCTCAACGATCCGATCTGGGTCCAATATATTGATTTCCTCGGGAACGTCGCGCAGTTCGACTTCGGGGAGTCGTATGTCATTAACCGGAACACCAGCGTGCGGGAAGTACTCACCGACACCCTCCCGGTGACACTTGAGCTGGCGCTGTACGGTCAATTATTCGGCATCCTGTTTGGGATCCCGCTTGGCGTGTTGAGCGCGGTGAAACAGGACACGATTACCGATCACGCCACGCGGGTCGGCGCGCTTACCGGCATCAGCGTGCCGATCTTCTGGAGCGGCCCATTGCTGATCCTGTTGTTTGCGCAGGTACTCGGTGTCCTCCCAACCAGCGGGCGGATCTCATCAGTGTACAGTGTTGCCGATATCCGCGTTACAGGAATGGTAACAATAGACACTCTTCTGGCCGGTAATTGGGAGATGTTCCGTTCAGCGGTCAGACACATGCTCTTACCGGCGCTTGTGATCGGCGTGTACTCGATGGCGCTTATTTCACGAATGATGCGCTCATCGATGCTAGAAGTCGTCAGGCAAGATTACATGCGTACGGCCCGCGCAAAGGGCCAAGGTGCGAAGATCACCGTGTTGAAACATGGATTTCGTAACGCCCTGATCCCGGTTGTCACGATTATCGGCATCCAGTTCGGGGGCCTCCTCGGTGGCGCAGTGCTGACCGAGACTGTGTTCGCGATCGGTGGGATCGGAACCCTCCTTGTTGAGGCGATCAGGGTCGGCGATTATCCGATTGTCCAAGGAACCGTCCTGACGTTCGCGCTCCTGTTTACGCTGGTGAATCTCATCGTCGACGTAACCTACTCGTACCTCGATCCGAGGATCCAACAATGAGCACCGAAACACTCACCGACGGAGAGACAGAGACGAAGAGTCGTGGGTTCATCGACCGGGTTCGCGCCTCGCCGTTCCTCTCACAACTGTTGTCGAATCGGCTCGCGCTGGCTGGACTCGGTATCATTGTTGCGATGCTCGTGGTCGCGATCTATGCGCGATTAACGCTTGACTTGGAAGTCATCTCTCGATCACAACTCGGTACGAATCCGAACCGCGCCGCTCCGAGTTTGGAGTACCCATTCGGGACCGACGGGCAGGCGCGAGCCCTACTTCCGCGTGTTGGGTACGGCGCGTGGTACGCGATGCTGTTTGGTACGGTGACCGTCGGCGCATCAACGGTGCTGGGAGTTGGCCTTGGGATTATCGCCGCCTACTACGGTGACATCACCGACAACGTGATCATGCGGACAATGGACGTGCTGTTAGCGTTCCCCTCGCTGCTCTTAGCGCTCGCACTCGTCTCTATTTTCCCGGACGAACTCGGACTCTGGCGGGCAGTTGCGGCACTCACACTAGTGTACACGCCGCGGTTTGCCCGTGTCGTCCGTGGAGCCGCACTCACGGTGTTGGAAAATGAATATGTCGACGCGACTGTTGCCCTAGGTGCCGCAGATCCCCGGGTACTCGTCCGGCACGTGTTACCGAATTGCCTCGCGCCGATTACTGTTCAATCAACACTGAATTTCGGGCTGGCAATAATCGACTTAGCCGCGCTCTCATTCCTCGGGTTCGGTGCCTCTGCCGGCACACCTTCATGGGGGCTAATGCTCTCAAACGGTGTGAGTCAAGGGCTACTCACCGGCGTCTGGTGGTGGTCGTTCTTCCCCGGACTGTTCCTCGCACTGACCGTCCTCGGGTTCAATCTGCTTGGCGACGGGATGCGGGACGCGCTTGACCCCCGGATGCGAGAAGCAGTCGACTGATCAATGTTATTGCCACCGGCTCTTTGGGAGCGGAGCCGACTCGTTGCTGGCGGTGCTGTCGTCGGGGCCGCTGCCACGCCGGTTTTTGTCGTCGGAACGAACATAATTGGAGGTATTGGGCCACTGGCTGCCGCCGAAACGGCGTTCGCATTCGGCGGCCTCTGGTTTGGGTTCGCTCTTCTTGGCTGGGCCGGATCTGTGGCGTCCGGCGAAGCTATCGAGGCCACACAGGAGTTCCTCGACGCAGACACCGGCTGGACCGAGCAGCGATCACGACGTGCGATGGCGCGAATTGCCGGATTTGGTGCTGGGATGATGTTTGTTGCGCCAGTTATCGGAACAGCCGTCGGTTAACCGAGCTGTTTCCGCACAGCCGGTCAAACAGGCGCTTCAAGTTCGTCTACCCGCCGCACCCGGTAGAAACGCACCCATCGCGTTACCACCCGCCAGCACATGACCGCGACGGCCGCTCCGACTGCATTCACGAGTAAGTCACCGAAATCGGCGGTGCGCGCGTCCAGTGTCGACTGAAGTAGCTCAATACTGCCCCCGTACCCGACGGCAACAAAGAACACGACAACCAATACGGTCCAGTCGCGCCATGACCGGTCTTGGAGCGCGTACGCGAGCGTCACTGCGAGGCCGGCGTACGCCAGCCCGTGGAGCCACGTGCTGTACGGGAGGATACCGAACGGTCCCGTCCGAATTACTCCACTACCCGGCGGGGTGACCACTGAAAAGTAGAGAATCGTCGCCGCAACCGCGACGACGCCCGCTAGTCGGAAGGAACGCGGCACAAGCGGGAGCCGCAAACGACTCATTGTGTCCACACTCCTGAACGACCGACAAAAGCCTACGGGTTCGGGGCGTCGAACGGGTACGCTTTTTACCCGCGCGCCGGTCATCGATGGTAATGCTGCGCTCGGAGGTACCTCCATGGAGTTGATCGACGACGAGGGGCGGTTGTTCGGCCGCGTTAACGTCATCGACGCGCTCGTCGTGTTGCTGATTGTCGCCGTCGTCGTTGCGGGTGCTGCGTTCATGTTAACCGACGATTCGGCTCCGGCACCGGAGACAAACACCACCTATGCGACGCTCGATGTCGGCACTGTCTCACCATACGTCGTCGACGCAATCGAGGAGGGTGATTCCTATGAACCCGACGGCGCGTCGGCGCTCCGGATAACAGATGTTCATCTCACGCCACAGGGCGAGGACACCCGTGTTGTCCTCCGCGTGGCACTTGAAGGCGAACGCAACAATCAGGACAGTCTCACGTACGCAGGGGCCCCGCCGCGGCTCGGGCGGACGCTCGACATCACCACCGACCGCTACCAGATCGACGGGCAGATCCGTTCTGTGGGCGACAGCGACGCATTGGCCACCGAAAAACAGCGCGTACTCCTGTCCAGTCAGGTCGACACGGGCACCGCAGCGGACGTAACTCCCGGCGATGAGATCCGCCTGAGTGGCCGCACCGTCGCCCATATCGAAGACGTGACCACCTACGCGACCAACCGGCCGACCCAACGACAGCTCCTCGTCGAGGCGACACTCACAGCCCACCACCAGCAGGATCGGCTCCGTTTCGGCGACAGTACGGTCAGACGCGGCCAGACAATTACCCTCCCGACGAGCGATTACACGCTCGAAGGACAGATCGAACAGGTCGGTGGCGACATCAATGTGGGTGCGACGACGACGCGGACCGTTACCCTCCGGATGGAAGAGGTCCGCGAGGACTTCGCGGACGCGATCGAGCCGGGGATGGTCGAGCGCACCGGCGACACCACTGTCGCACGCGTCACCGGCGTGGAAACAGAGCCCTCGCTCATCATCGCCACCGGGGACGACGGCAGCGTCAACGTGGTCGATCATCCGGTCAACCGCGAGGTGACGATCACGGCGGACCTCCAGCTCCGGGAAACGCCGAGCGGGCTCGCGTTCAAAGGCGACCAAATTCGCCAAGGATCGACCGTCACGCTCGATCTCGGCACGGCTACCGTGGAGGCGACGGTCGTCTCCGTGAACCGGTAACGCGCCCAGCGGAGACGGTGGCCACGGCCACAATACACGCGGCGCGATACCTCCTGTGAGTGTTGCCGGCCAACTCCCAGACACAGACGCAACACACATGAGGCCGGACGCGAAGGTCCAAACAGATGGGTGACGAGAGGGGGACGGGCACACAGGCCGGAAGCGTGCTCCGGCGAGCAGCCCACCAGTCACGTCTGGGTCAATTGTGGCGTCGAGCGGCCACCGCCGTGCGCAGTTCATACCTGTACCGCTGGCTCACCGCAGAGCCAGATCCGGAAGTGATCGTGATCGACCTCCGTGAGACGTGGACGGTCGGCCCGGTCATCCTCCTCCTCGATGCGATCCTCGATCGACTGCTCCCCGCGCTCGACGACTCGCGGGTCGCAGCGGCGGCCCGCACCGGCGCAGCGTCCACGTTGGCAGCGCCGGCGGTGGTGGGCGGGCTGGCAGTCCTCGTGGCAGGCCTCGCCCTCGTGCTGGTGAGCATCGCGGCCGGAACCCTCGGCACGACACGGCTCGGCCTCGCGGCCGCCCTCACCGTTGTAGGCGTGAGCGCAACGCGTGAGCGCCGGAGTTGGGCCGAGCTCCGCGAGACGCGCCCGGTCAAACTCCTGGTTGCCGCCCTCGAACCCCCGGCGCCGCCAGACGAGTCGGAGCCAAGCGCAGCCCCAACTGAAGACACAGGCGATCCCACGGCAACGGATACTGACGACCCCAACCCACCTGAGCAGGACGCGAACACAGACGGCCAGACACCCGCCGAGCGGTAACCCACAATCGTCGCCTTTTACCTGTCCACCCGCCTCCAACTCCGATAGTGACCACCACGGAGCTGCTCGTTGCGATACTCGCTGGGATCGTTCAGGGTGTTGTCGAGTGGCTCCCCGTCTCGAGTCAGGGGAACCTCTCGCTCGTACTCACGTTTGTCGGCACGGATCCCGCCGTCGCCGTCCAGCTCGCCTTGTTCCTCCAGTTGGGAACGACGCTGTCGGCCGCGACCTACTACCGTGCCGAGATAGCGACCATCCTCAAAACACTCCCCGGGTGGCGTCCCACGAGAGCGTACGACGCCGACCACGCGATCGCGACGTACGTCGTCGTCGCGTCGCTGTTCACCGGGCTCGTCGGCATCCCGCTGTACGTCCTCGCCGTCGACCTCGTCAGCGACCTCACGGGGGGTGTCTTCATCGCCGTCATCGGCGTCCTTCTCGTAATCACCGGTCTCCTCCAGCGCGCCTCAGACAGCGTCAGCATGGGCGGCCGCGAGATCCCCTCCCTCGTCGATTCGATCCTCGTCGGCAGCGCGCAGGGGTTCGCCATTCTCCCCGGGATCTCCCGGTCGGGCGTGACCGCGAGTACGCTGTTGTTCCGAAGCTACGACCCGCCGACCGCGTTTCGGCTCTCCTTTCTGCTGTCAATTCCCGCATCCGTTGGCGCGGCCGCGCTCACCGTCGCCAGCGCGGGCGGGCTCCCCGGAATCGCCCCGGTGCCCGCGGCGGTCGCGCTCGGCGTGAGCGCCGTCGTTGGCTACCTGACGATCGACGCGCTCATGCGCGTCGTCGAGCGCGTGCCGTTCGCAACGGTGTGTTTCGCGCTCGGTGCGCTCGCGATCGTCGGCGGGGGCGGGATCGCGCTCGTCGTGTGATCTGTGGGTCCCGGCTACGCCCCGATCGGCCAACAATACGTTTCAATACACCGTTTACTCAGTGCGGGAAAACTACGAATCGCGGTCTCGAAGCCACCCTGCGACGTCCCGCTGGAAGCGCTCGAACCAGTGGCGATCCTCGTGGAGCCCCCGACCTCGTGGTCGGACCCCCTGAGCGGCGATAGTACGTTCCGCGGCGTCGAACCGGTCGGTATGAGCAGTATCGATCTGCCGTCCGGGGTGCTGGACGCGATCGCGGCACCGCCGGCGGACCGCGAGCCCATCGTTCGGCAGGAGCTCGCCGTCTCGCTGTACAGAGCGGAGTACCGCTCCTTTGGGACGGCACGGGAGCTCGCCGGCCTCTCGAAGGCGGAGTTCCATCGGCTGCTCGGCGAGCGTGAGGTCGAGCGTCACTACACCGAAGACGACCTCGCGCTCGACGTCGAGTACGCTCGGGAATGACGGTCGTCGCGTTCTGGAGTTGCGTGAGTGGGGAGAAGGGGTGCGGCTCGCGACCGACGGAGACGCAACTCTGGTGAGATGCGGTCGGGACCGACTCAGGCGACGCTTCTGCCGAGGGAGACGGCCCGATCGGCACCGAGGGCGGCAGCGCGCCCGGAACGCCGGCTCAATCCAACGGATCGAGGTCACCGCGACGCTCCCGATGCGTAAGCTAACCCACGGCTAAAGCCCTGTCTTTTACCCACAAGTTCACTGAGTCCCAAACAGACGTTTCAGACGCTGTCGAACCCAATCTATTCTCGGAAGATCGAGGTGAGGAATAATTCGGGCGGTGATATCGACAGTGGGGGGTTGCTGAATGTGGTAAGCGAGATCAGCAAAATCGTCTCATAGGAGTGTTAAATCTGTAGATATCGAGTCTTTGGTCGGATTTATTGACCGCAACAACGACTCGATTTGTGGGTAAGAGACAGGGCTAAAGCCGTGGGCTTTCAGCGTGGACTCCCGCTCTGGCCGAATCATCGGCAGGAGGTTCATACTCTCCATTCGCATTCAACATCCCGCTGTTTAAGCGCACGCCTACGGGTGCGCCTCCACCGGAGCCAGTTTGGTTCCGGCGGAGATACCGCAAACCGATGTTCTTCGCGGCGTTGTAGTCGGCGTGGTTCTCGTAGCCGCATTTCTGACACTTGAACGACTCATTCTCGCGGTTGTCGGGGTGGGTGAACCCACACGTCGAACACCGACGCGACGTGTTTTCCGGGTCAACCTGTTCCACGTCGATACCGTATTCGGCGGCCTTGTATTCAACGTATTCGTACAAGCGGTTGAACGCCCATTTGTGACCCCACGACGCGCCGGTTCGCTCACGAATGTCGGTTAAATCCTCAAACGCTATCACCGAACACTCGTGGTCGCGGGCTTCAGCCACCAACTTGTTCGCTATCCGGTGAATCGTCATTTTGAACCGACCTTCTTCTTTGCGTCCGACAGCCTGTATATTCTCGTGTGCCCACCGTGTTCCGCACTCTTGTAGGTCGCCACGTCGGTTCTCGTATTCCTGCCGCCAGTGGTCGAACTCGTCCCCCGTCCAGAACGTGCCAGTTGAGGCAACTGCGAGATTATTCACGCCGAGGTCAACCCCGAGAACCGTTCCGTTCTCGGTGGCATCTTGTTCCGGCGTGTCAGACTCCGCGTCCTTCTTACAGTGAATGTGGAGCATCCAGTTGCCGTTCGTGTAGTGCAGTTCTGCTCCCGTGGTTTCGTACTCGTCTGAAAAGAAGTATTCAGCGTGGGGCGTGTCTCGTTCTTTGCCGGGAAGCACGTAGTCGGCTTCAATCCGCCCGTCAACTGTTGCCAACGACACGTACTCGTCGTGGAAGGTGGCGGTACGGTGGTCGTAGACGAGGTGTGGGCTGGTAAAGTGGGGCATCGACGCCTTCTTGCCTTGCTTCCACTTCTCGACCACGCTTTTACAGGCTTCAGCAGCCTTGTTTCGGGCGGCTTGGACGTGATTGCTGTGCAACGCGGTTCCCTCGCGCACGTCCTCGTAGGTGTCGTCGTTGAGCGTGGTTTTGCTGGTCGTGACGTACTCACCCTCGAAAGCGTGGCGTGTGACGTAGTTAGCCGCCCACAGGAATTCGTCCACGGTGTCTTCGAGGAGTGCGGCGTCGTCACTGCCCACGTCAAGTTTCACTGGGACAGTACGCCGCTTCTCCATATGTCATATGTAGGGCCAATAATTCAAAAATATTGGGAGTTGGCCCTGCCGTAGTCGGTGGATTTTTGCACAGAGTGTACGCGCTTCCTCCCACCCGTGAACGGCTGTCTCTTACCCACAAATCGAGTCGTTGTTGCGGTCAATAAATCCGACCGAAGCCTCGATATCTACAGACTTAACACTTCTATGGGACGATTTTGCTGATCTCACTTACCACATTCAGCAACCCCCCACTGTCGATATCACCGCCCGAATCACTCCTCACCTCGATCTTCCGAGAATAGATTGGGCTCGACAGCGTCTGAAACGTCTGTTTGGGACTCAGTGAACTTGTGGGTAAGAGACAGCCGTGAACGGGTGGGTTTCCGCGCTGTATCCGCCATGAGATCCCGCGTGATCTCGACGGTCATACGCCGCTGTCCAGCCGCAAGTATATAAAAAAATAGTGTTTTTAAGAGATGCTGGCTTGAGAACGACTAAGAGCCTCTCGTCCGTAGGTTGCGACGAGATGGCGACGAACCATACGGTCGAGGGAAACGCTCCGGAGGACCCGGAGGATCTCCTCCCGGACGAGAGCGTCCTCACGCTCGACGAGTACCTCGCGATGCATGCCGCCGTCGGACACCGCACGCGATACGAGATCCTCTACCGACTCGTCCACGGCGGGGACATGAGTCCGAAGGAACTCGAAACAGCGATCGATATCGACGACAGCACCCTCCACTATCATCTCAACGAACTCGTCGACGTCGGGCTCGTCGAAAAACGGCAGCGTACCGACCGTGGGCAAGACGGTCTGTACACGTACTACCGGGCGACGGTCTTCGGAGCGGTGACGCTCACGAGCGGCGTCGACGAACTGATCCGCGGCGAGCGGGAGTTCGAGGCCATGTACGACAATTCGGCCGAAGCGTGAGAGCACGTCGAATGTAGTAGAAGCGGTACCCAAGTTGGAGCCGCGACTCGCGAGCCGAACAGGACCGCGAAGCGGACGTCCGCCTCCGCGAGATACCGCCGGATCGCGGCCACGTCCACGCCCTCGACGGGCGGTTCCCCGTGGTTCGCTCCCGCCATGTCGTCCACCAGTACGGCGGGGGACAAAGCCGTTTGGTGGTCGGCGGAGCGGTCCGAGATGAGCCCTCGACGAGGATCCGCTGGACCATGCGTTTCACGTCGGTACGTGTCGATTCTCCGGCATGAGAATCGTTCGGGACAGCGACCACAGCGACGGGGCGCCGACCGTCGAGGAGACGGGAATCCGCGTGAAAGACGTCGCGTCGGCGTCCGAACACAGCGGGTACAGTCCCGACGAGATCACGCAGCTGTACCCCGACCTCACGCTCGGCGACGTCCACCGAGCGCTCGCGTACTACTACGACCACATCGACGACTTCCGGTCGTCGTCCTCCGGGCCGGCCTCAGCATGACTCGGCCGCTGTACTGCGACGAGAGTATATGAATTTGTGCTCCGGGTCGGCTCCCTGAGCGGCGATAGTACGTCCCGCGACGTCGAGCAGTCGGTGACGGCTCGGTACGAGGAGCCGTCAGCTACCGCGATCTCGATTACAGTCGTTACAGCTATTACGTCCGCGGGCGTACCGGTGTGCGTGCCCATCGACATCGACCGGTTCGAAGATGGTTCGAGTCGCGACCTCCGGGCGGACGGGCGGACGAACGCGGAGACGATTCTCTCCTTCCTGGCCGGGTCGCCCGAGAAGGCGTACACGCCGAAGGAGATCCACGAGGCGACGGGCGTCGCGCGCGGCAGCGTCGGCGTCGTCCTCTCCCGACTGGAGGACCGGGAACTCGTCCGCCACCGCGGCGAGTACTGGGCCGTCGGCGACGCCGAAGACGTCGAGACGACGCTCACCGCGCTCGCCGGGTCGCGCGCGCTGTCGGAGCGTCTCGGTCCGGAGGACCCCGACGAATGGGGGCACGGCGTCGAGTCCGAGGCCGAGCAAGCCGATGAGTGACCGGCAGGGCGAGGTCTGGTGGGGACCGGCGCCGCACAAGTCCGATCCGGCGTATCGACCGTGGCTGATCGTCAGCGGAGACGCCCACCCGTTCTCGGCCGTCGAGTGTCTCGTCGTGGGGATGACCACGACCGAGCACCCGGACGGTATCGCCGTCACCGACGAGGACTGGATTCGAGGCGGATCGGACGTGGCCGCGTACGTCTCGCCGTGGTACGCGACCACGATCAAGTATCGCGACTTCGACGACCAGCAGGGCGAACTGGCTCCGGAAGTGGTTCGGAAGACCGTCGACGCGCTCCACCGATACACGCCGCGTCCCACCGAGGCGTGACCGGACGGAGCTTCTTGAGTTCGGTGGTGCCGACCTCGGAGACCGTCGCCGACGGACACCACCGTCGCTCGTCGGAACGGGCGACACTCGGAAGGACGGCAGACGGCCGTCACTTCGGCGGGTGTCCCCGGGTGGAAATAAGAACACGAATGTCATCGCTGACCCGAACATCTATTATGAGCGCGATAATATTATCGCCCGCATAATGATAAACCGGGAGGCGGAGCTCGAGTGGCTCACGTCGCATCTCGCGCGCGCGGAGCGACAGCTGCTCGTCGTGTACGGCCGACGGCGGGTCGGGAAGACGACGCTGGTGACGACGGCGCTCGAGACGCTCGACGACGCGTCGGTCTACTACCTCTGTGACGAGCGGGGCGCGACGCACAACGCCCGCCGGTTCGCGGCGCAGTGCGCCGAAACGTTCGACGACGTCACGCCGGACGTCGACGGGTTCGTCGACGCGTTTCGGTACCTCACGGCCCGCGTCGACGGGCCGTGCGTCGTGGCGTTAGACGAGTTCTCGTATCTCGTCGCCGAAGACGACACCGTCCCGTCGGTGTTTCAGACCGTCGTCGACGACGTGCTCGCGGGGACGGACGTCTCGCTCGTGTTGTTGGGCTCGTCGGTTTCGCTGATGAAGGAGGGCGTGTTGAGCTACGAGAGCCCGTTATACGGACGCCGGACCGGACAGTGGGAGCTCGCTCCGCTCTCGTTCGCGGACGTTCGCGGGTTCTTCCCGGACGAGGACCTGGAGACGCAGATCCAAGTGTACAGCGTCCTCGGCGGCGTCCCCGCGTATCTCGAACAGTTCGACCCGGAGCGGAGCCTCCTCGAGAACGTCGAGCGGGCCGTCCTCTCGAAAGGCGAGTTCCTATACGAGGAGCCGGAGTTTCTGTTACGGCAGGAGCTTCGTGAGCCTGCGACGTACATGGCGATCCTCGAGGCCATCGCCGGTGGCGCCACGCGTGTCACCGAGATCGCCAACGAGATCGGCCGCGACGCGAGCAGTCTCTCCCGGTATCTCCAGAACCTCACGCAGCTGGCGATCCTCGAGCGAGAACACCCGGTAACGGATCCTGACGGCCGGGGACTGTATCGATTGACGGACGATTTCCTTCGATTCTGGTTTCGGTACGTGGCACCCAATCGAGGAACGCTCGAACAGGGGCGCACGGAACCGGTCCGGTCGGCGATCGCCGAGACGCTGCCGACGCACACGAGTCGGACCTTCGAGACCGTGTGCCAGCAGGCGGTTCGGACGTCGGCGTTTCCCGTCTCCTGCTCGCGAGTCGGCCGGTGGTGGTACGACGGCGAGGAGATAGACGTCGTCGGGATCAATCAAGAAACCGAGACCCTGTTGCTCGGCGAATGCAAGTGGACCACAGATCCCGTCGGGCGAGCGGTGTTCGACGATCTCACGGCGCTCGAACCGGAGGTCCGATGGCGGGGACGCGACCGGGATGTACGGTACGCGGTCTTTTCCCGAGCCGGCTTCACCGACGAGTTACGGACCGCCGTCGACGAGCGATCCGACGCGTCGCTGTACGGAATCCGAGAACTCACGTCGCTGTTCGACGCCGAACAGTAGCAAGCGATTTCACCGCTACCCGACGACGGTCACGGACATCCCAGACAGCAGTTTCAACCGATCGACCGCTCCGATCGAACTTGAGACGGTGGTATCGACGAGCGCCATCCGCCGATTACTCGAGGAACGTCTCCAGGTGATCCTCGCGGACGGACTCGCTCAGGAATCCGGCCTCCCGGTCGATCCCCCGATCCGCGAGTTCGCGTTTGAAGGGCTCCGTCGAGACGCCGGCCAGTTCTGCCCCTCGGTTGAGACTCACCGCCCCGGTGCGGTACTTCTCGACCGCGAGCGAGAGCCGAAGCTCCGGACGCCAACGCAACAGCTCGCGGACGGCCTCCTCGACCACGGCGTCGGTGTCGTCGACGCCGCCGGCGGCCGCGATGGCATCGAGATCTGCTCCGAGCCCGGACATACGAGCCAATACGTCGGAACCACGGATAAATATGCTGTCGCGTCCGATCGAGCACCTGTTACGCACGGGGACGAGAGATGCGTCCCGCTTCGATTGTCTCGGAGCGTGACACCGACGGACCCGGGATCGACGCTCGGTCGCCACCGACGCGAGAGCGTGCGTGTCGCTGTTTGCGAAGCGGACAGTTTGGCCGCCAGTTCGAGTTCGGTGCCAGTCGGAGCGACGATGTCGAGCCGGCCGTCGTCGGACGATTTGACGGCGTCGATACGAGCGAATCTACGGCTTCAGTCGCGGGCCACTGACTCCCAGATCGTGTCGTACCCGGCGTCGCGGATGACACCGTCGGTCGTGAGGATCGCGTCCGTCTCCCGTGCGCGGTGGCTGGCGACGATCAGCCCGTCGTGGATGCTGAACTCGTCCAGCAGTTGCGCGTACGTCGCCAGCTCCGGCTCGTCGACGGGGGCGACCGAGACCGGCCCGTTTCCGACCAACGCCTGCCGGGCATCCTCGGGCGTCCCGGTGAGTGTGATCCCTCGGACGTCCTTGTCGCGGGAGACCGAGTACAGTACCTCGGCGAGAGCCGTACTCGGTGCCTCGATGACCGTTTCCCCGGCTTCTGCCTCGGCGAACACCTGGTCGGCCCCGTGCGGGAGCGCATCGACGAGATACGCCAGTAGCGAGACGGCGTCGGCGGTGTACGTCGCCATCTCAAGCGTCCTCGTAGTTACGGTCGCGGCGGTCGCGGACGCGCTGACCCAGTTCCGCTGCGATCTCCTCACGCTTCTCCGCGGAGGTGCCCTCGGGAACGAGCATCCCACGGCCACCAGTGCGGGTGCGCTTCTTTACAACGATCCCCTCGTCGGTGTCCATCCAGACGACCTCGTCACCGGGCTGTAAGTCGTACTTTTCGCGGAGTTCGTGAGGGATCGTCGCTTGGCCCTTCTCAGTGACACGCGTGGACTTGCTCATATCTAGTAATACTTCTCGTAATACCTTAGTCTTGTGGAGGTCGGACTGTCGCCGTTCAAGCGGTTACAACGGGGTAGAAGCAAGCAACACCGACAACCGCGTCGACCATCTATATGTCTCCCGTCGCGAGCCGACCGACGAACTCCCGGCGGTCCTGCTCCCGCTCGGTGGCGGTCTCCTCGTACTCGGCCTCGACCCGTTCGCGATAGGCGTCGACCTCCCGGTCGTCCTCGGCCAGCCCCGCGAAACGTTCCGGAGATGGTGTTTGCCGTCGGCACGGTCTCGCGTTCGGTGACGACGACGTGCCCGACGCGATGTCCGACCTCACAATCCACGTTCGTTTGGTTTAGTCACGAAAACTCGACGCGGACAGGCGCTTCGGGCCGGTAGTCATCGAGGGAGCCACCCCCTCGCTCGCCGAGAAAGACGATCGCGTCGAGTTCCCCGCGCGTGAACCGTGCTTCGTACGACCAGTGGAGTCCGTCTTCGATGTCGTCGCTCCGCCCATGGAATTCGAAGCTGCCGTGTATATTGTGGTCGAGCCAGAGTTCCTCGTCGACGGTCTGGGCGTTCGGTGCTCCAAGACCGATTCCACGTTGGATGCGGTCATCTGGGGGTGCGTCCTCACAAAATGAGACGTACTCCTCCCACGAGCCGAAGCCGTTATCGGCGGCTGCCGTCTGTTTTTCCTCAGACGTTTTTTCACGAAACTCTCGTTCGCGTCGGAGGAGCCGTCCGTCTGCGGTCAGCTTGTACGCTTGCATGGCTGGCCGGCCGATATCTTTCGTCTGCCACTCGATATCGGACGGACTGGCGTTGGCCGGGAATTCGGCAGCCTGACGCCGTCAGCGACCAGCAAGTCGTCGTACAGGCCCATGAACGGATACCGGTGAACGCCGACAATAAACATTCACCCGGATTGACAGTGACTGGGTTGGTGATCGGTGCCAATACCGGCAGCCCAGAAAAGCCGACTGACTCCATGGGCTCGTCGAGCCTACGGCAAGCCGTCCTGCGCGTTCACGAGGGTCTCGTCACCGTTCTCAACGGCCGTCCACCACGTCTTCAGCACGGCGATCGTGACGAGTTCGGGCGGTCGTTCAATTCCGATACGGGATCGCCGATGTGCGTCGAGATCGCGTGGCGGATGAAAATGCCGTACCGGCTTCGGGGTGGCTTCGTTCGCCGCTTCCCGCCCGAATCTGAACTCCAGTCCCGCCTCCCGATAGTGATATTTGTAGTCGCCGTTCTCCCACCACTGAATATCGAAGTACCCGCCTCGCTCGTGGATACCGGGGGTAACGGTGACTCGTGCCGCTCTGACGTCCGCTCCGTCCCGCCGCGTGAACGGTTGGCCCTTCCCATACCGGAATCGGACGTCGACGACGCCGTCACCGAGTTGTCGGCGTACCTGTTCCACACTCTCGTCGATCGCGTCCGAATCGATCGGCGCGCCGTTCCCCATCCCCATTACTCGAGTGGGAGCTGATCGCCGGCGGGGGTCGTCGTCTGCGTCCCCGTCCGCCCGTCTCCCGGTTCGGTTACGGTGGGCGCCCGCTCCTTCGCTTCTCTGAAGCGGTACGCCGCTCGAAGGTGGCTGAGTTCTCGTTCCGCCGTCCGCCAGTGAGAGACGTCGTCGAGTTCGTCCTGATCGAGGTCCCTGTCCGAAACCAGGAGTTCCTCCGGATCGGACGCGTCGTATTTGGCTTTGTACGCCGCGAGTTCCCCTTTTACTCGCTGGATTTGGTCGACGAGCGTGTCGCTCCCGGCGAGTCGCCCGATCTGTTTGAGCAGATGCCACTCCGGGTCGCGACTGTACAACTTCCCGGATCCCGTCTGCTGACTGCTGACGATGCCCTCCTCGGCGAGCTTGTTGAGCGTGGTCCTAGCTTTCGTCTCCGAGACGAGCGCCGTCTCTGCGATGTCGCCCGCCGATTTCGGCGTCGTCGTTCGGTCGATCACCGCGCGAATTCGCTCGTCCGCAGTTGTCTCGTGTTTCCACTCTGCGGCCGCGAAGTCGTCGATGCTCTCGAAATCGTCGTCGTCGACAGCGAACGGGTCGACGTCGGCCGCAGTCACCGGTTCGTCCGGCAGCTCCTCCTCGGTGGGGAACTCGTCGGGGCCGTCAGGGGACGGTGGCTCGTCTGTCATACGCGACACTACGCCGCAGACACACATATATTTTGCTAGCACAGATATATGCGCCGTGAGTTTCGTTCTTGAGAGTCTTGCGAGCGAGGCAGTGGATCGTCGCTACGGGCGAACGAGGAGGAAGCGACGGCGCGACTCAGCGAGCGCGTGACGTCGTCCTCACCGTAAACCGCGAGGCCTTCCCACGCATGGGGAACCCCAGTCCACTCTTGCGCGGTAGGCGTCCGCTCGTTGCGTCTCACTCGGAAAACGTCTCCAGGTGATCCTCGCGGACGGACTCGCTCAGGAATCCGGCCTCCCGGTTGATCCCCCGATCCGCGAGTTCGCGTTTGAAGGGCTCCGTCGAGACGCCGGCCAGTTCTGCCCCTCGGTTGAGACTCACCGCCCCGGTGCGGTACTTCTCGACCGCGAGCGAGAGCCGAAGCTCCGGACGCCGACGCAACAGCTCGCGGACGGCCTCCTCAACCACGGCGTCGGTGTCGTCGTCGCCGCCGGCGGCCTCGATGGCATCGAGGTCCGCTTCGAGCCCGGACATACGCCCCACTACGTCGGAACCACGGCTAAATACTCTGCCGCGTACGATCGGCACCTCGTTGCGGGCGGAGACGTCAGTGAGATCGGTCTCGAAACGGGCTTCGATGGGCGCTGTGAGAGAGGACGTTTCGTCTGTCTTTGCGCCGCTCACCGGTCCCGTTCGGCTTCGATCACGCCTCTGATGTCGAGGACGATGTCGGAGTCGAGGTCGAGACCGTACTCGTAGCCCGCCAGAACGGCTCTCGGTTCGCCCTCGGCGTCGATACACCCGTCGAGACAGACGAAATTCACTCTCCGAACCACCGCAGCGTCGAGTGATCGCGGCCGATTACCCATCGGCCGACCGAAGACAGACGAAACGTACTTTCTCTCCACCCGTCGAAGCCGAGAGCGCGGAACCGCGAGACAGACGAAACGGACTCTCACACCGGGGCGTCGGTTTCGCGGGAACGGACGAAAACACGGACAGGGGCCGTCCGTGACCCGAGTAGACCGAACGCTGCCGAATCGATCGAGTCCGCGAGAAGAGGCGACCGCGCCGAACTTCAGTCGGCGCTCGACGCCGAAATCGTCGCGCTCGCGTCCGGCTCGGAATCGCCGCCGTCCCCGCCGACATCGGACCCCGCCTCGGCCGCCAGCGTCTCCACGTTCGCGAACACGAAGCCGGCGAACCCGACCCGGAGGAGGAGGTCGAGGTACTCCAAGGTCACCGTCGCGGTGAACTGATCGAACAGCCCGGCGATCTGGAGCATCGCCCACGCGATCAACACGCCGAAGGCGAACAGCGCGAGGTTCCGCGTCTTTTTGAAGAACAGCTCGCGTTCGGGCGCCTGCCGCGCCGCCGCGCTCGCCACCGGCCCGAAGAACAGCCCGACGAGCGTCGCGTAGCCGACGAGGATCCCGAGGGTGCCCGCCGTCGCGAGCGGGCCCGCGAACACCTCCGCGAAGTCATAGCCGAGCCGCATCGCGACGGTGATGGCGACGATCCCCCCGACGTACCGCCGGCCCGCCCCCGAGACGAACGCCGCGAACCCGAACAGGAACGGGTACGCCACGTAGTCGCTGAGCAGTTGCCCGGCCTCCAGCGTGCCGGCCCCGACGTCGAACGTCCCGATCCCGGCGCCCCAGCTCGCGATCCCGACGCCCGCGAACGCGACGACCGCGACGAACGGGTAGCAGTACCGCCGCAGGTCGGCGGGCTTGCGCCGCGCCAGCGCGAGCAGCACGACCGCGGAGACCGCGTACACGGCCGCGGAGGCGAACCGCACCGTCGACGGCTCAATCATCGGCGCTCACCTCCGCGTCGCCGGCGGTCGGAGCGGGGGCGGCCGCGGCCCCGCTCCCGGCGCCGGCACCGCCCGCCTCCGTGCGCGTCTCGAACTGCGCGAGCCGTTCGGTGAGCGACGCGGTGCGCTCGGCGAGCGCCGTCGCCGTCTCCGCGAGGTCGCCGACCGTCTCGGCCGTCTCGTCCGCGGTCTCCGCGAGCGACCGCGCGCGGTCCGCGGCGTCCGTCGCCGAGCCGTGGACCGCCTCGACGCGCGCCGCGACCGACTCGATCCCCTCGGCGCCCTCGTCGGTCGCCCGCGCGATGTCGCCCATCGCGACGTCGACGTCCTCGACGGTGCCGGTGAGCTCCTCGATCGCGTCGCCCGCGGCCTCGACCGCCGCGGTCGTCTCGTCGAGCTCCGTCATCGTGCGGTCCATCTCGCCGGCGACCGCCGACACGTCCTCCGTCACCTCGCCGATCGTCGCCTCGATCTCGGTCGTCGACTCGCGCGTCTCCTCGGCGAGCCCCTTCACCTCGTCGGCGACGACCGCGAATCCGTCGCCGTCGCCGCCCGCCCGCGACGCCTCGATGGAGGCGTTCAACGCGAGGATGTTGGTCTGTTCGGCGATGTCGGCGATCACGTCGGTCGTCTCCGCGACGCCGTCCATCCGGTCGTCGAGCCCGGCCACGAGGTCGTCGAGCTCCTCGAGCAGGTCGCCGATCGCGACGATCGCCTCGACCGCCTCGGTCGCCCGGCGCTCGCCCTCCTCGCCGAGGTCGGCCGCGGCGCTCGCGTCGCCGGCCACCTCGTCCGTCGTCGAGGCGATCTCCTCGACGGTCGCCGAGAAGTCGTCGGTGTCGGCGGCCGTCTCGCGCAGCCGGTCGGTCTGCTCGTCCAGCTCGTCGGCCAGCTCGCGCATCTCGTCGGCCACCTCCGCGTTCATCGCGGCCACGTCGTCTGCCTCCGCGGCCATCTCCTCGCTCGTCGCCTCCACGTCGCCCGCGAACGACTGGATGTCCTCGATCGTCGTCGAGAGCCCGCCGGTCATCTCGTTGTACGCCGTCGTAATGCGTTCGATCGCGTCGACCTCGCCGTCCGCGTCGAGCCGGCGCGTGAGGTCGCCCTCGGCGGCATCCTCCATGGCGCCGCCGATCTCCTCGGCGCGCTCGAGGAGGGTGTCGGACAGCTCCTCGGCCTCCTCGCGGGCCGCTTCCGCCTCGCTCTGCGCCCGCTCGGACTCGGCGACCGCGTCCCGGAGCGACCGCCGCGTCTCGTCGAAGGCGTCGAACAGCCGCCCGATCTCGTCGCGGCGGTCGGACGTGGCGCGCGCGTCGAACTCGCCGCGCCCGACCGCCTCGGCCGTCTCCGTCAGCCGCCGCAGCTCGACCGCAACGTTGCCGATCAGCACGATTCCCAGCAGTCCGAGGTTCAGCGTGACGACGACGCCGACCGACACCAGCGCCGCCGTCGCGGCCGCCGTGGTCCCGACCGTTGCCACGTGCCCCGCGAAGAGCGCGATGAACCCGAGCGTCACGGCGAGTGTCAGGAGGACGGCCGCCCCGACCCGGCGGCCGTACCGCGCGGTGATTGCGTCCAACATCTGTTGTTTGCCCGATGAAAACTGCCCTATTTAGGAGTAAAGACCGAGTTACAGGACCTGATAACTGGCAGGAGTCAGCGGGAGGAAAGTGACACCGGGCGCCTCCGGCTGGCCGTCGGCGACGCGACGGGCGGGGCCGGTGTTTTTCCCGCGGCCGCGCCACCGGCGAGTATGCCCAGCGTCAGCGACACGTACATCGAGAACCGCCAGCGCGTCCAGCCGACCCACACCAACAACTACGAGTCGGCCCACGGGGGCAACGTCGTCAAGTGGATGGACGAGATCGGCGCGATGTCGGCGATGCGCGCGGCCGGCGAGACGTGCGTCACGGCCAAGATCAACGGGCTCGACTTCAAGCGCCCGGTGCCGCAGGGCGACACCTGCGTCATCGAGTCGTACGTGTACGCGGTCGGGCGGACGAGCCTCCGGACGCGGATCCGCGCGTACCGCGAGTCGCCGCGCACGGGCGAGCGCGAGCTCACCACGGAGTCGTACTTCGTGTTCGTCGCCGTCGACGCCGACGGGACCCCGACGCCTGTCCCGGAGCTGGAGGTCACGGGCGAGCGCTGCCGCGAGCTCCGCGACGAGGCGCTCGCCGCGGAGCCGGACGAGGACCGGTGAAGCCGCACTCGTCGGTACCGGCGACCCGCGCCGCTGTCGGCGCCGACGTCGCGGCGCTCGGTCCGTGAGTCCGGCGGCGAGACCGACGCGTACATACGTTCTCGGCGTCGTCGGCCGCGTATGCGAAGAACCGGTGAAGTCCTCCTCGCCGGCGTCGCAGCGGCCGGCGTCGCCGTCGGGCTGTTGGTCCTGGTCGAGGCGTCGACGCTGCTGATTCCGACCGGCGCGCTCGGGGCGGCCATCCCGGTGTCGCTGATCTACGCCGTGGTGACGGCGGACGGCACCGACGCCGACGGGTCGCGGTAGCGCCGACCGATCGCGTTACCGCCCCGCCGCGGTCCGCGAGCGGGTCGCCCGTCGAACGGCGTCAAATCGGTTGCTGTCCCCGCGTTCAGTAGTCGCCGAGCACGCCGAGCCGCCGCGCGCGCTGCGTGGCGAGCTGGAAGACGAGGTAGCCGCCGAGCAGGTAGCCGACCGCGACCGCGACGAGCAGCGCCAGGTCGGCGAGCGGGAACTCCCACAGCCGGATCCCGTCGACCATTGCGCGCTGGAGCATGGCGCTGCCGTGCGCCAGAGGGAGCACGCGCGTCCACGGCAGGTCGAAGACGGGCGCCGAGATCAGCGCGACGAACCCGAACTGGAGGAGGTTGAGCCAGTTACCGATCCGCTTGTACAGCACCGTCACGCCGCCCGCGGCGAAGCCGAGCCCGAGCACCGAGACGATCGACAGCCCCGCGACGACGACCACCGTCACCGGCGCGAGGCTGAGCCGCGTCCCGGTCGCGAGGAGCATGACCGCGAGGATCACCGCGCTCGTGAGGAACGTCCGCACCACCTTCGCGACCCCCTTCAGCAGCGCGACCGGCGCGAAGCCGAACGGCGTGGTGATGTGCCGCTCTAAGGTCCCCCACTGGACCTCGCTGCCGATGTCGTTCGACACCGACGAGTACGCGCCCACCGATAGCGTCCACAGGAAGTAGCCGACGACGATCCCCTCGATCGAGTCCGTCAGCGCCTGGCTCGCGAGCAGCTGGCCGCCGAGAAACAGCATCGCGAAGAAGAACAGCGAGATCACGATCCCCCCGATCGCGTTGGCCGGGTACCGCACGAAGATGAGGAACTCGCGGTACAACACGGCGCGGGCCAAGTGGTAGTAGGTGGCCGGACGGGGGTTGTCGTCGAGCGCCGTGGTATCCCCGGCCGACGCGTCCGCGCTCACGAACGCTCACCTCCGGGCGCCGTCCCGGTGCGTTCGAGGAACACGTCCTCGAGGTCGGGCTGGACCGTCCGGATGTCCGAGACGGTGACCCCGGCCGCGCGGAGCGCGTCGGTCAGGTCGTACAGCCGGTCGCCGCCTGCCGCGACCGTCACCGCGGGCGGGCGCGCGTCGCGATCGACCCCGACGACCTCGACCGCCTCGCGGAGCCCCTCGACCGTCTCCGGAGTGAGGTCCGGGCTCGCCACACGGACCGCGTCGCTCGCGGCCGCGCCGAGCAGCGCCTCGACGGTGTCGTCGGCGACGATCCGGCCGTTCGACAGCATGACGACGCGGTCGCACACCGCTTCGATCGTCGTCATGTCGTGGCTGCTGACGACGATAGTGAGCCCCTCCTCGACCGCGAGCCGGCGCAGCTCCGCCCGGAGCGTCCGGGCGCTCTCGACGTCAAGGCCAAGGGTCGGCTCGTCGAGGAACACAAGTTCGGCGCCGCCCGCCAGCACGCTCGCGAGCGACACCTTCTGTTTCATCCCCCGGGAGAGGTCCCGCACCGGCGTGTCCGCCTTGTCGGCGAGGTCGAGCCGGTCGAGCAGCCGATCGTGGCGCGCCGCCACGGAGTCGGGGTCGACGCCGCTGATCGTCGCGAAGTACCGGAGGTTCTCGCGGACCGTGAGCCGCCAGTAGTCGTTGCGCGCGCCCTCCAGCATCGCGTCCACGTCGGCGTATGCGGCCCGCCGGCCGTCGCGCACGTCGTTGCCGAACACCCGCACCGACCCCGCGTCGGGGATGACGATGCCTAAGGCGCACTTGATCAGCGTCGTCTTGCCCGCGCCGTTCGGCCCGAGCAGGCCGACGACCGACCCGCGCTCGACGGTGAGGCTCACGTCGTCGACCGCCACCACCGCGTCGTCGCCGTCGCCGAACCGCTTCGTGAGCCCCTCAACCGCGAGGGCCGGCGGGCCGGTCTCGTCGTCGGGCGCTTTCGCGCCGCGTGCCGCGTCCGTCTCGTCGCGCTCGCGGGGACCACCGCGCGCGCTCGTCGCGCTCCGTGCCATCGCCACACGGTACGCGCTGACGGCGGATATATCCGCGCTCGGCGGTGAACCCGGACGTGGACCTCGACCGCTTCGCCGCGGACGCCCCCAGCGACGACGCGCCCGGGGACGCTCGCGTCTGCGTCGTTGCGACCCAACCCGAGACCTTCGAGCGCTGCCGCGCCAGCTTCTACCCCGCGCCGCGCTCCTACGACCGCACCCGCGCCGAGTTCGAGTACATGGCGTTTTACCGGACCGCGCCGGTGTCGGCGGTCACGCACTACGCTCGCGTCGTCGACCGGACCGAGCAGACCGAGGCGAGCCGGGACCGATGGAGGAGGCCGACTGGGCGGCGCTCATCGATCCCTTCTCCGAGGAGCGGGTCGTCGTCGTCTTCGAGTTCGACGACCTCGTGCCGCTGGAACGTCCGGTCGAGAACGACCAGAACGGCGTTCGCGGCGCGTGGTACTGTACGGTCGCGGACCTGCGCGGCGCCGAGACGCTCTCCGCGCTCCGGGAGTCGGCCGAGACCTGACGCGGCGACCGAGAGCGCTCACCCGCCGTCGGCGCGCACCGAAGGCGTCGACGCGCGGGCGACCCGTGCGACCCGGTCGTGCGCGGCGGGCGGCGTCGCGGCGTGGTCGGGGTGGAGACAGGCGAACAGCGCCTCCAGCGAGTCGACGAGCCGGTGGCTCGGCCGGTTGAACAGCCCGTTGCCGTCGACGGCGTAGGCGCGGTCGGCCGCGACGGCGGAGAGGTCGTCGAAGCCCGAACGAGAGGAGAGGTCGTCGACCGCGTCGAGAGCGCGGTTGCGGTCGAACCCGCAGGGCGCGACGACCAGCGCCTCGGGGTCGGCGTCGACGACGTCGTCCCACGCGACCGGCTCGGAGGGGCCGTCCGGCTGGAACGACGGGTCTCCGCCCGCGAGTTCGACCATGTCGCGCACCCAATGGCCCGCCCGGATCGGCGGATCGGTCCAGTCGAGGACGGCGGTCCGGGGGCGCCCCTCGTCCGCGACCGCGTGCTCGGCGCGCTCGCGGACCGCGTCGACGCGCTCGCGGAGGTCCGCCCGGAGCGCGCTCGCGGCCGCTTCCTCGCCGACCGCCTCGCCGATCCGCACCACGGCGTCGAGGGCGTCCGCGAAGGAGTGGGGGTCGCAGGCGAGTACGTCGGGCGCGGGGTCGAGGCGCGCGGCGGCCGCGCGGACCTCGCTCGCGTCGACCGCGCAGACGTCGCAGGTGGCCTGCGTGACGAGGAGGTCGGGTTCGAGGGCCGCGAGCCGTGCCTCGTCGAGGTCGTAGACCGCGCCGTCGACCGCGCGCATCTGCTCGTCGATGTCGGCGGCCGAGCGGTCCGCGTGGTCGACGACCGTGCTCGTCAGCGTCGGCAGCTCGCGGGCGGCCGGCGGGTGGTCACAGCTGTGCGACACGCCGACCGGCTCGACGCCGAGCGCGAACAGCGTTTCCGTGGCGGAGGGCAGCAGGGAGGCGACGCGCATGGAGGGGACGAGTCGCTCGGCCGACTAAAGTGAGGGGTCCGAAGCCGGCCGCTACCGGACGGGGAGCCACGTGAGGACGGGGCGCGCGATCACGTAGCCGACGTAGAGCAGCACCCCGTACGCCAGCGCGAACGACGCCGTCCGGAACCACTCCGCGGTCGGGGCGTCGAGCGAGTTCAGCAGTGTGACCGCGAGCAGCGTGCTCACGAGGAGGAAGCGGGCGTCTCGGCGTTCCATGGTCGCCCGCAGCACGCGTCACGTGAAAAAAGTCTCGCGCTCCCGGGTTCGGCGCCGTCGGAGGCCGTCACTCGTCGACGGCGTCCGTGGTCGCCGTCACGTACGCGGCCGCGAGGTCGCCGTTCGGGAGCGCGTCGAGCGCGGCCGCGCAGCCCCACCGGACACGTTCGCGGCGCTCGCCGGTCGGCAGCTTGTTCGTTGCGACCGTCTCGGCCGTGTCGAGGGCTGCCCGCGCGGTGGGCTCGTCGCCCGCGGCCGCCGCGTCGGCGGCCGCCGCGAGCAGCTGTTCGAGACTCGCGCGCACGTCGTGGGGCACCCCGTCGGGGTCGGTCACGGCTGCGACGGGGGGTCGTCGGCTCGGTCGCCAGCCAGCGTCGCGAACGCGAACTCGGTGCTGCTGCCGAGCGGATCGGTTGCGGTCGTCGTCTCGATGTCGACGAACCCCGCCGCTCGCAGGTGGTCGAGCGTGCGCTCGCGGCCGGGGGCAGAGAAGAACATCCGGCCGCCCATCCAGCCGCGCCGGACCGTCTCGAAGCGGCCGCTCGGCAGCGTCAGCAGGAGCCGGCCGCCGGGCCGGATGACGCGGGCAAACTCCTCGTAGACGGCGGGGTGGCGCTCGCGCTCGACGTGAAACACCGCGTGGTACGCCGTTATCGCGTCGAATCGGTCGGCCGCGAACGGGAGCGCCGACATCTCGCCGTGGACGAGCCGGGCGTCGGGCACCGTCTCGGCCGCGAGGTCCAGCCCGCGCCGGGAGACGTCGAGTCCGACGCTCTCCGGCGGGAGGTTCGCGAGTGTCCGCGCGCCGTCGCCACAGCCTACGTCGAGGACGAGGGGGTCGCCGTCGGCGCCTCGCGGATCGTCCGACAGCGAGTCGAGCAGGTCGTCGATGAGCGCCGCGTCCGAGCCGTCGGGGTCGCGGCGGGCGGCATACGTCTCGGCGACCTCGTCCCACGCGCGACGCACCGCCTTGCGGTCCATACGAGACGTATGAGCGCGACCGGCATGATTGCTCGGGGGGCGCGCCGCGGTTGGGTGTCGCGCTCGCGGCGACCGCGCGAGGGTCGGCGGTCGGGATTTATGCCGCTGCCGTCCGACGCCGACGCATGGAGATTCTCCACACCTGTCTGAACGTGGCGGACGCGGATCGGACCGCCGACTGGTACGTCGACGAGCTCGGGTTCGAGCGGTCGTGGGAGTTCACGACTGCGGACGGCGACACCCGCAACGTCTACGTCGCGGACGGGAACGGCGTCGAGTTCCAGCTGTCGGAGACGGCCGGCGAGGAGCCGAGCGCGGACGGCGACCGCTACGACCACGTCGCCGTCGGCGTCGACGACGTTGACGCGGCGTTCGAGGAAATCGACCACCACGGCGTCAGGGAGGCGCCGACCGACCATCCGGAGGCCGGCGCGCGCGTCGCCTTCGTGAAGGACCCCGACGGGCACGTCGTCGAGCTGATCGAACCGCTGTAGGCGGGCACGAGGAGAAGGTAACGCCGGCGACGGACGCGCCCGGTGCGCGAAACCGAGCTTAGCTGTCGGCGCGGCGGACCGCGGCGACGACGAGCAGCGCGACGGCGACCGCGAGCGCGACCGCGCCGAGCGTGCCAGGCGAGACCAGCGCCGGCTCGGTGGTCGTAGCGTCACCGTCGATCGACTGGTCGCCGTCGATCGGGTCGCCGCTCTCGTCGAGGAACGCTCCGGTCCCGTCGACGTCGTCCTGTGCGAGCGGGCTTCCCGCGACCCCCATGCCGACAGCGAGCAGCAGCGCGACGATCGCGGCGAGCGTCGAGACGCGGACCGAGCCCCTCATCCGGCGATCACTACCGTGCCTGCGTCGTCGGTCCGGGTGCGGCGGCGTATTGAACTCATGCGTGGAATCCAGTGGCGAAGCTATCGGAATGAGTACCGCGGCGGTGATAGTATTTCGCCGACAGAACGACTTCGGTGTGATCCAGAGGACGTTCAGGACGGTCCTGAAACCCGGATCGAACGCGTCGACCGCGTCGCTCGGGACCTCGGATCGGCCGATCGTCTCCCGCGCTACCCAGCCGACGCCTCCGGCCCGGGCCGCGCGAACCAGTAGCCGTAGCCGAAGGGAACCAGGCCGGCGGCGATCCCGAAGCAGACGGCGAGCGGCCCGAAAATGAGCCCGACGACCCCGAGCGCGACCGCGATCGCCGCCGTGGCGAGGAGCCCGATCCCGACCGTCGCGCCGGCGAGCAGGGCCCAGCGCCGCTGCGCGGCGAGCACGCCGGCGAGGGCGCCCGACGCGACGACAGTCGCGCTCGCGGGGCCGGTGACGAATCGGGAGATCGAGCCGCTCTCGAAGACGGCGGTGCCGGCGAGCGCGACCGGGAGCGCGAGCGCGGCGACCGCGGCGGCACGGCGGGGTGTGAGGAGGCGGTCGTGCGTCGGCTCTCGGTAGCGGTACGCCAGGAGACCGAGCGCGACCGCGACGTAGCCGCGGCCGACCGGCGTGAGGACGAAGCCGACGACGGCGCTCGCGAACCCGGCGAGGGCCGCGGCCTCGTCTTCGAGCGCGACGGCGTAGTACGCCCCGTCCTGTCGGTACAGTCCCGGTCGGACGCCAGAGCCGTTCGCGGTCCCCTCGTCGACGGCCGTCCGGACGCCGGCCGGCGCGTCGGCGACGGGGCGCGCGACGGCGTCGAAGATCGGTTCGGGGTCCGTCTGTCGCATCTCGATCGTCGCGTTCGTCGTCTCGCCGCGGGTCGAGAGCGACCACTCGTAGTAGCCACCGTCGTACGCGACGTACGGCGTTTCCACGTCACTGATCGCGGTGTGTAACTCCGGCGAGAGCGACCCCTTGAACGAGCCGTTGGCGGCGGCGGTCCGAATCGGCTCCTGCTGTGCTTCGGAGATGCCGGCGAGGCGCTCGTCGAGGTCGGTGACGTTCGGCGACGCGCTCGCGATCAGCTCCGGATTCTCGCCGGGTTCGAGGGCCGTCGCCTCGTAGGTGAGTTGCGTGTCGCCCGCGGCGGCGTGGAAGGCGAAACTGAGGCCGACGCCGACGACGAGCAGGGCGAGGATCGCGAGGGTTCGAGTGGAGGGCGGCACGGACGGCGATAGATGAAAAGTGGTTGTAAAGTTGTGGTCTGCGGGTCGAGAGCCCGAGACGGCGGCGCCGCTCTTCGGCGCGGAGCGAGCGATAGAAAATCGGGGTTCGAGGCGGAGTCGTCCCCGACCGCGTCAGTCGTCGGCCGGGGCGCGCGGCTCCGCCGGGGGCTCGGAATCCTCCGTCTCGCCCGCCGGCTCGTCGACTACCGACTCGTCGACCGCTTCGACGTCGGGTACCTCGTCGAGTTCGTCCGCCTCCTTGGACCGGTGACGCGCCTGAATCTCCGTCCACGTGCGCGCCTCGTCGTAATGGTGGCACATGACAACAGTTAACAAGGAATTGGATAAAATAAAGATTACGCCAATACAGCCAAAATCGAACGTTTGAGAGGTTCTCTCCTCGGTGCGTCCGACTATTTATAAACGGCTGCTGGTCCAGCAAAGTCTCCTGGGCCCCAGCCGCCCACTGATAAATAGTCGCTGGTGGATCGACAGTAGATACCGCCAAAGCCCCAGCCGCTCGTTTATAAATAACCAACCGTGGATCGGCGGTGGACACCTCCAAAGCCCCAGCCGGGAGGCGGCCGCACGCTCGCTGCGCGCTTCAGTCGCTCGTGGTACTCGCTCCTTCCAGTGCTTGCGTCGCCTGCGGCCGCCTCCCGGCTGCCCCTTTGAGTCCCGCCCCGCACAGCACCGCAGCCTCACACCTCCCCAGCCTCGTCGGCCTCCCTCCGCTTCGCTCCGGTCGGCCGACTCCCTCGCGCGTGCTGACTCGCGGCCGCCGAGGGCGGCCGCTCGCAGGCACGCGCCACCGTTTAAAAATCGAGTCGAGCAGACGTAGATCGGAAAACCGGTTTCGCGGCAGATTACGCGTCGCCGTGCGGCTTCACCAGCACCTTGATCGCCTCGCGCTCGTCCATCATGCGGTACCCCTCGGCGACGTCGTCGAGGCCGACCGTCTCGGTGAAGATGGGCGCGGGGTCGAGCGTTCCCTGAAGCACGTCGTCCATCAGCTCCTCGGCGTACGCGCGGACGGGGGCGACCCCGCCCGAGAGCGTGACGTTCTGGCCGAACATCCCGAACACGTCGAGGCCCTCGTCCTCGACGCCGTAGGGGACCCCGACGTACCCGATCGTGCCCCCGGGGCGGACGGCGTCGATGGCGGTGTTCATCGCGCTCGCGGCGCCGACGCACTCCATCACGTGGTTCGGCCCGCCGTAGGTGAGCTCTTGGATGCGCTCGACCGCGGCCTCGCCGCGCTCCGAGACGGTCTCCGTGGCGCCGAACTCCGCCGCGAGTTCGAGGCGGTCCTCGTGGTGGCCGACCGCGATGATGCGCTCCGCGCCGAGGCGCCGGGCCGCGAGGACGCCGCAGAGCCCGACCGCGCCGTCACCGATGACGGCCACGGTCGACCCCGCCTCGACGCCCGCGCTGACGGCCGCGTGGTGGCCGGTTCCCATCACGTCCGTGAGGGGAAGCAACGAGCGGAGCGTGTCCTCGTCGTCGGCGTATCGGTCGGGCACCCGGATGAGGGTTCCGTCGGCGTGGGTCGAGCGGACGTACTCGCCCTGGCCGCCGCCGTTGTCGCCGCCCCACGAGTCGCCGTTCTCGCAGGAGGTGTGGAGTCCCTTCCGGCAGAACTCGCACTCACCACAGGAGATGGCGAAGGGAGCGAGCACGCGGTCGCCGGGGTCGACGCTCGTGACGTCGTCGCCGACCTCCTCGACGATGCCCATCGGCTCGTGGCCGACCGGGGAGCCCGCGTCGCGGTCGCTGTCGCCGCGGTAGAACCAGAGGTCGGAGCCGCAGACCGCGGTGTGGGTCACGCGGACGATCGCGTCCGTCGGCGCCTCGATCTCGGGGCGGGGTCGCTCTTCCACGTCGATCTCGCCGGGTCCGTTGAAGACGGCTGCGCGCATACCGACACTCCGCCGGCCGACGACTAAAGCGCGGCGGGCGCGACCGCGTGAGGCGGACCGCCGGGACTGACCGAGGGCTACGGCTCTAAGACCACTCGGAACCGCGCCTCGTTCTCGGCCATGCGCTCGTACGCGTCGGCGACGTCGTCGAGCGCGTACGTCTCGACCTCGGGCGTGATGTCGCGGAGCGCGCTGAACTCGAGGGTGTCCTGCGAGTCGCGGGCGTGGCCCGACCCCCACCCCTCGACGGCGCCGCGCGTCCCGACCAGCTGCTGGGCGTCGACCGACACCGGCTCGCCGGGGATGCCGGCGATTATCACCGAGCCGTCGACCCCCAGCCCGCCCACGACGGACTCGATGGCGTCGCTCGCGGGCGCAGTCGTGAGAACGACGCTCGCGCCACCCAGCTCGGTGAGCCGCGCGGCCGGGTCCGCCTCGGCGGCGTTGACGAAGTGGTCGGCGCCGAGATCCCTCGCGAGCGACTCCTTGTCGGGGCTGCGCGAGATCGCGACGGTCTCGTAGCCGGCCGCGTGCGCGTACTGGATCGCGAGGTGGCCGAGCCCGCCGACGCCGACGACGGCGACGAGGTCGCCGGCGCGGGCGTCCGAGTTGCGCAGCGCGTTGTAGGTGGTGATTCCGGCGCAGAGCAGCGGCGCGGCGTCGACCGCGTCGAGGCCGTCCGGGACCGCCGCCAGCGCCTCGGCGGGGACCGTCGCGTACTCTGCGTACCCGCCGTCGAAGCTCACCCCGGTGATCTCGGCGTTCTCGCACTGGAGGAACTGCCCGCGACGACACGGCTCGCAGGTGAAGCAGTGACCGCCGTGCCAGCCGGCGCCGACGCGCTCGCCCGCCTCCCAGGCGTCGACGTCGTCGCCCACCGCGTCGACCGTCCCGGCGATCTCGTGGCCGGGGATCCGCGGGTAGCTCACGCCCGGGTACGTCCCCTCGACCACGAACTCGTCGCTGCGGCAGATCCCGCACGCCTCGACCGCGACCCGGACCTCCTCGGGGCCCGGCTCGGGGACGTCGCGTTCCACGAGTTCGAACTCGGCCCCTGGCTCCGGAACGACCGCGGCTCGCATGGTGTCCGTCATCGGATCACGGTCCGGGAGAGACGGGAAAGAACCTGACGCCGGCGGCGAGACGGGCGCTCGCCCGAGCCGCGGAAACGGTCGGTCGGCGGCGGTGAGGGCCGGGCGGAACGGGTCCCGGCGCCCTCAGAGCCCGCCGCCGGCCATCGCGAACAGCGCGACGGCGATGACCGCGAACAGCCCGCCCACGCCCGCCTTGATCGTCTGGGTGTTCAGCGCCGTCGAGACGTACGGCGCGATCTGGCCGCCGAGCGTCGTCGCCGGGACCGTCCAGACGACCATGTTCCACGGCGTCGTCGCCAGATCGATGGAGTGGCCGCCGACCAGCCCGCCGCCGAACACGTGGACGACGGAGGCGAGCACGGCGGTCGTCGCGACAACGATGTGGTTCGTGCCGATCGCCACGCGCACCGGGACCTGCGTGCGGAGCATCGAGATGATCCCGAGTTCGCCGATCCCGAAGCCGGCGAGCCCCTGGAACACCCCGCCCACGCTGTAGTTGAGGAACCGTTCGAGGTAGCCGCCCCGCGAGTAGGTGTAGTCGTCGCCGTCGCGGTCGACCCGGGTGACCGTGCCGGAGTCGTCCGTCGCGACGCCCGCAGGTCCGAGCTTGTTGTCGTCGTCGGGGAGGTCGGGCGCCGATCCGCCGTCGGTCGCGACCTCTTCGTCGCCCGCACCCTCGGTCGGGTCGCCGTGACCCAAGTTGGCTTTGAACAACAGGTACGCGGCCGCCAGCAGCGCGATCCCCAACAGCGCGTGGAACAGCGGTTCGGGGATGACAAAGGAGAGGAGGGCACCGCCGACCACGAAGGGGATACCCCCCAACACGAGCGACAGCGAGAGCCGCCGGTCGACGAGCCCGTACTGGATGAACGCGAGCGACGAGCTCGACAGGCCGAACGACTCGCTGATGAGCCCGATCTTCACCAGCGTCGTCGGCTCCAGTGGATACGCGACGAGCGGGAACACGAAGATGAGGAACGGCACGAACAGCGCCGACCCGCTGATCCCGACGGTGTTGACGATGGTGGCGCCGATGGCGAACGCGATGAACAGCCACCAGTACTCGGTCCAGTAGCCGACGCCGGCGTCAGCCGGGGTCGGCGCGAAGGCGTACACCCCCGCGATGAACAGAAGCGGGGCGAGGAACACGAAGACGTGTTGATAGCGCAGAAAGGCGCGCTGTACGCCGCTCGACAGTGAACGACTCATTGAGCGTGGAACGCGAGTTACGTGAGGGATAATAAATGCGTTTTCACACGTCACGATGAGTATGAACGATCGTCAACGTTTCTGAGCGGTCACAGGGGACGCGACGCCGCGAAATTCGAGTCGGAGATCGAACGTTTCCGAACCCCGAAATGAACGCGCTGTGACAAAAAGAAACGGTTAAACGGAGCCGTCGGTCACCCGCGGATCGAACGATGACGCGGGAGCTCGGGACCGCGGCGCGCGGCAACTCGGGAACAATGGCGTCGGATCGGCGAACGCGGAAGACGCAACGGCGAACGCGGAAGACGCAACGGCGAACGCGGGGGGCGGCGCGGTGAGCGACGGCGCGACCCTCCGGATCGTCGACGAGCCCGACGACGACCCGGGCGGCGCGGTCCCCGCGCCGGTGCCGCCGGGCGACCCCGAAGCGTGGTACGCGCCGGACGTCCGGGCGCAGTACGAGGCGGCGCCGGGCGTGGTAGCGACCGTCCGCGAGCGCGACGGCGGGCGGTTCGGCTATGACGTCCGCGAGCCGCCGCTGTCGCCCGCCGACGAGCGCGCGCTTGACCGCGTCCGCGACCGCTTCTCCGCCGTGCGACACCGCCGCCCGCTCACCCGGGTCGGGGTCGTCGAGCGCGCCGAGCAGGGGTTCGAGCCGAAGTACGCGACGGCGATCGACCGGCTGGTCGACGCGAGCGCGGCCGCGCGCCGCCGGATCGACTACCACGCGCTGCGGGAGTTCCGGCTGCTCGGCGAACTCACGCCGATCGCCTTAGACGACCGGATCGAGGTCGCGGACGTGGGCGACGACCGCGAACTCGTCGTCCACACCGAGACGTTCGCGCCGCTGGAGACCGGGATCGACGCCGACGCGGACTACGTCGAGCGCGTGGCCGCCGAGCGGCTCGCGCAGTATGCCGTCGAGTTCGCCGGCATCCCGGTCGAGGTCGTCGTCTACCGCGAGCGGCTGCTCGGCTCCGACGCGTTCGAGACGAAGTACGCGGTGTTGGAACCTGACCTCCTGCCGGGCGACGAGGAACTCATCGAGGAGTGCAAGTCGCGGATCTGGGAGACGACCGTGAGCGACGTGATCGAGGACCGCGAGTCGTTCGTCGCCACCCGGGCGCGCCGGTTCCTCTCGCGGCGGCTCACCGCGCGCAACACCCGCGCGTGGCTCGACGCCGCGGTCCACCGGGCGCGGGCCGCGCTCGCGGACCGGGGGCTCGCCGCGCCGCCGGTCGACTCGCGGTTCGCCCGCGACCGGCTCGACGACCTCGCGTACTACGTGCTGCGAGACTTCGTCGGCGAGGGCATTCTCACGGTGCCGATCCGCGACCCGCACCTGGAGGACGTGGAGGCGAACCGCGTCGGCGAGCGCGTGAAGGTCGTCCCCCGCGCCTCGGTGCTTTCGGGGGCGGCGGGCGGGGAGGGGGGCGAGGCGGGCGGTTTCGACGGAGACGACGACGCCCCCGAAGCGGGCACCCGCGTCCCGACGAACCTCGCGTTCGAAGAGGAGACGACCTTCGTCGACGTCGTCACTGGGATCGCCGCCCGCGACGGCACGGAGCTCAACGCCTCGACGCCCTCCGCGAAGGTGAACCTCGAACTCGACGGCGTGCCCCAGACGATCCGGTGTGCGGTGGCGCTGCCCGTCATCTCCGAAGGCGGCCCGCACGTCTCGATCCGGAAGCAGCGCGCGGACGCGCTCACCCCGGTCGACCTGATCGAGCGCGACACGCTGTCGGTCGAACTGGTGACGCTGCTGTGGCTGCTGTACGAACACCGCGGCGTCGTCCTCTTCGCTGGCCCGACGGGCGTGGGGAAGACGACGCTGCTGAACGCCCACGCGCCCTTCATCCCCTTCGACGCCCGCCCGGTATCCGTCGACGAGGGCTCGCGCGAGGTCCGGCTCCCGCACGAGACGGGCGTCTCGCTCACCACCCGCGACCACGAGGACGCCTACAAGTCGGTCGGCATGGCGGAGCTGATGACCGAAGCGAACTACCTGAACCCGGATGTCGAGGTCATCGCCGAGATCAACACCCCCGAGAGCTTCGAGACCTTCGCGGAGAGCCTGAACACGGGCACGGCGTGATCGGCACGACGCACGCGGAGGACGTCGAGGCGCTCGCCAACCGCCTGCGCGAGCGGGACCTTCCCGCCCGCCTGCTGCGCGAGGTCGACCTCGTCGTCTTCCCCCGACAGGTCGACGGCGAGCGCTACGTTTCACGGGCGATCGAACCCCTCTCCGAGGCCGCCTACGACGACCTCGATCCGGAGGCGAAACGGAGCCCGACCGGCGACCCGAAGCGCGGCGGCGCGGGGGTCGTCGAGGCCGGCGGCGAGTCGGTCCGCTTCAACACGGTCGCCTGGCGAGACGGAGACGGGGAGTTCCGGTTCCCCGGCGCCCCGGGCGGCGACGCGGACGGCGGGGTGGCGAGGGCGGGCGTGGCCGGATCGGGCGACGCTCCGGGAGACGGCCGCGGCGGCCCGCGGTTCCGCGTCTTCGACCGGATCGCGAACCGGACCGACCGCGATCGCGAGGCCGTCGCCGCCGAGTTCGAGTCGAAGCGCCGGTACGTGGAGTACCTCGTGCGCGACGGCGTCGACGATCCGGACGCCCTCTTCGAGTTCCTTGCCGACCTCCGCACCGACGAGGCGGCGACCGTCGAGCGGGCGGCCCGGACGATGGACCGCGACGGCGACGATGGCGACGGCGCGGATCGTGACGAGTCCGCGGGCCGGGGGCGGCCGTGAGCCGGCGCCGCGCGACCGGAACGGTCGGTGCGGGCGCGGACGACGCCAGCGCGGCGGGTGCCGTCGAGGCGGACGCAGACGACGCGGACGCGACCGACGCGCTCGCGACGGGCGGCCGGTTCGCGGTCGTCGACCGCGTCTGTTACGCGCTGTTCGCGCGCCACGCGAGCGACCGGCGGCACGACGCCGACCGGAAGCGGTACCGCGGCACCGCGCTCGACACCGGCTTCGAGACGTACCTCGCTCGGGCGTACGGCCTCTCGTGGGTCGTCGCGGCCGCCGCCTTCTTTCCGGCGCTGGTGGTCGCAACGGGCGCGGCGCCGGCGGTCGCGGCCGCGGTCGAGGCGCGGTTCGGCGCGGCGCTGCTCTCCGCCGGGTCGACCGCGGCGCCCGCGCCGACGCCGGACTCCGTGGGGCCGCTCCGGACGGCCCACGCCGCGCTGCTCGTCGCGGTCGCGGTCGCGCTCCTCGCGAAGCGCGCGACCGTGGCGGCCGCGGGGCTCGGCCTCCGGTGGGTGGTCGCGACGCGGCGGACGGACATCGAGCGCACGCTCCCGGGGACGGTGCGGTACCTCGAACTGCTCTCCTCGGGGAGTGACGGGCCGCGGGCGATGCTCCGGAAGGCGGCCGACGGCGACGCGTACGGCGGCACCGCCACCTCACTGCGGAAGGCGCTCAACGCTGCTCGGCTCGCCGGGAGCCTCGACGAGGGGCTCCGGCGGGTCGCCCGCGACACGCCCTCGCGGGAGCTGCTCGCGCCGTTCCTCCTGAAGTTCCGGAAGCGCGCCGCGGCCGGGGACGAGGCGCTCTCCGAGTTCCTCGCGACCGAGCGCCGGATGCTCTCGCACCGGCAGGACCGCGCCCGGAAGCGGGCGCGGCGGTTCCTCGAACTGCTCACGGAGCTGTTCGTCGCCGTGCTGGTGTTGCCGGCGCTCGTCGTCATCGGCGCGACGGCGCTGTCGGTGGTGATCCCGGAGCTGCTCCCGCCCGTCGAGACCCCGGTCGGCGTGGTGCCGACCCGCGCCGTGGTGCTGTACGGCGCCGTCGCGTTCCTCGTCGCGTTCGGCCTCGCGGCCGCGGTCGCGGTCGGCACGCTCCGCCCGCCGAGCCAGCGCGCGAGCTACGAGCTTCCGACGAACCCACGGGGAATACTCGCGACCGCCGGGCGCAACCCCGCGAGCACGGCGGTCGTCGCCGCGGCGCCGGCCGTCGCGCTCGCAGCCTGGCTCGCGCTCGCGGGCTACACGCTCGTCAACGTGGTCCTCGTCGGGTACGCCGCCTTCGCGGTGCCGGTGGGGCTCGTCGCGGCGCGACGCACCCGGATCGACGACGCGAAGGACCGCGAGCTGGCCGACTTCGTCCACGCCGTCTCGGGCCACGTCGCGCAGGGGCGCCCGCTCGAAGCCGCGGTGGCGGCGGTCGCGCGCGACGTCGACCTCGGCGTCCTCGACGACGACGTGGCCGACCTCGCGTTCGCGCTGCGCTCGACGACGGCCCCCGAGGGGACGACTCGGGATGGGTCCGGCTCCGCAGGGGAGTCGGGCGCGGTCGACGTCCGCGCCGCCGCCATCGAGCGGTTCGTCGACCGCGTCGATACCCCGCTGGCGGCGCGGACGCTCGGGCTCGTCACGGGCGCGCTCGACGCCGGCAGCGACGCAGACGCCGTCTTCGAGACGCTCCGGATCGAGGTCGGGCGGCTGTACAGCGAGCAGCGCGCGCTCCGCTCGTCGATGCAGCCGTACATCGCGGTCGGCTGGGCCGCGGCGGTCCTCGTCGCCGGCGTCGTCGCGGTCGTGAACACGCAGGTGGTCGACGCCGCGCGGCTGGCGGAGATCGCCGCCGCGTCGGAGGCGGTGACGGAGCCGGAGGGCGTGTATCCAGAACTGGAGCGCTTCCGGCTGTATGTCGTCACGCAGGCGACGGTGCTCGCCTCCGGGTGGTTCGCTGGCACCGCCGCGCGCGGGCGGTACGCGGCGCTGCTCCACTCGGGCGCACTGGTGGCGTGCTGTTACGTTGTCTTCACCGTGGGTGGATTGGTGTGAGGTTCTTCGGAGAGGGGAGCGAGCGCCGCGCCGACACGAGGCTTTTCCGCCCTGCCCGCGTAGCTCGAACCCCATGGACGAGAAGACCGCCGAACTCCGCGACCTGTTCGTCGACGCCACCGGCTCGGAGACGGTCACCGAGCGCCAGGACGCGGAGCGGGGGACCCTCTCGGACCCCGACGACGAGGCCACGGACGAGCGGCTCCGCGAGCTCGTCGCCGCGATGCGCGAGCGGTACGGCTTCTCGACGCCGCTCGGCGACGACGCCTACGCGCTGGTCGCCCGCGGCCGATTCGACGGCGCGGACGACGCCGCGATCGCGGCGGCGATCCGAGATGCGCTCGTGGAGCGAGAAGACGGCGACGACGACAGAACCGACAACGAGGTCGGCCCCGACGACGTCGACGCCGAGACCGTCCGCAAGGCGCGCCTCGACCTCCACCTCGTGCGGGACTCTGATCGGGAGGTCGACGCGGGCGAGGGCGAGAGTGGCGAGCCCCGCGGCGAGAGCGACGAGAACGCCGATCCGCCCTTCGAGTACGCCGACCTGAAGCGGCTCACTGCCGCCGGGAACTCCATCGTCGAGTGCGCCGAGGAGTTGGGCGCCGCGCCGGACGACGTCGCGAAGTATGCCGCCGTCGCGCGCGCCGATCTCACCTCCACGCGGGCGAACGACCGCTTCCGCGACACATTCCGCGACCTTCTCACCGACGCGGACATCGAGGGGTCGCTCGCGAGCGACGCCCGCGAGGACGGCCTCCGCGAGGCGACCGAGGACATCGAGACGGACGTTTCTTTATAAATAGCTGACTGGGGATCGACCACGAACACCTCCAAAGCCCCAGCCGCGAGGCGGGCGCACGCTCGCTGCGGTCCTCAGTCGCTCGCTTCGCTCGCTCCTTGCGGTCCTTGCTTCGCCTGCGCCCGCCTCGCGGCTGCCCCTTTGAGTCCCGCCCCGCACAGCACCGCAGCCTCACGCCTCCCCAGCCTCGTCAGTCGCCTCCGCTTCGCTTCGGCGACTGACTCCCTCGCGCGTGCTCCTCGCGGCCGCCGGGGGCGGCCGCTCGCAGGCACGCGCCCCGCGGTTCTATTTATAAGTGAAGCCGCGGCCAGTCCGTCGCGTGACTCTCGTCCCGTTCAGCGATCTGGCTCGCGCGGCGTACTGCCCCCGACAGCTCTACTACGTTCGGCGCGACGACGAGCGAAGCATCCCGCCGAAGGCGCGCGAGCGCATCGATCTGGCGTTTCGGTACGACGAACTGGCCGAGGCGCCAGATCGGATCCTCCGCGAGCTTCCGCTCCACCGGTCGCCGGCCGCGTACCGCAGAAATCTAGACCGACTGCGCGAGCGCGACGAGTACGAGAGTCTCGTCGACCCCGCGAGTGAGCGCGGGTTCCTCTCGGGGAAGGACTGCCACGGCACCGTTCACAAGGTGTTGGAGCCGGCCGAGGGGACGGAGGAGCCGGACAGTTCGGAGTCGTCACCGCCCCCGATACCGACCCTCGTCTCGTCGGGCGAGCCGCCGGAGAACGGCGTGTGGGAGCCGCAGGCGGTCCGCGCGGTCGGGCTCGCGAAGGCGCTCTCGTGGGAGCGCGAACGCGAGATCGAGCGCGCGTTGGTCGAGTACCCCGCGGTGGGCGTCGTGCGCGAGGTCCGACTGACGCTCCGGAAGAAGGCGGCGTACCGCGAGGCGCTCCGCGCGGCCCGGTCGATCGACGGCCCGCCGCCGCGCGTCGACGACGACCGCTGTAACACCTGCGACTACGCCGCCGAGTGCGGCACCCGGCGGCGGTCGCTGCGGTCGCTGCTTGGGTAAGGCGGCGCGTCGAGGTCGTCATCGCGCGCTGCGAGAATCCCTACGGCGAAAACGAGGTCCCGCACTCCGTACAGGTGAACCGGAACCGCCCCTCGTCGGTGAGTTCGGTGTCGTGGACCTGTTCTTCGCCGCAGTCGCGGCACTCGACGATCGATTCGATCTGGTCCCAGTCGTGGTGGGCGCCGGGCGCGCCGACCGCCCACGCGACCACCTCCTCGTCGGCGTCCTCGGCCACGAACCCGGACTGGAACTCGCCGGGCGCGAATCGGATCAGCTCGTCTGGGCCGACCTCGACCTCGTCGCGCTCGCGCCCGACCTCGAACGTGGCGGTGCCGGAGAGCACGTAGAAGATTTCCTCCTGGTCGCCGTGGGTGTGGAGGCCGCCGGAGAAGCCGTCCCCGGGCGCGAGCTCGAAGTAGTTCATCGCGACGTGGTCGGTGCCGAGCGCGCGCGAGACCGGCTTTCGAATGTCGTGAACGCCCATGGGGTTCGTGACGACGTCGACGTCGTCGATCGCGACTCGCTCCATGCTGGTCGGTCGCAGGGGACTCCCCTAACGCTGTCGGCAGCCGCGACGAGCGATCGTCGATGAACCGCGTCGAAGATTCCTCGACGAAACCCGGGCCACAGCGAGGATCGCTCGGCCATACCTGACGCGACCCGGCAGTTTATACGTGTGTACACTGTTCGCACGGGTACGAATGACGCGAGACACTCGCGATCGTTCGGAGGATAGAGGAAGTCGCCTCGCGGCGGCTGGCCGCGAAATTCTCCGACGATAACGACTCCGGGGCACGACCGCCCCGCGGCGGCACCGACCCCGAGACCACCGCAGAGCCGACGGACCACCTTTTGACCCGAACACCGCTCACCAACCTCGACGAGGTACAGCTGTTAGACACCACCCTGCGCGACGGCGAACAGATGCCGGGCGTCTCCTTATCGCCCGGCGAGAAAGTCGACGTCGCCCGCGAGCTCGACGCCGCCGGCGTCCACCTGATCGAGGCCGGCTCGGCGTGCACCTCGGAAGGCGAGCGCGAGGCGATCCGCCGCGTCGCCGACGAGGGGCTCGACGCGACCGTGACGAGCTTCGCTCGCGGCGTGAAGCGCGACGTGGACCACGCGCTCGACTGCGGCGTCGACGGCGTGAACCTCGTCGTCCCCGCCTCCGACAAGCACGTCGAGACGAAGGTCGGCTCGACCCGCGACGAGGTCGTCGAGACGACCGTCGAGCTCGTCGAGTACGCCAAAGACCACGGCCTGTGGGTGGAGGTGCTCGGCGAGGACGGCTCGCGGGCCGACCTCGACTACCTCGAACGCCTGCTCGGCGCGGGCCTCGACGCGGGCGCGGACCGGATCTGCTACTGCGACACGGTGGGCGCGGCCGACCCCGAGCGCACCGCCGAAGTCGTCTCGCGGCTCGCAGACCTGGGCCCGACGAGCCTCCACACCCACGACGACCTCGGCTTCGGGCTGGCGAACGTCCACGCGGGGCTGAAGGCCGGCGCCGACACCGTCCACGGTACCGTCCTCGGCGTGGGCGAGCGCGCGGGCAACGTCGCCCTCGAAGAGGTCGCGATCGCGCTGGGCGAGTCGTACGACGTCGACACCGTCGAGCTCTCGCGGCTCTACCGGCTCTGTCGGACCGTCTCGGAGGCGACCGGCGTCGCGCTCCCGCCGAACAAGGCCGTCTGCGGGGCCAACGCCTTCGCCCACGAGTCCGGCATCCACACCGACGGCACGCTCAAGGACGGGACGATGTACGAGCCGTACCCGCCGGAGACGGTCGGGCGGGAGCGCCGGCTCGTCTTGGGCAAGCACGCCGGCCGCGCCGGGGTGAAGGCCGCGCTCGCCGAACACGACGTGGCGGTCGACGACGACGAGCTTCGCGAGGTCGTCGCCCGCGTGAAGGAGCTCGGTGAACGCGGCAAGCGCGTCACGGACGCCGACCTGCTCGCCATCGCCGACGACGTTCGCGGCCGCGAGCGCGAGCGCCACGTCGAGCTCGTCGACCTCTCGGCGACCTCCGGCGGCAACCTCCCGACCGCCTCGGTCAGGCTGCGCGTCGGCGACGACGAGCGCGTCGCCTCCGGCACCGGCGCCGGCCCTGTCGACGCCGGCTTAGAGGCGGTCCGCGCGGCGCTCGCGGGCGACGGGGACGGCGAGCGCGGGAGCGACGACGAGCGCGATGGCGTCGCCTTCGAGCTCGACTCCTACCACGTCGACGCGATCACGGGCGGCACGGACGCGGTCGTCACCGTCGAGGTCGACCTCTCGCGGGGCGACCGCTCCGTGAGCGTCTCGGCGTCGGACGCGGACATCACCCGGGCGAGCGTCGTCGGGATGGTCGACGGGCTCGACCGCCTGCTCGCGGCGGAGGCGGACGCGGCGAACGCCGAGCCGGGCGCCGTCGCCGATGACTGAGCGACGGGCGGGCGCGCCGGCGTCTGACGAGGTTTTTACCTGATGGCGTCCGACCTCGGGGTGTGAGCGTCGTCGTCGCGATCAAACCGTCCGCGCGCAAGCGGAACGCGAAGGTGGGACGGCTCGTCTTCGAGGACGGGACCCGCCACGCGTTCGAGAGCCGCGCGGCCGCCGAGCGGTGGGCCGACGACCTCTCGGCCGGCGACGGCCACGTCTGGGTCGCGAGCGCGCACCCCCGCGACGACGGCGACGCCGACTGTTACCTCGTCTCGCGGGCGACGAACGCGAAGCTGGAGGCTGCCTACGACAAGCGCCGCCGCCGGCTCAGGGGCGACGCGGGATCAGAACAGGAGTCGCTCGGCGGCGAGCCCTGACCGGGATCACTCGTCCGCGGGCGGGCCGCGCTACTCGTCCACGGGCGTACCGCCGACGACGTCGTCCTCGAACCCCGCGACCGCCTCCATCACCGCCTCGCGGTCGGCCTCGTCGACGTCGAAGGCCCGCAGCGCCTCGTCGAGGTGCGTCGCGACGACCTCGAACTCGACGGCGGTTATCGCCAGCTCCTCGTGAGCGGCCGCCATCTCCTCGCCCTCGTACCGGATCGGGCCGCCGGTGACGGCGCTCAGGAACTTGGTCTGATGGGAGCGCTGTTTCGCCATGTCCACGTCGTCGAAGTGGTGGTTCACCCGGTCGTCGGCGAGCACCCGGTCGTAGAACTCGTTGACGATCGCGCCGATGGCCGGTTCGCCGCCGAGGCGTTCGTACAGCGTCTCGTTCGACATACGCCGGTGACGGACGCCGGCCGTATCATTGTTCTCCTCCCCGAATTGAGGCGCCGTCCGCGCCCGCGCCGCGTCACGGCGAGTCGTCCGCGCGCGAGCCGTCGCCGGACGCCGCGTCGGACTCGGCGCCGGGCCCGGACCCGCGCGCGTCCATCATGTCCGCGGCGCGGGTCGCCCAGTCCGTGTAGCGGAAGCCGGCGGCGACGACGAGCGCCATCCAGACGTAGGCGGCGAACACCCCCACGTACGCGCCTTCGGGGCCGAACCCGGCGGTGCGGCCGAGCAGCCACGAGAGCCCCAGGAAGAGCCCGAACATCCCGGAAACGCGCGCGACGAGGGGGATCCGCGTCTCGCTGGCGCCCTGGAGCGAGCCGGAGAGCGCGGAGAAGCAGGCGAGGGCGGCGCCCGCGACGCCGTACACCCGCGCGAAGTCGACCGCGGACGAAACCGTCGCCGCGTCGTCGGTGAAGATCGGGACGATCCGGGGAGCGGCGACGACGAGCCCGAGCCCGATCGCGCCGACCGTGAGCACGCCGAGGCTCGCGACCGCCCAGCCGTTGAACCGCGCGGCCTCCGGGTCGCCCTCGCCGAGCGCCTGGCCGACGAGGATCGACGCCGCGACGTTGTACCCCCGCGAGAGCGGCCCGGTCACCTGCTGGTAGACGCGGCGGCCGATCTGGAAGCCGGCGTTGACCGTCTCGCCGAAGCCTAAGAGGAGCGCGTTGAAGGGGAACTCCGCGATCTCGGAGCCGAACCCCTCCAGCACGCGCGGGGCGCTCACGACCAGGAGCTGTTTGGCGATCGTGAGGTCGCGCGGCCACGCGAAGTCCGCGTCGGTCCACGATCCCCAGATGGCGAAACAGAGCAGCCCGGCCGTGAGGACGTTTGCGCCCGCGGTCGCGAGGCCGACGCCGACGACCTCCAGCCTCGGGAGGCCGAACAGGCCCAGCCCGAGGACGACCGATCCGGCGATGTTGACGGAGTTGGCGGCGATGTTGACGTACATCGGCGTCCGGGTGTCGCCGGTTCCCTGGAGCGCGCGGGCGCCGACTAAGGCGACGTGGCGGGCGGGAGCGGTCGCGAACACGATCGCGAGGTACGTCGAACCGAGGTCGACGACAGCCGGCGAGGTCCGCTCATCCACGAGCCGGCCGAACACGTCGATCGCGAGCTCGCCGAAGAGGAACCCGAAGAGGACGAACGGGACCCCCGCGAGCGCGCCGAGCAGGATCGCCTGCGTCACCGCCTCGTCGCGGTTCTCCGCGGCGCCCGCGCCGGTGTCCTGCGAGGAAAGCGCGATGGCGCCACCACCGAGGCCGAGCCCGATCCGCAGCGGGAAGCGTGCGTACAGGTCCGCGAGGCCGATGGCGACGACCGCAGCCGGCGAGAACAGCGCGGTGACGAGGATGTCGGTCGTCCGCATCGCGGTCCGGAACGTCTGCTCGGCCATGACGGGCCACGCGAGCGCGAAGACGCGCTTCCAGACGCGCCGCAGCCGCGGGAAGTCCATGCGTCGCGTTCGACGGACCCCCGCGGTATTGATATATCGGAGCCGGACGCTCCCGCCGGAAGTCGGGGGTGACGGGAGCCGATCGCACCTCCGGCCGACCGCGTCGAGCCGCGAGCGCCCGAACGTTGAAGCCCGCGAGCGACGCACGGCCCCCATGGACGTCTTCGTGTACGGCACCCTGACCGAGCCGGAGCGGGTCGCCGAGGTGCTCGACTCGTACGTCTTCGTCGGCCCCGCGACGCTCGACGGGCTCCGGCTCGTCGAGGGGCGGTACCCGACGCTCGCGCCGGGCGGCGAGACGGCGGGGCGGCTCCTCCGGACGGACGAGGTCGACGCGCTCGACGCGTACGAGGACGTCGACGGCGGCCTGTACGTCCGCGAGACCGTGCCGCTCGACGCCCCAAGCGAGTATCCCGACGCTACCGCGGTGTACGTCGGCGACCCCGACCGCCTCGACGCGGACGCGACGTGGCCCGGGTCCGGCTCGTTCGCCGACCGGGTTCGATCGGTCCTCGACGAGCGCGACGTGCGGGTGCGGCTGACCCCCCGCGATCCCGTCTGACGGAACGATGACGGCGCCGCAGTCGTGCGGTTTCACTTTCGCTCTGGTAGCCTCACCTTTTTGTATTCCCGTCGCCTCGTTTTACCCGCACGTCACACGCGTGCATTCCCCCCTTACCCACCGCGAGCGGCTCGCTCGTCGATCCGGATCGGCGCGGCAGCCGATGTGGTGACCGCGATACGGTGACCGCGATACGGCGACCGCGACCGCTCGCCGTCTTTCCTCGGTCAAGTCCGACCGGAACCGATTAGCGGTCGGCGCGGCGACGAGGTGGCATGCTCACTCTTGCCGACATCCGCGAGGCGCGCGAGCGGGTCTCGGGCGTCGCCCGGCACACGCCCCTCGAGCGGTCGCGCTCCTTCTCCGAGATGAGTGGCGCCGACCTACACCTCAAGCTGGAGAACTTCCAGCGGACCGGCGCGTTCAAGATCCGCGGCGCGATGAACCGGATTCAGACGCTCTCGGACGCGGAACGCGAGGCGGGCGTCGTCACTGCGAGCGCCGGGAACCACGCGCAGGGCGTCGCGCTGGCGGCCAGCCGCGCGGGCGTCGACGCCACCGTCGTGATGCCGAAGTTCGCGCCCGTCTCGAAGGTGAAGGCCACCCGCGGGTACGGGGCGAGCGTCCGCCTGGAGGGCGTCGACTACGACGAGGCGCAGGCGTACGCGCACCAACTGGAGCGCGAGGAGGGCCGCACCTACGTCCACGCGTTCGACGACCCGGTCGTGATGGCCGGGCAGGGAACGCTCGGCCTCGAAATCGTCGATGACTGCCCCGACCTCGACACCGTCGTCGTCCCCATCGGCGGCGGCGGGCTGATCTCGGGCGTCGCGGTCGCGATCAAAGAGCAGCTCCCCGACGTGCGCGTCGTCGGCGTACAGGCGGAGGGCGCGGCCTCGGCCGCGAAGTCGCTCGAAGCCGGCGAGGTCACGGAGATCGACAGCGTCGACACGATCGCCGACGGGATCGCGACGCGGTCGGTCGGCGGCCAGGCGCTCGACGTCATGGAAGAGTACGTCGACGAGGTCGTCACCGTCGACGACCGCGAGATCGCCTTAGCCCTCACGCTCCTCTTGGAGCGCGCGAAGACGCTCGTCGAGGGCGCGGGGGCGGTCGCGCTCGCCGCCGTCCTCTCGGAGGCGTTCGAGTACGACGACGGCGAGACGATCGTCGCCGCGCTCTGCGGCGGCAACATCGACCTCAACCGCCTCGGCACCGTGATCCGGCGCGGGCTCGTCCAGATGGGCCGGTACCTCAAGATCACGATCGACCTGAAGGACCGCCCCGGCGAACTGGAGCGCGTCTCCAGCATCGTCGCGCGCACCGGCGCGAACGTGTACGCGGTCCACCACGACCGCACGTCGCGGGACGTGGCCGTCAACGCCGCCGAACTCGAACTCGAATTAGAGACCGACGACGCCGAACACGCCGCCGACATCGTCGACGCACTCGAGGCCGACGGGTACGAGGTCGAGATTCTGTCCTAGTCGGTCAACGACGGCGACTATTTATAAATAGAACTGCGGTGGCGCGTGCCTGCGAGCGGCCGACAGGCCGCGAGCCAGCACGCGCGAGGGACGCGGCGAGCGCTCGAAGAGCGCGAGCCGCGAGGCTGGGGAGGCGTGAGGCTGCGGTGCTGTGCGGTTGGGTGGGACTCAAAGGGGCAGCCGCAAGAGCGGCGCAGGCGACGTAAGGACCGCAGGGAACGAGCGAAGCGAGTGACCGAGGACCGCAGCGAGCGTGCGCCGCTCTTGCGGCTGGGGCTTTGGAGGTTTTCACCGTCGATCTACACCCGATTATTTATAAGTAAATAGTCGGTCCGCGGTCATTCAGTCCTCACGCTCCGAAAGCGGAACCGAACGCTACCTTATAAGTAGCCGCCGGATGTCTCGATTATTAGTCGTCCGCGGCCGCGGCGTCGACCTCGGCCTCGTACAGCTCGCCGGCGCGCTCGCGCTCGGAGAGGTACTCGTCGGCGTCGAGCGCGGCCTTCACGCCCATCCCGCTCGCCGTGGCCGCCTGCTGGTAGTGGAAGTCGACCACGTCGCCGGCGCCGAAGAGGCCCTCGACGCCGGTTCGGGTCTGCCCGCCACCACGCCCACCTTCCGTGATCAGGTAGCCGTCGTCGTCGGTCTCGATCCCCGTGCCTTCGAGGAAGTCCGTGTTCGGCGTGTGGCCGATGGCGTAGAAGACGGCGCCGACGTCGAACTCGTACTCGTCGACCTCGTCGGCGGTCGCCGGGTCGTCGAGCTTCTCGGTCGGGTGACCGTCCGGGTGCTCGACGAGCGTGACGTGATCGATCCCGTCCTCGGGAGTGCCGTGGATCTCGGTAAGTTCCGTGTTGAGGAGCAGCTCGATCTCGCCGTCGTCGACCTTGTCCATCACGCGCTCGATCCACACGTCCTCGGCGCGGAACTCTTCGCGGCGGTGCGCGATGTAGACGGTGTCCGCGAACTTCGTCAGGAAGTTCGCCTCCTCCATCGCGGCGTCGCCGCCGCCGACGACGAGCATGTCCTCGTCGCGGAAGAACGCGCCGTCACAGGTGGCACAGGTCGAGAGGCCGTATCCCATCAGTTCGTCCTCGCCGGGGACGCCGAGCGTCCGCGCGCTGGCGCCCGACGCGGCGATGACGGCGTCCGCAGTGTAGACGTCACCGTCGGAGAGCGCGACGCGGAAGTGGCCCGCGGGCTCCTTCGAGACGTCCTCGATGACGCCGTTGCGGGCCTCGGCGCCGAACTTCTTCGCCTGCTCTTTCATGTCGTTGATCAGGCTCGGCCCGGAGATCCCCTCGGGGAAGCCGGGGTAGTTCTCTACGTCGGTCGTCAGCGTCAGCTGGCCACCCGGCTCGTCGCCCTCGATGAGCAGCGGGTCGTTGTTCGACCGGGCGGCGTAGATCGCCGCTGAGAGCCCCGAGATACCGGTGCCGGCGATTATCAGTCGACGGTGTTCGACGATGTCGTCGGTCATGAAAGTAGGTTCGCCGGCGCGCCGTATGTACGTTGCGACTGTTGTGCGATCCCCGCACAACCACCCTCTCGCGCTTCGACGACCACCCTCTCGCGCTTCGACGACCACCCTCTCGCACACGCTCAGTCTGTCGGGAACTCGGGCGGGAGACCGATCGGCTGGGCGGGCGCGTCGTCGAGCGCCTCGAAGAACCGCTCGGCGACGAACGCCTCAACGACGTCGGGGAGCGACTCCGACTCGGAGACCTCCGAGAGGATGCCGAGCGGGACCTGCGCGCCGGCCATCGAGGCGTGCCCCCCGGCCGAGCCCACGGGGTCGAGCGCGTCGCGAAGCAGCTCGCCCGCGTCGAGGTCGGCGCCCCGGGCGCGGGCGGAGCCGTAGATCACCCCGTCCATGTAGCCGTAGACGAACGTCACCGTCACGTCCTCCAGATCGAGGAGCCGCTCGGCCGCCTGCGAGAGCGCGTCGCGGTCGGAGATCTCGCCGACGCAGGAGGCGGCAACCGAGCCGCGGACGTCGCGGTTCTCGATGGCGGCCGCGAGGACGCGCAGCGTCTCTGGGCTCACGCTCGGGCTCTCGACGCGTTCGAGCGTCGACTCGTCGGCGTGCGCGAGCAGCGCGGCGGCCGCCTCGAAGTCGTCGATAGCGGTCGCGCGCGTGAAGTCCTTCGTGTCGATCCGGATGCCGTACAGGAGCGCCGTGGCGAGGTCCCGCTCCGGCGCGATCCCGTACCGCGAGAGGTACTCTTCGATTAGCGTGCTCGTCGCGCCGACCGCGGGGCGGATGTCGAGGAACGACCCCGCGACCGGCCCCCGCGGCGGGTGGTGATCGATGACGACGTCGACCGGGTGGCCCTCGGGGAGGCTGTCGTTGATCCCCGCGCGGGAGTGGTCGACTAAGGCGACGCCGCCGTACGCGTCGAGGTCGATCTCGTCGAACGACCGCAGCCCGATGTCGAGGAGGTTCACCAGCGCGCGGTTCTCCTGGTGGGCGATCTCGCCGCCGTAGCAGGCGTCCGCCTCGACGCCGATCGACTCCGCGATCCGCACCAGCCCGAGCGCGCTCGCGATGGCGTCCGGGTCGGGGTTGTCGTGCGCGACGACCAGCAGCGGTCCCGAGAGCGCGCGAAGCGTCCCGAACAGTCGAGCGGGCTTCTCGTCGCCCTCGGCATCGGCGCGAGAGAACTCCGCGTCGGCGTCGGCGCCGCGGCCCTCGTCGAGCCCGACCGCCTCGAAGACGCGCCCGGCGACCGCCTCGACGGGGTCGACCACGCGGTCGGCGACCGCCTCGACGGCCGCCCGCTGCTCGTCGGTCGGCGCCGTCCCGAGGTGGGCGATAATCATTGCGTCCGGGTACCGCTCTCGGGCCGCGCGCGCGGCGGCGACGTTGCGCTCGGCGTCGTCGCTCGCGATCAGCACGACGGCCGCGCTGTCGGGGTAGGTCCCGGGGTCGGTCGGGTCGGCCTCGACGGTCGCGACGTTGCGGTCGCGCAGCGTCGACACCCAGCCGGTGTCGTCGGTGATCGCCACCAGGTCGTCGCGTCCGCCGCGCTCGTCGTGCGCGTACTCGACGAGCGCGTTCCCGACCGCGCTACAGCCGAGCAGCAGGCGCCGGGTCATACGGACGCGACGGGACCGCGAGGCAAAACGCTGCCGTCGGCGCGGCGCGAGGCCGGGACCGGACACCGGTTCCGGGTCACTCCGCGTCCCCCGCGGAGTCGGCCCCGTCGCGGAGCGCGCCGTGGCGGAGCGACCCGTTCACCGCGGCGGCGACGTCGACCGCCGCGCGGTTCTCGGCGACGTCGTGGACCCGGACGATGTCCGCGCCGCGGTCGGCTGCGAGCGCGGTGCCCGCGACCGTCGCGTGCTCGCGGTCGTCGGCGTCGCGCCCGACCGCGCCGTACAGCGACTTGTGCGAGTGGCCGACGAGGACGGGACAGCCGAGCGCCGCGAACTCCCCGCAGCGCGCGAGCAGCTCGAAGTCCTCCGCCGGGGACTTCCCGAAGCCGAGGCCGGGGTCGACGATGACGCGGTCGCGGTCGATGCCGGCCGTGTCCGCCAGCGCGAGCCGCTCGCGAAGCTCGTCGACGACCTCGCCGACCACGTCGTCGTACTCGGGTTCGGCGTCCGGGTCGACCGGCGCGTCGAGGCTGTGCATCACTATCACCGGGCAGTCGGCGTCGGCGACGACCGAGCGCATCTCGGGGTCCTCCAGCCCCGTCACGTCGTTGATGACGTCCGCGCCCGCGTCGAGCGCCGCCTCGGCGACAGCCGGCTTCCGCGTGTCGACGGAGACCAGCACGTCCCCAGCGTCGACCGCCGGAACCGACTGGATCGCCTCGATAGTGGGGACGACGCGCTCGATTTCTGCCTCGACCGGGACCGGCTCCGCGCCCGGCCGGGTCGATTCGCCGCCGACATCGACGATGTCGACCCCGGCCTCGACCATCCGCTCGACGCCCGCGACCGCGTCGTCGAGGTCGGCGTGGCGCCCGCCGTCGTGGAAGGAGTCCGGCGTGACGTTGAGCACGCCCATCACGGCGGTGCGGTCGGTCCACGGGAAATCGGGGGCTGCGTCGTCCGCGTCGTCGCCCGTGTCGTCCGCGTCCTCCCGCTCTTCGATTCCGACCGCCGCCGCGAGGTCGGCCGCCACGCCGCCGAGGCCGCCGGCGTCGGCCGCCGCGAGCCGGTCGACGAGCGCGCGCAGTTCGGCGACCGTCCCCGCGACGGTGACCGGGACCTGCTCGCCGCCGGCCCCGCGGTCCTCGTCCGCGCCGAGGCCGCCGAGGGCCGCGTCGCCGCCGACCGCCCGGGCCTCGCTCGCGACGCGCTCGGCGCGGTCGCCGCGCAGCCGAAGCGTGAGGACGCGGTGGTCGACGCCGTCGCGGTGGGCCGCGACGCCCTCGGGCGGAACGCCGGCCGTGTCAAGCGCGTGCGTCGCGTCGTCGGCGTCCTGAACGGTCCGCTCCCGGACCGTTCGGGTCCGGGCCGCCCGGGCCTCCGCGACCGCGAACAGCGAGCCGACGAGCAGCACGCAGTCGCCGTCGTCGGCGCGGTCGACGGCGTCGGCGAGCGCGTCGGCCACGTCATCGCCGGCCGTCACGCGGTCAATACCCGCGGTACGCAGCGCCGCCGCGAGCACGTCGGGATCCTCGGCGCGGTCGATGGCGGGCCGACAGGTGACCGCCGTCGCCGCGTCGGGGAGTGCCGCGGCCGTCTCCGCGTGGTCCTTGTCGTGCATCGCGGCGTACACGAGGTGGAGGTCGCCGTAGTCGTACTCGGCGAGCGTCGCCGCGAGCGTGCGAGCGGCCGCGGGGTTGTGCGCGCCGTCCAGCACGGTCAGCGGCGCCGTGTCGACCACCTCGAATCGGCCGGGCCACGTCGCCCGCGCGAGGCCGTCGCGCACGGCGCAGTCGGGGAGGTTGATTCCCAGCGTCTCCGCGGTCCGGTCCGCGAGCGCGACGGCGACCGCCGCGTTCGTCGCCTGGTGGCGGCCGACGAGCGGGATCCGGTAGGTCCCTGCGCGCTCGCCGATGAGCGAGATTTCGGCGTCGGTGGCGCTGACCCGGCCCTCGTAGGTCGCCGCGAACGCGGGCGGGTCGTCGGCCTCGTCGGCCTCGTCGGGGTTCGGGTCTGCGGAGCCTCCGTCGCCAGTCACCCGCGTCACCGGCGCGCCGGCCTCGCCCGCCACCTCGCGGACGACGTCCAGCGCCTCACCCTCGCAGGCGGTGACGAAGGGGGCGTCCGGGCGGGCGATCCGAGACTTGGTGCGGGCGATCTCTTCTATCGTGTCGCCGAGGACCGCGGTGTGTTCGAGCGAGACGTTCGTCACGGCGGTCGCGGCGGGGTCGACCGCGCTCGTCGCGTCGTACTCGCCGCCGAGGCCGACCTCAAGGACTGCGACGTCGACCTCGCGCCGCGCAAACTCGCGGATCGCCATCGCCGTCACGACCTCGAAGAACGTGAGCGGCTCGCCGGCGGCCGCCCGGTCGATCAGCCACGGACGGACCTCCTCGACGAAGTCGGCGATCGCGGCCTCGGTCATCTGCCGGCCGTCGACGCGGACGCGCTCCGCGAGCGCGGAGAGGTGCGGCGAGGTGTACAGCCCGACCGACAGCCCCGCCTCCCGCAGGACCGACTCCGTCATCCGCGCCGCGCTGCCCTTCCCGTTCGAGCCGGCTATCTGGACGAACGGAACGCCCTCTTGGGGATCCCCGAGGTGCGCCAACAGCGCCTCAACCCGCTCCGTGCCGGGCTTGACCGAGAAGCGGCGGAGGTCGAAGAGGAACGCCGCCGCCTCGTGGTAGTGCATACGCCGTGAGTCGGGAGCGCGTCGCTTAGGGGTAACGGACCGGGACGGGGTGGCCGATCGCGTGGTGGGCCGACGGGACTCGGTCGGCGTGGAAAGCACAGTTGTCGGCGCTCCGGCCGCAGGACCGGACCAGATCGGCCTCGGAACCACGACGACCGCCGAAGTCCCAGTCATTCGCTTATAAATGGTTGAAAATAGATCGGCAGCGAACACCGCCAAAGCCCCAGTCGCGAGGACGACGCACGCTCGCTGCGCTCCTCGTCGCTCGTTTCACTCGCTCCTGCGGTGCTTGCGTCGCCTGCGTCGTCCTCGCGACTGCCCCTTTGAGTCCCGCCCCGCACCGCACAGCACCTCACGCCTCCCCAGCCTCGTCGCTCGCGCTCGGTTCGCGGCCTGACGGCCGCTCACCGGGGCGCGCCGAACGCCAGTTGATCGGTGTGTCGCCGACGGAAAAGCAACCCTTACGCGCGCGGCGACCGGACGCGGTTCCATGGACGAGACAGCGACCGACGCCGCGGTCGACGCCCCCGCCGCCGGGGCGAATCCGGGCGGCCCCGCGGCCGATCCCGTCGTCGTCGGCGAGGGGGTCCGGAAGTCGTACGGCGACGTCGCCGCGCTCGACGGGGTCGACCTCGATGTCGCGGCCGGCGAGGTGTTCGGGCTCATCGGCCCGAACGGCGCCGGGAAGACGACGCTGGTGCGCGCGCTCACGGGGACAACCGAGGCGGAAGGCGACCTGCGCGTCTTCGGCGCGCCGCCGCGGGACGTCGACCCGGCCCGGATCGGGCTGCTCCCGCAGTCGTTCGACCCGCCCGCGCGGCTCACGGCCCGCGAGCTGGTCGACTACTACGGCGGGCTCTACGACGAGGCGCGCGACACGGAGGCGGTCCTCGATGACGTGGGGATGGCCGACGACGCCGACGCCTGGTACGAGACGCTCTCGGGCGGCCAGAAGCGCCGGACCTGCGTCGCGACCGCCGTCGTCAACGACCCCGACCTCCTCTTCCTCGACGAGCCCACGACCGGGATCGACCCCGCCGGGCGCCGGGCGATCCACCGGCTGATCGAGCGGCTCGCGGCCGGCGGGACGACCGTCTTCCTCACGAGCCACGCGATGGACGAGGTCGAGCGGCTCGCCGACCGGGTGGCCATGCTCCGCGACGGACAGGTGGTCGCGAGCGGGGCGCCCGACCGGCTGGTCGCCGAGCACGGCGGCGCCCCGCGGCTCGACGCGGCGACGGCGGAACCGGCGACCGACGAGGTCGTGGAGGCGGTCGCGGCCGGCGTCCGCGATCGCCTCGGCGGCGATCCGACGGTCGAGGCGAGCGACGACGGCCTCCGGGTGCGCGGCGTCCGACCGGAAGCGATCGGCGCCGCGGTCGACGCGCTCGACGACGCCGGCGTCGCCTTCGACTCGCTGTCGTGGTCGGAGCCGTCGCTGGAGGACGTGTACCTGCGGCTCACCGGCGAGGAGTACGCGCGCCGGGGAGACGGTGGACTGCCGGCCGAGCCGGCCGAGGAGGGCGACCGATGACCCGCCTCGGCCGGATCCGGACGGAGGCGGTGGCGGCGGGACGTTCGTTCCTGCGCCGCCGGACGGCGGTGTTCTTCACCTTCTTCTTCCCGGTCATCCTCGTCGTCATCTTCGGCGCGCTGGTGCGGACCCAGCCGACCGGGGGCGGCCTCTTCGCCGAGCCCGCGGGCTACTACATCCCGGGCTACCTCGCGGTCGTGGTCCTGTTCACGCCGCTGTCGCGGGTCGGCTCCGAGATCGCGCGCCACCGCGACGGCGGGCGGTTCGAGAAGCTGGCGACGACGCCGCTCTCCCGCGCCGAGTGGCTGCTCGCGCACACGCTCGTCAACGTCGGGATCATCGGCGCCGCGAGCCTGCTCATCCTCGGGCTCGTGCTGGCGGTGACCGACGCGACCCTGATCGTCTCGCCGGCGCTGGCGGCGCTGCCGGTCTTCGTCGCGGTCGCAGTCGCGCTGTTCTGCGGACTCGGGGCGGTCCTCGGCGCGCTCGCGGACTCGCAGGACGGCGTGATCGCCGCGAGCAACACGGTCGCGCTCCCCCTACTCTTCCTCTCCGAGACGTTCGTCACGCCGTCGCTGCTGCCGGAGTGGTTCCTGCCCGCGGTCGCGGCCTCGCCGCTGACGTACTTCGCGCGCGGGACCCGGGCGATCACCTTCGAGGGCGGCGCGTGGGCGGGCGACCTGTTCGTGTTGTCCGCGCTCGCGGCCGTCTTCCTCGCGGTCGGCGCGTACGCGGTGCCGCGCACGGAGTGACCGGGCCGCCGCTCGGCGACCGGCCGCAGTCCGGGAACCGGCCATTTATATTCGCCGCCCGCGTCCGAGAGGAACGAGAGGAAAGCCGTTGACCACCGTTCACTTCACCTGTCCGGACTGCGAGCAGACCATCGAGGTCAACGACGCGATGCGGGAGACGATACTCGAGTCCGGCTGTCCGGTGTGCACCGCGACCGCGGCGGAGGAGGACTTCGCCGCGACCTGCGAGTAGCCGCCGCCCCCTGGCCCGTCCTCGGCGATAGGCACGCGTTCGCACACCGCATCCGGTTGCTGAGGCTTTTTGCGTCGACCGCGACAACCGTTCGACCATGACGCCCGAACTCGACGAGATCGACTTGGGAACCGTGCCGCTCGGCCGAACCGGCCTGCGGACGAGCGAACTCCAGTTCGGCACGTGGCGCTTTGGCCGCGTGACCGAGGCGGGGAACGTCGAAATCGACGAGGAGCGCGCCCACGAGCTGCTCGACGCCTACGAGACCGCCGGCGGGCGCTACATCGACACCGCCGACGTGTACGGCGGCGGCGACTGCGAGCGCTGGATCGGCGACTGGCTCGCCGAGCGCGACCGCGAGCGGTACACGGTCGCCTCGAAGGTGTACTGGCAGATCCGCGACGGCGACCCGAACAGCCGCGGCACGAACCGCAAGAACGTCCGCCACCGCGTCGACGCCCTGCTCGATCGGCTCGACACCGACTACATCGACGTCCTCTACATCCACCGCTGGGACGACGAGACCCCCGCTCGCGAGCTGATGAAGACGCTGAACGGGCTCGTCGAGTCCGGCAAGGTCCACTACCTCGGCGCCTCCACGCTCCGCCCGAACGCGTGGAAGGTCGCCCGCGCGAACGAGATCGCGCGGAGCGAAGGGTGGGAGCCGTTCAAGGTGCTCCAGCCGCGCTACAACCTCGTCGACCGCGAGGTCGAGGGCGACTACCTAGAGTTCGCACGCCAGCGCGACCTCGCCGTCTCCCCGTGGAGCCCGCTCGGACAGGGGTTCCTGACCGGGAAGTACGACCGCGACGCCGACCTGCCCGACGACTCGAAGGCCGCCGAGTCGAGCCGGTTCCAGGAGGCGTACCTCACCGAGGAGAACTTCGACGTCCACGACGAGCTCGACGCCGTGGCCGACGAGGTCGACGCCTCGCCCGCGCAGACGGCGCTCGCGTGGCTCGCGCACCGCGACGGCGTCACCGCTCCCATCGTCGGCGCCCGGACCGTCGACCAGCTCCGCGAGAACCTCGCGGCCGCGACGATCGACCTCTCCGACGAGCAGGTCGAGCGCCTGACCGCGGCCAAGCCCGGCCCGTACGACGAGCTCTGAGAAAATCGGGCGCGGTCGCCGACTACTGCTCCGCGCAGTAGTCGACGAAGTTCCGCAGGATCTTCAGCCCCGTCTCGCCGCTCTTCTCGGGGTGGAACTGCGTGCCGAACACGTTGCCGGCTTCGTTGGCGACGACCGCCGGGAAGTCGACGCCGTAGTCCGCGGTGGCGACGACCGCGTTCGGGTCGTCCGGCTCCGCGTAGTAGGAGTGGACGAAGTAGGCGTGCTCCCCGTCAACCCCGTCGACGATCGGGTGGTCGCGCGTGACGTCGAGCTCGTTCCACCCCATGTGGGGCACCTTCCGGTCCACGTCGAACCGGACGTTGGTGCCGGGGACTAAATCGAGACCCGTCACCTCGCCTTCACCCTCGTGGTCCGCCTCCTCGCTCGTGGTGAGGAGCATCTGCATCCCGAGGCAGATCCCGAAGAGGGGGCGCCCCGCCTCGGCGTGGTCGGTCAGCGCCTCGCGTAGCGGCCCGGCGTTCTCCATCCCCTCGCGGAACGCGCCGACGCCCGGGAGGACGACGCCGTCGGCGGCCGCGAACGCCGCAGGGTCGTCCGTTATCTCGACGGAGGCGCCCGCGCGTTCCAGCCCGCGGGTCGCGGACCGGAGGTTTCCGAGCCCGTAGTCGACGAGGGCGACGGACACCTCTCGATCGGTTGGTGATTCGTCCATGTCTCCGATATATCATCTGCGTGGAAGTCAGTTTCTATCCGGGATCCATTACAGAGCAGTATATACCTGTCCGTATATTTGAACAGCAACACTTTTGATAGATCAGTAAAACGCCAATATGTACTCCTCATGGAGCGACGACGCCAATTCCTCAAGGTCGCGGGCGCAGCAAGCATCGTTGGACTCGCAGGCTGTAGCGGCGGCGGCGGTGACGGCGGCGACGGGTCCGATGGGTCCGACGGTTCCGACGGGTCCGATGGGTCCGACGGCAGCGACGGTTCGGACAGCGAACCGGAGATGACGTTCGGCGGGGACGGCACGATCGACTTCGGCATCTCGCCGTCCGTGCCGCAGGAGGACCTCAACGTACAGTACTCCCCGCTCGAAGAGCACATCGGGAGCTACCTCCGGGAGAACTACGACGTCCCCAGCGACCTCAGCGTTGAGGGGACCATCGGAAGCAACTACAGCGCCATCATCCAGTCGCTCGGTCAGGGTACGCTGGACATCGCCGAGACAGGACCGTTCGCGGCCGGCCTCGGCGTGATGACCGACAATGCGGAAGTCATCCTCCAGCGGTACGGCTACGGCGGGTGGACGTACAAGAGCATCATCGCGACGCCGAACGACAGCGACATCACCGAGCTGTCGGACCTCTCCGGCAAGACGGTCGCGTTCTCCGACCGGCTCTCCACCAGCGGCGCGCTGTATCCGCTGTACAGCATGTCGAACCAGGGCGACCTCGACGTCGGTGAGCTCCCCGAGGGCAACGGCTCGCAGGCCGAGTTCGACGCCCGGTTCGCCGGCGGTCACGTGGGCTCGTACACCCTGCTCGAACAGGGCCAGGTCGACGCGGCGGCGATGGGCGGGTTCGTCCGCGACACGAAGACCGGCCCCGCACCGGAGGAGTGGCAGGAGGTCGCGACCACCCTCCACGAGGACGAGGGGCTCCCGCGCGCACCGATCGTGGTCTCGCCCGAGCTCGACGACGACGTGAAAAGCGCCATTCAGGAGGCGTTCCTGGAGGGCCCGGACAGCATCTACTACGGTGCCGACGGCGAGGACGGCACCGAAGACGACCTCTGGTTCAGCCGCGTCCGCGAGGCGAGCCAGGAGGACTACCAGTCCGTCATCGACGTCGCCGACGAGCTCGGCGTCGGGACTGACATCTTCAACCAGTAGGACCCCGACGGTCCCCACTTCGGATCGTTTTTCACACGATCGGTCCGTTCTCGGACAACCTCACACCTCATGCCAACGATCGAATTCGAAGACGTCAGCAAGATATACGACGAGGACACCGTCGCCCTCGACGACGTGTCGTTCACCATCGACGAGGGGGAGTTCGTCATCCTCCTCGGTCCCTCCGGTGCCGGCAAGTCGACGATGCTGCGGGTGTTGAACGGGCTCACGCAACCCACCGATGGGTCCGTTCGCATCGGCGGTGAGGAGCTCCAAGGGAACCGCAGCGGGGTCGGAATGGTGTTCCAGGAACACTACCTCATCGAGAGCAAGACCGCGTTCGGCAACGCCCTGTCGGGGGCGCTTTCGCGGAACGGGCTTCTCAAGAGCGCCCTCGGGATGCACGACGACGCGGACAAGCGGACCGCCCTGGAGGCCCTCCAGACGGTCGGCCTCCTCGACGAGGCCGGCCAGCGCGCCGAGTCGATGAGCGGGGGCCAGAAACAGCGCGTCGGGATCGCCCGCGCGCTCGTCCAGAACCCCGAGATCGTCCTCGCCGACGAGCCGGTCGCCAGCCTCGACCCGAAGGCCGCCCGCGACGTGATGCGCTACCTCAAGAAGGCGGCGACCGAGCAGGACCTCACCACGATCACCAGCCTCCACCAGGTGAACATCGCGCGCGAGTTCGGGGACCGGTTCCTCGGCATCCGCGACGGCGAGGTGATCTTCGACGGCGACGCCGACGACCTCACCATGGACGAGATGGACCGGATCTACTACGGGAGCGCGCAGGACGGCCAGACGGTCCCGACCGGAACGAGCGGCGACGAGCTCGGCGAGACCGATGTCGCCGCCGACGGAGGTGAACGGGCGTGAGCTCGCCGGACTCGGCGATCGACGACCAGTTCCGCACGCTCGAACGGCTCCGCCGGCTCAAATACCTGCTGTGGGGCGTGCTGCTCGCCGCGGTCCTCGGCGTCACCTACTGGGGACTCGGCTTCATCGGCTTCCAGTCGAGCGTCGTCGCCGGGCGGCTCCCGGGGATGTACGAGTTCATCTCGACCGGCTTCTTCCCGCCGGACTTCCAGAACTTCACGATCTACACCAAAGATGAGGGGATCACGGGGTTACAGGCGATCCCCGCGAGCTTCGGCGACGGCGGCGCCCACATCGTCGAGAGCTTCCAGTCGTCGCGGCAGTCGCTGGTGAAGGCGAGCCTCGTGACGCTCCTCTTAGGCTTCATGGGCACCGTGTTCGCCTTCCCGTTCGCGCTCGTCCTCGGCGTCCTCGGGAGCGAGCGCGTCACGCCGTTCCCCTTCAACTTCATCTTCCGGGGCACCCTCAGCGGCATCCGCGCCATCCCCGCCATCGTCTGGATCTTCCTGTACATTCCCATCGGGCCGCCGGGACAGGTCACGGCGGTGCTCGCGATCGCGACCGACAGCATCGGGAACCTCGGCCGCCTGTTCACCGACGACCTCGAGGAGATCGAGGAGGGGCCGATCGAGGCGATCCGGTCGACGGGCGCGTCGGGCACCCAGACCGTGAGCTTCGGCATGCTGAGTCAGGTGTCGCGCTCCTTCATCGCGTGGACGCTGTACATCCTCGAGATCAACACCCGGATCGCCATCTCGCTGGGCGTCGTCGGCGCCGGCGGGCTCGGGCTGATGATCCGGAACAGCCAGGACCTCTTCGAGTTCCAGCAGACCGCCGCGGGGCTGGTGATGGTGTTCATCGTCGTCCTCGGCATCGAGCTCATCTCCTCGCGTATCCGCGCCCGGCTCCGGCCGGGCGAGCACGAGGGGAAGGGGCTCGTCGAGGCGATCCGCGGCCTGTTCGACGCGAAGAAGTGGCTCGGCGTCGGCGACCGGCGCGACCGCGACTGACGCCGCTCAGAACTCGCCGAGCCGCGACTGCCCGTCCCCGCCTTCTTCGCTCCGTTCGCCGACCCCGCTCAGTTCGGCCGCCCGGGCTATCGTCTCGAAGAAGCCGTCGCGCTGACTCCGGTCGTACAGCGTCGCCGCCGGATGGACGGAGAGTAAGAGTCGTCGCGACTCGCCGGCGAGCCGCGCGTCGACGACGTCGCCAGACTCCGAGGTGATCGCCACCGAGCGGTCGAGGAGGTGTTCGCTGGGCACCTTCCCGAGCGTCACGATCAGCTCGGGGTCGAGCCGGTCGATTTCCGTTTCGAGATACCCGCGGCAGTTCGCCAGCTCCTCGGTCGTCGGGTCGCGGTTGTCGGGCGGCCGACACCGCACACAGTTCGTGATCCGCACGTCGGCGCGGGCGAGCCCCGCGTCGCGCAGCGCCTCGTCGAGCACGTCGCCCGACCGTCCGACGAACGGCTCGCCCTCCTCGTCCTCTGTGGCGCCCGGGCCCTCGCCGACGAACAGCAGGTCCGCGTCGGTCGGGCCGACCCCGTCGACGATCCGGCTCCGGGACTCGACCAGTTCCGGGCACCGCTCGCAGGACGGCACGCACAGGTTCTCGTCGAGGCCGGCGCCGTCGCCGCCGTGTTCGCTCATACCGACGGCTCCGGGCGCGGGTGTCTAAGTAGCGTCGGTCGCCCCGGAACGGTCACTCGCCCGTCGCCGCCTCGCGGTGCGCGCTCGCGGCGAGCGCCGCGATCCGGAGCGGCTCGCAGCGCCGTTCGCCGTCGCGGGTGAGCCCCCTGACGGCCGCGGCAGCGTCCTCGGGGTCGAGGCCGACCGCGCGGACGAAGCGGGGGTCGCCGGACTCCGGAGCATCGACCGGAACCCGCGACGGCAGCGACCGGTACGTCGCGAGGCGGTCGGCGAGCGCGTCGCCGTCGAATGCGTCGCGGAGCGCCGGTTCGAGCCCGGGGCTCGCCTCGTAGCTCACGGCGTAGACGGGGCGATCGAGCGACTCGCGGAGTCGGTCGAGGTCGAGGAGGTTGAACCACGCGGGCGCGACGCCCGCGCAGGCGACGTGGCGGACATCCTCGCGGTCGAGCGCGCGCCAACAGTCGATAACCGCGTCTGTCGCGTCCGTCCCGCCGACGGTACACCGCGCGAACGCGAAACCGTCCGGCGTCCCGTCGGCGCGGACGACGACGCCGGCCGCGTGGCTCACGTCGCGGGCGTCAGAGAAGGCGACGCCGAGCGTGCGGCTCGGCGGGTCCACTCACGCGTCCTCGGACTTGATCTCCTGGAGCCGGTCGAGAAGCTCGTCGTTCGAGGCGCCGGGCTCGTAGTCGACGGACCCCTGGTGGGTCTCCTCGGCAGCCCGGACGCCGTCGTCGTCGTCGAAGTCCGCGTCCAGGTCCTGATTCTCCTGTTCGGACTCGTCGTAGCTGCCGAAGCCCATATGTGTGTGAAGCTAACAGGGCGCGACGGATAAATCCACGGCCGCCACCGGGTCCGAGCGCCGCCGAGAGCCGGGAGGGCGCCGGCGCGACCGCGGCTGTACCCTTTTGTCGCTCCGCGAGCGAGTACGGGCATGGAGCCGATCACCGTCACCGCGGACGCGGAGGAGTTCACCTGCAACGCGTACCTCGTCGTCGGGGACGCGACGACGCTCGTCGACGCCGGAACGATGCCCGGCGTGGACGAGGTGATAGCCGACGCGCTCGACGACGCCGGCGTCGACGGCCTCGACCGCCTCGTCGTGACCCATCAACACCACGACCACGTGGGCGAACTCGACGCGGTGGTCGACCGCTTCGACCCGCGGGTGCTCGCGTACGCCGACCACCCGCGCCGCGACGTGGCGCTCGAAGACGGCGACGAGATACTCGTCGGGAGCGAGGCCTGCGAGGTCGTCTACACGCCGGGCCACGCCGACGACCACGTCTCGCTCGTCGGCGAGGAGCGGCTCTACTCCGGCGACGTGGTCGTCTACAACGACGGCGCCTTCGACGACGGCTCGTTCGGCCGCACCGACATGACCGGCCAGTCGCGCGAGCGCCTGATCGAGAGCCTTCACGAGATCCTCGACCGCATGCCCGACAGCGTTGCGGCGATGTTCCCCGGCCACGGCGATGTCTACCGCGCCGCCGACGGCCCGGACACCGTCCGCGAGGTGATCGAGCGCGCGACGGAGCGCGCCGAGCGCCGCGAGCCGAAGTATCCCGAGGAGTGAGCGGGATCCGGGTTTAAAAGCGAACGACGACGCCGACCGCCCACATCGGCGCGCCCCCGAGCGGCCGTTTTTAAACGGCCGCGAGGGGTCCGCGAGGGAGGTGGCGGTCCGGCGCGGCCCCGCCCGCGCCGGGCCGCCCGCCGAGGCTGGGGAGGCGTGAGGCACACGCGCGGCTGGCCGTCGAACGGAGAACTCGCGAGAAGGGCCGAAACCGGCCCGGAGCCGACCGAATTACGCCGCGCGGCGCTCGGTCGCCTTCGGGCGGAGCTTGGTGTAGCCGCACTTGCGGCAGCGCTCGGCCTCGGAGGCGTTGCGGGCGTTACAGCGCATACAGATCTGTCGGTCGAGCATGCGACGTTCGGCGGCGTCGAAACTGGCCATACGACTACTGGACGGGCGGTGCTGTAAAAGGTTGCGAGACGCCGCGGCGGCCGCGGGAAGAACGGGTACTGAGCGAAAGCCGGTATCAGGCGCCCGCGTTAGGCGCCCGCTTCGGTGAGGGCGGCCTCGATGTCCTCGCGCTGCGTGACGCCGACGAAGCGGTCGACGACGCCGTCGTCGTTCTCGACGATAAGCGTCGGGAGCGAGCGGACCTGGTACTGGTTCGCGACGTCCTGCTCCTCGTCGACGTCGACCTTCTGGAGCTCGAACGCGTCGCCGAGGTCCTCCTGAATCTCCTCCAGGATGGGGTCTTGGGTCTTACACGGGCCGCACCACTCGGCGTGGAAATCCAGCAGTCGAACGGTCATAGTCGGCGCTAACTATCGCCGGCCCGCGCATAAGGGTTTCCCACTCGTGTGTGCGCGCGGTCATCGCGGTCCATCGCGGCGGGCAGGAACCACGGGAAGTCCGCGCTCGGCGGACCGCGCGGCGGGGGCGACCCCTGCGACCGGCGCAGCGAACGAAACGTTTAGAACCCGGCGCCGCCCAGAACCCGACATGAGTGGTTCCAACTCCGGCGGGCTGATGTCCAGCGCGGGACTGGTCCGCTACTTCGAGAACGAGGACCGGAACGCCATCGCGATCGACCCCAAGACGGTCGTCGCGTTCTGCGTCCTCTTCGGCGTGTTCGTCCAGATCCTGTCGCTGACCGTCGCGTAGGTTCGCGCCGTATCGCTCCGTTTTGGCGGTGACCCGACCGACCGCGTAGCGCGCCCTTTTTCCACGCGCCCGCCCCACCGATCCGTATGAAAGCAGGCGTCATCGCCGTTCAGGGCGACGTGGCCGAACACGCGGCCGCCGTCCGCAACGCCGCGGCCGCCCACGACGAGACGGCCGAGGTGGTCGAGGTCCGGGATTCGGGGATCGTCCCCGACTGCGACGTCCTCCTCATGCCGGGCGGGGAGTCGACGACCATCTCGCGGCTGATCCACCGCGAGGGGATCGCCGACGAGATCGAAGCACACGTCGCGGCCGGAAAGCCCGTGCTCGCCACCTGCGCCGGGCTCATCGTCTGCTCGACCGACGCGAAAGACGATCGGGTCGAGCCGCTGGGGCTGGTCGACGTCTCCGTCGACCGCAACGCGTTCGGGCGACAGAAGGACTCCTTCGAGGCGAAGGTCCCGATCGCCGGGCTCGACGACCCCTTCCACGCCGTGTTCATCCGCGCGCCCGCCATCGACGACGTGGGCGCGGGCGTCGAAACGCTCGCGACGGTCGACGGGCGCCCGGTCGCGGTCCGCGACGGCCCGATCGTCGCCACCGCGTTCCACCCGGAGCTCACCAACGACCCGCGGATCCACGACCTCGCCTTCTTCCCCGAGCGGGAGGTGGTCGCGTGAGCGATCCGACCGAGGGCGACCGCGGGGGCGCGGCCGACCCCGAGAGCGACGAGGACCCGGACGTCCCGTCCGAGGCCGTCCTCGACGAGCTGTTCGCCACCATCGAGTCGCGGCAGGAAGAGCTGCCGGAGGGGTCGTACACCGCATCCCTGTTCACCCACGAGAAGGGAGAGAATGCCGTCTTAGAGAAGATCGGCGAGGAGACGACGGAGGCAATCCTCGCGGCGAAAGACGACGACCGCGAGGAGCTCACCTACGAGAGCGCGGACCTCGTCTACCACCTGCTCGTGTTGTTCGCGATGAAGGACCTCGACGTCGACGACCTCCGCGAGGAGCTTCGCGACCGGTTTTAAATTCCCTCAGCGCTCGCGTTCGAGTTCGCGGTCGATGTCGTCGAGCTCCTCGGTCTCTAACTCCTCGGCGATTCGCTGCTCGAACTCCGCCTCGCTGATCTGCCCCTCGACGTACTGCTGGCGGAGGCGGTCCTGCCGGCTGGCCCCGGCGTCGGCCGAGGTCGACGACGATCCGATCGAGTCGAGCGACGCGGCGTCGTCATCGTCGCGCAGCAGCCACGATCCGGCCTTGTACGCGACGTAGACGATTCCAGCGAGGACCGCGAGCGAGACGATCCCGGAGACGATCGCCCACGCGAGGCTCAGGAGGGCCGAGACCACGCTCACGACGATGCTGACCCCGATCAGTATCGCAATCGCGATCGCCGCGTAGTAGAGGGCCTTCTTTCCGTCCATACCGCGGCGTCGGGCTGCCGGGCGCAAATACCTTCTCCCGTGGATCCATTGAAACCCGATTTCAGAGAGACTGGAGTCGGAACAGCCGGTCGCTACAGGGACCTTCGTGAGCGATCCCGGGAGTAGGTGTATCAGATCGGCTGAGTGGTTGTTTATAAATGACTGAGTAGTGTTGCTGTCGATTGTTTATAAGCGATCGACGGATCTGCGGCGAAGGCTTTCAAAGCCCCAGCCGCGACGACTCGCGCGGCTTGTTGCGCTCCTCGCTCAGTCACTAACGCTCCTTCGCTGCGGTGCTTACTGCGCCGTGCTTCGTCCTCACGGCTGCCCCTTTGAGTCCCACCCCCGCACCGCACAGCAACGCACCTCACGCCCCCCCAGCCTCGTCGGTCGCCGTCGCTCCGCTCGGCGACCGACTCCAGCGAGGGACCGAAGGTCCCTCTGGCAGCCGGCGCTACGCGCCGGCGACCTCGCGCGTGCTGACTCGCGGCCGCCTTCGGCGACCGCTCGCAGGCACGCGCCACCGCAGATCGGTTTATAAGCGATCCCCGGCGACCGCGAACTTTTGTCCGCGCGGCCGAACACCCCACGAGAACGACGCCGTGAGCGACACCGACTCGGTCGAATCCGACGAGAGAGCCCGCCCGACCCGCAGAGCGGTGCTCCGGCGGAGCGGGTCACTCGCTGCCGGGGCGGTCGCGGCGGGATCGACCTCGCTCGCCGGCTGTGCCGGGCGCGGTACTACGGATGCCGACGAACACGACGCCGACGCCGCCAACCCGCCACTCATCGCGCATCGCGGCTTCGCGGCCGAGAACCCGGAGAACACGGTCGCGGCGGTCGAGGCGGCGACGGATCTCGTCGACCGTGTCGAACTCGACGTGCGCCGGTGCGGGACCGGCGAACTCGTCGCCTTCCACGACGCGACACTCGGGCGGGTGACGGACGCGACCGGGCGCGTGGACGAGACGCCCTTGGATCGGCTCTCCGAGCTCTCGGTCGAAGGCTCCGGCGAGCCGGTTCCGACGCTCGCCGCGGCGCTCGACGCCGTGCCGGCTGACGCGCGGGTCATGCTCGACCTGAAAGAGCGGGGGCTCGCGGCGGACGCGGTGGCGGTCGCGGCCGGCGCAAACCGCGACCACGGCCTCGCCGTCATCGCTGACGACCCGGCGACCATCGAGGCGGTGAACGCGACCGATTCCGGGGTACAGACCGTTTACGCCGTCCGCGAGTCGATTCCGGCGCGGGCGCTCCGACCGCTGATTCCCGAGATCCGTGTCGGGCTGGAGGTTCCGAGGTGGGCGTATCCGTCTCAGGACGTGGCTGGCATGGTCGAGACGGCCACCCAGTTGGGGTGTGCGGCGCTGTCGCCGCGGTACGAGCTGTGTCTCCGGACAGACCTCGTCTCGCGTGCGCGGGACGCCGACCTCCGGGTGCTGCCGTGGACGGTCGCCTCGGCCCGGGAGTACGAGGCCGTCGCGGGCGCCGGGGTCGACGCGGTCGTCTCGGACGTCTCCCGCGAACGCCGCGAGACGTGACAGCCGAGCGGATAGAACGGCCCGCAGGCGGCAGAAGGGTTATTCCTCCGGCTCTCATCGCCTCAGAGGATGACCCGGGGCCCCGACGAGCACGACGACGAGATCGAGACCGATCCGGAGGGCGCGTCCGATGGAGCGAACGCGGACCGCGTCGGCCGCCGGACTCGCGTCGACCGTCGGACGGTCCTCGGCGCGCTCGCGGGCGCCGGGAGCGCCGCGGTCGCCGGCTGCTCCGGATCGCAGCCGGACGACGCCGCGACGACCGACCTCGACGCCGACCGGCTCGACGAGCTCGCGGCACGGTTCGCCCCGACGCTGTTCTTCGATTCCGCGGAGCCGTGGTTCCCGACCGACCCGCGCCCGTACACGGTCGAGGAGGACGGCGAGACGGTCGTCGACGGCTTCGAGGCGTTCGACGGCTACCACGAGCGGTACGACGAGGCGGGCGAGCCGCCGAACCCGACCGTGTTCTACAACGGGCTGCGGTACGAGGACTCCCCGCTCGCGGTCGTCCAGTTCTGGTTCTACTCCGCGTTCGACCAGTTCACCGCGAACTTCCACTGGCACGACTGGGAGGTGCTCCACGTCTTCGTCGACCTCGACACGGGCGACCCGCAGCTGTACGTCGCCAGCTCCCACTCCCGGAGCGTCCCAAACAACGAGTTCCTCGACCCGGAACCGGACGTGGTCCCGCGAATCTTACCCGAGCTCGGCTCGCACTCCAGCACGCTCTCGGTCAACGAGGACGCCGACAGCTTCCAACGCGTCGGCGAGGAGGGACTGCTCGCGGATATCACGAACACGACGATCGACACGGTCGAGGACCTCCTCGGGATCCCGATCGCGTACGGCCTGCCCCGCGACGAGGGGGCGCGGCTCCCCTTCGTCGTCCCCGAGTACGAGGGCGAGCCGCTCTACGAACACTCCGACCTCCCCTCGGTCACCGAGGAGTCGCTGGTCGACGGCGCCCTCACGATCCGGTCGCTCGACGCGCTGCGGTCGCCGCCGACCGACCTCCCACTCCGGGAGACGGGGATCGCCTACCGATACGGCGAGCGGTCGGGCGAAGACGGGACCGCCGGCGGCGACGACGCCGCGCTCGCCGACGAGGTCGCCGAGTCCGTCGTCGGGTACGAGCTCGTCGAGAGCGCCGAGCTGGAGGATATCTCGGCGTTCACCGGCCCGCAGCTCAGCTTCGAGTTCGCGGTCCCCCAGGCCGTCGAGGACGCCGTCGCGGGCCACATCACGACCACCGGCGTGCCGTGGGAGCAGCCCCGCTACGAGAACCCCGCCCTCGACGTCACCGCCGGGAACCATCGCTCCGAACTGGCGGCCCGGTACGACGCGATCGCCGCCGACCCGTCGTTCGGCGACGACGCTGCCGGGGCGCTCGACTCCGTCGTCGCGCGCGTCACGCAGGCGACGGAGACCGACGAGGCGCCCGACGGCGAGGGGCTGACGACGACCGACGCCGGCGTCGAGTCGTTCGTCCTGATCGAGAGCGACCCCGAGGCGGTCCCGACGTTCGCCGGCGGCGTCGCGGTCGCGAACGGCGTCCCCGAGGGCGACCACCGCTTCACGGTGAACGGCGCCGGGCGGACGCCCCACAGCGAGACCCTGACCGTCTCGGCGGACGAGCCGGTGACGAGGGCCGGCGCCGACGGTGAGGTCCCGCTCGTCGCCCGCGAGGACGCGCGGAAGGTGGAACTCGACGACGCAGAGAGCGACGTCGACCTGACCCGGACCGCGATCGAGGACGACTTCGCCGGGCGGATCTACGACTCCGCGGTAGACGGCAGCGACGCGGTGTACGTCCACGCCGGCGGCGCGTACACGACCGAGGTCCGCGACGCCGACGACGAGATCGGCGCGTATCGGGTCAACCCGGACCCGTCGTCGGGAGGTAGCGAGGACTCGGACGACGGCGACGACGGGGGCGAGGACGGGACTCCCGGGAACGGGCCGATCCGGATCGAGCGCCCGGAGACCGGGGCGGCCCCGCTCGCCGGCTACGTCGCGGACGTGGCCGAGGAGACGCGCGCCGCGGTCGCGGCCGCGGCGGCGGAGAGCGACGACGGCGACGACGATGACGACTCTGGCGGCTCCGGCGGCGACACCGGCGGCTCCGGTGGCGGTGCCGAAAACGCGGTCAACGGGCTCAAAAAGGCACTCGCGGCCGCGGTCGACCAGGCGAAGCGGGCCGAGGAGCGCGCTCGCGAGGGAGATAGGGAAGGAACGAACCGCCAGCTGGAGAACGTCGTCGACCGGATCGCCCGGATCGAAGAGCGGCTCGCGGCCGCGCGAGAGGGGCTCCCGCCCGGGCTCGCGAACGCGACCGGAAAGCGGATCGAGCAGGCGACCAAGCGCGTCGAGCAGGCGCAAAACGCCGAGAAGCTGTAGTCCCGGATCGGCCGTCGTCGCCGGCGTCACCCTCACCTCCCGAGCGTGTGCCACCGCTCACCAACGGATGGAAAGCTATACGACGCCGACCCGACCACGAGTATATAAGCAGATGTCTCAGGAGGGATACGACCACGCGACGGTCGAGGAACGCTGGCAGGAGGCGTGGGACGACGCCGCCGTCTACCACGTCCCGGACGAGGCCTCGGACCCGACGTACGTCCTCGGGATGTACCCGTACCCGTCCGGGAAGCTCCACATGGGCCACGTCCGCAACTACACCATCACGGACGCGTACGCCCGCTACCGGCGGATGCGCGGCGACGACGTGCTCCACCCGATGGGGTGGGACGCGTTCGGCCTGCCCGCCGAGAACGCCGCCAAGGAGCGCGACACCAACCCCCGCGACTGGACCTTCGACTGCATCGACACGATGCGCGGGCAGATGAAGTCGATGGGATTCGGCTACGACTGGGACCGCGAGGTCACCACCTGTACCCCCGAGTACTACCGGTGGAACCAGTGGCTGTTCCGCCGCTTCCACGAGGCCGGCCTCGTCGAGCGCCGCGACGCCGAGGTGAACTGGTGTCCCTCCTGTGAGACCGTCCTCGCCGACGAGCAGGTCGAGGGCGACGACGAGCTGTGCTGGCGCTGTGACACCCCCGTCGAGACCCGGGAGCTCGACCAGTGGTTCCTGAAGATCACTGAGTACGCCGACGAGCTGCTGGAGGCCATCGACGACCTGGAGGGATGGCCCGACTCCGTCCGCCAGATGCAGCGCAACTGGATCGGCCGGCAGTACGGGAGCGAGGTCGACTTCGAGATTGAGGGCCACGGCGCAGTCACGGCGTTCACGACCCGGATCGACACGATCCACGGCGCGACGTTCTTCGCGATCGCGCCCGACCACCCGATCGCGGAGGAGCTGGCCGCGGAGGACGACGCGGTCCGCGAGTTCGTCGAGGAGGAGGCCGACCCCGACGGCGACGAGCCGAACGGCGTCGCGGCCGGCCTCACGGCCACGAACCCCGTCACGGGCGAGGAGATCCCCGTCTACGTCGCCGACTTCGTCCTCTCGGACGTGGGGACGGGCGCGCTGATGGCGGTCCCCGCCCACGACGAGCGCGACCACGCGTTCGCGACGAAGAAGGACGTCGAGATCCGCCCGGTCATCGCGCCGGAGCCGGACGACTGGGACGGCGAGACGGTCCCCGACGCCCCCGACGTGGAGGCGGAAGCGTTCACCGACGACGGCGTCGTCATCAATTCGGGCGAGTACACCGGCCTCGACAGCGAGACCGCGCGGGAGAAAATTACGGCCGACACCGAGGGCGCGAGCGAGGCGACCCAGTACCGCCTGCGCGACTGGGGCATCTCCCGGCAGCGCTACTGGGGGACGCCGATCCCGATCGTGAACTGCGACGACTGCGGGGCGGTGCCGGTGCCCGACGAGGACCTGCCCGTCGAGCTGCCGGAGTTCATCAACACGACCGGGAATCCTCTCGATGCGGCCGACGAGTGGCAGGAGACGACCTGCCCGGAGTGCGGCGGGCCCGCGACCCGCGAGACCGACACGATGGACACGTTCGTCGACTCCTCGTGGTACTTCCTGCGGTACGTCTCGCCGGACCTGGAAGACGCCCCCTTCGACCTCGACCGCGCGAACGACTGGATGCCGGTCGACCAGTACGTCGGCGGCATCGAGCACGCCGTGATGCACCTGCTGTACTCGCGGTTCTTCACCAAGGTGCTGGCCGACGAGGAGGACTTAGAGCACCGCGAGCCGTTCACGAACCTGCTGGCGCAGGGGATGGTCCAGCTGGAGGGTGAGAAGATGTCCAAATCAGTGGGGAACGTCGTCTCGCCCCAGCGCATCGTCGACGAGTACGGCGCCGACACCGCGCGGCTGTTCATGATGGAGGCCGCCCAGCCCGAGCGTGACTTCGACTGGTCCGAGGAGGGCGTCAGGTCCACCCACCGATTCCTGACCCGCCTCAACGACCTCGTCGAGGACTACGCCGCGGGCGACGTGGCGACGGCCGGGGACGGTGACGCCGGGGATGGCGACGCCGAGGCCGCCGACCGGGACACCATCGACGACTACGTCGCCGACGAGACGGACGCCGCGGTCGCCATCGCCGGCGCGGAGTACGACGACCTCACCTTCAACGTCGCGCTCCGCGAGGCGCAGGAGCTCGTCCGCACCCTCCGGAGCTACCGCGAGTACGCCGACCCGCACCCCGACGTCTTCGAGCGCGGCGTCGACGTCGCGGTCCGCCTGCTCGCGCCGGTCGCGCCCCACCTCGCCGAGGAGCTGTGGGAGACGCTCGGCCGCGACGGCTTCGTCGCGGAGGCCGAGTGGCCGACCGCGAGCGTCGACCGCGACACCGTCGAACGCCGGCGCCGGCTGGTCGCCAACACCCGCGAGGACGTGCGCGACATCATCGACGTCGCCGGCATCGAGGACCCCGAGCGGATCGACGTCGTCGTCGCGCCCGACTGGAAGTACGACGCGCTGGAGATCGCGATCGACAGCGACGCCGACAACCTCATCTCCGAGCTGATGGGCGAGAGCCACATCCGCGAGCAGGGGGACGCCGCCGCCTCGTACGGCCAGGACCTCCAGGCGAACCGCGAGGCGTTGCAGGAGACGCTCGGCGGCGACGCCGAGTACGACGCGCTGCGCGCCGCCGCGTGGCTGATCGAGCGGGAGTTCGACGCGCCGGTCAGCGTCGAGCGCGCCGCGGATGCCGACGAGAGCGTGGTCAGCAAGGCCGAGCCGGGGCGACCCGCCATCGACATCGTCGAGTAGCGCTCGGTCAGCTCTTTTAAATCACCGCCCGCCCCCGGAAACGCTTAGTCGACGGCGCGGCGCCCTCGTGTATGGACGATCCGTACGCCCCCGCGCGAGACGCGCTCGCGGGCGAGGGGCTCGGCTCCGCGGACGACGGCGACGCAGCCGGCGCCGACCCCGCCCGTCTCGCCGCGCGCCTCGACGACAACGATCCGCTCTCCGAGTTCGGCGACCGGTACCGGATCCCCGACGACCTGCTCTACATGGACGGCAACTCGCTCGGGCCCGCGAGCGACGCCGCCCTCGAGAGCCTCGACCGCGTCGTCGACGAGTGGCGCGACCTGCTCATCGCGGGGTGGACCGACGCCGACCCGCCGTGGTTCGAGGTCGGCGAGCGGCTCGGCGACGCGCTCGCGCCGCTCGTGGGCGCCGAGCCCGAGGAGGTGGTCGTCGGCAACTCGATCACCGTCAACATCCACACGCTGGTCGGCACCTTCCTCGACGAGCTGCTGGCCGGGAACGGCCCGGAGCGCGAGGGGTTCGAGCGCGCGGACGGGGAGTGGGCGCCGGACGGCGACCCCGACGCCGACCCCGCCGTCCTCGTCAACGAGCTCGATTTCCCCTCCGACCACTACGCGATCCGGGCGCAGTTGCGCCAGCGCGGGATCGACCCGGACGAGAAACTCCGGGTCGTTCCGAGCCGCGACGGACGGACCATCGACCCCCGCGATATCGAGGCCGCGCTGGCGGCCCACGACGACGTGGGGATCGTCTGGATGCCGACCGCGCTGTACCGCTCCGGCCAGCTGTTCGACGTCGAGCGGATCACGGAGGCGGCCCACGAGGCGGGCGCGTACGCGGGCTTCGACGCGGCCCACTCAGCGGGCGCCGTCCCCCACGAGTTCGACGCGGCCGGCGTCGACTTCGCGGTCTGGTGCACGTACAAGTACCTCAACGCCGGCCCGGGCTCGATCGGCGCGCTGTTCGTCGCGGAGCGTCACCACGGGCTCACGCCGGCGCTGGCGGGCTGGTGGGGCCACGAGAAGGCGACCCAGTTCGAGATGAACACCGAGTACACCCCGGCCGACTCCGCGGGCGCGTGGCAGATCGGGACGCCGCCGCTGCTGTCGGCCGCGCCCCTCGAAGGCTCCGCGGAACTCCTCCGGGAGGCGGGAATCGAGCGCCTGCGGGAGAAGTCGCTCGCGCTCACGGACTTCCTCATCGCGCTCGTCGACGACCGACTCCCCGAGGTGTCGGTCGGGACCCCCCGCGAACACGCGTCCCGAGGCGGTCACGTTGCTCTCGAACATCCGGACGCAGAGCGGCTGAGCGAGGCGCTCAGGGACCGCGGCGTCGTCGTCGACTTTCGGCCGCCGAACGTGGTCCGCGTCTGTCCCGCGGCCCCCTACACCTCCTTCGCCGACGTGTTGGAAGTCGTCGACGAGATCGAGGCGATCCTCGACTCGGGGGCGCACGAGACGTACGCAACGAGCGAGGGCGGCGTGACGTAGCGGGCGCGGCCGGTGCGGCCGCGAGGCGGGGGGGCAGGCGGTTGTTCCTCGCGTTGATATCCGCAATGTTATGGGTCGAACCGGCCTAGATAGTGGCAAGAGAGATCATGGGCGAAAACTCACAGTCAACCAACGATACCGATCGGTCCAGAACGAACGGTGACGACGTGAGCAACGCCTACGAGGCGATGTTCCGTGAGGCGGACGACGCGATATTTCTCGTTGACGTGGCGCGGACGGACGGCGAGTACGAGTTCACGTTCAAGCAGAACAACACCGCACACCAGCAGCAGACCGGGCTGACCGAGGACGCGATGTACGGGCAGACCCCGCGAGAGCTCCTCGGCGAGGAACAGGGGGCCGCGGTCGAGGCGAACTACCGCCGATGCGTCGAACGGGGCACGACGATCGAGTACGAGGAGCGGCTCGATTTCCCGGGCGGGACGAGCGACTGGCAGACGAAGCTGACGCCGGTCACGGAGGACGGAGCGGTGACACAGATCATCGGCGTCGCTCGCGACATCACGGAGCAGAAGGAACGCGAGCGGGAGCACCAGCGGACGTACCGCCGATTCCAAACGGTGTTGGAGACGATGTCCGCGGCGGTGTTCCTGAAAGACACCGAGGGGCGGTACCTCCTCATGAACCAGGCGTGCCGCGACGTGTTCGACATCGACGAGGACCCCGTTGGGATGACCGACGAGGACCTCTTCCCGGAGGCCGTCGCAGCGCAGGCCCGAGCGGACGACCGCAGGGTGATCGAGGACGGCGAGCGGATCGAAATCGAGGAGACGCTTCCGACGCCCGCCGGAGAGAGCATCCGACTGACGCGGAAGTCTCCCGTGTACGACGAATCGGGTTCGATCCGCGGAGTATGCGGCGTCTCGACCGATATCACCGAACAGACGGAGCGGGAGCGCGCGCTCCAGCAGATCAAAGACCGGCTCGAGCTCGCGGTCGAGGGCGCACAGATCGGCGTCTGGGACTGGGACATGACCACCGACGAGGTCGAATTCAACGATCAGTGGGCGCAGATGCTGGGCCACTCGCTCGATGAAATCGAGCCGCATCTCGACGCGTGGGAGCGGCGCGTCCACCCCGACGACCTCGCGGCGGTCGAAGACGCCCTGTCAGAACACATGGCGGGCGAGACGGAGTACTACGACACAGAACACCGGATGCGAACTGCGTCGGGCGAGTGGAAGTGGATCCGCGACATCGGAAGGGTCGTGGAGCAGGACGATACCGGGGAACCGGTCCGGGCCGTCGGAATCCACCTCGACATCGACGACCGGAAGCGGCGAGAGGCGGAGCTGGAGCGCACGCGAGCCCTCATCGAGCGCACCCAAGAGAGCGCGTCGATCGGCTGGTGGGAGGTCGACCTGGTCGAGGAGTCGCTCACGTGGAGCGACGAGGTGTACCGGATCCACGAGGTGCCGACCGACGAGACGGTCGAACTGGAAGACGGAATAGAGTTTTATCACCCGGACGACCGGGACGCGATCGAACAGGCGTTCGAGCGGCTGACGGAGGAGGGCGAGTCGTACGACCTCGAACTGCGGATCGTCACGGAGACCGGACGGACCCGGTGGGTCAGGGCAATCGGCGATCCGCAGTTCGACGACGCGGGGGAGGTCGTCGGGGCGCTCGGACTGTTTCAAGACATCACCGAGCGGAAGCGGTACGAGCTGGCCCTCGAGTCGACGCGCGAGGAGCTGCGGACGGTCATCGACCTCGTGCCGGACCTCGTGTTCGTGAAGAACCGCGAGGGCGAGTACCTCCTGGCCAACGAGGCGACCGCAGCGGCGTACGGGCTGTCGCCCGAGGAGGTCGAGGGGAAGTCCGAAGGCGAAATCATCCCGGACGTCGACGACTCCGACGAGTTCCGACAGGACGACTTGGAGGTGATCGAGTCCGGGGAACCGAAGAACGTCGGCGAGGAGACGTTGACGACGGCGGCCGGCGAAACGCGGATCCTCCAGACGGTGAAGATCCCCTACAAGGTGCCGGAAACGGGTGAAGACGCCGTTCTGGGATACGCCCGCGACGTCACCGACCTCAAGCGGTACGAACAGACGCTCGAAGAGCAGCGGGACACCCTCATGCTGCTCAACCAAGTCGTGCGCCACGACATCCGGAATCAGCTGATGGTCGTCCAGTCGTACACCGAACTGCTCGAGGACTCGCTACCGGACGACCAGAGCCGGACGTACGCGCGGACGGTCATCGGTGCGGCGAAGCAGGCGGCCGACATCACGGAGACCGCCAGAGACGTCACCGACGTGTTGCTACAGGTCGGAACCGACCAAGAGCCGGTCGATCTCCGCGCCGAACTCAACCAGCAGATCGAACGGATCCGGTCCGAGAAAGACCGCGCGACGGTCACGGTGAACGGAGCGATCCCGGACGTGACGGTGTTGGCCGACGGCCTGCTGGAGGCGGTGTTCCGGAACCTGCTGACGAACGCGGTCGTCCACAACGACAAGCAGGTGGCCGAGATCACGGTTTCGACCAGTTTGTCGGACGACGCGGTGTGCGTCTCGATCGCCGACAACGGGCCCGGCATCCCGGACGATCACAAAGAGCAGATCTTTCAGGAGGGCGAGAAGGGACTGGAGAGCGGTGGAACGGGGATCGGCCTGTACCTCGTCAAGACCCTCGTCAACAGGTACGACGGCGACGTGTGGATCGAGGACAACGAGCCGACCGGGAGCGTGTTCGTCGTCGAGCTGCCGCTCGCCGAGTAATCGGTGCGCGAAGCCTCCGGCGACGGCAGCGCTCGGCCGCGCGGTCGACCGTCCGAACCTCGCGGGGCGACGGGCTTAATCCTCCGAGCACCCAACGTTCGACGATCACGTAATGCCGGAATCGTCGGGGATGGACGCGTTCGCGCACCTCGGGAGCGAGATCCGCGAGGCGCTCTCGGATCGGGGGTTCACCACGCCAACGGAGCCCCAACGCGAGGCGATCCCGCCGCTCGCCGACGGGAAAAACGCCCTCGTCTTGGCCCCGACCGGCACCGGGAAGACGGAGACCGCGATGCTCCCCGTCTTCGACGCGATCGTCGAGGCCCGAAATTCACCGGGTGACCAGCCCCGCGACGGCATCTCCGCCCTCTACATCACCCCGCTCCGCGCGCTCAACCGCGACATGATGGACAGACTGGAGTGGTGGGGCGACCGCCTCGACGTCGAGGTCGCGGTGCGCCACGGCGACACCACGCAGTACGAGCGCAGCAAACAGGCCGACGACCCGCCGGACGTGCTCATCACGACGCCGGAGAGCCTTCAGGCGATCCTGACCGGCTCGAAGATGCGCGTCGCGCTCGAAGACGTCGCGCACGTCGTCATCGACGAGGTCCACGAGCTGGCCTCGGCGAAACGCGGCGCCCAGCTCACGGTCGGGCTCGAACGCCTCCGCCGCGTCGCGGGCCCGTTCCAGCGCGTCGGCCTCTCCGCGACGGTCGGCGACCCCGAGGAGGTGGGGCGCTTCCTCGTCGGAACCGGAAAACGCGACCCGGATCGAGAGGGCGACCGCGACTTCGAAACCGTCGAGGTCGCGGCCGGGACGCGGACCGACGTGCGCGTGCTCGACCCCGAGATCACCGACCGCGACACGACCCTCGCAGGCGAGCTCGCGGTCGACGAAACGACCGCGAGCCACGTGCGGACGATCCGCGAGATCGTCGCCGAAAAGGAGTCGACGCTGATCTTCGTCAACACGCGACAGACCGCGGAGGCGCTCGGCTCGCGGTTCAAGACGCTCGCGGAGACGGAGCGGGAGGCGGCGAGCGGAAACAGTGGCGACGAGGACGACGCCGACCCCACCGAGATCGAACTCCACCACGGCTCGCTCTCGAAGGAAGTCCGGATCGACGTGGAAGATCGGTTCAAGTCGGGCGAGCTCGACGGGCTCGTCTGTACCTCCTCGATGGAGCTCGGCATCGACGTGGGCCGCGTCGACCACGTGGTCCAGTACGGGAGCCCGCGCGAGGTCGCCCGCCTGCTCCAGCGCGTCGGGCGCGCGGGCCACCGCCGCGACCTCGTCTCCGAGGGGACCGTCGTGACGCAGGGGGGCGACGACACGCTCGAAGCGCTGGCTATCGCGCGCCGCGCCGGCGAGGAGCTCGTCGAGCCCGCGAACATCCACCACGGCAGCCTCGACACGGTCGCCAACCAGGTCGTCGGCCTCGTGATGGACGAAGGGGAGGTTCACGCCCGCGAGGCGTACGAGACCGTCACGAACGCCTACCCGTTCAGGGGCCTCTCGGAGCCCGAGTTCCAAGAGGTCGTCCGCGAACTCGACGGGAACCGGCTGCTGTGGCTCGACGAGGAGACGGACACCTTAGAGAAATCGGGCGGCACCTGGCAGTACTTCTACGCGAACCTCTCAATGATCCCCGACGAGTCCACCTACGAGGTGTACGACATGTCCTCCAGACGGCAGATTGGGACCCTCGACGAGCAGTTCGTCGTCAACTTCGCCGGGCCGGGGGAGACGTTCGTCCAGCGCGGCGAGATGTGGCGGATTACGGAGATCGACGAGGAGGAGGAGCGCGTGAACGTGACGCCGATCCCGGACCCGACCGGCGAGGTGCCCTCGTGGGTGGGCCAGGAGATCCCCGTCCCGAAGCCCGTCGCGGAGGAGGTGGGCAGAATACGCGGCGAGGCCGCGGCCGCCCTGGAGGCCGGCTCGACGCCGGAAGCCGTCGCGGCCGACCTCGCAGAGCGGTACCCGACCGACGAGGAGACGGTCGCGGCCGCCCTGAAACCGGTCGTCGACCACGTCGAGGCCGGCCACCCGGTCCCCACGGACGAACGGATCGTGATCGAGGGGAGCGCGCGCACCGTCGCGGTCAACGCCGCGTTCGGCCACGAGGTCAACGAGACGCTCGCGCGCCTGCTCGCGGCGCTCGTCGGCCAGCGCGCCGGCTCGTCGGTCGGGATGGACGTCGACCCGTACCGGATCGAGTTCGAGGTGCCCGGCGGGGTCGACCCCGGAACCTTCCGCGAGGTGTTAGAGACGACCGACCCCGACCGGCTGGAGGCGTACCTCGAACTCGCCGTCAAGAAGTCGGACGCGCTGAAGTTCACGCTCGCGCAGGTCGCCGCGAAGTTCGGCGCCGTCAAGCGGTACAAGGAGGGACGCGGGCGATTCGGCGGCGACCGCCTGCTCGCCGCCCTCGAAGACACGCCCGTCTACGACGAGGCGCTGCGCGAGGTGTTCCACGCCGACCTCGCGGTGCCGGAGACTGCCGACCTGCTCAGAGGGATCCAGTCGGGAGGCGGCGACCGCGACGGCTCGCTCGACCTCGCGATCGCCCGCGAGCGCACCCCGCTCGGCACCGCGGGCCGTTCCGCCGGCACGGAGTTCCTCGTCCCCGACAACGCCGACGCCGACGTGATTCAGACGGTCAGAGAGCGGATTCAGGACGACCGCGTCATCCTCTTCTGTCTCCACTGTACCGATTGGAAACACACGACGAAGGTCCGGCGCGTCCGCGACCAGCCCGAATGTCCGGAGTGCGGGTCCACCCGGATCGCGGCGCTCAACCCGTGGGACGAGGAGACAGTCGCCGCGGTGCGCGCGACCGAGAAGGACGACGAGCAGGAGCGGCGCACCGAGCGTGCCCACCGCGCCGCGAGCCTCGTCCAGACGCACGGGAAGCGGGCGGTGATCGCCCTCGCGGCCCGCGGCGTCGGCCCCCACAACGCCGCGCGGATCATCAACAAGCTCCGCGAGGACGAAGACGAGTTCTACCGCGACGTGCTCCGCCAAGAGCGGGAGTACGCGCGCACCCAGTCGTTCTGGGACTGAACTACTCGACACGACCGTTTTTAAGTATCGGACAGCCGATCGGAGGACATGGACCTCTCCGCCGCCGTCACGGCAACGACAGCGACCCTCCGCCGACGCCCCGCAGACGTCCTCCCCTTCTACCTGCTCGGGACCGCGGTCCCGGTGATCGCCCGCCTCGGCACGTTCGCCGCGCTCGCGGGTATCTACCTCCACCTCGAACTCACCGGGAGACTCGCGGCCGCCGGCGACGCGCTCGCCGGGGTCGAGTCACCGCCGGACCCGCAGGACGCCGAGGCGTTTCAGGCGTGGGCCGAGGGAGTGGCGCCCGCGTTCGAACCCCTCCTCACGCCGACCGTCGGGGTCCTCTTCGCCGCCGGCGTGCTCGTCACAACCGTCCTCGCGATCGTCGCGTACGCTGTCGTCTCGGCCGGCCAGCTCTCGGCGGTCATCGCGAGCCTCCGCGACGAGCGGGGGCTCGTCGGGGGAGTCGCGGGCGCCCGCTCCCGCTGGCTCACGTTCCTCGGCCTGTACGTCGCCGAACTGCTCCTCTGGATCGCCGTCGTCGCGCTCGGGTCGATCGCGGTTGGCGCGGCGTTCCTCGCGAACCCGTTCCTCGGCGCGGCGGTCGCGGTCGGCGCACTCCTCGTCGGCTTCGTCGCCTTAGCGCTCGTCCGGATCCTCTTCGCGTTCGCGCCGGTGGCCGTCGTCGTCGACGACGCCGGCGTGGTCGGGGGCGTCGAGGGCGCAGGCGGCTTCGTGCGCTCGAACCCCGTCGACGCCGCCGCCTACCTCGTGGTCGCGATCGGCGCGTTGGTCGCCGTCGCCTCTGTCGCCTCCGGGGTCGCGTTCCTCGGCGGCGGCCCCGTCGTCGCGCTCGCCAGCGCGGTCGTCGTCGCGCCCGCGCTCGACCTGTTGAAGACCGTCCTCTACGGTGACTACCGCGGGACGGTCGACCCCGTTTCGCCGCCCGAGGCCGGCGTCAGGGCGCAGTTCGTCGGCGGCCTCCGCCGCGGGTGGCGGGAGCTGGCCGGGTTCGTCCGCTCGACGCCCGGCCACCACTTCCTCGCGCTCGCGGTCGCCGTCGGGTTCGGCGCGGTCGGGTGGTACGCCGCCGCGCCGTTCGCCGAGACGGTCCCGACCTCGATCGAGGGACGGATCGCTGGACAGATCCCGCCCGTGGCGACGCTGACGTACTTCGGGAACAACTGGGGGGTCGCGATCGCGACGGCCTTCTCCGGGGCGGGGTTCGTTCTTCCCGCACTCTCGTCGCTCGCGTTCAACGGCCTCGCGCTCGGCGCCACCGCGGCCTTAGAGGAGAACCTCCTCGCGCTCGTCGCGTTCGTGGCCCCGCACGGAATCTTCGAGATCCCCGCGCTCGTCGTCTCGGGCGCGCTCGGCGTCCACCTCGGCGCCGTCTCGTGGCGGACGTTCCGCGGCCGCGCGAGCCGCGAGCGGCTCGCCGACGCCCTGCGGACCGCGTTCTGGGTGACCGTCGGGCTCGGAATCTTATTTGCCGTCGCCGGCGTCATCGAGGGGTTCGTCAGCCCGTACTACTGGCGGCCGTTCCTGTGAACGGCGTCCGGTGACGCGCCACCCGCGGCCGCGACCGACCGCCCGGCCGCCCGCAGCCTTATTACCGCGCACTCGAAGCGTCGGTATGCAGCCGCTCGTCGCCGTCATCCTCGTCGGCGTCCCGCTCGCGTGGCTCGTCGGCTTCGCCGCCTACGCGTACGTCGACGCGCCCAAGTACGGCATGAACCCGCGCAAGTGGGCGCTGATCGCCTTCGTCGTCCCGCTGTTCGGCTTCCTCGCGTACATCTTCGAGCGTGACGAACTCGACTACGACCCCGAGGAGGACCCGTACGCCGGCGGCGACGACAGCCGGACAGGCGGCTTCGCGGTCCACGAATCGCGCCAAGGCGAGAAGCGCCTCGGACCGGCGGGGACAGAGGCGGACGGCGAGGACGCAGACGACGAGGACGACGAGTGGAACGACCCGGACGGCGTCGACCTCTGACGAGACAATTGGGACGGATCCAGGTCAGCACGGAGACGCCGGCGACCGATGCGATATTTAAACACCCGAGAGCGGGAGGCGTCGATGTTTATAAATAACAGTGCGGTCGGCGCGTGCCTGCGAGGCCGCCTCGCGGCCGAGCAGCACGCGCGAGGGACGCCGCGAGCGACCGGAGGGAGCGAGCGGCAGCGAGGCGCGACGCGCCTCTGGCAGCCGGCGGCGCAGCCGCCGGCGACGAGGCTGGGGAGGCGTGAAGTGCGGTCGCTGTGCGTTCCCGCGAGCGAAGCGAGCGGGAGCACGGAAGTCGCAGCCCGCGCAGCGAAGCGAGCAGGAACGTCTTCCGGAGGGGCGGGACTCAAAGGGGCAGCCGCGAGGCCGCCGTAGGCGACGCAAGTACCGCAGGAACGAACGAAGTGAGTGACGAGGAACGCAGCGAGCGTACGGCGGCCTCGCGGCTGGGGCTTTGGAGGTGTTCACCGCCGATCTACTGTCGTTAGTTTATAAGTGAGTCGCTGGGATTTGGCAGTATCGTCTGTCAGTCCGCAATCAGCTGTTTATAAACGGCCACCGGCAACGTCGCATTTGTCGAAAACTGATGTGTTCTAAATAGCGTCGCGAAGCGCCTTCCGCCGCCTCTCTAAGTCGAACGCGGCCTCCGGCGCGTCAAGCCGGTCGAAGAAGGCGAACGCGTCGGCGCCCGCCCGCTCCGCGTGGTCGATCAGGGCCTCGATCGACGCGCGGTTGAGCGCGAACGACTCCAGCTTCCCACAGCAGAGCGCCAGCGCGACGCCGGCCTCGCCGGTCGGAAACGCGGGGTCGACCGCCGACAGGTCGGGATCCTCGGACACGCCACCCACGATCCCGGCCTCGTCCGCGGCGACGACCCGCAGACATCGGGTACAGATCGCGGCCGCGTCGGCCGGGGCGTGCTCGCGGAGCGCGGGCGGCACGGCGAACGCGACGACGTCGGCGTCGCAGTGTGGACAGGGCACGCTCGTCGGTACGGGCGGGTCCGAGTAAAAGTCGACGGGAGAGAGAAGCGACGACCGATGGCAGAGAGAGAAGCGACGACCGACGCGAAAGCGGTGATGGCGATTCGGGAGCCGACGCGCGGCGTCAGTCGGCGGGCTCGGGCTCTTCGGTCTCCGCGGCCGCGACCGCCGCGGCTTCCTCGGCCTCTTCCTTCTCCTCTTCCTCCTTTTTCGCCTTGATCTTCTTCATGCGGAAGATCTCCTCGCGCTCCTGTTCTTCGAGCTTCTGCTCGATGTACTCCTGGTTCTCGTAGAGCGTCGGGAGCAGGGTGAACTCCAAGGCGTTGACGCGGCGCTTCGTGGTCTCGATCTCCGTGAGCATCTTCTTCATCGCCGTCTCGACCTCGGCCGCGAGGATCACCTTCTCTAGGAGCTCCTCGTAGGCGTCGGCCGCCTCGTCGATGCGCGCCGAGGAGCCGAGCAGGCCGTAGCCGCGCTCGTCGAGGCTCTTCCGCACCTTCGAGGACTCGATCTGCGGGACCACGACGCCCATGATGTTCTTCGACTGGGTCGTGATCTCGGGGTGTTCCTTCAGCGCCGCGGCCGCGCCGCGGACGGCGACGTCGCCCTCCATCGCCCGGGCCATGTCGATCTTGCGCTGGGCCGTCTCGTAGTTCTCGGAGACCTCGGACCGGACGTCCTGCGCCTGGTCGAGGATGTCCATGAACTCCATGATGAGCCCGTCGCGCTTCTGTTCGAGCGTGTCGTGACCGCGCTCGGAGAGCTCGATGCGGTCCTCGATCGCCATCAGGTTCTTCCGCGTCGGTTTGACGTCCTTGGCCATCTTGGGGGAAGGTTCCGCTCCGAGGCGGTTAATTCTTTTCAGTCGTGGCGTGTTCGCGGAAGAGATCGCCGCCCACGGGGCGACGGAGCCGCCAGCTGTGAGAGATAGCTGAAAAATTCCGGAAGGGATCGTGTGCCTCTGACGGCCGCGGGCAGTCGCTTCCGATGGTCGGATTCGGAACGGCGACTCCCCGCGCGAATCGCCCCGCGAGACTCGCTTCGCTCGCTCCGATTACGCCCGTCGCCAGCCGGCGTAGCCGAGCAGGCCGGCGACGAGGAGCGCCAGCGTCGGAGCCAGCGGCGTCGGCAGCGAGCCGTCGGTGACGCCGCCTTCCGCAGGCGCGAGCGTAACCGAAAAGCCCGACAGATCCGTGCCGGGACGCCACTCGGCGCTCGCGGCGCCGGTCTCGGACGCCGGGGTCGTCGCGTCCGCCTCTACCGTGGCGTCGGCGAGCGCGTAGCCGTCGGGCGCGACGAGCACGAACGGGCGGTCCGGCCGGAACGCGCTTGCGAACGGCTCGCTCACGACCAGCCGATCCCCGTCGACCGCGGCGAGATTCGTCCAGGTCGCCGAGATCCGGACGGCGCCAGTCTCATTCGTCGACTCGAACTCGGTCCGCGCGTCGGCGACGCGCATCTCGCGGTCCGTCTCGGTCGCGGTCCGCTCGGCGATCCGCGTCAGCCGGTCACCGAACCGGGCCGTGACGTTCTCGGGACGCTCGCGAAGCTCCTCGAACGCCGCCTCGTCGTCGGCGTCGGCGAGGTCGTACGTCAACACGAGCGTGACCGTCGCGTCGCCGTCAGCGTCGAGCGCGACGACGAACGACGACCCCTCCTCGACCGCGGGCTCCGTTCCCGGCCCGTCGAGCGCCGCGACGCCCGGCGCGAGGAACGCGCCGATCACCGCGACCGACGCGACGGCTGCGGCGAGGGCGACGACTCGACCGCGGGAGCGAATCACTCGTCGTCCTCCGCGTCGTCATCGTCGTCCTCGTCATCCTCGTCTTCCTCATCCTCGTCGTCCTCGTCATCGTCGTCATCTTCGCCGTCGTCGTCTTCGTCATCGTCCGCACCATCAGCATCGTCCGCGTCGTCTGCGTCCTCCGCGTCCTCGTCGTCCGCGTCGAACTCGATCTCGAGTTCGCCCTCGCGGTCGCCATCTTCGACCTCGATGTCGACCTCGTCGCCGTCGGCCGGGAGCGTCACCGCGGTCCGTCCGTCCGCGTCGGTCGTTCCGGCGGACTCGCCGTCGACCTCGACGGTCGCGCCCTCGACGGGCTCACCGTCGGCGTCGGTCACTTCGACCGTCACGGTCGCACCGGGAGCAGGGTCGCCGGAGACGACGGCGACGGAGAGGTCGTCCGCGTCGTCTGCGTCGTCTCCATCTTCCTCGTCCGCGTCGTCTGCGTCGTCTCCATCTTCCTCGTCCACGTCGTCCGCGTCGTCCTCATCTTCGTCGTCCGCGTCGCGCTCGTCGACGTCGATGTCGCCGGCCGCGAGCGTGCCGTCCGCACCGACCTCGAACTCGAGTTCGGCCTCGAACGCGCCCTTCACCAGCGTGACCTCGAACTCGTCGGCGTCAGCCGGCGCGTCGAACGTGATGGCCCCGTCCGCGTCGGTCGTCCCGACCGGCTCGTCGTCGACGAAGACGGAGACGCCCTCCACGCCCTCGCCGTCGTAGGTCACCGAGACGTCGACGGTCCCGTTCTCGACGGAACCGTCCACGGAGAGCCGGTCGCCGAGATCGTCGTCGCCGTCGTCGCCGTCGTCAGACCGGAGCGCAAGCTCCAGTTCGCCTTCGCGGTCGCCGTCCTCGACCTCGATGTCGACCTCGTCGTCGTCGGGCAGCGTCACCGTGATCCGCCCGTCGGCGTCGGTCGTCCCCGCGTCCTGGTCGTTCAGTTCGACCGTCGCGCCCTCGACGGGCTCGCCGGCGGCGGTCACGCGGAGCGTCACCGTCGCGCCCGGCTCGGCCGTGCCGTTGACGATCGAGACCGAGAGGGGGACCTCGTCGGCGTCATCGTCGTCCGCCTCGCGCGGCTCCGTCTCCTCCTCGAACTCGAACACCTCGCCAGTCTGTCCGTCGACGCTCACCTCGGCCTCGCCGACGGTCTCCGGGCCGAAGAAGGTGAACTCGAACTCGTAGTAGCCGTCCTCGTCGCGGTCGGCGGACCGGAGCGTCCACTCGCCGTCGGCGTCGGTCGACAGCTGTGCGGTGGCAGCGGTGAGCGCCTCGCTCTGCGTCACGTTGAAGCTCCCGTCACCGGGCTGGTCGCGCTCGATCTCGCGCGACCGCTCGCCGTCGTCGCTCTCGACCTCGATGGAGACGCCGCCGTCGACCTCCAGCGAGAACTCGCCGTCGTGCTCACCGGTGTACTGCGCGAGGAGCGCGCTCGCCCCGGTTCCCGTCACGCGAGTGAGCCGCTCTCTGGCGTCCGCGTTCGCGCCCCGGTCGTAGCCCGCCGCGCGGAGCTCGATCCCGGAGGTGTCGTCGGCGCCGTCAGCGACCCGCTCGAAGCCACGGTCGACCGTCTGGGCCTGTCCGGCGAGGACCGCGAGCCGCTGGGCGAACTCGCCGCGGGTTATCTCGCCGTCCTCGTAGGCGACGCGGGCCTCACGCTGGTCGGCGACGATCTCGTCGGCGCGCTCGCGGAGCGTCGCGGACCGCTCCGCGAGGAGCGCCGCGCGCTCAGACTCGTTCGCGTCCTCGAGCGCCCCGTCGAGCGACGACGCCGCCACGTCGCCCGACACCTCGTCGTCGGTGACGGCGATGACCGTCGCGAGCTGCTGTCCGACCGTCGCCCGCGACGCGCCGTCACCGGCGTCGCTGTCGTTCGCCTTCCCGTCGTCCGTCGCGTTCTCGTCGTCCGTCGAGTTCTCGTCCGTCTGTGCGGAGACGGCCGACGCGTCGAGACGTTCGGTCGTCGCGTCGGACGCGCCGACATCCGTCGCGTCGACGGCGGTCGCCCCGAGCGCACCGCCCGGAACAGAGCCCAGGATGAGCCCCAGCGCCACCAGAACCGTCAGGAATCGTGTGCCGTTCATTACGGATGCGTCGACGAGCGCCGCCCACATATACCGGGCAGACAGTGGCGGTCGATTGCGCTCCGTTTCGCCGCGTTTCGCGTCTGCGGCCGACCGTTGCGCCGATTTGCGTCGGGTTTCACGGCCTCGCCGCGAGACGATCTGTGGGTTTAACCTCGGCGGCGGAAAACCGTACGTCAATGAGTCGACGCGATCGGACGACCGGATCGATCGCCGTCCTCCTCGTCGTCGCCTGCTGTCTGGCGGCCGTCGGGTTCGCCGCTCCCGCGGGCGCACAGTCCGCCGCGGTCCCGCAGACGGACGACCAGCCCGCCCCGGACAACACGATCACGCGGATCGATCTGGCGGCGAACGGTTCGGCGACGTGGGAAATAACGCTCCGGACGCGACTCGAAAACGACTCCGACGTCGCGGAGTACGAACGGTTTCAAGAGGAGTTCAGATCGAACACCAGCCGATACGTCGATCCGTTCGCCGACCGGATGAGCGGAGTCGTCGCGGCGGCGAACGACTCGTCGGACCGCGAGATGCGCGCCGGCGGTTTCGACGCCGAGACGTCGATCCAAGAGGTGCCCCGTCGGTGGGGCGTCGTCAGCTTCCGGTTCACGTGGACCGGCTTCGCCGCGGTCGAGGGCGACGCCGTCGTCGCCGGCGACGTGTTCGCCGGCGGCTTCTTTATCGACGAGGACGACGCGCTGGCGATCGCCGCGCCCGACGGCTACGTCGTCGAGTCGGCCGCGCCCGCCCCGGACGAGACCGCGGACGGCGTCGTCGAGTGGCTCGGCCGAGAGGACTTCGATGACGGTCGTCCGCGGGTTCGAGCCGTGCCGACGACCGGCGACGGCGGCTCGCCGGCTGACGGCGACGGCGGCCCGGGAACCGGGGTCGACGAGGGCGGCCTCCCCGCCGGTCTGCTCGTCCTCGCCGGTGTCCTGCTCGTCGCGCTCGCCGGCGCGGCGTATGCGATGCGGACCGGACGCCTATCGTCGGACCGAGAGGCCGCCGCCGGAGGCGCGTCGGGAAGGCCGGGCGGGGACGACGCGACCGACCCGACGGCGGACGGCGAAAGCGTCGAACGCGCTGCCGCCGACGGTGACGACGCGGTCGGCGGAGCCGCGGCCGACCCGGACCTCCTCACCGACGAGGACCGCGTTCGGCGCCTCCTGCGCGAGCGAGACGGCCGGATGAAGCAGTCGGCGATCGTCGACGAGCTCGGGTGGTCGAAATCGAAGGCTTCCCGCGTGCTCTCGGGGATGGCCGACGAGGGCGAGGTGGAGAAGCTTCGGATCGGCCGCGAGAACGTGATCGATCTGGTCGCAGACGAAGAGTAAGTCGCCGGCGCGGCCGCTGAGAGCGGGCAAAAAGTGGAAGGAAACGCCGACTCAGTCGGCCGCTTCGAGCACTTCGCGCTCGGAGTCGTCCTCGCGGTAGTGCTCCTCGATGAACTCCTCGTCGATCCGGTTGAGGGCGTCCTTCGGCAGCATCGAGAGGAGGTCCCAGCCGATCGAGAGCGTCTCGTCGATGTCGCGGTTCGTCTCGAAGCCCTGGTCGATGAACTCGGACTCGAAGGCGTCCGCGAAGTCGAGGTACTTGTTGTCCAGCTCGGAGAGCGCCTCGCGGCCGACGATGTTCACGAGGTCGCGGAGGTCCTCACCTTCCGCGTACGCCGCGAACATCTGGTCTTTCACGTCGGCGTGGTCGGCGCGGGTGAGCCCCTCGCCGATCCCGTCGTCCATCAGCCGCGAGAGGCTGGGGAGGACGTTAATCGGCGGCTGCAGGCCCTGACTGTTGAGGTCGGGGTCGACGTAGATCTGCCCCTCAGTGATGTACCCGGTCAGGTCCGGGATCGGGTGGGTGTCGTCGTCGCCCGGCATCGTGAGGATCGGGATCTGCGTGACCGAGCCGTCGCGGCCCTTGATCCGGCCGGCGCGCTCGTACAGCTGCGCCAGGTCGGTGTACATGTACCCGGGGTACCCGCGTCGACCGGGCACCTCCTCGCGGGCCGCCCCGATCTCGCGGAGCGCCTCGCAGTAGTTGGTCATGTCCGTCAGGATGACGAGGACGTGGTAGTCCTTCTCGAAGGCGAGGTACTCGGCCGTGGTGAGTACCATCCGCGGCGTGACCGTCCGCTCGACGGCGGGGTCGTCCGCGAGGTTCATGAAGACCACGGAGCGCTCCAGCGCGCCGGTGCGCTCGAAGTCCTCCATGAACTCGTTGGCCTCCTCCTGGGTGATCCCCATCGCGCCGAAGATGACGGCGAACTCGGAGCCCTCCTCGTCGTCGCCGCTCTCCTCCTCTTCGGGCACGCTGGCCTGCCGCGCGATCTGCATCGCGAGCTCGCTGTGCGGCTGGCCGGAGCTGGAGAAGATCGGGAGCTTCTGACCGCGGACGAGCGTGTTCATGCCGTCGATGGCCGAGACGCCCGTCTCGATGAACTCCTCGGGGTACTCCCGGGAGTAGGGGTTGATCGCCGCGCCGACGATGTCCTGGCGCTCCTCGGGGACGATCTCCGGGCCGTCGTCGATCGGCCGGCCGGAGCCGTCAAGCACCCGCCCGAGGAGGTCCTCGGTGACGGGCATCTTCATCGTCTCGCCCAAGAAGCGGACGGACGCGTCTCTGTCGATGCCTGAGGTGCCCTCGAAGACCTGGATCGCGACCACGTCCTCCGAGGATTCGAGCACCTGTCCGCGCAGCGTCTCCCCCTGTGCCGTCTCGATCTCGACGATCTCGTCGTAGCCGATCGCCTCGTCGACCTCGGCGTACACGAGGGGGCCGCTGATCTCGGTGATGGTTTGATACTCTTTCATGGTCAGTAGAGGCTCCGGAGCTCCTCGCTGATCTCGGCTTTGAGATCCTCGACGTACTCCTCGTAGTCCTCTTGGACGCCGATGCGGTTAATCTGCGGGGCCGAGTCGATGTCGATGATCTCCTCGACCGGGACGCCGGCGTCGAGCGCGTCGAACGCCTCGTCGTTGAACTTCTGGATCGTCGTCAGCATGAGGTACGTCTTCTCCGGCGGACAGAACGTGTCGACCGGGTGGAACGCGTTCTGCTGGAGGTACGCCTCGCGCAGGTAGCGCGCGACCTCCAGGGTGAGCTGCTGGTCGTCGGGCAGGGCGTCCTTCCCGACGAGCTGGACGATCTCTTGCAGCTCCGTCTCCTCGTCGAGCACGTCGACCGCCCACTGGCGCCGCTCGGCCCAGTCGTCGGCGACCTCGTCTTCGAACCAAGGGTCGAGCTGATCCTTGTACAGCGAGTAGGACTCGTTCCAGTTGATCGACGGGAAGTGGCGGCGTTCCGCCAGGTCCGCGTCGAGCGCCCAGAACGTCTTCACGATACGCAGCGTGTTCTGGGTGACCGGCTCGGAGAAGTCGCCGCCGGGCGGCGACACCGCGCCGATCGCCGAGACGGAGCCCTCCGTCCCGTTGATGTTCTCGAAGTAGCCGGCGCGCTCGTAGAACTGCGCGAGCCGGGCGGCGAGGTACGCGGGGTACCCCTCCTCGCCGGGCATCTCCTCCAGCCGGGAGGAGATCTCGCGCATCGCCTCCGCCCACCGCGAGGTGGAGTCGGCCATGAGCGCGACGTCGTACCCCATGTCACGGTAGTACTCGGCGATCGTGATCCCGGTGTAGATACAGGACTCACGCGCCGCGACGGGCATGTTCGAGGTGTTCGCAATGAGCGAGGTGCGGGCCATCAGCGGGTTGCCGTTGGCCGGGTCCTCGAGCTCGGGGAAGTCCTCGATGACCTCCGTCATCTCGTTGCCGCGCTCGCCGCAGCCGACGTAGACGATGATGTCCGCGTCGGCGTACTTCGCGAGCTGGTGCTGGGTGACCGTCTTCCCGGAGCCGAACGGCCCCGGAATCGCGGCCGTCCCGCCCTTCGCGATGGGGAACAGCCCGTCGAGGATGCGCTGGCCGGACACCAGCGGCGTCCGGGGCGTCTTCTTGTCGTTGGCGGGGCGGGCCTCGCGCACCGGCCACTCCTGGTGCATCGAGACCTCCTCGCCGTTGTCGAGCTCGACGACCGTCTCGGTGACGTCGAAGCTGCCGGCCTCCGCGGCGACGACCTCGCCGCCCTCGTAGTCCGGCGGCACCATGACCTTGTGGTCGATGGTGACCGTCTCCTCGACGACGCCGACGATGTCGCCGGGCTCGACGACGTCGCCCTCCTCGACCTCGGGCTCGAACTCCCACTTCTCCTCGAGGTCGATACCGGGCGCGTCGACCCCGCGGTCGAGGTACGGACTGCCCATCTTGCCCTCCAGCACGTCCAGGGGGCGCTGAACGCCGTCGTAGATGGCGTCCAGCATCCCCGGGCCGAGGTCGACCGACAGCGGCTCGCCCGTGTTCTCGACGGGTTCGCCGGGGCCGACGCCGGAGGTCTCCTCGTACACCTGAACGGTCGTGAGGTCGCCCTCGATCTCGATCACTTCCCCCATGAGCCCTTCGTCGCCGACGTAGACGACGTCGTTCATGCGGGCGTTGAGATCGCGGGCGGTCACGACCGGACCGCTCACGCTCTGAATGACGCCGTTGTCCGCCTCGGCGTCGGTTGTGTCTGCTTTGCTCATATTAGTCGTCTTCCTCCATCAGGTCGATGCCGATGGCGCGTTTGATCTGGTCGCGCAGCCCGCCGCTGCCGGCGCCGGAGCCGCCGAGGGTCACGAGGACCGGCTCGATACTCCCCTCGACCGCCTCGCGGGTCCCCCGCGAGAGGTGGTCGAGGTCGTCGTCGTGCATCACGATGATGCCGACGCCCTCGTCGTCGAGCGTCCGCTCGACGGCGTCGTCGAGCTTCTCGTCTTTCTCGTCGTCCGGCACGTTCTCGAACGCCCGGACGCCGGCGAGGCGGAATCCGGTCGTGAACTCCGGGCTGCCGACGACCGCTATCTCCTGGCTCATGTTATCACCAGCTCCGATTCGATCTCGTCCGGCGAGAGGCCGGCCTCCTTCCCGCGGGCGATCGCCCGGATGTTCTCCGTCTCGCGCTCCTTCGCGAGGATGTAGGAGATCACCGGGGTGACCGACACCGGGTGGATCGTGCCGAGCCGGTCGCCGTAGGCTAAGAGTGCGGCGTCGATCGCGTGTTCGAACGCGATGAGGCTGTCCGCCTCCTCGAGGTCACGCAGCGCGGGCCCGAGCTCCTCGCCGTACTGGCTGTCGCCGATGAACTCGACCAGCTCGTCGAGGTTCTGCGCCAGCCGCGCGAGCGACGACCGGGTGAACAGGTCGCCGCCCTCGATGAAGTACGCCGCGGGGTCGATGTCCGCGCCCGAACGGGCGAGCCGGAGCGCGTTCGTCGCGTTCCGGAAGTCGACCTCCGCCTTGAGGAACGCCTCGTACTGCCGGGTCGGCTCGTCGCCGCCGAGCCCGGAGAGGAGCCGCTCGTAGAACGCGCGGTCGACCGCGTTCTCCAAGGGCACCAGCACGTCCGTCTCCTCGTACTCCGCGTACGCCTCTCGCAGCGGCTCCCCGTAGATCGTGTCTTCGAGGACCTCGATCACGGCGTCGATCGAGTCCGCCTCCAGCAGCCGCCGGATCCGGCGGTCGTCGAACTCGCCGGCGCGGATCAGGTCGACCTCGACGGCCGACTGGTCAGCGTCGGTGTAGGCGCCGCGGATGACCGTCTTCACGTTCCAGGCGTCGAACTTCCGGAGGTACCGGGCGATGAGGTCGTACAGCGACCCCTCGCTCCAGTCGAGGATCGCGTCGAACTGCTCGGCGAGGTTCCGGTTCAACGCGTACTCGATCAGGTCCACGCCGCCGTGGCGGCTGCCGAGCGCGTTGATCTCCGCGCCGTAGCTCGACTCCTCCATGAACCGGGCGATCTCGGCGGGGCCCATCCGGGTGAGCTTGCGGTACTCTTCGTCCCCGAAGAGACTGCCGCGGCGGGCACGAACCCGCGCGACGACGTACTCGGGGTTCGAGCTACCGGCGGCGCTCATTGGTCGAACAGCCGCTCCGAGATGTTCTTCAACTCGTCGTCCCAGACGGACTCCAGGACCGAGTCGAACGTGTTGTTCACGCGAACGCGGGAGGTGTCGCTTTCGGCGACGACGCCGCCGAGGCAGTCGAGTTCGCCGTCGACCTCGGCGTTGCGGTCCGCGACGAGCTCCTCGAGCAGCTCGACGTCCTCGGCGCGGGTGTAGACGGCGACGTCCTCGTCGTCGTCGAACTCCGCGAGGCTCGCGTCGAGTAGGGCCTCGGTGAGCTCGCGGCGGTCGCCGCCGTCGAGGGCGGCGATCGCCGCCTCGACGTCGTCGCGGACGTCCTCTAAGACGTCGCGGCGGGCGCCCAGCCGCTCCTGTTTGGCCTCGAGCTTCGCCGAGGAGAGCGTCTGTTCGCGCTCCTGGTCGATCTGACTCTCGACCTCGGCGAGCCGCTCCTCGCGGATGCGATCCGCGTCGTCCTCGGCGTCGCCGACGATCTCGTCGGCCTCCGCCTCGGCCTGTTCGCGGATCTCCTCCGCACGCGCGCGGGCCTCATCTTCAACGTCCTCAACGACGGTTTCCAAACTCATTGGTGTGAAAGGGAGACCGCTCAGACGATGAAGACGACGACGAGCGCGAGGATGACGATCGTCTCGGGAAGGACCGTCAGGATGAGCCCGTTGACGAAGAGGTCGTCGTCCTCGGCCATTGCGCCGACGGCGGCCGAACCGATACCCCGCTCCGCGTAGCCCGCACCGAGCGCCGCCAGGCCGACGGCGAGGGCCGCTGCGGCGCTGGGATCAGTCAGTGTTCCACCGGTCGACAGTGCGACGTTCCCGAGTTCGTTGGTAGCTTCAAGCATTGGTAGTAGTTGCGGTTGCTCGTCTCCGAACGGTTGCTAGTTGCCCCTAGAGGAGTCATAAAGCTTCCCAAAACGACCGAGTGAAACGCGAGAGAACGCCGAGGAGAGACGCGGCTACGGAGGTTCAGAACCCGACTACGTTGCCGGGTTCGACGGGCAAAACGGGGGGCACCGCCCCCGAGACGCGTCGCGGGTCAGTCCTCGCGGGTGTACCGACGGTCGCGGCCGAAGGGCAGGTACGCTCGACCCCCGCCCTGATAGAACTTCCCGAAGAACTCGACGTACTCGAGACGCACGGCCTGAATGCCGGCGGAGGTGACGCCGAGCAGCAAGACGACGAGGTGACCGACGATGGCCACAACGACCCCGCCCACGAGCGCGAGGATTCCCACCCCGCTCGGCTCGAAGGCGGTCGTCAGTCCTGCGAAGACGAGTTCGTACTCGCCGCCGTTCGCGACGGAGTGCTCCTGAACGTACGAGAGGTACTCCGGCGTGAAGATGAAGTGGAAGCTTCCGTCGCCGCTGCTGTCGATGTACGCGCCGAACGCGAGCAGGTTGACTGCGAGAGCCATCCCACCCTTCGCGAGCAGGACGGCCATGATCCGGGCGTAGGAGATGACGTTGACGAGCGGAGAGAGCACCTCAGCCAGCTCTGCCGGCTCGCCGATCCCGAGCAGGACCGCCCCAAGGGCGGCGGCGGCGAGCCCGGCGAACCCGACAACGACCGGGAACCCGCTGAATGAGACCGCCCCGAGCGTGAGCAGGGAGATCGAATCGAACAGGAAATCGGGCTTCGGGCCGAGAACGTGCCGGCTGAAGATCCAGACCCAGATACCGTTGAGCAGGAGCAGCCACGAGGCGCTCTCGTAGACCGCGTGCTTCAGGTCGTGGAGCTGGTAGTTGTTCACGAACGAGAGGGCGTACCCGACGTTCAGGTGGATCATCCCGAACAGCACGCTGACGACGAGGAACGCCAGCGCCCAGTCGATGTCGGCCGGCGAGAGCCCCTTCCCGGCGATCGGCCAGTGGACGTCACCGGGCAGCAGCTGGTAGGCGTGGTAGCCGAACACGTCGATCCCGAAGTAGATCCCGAACAGGATCGTGAAGGCGCCGGCCCACATCGCGACGGAGCCGAGCTCGCGGAACGCGCCGTCGAACTTCGAGTACATCACGTAGCCGATCAGCGCGTATAAGACACCGTAGCCGACGTCGCCGATCATGAACCCGAACATCGCCGGGAACGTGAGGAAGACGAGGAGCGTCGGGTCGAACTCCGAGTACTTCGGCCGGCCGAACCCCTGTACGAGCAGCTCGAAGGGGCCGGCGGCGCCGCCGTTGTCTTGGACGACCGGCGGGTCGTCGGAGCCGTGCCCAGCGTGGCCGCCGTCGGTGGCGGCCTCGCGCTCGGCCGTCGCGTCCTCCGCGTCGCCCGCAGCGGTCGAGGCGTCGGACTCTCCCGCGCCGCCGGTCCCGTCGTCGACCGGCTCGGCGTGGTGGTCGCCGTCGGGGGTGAAGGAGGCGCGTTCGAGCTCCTCGACCTCGACGTGGTCGCCGACGGCGTCGACGACCGCCGCCTCGAAGTCGGGGTACGTCTCGGTCGGCACCCAGCCCTCGGCGACGAAGGCGTTCTCGGTGGTCGCAAAGGAGAGCGGCGCCTCCTTCTTTTCGGCCTCGATGGTGAGCTGCTCCTCGGCGCGCAACAGGAAGCCCGCCGCCTCCTCTTTCACGTCCGCGAGCTCGCTCTCGACGGCGTCGAGCTCGTCGCGGAGGTCGGCCTGCTCGGCCTCCAGCTCCCCGACGTACTCATCGGGGCTCGCGTCCGCGTCGGGGACGTCGAGCAGCGCGATGTCGACGCCGACGAGCGCGTCCTGAACGACGCCCTCGGCGTCCGGGTCGGTCGGCCGCGCGACGATGGCGACCACGTCGCCGCCGACGAACACGTCGAAGACGTCGATCGAGTCGGCGTCTTCGAGCGCGGCCTCGACGGCCGCGGGCTTGGCCTCGCCGACGACGACCTCGACCGAGTCGTAGCCGCGCAGGTACGCCAAGTCGATCCCGAGCTCGGCGAACGGCTCCATCCGGTCGATCTCCTCCTGCCGGTCGCGGATCGCGGCCTGGAGCTCGTCGCGCTCGTCGTTGAGCTCGTTGACCCGCTCGCGGACGCGGTCGAGCTCGTCGACGAGCTCGTCGTCGTCCAGCGAGCGAGCGACGTCGGCGTCCTCGGCGTCGACGTCGAGGATACTCTCCAGCGAGCGGACGGTCACGAGGCGCTCGTTAACGGTCTCGGCGCCCTCAAGGGACGTGCCGGGTTCGAACCCCTCGTACCGGTCGTCGTAGTCCGTAACGTGCAGGGAGTGGTGGGCGTACGCCGCCTCGATGACGTCGTCGATGACGCGCTTCGAGCCCGTCACCGACACCCGGCTCATCTGCTCAGGCCTGAGCATCCACCGCCTCCTCGGCCTGGTCGTGAACCGCCGCCTCGAACTGCTCGACGGCGTAGTCGACGGCCGATTCCACGCGGTCTCGGGCCTCGCGTTCGAGCTCGTCGCGGTCGTCGCGCCCCGATTCGAGGATCTCCTCGCGCCGCTCCTCGATCTCCTCGCGGGCCGCTTCGAGCCGCTCTTGGGCCTCGGCCTCCGCCTCCTCCTCGGCCTCGGCGCGGATCTCGTCCGCGCGCTCTCGAGCTTCGGCGAGGCGCTCCTCGGCGTCCGACTCCGCGTTCGCGATGATCTCGTCCGCCTTCCGTTCGGCCTCCTTGATCGAGTTGAGCACCTCTGGTCTCGCCATGCTACTAATCGCCTGAAACTCTAGAAGCGACGTATAAGGTGTTTGCGAAAGCCCGCGGGGGTGCGCGACGATTCCGGACGGATTCCGGGCGGATTTCACGTCGAACGCGGTGGACGCGGCGTCCGGATCCGGTCGCCGCCGCCTACATTTAAGTAGCAGTCGCCGGACCCTCACCGTATGGCAACGGTGTATGCGATCGCGTCGGCGAAGGGTGGCGTCGGGAAGACCACCACGACCGCCGCGCTGGCGACGATCCTGGCGGACTCGGGCGCCGACGTCGTCGCGATCGACGCCGACCTCGGCATGGCGAACCTCGCGGGCGCCGTCGGGGTGACCCCCGGCGAGACCACCCTCCACGACGTGCTCGCCGGCGAGGCGGAGCCCGAGGCGGCGGTCCGCGAGGGGCCCTCCGGGCTCCGGGTCGTCCCGGGGGCGACCGACCTCGACGCGTACGCGGCCGCGGACCCCTCGGGGCTCCGGGGGGTCGTCGAGGCGTTCGACGGCGCCGACTTCGTGTTCGTCGACGCGGGCGCCGGCCTGTCGCACGACTCCACGCTCCCCCTCGCGATCGCCGACGAGACGCTCCTCGTCTCGACTCCGGAGCGGAGCGCCCTCGGCGACACCGAGAAGACGCGACAGCTAACCGAGCGCCTCGGCGGAACCGTCGCGGGCGCCGCGATCACCCGCGTGAGCGACGACACGGACGAGGTCGTCACGGCCCTGCTGGACGCCCCGATTCTCGGTCGGATCCCGGAGGACGAGGCGGTGGCTCGGGCCGCGGCGGCGAACCGCCCGCTGCTTTCCGACGCGCCCGACGCGCCGGCGACGCGGGCGTACCGCGGCCTGACTCGCGCCCTGACCGGAGCGGACGTCGACGGCGCGGGACTGGCCGAGCCGGCGGCCGACGCCGCGGGCGGAGCCGGGGCGGACAGCGCGGAGGCCAGCGACGCGGGAGCCGACGACGGGCCGACCGCGGCGGACGACGACGACGCCGTGATCGTCGACGACGGACCGGCCGCGGACGACGCGGACGACGCGGACGACGGTGACCCCGAAGCGGCGAGCGAGCGGGACGACGCCGACGAGGAGACGGGCGAGGCCGCGGCCGCCGAGGCCGGTCAGGAAGCGGGCGCGGACCCCGAGTCGGACGAGGACATCATCGTCGCGGACCCCGACGCGAGCGGCGTGGCCGAACCGGGCGACGGCGACGACATCATCGTCGCGAGCGAGAGCGAACCGGCGGGCGACGTTACTGACGAGGACACGGAGGATGACCTGGGCGACGAGACAGACGAAGGCGGAGACGACGATACGGACGGAGACGTGGGCGGCGACACGGACGAGATCGGAGACGACGTCGCGGACGAGGATACGGACGAAGGCGGAGACGACGACACGGACGAAGACCTGGGTGACGATACCGACGAGGGCGCACGCAACGCCGGCGGCGAGCCGGAAGAGTCCGTCGAGAGCGACGACCCGACTCAGGAGACCGGCGGCGACGCGGCGAGCGGCGACGAGGCCGGTGACGAGTCCATGGCGGGAGGGAGAGCGGCCGCCGAGCTCGAGGCCACCGGCCCGGACGCCGCGACGGAGGAGGAGTCGGACGCGATCCCCGACGCGGACGAGACGGCGCGCGAAGCGGCCACCGGACGCGACGAGGGGGCCGCGGGCGCTGACTCGGGGGCGGGAGACGACATCGACGACGAGCTCGCGGGGAGCATCCCGTTCCGCGACGACGACACCGGGACGATGAACACCGTCCTGTCGGAGGAGGACGAGGAGGACGGCGACGGCGAAGAGACGACGGACGACGCCGGCTCGTCGTCCGCCGACGACGAAGACGAGGAAGAGGGCGGCAGCGGGTTCTTCAGTCGGTTACTCGGTCGCTGATCGGACCGCGGCGGCGCGGTCAGGCCTCGGAGGGGGCGCGGGCGCGGTCGCGGATCAGCTCGCGGATCTCCTCAGGGTCGGTGACCGCGGCGAGCTCCTCGCAGGAGACGAGGGCGGTGCCGTCGACGGACTCGCGCTTCTCGTCCTCCTCGGTGAAGTACACCGAGCGGGTCTGGGCCACCTCGCCGATGGAGGACATGATCCGGGCGCGCTTCTCGGCCGCGGCGGTGAACGCCGAGTGGCCGGTGAGCACGCGCGTCGCCGGGCTGTCCTCGTCCTCCGAGACGGCCTTGAACGGGGCGCGGGCGGTCGGGTGGACGGTGAAGCCGGCGCTCGTGAGCACGTGGAGGACGTGCTCGTCGTCGGGGTCCGCCTCGGGTGCCGAGGGCGTCGGCTCGGAGTCGCGGACCTCGTCCGCGCCGTCGAGGACGTCGACCGGGCTGGAGAACGGCTGGTCGAACAGCTCCTCCAGCTGGATCGCCACCTCGATGGAGGCGTTCATCCCGTCCTCGTACTTCGAGACGGTGCGGCGGGAGACGCCCAGCTCGGTCGCGAGGCGGCCGAGCGACCAGCCGCGCTCCTCGCGCTCGTCGGCGAGCAGGTCGCCGTCGAGGCTGACGTACAGGCCGCCGGGGGCCGCGTAGATGAGCGGGGGCATCCCCTCGACGAACAGATCGTACGCGGTGTCAGGGTTGATCACCGGGACGCCGTGTCGGAAGTAGACGACGCCGGGCTTCAGCTCCTCGTCGCGGGTGCGGATCCCGATAACCATCGGCGTCCCCCTGAGGTACTCGCCGAGCCGGCGCATCTCCGCGCCGGTCTCCGCGTCGAGGGCGTCGACGTTGCCGAGGATCTTTAAGAGGAGGAGGTCCTCGTCGCGGCGGGCCGCCACGTCGAAGCTCTTGGGCCGGACCGCACACCGGTCGCTGACGAGGAACCCTGCGTCCTCCAGCATCGCGGTGACGTTCCCGATGAGCGCAGTCCGGGACATAGCCGAAACAAGCGGCTCGGCGTATATATGCGTTGTGTCGTCGCGCTCCCGACGAAACTGCCGCCCGCCTGCGATTTTCCGCGTTCGGCACGGGAAACGGTTAAATACTCGACCGACGCTGCGAGCGGGTCGACCGACCGGAGAGCGACCGGACCGCCCTCGAAAGGGGCTTGACGCGCCGCCACGAACCGCGTCGCATGCCGATCGTCGCCGTCGACGACACCGACTCCCGCGAGCGCGGGATGTGCACGACGTACGTGGCGACGCGGATCGCGGAGCGGCTCGCGGACGAGGGCGCCCAAGTCCGCCGACGGCTGCTCGTCCGCCTGAATCCGGCCGTGAAACACAAGACGCGGGGGAACGCCGCGGTTGCGCTCCACGTCTCCGGCGTCGACGCCGAGCGGGCCGCGACCGTCGCCGTCGAGACGGTCGAGACGTTCGCCGTGGCCGCCGATCCCCGGACCTCCCCCGGCGTCGTCGTTGCCGACCGCGACGTCGACGGCGACCCTTTCGATCCGACGGTATCGCCGATTCCCGACGAGGTCGCCGGGTTCGCCCGCCGCGCGCTCCGCGAGCGGCTCTCCGTCGCTGAGGCGGTCGAGTTGGCCGAGGAACACGGATTCCGACACGCCGCGGTCGGCTCGGCCGGCGGAGCGGGCGGGGCGAACGGAGCGGACGGAGCGGGCGGGGCGAACGGAGCGGGCGGGGCGGACGGAGCGGGCGGGGCGAACGGAGCGGACGGAGCGGATAGAGCAGACGAGGCCGACGCCGTCGCGGGCCGGGGCCGAATCGGCGCGCTCGCGGCGGTCGGCGCGCCGGCCGCGTTCGACGACTGGACCTTCGAGCGGATCTCCTACCGCAAGCTCGACCGCTGCGGGACGCCCCGCGAGGTCGACGTCGAGAGCGTCTTCGCCGCCGCGGAAGCGGGGTACCCGACCGTCTGGGACACCGTCGACCGCGAGACGGGCGCGGCCGTCTGTGTCCCGAACGCCCCCGGCCCGATCCTCCACGGGATCCGGGGCGACGACCCGGCGGCGTGCCGAGACGTCGCAGCCGCGATCGACGCCGAGACGGTCGACCGCGCGGCGACGTTCCTGACGAATCAGGGAACCGACGCCCACCTCGCGCCCGGGCGGATCGGCGACCTCCGCGACGGCGCCGGCTACCGGGTCGCGGGCGTGGTCGCGGGTGCGCCGGAGACGAAACAGGGGGGACACGTCCACGTCGACGTCGCGAGCGACCGCGACGCGATCGATTCGGACGACGCGGTCGATCCCGGTGACACCCTCCGCGCCGTCGCGTTCGCGCCAACCGGACGGTTCCGAGACCACGTCCGGGCGCTCCGGCCGGGCGACCGCGTCACGCTCTGCGGCGAACACGAGGTGCGGGACGACGCGGACGGTCCCGAGAGCACCCTGAAACTGGAGAAGTTCGCCATCCGCGACCTCGTCCGGACCACGCCCGCGGTGCCGACCTGCCCGGACTGCGGTCGCTCGATGTCGTCGGCGGGGAAGGATCAAGGATACCGGTGTCGCGACTGCGGGACGAGCGCGCCGGGGAAGGTCGCGGAGCCGATCGAGCGCGACCTCGACACGGGGTGGTACGAGGTGCCGCCGAGCGCCCGTCGCCACGTCGCGAAACCCCTCGTCCGCGGCGGGTTCGACGCGCCGACCCATCCGGAGCGGTAAACGCCCGCCCGGAGCGGTGACGCGGGCCCGCCCGGAGCGATGAGATCCGCCCGGAGCGGTGACGCGGATCCGCCCGGAGCGATGAAGTGTTCCGGGCGCGAGCGGACGGACGTGACCGGAATCGTCTTCCATGCGACGGAGCAGCGCGACGCGGTCGTCGAGTTCTACCGCGAGCGACTGAACGCGACCGTGCGCCTCGAACAGCCGGACTGTACGATCCTGGAGTTCGACGGGTTCCTGTTCGGGTTCTGCGAGCGCGACGCGGCCGACGACTGCGGCATCCTGACGTTCGTCTACCCGGATCGTGAGGGGGTCGACGCCGCCGCCGATCGACTGGGCGACGCGATCGTAACGGAGCCGCAAGAGAACGAGACGTACGACATCTACCAGTCCTTCGCGAAAGACCCTGAGGGCCGGACCGTCGAGTGTCAGGTCTTCCTCGACGACGGCGTCGACATCGAATAGCCGTACGCGCTACTCGTCCAGCTCGCGTTCTTCGCGCCACTCGGCGGCCCGCGCTTCGGCGGCCTCGCGGTCGTCGAATCGCACGCGTTCGTAGGCCGACTCGTCGGCCGCCTGCTCCATCACGTCGAGGCGGACGACGAAGCCGCCCGCCGCGCGCTCGCGGAGCCTGACGGTCGCGTACCCGTCCGATCGCTCCCACTCGGTGATCGTGCCGTCGTCGCGCTCCAGCGACCAGCTCATACCCGAGCGGACGCGCCCCGCGGCTAAAGCGGTGCGGTTCCGCGGCGGCGGCGCGGCGCCGAGTTCGGTGAGGCGAGTCGCGGCCGAGTCAGTCGTCCGCGCTCGGTGACCCCTCAGTGCCCGGCGACCACTCGAAGCTCGTCGACCGCTCCGGGTCCGGCGTGGCGGCGTAGCCGCACACCGGACAGACGACGTAGCCGAGCGAGTCGTACGGCACCGACGTCGAGGGGGCGCTCACGTCGCACTCCGGGCAGTCGAACGTCGCGGCGTTCTCGGTTGACATGCTACCACATAGCGACCAGTCACCCGTAGTTATGCGCCGATTGCGGCCCGGTCAACGCCACCCTACTTATATACCGCGTCCGAACCCCGGCGCGTGACCGACGACGCACACGCGGATGGGTCGGGGCGAGAGCGACCGACCGGACCGCACGAGCGACGACGCGAGCGGGCCGTGCGACGGCTCGACGAGGGCGACGCGGCAGGGCTGGTCGCGTTCCCGAGCCGCAACCTCCAGTACCTCACCGGCTTCGCCGAGGAGCCCGGCGAGCGCCACTTCTTCCTCGTCGTGCCGGCGGCGAGCGCGCCCGACTCGGAGCCGGCGCTGCTCGTGCCGGCGCTGTACGAGACGCAGGTCCGAGAGGCGACCGGCGTCACAGAGATTCGGACGTGGAGCGACGGCGACGACCCGGTCGCGGCGACCCGCGAACTGCTCGCGGACCGGGGGCTCGACGCGGGGCGGCTCCTCGTCGACGACACGATGTGGGCGCGGTTCACGCAGGACCTCTGCGCGGCGGCGCCCGAGGCGACGTGGGGGCTCGCGAGCGAGGCGCTTGCCGGCCTCCGGGTCCGGAAGGACGAGGCCGAGCTGGCGGCGCTCCGCGAGGCGGCCGGGGTGGCAGACGCCGTCGTCGACGACCTCCGTGAGCTGGGCGCGGACGCGGTCGGCATGACCGAGGCGGCCCTCGCCGACTGGATCGCCGAGCGGCTGGCCGACCGCGGGGGCCGCGGCGTGAGCTTCGAGACGGTCGTCGCGGCGGGCGAGAACGGCGCGAAGCCCCACCACGGCCACGCTAACCGTGAGATCCGCGGGGGCGAGCCGGTCGTCCTCGACTTCGGGACGCGCGTCGACGGCTACCCCTCCGACCAGACGCGGACGCTCGTCTTCGGCGGCGAGCCGAGCGAGGCGTACGCCGAGGTCCACGAGGTCGTGCGGGAGGCGCAGGCGGCCGGCGCCGAGGCGGTCGAACCGGGCGTCCCAGCGTCCGCCGTCGACCGCGCCGCGCGCGAGGTCATCGAGGCGGCGGGGTACGGCGACGCGTTCGTCCACCGGACCGGCCACGGCGTCGGCTTGGAGGTCCACGAGGAGCCGTACCTCGTCGCGGGCAACGACCGCGAGCTGGAGCCGGGGATGGTCTGCTCCGTCGAGCCCGGAATCTACCTCGACGGGCGCTTCGGCTGTCGGATCGAGGACCTCGTGGTCGTCACCGAGGACGGCTGCGAGCGGCTGAACCGGACGGACCGCGGCTGGGCGTGACGTGCCGCGGCCCGACGTGCCGTGGCCGGGCGTGACGACCGCGGCGGACGACCGACGCGACGGCCGACGAGCGCGGGGCTCGTCGATGAACGCGCCGCTCGTCGCCGGAGTCTTGAGACCGGAAAACGCGGAGACCGGCGTGCCGACGCGCGACACGCGTGAACGGGAGTCGTGTGCCTGCCCCCAACCGGAAATTACCGCCGGATAATATAACAGTATTACCGAATTATTTCGGGTGTATTCTCCGAGTCGGACCGGGCCGACGGTCGGCCTCGCGGGTGCGGTCTCGCAGGCGCGGCCCCGCGAACCCCCGAACGGCATCGAAACCATTAGTGTCGCCCGAGCGGAACCGCGGGGCATGAGCGACACCGATGCGGACGAGGGAGACGAGGAGGCGGAAGCCGAGCCGGCCGTCGAACTCGGCGACGGGCCGGACGTGGCCGGCGAGCCGGTCGCCCGCGTCGCGTCGCGGCTCACCTGGCCCGCGACGCGCAGCGACGTCCGCGAACAGGAGGGCGATGCCGAACTCCGGACGCCCGACGGCCCCCGCACGCTCGACGACGTGCTCGCAGAGAGCGAGGTCCCCCTCTTCGAGAGCCGGAGCGACTTCGTCCAGGAAGTCGAAGCGGTCGTCGGCCGCGGCCCGGTCGCGACGGAATAGGCGCCGAGCGCGACAGTTTTACTTATAAACAGCCACCGAGACGACGAGAGACATATAAATCGGCGGTGGCGCGTGCCTGCGAGCGGCCGCCATCGGCGGCCGCGAGTCAGCACGCGCGAGGGAGTCGCGAACGTAGTGAGCGACGAGGCTGGGGAGGTGTGAGGCTGCGGTGCGGTGCTGTGCGGGGCGGGACTCAAAGGGGCAGCCGCGAGGACGGCGCAGACGACGTAAGCACCGTAGTGAGTGAGCGGAGCGAACGAGCGAGGAGCGCAGCGAGTGTGCGCCGTCCTCGCGGCTGGGGCTTTGGAGTGGTTCGTCGTCGATCTGTGGACTACCACTTATAAACGAGCGGCTGGGGCTTTGGAGTGGTTCGTCGCCGATCCGCCATCAACTATTTATAAGCGAGCAACCGGATCTTGGCGGTGCTCGCCCCCGACCCGCTGACATCTACTTATATATAAACGACCGCTGCGACGAACGCCTACCCACTCGCCCCGCTGCCGTCCGCGCCACCACGATCCAGCCACGAGGTCGCGATCGACTCGAACGGCGCGGAGTAGCTCATCAGCGTCGTCCCCAGCACCGCCATCACGAGGACGTAGCCGACCGCGAACGCGTTGATCGTCCCCGCCAGCGCCGGGTCGAACGTGCCGGCGTTCGCGCCGGTGACCGCGACCGTCGCGATGATCAGCGAGAACTCGCCGCGGGTGGTCATCCCGAGGCCGACCCGCGTCGACCGGCGGACGTCGAGGTCGAACGCGCGCCCGGCGAGGTAACCGGTGACGACCTTCGTCGGCGTGGTGACGACGACGGCGAGCGCGACGAGCGCGGCGACGTCCGCGAACAGCGCGGGGTCCGTCACGAGCCCGATCCAGAAGAAGAACACCGCGGCGAACAGATCCCGGACCGGCTCCAGAATTGTCTCGATCGTGTGCGCCTGCTCGGTCGGGGCGAACGCCATCCCGACGAAGAACGCGGCGACCGCCTCGCTGACGCCGAGCGCGAGCGCCGCGCCGGCGACGAACACGACCGTCGCCACCGAGCGCAGCGCCACGAACTCCCGGTTGTCCGTCGCGACGAGCCGGTCGAAGAGCGGCGTGCCGAACCGGACGACCGCGAACAGCCCGGCGATGAACGCAAGCGCTACCCCCACGTCGACCGCGGCCGCGGCGACGTCGCCGCTCCCGAGGACCAAGGCGGACGCGACCGAGAGGTACACCGCGATGAACAAGTCCTCGTACACCAGCGTGCCGAGCATCGGCTCCGCCTCGTCGTTGGCGATCCAGCCGAGGTCGATGAGCGACTTCGTGATCACCGCCGACGAGGAGATGTAGACGATCCCCGCGACGAGGAACGCCGGGAGGAACGCGCCGAAGACGAGCCAGCCGAGGACGAGCCCGACCCCGAAGTTCGCGAGGTCGATCGTCCCCGCCGTCCCGATCGGCCCCCGCCGAGCGAGCAGCCGGTCGAGGTTGAACTCCAATCCGAGGAAGAAGAGGAGGAAGACGATCCCCAGCTCCGCGCCGAGCGAGATGAACTCCGTCTCGGGGACGTAGGCCGTCCCGATCACCGGGAGCGCGAACCGGCCGAGGACGAACTCCCCGAGCAGCATCCCGACGAGGATGTACGCGGGGATCACGGACTGCCCGAGGCGGTTCGCGACCGCGCCGGCGACCGCGACCGCGACGAACATGACGCCGACGTCGAGCAGCGCCACTACCGACCACCGCCGGGACGGCCGACCGTACCGCCGCGCCTCGACGCGCCGAACCCCGCGGCGCCGTGCCGACAGCTCATCCGGTGAGGATCTCCTCGAACGCCGCGCAGTTCTCGGGCGTGCCGACCCCGATGAGGGTGTCGCCCTCGCGGAGGGTGGTCTCGGCGCCCGGACTGTCGAGCACCTCGTCGCCGCGCTGGATGGCGACGACCGCGAGCCCGGTGCGGTTGCCGATGTCGGCGCTCTCCAGCGTCTCGCCGACGAGCGGCGACCCGGGCGGGAGCTCGTACCACTCCAGGAGGATCCCGCCCGGCAGCGTCGTCTCCTGCGTCTCCGGTTCCACCGGCTGGAAGTACGCTCCCTCGATGATCGACCCGATCGTCCGCGCGAGGTCGTCGGAGAACTCGAACGCCTTCTCGGAGTCGGCGTCGGGGTCGCGCCGCCGGAACACCTCGCGTTTCCCGGTGTTGTGGATGACGACGATCATCTCCTCGTCGCCGCCCAGTTCGATCTCGAACTTCTTGCCGACCCCCGGGAGGTCGGACTCGGTGATCGTCATACGGGCACCAGCGCGCCCACCGTAATATGTCTGTACGTCGTCCGCGGACGGCGCGTCCCGGGTCGGCGTGAAACCCCGTCCGACGGGCGTCAGCCACCGCACCAAACGCTAAGTGGAGCGGGACCGAGGGGATCCGTATGTGGCGCTCCCGGGGGAGTCGGGACCGGCGGACGGTCGTGTGCATCGCGTGCGGGGACTCGGTGTTGCGGGAGGACGCCCGCGAGTACGACAAGGAGGGCGACCGCTGGAACCGGCGCGACAAGGAGTTCGAGTACCTCTGTGCCGACTGTGACGACGAGATCTCCCACCAGCCCCGCGACGGCCTCGAGTCGCTGATCCTCTCGATCGAGTCGGACGGCCTCACCACCGAGGAGTTCCTCGACCGCTACGCCGACGCGGTCGCCGACGACGCCGACGACCGAACCGACGAGGGCGGCGCGGGGAGCCGCTCGGACCGCACGCGCTCCGACCGCGACCGCGACCGATAATCCTACCCGGCGCGGCTCGGTACCGCGACCGTACGCATGCGCGCCCTCCACGTCACAGCCGCAGCTTCGAACCCCCTTTCAATCGCAATCGACGCCGCCGACCCAGTGCCGACCGCAATCGGCGTCGCCGCGCTGGCACTCGGGGTCGTCTTCCTCGCGCGCGGCGCGAGCGGCACCGTCGACGCGGTCCGAGTCCTCCGAACGACGGCGACGAGTCCGGCCGGACTCGACGGCGCTGAGCGGCAGATACGGGTCACGGGCCGCGCCGCCGCGGTCGACGAAGAAGAGACGCTCCCCGCGCCGTTCGGCGGCGACCCGGCCCTCTGCGTCGAGTACGACGTCTCCGAGCTCCGCAGCCAGGGGAAAGGGCAGTCGTGGGTCACGATCGACGGTGGCGAGGCTGGCGTCCCGTTTCGCGTCGACGACGGCGGGACCGGCGTCCGGGTCGACCCCGCGGCGGCGACCTTCTCGCTCGACGTCGACGAGAAGATCAAGCTCGACGCCGGCGAGGAGCCGCCCGAACGCGTCCGGGGATTCATCGACGCGGTCGACGAGGTCGACGACACGGAGACGGGGTACGAGGTCGGGCCGCTCACGATCGGCGACGACCCGCGGCGCCGGTACGTCCAGCGGACCCTCCGCCCGGGCGACGAGGTGACGGTCGTCGGCGACAGCGAGGCGTTCCCGGACGCGCCGGTCGGCGAGGTGAAATCCCGGATCGCGGACGGCTCGCCGTTCGTCGTCTCGGACGCGAGCGCGCGCTCGACCGCGCTCCGACTGGTCGGCGGGTCGGCGATCCCGATCCTCCTCGGCGCGGCCGCGCTCGGCATCGCGGCCCTGCTGCTGTCGCCGATCGTCACGACGCTCGTCTAAGCGCGGAGCGCTCGGACGGGATGACGCGCTCGACGCGCGGCCGAGCGCTCGTCTCCCCGCCCGACAGGCCTTTCTAACGGACCCGCGTTGGTGGAGGTATGTCAGACGACGAGCCGAAGCAAGGGTCCGCCGAGGACCAGGGCCCCGTGACGATCACGCCGGCGCTCGCGGACCGACTCGCCGAGAAGCGCGAGGAGTTGTTCGAGGAGTTCGAGATCCGCGACGAGTTCCCGAGCGAGGTCCTCCGCGAGGCGGAGGCCCGGACCGAGGGCGTCTACGAGGAGATCGAAGACGAGATCGACGAGCGCGAGGACCTCCGCGATCTCACCACGTGGACCACCGACCCGGTCGACGCGCAGGACTTCGACGACGCCATCTCGATCAAGCGCGAGGAGGGCGCCTACCGGCTGTGGGTCCACATCGCCGACGTCACCCACTACGTCACCCCGGACACCGCGATGTGGGAGGAGGCGGTCGAGCGCGCCAACACCGTCTACCTGCCCGACTACACGATCCACATGCTCCCGCCGGTGCTGGCCGAGACCGTCTGCTCGCTCGTCCCGAACGAGGACCGCCTCGCACACACCGTCGAGATGGAGATCGACGACGAGACCCTCTCCTTCGAGGACATCGACATCTACAAGTCCGTCATCAACTCCGACGAGCGGCTCACCTACTCCGAGTGCGAAGAGCGGCTCGACGATCCCGACATGCCGCTCGGCGAGGAGAACGCGCTCGCCTTCGAGCTCGCCGACCGCATGCACGAGCAGCGCAAGGCTGACGGCTCGCTCGTTCTCAACCCGCGGCGCGACCGCGCGCACACCATCATCGAGGAGTCGATGCTGAAGGCGAACAAGGCGGTGACGCACACGCTGATGTGGGACCGCGGCGTCGAGGCGATGTACCGCGTCCACCCGCAGCCGACCCCCGACCAGTGGAACGAGGCCTTAAAAGAAATTCAGGAGCTCGACGGCGTCTCGATCCCCGGCGACGCGTGGGGCGACGATCCCCGAAAAGCCGTCAACGCCGCCCTCGAAGAGTCCCCCGAGCGCCAGCTCAACAAGATCCAGCGCGCCGTGCTGAAGGTGATGCCCCGGGCGAAGTATATGAACGACCCGTTCGGCGGCCACCACGCGCTCAACTTCGACATCTACGGCCACTTCACCTCGCCCATCCGCCGCCTGTCGGACACGATCAACCACTGGATCGTCCACGAGAACGACGTGCCGGAGACCCTCCTCGAACTCTGCGACCACGCCAGCGACAAGCAGAAGGACGGCGAGACCGCGGAGCGCCTTTATAAGCAGTTCCTCCAGGAGCAGGGGCTCGACCCGTACGCGGTCAACAACCGCGGCGTCGAGGTCGTCGAGGACCCCGAAGAGGCGAAACACACCGCCTGACGGCCGTCGGCGCTCGGTCGACTTCAACGGCCGACGCCTGCCGCGGAGCGAACCTTGATTGCCGGCGGCGACGAGCCGCCGACATGGTAACTGACCGCATCGTTGACCACTGCGTGTCGGTCGACGCCGACCGACCGGACCTCCCGGCGCACCTCCTCGACTGGTTCGCGGTCGCGATCGGCGGCGCGACCCACGCCGACTCCACGCCGGCGATCCTGGAGGGCGTCCGGCAAATTGCGGGCCCGACGCCCGATCCCGACACCGACCAGACCGCGACGCTCCTGCCGAGCGGCGAGCGGCTGACCCCCGCGGACGCCGCGCTCGCGAACGGGGCGCTCGCGCACAGCCTCGACTTCGACGACACCCACCTCGCCTCCTCGCTCCACCCGGGCGCCCCCGTGATCGCGGCCGCGCTCGCCGCCGCGGAGGGTGAGGCGACGGGGGGCGAGGAGATACCCGCCGAACTGTTCCGCGCGGGCGTCGCGGCCGGCTACGACGTCGCCTGCACGGTCGGCGAGGCGGTCGGGCCGGACGCCCACTACGACCGCGGCTTCCACGTCACCGCGACCTGCGGGACCTTCGGGGCCGTCGCGGCCGCGGGCGTGGTCCGCGGCCTCGACGCCGACGAGCTCCGGAACGCCTTCGGGATCGCCGGGAGTCAGGCGGCCGGCTCGCTTCAGTTCCTCGCGAACGGCGCGTGGAACAAGCGGCTCCACCCCGGGCTCGCCGCGCGCCGCGGGATCGAGGCAACCGACCTCGCCGCCGCCGGGTTCGTCGGCGCAGAAGAGCCCCTCGACGGCGAGCACGGCTTCTTCACCGCCTACTCCGACGAGCCGAATCCCGCGGCCGTCGACCGGATCGGCGAGCGCGACGCGATCGCGGAGACGGGCCGCAAGCCGTACCCCTGCTGTCGCTACCTCCACGCCGCGATCGACGCGCTCCGCGAGATCGCCCCCGAGGTCGACCCCGACGCGGTGGAGGCGATCGAGGTCGCGATCCCGAGCGCCGGCGTCCGGCTCACGGGCGACCCGATCGACGCGAAGCGGCGGCCCGACGGGTTCGTCGACTGCCAGTTCTCCGCGCCGTTCGCGGCCGCGCTGACGCTCACCGAGAGGACCGCCGACGCCGAGGCGTTCCTGCGCGCCGTCGGCCGGCTCGACGAGCCCCCGCGGTGGGACGACCCCGAGATCCGCCGGCTGATGGACGCGACGAGCGTCGGGACGGACCCGGCGATCGAAGCGCGGTTCCCCGAGGAGTGGGGCGCTCGCGTGACCGTGACCGCCGGCGGCGAGACGCGCGAGGCGTCGGTGAGCGTGCCCCTCGGCGAGCCGGAGAAGCCGATGTCGGCCGCGGAGACGGGAGAAAAGGCGGCCGGGCTGCTCGCTGGCAGCGGCGTCGACGCCGACCGCCTCGCGAGCGTTGTCGAGTCGCTCGACGGGCGGTCCGTGGCGGAGCTCGTCGACGCGGCGACCGCGGAGTAAGGGAGCGCAGTGACGGAGCGGAGACGGGGCGAGCCGCTCAGTTGTCGGACGGCTTCCCGACGATGACCGGGCGGTCCGCGTTGAGGATGATCGACTGGCTGACGCTGCCGAACAGCGCCTTGCCGACCGGCGAGCGCTTGCGCATCCCGAGCACGATTGAGTCAACGTCGCGGTCGGCCGCGACCGCGAGGATCGCGTCCGAAGCGTCGCCGACGTGGAGCTCGCGGTCGTGGGCGATCCCGAGCTCGTCGAGCCGCGCCTCGACGGCCTCCAGCGAGTCGGGGATCCCGCGGAGGTCCTCGATGGACTCGTTGATGTCGTCGATGACGGACGAGCCCGCCTCGTCGGCGGGCGCGTCGACGGACTCGTACACGTGCAACAGCGTGACCTCGATCTCGGCCGCGTCGGCCGGGAGCGATTCGAGGATGTCGACCTGCGAGAGCGCGCGGTCCGTCTCGATGTCGACCGGCATCAGGACGTGGTACATGCGACGGAGTTGAACGGCGCCCCTCTTAAATACCCCCGCCGGATCCGAGCGCCCGCGAACGCCGCGCAGTCTGCGGGTCGAGCGCGGTTCGGTCGCGTGGCGGAGCCGCCCGCTCCTCGGTCGCTTCGCGGGGGCGGCGGGCCGGGCTCAGCGGCGTCGCGTCCCGCGGCCGGCGGGCCGGCTCAGTCCCGTCGCGTCGCGAACCGCGCGACCGCGGTCGCCGACAGCGCGCCGAGCGCCGCGATGACCGCCAGGACGACGAACAGCTCCCGGGGGCCGGCGCGGGTGAGGACCGTCCCGGCCAGCGTGGAGCCGAGCGCGCCGATCCCGAAGATCCCGACGTACGTGTAGCCAAAGGAGAGGCCGCGCGCCTCGCTCGGCGAGTAGGCCGCGACCGTCGCCTGCGAGAGCGGCTGGACCGTGAACAGCGCGACGCCGAGCGCGAGCGACACCGCGACGAAGGTGGCGACCGCGCCCGTCGCGGGGATGAAGAGGAGCGCGAGCGCCGACAGGACGCCCATCACCGCGATCAGGCCCCGCTCCGGCGGCACGCGGTCGGCGATCCGGCCGCCGAGGTACTGGCCGAACACGCCGACCGTGAGGACCGCGACGTACAGGTACCGGCCCACGTCGAACTGGTCGGCGTACGGGCTCGACGGGTCGACGAGCTGGACGTCGACGAGGCCGCCGAGCACGTCGCCGAGGAGGTCCGGGAGGAACGTGAGGAACGTCCGGTAGTAGAGCCCGCTGAACGTGACGAACGCGAACACGATGAGGAAGCCGCCGGCGATCAGGAGCCGCGTGTCCGCCGCGATCGACGACAGCGAGACCTCGCCTTTCGTGCCGCCGGACGGGCCTCCGTCGTCCGAAGTTCCGGCTTCGTCCGGGCCGGCTTCGTCGACGTCGACGGTGACCCCGTACGCGGCGACGACGACCGCGGGGAGCGCGAGCACCGCCGTCACCAGCCGCCAGTCGAACGCCAAGAGCAGCAGCGCGGTCGCCAGCGGCCCGAGCGCGATTCCGAGGTTGCCGCCGATCCCGTGATAGCCGAGCGCGGTCCCGCGCTGGTCGACCGACTTCGAGAGCAGCGACAGCCCCGCGGGGTGGTAGACGCTGGCGGTGAGCCCCCATATCGCGATCGCCGCGGCGAGGACGGGCAGCGTCGGCGCGAGGCTCACGAGGAGGAACGACCCGCCCATTCCCGCGAGGCAGGCGAAGATGAGCGGCTTCGACCCGAAGCGGTCGACCAGGATCCCGCCCGGCAGCGCGCCGACGCCGAACAGCCCGTAGCCGAGCGTGACGACGACGCCGAGCGCGGCCGCGGTCGTCGAGAACTCCCCGACCCACACCGTCAGCAGGATCGGGATCGACAGCTCGTAGGTGTGGACGAGCCCGTGTGACCCCGCAGTGAATTTCACTATCCGGCGCTCGGCGGCGTCCATGTGCGTCGACGGTTCGGCTGGTCCGCCCATAACCTCGGGGATAGCCGCCGGGGTTGCCGAGAATCGGGGGCGGCGACTCGGGCCGTCGCTCAGAGGCGGCGCCGCGCCGACCGGCGTCGCGACCGCGGAAGCGCAGCGCCCGCTACTCCGCCATCGCCGTCTCGCCGACCGGCGGCTCGGCGCGGATGACGGCGACGACGAGGACGGCGGCGACGACGCAGATCCCCGCGAGCAGCGTCCAGCTCGCGCGATAGGTCGCCGTGTCCGCGAGGTAGCCGAACGCGGGCGGGGCGAACAGCGCCCCGGAGGTCAAGGCGACCTGACAGCCGGCGGTCGCGCTCCCCATCTGGTCGGCCGGGACGAGCGTCGCCATCACGGAGTAGTAGACGCCCGTAAATCCGAGGACGAAGAAGCCGAGCGCGGCGAACGCGACCGCGGCGGTCGCCGCCGTCGAGGTCCGCGCGACCACGAGGAACAGCCCCGCGCTCGCGACCGTCTGGACGAGGAGGATGGCGCCGATCCGGGTCTGGGGGTCGCCGGGGAGGTGGTCGGAGAGCCACCCGCCGAGGAGCCGCCCGCCGCTGCCGAACAGCTGGACGATCGCCAGCACGGTGCCGGCGAACGCGACCGACGCGCCGACGGACTCCTCGACGTAGAGGACGGTGTAGCCGGTCGTTGTGAAAAGCGCCGCGCCGAGGAACAGCCCGGCGACGACGAGCAGGACGTACGGGCGATTGCCCGCCAGCCCGCGGAGGTCCGGCCGGCTCGTCGACCCGCCGCCCGCGCCGCGGTAGAGGACGCCGAAGGCGACCGCGACGACGAAGCCGAGCCCCGCGGCGATCAGGAAGCCGGCCTGCCAGAAGAGGTAGCCAGCGAGCCCGGTGACGAGCAGGGCGCTGATCCCGCTGCCGCCGGTGACGCCGACCTGTTTGATCCCCATTGCGGTGTTCTGTCGGCCGGGGGGGATGCTGTCGTACACCGCCTTGTTCGTCCCCGGCATGGCGGTGCTGTACACCGAGCCGAGCAGGAAGACGGCGACGAGGAGAAGCGCGTAGGAGGGGGCACCGGCAACCAGCACCATCCCCGCGGCGAGGCCCACGAGGCCGAGCGAAAGCGTCTTTCGCTCGCCGACGCGGTCCGTTATCGCCCCCACCGGCAGCAGGAACAGCGCGTAGCCGAGGGTGAGCGTCGTGACGACGAGCCCGACCTGAAACCGGGAGAGCCCGAACTCGTCGCGGAAGAACGTCGTCGCGGCGAAGACGGTGTAGTAACAGATGCTGGCGGACACCTGCCACAACGTCACCAGCGAGACGGTGCGCCAGTAGGAGCGGTCCATTCACCAGCAGCCACCACGTCCCCGTTCATAAGCGGTGCCGTCGCGGCAACCGGGCCGGTGCCGTCCCGGCAATCCGACGCCGTGTCGACCGCCGATTCAGCCGGCGCGAACTGCCCGGTCACGAATCCTTATGGGCCGCGACCGGGAGGGAAAACCATGACACAGGACTGGCGTGACTCCGTCGAGCTCACCCAACAGCAGTCGCTCGTGCGGCGCAGCATCCGCGATCTGTGCGCGGACTTCGGCGACGAGTACTGGCGCGAGCGCGACCGGACCGCGACGTATCCGACCGAGTTCGTCGACGCGCTCGCCGACGACGGCTGGCTCGGCATGCTCGTGCCCGAGGAGTACGGCGGCGTGGGGATGTCGACGAGCGAGGCCGTGGTGATGATGGAGGAGATCGCCGCGAGCGGCGGCGGGTTCGCCGGGCCCCAGTCGATCCACGGCGGCATCTACAACTCCGTCCCGATCGTGAAGTACGCCGACGAGGAATTGAAAGAAGACCTCCTGCCGCGCGTCGCCGACGGCGACGCCCGGATCCAAGCGTTCGGCCTCACCGAGCCGAACGCCGGGTCGGACTCGACGGCGATGGAGACGTCGGCGGAGCGCGACGGCGACGAGTACGTGGTTAACGGCGAGAAGGTGTGGATCTCCCGCGTCGAGGACAGCGACTACCTCGTGTTGATGGCGCGGACGACCCCCCGCGAGGAGGTCGAGAAGCGCACCCGCGGCATCTCGATGATCCTCGTCGACCTCGAGGACGCCTACGGTAACGGCCTCGAGATCGAGCGGATCCCGAAGAGCGCCAGCCGCGCGGTCCACTCCTACCAGCTGTACTTCGACGATCTGCGCGTCCCCGCGCGCAACCTGATCGGCGAGGAGGGGCGCGGCTTCTACCAAGTCCTCGACGGGCTCAACGAGGAGCGGCTCGTGATCGCCGCCGAGTGTCTCGGGCTCGGCGAGGTCGCCCTCGAACGCGGCATCGAGTACGCGAACGAGCGCGAGGTGTTCGGCGGCCCCATCGGCGCCAATCAGGCGGTCCAACACCCGCTCGCGGAGGCGTACGCCGACCTGCTCGCGGCCAAGAAGGTGATCTACAGCGCCGCGGACCGCCTCGACGACTTCGAGCGCACCGAGGCGGGCGCGGAGGCGAACGTCGCGAAGTACCTCGCCGCCGAGGCCGCGTTCGAAGCGGCCGACGCCGCGGTCCAGACCCACGGCGGCTTCGGCGTCGCCCGCGAGTACGACGTGGAGCGCTACTTCCGTGAGGCCCGCCTGACGCGGCTCGTCCCCGTCACCCAGCAGCTCGCCCTGAACTACCTCGGCGAGCGCGTTCTCGACCTCCCGCGGTCGTACTGACCGAGCCCAAGGCGAGCCCCGGAGGCGACCGATGTCGGTGACGTGCGGTTTTTAAATGGTAGCCGGTGGAGAGCGACGGTGGCTTATAAATAAACGAGGCGGTGGCGCGTGCCGACGAGCGCCCGCAGGGCGCGAGTCGCACGCGCGAGGGAGTCGGGCGCGACGAGGGCGACCGAAGGGAGCCCGAAGACGCGCCCGACGAGGCTGGGGAGGCGTGAGGTGCGGTCGCGGTGCGGGGCGGGGCGGGACTCAAAGGGGCAGCCGCGAGGCGGGCGCAGACGACGCAAGCACCGCAGGGAGTGAGCGAAGCGAACGACCGAGGAGCGCAGCGAGTGTGCGCCCGCCTCGCGGCTGGGGCTTTGGAGGCGTTCGTCGCGGAGTCACCGGCAACGAGTTATAAATAAGCGGCTTGGGCTTTGGAGGTATTCTCCACCGATCTACTGTCAGCCATTTATAAATGAGCGACTGGAGAGAGGGAGTGAACGAAGTCGACGTCGTCGCTTCAGCCGACCGAAAAAGAACCAGCCGACGACTCGCCCCTACCGCTTCCGGCCGGGAATCATGCCCGCCGCGCCGCGTAGGGTGCCCATCGGGTTCGGCCGACCGATCATCGTCTGGAGCACGTACAGCGCGAGGACGGCCGCCAGTGCGCCCACCTGAACGATCTGCATCGGATGGACCATCGCCACCACGCCGGCGACGAAGAAGGCGATCCGCAGCCCGAAGGTCTGTCCGCGACCGAACACGAACCGGTAGTTGATCCCGTGGATGATCGCGAGCGAGCCGAGCATCGCGAGCGCTCCCGCCGACAGCGAGGCGTAGTTGAACGTCCCCGAGACGAGTTCGGGGTGGTAGGCGAACGCGAACGGCAGGACGAACAGCGGCGCGGAGATGCGCAGCGCCTCCTTACAGCTCCCCCAGAAGCCGCCGCCGGAGATGCCGCAGGTGACCGCCACGCAGGTCGCAATCGGTGGCGTCAGCCCCGCCAAGATAGCGGCGTAGAACACGAAGAAGTGACCCGCGAACTCGGGCACGTTGAACTGGCTGATCAGCGTCGGCGCGACGAGCAGCGCCACGACGGTGTACGCGGCCGTCGTCGGCATGCCGAGCCCAAGAATGATACAGATGATCATTGCGAGCATGAAGGCGAGGATCGCGATACCGCCCGACAGGTCGAGCAGCGTGAGCGAGATGGCTGTCGGGACGCCGGTCGCCATCAGGATGTCGACCACGCCGTTGATCGCCGCGAGGATGATCGTCACCGGCGCGACGACGAGGATGCCCTCGCGGAAGCCGTCCACCGTCTGTTCGAGCGTTCCGACGAACGCCTCGCGGTTGCTCTCGCCGTCGAGCAGCGCCTGGACCTGCGGGATAGCGATCCCGAAGACGATCATCGACAGCGCGGTGTACAGCGCCGCCGTCATCACCGTGAACTGGAGCACGCCCAGCACGTAGATCAGGATGACGAGCGGGACGCCGTACTTCACCGCCTCCAGCACCATCGTCCGACGCTTCATGTTGTCGCCGATGAGGCCGTCCATTTCGGGGTCGTCGATCTGCGGCGCCGCCACGTAGTGGACGGCCATCGCGATCGAGACCACGAGGACCGCCGCCGGGATCAGTCCAGAGATGATGACGTCCACGTAGGTGGCGCCGCTGATGAGTTGCGCCATGATGAACGCGCCGGCGCCCATCACTGGCGGCAACACCTGCCCGGCGGTCGAGGCGACTGCCTCGATCCCGCCGGCGGTCTCCGGTTTGATCCCGTTCTTCTTCATCAGCGGGATGGTGAACGAGCCGGTCATCCCGGCGTTGGCGGTCTGGCTGCCGTTGACGGAGCCGATGATCGCGCTCGAGATGACGGCGGTCTGAGCGATCCCCGAGTCGACGTACTTCGCCGAGCGGACCGCCAGCCGGAGGATGAGATCGAACGCCCCGTACGCCTTCAGCAGGCCCGCGTACAGCAGGAACAGCGCGATCCACGCCGCGACGAGCCGGGTGAGGAAGCCGAAGAAGCCGTCGACGCTCACTACGAGGATCCGGAGGATCCGCGAGGGGCTAAGTCCGCCGTGGCTCAGGGGGCCGGGCATGTACGGCCCCGTGAGCCCGTAGCCGATGCCGATGAGCACGACCGCGAGGAACGTGATCCCGAACGAGCGCCACGTCAGGTAGATCAGCGCGAGCGTGAACACGAACGCCAGCATGATCTGCGGCTCCGTCGCGCGCCCGACCGAGTTGATCGCGACCTCCTGGTAGTTCAAGAAGAGGTAGCCGCTCGTCCCAAGCGAGATCAGCCCGGAGACGATGAGCAGCGCCGTCTCGATCCAGTTACCCTCGATCAGCGGCTCGTCGAGTTCCGAGATGACGTACAGCCCGAGAATGCCGCCGAGGAACGCGACCGCGTACTGCCCGCGCGGCATCTGCTGGGTGTACGAGTACCACATGACGATCATCCAGAACGGGATCGAGTAGGAGATGAGCGCCATGCGGAGCCGCTCTTCGATGCCGGAGCCGAGCCAGAGGATCAGCCCGGCGATCCCGGCGACGCCGATCACGCCAATGACGCCGACGATCGTCGCCGAGCCGTCGATTTCGGCGCCGGTAATCGCTGGCGCGATCACCGTGGGGCCGAAGACGGCGAGCACCCAAAACGGCAGCGAGAGGAGATACAGCCAGAGCTGTTTCCTCCCGCGGTCGCCCGGCGCGAGGTCGAGCGATTCCTCGTCGCCGAGCAAGCTGTTTTCTTCTACCTCAGGGTCAATCGGCGGATCGGTCGGATCAGGTGGTGTGTCGGGGTTTGTGGCCATCCGTCAAGGGGTGAAAGGGGGTGGTCAGGTGGTTGTACGCGCGTCGTCGAGACTACTCGTCGCCGCGGCTCCAGGAGTCGTCCCAGACGTCGTTGTCCTCGAAGAAGTTCGCCACGCCGGCGTGGATGTCGATGTCAGGGATCACCGTCTGGGTCATCGCTTCGGGCGAGTACTCCAGCGTCGTCGGGTCGGATTCACGGAGCGTGTCCTCGTGTTCGATGGCGAGCCGGCAGATCTCCTCGGTCGCGCGGGCCGGGATGTCGGGGCTGAACGCCCACTGGCCGGCGAGCGACCAGGTCGTCATCGTGTCGGTGTACGCCGTCACGTCCTGCTCGTACCCGTACGGCTCGATCTCCTCGAGAATTGCGCCGGGGTGGTCTTCGATGACCGAGCGGAACTCGTCGTCGACTTCCAGCAGGTTCAGGCCGCCGCCGGAGCGGACGTCGACGTTCTGACACCAGCCGGAGAGGTTGACGCCGTTCGCCCCGTACAGACACAGCGCGTCGACGCGGCCCTCCTCAACGGCGCCCGGAACGTCGCCGGTGTTGACATTGAGGATCTCGTTCGGCTCCCACATGCCGGCCTCCTTGAGGATCTCCTCGGTGAGCAGCCGCGTCCCGAAGCCGGGCTGAATCGGGTAGATCGTGTAGCCGCCCTCGCGGAGGTCGGAGACGGACTCAACGCCGCTACCCTCCAGACCGACCCAGTGGATCTGTAGCGACGTGAACAGGAAGCCCTGATTCGGCAGCGTGTCGACGGGGTCCTCCGCGAACGGCCCCTCCTCGTTGAGCGCCTTCGACAGTGAGTTGTTGTCGACGCCCATCGCCGGGATGTCGCCGTTGTTGTACGCGTAGAGGTTCGCCGTCCAGCCCTGCGTCTCCTGGACCGAGATGTTGAGGAAGTCGCTGTGCTGGGAGGCGGCGCGGGCGAGCGCCTGCCCCGCTGCCTGCGTCGAACTGCCGGTCGACGTCCCGCCGATGGTAACGGTCACGTCGCCGCCGCCGTCGCCACCGTCGCCACCGTCGCCACCGTCTCCGCCGTCGCCACCGTCGCCGCCGTCGCCGCCGCCGGAACAGCCGGCGAGTCCGACGGCGCCCATCGCGGCCGCTCCTTTCACAACGTCGCGTCGAGTCGTCTTGTCACTATCTACCATGTAGGTTCAGCAATATCGTGGACTGGTAAAAGGGTATCGTCGCGTCCGAGAATTGACGGAAAGCGAGGGGATCGATCGGGAAACGATACTACGGAGCGAGTTACTTTCCGGGTTTTTTCACCGCTTACAAGTTGGAAAAACGAGTCGTCCTCGCTCACGTATCAGTCGAATTCCACGAGAACGCCGAGGGGAGGTGATGCGGCGTGTTCCCGCCGCCATCGTCCGCTCGCGCGCGGTACGCCTCGAGGTCCTCGCGGAACGAGGGGTCGGCCACCGCGATCAGTTCCGCCGCGCGCTCGCGCGGCGAGAGCCCGCGGAGGTCGGCGACGCCGTGTTCGGTGACGACCACGCTCGCGTCGTGTTCGGAGTGGTCGACGTGCGGCGTCAGCGGGACGACCCGTGAGACGTCGCCGCCGACCGCCGTCGAGGGGAGCGCGACGACGCCGAGTCGGCAGTTGCGCGCGAAGTCGCCGCCGCCGCCGATGCCGTTGACGACGCGGGTGCCGCCGATGTGGGTCGCGTTCACGTTGCCGTACAGGTCGACCTCCACGGCGCTGTTGACGCCGACGACCCCGAACCGGTCGATGAGTTCGGGGGCGTTCGAGATATCGGCCGGCCGCAACACCACGTCCTCGGCGTAGCGTTCGACGTCCGCGAACAGGCGCTCTTGGCCCTCGCTCGACAGCGCCAGCGAGGTGGCGCTCGCGCCCCGGAGGTCGCCCGCGTCGAGCATGTCGAGGAGGCCGTCCTGGACGACCTCGCCGACGTACGCCACGTCGCGGTCGCCGAAGTCGACGTCCGCGAGCGCGCCCATCAGGGCGTTGCCGAGGCTGCCGACGCCGAACTGGAGGTTCACGGCGTCGGCGAGCAGGGGGTTGCGGTCGAGCTCGGCCTCTAAGAACTCGCCGAGGTTCGCCGCGATCGCCTCGTCGGTGGCGGAGACCTCGCGGAACTCGTAGGGGTCGTCCGGCCGGTCCGTCTCGACGACGGCGGCGAGCTTCTCGGGGTCGAACCGGACCGCCGGCCCGCCCGTCTCGCCGAGGGGGTCGTCAAGCGGGATCGGCGCCCGGTTCGGCGGATCTTCGCGGACGTGGACGTCGTGGACGCGGGCGAGGTCGATCGGCTGCGCGCGGTTCACCTCGACGACGATCCGGTCGGCCGCGCCCACGTACGCGGGCGTGTGTCCGATGGACGTCGACGGGACGAGCCAGTCGGGGCCGACCGCGACCGCCTCGACGACCGCTATCGTCTCGCCGCGCATCCCCGCGCGAAGCCCGCCGAACCGCACCTCGTCGGCGAGCCGCGAGATGTGGCGGTCGTGGAACTGGAGCCGGCCCTCGTTGGCCGCCTCGCGGGAGGTCTCGTTGGGAACGAACGGGTAGCGCCGAGCCATGTCGCCGGACTCGACGAGGTCGCGGTCGATCTCGTCGCCGACGCCGCCGCCGGAGATGACGGTAAGCTCGCGCTCCCCGTCGGCCGCAGCGATCGCTTCGGGGACGAGCTTCGGGTAGCCGACGCCGCCGAAGCCGGACACGAGCAGCGTCGCGGTCTCCGGGACGAGCGCGGCCGCCTCCTCGGGGCTGGCGAAGGGAAGATCGCCGCCGAGCCGGGTCGCCGGGACCGGGTCGTCGAGCGTCGGCGCCGCGGGGCCGGACGGCGCGGGCGTCACTCCAGGTCCTCCGGCTGGGTGCCGATCCCCTCGGGCCAGCCCGTCGGTTGCGCGGCGCTTGGCTGGGCGTGTGAGCGCTTCAGCACCATCGGCGTGCGTTCTAAGGAGAGCACGAGCTCGTCGTTCTGGTTGTACGCGCGCAGCTCCGTGGTGACGATGCCGACGTGGTCCCGGGAGGAGGACTCCCGCTTCTCGAGGACTTCGGACTCCGCGAACAGCGTGTCGCCGTGGAAGACGGGCGCGTGGTGGCGGATCTTGTCGTAGCCGAGATTCGCGGTCGCGTTCGCCGACACGTCGATGACACTCATCCCGACCGCCAGCGCGATGACGAAGGTGCCGTCGACGAGGCGCTCGCCGAACTCCGTCTCGGCGGCGTACGCTTCGTTGAAGTGCATCGGGTTGAGGTTCATCGAGAGGTTGGTGAACCAGACGTTGTCCGTCTCGGTCACCGTCCGCCCGTAGGGGTGTTTGTACACGTCCCCCACCTCGAAGTCCTCGTAGTAGCGCCCCTCCCAGCCGCCGACGAGGCGGCGGTCGGCGCCTCCGTCGGTCGCCGCGTCGCCGTCGGTCGCCGCCGCGTCGCCGTCGGCCGCCGCCGCTCCGCCAGTCGCCGCGTCCCCGCCGGTCCCGTCGTGTGCGTCGCTGTCGCGTGCCATACCGACCCCGACAACGAACGACTAAAAGAGGGTTGCGCTCGCGGCCCCGTCCGCCGGATCGGTCGCGCCGGTCGCGTCGCTCGGACCGGCCGCACCGGGGCCTACAACGACGACGTGTACAGCAACATCGCGACGGCGGCGATCGAGACCAACAGGATCCACGCGACCATGATGATCCCCATCTGCCGGTGCGTGAGGTTCGTGCCCTCGAGTATCTCGGAGACGCCCATACGCCGAGGGATTCGCCGAGAGTATTTAATGGCTTCCAACGGCAGAAGTGGACTCGCGGGGGTCCCGCGAGCGAACGGAGTGAGCGAGTGGGACCAAGCGAGGGAACGACTGAACGACCGAAGGGAGTGAAGGAGTGGACTCGCGGGGATTTTGAACCAGAACCAGACGTGCTCGCTCGCTTCGCTCGCTGTGCGCGTCTGGTAGGGTTCAAATCCCGCTCGTTACAGATTTGCGCCGCTCGCGACGCCTGCGGCGCAAAAACATGGACTCGCGGGGGTCCCGCGAGCGAACGGAGTGAGCGAGTGGGACCAAGCGAGGGAACGACTAAGCGAACGAAGTGAGCGCAGGAGTGGACTCGCGGGGATTTGAACCCCGGGCCTCTTCCTTGCGAAGGAAGCGATCTGCCACTGATCTACGAGCCCTCATCACGAATCAATCCCCGTTCGTATTTGTACCTTACCTTTCGCTGACCGGTGCGGGAGACGCTCACATCCGAGAACCGAACCGATTCGGGGGATCACCGAAGACGCCGCGAAGGCGACCGGCACCGACGGGATTACATATCCAGCGCGGGAACTGTCAGTTCCAGCAGCCTCCAGTCGGTTCCGCCGACCGATTAACGTTTCTGAGACGCGTTCCACATTCGTTACTCTTTTGCCCGCGGACCACCGAGTCTATTACATGTCAGACGCGACGGCGACGAACGCGGACACCGACGTGGACCCGGCCGCGCTCGCGGCCCTCAAACACGTCGGGCTCGTCGGCGGCCTCTCCGAGACGAAGGTGTCGTGCGCGGCGCTCGGCGACCGGCTCGACGCCTCCACGCAGACCGCCTCCCGACGCCTCCAGACGCTCGAATCCGCGGGCTACGTCGAGCGCGACGTGGTCAGCGACGGGCAATGGGTCCGCGTGACGGACGCGGGCGAGGCCGCGCTCCGCGCGGAATACGCCGACTACCGCCGCCTGTTCGAGTCGGACGTCGAGCTCTCGCTCCGCGGCTCGGTCACCGGCGGGATGGGCGAGGGTCGCCACTACATCACGCTGCCGGGGTACGCCGAGCAGTTCCGCGAGCGCCTCGGCTACGACCCGTTCCCGGGCACGCTGAACGTGAACCTCACCGAGGAGAGCGTCCGCCGCCGCGGCGAGATGGCGGGCATCGACGCCGTCCCAATCGACGCGTGGGAGGGCGAGGACCGGACCTACGGCGCCGCCACCTGCTACGGAGTCACCCTCGTCGCGGACGGCGAGCGCTACGACGAGGTCCACGCCATCGTCCCCGACCGGACTCACCACGACGACGACCAGCTCGAGCTGATCGCGCCGGACCGCCTGCGCGACGCACTCGACCTCGCGGACGGCGACAGCGTGGAGGTCCGCGTCGAGCCGACGACGCGCGCGGACGAGCCGGGAGCGACTGCGGTCGGGACGGAGGCCGCCTGATGCGCGCCGACGTCGACGCCGATCCGGAGGCGAGCGCAGGCGCGGCCGACGCCACCGAGGCCGCCGAATCCGCGGACACGACCGACCCCGTCGAGCGCGCGCTCGACGCGTTCCGCGCGGGCGACCCCGTCTGCGTCCACGACTTCGCGGACCGCGAGGGCGAGACGGACATCGTCTACCCGGCCGGCGCGGTCGACGAGGCCGCGGTCGCGCACATGCGCAACGACGCGGGCGGCCTGATCTGCGTGGCCGTGAGCGACGCGGTCGGCGACGCGTTCGACCTGCCGTTCCTCGCGGACGCGCTCGACCACCCCGCGGTCGACGACGACCCCGACTACGACGACCGCTCCTCGTTCTCCCTCCCCGTGAACCACCGCGAGACGTTCACTGGGATCACGGACGCGGACCGCGCGAAGACCATCGTCGAGGTGGCGAACGCGGCCGGCCGAGTCCGCGACGACCCGACCGGCTACGGCCCGGAGGACTTCGCAGCGGAGTTCCGCGCGCCCGGCCACGTCCACGTCCTGCGCGGCGACCGCGACGGCCTCGCCGGGCGGACCGGCCACACCGAACTCGGCCTCGCGATGGCCGAGGCCGTGGGCGCCGCGCCCGCCGCCGTGGTCTGCGAGATGCTCGACGACGAGACCGGCGACGCGCTCGCGCCCGCGGACGCCGCCGCCTACGCGGCCCGCCGCGACATCCCCTACGTCGAGGGCGCGGCGCTCGTCGAGGCGCTGAAGTAGGACCTCTCACGCTGCTGTCGGCGCGCGCCTGCGAGCGGTCGCCACCGGCGACCGCGAGCCAGCGCGTGCGAGGGAGTCGGGCGGCCGGAGTGAAACGGAGGCCGGCCGACGAGGCTGGGGAGGCGTGAGGTGCTGTGCGGAGCGGTGCGGGGCAGGACTCAAAGGGGCAGCCGGGAGGACGAAGCACGACGATGTAAGCACCGCAAGGAAGGAGCGGTAGCGACTGACTGAGGAGCGCAACGAGTCGCGCGAGTCCTCCCGGCTGGGACTTTGGAGGTGCGCTCTTGTGTAGCACATTGTTGATTTCAGAGAGTTGCTTTGACGGCGTGTTTGAGCGCTTTTCGTCCGGGTTTGCGGTAGAGTTCTCGTCTGAGTTGGAACGCTCGGAGATACTGTGTGAGGCGATCTTTTGAGATGCCTCGATGCGGCGAGAGCCACCGTCGCGCCAGCGACGCGTGGCTCTCGCAGGTGTTCACGTGGACCGTCTCGTCGGCGTACTCACCGTCTCCGTGAACGACGTATTCGCGGTCGAATTGCTCGTCTTCAGTAAGCGGATCGTACGCACGAAATCCGTCTGTATAGACAGTGAGAGGCTCCTGCTGGCGGTCTGCCAGCAGGAGCCGGATCGTCGATTCGTCTGCGGATTTCGCCGGCACAACGTACCGTTGCTCGGTGCCACGATCCACGAGAACGAACACGGGCGGTTTGTCTTGATCATACGTTCCGCGCCCGCGTCGAGAGAGGCCGCGAGAGCGCGACCACTGGTCGCGCTCGCGGCCTTTCAAGCCGGCAGAGACGTAGAACTCGTCAATTTCAACCGGGCCGCGGAGATCGAGTGACGGCGCGTCGAGCGCTTCAGCGAAGCGCTCGACACGCCTGTGAATCGTTTTGTAGGCGACCTCGATTTCGCATTGTAACTGCCTGAGACTCGTGTTAAACCGCAAAAACGCGTAGATCGAAAACAGCCACTTGCGGAGTGCGATCTTCGAGTGAGCGAAGATCGTGCCGGTCTTGTCGTTGAACGTGCGGCCGCAATCCTTACAGAGATACCGCTGAAACTGCCCATAGCTGCCGTTTCTGACCGTTCGGTCAGAACGGCAGCGAGGACAGGAAACGCCGTCACGCCAGCGAACCTGCTGTAACAGGTCCGCTGCGACCGATTCCGACCCAAACACATCCAGCGGAATCATTCGTGTCGGACACCGCTGACGCGGTGTCCTTGTCCTCTTCGACTCCACAGCGACAGCTCAGCAGTATCAACAATCTCCTACAGAAGAGCGTTGGAGGTGTTCACCGTGGAATCGTCGATCACGTATCGCAGCGCGACTGGGGCTTTGGAGGCCCTCACCGCCGATCCGCGGTCTGTTATTTATAAATGAGCGGCCGGACCTTCGGAGCGGTTCGCCGTCGCTCCGTCACCAGAGTCCGACCTCACTTCCTCGCGACAGCCTCGGCCGGTTGTCACAGTTTTAAGCCCGCCGGCCGCAACCGGGTACTATGGGATTCGACGAGATGGACGTCGACACGATCTGGAAGAACGGGGAGTTCCTCGACTGGGAGGACGCGACGACCCACGTTCTGACCCACGCGCTCCACTACGGGAGCGGCGTGTTCGAGGGCGTCCGCTGTTACGACACGGAGCAGGGGCCCGCGATCTTCCGCTGGGAGGAGCACCTCGACCGGCTGTTCGACTCAGCGAAGATGTACGACATGGAGATCGAGCACTCTCGGGAGGAGATCACCGAGGCGACGCTCGAACTCCTCGAACGGCAGGACCTCGACTCCGCGTACGTCCGACCGATCGCCTACTACGGCTACGACTCGCTCGGCGTCTCGCCGAAGGACTGCCCGACCGACCTCGTCCTCGCCGCGTGGCCGTGGGGCGCGTACCTCGGCGAGGAGGCCCTCGAAGACGGCGTCGACGTGATGGTCTCCTCCTGGCGGAAACACGCCTCCTCGCAGGTGCCGACGAACGTGAAGACGACCGGGCTCTACGTCAACTCCATGCTGGCGGGTGAGGAGGCGCGCCGGAACGGCTACGTCGAGGCCATCGTCCTCAACAAGGAGGGCAACGTCGCGGAGGGGCCCGGCGAGAACATCTTCATGGTGAACGACGGCGAGATCTACACCACCGGGCCTGCCCAGTCAATCCTCGAAGGGATCACGCGCGACACCGTGATCACCCTCGCCGAGGAGCGCGGCTACGAGGTCCACGACGAGGCCGTCATCTCCCGCGGGCAGCTGTACACCGCCGACGAACTGTTCTTCACCGGCTCCGCCGCCGAGGTCACCCCGATCCGCTCGGTCGACGACACCGAGATCGGCGCGGGCACCCGCGGGCCGGTGACTGAAGAGCTCCAGACAGCATTCTTCGACCTAGTCGAGCGGCGGACCGACGACCACGACGAGTGGTTCACCTACCTCTAACTCGCCGCACCAGCTTTTCGCTGAATTAGTTTTTTCCGAACCGCTACTCGCCAGAACCGCTACTCACCCGAATCGTAACTCGCCAGAACCGCTACTCGCCAGAACCGCTACTCGCCGACCCCCGTCCCTCGGCCGCCGAGCCGTCCCCGTCGCCGGGGGTCCCGTCGGTCCGGACGTGTCCGAACCCGTCGGCGGTGTCCGCGCCGTCGCCCTCGCCCGGGTTCTCCTCGTGGACGGGGACCTGATGAGCCGACTCCGCGAACCCGGCGGAGAGGACCCGCGTCATCCCTTCCTCGACGGTCTCGCCGGTCTCCTCGATCCGCTCCGGCTCGACCTCGATGACGAAGCCGGTGGTGATGTTCGGCGCGGTCGGCATGAATAAGACGATCTTGCCGTCGCGAGTCTTCTTCCCGGTGCGGAAGGCGGTCATCCGGATCCCGGGCCACGTCTCGATGTACACCGGGCTCTGGAGTTCATCGGTCCCCGAAATAGCGGTCTCGATCGCGAGCTTCGAGGCGTTGTACACCACCCGGAGCGCCGGGATCCGGTTTATCGTGTCGTCCACGGCCGACTCCGCCAAGCGACCGAGCGTGGTCCGCATGAAGTACCCGACCGCGAGGACGACGGTCGCGAACACCGCGAACGCGATCACCACCCGGGAGACGGGCTCTAACGGCGCCGGGATGACCTCGGGCTGGAGCCCCTCGATGAGCGGGATTGAGGCGATGTACTGGTAGATCCAGCGGAGGACGAGCAGTAAAACGAGGAGCGGCGCCAGCACGATGAGGCCGCTGGCGAAGTCGCGTTTCCACGTGGACATCTATCGCGTGGGTATCTGTCGGCAATCCTTAAGAGCGCTTCCACGCGGCGGCGACGAGGAGATGTCCGGCACCCCCACGATCACTGGCCTAAGACCGCCCGGGCCGCGAACGTCAGGTTCTCCTTGCGCTCGCGGACGCGACGGTAGAAGTACGAGAGCCACTTGTCGCCGTACGGCGCGTACTGGTAGACGTCGACACCCTGCGCGGCGAGGTCGCGCTGGGCGTCCTCGCGGACCCCCATCAGCATCTGGACCTCGTAGTCGGCGCCGTGCTCGCGCGCGAGCCGGTCCGCGAGCGAGATCATCTCGGGATCGTGGCTGCCGACCGCGATCCCGCGGTCGCGCCGCTCGAAGAGGAACCGGAGGTCGTCGCGGTACGCCTCGTCGACGCGCGCCTTGTCCGTGTACGCGATCGACGACGGCTCGTCGTAGGCGCCCTTCACGAGCCGTATCTTGCCGGGAACGTCGATCAGACGGTCGAGGTCGTCCGCGGTCCGTTTCAGGTTCGACTGGATACACTGGCCGACGCTCCACGGGTAGTCGGCGGCGATGGACTCGAAGGCGTCGAGGGTGGCGTCGGTGGTGTCGGCGTCCTCCATGTCGCACCAGACGAACGCGTCGAGCTCGTCGGCGCGCGCGACGATCTCGCGGTAGTGCTCCTCGAACAGGTCCGCCGAGACGTCCATCCCGATCTGGGAGGGTTTCACCGAGACGCAGGCGTCCAGGCCGCTGTCGGCGATATCGTCGAGCAGCTGGAGGTAGGCGTCCGTGTCCGAGCGGGCGCCCGCGGCATCGTCGTAGTGTTCGCCGAGCAGGTTCAGGATTACCGCGACGCCATCCTCGTTCGCGGCGCGCGCGTGGTCGAGGGCCGCCGGAACGCTCTCGCCGGCGACGAACCGCCGGGCGATAGGGGGGATCATATCGTAGCTTCCGGACGGGGCGAACTTTACCTTTGCCGACCCGGCGGCGGTGACCGGGAGACTGATCGGGATTTATAAGCGTGACCGAGAGCCCGATCCGGGGTTTATAACACGCCGCGCGCCGCCCGTGGAGGTATGATCGGTACACTTGTCGCGACCGCGTTCTGGGCGATGCTCCCGGCGTACGTCCCGAACAACGCCGCGGTGTTGGCCGGCGGGGGGCGCCCCATCGACGGGGGCCGCGAGTGGCGCGGCGCGCGGCTGCTCGGCGACGGAAAGACGTGGCGCGGCACCGCGGTCGGGACGCTGGTTGGCGTCCTGCTCGCGCTCGGACTCAACGCGCTCGCCGACTCCGCGGGCGCCGCGCTCGGCGCCGAGCTTCCGACGTTCGCGCTCCCGGCCGCGTTCGCGCTCGCGTTCGGCGCGATGTGCGGCGACATCGGCGCCTCGTTCCTCAAGCGCCGGTCCGGGCGCGAGCGCGGCGCCGCGTTCCCGGGGCTCGACCAGCTGGACTTCGTCGTCGGCGCGCTGGGGCTCGTCTTCCTCGTCGACACCGACTGGGCACTGGCGACGTTCACGCCAAGCGTCCTCGCCGTCGTCCTCGTGATGACCCCCGTCCTCCACGTCGTCACGAACGTCGGCGCGTACGCGCTCGGCGTTAAGAACGAGCCGTGGTAGGCGCGACTCGGGAGCCGGGATCAGCGGAGAAAGGACCGAAGGAGGACGAGAAACCCGCAAGCCAGTGCGACGGACTCCGCGACGTGGACCTGGGTGAGCGTCAGGGCGGTGAGCTGGTAGAGGAACCCCTCAATGAGAACGCCGAAGGTGATGAACGCGAACCCGATCGTCGCGTCGCGGAGATAGCGTGTCCGCTCGCGGAGATAGGCACGGAAACTGACAGCGGTAGTGGCGAGTCCCAACAGGAGGAGGACGGCACGGGTGAGCGTCAAGACGACCGCCCAGTCGCCGGTCACGGTGTATCACCCCCGCTCGACGGTTCGGAGAACTGGCCGTGTAACGAGTACAGGATCACGAGCATCCCCACGGCGACGAGACCGGTCTGGATCGTCCCCGCGACGAAGATCGATAGCCCGACCACGTCGAAGAGGATCCCTTCGAGCACCGAGCCGACGGTGATAAAGAGGAATCCGATGGCCACGTACAGCATCGGTTCGCTCCGGTAGGATCTGTAGCCTTTGTACGCCTGTTTCGTTATTAACAGCCCTAATCCGACCGTAATGAGCTTCGCGATGACGAGTTCGATGTGCATGGTTATAGCTCCCTGATGTCGCTCCAGATGCGCGAAAAACGCTGTGCAGCGTCCTCGCGGACGTGGACGGAGACGTCGATCTTACCGTCGTCGATGTCGACGTCGAGGTGGTCGATGTTCGCCACGAAAACGCTGTGGTGACTCCCGTCCGGCTCGATCTGTGTCCGTTCGACCAAGAGGTCGTGGGCGACCATCTCCTCCGCTCGCCGATAGATGGTCGAGAGTGCGACATCGCACTCATCGCTGAGCTCCTTGGCAGACAGCGGCCCGCGACTCGTCGCGGCCAGAACCTGTCGAACGCGCTCTTGGCCGAGGAGTTCGAGGAGCTCATCGTTGCTACCGTCTGTTGACACAGGGATCCCTCCGGATACCGATAATTCCTGTCGAGTTGTAATATATGAGCCGTTTTGCGCGCGGCGCAAAACAGGATAGCCGTCTATGATACTCCCCCGTGTACTCTCAGGTGCAGAGGTATCCGACGATGACAAACCGGGCACACTACACGCGTCGACGGGTGGTACAGCTGTCAAGCGCTGCTGCGGCCGTCGGTCTCGCGGGCTGTTCGAGCGCGAGCAGCAGTGAGTCGGGCTCGGGATCGACCGATACGTCTGAAGGAGAGGATCACAGCGACGAGGACGACGGCCACGACGACGGCGGGGACGAACAGAGCGACGACGGCCACGACGACGGCGGACACGGTGACGACGGGCACGGGGGCGTCGGTGACATGACGCCGACCGCCGGGGTCGAGATGGTGACGACCGACGACGGCGGGACCCACTTCGAACCACACGTCGCCAGGGTCGAGACCGGCGGGACCGTCACGTGGACCCTCGGAAGCGGCAGTCACAACGCGGCGGCGTACCACCCGGACAACGACCAACCACGCCTCGTTCCGGAGGGGGCCGAGGCTTGGGACAGTGGAATGCTCTCGGAGGATGGAGCGACGTTCGAGCACACGTTCGAGACCGAAGGCGTCTACCACTACTACTGCGCTCCCCACGAGACCGGCGGGATGATCGGCAGCGTCATCGTCGGCGAGCCGGACGCACACGGGCAACCCGCGCTCGAGGACCCGCCGGCGGACAAGCCGGACGCCGTCCGCGAGAAGATTGCGGAACTCAACGAGATGTGTAACGAGGCCCTCGGACACGGGCACGACTGATCGGAATCACCCATTTTTCGCCGAGGGTATCGATCGTTCGTCCGCGTCTCGACGGCGAGATGGGAACGGTGAGAAGATATTTATACTCGCGTGTCATTCACTCACACGCATGTCCAGTAGTGCACCCAGCTCGGACGACGACGTGTTCGACGAGTTCCTCTCCGACCACGGCCACGAGACAGAGATCGTCGACTGGGAGCGATCCTATAACAAGCTTCAGTGTCCCGAGTGCGGTGCGCTCCACGAGGAAGGATCCGCGCGGTGTTCCGTCTGCGACTGGCGGCCAAACTGACGCCCGCGGCGCCGCCGCGGTCCGCGGATTTTCTTTCCGTCATACTCCCCGGTAGTATTATGTGGAATTACCCGATAGTTGGTACCATGCCGACCTGTCAGAACTGCGGTTCGTTCGTCACGACAGATTACGTTCGGGTGTTCACCCCGAACGAGGTCGATCGGCCCCGCGTCTGTCCGGCCTGCGAGGACATGGTCCGCGACGGCGCCGACGTTCGCGAAGCGCGCGCGACGCGGAGCAGCTGACGACCGAGCGAGCGATGAGACGCCGCGCCGGCGGGACCGAACCGGGGACGGAGTCGACGATCGCCGAGCCACGGCGTTTAAGGAGAGCGGGAATCAGGGAGTAACAATGACTGATACCACGGTGACGCGGCTGTTCGGGGGGCCCGGGAGCGGGAAGACGACCGCGCTCCTGGACCGCGTCGAAGAGATCCTCGAGGCGGAGGACGCCGAGGTCCGCGATGTGCTCGTCGTCTCGTACACACGCGCGGCCGCCGCGGAGATCCGCGAACGGCTCGCCGAGCGGCTCGACGTCTCGCCGCGCAGCCTCCAGGGGAACGTGAGCACGATGCACGCGAAGGCGTACGAGCTGCTCGACCTCTCGCGCGGCGACGTGGTCGGCGAGGACGACAAGGAGTCGTTCTGCGAGGAGTACGGCATCGAGTTCGAGGACCAGCACGGCGGCGCCGGCCGCCGGACCGCCCGGTCGACGACCATCGGCAACAAGATCATCGCCACCTCGCAGTGGCTCCAGCGCACCGAGCGCGACGTGGCCGACTGGTACGACGTCCCCTTCCAGTGGAACGTCGAGGAGGTCCGGCTCCCGCCCGAGGAGGACCCCAACGCCCAGCAGGGGAACAAGTACACCCCGACGTGGCCCTCGGACGACGACCGGATCGACATCCCCGAGACGATCCGCGCGTGGCGAGCGTACAAGGGCGATAACGACCTCGTCGGCTTCGCTGACATGCTCGAACGGGTCGCGCAGCGCTCGCTCGTCCCCAGCGTCGACTACCTGATCATCGACGAGTTCCAGGACATCACGACGCTCCAGTACAACGTCTTCGAGGAGTGGCGCCCGCACATGGATCGGGTGCTCATCGCCGGCGACGACGACCAGGTCGTCTACGCGTGGCAGGGCGCCGACCCCGACCTCCTCTTAGACACCGACGTCGACGAGGACGTGGTCCTCCCGAACTCCTACCGGCTCCCCTCGGAGATCCTCAACGTCGTCAACGCGGAGATCCGCCACATCGACAAGCGCCAGGAGAAGGACCTCCACCCGCGCAAGGAGGGCGGCACCGTCGAGGCGATCGAGTCGCCCTCGATGATCGAGCTCGTCCGGAACGTCCGGTACACCGTCGAGGACGACGAGGGCGACATCATGTGCCTGTTCCGGGCGCGCTACCAGATGTTCGACTTCATCGACGAGTTCATCGACCACGGCATCCCGTTCACGATGCTCACCGACGGGCGGATGTGGACCGACCGGGTCCAAGACTACGTCAGCGCCATCGAGAAGGCCGAGGCGGACGAGCCCGTCACCGGCCTAGAGGCGCGCCGGCTGGCCGACATGCTCCAGGAGTCGGCGTTCGGCACCCACGACCGCGAGGAGTTCTACGACTTCCTCGACGACCGCGAGGAGGCGGCCGACGCCGACGACATCGCCGACATCGACATCGCGGCCGACACGCTGAGCGAGTACATCCCGTTCATGCCGGACACCGCCAGCGCGGACGACATGGTCCGGAAGGTGACGAGCTTCCAGCGCAAGTCGATGGGCGCGTACTTCGAGGGCGAGTATCAGGGCGCCGACCCCACCCGCGTCCGCGTCGGCACCATCCACTCCGCGAAGGGCCGCGAGGCCGACCACGTGTTCGTCGCGACCGACCTCACGGAGAAGGTGGTCGAGCAGATGGCGGCATCCATCGACGACCCGACCGACGTCGACGGCGTCGAGGAGTTCACGAAGGCGACGAGCCCCGTCCCGGTCCTCACCGACAACGAGCGCCGCGTCTTCTACGTCGGGATGTCCCGCGCCCGCGAGCGGCTCGTGATCATGGAGAGCCTCATCAGCGGCGCGCCGACGCTCCCGATCAGCGTCCTCCTGTTCAACGAGCTCCGCGAGGAGCCGGCCCAGGAGCTCGTCGAGGAGGTTCAAGCGGAGCTGGCCGTCCCCGAGCCCGAGCCGTGAACGGGGAGGACGCGGCGCCGGAAGCCGCCGAAGGGGACCGCCGCCCCCTCCGGACCGACCTCCGCCCGATCGTCGAGGCGGTCCGCGAGGCCGACGCGGCCGCGTTCGTCGCCGTCGGCGACCGCTTCAACGACGACCTGCGCTACCTGACGCGCTTTTCGGGACCCGACCGGCCGTACGCGCTGGTCGTCGTTCCGGACGAGCCCGTCGGGCGCGCCGTCCTCTGTGCCCCCGCGCTCTTCCGCGAACAGGCGGAGCAGGAGTTCGTCGCGGCTGCCCGCGACGCGGCCGCAGATGCGACTGAGGACGCGGGCGCAGAGCTGACCGACGACACTGATGCGGAGTTTCACGACGACGTCGTCCGCGAAGTCCGGACGGAGGACGTCGGCGATCACGCCGGCGAGCGCGCGGCCGCGGTCGTGGACGGACTCACCGACGGATCCGACGAGAGCGGCGATCCGACCGTCCTCGTACCCGCCTCGATCCCCCACGACGCCGCGGTGTACCTAGAACGCGCGGGAAACGACCTGACGTCGACGGACGCGGTCGCGGTCGCTCGAGCCCAGAAGACCTCAGCCGAGGTCGACCGGCTCCGACGGGTTCAGCGCGCTGCGGTCGCCGGGATGGCCCGCGCCGAGGCGGTCCTCGCAGAGAGCGGGGTTGTCGCGGCCGACGACGAGAGCGCGGCCGACGACCGGTCCAGCGATGACCGCCGACCCCCGCTCCGCTGGGAGGGCGAGCCGCTGACGACCGAACGGCTCCGCCGCGAGGTGAATCAGGCCCTCGCCGCTCGCGGCGTCCGCGACGCCGGCAACACGGTGATCGGCGCCGGGCCCTCGGCGGCCGACCTCCACTACGTCGGCGACGACCCGATCCGGCCCGGCGAGACGGTCCTGCTCGATATCTCTCCGCGCGGCCCGGACGGGTACTACGGCGACGTGACGCGGACGTTCGTCGTCGACGGCGACGGCGGGTGGGAGCGCCGCGCGTACGTCGCGGTCGAGGCCGCCCGCGAGGCCGCGCTCGACGAGGTCGAACCGGGCGTCCCGGCGAAGACCGTCCACGGCGAGGCGGCCGCGGAGCTCACCGCGTACGGCTTCGAGCCGAACGCGGGCGAGGGCGAGGCGGGCTTCACCCACGGCACCGGCCACGGCGTCGGGGTGAGCCTCCACGAGGGGCCGTCGCTGTCGGGTGCGGGCGAACTCCGACCGGGCCACGTCGTGACCGTCGAACCCGGCGTCTACGACCCTGACGTCGGCGGCGTCAGGCTGGAAGACCTGATCCTGGTCACCGACGACGGGTACGAGATACTGGCCGAGTACCCGTTCGGTATCGTTCCAGAATCGGACTCGGCCTGACTCGGCGGCGCGGTACTTCGGCGCGGTGCTTCGGCGCGGTGCTTCGGCGCGGTGCTTCGGCGCGGGACCTCGGCGCGGTGCTTCGGCGCGGGACCTCGGCGCGGTGCTTCGGCGCGGGACCTCGGCGCGGTGCTTCGGCGCGGGACCTCGGCGCGTTACTTCGGCGCGTCGCCGCCGTCGACCGCGGCGGCGTCGGCCGCCTCGGACTCGTCGTCATCGCTTTTCCGACCGGCGCTCGTACCGTCCGAATCAGCGCGGAGCTGCCGGGGTAACAGCCCTGAGAGGAGTCTGCGGGCGATCCGGGCCGGGTCGAGAAAGTACTGCGGGAGGACGACCATCGCGACCGCGACGACCAGCAGCCCGGCGCCGAGCGCGACCTCGCCGGCGACCAGCCGGATCACGGCGTAGTTCGCGAGCGGCAGCGCAAAGACGAGCGATGCCGCCAGCCCGATCATGTCCAGCAGTCCGAGTCGCATCGAGCGTCCGTTGATCCCCGGGGGGCAAAAGGGACGCGGCGTCGACGACGGAGGGTCGACCGGGAGCGAGTCCGCCCGGACCCAGAACCGATAACCGTCGTCCGCCCCCAGTTCCGGTATGTTCACCGGCATCGTCGAAGACACCGGCACGGTCCGCGAGCGGACCGAGACGGACGACGGACTCCGGCTGCGGATCGGCGTCGACGGGTTCGACGACCTCCACCACGGTCAGTCGATAAGCGTGAGCGGCGTCTGCCTGACCGTCGAGGAGTACGGGGAATCGAGCGACGCGGGCGGCGACGACAGCGACGGCGGCGACTGGTTCTCGGTGTTCCTCGCGAGCGAGACGGTCGCGAAGACGTACCTCGGGAGGGTCGAGGAGGGCGACGCGGTCAACGTCGAGCGCGCGATGCCCGCGGACGGGCGGTTCGACGGCCACGTCGTCCAGGGCCACGTCGACACTGTCGCCGAGGTCCGAGGGATCGAGCGCGTCGGCGAAGACTGGCGATTCACCTTCGCGATCCCCGAGGGCCACGCCGAGTACCTCGTCGACAAGGGCTCCGTGACGCTCGACGGCATCTCGCTGACGGTCGCCGAGAAGCGCGACGGGGAGTTCGACGTGGCGATCATCCCGACGACCTACGACCTGACGACGCTCTCGGAGAAGTCGGTCGGGGATCCGGTTCACTTGGAGGTGGACGTGATCGCGAAGTACGTCGAGAACATGCTAGACGGGTACGCGTGAACGCTGTTGCGGCGAGGCGGCGTCTCGAAATTTCTGGTTGCTCGGCTTTGTGACTCCGGAGACGAGACTACGGAGATCATTTTTAAATTTCGGCTGCTCGTTTATAAATAGTCAAATCCGGATCAGGGGAGAACACCACCAAAACCCCAGCTGCTCGTTTATAAATAGTCGAGTACGGATCCACCGCGAACATCTCCAAAGCCCCAGCCGGGAGGCGGGCGCACGCTCGCTGCGGTCCTCGGTCGCTCGTTTCACTCGCTCCCTGTGGTCCTTACGTCGCCTGCGCCCGCCTCCCAGCTGCCCCTTTGAGTCCCGCCCCGCACCGCACAGCACCGCAGCCTCACACCTCCCCAGCCTCGCGGCTCCCTTCGGTCGCCGCGTCCCTCGCGCGTGCTCCTCGCGCCCGGTAGGCGCTCGGAGGCACGCGCCGACCGCATCGCCGGTCCACTCGGTCCAGCAAATCGACTGTCTCTCCCGCACAGAGCATCCGCGAGCGAAGCGAGCGGTTCACCGACGGCGAGGCGAACGCCGAGCCGTCGGCTTTTTCCCACCAGGTTTTTCGAGGAGCGGTTCCCGAAGCGAACGAAGTGAGCGAGGGAACCCGACGAGAAAAAGGTGGTTAGGCGTCCTTCGCGCCCTTCACCGTCTCGCGGACCGCGTCGACGCCCTCGTCGTGGAGCAGGTCGCCGACGACGATCACGTCGCTGTGGGCGGCCATCTCGTTGGCCGACTCGTAGTCGTGAATGCCGCCGCCGTAGAAGAGGGTGGCGTCGTCTAAGGCGTCGTGGGCGGCCCCGACCTTCTCCGTGTCGCCGAAGGTGCCCGAGTACTCGACGTAGACGATCTCCTGGCCGAACATGCGCTCTGCCACCTTCGCGTACGCCGCCACGTCGTCCGCGGTGAGGTCGCAGTCCGCCTCCGTCAGTTGGGCGACCGACGCCTTGGGGTTCATCACGATGTACGCCTCGGTGTGGGTCCGGCTCCAGTCGAGGTCGTCGATGCGGACCCACTCCTTGTGCGCGCCGGTGATCCAGAAGGGGCCGCCCGCGTTGAACACGGTCGGAATCAGGTAGCCGTCGAGCGCCGGGGAGTCGATCACGACGCCCGGGTTCGACGGCTCCTGATACAGCGGCACGTCGTACTCCGCGGCGGCGTCGACGACGCGCGTCATCTTCTCCGCGGTGACGTCGAGGGTCCCGCCGATCTCGATCGCGTCCGTCCCGGTCCGGCAGACGTCCTCGAAGGTCTCGCCCGCCCGGAGGTCCTTGTCGGGGTCGACCTTCAGCACGTGGTCCCAGTCGTCCCACGGGTTGGTCATCGGGCGAGACTCCACCGGGCGAGAACAAAAAGGTGCGGAACCTACGCCGCGCTCAGAGCAGGTCGTCGAGCGCGTCGTTCTCGAACGCGGCCGCCGGGTCGGGCTTCTCCTCGCGCTCGTCGCGGACCGCCTGCCTAGCGCGCTCCAGGAACGCCTCCACGCGCTGTGAGCGCTCGACGCCCGCGAGGAGGACGAGCGCGGCGATCCGGTCGGACTGAAGCGGGAAGTCGCCGCCGCGGACCTGCATCGACCCCGTCTCCTCTTGGAGCCACTTCCGGGCCTTCTCCGCGCCCTTCCGGGAGATCCGGTCCGGGTCGCCTGCGACCGCAACGAGGGCGGCGTCGGCGTCGGTGGCGCTCGGCAGCGAGAGCCCGGTCATCACCGCGCTACGAACCGCGCTCGTCACCGTGGTAACGTTCTCTTCCGGGTCCTCGGCCGCGGGCGCCGACGCGAACCCGACCGCGGCCATCCCGCCCGCGCGGAGCGTGTTGATCACCTCGCTCGTGTCGACGACGGACTCGCCGACGCCCTCGACCGCCTCGCCGGCGGCCAGGATGAGCCCGATCCGCTTCGCCATCGAGGCGTTGATCGCCTCGTAGCCGCCCTCCATGGACTCCCCCGAGGAGCGCCACGCGTCGTTGTCGAGGAGGATCGTCGCGTCCGCTTCGCGGACCAGGGTCTTCAGCGACCGCCCCGCGTTCACCTGGTACATCGTCCCCTCGTCGCGACCGGGGAGGATGCCGACCGCGTAGACCGGAACGTCGTACACCCGGTTCAGCTCGCGGACGAGGACCGGCGCACCGCCGGAGCCCGTCCCGCCGCCGAGCCCGGCGACGACGAGGATCGCCTCGGCCTCCGCGGTGACCTTCGGCGCGAGCGCGTCCAACACCTCGACGGCGTCTTCGTCCATCACTTCCGCGCCCAGTTCGTTGTCGCCGCCGACGCCGTGGCCGTTGACGCGCGACTGCCCGACGAGGACCGTTTCGAGCGGGAGCGGGTCGAGGTCGGCCGCGGCCGTGTTGACGGCGAGCGCGTCGATGACCGCGCCGTAGCCGGCGTCGGCGTCGAACTCCGCGAGGGCGGTCGCCAGCTTGCCGCCCGCCTGTCCGACGCCGAGGAGGACTGCCTTCATGCGGGGACGTACCAGCCCCCACGACAATACCCTTTCCCCGAGGTTTAAGAGTGAAACCGCGGGCAACGGGTCGCATGACCGATCACGCGCGGGGCGCCGAGCCGTCGAGAACGGGAACGGAGACGGCGCCGACGGGGATGGAAACCGAGGCGACGGCGGGAGCGAACGAAGCGGACGATCCGAGCGATCGGATCGAGGCACGGCTCAGCGCGGTCGAGCGCGCAGTGACCGGGACCGACGCGCGCCCGGCGGACGCTGCCGCGGAGGCGGAGGCGACCGCCGAGCGCGAGCGGCTCGAATCGCGGCTCGACGACCTCGAGGAGCGCGTCGCGGAGCTGGAGGCGGCGACGCAGGCAGTTCGGGGATACGCGGGGGCGGTCAGGGCCGTCAACCGCGAGGTCGAGCGCCGAGCCGACCTGGCGCTCGCGCGGGCGACCGAGGCCGGGCGAGAGAGCGGCCGAGACGGCCAGGGCGACAGGGCCAGTCGGGGCGCCAGCGACGGGGCGGGTCAAATCGCCAGCGACGGGACGGGTCAAGACGGCGGGAGCCGCGAGCCCGATCGAGGCGCGAGAGACGGGGACGGTCCCGGCGGTGCGGTTCCGTCGGAGAGTGCCCTCGACGCCGCCCTGCCGGACGACCGGCCGACCTCCGGACCGCGAACCGGCAACGGCGAGCGCGACGAGGACGACGGAGACGGCGACGACGGCGCGTGGGCGACGGACGCGCTGGACCGGCTCCGGGAGTCGCTGTGAGCGCACCGTGATCCGCGTGGTCCTCACCGTCCTCGTGGCGGTCGCGCTGCTAGCGGCATCGATGCCCGCGGTCGAGACGGCCCGGACCGCGACGACGGGTGAGCGGATCGGCGCCGAGGCGGACCGGCTGGAGCGGGCGATCGGCGGCGTCGTCGCCGGGTCGACGCCCGTGAGCGACCCCGCGATGGCGGCGCAGACGACGGTCCTCCTGCGAGTTCCGACGGGATTCGCCGCGGCGGATGTCGACCGCGTCGCGCTCGTCGAGCCGCCGGACCGGCCCGGCGGCGTCGCACTCGCGTATCGGATCGACGACCGGCCGGAACGCACGCTCCGCGTCGGCACTGGGCCCGCGGAGACGGCCGTCGACCTCGTCGGCGGACCGATCGAGCTCTGGCCGGGCGGGGCGAACCGGATCCGGATCCGGTACGTCGACGACGAGGGGCCGACGGTCCGGATCCGTCGGGTTGGGTAGCACCGGTCGATCGGAACCCGTCGCGTCGGAGAGTTCCGGTCAACAGAGGGGAACCGGGAGGGCACGCCCAAGCGATCGTTTATATATCAAACCGCGACCACGCCCGCCATGAACCTCGGTCTCACCGAGCGGATCGCCGGCGACGACGGCGAGACGCCGCTCCGGCGGCTTCCGTGGGTCGACGACGACGCCGGCGGGTGCCGATGCGAACCGACGTTCCTCGAGCCTGTGGGGACGGGCGTCGAGGACCGGGTCGTGCTCGACGTCGACGCCGACGGCTGTCCCGGACGCGGCGACCTGGCCGCGAGCCCGGACTGCCTCGCGACCGTTATCGCGGCGCTCACCGACCGGGACGCGAACGTGATCAGGACTCGACACCGTGGGCGAGAGCGCTCCTACGCCGACCGCGCGGCCGATCTTCTCATCGCCGCGGGACGCTTTCGGGAGCGGATCGGGTTCCACGAGGAGCGGCTCGCCGACCGGGTGGCCCACGACCCGCTCGGCGCGGCGGCGGAAGCGGCCGGACGCGCGGGTCCCGCGAGGCGGATCGCGACCGAGACGGGGCTGCTGTCGGCCGCCAAGGAGCTCACGGGTGACGTGGAGGGAGCGGAGATCGACCGCGACCTGAACGAGTACCTGCGGGCGCACGTCGGACCGACGGCCGCGACCGCGCGTGTCGCGGCCGCGCCGCCGCCGGGCGCGACGCTGGTCGACCGCTGGACGGTCTCGACCGGAGCGACCGTCCGCCTCTACGAGGGCGACGCCTCCCTCAGGACGTACCACCTCACGCCGCCGAGCGCCGACCTCGACGCCGACAGCGTGGCGACGCTGGCCGCCGCACGCGACCGGCTGCTCGACGACCCCCGCGGCGGCGACAGGGCGCCCGGGCGAGCGGTACGGTCCGTGGCGGACGACGACGACCCGGTCGCGGACCTGACCGAGGTCCTACGACGACACACCCACGGCTACGGCGCGTTCGAACACGTCTTCGCGGACGATCGGGTGAGCGACGCAACGGTGACGGCGCCGGTCGCGGAGAACCCCCTCCGTGTGGTCCTCGACGGCGAACGGTGTCGGACGAACGTGCGGCTCCCGCCGGAGGGGGCCGCCACCCTCGCGTCGCGGCTCCGGCGAGAGAGCGGGCGGGCGTTCTCGCGGGCGACGCCGACGCTCGACGCGACGATCGGATCCGAGACCGGTCGCGTCAGGGTCGCCGCGGCCACGGCCCCGGCGAGCGACGGCCTCACGTTCACCTTCCGCCGCGGCGACCCGGAGGCGTGGACGCTCGCTCGGCTGGTGTCCGTCGACACGCTCACGCCCGCGGCGGCGGGGCTGTTGTCGGTCGCCGTCGAGCGCGGCGTGACCGGGCTGGTCGCTGGGGGCCGATCGGCCGGCAAGACGACCGCGCTCGGGGCGCTGCTGTGGGAACTTCCCGCCGAAACCCGGACGATCGTCATCGAAGACACGCCGGAACTCCCCGTGGACGCGCTCGCCGACGTCGGGCGGGACGCCCAGCGGCTCCGGGTCGGGGACGGCGCCGAGCTCGCGCCGGCGGACGCCGTGCGAACCGCGCTCCGCATGGGCGGCGGCGCGATAAGCGTCGGCGAGGTTCGCGGCGAAGAGGCGCGGGCGCTGTACGAGGCGATGCGCGTCGGAGCCGCCGGCGAGACAGTCCTCGGGACGATCCACGGCGAGGACCCGGCGGCCGTCGAGGAGCGCGTCGTCACCGATCTCGGGGTCGCCCGCTCGTCGTTCGCCGCGACCGACCTGATCGCGGTCCTCGACGATCACCGCGTCGAATCGATCGTCGAAGTCGGCGACCACGACGACGGGGTGAGCTTCGATCCGCTCTTCGAGCGGACCGAGCAGGGGCTCGTCGCGACAGGGCGGATCGATCGCGGCGAGAGCCGACTGATCGAAGATCTCGCCGCGTCGGACGAATCGTACGCCGCGGTTCGGGAGGCCGTCGGCCAGCGGAGCGACCGCGTCCGCGAGGCGGTTCGAACGGGGCAGATCGCGCCGGCGCGGTACGTCGGAGGCGACCGATGACTGAGCCCCGGTCGACCGTGTCCGACGGACCCCTCCGCTCTGGCGGCGACGACGAATCGGATGTCTCGGAGGAGCTGCGCCGAGCGGTCGCGTTCCTCGGGTGGGGCGTCTCCGCCGAGCGCGTCGTGGCCGTCGGCTATCGAGTGGGCGCAGTCGCCGGCGCGGTCGTCACCGTCGGCGCAGCGCTCGTCGCCGGCGCGGTCGCCGCCGCACCGGCCGGGCTGGCCGCCTTCGTCGGCGGGGTACACGCGGTTCACCGAGCGCCGGTGTGGCTCGCGTCGCTCCGGCGGACGCGTGCGCTCGGCGCGGCGCCGGGGCTCGTCGGACGGCTCGTGTTGCGGATGCGGCTGGACCCCTCGACCGAGCGGGCGGTTCGGTTCGCCGGGCGGACGGGGGACGGACCGCTGGCCGCGGCGCTCGCCCGCCACGAGCGGGGGAGTGCGGACGGGCCGACGAGCGGGCTTCGGGCGTTCGCCCGCGAGTGGCGCCCCTGGTTCCCGGCGATCGACCGCGCCGCGGCGCTCGTTCGGACGGCGGCGACCGCGCCGCCGGAGCGCCGCGGCCGGTGTCTGGACCGCGCGCTCGACGCGACGCTCTCGGGGACGACCGACCGGCTCGCGTCGTTCGTCGGCGCGGTCCGGGGACCGGTCTCCGCGCTGTACGCGTTCGGCGTGCTGCTCCCGCTGGCGCTCATCGCGCTGCTTCCCGCGGGCGCCGCAGCCGGCGTCGCGATCGGTCCCGGCCTCGTCGCCGGGCTGTACCTCGTCGCACTTCCCGCCGGACTGCTGGCCGCCTCGGCGTGGCTGCTCTTCCGCCGCCCGGTCGCGTTCCCGCCGCCGGAGATCAGCGGTGACCACCCGGACGTGCCGGACCGGGGCGGACACGCGCTCCTCGTCGGGTGCGCCCTCGGAGCGGCGGCGGCCGTCGTCGCCGCGCGGGCAGTCGCGCCGTGGGCGTGGCCGGTCGCGGGGGTCGGCGTCGGCGTCGGGAGCGCGCTGTTCGTCGTCGCGCGACCTCGACGGGCGGTGCTCTCGGACGTCCGCGACGTCGAGCGCGGACTGCCGGACGCGATGACTGTGATCGGTGGGGACGTGGCGGAGGGCGTCGCGGTCGAGACCGCAGTCGCGAACGCCGGCGAGCGGCTGGACGGCGCGACCGGCGAGCTGTTCGAGCGCGCCGGACGGCGGAGCGACACACTTCGGGTCGGCGTCCGCGAGGCGTTCCTCGGACAGGGCGGGCCGGCGGCCGCCGTCCCGTCGCCCCGGCTCCAGGGCGCGATCGCACTCCTCGCTGTCGCCGCGCGTGAGGGCCGGCCGGCCGGCGACGTCCTGCTGGAGCTCGCGGATCAGCTGGAGTCCCTGCGCGACCTCGAACGCGACGCGCGCCGCCAGCTGGCGACCGTCACGGGGACGCTCTCGAACACCGCCGCGGTGTTCGCTCCGCTCGTCGGCGGGGCGACGGTCGCGCTCGCGACGGGGATCGACGCGGTCGACGTCGGCGGTCTCGGCGCCGGGGCGGCCGCGGGGGCGGACGCGCTCGGCGGCGGCGGGCTGAGCGGCGGAGGCGGAGCGACCGCCGGCACCGGCGGTGCGGCCGGCGGGAGCAGCGCGGCCGGGGCGAACGGCGGCGCGGGAACCCTGTCGGTGCCGGTGCTCGGACGGATCGTCGGGACGTACGTGCTGCTACTCGCCGCCCTCCTCACCGGGCTTGCGACCGGCCTGGAGCGGGGGTTCGACCGGACACTGGTGGCGTATCGGATCGGTATCGCGCTGCCGACGGCCACCGCGACGTTCCTCGTCGCGTTCGCCGGCGCCGGGCTCCTATTCTGAGACCGGACGGCGGGAGAACGGGGGCGCGATCGAACCCGACCCCGCGCCGATCATTTATATACCAAGCCGCGGCCAGCCGCGCCATGTTCGAGACGCACCTCGACGCCACGTACGCGTGGCTCGGCCTGGCCGTCGTGAGCGTCGCGGCCGTCGGCGTGGCCGCGTCGTTTCCCGCCTCGCCGCCGCCGGACGCCGACGGCGTGGCGCGCACGATCGATTCGGTCGCGGACGGAGAGTACCCGGCGACGGCCGAACACGGGATCGCCGCGGAGCGGCTCCGGCTCTCGGAGGGGTCTGTCTCGCTCGGCGACGATCGGGGGACTGCGCGGGCGACGCTCGACGCTCCGCGGATCACGCCGGTGATCCGGCCGGCGGCGGGGGTGACGCCGGAGGCGACGACGGACGCGCGGCTTCGGCGCGTCCTCGCCGGCGCGCCCCCGGACGCCGCGTTCGACGATCCGGCGGCGCTCGCGGCGGCGGCCGAGCGCGCGCGAGCGGCGGACGCGACGTGGACGCCCGCCCCGGAGCGGATCACGGTTCGACGTGTCCACTACGGCGACGTCCGCGTCACGCTCGTGGGGTGATCTTGCGTGCCACGTGACCCCGTGAGGTCGGACAGATCGGAGACATCGAGGGCGTCGAAGCGAGCTGTCGCGACGTTCTCGACCGCCGACCGCGCCGCCGTGGAACCGACTGCCGCGCTCGTCGCGGTGGTGGCCGTCGGACTCGGGCTGGGGCTGTACGCCGGCGCGTTCGCGGACGCAGCGCCGGACGACGGTCGGTCGGACGCGAGGGCGGCGCTCTACCGCGTCGAGGAGACGGTTACCGTCGGCGGCGTCGTCGACCCCGCGCGGATGCGGCGGGTCGAAGCGCCGGGGACCGCGACCGCGATCGAACTGGAGGCAGGCGGCGAGCGGTGGCTGGCCGCATCGGGGCCTGACGCGCCGGGACCGCCGGAGGTCCGGCCGCCGGACGCGGTCGCGGTCGCCGAGCGGCGGGTGACGGTCCGCGTGGCGCCGGGTCGAAACGTGCGCGGAACGCTCCGGGCGGTGGTGTGGCGGTGACCAGCACCGTCCTCGACGTGACCGTGCTGCTGCTGTGCGTCTCCGCGAGCGTCGTCGCGCTCGGCGCGGCCGATACCGGCGGTCCCGACGGCCCGATCACGACCGACGCCGCGGACCGACTCGTCACCGAGACCGCGACCGTGTCGTACCGCGACGAGAGCGCGCCGAACGACACGCGGCGCGTCCACGCGACCCGCGCGGAGCTGCTCGCTCTGGTCGCCGTCCGCGACGCGGACGGGGCGTTTGACCGCAGCGCCGTCGAGTCGGTCCGCGCGGGAGTCGGTCCGCGGACGCGGGTCGACGTAACGGTCCGACGCGGCCGCGGGAGCGACGCGGACGACGCCGTCGACGCAGCAGTAGACAGCGAATCGCTGGGGGCGGTCAGCATGGCGACGGCCCGGGGCGGAGCGGCGGCGTCTCCGCACTCGATCGCCGGCGAGGCAGTTCCGACGCGGGGGGTCGACGGCGGCGGGCGGGACCGAGCGGACGACGCGAGCGATCCCGAGGTGTCAGTCATCGTCGGCCCCGAACCGCCGCGAAACGCCGGCGTCGCCGTCGCCGTGGTCCGACAGCCGATCCCCGACCGGCTCGGCGGCGAAGGCGACCAGCGCCGGTCGTCTGAGGGCGTCGTTCGGATCGTCGTCCGGAGGTGGTGAGCGTGGGGAACCGAGACCGCGGTCGATCCGCGGACACGGGTCGCGCGCGGACGTTCACCGTCGACGAGCGGGCACGAGTCCCTTTCGCGCTCGTCGGCGTGCTCTTGCTCGTGACGAGCTCGGCGTACGCCGCGGGGCTCGCCGAGCAGGGACTGGTCGGCGAGGACCGCCGCGTCGAACGTGCCGTCGAGCGCGTCGACACCGACGCCACCGCCGCGCTCAGGAGCGCGGCCCGGGAGGCCGCTCACGACACGGCAGCGGAGCCGGTAACGCGCGCACCGGAGGGCTCTGGACCGGCTACCGAAGCGGTCCGCGAGGAGTCCGCCTTCGAGGACGCCTTCCGGGTCCGGCTCGCGATCGCCGGAGCGGAGGCGCTGCGCGCGGTCGAGAGCGACGTCGGCGGCGTCGAGGCGAACGCCTCGCTCCCGGCGGTCGACTCGGCCGACGACCTCGTCGCGGCGCGCGAGCGGGTCAGCGTCGAACCGGCCGCGAACGGGACCGCGACGCGGGTCACCTTCGCGGGCGTCGCGACGACCGCGACGCGGGACGGTCGGACCGTCGTGAACCGGACGCGATCGCGGACGGTCACGGTCGCCGTGCCGACGCTGGCCGCCCACGAGCGGACCGAGCAGTTCGAACGGCGGCTCAACCGAGGTGCCGTCGAGGGGCCCGGACTCGGGCGACAGGTCACTGCCAGCCTCTACGCGATTGCGTGGGCTCGAGGGTACGGCCAGTACGCCGGGGCTCCCGTCGAGAACGTCGTCGCGAACCGCCACGTCGAGCTGTCGACGAACGCCGGCATCGTCCGCGTCCAACGGGACGTGTTCGGGACCAGCGACCCCGACGCGCGCGGCGGCGTCGCGCGAGCGACCGCCCGAACCGGCGTGACCGACCTGCTGTCGCCGACCGGCGTCCGCGAAGCCTCCTGGACGGACGCCGTCCTCGGAGCGCCGACGCCGACAGGCACGGGGGACGGAGAGGGGGGAACCCCGGCCTCGACCGGCGACGAGACGGCGAGCGAGGACGCAGCCTTCGATCCGGGCGCGGATCCGACGAGCAGGACCGCGTCGGTCGAGGTCGGGCACGCGGCCGACCGGGCCGCGACCGAGGTCCACGACGACCTCGAATCGATCGTGCGGGCGAGCCACCGCGTCGAGGCGACCGCGGAGACGGAGACGACGCGGGTGGCCGATGGCGGCCCCGTGACGCCGGACCGCCCCCGATCGCTGCTCGACGAACCGTGGCGACGGGTCGACACGTCGCGGACGGAGCATGTCCGCGTGGTCGACGGGAGCGATCTCCGAACGGGGACCGACGGCGAGACGTTGTCGCCCGGCGAGTCGGTGTCGTTCGGCGGCGCGACACGAACGGTCGTCGTCGAGCGCGCCGCGACCGCGACGTGGGAACGGCGGGTCGTCGAGCGCGGACCGAACGGGACGGTACAGAACGTGAGCGTCGACCGCGCCGTGACAAGCGACGAAGCGACGGACCGGTACCGCGTCCGCGTGACGGTGACCGGGACGTACGCGCCGGGCGACGACGCGCCCGACAGGCCGACGGCGACGTTCGGCGCCGCCAAGGGCGGCGACGTCGACGGGCCGGACCTCGCGGACACCCCGGCGGCCGCGAGGGCGGATCTGAACGTCGAGAGTGACGGCGACGTCGACCGGCTGGCGCGCAACGCCGTCGAAGGAGTCGACGAGACGCGGTCGACGGTCGTGTACGGCGACCGGTCGGACGGAGACATAGACCGGATCGCGAGGGACGTCTCGTCGCTGTCCGAGCGCGTCCGAGAGATTGAGACTGAGGCGTCGATGGCCGACGCCGCCGTCGGCGAGTCGACCCCGTACCGGGATCTCGCCGCGACCGTGCGCGACCGCCGGGACGCGCTCCGCGACGCCCCCTCGAGGTACGACGGCGCGGTCGACCGGGGACGCGTCGCCGCCCGCGTCGCGTACCTCGACGCCGTGATCGCGGAGCTCGAATCGGCGTCAGAAGACAGGAAGGCGGCGACCGACGGCGTGCTCGACCGAGTGAACGACGCGTTCGGCGGACCGCCCGTGGGCGAGGTGATCGCCAGCCGCGAGGCCGCCCGCGATCCGGGGACCTACAGCGTCGGCGACGAAGGGCCGGGCGGCGCCGTCACGTTCGCCCCGGAGGGCTCGCCGGGATATCTCCCACGGACCGCGGTCGACGGCGAGCGCGTCGAGGGCGTCGACGGCACGACGACGCGACCGCTCGCGACCCGGAACGTGAACTACGTCACGCTCCCGTACAGCGACGTCTCCGGGGGGATCACCGACCGGATCCTCGGCACCGGCGACACGGTCCGTCTCGGCGTCGCCGGCCGGTCGCTCCTCGCGGCCGACGAGGCGCTCGCGGCGGCCGACGACGACGACCTGCGCGCCGACCGACGCGCGCTTGCCGGCCGGGTCGACGCCTCGCTGCGACGCGTCGACGACGCGCTGGCGGACCGGCTCGCGGCGCGGACCGACCTCTCACGCGAAGAGCGGAACGCGGTGGTTGAGAACGCCGCGGCCGAGTACGACTCGCTCGGCGACAGGGCCGTCGCGGTCGGCGACGGCGAGTATCCGGATCGCGTCGCGAGCGAGGCGGCGCGGGTCGGGTCTCTGTCGAGGGCCGAGCGGCTCGGGCTCGCGGCGCACCTCCGCGTCGAGACGCGCGAAGAGGCGGGGCGAGACGCGGTCCGTGTTCCGGCTCGGTTCGTCGACAAGACGACGGCCGCGTCCCGCACGATTCGCCGGAAGAAGGTCGAGTCGGCGATCGAGGGCCGCGCGAAGGACGCGGTCGCGTCGGTGCCGGACGAGCGCGTGCCGAAGCCCGTCCGGACCGTCGGGGCGGGACTTCCGGTCGCGCCCGTTCCCGGCTACTGGGTGGCGACGGTCAACGCGTGGAACGTCGAGGTGCGCGGCGAGTATCCCCGGTTCGCCCTCCGCGCGAACGTCGGGACGCCCGACCGCCCGTTCGAGTACGTCCGGGAGCCCGGCGCGGTCAGCGTCGAGGTGGACGGCGAGTCCGTCGCGCTCGGGAGGACCGAGCCGGTCGCGTTCGAGACGCGGACGGTCGTCGTCGTCGCCGTCCCCGCCGGGCCACCGGGCGTCGGCGACGTGGACGGGACGCGCGACGAGACTTCCGGCGGCTGGCCGTGCCCGGGAGCGATGAGCCCGACCCCGGGAGCGGGAGACGGCTGTATGGAGACGTGAGGACCCCGCCGATTGGAGCGTCGAACGGTCGGAACGCGGCCGACCGCAGGCGTTTTGAGACGCGGCGACCGAGTGGCGGTATGTTCCACGAGGTCGTCGACGACCGCAGTTCCGGACCCGACGTCGACGCCGACGAGCCGGCGGCGGCGGATCTGCTCGCCGCTTTCGAAGCGATGGTAACGGAGGCGGCGGCGAGCGTCGGGCCCGACCGACTCATCGGCGAGATAGGACTGACCGAGGCGGACGCGACCGCCGTCCGCGACGGGGATGTCGCGGCGCTCTCGCTCGCAGACGGAGCGGCCGTCCTCGCGGCGGCGAACCCGGACCGCGACGCCGACGCGATGGTGGTGGAGGTGCGCGATCACCTGCTGATGGGGATGGCGACCGCCGTCCTCGACGTCGACGCGCTCGCGGCGAAGATCGACGCCGACCTCACCGGCCAGGAGGTCCAGCAGGCGCTGGAGGGGCGGAGCGCGATGACGCTCGGCCAGCTCGCTGAGATCCTCGCGGTCATCGAGCGCCGGAAGCCATGAGGGTCGTCGTCGTCGGCTGCGGCTACGTCGGACTGGCGCTGGCGGCACAGCTCAGCGCCCGCGGCCACGCGGTGACCGGGGTCCGGCGGTCGGACGACGGGCTCGACGCGGTCGACGCCGTCACCCCCGACGTCGAGGCCGTCCGGGCGGACGCGACCGATCCGGCGTCGCTCTCGGCGCTGCCGGACGCGGACGCGGTCGTCTTCGCGGCCAGTTCCGGCGGGCGCGGCGCCGACGCGGCGCGGGAGGTGTACGTCGACGGGCTGGCGAACGTCGTCGACGAGTACGGCTCGCGGGCCGCTCCGCCGGACCGGCTGGTGTACACCTCCTCGACGGGCGTGTACGGCGACCACGATGGCGGCTGGGTCGACGAGGAGACGCCGGTCGAGCCGACCACGGAGAAGACCCGCGTCCTCGCCGAGGCCGAGCGGATCGCGACCGAGCGCGCGGCCGACGCCGGGATCGACGGGACCGTGGTTCGGTTCGCGGGGCTGTACGGCCCGGACCGGTACCGGCTGGAGCGGTACGTGGAGGGGCCGGTGACGGCCGGCTACCTGAACATGGTCCACCGCGCGGACGCCGCGGGATCGATCCGACACCTCCTGGAGGCGGACCGCGCGCGGGACCGCGTCGTCCTGGTCGTCGACGACGAACCGGTCGACAAGCACGCGTTCGCGGACTGGCTCGCGGACGCCTGCGGCGTCCCGCGCCCGGAGAAGCTGTCGAAGGACGAGCGGATCGCTGCCGGCGACCTCTCCGCGGCCGCCGAGCGCCGGATTCGAACGAGCAAGCGGTGTTCGAACGCGCTGCTCCGCGAGCTCGGCTACGAGTTCGACCACCCGACATTCCGGTCAGGGTACCGGGACGCCGTGCGCGCGTACCGGGCACGGAGCGAGTAGCGCGTCTCGACCGGACGCTCGGCCGTATCGGTGCGTAGAAGCCCGATAACCGCCTATTTTCGTCGGTTCCGTTCCGTCGGAACGGTAACGAACCTTCATGTGTCGGGAGCGATTCGCCACTACCCATGCGAGCGATGAGCGCGGTCGGCGACCGGTTCTCGCAGGCGGAGGCCATGGCCCGGGAGAATCCCGAACTCGCCGTCGCCGTGGCGCTCGTCGTCCTGATCGCCGTCGCGGCCGGAGCGGTGGTGCTGCGGTCCCGGCGGACGCCGGGGGTACGGTTCCGCCGACTGCTCGCCGACGAAGACGAGATAACGGTGTTGATGCACCCGAACCCGGACCCCGACGCGATGTCGGCCGCGGTCGGGGTCGCCTCGCTCGCCGCCCAGGTGGACGTCGACGCGACCGTCCAGTACCCCGGCCAGATCCGTCACCAAGAGAACCGGGCGTTCCGGACCGTCCTCGACCTCGAACTGGAGCCGATCGAACACGTGAGCGACCTCGCGGCGGAGTCGGTCGTCTTGGTCGATCACAACGAGCCGCGGGGGTTCGCCGGCGCGGACGGCGTGTTGCCGACGGCTGTCGTCGACCACCACCCGGGGGACGGCGCCGGCGAGTCGTTCACCGACGTGCGGACCGACTACGGCGCGACCGCGTCGGTCGTCGCCGAGTACTTCCAGGACAACGACGCCGTCCCCGTGCCCTCAGACAAGCACGCGAGCGAGACGGCGAGCGCCCTGACGCTGTCGACCGACACGGCGACTGGGCTGCTGTACGGGATCTTGGCCGACACCAAACACCTCACCGTCGGCGCCAGCGAGCCCGACTTCGCGGCGGCCGCCTACCTCTACCCCGGCGTCGACCAGGACCGGCTCGACCGCATCGCGAACCCCGCGGTCGACGCGGAGGTGCTGGAAGTGAAGGCCCGGGCGATCGCGGGACGCCGCATCGAGGGGTCGTTCGGGGTCGCCGACGTCGGCGGCGTGAACAACGTCGACGCGATCCCGCAGGCGGCGGACGAGCTGATCCAGCTCGAGGGGGTCAGCGCCGTCGTGGTGATCGGCGAGCGGGACGGGACCGTCCACCTCTCGGGGCGGTCGCGCGACGACCGGGTCCACATGGGGAACGCGATCGCGGCGGTGTTAGACGACGTCGACAACGGGAACGGCGGGGGCCACTCCCGGATGGGCGGCGGGACGATCCAACCGAACGTCGACCCCACCGGGGAGGGAAAGCCGGAGACCGTCGACCGCGACGCCCTCGCAGACGGGCTGTTCCGGGCGATGGCGGGCGACGTGTGACCGGGACCGACGCGGTGCGGCCGCGCGCGACAGGCGTCCGCGGCGGACACAAGCGTACGGATTTAAGTTCCGGGCGGCGGTTCCTCCGGCATGAACGTCGCTGACGCGCTCGACGACGGGTGGCTCGCGCTCGCCGGCGTCGGCGCCGGTTACGCGCTCGCGGTCGGACTGGTGTTCCTGCTGGTTTTCGTGGTCCCGTACCTAGCCGTCGCGGCGCTGTAGCGCGCGCTTCGGTCGGGAAAATCGAAAAGAGCGACCCGAGGACGGGTCTCAAATCGGAGCGACGCCGACCCGATCAGGCGAACGCCAGCGAGTCGTCGGCGCTCGTCTCCTCGTCCTTGCTGAGCTTCTCGTGGGCCTCGAGGAAGTCGTCGAGCGTGACCTCCGTGCGGTCGTCGCGGATGGCGAACATCCCGGCCTCGGTACACATCGCCTTGATGTCGGCGCCGGAGGCGTCGGGCGTCAGCTCGGCCAGCTCGGCGAAGTCGACGCCGTCGGCGAGGTTCATGTTGCGGGTGTGGATCTGGAAGATGATCTCGCGGCCCTCGGTCTCCGGCTTGGGGACCTCGATGAGGCGGTCGAAGCGGCCGGGGCGGAGGATGGCGGGGTCGAGCATGTCGAAGCGGTTGGTCGCGGCGATGATGCGGACCTCGCCGCGCTCGTCGAAGCCGTCCATCTCGGAGAGCAGCTGCATCATCGTGCGCTGGACCTCGGCGTCGCCCGAGGTCTTCGAGTCCGTGCGCTTCGAGGCGATGGCGTCGATCTCGTCGATGAAGAGGACGGCGGGCTGGTTCTCGCGGGCGACCTCGAACAGGTCACGGACCAGCTTCGCGCCCTCGCCGATGAACTTGTGAACCAGCTCGGAGCCGGCCATCTTGATGAACGTCGCGTCCGTCTCGTTGGCGACGGCCTTCGCGAGCATCGTCTTGCCGGTCCCCGGCGGGCCGTACAGCAGGACGCCGCTCGGGGGCGTGATGCCCACGTCCTCGAACATGTCGGGGTGTTCGAGCGGCATCTCAACGGTCTCGCGGACCTCCTGCATCTGGTCTTCGAGCCCGCCGATGTCGGCGTAGGTGACGTCCGGGGAGTGCTCGACCTGCATCACGCGGGCGCGGACGTCGGTCTCCTTCTCCAGCTTCTTGACCACCGACAGCGAGTTGTTGACCGCGACGCGGTCGTCGGGGTCGAGCTTCTCGCGCATCTCGTCGGTGATCTCGGTGAGCGCCTCCTGGTTGTTCCCGTGCTGTTTGATGACGGCGCCGTCGGGAGTGACCTCCTGGACTGTCGCCACGAACAGCGGGGACTGCTTCAGCTTCTTGTTCTCGTGGGTGAGCCGCTCGAGCTTCTGCTGGTACTTGTTGTTCTCCGCGTTGGCGTCGAGGAGCTTGTCGCGCATCTCCTCGTTTTGGGACTCTAAGACGTCGAGCCGCTCCTGTAAGGAGTCGATTTTCTCTTGTTTCGACGCCGCTCCCTCGTCGTAGGGCATATCGACGTCGTCGACCGTGTCGCTCATTGTGTTTATTAAAGCGTCTCGCGGATAAGAGGCTTCGGGTGGGGGCACGATGAGGGCGTTCCGCCAGCGAAACGGCGAGCGACGGCGGTCTGCGCCCGCGACTATCGGTACCGTTGGTCGCTGTTTTATAACTAGAAATAATTAAAAAGGATAGTAAATATTATCAACTGGCATGACGACGATTGAGACACGCATGAGCACGACCGATGCCGTCACCGCCGACGACGGGACCGCGGACCGCTGGGCGGCCGTTCGCGACCTCCCCCCGAGCGCGAAGCTGGTCGCGAAGGTGCTGGATTACAACGACACGCTGACCCAGAGCGAACTGGCCGAGGAGACGCTGCTCCCGCCGCGGACCGTCCGCTACGCGCTGTCGCGGCTCGAAGAGGAGGACGTCGTCGACTCGCGGTTCTCCTTCACGGACGCGCGAAAGCGGCTGTACTCGCTCGGTATCTAAGCGTCGGACTCTACTCATCTAACCGTCGCGTCGGAGACGACCGTCCGCGACGATTTATACCCGAAACCGCGCCAGTCTTCCCGTGGTCTCGACTACCGCCGTCAAGCGCGCTCTGGCCGCGCTCGCGACGCGCACCGACACCGCGAGACGCCCGTACGTCGCCGTGATCGACGAGGCGGACGCCGCGCGAACCGACCTGCGGCGCGCGGCCGGATTCGTCGACGCCGTCGGGCTGGACCGGCTGGCGGAGGCGGTCGACGCCGCGGACCGCGCGGGCGACGAGGCCGTCGCCGAGCGCGGACGCGACGCGCTCGCGGCGTACCGAGGGTTTCGACGGGCGGCGGGGGGCGACACCGACGAGGACGACCACGGGGGATCGAAGGCGAGCCCCACCCACTCCGACCACTTCCGCTCCGGCCCCGGAATCCCTAAGCCGGACACCGGCCAAGACGCGACCAGATGACACGGGTGATCCACACCGGCGACACCCACATCGGGTACTCGCAGTACCACTCGCCGGTCAGACGCCAGGACTTCCTCGACGCGTTCGAGGCCGTGGTCGACGACGCGGTCGACGACGGCGTCGACGCCGTCGTCCACGCGGGCGACCTCTTCCACGACCGCCGGCCCGAACTGCGGGACCTGATGGGGACCATCTCCGTCCTCCGCCGGCTCGACGACGCCGGCATCCCCTTCCTCGCGGTCGTCGGCAACCACGAGTCGACGCGGGGTGGCCAGTGGCTCGACCTCTTCGAGCGCCTCGGCCTCGCGACCCGGCTCGGCGACGAGCCGGTCGTGGTGGGCGACACCGCTTTCTACGGCCTCGACCACGTCCCCGTCTCGCGGCGCGACGAGCTCGACTACGCGTTCGCCGACCACGACGTCGAGTACGCGGCGCTCGTCGCGCACGGCCTCTTCGAGCCGTTCGGCTACGCCGACTGGGACACCGAGACCGTGCTGACCGAGAGCGATGTCGCGTTCGACGCCATGCTGCTCGGCGACAACCACAAGCCCGACACCGCCGAGGTCGCCGACACGTGGGTCACGTACCCGGGCTCGACGGAGCGGGCGAGCGCCAGCGAGCGCGAGGGGCGCGGCTACAACCTCGTCGTCTTCGACGCCGACGCGGCCGGGGGCGACGACCGCGTCGAGATCCGGCGCCGCGCGCTCGACACCCGCCCGTTCGTCTTCGTCTCCGTCGAACTGCGCGAGGGGGAAGGCGAGTCCCGAGTCCGCGAGCGCGTGCGTGAGCACGACCTCGCGGAGGCGGTCGTCCACGTCGAGATCACCGGCGAGGGCGACCCGGTGACGCCGGCGGCCGTCGAGGAGTTCGCGACCGACGAGGGCGCGCTCATCGCGCGCGTCACGGACAGACGCGAGGTCGACGCCGACGGCGAGGTCGACGTGAGCTTCGCCGACCCCGAGGACGCGGTCCGCGACCGGCTCGACGAGCTGCCGCTGTCGACCGCCGCGCGCGATGTGGAGCGCGCGGTCCGAGAAGACACCGTCCCCGACACCAACGTCCGCGAGACGGTGAAGCGCCGAGTGGAAGAGCGGCTCGACGAGGAGGAAGGCCTCGGCGCGTTCGAGCCGGTCAAGGCGGCCACGGAGGCGGTCGAGACGGACGACGACGCCGCCGTCGACGCCGATAGCGACGAACCGGCCGACGAATCGGACGACGACGAATCGGACGACGACGAATCGGACGACGACGAATCGGACGACGACGAAGCGGACGACGACGAATCGGACGACGACGAAGCGGACGACGACGAATCGACCACTGACGAGCCGGATGCCGAGTCCGATCCCGCGGAGGCGACGGACCCCGACCCGGCGTCGACCGACGGGCAGGTCTCCATGGAGGATTACCTGTGAAGTTCGACCGCGTCCGCCTCGCGAACTTCAAGCCGTACGGCGACGCCGACCTGCGACTGACGGAGGGCGTCACGGTCATCCACGGGCTCAACGGCAGCGGGAAGTCGTCGCTGTTGGAGGCCTGCTTCTTCGCGTTGTACGGGTCGAAAGCGCTCGACGGGACCCTCGAAGACGTCATCACGAACGGCGAGGAGGAGACGGAGGTCGAGCTCTGGTTCACCCACGACGGCGTCTCCTACCGGGTCGAGCGGCGGCTCAGGGCCTACGACGACCGGATCGACCACCAGTGTACGCTCGAATCGACCGACGGGAGCGACGTGACCCGCGACGGCGCACGGGCGGTCCGCGAGTTCGTCACGGAGCTGCTGCGGATGGACGCTGAGGCGTTCGTCAACTGCGCGTACGTCCGGCAGGGTGAGGTGAACAAGCTCATCAACGCCACCCCGCGGGAGCGGCAGGACACGATCGACGACCTGCTCCAGCTCGGGAAGCTCGAGGAGTACCGCGAGCGCGCCGGCGACGCACGGCTCGGCGTCGAAGACGTCCTCGAAAATCGACGCGGCCGGCTCGATCAGCTCGACGAGCAGATCGCCGCGAAGGAGGACCGCGACCTCCACGGGCGGCTCAACGAACTGGAGAGCGAGCTCGGCGAGGTCACCGACGAAATCGACCGGTACGAGACCCAGCGGGAGCAGGCGAAGGAGACGCGCGACGCGGCCGCGGAGACGCTCGAGACCCACGCCGAGAAGCGCGAGAAGCTGGAGGCGGTCGAGGACGAAATCGACGAGATCGAAGCGTCGATCCGGGAGGCCGAGCGAGAGCGCGACGAGCACCGCGACGCGATCCGCGAGGCCCGCGAGCGGATCGACGAGATCGAGGCCGCGATCGACGACCGGCTCGACGACGCCGGCCTCGACGCGGCGAGCGAGGAGGCGATCGCCGACCGCCGCGCGGCGCTCGACGATCAGGAGGAGACGGTCCGCGAGGAGCTCGACGACGAGCGGGTGGGCGCCGAGGCGTATCGAAATCAGGCGACGAACCTCGCCGGGAAGGCCGACGATCGCACCGAGCGCGCCGCAGAGATCGAATCCGAGGCCGACAACCTCGACGACGAGGCGGAGGCGGCGGCCGAGGCGGCCGACGAGCGCGAGGCCTCGATCGAGGACCTTCGCAAGGAGGCCGACGGGCTCCGCGAGCGGTTCGCGGCCGCCGACGCGGATGTCGACCGCGAGGGCGTCGCCGACGAGCGGGACGCGCTGCGCGACGAGCGCGGCGAGGTCCGCGAGCGGATCGCCGAGCTGTCGACGGAGCTGAAGAACGCCCGCGAGCGGGTCGAGGAGGCCGAGGAGCTGCTCGCGGCGGGCAAGTGCCCCGAGTGCGGCCAGCCGGTCGAGGACTCGCCGCACGCCAGCGGGATCGACGAGGACCGCGAGCGGGTGGCGGAGCTCGAAGCCAAACTGGAGACGGCCCGCGAGCGCGAGGAGGACCTCGACGAGCGAATCGCGGAGTTGGACGAGCTCGCGAGCGCCGCGGACCGGCTCGACGAGATCGACGAGCGGGTCGAGACCCTCGAAGAACGGGTCGAAGAGAAGCGCGCGGAGGCCGAACGGAAGCGGGAGTCGGCCGCGGAGAAGCGCGAGCGCGCGGCCGACCTCAGGGAGGAGGCCGAAGAGACCCGCGAGGTCGCCGCCCAGAAGCGCGAGGAGGCGGAGGCCGCCGCGGAGCGCGTCGAGGAACTGGAGGCATCGCTGTCGGCGATCGACGACGCCCGCGAGGCGGTGACGGCGATCGAAGAGCGCTTGTCGGCGATCGCGGACGCGGAAGACGAGATCGAGCGACGCCGCGAGAAGCGGGAGAACCTCGAAGAGGTGAACGACGAACGGCGCGACCGGCTCGCCGACAAGCGCGAGCGCCGCGACGAACTGGCGGACGCCGTCGACGAGGCCGCGGTCGAGAACGCGAAGGAACGGAAAGCCGACGCCGAGCGGTACCTCGAACAGGTCGCCGAGGAGCTCGACCGTCTCACCGAACGGCAGGAGGAGCTCCAGAACGCGATCGGCGGGGTGAAAGGCGAACTCAGCGAACTGGAGGGGCTCCGCGAGGAGCGCGAGGCGCTGGGCGAGCGCGTCGACGCGCTCGAGACGCTCCACGAGGAGACGAGCGAGCTGGAGTCGATGTACGGCGACCTGCGCGCGGAGCTCCGCCAGCGCAACGTCACCGAACTGGAGCGCACACTCAACGAGACGTTCGAACTCGTCTACGGCAACGACGCTTACTCGCACATCGAGCTCGACGGCGAGTACGTCCTCACCGTCTACCAGAAGGACGGCGAGCCGCTCGACCCCGAGCAGCTCTCCGGCGGCGAGCGCGCCCTGTTCAACCTCTCGCTGCGCTGTGCGATCTACCGGCTGCTCTCGGAGGGGATCGAGGGCGCGGCACCGACTCCGCCGCTCATCCTCGACGAGCCGACCGTCTTCCTCGACTCCGGCCACGTCTCCCGGCTCGTCCGGCTCGTCGAGGAGATGCGCGGGTTCGGCGTGCGCCAGATCATCATCGTGAGCCACGACGACGAGCTGGTCGGCGCGGCCGACGAGCTGGTCACCGTGGAGAAGGACCCGCGCTCGAACCGCTCGACCGTCCGCCGGGAGGACGCGGCGGACCTCGACGTCGCGGAACTTGCCGGCGACTGAGCACCACCGTTGCGACTGTTCCCTTTATAAATATCCGACGACGGCAGGAGCGGTAGAAGCCCGCGGGGACACCGCCGCTGAGAGGGACGGCGGCGACGGCTCGCACCTCCACGTCGGCGCGTGCCTGCGAGCGGCCGCCACCGGCGGCCGCGAGGAGCACGCGCGAGGGACGCGGCGACCGAAGCGAAGCGAGGGAGCCGCGAGGCTGGGGAGGCGTGAGGCTCACACTCGGCCGATCGAGGATTCAGACGCGAACGGCCGCAGACCGCCGCGGAGCGCACTTATGAATAGAGTATCAGTCGCCGTCGCGCTCACCAACGGCGCCCTCGTCCGCCGACCCGCCCCGCAACAGCCCCAGCGCCTCGGCCGCGACGCCGGTCGCCTCGTAGCCGCGTCGCCCGGCGACTTCGGCCTCGTCGACCAGTCCCGCCGCGCGGAACTCCGTGATCGTCCCGTGAAGGTCGGACTCGCACATGTCGGCGGCGTCGAGCAGGTCGATCGCGGCGATCGGCCCCTCGTCGACGACCACCGCGAGCAGGCCGAGCGACCGGTCGTCGCGGACCGCGCCGAGCGTCCGCCGGACCGGTTCCGGCACGCCGGAGGCCGCCGTCGCGAGCGGCGATTCCCCGTCGACGACCGAGATCTGGTCGTTGTCGATGTACCGCTCCTCGCCGGTGGCCGGGTCCCGCACGCGGCTCGACTCGGCGGACCGCTTCACGAGGAGGTACGTCTCGCCGTCGCCGTCGCGAACCGTCTGCATGGTCGAAAAGGGGCGGCCCGCGGACATTACGCTTCCGGGGGCGGCGCGTCGGGGTCGGGGTCGACGGCATCCTCGTCCTCCGCGTCGGCCTCGGCGGTTTCGACGTCCGACTCGGCTTCAGCATCTTCGGCGCCTGCCTCGGCTGACGCTGCGGCCTCGTTGGCCTCGTCCCGCGAGCGCTCCCACGCCCGGTACGTCTGGTAGGTCCGGACGCCCGCCAGGAATCCCCCGACGAGCAGCGCCGGGCCGACCCGCGACCAGCCCTCGAAGTACCACACCATCGGGCCGAGCGCGACGAGGAGGACGGCGGCGTTCGCGTAGATGACGGCGACGACGAACGCGCGGAGGGTCCCCTGGTCCACGTCGCTGGCGCCCTCGAAGTCGCCGCCGTCGTCGAACGACTTCACCGAGGGCGCCTTCGGGATGTCGGGCGTCATCTCCCGCTCGGCGTCGGAACTCTCGCCGACGGAGATCTCGCCCTCGTCGTCCTCGTCGAGGCTGAACACGCTCGGGCGTACGCGGCGTCAGGGCAAAGGGGTTCCGTCCGGGTGCGGCGCCGCGGCTACGGGACGAGCGAGATCGGAGCTGAAGAGCGGAGAGGTGAGAAGCCGGGGGCGGAACGCCGCCTCAGAGCGCGTCGGCGAGCCGCACCGTTCGGCTCGCTTCGACCCACGCGAGGGGGTTTGTGGCGTCGAAAATCACCACGTTCCCGTCGTCTTCGTACGACTCCACCTCGGCGTCGACCGCGTCGGAATCGGCCGGACGAGCCACCTGGGGTTCGGAACGTGGGTCCGAAGACATAGACCATGGTAAGTCGTCACACATTATATGCCTTTCCGTGGCGGGATAGCTCGCCGCACCCGAAAGCCGAGTTTTTTAGCCGGGTGACGCCGAAGAGCGGATATGACTCAGTCGGGGCTGTCGGACTTCTCGTCGACCGGGGACGCGGGCGACGGGGCCGACGGCGACACGGACACCGAGCGAGAGGACCTCGCCGCCCAAGAGGCGGCCGTCGTCGCCGGCGGCGGGCGGGGCCACGTCAGCGACGTGGTCGACGTCGACGAGGCGAAGTTCCCGGAGTCGACCGGGACCGTCGAACTGATGATCACCCAGATCGACTACGCCGTCGAGGGGTACGGCAGCGACGAGTACCCGGTCGTCCACGTGTTCGGCCGGCGGCCGGCCGAGAACGTCGAGGACGCCGACCACGACGTCGTCGAACACCTCCGCGTACTGGGCGTCGAACCGTACTTCTACGTTCCCACGGCCGACCTCGATCGCGACCCCGTCGAGGAGTACGACGTGGTGATCGGGACCCGCGAGGAGAATCCGGACGGCGAGCCGTACGAGAGCATCCGCGGCGAGCCGCTCACCCGGATCGTCACCCGCACGCCCCGCGACGTGGGAAACATCCGTGACGACTTCGCGACCAGCTTCGAGGCGGACATCCTCTTCCCGAACCGCTTCCTGATCGACAACGGGATCAACGGCGGGATCCGCGTCGAGGAGCGCCGGCTCGACGACGGGGAGGGGACGATCCAAGTCCACGAGGGGCACCTCGAACCGGCCGAGGTCGACGCCGAGATGCGGGTGAACACCTTCGACATCGAGGTCGACGACCGGCGGGGATTCCCCGAGGACGGCGAGGAGCCGATCATCTGTCTCACCAGCCACGACTCCTACGACGACGAGTACGTCGTCTGGCTGTACGACGCGCCGGAGGCCGAGATCCCGCCGCCCGAGGACCTTCCCGATTACGAGGGGATCGTCGACGAGGGGGCGGAGCTCGACTTCCGGGTCCGCACCTTCGAGGAGGAGGCCGCGATGCTCGACGCGTTCGTCGAGTATATCGCAGAAACCGACGTAGACCTTATGACTGGGTGGAATTTCGAAGATTTCGACGCGCCGTACCTCCTCGATCGGATGGAGGTCCTCGACGACGGGAGCGAGTACGACCTCGACGTCGACCGGCTCTCCCGCATCGGCGAGGTGTGGCGCTCCGGCTGGGGCGGCCCGGACGTGAAGGGCCGGGTCGTCTTCGACCTGCTGTATGCCTACAAGCGGACGATGTTCACCGAGCTGGAGTCGTACCGGCTCGACGCGGTCGGCGAGCGCGAACTCGGCGTCGGGAAGGAGCGCTACACCGGCGACATCGGCGACCTCTGGGAGCAGGACCCCGAGCGCCTCCTCGAATACAGCATCCGCGACGTGGAGCTGTGCGTCGAGATTGACCGGAAGCAGGACGTGATCGCCTTCTGGGACGAGGTGCGCACCTTCGTCGGCTGCAAGATCGAGGACGCGCCGACCCCGGGCGACACCGTCGACATGTACGTCCTCCACAAGGCGTTCGGGAAGTTCGCGCTCCCGACGAAGGGGCAACAGGAGTCGGAGGACTTCGAGGGCGGCGCCGTCTTCGATCCGATCACCGGCGTCAAGGAGATGGTGACGGTCCAGGACCTGAAGAGCCTCTACCCGATGTGCATGGTGACGATCAACGCCGGCCCGGAGACGAAGGTCGACCCCGACGAGTACGACGGCGAGACGTACGTCGCGCCCAACGGGACCCACTTCCGGAAGCAGCCGGACGGGATCATGCGCGAGATGGTCGACGAACTGCTCTCCGAGCGCGAGGAGAAGAAGGCGCTCCGGAACGACCACGAGCCCGGCACCGAGCCGTACGAGCAGTACGACCGTCAGCAGGCTTCTGTCAAGGTTATAATGAACTGCTTCACGCCGGACACCGAGGTCGTGACCCCCGACGGCGTTCGGGCGATCACGGAGTTGGAGGTCGGCGACGCCGTGTACTCGCTCGATCCCGACACGGAGGAGATGGCGGTCAAGACCGTCGAGGAGACCCACGCGTATCCGGATTACCGAGACGAACTCGTCGACATCGAGACTTCGAAGATCGACTTCCGGGTGACGCCGAATCACCGGATGCTGGTCCGGAAAAACGAGACGAACGGGATCACGGAGGACGGGTACAGTTTCGTGGAGGCCGGCGACCTCGATCGGGCGACCAACTACGAACTGCCTCACGACTGGGACGGACCGGACGGAGAACGGATCGACGAGGTCGATCTGACCAAACTCGCCGACGGCGAGTACGAGGTGTGGGTCCGCCCCAGCGTCCACGGTCACACGTTCACCGCCGAGCTCGGCTGGACGCCGCGGCGCGTGCCGAAGGCGGACGTCGGCGAGACCGGCTACGTGTTCACGGCGGCCGAGTTCGAGGAACATCGCGAGTACGTCGAGTCGGTGTGCGAGACGAGCTACGTTCACCGCGAGTCCGGCCGGAAGTGGGTTCCGCGGACCTACGACGGGGACGACTTCCTCGAACTGCTCGCGTGGTACGTCACGGAAGGGAACGTGTACACCTCCGAAGAGAAGCAGTTCGGCGACAACCTTCGCGGCTCCGCGACGACGGTGAAGATCGCGCAGGACGCCGTGGCGGACGGCGGGGACTCCGACCACGAGACGATCGGCGATCTCCTCGATCGGATGGGATTGGACTACTACGTGGACGACCGCAGCTATCAGTTCACCTCGGCCCTGCTCGGGGACCTCCTCCGGGACCGCTGCGGCGACGGGAGCTTCGAGAAGTCGATTCCGGACCGCGTCTTCGAGGCGACGAGGGCGCAGAAACGCGCGTTCTTGGAGACGCTAATCGACGGCGACGGCGACCGGCAGACCGGATCGTGGCGGTACACGACGTCGAGCGAGGAGTTACGGGACGACGTGCTTCGTCTGTGTGCCCACCTCGGGCTCACCGCGAGTTACAACCAGGACAGCGGGAGCTGGCGGATTTACGTCACGGAAGACGCGAAGAACACGCTTCGAATGCACCGGAGCGGAAGCCGAAGCGAGGCCGAAGACGGGGTCTATTGCGTGACCGTCGAGGACAATCACACGCTCCTCGCAGGGCGGAACGGGAAGTTCCAATTTGTCGGCCAGTCGTTATATGGAGTCACGGGGTGGGATCGGTTCCGGCTTTACGACAAAGAGGGCGCAGCAGCCGTCACAGCGACCGGTCGGGAGGTCATCGACTTCACCGAGGAGGCGGCGAACGAGCTCGACCACGACGTTGCGTACGGAGACAGCGTCACGGGCGACAGACCCGTCGTCGTGCGCGATCCGGAGGGTATCGTTCGAATCTTGCCGATCGCCGATCTCTTTGAGCGCTCGGACGCGACTGCGAGCCAGGATCTGATTGTTACCGCCGACGGCGGGCCTGTCGCTTCGGTGTCGGTCGAGAAGGAACGGGGTCGCGTGGACGGGTGGGAGGCGCTTTCGGTGACCGGAGACGGCGAACCGGAGTGGCAGCCGATCGAGCAGGTGGTCCGGCACGAGACCGACAAGCCGGTCGTCAACCTCCAGCATAAGTTCGGAGAGTCCACGACGACCAGAGATCATTCGTACGTCGTTGAAGAGGACGGCAGTCTCGTCGAAACGAAGCCGGAAGACGTCGAAGAGCCGCTTCGGGTACCGGGTCTCCCCGAGGTCGAAACGGTGGAGAAGATCGACGTATACGACGTGTTGAAGGGGTACACACGCGAGTACGAAGACGGTCGAAGCGTCGGCAGCGAGAGCGCGGAGACAAAGGTCAAGCGAGTCCACGCGAACGACGACTGGGTCTGGTTCGGCCACAGCCATCACAATTCGATAGAGAAGAGCATCAAGGTACAGCGATACGTCGACTTGGACTCCGAAGACGGACGGGCGCTCGTGCGGTTGCTCGCCGCGTACGTCACCGAAGGGAGCGCCTCGACGATCGAAACAACCGACACCAGGTTCGGCGCGAGCATCGCTGAGTCCAGAACGGAGTGGCTCGAAGGGCTTCAGGAGGATTACCAGCGTCTGTTCGACGGAGTGACAGCTAGTGTCATTGCGTCGGACACGTCCGGCGAACGGACCGTCGAGTACGGAACCGACGACGGGGATCAGTCGGTAACGTACGACGACGGCACCCACAAGCTCCAGATGATGAACGAACTCTCGGCGGTGTTCTTCCGTGAGTTCGCTGGGCAAACGTCGCGTGGGAAGCGTATTCCGGGGTTCGTGTTCAATCTCCCCGAAGATCTCCAACAGCTCTTCGTCGACGTACTCGTAGAGGGCGACGGCTCACGCGAATTCCCACGGTACTCGGCCGAGTACTGCGAGCGAAACTTCGACTTCGAGACGACGAGCCGAGAACTCGCGGCGGGACTCTCTACGCTTCTCACGCAGCGCGGGGAGAAGCACTCGCTGAAGTACAGGGATAGCAAGGAGAGTTACACGATTCGAACGTGTGATTACTACCGGAGCGGACGGGATCCAGTAGTCGAGGAGGTGGATCACGACGGGTACGTGTACGATCTCAGCGTCGCAGAGAACGAGAACTTCGTCGACGGCGTCGGCGGAGTCGTTCTCCACAACACCGATTCAGTCATGCTGTCCCTCGGCCAAGAGGTGGACAAGGAAGAGGCGATCGAGACCTCCTTCGAGATAGAGGACCACATCAACGAGCGGTACGACGACTTCGCGCGCGACGAGCTCAACGCCGAGTTCCACCGCTTCCAGATCGAATTCGAGAAGCTCTACCGGCGCTTCTTCCAGGCGGGCAAGAAGAAGCGGTACGCGGGCCACATCATCTGGAAGGAGGGGAAAGACGTCGACGACATCGACATCACCGGCTTCGAGTACAAGCGCTCGGACATCGCCGGCATCACGAAAGAGGTCCAACAGAACGTCATCGAGACGATCGTCACGGGCGACGACATCGACGAGGACATGGAGGAGGTGAAGGAGTACCTCGTCGACGTCATCGCGCGGGTGCTCGACGGCGACATGGACCTCGACGAGATCGGGATCCCGGGCGGGATCGGGAAGAAGCTCGATGCCTACGACACCCCGACAGCGCAGGTCCGCGGCGCGAAGTACGCGAACCTGATGCTCGGGACGAACTTCGGGAGCGGGTCGAAACCGAAGCGGCTCTACATCGAGAAGGTCCACCCCGACTTCTGGGCGCGGATGGAAGATGAGGAGGGGCTCGACCCCCAGCGCGACCGCCTGTACGGGGAGTTCAAGCGCGATCCGGACGTGATATGCTTCGAGTACGCCGACCAGGTGCCCGACGAGTTCGAGGTCGACTGGGAGAAGATGCTAGACAAGACGCTGAAAGGCCCCATCGAGCGCGTGATCGAGGCGCTCGGCATGTCGTGGGAGGAGGTCAAGACGGGCCAAGAGCAGACCGGACTCGGCTCGTTCATGTGACCGACGACGAGCTGGAACGCCGCCTATCGAAAGCAGTTTTCGATTGGAAGAAAATTTCTTGGTCGATCTGCGATTTTTGACGGGGAGATGCGTAACCATTAACCCCCTCAACCCCCACCGTCAACGTACGAGGCACGAGAATACACATGGCTACTCTCGAAATCAACGATCTTCACGCACGAGTGGCGGAAGAGGACGGCGAACGCATCCTTCGCGGGGTCGACCTGACCGTCGAGTCCGGGGACATCCACGCGCTGATGGGCCCGAACGGGTCCGGGAAATCGACGCTCGCGAAGGTTATCGCCGGCCACCCCGCCTACGAGGTCACCGGCGGCGAGATCCTGCTCCACCTCAGCGAGGCGGACGTCGCCGACGTCGACGTCGAGCTCGACGACGAGGACTACCACTGGGAGCTGCTGGAGCTTGAGCCGAACGAGCGCGCCGCGCTCGGCATCTTCCTCGGCTTCCAGTACCCCGCCGAGATCGAGGGCGTCACCATGACGAACTTCCTCCGCCAGGCCCTCAACGCGAAGGCCGACGAGCGCGAGGAGCTGTTCGAGGACGAGGACGAGGAGGAGGCCGAGGCCGACGACGACGAGGACGAAGGCTACGAGACCTCCCCGATGGAGGGGCCCGCGGACGACGGCGAGATCGGCGTCGCCGAGTTCCAGGAGATCCTCTCCGAGAAGATGGAGCTGCTCGACATGGACGAGAAGTTCATGCAGCGCTACCTCAACGCCGGCTTCTCCGGCGGCGAGAAGAAGCAGAACGAGGTCCTCCAGGCCGCGATGCTGGAGCCGAGCGTCGCCGTGCTCGACGAGATCGACTCCGGGCTCGACATTGACCGCCTGAAGGACGTCTCGAAGGGGATCAACGCGCTCCGCGACGAGCAGGGCACGGGCATCCTCCAGATCACCCACTACCAGCGCATCCTCGACTACGTCGAGCCCGACCACGTACACGTCATGCTCGACGGCGAAGTCGTCAAGAGCGGCGGCGCGGAGCTCGCCGAGAAGCTCGAGGACGAAGGGTACGACTGGGTCCGCGAGGACGCCTTCGAGGCCGCGTAACCACAAATGGTCACGCGACAGGAATAAACAGGCAAACACGTAACACAATATCATGAGTTCACAACAGGACGACCTCAAGGAGACAGACACCGAGGCCCGCTTCGAGTTCAAGAAGGAGGAGAAGTCCGCCTTCAAAAGCGAGAAGGGTCTCACCGAGGAGACGGTCCGCGTCATCTCGGAGGACAAAGACGAACCGGAGTGGATGCTGGAGCGGCGCCTGCGCGCTCTCGAACAGTTCCAAGAGATGCCGATGCCGACCGACTGGCCCGGCCAGCCGGACCTCTCGGAGGTCGACATCAACGAGATCGTACCGTACATCCGCCCGGACATCGACAAGCGCGGCGGCGCCGACAGCTGGGAGGACCTCCCGGAGGAGATCCAGGACACCTTCGACAAGCTGGGCATCCCGGAGGCGGAGAAGAACGCGCTCTCGGGCGTCGGCGCCCAGTACGAGTCCGAGATCGTCTACCAGAACATGCAGGAGCGGTGGGAGGAGAAGGGCGTCATCTTCTGTGACATGGACAAGGCCGTCCAGGAGCACGAGGAGATCGTCCGCGAGCACTTCATGACGAAGTGCGTCCCCCCGAGCGACAACAAGTTCGCCGCGCTTCACGGCGCCATCTGGTCCGGCGGTTCGTTCGTCTACGTCCCCGAGAACACCACCGTGGAGATGCCGGTCCAGGCGTACTTCCGGATGAACTCCGAGGGGATGGGCCAGTTCGAGCACACGCTCATCATCGCCGAGGAGGGCTCGGAAGTCCACTACATCGAGGGCTGTTCCGCCCCGAAGTACTCGGCGTTCAACCTCCACTCCGGCGGCGTCGAAGTGTTCGTCGGCGAGGACGCCCACGTCCAGTACTCGACCGTCCAGAACTGGTCGAAGAACACGTACAACCTGAACACCAAACGCGCCATCGCCGAGAAGGGCGGGCGCATGGAGTGGATCTCCGGCTCGATGGGGTCGAAGGCGACGATGCTGTACCCCTCGACGATCCTGAAGGGCCGCGGCGCCTCGGACAACCACATCACCATCGCCTTCGCTGGCGAGGGCCAGGACATCGACACCGGCGCGAAGGTGTACCACAACGCGCCGGACACCAAGTCCACCGTCGAGTCCAAGTCGATCGCGAAGGACGGCGGCCGCACCAACTACCGCGGCCTCGTCCACATCGCGGACGGCGCGGAGAACTCCTCGACCGCCGTGGAGTGCGACGCGCTGATGTTCGACAACGAGTCGACATCGGACACGATGCCGTACATGGAGATCAACGAGTCGAAGGTCGACGTCGCCCACGAGGCGACCGTCGGCAAGATCGGCGACGAGGACATCTTCTACCTCCAGTCGCGCGGTCTCGACGACGACGACGCCAAACAGATGATCGTCTCGGGGTTCATCGAGCCGATCACGGAGGAGCTGCCGATCGAGTACGCCGTCGAGCTCAACCGGCTCGTCGAGCTCGAGATGGAGGGTTCGCTCGGATAACATGAGCACGCAAGCAATCGAGAGCCTCTCGGAGGACACGGTACGACGCATCGCCGACGAACGCGACGAGCCCGAGTGGCTCTTAGAGACCCGTCTGAACGCGCTGTCCGCGCTGGAGACGGCCGAGCTGCCCGACGTCATCCAGACGCCGGGCCGCCGCTGGACCGACCTGGAGGCGCTGGACTTCGAAGCGCTCGTCGACCCGCTGAACCAAGCGGACGAGACCGAGCGGACCGCGGGCGACGACGAGGTCGTCGTCCTCCCGTTCACCGAGGCGCTCGACGAGTACGGCGACGTCATCGAGGCGAACTTCGGCTCCGTCCTCGACCCCGAACACAACTACCTCACGGCGCTCTCGGTCGCGCTGTTCACCACGGGCACGTTCGTCTACGTCCCCGAGGGCGTCGACGTCGAGGACGTGACGGTGCGCGCGGAGATGAACTCCCGCTCGCTGTTCAGCCAGACGCTCGTCGTCGCCGAGGAGTCGTCGTCCGTGACGATCCTCGAGTCGATCGAGTCCGGTGACGCCGAGGTCAGCGACGACCGGTACTTCTCGAACCTCGTCGAGGTCGTCGCGGGCGAGAACGCGAACGTCCAGTTCGGCTCGCTCCAGAACCTCGATTCGGACGCGTACACCTACTCGCTGAAGCGCGGCGTGACGGACACGTACGCGACGGTCGACTGGATCGAGAGCAACTTCGGCTCGAAGCTCACCCGCTCCGACATCGAGACCGAGCTCAACGGCGACGGCTCTGAGAGCCAGATCGTCGGGACGTTCTTCGGCACGGACGACCAGCACTTCGACATCAACGCCCGCGTGTGGCACCAGGCCGAGCAGACGACCGCCGACCTCGTCACCCGCGGCGTGCTCGACGACGTCGCCCGCTCCGTCTACGAGGGGGTTCAGGACGTCGGCGAGGACGCGTGGAACACCTCCAGCTACCAGCGCGAGAACACGCTGATGCTGTCGGACGACGCCGAGGCCGACGCGTCGCCGAAGCTGATCATCCACAACCACGACACCGAGGCCTCCCACTCCGCGACGGTCGGCCAGGTCGACGCCGAGGACCTGTTCTACCTCGAGAGCCGCTCGATCGACTCGCGGACGGCCCGGAACATGCTCGTCGAGGGCTTCTTCGTGCCCGTCTTAGAGGAGATCGCCGTCGACGAGTTCCGCGACGACGTCCAGGAGCTCGTCTTGGAGCGCCTCCAGTAGGCCGCACGGTCGTCCTCGCTCGCCCGCTCGTTTTTCACCCGCCCGCTCGTTTTTTACCCGCCGAACGGATTTGTACTCTCGACCCGCCGCGGAGCGGCCGGTGCGCGAGGGGAACGGCTTAAGACCGACGACGCCCGAGTCGGGAGTATGCGAACCCGCGTATCGCGCCGTCTCGGGTGGTCGCGGTGAGCGTGAGCCAGCGGGTCGCCTCCGACGACCAGCTCGCGCGGCTGCTCCAGATCGGAATCGTGCTCGAGGAGGTCGTCGAAGCGCGAACGCACCGCCACTACCAGCAGCTGGACGCCGAGCTCGACGAGGAGGTGGAGACGCTGCTCGCGGACGCCGCCGAGGAGTCCGCAGACCACCGCGAGCGGCTGGAGTCGCTCGTCGAGGGGCTCGGCGTCGACAGCGTCCCGTTCGGCGAGATCGAGTCGCTGGTCGACGCTCGCTACGGGCGGACGCGGCCGGAGGACTTCGACGACGTGTTGTACGACCAGCTGTGCAACGAAGAGACGGCGTACAAGTTCTACGACGACCTCATCGAGGCGATCGAGGACTCCGACGCCGCGTTCTCGATCGACCGCGAGGAGCTGCTCGCCACCCTGACGACGATCCGCGACGAGGAGGCCGAGGGCGTACGCGAGGTCACGGAGGTCATGGAGCGCCGATGAACCGGGCAGACGAGTCGCCGACGAGCGCCGACGGAGGACAGCCGTGAACACCGCAGATCAGTACCTCAAGACGATATACGTCGTACAGGACAGCGAAGACGGCCCCGCCTCGACCGGGTCGATAGCCGACGCGCTCGGCGTCAGCCCGGCTAGCGCCAACGAGATGATCGGCAAGCTCGAAGAGCGCGGGCTCGCGGAACACGAGAAGTACAAGGGCGTCAAACTCACCGACGACGGCATCGTCCGGGCACGGGACGCCCTCCAGACCTACTGCATCATCGAGCGGTTCCTCGCGAACGTCCTCGCGGTCGAGGATTTCCAGGCGGAGGCCCGCGAGCTGGAGGCCGTCATCGACGACACGGTGGCGGAGCGGCTCGACACGATCATCGACCGCCAGCCGGAGTGTCCGGACTGCTTCGACCCCGAGTCCGACGCCTGCGCGTGCCTGGAGGTCGCGGCGGCGCCGGTCGAGCCGGAACAGCAGTAGGAACGGCCGCAGAAAGCCCCGTCAGCGCTCTTTAGACGCCCGTTGAGTACCGCAAAATGCCGGCGATCCCGCCGAACGCGTCGAGCAGCTGTTCGCCCTTCTCGAAGTCCGTGGAGATGAACTTCGTGTCCGTCCCGCGCTGTTCCGCGATGGCCATCAGGTGTTCGATGACGTCCTCGCGTTCCTCGACGTCGGCCGCCTCGCCGCACTCGCTGCACTCGTGGTCGGGCGTCGAGTGGCGGGCGTCGAGCACCTCGTACTCCTCGTGGCCGTTGGGGCACTCGTAGACGACGACGTCGGAGCGGAGGTCCTCGGAGATGAGCAGCCGGTCGACGGAGCCCATGATGAGGTTCCGGCGGGTCTGTTCGAACCCGTAGGTCGCCTCCTCGCCGGTGTTGAGCTTCTCGAAGAACTCCTCCATGTTGCGTTTGTCCTCGACGATCTCCTGGTCGGCGAGTGCCTCGCTGGCGTTGTCGACGAGGTCCTTCAGGCCGGACTCGTCGGTGTAGGCGACGTCGAACTTGCCGAGCACCTTGTCTTGTAGCTCGTGGTGGAGGTAGTCGCCGTCGAGGAACTCGTCTTTCGTCGGCGAGGGGCCGCCGACGAGGATGCCGTCCAGCTCGTGGCGCTTGTCGACGAAGAGGTCGTCGGCCATCCCCGCGACCTCCTGATAGAAATTGTCGATGGCTTCGAGGCGCAGGCGGGCGAACCGCTGTGCGGACTGACCCCCCTTCCGCTGTTTGCCGGGGACGAGCGAGGAGGCGGACTTGACGGGCTCGACGCGTTTCCCCTTCAGCCAGCCGACGTTCGCCTCGCGGCGGTCCAAGACGATGAGCCCGAACAGCCCGGAGTCTTCGAGCATGTGCTCGAGCGGTTCCGTGAGGAACTCCGAGTCGCAGTGGTAGCGGAACGACTCGACGGGCTGCGGGGGCGACTCCAGCGTCCGGGTGACCATGTCGGTCTGCCCGCCACCCGCGTCGATGGCGCCCGAGAAGATCACGATGCCGTTCTCGGGCGGGAAGGTGTCGTAGTAGCGCAGTCGGTCCTTGATAGACGTCAGCGCGTCTTGGACGGCCGTCCGAGTCTGCTTGGACTTGATGTTCGACGCCTCGCTGTGTTCCTGCGTGACGTGGGCCACCACGTCGGAGATCTGCCTGTCTTCGGGGATGTAGATGGTGACGAGCTGGGTGCCGGAGCCCTCGTAGTCTTTGAGCTCCTCGATGACCTTGCGGAACTCGTACTTCCGGCGGTCCTCGTTCGCCTTCTGTGCGTCGCTGCTCATTACCTAGGGTTCGCTCCCGTGCGGGTAAGTAAGCTTTGACCTACGGGCTCTCCCCGGTGAAACGCCCCGCCTCGGCCGTGAGCAACCGCATCAGGGGGTTCGTTCTCAAGCGTAGTGCTCCTCGAGGTAGTCGACGATGTCGTCGCTCTCGTACATCGTGACGCCGCGGTCGGTGTCGACGAGGTACGGGATCTGGTCGTCACCGACCGCGGTGAGCTCGCCGTGGGTCACCTCGTTCGTCACGTCGCCCCCGACGTCGCCGGGAAGCCGCGGGTTGTGCGCGACGTAGGAGACGCCGAGCTCGGAGAGCGTCTCGCGGACCTTCGCGCTGTGCGGGCAGCCTTCCGACTGGTAAAGTTCGAGCATCGGTCGAGGATACGGTCGCCGGAAGAAAACAGTTTGCGGGCGGTGCGAGCGCCGGCGCGGGAGCGTCCCTCCCGGCGCTACATCGACTCCGGGGCCTCGACGCCCAGCACGTCGAGCGCGTTCGCCATCGTGTGTTTCGCGGCCGCGACGACCGCGACGCGGGCGTCGCGCAGCTCGTCGGTCTCAGCGGTCACGACCGGGCACTCGCGGTAGAAGGCGTTGTACGCGTCCGCGAACTCGCGGGTAAACGTCGCGATCGTGTGCGGTTCTAAGTCGTCCGCGGCGGCCTCGATCGCGGCGGGGAAGCGCGCGACCTCCCGGAGGAGGTCGCGGGCCGCGTCGGTTTCGAGCGCGCTCGCGTCCACGTCCAGCGCGTCGAGGTCGACCTCGCCGTCGGCGTCCGCGGTCACGCCCGGCACGTCGATTCCGGCGGCAGCGGCCTCGCCGAGGATGCCGGCGCAGCGCGCGTGGACGTACTGGACGAACGGGGCCGACTGCGCCTCGAAGTCCAAGGCGTCCTCCCACTCGAAGGTGATCGCCTTCGCGGGCTGCTTCGAGACGATGTCGTACCGGACCGCGCCGATCCCGACCTGGTGGGCGATGCGCTCGACGTCCTCGTCGGTGAGGTCGTCGTCGCGGATGCGGTCGTCCATCCGGGACTCGACCGCCTCGCGGGCGCGGTCGATCGCCTCGTCGAGCAGGTCGTCGAGCATCACGCCGGTCCCCTTCCGGGTCGACATCTTCCCGTCGGGGAGGTTGACGTACGAGTAGATGACGTGGCCGAGCCGGTCGGCGTCGTTGCCGAGCAGTTCGAGGGTCGCGTCGAGCTGGTCGGCCTGCAGCTTGTGGTCCTCGCCGAGGACGGTGACGGCGCGGTCGTAGTTGTCGAACTTCCACTCGTGGTGCGCCAGGTCGCGGGTCGTGTAGAGGCTGGTGTCGTCCGAGCGCAGGAAGACGAGGTTCTTGTCGATCCCCCACTCGTCGAGCTCCAGCTGCCAGGCGTCCTCCTCGTAGACGGCCTGGTCGGTCTCCTTGAGCCGCGCAGCGATGTCGTCCGTGGAGCCGTCGCGCATGAACCGCGTCTCCTTGACGAACTCGTCGAACTCCGCGGGGAGGCGGCCGAGGCAGTCTTTCATCCCGCCGAGGACAGTGTTGACGACCTCGCCGACGCGCTCGTACGTCTCCTCGTCGCCGGCTTCGAGCCCCTGAAGGATCGACTGAATCTCTTCCTCCGCGGCCTCGACCGCGTCGGCGTCGGCCTCCTCCAAGAAGGCGTTCCCCTTCCGGTAGTAGCGCACGAGGTCGTACTCGGCGCGGTCGCGCGCGGGCTCCGCGTCGAGGTCGGACTCGTCGAACCGCTCGTACGCCCACGTGAACACCGCCATCTGCCGGCCGGCGTCGTTGACGTAGTAGTGGCGGTCGACGTCGTAGCCCGCGTACTCCAGCAGGTTCGCCACGGCGTCGCCGACGATGGGGTTGCGCGCGCGACCGACGTGGACCGGACCGGTCGGGTTCGCGCTGGTGTGCTCGACCACGACCGAGGTGTCCCGGTCGGGGAGCGCGCCGTAGTCGGCGTCGACCGCGGCCGCGTCGAGCGTGTCCGCGAGGTAGCGCTCGTTCGCGTGGAAGTTGACATACGGCCCCGCGGTGTCGACGCTCGCGACGTAGTCGCTTCCCTCGACAGACACCGCCTCCGCGACCGTCGCCGCGACGTTCGGCGGCGCGTCGCCGACCTCGCCCGCGAGTCGGAAGGCGACGCTGGAGGCGAGCGTCGCGTCCATGTCGTCGGGCGGGCGTTCGATGCCGAGGTCATCGGTCGGGAGGTCGAGCGAGCCGAGCGCATCCGCGAGCGCCGCCTCGACCTCCGACCGGAACTGCCTGAACATACCGTCCGTTCGACGGGCGAGTTAAAAGGCCCTTCCGAAGCGGCTCGGCGGGCGAGACGTGGGATCGGAGGAGACAGAACACCGATTATGCTGAATTGCGGTGGCGCGTGCCGACGAGCGCCCGGAGGGCGCGAGTCGCACGCGCGAGGGAGTCGGTCGCCGAGCGAAGCGACGGCGACCGACGAGGCTGGGGAGGTGTGAGGTGCGGTTGCGGTGCTGTGGGGTGGGACTCAAAGGGGCAGCCGGGAGGCGGGCGCAGGCGACGTAAGCACTGGAGGGAGCGAGCACCGCGAGCGACCGAAGCGCGCAACGAGCGTGCGCCCGCCTCCCGGCTGGGGCTTTGGAGGCACTCACCGCCGATCTGTTCTCAGTTATTTATAAGCGAGCGACGGGAGCTTTGGAGGCACTCACCGCCGATCTATTCTCAGTCATTTATAAATGAGCGGCTGGAGCTTTGGAGGCGACCTCGGTCGGCCGCAGTCAACGATTTATAAATAGTCCTTCCGAACGGCGATTCGGGATGTCACAGCATCCGTCTGCCACTACTTATGAGACAATCTCGTCGATCAGCTCCCGCGCGCTGCGCCGCACGGCCGCGTCGCTCTCGATCGACGGCTCCCACCCCAGGGCAGACAGCTTCTCGATCGACAGGCGCATCTTCGGCACGTCGCCGGTCCAGCCGCGGTCGCCGCCGGTGTAGCTGTACTCGGGGTCGACGCCGAGTTCCTCGCTCACGATGTCGGCGATCCGGGTCACCGAGGTGGTGGTCCGCGTCCCGAGGTTGTACGTGTTCAGGTCGTCGTCCGCGTGCTCGACGACGTGCTGGATGGCGTCGACGCACTCGGAGACGTGCATGTACGACTTCTCCTGGCGGCCGTCGCCGAGGATCTCAAGCTCCGTCGGGTCCTCGTCTAACTTCTCGATGAAGTCGGGGATCACGTTGCCGCGCTGGCGCGGGCCGACGATGTTCGCGAACCGGAACACCCACGACTGAACACCGTAGGAGTGCGCGAACGTCGAGATCAGCGCCTCGTCCGCGAGCTTCGCGGAGCCGTACATCGAGATGGGCTCCATCGGCGCGTAGTCCTCGGGCGTCGGCCGCGGCGCCTCGCCGTACACCGTCGACGAGGAGGTGAACGCGAAGCGGTCGACCCCGACCTCGCGCATCCGCTCCAAGACGTTGTACGTCATCGCGGTGTTCTCCTCGAATAACGCGCGGTCGTCGTCGTAGTTCGTGTCGGTGTACGCCGCGAAGTGGAAGACGACGTCGAGGTCGCCCGTGACCGCGCGGGCGACGGCGTCGGGATCGGTCATGTCCGCCTCGACGAACTCCGCGCTCTCGGGCACCCGATCTCGGGTCCCCTTCGAGAGGTCGTCGGCGACGCGGACGGTCGCGCCGCGGTCGAGCAGCGCGGCGGCGAGGTGGCTCCCGACGAGGCCGGCACCCCCGGTGACGAGGACGCGCGAATCGGCGAGGTTCATACCGGTCGGTCGGCGGTCGCGGATAAGTACGTGTGGAATCGGAACGGGAGTCGAGCGGGACGGGAACAGCGGTGGAACGCGACTACAGGTTCTCGAACGCCTCGTCGACGATTTCACCGGTGTCGGCGACGATGTCCGCCATCTCGTCGTCGTCGGGCGCCATGCCCACGAGCCGGGCGATACGCATGATCGAGACGTGGTAGACGCGCTGGACGCCGGGCTCCTCCTCCCAGATGACGACGTTACACGCCATCAGCGCGCCGAGCTTGTTGTCGGTCGCGTCGAGCGCGCGGTCGGCGACGTCCGGGTTACACGCGCCCAACACGTAGTAGGGGTCGCGACCCGCGTCGACCTTCTCGTTGAGCATCTCGGACGGCGAGAACTCGACGGGGACGCCGAATCCGGCGTCGGTGAACACCTCGCGGACGTGTTCGATCGCCTCCTCGTGGCCCATCTCGAGGGTGGTCTGCTTTTCGCCGATGTCGTCCGGGTCGATCTGACTCGGGTCGATTGGAAGCGTCATTCGTGTACTGTCTTGGGCCTACGTAACAAAGACCCTTCGGATAGCACACCGAGAGATCGGAGAAGCGACCGAGCGACCTCGTCGGGACGGCTTCCGGCAGCAATAGTATTGTGCTATTCGGGAACAACTTTAACTCGCTCTGTCGCCCTACTGTCAGATATAATGACCGGTTCAGTGCGCGGGGACCTCGAACGCGACATGGAGTGTCTGGACCTCTTGGAGTGCGTTCACGGGCTCAACGAGCGGGACCGGGCGGTGTTTCAGGCGCTCCACGGGGCGAACGAGGAGCTCACCGTCGACGACGTGGCGGACCGGCTGGACTGCGAGCGCTCGACGGCGTACCGGTCGATCTCGCGGCTCGTCGAGGCCGGCGTCGTCGCACAGCGGCAGGTGAACTACGATCAGGGCGGGTACTACTACGTGTACCGGCCGCGGGCGCCCGAAGAGGCCGCACGCGAGATGCGGCGGCTGCTCAACAGCTGGTACGCGACCGTCTGCCAGCTCGTTCAGGAGTTCGAAGACCGATACGGCCGGGAGACGGCCGAGCGCGAGGACCGGCCGATTCGGCCCGGTTCCAAGCGCCGGCCCGGTTCCTAGCTCCCGCCCGGTTCCAAGCGCGCGAGCGTCGCCCCGACCGCCGCATCAGTATTGTGAGAAGTATACAAATAAATAAATCGCTGGGGATCGAAGGGACGGGCATGGCCGAAGACACGGGAGCGTCCCGACCGCCGACGACCGACGACGCGCCCGCCGAGTACGTGCGGGCCAACCGCGAGGAGCTGGTCTCGCTGGCCCTCGCAATGCTCGCGGTCGACACGTCGAACCCGCCCGGCGACACGCGCGAGATCGTCGCCGAGATCGAGCGGTTCCTCGACCCGCTTCCGGTCGACATCGAGCGGTTCGCCGTCGACCCGGCGAAGCCGAACCTCCTCGTGCGGGTCCCCGGCGCCTCCGACCGCACGCTGCTGTTCAACGGGCACCTCGACACCGTGCCCTTCGACGCCGACGCGTGGACACGCGATCCGCTCGGCGAGCGCGACGACCGTGACGACGACCGCGTCTACGGCCGGGGCGCGACCGACATGAAGGGCGCCGTCGCGTCATTGCTGTTCGCGATCCAAGCCTTCGCAGCGACCGAAACCGACCCGCCCGTCGACCTCCTGTTCGCCTTCGTGAGCGACGAGGAGGTGGGCGGCGACGCCGGGCTCCCGGCGCTGCTCGACGCGGGGCTGCTCGACGCGGACGCGTGCGTGATCGGCGAGCCGACCTGCGAGGCGGGCCGGCACTCGGTCACGGTCGCGGACCGGGGGAGCATCTGGCTGACGCTCGAGGCGAGCGGCGAGAGCGCCCACGGCTCTCGACCGATGCTCGGCGTCAACGCCGTCGACCGGCTCTACGACGCCGTCGAGACATTGCGCCGGCGATTCGGCACCGAGCGGCTCGACGTCGACGCCGAGATGGAGCCGATCGTCGAGGAGTCGGTCGAGTACTACGCCCCGTCGATGGGCGAGGGGGCCGCGCGGGACCTGTTCCGATACCCGTCGATCAACCTCGGCGTCTTCGAGGGCGGCGACGTGATAAACGCCGTCCCGGGCTCCGCGCGCGCCGAGGTCGACGTGCGGCTGACGGCGGGCGTCCACACGCCCGACGTGCTCGCGGGGATCCGCGAGTGCGTCGCCGACTGCGAGGGGGTCGCGATCGCCGACGTCTCTTGGAGCGTCGGCACCGCCGAAGCACCGGACAGCTCCCTCGTCGAGGCCGTCGCGTCGACGGCGGCCGCCGTCACGGGGGACCGCGTCTTCAGGCGGAGCGCCACGGGCGGCGGCGACGCCAAGAAGCTCCGGAACGCCGGGATCTCGACCGTCGAGTTCGCGCTGGGAACCGACACCGTCCACGCGCCCGACGAGTACGTCCCCGTCGACGCGCTCGTCGACAACGCGGTCGTGTACGCCCGGCTGCCGGCGGCGTGGCGCGCAGAGATCGACCGGTAGCGGGCCACGACGGACGAGACGGCTCGCTCACCACCGACCCGGAGCAGGTGGGAAAGAGTTAGATAGCGAAATAGTTTGCTTATGGGTATGAAAAACAATACTGATGCGACGGACGAACGGCCCCGCGGGGGCGACGGTCGGGATTCCGTAGTCGTCGGAATCGACCGATTCGGCGTTCCGCATCGCTCGCCGCGAGTGAGCGTGTCGGGTGGTCGGTGACGATGGAGCGGTTTCAGAACACCGGCCAGCCCGACTGGGACTGGTGGGGCAGGCTCTGGCCGACGCCGGGGGCGACGCTCCGGGACCTCGGGCTCGGGCCCGGTCAGTCGGTCGCCGAGGTCGGCTGCGGGAGTGGCTACTTCGCGCTCCCGGCCGCCCGGATCGTCGACCCCGCGCCCGTGTACGCGGTCGACCTAGACGAAACGCTGCTCGCCGAGCTCGAATCGCTCGCCGAGCGACAGGCGATCGAGAACGTCGTGCCGGTCCACGGCGACGCCCGGAACCTGACCGAGCTCCTCCCGGAACCGGTCGACGCGCTCGTCGTGGCGAACACGTTCCACGGCGTCGACGACCGCGCCGGGTTCGTCGAGGAGGCGTTCGAGGCGATCGAACCCGGCGGCAGCCTGGTCGTCGTCAATTGGCACGACCGCCCGCGCGAGGCGACGACGGTCGGAGACGAGCCTCGGGGGCCCCCGACGGAGCTGCGGATGACCCCCGAGGAAACGGCGGAGGCCGTCACCCGAGCCGCGGCGTTCGAACTCGACCGGCGGGTCGATCTGCCGCCGTACCACTACGCGCTCGTATTCCGTCGGGAAGAGGGGTGAAATACACGAGACGGCGACTACCGCCGGCCGGCGCGCCCCGAGCACCCACATTTTAGAATAGTGGAATTCTCGCACAAGACTAATAGGCCGCCCCCGTAACTGTCGGGTGTGAGACTGCCATGACCGACATCGAACCCGACGACACCGTCGACGCCAGAGGCGCAGCGTGCCCCGGCCCCCTGATGGACCTCATCGGAGCGATCCGAGGCGCCGAGTCCGGGGACGTCGTCCGACTCCTGAGCGACAGCGAGGGGTCGCTCACCGACGTCCCCGAGTGGGCCGAGGAGGCCGGCAACGAGCTGCTCGCCGTCGAAGAGCTCGACGACCACAACGCGTTCTACGTGGAGAAAGCATGACCGAACGCGTCGTCATCGTGGGCGGCGGGACCGGCGGGTCGGTGCTCGCCAACGACCTCGCCGACCGGCTCGAACCTGAACTCGACGCGGGCGACGTCGAGGTCACCCTGATCAACGACGGTCCCGACCACGTCTACAAGCCGGTCTGGCTGTACGTGCCGTTCGGGCAGCGCGAGCCGGCGGACGGTCGCCGCGCGCTCGACGAGCTGGTCGACGACGCGGTCGACCTCCGGATCGACCGCGTGTCCGAGATCGACACGGACTCCCAGCGGCTCCGGTTCGACGGTTCCGGGCCGTCGATGGAGTACGACCACCTCGTCTTGGCGACAGGGTCGACGCTGGAGCCCGAGCAGATCCCCGGCCTCGCGGAGGGCGGCCACGACTACTACAGCGAGTCGGGCGCGACCGCCCTGCGCGACGAGCTGCTGTCGTTCACGGAGGGCGAGCTCGTGTTGAGCGTGATCGGGACGCCCCACATGTGTCCGGCGGCGCCCCTGGAGTTCGTCTTCATGGCCGACGACTGGTTCCGCGAGCGCGGCCTGCGCGAGGACGTCGACATCACCTACACGTACCCGATCCAGCGCGTCCACGGGAACCCACACATCGCCGAGTGGGCCCGCCCCATCATGGAGGAGCGCGACATCAACGTGGAGACGTTCTTCAACGCCGAGTCGGTCGACCCCGACGCGGAGACGATCACGTCGATGGAGGGGACCGAGCTCGACTACGACCTCCTCGTGTCGATCCCGCCCCACGGCGGCGTCGACCTGATCGAGGAGGCCGGGCTCGGCGACGACGGCTGGGTCGACGTCGACAAGCACACCTTGGAGGCCGAGGCCGCGGAGAACGTCTACGCGCTCGGCGACACCGCCGACACCGGCGTCCCGAACGCGGGCAGCGTCGCCCACTACCAAGCCGGCGTCGTCGGCCAGCGTCTCGCCAGCGAGATCCGCGGGCGCCCGGCGACGGCGACGTACGACGGTAAGACCCTGTGTTTCATCGAGACCGGGATGGACGCGGCCTCGTTCGTCGAGTTCGACTACGAGAACCCGCCGTCGCCCGCGCCGCCCTCGGAGAAGCTCCACTGGTCGAAGCTGGCGTACAACGAGTCCTACTGGCTCACCGCGCGGGGGCTGCTCTGACCATGTCCGAGACGGAAGCCTCCGAACCGGCCGACCTCGAGGCGGCGATCGCGGAGAACCCCGAGGCGGTCGCCGCGTTCGTGGAGCGGCTCGACGCCGTCAACGAGCTGCTGGACGTGCTCTCCTTAGGCGAGAGCGCGCTCGACGACGAGATGGTCCGCGAGCTCTCGGCCACGGGGTCGACGCTCGCGGAGTCCGCCGACGGCCTCGCGACCGACGAGACCGTGGCGCTGGCCGAGACCGTCGGCGAGAACGGCGACGAGCTGCGGGCGGCGCTCGACACCCTGCTGGAACTCCAGCGGAGCGGCACGCTCGACGAGCTGTCCGAGATCGCCGAGGTCGGGTCGCTGGCGACCGCGGCCCTCGACGACGAGATGGTGACGTCGCTGGCCGGCACCGGCGCCGCGCTCGGCGAGGTGGCGCAGACCGCGGCCGACGACGACACGCGCGACGGCGTCGAGACGCTGCTGAAGGGCGTCGGCGAGGCGGAAAGCGAGCCGCCCGAGCGGGTCGGCCCAGTCGGCCTGCTCCGCGGCGCGCGCGACCCGGAGGTCCAGTACGGGCTGGGCTATCTGCTGGCGGTGGCGAGCGCGATCGGCCGCGAGCGCGCCGGCCGCGAGCGCACTGCTACGGAGTCGTAGCGGGAGAACGGGAGTTCGGGAATCGGAACAGCGATTCGTTTTTGTGCGGTTAGACCAGGAGCTGAATGTCCGCCTCGGCCATGTCCTGAAGGGCGGTCGCGGCGCCGACGCCCGTGGTGACGCCGTCGTAGAAGTCGTCCTCGTCGTAGCCCATCAGGTCGATGGTCATCTGGCAGGCCTGGAACTCCACGCCCATGTCGAGGCTCGTCTCGAGGAGCTCCTCGATCGTGGCGGTGTCGTTGTCCGCGATCTTCTTCTCCATCATCTTCGTCGTCACGCGGTCCATGCCGGGGAGCGCGGCGACCGCGTTCGGGACGGGCATGTTCGGGTTGCCGACGGAGCTGAGCTTGAGGTTCTTCGAGCGCTCCTCGTGGAGGATCTCGAGCCCCCAGAACGTGTGGAAGACGGTCACCTCGTAGCCGAACGCGGCCGCGGTGCTGGCGAGGATGAGCGGCGGGTACGCCATGTCGAGCGTCCCCTTCGTGGCGATGATGCTCATCTTCTTGCCGTCGTCCTCGTCGGCGGCCTCGGCGAGCGCGTCCTCGAGCTCGTCGACGCGCGCGGCCAGCTCCGCGCGCGTCGGGACGTCGCCGTCGGTTCCCTCGGGGGCGTCCTCGGCCGCGTCGGGTGTGTCCGACCCCATCGTTACTCCGTCTTGCGGACGTAGTGTTTGTACACGTCGTCGCCTTCCGTCTGGTCGACGAGCTCGACGCCCGCGGTGCCGTCGGCCCAGCCGTCGATGTCGCTCATGCTTCCGGGGTCGGTCGCCAGCACTTCGAGGACCTCGCCCGCGGCGAGGTCGTCGATGGCGGACTTCGTCTTCACCACTGGCATGGGGCACGATGCGCCTTTCACGTCGAGCGTCTCCGCGATGTCGAATTCGGAACTCATTGGGTATCTGCTCCGTCCGTCTGTATTGGAGCTATCGCACAATACCCTCCGGCGGGGTAAAAGATTGTTGGTTCTTGTGAAGGGCACCAACTACTGTATAACGTGAAACCGGTTTAGATGGCCTGTAATCAGTTTGAAAGGGAACTAGAGAATATCTGACGGATATATCCGAGCAGAGTATTGTTTAGAAAGGGAAATACTATGAAAATGCTTTTGTGCGTCGGTCCGGTAGAACCGAGTGCAAAACATGAATGCCGACGACTTTCCGACTCCGGACGTCGACGTCGACTCCGTCGACCCGGACTCGCTCAAAGACCGAATCGACGCGGGCGAGGACGTCACGATCCTCGACACGCGCATGACGTCCGACTACGAGGAGTGGCGCATCGACGGCGAGAACGTCACGTCGATCAACGTCCCGTACTTTCAGTTCCTCGACGACGAGATCGACGACGACGTCCTCGATCAGATCCCCGACGACCGCGAGGTGACCGTCCTCTGCGCGAAGGGCGGCGCCAGCGAGTACGTCGCGGGGACGCTCGCGGAGCGCGGCTACGACGTCGACCACCTCGAAGACGGGATGAACGGCTGGGCGAGGATCTACGAGGCCGTCGAGGTCGAGCGCTACGACGGCGTCGGCACGCTCCTCCAGTACCAGCGCCCCTCCTCGGGCTGTCTCGGCTACCTCCTCTATCACGACGGCGAGGCCGCGATCATCGACCCGCTGCGGGCCTTCACCGACCGCTACCTCGACGACGCGGACGACCTCGGCGTCGACCTGACGTACGCGCTCGACACGCACGTCCACGCCGACCACATCTCCGGGGTGCGCGACCTCGACGCGGCGGGCGTCGAAGGCGTCATCCCCGAGGCCGCGGTCGACCGCGGCGTCACGTACGCGGACGAGCTGACCACGGCCGCCGACGGCGACGCGTTCGCGGTCGGTGACGCGACGATCGAGACCGTCCACACGCCCGGCCACACGACCGGGATGACCTCCTATCTCGTCGACGGGAGCCTGCTCGCGACCGGCGACGGGCTCTTCATCGAGAGCGTCGCCCGCCCGGACCTCGAGGAGGGCGACGAGGGCGCGCCGGACGCCGCGCGCATGCTGTACGAGTCGCTCCAGGACCGCGTCCTCTCGCTGCCCGACGACACGCTGATCGGCGGCGCGCACTTCAGCGACGCCGCCGTCCCGGCCGACGACGGCACCTACACGGCGCCGATCGGCGAGCTCGTCGCGGAGATGGACGCGCTCACGATGGACGAAGAGGACTTCGTTGACCTGATCCTCTCGGACATGCCGCCGCGCCCCGCCAACTACGAGGACATCATCGCGACGAACCTCGGGCAGAACGCCGTCGACGACGAAGAGGCGTTCACCCTGGAGCTGGGGCCGAACAACTGCGCCGCCAGCCAGGACTCGCTCGCGGGTGACTAACGACGCAAATGGTCACTGACCCAGTACTGCTTCAGGCGTTCGCCGAGCTGTTCCCCAACGGGATCAGCCGGTACGCCGTCGGCGGGCTGCTCGTCGGCCTCGGGACCGTCGTCATCTACGTCGGAACCGGAATCCCGGCCGGGGCGAGCACGTTCCTCGAGTCGACGCTGTCGTACGTCTCCGACCAGTCGCGGTTTCAGCGGTACGTCGGCTCGCGGGACTGGCGGCTCGTGTTCACGGCCGGGATCGTCCTGGGCGGGCTCGCGTTCGCCGCGACGTTCCAGTCAGGGCTGGTCACCAGCTCGCTGTACGAGCCCGGAACGACCGGTCAGCTCTACGAGGTCGCCGGCGTGACGCTCTGGACGACCGACGTCCAGCCGTGGCGGCTGTTCTTCGGCGGCATCCTGGTCGGGATCGGGACCCGGATCGGCAAGGGGTGTACGTCCGGCCACGGCGTCTGCGGCGTCGGCTCGGCGTCGAAGACGTCGCTGGTCGGCGTCGCGACGTTCCTGACCGTGGCGATCGGGACCGCGCAGGTCGTCGCCGCGCTGGGGGTGAGCCCATGAGCGAGACGCGAGCGGACCGAGGCGCAAACGGAGTGAGCGCCTCGGAGAGCGAACGGCGAACGCCTGTGAGCCGTGAGGGGCGAGCGTCTCGAACTGCGCGAACGGGAGCGACCGGAGGGAGCGACACGTGAGCGACGACCGACATCCGCTGTTCAAGCCGCTGGTGTTCGTCGGCGGCCTGATCTTCGGGTTCGGGCTCGGATTCAGCCACATGGCGCGGCCGGAGGTCGTGTTGAACTTCCTCCAGTTCGACGATCTGGGACTCCCGTTCGTCATGTTCGGGGCCGCGATCGTCTCCGGGATCGCGTTCGCGCTGCTTCCCCGGATCCGGGACGCCGCGCCCCTCACGGGCGACCCCTACGAGCGCCGGCTGAAGCCGTTCGACCGGAACGTGCTCGTCGGCGGCGCCGTCTTCGGCGTCGGCTGGGGGCTCTCCGGGATCTGCCCGGGCGCCGCGTACGCCAGCCTCGGGGTCGGCAACGTGACCATCCTCTGGGCGCTCGGCGGGATGTTCGTCGGGGCGTACGCGCAGGGGTACTGGCGGAGCCGGAATCAGGCCCGCGACGCCGCCGCGGCGGGCGCGGACTGACACACCCTCCCGATGGACCCCGCTCTCATCGCCCTCTTCGTCGGCGCGGCGCTCGCCAGCCTGTTCATGGCGTGGGTGATCGGCGCCGGGTCGAGCGGCGCGACGCCGTTCGCCCCCGCCGTCGGCGCGAACGCGATCGGAACGATGCGGGCCGCCCTCCTGGTGGGCGTCTTCGGCTTCGCCGGTGCCGTGACGCAGGGCAGCAGCGTCTCGGAGGCCGTCGGCAGCGGCCTCGTCGGCGGCATCAGCCTGCCGATCGCCGGCGTCATCCTCGTGCTCGTCCTCGGCGCGGGGCTGATGGCGGCCGGGATCGCCACCGGGATTCCGATCGCGACCGCCTTCACGGTGACCGGCGCCGTCATCGGCGTCGGCCTCGCGCTCGGCGGGACGCCGGTCTGGGCGAAGTACCAACAGATCGGCGCGGTCTGGGTGCTGACGCCGTTCGTCGGCGGGGGCATCGCGTTCGGGCTCGCCAGCGTCCTCCCGCGGCCCGGCGTCCCCGAGCGGTACAGCGTCCCGGCCCTCGCCGGCCTCGTCGGGAGCGTCCTCGCGAACGTCCGATTCAGCTTCTTGGGTGACGGACCCGAGTCGGGCACGCTCCGTGGCCTCGCCCAGCACACGCTTGGGGTCGACGGGCTCGCGTCGGCGGTCGCGATCACCGGCCTCGCGGCGCTGGCCGTCGCGGCCGTCGTCTGGTGGGACGTGAGCCGCGACGAGGAGGGCGGACTGCGGCGCGTGCTGCTCGCGTTGGGCTCGCTCGTCGCGTTCTCCGCGGGCGGGAGTCAGGTCGGGCTGGCGGTCGGGCCGCTGCTCCCGCTGCTCGACGAAGTCGGGATGGTGTCGACGACCGCCGTCCTCGTCGGCGGCGGGTTCGGGATGCTGGTCGGCTCGTGGACCGGCGCGCCCCGGATGATCAAGTCGCTCGCGCAGGACTACTCCTCGCTCGGGCCCCGCCGCTCCATCTCGGCGCTCGTCCCGTCGTTTCTGATCGCGCAGCTGGCGGTGCTGCTCGGCGTGCCGGTCTCGTTCAACGAGATCGTCGTGAGCGCGATCATCGGGAGCGGCGCGGCCGTCGGCGGGCGGGCGGCGGTGGACGCCCGGAAGATCCTCGTGACGGTGGGGGCGTGGGCGGGCTCGTTCGCCCTCGCGTTCGTGCTCGCGTACGCCGCCGCGGCGCTCCTTTTATAAACAGAACACGCCGCGGCGTCGATTTCTTATAAAGTCCGAGTCTGATGCGGTGGCGCGTGCCTGCGAGCGGCCGATAGGCCGCGAGTCAGCACGCGCGAGGGAGTCGCTGGCTCCCGGAGCGAAGCGGAGGGTGCCAGCGACGAGGCTGGGGAGGCGTGAGGTGCTGTGCGGGGCGGTTCGGGGCGGGACTCAAAGGGGCAGCCGCGAGGTCGCAGTAGGCGACGTAAGCACCGCAGCGAGCGGAGCGAGCGAGGAGCGCAACGAGCGTACTGCGACCTCGCGGCTGGGGCTTTGGAGGCGTTCGCCGTCGATCCGCCATCAACGATTTATAAGCGAGTGACTGGGGCCTTGGAGGTGTTCGCCGCCGATCCACAGCCAGTCATTTATAAACAATCGCCGGAGCTTCCGAGTTTGGCGAGCGCAACTCCCACCGACGGTCCGCGGGCCCTGCGCACACGAAAACCTCCTCATAAGTTATCGGTACTCCGGCCGAGGTTACCGGAATATAGTATTGTACATCAACCCCAAAACCGTTATAGGCACGAGGCCGGTAGGAGAAAGTGAGCAGAAATGTGCCAGAAGCGAAATACCGAACTCGGAAGTGAAAGTGAGAGTCGATGGCAGGATTAGAGATACCCACATGGGACCCGGAGACGGCCCTGCTTATCGGCGCGATCCTCCTGGAAGCGTTCGTGTTGTACGTGGGGTACGGCGGCCTCGAACGGCTCGTCGGCCCCGCGCTGATGCGGCTCCTCGTCGGGGGTGACGCGGATGCTCGATAGCCTCCTCGCCGGCCCCGGAATTCTTGGGACGAGTCCGGAGATGGCGGCGCTGTTCGTCGGGTTCGGCCTCGTCGTCGGCGTCCTGTTCGGGTTCTTCGGTATGGGCGGGTCGTTCCTCGTCACCCCGGCCCTGCTTATGTTGGACTACCCCGCGCCCGTCGCGGTCGGCAGCGGGATGGCGTTCGTCTTCGGGACGGCCGTCATCGCGACGCTGAAACACCACGACCTCGGGCAGGTGGACTACAAGCTCGGCGTGATCATGATCACCGGGACGACCATCGGCATCGAGGTCGGCCGCGCCAGCGTCTACTACCTCGAATCGATGGGGCTCGCCGGCGGCGTCATCAGCGTCGCCTACGTCGTCCTGCTCGGCGGCGTCGGCGCGATGGTCACCCGCGACGCCCTGACGGGCGACGGCGGGGGCGGAATCGACCACGAGGCGGCCGACAAGGACCTCGAAGAGTACGAGATCCCCGAGATCGCGAAGACGATCCAGCGGACGGTCCGGATCCCGCCGATGGTGACGCTCCGCGGCGACGTCCGCGTCTCCGCGTGGGTGATCACGGCCGTCGCCTTCGCGACCGGCGTCCTGTCCGGCTTCCTCGGCGTCGGCGGCGGCTTCATCCGAATGCCCGCGATGATCTACGCGATCGGCGTCCCGGTGCCCGTCGCGGTCGGCACGGACCTCTTCGAGATCGTCTTCTCCGGCGGGCTCGGGAGCTACCTGTACGGGCAGGGCGGCGGCGTCGACCTCGGTATCGTCGTCCCGCTGCTGTTCGGCAGCGCGCTCGGCGCGCGCGTCGGCTCCGCCGCGACGGCCGTCGTCGACGCCGACGGCATCAAGGTGTACTTCGGCGGGATGCTGCTGGTCGGCGCGGTTGCGGTGGGCGTCGGCGAGGTCGGCTCCTACCTCGGCAACCCGACGCTCGAACTGATCGGACTGGTGCTCGTCATCGGCGCGGCGGTCGTCGTCGCGTTCGCGGTCCTCTACACGGCGATCAGCTCGCTCCGCGTGACGCAGCGACAACAGCCGTCCGCCGCGGACTGAGGATTTCTTTCCTCGATCCGGAGGAGCAGAATTGTTTCTATCACACAACAGCAGCGCGAATCCGGTCGCCGTCGCCGCCCTCACAGCCCCGCTTCGCTGTCCTCACAGCCCCGCTTCGCTGCCTCACAGCCCCTCTTCGCCGCCCTCCTGCGTGAGGATGACGACCATCGAGAGCCCGGAGATGACGAGCAGGATGAGCGTCGGGACGACCGCGTACTGGTAGAGCGCGGTCGACTGCGCGCGCCAGATCTGGGTGACGATCGTGTCGAAGCCCGACGGGCGGAGGACGAGGGTGACGGGGAGCTCCTTCATCGTCGTGAGGAACACGAGCGCGGCCCCGGCGACGATCCCGGACCGGGTGAGCGGGTACGTGACCCGGCGGAACGCGCCGGTCGGCGACTCGCCGAGCGTGCGTCCGGCCTCGACGAGCCGGCGGTCGACCTGAAGGATCGACGTCCGAGTGGATCCGACCGCCTGCGGGAGGAACCGGACGACGTACGCGAAGATCAGTAGCGGCAGCGTCTGGTAGATCCACGGCGCGTACCCGGAGCCGAAGTACACTAACGCGAGCGCCAGCACGATGCCGGGCACCGCGAAGCCGACGTACGTCGCGCGCTCGAAGACGACCGCGAGCGGCGAGTCGTGGTTCGCGGCGAAGTACGCGATGGGGATGGCAGCGAGCGCGGCGACGACCGCGGCGGCCGCCGAGACCGACACCGAGTTGAGCACCTGTATCGGCTCGAACGCGAGCGAGGGGCGACGCCCCGCCTCCGAGTTGACCAGCCACAGCCCGAGGATCCACAGCGGCACCAACAGCGCGAACGCGGACACGCCGGCGGGGAGCAGCGTCGCCGGCCAGCGTAACCGCCCGAGCGACACGCGGTCCTCGGTCCGGCCCGCATCGTCGCCGCTCGTCTCCCGGTCCGAGCGGACCGCCCACTCCAAGGTGAGCACGAGGACCACGACGACGAGCAGCTGGAGGGAGAGCAGCGCGGCGTAGTCACGCCCGAAGGCGTTGTACTCGACGTATATCTGCCGGGTGAACACCGGGAGCCGCATGATCGACGGGGTGCCGAAGTCCGAGACCGCGTACAGCGCGGCGAGCAGCGAGCCCGCGGCGATCGCGGGTCGGATCGTCGGGAGCGTCACGCGGTGGAACGCCGCGAGCCGGCCGTGGTTCAGCGTCCGGGCGGCCTCCAGGAGGGTCGTGTCGAACGACAGCAGCGCGGCCCGGGTCGTCAGGTAGACGTACGGGTAGGTGTACAGCGTGATGACGAGGATCGACCCCGAGAGGCCGGAGACCTCCGGGACGCGCTCGACGCCGAGCGGCGCGAGCACCTCGTGGAACTCCCCCTGCGGCCCGAACGCGGAGACGAACGAGAAGGCGCCGACGTAGCTCGGCACGACGAGCGGGAGGGCGGCCGCGACCGACCAGAAGCGGCGGAAGGGGAGGTCGGTGCGGGCCGTGAGGTACGCGAGCGGGACGCCGATCACGATCGAGAGGACGGTGACGCCCGCCATCAGGAGCAGGCTGTTGACGAGCACGTCGGCGGTCCCGGCGCTGAAGAGGAGGTCCGCGGCGCGCTCGCGCTCGACGGCGAGCGCCTCGATGACGAGCCACGCGAGCGGGAACACGAGGGTGGCGGCGATCGCCGCGCACAGCAGCGTGAGCCCGAGCGGGAGCCTGTCGTCGCCGTCGGTCAGCCGGTCGCGGATCCGGGTTCGCAGAGACATTGTGCGGGGATGAGGTCGGGTTGTCGACGCGAGGGCGCGCCGAGCGTTAGGGGTTCCGATCGCCCGGCGAGCGCGCTCCGACGGATATATGAATTTAGGGCCACCTAAACTCTTCCATGGAACTGACGCGACGCGACGCCGCGGCCGCGCTCGCCGCGATAGGCGCGACCGGCGGCGTCGCGCTCGGCGTCCGTCGGGCGACCGGCGAAGGGGGCAGCCGACCGGGAGGCGACGACTCCGACCCCGCGTGGGACGGCGATGGTCCCCCCGGCGACGAGGCGGTCCGGACGGCGATGAGGGCGGTCGCGGAGACGCTTTACCCCGGCGCGGTCTCCGGGATCGACGCGTTCGTCGCGGCGTTCCTCGATGGCCGGCTCGACGGGTCGTCCCACGACGAGGGGATCCGCGCGGCGGTCGCCGAGGTGGAGTCGGCGGCGCGGTCGTGGTACGACGCCTCGGTCGCCGACCTCTCGCCCGCCGACCGCGACGCGCTGCTCCGGGAGCTCGGCGCGGACGTGGCCGAGGAGAACCCGGACGGAACGACCGCGGAGCGGGTGCGCTACTACGTCGTGAACGAGCTGCTGCTCGCGCTGTACTCCTCGCCGACCGGCGGCGAGCTCGTCGGCATCGAGAACCCGCAGGGGCACGCGGGCGGCGCGGAGAGCTACCAGCGGGGACCGCGATGAGCGGCGCCGAGAGCGTCGGGGACGAGCGCTCGGCGGTCGACGGGGACGCCGGCGAGGCGATCGACCGCACCCCGGTCCCCGACGCGGACGTCTGCGTCGTCGGCGCGGGTCCCGCGGGGGCGCTCGTCGCCGACCGACTCGCGGGCGACCGAGAGGTGGTGATCCTCGACGCCGGGCCGCGGTTCGACCCGGCCGACCGCCTCGCGAGACAGGAGCGGGCGATCCGGCCGTCGTACGGCCGACCGGACGTGTGGGGCGTCGGCGGCGCGCGCGACGCCCACGAGAACGCCGGCGACCGGGTCTACCCGCTGAACCACGCCCGCGTAAAGGGCGTCGGCGGGTCGACCCTCCACTGGCAAGGGATGGTGATGCGGCTCCACGAGGACGACTTCAACTCCGCGAGCGAGCGCGGCGTCGGCGCCGACTGGCCCATCGACTACGCGGACCTCCGGCCCTACTACGCCGAGGCGGAGCGCGAGCTGGGCGTCGCCGGCGCCTCCGACAACCCCTACGCGCCGCCGCGCGAGGAGCCCCACCCGATGCCGGCGTTCGAGCCATCCTACAGCGACTCGTTGTTCGCCGAGGCCTGCGAGGAACTCGGGATCGACATGCACTCGGTGCCGAACGCGCGCAACTCCGAGCCGTACGACGACCGCTCGCCCTGCGTCGGCTACGGGACCTGCCAGCCCGTCTGCCCGAGCGGCGCGAAGTACGACGCGACGGTCCACGTGGAGCGTGCCGAGGCGGCGGGCGCGACCGTCATCGACCGCGCGCCGGTCGAGCGACTCGAACACGACGGCGACGACCGGGTGACCGCGGCCGTCTACGCGACGCCCGACGGGGAGCGACACCGGCAGGAGGCGGACGCGTTCGTCGTCGCCGCGGGCGGGGTGGAGACGCCGCGGCTCCTCTTGCTGTCCGCGTCCGACCGGTACCCCGACGGGCTCGCGAACGGCAGCGGCCACGTCGGCGAGTTCTTCATGGACCACCTGTTCGCGGGCGCGGGCGGCACGCTCGACGAGACGACGAGACAGAACCACGTCGGCTTCTACACCAGCGCCTGCGACCAGTTCTACGACGAGGCCGACGCGGAACAGGCCCCGTTCAAGCTGGAGTTCTTCAACTACGCCGGCCCCTCGCCGGTGGAGTCGGCCCTCACCGGCGACGACTGGGGCGACCCGCTCCGCGACCGCCTGCGCGACGAGTACGGCAACCACATCGCGATGGGCGGGCTCGTCGAGCAGCTCCCCGACACCGAGAGCCGCGTGACGCTCGCGGACGACCGCACCGACGACCGTGGGAATCCGGTCCCGCGGATCGAGTGGACCGTCGGCGACCGCGCGCTCGACACGATCGAACGCGCCAACGAGATCCAAGTCGAGATTCTGGAGGAGCTCGGCGCCGACGTGGAGTGGATCGCCGGCCCGGACGCCACCGGCCCCGCCTACCACCACATGGGGACGACGCGGATGAGCGACGACCCGGACGCGGGCGTCGTCGATGCCGACTGCCGGACCCACGACCTGACGAACTGCTGGATCGCCTCCAGCTCCGTCTTCCCCACGAGCGGCGCGATGAACCCCACGCTCACCATCGCCGCGCTCGCGCTCCGCGTCGGCGACAACGTCGCCGACTGGCTCGCAGACGGGTCCTGACGGCCGACTGCCACTATTTTAGGTAAACCTAAAAATTCAAGTGCGTGCGAACGGAGATGCGGGTAATGAGCGACTCAGCGCACGCGACGAACGGGTCCGCGGCCGCGGTCGAGAACGGCAGCGAGGCGGCCGCAACGGGAGATATCGACGCGACGGACGAGGCGGACGCGACGGACACCGCCGCCGACGGCTCGGGACCGTACACCTTCGACGACCTCAGCGTCGTGATGGGGACGTACAACGAGGAGGAGGCCATCGCGACGGTCCTCGAAGACATCGACGAGGTGACCGACGGAAAGGCGGAGATCGTCTGCGTCGACGGCTCCTCGGACCGCACGCCGGAGATCGCCCGGGAACAAGGCGCACGCGTCATCGAACAGGAACCCCAGGGGTACGGCGTCGCCGTCCGCGAGGCGATCCTGACCCCCGACCGCCCGGTCGTCGTCACGACCGACTGCGACGACACCTACCCGATGGAGGCGCTGCCGGAGTTCCTCGAAGCGATCAACGACGGCGCAGACGTGGTGAGCGGCGACCGGCTCTACCACGGCGCGAAGGCGATGCCCGCGTTCAACCGCTTCGGTAACCACGCGTTCGCGGCGCTCGCGAGCCTGCTGATGGGCGAGCGCGTCCACGACACCACCACGGGGATGCGCGCGTACCGCCGCGACGTGGTCGAGGAGATCGGCTGGACCGAGAACACCGGCCTCTCCGCCGAACTCCTGATCCGCCCGCTGATGCGGGGCTACGACGTGCGCGAGCGGCCGATTCACTACGCCGAGCGCCTCGGCGAGACGAAGCTCGACCCGATCGGCGGCGGCGCCGCCATCGCGAAGTCGATCGTCACCGTCTGTCTCGAAGAGCAGCTGCGGCGTTTCTGAGGGCACTTCCCTCCTCGACGCGCCGTCGGACGGCGGTCCGGACGTACACTGTGGGCACAGTGGACCGCCGCCGGCGACGTTTTTACACTCATGAGCGACAGCGCCGATTATTTATAAATAGACGCGGCGGTGGCGCGTGCCGACGAACGCCCGGAGGGCGTGAGTCGCACGCGCGAGGGAGTCGGCCGACCGGAGGGAGGCCGACGAGGCTGGGGAGGCGTGAGGCGCGGTCGCTGTGCGGGGCGGGACTCAAAGGGGCAGCCGGGAGGCGGGCGCAGGCGACGTAAGCACCGCAAGGAGGGAGCGAACGGAGTGAGCGACCGAGTGAGGAGCGCAGCGAGCGTGCGCCCGCCTCCCGGCTGGGGCTTTGGAGGTGTTCGCCGCCGATCTACTGACTGCCATTTATAACCAAGCGGCTGGGGCTTTGTGTTCACCGTCGATCCGCAGTCGGCTATTTATAAGCGAGCGACTGGGGCTTTGGCGGTGTCCACCGTCGATCCGCAGTCGACCATTTATAAGTGATCGATCTATGAATCGCTCGTTTCGGCATCCGTCTCGAAGACGACCCACTCGGGGTGGGCGTCGGGCTCGTTGGGGAGGTACGTCCCCTCATTGCCGCACTCCGTGACGAGCCGGCAGGTCGAGCGCTCGGGCGGCCAGACGACCTCGACGGCGCCATCCTCGGTCGTTCGCACCGTCACCTCCTGCCGGTAGGTGAACGTCGATCCCGCGGGGTCGACGAGCGTCACCGTCACGGCGACCACGTCGCCATCGGGGTCGAACGGCACGGGCTCGGCCGCGTCGGTCCCACCCGCGGCCGCGTCGGCGTCGCTCGCGTCGGCGGCGCCGGGCAGCCGGACGCCCTCGGGCGTCACCGCCCAGTCGACCGCGAGCGAGTCGCCGAGGTCGCTCACCGTGTAGGAGACGTGGTCGGGACCCCCCGGAGCGCCCCGGCGCGGGTCGATCCGGACCTGCGCACGGGCGACGCGGTCCGGCACGCCGACGGTCGTCTCGGCGTCGATCCGGGAGCCCGACCGCCGGTCGAGCACCTCCAGTTTCGGCGTGACCCGGGTCTCCGGGTTCGCGGTCCAGACCCCCTGGTAGCCGTACCGGTACAGCGTCCGATCCGGGTACGCGTCGAGCACCGCGAAGTTCTCGACCGGATCGCGGTCGAGCGCGTACACGACGTCGCCGTCGAGTCCCGGATCGTTCCGGAGGTACTGGAACGGGTGGTTCTGCCACTCGCCGTACGGCGTGGGGAGGAACACCAGCGCGTCCTCGAACGTCGTCTCGTCGAACGGCGCGTACGCCATCTCGTGTTTTTCATCGACCGCGGCGTTCCGCTCCATCGGGTCCGCGGCCGCGTCGACGGCGGCGACGCCCCCACCGGCGACCGCGAGCGCGACGACGACCGCCAGCGCCGCGCTCGCGACCGTCGGCGAGACGCCGCGGGCCACGACCTGGTTGCGGGCTGCGGAGAGCGCGCGAGCGACGGCGGCGACGCCCAGTCCGCCGAACACCGACAGCGGGACGAGCAGGTCGAAGTGGTAGAACGGCCCGAACAGCGACGCGAGCCCGTCGGTCGGGTCGGAGAGGTCGGCGAGCGCGTTGTGGGTCCCCCAGAAGTAGAGGTTCCCGACGACGACCGAGACCGCGACGCCGACGAGGAGCAGCGTCGCCGTCCGCCGGAACGCGGGCGAGCCGGCGGGGCTGGGCGCCTCGGAGGGCGCGCGCTCCTCGTCTACGGCACGGTCGCCGGTCGGCTCGGCGACCACCGGCCCGCGCGGGTCGCCGCTCGTGCGCCAGCCCCAGAGCGCGACCGCGACGCCGACGAGCGCCGCGACCGTCCCGAGCGGGCCGGCCACGAACCACCGGGTCGCAATCTCCTGGAGCGCGTACCGGTTCGACTCCAGCGCCAGCCCGAGCGTGTAATCGACCGAGTGGCCGAGGATGCGCCGCTCGCCGAAGCCGGGACCGTCCATCGGCGCGAACACCTGGTAGGGGAACGTGAGCGGCGACCCGGTCATCTGGACGTTGTACGCGAGCGTGACGCCGACAAACAGGGTGCCGAACAGCGCCGTGAGCCCGTGCCGGCGGATCGGGCCGGGAAGCCCGCGGGACCCGCCGACCGGGAGCGCGCGGCGGCCGAGGGCCGCGAGCGCGCGCGGCGTCGACTGCCCCGTCTCGGCGCCGAAGCGACGGACCGCCGACCCCACCTGCCACAGCGCGTGACCGATGAACGGGGCCGCGAACAGCACCGCGGTGTACGGCCGCGCGAAGAAGGCGAGCCCGATGGCGACGCCCGCGACGCCGGCCGCCCGGAGCGACCGGTCCCGGACGCTCCGGAGGTACGCGACCGCGAAGATCAGGTTGAGGAACGTCGTTGGCGCGTACGGGAGGAAGGCCGACGAGGTCGCGACTGCCATCGGTGACGCGGCGAAGAGGACGGCCGCCGCGAGGCCGGCCCGGCGGCCGACCGCCATCGACCCGAGCAGGTACACGAGGGCGGCGTTGCCGGCGGCGACCGCCGCCAGCGTGACGCGGGGCTCCCCGAACGCGCCCATCGTGACCGCGAACATCGCCGCCGGGACCGGGTTGTACTTCGGGTAGAGCCGCCCGCCGTCCTCGATGAAGAACCACGGGTGGACGGCGTCAGCGAGCGGGCCAGCGTGGAACGCCAGCTGGCCCTCGAGGAGGAGCGCGGCCTGCGTGAGGTAGACCCCCTCGTCGTGGTTCGCGGAGTGGTGCGAGAAGACGGTGGCGGCGATCGCGAACGTCAGGAGGCCGGCCGCGACGGCGACCAGCGCCGCGGCGAGGCTCACCCGGTCGGCGCGGTCGAGCCGCTGACTGAGGCTGGCGGCGAGTCGACGCGGGCGGACGCGCGGTGGAAAGGGTGACACGGGCGGGTGGAGTGTGGCGCTGTGGGCGTGACGGCGGCGTAGTGCGGAGCGCGGCGACCGCTCAGAGCTGGACGCCGGCCTCGCGCATGAGGTCGATCGTCGGTTCGAGGTTGGACAGCTCCGCGAGGTCGATGTCCGGGACGTCCAGCTCGTCGATCGTCGGGAGGTCGCCGATCGGTTCGACCTCCGGGATCAGCGGGTACTCGAAGGTGGAGCGCGCGAAGTAGTCCTGCGCCTCCGACGACAGCAGGTGCCGGACGAAGTTCGCGGCGAGGTCGGCGTCCGAGGCGGTGTCGACGACCGCGGCGCCCGCGACGTTGAACACCGCGCCCGCGTCGCCCTGGGTGAACGCGGTGGCGATCGGGGCCTCCGGGTTCCCGTCGAGCACGCGCTGGATGTAGTAGTGGTTCGTGAACGCGGCGTCGATCTCGCCGTCGGCGATCTCCTGGCACGTGCGGAACTCGTCGGGGTAGGTCGCGGCGCCGCGCTCGACCATCGCCTCCAGCCACTCGCGGGTGGCGTCTTCGCCTTCGAGGATCCGCATCGCGGTGATGAACGCCTGCGCGGAGCCGTACGACGGCGCCCAGCCGAGGTCGCCCTCGAACTCTTCCGGGAACGCCATGATGTCGTCCGGGAGGTCGTCCTCGGAGAACTCCTCCGTGTTGTACGGGATCGTCCGGGCGCGGCCGGAGGTGCCGACCCACTGCTCGGTGCGGAACTCCTCGCGGACCATCCCGGCCACGTCGTCGGGGAGCGCCTGCGTGCGTCCCGCGTCGGCGAGCGCGCCGAGCGCGCCGGCGTTCACCGAGTAGAACACGTCCGCCGGCGACCCATCCCCCTCGTTGACGATCTGGTTCACGAGGTCGGTCGAGTTGTTGTACCGGACGGTCAGGTCGAAGTCGTCGTAGAGGTCGTCGATGTAGTCGACGATCTCGCCGACGAGGAACTCGCCGCGGCCGGAGTAGACGGTGAGCTCGCCTTCGAGCGCCGGCATTTCGGCCATCGACGTGCCGCCGGGAGCGTCCCGGCCGGCGCGGCCGGAACCGATCTGGCCCACGGCCCCGCCGTCGGTGCCGTCGCCGCCGTCCTCGCCGTCGTCTTCCTCGCCGGTCCCGCTACAGCCGGCGATCCCCGCGACGCCGACCGAACCGGCGGCCGCGAGGAACTTCCGTCGTCGAACGTCGCGTCCGTCTCGTCCGTCGGATTCGTGGTTCGTCATGTGTTTTAGGCTTACCTAAACGGTTTTAGTCGTGTCGGTTCAGTCGTCCGCGACCGCCGGCGTCCGGCGGATCGCGTCGAGGCAGTCGAGCCAGTCGCGCATGTACTCGCCGCAGTGGTTGAGGAACGCGCCGTTGTTCCACTCGTCGAACTCGCCTTCCGCGAGCGCGTCGGCCATCTCGGCGAAGACCGCGGCAAACGAGTCGGCGTCTGCGCCGGCCTCGTCGACGACCTCCCAGACGTGCTCGTTCAGCTCCAGCCCAGCGACCTCGTTCGCGAGGTCGTCGAACGTCGAGCGCGGGGCCTTGTTGTGTTCACAGAGCGGACCGCCGTTATAGATCCGCTTGCCCAGCACGTCGCAGGCGCGCTTTAAGAAGAGGCCCGACCAGATGTCGTCGAAGCGGCCCACGTCCCACTCGTTGTCGTCCATCGGCAGCTGGTAGAACGCGGGGATCACCTCGCGGCGGAACGCGAGGTTCATCGAGCAGACGGTGAGGTAGTTGCCGCGCTCGGCGACGAAGTCGCCTTCGAAGTCGTCGGCGGCCGTCCGCGTCTGCGCCTGCCCCTCCAGGTCGCCGTCCATCAAGATTCGGACCGCGTCGAGGTCCGGGACGTTCGTCCACAGGCCCTGCGAGGCGACGACCTCGCCGGCCTCGACATCGACCGCGTCCGTCTCGACCGTCTCGTCCATCGCCGAGTACGGGTAGCCGCGCGGGTAGAGCCCGTGGTCGTCGGCGTTCTGGTAGAGCACGTTCACCCAGTCCTCGTCGGAGCTGACCGATTCGATCGCCCCGCCGAACGCGAGGTTCTCCATGTGACGGCCGAAGTAGTCGGCGTCGTCGTGCGGGAGCGTGTCGTCGTCGATGAAGACGCCGTAGTCGAAGGAGTCGTCGGCCCACATGTACAGCAGGCCGAAGCTCGTCTCGGCGTGGCTCGCGGCCGGGACGACGTGGCCGTACTCCGCGACGCCGTTGGCCTCGTACCACTCCTCGCGGCGGGTGCCGTCGAACACTTCCCCGGAGACGCCGAGGTCGTCCAGCATGTCGCGCATCTCCTCGACGTCGCAGAAGTCCTCGGTGACGAGGACGAAGTGGAGCCGCGAGACGTCGAAACCGTGCTCGCGGGCGTTCTCGACGTACGCGCGGATACACTCGTACTCCCGTATCGTCGGGACGATCACGCAGATGTCGGAGTCGGCCGCGTCGGGTGGAGCGTCGACCATACGCGATTATTTTTAGGCTAGCCTAAAATATTAGCGGTCCGCGGTCGGTCGAGTCGCGGCCGCGTCCGGCTCCCGCTCGGACTCGTCGGGAGCGCCCGTCACGGAGAGGTCGAACGCGGCCGCGACGGCGCCGCCGCCCGCCAGCGTGACAGCGTTTTTCAGCGCGTGGTCGAGCGCCGCCGCGGCGAGTGCGGTCTCGGCCGGAATCGGCGTCGCCGCGACGACGATCCCGGTGAACGCGGCCTCGTACAGGCCGATCCCGCCCTGCGAGAGCGGCAACACCTTCGCGAGGTTCCCGGCCGAGACGGCGAGCGTGCCGACGACGCAGAGCGCGACTGGGTCGACCGCCGCGCCGAACCCGCCGACGAGCGCCGCGAGGACGAGGACCGCCGTCGCGACGTCCGCCCCCCACACGACGCCGCTCGCGAGCGACACCCGGACGAGCGCGCCCGCGTCCGCGGCGACGACGCGGACGGCGGCCCCGAACCGGACCGCGACGTCGACGACCCGCGAGAGCCGGCCGCCGTCGAAGCGGTCGCGGAGGGCGGGCCCGAACCGGCGGTCGCTCCGGGCGACCGCAACGACGCCCGCGGAGAACAGCGCGGCTCCGAGCGCGAGCGCGGCGGCGGCCGCGACCGCTCGCTCCGAGCCGTTCGGCGCCACTGTCCGGCCGTCGAGGAGCAGGACCGCGAGCGCGGCGCCGCCGAGCGCGCCGAGCGCGACCAGGTCGAAGGCGCGCTCGACCGCCAGCGACGCAACCCCGGTCGGGTACGGCACCTCGCGGCGATCGTTCAGCAGGTACGCGCGCACGCCGTCGCCGGCCCGTGCGGGGACGATCAGGTTCGCGGTCTGACTCGCGAACACCGTCGCCGTGAGGAACGCCGTGCGGCATCGGTGGCCCATCGGCGCGAGCACGTCGCCGTACCGCCGGCCGCGGACCGGCCACGAGGCGAGGTAGACGGCGAGCGCCGCGAGGAGGAGCGCCGGGTCCGCCGCGGCCGCCGCCGAGACGACGGCCCCGAGGTCGAGGGTCCGCGTCAGCACTGCGCCGCCGACCGCGAGGACGAGGACCGTCCCCGCGACCGCGAGCGACCCCCGAGGCAGTCGCTCGCGGAACCGAATGAGGCGCTCGCGGAGCCGAGCGACGGCGACGCGCGGATTCATCTATTCGTTTAGGCCGGCCTAAAGAATAAAACGCTGGCGGTTCGGGGTGGCGAGTGGCGGCGGCGCGGTCCGGATCCGGGCCGACGTAACACGTTTGTTCGTGGAAATCGAAATACCGCACATGAACACGAACGAGGCGGCCCCCGGCTCCGCGAGCGACGCCGTACGGATGTGGCTCGTCGAGCGGACCTACTCCGACGACGAGCAGAATATGGTGATCCTCACGTACGCGACGCCGGACGGCGAGCGCTACTTCCGGAAGGAGCGCGCGCTCACCTCCTTCACCGACGTGCGCGACACCACGGCCGCCGTCGACGCGGCGCCGTCAAACGTCGGGGCCGTCGACGACCCCGAGGACCGTGAGCGGTACGCCGCCGAGGCGACGCGGATGGCGAACGCGCACGACCCCGACGACGTGATCTGAGCCGCGGCGGGAGCGTCCGCGACGACCGGCCCGCAACGGTCGGCCCGCACAGCCTTTTCACCGCCCGATTCCAACTCTCGTCCGATGCGCGCCACCCTCGAAACGCTCGGGATCGTTCTCCTCGTCGGCGCCGCGCAGGCCCTCCTCAGCCTCGTCGGCCTCTTCGGGCTCCTCGCGCTGTCCGCCCCCCTCTCCGTCGCCCCGTGGACGCTCGTCACGAGCGTGTACGCGCACGGCTCCGTCAGCCACCTGCTGGCGAACGCCCTCGGGCTGCTGCTCGTCGGGCCCCTCGTCGAGAGCCGGACGACCCGCCCGCGCTTCCACGCGTTCGTGATCGCGACCGGCGCTCTCGCGGGCGTCGCGCAGGTGACCGTCGGCGGCCTGCTCGGTCCTCCGGCAGCCGTGTTGGGGATCAGCGGCGCCGTCTTCGCGCTCGGCGGCTACCTGCTCGCCGGCAACGTCGTGAGCGCGACGCTGTTCGACCGGCTGCGGCTCTCCCCGCGGGTCCAACTGCTCCTATTTGGCCTCGTCGCCGTCGTCCTCACCGCGACGACGGCCGCGCCCGGCGTCGCGCTGATCGCGCACGCGACGGGCGCGTTCTGCGGGCTCGTCGCCGGGCGCGCGAAGCTGCTCGACGCGCGGTAAGGGAGGGTCGGAACCAACCGACGACGCCGTCGCTGGACGGGTCAAAAAACGAAAGGGGTGAAAGAGAAACGCCCTAGCGCTCAGTCTTCGAGAACGATCTCGATGCTGACGTCGTTCGGCACTTGGACGCGCATCAGCTGACGGAGCGCGCGTTCGTCGGCGTCGATGTCGATCAGACGCTTGTGGACGCGCATCTCCCAGTGCTCCCACGTCGCCGTCCCCTCACCGTCCGGGGACTTGCGCGACGGGATCTCGAGCGTCTTCGTCGGCAGCGGGATCGGGCCCGACAGGGCGACCCCCGTCGAGTCCGCGATCTCGCGGACGTCGTCGCAGATGTCGTCGAGGTCCTCGGGGCTCGTGCCGGCGAGGCGGACGCGTGCCTGCTGCATCGATTATCGCTCGTTGACTTCGAGCACCTTGCCGGCCGCGATGGTCTGACCCATGTCGCGGATGGCGAAGCTGCCGAGTTCCGGAATCTCGCCGGACGGCTCGATGCTGAGCGGCTTCTGGGGGCGCACGGTGACGACCGCGGCGTCGCCGGACTTGATGAAGTCCGGGTTCTCCTCGGCGACCTCACCGGACGACGGGTCGATCTTCTGGTCGATCGACTCGATCGTACAGGCGACCTGCGCCGTGTGGGCGTGGAAGACCGGGGTGTAGCCGGCCGTGATGACCGACGGGTGCTGCATGACGACGACCTGCGCCTTGAACGTCTCGGCGACGCTCGGCGGGTCGTCGGCCGGGCCACAGACGTCGCCGCGGCGGATGTCGTCCTTGCCGATGCCGCGGACGTTGAACCCGACGTTGTCACCGGGCTCGGCCTTGGGCACCTCTTCGTGGTGCATCTCGACCGTCTTCACCTCGCCGCCCACGTCGGACGGCTGGAAGGAGACGTTGTCGCCGGTGTTGAGGATCCCGGTCTCGACACGTCCCACGGGGACGGTCCCGATGCCGGAGATGGTGTAAACGTCCTGGATGGGGAGTCGGAGCGGCGCGTCCGTCGGCGGCTCGGACTCCGGCAGGTCGTTAAGCGACTCCAGCAGCGTGTCGCCGTCGTACCAAGGCGTGTTCTCGGACGCCTCGGCGACGTTGTCGCCCTCGAACGCCGAGATCGGCACGAACGTGGTGTCGTCGGTCGCGAAGCGGACCTGGTTGAGCAGGTCCTCGACCTCGCTGATGACCTCCTTGTAGGAGTCCTCGCTGTAGTCGACGAGGTCCATCTTGTTGACGCCGATGATGAGCTCGTTGATGCCCAGCGTGCGGGCCAGGAACACGTGCTCTCGGGTCTGGGGCGCGACGCCGTCGTCGGCCGCGACGACGAGCACCGCGTTGTCGGCCTGCGAGGCGCCCGTGATCATGTTCTTCACGAAGTCACGGTGGCCCGGGCAGTCGACGATGGTGAAGTAGTAGTTGTCCGTGTCGAACTCCTGGTGGGCGATGTCGATCGTGACGCCGCGCTCGCGCTCCTCGGCGAGGTTGTCCATCACGTAGGCGAACTCGAAGCCGCCCTTGCCCTTCTCTTCGGCTTCCTCGCGGTGCTGCTCGATTACGTGCTCGGGGACGCTCCCCGTCTCGAAGAGGAGGCGACCCACGAGCGTACTCTTGCCGTGGTCGACGTGGCCGATGATGGCCAGGTTCTGATGCGGTTTGTCACTCATGGGGTAATCACGCGCTAAGGCGCTCTGTGAGTAAGTTTCGGTTGATTCCACTAAAACGGTTTCGATACGGCCCACAGAGTATCGCGCCGCCGTCCGGCGATTCTCGACAACGCGGGACACGACAGAGCGACACACGCCCCGGTCCGCGGCGACGGAATCGACGGTCAAAGTGGCCTACTCCAGCCGGGCGGGCCGACCTACTCCATCCGGACGGGCCGACCTACTCCACCCGGACGATCCGACCTATTCCAGTCGCCCCACGTCGCCGAGGACCGCACTCGCGGTCTCGGGGCCGCCCGCGCCGCGGCCGGAGATGTTGAGCCGGCCCGCGTGGGTCGTCTCGATCTGAACGATGTTCTGCGTGCCGGACACCGCGAGCGTCCCGTTCTCGGGGACGAGCCGAGGGGCGACCCGCACGGTCTCGCCGGTCGCCTCGCCGATCAGCCGCACCGTTCGGCCGTCCTCGGCAGCGAGCCGGAGCGCGGAGCCGGGCACGTCGCGGATCCCCGAGACGTCGGCGTCGTCGAGCGTGAACTCCCGGGCGTCGGCCGGGTCATCGGCGGCGCCGAAGGATAGCACGTTCGCGAGGATGACGCACTTCAGCGCCGCGTCGGTCCCGTCCACGTCGAAAGAGGGGTCCGCCTCCGCGACGCCGAGGTCCTGCGCCTCCGCGAGCACGTGGTCGTAGTCGAGCCCCTCGGCCGCCATCCGCGTCAGGATGAAGTTCGCCGTCCCGTTGAGCACGCCCCGGACCGCGGTGACGTGGCCGGGCTCGATGTCCTCGACGGTCGACACCGCGGGGATGGCGCCGCCCACCGTCGCCTCGAACCGGATCTCCCCGTCGCTGTCGTCGACGGCCGCCCGCAGGTCGCCGAACCGCTCCGCGACCGGCCCCTTGTTCGCGAGGACCGCGTGGCGGTCGCGCTCCAGCGCGCGAGTCACGTGCGAGAAGCCGGGTTCGGCGTCGCCCAGCGTCGTCGGCGTCGCCTCCACGAGGACGTCGTAGTCGGCCGCCAGCGCGTCGTCGGGATCGTCGTCCCCGACGATCCCGCGTTCCGCCTTCCGCGCCACGACCGCGTCGGGGTCGACGCCGACGGTCCCGTCCGCGCCGCCGCGGGCCCCGCCCGAGCCGCCTCCGTCCGCGACGGTCGCTGAGGAGGAGTCCGCGACCGCGACAACTTCGTGGCCGTACTCGCCCGCCAGCTCGACGACGGAGCGCCCGACCGCGCCCGCGCCGATAACGGCGAGTCTCACGCGTCCACCCCCGTGAGCGGCTCGACGACGCGGAGCTCCTTCTCGTCGGCGAGCTCGCGGACCGCCGCCAGCGCCGCGTCCGTCTCGCCGGCGCGCGCTTCGAGCCGGAGCCGCGCGCTCGACACCTCCTCGGTGCCCTGCGGGGCCGCGAGCGACACGTCGGCGACCGACGCCGACTCGCAGGCCTCGATCCGCGAGAGCGTGTCGGAGAGGTCGGTGTCGATGAGGTGGCCGAACAGGAGGATCGTCACCTCCTCCGCGTACCGCTCGGTACCCGCCTGCATCACGTTCACGCCCTCGCTGCGGAGCGCGTCGACGATCTCCTCGAACCGCTCGGCGGTCGCCTCGAAGTCGACCTCAACCGGGATCCGCCCGCGGGGCGTCTTGTTCCCGCGCTCGTGGTAGATCGACAGGAGGTTCCCGCCGTTGTCCGCGATCGGGTGGAGCGCGGCGAGCAGCTGGCCCGGCTCGTCGACCAGCTCCAGTCGCACCGTGTGCGTCGAGGGGGTCGCGGCCGCGTGACCGCCGTCCGGGGAGGCCGCGTCCGCGCCCCGGGCGGCGGCCGAATCGGCCGCGTCCTCGGCGTCGAGCGCGGCCTCCGGCGTCCCGTCGCGACGGTCGCTCACGCCGCCACCTCCGGCGCCTTGCCGCGACGAGCCAGTCCGAGGCCACGGGTTCGCAGACACGTTCCTGTGCCCGGCGTGGAGCTGTCGCTCGGTGGCTCCGTCGCGGTGCGCCGGGGGGAAGTCGTGCCCGTCTGCATACACGAACGGAGTCGGACGATCGGGTATAAGCCTTCGGCGATGGCAGGCGTTGCCTCGCCCTCGCACCTGTCAACGCGGCGCACGGTCGTGAGACAGTCCGCCGCCGGGCGAGCGAAAACCGCTCGACTCCGAGGGGAAGGTGCGCGCGGGAACCCCCGCACAGTTATGTGTCGGGCGGCTGTCGCGCCGGTGTGAACTCCCTCCCCGCAGTTCGGCCACGGTCGCGACGCCACCGCTCGCGCGGAACCGCCCTCCGCAGCCCCGAGGTGAAGTAGCGATGGGTGACGACGGACTCTCCATCGGCGGTCCGAAGACGAGACGCGGCGCGGTCCTCATGCTGCTGATCGGCCTCGCGGCGACCGGGTACGGCGCGTACGACTACACCCAGCAGTCGAACGCCGTCGCGGACGCCGTCGAGGTCGACGCCGAGATAACCGAACTCGGCGTGGAGTCGACTTCGGCCGGCAGCAGCGCGGACGTCGACTACCGCCCGGTCGTCCGGTTCACCTACGAGTACGAGGGGACCGCCTACGAGAGCGCGAACGTCTTCCCGGCGTCGATCACACAGGACTACGACACCGAGTCGGCGGCCCGGTCGGTGGTCGAAGAGTACGCCGTCGGCGAGTCCGCGACCGCGCACGTCGACCCGTCCGACCCGGACGCCGCGTTCCTGAAGGACCGCACGTCGAACGCGCCGCTCGTCGCGGTCGCGGTCGGACTGGGCTTCGTCCTCGTCGGCGGGCGGTCGGCGATCAGGTAGTCGCGCCGCTGGCGAAGTGGCGTCGGAGCGTCGAAAGAGCGGAAGGAAGCCGCAGCAGGTCGCAGACCGTCGAGAACCGCAGACCGCGAACCGCGTCGTCGACTTAGAAGTAGTCGATCGACTGCGGCAGTTCCAGCTTCATTCCCTTGCGCTCGCGGATCTCCATGATCTTCTCGCGCTGGAGGTTGTCGACGAGCACGCGGAAGCCCGCGTTCTCGGTGTTCCACGAGGCGCGGCCCTCGGTGGCCGAGCGGATGTCGGAGGAGAACCCGATCATCTCCTCGACGGGCGCGATGCCCTCGACGACCATGAGGTCGCCCTCTTGGTACATGTCGTCGACGCGGCCGCGGCGGCCCTGAATCTCACCGGACGCGGCGCCCATGTGCTCCGAGGGGACGTCGATGCGGACGTCCTGAATCGGCTCCAGCAGGCGGACCTCGCCGTCGATCAGCGAGCGGTGGACCGCGTCGCGGACCGCCGGGATGACCTGCGCGGGCCCGCGGTGGATGGTGTCCTCGTGGAGCTTCGCGTCGTGCAGGCGGAACAGCGACCCCTGGACCGGCTCGGCGGCCAGCGGGCCGTCGTCGAGCGCCTCCTGAAGCCCCTCAAGCACGAGCTCCATCGTCTCGTTGAGGTGCTGGATCCCCTTCGTGTCGTCGATGAGGATGTTGGTCCGGTGGATGTCCTCCACGTTCTGGGAGGTGTCCTTGTCCATGCCGGCCTCCTGCAGCGCCTCCCGGCGCTCCAGTTCGGGCATGTCCATCGAGACCTCGCCGAGCTGGATGGCGTCGACGATCTCCTGGTCCATCGGCTCGACGGTGATGTAGAACTTGTTGTGGCGGTTCGGCGACTGCCCCTCGACCTCGCGGGAGTTCTCCTGGGGCTGCTCGCGGAACACGACGATCGGCTCCCCGGTGATGACCGGGATGCCCTGGTTGTCGCGGATCCGCTGGGTGATCACTTCGAGGTGGAGCTCGCCCTGCCCGCTGATGAGGTGTTCGCCGGTGTCCTCGTTGATCTCGATCTGGATCGTCGGGTCCTCCTTGGCGACCTGCTGGAGCGTCTCGATGAGCTTCGGCAGGTCGTCCATGTTCTGGGCCTCGACGGACTTCGTGATGACCGGCTCGGAGATGTGCTCGATCGACTCGAACGGCGTCATCTCCACGGAGGAGACCGTGGAACCGGCGATGGCGTCACGCAGGCCGGTGACCGACGCGATGTTCCCCGCCGGGACGCGGTCCACCTCCTCGCGCTCGGACCCCATGAAGAGGCCGACGCTCTGGATGCGGTTCTTGCCCGCGGTGCCGGAGACGTACAGCTCCTGACCCTTCTCCAGCGTGCCGGAGAAGACGCGGCCCGTCGCGATCTCGCCCGCGTGCGGGTCCATCGAGATGTCGGTGACCATGAAGACGACCTCGCCGTCCTCGTCGACCAGCCGCATCGTGTCGGCCAGGTCGGACTCGGGGTCGCCGCGCCAGATGCGCGGGACGCGGCGGGGCTGGGCGTCGACCGGGTTCGGGAAGTGCTCGCAGACCATGTCGAGCACGACGTCCGAAAGCGGCGTCCGCTCGTGGAGCTCCTGCCGCTGGTCGTTCTGTTCGAGCTCCATGATATCGGCGAAGTCCATGCCGGTCCGCTGCATCGAGGGCATCGAGACGCCCCACTTGTACAGCGCGGAGCCGAACCCGACCGTGCCGTCCTCGACGGAGACGGTCCAGTCCTCGGGGATGTCGTCCATGTTCTCGGCCATCCCGCGGATGAGCTCGTTGACGTCGGCGATGACGGACATCAGCCGCTCCTGCATCTCCTGGGGCCCCTCCTGGAGCTCCGAGATGAGGCGGTCGACCTTGTTGATGAACAGCGTCGGCTTCACGCCCTCGCGGAGCGCCTGCCGGAGCACCGTCTCCGTCTGGGGCATCGCGCCCTCGACGGCGTCGACAACCACTAAGGCGCCGTCGACCGCGCGCATCGCGCGGGTGACGTCGCCCCCGAAGTCCACGTGGCCCGGGGTGTCGATGAGGTTGACGAGGTGGTTGGTGTCCTCGTACTCGTGGGTCATCGAGACGTTCGCCGCGTCGATGGTGATGCCGCGCTCCTGCTCGTCCTCCTTCGTGTCCATCGCGAGCTGCTCGCCCGCGGTGTCCTCGGAGATCATGCCGGCGCCCGCCAGCAGGTTGTCGGAGAGCGTCGTCTTCCCGTGGTCGACGTGGGCGGCGATGGCGATGTTCCGGATGTTCTCCGGGTTGTCCATCAGCCGCTCACATTCCTGAACGATCTTCTTGCGTCGGCCCATTATACCGAGTGTTACCGAAAGGAGGGTCAAAAGGGTAGTGTTTCGTCGCGGCCGTTTCCCGGGCGAGTACCCCCGATCGCCGCCGATTTCGTGTCGATCGGTGTCACGGGGCAGGCGGCGAGGCGGGCGCTCGGTCGCGTCGCCGGCAGTGCCCGCAGTCGCCGGTACCCTCGTGGCCGTCGAACCGGCTGCGCTCGCCCGCACCGGTTGCGCCCGTCCGCATCGCCTGCGCTCGTCCGTACCGCCTGCGGCCATCGCCGCGGCTTTAAGGGCCGACTCGGGTAACTGGGAGTATGAACGAGACGCTCTCACGGCTCGACGACAGCGGCGTCGTCGCGGTGTTGCGCGGAGTGCCGGCCGACCAGCTCATCGAGATCACGGAGGCGCTGCGCGAGGGTGGGGTTACCGCCGTCGAGATCACGGCCGACACGCCGGACGTGGCCGAGAAGCTGGGCGAGGTCACCGGCTCCTTCGACGACGAGGTCGTCGTCGGCACGGGGACGGTCCTCGACAGCGAGACGGCCCGGACCACGCTGATGGCGGGCGCGGAGTTCGTCGTCTCCCCGAGCCTCCACGAGGACGTCATCGAGACGTGCAACCGCTACGGCGCCGTCAGCGCGCCCGGCGTGATGACGCCGACCGAGGCGGTCCGCGGCTACGAGGCCGGCGCGGACTTCGTGAAGGTGTTCCCCGCGAAGACCGTCGGGCCGGCCCACCTCGGCGCGATGAAGGGGCCGCTCGGCCAGATCCCGATGATGCCGACCGGCGGCGTGAGCCCCGACAACGCGGCCGACTACATCGACGCGGGCGCGTTCGCGGTCGGCGCCGGCGGCGCGCTGGTCGACTACGACGCCGCCGAGCGCGGCGACTACGAGGTCATCACCGAGACCGCCCGGGAGTTCACGCGGGTGGTCGAGGAGGCGCGCGGCGACTGACGCGTCGGCGGGGACTCGCGGCCGCGACGCAGCCTGTTTGAATGCTCTGGTATACCATGCCAAACGGCTAACCGCGAGCACCCTCGAGTTGGAGGTGGCTTCCAGCCCATCGACGAGAGGCACACGTGCTTGGAAGTCGTTCCGAGAGCGCTATCACCACCCAACCAGAGTCACTCACCATGACCTCCTGTGGCAAGGAGCCAGACCCCGTCGCCGCGGGACAGGCCACGGCGACGGGGGACTGGGAGCGTCACATGAAGTCCGCGATGCCGGACTGCTTGTTCGTGTCGTCCTCGAAGATCGACTCCAGCGACTGGTCTAACACCTTCAGACGCTGTTTCGTGTAGGGGCGGCAGCCGAACCGCTCGGCCACCTCGATGGCGGTGTCGACGTACTTGCTCACCGACCCCTCGTGGACCGTGAGGTTCACGCGGCCGCCGCACTCGCGACACTCGCCCGTCAGGGGCATTCGCCGGTACTTCTCGCCGCAGTCGAGACAGCGCGTCTCCTGCCGCGAGAACGCCCGGAGGTTGCCGATGATGTCCGGGAGGAAGTGGTACTCGATGACCCGCTCGGCCACGTCGGTCTCGTCGACCGCGCGCAGCTTCCGGGCCAGCTCCAGCTGCGCGTCCATCTTCTCCATCATGTCGCCGAGCGTCTTGTACGCCGAGAGATCCGGCCCCATCGCGATGTCCGTCGTGTCGTGCGTGTGGTCGAACCCGTGGTACTCGCCGTCGGTGCCGAGCGTGTCCTCGCCGATCTGGATCAGGTCTTCGACCTCCTCGGGGTCGGCCAGCTCGCGCGACGCCTCGTACAGCTCCAGCGGGTACTCCCGCACGATGTCGACGTTGTGCGCCTCGTCGTCGATCTCCGAGGGATCGATCCGCGAGGACATCACGAGGGGCGCGTCCATCCGCCCGCCGCGCTGGTCCGGCAGGAATTCTTTCGAGAAGTTGAGAAGCCCGTCCATCAGGAGCATCACGCAGTCCTCGTCACCGTCACACTGACCGGAGTACACGTCGTTCGCGACGAGCGTGTTTGTCTCCTCGACAGTCAGACAGTATGTGGATTCAATGTCGGACTGGACCGTCTCAACAGAGACGACTTCGTCAACCCAAACGTCGCCACCGTCACCGAAGAGTCGCTGTGTTCGGGTGTCGACGCGGTCCAGCACGTCAGTAAGCGTCTCCCCCTTGCGGTCGAGGTGGAATCCGACTCGGTCAGCGAACCGCACGGCGTTCTGTGATGTGACTTTGAGAACCCAGGATTCGAACGACTGCTCACCGTCGTAGAACTCGGCCACCGCACCCGTCTTCGGGGTACGCTCCTCGCGATACACTTTCGTAGCGATACCGAACCGCTTGAGGGCTGCGACTAGGTCGGACTGTAGGTCGTCGCTCACCGTATGTGCGCGAACCTCGACACGTTCGCTAGACGTACTTCCGTCGCCCGAGAAATACGCCGCGAGGAACGTTCGGAGAACCGAGTCCGGTGCGGAGAGCACGCAGTCCGGGATTCGTTTCGTCTCCGCACGACTCCCGGCGTCAAGGACATCCGAGAACAGCGTCGTGACGAGGCGGCTGGAGACAGTAATCTTCCATTCGTTCTCCTCGAACGCCTCAACGTCAAATACGTCGTCAAAGACGTCAATGATCTCGTCGCGTGGCACGTCGTCCGGCGTACAGATTGTCGTCTGGTAAAACGACCCAGCCTCCTGCCGGGTGAACCCTTCTGCAGCGTAGTATCCGAGCATCGTGCCGACTTTCTCGTCGACATCGAACTGACGCGAAATCGAAGCGCTGTCTCGACGGATCCCAAGTGTCACGTCGGTGGGAACGCGTTCGACGACAGTGTCGCGGTCGTACAGTTCGATCAGAACGCCTGCCGAGATGCTGTCGCGAGACACCCAGTTGTACACCGTCGACTGACTAACGTCGAGGAGTTCCGCAACAGGCTTCAGGTAGTTGTCGGCGTCTGTCGCATCATCGAGGAGTTGTTTGAGATTAGACTCGCCGAGCCCTCGGATCATCAGGTCGTCGTTCGAAACGGCGTCCGCGTCGAGGAATTCCGCGAGCAGGTCGAACGTCGCTGTTTCCCCGTCGACCGAGATCTGTTTCGGCGCAGGGAGCGCATCTTCCGTGGTTAACTCTCGGGCCGACACGCGCTCGACTCCATCGCCGGTCCACCGACGCATCGAGTGATCGGGCGTCACCGTCAGCTCCTGTCCACTCTTGGTTTCGACGCGGACGAGGTGGTCGGGCGAGGGATGCTTCGAGAGTGCTTCGACCCGTTGGAGCGTGTCCTCGCCATCCTCAGTTACGGACGGTACGTACACGTCGTCATCGAGTTTCTGGACAAGCGTCCCGAAGTCGTCCTCTTCAGCCGTTTCGGCGTCAAGTCGGTCCTCAACGAGTGTCTCGATGGGGACATAGTGCCACTTTCCGTCTTCGTCCTCGTACCAGATTTTCGTCTCCGGGTGGAAGCAATTCCGCCTTTTCGCGGCGTGAAAGTACGGATGAGCGTATCCGACCGCGGCCGATGTGAAACCTACCACCCTCCCGACAGTTGCGGCGCTCGTGTGCGGCGCCATCCCGAAGACCAGCTCGCCGACGAGGTCGTCGCGCTCGTTGACCTCGTAGAAGCGGTCGAGCCCGTAGAACTGTTCGAGCAGGTCGTCGACGAAGTCGGCGGTCTTGAGCATGTGCTCGGCCGCGCCGTCCGAGAGGACGATGTCCTGGACGCGGAGCTCGACCACCTGGTCGTCGTGGCGCAGCGGCTCGCCGTCGATGTCAGTCTCGTACCCGAGTTCGCGGAAGTGGTCCGCGGTGACGTCGAGCTCCTCGGGCCGGACCGCGGTGACCGGGAGGTCGGTCATGTCGTACCGGACCGTGCCGTCCTTGAACGACGTGACGCCGTTCTTCGCGCGGAGGACGCCCTTCTCGATCGGCTCGGGCGTCTTGTTCCGCGAGGTGAGCCCCTGGACCCCTTTGAGGATCTCGAAGGCGGACTCGCGCTCGCCGACCGTCTCCAGCGCGGAGCGGTACGCGTCGTTGACGTCGACCTCTTGGTACGTCGCGGCCGTCACCTCCCACTCGCAGTTCGGGCACTCGACGCGGCCGGCCTCGTCCGGCTCGCAGACGGTGCCGCAGTCGTTACACTCGTAGTGCGGCTCCGTGTGCGTCTCGCAGTCGGGACAGAGCGCGGCGTAGGTGTGCTCGCCGCAGTCCGGACAGACGCGGTCGGAGACCTCCAGTTCGTGTCGTCCGCGGTGGCCCGTGTCGTCCATGACGTTCGCCGCCTCGGCCACGTCGCGCTGGGGGCCGCCCGCCTCATTGATCGGGAAGAGGGTGTGGACCGCGGGAGACAGGTCGCGGCTCTCGGACTTCTCGGGGCGGCCCATCCGGTTGCCGATCCGGGTCGGGGCGCGCTCGCGGATCTCGAACGGGGCGACCTCGTTGACCGCGCGGATCGCGTTCTCGCCGTCGGCGTACTCGCGGGCCGCGGCCGAGAGGTCGTCCGCATCCCACTCCTTCCGGAGCCCATCGTCGATCCCGAGCGACCGCGCGAGCGGGCGCCACGTTGGGATCCGGAGCGCGTCCGGGGTCGCGGCGTGCTCGATCAAAAGCGACTCCAGCGCGTCCTGGACTCGCTCGGTGCGCTCGATGGCCAGGACGCCCTCGACGACCTCGCCCGCGGCGACCGCGTCGGCGAGCGCCTCGAACGCCTCGACCGACACGTCGTGCCAGAGGTAGGTGTACTCGGGGTGGAGCGGGCAGTCGTACTCGCGCGCCCACGCGAGCGCCTCGTCGACGTCGGGGTGTTCGAGGTCGACGTGCGGGTCGTCGCCCATGGCCTGAACGTCGGCGCCCGCCGCCTCGAACTCCTGGACCCACCACTCGGGGGCGTACGACGCGGGCGCGAGCGGGTGGTTGTTCTCGATGAACTCGCCGTAGTTGACGAGGTACTCGCCAAGGTCGAGCACCTTCTCGACCCCGTTGCGGACCGCCTTCGCCTCCTCGGGGTCGTCGATCCGCCGGACCTCGCCGTTCGCGAGCCGGACCGTCGGCCCCTCGATGGAGTCGACGGGGACGACGCCGTGCGCCTTCCCCGGCCGCTCCGTCTTGATCTGCGTCCCGGCCGCGAGGAAGTCGTCGACGATGTGCATCGTCGCGGGGTGGACGCCGCCGGTCGCGAACCCGTGGTTCCGCGCGCGACCGTACCGGAGGCGGAACCCGCCCGCCTCACTCGGGTGGGTGAACACGGGCCGGCCCGCGATGAGGTCCCGGAGGAACTTCTGTGAGGGCTCCGCGCGGAGCGGCCCCGTCGCGCCCTTGTCGCTGGGATCGTCGGCCTCGGAGGCCGCCTCGCCCGCCCCGCCGTCCGCCCCCTCACCGTCGCCGCCCTCCGCGTCGTCGGCACCCTCCTCGGCTTCCGCGGCGTCGCCGTCGCCCGCGCCGTCCTTGCCGATCGTGCCGTCGATCAGATCCTGGAGCCACGGCCAGTCGACCTCCTCCAGATCGCGGGTGTACCGCTGGATCTTCGGCGCCTTCAGCGCGATCCCCTCGGCGGCGACGAGGCACATCCCGCCGCGCGCGGAGTTGGTGTCGACGCGTTCGAGGTCGCGGAACCCCGAGACCTCCTCGTCGCTCGTCGCCTCCCCGTCGAGCATGATGGGGATGTGCTTGGCGATGAACTTCGACTCCTTGTCCTTCGGCGTGTACTGGAGCCCCGTCTCCTTGTCGTATAAGGCGATCTCCTCGGCGTAGCGCTCGACCTCCTGGTCGCGGGCCTTGTACTCGTCGACGCCGAGCAGCGATCGGGCGTAGTCCGCGACGAGCACCGACAGCGCCTGCGCGGTCCCGCCCGCGGAGCGGATCGGGCCGGCGTAGTAGACGTTGACGAACTCGGTGCCGTCGTCGTTCTCCAGCAGTTCGACCCGGTCGATCCCCTCGATCGGCGCGGCGACGACGCCCTCGGTGAGCAGCGCGACGGCGGTCCGGACCGCCCCCTCGATCTTCCCCTCGCGGGAGTCGTAGTCGCCGACGTTGCCGTCGACGAAGTCGGTGACCAGCTCTAAGGCCGCCTCCTCGCGGGACATCTCCCCTTCCAGGTCGCGGACGCGCTCTGCGACCCCGTCGATCCCGAGGATGTTCTCGACGCGGTCTGCCATGTCGCGCGCGACCGGAATCTCGATTTCGGGCTCCGGGTCGCGGCCCTGCTCTTTGGCCGTCTCCGCGACGTCCCACGCCTCGTCGAGGCGCTCCTCGATCCGCGCGAAGTAGCGCTCGTCGTCCGGTCTCATCGGGCCTCGATCGAGGGAGTCGCGCGGTGCGTTTGGCGGGTCACAGCCAAAGGTCGAGGTCGGTGGCCTCGTCGTGCGAGCGCTCCAGCGGCTCCGCGAACGCGCGCAGGTGGCACTCGCCGGCCCAGACGGTCGCGGAGTCGAGGTGGCCCGCGAGCGCCTGCCCGCTCGGCCGCGAGAGCACGACGTGGGTGTGCGCGAACACGTCGCCCTCCAGAAGCGAGACGTTGCCCACGCAGGCGGCCACCTCCAGCGGCTCGTCGAAGGTGACCGAGCGGTACTCGGTCTCCTCCTGGTCGTAGAACCAGACGTCCGCGTCCTGGACCGCGCCGAGCGCAGTGAACCAGCCGGCCTCGACGTCCTCCGCGCGGGCGAGGCTCTCTATCTCCTCGCGCCAGTCGGCGCCCGTCTCGAACCGCGCGACGTACTCCGCCGTGGGTTCGACCTCGCGATGGTACATAGCAACTCCCCACGGCTGCCGGGGAGAAAAAGGCTTCAGTCGGACCGAGCGAGACCGCCGAGAGAGATTCGATATAGCGATATACAATTTAAACAGCGTCGATGCGGAATCACAGAAGAAACGCCGGAAGAGACGTTAGGAAGCGTCTGACCTGCGAAAACGGCCGATTATCGATAAACAGCGATGCGACTGGCGGAGCGGAGCGAGGAAAGAGAAGAACGTCGCGAGTCGAACCGACTCAGAACGGGGCCTGCGGCCCTTCGTCGTCGCCGCCGTCGTCGCTCGTCTCGCCGGGGAAGGAGGGGGACATCCCGCCGCCGCTGCTGGTGCCGCCGAGGTCGCCGTCGGCGCCCGCGGCCGCGCCGGTGTCGGCGTGGACCGTCTCGATCTCGGGGATCTCCTTGACCATCCGGGACTTGATCGCCTGGATCGTCATCGGAGAGATACCGCAGCCGGAACAGGCGCCGCCGAGCTGGACCGTCACCTCGCCCTTCTCGCGGTCGAGGTGGGCGATGGCGGCGCTCCCGCCGTGCATCTGGATCTGCGGGAAGTTGCGCCGCAGGAAGTTCGTGATCCGCTCGCGGAGTTCGTTTTCCGCGTCAGCCGCGTCGGTGTCCGTGCTCATGCCCGCGAGTTGGCGGGCGGCGGGCTTATGCCTTTGGTTCGGGCGGATCCGGTCGGGATGACACGCCTCGTCGAATCACTCCGGCCGATCGACGCCGAGGGTCCGGTACAGCTCGGACTCGATCCGGTCGACGTACTCCTCGAGCGTTTCCTCGAACGTCTCGTCGTCGACCGCGACGGCGCCGCGAATGCGCTCGCGGGGGTTCTCCGGGAGTTCGACGCGGAACTCGCCGTCCTCGTAGAACGGTTCCGACTCGTTGAGCACGGTCTGGTCGATTCCGTGGATCAGCTCCGAGTCGTACCGGTCGTTCATCTGGTTGAAGGCGTTCTTGTACGCCCGCTGGAGCTCGTTGAAGTAGTGGGCGTACTTGTCCTCGAACTTCTCCGGGTCGAACTCGTCGGCCATGTCGCGAGCGAGGGTCCGGCGGGAAAAAAGCCGGTCGATCGCCGCCGAGACGCCGGATCGGACGGAGAGCCGGAGCGTGTGCTCCGACGAGGGATCCGAACGTGAGCAGCTAATAAATCATATATCGCGATATAGAATTCTCAAGGCGCAGCGATCGGTGATCCCGGAGAGAGGTCTGATGTCCCGCCTGCTCGATAGTATCTACTGTCTCGATGTCGGTCGTGCTCTTTCGCGCGGATTCGTCGCGTTCGCTGAAATACTGGGGGAGGATGTGGAGAGTACTCGTCGACAACACCGTCCGTGGAGCGACGCGATCGGCAGGATCGCCGGGGAGGACCCTACCGACCCCCGCTAACAGCAGCTATCGTCGTCGGCGCCGCAGACGCTGCCGTAGTCAAGCCCGGTCTCGTCGCTGATCGCCTCGTTACACTGCATCACCATGGTGGTGAACGCGAACTCCGAGGCCGACTCTTTCGCCGCCGCGAGTTCCTCGCCGAGCGCCTCGGCGGCCGCGACGACCTCGTCGTCCGTGACTCCGTCCTCGCTGGCGTCCTGACCGGAAGCGCTCAACAGCACCCACCTCCGGTAGACCGCGCGAACTCCTCGCCGATCTCGTCGCTAACCGCGTCGTTCGTCCGCTGGAGCAGTTCGACCAGCGCCGTCTGTGCGGCCTGCTGGCGCTGGATCGTCTCGTTGTTCGACATCTCGGTCTGGAGTTGCTTCAGCTGGGCCATCACCGACTCGTCGAAGCCGCCGCGTTGCATCTGTTGTTGCTTTCGCTGGTACTCGCGAAGCAGCGCCATCGCGTCGTCATCGTTCTGTAACGCCTCGTCAGCCGCGACGAACTGTTGGTACGTCTCCGACTCGGCGAGGGCGTCGAGGAACTCGCGGAGCGCCGCCTCGACGTTGGCTTCGACGTCTTCCTCACCGGGCACGCCCACGCTGTCCTCGGCCGCATCGTCCACATCCTGGGCGTCGCTCACGAGGGCGTCACCTCCGGTGCGTCCGCTTCGGCAACGTCTGCGAGTCCGGTAATCTCCTCGCCGAAGGCGCTGAGTTCGTCGAGCCCGATCGGTTCGTCCTGCCGGAGCGGCGCCAACATCAACGGCGCGTCGAACCGGTCGCGGATCTCCTCGAGATACTGGGCCTGCTGGGCGCGTCGGTTCGCGAAGAAGGCGTTGTCGCCGTACTCCTCGGGGAGGAGGTAGTTGGCGACGACCAGCGAGGTCTCGATGCCGACCTGATCTTCGAGGTCGGCGGCAGCCCGGTACGCTTCCATCATCGGCGTGTACTCGGGGTACATCACGAACGCGAAGGTGCTCTGCTCGGGGTCTTTCATCGTCTCGATGACCTCGTCGTACTGGTCGCCCTTCGCGGGGGCGGCGCCCTTCGTCAGCGAGCCGAGGTCCATGAACCCCTTCCAGTCGGAGGGGAGTTCGAGCAGGCGGAGCGTGTGTCCGGTGGGCGCGGTGTCGAAGACGACGACGTCGTAGCCGTCCTCGTCGAAGTAGCTCACGAACTTCTCTAAGGCGGCCATCTCCTCGGCACAGGGCGACTCCAACTCCTCCTCGACGTTCGCGATCGCGGCGTCGACATCGATCTGGGTGTCTTCTTTGTCCTCGTACATCTCGGTGACGTGGTCGAGGACCTGCTCGCGGTACTCTTCGAGCGCCTGCTCCTGGTCGATCCGCGCCGCGTCGAGGTTCTCTCGGCCGACCGAGGTAGGCTCGTGGCCCACGGGCTCACCGAAGATGTCCTCCAAGTGCGCGGCCGGGTCGGTCGTGACGACGAGCGTCTCGTGGCCCGCCTCGGCGAGCTTCGTCGCCGCCGTCGAGGCGACCGTGCTCTTGCCGACGCCGCCCTTGCCGGTGAAAAAGAGGTACTGCGTCTCGTCGCTTGGCGTCAGTTGATCGACGACTGCCTCGGCGTCCGCCATCGAATCGAAGTCGACCGCAGCGTTAGCGTCCACGTCAGTCGCGGTCCCGACGTCGACGGTCGCTTCCGCGCCGTCGTAGAGGACGCTGCCGACGTCAGCAAGCAGGTCGAGGCCGGCGATCTCGCCGGGCTGGAGCGGGTACGTCGCCGTCGCGTCGGCGTCGAACTCCTCGCGGGCGCGCTCGATGACGGCCTGCTCGTCCGCGCGTTTCCCCTCGAAGAAGGGGTCGTCACACACCGACTCGGGCAGGTAACCGTTGAGGACCAGCAGCTGCGACTCGATCCCGAGATCAGCGAGGTCGCTCGCGCTGCGTTCGACCTCGTCGATCGAGGAGTCCTCCGGCTTGCCGACGAAGGCGAACGAGGTACGCTCGCCGTCCTGGAGCGTGTCGATGGCGCGCTCGTAGTCCTGCTTTTTGTCCTCCATCGAGGCCGCCGGCCCGATACAGGTCGAGCCGCCCTTCTCTAGTTCGGCGTTCCAGTCGGAGGGGAGCTCCATCAGCCGGATGGTGTGGCCCGTCGGCGCCGTGTCGAAGACGACGACATCGTACTCGGGGCTGTCCATGAAGTCGACGAAGTTGTCGAAGGCGGCGATCTCCTCGACGCAGGGGCTGTTGAGCTGCTCTTCGACCGTCCGTATCTCGTCTTCGCCGAGCAACTCGCGCATCGGCTCGATCGTCTCCTGGCGGTACTCCTCGGCGGCGGTGTCCGGATCGATCTCGATCGCCGAGAGGTTGTCGACCCCGTCGATCGCGGTGACCTCGTGGCCGATGGGTTGCCCGAAGATGTCCGAGAGGTTCGGCGCGGGGTCGGTGGTCACCAGCAGCGTCTCGTAGTCGTTGTCGGCGAGCCACGTCGCGGTGGCACAGCTCACCGTGCTCTTGCCGACGCCGCCCTTCCCGCTGAAGAAGACGAACTCCGTCTCGTCGCCGCTCGGTTCGACGATCTCGCGCGCGCTCGTCGCCGTCGACTCCGCCGACCGCTCTATCTGTGACATGTATCAGGCCTCCTGGGGCGTGGCGCTCTCGCCGATAGCGGCGGTCAGTTCGTCGTACGAGAGGTACTCGCCCTCGGCGACGATCTCGCCGTCGACGACCGTGATCGGGAGGATCGACGGGCCGTCCTCCTGTACGCGGTCGTAGATCCGCTGCGTTTCGAGGAACTGGTCGATGTTGTGCTGCATGTTCGCCCGGTTGACTTCGAGGTCGTCGTACGCGTCTTCGAGCTGGTCGAGCGCCGCGCTGACCTCGACGAGTTCGTCGTCGGGGTCGGGACCGCAGACGCCGGTGGAGCAACACATCGCTTCTTCGTACAGGGTGAGTTGGGTCATGATTGGGTCGGGTCGCCGTCGATCGTCTGAGCTATCGTTCACAGCAGGACGCGTCGTCCCGTGCTTGCTGTATCCGATTCATTTGAACAAACTCTCATACAATTATAAACGCTTCGGTCGGATGGCTCCGCGGCGGTCACGTAGTCATGTCAGCTTGAACGGCCGAGAGTTCCGATCAGCCGATGAATCCGTTGGTGGCCCACGATCCCGGTTCGTCGGTACATGACGCGGTTCGGCACTGCGACGCCGGGGCGCTCACGAGGACGAACGCGCTCTCGACGTCACCGTTCCGGATCTGGCGCGTCGCAGTCGGCGGGATCCAGACCGCGTCGCCGGCCTCGAGTTCGACGGATTCGTCGTCGATAACGACGGTGGCTTCGCCCTCCAAGAGGACGTATATCTCCTCGTGGTCCTCCGCGGCGTGGTCGTGCGGCTTGTTCCGCCACCCGGGCTCACAGCGCGCGATCGACACGCCGACCTGCTCGCTGTCGAGCGAGTCGGTAAGCGGCCGCATCGCGCCCGAGACGGTCTCGACGTCGGTGTAGTTGACCCGCTTGTAGGAGACCGTCATGCCGAACACCCCGACCCCGGGGCGGCGAATTCGGCCGGATCGTCGCTCGCGCGTGCCGGGATAGTCGTTGCCGGTCGCCGGACGCCCGCCACGGTTTTCGTGTCCCTCATACGAGAGTTTATTTGAGAGATTACTATATTGTTTTCGCTGTCGGGCTACCCGTCGAGACGACGGTCCGCAACGTTTAATCTCGTCTTAGATCAATTGTCCGTATGTCATCCACCGAGCGTTTACAGCGGTACGTCGCCGACGAGTGCGGCTCCTGTACGGACCAGGATCTCGCCGACCGGTTGGCGGAGCTGGAAGAACTGAACGAGAGCGTTGGCGGGTCCGACTTAGAGACCGACGTCGAGCTGCTGTCGGCGCTCGGCAACGAGACGCGATACAAGATCGTCCGAATGCTTCACGCGGCCGACGACGAGGAGCTGTGCGTGTGCGAGCTCTCGCCGCTCTTGGACGTGAGCGACAGCGCGATCAGCCACGCCCTCTCACAGCTCACCGACGCCGGCCTCGTCACGCGCCGGAAAGAGGGGAAGTGGCGGATGTATCGCGCCACGCCGCGCGCGAACGCGGTCCTCGTGGCGCTCGACGGGTCGCGGTCGCTGTGAACCCGAGATCACGGGTACCGAGTCGCGGAGGGGAGAGTACACGTCGACAGACGGTGTCGACACGGCGCAGCGGGCATGGGAGGCGGTGAGTCGGGTCGACTCTTCTCACAGAATGTCTTCAGAGTGAATAGGAGAGACTGAGCCGAGTGACGAGCAGACCGAGCGGTGAGCAGATCGGCTCGAACGAAAAAGAAAACCGACCGCGACGGCGACCGCGTTACTCGAGGTCGAAGCGGTCGAGCGTCATGACCTCGCTCCAGACCTCGACGAAGTCCTCGACGAACTTCTCCTCGTCGCTCGCGTACACGTCCGCGATGGTGCGGAGCCGCGCGTTCGAGCCGAAGATGAGGTCGGCGCGCGTCGCCTCCCACGCGACCTCGCCGGTGTCGCGGTCGCGGACCTCGTAGAGGTCCTCGGCGTCGGTGACCTCGTCCCACTCGTACTCCATGTCGAGCAGGTTCGCGAAGAAGTCGTTGGTGAGCGTCCCCGGCTCGTCCGTGAACGCCGTGCGGTCGGCGTAGGTCGCGCCCAGCGCGCGCAGGCCGCCGGCCAGCACGGTCATCTCGCTGGCGGTCAGGTTCAGCAGGTCCGCCTTGTCGACCATGAGGTCCTCAACGTCCTCGTCGGCGTCGCCGAGGTAGTTGCGGAAGCCGTCGGCCTCGGGCTTGAGCGCCTCGAACGACTCCTCGTCGGTTTGCTCCGCGGTGGCGTCGACGCGGCCGGGCTCGAACGGCACCTCGACGTCGTAGCCGGCGTCGGCCGCGGCCTGCTCGACGGCCGCGGTGCCGCCCAGCACGATGAGGTCGGCGAGCGAGACGCGGACGTCGTCGGAGCGCGACTCGTTGAACTCGGCCTGAACGTCCTCGAGCGTCGAGAGGACGTCGGCGAGCTGTTCGGGCTCGTTGGCCTCCCAGCTGCGCTGGGGTTCGAGGCGGATGCGGGCGCCGTTGGCGCCGCCGCGCTTGTCGCTGTCGCGGTAGGTGGACGCCGCCGCCCACGCGGTCTTGACGAGCTCGCCGGTCGACAGCCCGGAGTCGAGGAGCGCCTCCTTGAGCTCCGCGACCTCGGCGTCGCCGATGGTCTCGTAGTCGGCCTCCGGCAGCGGGTCCTGCCAGATCATCGTCTCCTCCGGGACCTCGGGGCCGAGGAACCGCTCCGGCGGACCCATGTCGCGGTGGATGAGCTTGTACCACGCCTTCGCGAACGTCTGCTGGAACTCGTCGGGGTCGTCGCGGAACTCCTCTAAGACGGCCCGGAAGTCGTCGTCGTGCTTCAGGGCGACGTCCGTCGTGAGCATCATCACGTCCTCCTTGTCGCCGGGGTCAGCGACGCCGGGCGCGGCGTCGTCGAGCTCGTCGTTCTTCGTGGTCCACTGCCACGCGCCGCCGGGGCCCTTCTCCGGCTCCCACTCGTAGCTGAGCAGGTTGTTGACGTAGCTCAGGTCCCAGACAGTCGGGGTGGCGTTCCACGGCCCCTCGATGCCGCTGGTGATCGTGTCGGGGCCCTTCCCCTCGCCGAACTCGTTGTCCCAGCCGAGACCCTGAAGGTCGATGGGGGCGTCCTCGGGCTCCGGGCCGAGGTTGTCGCCGTCGTCGGCGCCGTGGACCTTGCCGAACGTGTGGCCGCCGGCGATCAGCGCGACGGTCTCCTTGTCGTTCATCGCCATCCGGCTGAACGACTGCCGGATGTTCTTCGCGGAGCCCTCGAGGTCCGGCTCGCCGTTCGGCCCCTCGGGGTTGACGTAAATGAGGCCCATCACGGTGTTGCCGAGCGGCGCCTTCAGGTCGCCGTTCTCGTCGAAGCGGTCGGGAGAGGTCGTCTCGAACTCACTCTCGGGCCCCCAGTCGACGGCGTCGTCGCCCCTGAAATCGTCCTCGCGGCCGCCCGCGAAGCCGAACGTCTCGAAGCCCATCGACTCCAGCGCGACGTTGCCGGCGAGCACGATGAGGTCCGCCCACGAGAGCTTCTCGCCGTACTTCGTCTTGACCGGCTCCAGCAGCCGCCGGGCCTTGTCGAGGTTCACGTTGTCCGGCCAGCTGCTGATCGGCGGGAGGCGCTGGTGTCCGCCAGCGGCGCCGCCGCGCCCGTCGAGCGAGCGGTACGTGCCGGCGCTGTGCCACGCCATTCGGATGAACAGCGGGCCGTAGTGTCCGTAGTCGGCGGGCCACCACTCCTTCGAGTCGGTCATCACGTCTTCGAGGTCGGATTTGACCGCCTCGAGGTCGAGCTCCTCGAACTCCGCCGCGTAGTCGAAGTCCGCGCCGTACGGACCGAGGTCGGCAGAGTTCTGATCGAGTAGCTCTAAGTCCAACTGGTCCGGCCACCAGTCTTGGGTATTACTAGCCATCAAGAAATGGTCGGCCCTCTTCGCAGATAATATTGTCTAATTCGGAGAGAGAAACATGGGGATACCAGAGGGTTTCTATCGAAATTATGAAGTTCTATTTGTGGATCTGCGAAATCGATGCTGGTGACCCTGGCGACGCGTCTCGGAGTTTATGAGAACAGGCGGCGACTGACGAACGGCCGAACAGTTCGGAGAGCGGACAGTTCAGCGGGCGCCCGCGGGAGTTCGGAGCGCTCAGCGGTTCAGCGTGTGGATGGCCTGGCCGCGCGCGTTCTCGGCAGCCTCCATCACGGCCTCCGCGAGCGTCGGGTGGGTGTGGACGGTGGCGGCCACGTCTTCCAGGGTCGCGCCCATCTCGATCGCGAGCGCGACCTCGGCGACCAGCTCCGACGCCTCGGGGCCGACAATCTGTCCCCCGAGGACGAAGCCGGTCTCTTCGTCGGCGACGAGCCGAACGAACCCCTCGGTGTGGCCGGTCGTCATCGCGCGGCCGGAGGCGTTGAAGGGCATCTCGCCGACCGCGGGGTCGAAGCCGGCGTCTTCGGCCTCGCTTTCGGTCATCCCGACCGTGCCGATCTCGGGGTCGGTGAAGACGGCCGCGGGGATCGCCTGCTGGTCCATCGCGGCGGGTTCGCCCGCGATCACCTCGGCGGCGACAATCCCCTCCTTCGAGGCCGCGTGCGCGAGCATCGGGTCGCCCGCGACGTCGCCGACGGCGTGAATATGTTCGACCGCGCTGCGGGTGCGGTCGTCGGTGTCGATGAACCCTCGCTCGTCGGTCTCGGTCCCGGCCTTCTCTAAGTCGAGGCCGTCCGTGACCGGCTTGCGGCCGACCGCGACGAGGATTTTATCGACGCCGTACGACGACTCCTCGCCCTCCTCCGTCTCCGTGTGGAGCAAGTAGCCGCCGTCGGGCGCCTCCGACCACTCGCTGGCTCCCTCGCCGAAGTGGAACTCGACGCCCAGCTCCTCGGCGCGGGTGCGGACGATCCGCTTCACGTCGTCCTCGTAGGGGTCGAGGATGTCGTCGAGCATCTCGACGACCGTCACGTCGGCGCCGAGTTTCGCATACGTCGTCGCCAGCTCCATCCCGATGTAGCCGCCGCCGACGATCCCGAGCCGGTCCGGGACCGTGTCGGCGTCGAGCGCGTCGGCGGAGCTCCAGACGTGGTCCTCGGCGAACTCGAAGCCGGGGATCTGGATCGGCCGCGAGCCGGTCGCGATAATCGCGTGTTCGAACGAGAGCGTCTCGGAGCCCTGCCCGTCGCCGCCGTGCGCGACGCGGACGGTGTCCTCGCCGACGAACGAGGCGGTTCCCTCGATCAGGTTCACGCCGTTCGCCTTGCAGAGCTTCTCGACGCCGCCCGTCAGCTGATCGACGACGCCCTCTTTCCACTCGACCATCTTCCCCATGTCGACGGCGGGGTCCGCGTGGACGCCCATGAACTCCGCGTTGCCCGCCTCGTGGGCGAGCCCGCTGCCCGTGATCAGCGCCTTCGAGGGGATACAGCCGCGGTTGAGACAGGCGCCGCCGTAGGCGTCCTTCTCGACGAGCGTGGTGTCGAGCCCCTCCTGTGCGGCGCGGATGGCGGCGACGTAGCCGCCCGGCCCCGCGCCGATGACCAGTACCTCCGTTCCCGTGGTGACGTCTCCGACGACCATTATTCGTTGAGTAGCAGCAGGGGGTTTTCTAAGTGTTCCATGACGGTGTTGGCGAACTGGGCCGCGATCGCGCCGTCGACGACCCGGTGGTCGATCGACAGGGACAGCGGCAGCGTCGGCGCCGGGACGACGTCGCTTTCTCCGTCGCGCTCGCGCACGACGGGGCGCTCCTCGATGGCGCCGAGGCCTAAGATTGCGGTCTCGGGGTAGTTGATGATCGGCGTGGCGTACTCGCCGCCGATGGCGCCGAAGTTGGTGATCGTGAACGTGCCGCCCTTCATCTCCGCGGGTTTGAGCTTGCGCTCGCGGGCGCGGGCGGCGAGGTCGTTCACCTCGTCGGCCAGCTCGAAGAGCCCCTTCTCGTCGACGTCGTCGACGACGGGGACCATCAGGCCGGCGTCGGTCGCGACGGCGATTCCGAGGTTGTACTCCTTCTTCAAGACGATCTCCTCGTCGTCCTCGCGGAGCTCGCTGTTGAGGTACGGGTGCTCCTTCAGGCCGGCGACGATGGCCTTCATCACGAACGGCATGTAGGTGAGCTTCACGTCCTTCGCCTCGGCCTTCGGCTTCAGCTCCGCGCGCGCCTCGACGAGCGCGTCGACCTCGGCGGTGTCGTGGTGGGTGACGTGCGGTGCCGTGAACTTCGACCGCTCCATCTGCTTGCCGATGGTCCGCCTGACGCCGCGGTAGGGGACGGTCTCGTCGCCCGGAGCTGCGGAAGCGGCGTCCGTCGCGGCCGGCTCCCCGCCCGCGTCGACGGCAGCCGGCTCCGTCTCGGCCTCGGAGGTCGACTCGGCCGCCGCCTCCAGCGCGTCCGCGTACGCGTTCACGGCCTCGGCCGTGACGAACGCCTCGCCGTCGCGGGTCTCGTCGGTCGGCACGTCGTCGAGGTCGACGCCGCGCTCGCGCGCGACCTTCCGCGTCGCGGGGGTCGCGAGCGTCGTCTCGCGGCCCGCGGGCTCGGGCCCGCCGGCGGCGCCGGTCGCCGACGCCCCGTCGGCGGAGCCGCCGGCGCCGCGCTTACTGACGGCGGACTTCCGCCCCTCGGACCCCGTGTCGGTCGGCGTCGGTGCGGGCCGGGGTTCCGGAGCCCCGTCGCCGCCGCCAGCGTCGCCGGATCCGACACCGCCCTCGGCGTGCGCCCGCACGTCCGCCTCGCTCACGCGACCGCCGGGGCCGCTCCCGTCGACCGCGGCGACGTCGACGCCGAGCTCGCGGGCGAGCCGGCGGGCCGACGGCGGCGCGAAGGTGCGCCCAGCGGGCGTGTCAGGTTCGGACTCGACAGACTCCGCGTCGCCCTCGTCGGCGGTCGCGCCGGGCTCCGGCTCGGGCTCGTCGCCCGCGGCCGAATCGGACGCCGATTCGGTGTCAGTTCCAGAGTCGTCGGCCGCCGCCCCGGCGTCGCCGTCCTCGTCGACGCGGAACGAGATGATCACGTCGCCGACGGGGACCATCTCCCCCTCCTCGACGAACAGTTCCTCGACGGTCCCGTCGTAGCTCGACGGGACCTCGACGAGCGCCTTGTCGGTCTCGACCTCGGCGACGGGCTGGTCCTCCTCGACCCGGTCGCCGGGCGCGACCAGCCACGAGACCAGTTCGCCCTCCGCGACGCCCTCGCCGACGTCGGGGAGCTTGAACTCCTTGACGGTCATTCGTTGGCCTCCTCCGTTGTCATAGGTGTATCTCCGGCGGACATCTTAAAATTCGACCGCCTCCAAGATCCCGTCCTCGATGCGCGCCGCGGACGGGAGGTAGTAGTCCTCCAGCGCGTACAGCGGGTACGGCACGTCGAAGCCAGTGACGCGGCCGATCGGCGCCTCCTGATAGAGGAGGGCCTCCTCCTGGAGAATCGCCGTGATCTCGCCCGCGAGCCCGCCGGTCTTGGGGGCCTCATGGACGACGACGGCGCGGCCGGTCTTCTCGAACGCCTCGACGATCGCCTCGCGGTCGAGCGGGGATATCGTCCGGAGGTCGACGACCTCGCACTCGATCCCCTCCTCGCCGAGCGTCTCGGCGGCCTCCAGCGTGGGGCGGGTCATCGCGCCGTAGGTGAACACGGCGACGTCGTCGCCCTCGCGGCGGGTGGCCGCCTCGCCGATGGGGACCGTGTACGGCTCCTCGGGCACCTCCTCGCGGAACGCCCGGTAGATCAGCTTCGGTTCGAGGAAGATCACCGGGTCGGGGTCGCGGATCGACGCCGCGAGCAGCCCCTTCGCCTCGTAGGGGGTCGAGGGGATGACGACCTTCAGCCCGGCCTCGTGGGCGTAGAACGCCTCCTTCGACTCGGAGTGGTGTTCCGGCGCGCGGATCCCGCCGCCGTAGGGCGCCCGCAGCGTCATCGGGAGCGTGAACCGCCCGCGGCTGCGGGTGCGGAACCGCGCCATGTGCGAGACGATCTGGTCGAAGCCGGGGTACATGAACCCGGAGAACTGGATCTCCGGGACCGGTCGCATCCCCATCGCGGCCATCCCGACCGCGGTGCCGATGATGCCCGACTCGGCGAGCGGGGTGTCGATCACCCGATCGCCGCCGAACTCGTCGAAGAGGCCCTCGGTGGCGCGGAAGACGCCGCCGTTCTTCCCGACGTCTTGGCCCATCACGACGACGTCGTCGTCCTCGCGAAGTTCGGTGTGTAATCCGTCTCGTATCGCCTGTACCAGCGTGAGGTTCTGTGTCTCGGTCATTCAATCCTCCAGGAACGCCGCGTCGCCGCGCTCGTCACGCAGCGCGGCGAACTCCTCGTACTGCCGCTCCAGTTCCGGCGGAAGCTCCGCGTAGGCGTGCTCGAACAGCTCCCGCGGCTCGGGGCGCGCCATCGACTCCGCCGCGTCTATCGCGTCCGCGACCTGCGTCTCGACAGACGACTCGATCTCCGCGACGCGCTCGTCGTCGAGGATCCCCTCGTTCCGGAGGTACGCCTCCAGCCGCGGGATCGGATCCTTCGCCTTCCAGCTTTCGACCTCGTCGTCGTCGCGGTAGACGGTCGGGTCGTCGGCGGTCGTGTGCGCGCCGAAGCGGTACTGGACCGCCTCGATGAGCGTCGGCCGCGGCCGGTCGGTCTCGGGGTCGCGTGCCTTCTCCAAGGCCGCCTCCGTGACGCTGTACACCGCGAGCGGGTCCATCCCGTCGACCTGAACGCCGTCGATGCCGTACGCCTCCGCCTTCTGCGCCAGCGTCGCGCTCCGGGTCTGCCGCTCGCGGGGGACGGAGATCGCCCACTGGTTGTTGTTACAGAAGAAGACGGTCGGCGTGTCGAACACGCCGGCGAAGTTGACCCCCTCGTGGAAGTCGCCCTCGCTCGTCGCGCCGTCGCCGAAGTAGCAGATGAACGCGTCGTTCTCGCCGCGGAGCTTCGAGGCCCACGCGGCGCCCGTCGCGTGGGGCACCTGCGACGCGATGGGGACGGCGACCGGGAAGACGTTGACATCCGGCGGCGCGTTGTTGCCGTCCTCGTGGCCCATCCAGTAGAGCAGCGTCTGTTTGAGCGGCAGCCCGTGGACCAGGGCGGCGCCGTGCTCGCGGTACGACGGGATCATCCAGTCGTCCGCGTCGAGCGCGTACGCCGACCCGATCTGGGCGCCCTCCTGCCCCGAGAGCGGAGGATACGTCCCCATCCGGCCCTGCCGCTGGAGGCTCACCGCGCGGCCGTCGAAGTGGCGCGCCAGCCGCATGTGCCTGTACATCTCGACGAGCGACTCGTCGTCGAGGTCGGGGAGATCGCCGACGACCTCGCCGTCCTCGTCGAGGACGCGAACCGTATCGTCGTACGCCCTGTCGAACACGGTCACGGTCGAACCCACCTTCGCATGTTCGATACGTCCACCGCCCGGGTAATATCGTTTTCGTAAATAATTTAGTATAATCAGAAATAGCGGCTTCGCGCTGAGAGACCGTCCATCAGACTGGGAGAGAATCGGACGTTTCTGAACAAACTCCGAGTCGTTCGGCAATATTTTCTCCAACATGGGCGTTTCGTCGGTCAGTAACGGACGAACAGGAAGGTTTTCGCGCGGGGGTCCGCTCGCGGGGAACGCCGGACGCGACTGACAGAGCCGCGGCTCGGGAAACGAAACCGAAACGGCAGAACCGGGGGAGGGGGCGTTCTGGATGGAACGAAACGCTACCCGAGTCGGAACGAGGGCTCGTCGGGCTCGCCGTCGAGGTCCTCCAGCTGGATCACGTCCTCGTCGCCGTCCTCCAGCTGCTCGCGGAGGTAGTTGACGTAGCGCTTGTGCTCTTCGAGCTGCTCGCGGAGGTGCTCGGCCTCGAGCTCCAGCCGCTCGTGCTCGCGGACGAAGCTCTTCGGGACCTCGATCTTCGGGGGGAACGACTCCCCGCTTTCGCCCATGCTGTCCAGTTCGGCCTCCGGGATGACCCGGACCTGACCGTCGTGGGCAACGAGCGTATCCACGTAGTCCCGGAAGACCGCCGACAGGGAGATGTCTCGCTCCTCGGCGATGTCGCGGAGGGTCTCGAACGCGTCCTCGTTGACGCGGAACGAGATCGTCTTGTTCTTGTTGCCCATTATCGGACCGTTCGTTCCGCGGATCACTTAAGCGTTTGTCAGACGGTCGCAAGAATGGAAATCGCGTTCGGGCGCAGAACCGCGCAGAACCGCGCCGAGCGTCGCGAAAAATCGGGAGCGGCGCGTCAGCGGTCCGGCGCGCCGACCGCGTCAGAACGCCGAAACGCCGGCCGCGTCAGGGTTCGGGCGTGCCGGTCGGGTCGGCCGCGTCAGGGTTCGGGCGTCCCGGCCGGGTCGGCCTCGTCCGGGGCGTCGTCGAGCGCGGCGTCGCCGTCGGCGGACTCGTCACCCGCGAGCTCGTCGCCGCTCTCGTCGAGGTCCTCAAGCGCCGACAGCGCGGCGGCCTTGTACGTCTGGGGATCCAGGTCGTACTCCTCGCGGGCCATTCGCGCGTACTCGTTGCCCTCGTCGTCGAACGCGGCGACGCGCTCGACGGTGCGCCGGGCGGTCTCCGCGACCCAGCGGTCGCGGGTGGCGGCGTCGACCTCGGTGATCGACTCGGGGCGGACGGAGACCCGGACCGTGCCGTCGTCGGTCTCGTAGGTCCGGGGTTTCCCCACGACTGCGACGTAGGCCGGGGGCTCCAAGTCCCGGAGTTTGGAAGCGGCTTCCGGCTGGTACTGGCCGGCGTACACGAAGAACGTGCCCGTCGGGTCGACGATGCGGCCGCGCCAGTACTCGCTGTCCTCGCCGACGTCCTCCTTCTCCGTGAGGGTGCCGACGAAGAACACGCGATTCGATGACTCGCCCGTCGGTAACAGCGCGTAGACGGGGGCGCGCTCGTCGTCGGACTCGGTGAACGTGTAGCCGGCGTCGTTGAACTCGGTGGCGAACACGCGCCGGGCGACCTCTCGGGTGGGGGCTGACTGGCTCATTTCAAATCGACCTCGCTTCGATCAGCGCGTTTTCAACGTCGACGGTGCCGGGATCCTCCATCTCGTCGACCAGGACGTACCGGCCGAACGTCGGGCCGGTGACGCGGTAGTAGCGCCCGAGCACGTCCTCGCCCATCTCCTCGGCGACGACGGTGGTGTCGAGCGCGTCCATCGCCATGTCCTTGGCCTCTTCGAGGGTCATGCCGGTGAGCTCCTCGGTGGCCTCGCGGTCGAAGATGACCTCGGTGACGGTCTCGCCGTCGTCGAGGACGCCTTTGATCCGGAGGTCGAACTCGCCTTCGACCTGGCCGTGTTCGGAGCAGCGCCCGTTCTGGAGGACGCGCGTACAGTCCTCCTCGGGGCAGCGCTTGATCAGCCCGGATCCGGACTGGATGTCCACGAGGGCGCCCTCGACGGTGTCGGCGTTGTCGCCGACCTCGATCTCCTCGTCGATCTCGGTGATGCCCGTCGTCCGGTTGAGCTTCACCGAGTAGCTGCCCTCGTACTCGTCGGTGACGACGTTCGAGAGCTCGTACGCCTGCCCCTCCGTCAGCTCGGGGAGGTCGGAGGTCTCGAAGGCGACGAACTTGATCGTGCCCGACTCGTCGCCGAGCAGGCCGACCTGCGAGATGGAGTCGCTCCGGGGCTCCCAGAGGTCGACCAGCTTCACGCGCAGGTCGACCCACTGCTCGTCCTCGTCGATGTCGTTGACGAGGACCTCCTCGCTGCCGCCGCGGCCGAGCTCGTCGCGCTCCATGCCGGCGTCTTCGAGGTAGCTGTTGGTGACGCTCCGGCTCGCCTCGTCGAGCGGCACGCGGTACTCGTCGACGAGCGTCGTCAGCCGCTCCTCAACGTCGTCGGGGTCGACGTCGGTGTGGTCCGAGAACTGTTCCGCTATCGCTTCCGCTTCCTGTCGCAGTTCGCTCATGGGGTGTCTCCGCCTCCGGTCTTGTTTTCAGTGGGAGGCGTACGACGGTTGGTTCCTCATCGTATTAAAACGACGGTGACCGCGGTGAAAGTGAATGAACGACTGGAAGCGGCCGTCTCCCGGTGGTTCGCGGATCGAGGGATCGTGCGGGTGCGACCGCGTCAGACGCGCGTCAGCCACGCGCGGGCTTCGTTTCGAGTGGAACGATCACACGGATCGCAGCCGCACGGGATGAGGACTCGACGAGGGTGCCGAGACGGGGCGGTGGCGCGTGCCTCCGAGCGCCCTGCGGGCGCGAGGAGCACGCGCGAGGGAGTCGGCGGCGACTGAAGGGAGCCGCCGACGAGGCTGGGGAGGCGTGAGGTGCGGTGCGGTCGCTGTGCGGGGCGGGGCTCAAAGGGGCAGCCGCGAGGGCGAAGGCGCGCGACGCAAGGACCGCAGGAGCGAGCGGAGCGAGCGACGAGGACCGCAGCGAGCGCACCGAGCCCTCGCGACTGGGGCTTTGGTGGTGTTCGCCGCCGATCCTCACTCAGTCATGTACAAGTGAGCGACTGGGGCTTTGGCGGTGTCGCCCGTCGATCCGTAATCAACCATTTATAAGCGAACGGCTGGGGCTTTGGCGGTGTCGCCCGTCGATCGGCAGTCGATTATTTATAAGCGAACGGATGAGAGTTTGGCGGCGGTCTCCGTGTCGGTCGCAAAGCCGTCCACGTCGTACTGACCGGTCGGACCGTCAACGTCTCAGTCCGCGTCGGGGAACGGCACCTCGATCAGGTCGCCGTCGTCGGGGAGGAGACACTCGCCGTCGAACTCTTCGCGGGCGTCGCGGCGGATCGGCCGCGCGTCGGCCGCATAGCGTGAGGAGATGTGGACTAAGGCGAGCCGCTTCGCGTTGGCGCGCTCGGCGATCGACCCCGCCTCGCGGCCGGTGGAGTGGGCCGTGTCGCGGGCGCGGTCGGCCATGTCATCGGCGAAGGTGGCGTCGTGGATCAGCAGGTCGGCGTTCTCAGCGGCCTCGACGGTCGATTCGCGCGGGCGCGTGTCCGCGGTGTACACAAGCTTGCGGCCCGGACGCGGCGGGCCGACGACCTGTTCGGGCTCGACGACCGTGCCGTCCTCGGCCTCGACCGACTCGCCCTCGTGGAGGCGGCCGAACTTCGGCCCGACCGGAACGCCGAGTTCCTCCGCCTTCGGGCGGTCGAACCGCCCCGGCCGGTCGTCCTCCTCCAAGACGTACCCCTGCGACACCGTCCGGTGTTCCGTCTCGAAGGCGCGCACGACGTACTCGTCGGTCTCGTAGGCGACCTCGCCGGGGGCGACGGGCTCGATCCGGACCGGGAACGCCGGGTCGTGGCCGACCGCGTGGACGAGGTCGTGGAGGTGGTCGTCGGTCCCCGGCGGGCAGTGGACCGTCAGCGGGTCGGTGCGGTCGTTGAACCCGAGCGTCTGGACGAGGCCTGGGAGGCCGAGGACGTGGTCGCCGTGAAGGTGCGAAACGAACACCCGGTCGACGGCGAACCCGGTGCCGGCGCGCATCATCTCGCGCTGGGTGCCCTCGCCGCAGTCGAAGAGGAAGCGGTCGCCCTCGCGGTTGACGAAGACGGCGCTCGCCGCGCGCTCGACGGTCGGGACGGCGCCGCCCGTCCCGAGGAAGGTGACGCGAAGAGACATGCCGAGTCGTCGGGGCGGCGGTTGTAAACCGGTGTCGATGCGGGGGAGGGAGCCGCCGGCTCGGCCTCGCGGGGAGCCGGCCGACACCCACATGAGTCCGGCCGCCCGAGGGCGACCATGCGAGATCCGATCGCCGCCTTGGTCAAACAGGAGGGGTGGCGCGCGGAGGGCGCGGCCGCCCGCGTCCACTACGAGGGGGGTAACGACCGATACGCGGTGGAGTTCTACGCCGAGACGGCCCGCGTCCTCTACTGGGCCGTCCCAACCGACGACGACGAGGGGGGGACGGCCGCGCCGGTCCCGCGCGACGGCGTCCCGGATCCGCTCCGGCGGCGCGTCCGGGAGGACCTCGACGAGGCCGGGATCGACACCGACGTGGAACAGCGCAAACTCTGAGCCCGTCGCGCGGTCGACAGGTCCGGGGTCATCGGGCAGTCGCCGGGCGGTCGCCGGGCGGTCGCCGGGCCCGCGGACGCCGGTCGGTCGACGGGTCGGCGGCCTCGTACAGCCGCCGGGTTCGACGCGGGCGAGCGCCGCCGATTCTACCCCGGCACGACCGAATGCGTCCCCGCCGTCGACCGCGGCTCGCGAGGGCGAGATCACCCGATCGACCGCTCTTACCGGCGTTTTCTGCCGATGTATTTCGGTTCGAAGGAAACCTATTTGCCGTCCTACCTGATACGACTTTGTGATGAGTGGCGTCGACTGGGAGGAAGACGATCCCTTCGAGGAGCAGCGGGACAAGATCGAGAATCCGATGAAGCGGCTGTTCGTCGAGTACGGCCGCGACTACGCCCCGCAGGTGACGGTGGGCGTCCTCGCCAGCGTCTTCGCGCGGCTGCTCGATCTGCTTCCCCCGCTGATGCTCGGGATCGCCCTCGACGCGATCTTCCGCGGCGAGGCCGCGTTCGACGAGCAGATCCCGCTCGTGTTGCTGCCGGACGCGTGGCTGCCGACGGAACAGGCGGCGCAGTTCTGGTTCACGATCGCGGTGCTGGCCGGCGCGTTCCTCTTCGGCGCCGGGTTCCACTGGGTCCGGAACTGGGGATTCAACGCCTTCGCCCAGAACATCCAGCACGACGTCCGGACCGACACGTACGACCAGATGCAGCGGCTCAACATGGACTTCTTCTCGGACAAGCAGACCGGGGAGATGATGTCCATCCTCTCGAACGACGTGAACCGTCTGGAGCGGTTCCTCAACGACGGGATGAACTCCGTGTTCCGCCTGTCGGTGATGGTGATCGGGATCAGCGTCCTCCTCTTCTGGATCAACTGGCAGCTCGCCCTGGTCGCGCTGCTGCCCGTCCCCGTCATCGCCGGGTTCACCTACCTGTTCATCAAGATCATCCAGCCGAAGTACGCCGAGGTGCGGTCGACGGTCGGGAAGATGAACTCCCGGTTGGAGAACAACCTCGGCGGCATCCAGGTGATCAAGGCCGCCAACACCGAGTCCTACGAGTCCGACCGCGTCGACGACGTCTCCTTCGACTACTTCGACGCGAACTGGGACGCCATCGAGACCCGGATCAAGTTCTTCCCCGCGCTCCGCGTCCTCGCCGGCATCGGCTTCGTGCTCACGTTCATCGTCGGCGGGCTCTGGGTGTTCCAGGGACCGCCCGGGCCGTTCACCGGCGAGCTCTCCGAGGGGATGTTCGTCGTGTTCATCCTCTACACGCAGCGGTTCATCTGGCCGATGGCGCAGTTCGGGCAGATCATCAACATGTACCAGCGCGCCCGTGCCTCCTCCGCGCGCATCTTCGGGCTGATGGACGAGCCCTCGAAGCTGGCGGAAGACCGGGACGCACAGGAGCTCGACGTCGACGATGGACACGTCGTGTACGACGACGTCTCCTTCGGCTACGACGACGAGACCATCGTCGAGGACATCGACTTCGCGGTCGAGGGCGGCGAGACGCTCGCCTTAGTCGGCCCCACCGGCGCCGGCAAGTCGACCGTGCTCAAGCTCCTCCTCCGGATGTACGACGTCGACGAGGGGGAGATCCGGATCGACGACCAGAACGTCAGCGACGTGACGCTGCGGTCGCTGCGCCGCTCGATCGGCTACGTCGGGCAGTCGTCGTACCTGTTCTACGGCACCGTCCGCGAGAACATCACCTACGGCACGTTCGACGCGACCGACGAGGAGGTCCGGGAGGCCGCCGAGGCCGCCGAGGCCCACGACTTCATCCAGAACCTCCCCGACGGCTACGACACGATGGTCGGCGAGCGCGGCGTGAAGCTCTCCGGCGGCCAGCGCCAGCGGATCACGATCGCGCGCGCCGTGCTGACCGACCCGGACATCCTCATCCTCGACGAGGCGACCTCCGACGTCGACACCGAGACGGAGATGCTGATCCAGCGCTCGCTCGACCGCCTCACGGAGGAACGGACGACGTTCGCGATCGCCCACCGGCTCTCGACGATCAAGGACGCGGACACGATCCTCGTGTTGGAGGGCGGGAAGATCGCCGAGCGCGGCACCCACGACGAGCTGCTCGACAACGACGGGCTGTACGCGCACCTCTGGGGCGTTCAGGCCGGCGAGATCGACGAGCTCCCGCAGGAGTTCATCGACCGCGCCCAGGAGCGCACCGCCCGGATCGTCGAGGACGCCGAGAGCGACGACGACTGATCGGGACCGGGGCCGACCGATCGACCCGCTGCCCCGTTCGACGGACTGTCACCGCGGGAGTTCGGTCCACTCGTCCGCGGGCGACTCCGGGGACGCGTCGGCGTGGCCGAGCGCGTCGAGGACCGCCTCGCGGACCTCCGACGGGTTCCGGAACTGCGTCTCCTCGCAGCCTTCGAGCACGCTGTCGAGTCGCGCCGTCGCCGTCGGAGTCTCCACGACCGCGGCGCCGTACTGCTCTATCAGCTCCGCCGCCGTGACCGGGTAGCGGTGCTCGCGGAGCGCCCGCTTCAGCGGACCGAACGTCACGGCGGGAGCCGGATCGTGCGCCTCCGGGTCGTGTTCCGCGTTGTCACCGCTCATGCGGTCGCGATCCACGGGGAGGGCCATAATACCCCGGGAGCGTTCGCTCGACGCTGACCGCCGCGAGCGGCGCGAGCGGCGGCAGACTTCGGCTGCCGCGGCGTCGACAGTGACCGCCGCCTATACGACGCCGGCCGCCGAGGTCCCGGTATGCGCCTCAGCGAGGTCGCCTGGACCGACGTGCGCGACGCCGACGTCGACGTCGCGTTCCTCCCGGTCGGCAGCACGGAACAGCACGGGCCGCATGCCCCGCTCGGCACCGACACGCTGAACGCCGTCGCGGTCGCGGAGGCGGCCGCCGACGCCTACGAGGGGGTTGGCGAAGGGCAGCGAGCGGACCGCGGGGAGGTCGCGATCGCGCCGCCGATCCCGGTCGGCGTCGCCGAGGAACACCGCGCGTTCGACGGGACGATGTGGGTCTCGCCGGAGACGTTCCGGGCGTACGTCCGGGAGGCCGCCGAGTCGCTGGTCTCGCACGGGGTCGACCGCGTCGTGTTCGTCAACGGCCACGGTGGGAACGTCGAGGCGCTCGCGGAGGTCGCCCGCCGGTTCTCGCGCGACCCGGACCACGACGGGTACGGCGTCGCGTTCACCTGGTTCGAGGCGGTCGGCGACCACGCGAGCGACATGGGCCACGCCGGCCCGCTGGAGACCGCGCTGCTTCGCGCGACGAATCCGGAGCTGGTTCGGGAGGAACGCGTCGACGAGGCGAGCGCGGGCGCCGCCGATCGGTGGGGCGAGTGGGTCGCCGGGGTGAACCTCGCGCACGACTCCGACGAGTTCACCGACAACGGCGTCGTCGGCGATCCGCGGGAGGGGGACGCAGAGCGCGGCGCGGAGCTGCTCGACCGCGCGAGCGCGGCGCTCGCGGAGCTTGCGGCGGCGGTCGTCGACCGGGACGCTGCTTAAAAACAGGAAGCGCTGCGCGGGAGCTACTCCTCGTCGTCGCCTTCGTCCTCGTCTGCTGCGTCCTGGAGCGCCCCGCGGATCGCAGGAACGGTGCCGGTGAGCGAGGCTACCTCCTCGGCGGCGTCCTCGATGTCGCCGACCAGCGACTCCAGCTCCTCGATCTCCTCTTTTAAATCGTCGGCGTCCTCGAAGGCGTCGGCGCGCTCGCCGAGGACGTACGCCTTCTTCGCCGAGCGGACGCTGTCGACCGCGTCGCCGGCGTCGAGCGCGGACTTCAGCCCGTTGAGCGCGCCGAGGACGTTGTCCGCGTCCGTCTCCCACACCGCGTCCGGGTCGGGGAGCTGGTCGCGCGCCGCCGCGAGGTGCTCTTCGACCTCCGCGCGGGTCTCCTCGGCCGCCTCGCCGAACAGGTCGTCGTCGTCGAACGTGGACTGGCCCATACCCGAACCGTCGTGCCCGCACCTTTTAAAAACGCGCCCGAAAGCGAAAGTGAAACCGGCGGTGAGGGCGGGTCCGTCGCCGGATCGGGCGGATCTCGCGTTCAGTTTCGGTCCGGCAGAGCGGTCGATCAGATCCGAACGAGCAGCTCCACCGTGATCAGCGTCACGAGGAGGGCGAGAAAGCCGGCAAGGACGGCGAGCGTTCGGAGCTGATCGAACACCGCGTCCGCGTCGGGGGTCGCCGCGAGAAGCGTCGGGCCGTCGCGGGAGGCGGACTCGCTCTCGGGGCCGAGGTCCGCGTCGGGGGCTGGACCGGCGTCCGTCTGGGAGTTCGGATTCGGCACGGTTAGCCGTTCGACCGGAAGCCCCGTTAAACCGACTATGAGGCCCCAATACAGGTATTGATCGCTCCGGAGATCACCCTTGATTCCACGACGCCTCTTCGAAGTCGACGATCCGCTCGTCGCGGTCCAAGGCGTCGATCCGGGCGATCTGGTCGTCGGTCAGGTTGAGCTCGCGGGCGGCCCAGTTCTCCTCGACGTGCCCGAAGTCGGCCGCCTTCGGGATCGGCGCGACCCGGTCCTTCGAGAGCAGCCACGCGAGGCTCACCTGCGCTGGCGTCGCGTCGTGGCTCGCCGCGATCTCTCGGAGGACGTCGACATCGGCGACGCGGTTGCGCGCGATCGGGGAGTAGGCGACGAGCCAGTGGTCGTCCTCGACGGCGTACTCGCGGAGTCGGTCCTGTTGAAGCAAGGGGTGACACTCGACCTGGTGAGCGAACACGTCATGGTCGAGCCGATCGATCGCCTCGTCGAGCTGGTCGGGCCGGAAGTTCGAGAGCCCGATCCGGTCTATCACGCCGTCGTCGACGAGGTCGTCGAGCGCGGGCAGCGTCTCCGCGGGGTCGTAGCTGTTGATCGGCCAGTGGACGTACAGCAGGTCGATCGAGTCGACGCCGAGCCGGTCGCGGCTGGCGCGCGCGGTCTCGACGGCGTCGTCGTACGAGAGGTTGTCCGTCGAGAGCTTCGTCGCGACGAACAGATCCTCGCGGTCGACGTCGCTTCGATCGATCCCGTCGCCGACCGACGCCTCGTTGTCGTATCCCTGTGCGGTGTCGACGTGGCGGTAGCCGGTCTCGATCGCGTGCGCGACGCCGGCCGCGCACTCTTCGCCGTCGGCCAGCTTGTACGTCCCGTATCCGAGTCGGTCGAAGGCGCTCGCCATGTGCCCGCGTGCGGACGGCGACGCCCTCAACGTACCGGTCGCCGCCGAACTGCCGGAGCGACCTCGAACGGATCGCGAGATCGGCCCCATACGGACTGCGCCCCGAGAATCCGCCGTCCTATTTAAGATACCTCCGAGTGTCGGGAGACGTATCTCAATGAAAGAAGTCGCGCTCCGAAGCACGATCGGCGGCGTTTCGGTCGAGGGGAAGCTCCACACGCTCAGCGTCTGGTTCATCCTGGCGCTGCGGCTGATGATCGGCCTCGCGTTCTTCCAGAGCGGCCTCAGCAAGGTCCTCAGCGGCGAGTTCAGCGCCGTGGGGTACCTCCAGAACGCGCCCGCCGCAAACGGTAGCCCGGCCGCCGGTCTGTTCGCCGCGATGGGCGAGAACGCGCTGTTCATCGACTTTGTGAACGTCGCGGTGCCGTGGGGCGAGGTGCTCATCGGCCTCGGCGTGATCGTCGGCCTCCTCACGCGGCTCGCCGCGTTCTGGGGCGCGTTCATGATGCTCCTCTTCTACCTCGGCAACTGGGACATCTCGCACGGCTACATCAACGGCGACTTCGCGTACATGCTCGTGTTCCTCTCGGTCGCCGCCTTCGGCGCCGGGCGGATCCTCGGGCTCGACTCGTTCGTCGAGGAGTACGACGTCGGCGGACAACCCCTCGTCGAGCGGTACCCGTGGACGCGGTACCTCCTTGGGTGAGGCGGGGTCGGTCTCCCGGATCGATTCGACCGCCAACCGCGCGCTGAACGGGCGCAGCGCCGATCGCAGTTATCACCGATAATATTCGGGGAGCAGTTATTATCCCGATACGATCCTTGGCATCCAGTACACATGCAAGAGGGATCGTCCTCCGGCATCCGATCGAGTTACGGCGCGAAGCTCGCGCTGTCGCTGATCGGAGTCATGGGGGTCTCAGTGTCATACGGTGTCATCGTCTACCTTCGCGCGGAGGAGGCGGGCGCCGCGGGCGCAGCGGTGCGCTCCGGGCTCGTCGGGATGACGCTGTTGACGGTGATCGGGCTCGCGCTCATCGGCGTCACCGTCGGATCGAACACGGTCATCTCCCTGCGACAGCTCACGGCCAAGGCCGAGCGGATGGCCGAGGGGGACCTCGACGTGCGACTGGAAACGGGGCGAACAGACGAGATCGGGCGGCTGTTCCGGGCGTTCGACGAGATGCGCGGCTCGCTGCGCTCTGAGATCGCCGACGCGGAAGCGGCTCGCGAGGAGGCGGAGCAGGCGCGACGGGAGGCCGACACGCGCGCCGAGACGGTCGAGCGGAAGGCGACCGAGTACGAGTCGGCGATGCGGGCGCTCGCCGACGGCGACCTGACCCAGCGAGTCGACTCCGACGTCGACAACGAGGCGATGGCGCGCGTCGGCGTCGCGTTCAACGAGATGGCCGACGAGCTGGAGGAGACGGTCGCGTCCGTCGCGACCGTCGCCGAGGACACCGCCGACGTGGCCGGGACCGTCGACGACCGCACGGAGGACCTGCGGGCGACGACCGGGACCGTGAGCGAGGCGGTCGAGGAGATCGCCGAGGGGGCGCGCACCCAGCGCGACGACCTACAGGCGGCGACCGACGAGGCCGAGAACCTCGCGTCGTCGGCCGAGGAGGTCGCCTCCACCGTCACCGACGTGGCGGAGACCGCGGAACACGCGGCCGAGGTCGGCGAGGAGGGCCGTGAGGCCGCCGAGGAGGCGCTCGCGGAGATGGACGCGGTCGAGGAGACGACCGCGGAGACGACCGCAGAGGTCGAGGCCCTCGCCGAGGAGGTTGAGGAGATCGGCGAGGTGGTCGACACCATCTCGGAGATCGCCGAGCAGACGAACCTGCTCGCGCTGAACGCCTCCATCGAGGCGGCCCGCTCCGGCGCCGAGGGCGCCGGCTTCGCGGTCGTCGCCGAGGAGGTGAAGGCGCTGGCCGAGGAGACCCAGAAGTCGGCGAGCGAGATCGAAGCCCGGATCCACTCCGTCCAGGAGCGCGCGGAGACGGGCGCCGACGCGATGGCGCGCACCGAACAGCGGATCTCCGCCGGCGTCGACACCGTCGAGACGTCGATCGACGCCCTCGAACGCCTCGCAGAGGCCTCCGAGCGGACGGACACGAGCATGACCGAGATCACCCGCGCGACCGAGACGCAGGCGGACTCCGTCGACGCGGTCGTCGGCCACGTCGAGGACGTCTCCGCGATCAGCGCGCAGACGGCCAGCGCGGCCGGCGACGTCACCGGGGCGGTCGACGAACAGGAACAGACCCTCGGGGCGGTCGAGACCGCGGCCGGGTCGCTCTCCGACCGCGCGCTCGCGCTGCGCGACGCGGTCGACGACTTCGAGTTCGCGGCCGACGACGGCCTCGGCGCCGTGCCCGGCTCCACCGCCCGCGGCGCCGCGGGCGACGGCGCTGCCGCGGTCTCCGACGGGGGGACGGCGAGCGGCGAGGAGACGGAGTTCGAGTTCTCGCGCGCCGACGGCGGCGACGACGCGCTCGCCGGGGAGGAGGTGAACTGAGATGCTCGTCGACACCGCCGTCTGGGCGTGGATCGGCGCCCTCGCGATGGGCGCCGGGACGGTTCCCCCGCTGTGGGCGTGGTTCTCCCGGTCTTCGGAGGCCGAGGAGTCCCACGCGATCTATTACGCGACGCTCGCCGGGGTCACCGGTATCGCGGCGATCGCGTACCTCCTGATGGCGCTCGGGTTCGGAAGCGTCTCGCTGTCGGCCGGAGAGCTCGACATCGCCCGGTACGTCGACTGGCTCCTGACGACGCCGCTGCTGCTCCTCTACCTCGGCCTGCTCGCGCGGCCGTCCCGGCGCGTGCTCGCCGGGCTGATCGGGGTCGACGTGGTGATCATCGCCGGCGGTATCGCGGCCGCCGCGACGACCGGAACGGTCTCGTGGGTCGCCTTCGGCGTCGCCGGGGTCGCGTACGTCGCGCTCGTCTACGGGCTCCTCGTCTCGCTCCCGCGGTCGGCCTCGGCGGAGGGCGACCGGGTCCGCGCGGTCTTCGGCACGCTCCGGAACATCACCGTGGTGCTGTGGACGCTGTACCCGGTCGTGTGGCTGCTCGCGCCGACCGGATTCGGCCTGCTGACGCCCGCGACGGAGATGCTCGTGTTCGTCTACCTCGACATCGTCTCGAAGGTCGGATTCGTCGTCGTCGCGGTCGCGGGCGCCGACGCGCTCGACCGCCTCGGCGCCGACAGCGGGCCCGACGCGGACGGCGAGTTCGTCGCCGCCGACCCGAGCGCCGAGGAGCGGACGACCGTCCTCGGCGACGACTGAGCCGCGGTCGTTTCTCCCTCTCGGCTTTTTCTGCCGCTGTTTCCTCGCCGCTTTTTCCTTCTACTCGCCGTCCGCGACGAGGTCCTCGTAGCGCGCGCCGGTCTGTTTCAGCGTCTCGGTCGAGTAGAGTCGCTCGTGGTCGAACGGGAGGTGGTCGGCCGCCAGCTCGTCGATCTTCGCGTCGACCGCCTCCGCCTCGCGGCCGTGGATCATCGTGAACAGGTTGTACTCCCAGTCCTGGTCGGGGCGGCGCGGGCGGTGGTAACAGAGGGTGACGTACGGGAGGCTCCCGACGGCCTCACCGCGCTCGTCGAGCTCGTCGTCGGGCACGTCCCAGACCACCATACAGTTGTTCGTGAACCCGGTGACGACGTGGTTGACGATACAGCCGATCCGTTTGATGCAGCCGTCCGCGAGCAGGCGCTCGACCGCCGCGAGGACGTCGTCGACGCTCGGGGCGACGCCGGCGTCCCCGTCGCCGATCTCCGCGGCCACGTCGGCGTAGGGCGTCGCCGACAGTGGGAAGCCGTCCTGGATCGCCAAGAGGAGGTCGGCTTCGAGGGGGCTCAGATCGCCGCGAGCGTTCTCGGAGATGCGGGTGGCGGAGACCGCGGTCTCGTCAAGCGATTCCCTCGCGAACCGGTCCGCGTTGACGACCGGGAACTCCAGGTCGATGTAGTAGTCCGTCAGCATCGGGAGGGCGAGCACCTCGCAGCCGGTGCGTTCCTCGATCTCCGCGAGAATTTCGTCGCGCGTCTCGCGGGAGCCCGCGGTGACGACGAACCACTGGTTCCACTCGTGGTCGCGGCGGTAGTTGTGGTTCACCTGCCGATAGCCGTTGATCACCTCCGCGACCTCGTCGAAGCGGTCCTCGGGGGCGCGCACGGCCGCCAGCGTCGAGGAGCCGATGACCGGGGGGTTGAGCACGGCGCCGAACCGCCGGAACACGCCGCGCTCACGGAGGTCGCGGACGCGGTCGAGGACCGCGTCGGCGTCGACGTCGATTCCCGTCTCGGCACTGATCTCGCGGGCGACCCGCTCGAAGGGGCGCTCCTCGACGGGGAAGCCGCTCTGGTACTCGTCGATGAGGGCCGCGTCGACCGCGTCGAGGTCGGCCCGCCAGTCGGCGTCCAGACTCATTGGCGTGATCAGGGGGCGCGCGTACCTACGGGTTTCGGAGGGCGTCGGTCGTCAGCGGGGAGTCGATCGTCAGCGGGACCGGTATCGGTCGTCGGTGGGGAGTCGATCGTCAGCGGGACCGGTATCGGTCGTCGGTGGGGAGTCGATCGTCAGCGGGACCGGTATCGGTCGTCGGTGGGGAGTCGATCGTCAGCGGGACCGGTATCAGTCGTCGGCGAGAGCCTCGCCCGGCGTCGGCGCGAACGCCCGGGCGCTCTTCTCCAACTGCGCCGTCGAGCAGCCGCCGACGGTCGCGGCCTGTTCGAGCGTCAGCGTGCGGGACCGATACAGCGTAAGCGCGGTGGCGACGGATTTGGACGTCATCGGGTACAATCAGCCAGTAGATGGACATACATATAACTCTAACGCTGTTTGCGACCTGATACAGAATCAAAAGAGAATAGAACAAGTGGACTGTGTTTTCTTTTGGCTAAGAAACGAACGCTCGTGGAGTTATTGATTGTGAACGAGTACCACGGATCCGGCGGGATCGACGCTGTCACCCGGCCTCGCCGCTCGCGCGCGTCGCCTCGGTCGCGCGTAGAGCGACCGGCACCGGCCCGACTCGTTCCCGGTGCGCGGGAGTCGAACGGGGGACTTTTCGTCGGAGAACCCGAACGGCGCGTATGGCTCAGGCGACCCAGGAGTTCGGCGACTGGCCCCTCAAGCGGCTGATGACCGAGGTCTGCGGCTCCGGCCACAAGTCGGCCGACGACCTCACGCGCGCGCAGGCGACCGAGGCGTTCGAGCGCATCCTCGCGGACGAGCCCGACCCGACGACGCTCGGGGCATTCTGGCTCGCGAACCGCTGGAAGCGGAACACGCCCGAGGAGCTCGGCGCATACGTCGACGTGATGTGCGAGCGCGTCGAGTACGCGGAGCCCGACGTCGACCCCGTCGACTGCGGCGCCAACTACGACGGGAAGGGGCGGACCGCAATCTTAGGCGTCGCGGCGGGCGCCGTCGCGGCCGCCGCGGGCACCCCGGTCGTCGTCCACTCCGGGGACCGCGTCCCCACGCAGAAGCAGGACGCGTACAAGCACGTCCTCGACGAGCTGGGCGTCCACACCGAGCTGACGCCCGCCGATTCCGCCGACATGGTCGACGAGACCGGCTTCGGCTTCTACTACCAGCCCGCGTTCAACCCCGCCATCGACGACCTGTTCGACCGGCGCGACATGATGGGCGTCCGCTCGTTCGTCAACACCGTCGAGACGCTGGCGAACCCAGCCGGTGCCTCCGTCCACCTCGGCTCCTTCTACCACCTCGCGTTCGCGAAGAAGGTGGTCGATACGTTCGTGGAAAGCGAGTTCCACGACCTCGACCGCGTCCTGATGTTCCAGGGCATGGAGGGGTACGACGACGTGCGCCCCGGCTACACGAAGGTCGCCGAGTGGGACGCTCACGGCGGCGACGAGGAGGACGACGCGGGCAGCGAGGGCGCCTCCTTCGACGACTTCGAGATCGAGACCGCGGAGTACGGGATGGACCTCGAAGAGGACGACCTCGCGGTCGACGACGTGGCGGTCGAGTCCGCGGAGATCACCGAGGAGGTGCTGGCCGGCGAGCGCGACAGCGCCTTCGCGGACGCGGTCGCGGTCAACGCCGCGCTCCGGATCTACGCGGGCGAGGACGCGGATTCGATCGAGGAGGGCCTCGACGCGGCCCGCGAAGTCATCGACGACGGCTCCGCGTACGACGTGCTGGAAGCGATGCGGGAGTTCTGAGACGGGTCGCTCCAACGACATCTCGTTTTAATCGTCGGCTTCGATCGGAGGATCGAGATAGGCGATCAGGGCGCTCGCGACGCCATCTACGCGTCCTCGTCGTCGAGCCCCTCGACGGGGTCGACCGCGGACTCCATCCACGCGTCGACCTCCTCGTCGGAGAAGCCGCCGTCTCGCGCATCGACCGCGGCGGCGCCGAGCCGGGCCGCCGACGCCGTCGCGTGTTCTGCGTCGGCGATTTTCCAGTATCGACCGCGGTGGCTGACGAGTCCGTGCCGTTCGAGGCGGCTGAGGGTGGGTCCGACGCTTCCCTTCGGGACGTCCACGCCGTCGACGATCTCGCGCTGACGGAACGCCTGATCGGCGTTTTCGAGCAGAAATCGGTGTATCTTCCCCTGCGTCGTGTCCGGTTCGAGGTCCACCGTCGCCTCCTGCTCGTCGATCGTTTGGAAGTCGTCTGCCGAGATCGGCATCGTGTATATCGAATTGTATCTAATTGTATTAAATCGTATCGGCCAACCGTGATCGAACCGGCTGACAAGGAAAGAGTGGATAACTCCCTCGTAAATCCCAGCTGGTCGTTTATAAATGGCTAATAACGGGTCGGCGGTGAACACTTCCAAAGCCCCAGCCGCGAGGCGGACGCACGCTCGCTGCGGTCCTCGTCACTCACTGCGTTCGTTCCTGCGGTCCTTGCGTCGCCTGCGTCCGCCTCGCGGCTGCCCGTTTGAGTCCCCACCCCGCACAGCACCGCGCCTCACGCCTCCCCAGCCTCGTCAGTCGCCCTCGCTCCGCTTCGGGCGACTGACTCCCTCGCGCGTGCGACTCACGCCCTTCGGGCGTTCGTCGGCACGCGCCACCGCATCAGTCCTTTATAAGTGTTCGTCGAGACGCGCTCGCTTCTTTATAAATCGCGTTCGGGTGCCGGCGGCATCGCCCGCTTGTGCGCGCTGCGCTCGTAGAGGTCGACCACGCGGTCGACGGCTTCCTCGGGCACGTCGAGCTCGCGGACCGTCGCCGCGCGCGAGAGGCCGCCGTCGACGTGGACGGCGAGGATGGCGTCGACGGTGTCGTAGTCGAGGCCCATCTCCTCGGCGTCGGTCTGGCCCTCCCACATGCCGGCGGTCGGTTCCTGCATCACGAGGTCGCGGTCGACGCCGACGTGCGCGGCCAGCTGGCGCACCTGCTGCTTGTAGAGGTTGCCGATGGGGTTACAGTCAACCGCCTGGTCGCCGTACTTCGTGTAGTAGCCGGTCATCGCCTCGGCGCGGTTACCCGTGCCGAGGACGACCCGATTCTCCGCGTTGGCGACGAAGTAGTTCAGCACGGCGCGGGTGCGGACGTAGACGTTGCCCGCGGCGGTGCGGTCGTCGGCCGCCTCCGGGAAGGCGTCGAAGAAGGCCTCCGCGATCGGCTGGATCTCGACCAGGTCGTACTCGATCCCGAGGTCGTGAGCGACGCGCTCCGCGTCGCTCATCACGTCCGGGTCGTTCACTGACGAGGGCATCGTGATCCCGTGGAGACCCTTCTCGCCGAGCGCCTCGACCGCGAGGTGGGCGGTGAGCGTCGAGTCGATCCCGCCCGAGAGGCCGAGGACCGCGCCCTCCGCGCCCGCGTCGTCGACGACGTCGCGGATGAACGAAACGATGCGCTCACGGATAGTCTCCAGCTCCTCGTCCGAGAGGCGGAGGTCGAGCGGGGGGTCGTCCGACAGCAACACCGACTGTTCCGGGGTCCGGCTCATGGGGAGACGCAGGGACCGAGGCGACTAATACCTCCCCGTCGGCTCGGGGAACTGGACGCGCGTCGGGTTCCCGGCTCGGACACGGCGGCCGCGGGGGCCGCCGCGGGCGCCTACAACAGGCCCTCGCGTTCGGCGAGGAGGAGTCCCTCCAGCGTCGCGTCGTTCGTCGGCGGCTCTCGAGCTATCTCCAGCGCCTCGTCGACCGGGACCGCACGCGGGGCGAGGAACTCGTTGCTGTCGTGGTCGACGTCGACCGGTTCCAGCCCCTCCGCGAACACGTAGCCGCGCGTGTGGCGCAACACGCCCGTCGAACACCACACCTCCTGGAGCAGCGACGTCGACGACGGCTCGAAGCCGGTCTCCTCGGCGAGTTCGCGCGCGCCCGCCTCGGTGTAGGACTCGCCGGACTCGACGATCCCCGCGGGGAGCTCCAGCTGGGTGTTCCGCACGGTGGGCCGGTACTGCTCGACGAACAGCACCCGGTCGTCCGCGACCGCGACGATCACCGTGGCCGGCGACAGCTCCGCCCAGTAGTACTTCTTCTCCGTCCCGTCGGGCTGCTCGACGCGATCGTAGCCGCCGACGAACCACCCCTCGTCGTACTCGACGACGACCTCTTTCACCGGCCACTCCGGCTCGCCCGGCAGCGAGTGGTTGCGGCCGTCGGCGAACGCGGGGAGGTCGCGGAGGTCGGCGGCCGGCGCGTCCGCATCGTCAGGTCGGTCGCCCGCGTCGGCGTCCGGTTTTTCATCGGTCACGGGCGGACCACCTCCGCGTGGTACACCTCGCCGTCGCGGCGCACCCGCACGCCGGTCTCCGTCGAGGCGTTCGGCACCTGCCGGGTGAGCGCGTCCACCTCGTCGAACGGCGTGTGTGTGAACCACTCCTTCATCCCGTACGGGCCGGTCTGGTACCCCGCGGAGCGCCCGTCCGAACTCTCTATGGCGCCGATCAGGTACGGGTACCGCCGGTCGGAGACGTTGTTCACGTCGGCGGCGGTGTCGTTCGTCTCGATCGGTTCGACCGTGAGGTAGTAGGGGTCGCCGCTGCCGAGGTAGCTTGGGAGCGCGCCGAGCGCGAGCAGCGCGACGACGACCAGGGCGATGGCGATGACGACGTTCCGGGTGACCCGGCGCATAGTCGAAGTTGGAGCCGGCGGGGAATACCGGTTTCGACCGGCAGCGAGGCGACAGCTCCGAGGCGAACGAGAGCGGGACTCGGCGGCGACCGTCGCGGACGACGCGCTTTAGCCCGCCGGGTTCTATCCTCTCGCATGGAGTACCGGTTCGAGCTGGCGCTTTGCGCCGCGGTCGAATCCTCGGACCGCGTCGTCGCTCGCCAGCTCGGCGCGGGCGTCGAGACGCCCGGGACGCGCATCGTCGACGTCTGCCTTTTGTCGCCGGGGCCCGGCTTCGACGACCGCGCCGCGATCAGCGCCGAGCGCATCCCGGATCCCGCCATCGAGGCCGCCGTCGGCCCCGGCGAGGCCGTGCCTGTCGCCGACGCGTTCGACCTCCCGCCGGACCGTGCCGCTGCCGTCGTCGAGCGCGCGGTCGAGGTCGGCTACCTCGAACGCGAGCGTCGGAACGGACGGGATGCCGTGCGCGCGACCGCGCGCTACCCCGAGGACTGGATCGGCGACCTCGTCGCCGTCGAGAACAAGCCCGATCTTGGGACGCCGGGCGACCTGGAAGCGCAGCTGCGCTACGACGCCGCGCTCGGCCTCTTCGACGAGGTGGTCCTCGCGACTGCCTCCTACGTCACCCGCGCGCACCTCAACCGAATTCCGGAGGCGGTCGGCGTCTGGCGGTTCGATCCCGAGACTGGCGAGCGCGAGGTGGTCCGCGAGCCGACCCCGCTCGACCCGGACGCGCCGGGCGTCGAGATCCGCGCGGAGCGCCCCTCCCGGACGGACGTCGCCCTGATCGCCCCCGAGGCGAAGGCCCGCAAGCGGCGGCGGATCGCCGAGCGCGCGTACGGGAAGGGGTGGCGTCCCGAGCCGCCGGCGTGCGCGCACGGCGAGGCGACCGCCGACGGCCGGCCGCGCTGCGCGCACTTCGACCGCGTGGTCGACCCCGGCCGCGAGTGCGGGAGCGGGTGTCCCGCCTTCGAGCCCGCCGACCCGCCGGCAACGGACCGCGAGGGGCTTCGGGACGAGCGGACGGCGTGGGTCGCAAACCCCGAGGGGGACGGCCCGCGCCGCCAGTCCGGGCTCTCGCGGTACCTGTGAGAACGCTTATACGGCGAGGGCGGGTGTTTCAGGTATGGACGAGATCGAAGACGTCTTCGTGGCGCGACTGATGTCGACGGACCTCCACACGGTGACGCCGGACACGCTGGTCGAGGACGCGGCCGCGGTGCTGCTCGAGAACGACATCAGCTCGGTGCTGGTCGTCGACGACGATGGCGACCTCGTCGGAATCCTAACCTCGACGGACTTCGTCGACATCGTCGCGAAGAGCCAGCCGAAGGCCGAGACGACGGTCGAGCGGTACATGACGCGGGACCCGATCACGGCAGGCGCGCAGGACGACGTCGCGGCCGTCGCGGCGACGATGCTCGAACACGGGTTCCACCACGTGCCGGTCGTCGACGGGGAGACGCCCATCGGCATCATCACCACCTCCGACTTTGCCGCGTACGTCTCCTCGCCGGAGTCCGTCTCGGCGTAGCGCGTTCCGCATCGAAGCGGTCGCGGCGGCGGTCGCCGCTGCCGCGGCGTCCCCGCGTCCGTCCGCGACAGCGACAAGTCCCGCCACTTCCTGTGCCCGTATTACTCCGGAGCGCATACCGAGGGCCGTGTCCGATCACCTACATCTCAACCTCTTCACCATGTCCTCGGTCGAGCACGTCTCGCCCGGGTCGTGGCGCTACCCCGGGGACCGGTCGGCGGACTACGCCGACCGCGAGTACTGGACCGAGGTCGCGCGCACCGCCGAGCGGGGCGGGTTCGACGCCGTGTTCTTCGCGGACGTGCGCGGGGTCTATGACGTGTACAGCGACGACCGCGAGACGGCCGTCGAGAAGGCGGTCCAGACCCCCGCGAACGACCCGCAGCTCGTCGTGCCCGCGATGGCGGAGGTCACCGACGACCTCGGCTTCGCGGTGACGCGCTCGACGACGTACACCCACCCCTACCAGCTCGCGCGGGAGTTCTCGACGCTCGATCACCTCACCGACGGCCGGATCGCGATCAACGTCGTCACCTCCTACCTGGAGTCGGCCGCCGAGAACCTCGGACTCTCGGAGCGGATGGACAAGGAGACGCGCTACGACCGCGCCGACGAGTTCCTCGACGTCTGCTACAAGCTGTGGGAGGAGTCGTGGGAGGACGACGCGGTCGAGGTCGACCGCGAGGCCGGCCGGTACTCGGATCCCGACAAGGTCCACGCCATCGACCACGAGGGCGACCACTTCTCGGTGCCGGGGCCGCACGGCTGCGAGCCGTCGCCCCAGCGCACCCCCGTCGTCTACCAGGCCGGCTCCTCCGACTACGGACGGTCGTTCGCCGCGCGCAACGCCGAGGCCGTCTTCGCCAGCCAGCCGACAGAGGAGGGCGTCATCGAGTACATGGCGGACGTGAAGTCGCGCGCGGCCGACGCCGGCCGCGACCCCGAGAGCCTCCGCTTCTTCATCGGCGTGGTGCCGGTCGTCGGCGAGACGCAGGCGCTCGCGGAGGCGAAGTACGAGGAGTACAAGCGGCACGTCGACGTCGAGGCGACGCTCGCGCTTTTGTCCGGCTTCCTCGACATGGACCTCTCCGAGCTCGACCCCGACCAGAAGGTCGAACACATCGAGACGGACGCGATTCAGGGGACGATGAACGCGTTCACGAAGGCCCAGCCCGACCGCGAGTGGACGGTCCGCGAGGTCGCGGAGTTCTGCGGGCTCGGCACCACCTCGCCGACGATCGTCGGCACCCCCGAACACGTCGCCGACGAGCTCCAGCACTGGCACGAGGAGGTGGGCGTCCACGGGTTCAACGTCAAGGAGGTCGTCCGCCCCGACTCGCTCGTCGACTTCGTCGACCTCGTCGTCCCGGAGCTTCGCGAGCGCGGCCTCGTCCCTCCGGCCGACGCCGAGCCCCCGGGCGAGACGCTCCGCGAACGGCTCCGCGGCGAAGGGCAGACGGGGCTCCGCGCGGACCACCCCGCCCGGCAGTAGCGCGCGCGGCCGCCTTCGCCGTCTGAAACCGACGCAGTCATTCGGTTTCGCGGCTCGTATTAGCGAGCTGTTGTGAACGAATTGCCGCTAACTAATACGACAACGCTGCCGCCCCCGGCACGCTTAAGTATCTACCACCGCTTGTTTCAGGTGACGCTTCGCTTGGAGGGCCGAAGCGTCAGCGGGGACCTACAGAACGACACGCCCGTGCCACCTTTTCCCGGCACGGGCGTGCCGTTCGTTCCTTTACTCACCGAGCGAGTCGCTCGCGCAGCCGCGGGCAACGACCGTTCCGCGCGGACGCGCCTCGGACGACCGGCAACCACCACCGACGACCGCCGACAGGGCGAAGTCGCTTCCGTTCGAGTCGTGAGTATGCCGCTCTTACAGTTCGCGACGACGCTGTCGCTGTCGCCCGCCGAGCGCGAGGCGTTCGTCGCGTTCGTCACCGATCGGTACACCGAGGAGATGGAGACGAGCGCCGGCCACGTCGCCGTGACGATCGCGGAACACGAGCCGTCCGCGATGGCGATCGGGCGGGCGGTCGAGGGGCCGCTCCTCTTCTTGGACGCCGAGATCCGCGAGGGCCGGCCCTTCGAGTACAAGCGCGCGTTCGCGCTGGCGGTGATGGAGCGGGCGGTCGAGGCGTTCGGCGTCCCCGAGCCGAACTGCAAGGTCGTGTTCACGGAACACGCCGGCGAGGACATGATGGGGATCGACCGCGTCGGCGGCGACTGGGAAGAAAGGTAGTTCGGACTCCGCTCAGAGGTTCTCCTCTTGGTACGCGCCGTCGTACGTCCCCTCGTGGTCGGCCTCGGCGAGGACAAGCTGCGCGATCCGTGCGCCCGGCTCGATCTCGATCGGGTGGCCCACGTCGAGTCGCCCCTCGCCGACCCCCTCGTAGCCCGCGTCCCACACCGCGGTGTCGAGGGTACAGGCGTTCCGCAGCAGCGTCGAGCGCGGGAGGACGAACCCGATCCGCTCCTCCGGAATTCGCACCGGCTCGCCGTAGCGGACGACGTAGCTCCCGCGTTCGAGCCGGTAGCAGTCGCCGCGGGGCTCCAGCTCCCGCCGCTCGCCCACGCGTTTCCCATCGCGCCCGAGCCGGCCCGGTTCGGTCTGTGCGAACACCGCGTCGACGGTGAGGTCGACGCCGTTCGGCTGTCGCTGCGCGTCGTCGAGGTCGGCGCCGGCCGCCTCCAGCGCCGCCGCGACCGCGGCTCCCGAGTCGTACATGCGCGTCCGGAACCGCGGGCGAGCCAAAACGGTGTCGCACGCGTCGCGCGACGAGGAGGGGCGAATCGGCCGGTTTTGCCGCGACCGTTGAGGCCCCCAATTTCGGGCGTTTCAGGCGTTTAATGTCCTATAATACTCCGCAGGGCTAGGTGTTTCACGGTGCGTGGTACCACGCACAGATAGCCGTGAATGTTGCCGGAGCGGAGGATCTAACACGGTCGATCTTCGGGAAACTCGCGGGTTTTATATCCACGGGAGAGCCATCTTCGGGTGATATGGGACAGACGATTACGGAGAAGATCCTCGATGAGCATCTCGTCGAGGGCGAGCTGACGCCCGGCGAGGAGATCGGCATCGAGATCGACCAGGTGCTGACGCAGGACACGACGGGGACGATGGTGTGGCTCCAGTTCGAGGCACTCGATCTGGACGAGGTCCAGACGGAGCTGGCCGCGCAGTACTGCGACCACCAGACGTATCAGTTCGACTTCAAGAACACCGACGACCACCGCTTCCTCCGCTCCGCGGCCGGCACGTACGGCGCGTACTTCTCCCGGCCCGGGAACGGGATCTGCCACCAGGTCCACAAGGAGAACTTCGCGGCGCCCGGCAAGACGCTGCTCGGCTCCGACTCGCACACGCCGACCCCCGGCGGGCTCGGCCAGCTCGCGATCGGCGCGGGCGGGCTCGACATCGCCGTCGCGATGGGCGGCGGCCCCTACTACGTCGAGATGCCGGAGGTCGTCAACGTCCACCTCGAAGGCGAGCTCCCCGAGTGGGCGACCGCCAAGGACATCGCGCTCCACCTGCTCGGCGAGCTGACCGTCAAGGGCGGCGTCGGCAAGATCTTCGAGTACACCGGCCCCGGCGCCGAGAAGCTCACGATCCCCGAGCGCACCACGATCACAAACCTCGGCACCGAGCTCGGCGCCACCTCCTCGATCTTCGCGACCGACGAGAAGACGAAAGACTGGCTCGCGCGCCAAGACCGCGAAGAGGAGTACGTCGACCTCCAGCCCGACGACGACGCGGAGTACGCGGAGACGATCGAGGTCGACCTCAACGAGCTCGAGCCGCTCGTGGCCGCGCCCTCGATGCCCGACAACGTCGCCCCCGTCAGCGAGTACGAGGGCACCGACGTCGAGCAGGTCATCGTCGGCTCCTGTACCAACGGCGCCTACGAGGACATCCTCCCCAGCGCGAAGATGCTGGAGGGCCGTGAGGTCTCGAAGGGCACCGAGATGATCGTCGCGCCCGGCTCGAAGCAGGCCTCCGAGATGCTGGCCCGCGAGGGCTGGACCGCGGAGATGATGGCGGCCGGCGTCAACTTCTCCGAGGCGACCTGCGGCGCGTGTATCGGTATCGGCCACGTGCCCGCCTCCGACTCCGTCTCGCTGCGCACGTTCAACCGCAACTTCGAGGGCCGCTCGGGCATCGAGGACGACTCCGTCTTCCTCTGCTCGCCCGAGGTCGCCACCGCGGCGGCCATCACCGGCGAGATCGTCGACCCGCGCGACCTTGCGGACGAGCTCGGCGACCTCGAGGCGCCCGGCCTCGAGATGGGGACGAAGTACGGCCCCGGCATGGGCGAGTCCGACTCGGACATCATCTCGCCCGACGAGGCGATCGACGACGGCCTCGTCAAGGGCCCGAACATCGGCGACGTGCCGCTGAAAGACGACATCGACGTGGACGGCGGTGAGGCCCTCCTCAAGATGGAGGATAACATCACCACCGACCACATCATCCCGGCGACGGCGGACATTCTCAAGTTCCGCTCGAACATCGAGAAGCTCTCCGAGTTCACGCTCTCGCGCGTCGACGACACGTTCGCCGACCGCGCGCTCGCCGCCGACGGCGGCGTCCTCGTGGCCGGCGAGAACTACGGCCAGGGCTCCTCGCGCGAACACGCCGCGCTCTGTCCGATGTACCTCGGCATCGAGGCCGTCTTCGCCCAGAGCTTCGCCCGCATCCACAAGGCGAACCTCTTCAACTTCGGGATCGTCCCGCTGGCGATCGACGAGGAGACGTACGAGAAGATCGACCAGGGCGACGACCTCGAGATCGTCGACGACGTGCCCGCGGGCGTCCGCTCCGGGCAGGAGGAGTTCACCGTGAGCGTCAACGGCGAGTGGGAGTTCACCGCCGACCTCGACGCCTCCGAGCGCGAGCGCGACATCCTCGCGGCCGGCGGCAAGCTCTCGTGGGTCAAACAGCAGCACGCCGACGGCGGCTCCGGTGCGGCGCCGGCCGACGACTGAGCGCGCTGTTCCGCGAGACTCAGCAACTCGATTTCCCGCATTTTTTGACGTGTCCGCGCTTTCAGCGGCGGCTGTGTGGATCGGCGAAGTTTCGTCGATCCCGATGTGATCGATTACGGGAGTGAGTATCGCAGATCGGGGGCAGCGGTTCGATATTTAAACGGACGCGACCGACACCGACGATCGCTTATAAGTGGCAGGCGGTGGCGCGCCTGCGAGCGGCCGCCACCGGCGGCCGCGAGCCAGCCCGCGAGGGAGTCGCTGGCGGCGATAGCCGCCAGCGACGAGGCTGGGGAGGTGTGAGGCTGCGGTTGCGGTGCTGTGCGGGGTGGGACTCAAAGGGGCAGCCGCCGAGGACGGTGTAGCCGACGTAAGCACCGGAATGAGGGAGCGAAGCGACCGAGTGAGGAGCACAGCGAGGGTACACCGTCCTCGGCGGCTGGGGCTTTGGAGGTCCTCACCGCAGCAGCGTCAAGAACTTATAAATATCTGACAGAAACATCGCACTCCGATTTATAAACGGCCTCACTCACAACGTACTACACCGATTCCTCTAATCGCTCGCCACCCTCACTCGATCCACACACCGACGCCGACCAGCGCTACAGCTCCGCGGGTGGGTCAAAACGGAAAACCGCGAAAACGCGTCCGGTCGGTCCGACGTCGGAACCGGCGTCAGCGGGCCGCGGCGGCGACGCGCTCGCGCTCCTCCTTCTGCGAGATGGAGTAGGAGCCCTCGACGTCGTAGTCGGCGGCGGCGACGAGTTCGTTCGCGAGCGCCTCGGCGGCGGCGGTCGTCGACTTATACGTCGCGCTGGCGACGGCGTCGGAGATGAAAAGCAGCGCCTGGTCGACGCGGCGCTGGGGCGCGACGTCGACCGCCTTCGGGACGGAGATGCCGCCGTACTTCAGGCGGACGGTCTCCTCGCGGGGCGCGGCGTTCTCGACGGCCCTCACGAGGACCTGGACCGGGTTCTCCTCGGTCCGCTCGTGGACGATGTCGAAGGCGTCGCGGACGATCCGCGTCGCCTGCTGCTTCTTGCCCGTGTTCTCGTCGGTCTGCATCAGGCGGTTGATCAGCCGCTCGACCAGCGAGATCTCGCTTTTCTTGAACTGCTTGGACGCGTGACGGCCCATCGTGTGCGCGATGGGCGTCACGGTCATGTAGCGCTTCGTCGAGGGGTCCTCGTAGGCGATCTCGGTGACGTCCCAGACGCCGAACAGCTTGGCGTTCTCGTTGGCGGCCTCGCTGGAGGCGGGCGCGTCCGGGTCCGGCTCGTCGGCGGCGACGTCCTCCTCAGACGGCGCCTCGGTCTCCTCGCCGCTCATCTGACCGGCTTCTCCGCGTTGCCGCGAACCAGTTCGATCATTGACACGCCGTTGACCTTCTCGACTTTGTAGTTGACGCCGGAGAGGTCGCCCATCGCGCGACCCTTCGCACCGCCGATCCCGGCGATAGTGACCTCGTCGTGCTCGTCGATGAAGGAGATCGCGCCGTCACCGGGACAGAACGCGGTGACCTGCTTCCCGTTTTTGATGAGCTGAACCCGAACGCACTTTCGGATCGCCGAGTTCGGCTGCTTTGCCTCGATGCCGACCTTCTCGAGGACGATGCCGCGCGCCTGCGGGGCACCTTCCAGGGGGTCGGACTTCGTCTTGAGCCCGCGCTCGCGCCGAGCGTACTCGGAGTCGGACCAGCGGCGCTTCTGCCGGTCCTTTTTGAGCTTACGGGCCGCGTACTTGCCGTTCGCCATCGTACGCCTACTTCCGAACGGAGCTACTTAAGCGTCGTCTTTCTCCGTCGCGAAACGCCCTCAGATCCCCCGAGCGGTCCCTCTCGACGGATCTGAGAGTGTTTCACGGATCGGCTCAGTCAAAAACGACGGGCGTTCGCTCCCGCTGAGCCGGTAAGCCGACGAGAGCGCCCGTCGTTTCGGCCGGAGACGCGCCGGAACACCGTCGGGCGTCAGGAGTCGGTCTCCTCGCGTGCCGTCTCGGCCCACTCCGGCTCCGACACCGTCGCGCCGAAGTTGCGGTAGTCGATGTCGACGTCGACGGTCGCCTCCCCGCCGTCGTGGTCGCCCGCCCACGACTGTTCGAGGCGGGGGACGACACCGGACTCGTACACGTGGACCGTCGCCGACGCCGTCTCGACCGTTTCGGGCACGTCTCGGTCACCCTCGAAGGTGTCGGCGGCGAACCGCGCGGTCTCCTCGCCGCGCACCTCGCCCGCCCCGTCGCTCGCGGGGTTCCACAGGTTCAGGCCCTCGTACTCCGTCTCGCCGCTCTCGGTCTCGCTCCCGACGCGGATCCCGGTGACCATCTCCGAGCGCATCGCCGACTCGAGCTCGCCCGACGACCGGTCGACCGCCCGCCGGTCGTACTCCACGCCCGACGGCCGCTCGACCCGAAACAACGCCTCGCCGTCGGCCACGTACAGTTCGGAGACGTCCGGCGTGTCGGTCTCGGTCACCGCCAGTCTGACGTACAGCCGCCGGTTTTCGAGATCGTACCGCGACTCATACTCCTGCGAGGGGAGCCACGGCGTGGGCTCCTCGTCGCCGTCGTGGGTCGTCTCCGCCGTCGAAAACAGCGTCGCCCCGCCCGCCTCGACCGCCGCGTCGGCGTGGCGCGTCGCCAGTGTCTCGACGTCGAGTCCGTCACCGTCGCGCCACGCGGCGTCCGGGAATGGTCGGTCGGCGGTGTCGCCGCCGGCGTCGTCGCCGTCGGCGCTTTCGGTGCCGCCGTCGCCGCTTTCGTCGCTGTCGCCGGAACAGCCGGCGAGTCCGACCGCAGCAGCGGTTCCGAGACCGGCGAGGAGGCGTCTGCGGTTCATGGGTCGACAAGCGGGCCGGCGGGCAAAAGTGCGCGGGTTCGGTTTTAGGTCAGCTGAACGTCGTCGATGTCGTAGTGCCGCTCCGCGAGCCGGCGGGCGGTCTCGATGTTCGCGCCCTCCGCGCCGATGGCGACGCCGCGGTCCGCCTCCGGGACCTCGACGTACGCCACGCGGTCGTTCTGCTCGGAGACGGTGACGGCGTTGACGGCCGCCGGCGCGAGCGTGCTGGCGACGAACGCTTCGGCGGTGTCTGCGTCCTCGACCAGTTCGATCGACTTGTCGAGGCGGCGCTCGGCCTCCGCGACGGTCTCGCCGCCTTGGCCGATCGCGGCCGCCATCTCGCCGGCGGGCACCACGAACACGAGCCGGTCGCCCTCCACGAGGCAGTCGGTCGGCGTGACGCCGGTCAGCTCGTCGAACCGACCGATGTAGCGCCGCGCCTCGTCGGAGAGCTCGACGTACATTAGTCGTCGCTCACGACGCGCGACCCCATCCGGAGGTCGACGTCGCCGGTCCCCATCGAGATGGGTTTGCCGGCGATGACGTTCTCGATGACGCCGTCGAGATCGTCGTACTCGCCGTGGATCGCGGCGTCGAGCAGGTGGTTGACCGTCACCTCGAACGCCGCACGCGCGAGCACCGAGTCCTTGTTGCCGGAGATGCCGTGCCGGCCGATCGACTCGATCTCGCCGTTGTTCGTCATGATGTCGGCGACGAGCATGAGGTGGCGGACGTTCACGTCGTCGAGCCCCTGCTCTTCGAGCGTGTTCTTCGTCTCGTCGATGATCGTCTCGCGGGCCGCCTCGACGCCGAGGTTGCGGTAGATCTCGTGGATGTTGTTACACGTCGTCCGCGAGGCGTCGACGCCCTCGATGTCGAGGGTGTCGCCGAACGCCGACCCCTCGGTGTAGAGGACGAACTCCTCGTCGCCGTCGATCTCCTCTTTGCGGATGACGACGCGCTCGATCTCCTCGATCCCCTTGAACACGATCTCGCGGAGCCGCTCGACCAGCTGGAGCAGCTCGCGGTAGCTCGGCTCGTTGGGGCCGAACTCGATGACCGTGCCGGCCTGTCGGGCGTCGACGCCCAGCGAGTCCTCGATCGTCTCGGCGATGATCTCCGCGACCTCCGTCGGGTCGGAGTGGGTTGGCCACCGCTCAAGCAGGGTGTCGTCGTTCAGATCGATCCGGACCAGCATGTCGGCGACGTTCGTCGACACGTCGCCGAGCGCGAGGATGCGCGTCGCCTCGATCGACCAGACGACCTCGTGGGCCTTCTCGCGGTCGGTCGCGTACTCGCCGTCGAGGTGGACCGTCATCATCGGCGTGTCCGGCGTCTTCCGGGCGTCCACCAGCTCGATGAGCCGGGGGAGCCCCTGGGTGACGTCGATCTCCGCGACGCCGGCGTAGTGGAACGTGTTCATCGTCATCTGCGTCCCGGGCTCGCCGATCGACTGCGCCGAGACCGTCCCGACCGGGTCGAGGGGATCGACACGCGTCTGCTCGTAGCGGTTCACGACGCCGTCGACGATGTCGGTCGCCTGTTCGATGGTGACCTCGCCGGCCTCCTCGGCCTTCCGGTCGAGCGCCTCGTACACCTTCGTCTTGAGCCGGCGGGGGAGCTCGGTCGCCTCCACGACCGCCTCCATGTCGTCAGTGACGCCGTCGTACTCAGTCATCGGACTCCACCCCCGGCCCGCCGGCCTTGTTAAGCCCCGGCCCGGCGTGCTCCGAGAGGTTCGTCGGCGGCTCGCGCTCGCCGAGGAACCGCTCTTTCTCCTCGTCGGAGGCGAACTCCGCGTCGACCACGCGGTCGACGATGCCGTCGACGTCGATGCCGTCCTCCTCGCCGGAGGAGACCTTCACCGGCGAGGTGCCGTCCTCGCCGAACTCGAACTGGACGATGCGGCCCGAGGTGTCCCGGACCGTGCCGTCGTACTGCGCCTCCAGCTCGGAGAGCGCGTTGATGAGCCGGCGCTGGAGGTAGCCGGACTTGGAGGTCCGGACCGCCGTGTCGACGAGCCCCTCGCGGCCGCCCATCGCGTGGAAGAAGAACTCCTGCGGGGTGAGCCCGCCGCGGTAGGAGTTCTCCACGAAGCCGTGGGCCTCCGAGGAGAGGTCGTTGGGCCGGTAGTGCGAGAGCGTTCGGTCCTCGTAGCCGCGGTTGATCCGCTCGCCGCGGACCGCCTGCTGGCCGACGGAGCCGGCCATCTGCGTCAGGTTCAGCATCGAGCCACGCGCGCCCGAGCGGGCCATCACGACCGCCGGGTTGTCGTCACCGAAGTGCTGGTCGGCGATCTCACCGGCCGAGTCGCGGGCCTTCCCGAGCGTCTGCATGATCTTCATCTCCAGCGTCTCGTCGACGCCGCGGCCGGGGAGCGACTCCAGCTCGCCGGCCTCGTACGTCTCGATGAGTTCCTGAACGCGGTCGTAGGCGCTCTCGATCGCCTCGTCGACCTGCTCTTCGGCCTCCGGCGGGATCGACTCGTCGTCGATCCCGATCGAGAACCCGAAGTTCATGATCGCGCGCATCGCCAGCGACGCGATCTCGTTGATGAACACGCGGGCGCGGGTCTCGCCGTACTCCTTGGTGAGCGTGTCGACGACCTCGCCGCCGAACGCGCCGACCGCGTCCTCGTCGATGGTCCCCTCGATCAGCTGGCCGTCCTCGATGACGACGCTGTCGCCGGCCGAGGAGGTAAAGGAGAGGTCGAGATCGTCCGGGAGCAGCTCCGAGAACAGCGTCCGGCCGGTCCAGAACTCGCGGCCGTCGTCGTCGACGCCGTCCGCCTCGGGCAGCTCGTCGACGCGGGTGGCGCGCAGCAGGTCCAGCGCCTGCGTCTCCGTGAACTCGGGGTTCGAGTGGGTGAGCAGGTAGGTGCCGGAGATGTGGTCCTGAATGGCGCCGATGATGTTCCCGCCGAAGCGGGGGCTCAGGATCTGCTCTTGGACGCGCATGAGGACGCGCGCCTCGGCGCGGGCCTCCTCGTTCTGTAGCGCGTGCATGTTCATCTCGTCGCCGTCGAAGTCGGCGTTGTACGGCGGACAGACGACGGTGTTGAGCCGGAACGTCTTGTACGGCATCACCACGACCTCGTGGGCCATGATGGACATCCGGTGCAGCGAGGGCTGCCGGTTGAAGATCACGATGTCGCCGTCGACGAGGTGACGGTTGACCTCCCAGTCGGCCTCGACCTTCTCGGCGAGCTCCTCGCAGTTCTTCTCTGTCACCTTCAGGCGGCGCCCGTCGGGGCGGCGCACGTAGTTGGCGCCGGGGTGGGCCTCGGGGCCGTTCCGAACGTACTGGCGCGCCTCCTCGACGTTGCGCTCGGTGACGTTGAGCGTCTGGGTCATCTCCTTCGCCACGCGGTCCGGGACGCCGACCTCGTTCAGCGAGAGGGTCGGGTCCGGCGAGATGACGGTACGAGCCGAGAAGTTGACGCGCTTCCCGGAGAGCGATCCGCGGAAGCGGCCCTCCTTCCCCTTCAGCCGCTGGCTGAGGGTCTTCAGGGGGCGGCCGGAGCGGTGTCGCGCCGGCGGCGTCCCGCTGATCTCGTTGTCGACGAACGTGGTGACGTGGTACTGCAAGAGCTCCCAGAGGTCCTCGATGATCAGCTGCGGGGCGCCGGCCTCGCGGTTCTCCATGAACCGCTGGTTGATACGGATGATGTCGACCAGCTTGTGCGTGAGGTCGTCCTCGGAGCGCTGGCCGTTGTCCAGCGTGATGGAGGGGCGGGTGGTGACCGGCGGCACCGGCAGCACCGTCAGGATCATCCACTCCGGGCGGGAGTGCTCGGAGTCGATGCCGAGAACCTCGAGGTCCTCGTCCGGGATGTCCTCGAACCAGTCGCGGATGTCCGAGGGCATCAGCTTGTTCATGTCCTCCTCGGTGAGGTCGACCGAGAGCGCCTTCTCGATGGCGCGGCGGTCCTCCTTGCGCGGGCGGAACTCGCCGGCCATGATCTCGTTGACCCGGTCGAGGGCGATGTCGGTCGCGTCGGCGAGCTCCTGCGGCGAGGTGCCCGGGTCGTCCTCCTCCTCGTCGGGCTGCATCGCGGCCGCGATGCGCTCGGAGTAGTCGCCCGAGAGCACGTCCTGGACCTCGTAGTAGGTCGTCGGCTTCTCGTGTTTGATGTCCGCCTGCGGCTCGCCGCAGAACGGGCACGTGGACGCCTTGCGGGCCTGCCGGACGGCGGCCTTCAACACGTCGTGCTCGTCGTCGCCGAGCTCCTTCGCCCGCTCGTAGCGGTCGCGGAACTCGTCGCGCTGGGCCTCGTCTAAGGCGAGCTTCCCGCACTCACGGCACGTCGAGCGGAGCAGCCGCCGGATGAGCTTGGTGAAGCCCACGTGGATGACGGGCGCGGCCAGTTCGATGTGGCCGAAGTGGCCGTTACAGGAGCCGGAGTGGGAGCCGCAGGTCCGGCACTCCAAGCCGGGGTCGATGACGCCCAGTCGCGGGTCCATCAGCCCCATGTCGATCGGATAGCCGTCGTCGTCGTACGTGTCGGCCGTGATCACCTTCGTCGCGGACATGTCCCGGTACGTCTCCGGGTCCATGAGGCCGAAGTCGATCCCGCCGAGCACTTTCGGTGTTTGCATTGACATCTAAATCGCGTCCTCCAGTTCGAGTTTCGGTCGGATGCCGAGAGCGATCATCTCGTCGAGCAGGAGCTTGAACGCGTAGCTGACCTCCAGCTCGTGGATGTCGTCCTCGTCGCCCGTCACCGGGTCGTACACGCGGCGCTGCTCGCGGTCCTCGACGGCGACGAGCCCGGTCTCCGCGGAGACGTGGACCGTCTCGGCGTCCGAGGACTCTAACAGCCGCTCGTTGAGCACCATCGACGCGCCGTGGCCGATGATCGTGTCGCGCTCCATCTCCCCGACGCGCAGCCCGCCCTCGCGGGCGCGCCCCTCGGTCGGCTGGCGCGTGAGCACCTGAACCGGCCCGCGCGAACGGGCGTGGAGCTTGTTCGACACCATGTGGTACAGCTTGTGGTAGAAGATCGTCCCGACGAAGATCTCGGCGTCGATCTTCTCGCCGGTGACGCCGGAGTACATGACCTCCTTGCCGGAGGACTCGAAGCCGTGCTCCTCCAGCTGGTCGCGGAGCTCCTCCTCGTCTTCGCCCTGGAACGGCGTGCCGTCGACCCGCGAGCCGCGCAGCGAGCCGACCTTCCCGCCGAGCATCTCCAGCACGTGGCCGACCGTCATCCGCGACGGCAGCGCATGCGGGTTCATCACGAGGTCGGGGACGACCCCCTCCTCGGTGAAGGGCATGTCTTCCTGTGGCGCGAGGTGCCCCACAACGCCCTTCTGACCGTGTCGGGACGCGAACTTGTCGCCCAGCTCGGGGACGCGCTGGTCGCGCACCTTCACCTTCGAGAGCTTGGAGCCGTCCTCGCCCTCCATCAGCGTCACCGTGTCGACGACGCCCGACTCGCCCGAGCGCATCGTGACCGAGGTCTCGCGGCGCTTCTGGGGGGAGAGCCCGCCCATGTCGTCGGGCTCCTCGAGGAAGCGCGGCGGGCTGGTCTTACCGAGCAGCACCGAGGACTCGTCCACCTTCGTCTCCGGGTTGACGAGGCCGTCCTCGTCGAGGTGCGTGTAGGCGTCCTCGCCGCGGGCGCCGCGCACGTCCTGGTCCGGGATCTCGAAGCGGTCCTCCTGACCACCGGGGTACCGGCGCTCCTCGCCCTCGTAGGTCCGGAAGAAGTGCGAGCGGGTGAGCGCGCGGTCGACGGAGCCCTGGTTCATCACCAGCGCGTCCTCGATGTTGAACCCCTCGTAGGACATCACGGCGACGACGAAGTTCTGCGCCGCCGGCCGCTCGTCGAAGCTGATCTGGTCGGAGGTCTGCGTCTTCACCATCGCCAGCTGCGGGTAGTGTAGGAGGTGCTGACGCGTGTCCGGGCGGATCCGGTAGTTCGCCGAGGGGAGTCCGAGCGACTGCTTCATCATCCCCGCGCCCATGGTAATCCGGGGGCTCGCGTTGTGTTCGGGGTAGGGGATCATCCCCGCGCCGATACCGAAGACGAGCTGCGGGTCGATCTCGAGGTGCGTGTGGTCGTCGGTCACGTCCTCCTCGTCGACGGCGACGAGGATGTCCTCCTCCTCCTCGGCGTCGATGAACTCGACGTAGCCGCGCTCGACGAGGTCCTCGAACTCGACGTCGCCGCGTTCGAGCGCCTCGATCTCCTCGTCGCCGAGGAGCGGTTCGCCGTTCTCGACGACGATGAGCGGGCGACGCGCCCGCCCCGCGTCGGCGTTGACGATGACCTCGCGGGTCCGGTCTTTCACCGAGACGTTCACCATCTCCGAGACGTCGCCGCGGCGGCGCGCCTCGCGGATCTGTTCGGCGAGCTCGTCCGGGTTCTCGTGGGTGCCCACGAGGCTCCCGTTGACGTACACCTTCGCTTCGCGTTCTGCTTGTGCCATGTTAGTCGTCCGCCGTCTGTCGTTCGACGCCCTCGATGCCGGGGATCCCCTCGACACCCATCGACGCCAGTTCTCGTTTCAGCCCCTGTTCGTCCTCGACCGTCTGCGAGAGCTCCATCGCCTGCGCGAAGTTCTTCACGAGCCCGCAGTTCGGCCCCTCCGGCGTCTCGGAGGGACAGATGCGACCCCACTGGGTCGCGTGGAGGTCCCGCGCCTCGAAGTGCGGCTGCGACCGCGACAGCGGCGAGCGCAGGCGCCGGAGGTGCGAGAGCACGCCCATGTAGTCCGTCCGGTCGACGAGCTGGGAGACGCCAGAGCGGCCGCCCACCCAGTTCCCCGTCGCGATCGGGTGTTCGAGCCGCTCAGTCAGCACGTCGGAGCGGACGACCGTGTTGACGGTGAGCTGCCGGTTCCGCATGTTGGCGCGTTCGAGCTGGTACTTCACGTCGCGCGCCAGCTTGTTCAAGGCGGTGCGGAACAGGTCGCGCATGAGGTCGCCGGAGACCTTCAGGCGCTTGTTCGCGTAGTGGTCCTTGTCGTCGGCCTCCCGGCGGTCCAAGGCGAGCTCGAAGCACGCCTCGGCCATCCGGCAGAGGTAGTACGCCTTGTTGATCCGCACGTCCTCCTCGTCGACGCCCTCCTCGTGGAGGTGCGGCAGGAGGTAGCGGTCGATGACGTAGTTCGCCCGCTTGAGCTGGTAGTTCTTCCCCTGGCCGGAGGCGACGCGCTCGCCGAGGGTCTCGATGGCCTCCTCGGTCGTCTGGACCGAGGCCTCCTCTAAGTTCTCCAGCATGAACTTCACGATCTCGGGGTCGTCCGAGACGCGGTGGACGATTTCCTCGTCGGATTCTAAGCCGAGGGCGCGAACCAGCGTCACGAAGTCGATAGAGCCCGAGACGGAGGGGAACGACACTTCGAGCAGCCCCTCGCGGTTGCGCTCGCACAGCACCAGCGCGCGGTAGCCGCGGCGCTGGGAGAACGTTTTGGCGACCTGGATCTCGTCGCCGTACTTCGAGTCGTACTCCGCGAGGATCTTGTTCGGCGCCAGGTCCTCCGAGGTCATCAGCACGCGCTCGGAGCCGTTGACGATGAAGTAGCCGCCGGGGTCGACTGGGTCCTCGCCGATGTCGATGAGCTCCTCGTCGGAGAAGCCCGCCATGTTACACTTGTTCGAGCCGACCATGATCGGCATCCGGCCGACCTTGGTCTCGGTCGTGTCGACGACCTGTTCGGGCTCGTCCTCGCCGCCGCGCACGATGGACATCTCCATGAACACGGGCGCCGAGTAGGTGATGTTGCGGAGCCGCGCCTCCTGCGGGTACAGCAGCTCCTCGGAGCCGTCGGCCTCGCGGACGCGCGGGGTGACCATCCGCACGTCGCCGAGCTCGACGTACACGGGCTCTTGGCCCTCCTTGTCGCCGATGTCCGTCTCGATGGTCTCCTTCTCGTCGACCACTTCCTGCATGCCGCGGTCCAGGAAGTTGTTGAACGAGCGGAAGTGGTGTTCTGCGAGCCGTTCGTCCGAGAAGTATTCGCGTGAAACCACGCGTCGGTCTTGCCTGTTCATGAGACGACCAGTCGGTACACGACCGCCTCGTCGGTCGTGCGGGAGTCGCGAACGATCTTCACCACGTCGCCGACCTCGGCCTCGTCGGGGAGCGCGGGATCAGTGCGTTTGATCTTCGGTAAATTCGTTTTCTTCACGTCGTACTCCGCCAGGACCTCCTCTATCTCATCGTCGTCGAGGAGGACGTGGTCCGGGACGAGTTCGTGTTGGCTTACGTCTACCATGGGTGGTGGTTATTGAAAGAAGCTATCACGAGATACTACAGATACGTATATACGCCAGCGGCATAAGACTTACCAAGCGCTGCCGTGCGCGGCTCACGGAACGGGGGCGTTCGACACTCCCACACACGCGAGGTCGACACAAAAGCATATCGGCCGCGACCCCGATTGCCCGCTCGGCCTCGCGGCCCGGACGCCCCAATTCCCTGTCACCGACCCGCACTCCCGTCAGGGATGACAAGCCTTATTTGCCAGACAGAGGTATGAACTGATGCGACAAGCCCGGATGGTGTAGTGGCCCATCATACGACCCTGTCACGGTCGTGACGCGGGTTCAAATCCCGCTCCGGGCGTCCCCGGTTTCGGGGCGCTGTCGCTTGTTTGCCCGGATGGTGTAGTGGCCCATCATACGACCCTGTCACGGTCGTGACGCGGGTTCAAATCCCGCTCCGGGCGTTTTCGACGAACAATACGGCGAGCGGAGCGAGCCGTTCGTCGAAAACGCTCGCACAGGGATTTGAATCTGAGGACGAGCGAACGCAGTGAGCGAAGTCCTCCGGGTTCAAATCCCGCTCCGGGCGTCTTTCGCTGCCGCAACAACGAACGAGGAGCGGTAGCGACGAGTGAGTACTGCGGCAGCGAAGCGTCGAGGGATTTGAACCAGGGAGTGAAGCGAGTGAAACGAGCGGAACGACCGAGGTTCAAATCCCGCTCCGGGCGTTTTCGACGAACAACACGGCGATCGACAGCCAGCCGCAACGCCGCGACTTACAGGTCCAGTTCCGCCAGCAGGTCGTCGACGAGCGTCTCGGTCTTCGCGTCCGGGTCCTCGTCGGCGTCGACGGGCGTCCGCCCGTCGTACGTCTCGTGGACCATGGAGACGCCCTCGGCGAGCGTGTCGAGGCCGTAGCCGCCCTCCAGCACGTACGCGTCGGCGGCGCCGACGTCGTCGGCGAGCGTCCGGATCCGGTCGGTCAACAGCGCGTACCCCTCCGAGGAGACGCGCATCCGCGAGATGGGGTCGTGGCGGTGCGCGTCGAATCCGGCCGAGACGATCAGGAGATCCGGGTCGAAGCGGTCGACCGCGGGCGCGATCCCTTCGTCGAGGGCGTACAGGTAGTCGGCGTCGCCGGCGCCGGCCGCCAGCGGGAGGTTCGCGGTGGTCCCCTCGCCGTCCCCCTCGCCGATCTCGTCGAGGTCGCCCGTGTCCGGGTAGAGTCCGTCCTCGTGGATCGACGCGTAGAACACGTCGCCGCGGTCGTAGAAGATGTCTTGCGTGCCGTTCCCGTGGTGGACGTCCCAGTCGAAGATCGCGACGCGGTCGGCGAGGTCCTCGTCGAGCGCGGTCTGGGCCGCGACGGCGGCGTTGTTGAAGAAACAGAACCCCATCGCGTCGTCGGTGACGGCGTGGTGGCCCGGCGGGCGACCGATCGCGAACGGCGTCTGTCGGCCGGTTGAGCCGTTAAGCGCCTCGCGGGCGGCCCACTGGGCGAGCCCGGCCGAGGTGAGCGCGGCGTCCCACGTCCCGTCGCTGGCGACGGTGTCGGGGTCCCAGCTCCCGCCGCCGTCCGCCACGAACGACTCCAGCTCGTCGACGTAGTCGGGGTCGTGGACCGCCGTGACCGCCGCCTTCTCGGCAGGGTCCGCCTCGACGTACTCGACGCCGTGTCGCTTCGTGAGCCCGCGACGGATCGCGCGGAGCCGGTCCGGGTTCTCCGGGTGTCGCTCGCCGGTGTCGTGGTCGAGACACCGGTCGCTGTAGCCGAACCGCATCTACTCGAACAACGCGAAGTACGTCTCGATGTCCTCGGCCTGTACCGTCCGTCGGTCCGCGTGGCGGGCCAGCGTTGCGGCCGCGCTCGCGACGTTGTCGGCGTAGTCCTCCAGAATATCGGCCAGCGCGACCCGCGCGTCGACGCCGACCCGGTACCGGTCGTCGATCCGGAGTCGGGCGATCCGGTCGATGGGCGCGACCGGCAGCGTGAGGTCCTCCCGGCTGACGACCTGCTCGACGCCGAAGTCCGCGGCCATCAGCGTCTTCCGGCCGTCCGCGGTCGCCCGCTCGGCCGCGTCGACGGCCAGCTCCGCGCCGTGCGACTGGATCCGTCGCGCGAGCTCCTCGGCGGCGTCCGCGCTGACGCGGAGTTCCCCCGCGTTCCGCCGGATGATCCCGTCGACCGGCGCGAACGGCAACTCGACACTCATACACACAGACGCGTCCGTGTATCGTATAACGCTTTCCGTTACCCGCATCGCCGCCGGATCCGGACGGAGACCGTCGGGGACAGAAGCTGTCGCCCGCGTCAGAAGACGTCGTCCGCGTCGATTGTGCCGTCGCGCTCCGGTCCTCGGACCGTGATCTCCTCCCCGAGCCGGAGGCTCGCGTCGGTGTCGACGGACTTCGTCTGCTGGCCGTCGTCGAGCACGACCGGATCGCCCGTCTGGACCACCGTCCCGGTGAACTCGACGTCCTCGCTCGACCGCTCCGCCGTCGCAGCCGCGGCGCCGCCGCTCGCGCTTCCCCCATCCTCGTCCGCGCCGCTCTCGCCGGCGACGGCCTCGGCAGCCGCCTTCTGTCCGTCCTCGGCGAAGGCGCCGAGCCCGGTCTCGTCCGCGCCGCGGTCGCCCCCGTCGCCGCCGGCGGCCTGGTCTCTCCCGCCGGCGCTCGATCCGGCCGCCCCGTCCGCGACGCCGGCGGCCGCGTCGCTCCCCTCGTCGAGGACCGTGACGGTCGAGCGCCAGTTCGCGGACGCCTCCAGGTCGTCCTGCCAGCCGTCCTGAATCTCGACGTCGGTGAAGACGACGCGGTCGGCCAGCTCGATCTCGCGGTCGGCCTTGTCGCCCCACAGCGCGACGCGGATCTCGCCCGTCTCGTCTTTGATCCGGACGTTGCGGACCTGTCCCTCGCTGCCGTCGTCGCGGTCGAACGTCCGCACCGGATCGGTCTCGATGACCCCGCCGCCGACGTCGACCGTCTCGCCGATCTCGAGGTCGGCGATGTCAGTCGTCTCCGGGACGTACTCCACGTCCTCGTCGACGCGCTCGACGGTGCCGCGGTCGCCGACGTGAAGCTCCAGGTCGCCGTCGCGCTCGCGGACGTAGCCGTCGCCGACCTCGACGACCTCGCCGGCCGAGAACTCCTCGGCGAGGTCGGCCTTGCCGTCCCACAGCGTGACGCGGACGCGGCCCGTCTCGTCACCGACGGTGAGGTTGGCCACGCGCCCCTCGCTGCCGTCGTCGCGGTCGAACGTCCGGATCGAGTCGGTGTCGAGCACCTGTCCGACGAGGTCGACGTCGGACGCGCCGAGCGTGAGGTCCTCGACGCGGTAGGTGTCGAGCACCTGCACGTCGACCTCGGCGTCCTCGTCCGGTTCGACCTTGTCAGCGCTCACTTCGAGCCCGCTGTACCCCTCCTTCGGGCGGCCCATGACGCGGAGGACCTGTCCGACCTCCAGCTCCTCCTCGGCCGCCGCGGCCATGTCGTCCCAGAGCGCGACCCGGACGGAGCCGGAGGCGTCCGCGACGTCGACGTTACAGACGCGCCCCTCCTCGGCCTCCTCGTCGTCGCGCTCGAAGGTCCGGACCTCGCCGATGGCGGTCACCTTCCCGAGGAACTTCACGTCGTTCATCCCCGGCTCGATGTCGGCGATGGTGTCGGCCTCCTCGTCGCGCAGCTCGTGCGCGATGAGCATCGCGGCGGTCTCCTCGTCGGCGAGCCCGCCCATCTGCTCGACCTTGTCCTCGACGGCGGCCTCGAACTCGTCGAACTCGACGTCGGTGTCGAGGTCCTCGTACACCTCCTCTATGGCTCCCATGCTCGTCCCTCCGTGGTCTGCGAGGTCGCGGATAAGCGTTGCCGTTGCCCGGGGTTCGCGCCGGAACCCGACCGGTCGGCGGGGCGACCGACGCGGGTCGCGGTCGCGGCTCGAAGGCGTCTCATAGAGGGTCATGGAGCCCGTCGATACAAAAGGTGTTCATCCCGGCCCGGGGTGCGTGCGGACCGCAGGCACGCGGCCGCCGGACCGTAACCGTCTTAAGTTCTACCGCGATACGTAGAGATGAGTCCTGGTAGGGTAGTGGACTATCCTCTTGGCTTGCGGAGCCAGGGACCGGAGTTCAAATCTCCGTCAGGACGTTCACTTTGCGGCTGTCTCAATTCGTTCGACAGCCGCTGCGTTCACGTCCTGACGTGCCTCACGCTCGCTTCGCTCGCGTGAGACTCCGTCAGGACGTTCTTTAGTCTCAATCTCGCGACGGTTGCGAGCAGTGTGTGGGTCCTGCACGACATACTCAGTCAATTCTTGTTTTGAAGAGCGGTGGCGCGTGCCGACGAGCGCCCTTTGGGCGCGAGTCGCACGCGCGAGGGAGTCAGTCGCCGGAGCGAAGCGGAGGCGACTGACGAGGCTGGGGAGGGTGAGGTGCTGTGCGGTCGCTGTCGGGTGGGACTCAAAGGGGCAGCCGGGAGGCGGGCGCAGGCGACGTAAGCACTGGAGGGAGTGAGCGAAGCGAACGACCGAAGCGCGCAACGAGCGTGCGCCCGCCTCCCGGCTGGGGCTTTGGCGGTGTTCGCCGCCGATCCGTAGTCGGTTGTTTATAAGTAAGTGGCTGGGGATTTGGCGGTGTCAGCCGCCGATGCGTGGTCAACTATTTATAAGAGACCGGCTGGGGGTTAGCCGGCTGTCACCGCCGTGTCTCGGTGCTCTACTTAGAATTGAGCAAGCGGAGAGTGAGCGGAACTCACCGAATCAGCACCGGCCATTTATAAATAGCCGACCGCCAGTTCGACGCACCATACCCTCAGTTCACGAACGGCCCGAACCACCCGCTCTCCGTCTTAATCGTGCGGGTGGAAGCGGTCCATCGCGCGGCGGACCGCGCCGGTGTCGCCGATGAACGTCACGTGGTCGCCGATCTCGAGGACGGTGTCCGCCGAGGGAACGTGGTTTTCGCCGTCGCGGCTGACGACGGCGACGAAGGTGCCGTCGGGGATCTGCGCGTTGAGGTCGCGGATCGTCTTGCCCGCGAGCTCCGCCGAGGTCACCTCGACCTCCTGGACGTCGTGGCTGTCGCCGAGCTCGTTCATCCAGTGGGTGAGCGCGGGCCGCTCGATCTCGTCGTCGATGGCGACCGCGGTCGCCGTCGAGGCGTCGATACCGGTGACCCCGATGCTGTCGAAGGCGTCGACGTTGTCCGGGTCGTTCACCCGCGAGTACACCGAGGCGACATCGAACTTGGTGATCGCGAGCTGACACGCGAGGAGGTTGATGTCGTCGTCGCTCGTCGTCGTGATGAACCGCTTGGCGTCCTCGATGTGGGCGCCGCGCAGCGTCTCCGTGTCGCTGCCGTCCCCCTCGTAGACGGTGTATCCCTCCGAGCGCGCGCGCTCGGCGACCTCCGGGTCCGACTCGACGATGACGACGTACTCGCCCCTGTTCTCCAGTCGCGTGGCGAGCGCCTGGCCGACCCGACCCCCGCCGATGATTATCGTGCGCATTGGTGACACTCCGAGGAACTCACCGATCTGCCGCGCGAGCCCCGCCTCGACGAGGACTGTCGCGAAGATGACCGCGAACACCGTGCCGACGAGCAGCTCGCCGGCGGCGATGCTGCCCGCGAGCTCCAGCTCGATGGCGAACAGCGTCGCCACACTCGCCGGGATTATCCCCCGCGGCCCGACGCTCGCGATGAACAGCCGCTCCGGTCGAGTGAACCGCTCGACGCCGGCGGTCGCGAGGAACGCCCCCAGCGGTCGGAGGACGAACATGATGACGGCGACGAGCGCGACCACGCCGAGCCCGAGCCCCGCGATCGCCTCGACATCGATCAGCGCCGCGAGCGAGATGAAGACGAAGGACAAGACGATCGTCGTCGTGTTCTCCGCGAAGCTCTCGATCTCCTCGCGGTTGTCCAGCCCGAGGTTCCCGAGGAGAATCCCGCTCGTCGCCGCGGCCGCGATGCCCGCCTCCGCGGCGACGGCCTCGGCGGCCGCGAACGACCCGATCGCGGCCGACAACACGAGGAACTGCGACGCCTGGACGTCGCGTTCGGGGACGAGGTCGCTCTCCAGTAGCGCGTAGATAATGACGGTGGCGAGCAGCCCCGCGGCGACCCCGACGCCGAACCGCTGGAGGAACGAAACCACCGTCGCGGGGACACCGAGGTCGTCGAGCAGCAGCGTCTCGAAGATCACGACCGCGACGATCGCGGCCGTCACGTCGTTGACGATCCCCTCGGTCTCCAGCGCGGTCGCGACGTGGTCGCGCACCCGGACCACGTTGAGGATCGGCGTGATGACCGTCGGACCGGTCGCCACCAGCAGCGCCCCGATCAGCAGCGCGATCTCCCACGTGCCGTCCGTGAACGCACGGACCGCCGCCGCGGTGCCGAGGAACATCACGACCGCGCTGATCGTCACCAGCCGCAGCGACACCGTCGACGCGCGTCGGATCCGGTCGATACGGAGCGCGAACGCCCCCTCGAAGACGATGATCGCAACGCTGAGTCCGACGATGATCTCCAGTCCGTCGCCGAACGTTTCCAGCGTGACCAGCCCCAGCAGCTCGGGCCCCAACACCACCCCGATCGCGAGGTAGAAGATGACGCTCGGCACCCGGAGCCGGTGAGCGAGCAGCTGGACCCCGAGCCCCGACACGAGTATCACCGCGATCACCGGCAGCAGGCTACTGGACACGTCTGTCGGCGATACACGCTCCGCCTCCCTTAGTGTACTGGTAGGGCGCCCCGGCCCGCCAGTTCGCCGCGCCGTTCGGACCGCGCCATTGCGTCGCACACACGAGCAACTATTAATTCGGTTCCGTTTCTCGGTGGTATCACGCCCGGCCGGTCCCCCACCGCCGGGTCGAACCCATGACCACCCGCGACCCCACCCCGACGTTCGCCCCCCGCCGGAGCGTCCGGAAACGGGCCCGCGGACCGGTCGCCGCTCTCCTCGGCGCCGTCGCCGCGTGACCCCGACGCGGGGACGGCCGACTCGTCCGCCGTGACGAGCGCCGTCTTCTCCCGGACGCTCCCGAGACCCCGCTCCGCCGCCCGGAGACCGCGCGTGCGGTCGCCGGCGGCCGAACCGATTCCGACCGCGAGGCGGACGCCTCGCTCCCGACCCACATCCAACGATGAATCCGGACCGATCCCCCTCCAGACGCACCGTTCACCCCGATCTGTACGCGAACCCCCACCGGTCGGCCGCCGTCCCGTCGCTTGGCACCGCGATCGCATTCGCGGCGCTGCCGATAGTGACGATTGCGGCCCTCTCGTTCCCGGTCGCCGCCGCGGTCACGCTGGCGGCCCTCTGCGGCGCCGTCGCCGGCGCGGCGCTCGCCCGACGACAGCCGAACGCGGTCAATCGGGCGTTGCGCCTGCCGAACGACGAGGGCGCCGTCCGAGAGGCCTGATCCGGCCGCCGCGGGCGACGACCGCGTTTCCTCGCTGGACTCCCCTCTCCGCTTCCCCGCTGACCTTCCCCCTCCGCTTTCCCGACCCCAGAACTCGCCATTTATCACTCGCCGCCGCCGACCGCGAGGCGTGACCGACTGCGATCCCGGGCAGAATCGAGGCGCGCGCGACGCCCCCGCCGCGTCTGTCGCGGTCACCACCGGCGCCGCGCTGTTCAACGAGGGGGAGTTCCTCGCGGCGCGCGACATCTGGGAAGGAGAACGACGGCCGTCCGACGACGGCGGCAGCGACGCCGAGCGCGACGACGGTGACACTCCCGATGACGTCGAGCGACTGCTCCGGGGGCTTGCCGCGACCGCGGCGGCGACGCACCGCGCGATCGACGGCGACCGATCCGGGGTCGCGGAGCGCGCGGACGACGCCGTGGCGGCGCTGGCGAGCATCACCGATCCGCATGGAATCGCCCTGAGCCCCGTCCGAGAGTGGGCGGAACGACTCGCTGCGGCCCCGGAAAAGGCGGATACGTCGACCGCACCGCGGATTCGGATCGACGACGAGACGCCGGAGTTCGACGATCTGTCGCTCGCCGCGGCCGGGGTCGCGGCGCCGGCGCTCGCGAGGGCGGGCGAGCCGGGCGACCCGAAGGTACTCGCGGCCGCGGCGGAGTTCGCTCGCGAGGAGCGCGGGACGGGACGGACCGAGTTCGCGGAGCTGCTGTTCGCGTACCTCCGGACGCCGGACGCGCGGCCGCAGGTGGCCGCGCGGCTGGGCGATCACGTCGATCGCGAGGAACGAAAGCGGCGCGACGTCGACGGGCTGTTCTAGCGGGGTCGGCGCGAGCGTGCGGACGACCGGTCGCCGAACCGGTCAGGCGTCGTCGCTCGGCGCGTCGGGGTCCGCGGGGAAGTTGGGTTCGGCGGGCGACTCGGGGGCGGGCCGATCGGCGTCCGCCGCGAACGAGTCGTCGTCGTAGCGACCGCCGTTCGTCTCGGTGTCGCCGTCGGATTTGGGTTTGCCCTCGAAAGTGTAGTCGGCGGAGTTGTCGGCGGGGTCGTAGCCGAGCGCCTCGCGGGCGCGCTCGATGGAGTAGTAGCGGCGGTCGTTGTTCGAGATGCCGTACACGATCTCGTAGCCGTAGTCGGCCTGGAGACAGCGGTCGAACAGGTGCGCGCAGTCGCGGTGCGAGAGCCACATCGCCTGCCCGCGCTCGTACTCGCGGGGCGGGTGGTCCTTGGTGAGGTTGCCGATGCGGACGCAGACGACGCTCATGCCGAACTCATCGTGGTAGAAGCGCCCGAGCGACTCGCCCGCCGCCTTCGAGACGCCGTAGAGGTTGCCGGGGCGGGGGAGTTCGCTGCCGTCGAGCCGGTAGTCGTCCTCGGGGCGGTACAGGTCCGGGGTCCGGTCCTCGGTCTCGTACCCGCCGACGGCGTGGTTCGAGGAGGCGAACGCGAACCGCTCGACGCCCGCCTCGGCGGCGGCGCGCATCACGACCTGCGTCCCGTCGATGTTGTTCCGGAGGACAGAGTCCCACGGCGCCGTCTTCCGGGGGTCGCCGGCGAGGTGGATCACCGCGCCGACGTCGGCAACCGCCTCGCGGACGGCGCGCTCGTCGGTGATGTCGGCGACGTACCGGTCGGCGTCGGTGACCCCGTCGGGCACCTTCGCGGCCGGGAGCGGCTCGCGGTCGAGGAGCCGCCAGTCGTACTCGTCGCCGAGACCGCGGAGGATGGCCTGCCCCACCCGTCCGCCGGCGCCTGTCAGCAGGACCGGCTCGTCCATTCGACTCTACGTGGGCGGGAGAACGGCATATATGACACGGTTCGACCGGTGGGACCGAATCGGGTGCGGAAAAGCGAGACGGCGAACGGAGAGACGAACCGAGACCGCCGGAACGCGGCGGCTATAGCTTCTGCCGCGAGACCTTCACGCCGGTCGGGGTGACGATGATCTGGTCGTCGCCCTTCTGGACGATGTCGCCGTCGACCTCCTGGACCACCTGACGGAGCTCGTCGTAGACGTGTTCTATCGTCCGGTCCGACGTGGAGTGGCGGGTGATGTCCGCGATGACGAAGTCGCCGTCGTACACCGCGTCCTTGATCGGGATGACGTCGCTCTGGTCGCCGATCTCGGCGAAGTGTACCTGCGTGCCCGTCTCCGCGTGCGCGTCGGCGAAGTCGTCCGAGTCGAGCTCGACGTAATCGTCGACGGAGCGGCTCCCACTTCCGCCGAGGATCTTGCTCATGATGCCCATACACACCACACGACGAGGTTAGACATTAGTTCTTACGTCAGACGCAGCCTCAATCGGGTGTCCTCGCGTCGGACGGGCTCAGTCGAGCCGCTCTTGCCACTCCTGGACCCGCGAGAGCAACTCCACCGGGGGGGTCTCCGCGATGTCGACGTCGGTCAGTTCCTCGATCACGGCGCGAGTTTCGGGGTCGAGCCGGGCGGCCGCCGCGGCCTCCGCGGTTTCGATGGAGTCGCCCGCGGTCTCCGCGGTTTCGCCGGAGCCGGGCGACCTCGACCCGGCGGTCGCTCCGTTTCGACCCGCCTCCGAGGCCGGGGCGTCTGCCTCCGAAGCCGAGGAGTCTGCCGCCGTCGCTCCGTCCCCGTCAGCGTCCTCCGAGAACGACCCGGACGAGAGGTCGAACACGACCTGCTGCGTACCCTCTGCGCCGTCGTCGCCCGGGCCTGCGCCGTCGCCGTTCCCCCCGCTCCGCGAGCCGCGGGCCTCGATGGCCTTCTCCTCGCGAAGCCGGTCGAGCACCTCGTCCGCGCGGGAGACGACGGGACCCGGGACGCCCGCAAGGTCGGCGACGTGGACGCCGTACGAGCGGTTCGTCGGGCCGTCGCGGACGGTGCGGAGGAACGTCACCTCGCCGTCGCGCTCGTCGACGGCGACGTGGACGTTCGCGACGCGCGGGAGGTGGTCGGCGAGCGTCGTCAGCTCGTGGTAGTGGGTGGCGAAGAGGGTGCGCGCGCGCACCTCGTTGTGGAGGTACTCGGTCGCGGCCCACGCGATGGAGATGCCGTCGTAGGTGGCGGTGCCGCGGCCGACCTCGTCTAAGATCACGAGCGAGTCTTCGGTCGCCGAGTGGAGGATGTTCGACAGCTCCTGCATCTCGACCATGAACGTCGACCGGCCCTGCGCCAGCTCGTCGAGCGCGCCGACGCGGGTGTAGATGCCGTCGACGAGCCCCACCTCGGCCGCGCGGGCGGGGACGAACGAGCCCGCCTGCGCGAGCAGCTGGATCAGCGCGGCCTGGCGCATGTACGTCGACTTCCCGCTCATGTTCGGCCCGGTGACGATGAGGAAGCCGCGCTCGGCGTCGAGCCGGAGGTCGTTCGGGACGAAGTCGGTCGTCCCCTCGACGACGGGGTGGCGCCCGGCCTCGACGTCGAGTCGGCGCTCCGTCGTCAGCTCCGGGCGCGTCCAGTCGTTGCGGGCGGCGTGGGTCGCGAGCGAGGCGAGCGCGTCGAGCTCCGCGACCGCCCGCCCGGCGTCCTGGAGCAGCTCGGCGCGCTCGGCGACGCGCTCGCGCAGCTCCTCGAACAGCTCATACTCCAGCTCGCCGCGAGCCTCCTCCAAGCGGAGGACCTCCCGCTCCTTCTCCGCTAACTCGTCGGTGACGAACCGCTTCGAGTTCTTCAGCGTCTTGATCTCGCGGTAGTGCTCGGGCACCTGGTCAGCCACCGACTTCCCGACCTGAATGTAGTAGCCGTCTGTCTTGTTGCGGTCGACGGTGACGTGGCTGAGGCCGTGCTTCCGCTTCTCGCGCTCGGCGAGCCCGTCGAGCCACGATTTTACCGAGTCGTGGCGCTCGATCAGCTCGTCGAGCTCGTCGTCGTACCCCTCCTTCAGCAGCCCGCCGCCCGTCTTCGCCTTGGGCGGGTCCTCGGCGAGCGCCTCCGCGAGTTCCTCTCGGAGGACGGCCGCGGCGTCGCGGTCGACGCGGTCGAGGACGGCCGCCGCGGGCGAGTCGGCAAGGGCGGTCCCCCCTATTGCGTCGGCGAGGTCCGGGAGCAGCGCGAGCGTGTCGCGGACCGAGAGCAGTTCGCGCGCGCCAGCGCTCCCGCTCGTCGTGCGCGCCGCGAGCCGTTCGAGGTCGTACGCGTCGCCGAGGATCTCTCGGATCCGGTCGCGCGCGAGCGCCGCGGACGCCAGCGCCTCGACCGCGTCGAGCCGGGCCGCGAGCGTCTCGCGGTCGCGCCGCGGGCGGGTGAGCCACTCGCGGAGCAGCCGCCCGCCGGCGGCCGTGACGGTGTGATCGACGGTGTCGAACAGCGAGCCGTCGGCGTCGCCGCGCATCGTCTCCGTGATCTCCAGGTTGCGCTGCGTGGTCGCGTCCACGTCGACCCGGTCGTCCGCGCCGTACGCCGTCAAGCGGGTCATCGAGGCGAGCACGCCCGCACCCGTCTCCTCGACGTACGAGAGGACCGCGCCCGCGGCGCGGACCGCGAGCTCGGAGTCGAGTCCGACGCTATCGGTCGTCTCGCGGCCGAACTGCTCGCGCACCGCGTGCTCGGCGCGCCCGGTCGCGAACGCCTCCGCGTCGAACGCGGTCACGCGCCCCGAGAGGTCCTCGCGGACCGCCCCGAGGAGGTCGTCGTCGTTGCGGACCTGCGGGCCGGGAAGCACCTCCGCCGGGTCGAACCGGTAGAGTTCGGCGCGCAGGTCGCCGCCATCGTCGACCGTCGTGGCCAAGAATCGTCCCGTGGTCACGTCGGCGAACGCGAGCCCGTAGGGTCCGTCGGCGTCGGCGTCCGCGGTCGCGCCGGTCGCGCCCTCCTCCCGCACCACGGCCGCGAGGTAGCGCGCGTCGTCGTCGCTCGTCTCGAGGACCGTGCCCGGCGTGACGACGCGGACGATCTCGCGGGCGTGGTCGCCCCCGTCGGTCTCGTACTGGTCGGCGACCGCGACGCGGTAGCCGCGCTCGACGAGGGCGTTCACGTACGGCGTCAGCTCCGAGAGGGGGACGCCCGCCATCGGGTACGACGAGCCGTGGGAGGACTTCTGTGAGATACTCAGGTCGAGCTCGTCGGCCACTAGCTCGGCGTCGTCCGCGAAGAACTCGTAGAAGTCGCCGCACTGCATCGCGAGGACGTCCGCGTCCGTCTCCGCCTTGAGATCGAGGAACTCCCCGACGATCCCCGTTGCCATATGTCCGTACTCCCGCCGTGCGCGGCTAAAACCCTGCGGGTCCGCGGGCGACGGCAGAGCGTCGGGCTGCGCGCCGCTGCGAGTCGCGAGGCGGCTCGGGGGTGTGAGCGTTCGCCGCGCCGACGGGAAAAGGGGGTGGAGCGTCAGTCGTCGCGTGCCGTTACTGGTCTTTCAGCCACGCCTTCGCCTCCTCGTTGCTCGCGAACGCGCGGAACTCGAAGTCGGGGTCGAGCGAGCTCAGCTGTTTCTCGACCTCCTCCATCTCCATGCTCGCGATCGCGGAGTCGGCGTACACGCCCGCGCCGCGCGTCACTCCCTTGTCGATGAGGTCCGGGACCCACTCCTCGGCGAGCCAGCGCTTGTCGGCGTCGTCGTGTGCGGTCACGCCCGCGGTGTTCACGATGTACTTGTCCGCGCTCCGGTCCGCGATTATCTCCTCCCAGCGGCGAGCGCCCTCGCGGAACGCCTCGCCGGCGGCGTACTCGTCCCACGTGAACACGGGGAGGTCGAGCGCCGCGTCCCACTCGACAGTGTAGATGTCGGTCTCCTCGATCGCCGTTGTCGATGTCGCCATACTTCCGGATCCTCAACACTTCTTGAAAAAGGTAGCCCGGTGATTATCACCCGAGATATTTCGGGGATATCTCCCGTCCGATCGAACGTATACGTTCGCCCACTTACGGCGTTCAGTTTCCGAGATTACTTCCGGATTTTCACGTCTTTCGTCGAGTTATCCGTTCTGGTATTTTCACCGTCAGATTAACCAGCGGCCTGTGGGAGGTGTCCGTATGGCGACCCGATCGGACGGACCCGAGGCGGACGGCCGCACCGAACCCGACATACAGGCGGAGATCGGCGAGACCGTAGAGCAGCTGCTCCGGATCTCGCAGATCGTCTCGAAAGGGTCGAACGAGGTAACGGAGCTGACCGACGAGCAGTCCGCGTCGATGCGAGAGATCTCCGAGGAAGTGTCGAACCTGTCCGCGACGGTCGAGGAGATCGCCGCCAGCGCCGAGGAGGTCGAGACGGTGAGCGAGCACGCACAGGAGCTGACCGAGGAGGGGTGTACGGTGGCCGAGAACGCGATCGACGCGATGGAGACCGTCGAGTCGGCCAACGACGAGGTCTCGGACACCGTCTCGCGGCTCGAAGACCGGATCGGGCGGATCGACGAGATCGTCGACGTGATCGACGACATCGCCGACCAGACGAACATGCTCGCGCTGAACGCCTCCATCGAGGCGGCCCGGGCGGGCGAGGCGGGCGACGGCTTCGCGGTGGTCGCCGAGGAGGTGAAGAACCTCGCGGAGGAGTCACAGCGGAACGCGGAGGACATCGAGGAGCTAGTCGACGAGATCAAAGCCGACACCCACGAGACGAGCGACCGGATCGAGAAGGCGAGCAACGAGGTGCGGACGGGTCTCGACCGCGTCGACGAGACCGTCGACGTGCTCCACGACATCGACGAGGCGGTCACCGAGGCCACGGAGGGCGTGGGCGAGGTGGCCGACGCGACGGACCAGCAGGCCGCCTCCACGGAGGAGGTGTCGTCGATGATCGAGTCGGCGGCCGACACCGCGGACGACGTCGCGGCCGAGGCGGAGCGGATAAAGGCGGCCAACGAGGAACAGGCCGAGAAGATCGACGAGCTGGGCGAACTCGTCGAGTGAGCGGCGGGCCGGGACGCCGGGCGAACGACGGACCGGGAGTCGGGTGAGTAGCCCCCGGGGACGGTGGCGAGGGGCGGCTCGCCGTCGCGTTCAGCCCAGCCGGTTCCGCTTCGTCGACGCCCGGTGAACGAGCCCGGACGCGCCGAACAGGAGCGCGAAGAGCACCGCGTACGCGTACCCGGAAACCGCGCCGAAGGGAACAGTGCCGGCCCACGCCGCCGCCGCCAACAGCCCGCACGTGAGCGCGAGCCCGACGTAGTACTCGCTCCAGAGGATCTCGTTGTCCGAAACGACCTCTAGGTACACCTCCAGTTGCCGGCTCTCCTCGGTGAGCGACACCAGCCCCCGGTCGGACTCGTAGTCGATGAACCCGCTGGACGCCAGCTTCGGCAGGTGCGACTGGTGGAGCGCGGTGTACACCCGCTTGCGCTGTTTGTACGTCACCTCGTTGACCTCGCGGTCGTTCTCCCACGCCGCCAGCTGCTCGGCGATGTCTCTGACGCGGGCGCCGTCGCCGTGCTGTTTCAGATACGTGATCACGTTCCGCCGCCGCCGGTTGCTCAGCGCGGTGAAGACCTCGTCGCGCGACGGCCCCTCTTCGTCGTCCGGCACCGAGTCTGGCGTTTTGAGTTGAAGCGTCATGGGGCCCTCATCGGAGTAATTACTGCGTTAATTGACACCAAAGAACATATCATTTTCTATAATTTTCGAGAATAATCGGACGGCGGGATATGTCGGGACATCGATACCGAGTTTTGAGAGACTCTACCCGCGTTTCTGTGGCTTTCACCGGACGGTAGGAGCTCCATACATACCATCGTTCGGCGCGAACATCGTACGATGACTACGTCACACGACACGAAGAGATCGGACCGGCCGTCGGAACGGCGCGGGCGCCGTTCGCTGGACCGCCTCCGTCGCCCCGATTACACCGGCGCGAACCGTTGTCTCCCCTGTACAGCGGTCAACGTCGGCATCGCCGCCGGGGCGTCGCTCGCCGCCGGCGGGCTGCTCGGCCCCGGCGTCGGCGGCGGGGTCTTCCTCGCCTCGCTCGCGGCGATCTGGCTCCGCGGCTACCTCGTTCCGGGGACGCCGGAACTCACGAAGCGGTACCTCCCGGAACGCGTCCTCGCGCTGTTCGGCAAGGCGCCCGACGGGGCGGGGCAGGGAGAGCGTCCGGTGGGCGACGTCGACCCGGAAGCGTACCTCCTCGACGCCGGGATCCTCGTCGAGACGCCGGCGGGCGACGACTCCGCGTTCGCGCCCGACTTCGCCGCGGCGTGGCGGGCGGCGGTCGAGGCCGACGAGCCGAGCCGCGGCGCGGACCGAAACGGCCCGGACGACCTCGCGGCGCTCGCGGGGCTCACAGGACTCGACCGCGACGCGCTGTCGATCGACTGGCGCGGCGGCGCGGCGTTCGCGTTCGCCGACGGCGAGCGGATCGGCTACTGGGAGTCGCGCCCGGCGTTCAGGGCGGACGTCGCGGCCGACCGCGTGCTGACGGCGACCCGCGACGACTGGTCGGCGCTGCCGCTCGCGGACCGGAGCGGGATCCTCGGCGCCCTCCGGCTGTTCGTCGAGGAGTGTCCCGCCTGCGACGGGACGGTGGCGCTCGAAGAGCGGGTCGTCGAGTCCTGCTGCTCCAGCTACGACGCGGTCGCCGGGCGCTGTGCGGGCTGTGACGCGCGGCTGTTCGAACTTCGGCTGCCGGCGTCGCTCGCGGACGTGAGCGAGTAGCGGCGACGGCGGGCGGAGAAATGCGGGGTGTACGGAGAGGGCTGTTTTTCGAGTCGGGTCACCGCGGCCGAAGCTGTCGCAGCACCGAGAAGCGGTTGACCCACAGCTGGACGGCGCTGGCAGCGGCGAAGGCGCCGAGCGCGAGGCTGGTCCAGAGGACCGGGTCGACGGCCGAGACGAGCGGGACATCGAGAAGCGCGGCGAGCACGACGAGCAGCGACCCCACCGCGAGCGCGCGGTACAGCTCCGACCACGTCGCGCCGCCGGGCGCGAGTATCTCCGTGTAGAGCCGCACGTCGCGCGCGCGCCGCGAGAGCTCGACCGTCTGCGAGTCGCGGTCGTACGTTATCACGCCCGCGTCCGCCAGCTTCGGAAGGTGCGTCTGGACCAGCGACGTGTACACGCTCTCGCGGCAGCGCGTCGGCGGCGGACTCTCCCCGGTCTCGTGACCGGCGACGAGCGTCGACAGCTCGTTGACCGAGACGGTCCCGCCGACGGAGCTGAGCTGTTCGATGGCGCGCCGTCGGCGCTCGTTCGCGAGGATAGCATACACCTGTTCGGCCGGAAGGACGTCGTTTCGGAGTTTCATGAAGTGACCTCCGGGCGGCCGCGCTCGCGGTGCCCGAGTTCTATCGCCGACTGCGTCAGACGGGGGTATATGTATGGGCGCGCTACCGCTCGCGGTCGCCGATCCGGGGGAGGAGGTACGAGATGCCTGTCGGATCCGACGCGGCGAGTACGGCCTTCGTGCCGCGTTTTCGGTCGGAAGTACGACTCTCATACCGTCGGAGATCACCGAGGTAGGGGCGTCGGACCGCCGGTCGAACGCGATCTTTGACCTGCGGCGTGAGTCCTTCTACCGTTTGGAATCTGCCGTTCGACGGTGACGTGGGAGCGCGTAACTAGGTGGGTATCCGTCGGAGGGGGAAGTAACCGATTCGGCTGACCGACGCGGACGGGGGCGAGTCGGGGGGAGACCATGAGCAAAGACACAAACGACACGATCGGACTTTCGCGGCGCAAGGTGCTCGCCGGCCTCGGCGCCGTCGGCGTCGCGTCCGCGGGCGCAGGACTCGGGACGACGGCGTACTTCAACGACACGGAGACGTTTCAGAACAACACGCTCACCGCCGGCGAACTGGACCTGAAGCTGGACTACAAGTCGACGTACTTCGGCGGTCCCGGCCGCTTGGACCACGTCCAGTCGATGGGCTACCCGGACGCCGAGGACCTCGGTGAGGGGACGTACCTGCTCGGACAGGCGCCCTCGCCCGGGGACATGGAGGCTTGGGAGGACCTCGTTCAGGGCGAGGGCAGGGAGTTCGACTTCTGTTCGCCCGAGGCGGACGAGTACCTCGTCAACGGCGACGGGATCCCGGTGTTCACGCTTGAGGACGTGAAGCCCGGCGACTCCGGCGAAGTCACTATCAGCATCCACATCTGTGACAATCCCGCGTTCCTCTACCTCTCGGGCGAGCTGACCGAGAACGCGGAGAACGGGCAGAGCGAGCCCGAGCTGGAAGACGAGGGCGAAGATGCCGACGGGATCGGCGAGCTCGCGGACGCGATCGAGGTCTGCGTCTGGTACGACGAGGACTGCGACAACGTGTACGAGCCCACGGGCACGGGCGAGCGGCAGGAGCTGGAGGTCGCGCTGGTTAGCGACGTCTCCGGCTCGATGAGCGGCTCGAACCTCACGGCGCTACAGGCGGCCGCGACGAGTTTTGTCGGTAACCTCTCCTCGCCGGACGAGGCCGCCGCGATCTCGTTCGGCTCCGGCGCCTCGCTCGACCAGGAGCTGACGACGACCTACCAGGACGTCATCAACGCGATCAACAACTACACCGCGTCCGGCAGCACGAACGTCGCTGGCGGGATCAACGTCGCTCAGGACGAACTCACGAACGGGACGAACGCGACGCCCGGCGCCTCGAAGGTCATGATCGTCTTGACCGACGGCTTCGAGAATATCGGCAACGCTCGGGCGGCCGCCACGGCGGCCAAGAACGCCGGCACGCGTATCTTCGGGATCGGGCTCGGCAGCAGCGTCGACGAGGACCTCGTGGAGGACATCTCCACGTCCCCCGACGACGCGTTCCTCGCGCCCAACCCGGCCGACCTCAACTCCGTCTACGCTGAGATTGCGCAGATCGTCTTGGAGGGCGAACAGAAGATCCTCTCCGGCACGATGAGCGAGGTCTTCGAAGAGCTCACCGAGGGCGTCGCGCTCGACGGCAACCGCCAGGAGGAGGATCGTCAGCCGTACCCCGGCGCGACTACCCAGTGCATCGGCTTCGAGTGGACGCTCCCGGCGGAGGTCGGCAACGAGGTCCAGACCGACTCGGTCATGTTCGACATCGGTCTCTACGCCGAGCAGTCGCGGCACAACGACGACCCGCAGGTGACGTTCAACGGCACGGAGGCGAACAGCACCAGCGCGGGCAACTCGTCGAGCTGAACACGCAACACCGAGCGGAGCCTCTCCGCTCTCCCCCGGGCGACGCGCCCGGTTCCCGGTTCGGCGCCTTCGGGCGGCCGACACGGCGGTTCGCGACCGCCCCCGGGAGTTCCCTTCGGGGATGATACACAATGAACGACGACACAATCGGACTATCGCGGCGCAAGATGCTGGTCGGACTCGGTGCGGTCGGCGTGGCCTCCGCGGGCGCGGGCCTCGGTACCACGGCGTACTTCAACGACACCGAGACGTTCGAGAACAACACGCTGACCGCGGGCTCGCTCGACCTGTTCGTCCACGTCGACTACTCAGAGGACCAAGGTAGCTACGCGCAGTACTCGACGCCCTCGGGGAGCTTCATCAACGGCAACGTCGTGGGACAGCTGGACGACGGTGAAGTCGTCACACAAGAGGGAGACGGCCTGAGCATCCAGGTCTCCGACCTGAAGCCCGGCGACTCCGGCGAGGGCGAGTTCTGCTTCTCGATCGTCGACAACCCCGCGTACATGTGGATGTGCGGCGAGCTGACCGCGAACGACGAGAACGGAGAGACCGAACCCGAGAGTGACGACGACGAGACCCCCGACACGGGAGACCTCGCGGACGCGATGGAGGTGACCGTCTCGTACTGTACGCCCGACGGCGACGGCGGCAACGTCATCGGCGACGAGATCGTCTCCGGCTCGCTGGCAGAAGTCATGCTCGCGCTCCAAGCCGGCGTCCCGCTCTCCGGCGACGGCGACGCGAGCGCGTCGCTCGCCGACCGCCCCGCGTTCGAGGGCGTCACCGAGCCGTTCGTCGAGGGAACGCCGAATATCGCCGAACAGTGCGTCTGCTTCACATGGGAGGTGCCGACGAGCGTCGGAAACGAGATTCAGACGGACTCGGTCATGTTCGACTTCGAGTTCTTCGCCGTCCAGTCGCGGCACAACGACGGGACCCACAACCCCTGCGTCGACGAGACCGTCGTCACCGCGTACGACAACGACTGGAAGGGCCAGACCCTGGGCAACCCCACTGACGGGAACGTCTACACCAGCGTCTCGTTCGGCCAGAACCAGACCGTTCTGAGCTTCGCGTTCGCCGACGACGGCGACGGCGTCGACTTCCTCGACACCGCGGACTACTCCAGCACGAATTTCCCCGTTGCGGTCGACGCGGACGCGGACGGCACCCACGATTGGCAGCTCATCTGGCAGCCCAACGCCGGGTTCCCGGACGCGCCGTTCGGATACCAGCCGAACAACGGCGGGAGCTACGGCGCCGCCGAACCGCTTCCGGCCGGCTTCTCGGCGGCGAAGGTCGGGAACACGATCGTGTTCGGGATTCCGAACAGCGACATCAACTCGACGTTCCGGCTGCTCGGGTACGGCAGCACCGGCGGCGAGGGGCCGGTCGCGAAGGTCAACGACGACCCCGCGGTCGGACCAGACTTCCTCGACAGCAGCGACGCGGTCGAGTTCAGCGACTGACGCGCTGACAACGCCGCTTCGGGCGGCGTGACCGCTCTCCCACACCGGACCACGCGGGCGGCCGGGACGACGGTTCGATTCCGTCGGTGGGACTCCCTTCGGGGATTTACACTCATGACAGACAACAAGAAATTCGACACGATCGGACTGTCGCGGCGCAAGATGCTGGCGGGCCTCGGTGCGATCGGCGTGGCCTCCGCGGGCGCCGGCCTCGGCACCACGGCGTACTTCAACGACACCGAGTCGTTCGAGGGCAACCAGCTGACCGCCGGCCAGCTCGACCTCTTGGTCGACTGGCAACAGACCTACGACTTCGGCGAGGGACGCCAGTTCGTCAGCGCGCACCCGGACCACGACGGCGACGGCGAGCAGTCGGTCAATATCGACGGCGACGTGTTCAGCTACAGCGACTTCCCGGACGAGACCGACCCGGACAGCAACGGGGCGAACCTCCCGGTGCTGACCTGCGAGAACATCCCGCCGCTCTCGGAGGCGGACTTCGGGACGGACCCCGTCACGGGCGAGGAGATGGAGAGCCTCGTCCAGCTCACCGACGTGAAGCCCGGGGACTCCGGCGAGATCACCTTCTCGCTCCACCTCTGTGACAACCCCGGCTACATCTGGATGCAGGCGGCCAACGTCGACGACGACGGCGGCACCGAAACCGAGCCCGAACTGATCGTCGACCCGGACAACATGGGTAACCTCGGCGACGCCATCGAGGCGCGCCTCTGGTACGACGAGGACTGTGACAACGTGTACGACCCGGCGGAGCCGGTCGACATCATGCTGACGCTCGACTTCTCGGGCTCGATGCTGTACGACCAGTTCGGCGGCGTCGTGAGCGAAGACGACATCGCGATCAACGGAACCACCTACAGCGAGACGACGAAGATCGACCTGGTCGAACTTGGCACCCGGCAGTTCATCGACTTCCTCCAGAACTCGAACGCGGACGTTCAGGTCGGTGTCGCGTACTTCGACGGCGAGAAGGGCGGCGACAACGAACCCCGGACCGGGATCTTACAGCCCCTGACCGGCGACCTGTCCGTGGTCGACGGCGCGCTGTCGGGCCTGCGGCAGAAGCTCGCGAACGTCGTGAGCGGCGGCGCAGGCTCGACACCGTCCGACGGCGACGGTGACCCGAACCCGTTCGCGGGCGGCGGTATCGCGACGGGGACGTACATCGGCGAGGGCGTCGACGACGCGCAAGGCGAGCTCGACTCGAACGGGCGGAGCGGCGTCGCGAAGCGGAACATCGTCCTCTCGGACGGCGAATCGTTCAACGGGACGGGCTCGACGACGTTCTCCTCGCCGACCGGCGCGGCCGACGACGCCCGCGCGGCGTCGCCCAACCCCGCGACCGACGTCTACACGATCAACGTGAACGGCAGCGCCAGCACGCTCCTCGCGATGGCCGGCCCCGCCGGCGGGGCGGGCGGCGATCCGCTGTTCTTCAACGACCTTGACGACCCGCTGAACATCCCGACGGTGTTCGGCAACCTCGCGGCGCAGGCGACCCAAGAGAAGATCATCATGGAGGACACGCTCGCGAACGTCCTCGCCGAGCTCGCCGACGGGGACGGGATCCCGCTCGACGGCAACCGCGCGACGCTGTACGACGAGCTCAGCGACCCGGCGGACGACCCGGACCGCGACGCGTTCCGCGGCGACGGTGTGATGCACTGCGTCGCGCTCGAGTGGGAGCTACCCCTCGAAGTGGGCAACGAGGTCCAGGGTGACACGCTCGCCTTCGACCTCGGCTTCTACACCGAGCAGGCGCGCCACAACGACGGTTCGGGGCCGCAGGCGGCCTGAGAGGGCGTCTCGAAGCCCGCTCCGGCGACGACGGCCGACCCTCGCCGGGCGGCCGGACGATCGGGCGACTGCGGGCGGGTACGACCCCCGTACCGTCGGGTACGGTCACCGGACCGGCCGGGTAGGTCGCGCATACATACGACCGCGGTGAGAGTAGAAGAGGCGAGAAGAGAGAGGGAACCGACGACACGGCCGTTCGGAGCCGCAACGACACCAATGACACAGAAAGAATCGAAACTCACGCGGCGGGAGGCACTCGCGGGCGTCGGAGCCGTGGGCTTCGTGACCCTCGGGGCCGCCTCCGGACGATCCACGGGGACTGACAACTGGGACGAGTACACGGACTACACGTACGCCCAGACGGACACGCCGTTGAATCTCCTCGTCGGGTGGCGGCGCACGGTGAACGGGACGGTCGTCGACTCGAGCCCGGTCGGCGCGGTGGACGACGTTGAAGCGGCCGGGATCCGGCTCGTCGACGTCGACAACGCGCTGCCGCACGATTACGGCACCGCGAGCGTCGGCCTCCGGCTCGAGGACCCCGAGGACACCGCCCGCGTGTGGCTGAAGATCGACCCCGGCCTCGACAACCTCGACGACGCGAGCGCCGCCCTCGCGGAGCGCATCACGCTCACGGTCCGACAGGACACCGGGATATTCGGCATCGGCAGCTGCGGCGGCGCCGAAGGCGAGTTCGCGAGCGCCGGCGAGCTGCTCGCCGACGAGACGCTCGCGGAGATCGACGAGTCCGAACTCGCGGACGGGGTCGAACTGCGCCCGGGGCTCCTCGGCGACGGCTGCCTGGGTCCCGGCGAGCAGCGCTGTCTGACCTTCGCGTGGGAGTTCGACGGCGAGGGCGGCAACGCCGGACAGGGCGGCGCGGTCGACTTCCTCGTGGAGTTCGCCGTGGACGAGTGCGGTTCCGAGGGAAACCCCTTCGAGACGAACGTCCTGACGGACGGCGACCCCGCCGGAGGGAGCGCATGACCCCCGGAAACGACGCGGGACGGCGCTCGGGCGGCCTGAGCCGCCGGCGGCTGCTCGCCGGGATCGGCGGCGTCGGCGCGGTCGGGATGGCGAGCGGCCTCGGCACGGGCGCGTACCTCTCGGACCGCGAGACGTTCCCGAACAACGCCTTCGGCGCCGGCGAGGTCGGACTGACGGTGGACGGCGAGCCCACGGACGGGACCGTCACCGTCGGGCCACTCGCGGTCGATCGGACGACGTTCGACGAGCGCCCCCGCCCCGAGCGGTTCGAGGTGGGCGCGTCGGCGAACCCCGTTCGGGTGTGGCTCGCGACTCGCTGCCCCGACGGCGACCCGCTCGGGGACGCCCTCGAAGTCGAGGTCGTCGTCGACAGCGAGTCGGTGACAGGCGGTTACCGCCCCCTCGCCGAGGTCGAGCGCCTGCTCGCGACCGGGATTCGGATCGACGACGGCTGCCTCGAGGCCGGCCCCGACGGGGGTTCGATCGCCGTCGAGGTCGCCCCGTACCTCCCGGCGGACTCGCCCGACGTGGGCGGGGAGACGACCGACCTGACGTTCCACCTGTACGCCGAGCAGTGCCGCCACGTTACGGAGGCGGAGGCGAACGCGCCCGGGGCGAATCCCTTCGCGGAGGTCGTCTGCGAGGAGTTCGAGGAAGAGTGCCTAGCATGCGTCGAGTTCGGGAAGGCGGACGACATCGAGGCGACACTCGCGGTCGGCGACACCCTCCCGCTGGTCGGCCTGCCCGCGGGCGTAGGCGCACACGAGATCGAGATCACTGCGGTCGAGACGAAAGGGGGCGAGGCCGGTGAGACCGTCGGCGCCGGGTTCGCCCTCCGCGGCCCCGACGGGACCGCCGGACCGTCCGTGTGTGCGGTCGAGATCAAGGGCGGGCAGGGGACCGAACGCCACGAGCTCGACCCGCCCGCCACGGAGACGGGAGAGGTCCTGTTCGCGCCGCTGAACCCGGACAACGGCGAGCGATACGGGATCAGTCATATCGTTGTCTTCGTCTGCGCCGGCGACGGCGAGGACGGGCTGAGTGACGAGCGTTCCGGTGACGCCATCAGCGGCGAAAACGTCGACGGCGACACAACTGACGAAAACAGCAGTGGGAAGTCCGGAAACGGGAACGGCGGTGGAAACGGTAACGACAAGCCCGGAAACGACGGCGGAAAGTCCGGAGACGGCGACACGGAGGAGAACTGATGATCAATCTACTCACAGCACCACGGACGAAGCGCGCGGCGAACGTACTCGGGATCGTCCTGCTGATCGCGCTCGTCGCGCCGTTCGCGGTGTACGCGGCCCCCGAGGTCGTCGGCGCCGACGAGAGCTTCGTCGTGCTCACGGCGAGTATGACGCCCGCCATCGCGCCGGGCGACGTGGTGATCGTCGCCGAGCGCGATCCGGCCGCGATCGCCGAGGGCGACGTGATCACGTTCATGCGGGGCACCAGCAACGTGCCGGTGACCCACCGCGTGATCGACGTGGTCGACGAGGGGGGCACCCTCGCGTTCGAGACGATGGGCGACGCCAACGAGGGGCCGGATCCGGGGCTCGTCCCCGCCGGGAACCTCGTCGGCGCCGTGACGCTGACGATCCCGTACATCGGGTACGTGATCCAGTTCGCGGGGACGAGCGTCGGGTTCGTCGCGCTCGTCTTGCTCCCCTTCGGGCTGCTCGCGGTCACTGAGATCTGGTCGATCGTCCGCGGTCGCGACGAGCCCGAGGAACGCGCCCCGACGACGGTCGGCTCGGCCGACGAGTCGGTCGACGTCGAGACCAGCGAGCTGGCGACGGCCGAGACGACCGAGGTGGCCGAAGCGGCCGACGTCGGTCCAGTTCCCGTCGGCACCGCCGCGAGCGGTTCCGGCGGCGTCTCGGTCGACGCGGTCGGCGGCGCGGCGGCAGTACTCGTTGCGGTCGCACCGTACACGGCGTACGTCGCGTTCGAGCTGCGGAGCGCGGTCGCGATCGCGGCCGCGGTCGCGGCCGCGACGCTCCTAGTCGGCGCGCTCGCGATGTGGATGCCGGCGAGCGGCGTCCTCGATCGGAGCGACCCAACCGCGGCGGCCCCGGCGAGCGAATCACCGCCCCCGGCCGCCGCTGACGGCGGGATCACAGCGCCCGGCGCGGAGACCGCGGAGACCGACGCCGAGGCCAACGGAGCCGACGCGGTGGTCGAAGAGTTCGACCAGGAGACCGACGAGACCCATGAGGTCGACTCGGAGGCCGTCGCCGCGGACGCGGAGGGCGTGCCAGCCGAGGACTCGGCATCGGCGCCGACGCCGGCCGCGCGTCCCGACGCCACCGGGGAGGTGGACTGATGGCCGCGAACCGCAGGTTGGTCGCGCTCGTCGCACTGGCCGTGTTGGTGTGGAGCGTCGCGTTCGCCGGCGGGGCCACGGTTGCGGTCCTCTCTGCCAGCGTCGACATGACGACGACGTTCGAAACCCCGGACGAACTGCGCGAGATCAACGAGTCGAGCGAAAGCGAGTTCGCGGTGGCGATCGCCCCCGTCGAGAACGGGACGACCGTTACGGGAGAAAACGGGACGGCACCAGCGGCGAACGGCACGGAGACCGAAGGAAACGCCACGATGCCGCCGACAGACGAAAACGCCACGATGCCGCCGACAGACGAAAACGCCACGATGCCGCCGACAGACGAAAACGCCACGATGCCGCCGACAGACGAAAACGCCACGATGCCGCCGACAGACGAAAACGCCACGATGCCGCCGACAGACGAAAACGCCTCGGTGCCGCCGACGGACGGGAACGCCTCGGTGCCGCCGACAGATGAAAACGTCACCGTGCCGCCGACGGACGAAAACGTCACCGTGCCGCCAACGGACGGGAACGCCTCGGTTCCGCCGACAGACGAAAACGTCACCGTGCCGCCGACGGACGGTACAGAGGTGGAGCAGAACGCCTCGGCGCCGTCGACGGACGAAACGGACTCGGCGCCAGCGACGAACGATACCGAGACGAACGAAAACAACTCGGCGCCGACGGAAGAGAACGGCTCCGCACCAGCGGACGAGAACGACACTTGAACGGAAGAAAACGACACCGCACCGACCGATCCGACGCGGGAGCAGTCGGACCCGTCGAGTGAAGAGACGGTGACGAACGAGTCAGCACCGTCGGGGTCCGGCCACGGAGCCTGAGCGTGCCCTCGCCGAGCCGGCCGCGGGAGCGTCTCGGGAGACGCGGCGTACCGTCCGACGGACGCTGCGCCGCGCCCGGCGCGAAACTCACCGCGCTGTTGCTGCTCGTCGCGTTGCTTCTCCTCGTGTTCCTCGCCAGCATCGTTCGGATGCTGGGCTAAACTCGCCGACTGCGCGGCCGGGATGAGGTTCTCAGCAGGTGACCGCGCCCGCCGGAGTTATGGGCGGTACCGGCGTACGACCACCCGACGAATGGTCGCACTCGACGCCTACGCGTTCGTCTTCGTCGCCGGCCTGATCACGGCGCTGGCGACCGGGATCGGCGCGCTACCGTTCTTCTTTTTCGACGCCATCAGCGACCGCGGGAACGTGGCGCTGTGGGGGTTCGCGTCGGGGATCATGCTCGCGGCGTCGCTGTTCGGGCTGATACAAGAGGGGCTCGCTGAGGGAACGGTCACCGAGATCGGGGTCGGGATGCTCGCTGGCGTCGTCCTCGTCGTCGTCGCGCACGAGGTGCTGATGGACGCCGAAATCGACCCGCGGGAGTACGAGGAGGCGGACTTCAAGAAGCTGCTGCTGATCCTCGGCGTATTAACGGTTCACAGCTTCCCGGAGGGGATCGCGGTCGGCGTCTCCTTCGCGGACCTCGGCCTGGCGGGGGGAACCTCGCTGTTCGGCTTCACGGTCCCGCTCTTGGCCGTGTTCATGACCGTCGCCATCTCGATCCACAACGTTCCCGAGGGGACGGCCATCTCGATCCCGCTGCGGGCGATGGGCGTCTCGAAGTGGAAGATGGTGTGGTGGTCAATCTTCTCTAGCCTCCCGCAGCCGATCGGCGCTGTGATCGCGTTCGCGTTCGTGCGGTACGCCCGCGAGTTCCTCCCGTACGGCTTCGGCTTCGCCGCGGGCGCGATGATCTACCTCGTCCTCACCGAGTTCATCCCCGAGGCGCTCGAAACGGGCGCCGACCTCCCGCACGGCGGCAAGCGGGTCCTCGCCGGCGGCGTCGCGCTCGGCGTCGCGCTGATGATCCCGTTGGCGTACTTATAAGGAGACGATGGTAGCGACGATTACTTATAAATAAAATGCGGTGGCGCGTGCCGACGAGCGCCCGCAGGGCGCGAGTCGCACGCGCGAGGGAGGCCGCGAGCGACCGAAGGGAGCGAGCGGCAGCGAGGCGCGACGCGCCTCTGGCAGCCGGCGGCGCAGCCGCCGGCGACGAGGCTGGGGAGGTGTGAGGCGCGGTTGCGGTGCTGTGCGGGGCGGGACTCAAAGGGGCAGCCGGGAGGGCGGCGCAGGCGATGTAAGCACCGCAACGAGAGAGCGAACGAAGTGAGCGACCGAGTGAGGAGCACAGCGAGCGTGCGCCGCCCTCCCGGCTGGGGCTTTGGTGGTGTTCTCCGCCGATCCGCAGGAGACGGTTTATAAATAGCCACCCGATTCGACGGCTTACTCCTCGCCCAGCGCCGTCGGGTTGACCGCGCCCGGGCCCTTCCCCACGTCGTAGCCGCGCCGGACTGCCTCGGTCATCTCCTCGACCGCGACGCCGACCGCTTCAGGAACCGACTCTCCTCTCGCCAGCCGCGCCGCGATCGCGCTCGATAACGCGCAGCCGGAGCCGTGGGTCGCGTCGGTGTCGATCCGGGGCGTCTCGAAGCGGTCGACGGTCAGCGCTGTCTCACCCCCGCCCGCCCCGTCGGCCCGAACGAGCGTGTCGACGACGACGCCCTCGTCGACCGACTCGCCGTCGAGGTGCCCGCCCTTCACGAGCGCCGCGTCCGCGCCGAGCGCGACGAGCGCCCGCCCGGCCGCCTCGGCGTCGGCCGGGGTCTCCACCGGCTCGCCGGTCAACACCGCGGCCTCGTCGGCGTTCGGCGTGACGAGCGTCGCGGCCGCGATAAGGTCCTCGTAGGCGTCCTCGGCGGCGGGCGAGAGCAGGCGGTCGCCGGTCGCCGCGACCATCACGGGATCGACGACGAGCGGCGCGTCGGCGTCCGCGACCGCCTCCGTCACGCGCGCGACGATCTCGGCGGTCGCCAGCATCCCCGTCTTGACCGCGCCCACGTCGAAGTCGTCGGCGACCGCCGCGTACTGGCTCGCGACGTGGTCGGCCGGGATCGGGTGGACGTCCTCGACGCCGCGAGTGTGCTGCGCGGTCGTCGCCGTCACGACCGACGCGCCGAAGACGCCGTGCGCGCGCATCGCCGACAGGTCTGCCTGAATCCCCGCCCCGCCGCCGCTGTCGCTGCCGGCGATCGTCAGCGCGACCGGCGGGTCGACCGGATCGTACTCGGGCATACGCGGTGGTACAACTTAGTAATATTAATTGGTGGTGGTTCGGTCACGCTCGGCGCCCCTGACTTCCCCCGACCGCCGCCTGCCGTCGCCGAACGACCTTTTCGGCTGCGCGGCGTAACGAGGACATGGCAACCGACTCCGACGCCGCGACCGGCGCCGACGAGAGCGAGGCGATCACCGTCTACTCCGACTACGTCTGTCCGTTCTGCTTCCTCGGGCGGCGGTCGCTCGCGAACTACCAGGAGACGCGCGAGGAGCCGCTCGACATCGACTGGCACCCGTTCGACCTCCGCGCGGGCCAGCGCGGGCCGGACGGCGAGATCGACCACGACGCCGACACCGGGAAAGACGAGGAGTACTACGAGCAGGCCCGGGAGAACGTCCGCCGGCTTCAAGAGGAGTACGGCGCCGACGAGATGGAGCTCGAGCTCGCGACCGACGTCGACTCGCTGCCCGCGCAGATCGTCTCGGTCCGCGTGCGCGAGACCGCGCCCGACGCGTGGCTCGCGTTCGACGAGGCCGTCTTCGACGCGCTCTGGCTGGCTGGGCGCGACATCGGCGACCGCGACGTGCTCGCCGACATCGCGTCGGAAATCGACGGGCTCGACCCCGCCGTCGTCGACGAGGCGCTCGGCGACGACGACCTCCGCGGGCGCGTCACCGACATGTTCGACGCCGCGAGGCGGCAGGGCGTCACCGGCGTCCCGACGTTCGCCTACGAGGGCCACGCCGCGCGGGGCGCGGTCCCACCGGAGCAGCTCGAACGGCTCGTCGAAGGGGTCTGAGGGCGACGAACTCGGAAGCGCCGATCAGTCGCCCGCGCCGGCGCCGGACTCCGATCGCGCCTCGTCCGCGTCGTCGCCCGCTTCGACGGCGTCCTCCCGCGGGTCAACGAACCGGTACGCGAGCGCGACGCAGCCGAACGCGAGGGCGAACCCGGCGACGACGTCCGTGAGCCAGTGGATGCCGAGGTACATCGTCGCTGCGACGACCGAAAGCGAGAGCGGGACCGCGACCGGCGTCCACCGCGGGTACTCCTCGCGGGTCAACACCGCGAACGTCCCCACGGTGACCGCCAGCGAGGTGTGAAGCGACGGAAAGACGTTGGAGGCCACGTTCACCTCGCTCGTCAGCGCCATCACCTCCGGCTGGTTGGTGAAGAGCAGCGGCGTCACTAGGTCCGGTATCCTGTTTCGTGGGCCGTGGGCGAACACCGCCGTGTACAGCGCCAGCCCGATCGCGTAGTTGAGCGCGTACGCGACGAGGACACGTCTGAGCGTCACGGTTCGGGGGAGCGCGAAGTACGCGACCGCCGGGAACGAGAGCAGGAACGCGTAGCCGTAGACGTACACCCACGAGAAATAGGCAGTCAACGCGGGGGACGCGAACGTCTCCTGTACCCACGCGACGAAGTTGCCCTCCAGCGCGTAGATGAACGCCGTCGCCTGGAACCCGAACAGCTCGGAGACGCCCAACAGCGACGGCCGCCCGATCCCGCTGGCTATCAACACGACACAGAGGATCGCGACGACCCGGCGCACGTCCCAGATCCGGTCGCGGAGTTCGCTCCACGTCTCGCGGAGCCGGGCGGGACCGATCACCGCGACGCTCGCGACGGCCAGCATCACCCCGACCCACGCCACGACCGACGTGAGGACGGACAGGAACGGCGTCATTGCCCCCGGGAGAGCAGCCGTCCCTCGTCGTCGAAGCGATACCCGATGTCCCGCAGCGCCGCGCGAGCGGCCTCGACGTCCAGCGACCCCTCGTCGTCGAAGAACGGGTGAACGGGGTCGGTCCCGTCGGTCCACGCCAGCGACGCGGGGACCGCGTCCGGCGACGCCGCGAGCGGGGAGGCCGCCGCCTGCGCGTAGCCGTCGAAGGTGTCCTCGACGATCGCGGACTTGTCGATCAGCCGCGCGACGATCGCCCGGAATCGGGGGTTCGACAGCGGGCTCCGTCGCACGTTGTAGCCGACGTGGTAGAACGCCGCCGACCGGCCGCTCACGAGCCGCGTGTCGTCCGAGCGGCCGATCCGCGGGACCGACTCGGGGCCGAGGTTCGAGACGGTCGCGTCCGCGAGCCCCTCGGCGACCGACTCCACGGCCGAGATGTCCGACGGCAACACCGCGACCCGGATCCGGTCGAAGGCCGGCTTCCCGTGGTACCGGGGCGGGATCCCCGCTCGCGGGTCAGTCGTCTCCTCCGAGCTCTCCGAGTCGCCGTCGGCCGCCGGACGGACGAGGAAATGGTCGGGGTTACGCTCGAAGACGACCGACTCCCCGGCGGTCGCCTCGACGAAGCGCAGCGGGCCGCTCCCGACCGGGTCGGCGTTGTTCGAGACGACCGCCTCCGTCGTTTCGAAGTCGAACTCGAAGCCCCCGATCGTCGCCGCGTTAGTCCGCTCGGACCAGACGTGTTCCGGGAGGATCGGCACCTGGAGCGCCCGCGCGGCGACCGTCTCGTTGACGTCGGGCACCGTGAGTCGGACCGTCGCGTCGTCGAGGACCCGCTCGTCTTCGACGAGGGAGCTCCGCCCGCGGAACCGCGGCGTCGGCACCGGCGTCTCGACGCTCCCCAGCGAGGTGTCCCGGAGGAACCGGTAGGTGAACGCGACGTCGCTCGCCGTCACGGGCTCGCCGTCGTGCCACCGGGCGTCGCGGAGCGAGACGTCGAGGGTGTTCGCGCCGGGGCGCTCCCAGCCGGCCGCCAGCCACGGGACGGTCGACTCGCCGTCCGTGCGGACGAGCGGGTCGTACAACAGGCCGGTGAACGTGCCGTACTTCCGGTACTCCGCGGCGATCGGGTTCCAGTTCTCCGTGATTCGGTCGTCGGTCGTCACCAGCCGGAGGGTGGCACCACCCTCGCCGTCCGCGCCGTCCGCCGTCGTGTTGTCGGCGGTCGTGTTTTCGTCGTCCGCCGTCGCGTTGCCGTCAGTCGTGTTGTCGTCAGTCGTGTTCCCGGCTCCCGACGCGTCGGCGTCGGGGACGGCGTCGAGGCCGAGGAGCCCGGTGACCGACACCGGCTGGCGGTCCTGGGTCCACCCCGCGAACCGGGCCCCCTGGACGGCGGTGAGCGCGTCGGGGAACGCGACGACGGAGAAGGGTTGGAGGTCACACACCGTCTCCTGAAGCGCGTCGACCGCATCCGACCGGTCGCTCCCGGCCGCTCGGCGCTGTCGCTCCAGCAGGTCGTCGACCGCGATCTCCGTGAGCCCGAAGGGGTTCTGCCACCCCGGCTCCGCGACGAACTGCGAGTGCGTCAGCCCGTACAGCGCGTCCGAATCGAACGGCTCCGTCTCCACGAACTGCCCGACGTAGAGGTCGAAGTTCTGGTTGACGAGCACCTTCCGCCACAGGTCGGTCTGCCCGACCGTGTTGAGTCGGACGTCGATACCGACCGCGGTCAGGTGCTCTTCGAGCTGTCTCGCGATCCGGATCCCGTTCGGGTCGCCGTCGGCCGGCGTGGTGTTGATCTCCAGGGTCAGCTGCGAGTGCAGGTCTCGTCCGGCGATGTTCTCCGTACGACCGAGACAGCCGGCGCTGGCGGCCGCGAGGCCGAGTCCGGCGAGCGCCGTCCGTCGACTGATCGGTCGCGTCATCCGTTCGTCTCCACCTGTTTTCCGCCACCGAATATATCTCTTCTGTGCTGTCGCCGCGCCGAGGAGTCGCCTCGCCGCGACGGATCCCGCGCACGCGGCCGGATCGACCGCATCAGATTCGACCGCATCAGATCACGTCCGCCAGCGGGAGCGCGAGCCCGACCGCCCACGCGAGCAGTCCGACGACGGCAACCGGTCGGTCCGCGGCCGCCCGCCCGATCGCGACGACGCCGAGCGCGGCGAGGAGCGCCACCCGGTGGACGATGAGGTCGGGGGGGACCGCCACCCCGAGCGCCGCGAAGTCGGCGACGAAGCCGCCGCCGAGCCCGACGGCGACGGCCAGCGCGGCCGCCTCGGGGGTAGACCGCGGCGCGCGCCAGACGACCAGCGCGGGCAGCCCGAGCGCGAGGACGAGGTACAGCGGCGCCGCGATCGCCTTCGGCGACACGCCGGGGAGCGCCGTCTCCAGCGTCACGCCCGCGAAGCGGACGCCGACGAGGACGACGCCGAGCGTGAGCCCCAGCGTCGCGGCCGCGGCGTGTCGCTCCGCGTCGGTCCGGAGTCGGCCGAGGAGGTCGAGGGCCGCCTCGCGGGTCCGCCGGCGGAGCAGCGCGCCGGCGAGCGCCGCGGTCGCCGCCAGTTCGATCACCGAGAGCCAGCCGTCGCTGCGGCCGCCGTCGATGCCGCGGTACTCACGTCGCACGTCGCTCGCGCGGTTCGACTCGATGAACTCGTCCTCCAGCCGCGTCGCGGGCGCGTCGATATCGGGGACGGTGTGGCGGAGCCGGAACCAGTCGTAGTACTCCTCGTGGGCCTGGACCGCGGTGTAGGCGCCGTCGGGCGACTCGTACGCGCGGAGGTGGTCGCGGACCCCGAGGTACGCCCCGTCGTGGAGCTCGAACGTCTCGGCGAGCCACACGCCGCCAGTCGGCCCCTCGACGTACGAGTAGCGGAGCGAGCTGTGGGCGTCCTGCCAGTCGCGGCCGACGAACTCGCGGATCTGGTCGTCGCCGGCCGTCGCCGCCGCCTCGTCGGGGTCGGTCTTCTGCCAGTCCGCCGCCGCGTCGCCCTCGATCGCGGCCCGGGTCGCCTCGGCGTCGGCGTGGAACAGAACGTTGATCGCGAGCGTTCGTCCCTCGACGGTCCTGGTTCGGCTGGTGTACGGCCAGAGCCGGTAGTCGCCGTCGACCTCGATGAGGCTGTCGTCCGCCACGTCGTCGACCGTCGGCTCCTCGGCAACACCGGCGAAGAACCCGGAGAGGACGAGGCCGACCCCGACGACGACGAGGAGAGCGACGACGACGGCGATCCGTTTCATGCGCCTCACCAGAGGCCCGGAGAACAAACCTGTTCGGGTGGGAGGCAGCGCTACCGCCGGAATATCTCGCGGGTTGCGGCGGTCACCACGTCTCGACGACGCCGTCGCGGACGTCCTCGGCGCACCCCTCGCAGTCGGGGTGGCCGGACTCGAAGCAGGTGGGGCGTCCCTCGGCGTCGACCGGCACGGTCCGGCGCTCCGCGTGACGGCGGCAGACGATGCGGGCCGCGCCGGCGTCGTCGGTCGGGAGGTCGAACCGGGCCGCCGCGGCCGCGTCGCCCTCGGGGTCGTCGCGCCCCTCCGCGTAGGCGCGTCTGGCCTCCTCGAACTGCTTGCCCGCCTTCCGGAGCTGCTGGCGGATGACGCGTTCGAGCCGGTCGTCCATACCGCTTGTTTCGGCGCAGCGGATATAGGTCCGTTGGCGGAGCGGGCAGCGGTCGCCTGCGGTGCCGCCGCCCCCCCGGGAAACCTTGATGAGACGCCCGAGCGATCGCTCGGGTATGTCCGACGACTGCATCTTCTGTTCGATCGTCGCCGGGGAGATCCCGGCGCGCACCGTCTACGAGACCGACGCCGTGCTGGCGTTCCTCGACGCGAACCCCCTCGCGCGCGGGCACACGCTGGTGATCCCGAAGTCGCACGCGCAGCACGTCGGCGACCTCGACGCCGCCCTCGCGAGCGACCTGTTCGACGCCGTCGCGTCGCTCACGCCGCGGATCCAAGAGGCGGTCGACGCCGACGGCGCCAACGTCGGCGTCAACGACGGCGAGGCGGCCGGCCAGGAGGTCCCGCACGTCCACGTCCACGTCGTCCCGCGGTTCGAGGGCGACGGCGGCGCGCCGATCCACGCGGTGGCGGGCGCTCGACCGGACCTCTCGGACGACGAGCTCGACGCCGTCGCCGACGAGGTCGCGGCCGCGATAGACGGGTAGACCGCGACCGAACCGCGGCCCTCGACGCCGCTCGGCTTCGCGATTTTTAAGAACTACCTCCGGCGAGAGCGGCACATGCAGGCGACGACGCTCGCGCTGGTCGGGGCGACCGGCGGCGCGGGGACGACGCGGACCGCTGTCGAACTGGCGGCGATGGGCGCGCGCGACGGCGACGACGTCGCGGTCGTCGACGCCGCGTTCACCACGCAGGGGCTCTCCGAGTACGTGCCCGGCCGGATCGACCCCGACCTCACCGCGCTCCTCACCGAGGATCCGGACGCGGCGCTGTCGGCGGCGGCCTACCCCGTCGCCGGGACCGGCGCAGGCGTCGAGCGGTCGGGGTTCGGCGGGGGGAGCGGAGGCGATGGGAGCGAAGACGATGCGCCGGATCTACCGGGACGCGTCGACGCAATACCCGCGAGAGCGCCCTTCGAACGCGTTGCGCGGGCGAAGACCGCGGAGGCCGGCCGGAAGCTGGAGCGGCGGATCGACGAGGCGGCGACGACGTACGACGCGGTGGTCGTCGACGCCGCACCGGTCGGGTCGAACGAGGCGGTCGCGGCCGCCACGACCGTCGACCGCGCGGTCGCGATCAGGCCGGCGACGGCCCACGGCCGCGACGCGGCCCAGCGGCTCCGCGGGCGGATCGCCGACGTCGGCGGGAGTCTCGACGCGACGCTCGCGGTCGAGCGAGCGGGGTCCGGAAGCGGTGGCGACGAGAACGAGCGCGACGACGACGGGTCCGGGGTCGTTCGCGTGCCGGCGACCGACCCCGAAGTGGCGGCCGCGCCGACAGCGGCGACGGGAGATGATGCGTACGCGCGGGCGATCGCGGCCGCCTACGAGACCGCGTTCGACGCGTCGCTCGGCGTCGAGTTCCCGGATCCGGGGCTCGTCGAGCGGTTCACGCCCTGAACCGGGTCGAAGAGAAATAGACGTTCAACGGAGCCCGTCGCCCGAACCCAGCGCGTCGCCGAGGGGGTCATCGGCGCCGAGCCCCTCGCCGAGCGGCGCGGAGCCGGCGACCTGCGCGTCGACCGCCTCCGCGACGGGCTCGACCGGGTCGTGCGTCTCGACGTACGTCGCCAGCGCGAAGTCGGCCTCGTCGCCGCCGGTGAGCTCGACGGCCTCGCTGCGGGCGGTCCGGCCCGCGAGCCAGTCACGGACGACGTCGCGTCCGGTCGGCGAGAGGGGACAGACGCCCGCGACGCCACAGCGGTGGAGCGCCTTTGCGGCCGTCATCGGGGAGACGCCCGCCTCCCGGGCCGCGTCGCCGACGCTCCGTCCGGCGGTGTAGGCGTCGACGAGCGTGGCGGTTGCCTCGGGCGTGCACGGGAGCGACTCGGCGTGATCCGACAGGCGGTCGACGAGCGGCGTCTCCGTGTCGTCCGCGAGCGCGACCCCCCGATCGCGCTGGCGCGAGGTCACCTCGACCCCGGCCGCGATCTCCGACAGCGTCATGCGAACAGATGGCTCGGGCGGAGGGTTAAAACCACCGTACTGCGGCGCCCTCGACCGTCCGATCACCGACCGATAACCGGTCGGTTGGAGCGGCGCGATCCGGCCGATCGACCGCCGATCCGCCCGGGTTTAAGTAAGGCATCGGGCCGGAGTTCGACGTGTGATGAGTGACGCACGCTCGACCCGCGTTCGTTCGCCCCGGACCGAGACCGACGACGCCGCGACGACGGATCGCGCAGCAACGACAGACCGCACCGCGACCGCCGACCGCGCCGCGACCGCAGAGCGCGCCGCGACGGATCGCTCCTCCGCGGCCGAGGAGTCCGAGACACCGGCGGCCGCCGAGGAGACCGGCGACCGCGAGACGTGTCCCGAGTGCGGCGGTCGCACGCGCGTCGACGGCGCGGAGCGCGTCTGCGCCGACTGCGGGCTCGTCGTCGAGGCCGACCGGATCGACCACGGCCCCGAGTGGCGGTCGTTCGACGACGACGACACGAATCCGAAGCGGACCGGCGCCCCCCTGACGCGTTCCCGACACGACCGCGGGCTCTCGACGGAGATCGGGCGGTCGACGAAGGTGAAGGGCCGCAAGCGCCGGCGGCTCGCCCGGATGCGGACCCAGCACAACCGCGCGCAGATCTCGACGAAGCGCGACCGAAACAAGGTGTACGCCTACACCGAGATCCGGCGGCTCACCGGCATCATGGGGCTGCCCGACAGCGTCCGCGACGCCGCCTGCGCGCTGTTCGACTCCGCGCAAGAGGAGAGCCTGCTCCGCGGGCGCTCGCTGGAGGGGTTCGCGGCCGCCTGCGTCTACGTCGCCTGCCGGACCGCCGACGTGGCCCGCACCGTCGGCGAGGTGTGCGCCGAGGCGAAGGCGACGGAGGAGGAGCACCAGGCCGCCTTCGACGCGATGAACCGCGAGCTCGGCCTCCCGATCGCGCCGAGTGGCCCCGCGGAGTACCTCCCGCGGTTCGCCAGCGACCTCGGCTGCGACCCCGCCGTCGAGCGCCGGGCGGGCGAGCTGGCCGAGCGCGCCGTCGAGGAGGGGATCGCGAACGGCCGCAACCCGGTCGGGGTCGCGGCCGCCTGCCTCTACACCGCGGCCCGCGAGCTCGACGCGGAGTGTACCCAGCAGGAGGCCGCCGACGTGGCCGACGTGACGCCGGTGACCGTCCGGCGGACGTACGTCGACCTGACGGAGGAGTGAATCGGAGAAACACCGACGGGAGAGCCGTCGGCCGTGACGATCCGTCGGGCGGGCGCGGCGGCGTCAGCGCGGGTCGTCGCCGGGCGGAAGCCGACGGCGACGACCGGTCGCCGCGAGAGGGAGCCGCGGCGACCGGGAGCTGATAGCGGACAGGCGGTGTGGAGGGCAGGGAGGGCGCCCCGACCGCCCGGCGGGCGTCACGCATCTGAATCGAGGTTCGGGGGATAATTCTACGTTAGCTATTGATAGTACGGATGGACCGAACAATTCGGTCGAATCGGACGTGTCGCGATTTGCGTCTCGACCGTTTCCTCGAGAGCGCTCCGTTACCGGCCCCCTATCTTGTGTTTGAACGCGAAGAAGACGCGGCGGCCGGTCTCCGTGAGCCGCACGGTGTCGGAGCGGCCGACGTCCTCCAGTTCGACGTAGCCGCGGTCGCGCAGCGGCGAGAGGACGTGCGTCTCTAAGGCGCGGTACTTCGCGGTCCGGCTCTCGCCCGCCTCGCGGAGGAACGTGAGGTCGCGCTCGCGCGCCCACTCGATCAGGTTCCACTTGTCCGTGGTGTGGTTCTCGTCGGTCCGCTCGCGCAGGCGACCGAGGACCGCAACCTGATCCGTCGTCGGCGCGTCCATCGGGTAAATCGGGAGGTCGACGGTGCGCTCGACGCCCTCCGTGAGCGGCTCCTCGCGCCGGTCGTGGCGGTGGCGCTCGGGCTCGACGCTGTACGGGCGCGCGCCGACGATCATACAAGCTAGCGCGACGCCGACCGCGGCGATCCGCGGGCCCGTTGAGACGTTGCCGAAGAGGCGGTCGCCGTCCGCCGCGCTCGCCTGGTGGCGGGCGGCGACCGTCGTCGTCACGCCGAGGGCGTCGTACACGTCCGCGAGCGCGACGGGGATCGGCCGGACGTCGGCGAACTCGGCGACGGTCGTCCACGCGTCGCGCTGGTAGTCGGTGAGCCCGTCGGGGTCGACGCGGGTAGCGTCCGGATCCGGGGCGCTCGCGGCCTCGAAGTCCACGTCGCCGCGGGCCCCCTCGCGGTCGGGGGCGTCGACGAGGAGGTACGCGACGTCGGCGCCGTGGCGGCGGAGGGGTTCGACGATCCGGTCGCGCTCGTGGCCGAGCGGGACCACGTGGACGCGGCGTTCGGCGACGCTGGGGACCGAGGTGTCCATACCCTCGTTGTCAGCGGGGATCGGATAAATAGCCCGCCGGAGCGTTTCCGGAGAGTTGCGAGCAACCACGGGTCGTGGGGTCACATACCACGAAAACCGTTAAGCCCGGCTGTCGCCTACGAGGGGACATGAGCGCTGACCGGTCCGCCCTCCGGCGGGCCATCGAGCGCGGCGAGCGGGACGGCGGCGCCATCGAGTTCAAGGAGCGGCTGACCCGCGAGGTCCACCTGGCCGACGGGCGCATGGAGTCGCTCGTGGCCCAGCTCCGCCACCGGGTCCTCTCCGGCGACGGCGAGGCGACCTACGTCCTCGGCGTCACCGACGACGGGGGGCTCGCCGGGATCTCCCCCGAGGCGTTCTCCGAGACGATGGACGTGCTCTCGCTTCTGGCCGACGAGGCGGACGCCCACATTGCCGACGTCGAGACGTGGAGCGCCGGCTCCGGCGGCGACGGCGACGAGGCGGGGCTGGTGGGGCTCGCGACGCTCCGCGACGGCGGCGTGTTCGAGGCCGACGAGGACCACCTCGTCGTCGGCACCGCGGGCCACGTCGACCACGGGAAGTCGACGCTCGTCGGCACGCTCGTCACCGGGCGCGCCGACGACGGGCAGGGCGGGACGCGCGGCTTCCTCGACGTCCAGCCCCACGAGGTCGAGCGGGGGCTCTCCGCGGACCTCTCGTACGCGGTGTACGGGTTCGCCGACGACGCCGACGAGCCGGTCCGGATGGACAACCCCCACCGCAAGGCCGACCGCGCCGGCATCGTTGAGGAGGCGGACCGGCTCGTCTCCTTCGTCGACACCGTCGGCCACGAGCCGTGGCTCCGGACGACGATCCGCGGGCTCGTTGGCCAGAAGCTCGACTACGGGCTGCTCGTCGTCGCGGCCGACGACGGCCCAACGAAGACCACCCGCGAGCACCTCGGGATCCTCTTAGCGACCGAGCTGCCGACGATCGTCGCGATCACGAAGGCGGACGCCGTGAGCGACGACCGGCTCGCCGAGGTCGAGCGCGAGGTCGAGTCGATGCTGCGCGACGCGGGACAGACCCCGCTTTTAGTCGACCGCCACGGGGTCGACACCGCGGTCGCGGAGGTCGGCGACGGCGTGGTCCCCCTGCTGCGAACCAGCGCGGTGACGAAGGACGGGATCGAGACGCTCGACCGCCTGTTCGAGCGCCTCCCGAAGCGCGCGACGCCCGACCGCGAGACCTTCCGGATGTACGTCGACCGCAGCTACAAGGTGACGGGCGTGGGGGCGGTCGCGTCCGGCACGGTGAACTCGGGGACCGTCGAGACGGGCGACGAACTCCTACTCGGCCCCATGCCCGACGGCTCCTTCCGCGAGGTGGAGGCGCGGTCGATCGAGATGCACTACCATCGGGTCGACAAGGCGACCGCCGGGCGGATCGTCGGCATCGCGCTGAAGGGCGTCGACGAGGCGGAGATCGAGCGCGGGATGGCCCTGGTCCCCCGCGACGCGGAGCCAGACCCGGTCCGCGAGTTCGACGCCGAGGTGATGGTGCTCAACCACCCGACCCGGATCCAGGAGGGGTACGAGCCCGTCGTCCACCTCGAGACCGTCTCCGAGGCGGCGGCGTTCTTCCCGGAGGAGGGCCGGCTGCTCCCGGGGGACACGGGCGAGGCGCGCGTCCGCTTCAAGTTCCGCCCGTACCTGATCGAGGAGGGGCAGCGGTTCGTCTTCCGCGAGGGGTCGAGCAAGGGGGTCGGGACCGTGACGGACACCGGCGGCGACGGGCCGTCGTCGGGCGGGCGCTGAGCGGTCGCCGGGACGCTGCGCGCGCGAGGATCGAACGCTCCGGCCGACGCGTCCGACCGCGGACCGACCGGCGTATTTCGGATCCCGGCAGTCGTTTCTTCCTGATTCGGACGACGTTCGTGGGAAAGAATACGCACAAAATGATGATAAATCAACCGGAGATGACCGTATGGGCAGGGCATCCCAAAATACTTATTAGAGTTAAACAAGAGGACCGTTGTATGCGTCGACAACACACACAACGCATTTCGCGACGAAAGGTCCTCGCCGGCGGCGCGGCCGGCACCTCGCTCCTGCTCGCCGGGTGTACCGGCGGAGGGGACGGCAGCGACGGCGGCGATGGCTCTGACGGGTCCGACGGCGGCGATGGCTCTGACGGGTCCGACGGGTCCGACGGCGGGAGCGCGTCGAGCCTGTACTTCGCGCAGGCGAAGGGACCGCTCGACATGGACCCCGTCGTCATGAACGACGTGCCGTCCGCGCAGATCGCCGGGCAGATATTCGACGGGCTCTACGAGTACAGCGACGGCGTCAGCCTGGAGCCGAAGATCGCCGCGGAGATGCCCACGGTCGAACGCGAGGGCACGCGGTTCATCGTGCCGATCCGGGAGGACGCCCAGTTCCAGAACGGCGACCCCGTCACCGCGGAGGACGTCGTCCACACGATTATGGCGCCGGTCGAGGAGCAGACCGAGAACGCCTCCGAGGTGGACATGGTCGACACCGGGGAGGCGATCGACGAACACACCGCGCAGTTCGACCTCAAGTACCCGTACGGTGCGTTCACGATCGCCATGGCCCGGAACGTGGTCAACGCCTCCGTCCGACAGGAGGACACCGAGGCGTACAACACGGACCCGGTCACCTCCGGGCCATACCAGCTCGCCGAGTGGGAGCCGGAGGGCTACGCGACGCTGGAGCGGTGGGACGACTACTGGGACAGCGACAACCTCCCGGAGATCGGCACGCTCGAGTTCGAGCCGATCGTCGAGCAGACGACGCGGGTCACTGAGCTTGAGACCGGGAACGTCGACATCATCGAGTCGATTCCGCCGCAGCTGTACGAGACGGTCGAGGCGAACCAGAGCGCCACGCTGACCGAAGAACCCGGTATCGGGTACTTCTACCTCGCGTTCAACTGTAACGAGGGCCCGACGAGCGACCCCCTCGTCCGCGAGGCGGTCGACTACTGCGTCTCGATGGACCAGGCGGTCGAGAACTTCGTCGAGCCGGCCGGCGTCCGCCAGTCCAGTCCCTACCCGTCCTCGATCTCCGAGGAGTGGGACTTCCCGACCGACGAGTGGTCGGACATTCAGCACGACCAGGACCTCGAGGAGGCGCAGGCGCTGTTCGAGGAGGCCGGCGTGCCGATGGACTACAACTGGCGGATCATCGTGCCGCCGGACAACAAGCGCGAGCAGATCGGCATCTCCATCGGTGACGGGCTCCAGAACGCTGGCTTCCAGAACGTCGAAGTCCAGCGTCTCGACTGGGGCACGTTCCTCGACACGTACAACACCGGGAGCGCGAGCGACTACAACATGTACACGCTCGGTTGGTCGGGCTCGCCGGACCCGGACACGTTCGCGTACAACCTGCTGAGCCAAGAGACGGAGGGTGTCACGAACGGGACGTTCCACGGCTACGACGAGGCCTCGCAGAAGCTGACGCAGGCTCGCGAGTCCGCCGACCGCGAGGAGCGCCGCCAGCTCTACGTCGACGCGACGACGTCGCTGCTCGAGGGGCGCGTCCACCTCCCCGCGTACAACCTGAACAACTCCTACGGCGTGCGCAACGTCGTGGAGGGCTTCAGCTCGCATCCGATCTCGACGGAGATCCAGCTGGACGGCGCCACCGTGTCCCGGTAACTCGGTCGCCTCGACGGAGCCCGGACCGCCCGCGCTCCGACGACCGGGATCAGCGTGAAACGCCCCTCCGAAGCGGTCGCGGTCACCCTGACCGGCTGCCTGCGGCCCGTATTGGTGTGTCGGCGGGAGCGAAACGGATAAGCGACAGCAAAAACCGAATCGAAGCAACGAGGAATCCACGACAGTGAGTTTACTTCGGTACACACTCCGGCGGCTCGCACAGGCGATACCCGTACTGATAGGTATCGTGACGATAACGTTCTTCCTAGCAAACCAGATCCCCGGCGATCCGGTCGAGATCATGCTGGGGCCGACGCCGGCACAGGAACAGGTCGAGGCGATCCGCGCGCGGTACGGCCTCGATCGCCCGATACACGTGCGGTACTTCGCATACCTCAGTAGCGTCGCGGTGGGCGATCTCGGCCAGAGCATCTACTACGACCGCCCCGTCCTCGAGATGATCATCCTTCGGCTGCCGGTGACGCTGCTGCTCATGCTGTCGGCGTTCGCGTTCGCGGTCATCACCGCGATCCCGCTCGGCGTCATCTCGGCGAAGCGGCGGAACGAGCCGGCCGACCACATCTCACGAATCATCTCGCTCATCGGCGTCTCGACGCCGTCGTTCTGGATCGGGCTGGTGTTGATCATCGTCTTCGCGTTCTACCTCGGGTGGTTCCCCGCGCGCGGGCTCGTCCTCCCGTGGGCCGACCCGTCGACCGTCCGCGGGGCGGCGACGCAGGTGGAGGTGATCCGGCAGACGGCGCACCACCTGTTCTTACCGATGATCGGACTTGGAACGCTTCAGATGGCGCAGATCACCCGCATCGAGCGCTCGTCGATGGTCGACTCGCTTCAGGGCGAGTACGTGAAGCTCGCTCGGGCGTACGGCGTGCCCGAATCGACCATCGTCCGCAAGCACGCGTTCCAGGTCGCACAGCTTCCGGTGATCACCATCATCGGACTCGGGCTCTCGACCGCACTCGGCGGCGCCGTCCTCACAGAGACCGTCTTCGGGATCCAGGGCATGGGGAGACTGATCATCACGGCAATCCAAAATCAGGACTACGAGCTGATCATGGGGACGACGCTCGTGTTCGGGTTCGTCTACGTGATCGGCGTGATCATCACGGACATCACGTACAGCTACCTCGACCCGCGGGTCACCTACGGTGACGAATAATGTCGATTAACAGCGCAACTTCGGACGACGACACGGCGGACGGCGGCGACGAGAGCGGCGGACCCGACGAGGTGGAAGCCCGGGTCGGCCTCCGGTACACCCTGAAACAGGTCCGGCAGGACACGACGGCGCGGATCGGGACCTACATCGTCGGGCTCATGACGTTCGTCGCGCTCTTCGCCGCGTTCGACTACTACGTCCTCGATTACGCGATCGCGGAGGCGGTGCTGTACAACCCCGAGACCGACCCGGGGAACGTCCGGCGGCTGCTCCCGCCGGTCGGCATGGAGAACCAGTTCGGGCAGGGCGTGCTCGAACACCCGCTCGGCACCGACCACCGGGGTCGCGACATCCTCTCGCGGACGATCTACGGGACGCGGATCGCGATGACGGTCGGGTTCCTCGCGACCGCCATCGGCCTCGGCGGCGGCACCGTCATCGGCGCGGTCTCCGGCTACTACGGCGGCTGGATCGACGACGTGCTCCAGCGCGTCACCGAGACCATCTACGCGATCCCGTTCCTCGTCTTAGTCATCGCGTTCATGACCGCGTTCGGACGCGACCTCACGTTCGCGATGATCGGCGTCGGGATCACGGCGATTCCTGTGTTCAACCGGCTCATCCGCTCGCGCGTCGTCTCCATCCGCGAGGAGGACTACATCGAGGCCGCCCGGGCCGCCGGGGTGAAAGACCGGAACATCATCTTCCGGCACATCATCCCGAACAGCTTCGCGCCGGTGCTGGTCCAGGCGACGCTTCAGGTCGGGGTGAGCATCCTCATCGTCGCCGGCCTCTCGTTCCTCGGCTTCGGCGCGCAGCCGCCGACGCCGTCGTGGGGGCAGATGCTGTCCGCCTCGCGCGGGTACATGCTCCCCGCGCCGACGTTCAGCATCTTCCCCGGAATCGCCATTCTGATCACCGTCATCGGCTTCAACATCCTCGGCGACGGTCTGCAGGACGCCCTCGACCCGCGGATAAACAACTGATATGAGCGAACCACTACTCAGCGTACGCGATCTCAAGACACAGTTCTTCACCGAGGACGGCACGGTCCGCGCCGTCGACGGGATCTCCTTCGACGTTCACGAGGGAGAGATCGTCGGCCTCGTCGGCGAGTCGGGCGCCGGAAAGTCCGTCGCGACCTCCAGTATCCTCCGGCTCGTCGACAGCCCCGGCGAGATCGTCGGCGGCGAGATTGAGTTCAAAGGCGAAACGATCTTCGGGCTCGAGGAGGGCGACGACGGCGAGCTGCGCCCGCGCGACGAGATGCTCACCGAAGAGGAGATGCGAAAGCGGATCCGCGGCCGCGAGATCGCGATCATCTTCCAGGACCCGATGGAGTCGTTGAACCCCGTGTTCACCGTCGGGGGACAGCTCCGGGAGTTCATCGAGATCAACCGCGACCTGGAGGCCAAGGAGGCGAAAGAGGAGGCGATCGACATGCTCAGGGAGGTCGGGATCCCGGCGCCGGAGTCGCGGTACGACGAGTACCCGCACCAGTTCTCCGGCGGGATGCGACAGCGCGTGCTGATCGCGATGGCGCTCGCCTGCCAGCCCGATCTGATCATCGCCGACGAGCCGACGACCGCGCTCGACGTCACTGTCGAGGGCGAGATCTTGGAGATGGTGACCGATCTTCAGGACAAGTACGACACGTCGTTCATCTGGGTCACCCACGACATGAGCGTCGTCGCGGAGATCTGCGACCGCGTCAACGTGATGTACCTCGGCGAGATCATCGAGCAGGCCGAGGTGGACGACCTGTTCTACGACACGAAACACCCGTACACGTCGGCGCTGCTCGACTCGATGCCCCGCCCCGACCGGACGGTCGACGAGCTCAGACCGATCCAGGGGGTGATGCCGGAGGCGATCGATCCGCCCGCCGGCTGTCGGTTCCACTCGCGGTGTCCCGAGGCCCGGGAGGTGTGCCGCGAGGTCCACCCCGAGCCGCGGGAGCTGAGCGAGGAGGGCGAGGCGCCGCACACGGCCGCGTGCGTGAAACACGACGCGTTCGACGTGGGGTACGACGAGAGCCCGCCCATCGAGACGCAGGCCACCGGCGGGTTCTCCGCCGGCTTCACCGAGACCGGGGGTGAGGCGGAATGACCGAGGTCGGTCCGCCGGAGTCTGACCCTGAGGCGCTGTTGCAGGTCCGCGACCTCTGCAAGTACTTCGACAACGAGAGCGGGCTGTTCGCCGGCGTCCAGCTCGACGACGAGTTCCCGTACGTCTCGCGGTCGACCTCCGACGTCCGCGCCGTCGACGGCGTGAGCTTCGACATCAAGGAGGGCGAGACGCTCGGGCTCGTCGGCGAGTCCGGCTGCGGGAAGTCGACGCTCGCGCGCACCGTCCTCCGGCTGCTCGAACCGACCAGCGGGAGCGTCTACTTCCAGGGCGAGGACCTCGCGTCGCTGTCCGGCGAGCCGCTGCGGCGGATGCGGAAAAACATGCAGATGATCTTCCAGGACCCGCAGTCGTCGCTCGACCCCCGGATGAAGGTCGGGCCCATCGTCGAGGAGCCGATGAAGGCCCACGACATGCTCGACGAGGAGGGCCGGGAGGCCCGTGCGAAGGAGCTGTTAGAGAAGGTCGGGCTCGACCCGCAACACTACAACCGGTACCCGCACGCGTTCTCCGGCGGGCAGCGCCAGCGCGTGAACCTCGCGCGGGCGCTGTCGGTGAATCCCGACTTCATCGTCTGCGACGAGCCCGTGTCGGCGCTCGACGTGTCGATCCAGGCGCAGGTGCTCAACACGATGGAGGAGCTGCAAGAGGAGTTCGACCTCACGTACCTGTTCATCGCGCACGACCTGAGCGTCATCCGCCACATCTCCGACCGTGTAGCGGTGATGTACCTCGGGAACATCGTCGAGCTGGCCGACAAAGAGGAGCTGTTCGAGAACCCGAAACACCCGTACACCCGGGCGCTGCTCGACGCCATCCCCGTCCCGGACCCGCGGAGCGGCGGGCGGAAAGAGCTGCTGTCCGGCGACGTGCCGTCGCCGATCGACCCGCCCTCCGGCTGCCGGTTCCGGACGCGGTGCCCGGAGGTGATCCAGCCGGACGAGTACGACATGACGGAGGACGCCTGGCGGAACGTCGTGGAGTTCCAGCGGGCGGTCGAGCGCCGGGCGTTCGAGGAGACCGACCCGGACGCCCTCCGGTCGCGGTACTTCGAAAACGCGGTGCCGAGCGGCGACGCCGGCACTCTGCTCGACGAGGCGCTCGGGCACATCGAACGCGACGAGTTCGAGGAAGCCGAGGATATCCTCGTCGAGCGGTTCGCGGACCAGAGCGTCTGCGCGACGACGACGCCCGCCTACGAGGTGCCGTCCGACCTCACCGACGGCCGTCACTACTCGGCGTGTCACCTGCGTCGCGACGAGGCGCTCGCGAGCGCCGTCGACGGACCCGCGGTCGACGACGCGGCCCGCCCCGGGGCGGGAGCGACCGAAGCTGACGACTGAGCGACCTCGTTTTTCGCCGTTCGGTTCGAAAAAGAAGCTGACCGCGGGCCGGCGACTGCCGGCTACCGGATCCGGATCTGCGTGGCGTCCTCGTGGCGCTCGTCGGCGTTGGGGACCGGCACGAACACGGAGATCGTGTGGTCGCCGCGCTCGGCCCGGACCGACCGGTCAAGCCCGTCATCGTCGGAGCGGCGGAACCGCCCGTTCCACGTGACCGTCGCGCGCTTCGTCTCGCCGGCTCGGAGCGACAGCGAGGACTCCTCGGCGGACACGTAGCGCCGCTCGTCGGTGGCCTCCAAGACGCCGTCGACCGCCCACCCCCACAGGCGGCGGGTCGTCGTGGGGACCTCGATCGGGACCGGCAGGCGGTTGCGGATCGCGACGGTGATCGCGACCGGCTCGTCGGGGGCGTACTCGGCGGCGTCGGTGCTGACGGTCACCTCGATCGCTCGCCGCGCCACCGACCGCGGCACGACGCGGCCGAGGGCCTCGGAGAGGTAGTTCTTCGTCTCGTCGAAGCCGGTTCGGTCCGTCCGACCGTCGTGTCGTCTGTCGACCATGTGGGGTCTCTGAAAGCGGGAAATCCGGAGGGTCGGCCGCCGTTCGGCTCGCCGTAGGCGGTTCGCGGTACTAAGCGTTCGGGTCGGCGCCGGGCGAGGAGTCGGCGTCGCCGGAGCCCGGCCGGCCGCCGTCGACCACCTCGACGAGTTTCATCAGGGGGTACCCGTCCTCCATCTCCATCCGTGTGCGGACCGTGACGCCCTCGTAGGCGATCCGCATCCGGACGTCCATCAGCGAGCCGGTGAGCTCGGTGTAGCCGTTCTCGTGGTCGATCGCGTCCGCGACGCGGTCGTCGTGGATCGTCACCTCGACGGCCTCGCAGTGCGGCTGGTTCTCGATCGCCTCCGCCATCGCGGCCTCCAGGCTCCGCGCGCTCGACGGGCTGACGGGCGTGCCGGCGAACTGGTGGTACAGCGAGCCGAACTTGATCCCCGCCTCGAAACACGCCTGCTGGGCGTCGGTTGCCATGGCGGAACGCGGCCGCGGGCGGGCAAGAAGGTTCGGACGGCGGGCGGGAGCGGACGCGGGCCGCGGGTAACCGTCGGCGGCCAGCGGGGACGGTCCGCCGTCGTCGTCCCTGGAGTCGTCGTCGCTCGCGTTGCCACCGTTGCCTAGACCATAGGAGGGGATGACGCACTCCTCACCGTCGACCCGAATCCCATCCCGACGCCGTTCATCGTCACGTCGTACCCGATCTCGGTGGCACCGTACGGTTGGGATTGTACGCGTCGGATTCCACCCCGGTCGGCGTCTCGGCGAGGGGGAGGAGCGGGTTATCGACGCGCGGCGCGTCGGCCGAATCGGTGACCGGACGTGGGCGCCGGAGCGTCGCCGGCACCCTGCCGTGGTCAGATGTACTCGAGGATGTCGCGGAAGTTGATCGCGACGGCCAACGCGGCGCTGATGACCAGCACGATAATCGTCGCCATCGGATCCATCGCCTCCGTGCCCTGGGAGTACACCACCATGCCGTACATCTCCTTCGTGAGCGCGTCCATCGTGCCGCCGACGAAGAAGACGCGGATGAAGTCCTCGAACGAGCGGAGCCAGGCGAACACGAAGCCGGCCGCGATCGCGGGGGAGATGATCGGGAGCGTGACGTCTCTCAGCACGGCGCGGCCGTCCGCGCCGAGGTCGCGTGCGCCCTCCTCGAGCTTGCGGTCGAAGACGGCGAGCCTGGCGACCACCGGCAGGACGATGAACGGCAGCCCGTACACGGAGTGAGCGAGCACGGTCGTCAAGAAGCCGGACGAGAGCCCGACGACGCGGAACAGGATCAGGAGCGAGATCCCCATGATGATCCCCGGCATTAACAGCGGGACGATAACGAGACCCCTGAGCAGCGACTTCCCGCGAAAGCTGTGCCGGGCGATGGTGAAGCCCAGCGGGACGCCGAGCAGCGTCGCGACCGAGGCGGACACCGTCGCCACGAACGCGCTCTGTCTGGCCGCCGTGAGGAGCGACCCGTTGGTGAAGAGGCTGACGTAGTTCTGAAGCGTGACGCCCCCGAGAGGGAAAAGCACCGAGTTCTCGGTGAACGAGAGGACGATGATCTGCGAGAGCGGGAGCCAGAGGAACAGGACGATTCCGATCGTCAGCGCCCACATGCCGTACGAGGCAAAGCCGGAGACGATCCTGTCGACGGAGACGGTCTCCGTGAGGCCGGGGCGGCCGACGAGACGCGATAGCCGGCTGTATTTCTCACGATCCGACATGAGTCACCCCATCGCCTCCAGGCTGGTGGTACGCATCACGATCGCGAACGCGACGATGGTCGGGATGATGAGGAACAGCGACCCCGCCGCGCCGAAGTCGATCGCGTACATCTCGTTTATCCTAGCCGTGAGCACCTCGGCGATCATGAGGAACTTCCCCCGAGCGAGGAACTGGGGCGTGATGAACGTCCCGAGCGCCGGGACGAACACGAAGACACACCCGGTGATGAGCCCCTGTGCCGACAGCGGGATCACGACGTCCTTCGCGATCTCCAGCCGCGACGCCCCGAGATCGCGCGACGCCTCGATGACGCCGTAGTCGATCCCTTCGAGGCTCGAGTACAGCGTCAACAGCATGTACGGGAAGAAGGCGTGGGTGAGCGAGATGATCACCGCCAGTTCCCCGTACTCGAAGGCCCCGACCGGTTCGGAGATGAGGGGCATCGCGACCAGCGCCGAGTTGATCAGCCCCTGGCTGCCGAACAGGGAGAGCCACGAGTAGATGCGCACGATGAAGATGGTGAAGAACGGAACCAAGACCGCGAAAAGCAGGATCTTGAACCGCCGCCCGGAGAGCCGCGTGAGCAGGTACGCGACCGGGTACGCGAGGACGATGGTCAGGAACGTGGTGACGGCTGAGATGCGCAGAGAGAGGATGAAGGAGTCGACAAACGGGGTCTGGAACAGCCCGCTCTCCCCGACGAACAGCTCTCTGTAGTTCGACACCGAGAAGGACCACACCACGTCGTACGAGCTGTTGATCTCGGCGAAGCTCACCATCACGAGGAACGCGGTCGGGACCAGTATCAGCGTGAGCAGCCATCCGACTCCCGGTCCCGCCATGAGCGCGAGCTTCGCCCGCTTGCTTTGCCGTCCGAACGCGTCGTCGAGCTTTTGGATGGTGCTCATCTCGTACTCACGCGTTCTTGACCCGTTGGAACATCTCGATCCACTCGTCGTCTTTCTCGGCGGGCTTGAAGGGGATCATTCCCGCGAGCACACCCGGTTCGATCTGGAGCGACTCCTTCTCGATGTTGTCCATCGCGTCCTGCGAGGTGTTCATGATGTTCCGGTTCTCCGAGAGCGCCGCGCCGGTCTCGGGGCTGATGTACTCGTTTAACACCTGGAAGGCAGCCTCCTTGTTCGAGGAGCCGGCGGTGACGACGGCCCCTTCGAACCATGTGAGCTCCTCTTCTTTCGGCTGGGAGAATTTCACGCTGTCGACGTCGTTCATGATCCCCACGTGGGTGCTGCGGTTCGCGAACGAGACGGCGATGTTCCCGTTCTGGTAGTCCTGCGTGAGCGTCTCCTCGTCGTGGATGAACCCGAGGAGGTTCGGCTTGAACTCGGTCAGCGTCTCCTCGATCGTCGTGAGCTGCTCGTCGGTGAACGAGACGGTGTCGCCCTCGAACGCCTCGGTGTAACCGAGCGCGAGCCCCGTCGCCATGATCGACTTGTAGTAGCCGTCGTACAGCGTGATGCTGCCGGTGAGGTCCACGCCCGAATACTCCTCGCTGAAGAGGACGTCGTAGGAGTGCTCGTGGTCCTCCGGGAGCTTCGAGCTGTCGTAGCCGTACGCGTACCACCCGAACTGGACGGGCATCCCGTAGACGTCGTCGCCGTCGGAGAACTGGCCCTCCGCCGCGCTCTGGAACGTGGGATACAGCGCGTCGAAGTTGGTCATGATGTCCATGTCTACCGGGGCGGCCAGGTCCGCGTCGATGAACCGCGGGACGTACTCGTTGTTCGGGATGACGATGTCGTACTGTTCGCCTCCGCCCGCGTTCACGGTGGAGAACATGTTCGCGGAGCCGTCGGCGACCGAGACCTCCAACTCGACGCCGTCGAGCGCCTCCTCGACCTGATCGTTGACCCCGTCGTATCCGGTCCACGTTAGGATCGAGACCGTCGTTGATCCGCCGCCGCCCATACACCCGGACAGGCCCGCCATACCGGTGACACCGGCCGCGCCCGCCGCTTTGATGAATTGCCGTCTGTCTACCATACGCATCATCGCCTTTTGCCCACATATGATAAATCTACCCCAAGTAACACTGTCATACTGGGTTAATGCCCTTATATTATTCTAACTATGACTTTCTGAGACAGATAAAATGATGTTTGTTTATTTTTATCTAGTGTTTGCTCTCGGCTTACCCGAACAATCAGATTTTATCGTATATGACATAATAATCCGGATATTTGCGACAGTATTTTGCTTATTACGTGCTTAAACCATATGTATTCTCGAATATAATCGTTTTAACTGGACAAAAAGTTAAATACTGTCGGTGTGTTCGGTCGCTGTATGACGACACCAACGACGGCAGTACAGCTCGACGGCGTTCGCAAGGAGTTCGGGGACACGACCGCTGTCGACGGGGTCGACATCGATCTCCGGCACGGCGAGTTCTTCTCACTCCTGGGACCGTCCGGCTGCGGAAAGACGACCACCCTCCGGATGATCAGCGGCTTCGAGACCCCGACCGACGGCTCGATCCGCATCGAGGGCGACGACGTCGTCCACCGGCCGCCGAATAAGCGGAACACGAACCTAGTGTTCCAGAGCCTCTCGTTGTTCCCGCACATGACCGTCGCCGAGAACGTCGGGTATGGACTCAAAAAGGCGGGCGTCGACTCGAGCGAACGCGAGCGTCTCGTCGAGAAGTACCTCGACATCGTGGACCTCTCCGGGTACGGAGACCGCAAGTCGCAGGACCTCTCGGGGGGACAACAGCAGCGCGTGGCCATCGCGCGTGCGCTGGTGAACGAGCCGGACATCCTGCTGTTGGACGAGCCGCTCTCCAGCCTCGACCGTAAGCTGCGCCAGCAGATGCAGGTCGAGCTACAGGAGATCCACGACCGCGTCGAGAGCACGTTCTTTTACGTGACACACGATCAGGACGTGGCGATGAGCATGTCCGACCGCCTCGCCGTGATGAACGACGGCGAGATTGAACAGATCGGGACGCCGAAGGAGATCTACCGCGAGCCGGCGACCGCGTTCGTTGCCGACTTCATCGGCGACACGAACCTCCTCAACGGCGTCGTGGAGAACACGACGCACCCGCCGCGGCTCGAACTTGACGCCGAGACCGACGTGAGCATCGACCTCGGTGACGCCCCGACCAAGGGCAACGTGGTCGCGTCCATCCGTCCCGAAGAGGTCGAGATCACGGAGGCCGGGGCCGGTGCCATCGACGGAACGGTCGTCAATCAGTACTTCCACGGCGACCGCACGAACCTAGTTATTGAACCGCACGACGACTCGCTCCCAGAGCTCGATGTCGCCGTACAGGGCCGGACGAGCGTCCCCGAGTCCGGCGAGGTTTCCGTCGACCTCAACCCCGACGCGATGAGCGTGTACGCCAAGTAGCCCCTCGCTTCGGCCGAGCGCAGTCGCGCGACCGGCGACTGCCGACGGATCACCCGCCGACCGATCGCCCCGGCTGCCGGAACACCGAAGGCAAACTCAGACACCACCATCGATCCGAACGAACGTATGGAACTCACATGAAGGGAAGCACCGACACGATCGCCGACGCCGAGGGGACGGACGTGCTGCTCCACCACAGCGTCTCGGCCGTCTTCGGCGGCGACTTCGTCGAGCGGCTGGCGTCGCGGGTCGACGGCGCGCTCCAGTCGACGGACCGGGTCGAGACGGCGACGACCGCCGAGGAGACTCGCGCGGCCATCGACGACGCGGACGTCGTCTTGACCATCCGGTCGATCAGCGACCAGCTCTCCGGCGGGGCGGCGCCCGACTGGGTCCAGACGCTCAACTCCGGCGTCGACTCATACGACCTCGACACGCTCGCGGACCGCGAGGTCGCGGTGACGAACGCTGCCGGCGTCGCGGCCGAACCGATAGCCGAACAGGTGCTCGGCTACCTCCTAGTCTTCGAACGTCGGATCCACAAGGGGATCCGCCAACAGGAGCGCGACGGCATCTGGCGGCGGTACTCCGCGGGCGAACTCGGCGGGAAGACCCTCGGGATCGTCGGCATCGGCGCCATCGGCACGCGCGTCGCGGAGCTGGCTTCGGTGTTCGACGTGGAGGTGATCGGCACGAAGCGCACACCGGAGACCGCCCCCGACGCCGTCGACGAGGCGTACCCGCCCGAGAGGCTACCTGAGCTGCTCGCCCGGTCCGACTACCTCGTCCTCGCCTGCCCACTCGTCGAGGCCACGCGGGGGCTGATCGGCACCGAGGAGTTGATGTCGATGCGGTCCGACGCGGTGCTCGTGAACGTTGCCCGCGGAGAGGTCGTCGAGGAGTCGGCGCTCGAGCTCGCCCTCCAGCAGAACCGCATCCGCGGGGCCGCCCTTGACGTGTTCGAGAAGGAACCCCTTCCCCAGGAGTCGCCGCTGTGGGACCTGTCGAACGCGGTCATAACCCCGCATATGGCAGGATCGACGCCGAAATACGCCGACCGGGTCGGGTCGCTGTTCGAGGAGAACTACCGGCACTACGCCGCCGGCGACCTCGAGGACCTCCAGAACCGGATCGTCTGACAGCCAAGCGGGGAGGCTCAGTCGTCCGCCTCGACTGTCGGGGCCTCGGTGCGGACCGCGGCCGCCAGCGCTGCGACCCCCTCGTCGATCGAGTCGGGCGAGGCGTGACTGAACGACAGCCGTGCGTTGCGCGTCCCCCCGTCCTCGTGATAGAAGAACGACCCCGGGAGGTACGCCACGCCCTCATCGATGGCGTCGGGGAGCATCCCTTCGGCGTCGACCCCCTCGGGGAACTGGACCCAGACGAAGAAGCCGCCGTCCGGTTCGCTCCACGTCGTTCCCGGCGGCATCCGATCGGCGAGGCTCTCGATCATCCGATCGCGCCGCTCGCGGTAGCCAGCGGTCAGCTCCTCTATCGCCCGGTCGAGCCGGCCGTCCTCGGCGTAGCGAGCGATGAGACCACGGGTGAAGCTCGGCTCACCGCCAGCGTTGATTCGGTCGAACTGTTCGACGAACGACGGCTCGGCGATGATCCATCCGGTCCGGACGCCCGGGGCGATCGTCTTCGAGAACGTGTTGACCCGGATCGCCCGGCCCGTCTCGTCGAGGGCCCGGAGCGGCGGCGGCTCCGTGCCGTCGTACCGGAGCTGCCCGTACGGGTCGTCCTCGAGGATCAAAAAGTCGTACCGCACCGCTAGCTCGAGCAGGCGCTCGCGCCGCTCCGTGGAGAGGGTCACCCCGGTCGGGTTGTGGAAGTTGGGGATAGTGTACAGCAGCTTCGGCAGCGGCTCGCCGGCCATCTCACGCGCGGCGAGGTCGGCGGCGAGCGCCTCGATGTCGAGCCCCGCCTCGTCCATGTCGACCTCCGCGATGTCGACCCCGTAGTTGCGGAAGAGGCGCAGCGCGCCCATGAACGTGGGCGCCTCGACGAACACCGTGTCGCCCGGGTCGAGGACGGTCTGACACACCGTGTCGATCGCGTTCGTCGCGCCGTTCGTCACGTGGATATCCTCGGTCGCGCAGTCGATCCCGCGGTCACGGGCCCGATCGGCGATCACCTCCGGGAGGGCATCGGCGTACTCGCCGCCGCCGTACTGGAGCGCTCGCTCGCCCTCGGCGTCGAAGAGGGATTCGGCCGCCGAGACTAACTCCTCGTTCGGGAACGAGTCCGGATACGGGAATCCGAAGCTCAGCGGGACGGCCTCGGGGTCGCGGATATCCCGCCACGCCCCGTACACGGAGCTATCCATCGTCTCCTGGACGGTCTCGGCGAACAAGTGGTCGAGCCCGTCCGACTGGTCGCGGTCACTCATTCGGGTCGTCTACTGACACCGGTGTGTAGATAATAAATCTATGGGCCGTTTCACCGACAAAACAATCACATATTGATAATATAGTGTCTACACTGAAATTTTATTTCCATTATCAGTGATCGAAGTACAATACTATTCCGATACCAACGTCACACGTGCCGATAGACGGGTCACTTCTCGACAGAGACTGGTTCCATCAGCCGGTAGCCGTTGGTCGTCGTCCGCGTGCTCGACGGACTGACGGGCGTGCCGGTGAACTGGTGGTACAGCGAGCCGAACTTGATTCTCGCCCCGAAACACGTCTGCCGGCCATCGATTCCCGCGGTGGAACGCGGCCGCGGGCGGGCAAGAAGGTTCGGACGGCAGACCGACCGGTCCACGCGCGAGGACGAGGAACCGAAGGCGTTTGGTGCGGCGGGCGGAACGAGCGGACATGAACCAGCTCCGTGTGGGCGGCGGACGAGTGCTCCGGCCCGACGGTCGGGTCGAGCGGGCGGACGTCACGGTCGACCGCGACGAGGGAACGATCCGGGCCGTCGGGGCACCGAGCGAGGTCGACGAGGCGCTCGGCGGGGCGGCCGCCGAGACGCTCGACGCGTCGGGGTCGCTCGTGATCCCGGGGCTCGTCAACGCGCACACGCACGTCGCGATGACGCTGCTCCGCGGGTACGCCGACGACAAGCCGCTCGACCCCTGGCTCCGCGAGGACATCTGGCCGGCGGAGGCCGAGCTGACGCCCGACGACGTCGAGGCGGGCGCCGAACTCGGCGCGCTGGAGATGATCCGGTCGGGGACGACCGCGTTCGCGGACATGTACTTCGCGATGGACCGGGTCGCCGACGTCGTCGACCGCGCGGGGCTGCGCGCGCGGCTCGGCCACGGCGTCGTCACGGTGGGGAAGGACGACGCGGACGCCCGCGCGGACGTCGAGGAGAGCCTCGCGGTCGCGCGGGAGCTCGACGGCGCCGCGGACGGCCGGATCCGCACCGCGTTCATGCCGCACTCGCTGACGACGGTCGGCGAAGAGTTCCTCCGCGAGGGCGTCGCGGAGGCGCGCGAGGCCGGGATCCCGATCCACCTCCACGCCAACGAGACGACCGACGAGGTCGATCCGATCGTCGACGAGCGCGGCGAGCGGCCGATCGCATACGCCGACGACCTCGACGCGCTCGGCCCGGACGACTTCTTCGCGCACGGGGTCCACGTCGACGACTCCGAGATCGACCGGCTCGCCGAGGCCGGGACCGCGATCGTCCACTGCCCGGCCTCGAACATGAAACTCGCCAGCGGGATGGCCCCGGTCCAGCGCCTGCGCGAGGCGGACGTGACGGTCGCGCTCGGCACCGACGGGGCGGCCTCGAACAACGATCTCGACGTGTTCGACGAGATGCGCGACGCCGCGATGCTCGGGAAGCTGGCCGCGGACGACGCGAGCGCGGTCCCCGCGGCGGCCGTCGTGGAGATGGCGACGCGCGGCGGCGCGGACGCCCTGAACCTCCCCGGCGGTCGGATCGAGGAAGGCGCGGCCGCCGACCTCGCCGTCGTCGACCTCGACGCGCCGCACCTGACGCCCGTCCACGACCCGGTCTCGCACCTCGCGTACGCGGCGCGCGGGAGCGACGTGCATCACACGGTCTGTGACGGCGACATCCTCATGCGCGACCGCGAGGTCCTGACGCTGGACGCCGAAGCGGTCCAGGACCGCGCCGCGGACGCCGCGAGCGACCTCGTCGACCGCGTCGAATCGGCGTAGCGCGAAGCGCGAGCGCGACCGAACGCGGACTGTGAAGCCGTCCCACGTCGGCAGTATTTAAATAAAGAACCCGGATCATACGTTCTGTTTATAAATGAACGCGCGGTGGCGCGTGCCGATGAGCGCCCGAAGGGCGCGAATCGCACGCGCGAGGGAGTCGGTCGCCCGGAGCGAAGCGACGGGCGACCGACGAGGCTGGGGAGGTGAGAGGTGCTGTGCGGTGTGGGGCGGGACTCAAAGGGGCAGTCGCGAGGGCGGCGCAGGCGACGCAAGGACCGCAAGGAGGGAGCGGCAGCGACCGACTGAGGACCGCAGCGAGCGTGCGCCGCCCTCGTGGCTGGGGCTTTGGCGGTGTTCTCGGCCGTTCCGTAGTCCGTCACGTACAGCCGAGCGGCTGGGGCTTTGGAGGTGTTCTCCGTCGATCGGAATTTTGCCGTTTATAAATGAACGCACACCTTGTCGAGAGTTATTACACCACCAGCCGATGCGTAAACGACGTATCGCGCGCGAGCGAGGTTCGACCCGAAACCGGGGGCGAACCCGGCACCGATCACGGCCGAAATCGCCACCGGACCCCCGATCTGCCAAAACAAACGCCTCAGCGCCGTTAACCCGGATACAAACCGGATTAAACCGCGTTAAGGGACGTCTCTATTTATACGGTAACAGGGATTGGACCCGAGTGGACATGAGCAAACGCACGACAGCCATCCTACTGATCGCAGTCGTCGCGCTCGGCGCGATGACCGGCGTTGCGGCCGCCGACAGCGGCCTCGAAGTGGTCGTCGACAAGGACGCGGACGGGACATCGACGGTCACGGTGACCGATAACGGCACCGCGGTCGAGAACGCCACGGTCAACGTGAGCGTCGTCGACGCGGAGAACGAATCGTACGCGGGAGCGGGCGAGTACGAGACGGACGCGAACGGCACCGTCGGCCTCGAAGCCCCCGCAGAGGACGTGACGGTCGAGATCACGGCCACCTCGGGGAACGACACCGGCTCGACGACGGCCGACCTCGAAGCCCCTGACGGCCTCGAACTCGACGTGTCGAACACCGACAGCGAGCCGGTCGTCACGGTCACCGACAACGACACCGCAGTGGAGAACGCCTCGGTGAACGTCACGACCGCCGACGAGAACGCCTCCTACGCCGGCACGGGCGACTACGAAACCGACGAGAACGGCACCGTCGGTCTCCCCGCCGCCGAGGAGGACGTGACTGTCGAAGTCACGGCCGAGTACGAGAACGACAGCGTCTCCGAGACGGTCGAGATCGAGGCGCCCGACGGCCTCGAGCTCGACGTGTCGAACACCGACGGCGAGCCGGTCGTCACCGTGACGAACGACGACGAGGCGGTCGAGAACGCCTCGGTCACCGTCGCGCTCGCCGACGACGCGGACGAGAACGCCACCTACGCCGGCGAGGGCGACTACGAGACCGACGAGAACGGCACGGTGACGCTCGCCGCCGCCGAGGAGAACGTCACGGTCGACGTGACCGCGACGTACGAGAACGAGAGCGTCTCGACGACCGCCGACCTCACCGTCGGCGGCGAGGGCGACGAGGCCGACGAGCAGGCGTTCGGCCAGCTCGTCCAGGAGTTCATCGACGGGCTCGAGAACCGCGACGGCGGCATCGGCAGCGCGGTCTCGGACTTCGTGACGGAGAACAACCCCGGTAACGCCCCGGACCACGCGGGCGGCCCCGGCGGCCCTAACGACGGCAACGCCAGCGACGAGAACGAGAGCGACGCGCCCGGGAACGGCAACGGCAACGCGCCGGACCACGCGGGCGGCCCCGACGGCGAGAACGACAGCGACGAGCGCGGCCCGCCGGCCCACGCCGGCCCGGGCGGTGACGACGTGGAAGACGACGACGCGGAAGACGACGACGCAGACGAGGAGGATGTCGAGGCAGACGATGCCGAAGCGGACGAAGCCGAAGAAGAGGACGAGGAAGACGACGCTGAAGACGACGATGAAGACGACGACGACGGCGAGAGCGGCCCGCCGGACCACGCGGGCGGCCCCGGCGGTAACTGACGACGCGGTCCGCAGTTCGGGACGGTAACGCGAGCAACGATCGCTGACGACCGAATTTTCCTTTTCCGGGCGCACTCCGTGTCGGCAGGGTTTAGTGCGCCGTGAGCGAACCGAGAGACATGAGCGAAACCGCGTATTCGCCGGTGTCACAGCACCTCTCGGACGTCGAAGCGGCCCGAGAGGAGGGGCGCCGGAAGATGGACTGGGCGCTCCAGCACATGCCGATTCTCAACGCCCTCCGCGACGAGTTCGTCGACGAGCAGCCGCTCGCGGGCGAGACGATCGCGATGGCGATGCACGTCGAGGCGAAGACCGCGAACCTCGTCGAGCTGCTCGCCGAGGGCGGCGCCGAAGTCGCGATCACCGGCTGTAACCCCCTCTCGACGCACGACGACGTGTCGGCCGCGCTCGACGCCCACGACTCGATCACCTCCTACGCGGTCCGCGGCGTCGACGACGAGGAGTACTACGACGCGATGCACGCCTGCATCGCCCACGGCCCCACCATCACCGTCGACGACGGGATGGACATGGTGAAGCTCGTCCACGAGGAGTACCCCGACCTCATCGACTCCATCGTCGGCGGCGCCGAGGAGACGACCACCGGCGTCGACCGCCTGCGCGCGATGGACGCCGACGGCGAGCTCCACTACCCCGTCTTCGCCGTGAACGACACGCCGATGAAGCAGCTGTTCGACAACGTCCACGGCACGGGCGAGTCCTCGCTCGCGACCATCGCGATGACGACGAACCTCTCGTGGGCCGGCAAGAACGTCGTCGTCGGCGGCTACGGCCAGTGCGGCAAGGGCGTCGCGAAGAAGGCGTCCGGCCAGAACGCGAACGTCATCGTCTGCGAGGTCGACCCCCGGAAGGCCCTGGAGGCCCACATGGAGGGGTACGAGGTGCTCCCCATGACGGAGGCCGCGAAGAAGGGCGACGTGTTCATCACGACGACTGGCAACCGCGACGTGATCACCCGCGAGCATTTCGAGGAGATGCAGGACGGCGTGCTCCTCGCCAACGCCGGCCACTTCGACGTGGAAGTTAACCTCGATCACCTCGACGACCTCGCGGTCGACCGCTACGAGGTCCGCGACGGCGTCGAAGGGTTCGAGATGCCCGACGGCCGCGTCCTGAACGTCATCGCGGAGGGCCGGCTCGTCAACCTCGCCGCGCCCATCGCCCTCGGCCACCCGGTCGAGGTGATGGACCAGAGCTTCGGCGTCCAGGCCGTCGTCGTCCGCGAGCTCGCCGCGAACGGCGACGCGTACGACGCCGGCGTCCACGACGTGCCCGACGAGCTCGACCGCGAGGTCGCGGACATCAAGCTCGCCGCCGAGGGCGTCGAGTACGACGACCTCAGCGACGAGCAGCGCGAGTACATGGGGAGCTGGGAGCACGGGACCTGATCCGGGCCCGACGCAGCCCGACTTACCGAGCGTAGCGCCGCCTTCGACCGGTTTTTGTGCGGCGCGGCCGTACCGATCCCATGAACCTGACCGCAGTGCTTCACGCCGGATTCGGCGTATCGGTTCTGGCCGGGATCCTCGTGTCGGACACGACGCTCCGAATCGCCGCCTTCGCGCTCGGCGCGGTCCTCTTCGTCGCCGGCATCGTCGTGTCGCGGCGAGACGACTGAAACCGCACGCCCAGCGCGCGCCCTTTTTCAGCGACGACCGCCTACGGGGCCCAGTGACAGTCACGAGCGTCCACGACCCGAGCCACCGCGAGGCTCTCTGGGAACTTGAGGACGCCTTCGAGCGCGGCGACCTCGTCAGCCTGTTCGGCCGCTGTACGGTCTCCTACGAGGGACGCGCGGCCTCCGATCTCGGGGCCGGCGACCGGCTGCTCGTGTTGAAGCCCGACGGCGCCGCCTTGGTCCACACCGACGAGGGACGCCAGCCGGTCAACTGGCAGCCGCCGGGGTCGGAACACCACGCCGCGGTGCGCGAGGGGCGGCTCCGCGTGCGCTCAACCCGAATCAACCCCGACGAGACGCTGACGGTGCGCTTCTCGGACGTCCACCAGCTCTCCGCGATGGCCGTGACTGGCGGCCGCGACCTCACCCTCCACGGCAGCGAGGAGGACCTCAGGACCCGAATCCTTGAACATCCCGACCTCGTCGAACCCGGGTTCGAACCCCGCGAGACCGAACGCCCGTCCAGCGCCGGCCCGATGGACATCTTCGGCGTCGACGCCGACGGGACCCCGGTCGTCGTCGAGCTGAAGCGCCGCCGTGTCGGCCCGGACGCCGTGGGACAGCTCGCCCGGTACGTGCGGGCGCTCCGCGAGGAACTGGGGATCGAGCGAGGCGACCTCGGCGACGGGAGCAAGCCCGACGGTGGGAGCAACGACGCCCCCGCAGTCCGCGGCGTCCTCGTCGCGCCGTCGGTCACCGACCGGGCCGCGGAGCGGCTCGCGGACCGCGGGTTCGACCACGTCGCGCTCGACCCGGCGCCGGAGGAGTGAGCCGAGCGGCGTGTCAACGCGACCCTCGATTCGAGGCGGAACGCCGCCGCTGCCCCCGGAGGAGTCGACGAAGCCGCCTCGCTATCGAAGGGTTTATCGCCGCAGCGGCGGCTACATCGGACAAGTAGCCATGTCTGACAAACCCGCCTCTATGTATCGGACGATCGACAAGCCGTCGTACACCCGCCGCGAGTACATCACGGGCATCCCCGGCTCGAAGATCGCCCAGCACAACATGGGCGACCTCTCCGCGGAGCCGGACGACTACCCCGTCCAGATCAGCCTCCGCGTCGAGGAGGAGCTCCAGGTCCGACACGGCTCGCTGGAGAGCGCGCGCCTCTCGGCGAACCGTCACCTGATCAAGGAGCTCGGCGAGGGCAACTACAAGATGACCCTCCGCAAGTTCCCCCACCAGGTCATCCGAGAGAACAAGCAGGCGACCGGCGCCGGCGCGGACCGCGTCTCCGACGGGATGCGCCAGGCGTTCGGTAAGCCGGTCGGCACCGCCGCGCGGCTCGACAAGGACGACGTCGTCTTCACCGCGTACTGCGACGTCGACCAGGCGTCCGTCGTGAAGGAGGCGTTCCGCCGCGCGTACAACAAGCTCTCCCCGCCGTGCCGGATCACGGTCGACCGCGGCGAGAAGCTGCTCGTCTCGTAGACCCCTCGACCCCGACCCCGTCCGTGAGGCGGGTTCTTTTCCCCGAATTCGCGTGATGTAGCCGCGGCGCCGCGCGTCTCCGAACGGGTTCCGGTCCCCGAGCCGAACACCTGAAATACCTCGCTCGCGTACCGCACGGCAGTGTCACAGCAGTTGGCCGAGGTCGAGACGCTGTTCCTCCACGAGGCGCGGAGCGACTACACGGTCGTCGCGAACCGCGACGGCAAGCGCGTGCTCCGCGGGCGGCTCGAACTCAAGGAGACCTCCGCGGGCCCGCGCCCGGGGAAGTTCCGGGTGATCCGCGACGGCGAGGACCACCCCCGACAGCCGGACGAGTTCGTCGACCTCGCCCGCGCGGCCGGCCGGATCCGCATCTCCGAGCAGACCACCCCCGAGAACCGAGCGCGGCTGAAGGAGATGCTCGACGGCTACCAGCTGGAGGCGACGGCGGTCCGGACCTGCCGGCGCTGCGCGAGCGACGGGCGCTACGGGCCGATCACCTCGGAGGACGCCATCGACCACAACGGCGAGCTGATCTGCCGGGACTGCGCCCGCCGGGAGTTAGAGCGGGAGCTGTCGTACAAAGGCGAGTTCACGGGCGCGGCCGAGGAGCGCCTCGAAGAGCTGCTGTACGAGTCGGGCGACTTAGACCGGATCGTGAGCCTGCTCCAGGGCGGACTCGACCCCGATCTTACCAAATACGACGAGGTGTCCGCGAACGTCGACGACGTCTCGCCGGTCCGAACGGAGGACCTCGACCTCCACCCGGACCTCTCCGCGCACCTCCAGGGCCGGTTCGAGGAGCTGCTCCCGGTCCAGAGCCTCTCCGTGCGGAACGGCCTGCTCGACGGCGACGACCAGCTCGTCGTGAGCGCGACCGCGACGGGGAAGACGCTCGTCGGCGAGCTGACCGGGATCGACCGCGCGCTGAAGGGGGACGGGAAGCTGCTCTTCTTGGTCCCGCTCGTCGCGCTCGCCAACCAGAAGCACGAGGACTTCGAGGACCGCTACGGCGACGTGCTGGACGTCTCCATCCGCGTGGGCTCCTCGCGGGTGAACGACGACGGGAACCGGTTCGACCCGGGCGCCGACGTGATCGTCGGCACCTACGAGGGGATCGACCACGCGCTCCGGACCGGCAAGGACCTCGGCGACGTCGGCACGGTCGTCATCGACGAGGTCCACACGCTGAAGGAGGGCGAGCGCGGCCACCGGCTCGACGGGCTCATCTCGCGGCTGAAGTACTACAGCGAGAATCGGATGGAGACGCACTCAGGGTACGACGGCACCCAGTTCGTCTACCTCTCGGCGACCGTCGGAAACCCCGAGTGGCTGGCGAAGAAGCTCCGGGCGACGCTCATCGAGTACGAGGAGCGACCGGTGCCCATCGAGCGCCACGTCACCTTCGCGGACAGCCGCGAGAAGGCGCAGATCGCCGACAAGCTCGTCAAACGGGAGTTCGACACGAAGTCGTCGAAGGGGTACCGCGGGCAGACGATCATCTTCACGAACTCCCGGCGGCGCTGTCACGAGATCAGCCGCAAGCTGCGCTACGATTCCGCGCCGTACCACGCCGGGCTGGACTACGGGCGCCGGAAGAAGGTCGAGCGCCAGTTCGGGAACCAGGACCTCTCGGCGGTCGTCACCACCGCGGCGCTGGCGGCCGGGGTCGACTTCCCCGCCTCGCAGGTGATCTTCGACTCGCTGGCGATGGGGATCGAGTGGCTCTCCGTCCAGGAGTTCTCGCAGATGCTCGGGCGCGCGGGGCGCCCGGACTACCACGACCGCGGCCGCGTCTACCTCCTCGTCGAGCCCGACGGCGTCTACCACGGCTCGATGGACCGCACGGAGGACGAGGTGGCGTTCACCCTCTTAAAAGGCGAGATGGAGGACGTGGCGACCCACTACGACGAGACCGCGGCCGCCGAGGAGACGCTCGCGAACGTCGTCGTGGCCGGCAAGAAGGCCAAGCGCCTCAACGACCGCATGATCGGCGAGGTGCCCACCAAGCACGCACTCGGGAAGCTGTTGGAGTGGAACTTCATCGACGGCTTCGAGCCCACGCCGCTGGGTCGGGGGGTCACCAGACACTTCCTCGCGCCCGACGAGGCGTTCTTCATCCTCGACTCGGTCCGGAAGGGGACCGACCCGTACGACATCGTCGCCGACCTCGAACGGCGCGACGACGAGGAGTGACCGGCGCGAAGCGCAACGAAACCCTTTAGCGGCTCTTCGGGGTACGTAGGAGTACGGGACCGTGGGTTAGTGGTATACTCCGAGCCTTGGGTGCTCGTGACCCCGGTTCGAATCCGGGCGGTCCCACTTCTGCGGCGCGAGCAATTCCGCGAGCGCCGCAGCCGTGGAGCGGATTCGAACCCTGCCGGGCGCGCACAGTGAGCGTAGCGAACGAGCACGTCCGGATCCGGTTCGAATCCGGGCGGTCCCATTCTACTGCTGCGAGCAATTCCGCGAGCGACGGCAACGACTATTTATAAATAACAACTGCGGTGGCGCGTGCCTGCGAGCGGCCGCCCTCGGCGGCCGCGAGTCAGCACGCGCGAGGGAGTCAGTCGCCGGAGCGAAGCGGAGGCGACTGACGAGGCTGGGGAGGCGTGAGGCTGCGGTGCTGTGCGGAGCGGGGTGGGACTCAAAGGGGCAGCCGGGAGGGCGGCGCAGGTGACGCAAGGACCGCAAGGAGCGAGTGAAACGAGCGACTGAGGACCGCAGCGAGCGTGCGCCGCCCTCCCGGCTGGGGCTTTGGAGGTGTTCACTGCCGATCTACCAGCGACTATTTATAAACAAGCCGCTGGAACAGTGGAATCCGTCACCGCACCGCCGATCACTACTTAAAAACGATCTCAGGCCAAATCTGTAAGCGACTGCTGTTCGTACACGTCGGGGTCGGCGGGCGGCGCGTCCCGGATCTCGGGGAAGTACTCCCGGAGTTGGTTCGCCAGCTCCTCGCCGAGGCGGACCGGGACCGCGTTGCCGATCTGTTTCATGACGTCGGTCTTCGTCCCCTCGAACGCGAACTCGTCGGGGAACGTCTGGAGCCGCGCCATCTCGCGGGGGGTGAGGTAGCGGTCCTCGGTCGGGTGGATGAAGACGTTCGTGCTCACCGTCAGCGACGGCTCGTCGGGGTCGAGCCGGCGGAGGTACGTGCCGTACCGCTTGACGATCTCCGGCTCGTGGGGACAGGTATCGGTGTCCTCGCAGTCGCACTGGTACTTCTTCGTCTTGAGGCGGTCGGGGAGGTCGCGGTAGTAGCCGCCCGGCGGGACGTGGCGAATGCGTTCGAGCGTCTTCTCGCCGGTGTCCGCGTACGTCATGTTCGGGAGGTCGTCGGTCGCGTCCGCAAGCGCCTCGCCAGCGGTGCGCCACTGGCCCTCGGGCGTCGTGGGCTCCGGGAAGCGGATCGGGACGTCGCGGTCGGTTCCCATGAAGAAGATCCGGCGGCGCTTCTGGGGGACGCCGTACTGCTCGGCCTCCAGCACGCGGTACTCGCACTTGTAGCCGTGCGCCGCGAACTCGTCGACGATGAGGTCCTTCACGTACCGGTCGTCGCTGGTCTGTCGGTTGATCAGGTCGCGGACGTTCTCCATCAACACCAGCTGCGGTTCGAGGACGGAGACGACGCGGAGGAACTCCTCGAAGAGGGTGTTCCGGCGGTCCTTCTCCATCTCGTCGAGCTCGATCTGCTCGTTGTTGAGCCGGCTGAACCCCTGGCAGGGCGGTCCGCCGATCACGACGTCGATTCCGTCGGGGTCGTAGCCGGCGTCCGCGACCGCATCGCGGATCGCCGGCGCGTCGAGCTCGCGGACATCGCCGTCGAGGAACTCCACGTCGTCGAAGTTGCGGCGGTACGTCTGCGCGGCCGGCCCCCACTCGTCGCTCCCGAGGGCGACGTCGAAGCCGGCTCGTTCGAAGCCTAAATCGAGGCCGCCACAGCCGGAGAAGAAGCCGGCGACGACCGGCGCGTCGGCGTCGTCGCTCGCGGCGCGCGCGCCGTCCGTGTCGGTTACGGCGTCGTCGCTCGCGTCGGCCGATTCAGAGACGGCGTCGCCGTCAGCGCCCACCGACACCACCTCGCCCGGCTGCGGGCGCGCGTGCTCGGTCCATTCGAGACGGGGTTCGCCGCGGGCGCATAAAAACGTCACACCTCGGCCGGCGGGGCCGAAGCTCGTCGCCGTCGCGCCGTCGAGCACCGGGAATCGTCCGACGCCGGCGATCAGGCCCGCCGCTCGCTGATCTCCTCGGCGATGCGCTCGTCGGGGCGGCGGAGCTCGCCGGACTCGACCTCGTAGACGTAGCCGGAGACGGTCGTGTCGTCCGGGATGAACGCGGACTCGCGGAGGTACTCGACCTGCGCGGCGCAGGCCGCGTCGATGTCGTCGGTCATCTTCACCCAGTCGAGGAGATCGGCGTCGCCGATGTTCAGCTCCGGCAGCGACGGGTCGAGGTCCGCCTCGTCGAGGTCGCCCGCCTGCGCTTCGAGGCCCTCGCGGACCGCCTCGTCGGGGGCGCTCATCATCCCGCAGTCGGTGTGGTTGATCACGACGATCTCGTCGGTGTCGAAGAAGTTCGTCGTGAGCGCGGCCGACCGGATCACGTCGTCGGTCACCTTGCCGCCCGCGTTGCGGAACACCTGCGCGTCGCCGAGGTCGATGCCGAGCGTCTCCTCGATCGGGATTCGCTCGTCCATACAGGCGATGACGAGGAGGTTCTCGTCGGTCGGAATCCCCTTGCGTCGCCGGCGCGCCCAGTCGTCGCGCTCGTCGACCGCGGCGTCGAGTTTCTCGTGGTGGGTGTCATGGTCGGCGTGGTCGCGAGATGCCATCAAAAGATCGGAGGGGCGCGAGAAACGGGGCCGTTGCGGAAACCACGATCCGCGCCGTCGCCCCGGATCGGCGGCGATATCGTCCGACGTCTGGGACGCGAATCGGACGCCGAACGGAGCGAGGGCGATCGACGGAAGCGAGCGGGCGGTGTCCGATCGGGGCGCCGCCTTTCGAAATCCTTTTGTCTCGAATCGGCGTTAGTGCGAGTGCGAGCCGCCTTAGCTCAGACTGGGAGAGCACTCGACTGAAGATCGAGCTGTCCCCCGTTCAAATCGGGGAGGCGGCATATTCTGAACCCGCGAGCGACAGCGAGCGTGTGAAGAAACGACGCCGAGCCGATTTGAGCAGACGAGTCGCGAGCCCGAGCGGAGTGAGGGCGAGCGTCTCGGCGAGTTCAAATCGGGGACGGCATGGCTTTTCGACGCGATCTGTATTCGTGAGCGTCGACTGAAGATCGAGCTGTCCCCCGTCCCCGCGAGCGTCGGCTGAAGGACCCGGTCACCCGTTCGGCCCCAGCGGCGCCGCACATTCCCGGCAGTACACGAATCCAGCCGCGTTTTCGGTGCCGCACTGTGGACACGTCAACGGCGCCGCTCCGTCGGCGTCCGAATCCGCCGGCTCCCGGTCGTAGACGGGGTCCTCCGTGTACTGCTCGATCTCGCCCTCGCGCCGCTTACGGCTGCGCTCGCGACCCTCTCGGAAGATCGCGACGAGGGCCCGAATCCCGACTCCCAGCGCGACGAGCAGCAGCGCGCCGGTCGCGACGAGGTAGACCGTGCCGGGGTCGAGCATGGGGCAACTACGGGCCCGAGACGTAGATACTGTGGGGTGACAACATGGGACGCGGACAGACAGCGGCTCCCGGCAGACTGGCCTCGGCTCCGGGCGGCCGACCGCGCCTCACTCGTCGCCGACGAAGACGGTCGCGAGTCGGTCGCCGCAGTGCGGGCAGTTCAGCGTCTGCCACGTGTCCGGGTCGAGGTCGCCGAACGGCTCCGAGCGCCGGGCGTCCGCGACGGCGACGCTCGCGCCGCACGTCCCGCAGTCGTAGGTGTCGGCGGCGTCAGTCATTCCCCGAGCGAGTACAGCGCGGTCGCCGCGAGGATGCCCGCGGTCTGCCCGGCGCCGACGAGTGCGATTCCCGCGACGGTGCCGGTCGGAGAGCCCGCGATCGCGGCGACGGCGGCGCCCGCGACCGAACACGCGGCGGCGACGTGGTGGACGATCGAACGCGGGACCGCCGGGTCGCGCAGGCCGGTGTAGACGAACGCGGGCGCGGGCAGCAACATCCAGCCGTAGAAGGCGACGGCGAGGAGGGCGTCGGCCGGGAGCGCGGCCGCGAGCGCCGGGACGGCCCCGTCGCGCGCGAGGAACCCGGCGACGCCCGCGAGCGTGACCGGGGTGCCCGCGAGGATGACCAGCTTCCACGCGCGGAGGACCCCCGACGCCATGTCGCGCCACGAGGCGACGACGAAGGCGACGAGCAGGACGCTCATGACGACGTGCGCGACGAACAGCGCGTGCGCGGAGACGACGCCGAGGACGGCCCCCGCGGCGACGCCCCACGCCGCCGGGACCAACAGCGCGGGACCGTTCTCGCGGAGCGTCAGGCCGAGACCGCCCGCTCGGTGCGCGTGAGACACACCCGCCGCTTTCGCGGCCGGAACCATAAACGTCGGCGTCGGACGGACCGAGAGAGAACTCGACGGATCGACCAAGCTCCCGATTTGAATCCGTCGTACGGTCAGTGTGCGGTCGTAGAACTGAAATTATTCGAAGACAAACGTTCAGCGAGCGTCGTGGTAACTGTACACTCGCAATTCTTATCCCCGGTCGGGGCTTCTCTATGAACGCAATGGCGACCGGAAAGGTTGATTTCTTCAACGACACTGGCGGCTACGGATTTATTGAGACTGACGACGCGGACGACGACGTGTTCTTCCACATGGAAGACGTCGGCGGCCCGGACCTCGAAGAGGGCCAGGAGCTCGAGTTCGACATCGAGTCCTCCGAGAAGGGCCCCCGCGCGACCAACGTCGTTCGGCAGTAAGCCGATCCGAAAAGGTGGGTCGGTCCGGCTGACGCCGAACGCGACTCTGACACACGGTACCAAACGTTTTCGTCCGCGTCGCGGGCTCACGCTCGCCGCGGCCGTATTTTACTCCCGACCAGCGAACCGCTCGTCGTGTGCGCCGTCGGTTTACAAAAGAATCCGCGAGAGCGTCGCGTCCGCGCTCAGATGTGCTGGCCGAAGAGCCCGCGGCCCTTCGTCACCTCGACGTCGCCCTCGACTTTGGTCTGACAGGCGAGGCGGACGTCGTGGCTCGGGTGGTGCGGCGGGAACCAGAGGCGGGCGCGCTCCTTCTTGCTCGGTTCGCTGACCTCGCCGTCGACCTGGACCGCACAGGAGCCGCACGAGCCAGCGCCGCGGCAGTTGAGCTGCTCCATCTTGCCGTTGTAGACGGAGAGACCGGCCTCTTTGAGCACGTCGCGCAGGTTGGCGCCCTTCTCGCACTCGATTTCCTCGCCCTTGTAGGATACAGTAGGCATGTGGATACACGGTACGCGAGCGATCCACAAAGAGTCTGTGTCCGCGGGCCGCGGCGCGGAACCGAGCGCGGCGACCGCGTCGTCCCGCGATACCGGTCGTGTGCCGAACGTCGGACGCCGACGGGGCGTTTTTTACCCTCGGCACCGCAGGATGGCACAATGGGACTCAGGTGTCTGCTCGGACACGACTTCGGCGAACCCGAACTCCAGCGGGAGCGCGAGGAGGACGGCGACGAGGTCGTCACGACCGTCAAGGAGGTGAAGACCTGCGCTCGCTGCGGCGAGACGCAGATCGTCAGCGAAAACACCGAGGTGACGACGATGGAGCAACTCGCAGACGAGGCGGCCGCCAACGCGGCCGGCGAGAGCGACGCGGGCGCGGCCGCGACGCCGGAAGGCGGCAGCGCTCCGGGCGCCGCCGAAGGGACTCCGCCGGGCTCGGCGTCGGCGACCGTCGACGCGGACGACGCGGGGACCGGCACCGGCGGAGTGACCCTCGACGAGGAGACGGGAGCCGGGAGCGACGACGCGGTGATCATCGACGACGGAGCCGACGACGGGGAGCCCGAGATCGCCGACGCAGGAGCGTCTCCGGAAGCGGGCGGCGCGCCGTCGGACCCCGCCGAGCACCCCGACGCCACGGGCGCGTCTGACGCGTCGAGCGGTCCGGACCCGGCGGACGAGGACGCGGAGCTGTTGGACGCGGGCGAGGAGTCGGCGTCGGATTCGTCCGCCTCCGCCGCGTCGTCCCCGACGGACGCCGCGCCGGAATCCGCGTCGAGCGACGAGCCCGACGCGGAGAGCGACGACGGCGTGATCCTCGACGAGGACGGGGAGGACGCCGACGACAGGGAGCGCGGCGCGTGGCCGTCGGTCGACGAGGGAGACGCCGACGCCGACGGGTCGACCGCCTGGCCCGACCACGGCGGCGAAGACGAGGGGTTCAGTGCGGAGGTCGGCGAGGGCGGCGACGCGGGCGTCGAGTTCGGCGGCGGGCTGACCCCGGAGGCCGCGGATCAGCAGGAGGAGGACGGGGAAGAGACGGAGTACGTCGAGGCCCCCGACGACGCGGAGAGCGTCGCGTTCGACGCCGGCGACGAGGGCGAGACGGGCATTACCCGCGGCGAGAGCCCCGAACTGGAGACGATCGGGGACAACGAGCCGACGGAGTACTACTGTCCCGAGTGCGGGATGGTCCGGGCCGCGCACGGGAGCTCGATGCGCGCGGGCGACATCTGTCCGGAGTGCAAGCGCGGGTACGTCGACGAGCGGCCGCGGTAGACGGAGCGAAAACGGCGTATCGACGGCCGAGCCCGCGCGGAGAGACCGTGACGAAACTGGTTTACGCCGGCCTGTCGAACGGTCGCGGCATGAAGGAGTACAAGATGCGCCGCGGCGAGCATCTGGACGACCGCATGCCGGACCTGAAAGGGTCCATCGAGGAGTACTTCGGCGAAGTCACCGGCACCGAGGAGTGGCAGGGCCACGAACTGTACGTCGTCGCGGACCCCGACAACCCGGTGTTCGACCGGATCGTCGCGGGCGCCGCCGAATACGGGAGCAAGAAGGACAAGCTGGCTGTCCACTTCGAGGAGCGCCCCGCCGAGGACGTCATCGCCGAGGGGAACGCCGACGCCGCCGCGGACGCCGTCGACGCGAAAAACGAGTTCCTCTTGGAGGCGACCGGCCGCGACGCGAAGTCCCGCCGCGACTCGCTGAAGCGCGAAGTCGAGGACGACGCGCCCGACTACTGAGCGGGTCCACCCGCCGTCGGCGCCGCCCTTCTCTCGTCGAGCGCCGCTCGCGACGCCCGTAGCGCCCAGCTCGTCGTATCGGACGCAGCTCGTTCGCGTTATCCGAAGCGCCCCGCTCGTCCGAACGGGGGCGTCCGAGAACGCCGTCTCGCAGGCGGGAGAGTGTCAGGATCGATCGGTTAAATATTTATTCGAATTCGAGTTAATACTTCGCTAGTCTTAACTCGGTGGGAGACGAAAGGCGTGTATGAGCATCGAGACAGTTGTGTTAGCGGTCGGGAGCGAAGACGAGAAACGAACCGAGCGGCTCGCGGAGGAGATCATCGCGCTCGCCGGGCCGGCGGACGCCGAGGTCGTGTTGACCCACGTGTTCGGCGAGGAGGAGTTCGACGAGACCCGCACGAAGCTGGGCTTCGACCCGGACGGCGAGAACTCGACGCCGGACGCGGTCGCGGAGCGACACCGGACCACACGGGATCTCTCGAAGGCGCTGTCGGCGGCCGGCGTGCGACACTCGATCCGCGGCGCGGTCGGCGACCTCGCGGACGAGGTCGTCGAGACCGCGGAGGGCGTCAAGGCCGACCGCGTCGTCGTCGGCGGCCGGCGCCGCTCGCCGACCGGGAAGGCGGTCTTCGGCAGCGCGGCCCAAGAGGTCATGCTCTCGGCGCCGTGTCCGGTGACCTTCGTCCGCGAGACGGCGTCGTAACGCGATTTCGCGAAAACGGTTCGATTCTTTACCCCCGCTCGACCGCCCGAAGCGTCCCGCTTAAGTGAGACGGGTCCGCGCTTACACCCCATGTACTACGTGGGCGTCGATCTCGGGGCGACGAACGTCCGAGCGGTCGTCGGCGACGAGACCGCGGCGGTCCTCGGCTCCGCGTCGCGAGGCACCCCGCGGGGACCGAACGGCATCGCCGTCACGGAGGCCGTCTTGGAGGTGGTCAGGGGAGCCTGTACCGACGCGGGAATCGCGCCGAGCGAGGCGGTCGCCGCCGGGATCGGCTCGATCGGCCCCCTCGACCTCGCAGAGGGGGTCGTCCAGGGGCCCGCGAACCTCCCGGACACCGTCGAGCGCATCCCGCTCGTCGGCCCGGTCGGCCGACTGCTCGACACCGACGAGGTGTACCTTCACAACGACACCATCGCGGGCGTCATCGGCGAGCGGTTCCACTCCGAGCGCAACCCCGACGACATGGTGTACCTCACCATCTCCTCGGGGATCGGCGCGGGCGTGGCCGTCGACGGCAACGTACTCTCGGGGTGGGACGGCAACGCCGGCGAGGTCGGCCACATGACCGTCGACCCGCACGGGTTCATGACCTGCGGGTGCGGGCTCGACGGCCACTGGGAGGGGTACTGCTCGGGGAACAACATCCCGAAGTACGCCCGCGAGCTGTACGAGGAGGACCCGATCGAGACGAGCCTCCCGATCGAGGACCCCGACTTCTCCGCGGTCGACGTGTTCGAGGCCGCGGGCGAGGACACCTTCGCCGACCACGTGATCGACCAGGTCGCCCACTGGAACGCCATGGGGATCGCCAACGTCATCCACGCGTACGCGCCGCTCGTCGTGAGCGTCGGCGGCGCGGTCGCGCTCAACAACCCCGACCGCGTCCTCGATCCCATCCGCGAGAAGCTCCCGGAGATGGTGTTCATCAACGTCCCGGAGGTGCGGCTCACCGACCTCGGCGACGACGTCGTGGTGAAAGGCGCACTCGCGAGCGCCCTGACGGGCGGCACCGGCGACCGCTCGCGGGTCGAGAACGCCCCCTGACGGTCGACGGCGGAACGCAGAAACGAGAGAGATTTCGCCCTACTGCTCGAACTCGTCGAGCTCCGGCTCGACGTCCTCGCCCACCGCGTCGCGCGTGTCGAGGAACGCGTCGCGGTACCGCCAGATCTTTCGGAGGAGGACGTACCCGAACGCGCCCTGGAAGACCACGACGAAGCCGAACAGCGCGACGACCTGCGGGAGGCCGAAGAGCTGCGAGGCGATTCCGGTCACGGGACCCACGAGCGTGTTGTACAGCGCGTGGATCGCCGCCGCGAGGACGAGCCCCTTGACGATGATGGGGCCGCGGTTCTCGGGGTTGAACTTTGCGAGCCCGAGGTAGTAGCCCGCGAACGCCGAGTAGACGACGTGGCCGGGGCCCGCGAGCGCCCGGAGCCCGGCGATGCCGTCCCCGGCGCCGAGCGCCGCGATCCCGACCGTCAGCTCCGCCATGTCGACGGTCTGGGCGATGTACACGAAGTTCTCGATAACGACGAAGCCGAGCCCCGCCATGGCGCCGTAGACGGCGCCGTCGATGACGGCGTCGAACCGGGCGTCGGTGTACGCGTACAACCGCACCGCGAGCAGCTTCACCGACTCCTCTATCGGGCCGACGACGACGAAGAAGAACACGACGAGCCCGAGGAAGCCGAACGGCCGGAAGTACGGCTGGAGCACGCTGTTCAGTATCGCCGCGAACGTCGCGGTGAGAATCGAAAGCAGGAACGTCGCCACGAGGAGCGACAGCGGCTCGGCGGTCGTCACGTCCGAGACGTACACGTACGCGGCCAGGCCGAGCGCGGGGATCACCGAGAGGCCGAGGAGGATCGCGATCGCCGGGTCGAAGAGGAGCCCGACCCCGAATGAGCCGAGGATCGCTAAGAGTCCGACGAAGGCGACGAAGACGACGAGCGCCTTCGCCGAGCGGGTGATGAGCCAGTGTAACGCAACCGACAGCCCGTCGAGGGAGGTCCGCTCCTCCCAGGTCGCGACGTCGTAGAGGTCACGCTCGTCGTCGGCCCGGGACGCGATCGGGTCCTCGTCGGATGGCATGGCTCCCGTTTACCTCCCGGGTGACTTAATTAGTGGGCGGCATCCGAGCGGCAGCCGGCGGTAAGCGGGCGGAAGCGGCGCGGTCGACAGAATTGAAACGGCGGCGCCCAAAGCCGGGGTATGCACTTCGATCCACGGGTCCAGCGCGCCCTCCGAGAGGCCGGGGTGGACGCGGACGCCGTCGCCGACGCCTCGGACCGCGTCGCCGAACTCGTCGCCCGCGACGCCGACCGACTCCGAGCGTTCTTCGACGCGGACGGACCGTTCTACTCGGACATGGAGATGGCCCACAGCGCGTCGGAGACGCAGGAACACGCGACCGCCGACGTCGACCTGTTCACCCACGGGAGCGACCTCCGCGGCTACCTCTCGCTCGACGGGTGGGGCGTTCCGGTCGAGGGCGGACGGATCCTCAGCGAGGGCGACGACGGCGAGCCGGTCGTCATCGAGCTCTCGCTCGGGGACACGGTGAACGACCGGGTGCGGTTCGCGCGCGAGCGCGAGGAGCTGTGACGATGGCGCGGGCCCGCGTCCGCGGCATCTACGCGACGGCGCTCACCGCGCGCCTGCTCGACGCCGGCCACGAGGTCGTCGACGCCTCGCCGCCGATCCGCCGGCGCTTCGACGCCGCGTTCGGAACCGACCCGCCGGACGTCCGGATCGAGACGAGCGGCGACCGGCAGGGCGTCGGCGCGTACGGCGACCCCGACGCGCTCGACGCGGTCCGCGGCCTCCTGACCGACGCCGGCCGCGACGCGCTCGCGTGGGCGGACCCGACGCCGCCCGGCACAGTCCTCGACGGAAAAGTGACGGAGACGCTCGGCGGCGGCGCCGTCGTCGACCTCCGAACCGACGACGACGATACCGCCGAGGGGTACCTCCCGTACGGCGACGTCGACGCCCGGGTAGAGACGGGAGACGCGGTCCGCGTTCAGGTGCGCGAGTCGGCGGCGCCGTGGACCGACCGGCGCCCCGACCTCTCCGGGGCACTCCGGGTCGGCGGTGACCTCGTCGCGCTCGAACCGGGCTCCGGGACGCGGGTCGACGTGCGGGACGACGAGGCCGCCCGCGAGCTGTCGGGGATGCTCGACCTGCTCGACCTCGACCCACCGGACGGGTGGCGCGCGGTGTGGCAGCCACCGGCCGTCGAGGCCGACACGGAGGCGCTGACCGCGGGGCTCGACGCCGCGGTCGACGCCGCCGAGGAGCTGCGCGCGGCGGTCGATCCGGGAGACGGAGACGAAACGGGCCTCGGCGTCCTCGACGACCCGAGCCGGCTCCGCGACGCGCCGGTCGCCGCGCCGAACGCCGGGGTCTGGGTCTGGTTCGGCCGCGAGAGCCGGTTCGGGCTCGACGACGCGCGCCGGACCGCGACCGCGACGATGCCCGGCCACCACCGGGTGAAGGCGGGCGCCGCGGACGCCTCGGCCGGGGTCGACCTCGCGGAGGCGCTCTGCGAGCCGGCCCCCGACGCCGAGTTCCCGTTCGCGGTCGTGGCCGACGCGTTCGGCCCGGCGGAGGGCGACGCGCTCCGGATCGACCACGGGAAGCCGGACGGCCGGCTGATCACCCTCGGCGAGGGGACGGTGACGGGGGTCGACCCCGACGGGACCGTCGCCGTCGAGCGCGAGATGACCGGCGGCGGGACCTACGACGGGCTCGGCGTCGACCGCGTGGCGGGCGACGTCGCCGAGACGAGCCTGAAGGAGGGACGCTGGTGGTACCCGACGACGTACCGCGGCCGCGACGGGACCGTCCGCGGGACGTACGTCAACGTCTGCACGCCGGTGGAACTCTTCCCCGACGCCGCCCGGTACGTGGACCTCCACGTCGACGTGGTGAAACGCCCCGACGGAACGGTCGAGCGCGTCGACGACGACGAGCTCGACGAGGCAGTCGCGACCGGAACGGTCCCCGAGCCGCTCGCGGAGAAGGCGCGAAGCGTCGCGTCAGCGCTGGAAAACGCGTTGTAAGGCGCCCAACGCCCCGAAGAGCGCTTCTGGACTAACTTGTCGACTCGGTCGTTTCGAAATTCAATCACTTCTCTGCGTGACAATAACATTATTATTCATCGCATAGACGGTGCGGACGGAATGAGTGAAAAACGATCACAGCAATCGTTAGGCGGATCGACGCGACGGGGGTTCCTCGGGAGCGTGGGGGCGCTGGTAGCCGCGGCCGCCTACTCGCGGGACGTGTCGGCCGATGACGCCGCGCGGGTGGCCAACGATGCGGACGACCCGGTTCAGACGGTGACGTCGCCGGACGGGTCGATCGCGGTCACGGTCGACGTCGCCAACGGGGTGCCGACCTACGAGGTCGCGCGCGGCGGCGAGACGTACGTCGGGCCGTCGACGCTCGGGTTCGACTTCCGAAACCAGTCGGCGTTCGGCGCGAGCGCCGGCGGCGAGGACGGGCCGGTGACGGTGACCGGCACCGAACGCGAGGCGGCGACCGAAGAGTGGGATCCAGTGTGGGGCGCCTACGACCGAGTTTCAGCCGACTACGAGGCCTTGAACGTCGGCCTCGCGGACGCCGCGGAGGACGGGTCCGGCGGCTCCGACGACTCCGGCGACTCCGACGACTCCGGCGACTCCGACGACTCCGGCACGGCGGAGAACGGCGAGGGCGGTTCCCGGAGCGCGACGCTCCAGATACGCGTCTTCGACGACGGGGTCGGCCTCCGGGTCGTCCTCGGCGAGGGATTCGCGAGTAACTCGGGGAAGGCAGTCGTCGACTCGGAGAACACCGGCGTCGACTTCGCCGACGACTACACCGCCTGGTGGATCGCGAACGCGGTGACGAACCCGCGGTTCGAACAGGAGTACGCGGAGACGCCGCTCTCGGAGATTCCGGGCGGGAGCGACGACCGACAGCCAAACGACACGCCGATGCGGACCGGGGCGCACACGCCGCTCACCGTCGACGCGGGCGACGCGTACCTCAGCGTCCACGAGGCGAACCTCGACGACTACGCGGCCGCGACGCTCGCGCCCCGGAGCGACGACGGCGGGACGGCGTTCGCGACCGAACTCACACCCCTCCCCGACGGGTCGCGGGCGTCGCTGGAGCTGCCGGCGGCGACGCCGTGGCGGACGATCCAGGTCGTCGACCGCCCGGGCGAGCTGATCGAGTCGCAGCTGGTCCCGCTGCTCTCCGACCCGCTCGACGAATCGGCGCTCCCGACCGCCGGGGGCGCGCCCGACACCGACTGGATCGAGCCCCGCAAGTACGTCGGCATCTGGTGGACGATGATCGCGGGCTCGGCCAACTGGGAGTACAAGACCGACGACGAGGTCGCGGGCGACGACGGCAACCCCGCCGCGTACATCCACGGCGCCCGCACCGAGCGGATGAAGCGCTACATGCGCTTCGCGAGCGAGAACGGCATCGACAGCGTGCTCGTCGAGGGGTGGAACGAGGGATGGGACACCTATCCCGGGGACGGCTCCGGCCTAGAGTTCGGCGTGGACGACTCCTACCCCGACTTTGACGTGCGCGAGGTGACCGACTTCGGCGCCGGCCTCCCGGACCCCGTCGAGATGACGATCCACAACGAGACCGCCGGCAACATCCCGAACTACGAGGACGCGGTCCTCGACGGGGACGTCTTCGCGGGCTACGACGACGTCGGCATCAACACGATCAAGAACGGCTACGTCGCGGACCGGGGGCTCGGCATCGACGGGGAGGGGATGGCGGCGACCCACAACCACCACAACCAGCTCGCGGTGAACGACCACCGGCGCGTGATCCGCGAGGCGGCCGCGAACCGCCAGCAGCTGGAGATCCACGAGGGGATCAAGCCGACCGGCGAGATCCGAACCTACCCGAACGTGGCGAACCGCGAGGTGGTGAAGGCGCAGGAGTACGACGGGTTCGGGCAGCTCGGCTCCAACGTCGGCCGCGACCACCACGTGACGCTGCCGTTCACGCGGAACCTCGCCGGCCCGGTGAGCTATCAGCCGGGCATCTTCGACATCACCTTCAACGACGAGCGCGGCGACCAGATCCAGACGACGCGGGCGAAGCAGCTCGCGATGTACCCGACGTACCTCAGCGGCCTCCAGATGGCCGCCGACCGCGTCGAGGCGTACGTCGACGAGACGTTCGCGGTCGGCGAGGCGCTCCAGGCCGCCGCCGGCGAGCTCAACGGGCTCGTCACCGACGACTCGTGGCGGGACGCGTTCGGCACCAACTTCGTCGCCGTCGACCCCAACCGCGCGCCGAGCGGGTCGTCGGTCTCGTTCACGGTCGAAGACGTGCCGAGCGCCGGAACGTACGACCTCCACCTGCGCTACGCGAGCGATGCCGAGGAGAACGCCGGTCGCGTGATCGACGCCGGTACCCCCCGAGCGACCCTGCGCGTCAACGGCGACCGCGAGACCATCGAGCCCGACTTCACCGAGTACTGGGACGACTGGCAGGTGTTCACGACGGAGGTCGAACTCGACGCGGGCGACAACGAGATCGCGATCGAGCTCGACTACGCGCAGGGCGAGAGCGGCTTCACCGGCGACGTCGGCGGGTTCAACCTCAACACGGTCGCCGTCACCGAGGCCGGCGAGCCGTCGCCGGTCCCGGCCGAGTACGAGGGGTACGTCCCCGAGAACGAGAACTTCGACGCCGAGCCGGAGTTCGCCTTCATCGAGTCGGTCCCGGCCGCCGGCTGGGACGAGACGCGCGTCGTGGGCTCCGCGATCGGCGACTACCTCGCGATCGCTCGCCGGCACGACGACGAGTGGTATGTCGGCGTCATGACGGACGGCGACGGCCGCGCGGTCGACGTGCCCCTCGACTTCCTCGCGCCCGGCGATTCGGGCGGGAAGGGGAACGGCAAGGGCAATGGAAACGGGAAGGGCCGAAACGGCCCGAAGTACGTCGCGGAGATCTACTCGGACGCGGTCGGCGCTGGCGTCGACGCGGATCCGACCGGAGTCCGCATCGACGAGGCGGTCGTCACGCCGAGCACGACGCTGCTCGCGTCGCTGGCGCCGAGCGGCGGGACCGCCGTCAGACTGCGCCCGGCGCGGGGCCGCGAGATCAACAGGACCACCGAGTATGAGCGCCCAGAGCAGACGATTTCAGTGTCGATTGCCGACGAGGCAGACCTCGGAGAACAGTTCATCAGCGGAACCGGCTCCAACGACGCCGCGTTCGTCGGCGGAACCACGGTCGAGATCGTCGTCGACGGCGAGGTCGAGGCGCTCGGTAACGTTCGGCTCCCGCCGAATGCGACGGACGAGACGGTCGACCTCGGCTTTAGTATCTCGCGGATCGGGACCTTCGACGTCGTCGTGCGCGAGGCGGATGGCGGGACGGAGCTCGGCTCCGGGACCGTCACGGTGGCGCCCGGCAATCTCGTTGCGGGGTTCACCGATCCCGCGGGCGACGACGACGGACCCGGGGAGTACGTCTACCCGACGAACGACGCGTTCCAGGAGGGAGCCTTCGACCTGCGCTCGTTCCGCGTCCTAGAGACCGACGAGGAGTACCGGTTCGCCTTCGAGGTGGAGAACCTGTACGACGCCTACGGAGGAAATGTCGCGCCGTTCTCGCCGCAGTACTTCGTCGTCTACCTGCGCGATCCGGCGGCCGACAGCGGGCGGACGACGGAGATTGGCGACCTGGGTATTTCGGCAGAGTTCGACGATCGCTGGCAGTACCGCGTTGGCGCGAACGGCTTCGGTGCCGCCGCCGTCGACGAGGCCGGGAACACGGTCGAATCACCGGAGGTTTTCGTCGATGACGGGTCCGGCATCGTAGTCGTCTCAGTGCCGAAAGAGTCTATCGGCGGCCCGGACCTCTCCGAGTGGGAGGTCTGTCCGATCGTCGGATCGGAGAACTTCGGCGCGTTCCGCGACGTACAAGTCGACGCCGGCGGAGATGTCTTCGGCGGCGCGCGCGAAGGCGCCGTCGACAACGCGCCGAGCGTCATCGACCTAGTGACTCCGGACGGGACCAGCCAGTCTGACGCGCTCAGCTACGACGCCGACACGCTCGCGTCGCTGCCGTTCACGCCGCTGTAGAGAGGAGAAGGGACGCGACGGGAGCCCCCGTCGCGTTCAGAAGTGGTTCGCGGATTCGGTCTCGTGTTTCAGCTCGCCGCCGCGGCCGCCCTCGACGGTGGAGGCCCCGTTGTCGCCGGAAGAAGCGGTCCGCACCGTCACGTTGTCGACCTCGTCGAAGTCCATGATGAGGTCGCGGCGGATGTTGTCGGCGGTGATGTTCGAGATGCCGCACCCAGAGCAGGTGCCGCCGAGCTCGACGACGACCTCGCCGGTTTCGGGGTCCGCCTCGCGCACGACGCTCGTGCCGCCGTGCATCTGGATGATCGGCATCTGTCCGACCATCCACTGCTCTACCCGGTCTGCGAGGCTTTCGTCGCTCTCGTCGCTCATTACCTCCAGTACAGCGCCGACGGTATGGAAAGTTGCGGTTTAGGAGCCTCAGAACGCGGCGAAAGGAACTGTATCATCGTCGATGAGACGGTACGGCGCCGGATGGGGCCGTGAGCGGTCGGCAGCGAGCGTCCCCGGTCGCTCCCGCTGGTCGGCGGCGCTACGGATCTCGCTCGTCGCTCCGGTCGGCCGTGTCGCCGGACTGGCTCGGGAGCCGCGTGGGGTCGGCCGCGTCGTCGCCGTTCATCGAGTCGTCGCGTTCGAGCAGGTAGAGGAGCGGGCCGAGCGCGGTCAACACGAGGACGCCGGGCAGGGGCGCGTCGGGCACGAGGATCAGCGTGACGAGGCTCGCGCCGCCGGTGAGGACAACGAGGGCGGCCCACGCCGCCGGCGAGCCGAGGTCGACGCCGACGCGGAGGGCGTCGCGGTAGACGGCCGCGGCGATCAGCGCGACGGCGACGCCCCCGCCGCCGGCGACGAGCGCCGTGGTGACGGACATACGATGGGTTGGGGCGAGACGCGAAAAAGGGTGTCGCGAGCGAGCGTGACCGGAAAAGGCGGAGGGAGGGAAAGAGAGCGCGAACGCGAGGGCGGAGCTACGGCGCTTCGCCGGTCTCGATGCTGAAGGAGTCGCGCGGGTAGGCGACGCAGGTGAGCGTGTAGCCGTCGTCGATCTCGGCCTCCTCGAGCATCTGCTGGTTGTCGTGCTCGACGAAGTCCTCCGAGGGGCCGTCCGTAATCTGGCCGGCACAGGAGACGCACTGGCCCTGGCGGCAGGCGTACGGGAGGTCCCACCCCTCGTCTTCGCCCTGTTCGAGGATGGGCTGGTCATTGGAGAGCTCGACCGTCTCGCCCTGCTTGACGAACTCGACCTCGAAGTACTCCACCTCGTCTTCGGGGATGTCGCCGGGGCCGGAGCTTGCGGTGCCGCCCTCTTCGAGTTCGCCTTCCTCGCCGTCGCCGCCGGCCGGGATGGCGCCGCCGCCGCCACCGCCGCCACCGATCGCGCGGTTACCGGGTTCCGGGAACTCCGTCTCGGGGACCGCGGACGCGCGGTGTTCGAGGACTTCGTCCGAGATGTCGGTCGTGGGCTCCCATCCCGTCCCCCTCACCGAGGTGACGAGGACCATGAGCAGCGTCGCGACCGCCGCGAGCACGATCGCGGGCGGGTTCACGATCGCCGCGAGCACGATCGCCAGTGGGTTAAGCATACGAGGGAATATGGAGAGGTGGATTAAGACCGTTTTGATCGGTCCAACGGGACGAGACCGGGATCGGGGCCGATACCGCGGCGCGATCGGCCGGAGTCACGCCGCGGAGCGGTCCATTTATCGGCCGAGCGGCCGACTGGACGCCCATGGAAGTGAAATCCCGGCACCACCTCCGGAGCGACGAGATCACGGCGATCCAAGAGGCGGTCGCCGACCACCTCGGAGTCGACATCGACGGGGACACCTTCGAGTTCGTCGAGTTCGTCGACGCCGGCTACGAGCTCGTCTTAGTCGACGGCGACCCCGCCGTCTTCTACGTCGACGACGACGAGCCGTTCCTCACCGTCCGGGGCGCGAACAACTTCGACCCGGAAACGGGTGTCGTCACGGTCGACTCCGGCGCGATATCCTTCGTTTCGGACGGCGCCGACGTGATGCGTCCGGGGATCGTCGAGGCCGACGAGGCGATCCGCGCGGGCGACCTCGTCGTCATCGCCGAGGAGACCCACGGGAAGGTGCTGGCCGTCGGGCGCGCGCTGGTCGACGGCGACGGGATGGTCGGCGACAGCGGAAAGGTCGTGGAGTCGATCCACCACGTCGGCGACGACCTCTACGAGTTCTCGGTGTGAGAGCGGGGCGCGACGGCGGCGACTATTTATAAATAGGTCCGCGGTGGCGCGTGCCGGTGAGCGGCCGGTAGGCCGCGAACCGCACGCGCGAGGGAGTCGGTCGCCGAGCGAAGCGACGGCGACCGACGAGGCTGGGGAGGCGTGAGGCTGCGGTTGCGGTGCTGTGGGGTGGACTCAAAGGGGCAGCCGCGAGGCCGCAGTAGGCGATGTAAGCACCGCAGCGAGCGGAGCGAGCGAGGAGCGCAACGAGCGTACTGCGGCCTCGCGGCTGGGGCTTTGGAGGTGTTCGCCACCGATCCACAGTCAGCCACTTATAAGCGAGCGGCTGGAGCTGTAGCGGAGTCCGCCACCGGGCCGCAGTCAACGATTTATAAACAGACACCGGAAGCGGCGTTGACGTCCCGATCGAACGCGTCCCATTCGCTCCGCGCCTTTTAATCGCCTCGCCCGCGACGCCAGACGTAATGACCGCGATCCGGGTGTTAAGCTACAACGTCCGCTACGCCAACCGGGGCGATCACCACGACGCCTGGCACGACCGCCGCGACGCCGTCGCGCGACTCGTCCGGTTTCACCGGCCCGACGTCGCCGCGTTTCAGGAGCCGCTACCGGACCAACGCGACGACCTCCGCGAGCGGCTCCCGAAGTACGAGTTCGTCGGACGCGGCCGAGAAGCGGACGGCGAGGGCGAGGGGTGTCCGGTCGCGGTCCGGAGCGACCGCTGGGAGGTCACCGAGAGCGACACGTTCTGGCTCTCCGAGACCCCCGAGGAGCCCTCGGCCGGCTGGGACGCCTCCTACCCCAGAATCGCGACGTGGGGGCGGGTCCGCGCGGTCGACGGCGACGCGAGACTCCTCGTCGTCAACACGCACTTCGACCACGTGAGCGCGCACGCGCGGCGCGAGTCCGCCCGCCTGCTCCGCGAGCGGGTGCCGGAGATAGCAGCCGCAGGCGAGGGCGGCTCCGACGAGACGCCCCCGGTCGTGCTCGTCGGCGACCTCAACTGTACGCCGGGGTCGGAGCCGCACCGGATCCTCGTCGAGGGCGACGGCTCCGAGACCGACGAGGGCTCCGAAATCGGCGACGGGGCCGCCGGGAAGCCGCCTGAAGACGCCCTCGCGCTTCGCGACGCCGCGACCGAGGCTGACCTCCGGTACGGCCCGGAGACGAGCCTCACCGACTTCGCCCGCCTCATCGACGGGCGCCGGATCGACCACGCGCTCGTCTCGCCCCCGGTGTCGGTCGACACGTTCGCGACGCTCGCTGACCGGGACGACCGCGGCCGATACCCCTCCGACCACTTGCCGATCCTCGCGCGGCTGTCGATGTAGGAAGCGGCCGCTACTCTGCGTCGGCGTCGTCGGCCGCCGTGCCGGCGTCGTCGGCCGCCGCGTCGGCATCGTCGGCTTCCGGCTCGTCTCCGACGTCTTCCTCCTCGGCGTACTTCGCTAAGATCGTCTCGTAGCCGCGCTTGGCGGTCTCGTACGTCTCGCGGAGGTCGGCGACCGGCGTCTCGCTCGCGTCGACCCGGAGGTCGTTGTAGTAGGGGTCGTCCGCGTCCTCCTCCGTGTTCCGCACTAGCAGCGCCGCGGACTGGACCTCGAGGTCTTCCCGTTTGTCGCCGCCCGCGGCGTGGCCCGCCGCGAGGGCGTCGATCAGCCGCTCGGCGAGCGGCGCGTCGCCGTGCGCGTCGGACTCGTAGGCGGCCGCGGTGTCTTCGATCACATCCTTGCCCGTCAGGAGGTTGCCCGCGACGGTGTAGTTCTGCCCCTCGCGGTGGCCGTACCAGTCGTTACACTCGTCGCCGGAGAACGCGAACGTCCCGTCGGCGTCGACGCCGTGGAGCTGGCGCTGGGCGCTCCCCTCGTCGGCGTTTAACAGGGCCTCCAGGGCGTCGTCGACCGCGAGCCCGTCGCCGAGGTACTCGATTCCCTTTCGCCCCAACTCGACGTTGACGAGCGACTGGGTCGCCACCGCGCCGTCCGACGACGCGAAGGGGCACAGCGTGCCGACGCCCGGCAGCCGAGTGGTCACCGCCACGCCGAACCGGATCTGGTCGCCGCCGTCATCGTCGGTGTACCGCTCGCGAACGCAGATGCTGAACGTCACACGCGTACTGGGTCGGCGTCCCGCAAAAGGATGGGTTCAGGGGCCGATGGTTCCGGTTCTCGAACGACACGTCCGGCCGCGCCGTCCCGCTCGCGACTGCGGTCGAGGCCGATAACAGCGAGGCCGACTACGCCAGCGACGCGACCAAATCGGAGACGGCCGCGACCTCGTCGTCGTTGATCCCGTGGCCCATCCCCTCGTAGATCCGCTCGTCGACCTCGGCGCCGAGCGCCTCCAACACCGCGGTCGTCTCGTGGACCCGCTCCTCGGGAATGTGCGGGTCGACGTCGCTACAGCCGAGGAACGCAGGCGTACCGGCGAGCGGCTCCTCGGTGTCCCCCTCCGCTTCGCCCTCGGCGTCAGCGGTCGCGTCCGCGAGGTAGTCGTCGACGGCGACCGTCTCGCCGATCAGTCCGCCGCTGAAGACGGCGAGCCCGCCGTAGCGGGTCGGGTTGCGGGCGACGAACTCGCTCGCGAGACAGGCGCCCTGCGAGAAGCCGCCGACGAGGACGCTATCGCGGGCGATCCCGGCGTCGACCGCGCGGCCGACCGCCGATCCGACCGCCCGAAGCCCCGAGCTCCGACCCGGCTCGTTGTCTTCGACCGGGGCGAGGAAGGAGTTCGGATACCAGGTGTTGCCGGCGGCCGCGGGCGCGAGCAGGGCGACCTCGTGGTCGCCGGCCAGCTGTTCGCCCAGGTCGACGACGCTGCGGGCGGTCGCGCCACGGCCGTGGACGAGCACGAGCGCCGCGTCGGCATCGTCAAGCGGCGTCCCGGCCGTGACCAGCGGCTCGTCGCCGTGGGGGTCGTCGCTCGCGTGCGCCCCCGGAGAACGGTCGGCCATCTCAGACCCCGACGCCGGCGTCGGCGTCGGGCAGGTCGTGTTTGTTCACGGGGAGCCCGAGCTCCTCGAGGGCTCCCTCCATGTGGCGGTCCTGCGCGAAGTCGGCGCCGTCCTCCTCGCGGAGCCGCTGTGCGGTCGCGAGCACCTCGCCCTTCCGGTCGTCGGGGATCTCGTACTTGTCGGCCGACAGCTCGATGACGAGCCCGTTGTTGTCCTGGGTGTAAATCGAGTGGAAGATACCTCGGTCGAACACGTTGTATCCTTTCCCCTCCTCTTCGAGCGCCGCCATTATCTCCCCGTACTCGTCGGGTTCGACGCTGAAACACAGGTGGTGGACGGCGCCCGTGTTGACGCGTTGGCCGCGCGCGGACGCCCGCTCGTCGCTCACGAACACCGTGAGGATCCGGCCGTCGCCGGTGTCGAAGAAGAGGTGCGTCTGCGAGGGGTCATCGAGGTTCGGCTGCCGCAACACGAGCGGCATCCCGAGCAGGTCGCGGTAGAAGGCGAGCGTGTCCTCCTCGTTGCTTCCCCAGACCGTGATGTGATCGGTGCCGCTGGTGTGGAACGGTGCGTCCGGGAGTTCCGACGTGACCGGAGCCGGCTTCTCTTCGCTCATACCGATCGAAAGGCGACCGAGCCGTATAAAAGCGAGAGGGACGGGACGGTGACCGGCTGACACCGGTGTTATCTGGCGGACCACCCCAAGGGGGAGGACTCCGCTCGGGAGCGCCCGGCGGGTCGCCGCCGCCGGCCGTTCGCGTCGTCGAGTCGCCGAGTCGCGAATCTCCGTGAGCGGAGCTGCGCCGTCAGCCGCGGCGGAGCGCCGTCACCGCTGCCAGACGGGCGGCGCGACACCGAGCGCCCGAACGACCACGGGATACGCGACGGCGATAGCCAAGACGATCAGCAGCGACGCTGGGAGCCCGAGCCCGCCGAGGACGCGCTCGACGGCCGCCAGCGCGACGAACATGGCGACGAACATCACCGCCCAGTGGGGGGCGAGCTGTCGCACCGTCTCCGTTGCCGAACTCATGGTGGCGATAGCGGTCCCGACGGGTAGTGACTGTCGGTAGAACGGAGCGAAACCGTACGAAAACGCCGGTCGGCGGTCAGTACCGCGACGGGATAAACGCCATCCCGGCAAGCATGATCGACGACAGGATGGCGAGGACGATGACGCGCGAGAGACCGCTGTTGTACTGGTTGAACCGCTCTACCTCGGTGACCTGCGCCTCGTAGGCCTCGATGTCGGTCGACATCCGAAGCGTCGACGCGTCGGGGAAGTGCGCGACGTACTCCGTGTCGCCGATCGTCACCGTCGACTGCTGTGCGACCTCGACCGTCTCGGTCTCGGTGGTCTCCCACACGAGGACGGCGCCGTCCGACGTCACGTCGTCGACCGTAACCGTCTGCCCGTCGTAGTCGAGCGTCTCACCCTCCGCGTGCGTCCGCTCTTCGGGCGCGGGGAAGTACTCGTCGACGGGCACCAGCGTCCGGTCACCGTTCTCGTCGGTCACCGCGACGTACTCGCCGTCCTCTAGCGTGACCGTCTCGTTTTCGGCATCGTCGTCGGCCTCGAGGATCGCCTGTCGGTCGAGCACCTCGACGAGCGTGAACTGGCTGGCGTTCTCCCCGGGAATCGAAACGCGCCACTCGCGGTCATCGACCGAGACGGTCGACTCGTTCGCCCAGGTTTCGGAGGTCTCCGCCGTGAACTCGCGTTCGAGCGTGCCCGAGATGACCGTCTGGCCATCGTCGTTCTCGCTTTCAGAGATGCCGGCAACGACGTACGTCTCGCCGCCGACATCGATCGAGTCGTTCACCGATGCGTCGACTTCCGGGTTTTCGAGCGCTATCTCCGGACTCTCGGCCGTCGCGGTCAGCGCACCCGCCACGCCCGCGACGGCGAGGAACAGCGCGACAAACACGGCCACAGCGCGTCGTTGCATAGTTCACGCATGGGTCACCCGGTGTTTAACGGTTACTAAGCGGGTCAGTTCGTGGGACCGACCTACCGGTCCGTGTCGAAGGGAATTGAAAGCCAAGGGCCGGATTTGAACCGGCGTTGGGCGGCTCTGCAGGCCGCTGCGTCTGACCGAACTCTGCCACCTTGGCGCCAGCCGAACGTACCGCTGTCGAGCGTTTAAGTTTAGCGGTCGGATGCGAGCGCTGCGGCTCGCTGGGTATGAAAAAAGCCCACGGACGCGCTGTCCGTGGGCTTGGTGGGATGATTCCCGTATGAGTGGGTAGGCGGCGACTCGTGGTTCCCAGAGGATCGCTCACTCCAGTACTTCACGATACGCTGGTAGGCTTAACTTCCGTGTTCGGAATGGGTACGGGTGTTTCCCTACCGCTCTGGCCGCCTTCATGCCGACTCCCGGATTCGAACCGAGACTCTCTGTATCCTCTACAGCGAGACGCCTGTGTCGGTCTGGTTCGATACCAACCGTGTAAATCGTGCGATCCAGTTACCGCCTGAACTCATGCGAGTCGTGGCGCGTCAGCGCCAATGAATGTGGCTCGGTCTGTTAGTGCTCGTGGGCTTAACACCTCGTTGCCTCGGTGCGTACACCCCGAGTCTATCGAACTCGTCTTCTACGAGTGACCTCTGTGGTACCTCTTTTCCATGTGGGTTTCGAGCTTAGATGCGTTCAGCTCTTACCCCGTGTCGCGTGGCTACTCGGCATCTGCCCTTCCGGACAACCGATACACCAGTGGCGACCAAACGTAGTTCCTCTCGTACTATACGTTCGTTCACGTCAGGTACCTCACACCCCCAATAGATAGCAGCCGACCTGTCTCACGACGGTCTAAACCCAGCTCACGACCTCCTTTAATAGGCGAACAACCTCACCCTTGCCCGCGTCTGCACGGGCAGGATGGAGGGAACCGACATCGAGGTAGCAAGCCACTCGGTCGATATGTGCTCTTGCGAGTGACGACTCTGTTATCCCTAAGGTAGCTTTTCTGTCATCTACGGGTCCCATTCCGGAACCTCGTAGGTTCGCTAGACCACGCTTTCGCGTCAGCGTTCCTCGTTGGGAAGAACACTGTCAGACCATCTTGTGCTCTTGCGCTCTTCGCCGGATTCCCGACCCGGCTGAGATGATCTTCGGGCGCGCTCGATATCTTTTCGAGCGCGTACCGCCCCAGTCAAACTGCCCGGCTACCGGTGTACTCCTCCCGGAGTGAGAGTCGCAGTCACCGACGGGTAGTATTTCAATGCTGACTCGGTGGCGTGCTAGCGCACGTACCTGTGTAGCGTCTCCTACCTATGCTGCACATCGGCGACCACGTCTCAGCGACAGCCTGCAGTAAAGCTCTATAGGGTCTTCGCTTCCCCTTGGGGGTCTCCAGACTCCGCACTGGAACGTACAGTTCACCGGGTCCAACGTTGGGACAGTGGCGCTCTCGTTTATCCATTCATGCAAGCCGCTACTGAAGCGGCAAGGTACTACGCTACCTTAAGAGGGTCATAGTTACCCCCGCCGTTGACGGGTCCTTCGTCCTCTTGTACGAGGTGTTCAGATACCCGCACTGGGCAGGATTCAGTGACCGTACGAGTCCTTACGGATTTGCGGTCACCTGTGTTGTTACTAGACAGTCGGAGCGCCCGAGTCACTGCGACCTGCTCCGTAGAGAGCAGGCATCCCTTCTTCCGAAGGTACGGGACTAACTTGCCGAATTCCCTAACGTCGGTTCTCCCGACAGGCCTTGCCTTGCGCTGGCAGAGCACCTGTGTCGGATCTCGGTACGGACATCGCGCTTGCCTTTTCACGGGCCCTATGTACGGCTGACTTTCGCTATCTCGCGTTTCGCTCGCTTCGTGCCGTGACGGCGTCCACGAGTTTCCACGATTTGACCGGGCGAATGCCCGGCTCAGCGTTCCACACGGCGTCGGCGTTTACTGCACGATGGCGCTGGAATATTAACCAGCTTCCCGTCGGTGTAGTCAAGTTGTGGTACACCTTAGGACCGGCTAACCCTCGGCTGAACGGCAGTGCCGAGGAACCCTTGCTCTTCAGGCCGTCGAGGTTCTCACCCGACTATCGCTGCTACTGTGACCAGGATTGTCGTTACTGGACGGTCCACACGAGCTCTCGCCCGGGCTTCCGTCCGACCAGTACGCCAACCTACGCGGTTGCCCCTGTCAAGGGCACGGCCAGGTCTCGGTGGTAGATTTGAGCCCCGATCATTTTGGGCGCCTCAAACCTCGGCCGGTAAGCTGTTACGCTTTTCTTAGCGGGTAGCTGCTTCTAAGCTCACCTCCCGGCTGTTTAGGGCTTGAGACCACCTTCGAATCGCACTTAATCTACACTTTGGGACCTTAACCCGGCTCTGGGTTGTTCCCCTCACGGTACACAGGCTTACCCCGCGCACCGGACTCCCTTCGTCTACAGCGCCTGCGGGTTTGGAGTTCGACAGGATGGCCGACTCCTCTCGGAGGCGGGTCATCCAATCGGTAGCTCTACCCCGCGGGCTACCTCGGAAGAGGTCATGCTTCGACATGTTTCGGTTGGAACCAGCTGTTGCCAGGCTCGATGGGCCTTTCACCCCTACACACGAGTCACGAGAGGATATTGTAGAATACCAACTCTAACAGGCCTCCACGTGGCTTTCGCCACGCTTCACCTTGCTCGCGCGTAGATCGCCTGGTTTCGGGTCGCACCCAATTGACTCCCCGCGCTTGAACACGGTGGCCCTCGCAATGCTGCGGCCGTATCGGTTTCCCTGCGCCTTCCCCGGTTCACGGGTTAGACTCGTCAATCAAGTGCACTCCCTGGGTCGTTTTTCAAAACGCACGACACGACGCCGGCTCGATTCTCTTCCTACTGGAGGATCGCTCCTCGGTCGTTTTGAGAATCGCCTTATACGCCCTGTCGCTCGATCGCCAGCTGATTTCAGGCCCTATTGCACCGCCCTTCTCGGGGTGCTTTTCAGCGTTCGCTCACGCTACTTGTTCGCTATCGGTCTCGAGGAGTGTTTAGCCTTCTCAGGGGATGCCTGAGATGTTCACAGAGGATATCCGACCCCTGCTACTCTGGATTTGACGCCAACGGTACTGTTCTCTCATACGGGGTTGTCACCCTGTTTCACGCTCCGTTCCAGGAGACTTCTGAGAGAGTGTCGCGTTTTGGTTGTCAACCCGAACACCACATTGGTCCGAAGACCTTCGGTTTGGGCTGTGTCGCGTTTACTCGCGGTTACTGACGACATCGCTGTTGCGTTCTTTTCCTGCCCTTACTGAGATGTTTCAATTCAGGGCGTTCCCTATTGCGCGTGGCAATTGTTGAACGGATTCCGATTGGGAGATCTCGTGTTCTTTCCCTCCATGCGGGTCCCACGAGCTTTTCGCAGCTTGGCACGTCCGTCGTCGGCTCTCGAGCCGAGCCATTCACCAGCTGGCACAGTAGCCAGTAGTGTGTCAGCCAACTCTCCGAAGAGAGTGCTGACGGTGTCAAGTGACATAGTGTCACCCGACTGTATATGGTTCACTGACGTTCCACGAACTCGGATGAGTTCAGTGGACGTCTGGATCGCACGTATACACGGTTGTCATTGAATCGCCCCGGGTGTGACGGGGCGTTCGTCGAACCCTTCCCATCCGCGGTTTCCCGGGATGGTGCATCGGTCGTCGTGTCCGAATCGAATCGCGTCTCCCACTTAAGGGGACGGATTCGCTTCGGACGGACATGGACTCACTGGGATTCGAACCCAGGGCATCCTCCTTGCAAGGGAGGCACTCTACCGCTGAGCTATGAGCCCACCTTCCCTGTGGGGAAGGTCTGGTGTGTGTGTGGTGTGAGCCGTGGTCGTTCTGCGGTGTCCAAGCCGGTGGGTGGGCGGACTGTCACAGGCCAATGCGAATGAGTAGTGACCGTCGTGGTGACGGTCGTAAGGTGAGCTCGCCCAGAGGGCGAGTCTCGGGTCGGTGGAGGTGATCCAGCCGCAGATTCCCCTACGGCTACCTTGTTACGACTTAAGCCCCCTTGCGAAGCCCAGATTCGACGTACGAGGTACGCCTCATCCGGACCTCACTCGGGTGCTTTGACGGGCGGTGTGTGCAAGGAGCAGGGACGTATTCACCGCGCGCTTGTGACACGCGATTACTACCGAATCCAGCTTCATGTGGGCGAGTTGCAGCCCACAATCCGAACTACGATCGAGTTTCTGAGATTACCGTCTCCTTTCGGAGTTGGAACCCTTTGTCTCGACCATTGTAGCCCGCGTGTTGCCCAGCACATTCGGGGCATACTGACCTACCGTTGCCCGTTCCTTCCTCCGTGTTAGCCACGGCGGTCCCCCTACTGTCCCCAGCTACCTCGCGGTACTGCTGGCAAGTAAGGGTGCGGGTCTCGCTCGTTGCCTGACTTAACAGGACGCCTCACGGTACGAGCTGACGGCGGCCATGCACCTCCTCTCTGAAACTCGGACAAGGTCATCAACCTGGTCGTCATTATTACAGTCGATGCTGGTGAGATGTCCGGCGTTGAGTCCAATTAAACCGCAGGCTCCTCCGGTTGTAGTGCTCCCCCGCCAATTCCTTTAAGTTTCATCCTTGCGGACGTACTTCCCAGGCGGCCTGCTTAGCGGCTTCCCTACGGCACAGCACCCACTCGTAGTGGGAGCCACACCTAGCAGGCATTGTTTACGGCCAGGACTACCCGGGTATCTAATCCGGTTCGAGACCCTGGCTTTCGTCCCTCACTGTCGGATCCGTTCTCGCGACGTGCTTTCGCCATCGGCGGTCCGTCCAGGATTACGGGATTTCACTCCTACCCCGGACGTACCCGTCGCGCCTTCCGGTCCCAAGCCACGCAGTTTCTACCGGGCGCCCACCTGTTGAGCAGGTGGATTTCCCGATGGACTTGCGCGGCCAGCTACGGACGCTTTAGGCCCAATAAGATCGGCCATCACTTGGGCTGCCGGTATTACCGCGGCGGCTGGCACCGGTCTTGCCCAGCCCTTATTCTGGTACCACCTTACGGTACCGAAAAGCACAGGCGCTATGCCTGTGCACTTGGGATCCCCCTATCGCACTGTCGTGCAGTGTAAAGGTTTCGCGCCTGCTGCGCCCCGTAGGGCCCGGAATCTTGTCTCAGATTCCGTCTCCGGGTTCTCACTCTCATGACCCGTACCGATTATTGGCACGGTGGGCCGTTACCCCACCGTCTACCTAATCGGCCGCAGCCACATCCTTCGGCGCCGGAGCGTTTGGCATACCACTCATTCCAGTGGTGGTATGGTATGCTCTATTAACCTCAGTTTCCCGAGGGTATGGAGCTCCGAAGGGTAGTTTGGCCACGTGTTACTGAGCTATTCGCCACGAGTCTGAACTCGTGCGACTAGCATGGCTAAATCGGATCCCAATAGCAATGGCCTCCGGCAGGATCAACCGGAATGAATATCCTTCGAGCCTGATTCCCGGCTCGAAGGGGGTGTTGGCGGGTGTCAATCTCGTCGAAGACGAGGGTTGACACACCATTGCATTGGTCTGTGTGGTGTCCGGCCCATCCAGCGACTTGGATGACACCGAACGACCACGGCTCACATCAGATCACCGCTTACGCCGGAGCGCAGGGGGCGTGATCCTCATCCTTCGCGGACCTGAACGTACCGGACGACGGGTCATAAACCCATCGGAACGGTACGGGTCCAGCGAAACCGGGCCGGGTTGAACGGCCCGAGTCCGCGTTGCGTTCTTCGCATTTCTTCGAATGCCCGGGTTGTACTTAACCCCGTCGAACTACCGGCGCCACGTCATGCGATTTCATGCCGAGAGAAGCGGGACAACTGACCGGATCGAGTCGAACCGGAGACGAGCCTACCCGGGACGGTATCTCTGTCGCGACAGGGTGATCAACTCCGAGGCGTTCGGGTCGGTCGACAGCGAAAACGAGAGATCGGAACCGGTGCGCCCGAGGGTTACTCGTCGTCGAGGTACTCGATGCCCTGCTTCGAGACGTTGGCCTTGGTGATGTCGTCAAGGTCGTTGAGCCAGAAGTCGTCGTCCGCGTCGTCGACCTCGGGAGCGCCGTCCTTCCAAGCCCACCCCTCGTACTCGTGGACCTTCTGGGTCCCCTTCTCCCGGAGCCGGAGCGTCGTTCGCTCCGCCTCCTCCTCGGAGGGTGCCGGCTCGAGAGTTCGAGCCGCTTTGAGCGCCGCCTGACGCGGCATGTTTCCCGAGAACTCGCTCGGTTCCGATCCGTCCTCCTCTCGCAGGGCAAAGTTTCGCTTACCGTCTTCACGTACCATGGTTTTGCCTCCGTGTGACTCCAGCACACAGTGTGTAATAAATATATCGGGGAAATGAAAGCTGCGCGCCACAATGTTTATATATCACCTCGGCGGCGGCTGGCGATTTGGGACCTCAAAGCGGGAGCGAAGCGGGTGATCGGCGGCGATTCGCGGGGCGTTCAGCGCGCGCGACACGTCGATTCGGGGTTCACGAGGCGATTGTGATCCCTCGAATCACTGGCGGATCGGCCTCGTATGTTCGGCTTTCACCGCGCAGGCGCGCGGCCAACCGGACCCCGAATACGCGTAAACAACACTTATGTGTCTGCTATGGCGAAGTGCGACAAGCACACCCGCGATGGTCCGCAAAAAGAAGCTCAGCCCCAGTGGCGCCAAGGACGACGACGGGGAGTACCACAACGTCCACGTGAACCTCCACGAAGACGAACTCGCCGTCGCCGGCATGGAGATCGGCGACGAGGTGTTCGTCCGAGTCCGAGACGGGAAGATAATCATCCAGAAGGCTGACGCCAACCCGGAGCAGCTCGAACACGACTTCTGACGCGGACCGCGGGATTCGACGTATTTTCGCCGCCGAGCGACCGCCACGCGGACCGCGGTCGGCGGATTGATTGTCGCTCGTGACGAGGCCCAGACGATGGGCGCGTACGACCTGTTGAAGCCAGCACTGTTCCGGCTGCCACCGGAGACCGCACACGGACTGATACACCGGCTGCTCGGCGGCGTTCAGGGGACGCCGGTCGCCGACCGACTCGCCGAGCGGTACGCGGTCGACGACGAGCGGCTCGCGGTCGACGCGTTTGGGGCGGCGTTCCCAAACCCCGTGGGCGTTGCGGCCGGGTTCGACAAGAACGCGCACGTCCCGCGAGCGCTGGCGTCGCTCGGGTTCGGGCACGTCGAAGTGGGCGGCGTCACCGCCGAGCGACAGCCCGGAAACCCGCGCCCGCGACTGTTCCGGCTGAAAGAGGACGAGGCGCTCGTCAACCGGATGGGGTTCAACAACGAGGGCGCCGACAGGGTGGGCGAACGCCTCGACCGCGACCCGCTCCCCGAGGTGCCGGTCGGGATCAACATCGGGAAGTCGAAGTCGACGGCCTTGGAGGAGGCTCCCGACGACTACCTGTACACGTACGAGCGCGTCGCGGACGCGGGCGACTACTTCGTCGTCAACGTCTCCAGCCCGAACACCCCGGGGCTCCGCGAGCTCCAGAACCGCGAGGCCTTAGAGCGCATCCTCGGCACGCTCGCCGACGCCGGCGCCGACCCGTTGCTCGTGAAGCTCTCCCCGGATCTCCCGGAGCCGGCGGTCGAGGACGCGCTCGGCGTCGTCGACGACCTCGGCCTCGACGGCGTCATCGCGACCAACACGAGCACGTCGCGCCCGGACACGCTGCGAAGCCACAACCGAGCCGAGCGGGGCGGCCTCTCTGGGAAGCCGATCGAGTCGCTCGCGACAGAGCGGGTGCGGTTCGTCGCGGAGCGAACCGACGTCCCGGTGATCGGCGTGGGCGGGATCTCCGACGCCACGGGGGCCTACGAGAAGATACGGGCGGGCGCCTCGCTGGTCCAGTTGTACACGGGGCTCGTCTACGAGGGGCCGGGGCTCGCGCGCGACATCAACGAGGGGCTCCTCGAACTGCTCGAACGGGACGGGTTCGACTCGGTCGACGAGGCCGTCGGCGCGGACCTGTGATCGGGTCGAAAACCGAAAGCAAAGAGCGGTCTACGCGTCGTTCCGGACGATGACGACGACGTCGTCCGCCTGAAGCAACTCGCCCTCGCCCTGGTACTGCCGCTCCTCTTCGACCGCGAACTCGTCGTCGACGAGCGTGACGCCCGCGACGTGAAGCTCGTCGCCGTCGATCTCATACTCCTCCTGCGCGAGGGCGGCCTCGATGTCGCCGACCTGGTCGCCGTACTTCGGGCCGACGGTGGCGTAGTCGAGGTCGATACCCGTGATCACCGTCTCGACGGGCGCGTCGCCGTCGGGGTGGACCGCGAGGTCGTCGACGTGCATCACGCCGGTGATGTCGTCCTCGAAGCCGCGCACGTCGGCGTACACCTCGACCGCGTCGAGCGCGGCGGTGAGCGGGAGCTGGTTCTCGCTTTTGTACTTCCGGAGGGCGCCGACGACGGCGGTCGCGGCGGTCCCGGCGTCGCGGTCGGCCTCGATCCCCAGCGGTTCGGGCCAGTCGGCGAGGTGGATCGAGTCGCTCGCGCCGTCGGCGAGGGCGGTCTCCTCCGCGTTTGCGGCGTCAGCACCGGCGGCGGCGTCAGCGGCACCGGCCGCGTCCGGGACGGCGTCGGCGTACATGTCGTGCCACAGCTCCTCGGTGACGTGCGCGAGCAGCGGCGCGAACAGCTTCAAGAACCGACGGTGGGCGGTCCGGAGCGTGTACGCGGCCGCGTCGTCTTCGCGCTGTTTCGCGATCTCGAGGTAGTCGTCGCAGAACGTGTTCCAGAAGAAGCTCCGGAGTTCGTCCCGCGCCTTCGAGAACGCGCGGTCGTCGAGGAGCTCGGTGAGCCGCTCGACCTCGGCGTCGAGTTCGGCGAGGAGCCAGCGGTCGAGCTCGCGCAGTCCGTCCTCGGGCTCGGCCGGGAACGGCTCCGGCGCGAGCGACTCGACGAGCTTCGAGGCGTTCCACAGCTTTCGGATCAGCTTCTCGCCCGCGCGGAGGTCCTTCTCCTTGAACGGGAAGTCGTCGCCGACGGCGGTGCCGGCGGCCCAGTAGCGCGTGGCGTCGACCGGGAACTCCTCGAGGACCGCCTCGGGCTCGACGACGTTGCCGACCGACTTGGACATCTTCTCGCGGTTCTCGTCGAGAACGTGCCCGTTGATCATCGTCTCCTCGAACGGGACCTCGCCGGTGTGCTCGTAGCACTTGACGAGCGTGTGGAACAGCCAGAAGCTGATGATGTCGTGGCCCTGCGGGCGGAGGTCGAACCGGTACAGCTCCGGGCGCTCCATCGTGAACTCCTCGGCCTCCTCGTCCCAGTCCCAGCCCGCATTGATGAGCGGCGTGAGGCTGGAGGTAGCCCACGTGTCGAGCACGTCGTCCTCGGGCTCGAACTCGTCGTGCCCGCACGCGGGGCAGGTGTCGACCGGCGGGTCGTCGGAGAGCGGGTCGACGGGCAGGTCGGCCTTCTCGGCGATGATCTCCTCGCCGCAGTCCTCGCAGTACCACACCGGGAACGGAATGCCGGAGGAGCGCTGGCGGGAGATGAGCCAGTCCCACTGGAGCCCCTCGACCCAGTGTTCGTACCGGGTGAACATCTTCTCGGGCGACCAGTCCATCTCCCGGCCGACCTCGAGGTACTCGTCCGTCTTGTCGAGCATCTCGATGTACCACTGCTCGGTGACGAGGAACTCGACGCTCGTCCCGCAGCGCTCGTGGACGTTGACGGTGTGGGTGATGTCGCGGCGGTCGAGCAGCGCGCCCGCCTCGTCGAGGTCCTCCACGATGGCCTCGCCGGCCTCGTCGGCGTGGAGCCCCTCGTACCCCTCGGCGACGTCGGTCATGTGGCCGGACTCGTCGATGGCGACGCGGAGGTCCAGGTCGTGGACTTGGTACCACTCGATGTCGTTCTGGTCGCCGAACGTACAGCACATCACGACTCCGGAGCCCGTCTCCATGTCGACGCGCTCGTCGGCGATGATCGGCACCTCGTGGCCGAACAGCGGGACCTCGGCGGACTCGCCGACGAGGTCCTGGTTCTCGTCGTCGTCGGGATGGACGAAGACGGCGACGCAGGCCGGGAGGAGTTCGGGGCGCGTCGTCGAGATGGTGAAGGTCTCCCCGTCGGTTCCCGCGACGGAGAACGCGATGTCATTGAAGTGACTCGCCTGCTCGTCGTCCTCGGTCTCGACCTGCGAGATGGCGGTCTCGCACTCGGGACACCAGATCGCGGGCGCCTTCTCGCGGTACTCCCGACCCTGGTCGTAGAGGTCGACGAACGAGAGCTGGGAGACGCGCTGGACGCGCGGCTCGATCGTCTGGTAGGTGTGGTTCCAGTCGACCGACACCCCGAGCGACTGGACGTTCTCGGTGAACTGCTCCTCGTAGTTCGCACAGACCTCGCGGCACTTCGCCTGGAACTCGCGGCGCTCGAAGTCTTGGTGGCGGATGTCGAGTTCGTCCTCCGTCAGGCGCTCGGAGGCGATCCCGTTGTCGTCGTAGCCGAACGGGAAGAACGTCTCCCCGCCGTTCATGCGCTCGAAGCGCGCGACGAAGTCCTGGAGGGTGAACCCGTAGAGGTGGCCCATGTGGAGGCTCCCCGATACCGTCGGCGGGGGCGTGTCGATGGAGAAGACGGTGTTCGGATCGACCGGGTCGTCGGCGGCGTAGGCGTACGTCTCCTCGTCGACCCAGCGCCGCTGCCAGCGCGGCTCGACGGCGTCGGGGTCGTACTCACCACTGGGCATTTCGGTCACACGTTCCGCCGGTTCCCCCTTAACGGCCTCGGTTGTGCGGGACGTCGCCGTGCGCGGGCGCGGTCAGCGGCCTTCAGACCGTGTCGTCGAGGGCCGTCAGACCGTGTCGTCGAGGTCGTGTTCGGCCGCCATCTTCGACGCCTCGGACGCGAACCGCTCGACCTCCTCTGCCGGGCTTTCCCCGAGCGCGTTCTCCTCGACCTCGCGGCCGGCGGTGATCCCGTCGCCCGTGACGAGCCGCTGTTCGGCCAGCTCCTTCGTGTGCATCCGCTCGCCGTCCTCCGTGGCGTAGGTGAGCCGCACGAGTCCCTTCGAGTCGAACTGCCGGTCGACGAGCCAGACCGTAGTCATACGCGGCGATGCGTGCCTGCGACGCTTAAAAAGGACGGTTAGGATATGGGAGATTGAGGCGAGTGGTCGATTCCGGAAAGTGGTTGCGGTGGCGCGTGCCTGCGAGCGCCCGAAGGGCGCGAGTCAGCACGCGCGAGGGACGCGGCGACCGGAGCGAAGCGGAGGGAGCCGCGAGGCTGGGGAGGTGTGAGGTGCGGTCGCGGGGTGGGACTCAAAGGGGCAGCCGGGAGAAGCTCGGAGGCGACGCAAGCACCGCAGCGAAGGAGCGGAGCGGCTGAGCGAGGAGCGCAGCGAGCGTCCGGGCTTCTCCCGGCTGGGGCTTTGGAAGTAGTTACCGGTGACAGGCCGTCGAGTCCGAACCAGCGGGAATCTCACACGTCTCGTCGTCACCGCTTTGTATCGGCTCACCAAACCGGTGGGCATGCACATCGAGTTCGACCGCGACACCTGCGTCGGGATGTACCAGTGCGTCGCCGAGTGGGACGCCTTCGAGAAGAACCTGAACGACGGGAAGGCCGATTTAGCGGGGAGCACCGAGGAAGACGAAGACCTGTTCGTCGTCGAGGTCCCCGACGGCGAGGAGCTCGACGCGAAGTTCGCGGCGCGGTCGTGCCCGGTCGACGCCATCGAAGTGTACGACGACGATGGCGAACAACTGGTGTGAGCGGCTCCGGTCGCTCGATTGGTTTCTTATAAACTAAAGCCGGTGTATCGATCCGGGCGAACGCCACCGAAGCCCCGGCCGGGAGGCGGGCGCACGCTCGCTGCGGTCCTCAGTCGGTCGCTCGCTTCGCTCGCTCCCGCCCTGCGGTCCTTACGTCGCCTGCGCCCGCCTCCCGGCCGCCCCTTCGAGTCCCACCCCGCACAGCACCGCACCCGCACCCTCATACCTCCCCAGCCTCGTCGGCCTCCCTTCGGTCGGCCGACTCCAGCGAGGGACCGAAGGTCCCTCTGGCAGCCGGCGCGTAGCGCCGGCGACCTCGCACGCGCTCCTCGCGCCCGACGGGCGCTCGGAGGCGCGCGCCGAGGTGGATAGTTGAAGAATCGCGTCGACTCCCACCTGATTCTATTTATAAATGGTCGGCCACGTCCTCGGCGAAGTACGTGATGATGAGGTCCGCGCCCGCGCGCTTGAGCGCCGTGAGCGACTCCAGCGCGGTCGCCTCCAGGTCGAGCCACCCCTTCTCAGCGGCAGCGTGGAGCATCGCGTACTCGCCGGAGACATTGTACGCGGCGATCGGGTGGTCGAACTCCCGCCGGAGGTCACTCACGATGTCGAGGTACGGGAGCCCGGGCTTCACCATCAGCACGTCCGCGCCCTGCTCGGCGTCGAGGCGCGCCTCCCGAAGCGCCTCGCGGCGGTTCGCGGGGTCCATCTGGTAGTGCCGGCGGTCGCCGAACGCGGGCGCGCCGTCGGCCGCGTCGCGGAACGGCCCGTAGAAGGCCGACTCGTACTTCGCGGCGTAGCTCAGGATGGCGACCTCCTCGTGGCCCGCGTCGTCGAGCGCCTCGCGGATCGCTCCCACCTGGCCGTCGGTCATCGCGGAGGGGGCGACCACGTCCGCGCCCGCGTCCGCCTGCGAGACCGCGGTGCGCGCGAGCAGGTCGAGCGTCTCGTCGTTCTTGACGGTGAGCGTCGGGTCCGACTCGGCGGTCTCCTCGATGACGCCGCAGTGACCGTGGTCGGTGTACTCGCAGAGGCAGACGTCGCCGATCACGGTGACGTCGGTTTCGGCGGAAATCCGGCGGATCGCGCGCTGAACGACGCCGTCGTCGGCGTACGCCCGGCTCCCGGACGCGTCCTTCGACTCGGGGACGCCGAAGAGGATCACGGCCTCGACGCCGGTCTCGCGGATCTCGGCGACACGGGCGACCGCCTCGTCGACGGGGACGCGCTCGTGGCCGGGCATTGTCTCGATGGGCACGCGCTCGTCGGTCGTGGCGTCGACGAAGACGGGCGCGACGAGGTCAGACGCCGAGAGGTCGGTCTCGGCGACGAGCGGACGAACGCCGTCGGTCCGGAGGCGGCGGGGCCGGTCCGTGAGGTCCATGGAGGGGGTTGGTCCCCCGCGGACTTTTAGCGTTCGTCTCGGTCGCGGGCGACGGGGGCGGGCTCGGAGGTCGCTCGGCGGAGAGGAGCCAGCCGCCGCCTACTCCGAGGACTCGATATCGATCCGGTCGCGGAGCTCCGCGAGCTCGTCCGACTCCGCGAGTTCCTCGACGCGCTGTTTGAAATGGGACTCGCAGAGGCCGACGACCACGCCGCGCTGCTCCGCCTCGTACGTGGCCTCCCGGTCGCAGTAGTGACACCGCATACGTGACACTCGGTTCGGCCCGGGCTTAATCCTGTTCGTCGGGCGCGGCGGCGGGGGAATCCGCACCCCCGAACCCCTCGACCGAGACCGGCTCGGGCAGCCGCTCGCGGACGGGTTCGAACGCCGATTCCGTCAGCCCGGCGACGCCGAGCGTCCGCTCGTGGGCGTCCGTCCCCCCCGTTCTGAGCAGGTCGTTCTCGGCGGCGAAGCGGTCGATCCGCTCGTCGTCGACGGCGCGGCCGTAGGGGTAGAACCGTTCGATCGCGTCAATCGCGGCCGACTCGCGCGCGACGTCGAGCGCCTCGTCGACGCGCCCGTACCGGAACGGATGCGCGAGCCCGACGAGCGCGCAGGCGTCCGCGAGCAGGTCGAGCCCCTCGTCGAGCGGTGTCACGTCGCGCGCGACGTAACACGGACCGTCGTTTCCGATCAGCTCGTCGAATGCCCCGGCGTAGTCGTAGGGCGCGTCAGACTCGTCGATTGCCCGCGCGATGTGCGGTCGGCCCAACCCCTCGCGGGGTTCCAGGTCGAGGTCGACCCCGAGCCGCTCCTCGACCGCGTCGAGGATGGCCGCGCCGCGCTCGCGGCGGTCGCGCTGAAGGCGATCGATCTCCGCGTCGAGCGCGTCGGTGTGTTCGACGCCGTAGCCGAGAAGGTCGAGGCGCTCGAAGCCGGCGTCGACGCGGAGTTCGATCCCGCGGACGATCCGGACGCCGTCGCGCTCGACGACCGGCGCGTCGAGGCCGGGGTGGATCCGGTCGTGGTCGGTGACGGCGACCCAGTCGACGGCCGCCTCGCGGGCGGCCGCGGGCACCTCGTCGAGCGTCAGCGTGCCGTCGGAGACGACCGTGTGCGCGTGGAGGTCGGCGACGACGGGATCGCTGGAGTCGGGGGAATCGTCGAGGACGGCGGAATCAGAAGATTCGGCCGAATCAGCGGAGTCAGCGGGCATAAAGCCGAATAATTGCGCCCGCCACTAAGCCGCGGCGGTCCCGGGAACCACCGGAGCCGGTTCGATATAAGGCGATATAAGGTATCCCCTCCGACTAAGGTCGTACATGGACAATCATTAAGAACCATCGGCGGTTTTCATCTGTTGATGCGCTTGAACGGCGTCGACGACCGACTCGAACGGCACCAGTACCCGACCACCTCTGAGGAGATCATCGCGGCTCACGGCAACGCGACCGTAGAGCTCGCGAACGGGTCCGAGCGGCTCGGCGACGTCTTAGAGCGGTTCGGCGACCAGACGTTCGAGGACGCGGAGGACGTGTTCACCACGCTCCGCGCCGGCGTCTGCCACCGCGGCGTCGGTCGCCGGTTCTACTCGGACCGCGACCCCACGACCGACGCGGAGGAGGGGCCCTCGCCGGTCTCGTTCTGACGCGCCGAACCGCACGGAGTCCGTACCCCTTTCTTTCGAAGCCTAACCGCAGAGCGACGCAACTACCGTCGACGGCGCCAGCGAGCCGCGAGGCTACGAGACCCCGTCGACGACCCCGGAGAGGTCGAGCGGGACCGACCCCTTGCGATACCCCTCTATCGAGCCGTCGGGCTCGGCGCGGTAGACGACCGCGGGCTTGTGTCGGACCGCGGGTTCGGCCTCGCGCACGGCGGCCCACTCGTCGGCGGGAAACGACGAGCAGTCGACGAACAGCGTGACGCCGCCGGCGTGGGCCGCGAGCTGCCCGCTCGTCTTCGTCTCGGCGGTGTCGCGGACGGCCGCCACAGGGTCGTTCGCGGAGCGGCCGGCGGTCGGCTGCGGGCGCGTCACCTCGACGAGGTGGCCGGCGCCCGTCTCCGGGTCCGTCGCGCGGAAGTCGAGCGAGTGGCCCGTCGTCACCTCGATCTCCGGGGTGACCTCGTACCCCGCGTCCGTGAGTATCCGGGCCGCGGTGAACTCGGCGATGGCCGCGCTCATCCGGACGAGGTCCTGCGAAGCGGAGGTGCCGAGCTTCCCGGCCATGACCTCGCGGTAGTCGTCGAGCGTCCCCGGACGGAGCGTCTCCTCGACGAACCCGGTCCCCTCCTCGCGGGTCGCGTCCGGGAACCCGGCCGCGTGGTCGCGGAAGAACGCCCGGCTCGTCTCCGCGCCGTCCTTCGAACAGAACACGGGCAGGAAGTACCACGAGACGTGCGGGTAGTCCGCCAGCCACGGCTCGTCGTCGTGGAGCCCGGCGAGCAGCTCCCGCTGGGCCCACCGCGAGACCGGGTACGGCGCCTCGTCGAACCCGTACTTGTCCGTCCGCCAGAGCTCGCTCGGCGTCTCCGTGTTGCCCAGCCAGTACCCGGCCGGACCGCCCTCGGCGTCCGACGGGGGATCCGCGTCCTCTTCGGTCCAGCAGAACAGCGCGAACGACCCGTCGTCCATGTCGAACCGACGCGCCTCGTAGCCGGGCGGCGGCGCGAACCACGGGTCGCCGGCCGTCGCTCCGAGGTTCTCGTCGAGGGGGCGACCGATCTGCGACCGGACGCGGTCGGCGGTCCACCGACCGGGCGAACGCCTGAAGCGGAGCGGTTGTGCCACGTGCGTTTGGTATCACACCGCGGGGTTAATTGATTCCGGTGGACCGACCCGATCGTTCACGGTTTATGATGCTTTTGCCGACAGGTATATTACAGGAACCGGCCAAGTGTGGGTGTACCATGTCAATGGGTGCCTATGACGAGGCCGAACACGAGCGTCGCGAGAAGAAGACCAGCGAAGTCGACGCCGACTTCGACGCGGAACGGCCCGAGTACTCCGGATCCCTGACCTACGACTCGGGCGACTCCACGGAGGCACTCCTCGACAAGTTCGAAGAGCTTCAAGGCGAGTGACGCGGCCGCGGCGACGCCGCGTCAGCTGACTCCGTTCTCAACGCCGGCAGTTGCTACAGCACTCACGAGCGACAGTACTCGCGAGGGACACCACTCACGAGAGCCAGATCGCCGCGGAACAGACGATCGCGACCGCGAGGACGTGACCGACCACCGCGCCGAGCAGCACGGGCTCCGTGAGCAGGAACGGGACGAGCGCCAGCTGGACGAGCGAGAAGCCGATGTTCTCGGCGTCAAGCCGCCGGACGGTCGCCCGCTCCTCGGGAGAGAGGTCGACGTGGACCGCGCGCCACAGCGCGACGACGGCGCTCCACCAGGAGGTGCCGATGCGGTACGTGAGGTCCCAGAGGACGAGCAGCGTGAGGTAGACGACGGGCAGCGGCGGCTCCGGACCGAACAGCCGGTCGATGAGCGTCGGGCCGGCGGTCACGTCCCACGCGAACAGGTACGTCACCAGCGCGATGAACGCCAGCACGCCCAACACGATCTCGATGCTCGACCCGAACAGCAGGCGCTTGTGCTCCGGCGGGGTCCCGAGCAGCCGGTTCTTCGCGCCCAGGCGGTGCATCTCGACGCTGCCGACCGCCGCGACGACGACCGCGACAGTGCCAGCCGCCACGGCGTCCCACGTCCCGTAGTACCAGCCGAGCCCCACCACGCCGACCTCGAAGATGAGAAACTGGAGCGCGACCGCCAGCGGCCGCGAGATGTTGAGCCCGGGGATCCCGCCGACGAGGCTCTCGTACACCCACGTCTCGCCGTACTCGCGGCTCACGGCGAGACCCCGGGGAGCGCGCTCAGGCGGGATTCCTCGGCCGTCCGCGACTCGGTCAGTGCCCGGGCGACCGCGAGTTCGAACGGCGTGCGCTCGACGGGCACGAACTCCCGGATCCGGTCGTCCTCGACGATCACGGTGTTGCGGAGCCCCTCGACCAGCGACCGAGCGAGGTAGGGGTTCACGTCGGTGACGAGCCGGAGCCACCGAGCCGACAGCTCCGGGCTCAACACCGGGACCCTGACGATCCGGAGCCCGCCGCCGAGCTGTCGCCGTGTGCGCCGGAGGATCTCGGCGTAGGTCAACACCTCGGGGCCGCCGATCTCGAAGGTCTCGCCCGCGGTCTCGGGGACGTCGAGGACGCCCGCGAGGTACGCGACCACGTCGGCTATCGCGATCGGCTGACACAGCGTGTCGACCCACTTCGGGGTGACCATCACCGGGAGCCGCCGCGCGAGCCCGGCGACCACCTCGAAGCTCGCGCTGCCTGCGCCGATGATGATCGCGGCTCGAAGCGTCGTGAGCGCTGGGTCGCCCCCGGCGAGGATCCGCTCCACCTCGCGCCGCGACCGGAGGTGCTCGGAGAGCTCCTCGCGGTCCTCGCCGAGCCCGCCGAGGTAGACGATCCGGTCGACCCCCGCGTCGGACGCGGCCGCGGCGAAGTTGGTCGCGCAGTTGCGGTCGCGCTCCTCGTACCCCGGGCCGCCGTCCATCGAGTGGACGAGGTAGTACGCGGCGTCGACGGTCTCGCCGTCGAGTTCGAAGGCGGGCGGGAGCGTCTCCGGTTCCAGCAGGTCCCCCTCGACCACCAAGACGCCCTCGGGCGCGTCGTAGCCGTCGGCGTCGCGGACGAGCGCGACCACGTCGTGGCCGCGCGCGAGGAGCGTCTGGACGAGCCGGCTCCCGACAAATCCAGTCGCGCCGGTGACGAGCACTCGCATACCGTCCCCTCGGGCGGAGCGACCATAAGCCCCGTCCCGGGCGGACGACCCTCCTCGGGGCCGCGGTCGTCGCGGGCGACGGGGGTTCGCGGACCGATCGCTAGAAGTGCCCCCGGGTCCCTCGTCCGGTATGCGCGCTGGCGAGTTCGAACCGGTCCGCGGCGTCGAGGACCTGTACGTCCACGACACCGGCATGTTCGACACCGACGAGTACGGCGCCGTCTACGTGTACGACGCCGAGCGACCGATCGTGATCGACACCGGAACGGGGGCGAACCGAGAGGCCCTCTTCGAGACGGTCGAGGAGATCGGAATCTCCCGCGAGGAGCTCGCGTGGATCCTCCCGACCCACGCCCACCTCGACCACGCCGGCGGCGCCGGCTACCTCGCGGAGCGCTACCCGAACGCCGAGGTTCGGGTGCCCGAGAAGGGCGTCCGCCACCTCGTCGACCCCGAGGCACTCGTCGCGGGCACCAAGTCGGCGGTCGAGGAGCAGTGGGAGTACTACGCGGAGCCGAAGCCGGTGCCCGACGACCGGATCGAGGGCGTCGCCGAGGGCGACCGGATCGACCTCGGCGACCGCGAGTTCGTCGTTCACGAGGCGCCCGGGCACGCGCCCCACCACGCGGTCTACCACGAGCCCGACGCGGACGTCGTGTTCGCCGCCGACGCCGCCGGCATCTACGTCCCCGAGATCGACGCGGTGACCCCGACGTCGCCGCCGCCGCAGTTCGACTTCGAGCAGTGCCTCGACGACATCCGACAGATCGAGGAGCTCGACCCGGACACGATCTGTTTCGGCCACTTCGGGCCGCGCGACTGCGACGGGGACCTGCTCGGCGAGGCGAAGCGGGCGTACGTCGAGTGGGTCGAGCGCGTCCGACAGAAGCGCGCCGAGCTCGACGACGACGAGGCGGTCGTCGACCACTTCGAGGAAGCGAGCCGCGACATCGACTACTGGAACCCCGAGCGCGCGAAGGCGAACACGAGCCTGAACACGCGCGGCGTGTTGACGTATCTCGATTACGTCGACGACGCGGAGTGAATCGCGGGCGAGACGCGGCGGCGGCGTTGAGCGGCCGGCGAAACGCGACGCGGACCCGCCGAGAGAAACGCCCTAAACCCCGCCGCCCGTAGGCCCGACCAGATGGGCATCTTCGACACGATCCGGGCCGTGCTCGGGACGAGCGCCGAGACCGACGCGACCCGCGAGGCGGACCCCGAGGACCTCTTCGGGATGTCGACCGCGTACATGACGATGGAGGCGGACCTCCGCTACGACCACTGCGGCGAGGCCGCCCTCTGTTTCTCCGGCATGGACAGCACCCGGTTCGATGAGGCGGTTGAGACCGTCGAGGCCATCTTAGAGGCCGGCGAGATAGACACCGGCACCGGCTTCCACCGCCACGAGGACGATCACGGCTACCAGTGGTTCGTCCTCGAGGACGACGACCCGGAGGACCTAGTGACGAGCGTCCACTTCGCGGCCGACCAGTTCATCGAGGAGGGGTTCGGATCGCGGCTGCTCGCGGCCGTGTTCGGCTTCGAGAACGACGACGGCCCGGTCTACTGGATCTACTCGTTCCGACGGGGCGCGTACTACCCGTTCGCGCCACGGGGGACGAACGACCGAAACCAGCGGGTCGAGTTCAAGCTCCAGTCCGTCCTCGACGGCGAGCTCGGCTTAGAGGACGACGAGTCGTACTGGTACCCGCTGTGGCCCGACGCGCCCGGGAACCACCCGTGGGAGTGAGCGGGAGTGAACCGCGAACCACCGGTGATCCGATGAGCGACGAGACGAATCCCGACGACGGATTAGACAGGTCGGACGGATCAGACGGGTCTGGCGGATCAGACGGATCGGACGGATCGGACGCGGTAGGTCGGAACACCCCAAAGAAGCGCCTGCTGCGCGGAATCGCCGTCCAGACGGCGGCCGTCGCCGCGGCGGTCCACCTGCTGTGGGCGTGGCCGCGACTCGGCTCGCCGCCGGACGCGCGCCCCTACTTCTTCCTCGCCGGGAGCGCGCTCGCGGTGGCGGTCGCCGTCGCGACGCTGCGGGCCGGCGAGTACCGGCGGTTGTACGCGCTCGGCGCAGGGACGCTCGGCGCGTTCCTCGGCGGGTTTCTCGCGTGGCACGGGGGCGACGCGGCCGCGGCGCTCGCGGCGGAGCCGCTCGCGGTCGTGGCGGTGATCGTCGAGGTTGTGGGCGTCGGCGCCTACCTCGCGCTGTACCGGCTCGCGCCACCGACAAGCGTCGCCGTCGAGCGTCGACGAGGAGAGGGGGGATCGGACGGAAACGAAGGGAGGGAGGAGGGAGCGCCGTGACCGACGCGTATCGGACGGTTGCCGAGCGCGCGACCGCGCGGTTCGAGGTCCAGGGCTCCGAGTTCCTCGGCCACGTCGCGCCCGTCGACACGGTCGAGGCGGCGGAGGCGTTCGTTGAGGCGGTTCGAGAGGAGTACGCGGACGCGACCCACAACGTGCCCGCGTACCGGGTCCCCGCGGGCGAGCCCTCTGAGCGCACGCCGGGCTCGGAGCCGATGCTCAGAGAGTATTCGTCGGACGACGGCGAGCCGACCGGCTCCGCGGGCAAGCCCGCGCTGAACGTCCTCCAGCAGCGCGAGGTCCGGAACGTCGCCGCGGTGGTGACGCGGTACTACGGCGGGACGAACCTCGGCGTCGGCGGCCTCGCGCGCGCCTACTCGCGCGCGGTGAAGGACGGCGTCGACGCGGCCGGCGTGATCAAGGAGCGACCGCACCGGAGTCTGGTCGTCGAGACGGAGTACGACGACTCGGGGACCGTTCGAGGCGTGATCGAGTCGACGGGCTTCGAGTTCGACGCGGAGTACGGCGAGCAGGTCCGGTTCGACCTTCGCGTGCCGGTCGAGGAGGTTGAGGAACTCCGCGAGCGGCTCAACGACGCGACGAGCGGGCGGGTCGAAATCGATCGCTAACGTCCGTTGACGGCTGAACTACGAGAACTTCCGGACGGTCATGTCGAGAGTGTCCAGATCGAGGATGGGCGCGTAGCCGGCGTCGGGGTCGATGTTGACGGACTTCTGGAAGTCGGTCTGAGCCTGCCAGCAGCCGGAGTTGACCGCGAGCACGTTGTGGTACTTCCCCCAGCCGAGCTTGTGAACGTGGCCGGTGTGGAACACGTCGGGCACGTCCTCGATGACGAGGTAGTCGCGCTCCTCCGGCGCAACGCGGGTGTGGCCGCCGAACTGCGGCGCGACGTGGCGCTTCTTCAACAGCTGGTACATCGCCTTGTGCGGCTCGTCGTAGCTCGCCTTCTCCTCGGGCAGCTCCGCGATCACCTCGTCGAGCGAGACGCCGTGGTACATCAGCACCTCGACGCCCTCGACCGAGACGGTGGCCGGATTCGAGACGATCTGCGCGTCATGGACGTCCATAATCTCCCGGATCTCGTCGTTGAACCCGGGCTGCGGCTCGGCGAGGCGGACCGCGTCGTGGTTGCCCGGGATCATCACGACCTCGGTGTCCGCGGGCACCTCCTTGAGGTGTTCCGCGAAGACCTCGTACTGCTCGTAGATGTCGACGATATCCAGCTCCTCGTCCTGGTTCGGGTAGACCCCGACGCCCTCGACCATGTCCCCCGCGAGCAGCAGGTACTCGACGGGGTCGGCCTCGGGCGTGTGGAGCCAGTCGGTGAAGGAGTGCCACGCGTCGGCCATGAACTCGTCGCTGCCGACGTGGACGTCGGAGATCAGCGCGGCCTGAACGTGGCGGTCGGCGCCGCCGGGGCGATGCGTGCGGGGGACGTCGGGGAAGTGGAGCGAGTCCGCGAAGAGGATGCCCGCGTCGTCCGCGAGCGTCCCCTCGACCGCGACGCACTCGTCTAAGAGGATCTCGTCGACGACGTCGGCGAGGCCCTTGTCCTTCATCACGAGGGCGGGGAAGGTTCCGGTCGTGTCTTCCAGCTCGACCAGCCAGTGACCGGACTTCGTGGAGCGCACGTCGTTGACGAGGCCGATCATCGCGGCGTCGCTGCCGCCCGGCATGTCCGCGATCGCCTCGGCGGGCCGGTGGTTGACGCGCCCGCGCAGGATCTTCGAGAGGCGCTCGTAGCGGTCCCGGAACGTCGTGACGAAGTCGGCGTACTCGCCGGTCCCGGTGCTGCGGCCGGTCATGTCGTTGCCGACCTCTAGGTCGCGCAGGTCTGGGTCCCGAGAGCGTTCGGAACCATCGGTCGCGGCGTCGGGGGTTTCGTTGTCAGCGGTCGGGGAGTCCGCGGGTGAGGAGTCGAGGGTTGCGGAGTCGGTGGCGTCGTTCGTCGCGGCTCCGGAAGCGGCCCCGGTCTCTCGAGATCCGGTGCCCGTAGACCCCTCCGTTTCGACTGGAGATTGTCCGGGTTCGTCCGGGGAGGCGGCGGATCTGTCGGCGTCGCCGATCGCCTCGCGGACGTGGTCGGCGGTGATCCGGAGGGCGTCGTCGGGGGTGCGGTCGACGGCGGCCGCGACAGCGGCGGTCGGATCGGGCGCGCCCGCAAGCAGGGTGACCGCCTCGCGCTCGGCGTTGTAGCCGCGCTCGGCGAGGGCTTTCGCGATCCGGGCGTTCGACTCCAGCGGCACGATACCCGAAAGGAGGGTCGCGGGCAAAACCGTTCCGGAGGCGTCGGGCGGGGGCAGCGAACGGACACGCGAACGAGGGCTGCGTCCGCGGGACCCGGAAGCTTATGAACGGAACTCCCCAAAGACGACGTAATGGACGAAGGGGATCGGCCGACGGACACCGACGGGTCGGCCGGTCGAGACGAGCGGGCCGAAGACCAATCTGGGGCGGCTCCTGACGAATCGGATGATGAGGTTCCCGACCGGTCGGACGACGAGGTTCCCGACCGATCGGAGAATGAAATTCCCGACGAAAACGACTTCGCGGCCTCCGACGGCTCGGAGGACGACCCCGATAGCGAGCGCGAGGTCGACCTCGGGGACGGCCCCGAACCACCCGGGGAAGCCGTTGATTCCGGCGAAGTCGACACCGGGAGCGAAGCGCAGGGCTCACCGGAATCGGTAGGGGGTCCCGCGTTCGAGACAGCGGAGACGACGACGGCGGACGAGTCGCTGTTGTACCGGTTCCGTCACGACCGGGAGGGTGCGCTGATGTGGGTCCGGGAGATGCTGGCGAGCGTCGGCGTCGTCCTCCTCGTCGGCCTGCTGCTGTTCGGCGTCAGCGGCGTGTGGCCCCCCATGGTCGCCGTCGAGTCGGGGAGCATGGAGCCGAACATGCAGGTCGGCGACCTCGTGTTCGTCACCGAGCCCGGCCGACTCGCGCCAGACGCGGCCGAAAACGGCGTCGGCATCGTCACCCACGAGGTGGGCGAAGAGGTCGACTACCGGACGTTCGGGTCCCACGGCTCGGTGATGATATACACGCCCCCGGGGCGGACCGGGTCGCCGATCATCCACCGGGCCATGTTCCACGTTACCGAGGGGGAGAACTGGTACGACCGCGCCGACCCCGAGCACCACAACGCGGTCGACTGCGGATCGCTCGCCAACTGTCCGGCGCCGCACGACGGGTACATCACCCTCGGCGACAACAACGGCGCGTACGACCAGGCCAGCGGCCTCTCGCCGCCGGTCAGGGCCGAGTGGGTGAACGGGGTGGCCCGTCTCCGGGTGCCGTATCTCGGCTACATCCGGCTGATCGCGACGGGGCAGGTGGAGCTGAACGAGGCGATAGCGGGTGCGGTTGGGAGCGGTCTTCCGGCGGCGATGGAGACCGGTCTTCCGGCGACGAGTTCGGCCCTCGCTTCGTCCGCGCCAGCGGTGTAACAGGCGCCTCGACGGCGCGCGTCGGTTTCGAGCTGGCGTCAGTTGTCAAACCGGGCCTGAACGAACGGCTGCGCGTTCTCGATGTCGCCGAGCCGGGAGTCAGAGAGGAGGACCGCCTCGGTCTCCTCGACCGGGACGGAGAGGCCCATTTCCTTCGTCCGGCCGTAGCGGCCCTTCGAGACGACGACCGCGTTGACGATCCCGAGCATGTCGAGCTCGCTGATGAGGTCGGTGACCCGCCGCTGGGTCAGGACGTCGGCGTCGATCTCCTCGCAGAGCCGCTTGTAGATGTTGAACACCTCGCCGGTGTTGATGTTGTGGACGCCGTTCTTTTCGAGGAGTATCACGGCGAATAAGACGATCTTGCTCTGGGTGGGGAGGGTGCGGACGACCTCGACGACGCGGTCGAGCTCGATCTTGTCTTGGGCCTGCCGGACGTGCTTCTCCGCGACGATCTCGGCCTGCGAGCGCTCGGCGAGCTCGCCGGCGGTGCGGAGGAGGTCGAGCGCGCGACGCGCGTCACCGTGTTCCTGCGCGGCGAACGCGGCGCAGAGGGGGATCACGTCGTCGGTGAGCGCGTCGGGCTTGAACGCGGTGTCGGCGCGGTGCTGGAGGATGTCACGGAGCTGGTTGGCGTCGTACGGCGGGAAGACGATCTCTTCTTCGCCCAAGCTCGACTTGACGCGGGGGTCGAGGAAGTCGGTGAACTTCAGGTCGTTGGAGATCCCCATGATCGAGATGCGCGAGCGGTCGAGCTCGGAGTTCATCCGCGAGAGGTTATAGAGGGTATCGTCGCCGCTCTTCTCGACGAGCTTGTCGATCTCGTCGAGCATGATCACGACCACGCGCTCGTGGTAGTCGACCGCCTCGAAGAACGTCGAGTAGACGCGGTCGGTGGGCCACCCCGTCATCGGCACCTCCTCCATCTCGTCGGCGTCGTCCTCCAACGTCTCGATGCGGTCGTCGAGTTCCGCGACCGAGTCGAACTCGGTGTCGGCGAGCGCGGCGGCCGCGTCGCCGTTCGGGGCTCCTTCGGCGTCCGTCGCGTCCGCGCGGAGCCCTTCGAGGCGCTCCAGCCGGTCGGCGATCACCGCCTGGTTCTCCTCGATGAACGTGTTCGCGAGCTGGGCGAGGACGCGGTACTGGGTGTCGGTCACCTCGCAGTTGATGTACTCGACCTCGCAGGGGACGTCGTACTTCTGGGAGGTGGATTCGAGCTCCTGAGAGACGAACTTCGCGGAGGCGGTCTTCCCGGTCCCCGTCTTCCCGTAGATGAGGATGTTCGAGGGGGTCTCGCCGCGGAGCGCGGAGACGAGGATGGTCGCCATCCGGTTGATCTGGTCGTTTCGGTGCGGGAGCTCGTGCGGGGTGTACGAGGGGCGGAGGACCTCCTTGTTCTCGAATATCGGCTCGCCGGAGAGGAGGTCGTCGAACAGCCCCTGGTTGTCCTCGTCGTCGTCGTCGAGGACGACGCCGTCGAAGTCGACGTCGGGCGACGACCGGTCGCGACCGCCGTTGTCGAGCCCCGCCGTTTCGGGTCGAGCGTCGGTCGAGAGGGAGGCCGTGTCGGCGTCCGATTCGATCGGGTCGACGTCCGGCGTATCGAAACCGGATCCGTCGTCGACGTCGGGGTCGGCATCGGGGTCCGTTTCGATTGGATCGTCGGAGTCGGCTTCGGTCGGGCTCTCGGGGTCGGCTTCGGTCGGACTGCCGGATCCGGTTTCGGTTGAGTCGTCGGATCCGGTCTCGGTCGAACCGGTGGGCACCGTTTCGGTTGGAGCGTCGGGATCGAAATCCTCGATGTCGGGGCTATCGGCTTCGGGAGCCTCCTCCCCGGACTCGTCGGTTCCGGAGCCCACGACGACGGAGCCGTCGGGGTCGGAAGTCGACGAGCTGCTCGGCGAGGAGTCCTCGGAGTCGCTACTATGGTCCGATTCGTCGCCGTCGTCCGGGTCGATGCCGCCGTCGGCCCGCGGTGTGTGATCGCCTTCGTCCATGTGAACCCCTCTGTTTCAGGTGGAAACGGTCTGGTATGTCGCTTGAGACACCGTCTCCCGGCGGAAATACGCATTCGCGGTCGGAGTCGAGACCGACCACGTCCAGTTGATACAGTCGAACCAGATGAAGAGACGGTACAAAAGTGTTCCTCTCTGGAGTTGAAACGCCCCCCTCTCACGAACTGTCGGGGCGATCGCGAGGCGGTTCGGGGCGATCAGTGAGACGATCGAACTAATCAAGTAGTCGAGAGGATAGGAACGACGATCGCGAAGGTCTCGTATCGCTTTAACGAGGTCTCACCGTTGTGGCGGGGTTCAACTGCTGATGCGGCTAATCCGTTGGTCAAATGATTCCGTCGTGACTACCCGAACTCGGGTTGGCAGTTCCGTTCGGTGGCTTCGGCTGACCGACTTCGGCGCTCGATTTCGGGCTTCGTCGAGTGGATGCGATCGGGGATACCCCCACACCCCTTTGTTTCGGGTGGAACGGTGAAACAGGGTGGTGGGGGTGTGAGGCGGGAGTTTTGATACCGGTGGATTTATATCATATAGGAAAAAACAGTACCCTCGACAATCCCCAGCAGATTATATTTGTATTGGTGTAGTTGTTTTATTTGTAGATCAGAGAGGAATTATCTGGGAGGATCCGAATCGACCTCGACGACCCGCCTCACCCCCCGACAGGGTACGGGGTTCCACCCGAAACGAAGGGGTGGGGGGCTCCCGAACGACATCCGGGAGACCGACGACCCGTCCTGTCGGTTGACACCCGAGCGCCGGACCGCTCCGATCGACACCGCTGAGCCACCAAATATCACGGTCGACGCCGATAGTTTTACCATCTGGTAAACAAACCGTTCACACAGCTATGAGACGATTCCGCATCCCGAACGAGGTGGTTCGATGACCGATACCGACGAGACCGGCAGCGACGATACGGGCACGGGAGGTCCCGCGAGCAGCGGACGAATCTTGGACGGCGTCACCGTCCTCGACCTCTCGACGTTCGTCACCGGCGGCTTCTGCTCGGCGATGCTCGCGAACCAGGGCGCGGAGGTCGTCAAGATCGAACAGCCCGGCTACGGCGACGCCGTCCGTCACTCCGGCCCGCCGTTCATCAAGGGAGAGTCGCCGTACTACTGGACGCTGAGCTACGGGAAGAAGAGCCTCGAGCTCGACTTGAAGAACGGCGACGCCAAGGAGGCGCTGTACGAGCTCGTCGAGGAGGCGGACATCTTCATCCAGAACTTCCGTCCGGGCACCGCCGAGCGGCTCGACGTCGACTACGAGACGCTCACCGAGTACAACGAGGATCTGATCTACCTTGCGATCTCGGCGTTTGGACAGACCGGCCCGTGGCGCGAGCGCTCCGGATACGACCTCCTCATCCAGGGGATGAGCGGGATCATGAGCGTCACCGGCGAAGCGGACCGCCAGCCCGTGAAGGTCGGCCTGCCGATGACGGACCTGATCACGGCCATGTGGGCCGCCTTCGGCGCGACCACGGCCCTCTACCGCAGAGAGCAGACCGGTCAGGGCGAGTACATCGACCTCGGGATGCTGGAGGCCACCCTGCCGTGGCTCACCAAGCAGGCCGGCATGGTGTTCGCGGGCGAGGAGACGAAGCGCATGGGGACGAAAGACCCCGTCCTCGCCCCGTACCAGACGTTCGAGACGAAAGACGGGTTCATCAACATCTGTATCCTCAACGAGAAGCTCTGGGGCGAGCTCTGCGAGGCGCTCGACCGACCGGACCTCCCGGAGGACGACCGCTTCGAGATGAACGCGGACCGCGTGGAACATCTCGACGAACTCGAAGCCGAGATCGAGGCCACGCTCGCCGACAAGACGACCGACGAGTGGATCGAGGTCATCGCCGAGGACGCCGGCGTGCCGGCCGGCCCGGTGTACAGCGTCGAGGAGGCGCTCAACAGTCCGCAGATCGACGCCCGCGGCACTATCACCGAGATCGAACACCCTGAGCTCGGCGAGGTGCCCGTGATCGAGCACCCGCTCAAGTTCCGCAACGCCGAGAGCGGCTTCGAACTCCCGCCGCCGCTGCTCGGCGAACACAACCGCGAGGTGTTCCGCGAGCATGGCTACTCCGAGGCCGAGATCGACCGCCTCGCGGAGCTGGGCGTGTTCGGCGACAAGGAAGAAGACGCGGACGGCGACGACTGATGGACCAGAGCGCGACCGACTCCGCCGACGTCCGCGTCAGCGGCGTCGGCATGACCCCATTCGAGAGCGACTCCCAGCGCCCGCTCATCGACTTGGCCGCAACGGCCGCCGAGGAGGCCCTCGCGGACGCCGCGGTCGACCCCGCGGACGTCGACGCGCTCCACTTCGGCAACGCCCTCGCCGAGGCGCTCGACGAGAGCGCGGGCCTCACGAACGCGCTCGCGGCCGCCCTCGGCCTCGACGGCGCGTCCGCGGACCGGATCGAGAACACGAGCGCGACCGGCGCGAGCGCCTTCCACCGGGGCGTTGACCGCGTTGAGAGCGGCGCCGCGAGAGGCGCCAAAAACGACGGCACCGACGTCGCGCTCGTCGTCGGCGCCGAGAAGATGTCTGCGGGCGACACGCGGCGCGTCACCGAGGCGATCAGCCGACTCGTCCACCGGCGCGAGTACGCGCAGGGGATCACGCTCCCATCGTTCGGCGGCCTCGCCGCTGGCGCGTACCTCGATCGCCACGACGCGCCCCGCGAGGCGCTCGCCACGGTCGCGGCGAAGAACCACGGGAACGCTGTCGACAACCCCGTCGCGCAGTTCCGCAAGCCGATCGACGTCGAGGACGCGCTCGACTCCCCGGTTGTCGCCGCACCGCTTCGACTGTACGACTGCTGTCCGATGTCCGACGGCGCCGCGGCGGTGGTTCTGACGCGGGCGTCGGACGGAGGGGCCGACGGCGACGAACACCAGGCCGCCCCCCGCGTCGCAGGTACCGCGAGCGCGACCGGCACCCACGCCGTCGCCGAGCGCCCGGATCCGCTCTCGATTGACTCCGTCCGGACCGCGGGGGAGCGCGTCTTCGACCGCGCCGGGATCGGCCCCGACGACGTCGACGTCGCCTGTATCCACGACGCGTTCACGGTCCTCGAACTGATCGAACTCGAAGAGCTGGGCTTCTACGAGCCCGGAACCGCCTGGGAGGCGACGCTCGACGGCGACACCGCGCTCGACGGGGAGCTCCCGGTCAACCCCGGGGGCGGGCTCAAGGCCCGCGGCCACCCGCTCGGCGCGACCGGCCTCTCGCAGATCGTCGAGCTCGTATGGCAACTCCGAGGCGACCTCCCCGAGAGCCGCCGCGTCGACGGCGCGGAGACGGCGTTCGCGATCAACGTCGCCGGGTTCGGGAACAACAGCGTCTGTACGGTGTTGCGCGCGTGATCGACTCGAACGGCGAAATCACCGCAGACCGCGACCTCCCCGCGGACCACGCTTTCGCCTGCGACGACTGCGGCCGACGCTGGTACTACGACCGGCGCCGCTGCCCGGAGTGCGGCCGCTCGGCGGCCGACGCCCCGACGGTTCGACTGGAAACGGGGGCCGTCGTCGCGACGACGACGGTCGAGACCACGCCGCCGGACGTCCGCGCGCCGAACCACCTCGCGCTGGTCCGGTTCGACGAGGTCCAACTGATCGCGCAGGCGGCCGACGCCGACCTGTCTCCCGGCGATCGCGTTCGATTCGACGGCTCCCACCGGCTTCGCGACGAGTGCGAACGGACCGACCCGCGGCTCGTCGCGGTCGAGGAATCGTAACGATCGCAAAAACGTCGCCGTGAATTCAGCTTCGACCGTTTTTGATCGGTTTTCGACCGGTTTCGACTGTTTCGGCTTTTTTCCGACCTACTCGGTCCGTTCCAGCGACTCGAAGATGAACTCGTCCATCGCCTTCCGGGCCTCCTCGGGCGCGTCCTCGTGACCGAGCGAGATCCGGCGCCCGCGCGCGGCGTGGATGACGTCGGTCACCAGCTGGCCCATCCGCTCGGCGTCGACGTCGCGGAAGACGCCCTCCTCGATCCCCTCCTCGACGACCTCGACGATGCTGCCGCGGAGGCGGTCGTAGTGCTCGTTGAACACCTCGCGGTGCTCCCCGTCGTTTTGCGCGTGCGTGTACAGCTCGTGGTACACCTTCATCCGGTCCCAGTGGCTGAACTCCTCGAACTCGGGGCCGAACAGGCACTGGTCGACGCGGGCGCGCAGCTCGGTCCGCGGGTCCGCGTCGCCCTCGACGACCACGCTCCCCTCGTACTGGTCGATGATGTGTTCGAGGAACGAGGACATGAGGTCGTATTTCCCGTCGAAGTGGTAGTGGATCACCTGCCGCGTGAGGTCCATCTCCTCGCCGATGTCGCGCATCCGGAGGTCCTTGTACCCGTGCTTGCTCAGCGCGCGGAACGTCGCCTCCATGATCACCTCCTTGGTATCTTTGGAGGACACCGTCTCCTCGCCGGTGTCGGCGTCGTCGGTCGGGGACTCGGCGGACTCGTTCGCCGATCCGCCCTGTGATTCGCTCATACGGGTACTCCACGTGTGAAGTACATAATACGATTGCTCCGTTTCGCGCTCTCGACCGAATTTACTGCCCGGTAAAGTTTTAACCTCTTGGTCAAATCCTATTATCGAACATGACACAGACGATCGTGCGAAACGGGACCGTGGTCTCGCTCGACCCGGACGTGGGGGAGTTCGACGAGGCCGACGTCCTGATCGAGGACGGGGAGATACTCGAGGTCGGTACCGGGTTATCGGCGTCGAACGCGGCGGAGATCGACGCCGCCGGGAAGATCGTCGTCCCCGGCTTCGTCGACTCGCACATCCACCTCGCGCAGACGCAGGTACGCGGGATCGCCGGCGACTGGTCGCTGATGGGCGAGTACTTCGATCACATGCTCGGCAACATCACCGGGCTGTATCAGCCGGAGGACATGTACCTCGGCGGCCTCTACGGCGCCTTCGAGAAGCTCTACACCGGGACGACGACGGCGCTCGACTGGTCGTACCCGAACACGCTCGAACACGGCGAGCGCGCGGTCGACGCGCTGCAGGACACCGGCCTGCGCGCGGTGTACACCTACGGCCCGCCGGGCGACGACGCGGCGAAGTGGTGGTACGAGAGCGACGTCGGCCTCCCGGAGGAGAATATCCGGAGCCTCCACGAGGAGAAAATTCGCGACGACGACCTGCTCAGCCTCGCGCTCGGGCTCCGCGGCCCCGACTTCTGTACCCCGGAAACCGCTCGCGCGGACCTCGAACTGGCCCGCGACCTAGACGTTCTCTCGACGATCCACATGGGCGCCGCGCTGTGGCCCTCCTCGGAGTACGGCGGCGACTACCAGGGGTTCGGCGCCATCGAGGACATGCTCGGCCCGGACGTCAACGTCGCCCACGGGAACCACTTCAAGCAGGAGGACATCGACCACGCCGTCGAGCAGGGCGTCTCCTTCTCCTCGACGCCGGAGGTCGAGATGCAGATGGGCCACGGCATCCCTGTCACCGGCAAGGTGCTCGAAGCGGGCGGGCGCCCGGCGTGGGGCGTCGACGTCTGCTCGAACGTCAGCGGCGACATGGGCAGCCAGATGCGGATCGGGCTGCAGCTCCAGCGCATGTTCGACAACCAGGCCGTCCTCGAGGGCGACGAGGAGGTCACCGAGGTGAGCATCTCCGCGCGCGACACCTTAGAGATGGCCACCATCGAGGGTGCGAAGGCGCTCGGCCTCGACGACGAGATCGGGACGATCACGCCCGGCAAGCGCGCCGACCTCGTCTTATTCGACGCGGACGACTTCATGACCGCGCCCTGCCACAACCCGGTCCAGACGGTCGTGTTCCAGTCCGATCCCTCGCACATCGACACCGTCCTCGTCGACGGCGAGGTCGTCAAGCGGGACGGCGAGCTGACGAACCCGAAGGTCGACGAGGAGTTCGACCGGTTCATCGCCTCCGGCGAGCGCCTCCTCGACGAGGCCGGGATCGACGTCTAACGCGCGCCGACGCACCTGATTCACCGACCGAACACACCCGTTCAGCGCAGTTCACTCACTCACATGCGAATCGGACAATACCGAACGACGGACGAACAGACACCGTGGACCGGCGTCGCGACCGACGACGGCGTCGTCGACCTCGCTGAGGCCGGCGCCGCCGCCGGAATCCACGTGCCCGACCGAACCAGCGACCTCCTCGCCGACTGGGAGTGGCGCCGCAAGGCCGACCTCGCGGTCGAGTACGCCGAGTCGACCGGCGTCGGTCTCCGCGACCCCGCCGACCTCGAGCGCGCCGCGCCCGTCGACGACCCCCAGAAGGTCGTCTGCGTCGGGCTGAACTACCGCGACCACGCCGAGGAGGGGGACAACGAGATTCCGGACGAACCGGTCCTCTTCTCGAAGTTCCCCACGTCGGTCGTCGGCCCCGAGGACGCGGTCCGCTGGGACCCGGAGTACACCGAGAAGGTCGACTACGAGGCCGAGCTGGTCGCCGTCATCGGCGAGCGCGCCCGCCGCGTCGACCCCGACGAGGCCATGGAGTACGTCGCGGGCTTCACCGTCGGCAACGATGTCTCCGCGCGCGACCTCCAGCACGGCGACGGCCAGTGGGTCCGCGGAAAGAGCCTCGACACGTTCGCGCCGACCGGCCCCGACCTCGTCACGACCGACGAGGTGGGCGACCCCCACGACCTCGACATCTTCGCGGAGGTCAACGGCGAGCGGCTTCAGGAGTCGTCGACCGAGAACCTGATCTTCGGCGTCGACGAGCTGATCTCCTTCTGTAGCCAGGCGTTCACGCTCGAACCCGGCGATCTGGTCTTTACTGGTACGCCCCCCGGTGTCGGCGTCTACCGCGAGCCCCCGGTGCTGCTCGGCGACGGCGACACCGTCACCGTCGGCGTCGAGGGCGTCGGCGAACTGACGACCGAGTTCGAGACGGAGTAGAACGCTCGCGTCGTCGGAGTTTATAAATAATTACTAGCGTCCTGACGCGATCCAAAACCTTCGTCGATCGCTTATAGGTTGTTGCCCGCGGACCGACGGTGAACGCCTTCGGAGTCCCAGTTGATCGCTTATAAATTGCTGACTCCGGATCGGTGACAAACACTGCCAAAGCCCCAGTCGCGAGGGCGGCGTACGCTCGCTGCGCTCCTCAGTCGCTCGCGCTGCTCGCTCCCTGCGGTGCTTACGTCGCCTACGCCGCCCTCGCGACTGCCCCTTTGAGTCCCGCCCCGCACAGCGACCGCGCCTCACGCCTCCCCAGCCTCGCGGCTCACGCTTCGCGGCTTCGCCGCTCGCGTTCGCCGCGTCCCTCGCGCGTGCGGTTCGCGGCCTGTCGGCCGCTCACCGGCACGCGCCACCGCACTACGGACTATTTAAATAGCTATTCGGCCAGCCCGAACACGTCCCGCGGGTTCTCGTACACGACGGTCCGGATGTCGTCGACGTCGATCCCGTAGCGGTACAGCTCGAAGATCGCGCGCTTCACCGCGTACGGGTCCGTGCGCAGGACGTTCGCGGTGTCGGTGTCGATCATGATCCGCTCGGGGCCGTACTCGTCGACCGCGTTCGCCACGTCGGCGGCGTCGACGCCGACGAGCCACGAGTGGCCGATGGTGTAGCTCAGGTAGCAGTCGGTCTCTTCCATGAGATATTGGGTGTTGTTCGCGTCCGCGTGCGAGGCCACGACGCGCTCCTCGTCGAGCCCGGCGTCGCGCGCGGCCTCGACGTCGCGCTCGACTGCTTCCAGCGCCGGGTTCTCGCCGTCGAGGACGGGCTCCGTGCCGAGTCCCGCGTTCTTCTCGTAGCCGGGGGTGACGCCGAGGTCGTCGCGGTACTCGCGTTTCGCCTCGGGGGTGGTGTTCGGCGTGTGAAGCAAGACGGGGAGGCTGTGGTCGGCGGCGAGTTCCATCTGCGCCTGGACGACCGCCTGCTGTTCGTCGACGTCCCAGCGCTCCACGTGCTGGCTCGGCGTCACGCCCGTCTCGCCGACCGCGACGACCTCGTCGAGCGCGCAGTAGTCGTCCATCGCCGCCAGCAGATCGTCGGGGTCCTCGATCCGGACGCCCGTGTGGACGCCGAGGCTCAGCTTCGCCTCGAAGAAGTGGTTGCGTTCGATCGCTCGGCGACGGTTGATCGCGTCGTCCCACAGGAATCGGATGTCGCTGGCCTCGACGGGCTTGTAGGGTGTCCAGTGGTACCCCGACGACACCATCACCATCGACCGGCAGCCGGAGAGGGCGTACCGCTCGCGGTCCTCCCACGAGAGCGTGTGTGCGTGGTTGTGCGGGTCGATCCACGGGATGTTCAGCAGCTCGGTCGGGAGGTCGGCGGCCGACTCGCGGTCGCCGGCTCCGTCCGCGGACGACTCGTCGAGATACGCGGCGTCAGTCGGGCGAACGGTGGCGTGGGGCGCGGGCATGGATTCCCCATCGTCCCCCGGTCACTTAGCGTTTTACAGATTGGTAAAACTTTATTATGCGCCCGACGCACTCTCGGCTATGACACTGTTGATCGGGACAGACTCCGGGCTGTACCGAGCCGACGACGTCCCCTTCGAGCGCGACGAGCTCGACCCCGTCCTCGACTGCGGGGTCGTCACCGCCGTGAAGTCGTGGGACCACACCGAAGGCGTCTTCGTCGCCTCCTCGACGGGCGCGTACCGCTCGCTCGACGGCGGCGAGACGTGGACTGACCTCGAAGTACCGCTCGGCGACCGCTTCTGGCACGCCGGGCAGAGCGAGGTGTGGTCGATCCTCGCGACCGCCGACGGCGCGCTGTACGCCGGCACCAACGACCCCTACATCTTCCGCTCGGTCGACGGCGGCGAGACGTGGACCGAACAGAAGGGGTTCCGCGAACTCCCCTCGCGCGGCCACTGGGAGTCGCCGATCGACCCGCACTACGCTCGCCTCCGCGCGCTTGAGGCGGTCCCCGGCCGTCCCGACCACCTCATCGCGGGCGTCGAGGCCGGCGGGATCCACGTCAGCCGCGACGGCGGCCGCACGTGGTCGGACCACCGCGACGCCATCGTCGACGACGTTCACCAGATCCTTCCGATCTCGGAGGACGTCTGGCTGGCGGCGACCGGCTACCTCGATCACGACTTAGAGAACCTCGGCCTCGGTCACGCGGTCGGCGAGGGCGGCCTGTGGCGCACCACCGACGCGGGCGAGTCGTGGGACCGGATCGACACCGGGAATGACTTCTCGTACATCCGCCGCGTGTTCGTCCACGACGGCCGGGTGATCTTCTGCGGCGGCGAGGAGGCGCCCCCGGCGTGGGTGAACGACGACCACGAGGTTGCCCTCTTCGAGTCGACGAACTTCGGCCGCGACTTCGAGCGCGTCGACTTCCCCGGCGAGCCCCACGAGATAATCGAGACGTGGGCGGTCCACGACGGCGACGTGGTCTGCGGCTCCGGGCTCTTCGACGTCCCCGACGAGCGCGACGACGTGGAGGGCCGGATCATGCGACGCCTCGACGGCGGGGGCGACGACGGACCGACCTACGAGACGGTGGGTCGCGTCGACGCAAACGTCAGCCGGATCGAGGTGGTCTGAATGGCGGACGAGACCGCGTCAGAAGCAAATGCGGACCGGAGTAACGACGCGCCGTCGCTGCTCGGCCGCTCGCTGTACGGCGGCGTCCTCGCGTACATGGCCGTCGACGGCTTCAAGAACAACGACAAGCGCGTTGCCGTCGCCGAGGAGAAGGGCGTCCCGATGCCCGACGTGCTCGTCCCGTTCGTCACCGGGATGCTGCTGTTCGCCAACCTCGGAATCGTCCTCTGGCGGCTCCCGCGGGCAGCAGCGGGCGCGCTCGTCGTCTTCTTCCTCGGGACGACGCCCGCCATCCACGACTTCTGGACGATGGAGGGGAAAGAGCGCCACGGCAACAAGATCAACTTCCTGAAGAACCTCGCGCTGCTCGGCGGCGCCATCGTCTTCCTCGACGCGGCGGGCGAGATCGACGAGGGGCCCGACGCCGCGAGCGAGAGCGACGAAACGTAATCCCGTCTCCGAATTTCGGGTTCGTCCGGCGCCGACGCTCCGGATCGGCGATGTCTGACGCAGTTCTTAAGTGACCGCGGCGAGGATGCTACCGTAATTCCCCGAACGGGCGTCGAGCGTCGGATCGAACGGCGTCGCGGAAACGAACGCGGTGTTCGGGAAAACCACACGGACTGGAGGTCAGGATGGGACTGCTCACGAATCTCAGAGACAGCATATCGCGGGTCACGGACGGCCTGTTCGCGGCCGACGAGCCCAAGCGGATCGGGATCTACGGACCGCCGAACGCCGGTAAAACGACCCTCGCAAACCGGATCGCACGCGACTGGACGGGTGACGCCGTCGGCCCAGAGAGCCACATCCCCCACGAGACTCGCCGGGCCCGCCGGAAGGAGAACGTGGAGATCGAACGCAACGGGCGGACGGTCACCATCGACATCGTCGACACCCCGGGGGTGACGACGAAGGTCGACTACAAGGAGTTCCTCGACCACGACATGGAGAAGGACGACGCCGTCCGCCGGTCGCGCGAGGCGACCGAGGGCGTCGCGGAGGCGATGCACTGGCTCCGCGAGGACGTCGACGGCGTCATCTACGTGCTCGACTCCACGACGGACCCGTTCACGCAGGTGAACACGATGCTGATCGGGATCATCGAGTCGCAGGACCTGCCCGCGCTCATCCTCGCGAACAAGACGGACCTGCCGGGGGCGGACGTCCAGCAGATCGCGAACGCCTTCCCGCAACACGAGACGATTCCGCTGTCCGCGCTGGAGGGCGACAACATGGACGAAGTGTACACCAAGATAGCGGAGTACTTCGGCTGATGCCCGGCCCGAAAGCCAACGTCGACGCCGAGGACGACCCGGACGACGGCGACGACGGCGTCCGGATCGACATGATAAGCGGCGCGCGGATGGAGGGGCTCACGAGCATGGAGAAGATCCGGCTCATCCTCGACGGCGTCCGTGACGGTAACATCGTCATCCTCGAAGAGGGCCTGTCCCCGGACGAGGAGTCGCGGCTCATCGAGGTGACGATGACCGAGATCAGCCCCGACGACTTCACCGGCATCGAGATCGAGACGTACCCCAAGGCCGAGGCGGGCGACCAGAGCTTCCTCGACAAGCTGATGGGCCGCGAGTCGACCCAGAAGCTCACGGTTATCGGCCCGGCGAACCGCATCGAGACCCTCCACAAAGACGAGAACCTCATCAGCACGCTCGTCTCCCGCAAGTAGATGCCCCATCAGTGTACCTCCTGCGGGCGGACGTTCCCCGACGGCTCCAAGGAGATGCTGTCGGGCTGTCCCGACTGCGGCGGGAACAAGTTCCAGTTCAAGCCCGCCGGCGCGACGGAGGAGGCCAGTTCCGGCGGTGACGGAGCCGGGTCCACCGGCGAGGCGGCCGACCCGTCCCCGCCGACTCCCGAGGATCGGCCGGCGCCGACGCCGGACGAGGGCGCCGCCGACCAGACTCCGAGCGACCCCCCGGACGCGACGCCGGACGACGCCGCGAGCGCCGACTCCGCGGCCAAGGCCGACGGCACGGAACAGATCGCAGACCGGAGCGACGAGGACACCGCGCAGGCGAGCGCGCGCTCCGAGGTGGTGTCGCCGGACGAGCTCGACCGCGCGAGCCGCGACGTCGACCCCGCCGAGACGCCGGCGGCCGAGGAGGCCCCCGAGCCCGGCATTGACGCGCTCCGCGACGAGCTGAACGACCAGTTCGAGAGCATCCGCATCGTCAGTCCCGGGCAGTACGAGCTCAACCTGATGGAGCTGTACGACAGACAGGAGTACATCATCTCCCTCCAAGAGGACGGCCGCTACGTCATCGAGATGCCCGACGCCTGGGGCATTCAAGACGAGTAACGCCTCCTCTTCGCTTCCCCTTCGCCTTCCCGCGTCCCCTCGTCTTCCCCGGCGCCTCCTCTTCGCCTCCCCTTCGCCTCCCCTGGCGCGCCCTCACCCACCCCTGACCTGCGATTCCGAAATGCGCTGATCGTTCGTTTTGTTTTCACCCGCTCGCGGCCGCCGCTTCGTGCGGTTCTGCGATTCGGGCGACCCTTGTCGAAGAAGATACTGTTATCCGGCTTCCTCCGCTACGGAGTCGCATGTTAGCCGATCGCTTCCGCAGACCGGGCCGGGACTCCGGCCTCGGTCCGGACCGCGCCGTCGCGCTCGCACCGCGCCGACCGTCTCTCGGAGACCGACCGCACCCCGACGAGGGAGCCGCATGCGCGTAGTCGCCAAGTTCGGCGGCACGAGCCTCGGGAGCGGGGACCGGATCGAGCGCGCCGCCGACTCGGTGGCCAACGCGGTCGCGGCCGGCCACGAGATCGCGGTCGTCGCGAGCGCGATGGGATCGACCACCGACGACCTCCTCGACGACATCACCTTCGAGACTGACGACGCCGACCGCGCGGAGATCGTCTCGATGGGCGAGCGCACCAGCGTCCGCATGCTGAAGGCCGCGCTCTCCGTCCGCGACGTCGACGCCGTCTTCCTCGAACCCGGCCACCCGGACTGGCCGGTGATCACGGACGAGCTCGGCGAGGTCGACGTCGCGGAGACGAAGAAGCGCGCGCGGGAGATCGCCGCCGAGATGGACGGCGTCGTCCCGATCATCACGGGGTTCCTCGCCGAGGACCACGACGGCAACGTCACCACGCTCGGGCGCGGCGGGTCGGACACGACCGCGGTCATGCTCGGCAACTACATGGACGCCGACGAGGTCGTGATCGTCACCGACGTGGAGGGCGTGATGACGGGCGACCCGCGGGTGGTCGAGGGCGCGCGCAACGTCGGCCAGATCACCGTCGACGAGCTTCGCAACCTCTCCTTCCGCGGCGCCGAGGTGGTCGCGCCCTCCGCGCTCTCGTACAAGGACGAGGGGCTCGCGGTTCGGGTCGTCCACTACCAGCACGGCGACCTGCTCCGGGGCGGTACCCGGATCGAGGGCGAGTTCGAGAGCCTGATCGACATGCGCGAGGAGCCGCTGGCGTGTCTCACCATTGCGGGCCGGGCGATCCGCAACCGTCCGGGGATCCTCTCCGAGCTGGCGAACGCGCTCCGCGCCGAGGAGATCAACATCGACGCGGTCGCCTCCGGGATGGACTCGGTCACCTTCTACGTCGACGTCGACGTCGCCGAGACCGCCGAGGCGCTGCTCCACGAGGCGGTCGTCACCGACGAGGCGCTCTCCTCCGTCACCGTCGCCGACCCTATCGCCGTGATCCGCGTCACGGGCGGCGAGCTCCCCAACCAGTCGGGGGTCATCCAGGACATCATCGCGCCCATCGCGGAGGCCGGGATCAACATCATCGATCTCATCACGAGCGCCACCTCCGTCGCGGTGTTCGTCGACTGGGACGACCGCGAGGAGGCGCTCGAGATCGTCCAGGACCGGTTCGACTGAGCGACCCGCCCGCGGGAGACGGTTCGGTCCGGCGAAACGTCGCCCCAGGCCACAGTGACTGCGTTCAGCACGCCACAGGAGACACCACGGCGGTTGACACGCGATCGACCGCTCGGCCGACGCGTAACGCGACTCCGTGAGCTATTTCGTATTTTAGTGTGATACGCCGAGTATGACCGAGGAGACCCTGTACGAACGTCTCGGTGGCCAAGAGGGGATTCGGAGCGTGGTGGACGACTTCTACGACAGGCTTCTCGACGACGACGAGCTGGGGCCGTTCTTCGCCGACGCGGACATGGAGACGCTCCGACGGACGCAAACCGACTTCCTCTGCGAAAAAGCGGGTGGCCCGGAGACTTACGACGCTGCGCCAGTCCGCGAAGCACACCTTCACGTCCCCTTCACACCAGATCACATCCAGAGAGCGATCGAGCTGTTAGACGAGAGCCTCGCGGAGTTCGACGTCCCCGAACAGGACGCGGAGGCAGTCGTACAGGCGGTCGCCGAATACGAACAGGAGCTGTTGGCAAGCCCGGACAGCACCGATCGCTGACGGGTGACAGATCCGACCCGATCGGCCGACACGCGCGCTGTGTCCCGAAGCACCGCTCCCGCGCGTCGGCACCGGCGGGTTTCGACCGAGCCTCGGATTCGGCGGTCGCCGTCTTTGACCTTCACACGCCCTCCTCCGGATCGAATCGGTACCGCGTCGTCGACGCGCCGTCGATCCGCGGTCCCGAACCGGCCGCCACGAACCCGACGGCCTCGGCCGCGTCGACCGCGGTCCCGTCGGTCGGGAGGACGGCCTCGACCGTCATTCCCTCCCGGGTCGCGAACCGCACCGGCTCCTCGAACAGCCGCCGGACGGCGTCCGGGTCGCCCTCGACGTTCGTCACGTGGACGACGCCGTCGCGCACGTCGAACGCGACGAACCCGGCAACCGCGTCGACCGGGGTGTCGGCGTCGTCGTCGGCGCTCCGGCCCGCCTGATCCGCCCCGTCGCCTGCGGCGTCGGCCGGCCCGGCGTCGTCCGTCACCCCGACGCGCACCGACCGGTCGTGGATCATGTCGCGGACGACGCTCTGAGGGCGTCCCGTCATCGACCCCAGGGCCGCGGCGTCGGCCTCGACCGCGTCACGAACTCGCATACCTCCGCACTCTCGCCGGGCGACATAAAATCGCCGCACGCTTGCCGCGGACCGGATGATTTTAACGACCGGCGGACGCAGGAACGCGCATGTCCAACTCAACGAAGATCGTGGTCGGAACGGTCGGCGTCTCGGCCGTCCTCTCGGTGCTCATCATCCTCTCGTACGTCCTCGCCTGATGTTCTCGCCCCGGTCGCTCGACGACGATCTCGCGGCGGTCCGCGACCGGTACGCGCCGGGATCGCCCGTCCTCGACGTCGACTCCGACTTCGAGACGCTCCCGCCGGCCGCCGCGGAGGATCTGGGCCTCTTCGTCGACGCGCTCGACCCCGCGTCGTACCCCGCCGACTGGCTCCCGGCGGAAGTGCCCGATCTCCTCCAAAAGCACGCGGGCCCGGCGTTCACCGTCGGGCTCCCCGGCGACGGGACGGTCGTCCGGACGACCCAGACCGACCCGGCCGCCGTCCTCGTCAAGCGGCGCGCGGAGGGGACCCCCGAGGACTTCCTCGCGTTCCTCGTCGCCGAGCGGCTGGTCCAGATCAGCTGCGAGCCGGCGCCGGGGGCCGTCGGTGGCGGTGACGCCGCAAACTGTGGGGAGTCTCTCGGTCTCCCCGAGTCGTTCCTCCCCTTCTTCGGCGAGCGCTACCGCGACCTCGACGCGGCGATCCGCCGGCCGGACCCGGAGACGGGCGAGTCGACGACGGGGTTCGGCCCGACCGACGTCTTCCAGGTCGCGAACGCCCTGTTCGACGCGTGGGTCGGGCTTCACACCCGCGACGCCTTCGCCTCGTGGGAGGCGGAGCACCCCCGGCTGTTCGACGCGTGGGTCGACGCCGGCGAGCGGCTCTCCGGGCGGCTGGGCGGCCTCTCCGGCGAGGTCGCACGCGGAGAGACCGACTTCCCGAGCGCGACGGAGTACGCCTGCTCGGCGGTGAAACACGACCTCGACCTCCCGGCGCCGTACGGCGCGCTCGACACGACCGCCTACCGGGAGCGCGGGGCGGCCTACGCCGTGGCGTGGGCGGAGAAGACGTTCGCGGCGCTCGTCGACGACGAGGAATAAGGAGTCGCGCGTCCCGCGGCGAAGCGGCCGCTCAGACGTCGACGACGACGTTGCCCTCGCCGTCGAGGTCGATGACGCCGTCAAACAGCTCGCGGAACCGGTCGAGCGTCGCGACCTCGTGGACCTCCTCGGAGAGGTGGAAGATGCCGACCGCGTCGTGCTCGTCGAGGAGTTCGAGGATCTCGGCGGCGGCCTCGTACACCGCGTCGTCGTCGGCGTAGTAGGCCATCTCGGTGAGCGAGTCGACCGAGACGCGCCGCTTCCCCTCGTTCTCGGTGAGGAATCGCTCCACGCGGTCGACGACGCCGTCGAGGTCGTCCGGCGCTGAGACGTAGTAGACGTCGTCGGACGTGCGCCGCGAGTAGCCGCGCTCGACGGAGAGCGTGTCGAGGATGGTCGCCTTCGTCTCGTCGACGTCGTAGTACTCCAGCTTCTGCTCGACCTCGCGCGCGGTGGTCCGCGTCGAGACGACGAGGAAGGCGTCGGTGTCGGTCTTCAGGAAGTCCGTGTCGATCCGGTCCGTCTCGCCGATGCTCGGGTGGACGAGGAGGAGCCCGGTCCCGCCCGGTATCGTCTCCGGCCCGTTCTCGACGGCGAGGGAGTAGTCCATGGGATCGGAACTCGCCCGACGGACTTAACGGTGCGGGCCGGCGCCGTCCGAGACCGTCGGACGCGGCCGGGTCGCTCCCGTCCCGGCCGGCCGGTGTCGTTCTCGTCTTCCACTGACTCCCCCTCCGTTTCGTTTGGAGATACTGATACGCACGGAGCGATCGCCGTGCGCGGCGGTCGGTTTTTTTGCCCCGCCCGCCGTCGGTGCGTTCGATGCCCGGGCACGACTCCGCGCGCGACATCTATCGGCAGGCGCTCCCGGTTATCTCCGTCAGCCTGATCGCCGGGCTGTTCGCGGGGACGATACTCGCCTCCGAGACGATGCGCGCGAACATCGCGGAGGTCCCCGGACTCCTGCTGCTGCTGCCGGCATTCCTCGCTACCCGCGGCGGGGTGTACGGCTCGCTCGGCGCCCGGCTCTCGACCGGGCTCCACCAGGGGCTCATCGAGCCGCGGTTCCGGCCGGATCGTCGGCTCACGAACGCGGTCGTCGCCTCCTTCCTCAACGGGATGACCGTCTCCGTGTTCATCGCGGTCGTCACCTACCTCACGCTCGTGTTATTCGGCGACGGCGGGAGCCTCTTCCAGCTGGTGGGCGTGATGGTCGTCGCCGGGTTCCTCTCGGCGGTGCTGATGATCACCGTGCTCATCGCGGTCATCTTCGTCGGCTACCGCCGCGGGCTCGACCCCGACAACGTCATCGGCCCGGTCGTCACGACGCTCGGCGACGTGTTCGGCGTGTTCTTCCTCCTTGTCGGGGTGGCCGCCGTGGGGGCCGTCTCGTGACCGAGCCCCGGTCGACGGCGGTCGACGAGTGGTCGGTCCGGCGGATCGTTCGGACGATGATCCCGCTTTTGGCCGCGCTGTCGGTGCTTCAGCTCGTCTCCGGGACCGTGCTGGAGACCTACGAGGAGGTCCTCCTGCGGTACCCGGCGCTGCTCGTCTTAGTGCCCGTCCAGATCGGGACGGCCGGCAACCTCGCGTCGATCACCTGCTCGCGGCTCACGACGCAGCTGTACCTAGGGACCTACGAGTTCAGCCCCTCGAACCCCGCGCTCCGGGCGAACGCGGGCGCGGTGTTCGCGCTCGCGGCGACCGTCTTCGGCGCCGTCGGCGTCGCCGCGTGGGCGATCGGGCTCGCGCTCGGCGGGTCGCTCGGGCTCGGCCGGGTGCTGCTGATCTCCTTAGTCTCCGGGCTGTGTCTCGCCGTCCTCGTCGTCGTCGCCAGCGTCGCCGCCGTCGAGGCCTCCTACCGGATCGGGCTCAACCCCGACGACACGACGATCCCCGTGGTGACGAACCTCTGTGACATCGCCGGCGTGTTGATCCTCTTCGCGGTCGTCTCGGTCGTCCTCTGACGCGGACTCGCCGTGCGCGTCTCGGGCCCGGATCAGAACACGCTGTCGGCGGTCGCGGCGCCGACGACGCTGAACACCGCCCCGAGCGAGACGGCCTTCGTGGTCGTCGCCACCACCGCGCCGTCGCCGATGCCTCCCTCGACGAGGAACGTGTGCGGGGCGTCGAACAGCAGCGCGAGCAGGAGGACGGAACCGAACGCGACGGCCATCAGCGAGACGAAGCGGGTTGGGATCCCGACCAGGTCCGGCTCCTCGTCGACGTCGCGGCCGGTGTCCGCCCGGTACAGCGCGGCGTACCCGATCAGGCCGACGAGCGCGGCCGTCACGGCGGCTTGGATCCAGTGCATCCCCGCGGCGAGCACCCACACCTCCTCGGTAACGACGAACGGCCCCGCGAGCAGGAAGCCGCCCACCGACTGCTGGGCGATGTCGGCCACCCGGAAGTTCGGGCGGCGGAGCGCTCGCGGTCGCTTCATACCCACGAGCGGGAGCGGAGCCGGTAAAACACCGCCGTTTTTCAGCGCTGTCCTCCTTCAGCCCGTATGAGCGTTCGCGAGGAGTTCGACGAGTGGGCCGCGAGCGGGAAGGACCGCGGCATGGAGGACCGCCACTGGCACACCGCAAAACACGTCTTGGCGCGGATGCCGGTCGAAGAGGGTGACGCCGTCCTCGATTTAGGCACCGGCTCCGGCTACGCGCTCCGCGCGCTCCGCGAGCGGGGCATCGGGCGGGGGTACGGCCTCGACGGCGCCCCGGAGATGGCCCGAAACGCCCGCGGGTACACCGACGACGACGCGGTCGGCTTCCTCGTCGGCGACTTCGACGAACTCCCCTTCGCCGACGACTCGCTCGACCACGTCTTCTCGATGGAGGCGTTCTACTACGCGGCCGACCCCGTCCACACCCTCGAAGAGGTCCGGCGCGTGCTGAAGTCGGGGGGCACCTTCTACTGCGCCGTCAACTACTTCGAAGAGAGCGAGACGACCCACGCGTGGCAGGAGAACATTTCGGTCGAGATGACGCTGTGGTCGCGCGAGGAGTACCGCGAGGCGTTCCGCGAGGCCGGGCTGTACGTCGCCGAGCAGGACGCGATTCCGGACCGCGAAGTGGAGATTCCGGAGGCTGAGGAGTTCCCCACCGAGGGGTACGACAGCCGCGAGGCGATGGTGGACCGCTACCGGACGTGGGGGACGCTGTTGACGGTCGGCGTGGCACCTTGATCTACGTTTATAAATAGTCGTTGGCGGCGCGGTGATTGCCTCCAAAAACTGAGCAGATCACTTATAAATCGTTGATCGCGGATCGGCGGAGAACACCTCCAAAGCCCCAGCCGTGAGGACGGCGCACGCTCGCTGCGGTCCTCGGTCGTTCGCTTCGCTCACTCCCTGTGGTCCTTACGTCGCCTGCGCCGTCCTCGCGGCTGCCCCTTTGAGTCCCGCCCCGCACAGCACCGCAACCGCACCTCACACCTCCCCAGCCTCGTCGCTCGCTCCGCTCGCGACTCCCTCGCGCGTGCTGCTCGGCCGCAAGGCGGCCTCGCAGGCACGCGCCACCGCGGATCTATTTATAAGAGTACGTCATCGCGGTTGGTCGCAGCCGCGCCTGTTCGCTCTCGCACCGCCCCGTTCCGACGGTTTAAATCGGGTCGGGACCCACGCTCCGGTAATGGAACCGAGTTCGCTCTCCGGGCTCCCCGCGGGCGTCGGCGAGGCGCTCGAAGCGGAGGGCGTCGCGGAGCTGTACCCGCCCCAGCAGGCGGCCGTCGAGGCGGGCGTCGTCGACGGCGAGAGCCTCGTCGCGGCCGTGCCGACCGCGTCCGGCAAGACCCTGATCGCCGAGCTGGCGATGCTCTCCTCGATCGAGCGCGGCGGGAAGGCCTTATATATCGTCCCGCTGCGCGCGCTCGCCAGCGAGAAGAAGGCCGAGTTCGAGCGCTGGGAGGAGTTCGGCGTCACGGTCGGCGTCTCCACGGGCAACTACGACTCCGACGGCGAGTGGCTCGCGAGCCGCGACATCATCGTCGCCACCTCGGAGAAGGTCGACTCGCTGATCCGCAACGGCGCCCCGTGGATCGACGACCTCACCTGCGTCGTCAGCGACGAGGTCCACCTCGTCGACGACTCGCACCGCGGCCCGACGCTCGAAGTGACCCTCGCGAAGCTCCGCAAGGTGAACCCCGGCCTCCAGACGGTCGCGCTCTCGGCGACCGTCGGCAACGCCGACGTCATCGCAGAGTGGCTCGACGCCGGGCTGGTCGAGTCCGACTGGCGACCGATCGACCTCCGGATGGGCGTCCACTTCGGCAACGCGATCAACTTCGACGACGGGAGCCAGCGCGAGGTGCCCGTCGAGCGCGGCGAGGACCAGACCGCCCGGCTCGTCGCCGACGCCCTCGACACCGAGGAGGACGGCCAGGGCGGCTCCTCGCTCGTCTTCGTCAACTCCCGCCGCAACGCCGAGTCGTCGGCCCGGAAGCTGGGCGAGGTCACGGCGCCCCGGCTCACCGGCGACGAGCGCGACCGCCTCCGCGAGCTGTCCGAGGAGATCCGCGGCGTCTCCGACACCGACACCTCCGAGGACCTCGCGGACGCGGTCGAGCAGGGCTCGGCGTTCCACCATGCGGGCCTCGCGAGCGAACACCGCAGCCTGATCGAGGACGCCTTCCGCGACCGCCTGATCAAGTGCGTCTCCGCGACGCCGACGCTCGCCGCCGGCGTCAACACCCCCGCTCGACGGGTGATCGTCCGCGACTGGCGCCGCTACGACGGGGAGTTCGGCGGGATGCAACCCCTCGACGTCCTCGAAATCCACCAGATGTGTGGCCGCGCGGGCCGGCCCGGACTCGACCCCTACGGCGAGGCGGTCCTGCTCGCGAACGACGCAGACACCCGCGAGGAGCTGTTCGAGCGGTATATCTGGGCCGAGGCCGAGCCCGTCCGCTCGAAGCTCGCGGCCGAGCCGGCGCTCCGGACCCACGTCCTCGCGACGGTCGCGTCCGGCTTCGCCGCCACCCGGGAGGGACTGCTCTCCTTCCTCGATAACACCCTCTACGCGGCCCAGACCGACGACGAGGGGCGCCTGGCCGCGGTCACCGACACCGTCCTCGACTACCTCGAAGTCAACGGGTTCGTGGAGCGCGACCGCGACGGCGGGAGCGAGGGCCTCGCCGCGACCGGGATCGGCCACACCGTCTCGCGGCTCTACCTCGACCCGATGAGCGCGGCCGAGATACTCGACGGCCTCCGGACCGTGGCGGACGGGGCAGATTCCGCGGACCCCGCCGAGGACGGCGATTTCGTCCCGGCGGACGGCGCCGACTCGAGCGCCGACGCCGACGCCGACGAACCGGGATTCACGACGTACACGCGAGCGGGCGACGACGAAGAGCTCGAGGCCGACGAGACGGCGGAACCGGACGCCGACGACTCCCCCGCGGTCACCCCGCTCGGCCTCTACCACCTCGTCAGCCGGACGCCGGACACCTACGAGCTGTACCTCAAGTCCGGCGACCGCGAGGAGTACACCGAGGTCTGCTACGAGCGCGAGACGGAGTTCCTCGGCGACGTCCCTTCCGAGTACGAGGACGTGCGCTTCGAGGACTGGCTCGCCGCGCTGAAGACGGCGCGCCTGCTGGAGGACTGGGCGAACGAGGTCGACGAAGACCGGATCGCGGAGCGGTACGGCGTCGGCCCCGGCGACATCCGCGGGAAGGTCGACACCGCCGAGTGGCTCCTCCGCGCGGCGGAGACGCTCGCGAGCGACGTGGAGGGGATCGACGGCGACGTCGTCGTTCAGGTGCGCGAGGCCCGCAAGCGGCTTGAGTACGGCGTCCGCGAGGAGCTGCTCGACCTTGCGGGCGTCCGCAACGTCGGTCGCAAGCGCGCCCGCCGCCTCTTCGAGGCCGGCATCGAGAGCCGCGCCGACCTCCGAGAGGCCGACAAGGCGGTCGTGCTGGGCGCCCTCCGCGGCCGCGAGCGCACCGCCGAGCGCATCCTGGAGAACGCCGGCCGCGAGGACCCCTCGCTCGACGGCGTCGACCCCGACCGGTCGGCCTCCGCGGCGGCGACCGCGGGCGCGGACGCCGACGGCGACGGCGACGGACAGGCGAGCCTGGGTGACTTCGGATGACTGAGCCAGCGGTCGACGCCGACGAGGAACCAGCGCCCGACCCTGACAGTGAGCCGGCGCCCGACCCCGCGGTCCGCCTCGTCCGCGGTACCTTCGCGATCGACGACCTCGACGCGTTCCTCGCCGACCTCGACGGGGTCGCGGAAGAAACCGGTGCGGTGGTCCAGGCGTTCGACGCCGGCCTCGTCGTCTCCGCGACGCAGCTCCGCGAGGCGGCGCGGCTCGCTGCACGAGCGATCGCCCGCGGGGAGGCGGTCGCGCGCGACCCCGGCGTCGAAATACTGCTGTACGCGGCCGGCCGCAGGCAGATCGACCGGGCGCTCGAACTCGGCGTCTCCGAGGGCGAGCGCGCGGCCGTCGTCCTCGTCGCGGACTACGGCGAGGTGCCCGGCACCGATCGCCAACCCGCGGACCTCGACGGAGCGGTCGAGGGGGTCGCGGAACTCGCGAGCGATTCGACCGCAACCATCGACGCAGACGACCTCGAGACTGCGTTCGACGAGGACCGCGTTCGCGAGTTCTACGGCGTCACCGACCGCGAACTCGCCGCCACGACCGGTGACCTCACCGACGTCGTCCGCGAGCGCGTCGCGCTGCTGGATGTCGAGAAGTGACGGGAGTCCGAACCGACGACGGCCACCCCTTCGTTTCGACTGGAAACCGCGGGACGGGGACGCCGCTCCGTTCCAGTCGAAGCGAGACGCGAGAGAAGTAGTCCATCCTGGATTCGAACCAGGGTCGTTGCCCCCAGAAGGCAACAGGATTGGCCACTACCCCAATGGACTGCGCACTTATTGGTAGCCAGTACGTCTTTGTAAGCGTTGCGCGTTGCGGCCGCCGTGCGATCGGTTGACGCTCCCGCGGACGACGGTCTCCGCGTCGCGGGGTCGCCGGACGCCTCGCACCACCTACGGATCGCGTTCGTGGGTACATCGACGCGTTTTACTCGACCCAATCCGCACGAAGCTGTATGTACGTCGGACGATTCGTCGTCGTCGCGCCCGGGATCGGTGGCTACCGCGTCTCCTCGCGCTCGTTCCCGAACCGCCGCATCACCGACCGCGGCGAGACGCTCACCGTCGGCCCGACCCCGGACGCGCCGGACACCGACAACCCGTACGTCTCGTACAACTGCGCGCGAGCGGTCGAGACGCCGGCCGGGGAGCCGCTGGCGGCCCTCGGCAACGGCTCGCATGTCGACCCGATCGCGGAGAAGCTGGAGCGCGGCTACCCCGCCCGCGACGCGCTCGCGTCGGCGCTGCTCGCGCTCGACTACGAGAAGGACGACTACGACACGCCCCGCGTCGCCGGCGTCGTTGACGCGGAGGAGGCGACGATCGGCGTCGTCCGCCGCGACGCGCTGCTTGTCGAAGCCGTCGACGAGCCCACCGTCGTCGCGACCTACGAGACGGACTCGCCGGAGCCGTACGACCTGACCGCGACCGACGCCCAGTCCGCCGCGACCGAACTGCTGGGCGCCGACCTCGAACACCCGGTCTGCGCCGCGGGCGCGACCGTCAACGACGACGGCGTCTCGCTCGCGTTCGACAACGGCGAGGACTGACCGGTCGCGGTTTCGCGGGAGGCCGTCCGGTACGGTGGCCGCGGGGCGCGGAACCGCCGCCCTCCTTTCCGGCTCCCGACGCCTTTTGGCTCCCCCGTCCGACTGACGCGCATGGAGCGCGTCACCGCCGCCGACTACCACGACGTCGCGGTCCCGTCCGACCCCCGGATCTCGCCGGACGGCGACCGCGTCGCCTTCGTGCGCCGACAGCCGAACGACGACGACAGCTACGAGACGACGGTGTACGTCGTCGACGCCACGGGCGAGGACGAGCCGCGCCGGCTCACCCTCCCGGAGGGCTCTGACGCCGAACCGCGCTGGAGCCCCTCCGGTGACCGGCTCGCCTTCACCTCCACTCGGGGCGCCGCCGACGACCGTCAGCAGCTGTGGGTCCTCCCGCTCGACGGCGGCGAGGCCCGTCGCGTCACCGATGTGGTCGGCGGCGTCTCACAGGTCGCGTGGTCGCCCGACGGCGAGCGGATCGCGTTCGTCCAGTCGGTGACCGCCGACGACCACGAGGCCGACCGCGACCTCGCGGTGCCGGACGAGTACGAGCCCGAGGACCATCCCGACCCGCGCGTCATCGACCGGACCGTCTACCGCGCCGCCGAGCGCTACTTCGACGGCCGGCGCCCCGGCGTGTACGTCGTCGACGCGGACGCGACCGTGGGCGGCGTCACCGATCCCGATCCGGCCGAGTCCGGGGCCGTCACCCGAGTAACGGACCGCGACGCCGACTTCGCCGCGCCGTCGTGGGGCGACGCCGACACGCTGTACTACACCGAGGCGGTCGGCGACGACCCCGACGACTCCGTGGAGATCGCGATCCGCGCTCACGACTTCGCGTCCGGCGAGGCCGAGCGCGTCCACACCACGACCGGCTGGGGTGCCGACCTCGCGGCGACCACCGACGGTCGCGTCGCCTTCACGCACGCGGAGCCGGACCAGGTGTCGATGCAGCCGACCGACCTCCGCGTCCTCGACGCGGAATCGGGAGCTGTCACCGACCTCACCGGCGACCTCGACCGCGGCCTCGGCCGCGGGACGACGCCGCAGTGGGGCCCGGACGACGAGACGCTGTACTTCGCGACGCCCGACGAGGGGAAGACGGCGCTGTGGCACGTCCCCGCCGACGGGAGCGCCGAGCCCGAACGCCTGCTTCGGCCCGGTACCGTCTCCGCCGCGACGGTCGGCGGCGAGGCCGGCGCGGGCCCCGAGTCGGTCATCGTCGCGTTCGCCGCCAGCGAGTGGGACCACCCGGGCGACGCGTTCGCCCACGACGCCGCGGCCGACGAGACGACCCGGCTGACCGAGCTGAACGCGGACTACCTCGACGAGCGGGCGATCGGCGAGCCCGAGGAGTTCCGCTTCGAGTCCGACGGCGTCGAGATTCAGGGGTGGCTGCTGACGCCGCCGGAATCAGCTACTGATGCCGACGAGCCGTACCCGCTCGCGGTCGAGATCCACGGCGGGCCGCACGCGATGTGGTCGACGTCCGGGACGATGTGGCACGAGTTCCAGACGCTCGCCGCCCGCGGCTACGCCGTCTTCTGGTCGAACCCGCGCGGCTCGACGGGCTACGGCGAGGAGTTCATACAAGCTATCGAGCGCGACTGGGGCGCGGTCACCACCCGCGACGTGATGGCGGGCGTCGAGACCGTCGCCGACCGCCCGGAGATCGACGCGTCGAACGCGTTCGTCACCGGCGGCTCCTTCGGCGGCTTCATGACCTCGTGGATCGTCGGCCAGACGGACTACTTCCGGGCGGCCGTCTCCCAGCGCGGCGTCTACGACCTCACCGGCTTCTACGGCTCGACGGATGCGGCCTACAAGCTCGTCGAGGGCGACTTCGACACGGTGCCGTCCGACGAGCCCGAGTGGCTCTGGGAGCAGTCGCCGACCGGCCACGCCGACGCGGTCGACACGCCGACTCTCCTGATCCACTCGGAGGACGACACGCGGACGCCGATCTGTACGGCGGAGCTGTACCACCGGATCCTGCGTAAGAACGGCGTCGACACGCGGTTCGTCAGGTACCCGCGCGAGGGCCACGAGCTCTCTCGGTCCGGGGAGCCGGCGCACATCGTCGACCGCATCGAGCGGATCGTCCGCTGGTTCGACGGCTACTCCGACCACCACGACGCCGACCGCGCGCTCGACCGCGACGAGGACGACGGGCTGACCGCGGGTGAGGAGTCGGACGAGGCCGAGGAGTAGGGCCTCGCCCCGCGAAACGGGCTCAGCGCTCGTCGGGCTCGAACGCGTCGATGGCGTCGTGGACGTCCGTCACCCACTCGTCGAGGGCGTCGTGGAGGCGGCGCTTGGCCTCGGGAACCGGGATTGCGGTGTACTGGTAGACGTAGCCGCCGGAGTCGAGCAACCGGCGGCGGCGCTCGACCAACCCCTTTTCTCGCAGGGTCGACAGCGACCGGTTCACGTTCGACCGATCGCGGTCGAGCGCGTCGGCGAGCTCCGAGACGGTGCTGCCCGGGTAGTCGAGCAGTTCGAGGTACGCCCGGCTCTCGTGGTCGCGTACGCCGAAGACGCAGGAGAGGACGTGCTCGAAAGAGGGAGAGGTGTCGCCGACGAGGTCCTCGATTTCGGGATCGCTCATGGCCGTCGATCCGCGCGCGGCGGTGTTAAACCTCCGTCATCCCCGCTCGACGCGGTCACTCCTCGGCGGCGTACCCCATCTGGTCGATACAGCCCCGCATTCCCGACTCGTCCGCGTGCCGATGGAGGTTCGTCGGCGTGTCGCAGTGGTACGTCTCCCCGTCGTAGCGGAGGGCGACCTCGTGGTTGGCGCCGGCGACCTCGACGTCGACGAGGATCCGCCGGCCGTCGTTGAGCGCGTCGATGAGTTCGTCGACGGACAGCTCGCCCGCCTCGACTCGGAGTACCTCGCTCATGGGTGCGATTCGACGGTGGGCGAGTTAAAGACGACCGATGTGTCTCGGCGATTGTAGCGGCCGCGCCGTCGGCGCGGGCGGTGCGCCGGGCGGAGTCGGCGAGGCTCGCGCCCGCTCTCACGTCGTCGTCGAGTCCGGCCCACCCTCCTCGGCCGGCGGCTCGACGCCCTCGGCGGCCGCGACGTCGTCGGTCCGCTTCTCGGTCTCGACGTGCCAGCGGTCGATCTCGGACTCGTACTCGCCGAGGACGTCCGACACCTCACCTTTCAGCTCGTCGTCGTTGACGTTCACCTCGAAGACGAACGTCTCGCCGTCCTCGGCGCGGGCGACCTCCTGGATGTTGGCGCTGACGAGCTCGTTGTCGAAGTAGTACGGCGCCATCTGGGTCATCACGTTCCGGTAGACGGCGTCCTCCACCTTCCGGAGCGCCTTCCGGCTCGCCGAGTCGGCGGCGCGGGCGACGTGCTCGATCGACTCGCCCCAGCGCTCGCGGGCGCTCTCCGTGTCGTTCTCCTCGACCTTCTCGTAGGACTCCGTGAGTTTCTCGCCGGCCGTCTGGAGGTCGTCGCCCGGCGACTGCCCCGCGCGCTCGCCTTTCCCCTCGTCGACGGAGGCCTGCGCCGCGGTCTTCTCCGAGACGTCCTCGTCGATGCGCTCGTGGGTCTTCGGACGCCACTCGTCGAACTCGTAGTAGGCGTCGCCGTCGACGCCGACCTCCCGGAGCGCTAAGGCAATCCGCTCGCCGTGTTCGACGACGTCGCCCCAGTCGCCGCGCACCTTGAAGCCGGAGATGCTCTCTTCCATCGCTTGCTCCCGTTACGACACGAACGCGTATAAGTCTCCCCGACCGCGCGTGAGCGAGCGTCGGTCGAGCGAACGGGACCGGGATGTCCGAGCCTGCGTGTGCTACTTCCCGTAGGAGAGCCGGCGGCCGAGCTCGTCGACCCGGTCCTTGAGGTCGCTGAGGAACCCGCCCGGCGAGATCTGTCGGAACGACGACTCGTCGACCTCGATTCGCTCGCCGGCGAACGGGTCGCGCTCGGCGCGCTCCTCCGAGTCTTGGTCCCCGCTCACGGCGCCCACGACGGTCGACATCGAACACCGTCCGCACGCCTCCGCTTGGATCTCTTCGTCGGACATGGGTATCTCTACCAAATGATCGTGTCCGACAAACTTAAACCCCGGCCTCGGCGTCGCTACGCCGTCTTCTTCGCCGTCGCCGCCGCCATCGGAACCGGCCGACGCCGGCCCGATGTCGGCTCGGTATCGACTCGCCCCGGCCCGACGAGCTTTTCAATCGCTCTGTGGAATTAGTTCACATGGGATACCGCGTCGTCGACGTCGACTCGGTCGACCCGGAGCCGGACCGACCGTGCGAGTGCCGGAAGCTCTCCGAGCCGGGCGGCCTCGACGCCGCGGCGATCAACCGGTTCCGCGCCGCGCCGGGCGAGCAGCTCCCGCTCGCGTACCACTACCACGAGACCCAACAGGAGGCGTTCTACGTGCTCGAAGGCACCCTCTCGGTGGAGACGCCCGAGGAGACCTACGAGGTGCCCGCGGACGACCTGTTCGTCGTCGACCCCGAGAGCCCGCAGCGCGCGTACAACCCGGCGGATGCCGACGGGCCCGTTACTGTACTCGCGATCGGCGCGCCGCCGGCCGACGGCGACGCGGTCGCCTACGATCCGGACGATGAGTGACGCGGCCGAGGGGAGCGACGACGAGACGCGCGAGGCCGCGTCGACCTCGGCGGAGGGCGACGACCGCCGTGACCCCGAGGAACTGCCGGCCGAGATCCGCGAGGCCGTCCCCGACTACGACGACGAGTACCTCGACCGGGTCTCCGACCGGCTGATGTACAGCTACGACCTCGACCGCGACGTCGTCGTCGACGGCGAGCGGTTCGAGCTGACCGCGGAGATGCGGGTACGCAACCAGAAGCAGTTCCTCCACCCGGCGCTGAGCTACGCAGACCACGACATGATGGAGTTCCTGTTCGCTCGGCGCGTCTCGACCCCGTCGGTCGCCGAGCTCGAACGGCTCGTGGAGTTCGCCCACGCGGTGGCCGACGACCGCGTCGAGGGCGACGAGGAGCACTACGGGACGGACGTCACTATCGCGCTCGTCGCGGACCGCGTCCCGGACGCGGTCGCCGAGTTCGTCGACGGGTTCCGCGACCGAACGCTCCTGAAGTTCGGCTACTACGGCCACTACGAAGTGAACCTGATCGTCGTCGCGCCCGACGACGAGGAGCTGGTCGCGAGCGAGGTCGCGGACGTCGCCGGCGCGTTCCGCCTGTGGGAGGCGGTCGCGGAGCCGGACGAGGGGCTCTTCTCGCGGCTCGCGAAGCGGTTCTGGCGGTAACGGTCGGAGCGCACCGAAAAAATACGCGGAGACGGTCCGGAGGCGGGGACAGCCGCCGGCGTCAGTCGTCGCTCGGTTCCGCCGCGGGGCGGTCGCCGCCGCGGACGCTCGTGATGTTGCCGTAGCCGATGCGCACGAGCGACAGCGCGAGGTAGACGAGGACCGCCGCGAGCACGATGCGGACGACCATCGATATCTGGCCACCGATGCCGGTGACGCCGCCCTGAACGAGGTTGACGAAGAACCACTGATACCCCGCCAGGAACGCCAGGGCGATCACGGTGATGACGACCATGATCGCCATCGGCACGCCAGTGCTGACGAGCTGTTTCGTCTCGTCCCAGTTGGCGAGCCAGACCGTTCCGGTGAGCAGCGCGAGCGCGGCGAGCAGCTGGTTCGCGCTCCCGAACAGCGCCCACAGGGTCGCCCACTCGCCGGAGATGACCAGCGCGTACGCGATAAGCCCCTGAATGACTGGGTTCGTGTACCGGCCGCGGGCGAACGAGCCGATGCCGCCGGCGAAGCCGGTCTCGCTCTGGGTCCCTTTCGTTCCGACGATCTCCTCCATCATGTAGCGGCCGAGCCGCGCGGCCGTGTCCGTGGAGGTGAGCAGGAAGCTCACGAGCACCAGCGCCATGAAGGGAGCGCCGTACGCGGTGGGGATGTTCAGGCTCGTGAGGATGATCCCGCCGCCGGTCGCGAAGTTCGGCAGCGCGCCGCCGATACCGCCGGCCGCGGCGTCGGACGCGAACCCGGCGATGGCGAGCGCGGACAGCGCCGTCGCGGCGAGCAGGCCCTCACCGAGCATGCCGCCGTAGCCGATGAGCCGAGCGTCGCTTTCCTTGTTCAGCTGCTTGGCCGTCGTCCCCGAGGAGACGAGCGAGTGGAAGCCGCTGATCGTCCCGCAGGCGATCGTCACGAACAGCATGGGGAACAGCGGGTACGGCGCCCGGCTGTCGACCCCCATGAACCCCTGGAACGGCTGGATACTGCTGTCGACGACGAGCGGCTGCGAGGACGTTCCGAGCACCGTGCCGACGATGATCGCAATCAGCGCGCCGCCCACGCCCGCGTACAGCAGGAACGACGACAGGTAGTCGCGCGGCTGGAGCAGCGTCCAGACCGGGAGCGCGCTGGCGATCACCGCGTATATCAGGATGACGGGCACCCACGCGGCCGTGTTGCCGCCGAGCGCGCCCGCGCCGGGAACCCACGAGCCCGTGCTCCCCTCGAAGAGGACGAACGTGCCCGCGGCGTGGGAGGCGTCGCCCGCCAGCTGGAAGAACGCAAACGGATACTGGATGCCGACCCAGACGCCGGCGAACACGCCGGCGACGAACACGACGGTCCCGGGAATAAACGGTCCGTCGAGCTGGTAGAGGTACACGCCGAACACGACCGCGAGCCCGATGTACACGAAGCTCGCGGTCGCCGCCGACGGGAACGCGTTCAACACGATCCCGACGACCAGCGCGAACACGGCGACGACGAGGATGATCGTGAGGAACGCGAACCACAGCAGCAGGTTCTTGCCACGTTCACCGACGTACTGCCCGACGATGTAGCCGATCGAGCGCCCCTCGTGGCGGATCGAACTCGACAGCGAAATGAAGTCGTGGACCGCGCCCATCAGCGGGTTCCCGATGGCGACCCACAGCAGCGCGGGGACCCATCCCCAGATCGCTCCCGCCGTGATCGGGCCGACGATCGGTGCGCCGCCCGCGATGCTCGAGAAGTGATGCCCCAGTAGTACCGGCTTCTTCGACGGTACGTACTCCTGTCCGTCTTCGTACTTGTGTGCCGGCGTCTCTCGCTCGTCGTCGAGTTCGACGAACTGCGAGAGGTACCGCGAGTACCCCATGTACCCCACGGTGAACGTGCCGAGCACGGCAACGACGATCCAAATTACACTTGTCATTGGTTCCCTCCCTCGTGGTATCGGTTCACTATGTTCAACTTAAACGTTACTTTCGTTCATGATGGTCCACGACAATATCTGCCGGTCGCGCCGAGGTCGCCGCCGAAATCCGGTTTTTTTCTCTGACCTTCTGGTAAAATTCGTGCTATCGGCGCGCCGATCGACCTCGCGCGCGTCCCGCGTCTCTCGGTTCGGTCCGGTGGAAACGCTCTGCCGTCAGCGTGGGCGAGACCGGCGCGCCGCCCGCGTTCCGCGCGTCACGGCTCCACGTCGAGGGAGGCGGCGACGTCGGCGAGCACGTCTCCGCGGACCTCTGTCGTGCGCGACTCGATCTCGGCGACGAGCGGCGGGTCGAACCCCTCGCGGACCTGGGCGAGTCGCTCGCGCTCGGTCTCGACCTTCTCGCGGAGGTAGCGCGCGCCGCGTCCTTCCTCCTCCTCGTCGGGCGAGGGCGTGAGCTTGTTCGCCACCAGTCCGCGGACTCGCAGGTCGCGCTCGGTGAACCCCTCGATCGCCCGCGCCGTCTCGTTGACAGAGAGCTGGTCGGGGTTGAACACGAGGAAGAAGGCGGCGTCCGACCGCATCGTCTCGCCGGCGTACTCGAAGAACTCCTTGCGCCGCTGGAGCCGCTCGATCACGGGATCGCCCTCCATCAGGCGCCGGGGCTCCATATTTCCGACCGCGGCCTTCTCGAACAGGTCGATAGACTGCTTGCGCTTGTACAGCAGGCGGTCGATCCAGTCCCCGAGGAACTCCGGGAGCCCGAGCAGTCGGAGCGTCGAGCCCGTGGGCGCGGTGTCGAAGACGACGCGGTCGTACGGCTCGCTCTCCGTCCGCATCACGTCGACGAACGCGTCGAACAGCGCCGACTCGTACGCGCCGGGCGTTCCGTGGGACATCTCCAGCTGGCGGTTGATCTCCGAGACCATCGCCGCCGACACCTGCTCCGAGAGCGCCTCGCGGATCTCGTCGAGATGCCGCTGCATCTCGTCTTCGGGGTCGATCTCCATCGCGTCCAGCCCGTCGACGCCGTCGACGGATTCCGGCTCGTCGCCGAACTGCTGGTCGAACACGTCCGACACGGAGTGGGCCGGGTCGGTGGAGACGACCAGCGTTCGCACCCCGTCGCGCGCGCAGCGGTGGGCGTACGCACACGAGACGGTGGTCTTTCCGACGCCGCCCTTGCCGCCGAAGAAGACGAACTGCTCCATCAGTCGCGGGATAGGTGTCGTCCCGTCATCAGAAGTGGTACTGCTGGCCCTTCCGCTCGATCAGCGTCTCGCGGTCCCACAGCCGCCGCTCCCACGCCTCGAACTCGTCTTCGAGGTACGGGAGCAGCTCCGCGGTGTAGTATGACACCGGCGAGGGGATCCCGAACGCGTCCGGGAAACACGCGAGCATGAACTCGTCTTCGGTGTCCTCGGCCTCCTTCTCGATCTTCTCGTAGGCCGGGTGCGTGATCATCCCGTGGTACAGGCCCCGGAGCCACTCCTCCAGCGCGGCCCGAAACCTCTCGATCCGGTCGGCTACTGTCATCATCTCTCATGATACTCTTCCCGCGTTAAAACCTGTCGCGGCCGGAGCGCCGCGGTCGCCGTCCACGGTTTGCGGTCCGCGGTATTCGTCCGCGGTGCGGATTCGTCCTTGAAGCGCGAGGCGTCAGGCGGTGTTCCCGTCCGTGAGTTCGCTCGACCCCTCGTCGGACTCGTCGTCGTCCAGTTCCGGTCGGTCCTCGGTGTCGGGGCTCGGCGTGTGGATGTCGTTGCCGAGCGCTCCCCAGACGAGATACAGCATCGCGGCGACCATCAGCACGGTCACCGCGACGCTGACGAACGACACGGCGGAGGCGGACAGAACCATACCGCGAGTTCGACGACCCCTGCCTATCAACGTATCGGCTCGGATCGCCCCGCGGCGGGTCCTCGGCGCCCGGTCGCTCCTGCGCCCCGCCCGGGGGTTCAAGAGCGTCGTGGCCGATCCGATCGTATGGACGACCGCATCCCGGTGACCGTGCTCTCGGGAAGCCTCGGCGCCGGCAAGACGACCCTTTTGAATCACCTGCTCCGGAACGCCGGCGACCGCGACATCGCGGTCCTCGTCAACGACATGGGCGACGTGAACGTCGACGCAGACCTGATCGCGGAGGAGTCCGAGGTCGACGTCGAGGGCGTCACGGAGCTGTCGAACGGCTGTATCTGCTGTGAGCTGCAAGACGACCTCGAAAGCGCCGTGGTGCGGCTCGCGAACGAGCGCTCCTTCGACGCCTTGGTCGTCGAGTCGTCGGGGATCTCCGAGCCGGCGCCGGTCGCGCGGCTGTTCACGACCGAGTCGCGCGCGGCCGCCCGGTACCGCGTCGACGCGCTGGTGACCGTGATCGACACGCGGCAGTTCCTCGACGCGTTCGCCGGCGACGAGACACCGGCGCGACGCGTCGACCCGGACGCGGTGACCGGCGACGAGATTGGGGACGAGAGCGACGAGGCCGACGCCGACCGCCCGCTCTCGGACCTTCTCGTCGAGCAGGTCGAGGTGTCGAACCTCGTCGTCTGTAACAAGGCGGACCTCTGTACCGACGCGGAGATGGACGAGGCGATCGACCTCGTCGGTGCGCTCCAGCCGGACGCGGAGACGATCGTCGCGGAGTTCTCCGCGGTCGACCCGGACCGGATCCTCGATGTCGGGCTGTTCGACGCGGGCGAGCTCGGCGACTTGCCGGGGTGGAAGCGCGCGCTAGCCGAAGCCGACTCGGGAGACGACCACGGGCACGATGGCGACGGTGACCACGGGCACGGCGGGGACGGCGACCACGCCCACGACGGGCACGAACACGACGAGGGTCACGCCCACGACCATCGTCACCCCGACGAGGTGTACGGCGTCACTTCCTTCACCTACCGCCGTCGGCGACCGTTCCACCCGGACCGGCTCGCCGCCGTCCTCCGGGACCTCCCCGACGACGTCGTCCGGTCGAAGGGGACGCTGTGGGTAGCCGGCACCGACCAGCGCCAGCAGGTCGGGCAGGCCGGGCGGTCGGTCCGCGTTGAGGCGCTCGGGCCGTGGATCGCGAGCCTCCCGTCGGTCGAGCGCGACATGCTGCGCTCGAACCGCCCGGACTTGGAGTGGGACGAGGACCACGGCGACCGCCGCACCGAGTTCGTCGTCATCGGCACGGGGGTCGACGAGGCCGCGCTCGTCGACCGGCTCGACGACGCGCTCCTGACCGACGAGGAGCTCGCGGCGCTCGGTGACCCGGGCGTCGGCGACGACCCCGCCGACGCCGATCCCGCGCCGTTTCCGACCGATCAGGGCGATGTGACTGTGCTCCGCGAGCCCTGATCGATCGGTGGGCGATGTGACTGTGCTCCGCGAGCCCTGATCGATCGGTGGGCGATGTGACTGTGCTCCGCGAGCCCTGATCGATCGGTGGGCGATGTGACTGTGCTCCGCGAGCCCTGATCGATCGGTGGGCGATGTGACTGTGCTCCGCGAGCCCTGATCAGTATTAAACCGAGGCGTTCGCGCTCAGCAAGCACAGCCCGGGCCGCTCGCGCGCTCGAACCGCATGGAGTCGCCGCAGTCCGGACACGCCGGCACCCCCTCGTCGTCGCGGTCGAGCCCCTCGTCGTCGACGGCGACGTCGCGGACCCGCACGCCGCAGTCGTCGCACCAGTACGACCCCTCGGAACCGTCGTCGCCGGCGACTTCCGGCGCGCTCCGCGTCGGTCCCGTCAGCGCGCTCGATAGCTTGTCAAAGACGCCCATACGCTCGTCCACGTCGTCACGCTCTATTACCTCCCGGCTGCTGTGCGATTGTGACGCATTAGCGTGGATCGGCGGCGCGGTGGCGCGGTGGCGCGGTGGCGCAGCGGCGTGGCGGCGGGGCGGCGCGGCGGCGTGGCTACGCGGCGAGGGGATCCGATCGGCGTCAAAGCAGCGGGAGCGTGAGCGCGGCCAGCACGACGCCCAGTCCGATCGCCGCGTAGAACAGCCGCTCGACGCGGGGTCCGGGCGGGAGGGGGCCCGCGTCGAGCGCGGGCGCGCCCCGGACCAACTGCCGGTACGCGACCGCCGTTGCGCCGGCGAACGCCGCCCCCGACAGCGCCAGCGCCGCCCGCAGCGCGAACCCGTACGCGAGCCCGTATATCGGGCCGAAGGAGAACGCGACCATGAACGCGAGCCCGACGGTGACGAGGAAGGGAACGGGGTCGATCCGGTTCCCGTGCTTGTTGTGAACACGCATCTCGATCGGCGTGGGGGCCGATACGGTCCGCACGAACAAAACGTCGCGGGCGTCGTGGCGAAGAGCTAAGTGATGCTCCGCCCGGCGTAGGCGTATGACCGACGACCAGCGGGAAACGGCGGAGGAGCGCGACGGGATCCGCGAGGGCGTCGAGGGGTCGGAGGGCGATCCGCGGGTGGTGTTGCTCCTGAACGCCGTCCTCTCGGGGATGTTCGCGTGGACCGCGTTCTGGGGGCTCCAGCTGCTCGACGTCGCCGAGGTCACCGCGACGAACGTCGCCTCCCTCGCGCTCGTCATCTTCGCGCTGACGTACGTCGTCGTGCTGCGGTGACCGCGGCGGCGTGCTCGACGCTCACGCGTCGCCACCCTCACGCGTCGCCCGCTTCCGCGCCGGCGCGCTCCTCGAACCGGCGATTTTCGCCATCTTTTAAGCCGAACGCGGCCAGTCTCCCGACAATGACGATCGAAGACCGCGACGACGCGTACCTCATCACGCACGCGCTGGCGACGGACACCCTCTCGCGGCTGCGCGACGTCGAGACGGAGCAGGTGGCGTTCCGGAAGGGGCTCGTGAAGCTCGGCCGAATCTGCGGCTACGAGATCATCGACGGCGCGATGGAGACGGAGTACGTCCCCGTCGAGACCCCCCTCGCGGAGACGACCGGCGAGCGCGTGAAGGGGCTCGACGACGTGGTGATCATCAACGTCCTCCGCGCCGCGACCCCGTTCGTCGAGGGGCTCCTGAAGGCGTTCCCGCGCGCGAAGCAGGGCGTCATCTCCGCCGGCCGCGACGAGGAGGCCGGAATGACCGCCGACGGCGAGTTCCCGATCACCATCGACTACGTGAAGCTCCCCGAGATCCGGCCGGAGGACACCGTCATCGTCGCCGATCCGATGCTCGCGACGGGGTCGACGATGGTCGCCGTCCTCGACCACGTTCTCGACGAGGCCGACGACTTCGAGGACCTGTTCGTGCTCTCCGCGGTCTCCGCGCCCGCCGGCCTCGTCCGCGTGAGCGAGGCCGTCCCCGAGGCGGACCTGCTGACGGTCGCCATCGACGACCACCTCGACGACGACGGGTTCATTGTTCCCGGCCTCGGCGACGCCGGCGACCGGGCGTTCCGGACCGTCTGAACCGGCGCTGCCGCCCCCGCCGCCGCCCCGGACTCGCCGACGTACTTTTAAGAGCCGGCGCCGCGACCGGTACGACATGAGCGACGCGCCGACGACCGAGCCCTGCGACGCCTGCGGCGACCCCACGACGGACGCGCTCTCGCGCACCGTCCGGCTGAGCGTCGATCGGGCGAACATCGACACCCAACGGCTCTGCCCCGACTGCTTTGCCGACTGGATCCAGCGCTACCAGGACCGCCTCGGCTCCGGCGGGGACGAGGGCGACGACACCTCGGAGATCATCGTCGACTGAGACCGAACCGCTTCGTTCCGGCCGGCGACGACCGAACAGCTTCGTTCCGGCCGGCAACGTCCGTTCCGACCGCCCGTCTTAAGCCGCGGCGGAACGGACCTCGACGTAATGGATCTCGCCATCGACGCCCCGGCCCCGGCGGCGCCTGACTGCGCCGCCGACGGGACGTGGCTCGCCTGCATCGAGTGCGACGAGACGTTCGCCCCCTTCGAGGACGTCCGATACACCTGCGACGAGTGCGACGGCCTGCTCGAAGTGCGGTACGACGACCCGCCGACGTTCGACGAGTTCGGCGCGGGCGCACCCTCCGACGGCCCCGAGCGCGGCGTCTGGCGCTACCGCGAGGGGCTCCCCTTCGACTTAGGCGTCACTCTCCCCGAGGGCGACACGCCGCTGCACCGCGTCCCGCGCATCGAGGAGTCGGTGGGCGTCGACACGCTTCGGATCAAACACGAGGGGATGAACCCCACCGGCTCGTTCAAGGACCGCGGGATGACGGTCGGCGTCCGGGTCGCCAAGGAGCTCGGCGTCGGCGCGCTCGCGTGCGCCTCGACGGGGAACACCTCGGCCGCGCTCGCGGCCTACGGCGGCCGCGGGAACATGCAGACGCTCGTGCTCCTCCCGGCGGGGAAGGTCGCCGCCGGGAAGGTCGCGCAGGCGAGCCTCCACGGCGCCCGCATTCTCGAGGTCGACGGCAACTTCGACGCCTGCCTCGACATCGTCCAAGAGCTGGCCGCGCGCGGCGAGGCGTACCTGCTGAACTCGCTGAACCCGTTCCGGCTGGAGGGCCAGAAGACGATCGGCTTCGAGATCCTCGAGGAGTTCCACGCCGACTACGGCGCGTTTCCGGACCGGATCGTCCTCCCCGTCGGCAACGCGGGGAACACCTCCGCGCTTTATAAGGGGTTCCGCGAGCTCGTCCAGTCGGGCGCGCTCGACGTCGACGAGGTCCCGAAGCTCACCGGCGTCCAGGCCGAGGGTGCGGCGCCGATGGTCGAGGCGATCGAGGAGGGCAACGACAAGGTCCGTCGCTGGGAGGAGGTCGAGACGCGCGCGACCGCGATCCGCATCGGTAACCCCGTCAACGCGCCGAAGGCGATCCCCGGAATCCGGAACACGGGCGGCACCGCGGTCGCCGTGAGCGACGCGGAGATCACCGCCGCGCAGCGCCACCTCGCCAGCGAGGGCGTCGGCGTCGAGCCCGCCTCCGCCGCGAGTCTCGCGGGCCTCAAGAAGCTCCGGCGTTCGGGCGTCGTCGACGACGACGAGCAGGTCGTCTGCCTCACGACGGGGCACCTTTTAAAGGATCCCGACGCCGCCTACGAGGCCGGCGGCGACCCCGAGCCGGTCCCGAACGACGTCGACGCGGTTGTCGACCACCTACGCGACTGATCGGCCGTTCGCGCACGCTACTCCCAGTTGTACAGCGCGTCCCGGAAGACCTCCTCGACGTCCTCCGTCGTCACGGGTCGCGGGTTACACCGGAGCAGTCGCTGCTGGCTCTCCACAGTGCTCTCGGCGAGCGCGCCGACGTCGTCGTCGGTGATCCCCGCGAGTTCGTTGAGCCCGCTCGGGAGCACGTTGAGATCTTGCTGGAGCCGCACGAACTCCTCGCGGGCCTCGTCGGCGGCCTCGCGGGTGCTCATCCCCGAGGTGTCGGCGCCGAGCATCTCTGCCACCTTCGCGAACCGCGGCGGGTCGCTGGCGACGTTGTAGCCGAGGGTGCTCGCGGGCGTGAGCGCCGCGATGGTCTCCCCGTGGTACGTGTGGTAGTTGTTGCCGACGGGGTACGCCATCGCGTGCGCGAGGCTCGCGCCGGCGGTGAGCCCGGCGATCGCGCCGAACAGGGCGCCCTTCAGCATCGCGCCGCGCGCCTCGATGTCGTCGCCGTTGTTGACGACGCGCCGGACGTTCGAGGAGAGCAGGTCGATCGCCTTCTCGCTGAACATCTCCGTGAAGCCGGTGCGGCCGGCGTACACCGGCCGGTCGGCCGGGTCCTCGGGACGGAGCAGGTCGTCGTACCGATGGGTGGTGTACCCCTCGATCGCGTGGCCGAGCGCGTCCATCGCGGTCTTCGCCGTGAGGTCCGGCGGCAGCGTCGTGGTGAGCGTCGGGTCGAGCACCGCGGCGTCGGCGCGGACGTGCGGGCTGGAGATCCCCTCCTTGATGTTCTTTTCCGGCACCGAGAGGATCGCGACCGGCGAGATCTCCGACCCCGTGCCCGCGGTCGTCGGGAGGAGGATCAGCGGCGCGCCGGACTCGGTGAGGTCCTCGCCCGCGCCCGTCGGCGCGGCCACGTAGTCGAGCACGTCGCCGCCGTTCGCGATGACGGCCCGGGTCGCCTTCGCGGTGTCCATGCAGCTGCCGCCGCCCAGCCCGAGGTAGAAGTCGTACCCGTCGTCGCCCATCTCCTCGCGGACGAACGAGATACACTCCCCGACCGCCTCGACGCTCGGTTCGCGCTCGACGCCGTCGTACACGTCGACGTCGAGGCCGTCCGCCGCCAGCTCGTCTGCGACGCGGTCGACGTGGCCGAGCGAGACGAGGTCCGAGTCGGTGACGATCAGCCCGCGCTCGTCGCCGGAGAGCCCGAGCTGCCCGAGCTGGTAGCCGAGCTCGTCGGCCGCGCCCGCGCCGACGCGGACCGCCGGCATCCGGACCTCCCAGACCGTCTCGGGGGAGAGCTCGTGCGGCTCGGCGGAGACGGAGCGCTCGTAGCTCACACCCCCCACCCCGGTTGGATCGCCTCGAACTGCTCGGGATCGTGCCCGAACACGACCTCGGCGTCGTGGCGGCGCTCCAGCTCGCGGATCCGGCTCATGCTCTCGGCCCACTCGGTTTTCCCCCACACGAGGGGGCCGCCGAGGGGCGTCCCCGCCTCGTAGTTCTCGTCCATGTACACCTGATCGCCGGTGAACACGACCGTGCCCTCGGAGTCGAGGTGGATCACGGAGCCGGTGAGCCCGGGCGTGTGGCCGGGGAAGCGGACGAACTCCAGGTCGGTGAAGTGCTCCTCGCGGTCGCGGTGGAGGACCCGCCAGTTCAGGTCGTGGTCGAAGTCGTCGAGGACGTACGCGGCGCTCCCCTCGTCGGTCTTCGCGCTGTAGTAGGCGAACTTCAGCTCCTCCTCGTGGACGTAGACGGGCGTGTCGGTGCCCGCGAAGAACTCCAGCCCGCCGGCGTGGTCGAGGTGGAGGTGGCTCTGGAACACCGCGTCGATGTCGTCGAGCGAGTAGCCCGCGGCCTCCAGGTCGTCGTCGAGGCGATGCTCGCTCGCGTCGTGCGGGTAGAACGCCTGAACGAGCCCCTCCGGCCAGTGGCCGTCGGCGGCGTCGTGGTGCGATCCGGTGTCCCAGAGGATCGTTCCCTCCGGGTGGTCGATGACGAGGTTCCACACCGGAATCTCCCCGTACTCGGTGTCGGGATTCGGCTCGTCGTGGCTCCCGATGGTGTTCGCCTCCATCATGTAGTTCATATCACAGTACAGCCCGCCGCGGTCGATGACGTGGACTTCAGCTTCCACCATACCGTTCGGTATTCATCATAATCGTTCATAAACATGTATGCGCGACGGGGTCGCACCCGACCATGCGGCCGTCACGTCTGCGGCGTGGCCGTCACGCACCCGACGCGGTCGCTACGCACGCGAAACGGCAGAACAGCAGAGTCTCGCGACCGCGACTACTCGTCCGCGCGCCCGTCGGCGCCGTCCAGCGTGATCTCGGTGATCTCGACGACGCGGTCGTCCGCGAGCAGCTCCTCGATCGCGGCGTCGGGAACGGCCGAGTCGAGGTTGTAGACGGTGAGGGCCTCCCCGCCCTGCGTCTCGCGGCCGTTGAACATCCCGGCGATGTTGACGTCGTGGTCGCCGAGGACGGTGCCGATGAGGCCGATGACGCCCGGCTCGTCGGTGTTGCGCGCGACGAGCATGTGGCCGTACGGGACCGCGTCGACGCGGAACCCGTCGATCCGGACGATGCGGGCGTCCTCGCCCGCGAACAGCGTCCCCTCGACCGCGATCTCGTCGTCGCCGTTGCGCACGGTGACGCGGACAAGGCTCTGGAAGTCGTCGGTCTGCCGGGTCTTCGACTCCGTCACCTCGATGCCGCGCTCCTCGGCGAGCCGGGGCGCGTTCACCGAGTTCACCTGCCACTCTAAGGGCTCGAAGACGCCCTTCAGCGCGCTCGCGGTGACGAGGTCGACCTCTTCCGCGGCGATGTCGCCCTCGTAGGTCGTCTCCACCTCGGTGATCCGGCCGTCGAGCAGCTGGGCGGCGACCTTCCCGGCGGTCTCGGCCACGTCGATGTACGGCTCGATCCGCGGGAACGCGCTCTCGTCGACCGAGGGCGCGTTGAGCGCCGTCAGGACCGGCTCGTCGTCGAACGCCGCGAGGACGGCCTCCGCGGTGTCGACCGCGACGTTCTCCTGGGCGGCCTCCGTCGAGGCGCCGAGGTGCGGCGTGAGGACGATCTCCTCGACGTCGAGCAGCGGCGAGTCCTGCGAGAGCGGCTCCTCGGCGAAGGAGTCGAGCGCGGCGCCCGCGAGGACGCCGTCGTCGACCGCCTCGGCGAGCGCGTCCTCGTCGACGATGCCGCCGCGGGCGCAGTTGATGAGATAGCCGCCCTCCAGCTGGGCCAGCTCGGCCTCGCCGATCATCCCCTCCGTCTCGGGGAGGAGCGGGGTGTGGATCGTCGCGAAGTCGCCCGCGGCGAGCGCGTCGTGGAGGTCCTCGACCAGTTCGGCGCCCATCCGGTCGGCGCGCTCCTCGGAGATGTACGGGTCGTAGACGACCAGGTCCATCCCGAGCGAGTCGAGGCGCTTGGCGACCTCCTGCCCGACGCGGCCGAGCCCGACGATGGTGAGCGTCTTGTTGTTCACCTCGGTGCCGAGGAACTCGCCTTTGGCCCACTCGCCGTCGACGAGACGGCCGTGCGCCTGCGGGATCGAGCGCGCGACGGCGAACGTCATCGCGACGGTGTGCTCGGCGGCGGCGCGGACGTTCCCCTCGGGCGCGTTCGCGACGATGACGCCGTGGTCGGTGGCGGCCTCGATGTCGATGTTGTCGACGCCGATGCCGGCGCGGCCGACGATGACGAGCTCGGAAGCCGCCTCGAAGACGGCCTCGTTCACGTCGGTCCCGGACCGCACGATCAGCGCGTTCGCGTCGGCGACGGCGTCGAGCAACGCCTCGCCCTCGCTCTCGTAGTCGGTGACGACCTCGTGGCCGGCGTCTCGGAGTCGGTCCAACCCCGCGTCCGCGATGGGGTCGGTAACGAGTACCTTCATGCCGAAACGCACCCGCGGCGCGGGGTTAACGCTTTCCGAATCGCGCCGTTTTGCCGCCCCGACGGATCCGCGATCGTGTGTGTCGACCCCTCCGTTTCCGGTGGAGAATGCGCGTTCGTGGGTATTCCCACGTCGGTACTCCCTTTTATACTCGGCCGCATGTGGTCGTATGGACTTCACGATCGCGTTCGTCGGCGTCGGCGCTATTCTCGCGCTGACCGCGGTGAGCGCCTTTTTCTCCAGTTCGGAGCTCGCGGTGTTCTCCGTGCCGACCCACCGGATCGACTCGCTCGTCGCGACCGACGTCCCGGGCGCCCGCGCGCTGTCGGCGCTGCGCGACGACTCGCACCGCTTCCTCGTCACGGCGCTTGTGAGCAACAACGTCGCCAACATCGCCGCGGCGTCGGTCGCGACCGCGGTGTTCGTCCGGTTCGGCTTCTCCGGCGGCGAGGCGGCCACGGGGTCGACGCTCGTCACCTCGCTTTTCGTCATCGTCTTCGGCGAGATCGCGCCGAAGTCGTACGCGGTCGCCAACGCCGAGAAGCACGCGCTCCGCGTCTCGCGGATCGTCGTCGCGATCCAGCGCGTCCTCCGCCCCGTCCTGTACGTGTTCGAGGCGCTCTCGGGCGTCGTCAACCGCTTCACGGGCGGCGAGTCCGCGATCGAGTCGTACCTCACCCGCGAGGAGATCGCGACGCTCGTGCGGTCGGGCGAGGCCGCGGGCGCGCTCGATCCCGACGAGGGCGCGATGATCCGCGGCGTCCTCGATCTGGAGACCACGACCGTCGACGCGGTGATGGTCCCCCGGACCGACGTGGTCGCGCTTCCCGACACCGCGACGCCGGCTGACGCGCTCTCGCGGGCCGCGAGCGAGGGCGTCACCCGGATGCCGGTGTACGGCGAGAACCGCGACGACGTGATCGGGGTCCTCGACGTCCGCGACGCGATCCGCGCCGAGGAGACGGGCGCCGACCTCGCGAGCGCGCTCAGCGAGCCGGTGTTCGTCCCCGAGACGAAGCCGCTCGACGAGCTGTTCGCGGAGATGCGCGCGAGCGAGGCGCGGATGGTGGTCGTCGTCGACGAGCACGGCGCAGTCGTCGGGATCGCGACGCTGGAGGACCTCTTCGAGGAGGTGGTCGGCGAGCTTGTCGGGCGGTGGGAGACGGACGCGGTCGATGTCGTCGCACCCGACGCCGCCGTCGTGCGCGGGTGGACCACCGTTTCGCACCTCAACGAGACGCTCGGGCTCTCGCTGCCCGCCGACGCGGGCGCCGAGACCGTGGCGGGCCTGATAACTCGACAGCTCGGGCGGCTGCCGTCGGAGGGTGACCGCGTCGCGGTCGGCGACGTCACGCTCGCCGTCACCGGTGCGACCGCGACCCGGGTCACTCGAGTGCGGGTCGAACACGCCGACGAGAACGGGTTCGTGGCCGGCGCGACGGTCGACGGATCGGTCGATTTTACGTGATCGCCCTCGCCGCGCTCGGTGCGGGTGGCGACGAGAAACAGGTAACACAACACACATGTGCCTCCAACGGGTCCCACGAGGTACGTTCTCGATCATGGTAAGCCGCTGGGCGTGTGGCCGGTGCGGGTTCGTCGCGTGGACGCGGGACCGCTCCGAGATGCGCGAGGTGACGGGGTCGCACCTACTCGCGCACCACTCGGACGCGCTCTCGAAGTCCGACTTCCGCGTGAGCTGGGACTGCCCGTACTGCGCCACGGCCAAGACCGCATACGACACCGACGGCGCGGTCGCCGAGTTCAAGGCGCACCTCCACGACCACGTGGGCGACCGGATCGCCGACGAGGTTCACGTGGCTGACCGGCTCGGGTGGGACGGGGTCGTCCGCGTCGACGCGTCGGCGGCCGGCGACGAGGCCGACCCGCTCCGGACGCACTTTCACGGCGCCGCGGGACTCGTCGTGGCCGTGACGTCGACGCCGGAGCGACTGGTCCGTACGCTCGACGAGCGCCTCACGTCGTGGCCCCGCCGGACGGTGATCGTCACCACCGGCGAGTACGACTTCGAGGCGACGCCCGATGTTGACTTCGAGGGCCTCAACGTCGAGATCGTCGAGCTCGATCCGCGCCTCTCCCCCGACGAGGTCGGCGAGACCGTCTCGCGGATCCTCGACGCCAACCACGAGTCCGGCGAGCGCGTCTCGCTGGAGGTGAGCGTCTTCCACCAGATCGTCGCCTCCTTCGACGTCGAACGGGCGGTGGCGTTCGTCCGCATGCTCGCCGCCCGCCTCGCGGACGCAGGGGGTGTGTTACAGCTGTACGTCGACGCCGACGCGGACCGAAACGTCGCCACCGTCCTGAACTTCCTCGACGAGACGATCGACCTGACGGTCGCGGTCGACGACGATCGGTTCGTTCGCCGTCCCTAAGCGCCGTTTTTCCGACTCACTGCCCCTCCGCCCGGCTACCCCTCGTAGCTCTCCGTGTAGTCCGCGGGCCAGCGAACGTAGACGTACTCGACGTGGCGGTCCGCGGCCGCCTCCACCATCGCCCGCTTGAACCGCCGCAACACCGCTCTGGCGCGCTCGCGCGCGGCCTCGGAGGCGGTCTGGTCGCTCGCGAGCGAGCGAAGCTTTCTCTCGACGTCGACGCCAAGCGTGGACTCGGTCGCGCCGTCCCGCGGGGCTTCTTCGACCGGATCCTCCCCGACTGCGTCCCCCGAGGCGATCCGCGGCAGGTACGCAGCGGCGAGGTCTGCCACCAACCGGTCCCGGTGATCGAGCGCGTCGATCAGCCACTCGACCGCTGGCGACCGGTCGGCCGCGGTCGGGTCCGCGGCTTCGAGGAGTTCGCAGTAGAGCCACGCCGCGTACCGCTTGGTCTCGGGGTCGACGTGCTCTCGCGACCCGGCGACCGCGCTCCTGCTTCCGCCCGCCCGGTCGCCGGCGGTTCGCTCCGTGGCGACCGACCGGAACACGGCGAGGAGGCCGTCGGCTTCGAAGGGCCGCTCGGTGAGGAGGCGGTCGCGCACGTCGCCCGCGGGAACGGCCTCCGCCTCGGCGATCACCGTGGCGATAGATCTCGCGGCCGCCCGCCGAACCGCCTCCGAGGGGTCTCGTAGCGACCCGATCAGCACCCCGGTCGCGTCCCGTCGGTCGAGCGCTCCCAATCGGTCGACGACGGAGAGGCGAAGCTGTTCGTTCCCGCGCCGCGCCGCGAGCGCGAGCAGCTCGACCGCGTCGTCGGTGTCCATCGCGACGAGCGCGTCGGCCGCGGCACCGCGCACGAGGTCGTTCGGCGCGTTCACCAGCGGCCGGACCGCCTCGACCGTCTCGCCGCCGACCCGCGCGTATCCCCTGACGGCCCGGGCGCGGACCCGGGCGTCGTCGTCGTCGAACGCCTCGCGGAGCCGGGGTGCGGCCCCCCCGTCGCCGACCGCCGCCAGTCCGGTCGCCCCGACCATCCGATACGCGGCCCGATCGTGTTCCAGCCACCGGGCGAACGTCTCGGCGGCGCCGCGTTCCGTCTCCCGGCCCGCGTCGTCGCCCGTACCGCTCCGCCGCCGCTGTGCGATCCGCCGCGACAGCCGGTCGACGTGGTCGTCGCCGTGGAAGTACAGCGACTCGATCGCCGCCGCGCGGACGGCCTCGTCGGGGTCGTCGAGCGCGGTCTCGAACAGCCCCTCGACGATCCGGCCCGCGTCGGCGCTCATCGAACTGGAGGGGTTGCCGAGCGCCTCGGCCGCCTCGCGCCGCGTTGACGCGTCGAACCGCCGGTCGAGTCGCGCGAGCGCCGTGGAATCACCGTCGGTCGGACGGTCGCGCTGCCCGGCGCCGCCGCTCTCCGCTGATCCCGTGGCGCTCTCCGACCGCGGCCTGTCGTCCATCTGTGAACCCCTCACCGATCCGGTACGTTAAACGTACGGCCGCGGCTATCACCGGTGAGAATCGACGCCGGTCCGCGAGCCGACCCTCATCGTCCAAGCCCGAACTCCCGGACGGTATCGTACTCGGGTCCCGACTCGGTCAGCGTCGACTCGACCAGCCGGATCTCGTCGACCGCGAATGTTCCGACTTCGGGCTTCCCGGCGTCGAGCGCCTCCCGGACCGCCTCGGCGCCGGTCGCGTTCTCGACGCGCGCCAGCGTGACGTGCGGGGTGAACTCGTGTTCCTCGGGGTCGACGCCGAGCGCAGTCGTCTCCGCTTCGAGGGCCTCGTGGAGCGCGGTGAGTTCGTCGCCACCCCGGTCGACCCCGGCCCAGACGACGGAGATGTACTCGCGGTTCGGGAAGACGCCGAGGCCGCTTACTTCGCATTTAAAAGGATCGACGCCTGCGCGGTCGACGGCGCGCTCGCCGGCCGCGATCACGTCGTCGACGGTTGGGGAGTCACCCTCGGCGATCTCCGCGACCTCGCCGAGAAATTTCATCGTCACGTGCGCCTGTTCGGGGTCGACCGGGTTGATGCCCGGTGCGTCCGCGAAGGGGGCCTGTGCGTTCGCGACGGCGGGCGCGAGGGAGTCCGGAAGGTCGACGGCGAAGAACGCTCGCATGACGAGTGGGTCGTTGTGGATGGCGATTTATAAATAATTGATCGCGGATCGACCGCGAACACCTCCAAAGCCCCAGCCGCTTACTTATAAATCAGCCACCGTGGATCGACCGCGAACGCCTCCAAAGCCCCAGCCGCTCGCTTATAAATCGGCCACCGTGGATCGACGGCGACCACCTCCAAAGCCCCAGCCGTGAGGCGGGCGCACGCTCGCTGCGCGCCTCGCTCAGTCGCTACCGCTCCTTCGCTGCGGTGCTTGCGTCGCCTGCGCCCGCCTCACGGCTGCCCCTTTGAGTCCCGCCCCCCACAGCACCGCAGCCTCACGCCTCCCCAGCCTCGCGGTTCGCTCGGGGCTCCCTGCGGTCGCCCTCGCTCACCGCGTCCCTCGCGCGTGCTCCTCGCGCCCGGTGGGCGCTCGGAGGCACGCGCCACCGCGGATTCGTTTATAAACGTTCGCGGAGCGTGTTGGCGGTCGCGTCGCCGACGCCGTCGACGTCGGTGAGGTCCTCGCGGGAGGCGTCGCGGACGTTCTCGACCGAGCCGAATCTGCGCAGGAGTCGTCGTCGGGTCTGGGGACCGACGCCGGGCACGTCGTCGAGGACGGTCGCCACCTCGTCGCGGACGGTCTGGTGGTAGGAGACGGCGAAGCGGTGCGCCTCGTCGCGCACGCGCTGGAGCAGGTGGAGCTCGGGGGCGTCGTCGGGCCACCGCTGGGTGCCGGTCGGGGTGACGACCAGCTCCTCGGCCTTCGCGAGCGCGACGACGGGGACGTCCCAGCCCGTCTCCGCAAGCGCGTCGCGGGCGGCGCCCAGCTGCCCCTCGCCGCCGTCGATCAGGAGGAGGTCGGGGTCGGGGCGGTCGTCTCGGTCTTCGACCGCGCGCTCGGCGCGCCACCGGACCAGCTCGCGCATGTTCGCGTAGTCGTCGTTGCGGTCGGTGAGCTTCTTCCGTCGGTAGTCGGCGGTCTCGGAGCTTCCGTCGACGAAGCACACGTCGGAGCCGACCACGGCGGTCCCCTGCGCGTGGCTCACGTCGAACCCCTCGATCCGGGCCGGGCGATCCATTCCGAGCCGGTCGCCGAGCGCGCCGACGGGGTCGTCGCGGCCGCCGCGCTTCCGGGCGTTCTTCAGGGCGAGCTCGACGAGCTTCGCCTCGCGGCCGGCGCCGGGGACGCGGACCGCGACGCCTTCGCTCTCCAGCCACTCGACCACCTCCGGGTCGGCGGGCTGCTCGGCGAGGAGGACCGCGTCCGGGAACTCCCGCTCGGCGTAGTACTGCGCGAGGAACGCGGCGAGGACGGCCGCGGGGGTGTTGGCTCCCTGCCCGGAGTCGTCTCTCTCGTCTCCCACTGCCGCCGCGTCCAACTGATGCCGGCTTCGGTCGACCAGCTGGCCGCGCTCGCTGTGGAGCCGGGCAACGCGAGCGGTGTCGCCCTCGACGGCGGCCGCCAGCACGTCGACGGTGCGGTCGTCGGTCCGGTCGCTGACGGCCTCGCCGCCCTCGCCGTGAAACGCCTCGACCGCTTCGAGCCGGTCACGGAGATTCGCGGCGCGCTCGAACTCGTTCGCCTCGGCCGCGGCCTCCATCCGGCGCCGGAGCGGGTCCGCGAGGACGCCGGTCTCACCCTCGAAGAAGCGCCGCGCGGCCGCCACGTCCTCGGCGTACTCCTCGACGGAGATTTCGCCGGTACACGGCGCCGAGCAGATGCCCATCTCGTAGTCGAGGCAGGGGCGGTCGCGGCCCTCGTACTTGTGGTCCGAGCAGCCGCGGAGGCCGTACACCTCTCGCACAGCCTTCACCACGGTTTCGACGCGGCCCACGTCGGTGAAGGGGCCGTACGCGACCGCGCCCGCCTCGGGGTCCCGGGTCACCTCGATTCTGGGGACCTCGTGGTCAGTGAAGGCGACGAGCGGGTACGACTTGTCGTCTTTCAGCCGGACGTTGTACCGCGGGCGGAGCCGCTTGATGAGGTTCGCCTCTAAGAGGAGCGCCTGCGTCTCCGTGTCGGTGACCGCGAACTCGATCCGGTCGGCGCGCTCGACCATCCCCTGGATGCGGCCCGAGCGCGGGTCCGCGTACGACCGCACCCGGTCGCGGAGGTCGAGCGCCTTCCCGACGTACAGCGTCGTCTCGCCGGCCCGGAACTGGTAGACCCCGGGCTCGGTCGGGAGGTCTCGGGCCCGCTCGCGCACCGCGTCGGCGTCCATCGGTCTCGGATCGCCGTAGCCGCCCGACGCCATTGAACGCTGCGGGGGCCGCCCGAGCCGCGTCTCGTCGCCCGCACCCCCCGGCGACAGTCGATTATCAATCGCGAGTACTGGGACCCGCCGTTTATCAACTCGGTTCAGAGAGTTGGAGTAGACTATGACGGGAGTTCGAGGGCTGCTGCGGCGCGCGCTCGGCCGAGACGGGGACTCCCGGTCGGTCCCCGACGGAGGCGTCGTCGTCGAGGACTCGCCGGGAGCGGACGCCGCGACGACCGGGGGCGTTACGTCCGGGAACCCGGACGGGGGAGAGTACAGCGTCGCGGAAACGGACGGCGCGGACCGAACCGGGACCCTGGCCGGCGCCGGCTTCGCCGAGGTGTTCAACGCCACGGGGGTCCCGACGTTTATTCTCGACACCGAGGGGAACGTCGCCGAGTGGAACGCGTCGCTCGCCGCGCTCACGGGCGTCGACCGGGAGGACGCCCTCGGTCACGGCTTCGCCTCGGAGCTGTTCTACCCCGACGGCCGGCGCGCGGACACCCTCGCGGACAAGGTGCTCGACGCGCCCGAGACCGCCGACGACGTGTACGACCTCGAGCGGTGCGGCGGCGCCCGGACCCGCTACCGCGACACGAGCACGATGGTCGACCGTCACGGCGACGAGAAGCACATCGAGTTCACCGCGACGCCGATGTACGACGGCGACGAGCTCGTCGGCGTGACGGAGGTCGTCATCGACCGGACCGAGAACGTGAACCAGCGGGACGCCACGAGCGAGCTGGTCGCCGAGGTCCGAGAGACCGCGGAGGCGATCGGCGAGGGGAACCTCGACGCCCGCGCGAGCCGCCGCGACTCCTTCGATCACCTCAGCGCCGACCTCGTCCGCGTCGTCGACGTCGTCAACCAGATGGCCGAGAACTTAGACCAGCTCTCCTCGGGCGTCCACGAGAAGGCGCGCGACCTCGACGAGACCGTCGAGGAGGCGAGCGAGGCGGCCGCCGACATCGCCGAGAACGTCGACGAGCAGAACGAGCTCTTAGAAGAGAGCGTCTCCGAGATGCAGTCCTTCTCCGCCGGGATGGAGGAGGTCGCCGCGACGGCCGACGAGGTCGACTCCGCCGCGGTCGCGGCGGCCGACGCCGCCGACGAGGGGCTCGACGCCAGCGAGGACGCCCGCGAGGCGACCGAGGACGTCGTCGAGATCGGCGACGAGCTCGTCGAGAGCGTCGGCGCGCTCTCCGAGCGCATGGACGACATCGAGGAGGTCATCGAGGTCATCTCCGACGTGGCCGAGCAGACGAACCTGCTCGCCTTGAACGCCAACATCGAGGCCGCCCGCGCCGGCGAGGGCGGCGACGGCTTCGCGGTCGTCGCCGAGGAGGTGAAGAAGCTCGCCGACGAGACCCGCGGCTACACCGAGGAGATCACGGAGAGCCTCGACAAGCTGCAGGCGCAGTCCGCGGAGACGACGACCGCCGTCGAGCGTTCCCACGAGCGCATCGAGGACGCGGGCACCGAGATCGAGACGGTTCTCGACTCGCTCGAAGAGATCGCCGACGCCGTCGACGAGGCGGCCGCGGGCGTCGCGGAGGTCGCCCGGACCACCGACGACCAGGCCGCGACCGTCGAGGAGCTCACCTCGTCGCTGGAGGCGGTGCGCGAGCGCTCCGACCGCACCGAGGACGCGACCGAGCGCATCGTCGACGCCACCGACGACCAGGAGGCGGCCGTCGACGAGCTGATCGCCCGCGTCGAACGGCTCGACGCGCGGTAACGCTCCGACGCCCCGCGCTCGCCGCGCTCCGACGCCCCGCGCTCGCCGCGCTCCGACGCCCCCCGATCCCGTCCGTTTCTCTCGCCGTCCTTTCTCGCCGTCTTCTCTCGTGCTTCGCTCTCCCCCGCCGAACGTTTAACCCCGCTCAACCCCCAGAAATCGTATGTCCGTTACGCCGCCCGGACCGCTGGGCGACCCCCTGTTCGGCAACGGTCGCCAGTTCGCTGACGACCCGTTCGGCTTCCTTCGCGCCTGCGCCGACAGCTACGGCGACGTGGTGCGACTCGACCTCGGCCCGAGGGAGACGTACCTTCTTACGAACCCCGCCGACGTCGAGCGCGTGCTCGTCTCCGACGCGGAGCGCTACCGCAAGCCGCAGTTCGACGACGCGATGGACGCGCTGCTCGGCGACGGCCTCCTCATGAGCGACGGCGAGACGTGGCGGCGCCAGCGCACGCTGGCGAACCCCGCGTTCCACAACCGCCGGATCGGCGCGCTCGCCGGGATGATGGCCGACCACGCCGAGTCGCACGTCGCGGATTGGGAGGACGGCGACGTCGTCGACATCCAGCTGGAGCTGGCGCGGCTCACCGTGAAGATCATCGTCACGGCGATGTTCGGCGCCGACATCGACGACGAGGAGGTGAAGACGGTCCAGGAGAACCTCGAACCGCTCGGCGCCCGGTTCGAGCCCGACCCCCGCCGGTACCTGATCCCGGACTGGCTGCCGACCCGCGAGAACCGCGAGTTCGACGCCGCCATCGACACGCTCGAATCGGTGATCGACGACATCGTCGAGCGCCGCCGCGGCACGGAGCGCGACCCGAGCGTCGACCCCGCCGGCCCGGACGGGACCGGGGTCCGCGGGCCGCCTGGCGACCCCGACGCCGACCTCCCGATGGACCTGCTCTCCGTCCTGCTCCGCGCCCGCGACCGCGGCGAGCAGACCGACGAGAACCTCCGCGACGAGCTGGTGACGATGCTGCTCGCCGGCCACGACACCACCGCGCTCGCGCTGACGTACACCTTCTACCTCCTCTCGAACCACCCCGAAGCCCGCGGGCGGGTCGAAGGCGAGGCGGAGGGAGCGACCGGTGGCGGCCCCCTGACCGCGGACGCGGTCCGCGACATGGACTACACCGAGCGCGTGCTCAACGAGTCGATGCGGCTCTACCCGCCCGTCTACACGCTGTTCCGCGAGCCCAAGCTCGACGTGAAACTGGGGGGGTACCGGATCCCTGAGGACTCGGCGCTGATGGTCTCCCAGTGGGTGATCCACCGGTCCGAGCGCTGGTACGACGACCCGGAGACGTTCGATCCCGACCGCTGGACGCCCGAGCGGCGCAACCAACGCCCGAGATTCGCCTTCTTCCCGTTCGGGGGCGGCCCGCGCCACTGTATCGGGAAGGCGTTCTCGCTGCTGGAGGCCAAGATCATCCTCGCGACCGTCTGCTCGCGGTTCGAACTCGACTACGAAGGGCCCGACCTCTCCTTACGCGGGTCACTGACGATGCATCCGAACCATCCAGTGCCGATGCGGATCCGCGAGCGCTGAGGGATGGCCGGCGACGAGGCGGAGTCGTACTGCGCCCGCTGCGGCGAACCCCTCTCAAAGGGCCTCGTCGCGGGCGAACAGCGCGCCTGCTGTCTCAACGCGACTCCCATCGCCGGCGTCTGCCCGACGCACGGTCCGGTGGGACCGCACCACGCGATCGAGGAGCCGAACGCGGTCGACGACGCGTAGCCGGTTGCGACCGCCGCTCAGTTATAAACAAGTACTCTTGCGGTCGGCGCGTGCCTGCGAGCGGCCGCCACCGGCGGCCGCGAGTCAGCACGCGCGAGGGAGTCGCGAACGCAGTGAGCGACGAGGCTGGGGAGGCGTGAGGCGCGGTTGCGGTGCGGTCGGGGCGGGACTCAAAGGGGCAGCCGCGAGGACGAAGCACGGCGTAGCAAGCACTGGAAGGAGCGAGCAACGCGAGCGACTGAAGCGCGCAGCAAGCCGCGCGAGTCCTCGCGGCTGGGGCTTTGGAGGTACCGCCAATCGACGGTTAATAGCTTATAACTGGTGGCTGGGGTTTTTGAATTAGTGGCTGCTGACCCACAGTCTGCCGGTCATTTGTCGCGCCACACTCTCCCGAAGACAGATCTGACACAGCCGCCAGTGTAACCATTATTCGTACACAATTTCAACACAGACGTATGTCAGAAGCGAGTTCGCCGCCGGAGAAGACGACGGTCAACACCCGAATGACGGAGTCGTTCCTCGCCGACGTTGACGCGACGTGGACTGATCTCGGCTACAACAGCCGGAGCGAGTTCGTACGCGACGTGCTTCGCGACGCGGTGAAACACCCCGAGTTCGATCGGGCCGACCTCAAGGCGGTCGCCGCGAGCGAGGTCGACATCCAGAAAGGGCGTACCCGCGACAGCGACGCGATCAAAGACTGAACGCCCGACGCGTTCGCCACGAGTGGATCATCTCGATTTATAAATCGACGGTCGCGGCCGTCTCCCGGTACTCCGGGTCCCACACGTCGAGCGCGTGGACACGCCACCGGACCGGGTCGAGCTCGGCGTCGACGAGGTCGGCGACCGCGCCCGGTTCCGGATTCCCACCACGGGCCAGCGTGATATGCGGCACGTACTCGTCGCCCTCGATCCCATCGATCGCGCCGAACGCGGCACAAAGCCGTCGATGAAGCGCAATCAGACCGTCGCTCTCGACCGCCAAGTAAACGACCGGCCGCGACCCCGACCGCGGCGCGTCGAAGACGTCGATTCCGGTCACGGCGACCTCGAAGGGGTCGGTCCCGGCGAGGGGGCGCCGGAGGCGCTCGCGCAGGCGGTCGACGGCCTCCTGTCGAGGTGGTACGTCTCGATCCCTTCCGTGTCCACCTCCCTCGCCCCCCTCGCGCTCCTCGCTTCCCACGTCCGCGACGCCGAACCGTTTACAGACGAGGGTGTGGCGGTCGCGCACGCGGTCGAAGCCCGTTAGTTTCGGGTGGAGATCGCCCGCGAGCTGGTCGACCGCGGGCGGAAGCGGGACGTTGAGGCTGAACACGTCGCGGCCCGCCTCAGATCCGATCGGTGAGGTGCAAGGCGATTACGACGACGAGCGCGATCCCGATCAGCGTCGGGATGGCGTCGAGCAGCCAGAAGGCGATATCGAGGACGGCCCCGACGATCTCCAAGAGAAGCCACACGACGACGAGCAGCAGCACGACCTTCAGGAGGTCGTCGGTGTCGATCTCGGCGCGGTTCATGCTCTGGAGAGCGCGGGCAGCGGTAAAAATCCGATGGCTGGCGGCGAGCGAGTCCGAGAGACGCCTTACGCGATCTTCTCGTACTGCTCGGAGAGCTTCTCGGCGGCCTCGTCGAGCAGCTCCGACTCGTACTCGTCGAGGTCCCACTCGACGACCTCCTCGACGCCGTTCGAGCCGAGTTTCGCGGGCACGCCGAGCGCGGTGTCCTCGTAGCCGAACTCGCCGTCGAGCACGACCGAACAGGGGAGCACCTCGCCGGTGTCGTTGAGGATGGCCTCGACGGTGTGGGCGACGCCGGTCGCGGGCCCCCACTGCGTGGCGCCCTTGCGGCTGATCACGTCCATCGCGGACTCTTGGAGGTCCTCCAGAATCTGCTCTTTCTCGTCGGCGTCGAACGACGGGTCGCGGCCGTTCACGCGCACCTTCGAGAAGACGGGCGCCTGCGCGTCGCCGTGCTCGCCGAGGATCGTCGCCTCGACGTTCTTGACGGGGGCGTCGAACCGCTCGGAGAGGACGTAGCGGAAGCGCGCGGAGTCGAGCCGCCCGCCGAAGCCGACCACCTTGTGCCGGTCGCGATCGCCCGCCTCGTAGAGGTGGCGGTTGAGCAGGTCGACCGGGTTGGAGGTGGTGACGGTGACGAAGTCGTCGTTGTGCTCGGCGATGGAGGCGCCGATATCCTCCATGATCGGCGCGTTGTCGCCGGCCAGATCGATGCGGGTCTGGCCCTCCTTGCGCGGGATGCCGGCCGTGATGACGACGACGTCCGAGCCGGCGGTGTCCTCGTACTCGCCCTGCCGGACGGTCGTGTTCGAGTCGTAGGCGACGCCGTGGTTCGCGTCGGCGGCCTGGCCGATCGTCGTCTCGCGCTGGTCCGGGATGTCGACGAAGACGAGTTCGTCGACCACGTCGCGCAACGCGAGGTTGTAGCCGGCCGCGGCCCCGACGGTCCCCGCCGCACCGATAACGCTGACCTTTGTCATACCGTGTGAAGCCGCGGTCGGACACCGAGTAAACGTTTCGGAACCCCACGAACGTCCGTGCGTATTCCGGCGCGTCGCGCTCGCCGCCCCGTCGCGAAAACTCTAACTCCGGCGGCCGCACACACCCACCCAGTGCCGACGTTCCGCTACCCGTGTCCCGGCTGTCGGACGACCAACAGCCTTCACGACGCCGACTGCGAGTTCGAGGGCGTGAGCTGGCCGACCGTCGAGAAGGCGTACACGGACCTCCTCTCGGTGCTGTCCGCGGAGCCCGACGGCCTCTCGGAGGCGGCGCTGCGGGACGCGATTCCGGCGGACTGGGGCGGGCTCCACAAGGCGGCGCTCGGCGCGCTCCGCCGCGACCAGCGCGTCGTCGAGGACGGCGACCGCCTCCGCCTGCTCACCGCCGCGGAGTTCAAGGAGCTGGTCTCCGAGCCCACCCGCGAGCCAATGCGCACCGTCTACGAGCACGGCTCCGTGCCGGGCTGTCACGACAACGCCGTCTTCGCGATGGTGGCGTGGTACGAGATGGTCGGGCTCTCGTGGCCCGAGACCCGCGAGAACGTGATCGAGTGGCTCCGCGAGTCGGGCGCGTGGGACCGCGGCGGCTTCGAGGAGTCGACCCCCGAAGAACTCGTCGACGCCAAGCGCCACGTGTACGACGAGGGCTACGGCTGGAAGGAGAAGGGCCAGTCGGCGAAGCGCGTCATCGAGCGGCACATCTGAGCGCCCCTCGCGGCCGCCCGCTTAAGTCCCCCCGCACCGTCCCACCGCCGTGGCACACCCGGAAGCCGGTGCGGCGTCGAGCGGGGACGCCGACACCCCCGCCGGCGAGGACGACTCCGACCGACCCCCGGCCGTCGCCAACCCTCGGCGCGCGCTCGCGGTCGTGATCGGCGTCGTGTTCATCGATCTCGTCGGCTTCGGGATCGTGATCCCGATCTTGCCCTTCTACGTGCGGTCGTTCGGCGTCAGCGACGCCTTCATCGGCCTGCTCGCGGCCTCGTACTCGCTCGCGCAGTTCCTCGCGGCGCCCACGCTCGGCCGGCTCTCCGACCGGATCGGGCGCCGGCCCGTCCTCCTCGCGTCGCTCGCGGCCGCCGGCGTCGCGTGGACGGTGTTCGGCTACGCCGGGACGGCGGGGGCGCGGTTCGGCCCCGTCGCGGCGCTCGCGACGCTGTTCGCCTCCCGGACGCTCGCGGGCGCGATGGGCGGCAACATCGCCGCCGCGCAGGCGTACGTCGCCGACATCACGCCCCGGGACCGGCGGGCGGGCGCGCTCGGCCTCGTCGGCGCGTCGTTCGCGCTCGGGTTCGTCTTCGGGCCGGCGATCGGCGGGCTGCTCGCCGCCGACGCCGTCGTCGCCCGCGCCGACGCGCTCCTCCCGGCGTTCGTCCCGGCCACCGCCTACTCCCTCCCGAGCTTCGCGGCGGCGGGGATGAGCTTCCTCGCGGTCCTCGTCGGGTTCGCCTTCCTCGAAGAGCCGACGCGGACGCGACCGGCGGGCGGCGCGGAGGGGTCCCGCGGCCGCCGGACGACTGCGATCGGCCAGTTCCGCGACGCCTTAGCCTCCGCGTCGCTCCGCCCGCTGACGGTCACGTACTTCGTCGTCGCCGTCGCGTTCGCGGGCGTCCAAGTGATGTTCATCCCGTACGTCGCGGACGCGTTCGGCTACGACGCGACGGCCGCGGCGTTCCTCCTCACCTACGTCGGCGTCCTCGGCGCGATCAATCAGGGCGTCCTCGTCGGACGGCTCTCCCGGGTCGTCTCCTCGCGGACGCTCGTCGCGGCCGGATCGGTCGTCCTCGCCGCCGCGCTCGTCGCGATCCCCGCAACCGGCCTCGTCGACCGCGTTGCTGGGGGCGTCGCCCTCGGCGGCCCGGCGTGGCTCACGCTCCCGCTCGTCGCGCTGCTCGCCGCGCTCGCGGCGCTCTCGCTCGGCAACGCCCTCGTCAACGTCTCGCTGGCGACGCTCGTCTCCGCCTCGGCCGACGACGCCGACCAGGGGGCGGCCTTCGGCGTGACCCAGGGCGCGTCGAGCCTCGGACGCACCGTCGGTCCGCCGCTGATGGCGGTGCTGTACACGGTCGCCGTCGCGTCGCCGTTCCTGATCGGCGCGCTGCTGCTCGCGCCCGTTGCGGTCGCGTTTGCCCGGTCGGCCGACTGAGCGCGGGCGGATGACGCCGCCGTCCGCGACAGTTTTACCTCGCGGCTCGCCCTCCGGGCCGACACATGTTCGACGCCGTCCCCGCGTGGCCCGTCGTCGGTTCGTTCGCGGGCGGCGCGGGCGCGGTCTGGCTCGCGTGGGCGATCCGCGAACGCCGCGGTCGCCCCGGCGTCGACTGGTTCCTCGCGGTGTTCGCCGCGCAGGCGACGTGGTGTTTCGCCTACGGGACCGGGCTGCTAGTCGCCGACCCGGCCCTCCGTGCCCTGCTCGAGACGGCGACGTGGCTCGGCATCATCTGGACCGGCGTGACCTTCCTGGGTTTCGCCCTGGAGTACACCGGCCGGAGCGACGTCGTCCGGAGCCGCCTGTTCGCGACGATCGTCGGGTTCGGCCTCCTCTCGACGGCTCTGCTGGTCACGAACTCCCTCCACGGGGCCTTCTGGACCGACTTCGGACGCGCCCCGGCCTTCGGCGTCGAGACCGTCTCGTACGGGTTCGGCCCGTGGGCGTACCTGACGGTCGCCGCGGAGACCGTCCTCGTCGCCAGCGCGGTGTTCCTCCTCGTCGACACCCTCCTGAGCTACGGCCCCCTCTACCGCCGGGAGAGCGCCGCGGTCGCTTTGAGCCCCATTCCGCCGGGGTTCGCCCTGGTCGCGTGGGCGCTGGCGCTCGGGCCGGCCCCGCAGCTCCAGCTCGCGCCGATCATGTTCGTCCCGCACGTGTTCCTCGACGCGTACGCGTTCGACCGCGCGGAGATGTTCGAACGGAACCCGACGACCAGCCGCGCCGCCGAGCGCACCGCCATCGACGACCTCCGCGACCCCATCGTCGCGCTCGGGCTCGACCGTCGCGTCGTCCGGCTCAACCCCGCCGCCGAGGCGGTGTTAGGCGTCGACGCCGAGACCGCCCGCGACCGGCCGCTCGCCGACTTCCTCGACCTCCCGATCGGGGTCGGCGACGGGAGCGCGGACGAACCGAACGGCGGCGAGTCCGGCCACGAGGCGGACGCGAGCGGCGGGTCCCGCGAGACGGTCGAAATCGACGCCCCCGACGGCGCGGGCCGCCGCACGTACGCGGTGTCGGTCTCCCGGCTGACCGACCCGAACGCAACCCACGTCGGCTACACGGTCGTCCTCTCGGACGTCACCGAGCGCGAGCGCCGCCGCCAGCAGCTAGAGGTGCTCAACCGCATCCTGCGCCACAACCTCCGCAACGACGCCGGCGTCGTCCACGGCTACGGCGAGATCCTCCGCGATCGCCTCGACGACCCGGAGCTGGTCCGGATGGCCGACGCCGTCGAGCGCCGCGCGGGCGCGCTGGCCGCGCTCGGCGAGAAAGCTGGAACCGTCGAGCGGCTGCTCGCCGACAACGATCCCGAGGCGACGGACGTCCGCGACCTCTTGGAATCGGTCGTCGGGGACGCCCGCGAGCGCGACGACGCGGCGACGGTCGAACTCGACGTCGAGGTCGCGGCGTCGACCGACGACGCCGGGGACGCCGCCGGAGCGGTCGACTGGACCACGCGCGTCAGGCCCGACGCGCTCCGCGCGGTCGTCGAGAACACCGTGGAGAACGCGCTCGACCACCACGACGGCGAGGGGACCGAGCGCGAGGACGGCGGGACGTGGGTGCGGGTCGCGCTCCGCCGGGAGAGAGACGCCGGCGAGGATGAAGCCACGGGCGACAACCGCTTCGTCCTCACGGTCGAGGACGACGGCCCCGGCATCCCCGACCACGAGGTCGAGGCGGTCGAGTCCGGGCGGGAGACTGCTCTCGAACACGGCTCCGGGCTGGGGCTGTGGGTCGTCGCGTGGGGCGCCGCCGCGGTCGGCGCCGAGGTCGAGTATGAGGATCGAGAACCGCGAGGGACGCGAGTGACGGTGTCGATTCCGGTTGTGGACGATCTATAAGGCGCGCTCCTCGCCGTACGCCTGTGCCTTCAGGCGATCGTAGCGCTCTCGCGAGTCGAGTACCCACTTGTACTCGAAGCCGGGCGGTGGGTTGCCCATCCAGTCGAGGAAAGAGCGGGTCTCTTCGACCCCGAAGCGGATCGTTTCGCGGCCGTACGACGGTGAGAGGCCGACCTCCTCGAATAGGTTTAAAAGGAAATCCTGACGATCGTCTCGGTTTCGTATCCGTATCGATGCTCTGGGTTCGCCGTGTTCCTGAACATCGAGACACCCGTCACAGATGTACCACATCTTCGCGATCCGTGGCGTCAGCGATAGGCTCTCTGGGAACCGCTTCTCTCCGGATCGGTACCATCGACGAAGCGACCGCATGAACGGGTGGGATCGCGATATGACGGTGTACATATCGTGATAGTTCTCAGCCCTCGCATTTGGACTGAACCCCGATTCACGGTTATTCTGTGCCAGTTCCGCTGCCGTCTTTTTTAAGACAACACCGGTACTCAATATCCCCATCTCGTGGTCGAACCACTCCAAAAATTGCTTGTTAACCATCGGGAGACGGAATAGGCCGTGAGAACCGTCGTTCGTCTTTGGAACGGATCCGTCACCCATGAGACAGCCGATGAGGATCTCGCGAAGGTACGTGGGTATCTCGGGGTAGTAACAGCTTCCGCGTGCCCAGTGACTACCGACCCGCTTGAACGACTTTCCGCATCCTGGGCACGTTTCCCTGGGCAATTTACTCGCTCTGAATGCGGGGGGCTAACATATACGTTGCCTGTCCGAGCCCCTCCGCGAACCCGTAGTGGAGCTTGACGGGGAACTCCTCGCCGAGCTCGACGGTGACCTCGGCGTCGGAGGGGATCGCCTTGTTCATGTCCTTCAGGTAGTCGAGGCTGAACAGCGAGTCGGCGGGGCCGGCGGTGAGCGCGATGAGGTCCTCGCGGTCGAGCTTGAGGTTGACGTCGTCGGTGTCGCCCTCGGCCTCGATGAAGAACGCCTCGTCGGTCTCGTCGACGCGGAGGCGGATGTGGTCGGAGACCATGTCTGCGGCCTTGATCCCGCGGTCGAGCTGGGCGCCCTCGACGACGATCTCGGAGGCGAGATCGAGGTCCGGGATGTCCGGCTCTTGGCGGATCGAGTCGGGGTCGATGAGCGCGAGGGTGTAGCTCAGGCCGTCGATCTCGATGTGGAGCTTTCGGGTCTCCTCGTCGAGTTCGAGGTGGATCAGGTCGCCCGAGTTGGCCATGCCGGCGATGTCCTCTAAGCGGGCGAGGTTGACGCCGATGACGCCGCCGTCGGCGTCGTACGACTCGAACGCGGCCGCCTCCAGCGTGAGGTCGACCATGCCGACGTTGGCGGGGTCGACGGCCCGGATGGAGAGCTCCTCCTCGTTCAGGCGGATCTTACACTCGTCGACCAACACGCTCACCGAATCGAGCGCGTCCTGAAACGTCGACGCGCCCACGATGGCCTTGAACATATACGTTCAGCTTGGGCGGTATCACCTAAAAAGGCACCCGATCGGAGCGGCGACCGGCGGCTCAAAGCGTCCGGATGAGACGGGCGACGACGACCGCGAGCGTGACGACGGTTCGCCACGGTCGGAGCCGTTCGAGCCGGTATTCGCGCGCGTCGGATTCGTCCGTCTCGTCGCCCTCGCCGTCCGGTTCGCGGTCGCAGTCGCAGGCCGCGTCGCCGTCGGGCCGGTTGGGCGGCGGGTCGGTGGCGCGGTCCGGTTCCTCCCGCGGGTCCCGGTCGGGCGTCGCCGGCTCGCGGGACGGGTTGGTCGCGTTCTGGTCCGGCGGCTCGTCGCGCTCGGTCGAGTTCGATTCGATGTCGATGCCCTCGGGTGCTGGCAGTGGCTCGTCGAACATATTGTCTCTCGGCCGGGGGAGGCCGTACGCGACGATATGAGGTTAATTTATAAATAAACGAGCCGAACGCAAGGTGGAACTGAAACTCGTCCGGGCCGACGGAGGGATCCGACCGGTCACCGCCCGTCGTTCGTCCCCCTCAAATCAGCGGTTCGACGAGCTCGCGCCCCTCTGCGAGGAGATCGTCGACTGCGCTCTCGGAGTCGGCCTCGGCGTACACCCGCAGCTTTGGCTCGGTACCCGAGGGGCGGACGAGCAGCCACGAGCCGTTCTCCAAGAGGAGCTTGAACCCGTCGAGGGTGACGACCTTCGCGACGGGGGAGCCGCAGACGGACTCCGGGATGTGGTCCTCCAGCTCGTCGAGGACGCCCGCCTTCCGGTCGTCGGGGCAGTCGAGCGACACCTTCCCGGCCGCGATGTGCCCGTGCTCGTCGAGCAGGCGGTCGACGCGTTCGTCGAACGGCTCGGCGGCGTGCGTCGCGGCCGCGAGCAGCGCCATCAGCACGCCGTCCTTCTCGCGGACGTGGCCGCGGAGGGTGAACCCGCCCGACTCCTCGCCGCCGAACAGCGCGTCGTGCTCGCCCATCGCCTCGGCGACCCACTTGAAGCCGACCGGCGTCTCGTACACCTCCTCGCCGTGCGCCTCCGCGATGCGGTCGACGAGGAACGTCGTCGAGACGGTGCGGACCGCCGGTCCGGAGTCGGTCTCTAGGAGGCGGTCGTAGCAGGCGGCGTAGAAGAGGTTCGCGTCGAGGACGCCGCGCTCGGGTGTGACGACCGCGATCCGGTCGGCGTCGCCGTCGTTGGCGATTCCGAGGTCGACGTCGCTGTCGGGGTCCGTGACGCGCTCGGCCAGTTCTTCGAGGTGTTCGGCCGAGGGCTCGGGGGAGTCGCCGCCGAAGGTCACGTCGCGCTCGCAGCGCAGGCGGACGACCTCGGCGCCGGCGGATTCGAGCAGTGCGTCCGTGACGCCGCGCCCGCTCCCGTGCATCGCGTCGTACGCGACGGTGAGTCCGGAGAGGTCGACCTCGTCGCCGCCGTCGCCCCCGGTGCCGGCGACGCGCCCCACGAGGTCGCGGGCCGCGTCGGCGTGGTCGCTCACGAGGTCGACGCGCGAGATCTCGCCGCGCTCCGCTTCGGGCAGGAGGTCGGGCTCTGCGAGCCGGTCGACGACGTCCTCGGTCATATCCGGGAGCGCGGGGGCGCCGTCGCTCGGGATGAACTTCACGCCGTTGTACTCGGGCGGGTTGTGGGAGGCGGTGACCATACACGCGCCGGCGAGCCCGCGATTGACGATGGCGTACGCGATGACGGGCGTCGGCGCGTCGCGCTCGGGGAGGAGTACGTCGAAGCCGTTGCCGGCGAGCACCTCGGCGAGGCTCTCCGCGAACCCCTCCGAGGTCTCGCGGGCGTCGTACCCCACGGCGACCGGTTCGTCGTGGCCCGCCGCGTCGAGGTGGTCGGCGACCGCCTGTCCGACGATCCGCACGCGCTCGTCGGTGAAAGTGTCGAGCGTCGCGCGCCAGCCGTCCGTGCCGAAGGAGATCTGATCCATGTCGACCACGTCGGCGGCGGGGACAATAATGCCCGGTGTCGGTCGCGAGGATTGCGCGAGCAAGCCGCCACCTGCTATTTATAAACGGACTGCGGTGGCGCGTGCCGGTGAGCGGCCGGTAGGCCGCGAGCAGCACGCGCGAGGGACGCGGCGACCGAAGCGAAGCGAGGGAGCCGCGAGGCTGGGGAGGCGTGAGGCTGCGGTGCCGTGCGGGACGGGACTCAAAGGGGCAGCAGGGAGGCGGGCGCAGGCGACACAAGCACCACAGGGAGCGAGTGAAACGAGCGACTGAAGCGCGCAGCGAGCGTGCGCCCGCCTCCCGGCTGGGGCTTTGGCGGTGTTCGCCGCTGATCCACGTCGGTGACTTATAATCCACCGACTGGAATTTAAAAGCACGAAGCGATCCCGAGTGCTGGTAGTAAGCTGACGACAACTGTGATTTCGTCTCTGGATCGCTTCGATCGCCTCCGTTTTTATCATTTGGCTCCCAACCCGGATTATGACCCGAATCGCGGCCGTCTCCGGCAGTCGGAGCGCGGACAGCACCACGCGGGCCGCGCTCCGCGTCGCGCTTCGCGCCGCGGCCGATGCCGGCGCGGAGACCGACCTGATCGATCTCGGCGCCGTCGACCTCCCGCTATACCACCCGGACGAGGACGCGCAGGGCGACAGCGAGGCCCTCAAACGCCGCGTCCGCGAGGCCGACGGCGTCCTCGCCGGCACCCCCGTCTACCGCGGCTCCTACTCGTCGACGTTCAAAAACTTCCACGACTTCTGCGGCTCCGACGAGTACGCGAACACGGCCGTGGGGCTGCTCGCGACCGCGGGCGGCGGCTCCTACGGCGGGACGCTCGAACACCTCCGGTCGACGTTCCGGAACGTCCACGCCTGGACCGTGCCCCACGAGGTCGGGATCCAAGGCGCCTCCTCGAAGATCGAGACGAGCGGAGCCACGGACGCGGCCACCCCGGACGGCGAACCGCGGATCACCGACGAGGACCTCCGCCGCCGCACTGAGCGGCTGGGCCGAGTGGTCCTCGAACACGCCGAACGAATGCGGGAGTGAGGGCGGCGGCGACCGCCGAGCACCGTTCGCGGCCGCAGGCGGCAGGGATTTCCCCCGCGAGCCCGACCCTCCGCCGATGAGTCGCATTCGCCCGGACGAGCTGGACGAGCGCCTCGGGACCGACGACGAGCCGTTCCTGCTGGACATCCGCCCCGCGTCGGACTACGGGAGCGGCGCGATCGAGGGGAGCCGGAACGTCCCCGTCTACGACGACCTCCGGAGCGGCGACGACGCCGCGCTCCGCCGCCAGCTCGACGAGATCCCTGACGACCGCGAGGTCGTCACCGTCTGTAAGATGGGGATCGTCGCCAAGCGCGCGACTCGCGTGCTCGACGAGGCGGGCTACGAGGCGTCGACGCTCGCCGGCGGGATGAGCGGCTGGAACGGGTACGAGCGCGGGTCGCTCGGGTACCGAATTCGGTCGCTGTGGTGGCGGCTGCGCGGGTGACGCGAGGCGCGACGGCGCCGCGGGTGACGCGAGGCTGGCGGCTGCGCGGGTGACGCGAGAACGCGACCCCGCCGCGCGCATGGAGTCGCTCCGCGACCGGGGGCCGCCGACCCGCCGGGCTTTTGCCCGGCTCGCGTCTACGACGCCCATGACCGAACCGGGTGACGACGACCGTGTCCGCTAACCGGAAGGGGGACCGCCGCGAGCGCGAACTGGTGAACGCTTTGGACGACGCGGGGTTCGCCGTGATGCGCGCGCCGGCGAGCGGCTCCGCCACGGAGCGGGAGCTCCCCGACGTGCTCGCGGGCGACGGCGAGACGTTCTACGCCATCGAGGCGAAGTCGAGCGCTGGCGACCCCATCTACCTCACCGGCGAGGAGGTGGAGGCGCTTTTGTTCTTCGCGCGGAACTTCGGCGCGAAGGCCCGGATCGCGGTGCGGTTTGACCGCGAGGACTGGTTCTTCTTCCATCCGGGCGACCTGTACACCACCGACGCGGGCTCGTATCGGGTGAAGAAGGAGAAAGCGCTCGCGGACGGCACCGACTTCCCCGAGTTCGTCGGCGAGACGGAGAAGGTGACGCTCGCGGAGGTCGGCGACGGCGGGACCGGCGACGACGCGGACGCGACCGACCCGGAGACCGAGGAGCGCCGAACGATCTTAGAGGCCGTCCGCGACGGCCACATGCCGGTCGACGACGCGCTCGACGTGCTGTAGCGAGGTCCAAACCCGCTCTGCCGTCCGCCGACCCCCTCGCTTATCCCTCGCGGCACCGAACCCTGCCACGAATGAGCGAGGACTTCGGCCTGCTCGAACCCGCGGACCAGCCCGGCGACGAGTGGGAGCAGCTCGACGTCTCCGACACCGAATCCGACCGGATCGCCCGGCGGCAGGACCGCGAGTTCGACGAGTTCCGCAAGCGGATCAAAGACACCGAGCAGTTCAAGCTGCAGGAGTCGGTGTTCGACGACGCCACGCTCGCGGCCGTCTACAAGCTGGTCCAGGACGGCTACGTCGACGCCTTCGGCGGGCCGGTGTCGACGGGGAAGGAGGCGAGCGTCTTCGAGGCGCTCGGCGGGCAGGCGGGCGAGCGGCCGGAGCCGGGGTCGGAAGCGGCCCGCGGCGGCCCCGAGGGCGTCACGCCCGAGCGCGAGGTCGCGGTGAAGGTGTACCGGATCAACTCCTCGAACTTCCGGCAGATGCGCGACTACCTGGAGGGGGACCCGCGCTTCGACGGGATCGCGAGCGACAAGAAGGCGGTCGTGCTGGCGTGGACCCGCAAGGAGTTCGCGAACCTCGAACGCGCGCGCAAGGCCGGCGTCCGGGTGCCCGAGCCCATCGCGGTCCAGCGCAACGTCCTCGTGATGGAGCTCGTCGGCCACGCCGAGGAGCGCGCCCGCCGGCTGAGCGAGGTCGACGTGGAGAACCCCGAGACTGCCTACGAGGTCGTCCGCGAGTACATGCGCCGGCTGTACGGCGCCGGGCTGATCCACGGCGACCTCTCGGAGTACAACATGATCATCCACGAGGGCGAACTGGTGATCATCGATCTCGGACAGGCGGTGACGGTTCACCACCCGAACGCCGGGGAGTTCCTGGTGCGCGACTGCGAGAACGTGGCGGCCTTTTTCACGCGACAGGGGATCGATGTCGACCCCGACGACCTCCGCGCGTACGTGACGGAACCGGAAGCGGACCCGAGCGGGGAGCCGGGTGGGGAGGCCGACGGGGCTGAAGAGTCCGACGAGGAGTGACTCCGGCGGCGGAGAGCGAAATCCCCGGCGAGAAGAGTCATACTGGCACACACCGCCCGCGGCGGAACACGCTTAAAGGGCTCCACCGGGTACTCCGTGGTATGCAACACGTGACGGTTCCGCAGGACCGGATCGGCGTCGTCATCGGCGCCGGCGGCGAGACGATGCGGGAGATCGAAGAGCGGGCGAACGTGCGGCTCGACATCGACTCGGAGTCGGGGAGCGTCGCCATCGAGGAGCGCGACGACCCCGTGGCGGCGATGGTGGCCCCGGATATCATCAAGGCGATCGGCCGCGGCTTCAAGCCGGAGACCGCGCTGTCGATCCTCGACCACGACCTCCGGACGCTCGATCTGATCGACCTCTCCGAGCACACCCGCAACGACAACGACCTCCAGCGCAAGAAGGGCCGGATCATCGGCGAGAACGGTCGCACGCGGGAGCTCATCGAGGAGCTTTCGGGCGCCAACGTCGTCGTCTACGGGTCGACCGTGGGCGCCGTTGGCCAGCCCGAGGAGCTCGAAGTGGTTCGCCGGGCGGTCGGGATGCTGCTCGACGGCGCCCCGCACGGCGCGGTGTACTCGTACTTGGAGCGCATGTCGAACGAGCTCGACGACGACGTGAGTTTTAACGCACCGCAATAAGTGGAGTTCTGTGCTGGCGTCGCCGCCGTCGTTCGTATATAACTCGTTGTTACTAGCGATGTGGTAAACGCCTCCAAAGCCCCAGCCGCTCGCTTATAAACAGCTGAGAACAGATCCACCGCGAACATCTCCAAAGCCCCAGCCGTGAGGCGGGCGCACGCTCGCTGCGCTCCTCGGTCACTCACTTCGTTCGCTCCCTGTGGTGCTTGCGTCGCCTGCGCCCGCCTCACGGCTGCCCCTTTGAGTCCCGCCCCGCACAGCAACCGCACCTCACACCTCCCCAGCCTCGTCGCTGGCACCCTCCGCTTCGCTCCGGGGCCAGCGACTCCCTCGCGCGTGCGGTTCGCGCCTTGCGGGCGCTCACCGGCACGCGCCACCGCGGTCCGTTTATAAGCAATACACGTCCAGCAGTTGATCTGGAGTTCTATATAAAGGCCCGTGTGAACGCACCGCATGCCGGCCGATACTCCCCCACCGTGTTGCGGTTTCTCACGACCCGAGCGAAGGGTTTATATAGAATCACAAACAATCAATGGTCGTAATGTCACAGCGCCAGCGGATGGGCAATCAGCCCATGATCGTACTTTCCGAGGAGTCGCAGCGAACATCCGGAAAGGACGCTCAGAACATGAATATCACGGCCGGCAAGGCGGTCGCGGAGTCCGTCCGCACCACGCTCGGCCCGAAAGGGATGGACAAGATGCTCGTCGACTCCGGCGGGTCCGTCGTCGTCACGAACGACGGCGTCACCATCCTGAAAGAGATGGACATCGACCACCCGGCGGCCAACATGATCGTCGAGGTCTCCGAGACGCAGGAGGAGGAGGTCGGCGACGGCACCACCTCCGCGGTCGTGGTCGCCGGTGAGCTCCTCGATCAGGCCGAGGAGCTCCTCGACCAGGACATCCACGCGACGACCCTCGCGCAGGGGTACCGTCAGGCCGCCGAGAAGGCCAAGGAGATCCTCGACGAGGAGGCCATCGACGTCTCCGCGGACGACTACGATACGCTCGTCGAGATCGCCGAGACGGCGATGACGGGCAAGGGCGCGGAGAACTCCAAGGACCTCCTCGCCGAGCTCGTCGTCGACGCCGTCCTCGCGGTTCAGGACGACGACGGCATCGACACGGAGAACGTCTCCGTCGAGAAGGTCGTCGGCAGCTCCATCGACGAGTCCGAGCTCGTCGAGGGCGTCATCGTCGACAAGGAGCGCGTCGACGAGAACATGCCCTTCGCTGTCGAGGACGCGAACGTCGCGCTGTTCGACGGCGCCATCGAAGTGAAGGAGACGGAGATCGACGCCGAGGTCAACGTCACGGACCCCGACCAGCTCCAGCAGTTCCTCGACCAGGAGGAGGAGCAGCTCCGCGAGATGGTCGACCACCTCGTCGACATCGGCGCGGACGTCGTCTTCGTCGGTGACGGCATCGACGACATGGCGCAGCACTACCTCGCGCAGGAGGGCATCCTCGCCGTCCGCCGCGCCAAGTCCGGCGACCTCAAACGCCTCGCCCGCGCGACCGGCGGCCGCGTCGTCTCCAACCTCGACGACATCGAGACGGACGACCTCGGCTTCGCCGGCTCCGTCGCCCAGAAGGACATCGGCGGCGACGAGCGCATCTTCGTCGAGGACGTCGAAGAGGCGAAGTCCGTCACGCTCATCCTCCGCGGCGGCACCGAACACGTCGTCGACGAGGTCGAGCGCGCCATCGACGACTCGCTCGGCGTCGTCCGCACGACGCTGCTCGACGGGCAGGTGCTGCCCGGCGGCGGCGCCCCCGAGGCCGAGCTGGCGCTGCAGCTCCGCGACTTCGCCGACTCCGTCGGCGGCCGCGAGCAGCTCGCCGTTGAGGCGTTCGCCGACGCGCTGGAAGTCGTCCCGCGCACCCTCGCCGAGAACGCGGGTCTCGACCCCATCGACTCGCTGGTCGACCTCCGCTCCCGCCACGACGGCGGCGAGTTCGGCGCCGGTCTCGACGCCTACACGGGCGACGTGATCGACATGGAGGCCGAGGGCGTCGTGGAGCCGCTCCGCGTCAAGACCCAGGCCATCGAGTCCGCCACCGAGGCGGCCGTCATGATCCTCCGCATCGACGACGTCATCGCGGCCGGCGACCTCAAGGGCGGCGGCACCGACGACGGCGGCGACGACGGCGGCCCCGGCGGCGCGCCCGGCGGAATGGGCGGCGGCATGGGCGGCATGGGCGGCATGGGCGGCGCGATGTAAGCGAGGTTCTGAAAGAACCTCGATTCCGAGCGGGGAGCGAGCGAGGTCGACCGCAGGGAGACCTCGAAGCGAACGGGGCGCGTCGCCCCGTGAGCGCACGCGACCCGCGAGGTGTGAAGTTCGGCGAGAACTCACACAACCCCCCGATTCCGACCTGACGCCGAACCGCATCGCCTTCCGACCGACCGTCACGTGCCCCTTCGGGCCACGACGACACGCGACTTTTATCGACGACTCGACCCGGGTAGCGTCCCGCTCGTCGCCCGATCGCGTTTCCCGTTTACCCCTACCCCGGACCGCGTTACCGACCCTCACATTCGGCTCGCGCGACACGAGGGTAACACCGGCGTAACCACGGGACGGCGGTGTCCGCGAGCGGTTAAGTGACTCCCGACCCTCCAATCCACGACGAGGTTCTTACGTTCACCATGCCACAGCAGAAGGCCGACTACGCAGACGACACCGAGATCGACGCGGAACTGGACGAGCTTCCCGACGACGCGACCGTCGAGGAGACGGTCGCCAACTTGGAGGAGCGCGGCTTCGACGTGGTCGTCGTCGACGACGCCGACGAGGCGCTGGAGGCCGTGAAGTCCCAGATCCCCGCGGGGGTCTCGGTGATGAACGGGCACTCGACGACGCTCGAAGAGATCGGGTTCGACGAGTTCCTGAGCGGGGGCGACCACGAGTGGGAGAGCCTCCCGGACCAGATCTGGAGCATCGACGACGACGCGGAGCGACAGACCGCGCGGCGCGAGTCGCAGACGGCGGACTACTTCCTCGGCGGCATTAACGCGGTCGCGCAGACGGGCGAGCTCGTCGCCGCCGACCTCTCCGGCAGCCGCATCGGCGCGTACCCGTTCGCCGCGGGCAACGTCGTCATCGTCACCGGAGTCAACAAGATCGTTCCGACGCTCGATGACGCCTTCGACCGGCTGGAGTCGGTCGCGTACCCGCTGGAGAACGAGCGCGCGCAGGAGGCGTACGGCGTCGAGTCCGCGATCGCCAAGCAGCTGGTCTACCGCCGCGAGACCGAGGAGGGCCGGACGACGGTCGTCCTCGTCCGCGAGCAGCTCGGCTACTGAGCGGATCGGCTCACGCTGACGCGACACACGCAGACGCGTCACGCGAGGACACGTCACACGCCGACGCGTCACACGCTTTCTTCCCCCCCTTTCGTCGACCGCGAGCGGCGCCGCTCGCAATTCTGGGTCCCGAACCGCAACCCGTTTTCCCCTCCTCCGAGAACCGCGGCGTAGGTCCCACCATGACGCCCGATCCAGCGGATCTCTCGACGGACGCGTGTACCCTCCCCGACGGACGCACCCTCTCGTACGCGATCGGCGGCGACCCGGACGGCTTCCCGGTCATCGTCCACCACGGCACGCCCGGATCGCGGCTGTTCGGCGCGCTGCTGTCGGCGCTCGCGGCCGAGGTCGGCATTCGAATTCTCGTTCCCGACCGCCCCGGCTACGGCCGTTCCTCGTCGCCGCCGGCGGCCGAGTGGTCGTGGGAGGAGTGGCCGGCCGACCTCGGTGCGCTCCTCGACGCGGAATCGGTCGACCGGGCCGGATCCCTCGGCTTCTCCGGCGGCGGCCCGTTCGCGCTCGCCGCCGCGAGCGACGACCGAGTGACACGAGTCGGCCTGGTGAGCAGCGTCGTCCCCCCGGCCGAGAACGCCCTCGCGACGCTCGCGTCGGTCCCGTTCGCGCTGCGCGCGATGTTCCGAATCTCCGACGTGGTCGCGTCGATCTCCGGACCGAGCACGGTCGTCTCCCAGTACACGGACCGCTCCGTCTCCGACCCGGTCGCCGAGGCGGTGGCGGCCGACTTCCACGAGGCCCTCGCCCCCGGGGCGCGGGCGGTCGAACGCGAGAATCGAGCGTTCGCGAGCGCCCCGCTCGACCCCGACTCGGTCAGTGTCCCGGTCCGCGCCTGGCACGGAACGCGCGACGAGAACACGCCGCTTTCGCCCGTGCGCTCGCTCGTTCAGGAGATGGACGGAACGCTGGAGACCGTCGATGCCGACCACCTCGGCACGCTGCTCGACCGTCGGCGGGCGGCGCTGGAGTGGGCGAGCGGAGCGGAGTGACCGCGGTTTAAATTCGTCTCGCACAGCGCCGCGGCTCGCGATATTGCTCGCGGCGGTGGCAACGGGCCGGGAGGGATCCAGGTGAGCGAAGCAAGCGTGGGTTAGTCGGGCCCGTAACCGAACGAAGTGACGGGAACGGATGCGACGGGATTCGAACCTAAGCCAGAGGTTCCTGCTCGCTTCGCTGCGCGGGCTGCCTCTGGCAGGGTTCGAATCCCTCCCTCGGCACAGCGCCGCCGCTCGCGATATTGCTCGCTGCGAGGACACGGGCCGGGAGGGATTCGAACTACGCCCGGACGTGCTCGCTCACTCCGTTCGCTGCGCACGACCGGTCTCTTCGAATCCCTCTGGCGTTTTCACTGCTCCCGTTGGTCGCAGGAAAACGGGCCGGGAGGGATTCGAACCCCCGACCGTCCGGTTAAAAGCCGGACGCTCTCCCTAACTGAGCTACCGGCCCAGGCGAATCGCAGTAGGGTCAGCCGAGGGATAAACGTTTAGAACCGCGGCAGGGGTCGGCGCCGCCACCCGAAACGGTTTCCCGCCCCCCGCCGTCGCCGCGAGCATGGAGTTCGACATGCGCGCGTTCGCCGCCACCCTCTGCCGGCACCGCTCGACTGCCGGCGAGGAGGCGCCCGCGGCCGCGTTCGTCGCGGAGCGACTCGCCGACCTCGGCTTCGAGACGTACGCCTGGGACGCGGACCCCGCCGTTCTCGCCGACCATCCCTCCTTTCCGGACGACCTCGACGCGGCGGCCGTCGAGGGACGGCGCAGCGTCGCGGGCGTCCTCGAACTGGGCGACGCTGGCGACGGTGACGACGCGGGCGACGCGGTCGGCGAGAACGGCGGCGGCGATCCGGTCCCCACGCTCGTCTTGAACGGCCACCTCGACGTCGTCCCCGCCGAGCCGTCAGAATGGTCGAGCGACCCTTTCGAGCCGGTCTGGCGCGACGGCGCGGACGGAGGCCCGGACGGGGGAACGGGAGCCGACGGCGACAAGTCAGGAGAGACCCTCACCGCCCGCGGCGCGGCCGACATGAAGTGCGGGCTCGCGGCCTGCGTCGGCGCCGCGGTGGCGGTCCGCGAGGGGGTCGCGGACGGCTCGATCGACCTCCCGCCCTCGGGCCTCCGGCTCGTCGTCGAGGCCGTCGCGGGCGAGGAGGACGGCGGCTACGGCGCGGCGACCGCCGCGCTCGCGAACCCGTACCCGTTCGAGCGCGACGCGGCGATCGTCGCGGAGCCGACCGAACTGCGCCCGGTCGTCGCCTGCGAGGGGTCGCTCATGGCCCGGCTGGAGATCGACGGGCGGAGCGCGCACGCGGCCACGCGCTGGCGCGGCGAAGACGTGCTCCCGCGGTTCGAGGCGATCCGGGAGGCGTTCATGGAGTTGGAGGCAGAGCGTAGCGAGTCGGTCGAACACCCCTTATACGGGGAGTTCCCGGTCCCGTGGCCGGTCGTCTGCGGCCGGGTCGAGGCCGGCTCGTGGGCGTCGACGGTCCCGGCGACGCTCGACGCGGAGTTCCGGATCGGCGTGGCGCCCGGTGAGACCGTCGACGAGGTGGAGGCGGCGTTCCGCGAGCGGCTGGAGCGAGTCGTCGCGGACGACCCCTGGCTGCGCGACCATCCGCCTCGGTTCGAGCGGTTCTCGGTCCAGTTCGAGCCCGCGGAGATCGCCGTCGACGAGCCGGTTGTCGAGGCGATCCGCGCCGGCCTCGTCGCAACCGGCCTCCCGGACGTCGAGCCGCGCGGCGCGACCTACGGCGCCGATTCGCGACACTTCGTCGCGGCCGGGATCCCGGCGGTGCTGTTCGGCCCCGGTACCATCGACGAGGCGCACTACCCGGACGAGACGATCGCGTGGAGGGAGGTCGTCCGGGCGCGGGACGCGATCGCGGCCGCCGCGGCGCGGTTCGCGAACGACTACGCGGCGTAGCCGCCGGCGGCTCGGCGGCGGCTCGGCGGCGGCCCGCCGGAGCCGGTCGAGGGGTCGCCGTTCGTCTACCGGTCGTCCGCGAGGTATTCGTCGACCGCGTCGGCGACGATCGCTCCCGGGTCGACGTTCTCCATCGACGCGCGGCGCCGCAGTTCCACGTACGTCTCGGGCGGGAGTTGGACCTGAAGCCGGCCGAGCTCGACGCCCGCGTCGCGGACCGCGGCCTCGATGTCCGCTCCCTCGTTGACCGCGGACGCGACGGCGCGCACCTCGCGGACCGTCAGGTCGCCGTCTATCGCCGCCCACGCGAGCAGGTAGCGGTCCCGCCCGCCGAGCCGCGCGACGTGTTTCGCGGCGCTCGGCGCGATCCGCCCGTTGGCGACCTGCCGGCGGATCGCCTGCGGGAGGTCGTGGACCCGCGCCCACTTGCGGATGAACGCGACGGAGACGTCCTCGCCCGCCCGCTCGGCCGCCTCCTTGTACGAGCCGACGCCGCGGACGAGCGCCGCGCAGGCGGCGGCGCCGCGCAGCATCAGGACGTTGTCGCCGTCGCCGACGTCGCCGGCCGCGAAGCGGGCCACCGTCTCCGCGGCCTCGGCGACGCTGTCGGGGTCGTTCGGGTCGAACCCCACCGCGTCCGCGGCCCGGTCGCCCGTCACCGCCGGGTCCGACCGGACCACCGGCTCGCCGACGGGGGACTGCCGGTCAGCGCGTGACTCCTCGGTCATACACTCCTCTTCGGGGCCGCGGGTATAAACGCCGGGCACCGGGGCGGAATTCGCCCGAGCGCCGGACGGTCCTCGTCGGACGCTCCTCGCCGGCGGTCGGCGCTGGGCGTCTCGCCGGGCTCCTACTTCGCGGTCCGGGGCGCGGCGTCGCCGTCGTCCCCCTCGTCCGCTCCCCTCGCGTACAGGACGTACGAGTACCCGACCGTGATTACGGCGGTCGCGAGCACCGGTCCGACGAGGAAGTAGACGGCGTACTCGCCGGCGAAGAGGCCGGCCACCGCGATCAGCGCCGAGAGCTTGAACAGCCGCGCGCCGAGCGCGTGGGTCCGCTCCCAGACCGCGTCGTCGCTGAGCGTCCAGGGCGTCCGGATCCCGACGAACCAGTTCGGCTCGACGTGCGGGAGCAGCGTCCCGACGTAGTAGAACAGCGCGGCCGCGCCGGCGCCGGCGACCGTCGTCACGTCGACCGCGTAGCCGAGGTTGACGGCGAGCACGGCGAGGTGGAGCGCGACGAGGAACGCCGTGAACACCACGACGAACCGGTCGTAGTGGACCCGGAACGCGGCGATATTTTCGCCAAGGGGGTCGATCCGCGGGAGCAGCGCGAACAACCCGATCAGCCCGGCCGCGAGCCCGGGGACGAGCCACATCCCGGCCGTCCGGGAGAGCGTCCCGGTCGGCTCGCCGGCGGCGTTCCACCGCGTCACCATCCGCGCGGGGAGGTCCGGCGCGACCGCGAGGCTGGCGGCGGCGCCGACGGCGACGAAGAGGGCCGCGACGCCGAACCGGAGCCGCGTGGAGAGTCGGGATTCGGAGGGCATGCGCGTCCAGACGCGCTCCGCGGTGGTAAAAGGTGTTCTCCCGTGAGAGTCTCCCCCGTGGGACGCGGTGCGACGCAACCCTTACGCGTCGTGACCGCCAATCCGCGGGTATGACCGACGAACGCGACGACGACGGCCACGAGTTCTCCTCGGGGCAGGGCGTCGACGCCGACTACGACGCGTTCACGCTGGACCCGCCGGAGCTCGGCGAGGACCCGAGCCGCGTCGACCCCGTCGACTCCCGCGTGCTGACCGAGGAGCTGGACCGCCGGAACATCGGCAGCGAGGACGTCGACGTCGAGCAGCTGATCGACGTCGGCCTCTCGTACATGGGGATCAACCGCTTCGAGGAGGCGACCGAGACGTTCGAGCGCGCCGCCAACTTCGCCGAGGAGGACTCGCTTGAGGCTCAGGAGGCGTGGGTGAACAAGGGCGCCGCCCACGCGCAGTTAGAGGAGTTCGACCAGGCGATCGGCGCCTACAAGGAGGCGCTGCGAATCGACGAGGAGTCCGAGCACGCCGCGACCGCGGAGACCAACCTCGCGTACGCGCTCTGGGAGTCCGGGCAGGGCGAGCAGGCCCTCGAACACGCCGAGCGCGCCGTCGAGACCGACCCCCGCTTCGCGGAAGCGTGGTACAACCGCGGGTTCCTGCTGGTCGAGCGCGGGCTCGCCGAGGACGCGGTCTCCTGTTTCGACAACGCGATCCGGCTCGGCTACCGCGACGCGGGCGTCTTAGAGGAGAAGGCGCGGGCGCTCGAAGAGGCCGGCGAGCACGAGCAGGCCGAGGAGGTCGCCGATCAGGCCGAGGAGCTCCGCCGCGAGACCGAAGAACAGATGATCGAAGAGCAGACCGGCCAGGCGCCCGGGCCGGGCGGGCACCCGCCGCAGGGCGGTCGCGGCGGGCAGGGCGGTGCCGGCGGCCCCGGTGGCCAGCCCGGCGGTCGCGGCGGGCGGGGCGGTGCCGGCGGCGGACAGGGCGGCCGCACCGGGCAGGACGGCGAGGCTGAGGGCCCGGAGCGAGAGCTTCAGGGCGAGGGTCCCGAGGGCTTCTGAATGCTCCTGCGCGAGCGCGAGACCGCCGAGGGACGGCTCGTCTCCGTCTGCGACCCCGACTGCCTCGGCGAGACGTACGACAACGGGCGCGCGACGCTCACCGTCAGCGAGGCGTTCTACGGCGGCGACGACGCCGTCGAGGCGACCGCCGAAGAGGTGGTCGCGGGGCTCCAGCGCGCGCAGGTCGCGAACATCGTCGGCACCGAGGCGGTCGGCGTCGCGGTCGAGGCCGGCCTCGTCGACGAGGAGACGGTCCTGGAGTTCGACGGGACGCGGCACGCGCAGCTGCTCTGGCTGTGAGCGCGGTGCGGCGCCTCCTTCGATTTCGCCGGATTCCGAACCGGCTAAGGGCGCGCGCGACGAGGCGAACCCGATGAGACGACTCACGCGGAGCGAACTGGCGTCGCGGGTGGGGCCGCGGCCGCCCTCGGACGCCTTCTGGCGGCGCGCGATCGACCGGGGAGCGGCCGCGCTCGCCGTCGGCGCGGACGCGGTCGGCGGTGAGGCGGAGAGCGATGAAACCAACGGGGACGAACCGACCGAACCGCTCGCCACTGGCGACATCATCGACGTTGGCGACCGCGCGTTCGTCGTCGTCGGCGCGGAGCGGACGGAGCGTGGTGGGCGGATCTACCGAATCGAACTCGTCGCCGACCGCGACGAGAGCTGAATCAGGGTTGGCTGGCCGGCTTAGAGGTCCGCCACGTCCTCGATGGCGTCGGTGAGCTCCTTTACGCTCTCGACGGTGTGCTCGCCCATGTGGCCGATCCGGAACGTCTCCTCGCCGAGGTCGCCGTAGCCGTTCGAGAAGGCCATGTCGTACTCCTCGTTCACTTCCTCGATGGTCGCGCTCACGTCGATCCCCTGCGTGTTCTCGATGCAGGCGACGGTCTGCGACTCGTAGCCCTCCTCGGGGAACATCGCGAAGTGTTCGTCGGCCCAGTCGTGGACGTACTCCATCATCTCGCGGTGGCGCTCGTCGCGGGCGCGGTGGCCCTCCTCGAGCATGTGTTTCATCTGCTGGCGGTACGCCAACATGATCGGGATCGCGGGCGTCGAGTGGGTCTGGCCCTTCCGGTCGTAGTAGTCGATCGTGCGGCGGAAGCCGCCGTACCACGAGGAGTCGCCCTTCTCGACCTCGCGGTCGTAGGCGTCGTCGCTGACGACGCAGACGGCGAGTCCGGGCGGCATCGCGAACGCCTTCTGGGTGGACGCGAAGATCGCGTCGATCCCGTGGGCGTCGATGTCGACGTAGTCGCCGCCGAGCGAGGAGACGGCGTCGACGGCGAAGTAGGTGTCCGGATATTCTTTGAGGACGTCGCCGATCTCCTCGATCGGGTTGCGGACGCCGGTCGAGGACTCGTTCATGACGCCCGCGACCATGTCGTACTCCGCGTCGGCGGCCTCGACCGCCTCGCGGACGTCCTCCGGCTTGACCGCCTCGCCCCACTCGTACTCCAGGCGGTCGACGTCCTTGCCGAGGCGCTCGGCGACGTTGGCGTAGCGCTCGCTGAAGGCGCCGCAGGTCGGGACGAGGACGCGCTCGTCGACGAGGTTCAGCGTCGTCGCCTCCCAGAACTCCGTGCCGGAGCCGGTGAGGATCACGACCTCGTTGTCGGTGCCGAGGAACTCCTTCGTGTCCTCCACGATGGTGGTGTAGAGGTCGGTCATCCGGTCCATCCGGTGGCCGAACGTCGACTCCGTCATCGCCTCGATGACGTCGTCGCGGACCTCGGTCGGGCCGGGGATGTACAGCGTCTTGTCGTCGTAGTCGTCGCGGTATTCGCGTTTCTTCGTCACGGGATCCACCTGTTGGATCGTACCGGGACGCGTGAGGGTATGGACCTTGTGTTCCGTTCAAAAGGCGCGACCCGCGATCGACTTCGCCCACGGAAACGGCGGTATCGCCGGGATCAAACGCCTTTATAGGAACGGAGATAAGAAAGAGCGTATGACACACGCCCGAAGAGTTACAACCGTCCGAGGTGGCCCGCCGTGAGCGGCGACGAGGAGCTCGCGAAGGACCTGGGCCCGCTCGCGGCGCTCACCATCGGGATCGGGACGATGATCGGCGCCGGGATCTTCGTGCTCCCCGGCACCGCTGTCGCCCGGGCCGGGCCGCTCGCGGCGTTCACCTTCGTCCTCGGCGGCGTGATCGCCTTATTCACCGCGCTGTCGGCCTCCGAGCTGGGGACGGCGATGCCGAAGTCCGGCGGGGCGTACTTCTACGTTAACCGCGCGCTCGGGCCGATGTTCGGCTCCGTCGCGGGGTGGGCGAACTGGCTCGGCCTCGCGTTCGCCTCCGCCTTCTACATGTACGGCTTCGGCGAGTACGTCAACGCCCTCGTCGGGCTCGGTCCGGTCGGCCTCGGCCCGCTGACGCTCGAAGCGGCGCAGGTGATCGGCCTCGCGGGCGCGCTGCTTTTCATCGCGGTCAACTACTTCGGCGCGAAGGAGACGGGCGGGCTCCAGATCGTCATCGTGATGTCGCTTCTGGGCATCCTCGCCGTCTTCACCGTCGTCGGTCTGCTGAACGCCGAGATGTCGTCGCTTCGACCGCTCGCGCCGCCGGGCACGGTGAGCGAGGTGTTACCGGTGACCGGGATCATCTTCGTCTCGTATCTCGGCTTCGTCCAGATCACCTCGGTCGCCGAGGAGATCAAAAATCCCGGGCGGAACCTCCCGCTCGCGGTCCTCGGTTCGGTCGTCATCGTCACGGTCGTGTACGCGATGTTCCTCCTCGTGCTGCTCGCGGCGGTGCCGAACGACCTCGTCGCGAACAACGAGACCGCGGTCGTCGACGCCGCTCGGCTCCTGTTCGGGCAGTACGAGGTGTTCGGCTACTCGCTGGGCGCCGTCGGCGCCGGCATGCTGCTGATCGGCGGGCTGCTCGCGACCGCCTCGTCGGCGAACGCGTCGATCCTCTCGTCGTCGCGGATCAACTTCGCGATGGGCCGCGAGAAGATCGTCACCCCGAAGCTCAACGAGATCCACGAGCGGTTCGGAACTCCTTATAAATCGATCGCGCTCACCGGCGCGCTCATCCTCGTCTTCCTCGTCGCCGGCGGCGTCGAGTCGCTGTCGACGATGGGCTCCGTCCTCCACCTCATCGTCTACGGGCTGCTCAACATCGCGCTGATCGTGATGCGCGAGTCGGAGGTCGAGGGGTACGACCCCGACTTCGAGGTCCCCTTCTACCCGTTCGTCCCGATCATCGGCACGATATCGTCGTTCGCGCTGATCATCTACATCGAGCCGACGATCATCCTGATCTCGTTCGGGCTCGTCGTCTTCGCGGTCCTCTGGTACCTGCTGTACGCCCGCGGGAAGGTGGAGTCCCGCGGCGTGCTCGGGACGTGGATCCTCGACCGCTCCGACGAACTGCCCGAGCAGGCCGTCTCGGCGGCGACGTCGGTCCAGCCGAGCGGCGGCGACTACCGGGTGATGGTGCCGCTCGCGAACCCCAAGACCGAGGAACACCTGATCACGCTCGCGTCCGCCATCGCCAAACAGCGGAACGGGACCGTCGTCGCGGTCAACATCGCGAACGTCCCCGACCAGACCTCGCTGGAGGCCGCGCGGGACCGCGGCGCCCACGAGGCGGCCCACGGCCTCCTCGATCAGGCCCGCGAGGACGCCGAGACGTTCGGCGTCGACGTGGAGACCCACGTCGTGCTCTCGCACCGCGTGTTCGAGGAGGTGTTCGACGCCGCGCGCACCTACGGCGCCGACATGACCGTGATGGGCTGGGGCGAGGACTCCCACGGGGCGCCCGGGCGCGCCGAGTCCGCCGTCGACGAGCTGGCGTACTCGCTCCCCTCGGACTTCCTCGTGTTCCGCGACCGCGGGTTCGACGCCTCGCGCATCCTCGTGCCGACCGCGGGCGGTCCGGCCTCGGACCTCTCCGGCGCCGTCGCGAAGATGCTCCAGACCGAGTTCGACGGCGAGGTCACGCTGCTGCACGTCGCCGAGGACGGCGAGGAGGAGTCCGGCCGCGCGTTCCTCGCCGAGTGGGCCGACGCGCACGACCTCTCGGACGCGACGCTCCGGATCGAGACGGGCGACGTCGAGAACAGCATCGAGCGCGCCGCCCGCGACGCGACGATGCTCATCATCGGCGCCACGGAGAAGGGGCTGCTCTCGCGGCTGGTCGGCGGCTCGCTTGTCCTCCAAGTGCTCGAAGACGTCGAGTGTTCCGTGCTGCTCGCCGAGCGGAAGAGCGAGCGCGGGTTCCTCGACCGCCTGTTCGGCAGCGGCGCGCGGTCGAACGACGTGACCGACACGGCTCCGACGCCCGCCGAGACCGGCGTCGAGCCGGAGCCCACGACACCCGAGATTGACGAGGGATCGGGGTCGGGAGAGGAGTCGGGCGCGGACGAGAAGTCGAACTGACGCAGCGGTTTTCCTTTTAACCGGTCGAGCGCCTAGCGGTGCGGAAGCCGGCCGAACTGCTCCGCGTTACCCCCAGTGCCAGAAGTGGTTGCCGTCGTCCTCGACCGGGTCGGTGCGCTCCCGGAGGTCGGCGACGTCCTCGGCGGTCGGCTCGTGGTCGTCGGGGAGCCGCTCCATACAGTCGAAACAGAGGAAGAACTCCGAGCCGTCGGTGAGTTCGAGCGTGAGTCCCTGCGTCGACTCGAACGCGAAGTTCCACAGGTCGCCGATCCCGCCGGCGATCCGGACGGACCGCTCGCAGACGTCGCACGCCTCGGAGGCCATATGTGTGTTCTACTGGGTCCGTGGGGTAAGGCGTGTCGCCTCGATACGTGTACGACGTTGTTGGTTGGGCAGACGTGACCGGCCGCTACTCGATGAGTGCCGCTTCAGCACCAGTCGTTTATTTATAAATGGCTTCCAGCAATCTCACGGACGACAGCTCCAAAGCCCCAGCCGGAGAGGCGGGCGCACGCTCGCTGCGCTCCTCGGTCGCTCACTCCGTTCGCTCCCTGCGGTGCTTGCGTCGCCTGCGCCCGCCTCCCGGCTGCCCCTTTGAGTCCCGCCCCGCACAGCACCTCACACCTCCCCAGCCTCGTCAGTCGCCTCCGCTTCGCTCCGGCGACTGACTCCCTCGCGCGTGCGGTTCGCGGCCTGTCGGCCGCTCACCGGCACGCGCCACCGCACCGCATTTATAAATAAACGTCGTCGCTCACCGCGATTCGATTTCAATCACGTGCGCGTCTGCCGGGTCGAATCCGACAGTGACCGCGCCGTCGAGGGGGTCCACGGCCCGGACGAGCAGTTCGCGGTCGCCCCAGTCGAGCGTGACACGCGTCGTCTCGCCGAGGAACTCCGCGCTGGCGACGGTCGCGCGGAGGGCGTTCTCGCCCGTGGGGGCGGCGGGCTCGTCGCCCGGCGCTCCTTCGTCCGCGCTCGCGACGCGGAGGTGTTCCGGGCGGACACAGAACGCGATCCGGTCGCCGACTTCGGGGGATCTCGTCGCGGTCGCGTCTTCCTCTCCCTCCTCGTCGCCTCCGATCGCGACGCGGAGCGTCTCGTCGCCGCCGTCGACGTCGACCGCGAGTTCCCCTGCTGCGGGCGCGTCGACCACACTCCCGGCGAACACGTTGTTGTCGCCGACGAACTCGGCGACGAACCGGGTCGCGGGATCGCGGTAGACGGTCCGCGGGGGCGCCACCTGCTCGGGGGTCCCGTCGTTCATCACCGCGACGCGGTCGGAGACGGCCAGCGCCTCCTCCTGGTCGTGGGTGACGTAGATGGTGGTGATTCCCAGCTCGGACTGGATCCGCTTCACCTGCGCGCGGAGCCGCTCGCGGAGGCGCGCGTCGAGCGCGCTCATCGGCTCGTCTAAGAGGAGCACGTCGGGGCCGGGCGCGAGCGCCCGCGCCATCGCGATCCGCTGCTGTTGGCCGCCCGAGAGGCTCTCGGGGTCGCGGTCGGCTGCGTCGGGGAGGTCGACCAGTTCGAGCAGCTCCGCGACGCGCTCGTCGCGCGTCATTCCTTCGGGCGGGTCGGCGAAGTTCAGCCCGTACGCGACGTTCTCGCCGACGGTCATGTGCGGGAACAGCGCGTAGCTCTGGAAGACGACGCCCACGTCGCGGGCCTCGGGCGGGACGCCGGCCATCGACTCGCCGCCGAACCGGACCGTCCCGCTCGTCGGCTCCTCGAACCCCGCGATCAGCCGGAGCGTGGTCGTCTTCCCGCAGCCGGAGGGCCCGACGAGCGTGAAGAACTCCCCCTCGCGCACCCGGAGGCTCACGTCGTCGACGGCGGCCGTCTCGCCGTAGCGCTTCGTCACGCCGTCGAGCTCGACGGCGACGGGTGGGTCGTTCGCAGAACCTGTTGGCCGCTCAGAGCCCACGATGCTCACCTCCCAGCCGCTCGATGACGACGAAGCTGAGGCCGGTGACGACCAGCAGGACGACGCCCATGGCGGTCGCCGGTCCGAGCCGCCGCCCGATGAACCGTTCGATCGCGACGGGCATCGTGTACGCGTCCGCGCCCGTCGCCAGCACGACCGTCGAGGTGAACTCCCCGATCGAGATCGCGAACGCGAACGCCGCGCCCGCGACGACCGCGGGCCAGACGAGGGGGAGCTCCACGTCCCGGATCACCCGCGCCCGCGAGGCGCCGAGCGCCCGGGCAGACTCGACGAGCGAGCGGTCCAGCCCGGCGAGCCCGGGCGACACGGTGCGCACGACGAACGGATACCCCGAGACCGCGTGCGCGACCACGACCGCGACCGCGCCGCTCGCGGCGATCCGCCACCCCGCGATCTCGACGCCGAAGACGAGCCCCCGGAGGAGCCCGAGCCCGACGATGATCCCCGACACCGCCAGCGGCGCCATCGCGGCCGCGTCGACCAGCGTCCGCCCGCGGTACTGGCGCGTGGTCAGCACCGCGACGACGACGCCCATCGGGAGCGCGAGCAGCGTCGCCCCCGTCGCGAAGACCAGGGAGTTTCGGATGGCGGGCCACGGCCGCACCTGGAACGCGGCCCCCGTCTGCTGGCGCTCGACGAGGAACCGGTAGTGGTCGAGCGTGAGCGCGCCGTCACCGCCCGTGACGCTCGCGAGGATCATCGACGCGATCGGCGCGAGGAAGATGACCCCCGCGACGACGATGTACGCGGCCAGCCCCGCCCGCGGCAGCAGTTCGCGGAGCGTCGGGGCGGGCGGGACCAGCGAGCGCCGCGGAAGGGGCCGCGCCCCGCGGGTGCTGGTCGAGTTGCGTGCCTCGTACCGGAGGTACGCGAGGAGGACGCCGAGCGAGATCACGAGCTCGACGATCGCCAGCGCGGCGGCCTCGGCGTAGCTCAGGTCGCGCACGAGCCGGTAGACGAACACCTCGATCGTCGCCAGCTGGAATCCGCCGAGCGCGAGGACGATGGGGAAGGTGCCGAAGGTGAACACGAAGGTGAGCGCCGCGCCCGTGAGCACCGCGGGGTACACCTGCGGTGCGACCACGTCGACGAACGCCCTGACCGGGCCGGCGCCGAGGCTCCGGGCGGTCTCGACCGCGCTCGCGTCCACCGACTCCCACGCCGCGGTCGTCACGCGCGCCACGAGCGGCGCGTTGTAGAACGCGTGGGCGATCACCACCGCTTCGAGGGTGAAGAGGAGGTCGACCGGCGGGAGTCCGACCGCGCTCAGCGCGGCGTTCAGGGTGCCGTTGTCGCCGAACGTGGCGACGAACCCGACCGCGACCATGATCGACGGGAGGACGAACGGGACGATTGTGAGCGAGCGCAGCGTCCGCCGGCCGGGGAACTCGAAGCGCGCGAGCAGGTAGGCGGCCGGGAGCCCGAGGGCGACGCTCGCGATAGTCGAGAGGACCGCTTGGTAGGCGGTGAAGCCGACGATCCCCAGCCGGCGGTCCGGCGAGGCGAGCGAGCGCGCGACCGCGGCCGGCGACTCGCCGGACAGCAGCCGCGCGAGCTCGCCGAAGTAGAACGGGTCGGTGAGGATGTCTGCGAACACCGCGAGGGTGACGGCGCCGTCGACGACGACCGCCTCGATCAGGACGGTCGCGGTCGGATAATAAAAGGCGACGACGAGCGCGGCGCTGGTGAGGACCGCGAGCGCGGTCAGCGCGTGCGACTCGACGCCCTCGCGGAGGCGGCCCGACCAGTTCCCGTCGACGTCCGTCACGCGCTCGATCCCTCGTCGGGCACGCGCTTAGTTCCCGGCGAACTGCCGCTCCCAGGCCTCGACCCACGCGTCGACCGAGCCCTGGAGCTCGTCGTAGGTGAACGTCACCGGGTCGGCCGGCTCCTGGGCCAGCTCGGCGTAGTCGCTCGGCAGCTCGGCGCCGTCGGTCGCCGGGAACGCCACGTTACGCTGGGCGATCTCGCCCTGAACATCCGGCTCCAGCATGAACGACATGAATTCGCGGGCGAGGTCGGGCTCGTCGGCGTCGGCGAAGACGGCCATCCCCTCGGGGTTCGCGTACGCCTGGTCGTTCAGGAAGCGGATCTGGTGTTTCTCGAGGTCCTGGCCCTCCATGTCCGCGAACACCTGGTCGGTGGAGTAGGAGACGACCATCGGGGCCTCTCCCTCGCTCCAGGCCGCGTACGCGTCGTCCCAGCTGCCCAGCACGCGCACGTCGTTTGCTTCGAGGTCCGTCCAGTAGTCGAGGTAGTCGTAGTCGGGGTCGCCGTCCTCGCCCTCGATCGCCTCGCCGTCGCCGTCGCTCGCGACGCCGCCGTCGCCGAAGCGGTTGATCGTGTGGAGGAGGAACGCGCGGCCGGTCGAGGAGGCGCCGGGGTTTTGCGCGATGAGCGCGCCCGCGTGCTCGTCGTCGAGCAGGCCGTCGAACGTCTCGGGCGCCTCCATCGTGGTCCCGTCGTACACGAGGCTCACGTAGCCGGTGTCGTACGGGACCGCCCGGTCGAACGGGTCGAACCGGAGCCCCTCCTTGACCGCGTCGCGGCCGTCGACGTCGCCCGCCTCGGCGAAGAGGCCCTCGTCCAGCTCCTCGTCGACGCGCACGAGGTCCTCCGTGGTGAGGCCGACGTAGAGGTCGGCGTCGATGCCCGCGCCGGAGGCGGCGCGCTCGACGTAGTAGTTCACCTCGTTGTCGGGGGTCGCCCACTCCAGCTCGGCGTCGTACCGGCTCTCGAACTCCTCTTTGAGCCACTCGCCGGGGCTCACGGAGGGCGCGTCGATGAAGCTCGTGTAGGTCGCCACCGTCAGCGTCGGGGTCTCGTCGCCGTCTTCCTCCCCATCCCCGTCGTCGGTGTCGTTTCCGTCGCCCGTTCCGTCCCCGTCGCTCCCGGAGCCGTCGCCGCCGTCGCTCCCGTCGTCGGTCCGCTCGGCGCTACAGCCGGCGAGCGCGACGGCTCCCGCCGTCCCGGCCGCCGTCAGGAACCGTCGTCGGGTGCGTGGCCGGGCGCGTCGCCGCCGCGTCTCGCTCTCGTCGGTAGTCATCACTCGGTTGTTGTACTCGGTGGTTACATAAGGGATCCGTCCGCGTCCGCTGTCTCGTCTCCGAGTGACGTTCCCCGAGCCGCTCCGTCTGCTCTCCCGTAGTGTATGAATACTGTCCCGGCGACACCCATTTACTCCCCGCCGACCACCGGGATCCATGGACGAAAACTCCGGAGCGTGGTCGACGCGGACGACCCGGCGGCGACTGCTCGCCGGCGGCGCGGCGGTCGGGGTCGCCGGCCTCGCGGGCTGTCTCGGCGGGCGCGACGGGCCGGTTCCGGCGCCCGAAGTGACCAGCGACCGGATCGAGGACTGGCGACAGATCGACGAGTCCGAGAGCACGGTGTTCGAGCAGTCGTACGGTCCCGTCACGGTTCGGGCGCGCGAACACACGCGGATCTTCGAGTACGCGCCCGTCGCGGACGCGCTCGCCGAGACGATCGACGCGTCGGGGTCGCCCGTCGTCTTCTTCGCGACGCGGATCGACCTCCGGCCCGCAATCGACCAGCTCCCGGCCGGCGTCGGCCGCGATCGGGTGATGAGCGAAGTCGAGGGGGCCGCGACCGACGCGTTCCGCGCGCAGCTCCGGAACGCCGGCATCGAGAATATCGAGGTTGTCGAGGAGGGGACCACCACCGTCCGGTCCGGCCACACCGCGACCGCGTGGCGGCTGACGGGCGAGTACCCGATCGAGGGCGGGATCCCGCTTCCGACCGGGTCGACCGCGGAGATAGACCGACCCCTCGAGATCGAGGCCCGCCTCGGCGTCTGGCACGACGGGACCGACGTCATCGTCGCCGGCGGCGCGTACCCGGTCGACTCGCTCATCGAGGTCTTCGAGGAGGCGCTGCCCGACTCGATCGACGCCGAGAGCGCGGTGACGCAACTCGCTGACGCCGACACTGCCGAGGCGCTCGCGACCAACCCCGCGGCCTTCGACGAAGACGTTTCGCAGCTGCTCATCTCGGTAGAGTGAGCCGTTCGGGGCACCGGAATTTCCGTTTTCGTTGAAACTCTGTTATTTATAAATAGACGGTGCGGTGGCGCGTGCCTGCGAGCGGCCGACAGGCCGCGAGCAGCACGCGCGAGGGAGTCAGTCGGCCGGAGCGCAGCGGAGGCCGACTGACGAGGCTGGGGAGGTGTGAGGCTGCGGTCCCGCGAGCGACCGTAGGGAGCGAGCGGGAGTACGGAAGTCGCAGCCCGCGCAGCGAACGTAGTGAGCGAGCAGGACCGTCTTCCGGTGGTGCGGTGCTGTGCGGGGCGGGGCTCAAAGGGGCAGCCGGGAGGACGGCGCAGGCGTTCACGAGAGCGGAGCTCTCGTGAGCCAATCAGAACGCGGAGCGTTCTGATGACGACGCAAGCACCGCAGGAACGAGCGTAGCGAGTGACGAGGAGCGTGGTTCGAGAGAGCGGAGCTCTCTCGTCATCACGAGACGCCTTCGGCGTCTCGAACGACAGCGAGCGTGCGCCGTCCTCCCGGCTGGGGCTTTGGAGGCGTTCTCCGTCGTTCCGCGATCAATCACGTATCGCCGAGCGGCTGGGGCTTTGGAGGTGTTCACCGTCGTTCCGCGATCAATCACGTATCGCCGAGCGGCTGGGGCTTTGGCGGTGTTCACCGTCGATCTGTGATTAGCCATTTATCAGCGAGCGGCTGGGACTCTGGAGACACTCAGTTCACCGTTGGGGCTTCCAATCTCATATCGAACCGACTCGTTTAATCGCCGGCCGGGACTGTTCCTCGCTATGAGTCACTTTCCTGAGTTCGAGGTGATCCCCGCCGTCGACGTCCAGGACGGCGAGGTCGTCCAGTTGGTCGGCGGCGAGCGCGGGACGGGCAAGCGCTACGGCGACCCCGTCGCGGCCGCCGAGCGGTGGATCGAGGCGGGCGCCGGCACGCTCCACCTCGTCGACCTCGACGGCGCGTTCGAGGGCGAGCGCGTCAACGCGGCGGCGATCGAGTCGGTGGTCGAGAGCGTCTCCGACGATACCGGCCTCCAACTGGGGGGCGGTATCCGGACCGCCGAGGGCGCGCGCGATCTCCTCGACCTGGGCCTCGACCGCGTCATCCTCGGCACCGCGGCGGTCGAGACGCCCGAGATCGTCGCCGAAATCGACGAGACGCATCCGGACAGCGTCGTCGTCAGCCTCGACGCGAAGGACGGGGAGGTCGTGGTGTCGGGGTGGACCGAGGGAACCGGGCTCGACCCCGCGGAGGCCGCGGCGCGCTACGAGGAGCTGGGCGCGGGCGCCATCTTGTTCACGAACGTCGACGTGGAGGGGCAGCTGGAGGGGATCGACCGGGAGGCGGTCGCGAGCGTCGTCGAGGCCGTGGATATTCCGGTGATCGCGTCCGGCGGGGTGGCGACGGTCGAGGACGTTGTTGCCCTGAAAACGGCCGGCGCGGCCGCGGTCGTCGTCGGCACCGCGCTGTACGAAGGCGAGTTCACGCTCCGAGAGGCGCAGAACGCTGCTGACGAGGTTTAAGAATCGGAATACGGGTTCGTCGTTGACCGTTTATAAATGACTGACTGCGGATCGCCGGAGAACACCTCCAAAGCCCCAGCCGCTCGCTTATAAATAGCTGACAACGGGTCCACCGCGAACACCTCCAAAGCCCCAGCCGCGCGGGCGCCGTACGCTCGCTGCGCGCTTCACTCGGTCGCTCACTGCGTTCGCTCCCTCGTTCCAGTGCTTGCGTCGCCTACGGCGCCCGCGCGGCTGCCCCTTTGAGTCCCACCCCGCCCAGCACCGCACCGCCGGAAGACGGTCCTGCTCGCTCACTCCGTTCGCTGCGCGGGCTGCGACTTCCGTGCTCCCGCTCGCTCCCTGCGGTCGCTCGCGGCGTCCCTCGCGCGTGCTCCTCGCGGCCGCCTTCGGCGGCCACTCGGAGGCACGCGCCACCGCGTTCCATTTATAAAAACGCTCTTCTGTAGGAGATTGTTGATACTGCTGAGCTGTCGCTGTGGAGTCGAAGAGGACAAGGACACCGCGTCAGCGGTGTCCGACACGAATGATTCCGCTGGATGTGTTTGGGTCGGAATCGGTCGCAGCGGACCTGTTACAGCAGGTTCGCTGGCGTGACGGCGTTTCCTGTCCTCGCTGCCGTTCTGACCGAACGGTCAGAAACGGCAGCTATGGGCAGTTTCAGCGGTATCTCTGTAAGGATTGCGGCCGCACGTTCAACGACAAGACCGGCACGATCTTCGCTCACTCGAAGATCGCACTCCGCAAGTGGCTGTTTTCGATCTACGCGTTTTTGCGGTTTAACACGAGTCTCAGGCAGTTACAATGCGAAATCGAGGTCGCCTACAAAACGATTCACAGGCGTGTCGAGCGCTTCGCTGAAGCGCTCGACGCGCCGTCACTCGATCTCCGCGGCCCGGTTGAAATTGACGAGTTCTACGTCTCTGCCGGCTTGAAAGGCCGCGAGCGCGACCAGTGGTCGCGCTCTCGCGGCCTCTCTCGACGCGGGCGCGGAACGTATGATCAAGACAAACCGCCCGTGTTCGTTCTCGTGGATCGTGGCACCGAGCAACGGTACGTTGTGCCGGCGAAATCCGCAGACGAATCGACGATCCGGCTCCTGCTGGCAGACCGCCAGCAGGAGCCTCTCACTGTCTATACAGACGGATTTCGTGCGTACGATCCGCTTACTGAAGACGAGCAATTCGACCGCGAATACGTCGTTCACGGAGACGGTGAGTACGCCGACGAGACGGTCCACGTGAACACCTGCGAGAGCCACGCGTCGCTGGCGCGACGGTGGCTCTCGCCGCATCGAGGCATCTCAAAAGATCGCCTCACACAGTATCTCCGAGCGTTCCAACTCAGACGAGAACTCTACCGCAAACCCGGACGAAAAGCGCTCAAACACGCCGTCAAAGCAACTCTCTGAAATCAACAATGTGCTACACAAGAGCGTATAAAAAAGCTCTCAACGATTCCACCACGTCTGCTGCTCTCTCGCGGACCCCGAACCCCGCCACACCCGCAACCGACTTACGAATCCCCCGCGACGGGCCGGTATGAGCGAGCACGACCGGACCGCGGCCGTCACCCGCGAGACGAGCGAGACGACGATCGAACTCACCCTCGCGGTCGACGGCGACGGCGACAGCGAGGTCGACACGGGGATCGGCTTCTACGACCACATGCTCGAATCCTTCGCCAAGCACGGCCTCTTCGACCTCACGGTCCGCTGTGACGGCGACCTCGCGATCGACGACCACCACACCGTCGAGGACGTGGCGATCTGCCTCGGCGAAGCGTTCGACGAGGCGCTCGGCGACAAACGCGGCATCCGGCGGTACGCCGACCGCCGCGTCCCCCTCGACGAGGCGGTCGCGAGCGTCGTCGTCGACGTCGCCGGGCGCCCGTTCTACGAATTCAACGGCGAGTTCTCTCAGGAGTCCGTCGGGGAGTTCACCAGCGTCATGGCCGACCACTTCGCGCTCTCTTTAGCCCACAACGCCGGGCTGACGCTCCACGCGACGGTCGAGAAGGGCGACAACGCCCACCACGAGGTCGAGGCGCTGTTCAAGGCGCTGGCGCGCGCGCTCGACGACGCCACCCGCCTCGACGAGCGCCGCAGCGACACGCCGAGCACGAAGGGGGAGCTCTGAGGCGACGACGGCGACGCAGTCCCTCACTCGGGCGCGGCGAACTCGTTGTACTCTCCCTGGTGATAGACGAGGTCGCCCTCGTCTTCCAACTCGTGGAGGAGGTCGAACACCTCGCCGTACTCGTGATCGCAGTCGTACTCGACCGCGAGCCGCTGGACGACGACGCCCAGCGTCACCGCTGCCGCCTCGTGCTCCTCGACGATCCGGACCGCGAGCCGCCGCAGTTCCTCAGTCTCCGAGCCCATCGGCTGACCGTTCGACGCGACCGGGGGAAAACGCTCCGGCCGGTCCGCCTCGGCCGTTCACTCTCGGCCGTCCCCCCGCCGATCGCTTATCCCCGCGCGAACCGTTGGCACGGTCGTATGGAACTCGACTGCGAGGGCTGCGCCGGCTGCTGCGTCGACTGGCGGCCGCTCGACCCGGCCGCCGCGGGCTCGGACCGCACCGGGCCGCGTCCCCCGCTCGACGACGCCTACGACCTCGTCCCGCTCACCCGCGACGAGGTCGCCCGGTTCGTCGACGACGGCCTCGGTGACGCCGTGATCCCACGCCTGTTCAGACCGGCCGAGCGCGACGACAGCGTCCGGATCGACGGGGTCGACCTCGCCGCCGTCGACGAGCGCCCTGTCTTCGTCGTCGGCCTCCGGAAGCCCCCGAAGCCGGTCGCGCCGATCGGGACCGATGAGCCGCGCTGGCTCGACGCGTGCGCCTTCCTCGACCCGACGACGCTCCAGTGCCGGATCCACGACACCGACCGCTACCCGCGAACCTGTTCGACGTACCCGGGCCACAACCTCGATCTCGGCGCCGAGACGGAGTGCGAGCGCGTGGAGGCCGCCGGCGGCGGCGACCGCCTCCTCGACGACGAGCCGCCCGACGACCTCCCGGCGCCGCCGTTCGGCCCGCAGGCGCTCGGCGCGACGGTGTTCGCCTACCCCGACCCGGACGACCTCGACGGCGCCGTCGCCCGACTCCGCGACGGCGAGGCGACCCCCGACGACCGCGCGCGCTTCGCCGGCGCCGCCGTCGGCTCCCGACCGGGGTCGCTGTCCGTGAACCGCGAGCGCATGGTCGAGGCCCGAGAGCGCGCCAGAGCGGCCGACTCGTGGGTCGGCCGAGCGATCGAGGCGTGGACCGAGCGCGCCGGCGAGGACGGGGACCGCGTCGCGCTCGACGGCGAGGCCCGCGAGCGTCTCGTCCGCGAGCTGGAGGACGACGCGGGCGCGCCCGGCACGCCGGGCTGGGACGCGGAGAAGTAAGGAACCGAGCCGGTCGACGACTCTCGGCTCACCCGCCCCGCTTCCGATACCAGACGCGCTCGCCGACCGGCGACTCGTCGTCGTCGATCGGCAGTCGGCCTACGAAGAGGTCCCGGACGGCGAAGGTGATCGTGAGTTCGACGGACTCGCTGCCGTCCGATCCCTCGCTTTCGCCTCCAGCCTCATCCGGTTCGCCCGGGTCGCCCGGCCGAACCGTCACGACGCAGTGGCCGTCGCGCTCGCCGATCGACTCGACGACCCCGACAGACCAGCGGTCGACGTGATGCGACGGCTCCCTGGCGTGGACGCGGTCGTGGTTCACCGTCGACTCGCCTCCGGGTCGCGCTCGTCGCCCGGGACCTCCGCGACCCGCCGCACCGCGAGCGCCCCCTCGCAGGTACACTCCTCCTCGCACTTCGGACACTCCGCCGCGGGTCGCTCGATCGGGTCGCGGTGGACCGTCTCGTAGCCGTGCGCGTCGAACAGCTTCTCCGGCGAGTCGTCGCCGCCGTGGTACCACGAGTCCGCGAGGAACAGGTCGACGCCGCGTTCCGCGCCGACCGCGTGGAGCTGTTCGAGCAGCCGGCTCCCGACCCCCCGCCCGGTCGCGTCGCCCCGGACGTACCCCATCTCTAGGTGACCGTACAGCGCCGCCTCTGGGAGCAGGCCGGGGTCGTCGAAGAAGTACATCTCGTCGGCGACGGCCGCCGGGTCGTCGAACTCGCGGAGCGCCATCACGCCGAGGATCGCGTCGTCGGGGGCGGTCTCGCCGTCGCGGCCGCTCTCGCCGTCGCGGCCGCTCTCGCCCTCGTCTTCGGCGCTGCCCTCGACCGCGACCAGCACGTGGTACGTCGGGTCGCCGAGCCCAAGCTCGACGCCGTAGGAGCTCCCCTCGCTGAAGTGCGACGTGATGAGTTCCTCCAGCGGCTCGGCGTCGCCCGGCCGCGGGTCACGGATCGCGATCTCGTCCATCTGTCGAGGGGACGCGTCCCCCGGCCAAGAGCGGTGCGGTGTCGGAACCGGAGCCGGTCCCGTGGTCCCGGTCAGCTCCCCGTGCCCGGCCGCCAGACGCCCTGCCGCCGGTCGAGCCACGCGACGACGACGACGTGCGGCAGCGTCATCGCGGCGATGGCGACGAGCGACACGGCCAGCAGGTCGCCGGCCGCCGCCACGCCCGCGGGGACCGAGACCCCGACCGCGCCAACGACGAGAAATCCACCGAGCGTGAGCGGCGCGGCGTCGCGGCCGAAGCGGGCGAGCGCCCCGACCGCGTCGCCGGCGGACGCCGCGCTCGCCGCCTCGGGGTCGACGAGGACGAGCCGCCCGACGTGCCGGAGCGCGTGCCAGACGGCGAAGTACACCCCGATCGCGAACACCGGCGCCGCGAGCAGGAACCACGCCCACAGCACCGCGAGCTCGCCGACGTCGCGCCGCCAGCCGCCGGGGTCGCACCGCCAGCCGTCGGCGTCGCGGCCGGACTGAACTCGGCGGTAGCCCAGCGCGACCGACGCCAGCGTCGCGGCCGCCATCCCGACGCCGACCCCGATCCGGACCGCGGGCGCGAACAGGGGGTCGACCGCGGTCGCGGCCGCGCCGGCGTCGACGAGGAACAGCCCGACGATCCACTCGGCCACCAGCCGGTACTCCTCGGGGTGCGCGAGCAGGGGAACTCCCATCGGGAGGCCGCCGCGAACGACGAGCGCCAGCCACCGCTCCGCCGACGAGGGCAGGTGGTCGACGCCGGCGATCGCGAGCGTCGCCACGTCGCCCTGCCCCCAGTGGAGCCACGTGAGCGCGATGAACCCGACGAACGCGGCGACGGGCGCGGCGAAGAACGCCGCGACGACCGCGCCGCCGAGGACCGCGTAGACGACCGAGACGACCGCGATCGACCGCCGGAGCGACACGTCCGGCGCGGCCCGGAGGGGAACGAGGTGGTCGACAGCGCCGTGGGCCATCCCGACCGCGAGGGTGCCGAGCGCGAACGTCGCGACGCCGAGTTCGACCGGAAACAGGGGGGTCACGGCGCCGATCGGCAGCAGCGCGGCCAGCGCCAGCGCCGGGCGCCGCGCGAACCACCGGTCGACGCGTTCGGCGGCGGCCGCCGATTCGGGCCGCGCGTCCACGGGGGTCGCTCCGCTGTCGCGCTCGCGGGCCTCCGCGGCACCGGATTCGGTCGCCCTCGTCGACGCCGACGACGCCTCAGTCATCGACCACGTCGGGGTCCGGGTCGGTCGGCGGCTCCGGGCCGGGGACGTCGCGCTCGGTCCCGCCCGACGGCGACGGCTCCGCGACCGACCCCCGTCGGTCCTTCCAGTCGAGCACCCACTCGAAGAGGACGAGCCCGTTGACGGTCATCACGCCCGCCGAGGCGAAGAAGAGCATCTCCTCGATCGGAAGCCCCAGCACGGCGATCCCGGTGGTGAACTCGGCGGAGAGCCGCCACGTCCCCATCGCGATGGCGATCCGGTCGGCGATCCAGAAGTACGCGGCCGGGATCAGCGTCGCCGCGAGCCACATCCGGGGCGTCCGGACGAGGTAGCCGCCGCCGACCGCCCACTGGAGCGCGAAGACGGGGCCGACCCACGCGATCAGGCCGCCGAGGTAGAGGTACGAGGGGTCGAGGGTCACGAGCCAGAGCCCCGCGACGACCATCGCGATTCCCGCGACGACGCCGGCGATCCGCGGTTTCCGGTCGAAGTCGCCCTCGCGGAACGTCGGGTCGAACCCGATCAGGTGGAGCGCGAACCCGGTCACCACCGTCTGGATCGTGAAGAAGAGGTACTCGCCGAGGGGGATCGACAGCGCTCGGACGAGTACCGCGCCGTCGGCGTACGACCACGCCCCCCGCCGGATCATGTAGCTGATCCACGGCGTCGTGTAGAGGTACGCGATGGCGACGAGGATCGCGATGCCGACCGCTGCGCGTCGCCGACGGACAGCCTCGTACCGCGGCGCGAGGTACCACAGCGCCGCGACCACGGGTAGGCTGAAGACGAGGTGGAACTGGAGATACGTCAGCGTCGGTAGCATCGGAACACCCCGGCGAGGACGCTCATGCGATCACGTTCGGTCCGTCGTTCATTAACCCTTGAGCCCAACGTGGTCAGGTATCGGGCGCGGTCGGCGGGGTCGACCGCGCCGCCCTCGACGACCGGCTCCGGTCCCGCGCTCACTCCCCGTCCGCGAGCACGCCGTGCGCCTCCAGTATCTTTCCGAGCCGGTACATGGAGGCGACGACGGAGTCGCAGACCGGCCGCACCGCGGACTTGGGGACGAACCCGACCGCGAGCCCCGCGACCTCCAGCATCGGCAGGTCGTTCGCGCCGTCGCCGACCGCGACCGTCTCCGTCATGGACACGCCCACCTCGGCCGCGAGGTCGGCGAGCGCGTCGTCTTTCGTCCCCTCGATCAGCGGCCCCTCGGCCTCGCCGGTGAGCGCGCCGTCCGCGTCGGTCGGCAGTCGGTTCGCGACGATCGTGTCGACCGAGACGCCCTCGCGGGCGAGCGCCGCCTCGACGCCGCGCTCGAACCCGCCGGTGAGCACGGCGACGTGGTGCCCCTCGTCGCGTAAGCGCTCGATGAGGCGCGCGGCGCCGGGACGGATCCGGACCGCGTCGAACGCCTCCTCGACGTCTGCCGCCGAGAGGCCCTCCAAGAGCGCCGCGCGCTGGTAGAGGCTCTCGGCGTAGCTGAGCTCGTCGTTCATCGCCCGCTCGGTGATCTCGGCGACCTCGTCGGCGACGCCGGCCCGCTCGGCGAGCAGGACCGTCATCTCGGAGTCGGAGAGCGTCCCGTCGAAGTCGAACGCGATGAGACTCATGGGGCTCGTTCGTCGCGGCGGGGCCTTGAAGCGCGCGGTCGGGCGCGAGTGCTACCGGAGCCTCGCCACGCGTCACTCGCCGTCCGCGTCGGCGAGGAACTCCACGTCGCCGGCGATGACCGCGCTCGCGATCACCCCGACGCCGACGAGGACCGCGACCCCGAGGGTCGTCAGCGTCACCGAGACCGCGGACCCGCCGACCGCGACGCCGACGAACGCCCCGACTGCCCCGCCGACGCCGCCGGCGATCACCGCCAGCGTCTGTGCCTCACGCATAGTTGTCGCTTCAGTAACACGGTTTAAAAGCGTTCCTGCCGGGTTCTCTCGGGTGATAACGCGGGACGCGGTTCGAACCCCATCGACCCGGCTTCAGCGCGGGTAGCTCTGGCCGAGGTCGACGCCGTCGGAGCCGTCGTCGTCTGCGCCGTCGGAATCGTCCTCCTCCTCGCTGCCCGGGCTCACGCTCCCGGTCCGGTAGCCAGCCATGTCGAGGGTGACGTACTCGAAGCCGAGGTCGGTGAGGTGCTCGTGGACGGCGTCGGCGAAGGCGGGGTCGAGCGCGCGCTCCAGTTCGTCGGGCGCGATCTCGACGCGGGCGAGGCCGTCGTGGTCGCGCACGCGGAACCCCTCGAACCCCCACTCGCGGAGCACCCGCTCGGCCTTCTCGACCCGGCTCAGCCGCTCCTCGGTCACCTCAAGTCCGGTCGGGATCCGCGAGGAGAGACACGCCATCGAGGGCTTGTCGGCCACGGAGAGGTCGTAGGCGTCGGCGATCGCGCGGACCTCCGCCTTCGAGATCCCGGCGTCCAGGAGGGGGGAAAACACGTCGAGCTCCTCGACCGCGCGGAGGCCGGGCCGGTGTCCCTCGCCCGGGTCGTCCGCGTTTGTCCCGTCGCAGACGGTGTCGATACCAAGGTCCTTGGCCGTCTCGTACATCCGGCCGAGCCGCATCGTCCGGCAGTGGTAACACCGGTCGCCGTCGTTGGCGACGAAGTTCGGGTCGTCGAGCTCGGAGAAGGTGACCGTCTCGTGGCGGATCCCGATCTCGTCGGCGACCCGCTTCGCGTCGTCGAGCTCGGCCGCGGGGAGCGTCTCGCTGCGGGCGGTGCACGCCACGGCGTCGTCGCCGAGCGCGTCCCGCGCCAGCGCGGCCACAACCGCGGAGTCGACGCCGCCCGAGAACGCGACGAGGACTCCGTCGCGCTCGCCGAGCGCGCCGCGGGCGCTCGCCGCTTTCGCCGCCGTCTCGGGTGCGAGCGACCCGTCGTCGGCCGCTCGCGCGTTCTGGCTCATAGCCGGGGTTCGCGGCGGTCGCGAAAAAGCCCGTCGCACGCGGAACCGGGAGCGACCGCTTGGGCCCCGAACCGCTAATCCGCGCCATCGACCCGCACGCTTTAGACCGTTGCCGCGATACCGGCGGGTAGATGGAGTTGGAGGCGATCCCCGGCGTCGGCGCCAAGACGGCCGCGGCCTTACGCGAGCTCGACGACCCGGCCGCGACCGTCGAGTCCGGCGACGTGGCCGCCATCGCCCGCGCGCCGGGCGTCAACGAGGCCCGCGCGGCCCGCATCGCGCGCGGGGCGATCCGCCGCCGCCACGACGACGAGGGTCGCGTGCTGGCCACCGACCGCGCCCGCGAGCTGTACCGGGAGGCGATCGACCTGTTGCGCGAGCGCACCGTCACCGACTACGCGGCGAAGCGGCTGGAGACCTTTTATCCGAGTTCCTCTGCCTCGCGTATCGAGGAGGCGCAGGCGTTCGCGGCCGAGGCGACGGCGCGCGAGCCCGACCCGGCGGTCCGCGAGGCGCTCGCCGACTGCGCGCCCCTCTCGGACCCGCCGACCGTCCGCGTCCGCGACCGCTGCCTCGCGACCGCCGACGCCGAGACGCTCGCGCGCGCCGAGGCCGAGGTGCCGGAGCTCTCGGTCGAGACCGTCGAGGACGCGCGCGACGTCTCCGAGCTCGGCCGCTCGTACGCGTCCGTGATAGTCTTAGACGAGTCGTTCGCCGGCCTCGACGTTGAAGGCGACGTGAGCGTGCGGCCGGACGCCTTGGAGACCCCCGCGGAGACGGTGCCGGAGCGCCTGCTCGCCTTCTTCGCGGAGAACCGCGAGCGGCTGGAGGCGGCCGCCGCGGTCCACGAGGCGGCCGCGGCCGCCGGCGACCCGGTCTCGGGCGGCGCCCCGGCCGACGAGAGCGACTGCGACGCTGACCCTCCGGTCGAGATCGACCGCCTGCGCGACGCGCTCTCGCGGCTCGACGACGACGGCACCATCGCGGGCGACGCGGAGCTGGACCGGCTCACCGCCGCGGTCGACGACCTCGACGCCGCGGTGTCGACGGCGGCCTCGGTCGCCGACGACCGCCTGCGCGAGGCGATCCGCGAGCGCGACGTCACCATCGAGGGGACCGACTTCCTCTCCCTCGTCGAGCAGGGCGCCCGCGTCGACTCCCTCTTGGACCGCGAGCTGGCAGACGAGTACGACGAGGCGATCGACGCCGCCCGCGACCACCTCGCCGACGCGCTCCGCTTGGAGCCCGAAGAGGCGGAGCTCGCCGAGCGCGTCTTCGGCGGCGACCCCTCCTTCCCGGTCGACCACGACGAGAGCGCCGTCTCGCGGCTTCGGACGGAACTCTCCGCGGCCCGCGACCGCCGCGCGGCGAAGCTGAAGGCCGACCTCGCGAGCGACCTCGGCGACCTCCGCGAGCCGGTCGAGGAACTCGTGCGCGACGCCCTCGAACTCGACGTCGAGCTCGCGATCTCGCGGTTCGCCCGCGACTTCGACTGCGCGATGCCCGAGGTGGTCGACCCCGACTCGTCCGATCCGGGCTTCCGCATCGAGGGCGGCCGCTCTCCGCTGCTCGACGTCGACTTCGCGGAGGTCGAGCCCGTCGACTACGCCGTCTCGGGCGCGACGCTGCTCTCCGGGGTCAACTCCGGCGGGAAGACCTCCACGCTCGATCTGGTCGCCCTGGTCGTCGTGCTCGCGCAGATGGGGCTCCCTGTGCCCGCCGAGTCGGCCACCGTCGAGCGGTTCGAGGAGATCCACTACTACGCGAAATCGCAGGGGACCCTCGACGCGGGCGCGTTCGAGGCGACGCTGCGGGACTTCGGCGACCTCGTCGACGGCGCCGACGGCCGGCTCGTCTTAGTCGACGAACTGGAGTCGATCACCGAACCGGGCGCCTCCGCGAAGATCATCGCGGGCATTCTGGAGGCGCTCGACGACCAGGACGCCACCGCCGTCTTCGTCTCGCACCTCGCCCGCGAGATCCGCGACGCCGCGGACTTCGAAGTCGCGGTCGACGGCATCGAGGCCGCGGGGCTCGTCGACGGCGAGCTCCGGGTGAACCGCTCGCCGAAGAAGGGCCACCTCGCGCGGTCGACGCCGGAGCTCATCGTCGAGAAGCTCGCGGACGACCGCGGCGGCGAGTTCTACGGCGACCTGTTGGAGAAGTTCTGAGCGACGCGTCGTCCGCTCTTGACACGTGTGGCGTCACCGCCGGTACGTTCATGTTCCCGCCGTCGAACCCGAAACTATGCCAGCCGTGTCCCCGTTCGGCGTCCTCCTCTTCGCGGCGCAGGTCGCCGTCGGCGTTCAGGTGTCCAGCTTGCTTCCCAACCGTGACCGCGCTCGTCGCGCGGCCGTCGGTCTCGTCGTGGCTGTGCTGGGGCTCTTGGTCCTGTTCCGCTTCGGCGCCATCGCGGCACTCACCGTCGACCTGATCGCGCTCCTCATCGTTGCGAGCGCGACGGGATCGTCCGGTCGTCGCCCGACGGTGGGGTAACGCGCCGCGAAATCGGCTGCGCCGACTCGACTGCATTCGCTTCGTACAGCGACGGCGACAATGACGGCGGGAGTGCTTTGATCAGGCTGTGTACGTGATCTTATATATGTCTGAGCGATACTGCCGACGGTTGTTTATAAATGGACAACGCTGCTGCGGGGCTCTCCAAAGCCCCGGCCGCCCCGCCCCGCACCTCACGCCTCCCCAGCCTCGTCGCTGGCGCGAAACGCGCCAGCGACTCCCTCGCACCGTCGGTTCGCGGCCTGACGGCCGCTCACCGGGGCGCGCCACCGCATAGTTCTTTATAAGTCATGGCCGCCGTCGCTCACGATTGTTTAAATACTGTTTCGTCGCTTAGTTGCGTCTCCGGCGGTCCGAGTAACGGAACCTCGACGGAACGCTCCCGCCTCAGTCGTCGTCGGCTACTGCGGGCTTCCGGCGGTCGTCGCGGGGCCCGTCGAGGTCGACCTTCGGGAGCATGTCGCGCAGGTAGCGCCCGGTGTGCGAGGCGTCCTCGCGGGCGATCTCCTCGGGGGTACCGCTGGCGACGAGCTCGCCGCCGCCGTCGCCGCCCTCGGGGCCGAGGTCGATCACGTGGTCGGCGTTCTTCACCAGATCAAGCTCGTGTTCGATGACGACGACGGTGTTGCCGGCGTCGACGAGCCGGTGGAGCACGTCGATCAGCTTGCGCTCGTCCTCCTTGTGGAGCCCCGTCGTCGGCTCGTCGAGGAGGTAGAGCGTGTCGCCGGTCGCTTGCTTGCCCAGCTCCTCGGCGAGCTTCACGCGCTGGGCCTCGCCGCCCGAGAGGGTGGTCGAGGGTTGGCCGAGCTCCATGTAGCCGAGGCCGACGTCCTTCAGCAGCTTCAGGCGGCGCTCGAGCCCGCGGTGGCTCTCGAAGAACTCGTGGGCCTCCGCGACGCTCATGTCGAGCACGTCGGCGATCGTCTTCCCCTTGTACTCCACGTCGAGCGTCTCGTCGTTGTAGCGGGCGCCGCCGCACTCCTCGCAGGGGACGTACACGTCCGAGAGGAAGTTCATCTCGATCTTCACGGTCCCCTGCCCGCCGCACTCCTCGCAGCGCCCGCCCTTCACGTTGAACGAGAAGCGCCCCTTCTCGTAGCCGCGGCGCTTCGAGAGCTTCGTCTCCGCGAACAGCTCGCGGACGTGGTCGAACACGTCCGTGTACGTGGCGGGGTTCGAGCGCGGCGTCCGCCCGATCGGCGACTGGTCGATGAGCCGCACCGTCTCGACGTCGTCGAGCCCCTCGATCGCGTCGTGCTCGCCGGGGTCGACCGAGGTGTTGTCGTTCATCTCGCGGGCGAGTCCTTTATAAAGAATATCGTTGATCAGCGTCGACTTCCCGGAGCCGGAGACGCCGGTGACGGTCGTCAGCGTGCCGAGCGGGATCGGCACGTCGAGGTCCTTCAGGTTGTGCTGGCGGGCGCCGCGAACCGTCAGCTCTCCGTTTGGTTCCCGGCGCTCCTCGGGCACCGGAATCTCCTTGCGGCCCGCGAGGTAGTCGGCGGTGATCGACTCGTCGGTCGCGACCACCTCGTCGAAGTCGCCCTGCGCGACGACCTCGCCGCCGCGCTTGCCCGGGCCGGGCCCCATGTCGATGATCTCGTCGGCGCGCCGCATCGTCTCCTCGTCGTGTTCGACGACGATGAGCGTGTTTCCGAGGTCGCGGAGCCCCTCCAGCGTGTCGAGCAGCCGGTCGTTGTCGCGCTGGTGGAGCCCGATGGAGGGCTCGTCGAGGACGTAGAGGACGCCCACCAGCCCGGAGCCCACCTGCGTGGCGAGCCGAATGCGCTGGCTCTCGCCGCCGGAGAGGGTCGAGGCCTCGCGGTCGAGCGTGAGGTACTCCAGACCGACCTCCTCCATGAAGCCGAGCCGCGCGCGGATCTCCTTTAAGATCTCTTCGGCGATTTTTGTCTGGCGCTCGTCCAGTTCGTCCTCCATCCCCTCGAAGTGCTCGCGCGCCTCGGCGATCGACAGCTCGTTCACGTCGGTGATCGACGTGCCGGCGACGAGGACGTGCCGCGACTGCTCTTTGAGGCGGGTCCCCTCGCACTCGGGGCAGGTCGTCACGGCCATGTACTCCTCGATGTGGTCGCGGGCGCGCTCGGAGTCGGTCTCGACGTGGCGGCGCTCCAGGTTGGGGATGACCCCCTCGAACCGCTCGGTCTTCTCGCGGGTGCCGTTCTTCGTCGTCCACTCGAAGTGAACCATCTCGTCGGTGCCGTAGAGGAACTGCCGCTGAATCTCCTCGTCGAGCTCCTCGAAGGGCGTGTCGAGGTCGACGCCGAAGTGGTCCGCGACGTTGTCGAGCTGCCGGGAGTAGTAGGTGCGGTCGTAGCTCCACGGCTCGAACACGTGTTTGAGGGGTTTCGAGGGGTCCTCGACCACGAGGTCCTCGTCGACCTCCTTCGTCGAGCCGATCCCCTCGCACTCGGGACAGGCGCCGTACGGGCTGTTGAAGGAGAACGAGCGCGTCTCGATCGCGGAGAACTGCACGTCGGAGTTGGGGTTGCCCAGCTCCTCGGAGAACTCGACGACGAGCCGGTCGTCGCCGTCGGCGTCCGCCGCGAGCGACCCCGTCGAGCGCGCGTTCGACGCGAACGGTACGTCCGCGGGCGGGTCGGGGACGATCAGCTTGAGGGCGCCGTCGGCCTCCTCCAAGGCGGTCTCGACGGAGTCCGTGATCCGCGAGCGGGCGTCGGGCGCCACCCGCACGCGGTCGACGATCACGTCGATCGTGTGGTCGTAGTTCTCGTCGAGGTCGGGGTCGTCGAGTGTGAGGTCGACCGGCTCGCCGTCGACCTCGACGCGGCTGTACCCGTCGCTCACCAGCTCCTCGAATAAATCCTCGAAGGCGCCCTTCTGGTCGCGGACGACCGGCGCAGCGATCTTCGCGCGGGTGTCCTCGGGGAGCTCCAGGATCTGGTTCACCATGTCCTGGGCGGACTGCTCGCCGACCTCCTCGCCGGTGACCGGGTCGTACTGCGTGCCGATCCGGGCGTACAGCAGGCGGAGGTAGTCGTGGAGCTCGGTGACGGTCCCCACCGTCGACCGGGGGTTGTTCGCGGCGTTCTTCTGGTCGATGGAGATCGCCGGGGAGAGTCCCTCGACGGACTCCACCTGCGGTTTGTCCATCTGCCCGAGGAAGTTGCGGGCGTACGCGGACAGCGACTCGATGTAGCGGCGCTGCCCCTCGGCGTAGACGGTGTCGAACGCAAGCGACGACTTCCCCGACCCGGAGAGCCCGGTGACGACGGTGAACTCCTCGCGCGGAATCTGGACGTCGAGGTCCTTGAGGTTGTGTTCCTCGGCGCCGCGGACCTCGATGTAGTCCTTGCTCATTTCTACTCCTATCTTGCGGGCGCGCGCGGGAATACCCGTCGGTCTCGGGGGTCGGTTGTCGTCGGCAGCGGGGGTCGTTCGGCGGGGAGGCCGCCGAACTCGGGCGCCTCAGCGCGTCACGAACTCCGCGGGCGGCGAGAGGTCCCGTCGGCCGCCGAGGGTGACGAGATAGAGGACCCCGATCCCGAGCCCGTACGCCGCCATCAGCGGGATCGTCGCGAGGAACATCGTGATCACGTCGGCGGGGGTGAACACGGCCGCGACGAGCATGATCCCGATCGTCACCTCGCGCCAGCGGGCGCGGAACACGCGGTACGGGACGCCCGCGTTGTTCATCAGAACCATCGCGATCGGGATGTCCGCGAGGAAGCCGATCCCGATCGTGGTGTAGATGACGAGCCAGAGGAAGTCGCTCACCTGGTAGGTGATCACCATGTCGGCGAGGCGCGCGTCGGTGACGAGCCAGCCGATGAGCCCCGGCGCGATGGTCGTGTAGCCGAGCACGAAGCCGCCGATCATGCCGGCACTGAGCGCGCCGGCCCACAGGTACACCTGCGAGATCCGCCCGGCGACGAACCCGCGCTCGCGGAGCGCGGGCCACGCGTAGTAGAGGGCCACGGGGAACGCGGCGAAGATCCCGAGCAACACCGAGAACTTCACCATGAAGATGAGCGCCTCGACCGGGTGGAGCGTGATGATGTTGATTCCGCCCTCGATCTCCGCGGGCACGCGCCGTTCGAGGTCGCCGCGGACGGTGCCGAGGCCGCCGAGGTACAGCCACGTGAACGCGGCCGCCATCACGGCCCCGAAGACGGCGACGATCCGGAACGACCGCGAGCGCAGCGAGTCGAAGATGAACTTGAGGTCCTTGTAGTAGCCGCCGATGTCGTCCTCGGCCGCCTCCTCCTCGCCGTCCGTGAGCTCGGCGAGGAACGTCGAACTCGCGCGGGAGGTCCGGTTCTGCACGGAGCCGACCAGTCCGTCCTCGCCCGCGGCGCCGCCTCCGCCCCCGGCGTCGCCCGCGCCGGCGTCGTCGCTCGCGTCGGCGTCGCCGTCACCGTCGCTCCCCTCGTTCACCTCGTCGAAGCGGTCGAGGATCGCCTGCGCCTTCTCCGGGTCGTCGTCGTCGATCGCGGCCTGCGCCAGCGCGAGCGACTCCTCCTCCTCCATCTGGGCGAACGGGTCCGCGGGGGCCGCCCGGACGCCCGCGGCGTCGAGTTCGCTCACGTCGATGGCGGTCGGGTCGCCGTACTGGTAGCCCGCGCTCGTCGTGTCGAGGTCGGTGTACACCGCCCACAGCGTCGCGACGGCGGCGAACGCCAGCGCCCACAGCGCGGCGTAGATCCCGAGCGCCGTCGCGGGGTCGAGCCCGAGGCCGGCGCCCGGTTCGAGGAAGCGCCGGGTGCTCCCCGCGAGCCGCAGGAGGTCGTTGAACGCGGTCCGCCCGCCGTACTCGTAGAAGCCGTACACGAGCGCGCCGCCGAGGACGGCCGCGCCCCCGACGACGTTCCAGTGGTTCCGGACCGCGCCGGGCACGTCGATCCGGTCGGAGCTCCGCTTCGCCGTGACGACGAGCTTCGCGAGGTAGAGGCTGAACCCGTATAAGGCGACCAGCGGGAACGCCCACAGCAGCTGGGTGAACGGGTCCGGCGGGGAGAAGACGGCGCCGAACACGAAGATGGCGACGACCGCGTAGCGCCACTTGTCGCGGAACGTCTCGTACGGAACGATCTCGGCGTACGAGAGGCCGGTGATCACCATCGGCATCTGCCCGGCGAGCCCGAAGGAAAGCGAGAGGAAGACGATGAACTCGGTCCACATCACGATCCCGTAGGTCGGTTGGATGTCGGCCTCTAGGCCGAACTCCGCGAGGAAGCCGAACATCAGCGGGAAGAAGGCGAAGACGCCGTAGGCGACGCCGGCGGTGAACAGCCCGGCGCCGAGCAGTCCGAGGAGGGCGAGCTTCCAGCGGGCTATCGGCGACTGCGGCCACATGCCGCGGGCGCGGAGCTCGTCGCGGGTGACGTAGATCAGCGGCGGGATCGCGACGATCGCGCCGACGACCAGCCCGATCTTCGCCTGGAGGAGGATCACCTCGAACGGGGTCGTCGCGATGATGTCCGCCTCCTCGGCGACGGCGGCGCTCATGTTCGACTCCGTCACCTCTCGGAGCCGGTCCCAGATGTACGTGCGGAGCGCCCAGAACGTCGCGAGGAAGCCGATCAGAAAGACGACGAACACCTTCTGGAGGTCCTTCTGGATCGACCGAAGGAACGCCTTCGCCGTCTCTTGGCCCTCCGCGATCGACTGTTGGGTGTCCTCGTCGAGGGCGCTCGCCATACGGAGGGCGAAGGCCGTCGCCGTTATCAACCTTTTCGACCGCGGGCGCTCCCGCCGGAGACGCTTCCCGTTGATCCGGCCGACGACGCTTCCCGTCGATCCGGCGGGGACGCTCTCCGCCGCTCCGGGAATCGACGCTCCCGGACGCGCCGGCGAACGGGGCCGATCGACCCCGCGCGGCGCCGCTATCCGAAAAGGTTGATAACCGCCCGGTTTCGTACAGCAACTGAATGGACGACTCGGACCGGTCGCGCGACGACGACTCGGCCGCCGCCGATGGGTCGACCGACGAGGCCGACACCGACGGCGCCGTCGACGAGGGGTCCGAGACCGGCGCGTCCGACGACGGAGCCCCCGATCCCGCCGATCCGGCCCCGGACGGCGACGAGTCCGACGAGGGTTCCGAACCGGATCCGGACCCCAACGGGAGCCTGGATCCGGACGAGGTCGTGGCCGCCGAGGACGCCGCGCGCGCCGAGGCCGTCGGGGAGGACGGAGACGACGCGGGCGAGGGTGAAGCGGACGCGGGCGAGGGTGAAGCGGACGCGGACGACGACGAAGCGGACGCAGACGACGACGAAGCGGACGCGGGCGAGGGTGAAGCGGACGCGGACGACGACGAAGCGGACGCAGACGACGAAGCGGACGCAGACGACGACGAAGCGGACGCAGACGACGACGAGTCCGTCGACGACGAAAGCGACGATTCCGGCGGCGAGGACGAGGAACTGGACGTTGAGAGCGGACGGGTAGACCTCGAGAACGACGCCTCGGCCGACGACACCGAGAGCCTCGGCGACGGCGGCGCCCCCGAGACGGCAGCGGGCGCGGCGACGGCCGCGGACGCCGCGACGGCGACCGACGACGACGAGCCGTTCGAGGGGATCGAGGGCCCCGAGACGGACGAGGAGATGCCGCTGGCGGCCCACATCGAGGAGATGATGCGCCGGCTGGCGGTCGTCTTCCTCATCGGCGGCCTCGCCACTCTCGTCGTCGTCACCGAGTCGACGGAGCTCATCAACTACTTCTGGAGCTACCACATCCCGGCGCCGATGGAGAACCGGCCGCGGCTGTACGGCCCGCTCGAACTCCCGCTCACCCGGCTGAAGGTCGCGGGCCTCGCGGGCGTCGTGGTCGGGCTCCCGGCGTTCGTCTACGAGACGTACCGGTTCATGCGGCCGGGGCTCTACCAGACGGAGCGGCGCTACTACCTCGCGGCGGTGCCGACCAGCCTAATCTTAGGCGGGGTCGGGATCGCGTTCGCGCACTTCCTCGTGTTGCCCGCGATCTTCTCGTATTTCACCACCTACACCGCCGACGCGGCGACGATCGCCTTCGGGCTCGCGGAGACGTTCAACCTGATCGTCATCATGCTCGCGTTCATGGCGATCGTCTTCCAGATCCCGCTTTTCATCATGCTCGCGATCATGATGAACCTCGTCACCCGGCAGTGGCTGGAGGCGAAGCGGCTGATCTTCTGGGGGTCGTTCCTCGGGATCGCGTTCCTCTTCAGCCCCGACCCGACCGGGATGGCGCCGATCATCGTGACGCTGACGATGATCGCGCTCTTCGAGGGGACGCTCGCGATACTGCGCTGGACCGGGAACTAGATCCGGTCGGTGTCGTTTCTGAATCGGATACCGGGTTGACGACGAACATCGTCGAAGCCCCGGCCGATACGCATTTGTCGGCAGCGAAGCGATCCGGGTGATATGGTCCTCGGTCTGTTCAGCCTCTTCGGTCTCGTCGGTCTTCTGATTCCGGCCGCGGTATCGTTCGTGCTGCTCGCGATCACGATGGACCTCGTCACCCGGGAGTGGCTGGAGGCGAAGCGGCTGATACTCTGGGGGTCGTTCCTCGTGATCGTATTCCTGCTCAGCTCGGACCCGACCGGGGTGGCACCAATCACCGTGTCGCTCACGACGATTGTCCTCTTCGAGGTGACGCTCGCTGTACTGCGCTGGACCGACAATTAGACCCGGTTGGTGTCGTTTGTTTGTAAGCCGTTGCCGGTGGCTCCCTGACGGACGCCCCCAAAGCCCCAGCCGCTCGGCGATACGTAGACGGTGACTGATCGACGGCGAACATCCCCAAAGCCCCAGCCGCTCGGCGATACGTAGACGGTGACTGATCGACGGCGAACATCCCCAAAGCCCCAGCCGCGAGGTGGACAGACGCTCGCTGCGCTCCTCGTCGCTCGTTTCACTCGCTCCTGCGGTGCTTACGTCGCCTCTGTCCACCTCGCGGCTGCCCCTTTGAGTCCCACCCCGCACCGCTCCGCACAGCACCTCACGCCTCCCCAACCTCGTCGGCCTCCCTCCGGTCGGCCGACTCCAGCGAGGGACCGAAGGTCCCTCTGGCAGCCGGCGCGTAGCGCCGGCGACCTCGCGCGTGCGACTCGCGCCCTGCGGGCGCTCGTCGGCACGCGCCACCGCCTCGGTGGTTTATAAATAAATGTGGCAAGCAGTATCGTTCACAATTAGCACAGCACGTATTTATATTCAAATGGCAAGTCTCACCGATATGGTCCTCGGTCTCGTCGTTCCGGCCGCTATCTCGTTCGTGTTCGCCGCGCTCGCGGCGTACGTGGGTGCCCTCCGCGCGCTGGAGGTCTACTTCGATCCGAATCAGGACAGCGTCTTCCTCATGGACGACCGCGACCCGCCGCAGCGTCCCTGACGCCGCGGTGACCGCAGTCGGCGGTTCGTACTCGCCGCCGGCTTACTCTCCGCCGAGCAGTTCGACGAGCAGCGCGTTCTGCGCGTGCATCCGGTTCTCGGCCTGGTCCCAGACGAGGGCCCGGTCGGATTCGAGTACGTCGTCGGTGATCTCCTCGCCGCGGTGCGCGGGCAGGCAGTGCATCACCTCGGCGTCGGTGCCGGCGAGCAGATCCGAGTTCACCTGGAACCCGTCGAACGCGGCGAGCTTCTCGTCGCGCTCGTCCTCCTGGCCCATCGAGATCCACACGTCGGTGTAGACGATGTCGGCGCCCTCGATTGCGGCCTCGGGGTCCGTCGTGGGCTCCACGTCCAGCCCGAACGCCGCGGCGCGGTCGAACACGTCGGGGTCCATCCCGTAGTCGGCTGGCGTGGCGACCTCGACGTCGATCCCGGCCATTGCCGCGCCGACGACGAACGACTGCCCGACGTTGTTGCCGTCGCCGACCCACGCGACGGTGGCGTCCTCGCCGACCGTCTCCCGGATCGTGAGCAGGTCGGCGAGCGTCTGACAGGGGTGCGCCTCGTCGGTGAGTCCGTTGATCACCGGACAGTCGGCGTACTCCGCGAGGACCTCGACGTCCGCGTGGTCGAACAGGCGCGCCATCACGCCGTCGACGTACCGGCCGAGCACGCGCGCGGTGTCCTTCAGGGGCTCGCCGTGGCCCAACTGGATGTCGTCGGGCCCGAGGAACATCGCGTGGCCGCCGAGTCGGGTCATCCCCGTCTCGAAGGAGACGCGGGTGCGCGTCGAGGGCTTCTCGAAGATCATCCCGAGCGTCGCGTCCGCCAGTCGGGGGTCGGTCTCGCCCGCCTTCATCGCGGCGGCGCGGTCGAGCAGGGCGTCCAGTTCGGCTGGCGTCACGTCGTCGATGTCGAGGAAGTCGTCGGTGGCGAGTGGCATCGTTGGGTTGAGAGTGTGGTGTCGTTCGAAAACGGTGAGCGTGAGGAGTCGCGGACGGTCAGCGTCGCTTCCGGCAGACCTCGGTCAGCACGTCCACGGCGCGGTCGAGGTCCGGGAGGGGGAGCCGCTCGTCGGGCGCGTGGTCGAGGTCGGAGTTCCCGGGGCCGTAGGTGACCATCGGGCAGTCCCACGCGGCCGCGAAGAGGTTCATGTCGCTCGTGCCGGTCTTCCGGAGCAGGCGCACGTCGCCGTCGGCGCCCCGGATCGCGACGCGGAACGCCCGCGCGAGGTCGGTCCGCGGGCTCTCCATCACGGGCGGCATCGGCTCGCCCCAGTGGACCGACCCGGTCGACAGCTCCGCCTCCGCGAGCTCGTGGACCTCGTCGACCGGGCGCGAGGGCGGGATCCGGAGCTGGACGTCCATCGTCGCCTCCACGGCGAGGCCGTCGTCGCTCAGCCCGCCGTCGACCGAGATGGGCTTCGTCGTCACCTGGTCGAACACGGCGGTCTCACCGTCGTCCGGCGTGAACGCCTCCTCGACGCCGTGCCACCAGTCGATCGCGTGCTGAATCGCGTTCGGCTCCGGCCGCGAGGAGTGGCCCGACTCGCTGGTGTTCACGTACGTCCCTTCGAGCAGGCCACGGTAGCCGAGGGTGATCCCCTGCCAGCCGGAGGGCTCGCCGTTGATCACCGACTCGGGGGCGTCGCGGTCCTCGATGAGGGCGCGCGCGCCGCCGGAGTCGACCTCCTCGCGCACGACGCCCGCGAACGAGACCCCGGTCTTCACCGCCGCGACCGCCATCGAGACGAGCGGGCCCGTCGCGTCGACCGCGCCGCGGCCCCACAGCACGGGCTCGCCGGGCTCGCCGACGCGGACGTCCGAGGGTTCGGGGAGTTCGCCCTCGGGCGGTGCCGGCCGCACCTCGACGGGGATGTCGCCGGGGACGGTGTCGACGTGCGAGGTGAGGAGGACGGCGTCGTCCGCCGGCGCGCGGACGTTCCCGACCTCGTCGATCCACGCCTCGCGACCGTTCGCCTCGAAGAAGTCGACGAGGCGCTCGGCCGCGCGCTCCTCCTCGCCCGACGGCGAGGGGATGGAGACCATGTCGTACAGCAGCTTGCGGGCCGGCGTGTCGCAGGCCGCGGGGTAGCCGCCGCCAGCGACGACGTCGGTGCCGCCCTCGGATCCGGTTTCGGTCTCCCGCTCCTTCCCGGCCGCCATCAGCCGATCACCTCGGCTATCGCGTCGACGACGGCGTCGGCGTGCTCGCGCTCGATCGTCAGCGGCGGCAGCAGCCGCAGCACGGTCCGCCCCGCCGGCAGCGCGAGGATCTGGTGGTCGATCGCGAGGTCGCGCAGCAGGCGGTTCGAGCCGCGGCGCACCTCGACGCCGATCATCAGCCCGTCGCCGCGCACGTCGCGGACGTCGTCGCCGAGGCGGTCGCGGAGCTCGCCGCGGAGGTACGCCCCCATCTCGTCGGCGTGGGCGGCCAGCTCCTCGCGCTCGATCACGTCGAGGGTGGCGCCCGCGGCCGCGGAGACGACCGGCCCGCCGGAGAACGTCGAGCCGTGGTCGCCCGCGTCCTCGGCGATCCAGTCGCGGCACAGCGTCGCGCCGATCGGGAGCCCGCTGCCGAGCCCCTTCGCGGTCGTGAGGATGTCGGGGACCACGTCGTGGCGCTCGGCCGCCCACATCGAGCCGGTGCGGCCGAGCCCGGTCTGGATCTCGTCGAGGATCATCGCCGCGCCGGACGTCGCGGTCGCGACGCGGACCGCCTGAAGATACTCGGTCGAGACGGGGTTGATCCCGCCCTCGCCCTGGAGGGGCTCTAGGATTACCGCAGCGGTGTCCTCGTCGACCGCCTCGCGCATCGCCTCGGCGTCGCCGTACTCGACGAACTCGACGCCGCCCGCGAGCGGGCCGAACCCCTCCTTGTACTTCTCCTTCCACGTCGTCGCGAGGGTTCCCATCGTCCGGCCGTGGAACCCCTGCGTGGTCGCGATGATCTTCTCGCGGCCGGTCGCGTGCCGGGCGAACTTCAGCGCGGCCTCGTTCGCCTCAGTCCCGGAGTTACAGAGCCACACGTTGTCGATGTCACCGGGCGCGACCTCGCCCAGTTGCTCGTACAGCGCCGTCCGCGCCGCGTGTGGGTACGACGCCTGGACGTACATGAGCTCCTCCAGCTGGCTCGTCGCCGCGTCGACGACCTCGGGGTGGCAGTGGCCGACGGGCGTACAGGCGTAGCTGGCGCCGAAGTCGAGGTACTCGGTGCCGTTCGTGTCGGTGAGGTGGACCCCGTCGCCGGAGGCGATCTCGATCGGCTTCTCGGAGAAGACGAAGCCGCTCACGCGGTCTCACCTCCCTCGGGTTCGACCCCGTCCGGTTCATCCGCGTCCTCGGATCCGCCGCCGAGCGCCGACCGCTCGATCGCCGTCCCCTCGCCGCCGAGCGCGGCGACGACCGGGTCACGGACGTTGGCGTCCGCGATCACGACGCGGCCGGATCCGCCTTCGAGCGCCTCCGTCGCGGCCATCACCTTCTTGCCCATGAACCCCTCGGCGGCGTCCTCGACGGCCGCCAGCTCGTCGGGCGTCGCGGCCGAATCGATGCGCGTTTCGGGGTCGTCCGGGTCGGCGTACACGCCCGACACGTCGGTCAGCAGGACGAGGTCGGCGCCGAGCGCGCCCGCGACCGCCGCGGCCGCGCGGTCGGCGTCCGCGTTGACCGGCGTCACCTCGCCGTCGCCCTCGTCGCCCGCCATCGGCGGCGAGACGACCGGGGTGTAACCGTCCGCGAGGAGGTTGGCGAGGAGGTCGGCGTTCACCGACTCGATCTTCCCCGAGTGGTCCCCGCGCCGGATCTTCTTTTTCCCGTCCTCGACGACGCGGACCGCCGACTTGCGCGGGCCCGCGAGGAGCCCGCCGTCGACGCCGCTCAGCCCGACCGCGTCGACGCCGGCCGAGCGGAACTGTGCCGTCAGCTCGGTGTTGAGCTTGCCCGCCATCGCCATCGTGAACGCCTCCATCGTCGCCGCGTCGGTGAAGCGGCCGGTGACGCCCGAGGCGGACTCGACGTACTCGGGCTCGATCCCGAGCCGTTCGAGCGTCTCGTCGACGACCGTCGAGCCGCCGTGGACGACGACGACCGCGCGCCCGTTGGCCGTCAGGTGCGCGACGTCGCCGACCGCGCCGGCCGGGTCGACCGCCTTCGCGCCGCCGACCTTGACGACGACGGGGGGCTCGTCCGTGGACTCGGGCTCGGACTCGGATTCCGCGCCGCTCATGGCGATCCCACCGGGTGGAGCCCGTCAAACTCGAGGCCGGCGGTCTCGGGCAGCCCGAGCGCGACGTTCGCCGCGTGGACGGCCTGCCCCGCCGAGCCCTTGGTCATGTTGTCGATCGCCGAGAAGACGACGACGCGCCGGTTCCCGGGGTCGAGCTCGAAGCCGACCTCGCCGTGGTTCGTCCCGGCGACCGATTTCGGCTCGGGGTAGCGGTAGACGCCGCCCCCGCCGGAGACGATCCGCATGAACGGCTCGTCGGCGTAGGCGTCGCGGTACGCGCCCCACAGGTCCCCCTTCGAGACCGGCTCGTCGGGGAAGACGTGACAGGTCGCGCTCGCGCCGCGCACCATGTCGACCGCGTGGACCGTGAAGGAGACGTCGAGCCCGAGGTACGCCTCGATCTCCGCCTCGTGGCGGTGGCCCGTGGGCGCGTACGGGCGCACAACGCCCGAGCGCTCCGGGTGCGAGGAGGCCGCGCCGCCGCCGGCGCCGCCCTCCGAGGAGCCGACCTTCACGTCGACGACGACCTCGCCCGCGTCGGGGCCGAGCGCGCCCGCGTCGACCAGCGGTTTGAGGCCGAGGATCGTCGCGGTCGCGTTACAGCCGCCGCCGGCGATCAGGTCGGCACCGGGGAGGTTCTCGCGGTTCAGCTCCGGGAGCGCGTACTCCGCGCGCTCTAAGTACTCGGGCGACTCGTGGCCGTCGTACCACTCGTCGTAGGCGTCGGCCTCGGGGAGCCGGAAGTCGGCCGAGAGGTCGACGACCGTGTCGGCGGCCTCGAAGAACTCGTCGATCCGCTCCATCGAGACGCCGTGGGGCGTCGCCGCGAACAGGACGTCGACCGATTCGAGGTCGTCGGGGTCCGAGAAGCGCAGGTCGAGTCCGCGCAGGTTCGGGTGCGAGCGTCCGACGGTCATGTTGTCGGCCGACCGCGACGTCGCCTGGACGACCTCGAAGCTCGGGTGGCCGGCGAGGATCCGCAGCAGCTCACCGCCGGTGAAGCCGGTGCCGCCGACGACGCTCGCGGTGTAGGTGTCGCTCGTCATGCGTTCGCCTCCTCGCTTTCTTCGTCGGCCAGCTCGACCGCCTTCGCCTCCAGCCAGTCGACGACCCGCGCGGGGACGTCGACGTCGGTGGCCGAATCGAGCGCCTTGAACTCGACGGTGTGGTTCACCTCGTGGACGGTGTAGTCGTCCGCGCCGCCCTCGGCGGGGTCGGCGTCTGGGTCGACGCCGGTCTCGGCGGTGTCTGCTTCCGCCTCGACGCCCACCTCCATCAGGTCGACGCCGAGCATGCCGCCGCCGACCGCCTCGGAGGCCTTCTCGACCAGTTCGGTCGCCCGTTCGTCGAGGTCGAACGACTTCGTCTCGCCGCCCTTCGCGGCGTTCGTGAGCCAGTGGTCCGACGAGCGCGTCATAGCCGCGACCGGCTCGCCGTCGACCGCCAGCACGCGGATGTCGCGGCCGGGCTTGTCGACGAACTCCTGGACGTAGAACACCTTGTGTTCGTAGTGGCCGAGTGTCTCTTTGTGCTCTAAGATCGCCTCGGCGGCGTTACGCGAGTCGATCTTCGCCATCAGCCGCCCCCACGAGCCGGTGACCGGCTTAAGGACGCACGGGTAGCCGAACGACTCGATCGCCTCTAGGGCGGCGTCCTTCGTGAACGCGACCTCCGTCGCCGGGGTCGGCACGTCGGCCTCGGCGAGCGCGAGCGAGTTCTTCGCCTTGTCGGCGCAGATGTCGCCCGTCTCAGGGGAGTTCACCACGGGGACGCCGTAGCTGTCGATAAAGCGGGTCGCGTACAGCGACCGGCTCGTGGAGAGGCAGCGGTCGACGACGATGTCGAGGTCGTCGACGGCCGCCGTCGTGGACTCCAGCCCGAACCGCTCCTTGCGCACGTCGATCTTCTCGACCTCGTGGCCCCGCTCGCGGAGCTCGTTGAGCAGGAGCTTCTCGTCCTTCCGGATCCGAGAGTAGAGGATCCCTACGCGCATGTCGACCACTCGCGTGTCGCGGCCGTGGCGGTCGTCGCCATCTACTCGCCCCAGTCCTCCTCGAGCTCGGGCGCCTCCTCCAAGACGACCGGATCGAGCGAGATGACCTCCAGCTCGGTCCCGGTGACCGGACTGTCGATGATCTCGCCGACCTCGACGTCGGCCGGGATCTCGATTTCCTCGCCCGTGATCGGGTCCTCCGCGGTCAGCGTGTCGGTGTCGCTCGTCATCGTGGCAGACACTCGTCCTCGAACGGGCATAAAGGCTTCGAACTTATTGGATAGTTTACATAAAGCGGATCGGTCGCTAACGGGAGCAGCTCGACAAAATAGGGCCGTATCGAGATCGGATGTCAGATCTCGGTAGTAAATATGTCCCCCTACGGGGACGGTCGTCGGCGTCGATCGGGTCGGTCCCGACCGAGCCGACGGTGACCTCGGGCTCGTCGCGGCTCAGACATAGCGATCGACCTCCGCGTCCAGCGCCTCGCTCGCGTCGGCGAGCGCGTCGCGCTCGGCCGCCAGCGCGTCGTCGTTTTTGGCGATCCCGGCCTCGGCGGCGGCGAGTTCGTCGGCGACCGCCTCGGGGGCCGGCCCGCCGGCGGAGTCGCGGCTCGCGGCGCTTTCGGCCGGGTCGAGCGCCGATTCCACGTCCTCGCGGCTCACGTACGCGGAGAGGGGCTCGCCGGTCACCTTTCGAGTGGCCTCGTCAACTTTTGCGGCCGCCGTATCCGGCGAGTCGCCGTCATCGACCGCCTCCGCGGCCGCCGCGACGATCTCGTGGGCGGTCCGGAAGGGCATCCCGCCCATCGCGAGCAGGTCGGCAACCCCGGTGGCCGTCGAGAACCCCTCGCCCGCGGCGGCCGCGAGCGCGGCCTCGTCCCAGTCGGCGGTCGCGACCGCGCCCGCGGCGACCTCCGTCGCCTCGCGCACCTCGCCCGCGATCTCGAAGACGCTCGCGTGGGCGCGCTGGAGGTCGCGGTTGTAGGCGCGCGGGAGCCCCTTCAGCAGGCTCAGCGTGCCGGTCGCCTCGCCGATCGCGTCGCCCGCGACGCCGCGGGTCAGCTCCAGCGTGTCGGGGTTCTTCTTCTGGGGCATGATCGAGGAGGTCGACGAGTAGGCGTCCGCCAGCTCGACGACCCCCTTGTTCGAGAAGACGATCAGGTCCTCCGCGAGCCCCGACAGCGTCGTCGCGAGCGTCGCGAGCGCGTTCGCCGACTCGGCGAGGAAGTCGCGCGCGGAGGCCGCGTCCATCGAGTTGCGGACCGTCCCGTCGAAGCCGAGCAGCTCGGCGGTCCGGTCGCGGTCGATATTGAAGGGGGTCCCCGCGAACGCGGCCGCGCCGAGCGGCGACCGGTTCACCCTGTCGTAGGCGTCGAGCAGGCGTTCCGTGTCGCGCGCGAGCCCGCCCTCGTACGAGAGCAGGTAGTGCGCGACCGTCGTCGGCTGGGCCGGTTGGAGGTGGGTGTACCCCGGCATCACCGTCTCCGTGTGCTCGCTCGCGACCTCAACGAGCGCCTCCCGGGCCGCGACGGTCGCCTCGATCGCGGCCAGCAGGTCCTCGCGCAGGCGGTACCGGATGCAGGTCGCCACCTCGTCGTTGCGCGAGCGGGCGGTGTGCATCCGGCCGCCGTCGGGGCCGACCCGGTCGATGACCGCGGTCTCTATCGCCTCGTGGACGTCCTCGCCGTCGGGCAGCGCGCCGTGGCCGGCGGCCTCGACGTCGTCGAGCGCGCCGAGAACCTCGCCCGCGACCGCGCCGTCGACGATCCCCTGCTCCGCGAGCATGACCACGTGCGCGCGGTCGACCGCGAGGTCCGCCTCGAAGATGGCGGCGTCGGCCGCGAGGCTCGACAGGAACTCGCGAGCGGGGCCGCCGCTGAAGCGGTCGCGGCGGACGGCCGTGTCGCCCCCGCCGGCCGCGCCGCTCGCTTCCGCGTCGGCGTCCATCGCCGCGTCGGGATCGTCGTCGGTCATTCTATTCGGACGCGTCCGTCTCTCCCGAGCCGTCCGTGGCCAGTTCGGGCTTCGAGACGCTCGCCTTCACGTCGTTCGCGAGGCGTTCCTGAAGGCCGTGGTACTTCGCGACGCCCGTCGCGTCGGACTGGGCGATGCCGGCGACGTCCTCGGTGTTGAACGAGGCCATCTCCTCGGAGTAGACCGCGTACTCGGAGTCGCGCGCGACGACGCGGCAGTCGCCGCCGGAGACCTTGACGGTCGCCGTGCCGGTCACCACGTCCTGCGTCTCGTCGACGAAGGCGTCGAGCGCGTCGACGACGGGCGCGAACACGAGCCCCTCGTAGGCCTTCTCGGACCACTCCTGCTCGATCCCCTTCTTGAATGAGCGCTCGTTCTTCGTGAGCACGAGGTCTTCGAGGGCTTGGTGGGCCGTCAGGAGGACGGTCGCGGCCGGGTGCTCGTAGTTCTCGCGGACCTTCAGCCCGAGCATGCGGTCCTCCATCACGTCGGTGCGGCCGACGCCGTAGCCGCCGGCGTACTCGTTGAGGTGCTGGATGAGCGGGACCGGATCCATCGCCTCGCCGTCGACGGCGACCGGGACGCCCTCCTCGAAGGCGATCTCGATGGTGGTCTCGCCTTCCGGCTCCGCGGTCCACTCGTAGATGTCCTCCGGCGGCTCGTAGTCCGGATTCTCCAGCTTGCCGCCCTCGACCGCGCGCGACCAGATGTTCTCGTCGATGGACCAGACGCCGCCGTCGCCGGCCTCGACGGGCAGGTCCTTCTCGGCGGCGTAGTCGATCTCCCACTCGCGGGTGAGCCCGAGCTCGCGCACGGGGGCGATCACTTCGAGGTCGGAGCCGCGCCAGACGGCCTCGAACCGGAGCTGGTCGTTCCCCTTGCCCGTGCAGCCGTGGGCGATGGCGTCACAGCCCTGCTCCTCGGCGACGCCCAGAATGGCCTCGGCGATGACCGGGCGCGCGAGGGCGGTGCCGAGCGGGTAGCCCTGATAGCTGGCGTTGGATTTCACCGCGTCGAAACAGAGGTCTGCGAACTCCTCTTTCGCGTCGACGACGTGGAGGTCGAGCCCGAGCGCCTCGGCGGTCTCCTCGGCCTCGTCGAACTCCTCGGTCGGCTGGCCGACATCGACGTTGACGCCGATGACCTCGTCGTAGCCGTACTCCTCTTTCAGTAGCGGTACGCACACTGTCGTGTCGAGTCCCCCGCTGAACGCGAGTGCAACGCTCGTCATTACCAGAGTACACCCGGCCTACACCCTTAAATTCAGCGGTTTCAATTTTGTAAGAAAACCCGAAAGCGGTCGCTCGCGGAACGCGGAGTCAAGACTCTTCGGAACGGAACGGCGCGAACGCGACGAGGGATGAAAGTTATTGGCCCGAGGGGCCTCGTCGTCGCGCCGCGCCGGAGGCCGGTCGCGGCGGTCGGACGTCTCGTCGCGGTCGCAGGGCTCGTCGGCCTCGGACGAGGTCGCGGCGAGCCGCTGCGGTCATCACCTGTACGTACCCGATCTCCGCTATAAAAGCGTTCCGTAATCCGTGACTGGCAGGGATGAATCGGCGGCGGACTCCTCCAAAGCCCCAGCCGCTCGCTTATAAATAATTGAGTGCGGATCGACGACTGAGACCTCCAAAGCCCCAGTCGGCGAGGCGGGCGCACGCTCGCTTCGCTCCTCGCTCAGTCACTCCGTTCCTTCGCTGCGGTGCTTGCGTCGCCTGCGCCCGCCTCGCCGACTGCCCCTTTGAGTCCCACCCGCCCCGCACAGCAACCGCACCTCACGCCTCCCCAGCCTCGCCGCTCGCTCTCTCCGGTCGCTCGCGGCGTCCCTCGCGCGTGTGACTCGCGCCCTGTCGGGCGCTCGTCAGCACGCGCCACCGCGCCGCTCTTTATAAGCGATCGTCGCTGCGGCGCTCGTATTTAAAAACCGTCTCGACAACGACAACAGTCTCGAACACCGGCTCTTTCCGTCGGTCAGATCGCCTCTCGATACGCCTCCAGCGTCCGCTCGATGTCCTCCTCGGTGTGCGCGTAGGAGGTGAACTGGCACTCGAACTGGTTCGCGGTGAGGAACACGCCCTGCTCTTTCATCTCCTGCCAGAACACGCGCTCCCAACGGTCGGTCGCGGCCGCGGCGACGTCGGCGCCCGTCTTCGGGCAGTGGTCGTAGCGGGCGCAGTCCGGGTTCTGCCGGCAGCCGCCCGCGCAGCAGTCGTCGACGTCGTCGGGCGCGTCGCGGGTGAAGATCGTCTTGAACATCGAGTCGGTGCCGACGACGGTGTACTCCGGCGCGCGCTCGGCGCAGATCTCGGCGATCCCCTCGCGGAGCTTCCGCCCGAGGCGGTTGACGTGTTCGTACACGTCGTTCTCGGCGGCGTACTCTAACCCGGCCTTCCCGGCGGCCATCGTCACCGGATGCCCAGAGAAGGTGCCGGACTGGAACACCTCGCCGGCGGGCGTGAACCCCTCGATTATCTCCGCTTTGCCGCCGATCGCGCCGACCGGGAAGCCGCCGCCGATGATCTTGCCGAACGTCGTCACGTCGGGGGTGACGCCGAACTTCGACTGCGCGCAGCCGAGACCACCGACTCGGAACCCGGTGATCACCTCGTCGAAGATGAGGAGGGAGCCGTAGTCGTCACAGAGGTCCCGCAGCGTCTCGTGGTAGCCGTCGATGGGCATCACGATCCCCTTGTTGGCTAAGATCGGCTCGACGAGGACGGCCGCGATCTCGTCGCCGTGTTCCGCGAACACCTCCTTGGCCGCCTGCGGGTCGTTGAACGGGATCGGGAGGGTGTGCTGTGCGAACTCCTCCGGGATCCCCGCGGTCGACGGGTGCGCATCCCCGGGCGACCCCTCGACGAGCGTCGACTCCTGGGCGCCGTGGTAGCCGCCCTGCATCACGACGATCTTGTCGCGGTCGGTGTGGCCGCGCGCCAGCCGGACCGCCGAGACGGTCGCCTCCGTGCCGGAGTTGACGAACCGGATCGACTCCACGCTCGGGACGTGCCGCGCCACGAACTCCGCGTGTTCGACCTCGACTTCCGTGGGCGCGCCGTACATCGGCCCCTCCGCGACGTGCGACTGAACGGCGGCCTCGACCGGATCCGGGAGGTCGTGGCCGTAGAGGAGGGGGCCGTACCCCATCACCCAGTCGACGTACCGGTTCCCGTCGGCGTCGATCACGTGGCCGCCGTCGCCGCGCTCGATAAAGAACGGGTGCGGCATCGTCGCCCGGACCGAGGAGTTGACGCCGCCCGGCAGCACCGACAGCGCGCGGTCGTACAGTCCGCGCGAGCGCTCGTGATTCATAGCGAACGCTTGGTGCGTCGGGCTGAAAGTAGTTGCCGAACCGGGCGAACCGATTCGGACGCTCAAAAGGAACCGCGTCGGTTCGCGCGCCGTCCGCCTACACCGCCTCCGGGCCGGTCGTGCCGGTGCGGACCTGGAGCGCGTCCTCGACCGGCATGATGAACACCTTGCCGTCGCCGGGCTCGCCGGTCTCGGCGGCGTCGGCGATCGCCTCCGCGACCTCGTCGGCCGGGATGTCGGCGACGACGACCTCCACCTTCACCTTCTGGTGGAGGTCGACGGTGAACTCCTCGCCGCGCCACTGGCCCTTCTTGGCGGGCTGGCTGCCGCGGCCGGAGACGTTCGTCACGGTGAGTGAGGGCGCGTTGACCTCCGCGAGCGCCTGCTTGATGGCCCCGAGCTTGTCGGGGCGGACGACCGCGGTGACCATCTTGATCTCCGCGCCCGCCTCTTCGCCGCCGTCGGCGCGCGGGGAGTCGTTCGTGGTGTCCACGACGGAGGGACCGCCGTCGGTCGCCACCGAGGGCTTGCCGAACTCGGGGTACGTCTCGACGCCGTGTTCGCTGACGTCGAGCCCGTCGCGCTCGTGTTCGGGGGTGACGCGGGCCTGGCCGGCGGCCTTGAACGCGCCGAAGACGACGGCCGTGGCGACCACGGTCCACCCGGCGATGACGGCCACGCCGATGACCTGCGAGACGAGCACGTCGACGGAGAAGCCGTTGATGCTGACGAACGGTAACGCGAGCACGCCGAGGACCCCGGCGGAGCCGTGGACCGGGAACACCGCGCAGACGTCGTCGATCTTCATCCGGTCGGCGACGAACTCGAAGACCAGCGGGAGCTGGAGGCCACAGAGGAGCCCGACCGCGACAGCGCCCCACCAGGTGGCGAGGTTCGCGATGCCGGTCACGCCGACCAGCCCCGCGAGCAGCCCGTTCGCGACGTACAGCGTGTCGACCTTCTTCGAGAGCGCCACCGACGCGAGGGCGGCGCCGACCCCGCCCGCCGCCATGCCGAGCGTCGTGGTGAGCGAGACGCGGCCGACCGCGGCGTAGCCGCCGAGCGCGAGCTCGCCGGACTCCGTGACCGAGAAGACGGTCGCGGTCGTACCCACGTTGAAGCCGTACCAGCCGAACGCCAGGATGAGCGTGCCCAGCACCGCGAACGTCATCGAGTGGCCGGGGATGACGTTCGTGGAACCGTCCTCGGCGTAGCGGTCCATGCGCGGGCCCAGCACGTACGCCGCCGTGAGGCCGGCGATGCCGCCCATGCCGTGGACGATCATCCCGCCCGCGAAGTCAGTGAAGCCGAGCCCAGCGCCGCCGAGGAAGCCGCCGCCCCAGGTGATCCCCGCGACGACCGGGTAGATGACCGCCGAGATGGCGATCGTGTACGCCACGTACGCGCGGAGCTTCGCGCGGCCGGCGACCGCGCCGGAGACGATGGTCGCCGCCGTCATCGCGAAGACGGCGCCGAACAGCCAGCTGTTGACCCAGCCGCCGTCGCCGAGCGCGGCCGCCGCGGAGAAGCCGGCGCCGCCGGCGATCCCCTCGACGCCGAACCCGATCAGGAAGTAGACGAGGACGCCGACGCTCCACGTTAGCAGGTTCTTGGTGAGCTGGTTGGCAACGTTCTTCGCGCGCACCTGCCCCGCTTCGAGCATCGCGAAGCCGGCGTGCATGAAGAAGATCAGGAAACACACCACGGCGACCCACATCAGGTTCACGCCCTCGGCGAGGACGCTCGGGTCGATCGAGGCGAGCACGCCGCCCGTCACGCGTCCGCCACCTCTACTGAACGACTGTCCGGTTCAAACCACGTTTCGCTCGTGTTCATGTGCTGAATCACGTTTCGACTCCCGGGAACGGTTATACATAAACGTTAGAGTTGAGTTTCACAAAAAATCTGCTTGATAATACGGTGCGCGTCCGATATAAGGAGATGTCTATGGAATATAAGGACGTTTCTTCGCGGATTTCGCGGCAATCGTTGCGCTCGAAGCGGACGACCGTTGTGTAAAATTTTTATCTATTCCGGCGCGAATCGTCGTTAGCGCCCTCGATAGAGCCGTGCGCGGTTGGTTCTGGCGAGTATTGCCGCGCCGCCGTCTCGCGATTTGTCGCCGTACGGGCCGTCCTCCGCGAATTCGGGAGGCTGGGGGCTTCTCGATGAAAATTGACGTTCGTCAACCCGATCTCGAATTCGACGGGCGATTCGTTAGATCGGTAGCGGTTCGCCCCGCTCACCGATCGACCGATACCGTCGAAAACTCGATTACTCCGGTTTCAGCCCCTCGTTCTGGACGCGCATCACGGCCTCGCCGTCGGCGAGGTTCGGCGCGTCGACGAGGCGGACGATCCGCTTGTCGCCCTTCGACTTCCGGAGGTAGATCCGGAAGGTGGAGGCGTGGCCGAGGATGTTGCCGCCGATCGCCTGGGTCGGGTCGCCGAAGTAGGAGTCGGGGTTCGACGCGACCTGGTTGGTGACGAGGATGGCGGTGTTGTACAGGTCGCCGAGCCGCATCAGGTCGTGGAGGTGTTTGTTGAGCTTCTGCTGTCGCTCGGCGAGCTCGCCCCGGCCGACGTACTCCGCGCGGAAGTGCGCGGTGAGCGAGTCGACGCAGACGATCCGGATCGGCCACTCCGTCTCCTCGTGTTCGCCGGCCAGCTCCTTCGCCTTCTCGGCGAGGAGGATCTGGTGGTTGGAGTTGAACGCCTTCGCGACGTGGATCTGGTCTAAGAACGCGTCGACCAGGTCCTCCAGCGCCTCCTCGTCGTTCGGGGTGCCCTCGATCTCGCGGCGCTCCATCTCGTCGGCGAGGATCTCGTCGTCGAGCCCGCGGACCATGTCGTCGATCCGCTCCGGACGGAACGTGTCCTCGGAGTCGACGAAGATACAGCCGCCCTCCAGCCCGCCGTTCTCCTTCGAGAGCTGGACGTTGACGGCCATCTGGTGGGTGACCTGTGACTTCCCGGAGCCGAACTCGCCGTACACTTCCGTGATCGACTGGGTCTCGATGCCGCCGCCGAGCAGGTCGTCGACCTCGTCGATCTGCCAGGAGAGCTTGCCGATCTCTTGGCGGCGCTCTAACACGGTCGCGCCTGTCTCGAAGCCGCCGACGTCGGCGGCCTCGCGGGCGGCGTTGATGATGTCGCTGGCGGACGATTCGCCGATATCGGCGGTGTTGGACATCTCACCCGGGCTCGCGACCGCGATCGACTGGTAGCTCTCGAATCCGTTGTCAACGAGCTTGTCCGCGGTCGCTGGGCCGACGCCGGGGAGGTCCTCGAGTTCGTCTTCAGGCATGTACACGTGGCTTGTTCGCCATCCCGTATAAAGACTGGTTTACACCCCAGTGAAAGTGAAAAGCGAGCGGTGTCGCCGCTCGCTAGTGACGTGCTATCTCTCGAACGGGCTCGCCGGAGCGGGCGGGCCGACCGCGCGGTGGAACTGATCCGGTGGTCCGAGAAACTTCGGACTTCGGGCCCTCAGAAGCCGACGCGGCGGACGTAGTCGAGGTCGCGAATCTCCACGAGCAGGTCGCCGGACAGGTCGGCGTCGGTGATCACGTACAGCTTCGGGTCGTCGGTGAACTCCGGGTCCTCGCTCAACACCTGCCGGATCGAGACGTCTCGGTCGGCGAGGATGGAGGTGACTTCGGCGACGATCCCGGCCTCGTCGGCGGCCGCGACCTCGATGGTGAGCACCGTGAGGTCCAGGACCGGCGCGAGGTCCATCAGGCTCGGGATCGACGAGATGTTGGTGAAGATGCGCTTCAGCTCGGGGTCGGCGAGGATCGCGTCCGTCGTCGAGTCCACGACGCGACGGTCGACGTCGAGCTCGCGCGCAATACCGGTGTACGGGATCTCGATCCCGCCGGAGACGACCCGCCCCTCCTCGTTGACCGAGAAGCCGCGCTCCAAGAACAGTCGGATAACCGCCTGCTGGCTGGGTGACCCCTCGAACTTCTCGAGGATCTCGTCGAACATTCGTCTCCCGATGCTCGCCGCGCGCTGTTAAATTGGCGGGTGCGTCGCCGGTGGACGCGTCGCGGTCGTTCGCGACCGCTGCCGGCCCGAACCACTTCCGCTCCGGCACCCGACTCCTTTTGCCCGGTGGCGCCGAACCCCACCCCGTGTCAGAGTCGCCGCACCTGCGGTTCTTCCCGTACGAGGAGCCCTACCCGAACCAGCGCGAGGCGATGGACAGGGTCGCCAACGCCCTGGACCGGGGGCAGGACGTGCTGTTCGAGGGCGCGCCCGGGACGGGGAAGACCCTCTCCGCGCTCGTGCCCGCGCTCGAACACGCCCGCGAGCACGATCGCACGGTCGTCATCACGACCAACGTCCACCAGCAGATGCGGCAGTTCGTCGAGGACGCGCGCGCGATCACCCGCGAGGAGCCGATCCGCGCGGTCGTCTTCAAGGGGAAGTCGTCGATGTGCCACATCGACGTCGACTACCAGGAGTGTCAGACCCTCCGGGACACCACCCGCGAGATGGTGGAGACGGAGAGCGAGGTGCGCGAGCTGGAGTCGCGCCAGCGCGAACTCTTGGCCGAGAGCCGCGAGGGCGACGCGGGCGCCGCGGAGGCCCGCGAAGCGATCATGGAGGAGCTCGACGAGCTTGAGGCCGAAGTCGACGAGTACGAGGCCGCCAACGTCTGCGAGCACTACCGCAACAACCTCACCCGCGACACCGAGGAGTTCTTTTCGTGGCTCTTCGAGGATGTCCGGACCCCCGACGACGTGTACGAGTACGCCGACGAGCGCGAGCTGTGCGGCTACGAGCTGTTAAAGGAGGGGATGGAGGGGGTCGACCTCGTCGTCTGCAACTACCACCACCTGCTCGACCCGAACATCCGCGAGCAGTTCTTCCGGTGGATCGACCGCGACCCGAGCGAGATAATCACCGTCTTCGACGAGGCGCACAACATCGAGGACGCCGCCCGCGACCACGCCACCCGGACGCTGACCGAGAACACCCTCGACGCCGCGCTCGACGAGCTGGCCGACAGCGACGACTCCCGCGCGGAGCCCGCGGAGAACGTCCTCCGGGCGTTTCGCGACGCCCTCGTCGAGACGTACGAGGACGGGCTCGGGTTCGGCGGCGTCGACGAGAACTGGGAGGACGTCTCGGTCGCCAACGACGACCGCCGCGACGACCTCACGCTGGCGTTCCTCCGCAACTACGAGGGGCGGGGGATCGACACCGAGACCGAGCTCGCGGTCCAGCTCGGCCAGGCGATAGACGAGGAGTACGAGCGCCGCTACCGCGACGGGGAGGCGACGACCCGGTCGGAGTCGCAGACGCTCGCGGCCGCCCGGTTCGTCGCGACGTGGATGGACGAAGGGGCGGAGTTCGGCCAGTACCCGGTGGTCTCTGTCCGGCGCGACGCCGGCACCGACGAGGTGTACGGTCGCGCGGAGCTGTACACCTGTATCCCGCGGAACGTCACGAGCGAGCTGTTCGACGAGGTGGCCGCCTCCGTCCTGATGAGCGCGACGCTGCGCCCGTTCGACGTGACCGAGGACGTGCTGGGACTGGAGGACGTCGCGTCGATGGCCTACGAGATGGGCTATCCCGAGGCGAACCGCCGGACGTTCGCGGCCGACGTGCCGCCGCTCTTCGCCTCGGACCGAAACGACCCGGAGACGCAGGAGGCGGTGTCCTCGCTGCTCCGCGACGCGATCCGGTTCACGCCCGGCAACACGCTCGCCTTCTTCCCCTCGTACGCCGAGGCTGAGCGCTACCACGAGCGGCTCACCGGTGCGGGCGGCGGAAAGGACACGAGGGACGGATCCGGTGCGGGAAAAAACGCCGACCTCGGCCCGATCCACCTCGACGGCCCGGGCGTAGACGAGGAGCGGCTCCGCAGCGAGTTCGTCGCGAGCGACGGCGCCGCGCTGTTCACGTCGCTGTGGGGGACGCTCGGTGAGGGGGTGAGCTTCGACGGCGACGACGCCCGCACGGTCGTCGTGGTCGGCGTCCCGTACCCGCACCTCTCGGATCGCACCGAGGCGGTTCAGGACGCCTACGACCGAGCGTTCGCCGACCGCGACCGCTCCCGCGACCCGGGGTGGATGTACGCCGTCGAGATCCCGACGATCCGCAAGACGCGGCAGGCGCTCGGGCGGGTGATACGCGGCCCCGACGACTTCGGTGTCCGGATCCTCGCGGACCGCCGTTACACGACCGCCGACATGGGGAAGTACTCGGTCCGCTCCGCCTTCCCGCCCGAGGAGCGCGAGGAACTGCTCGACGTCGACCCCGAGAAGCTGAAGTTCGCGATGCTGAACTTCTACCAGGACCACGACGCGTACGACGGGCCGCCGCCGTCGCCGTGATGTGGTCGTGTCCGGACCGGACCGGCTCCGGCCGCCCTACCCCGGCATCGACGCGAGCAGGACCGAGACCACGAGCAGGAGCCCGCTGAGCAGCGTCGTGACCACGACGTGGATCAGCGTCATCACGGCCACGGCCCGCCGAGGCTGCTCGTAGCTCCACCAGAACATCGTCCCGTCGACGAGGAGCGCGGCGAGGAGGATGAGCGCCCCGGGGAGGTCGAACGCGTTCCCGACGACGCTTATCACCGCGGGCAGCGGGCCGATGTAGAGGGCGCGCCGCGGGTCGACGTCCCCGAGGACGTTTCGGGCGGCGATGTGCGCGGTCAGCGAGAGGAACAGCGCCAACAGGACGGTCGTCCCGAGCACGGAGACCGGCGTCACCGTCTGTAAGAGCATGGGCGGGCTACGGGACGAGGGGTAAAAGTGGTCGCGGAACGCGCCGACGGTGTCGCGTCCGCGTCGAGGCCGCGACGTTCTCCCGTCCGATGCGGTCCGCTTCGGTCCGTCGCGTTACTCCAGCAGGCCGAGCCCGTTCAGCTCTTCGACGATCACGTCGACGGCGGCCGCGGCGTCCTCGGGGCTCGTGCCGCCGGTGACGACCACCTTGCCGCTCCCGAACAGCAGCGCGACGACGTCCGGCTCGTCGAGCCGGTAGACGAGCCCGGGGAACTGCTCCGGCTCGTACTCGATGTGTTCCAACCCGAGGCCGATCGCGATCGCGTTCAGGTTCAGGCTCTTTCCCAGGTCCGCCGACGTGACGATGTTCTGGACCGTTATCTCCGGGTCCTCGATCGGGATCTGGAGCGCGCGGAGCTCCTCGAAGACGATGTCGAGGCTCTCGTGGACCGCCTCGATCGAGTTCGCGCCGGTGCAGACGATCTTCCCCGACCGGAAGATCAGGGCGGCCGACTTCGGGTCCGTGGTGCGGTAGACGAGCCCGGGGAACTGCTCGGGGTCGTAGTCGGCGCCCTCGAGGTCCATCGCGACGCTCTGGAGATCGAGCTCCTGTCCGATCCCCGTGGACGCGACGACGTTCTCTACGGTGATCGTCTCCTTCGGGTCGGCCGTCATTACCTTCATTCTCGCCCGAACGCCGTAAAAAGGTGGCTGGTCGGAACCGCCACGCTATTGGCGCCGCCGCGCGGAGCCGTCGGCGTGTACTGGCTCGAACTCGCCGGCGAGACCGACGCCTTCGCCGCCCGCGAGGCCGCGACGGCCGCCACCGGCGTCGACCTCCTCGCGCCGGGGATCGCGCGCACCGGCGGGATCGACGCCGCCCACGTTCGCCGGCTCGCGTACACCCGCGCCGCCCACGAGGCGGTCGCCCGGACCGACGCCGACGTCGACGCTGCGGCCGCCGCCCTCCGGGCCGCGTCGCTCGACCGCTCCGGGAGCGTCGCGGTCCGCGCCCGCGACGTCCGGGCAACGTCCGGCGTCTCGACGGAAACGGCCGAGCGCGAGCTCGGCGGCGTCCTCGTCGACCGCGGGTTCGACGTCGACCTCGACGACCCCGACCACGTCCTCCGCGCGCTGTTCGCGGCCGGCCCTCGCGCCGAACACGACGCGGTGGCCGGCGCCGACGGCGGCGACGCGGACTGCTGCGCGCTCGGCTGGGTCGCGGCCGAGGCCGCCCGCGACTTCGCGCCGAACCCCACCGACCGCCCGTTCTTCCAGCCGGGGAGCATGGCCCCGGCGGACGCCCGCGCCTACGCCAACCTCGCGGGCGCCGCGCCCGGGCGAACCCTGCTCGACCCGATGTGCGGCACCGGCGGCCTTCCCCTCGAAGCGGGCCTCGTCGGCGCCGACGCCGTCGCCTGCGACGCGCAGGCGAAGATGGTCCGCGGCGCGCGGGAGAACTTCCGCGAGTACCTCGCTACCCCCGGCACCGACGACGCGCCCGACTGGCACGTCGCGCGCGGCGACGCGACCGCGCTCCCCGTCGCCGACGACGCGGTCGACGGCGTCGCGTTCGACGCCCCGTACGGCCGGCAGTCGAAGATCGCGCGCCACGAGCTCGCCGACCTCGTTGCGGGCGCGCTCGCCGAGGCCGCCCGGGTCGCGCCGCGCGCGGTGCTGGTCGCCGACCGCGACTGGCGCGCCCCCGCCCGCGAGGCCGGCTGGACCGTCGACGCGGCGTTCGAGCGCCGCGTTCACCGGTCGCTGACTCGTCACGTGCTGGTGTTGCGCCGCGGTGACGCGGCGGGGAGCGGAGGGGTTCCGACCGGGATCTCGGCGGAGCGAGAGTGAACGCTCGATCGGCGGAATCGCTCCGATCGACCGCTCGCGCGACAAGTTTCAGTTTCGCCCCGGCGCCGGGCAACGGTTAAGTGCGCGGCCTCTCGTGGTACTCGCATGACCGGGGACGCCGGGGACATGCTCTCGTGGGACGAGTCTGTGTTCCGCGACGAGTCGGTGTTCGAGATCGACCACGTCCCCGAGACGTTCCGCCACCGCGAGAGCCAGCTGGAGAACCTGAAGTACGCGCTCCGCCCCGCGGTCCGCGGCTCCCGCCCGCTCAACACGATGGTCCGCGGCCCGCCGGGGACGGGGAAGACCACCGCGGTCCAGAAGCTGTTCGGCGAGCTGGGCGCCCGCACCGAGGTGCGGACGGTGCGCGTCAACTGCCAGGTCGACTCGACGCGCTACGCGGTGTTCTCCCGGCTGTTCGAGGGGATATTCGAGTACGAACCTCCCTCTTCCGGCATCTCTTTCAAGAAGCTGTTCGGGCAGATCACCGACCGCCTCGTCGAGGAGGACGAGGTCTTGGTCGTCGCCCTCGACGACGTGAACTACCTCTTCTACGAGAACGAGGCGTCCGACACGCTGTACTCCCTGCTCCGCGCCCACGAGGCGCACTCGGGCGCGAAGATCGGCGTCATCGTCGTCTCCTCCGACCTCGGCCTCGACGTGATCGACGACCTCGACACCCGGGTCCAGTCCGTCTTCCGCCCCGAGGAGGTGTACTTCCCCGTCTACGACGCGACCGAGATCTACGACATCCTCGCCGAGCGCGCCAAGCGCGGCTTCCACGAAGGCGTGATCGGCGACGCCGAGTTAGAGCGCGTCGCCGACCTCACCGCCGACAGCGGCGACCTCCGGGTCGGGATCGACCTCCTGCGCCGGGCCGGGCTCAACGCCGAGATGCGCGCCTCGAAGACGGTCTCGGAGGCGGACGTCGAGGAGGCGTACGACAAGTCGAAACACGTCCACCTCTCGCGGTCGCTCCGCGGCCTCTCGGAGTCCGAGCGCGACCTCGTCCGCGTCCTCGCCGAACACGACGGCGAGCGCGCCGGCGCGGTGTACGACGCGTTCAACGACGAGACCGACCTCGGCTACACCCGCTACTCGGAGATCATCAACAAGCTCGACCAGCTCGGCGTCATCGACGCGGAGTACGCCGACGTCGACGGCCGCGGCCGCTCCCGCGAGCTCTCCTTAGCGTACGACGCGGAGGCGGTGTTAGACCGGCTGGAGTGAGCGCGGCCGGGGAGCGACCGATCACTGTCCGGCCTCTCCGCGACCGACCTCGTACCCGATGGCCCACGCCAAGCAGCCGACGAGCATGACTGCGACGAGCGCCGCGTCCGAGTCGAAGAAGGTCTGCGCGACGAGGGATATCCCGCCGACCGAGACGGCGACGAAGAGGCCTTCCGACGGGGCGAACGGGAGTCGGCCGCGCGACCGAAGCGCCGCGGACGCGAACGTCGCACAGAGGACCGCGACGCCGGCGAACTGGAGGAGAGTGGTCATCGTGACCATGGTCCCACGTGGCGCGGTGGCTAAAAATACGTTCGGAGCTGGATCCACGGGCCACTGCGTCGCGGTCCCGCGCCGCTCGCCGACGCCTTTTCAACCACCCCGCACGCAGTCGCCCTCATGAAGACGAGCGGCGGGAGCGACGCGGCGAAGCGACGCGCCGGCGAGTCGGCGGCCGAGGCGGTCTCCGACGGAGACGTGGTCGGACTGGGGACGGGGTCGACCGCGGCGCACGCGATCCGGCGGCTCGGCGACCGAGTCGACGCGGGTCTCGACGTCCGCGGCGTCCCCACCTCCTTCGCGAGCCGCGAGCTCGCCGCCGACTGCGGGATCCCCCGCCTCGATCTCCCCGAGGCGGTCGGCCCGGACGGACCCGGAATCGACCTCGCGATCGACGGCGCCGATCAGGTGGCGACCGGCGCAGGCGGGGACGGCGCCCCCGTCCCCGGCGGCGCGCTGATCAAGGGCGGCGGCGCGGCCCACGCCCGCGAGAAGCTCGTCGACGCGGCCGCGGACCGCTTCCTCGTCGTCGCCGACCCCTCGAAGGAGTCGCCGCGGCTGGACCGATCGGTCCCGGTCGAGGTGCTCCCCGCGGGGCGGACCGCCGTCGCCGCGGCGGTGCGGGACGCGGGCGGCGAGCCGACGCTGCGGCGCGCGGAGCGGAAGGACGGCCCCGTGGTGACCGACAACGGGAACCTCGTGGTCGACTGTGTGTTCGGCGAGATCACCGATCCGGCCGCGCTGTCGGCGACGCTGTCGTCGATCCCGGGCGTCGTCGAACACGGCCTCTTCGTCGGGCTCGCGGACGCGATCCACGTCGGCACGGAGTCCGGCGTCCGGGTCGACGAGGTGTGACCGCGCCGAGACCGACAGTACGGTGGAACGACCGACAGCGCCGCCGCTCGGCGCGCAGCGTCCAAATAAAATGGAACGGAAACGGGTCCGCCTTACAGGTCGCGCGGCTGGACCGTCTTCCGGTCGTTGGCCTCGGCGCGGCGCGCGGCGTCTTCGAGCAGCTCGTCCACTTCGTCGTCCAGCGCGTCGTAGAAGTCCGAAGCGACGTTCTTGTCGTCCAGGGCTTCCTTGACGGCCGCTTTGACAATGAGGTCTGCCATGCGATCGGGCCTACCCGGTGATGGTTAATAAGAGTTCCTGAATTCACCCGCGAGGGGCGCCGTGAAGCCGGTTCGCGGGGGGTTGCGAACACAGTCACTTATAAATCTTGTGAGATTATCGTCTCCGCTCCGGCTCGAACGTGCTCCGAACCGCCCTCGACACCGCCTCGCACTCGCCTCGACCGGGCCGCGTCCCCGTCGCGTGACGCTCAGGGATGCGTTCCGACCCCCGATCGGCTTCGCGCGCGGCGCTCGCCCGCGGCGAACCGACAGGTTCGACCGGCTTCCCCGCCGACGGTTCGCCATGCGAGAGACGTTAGCGGCGCTCGAAGCGGGCGAGATCGGCGTCGAGGAGGCGGAGTCGCGGCTCGCGGGCTACGCGACCACGGACGCGGGGCGGTTCGACGCCGCCCGCGAGCGGCGGCGCGGGATCCCCGAGGCGATCCTCGCGGAGGGGAAGACGCCCGCGGAGGTCGCCGCGCTGGCGACGACGGCGCTCGAAACGACGGGGCGGGCGCTGGTGACGCGCGCGGACGAGGCCACCGCGTCCGCGGTCACGTCGGCGGTCGGCGACGCGGACGCGACGATCGACCGCGACGACCGGATCGGGAGCGTCGTCGCGCACGCCGGCGATTTCGAGCCCCCGTCGCTCGACGCTGCGGTCGCGGTCGTGGCCGCCGGCACCGCGGACGCGCCCGTCGCCGGTGAGGCGGCGGTCGTCGCCCGCGAGATCGGAGCGACGGTCGACCGGGTCGACGACGTCGGCGTCGCCAACCTCGACCGAATCTTAGACCAGCTCGACCGGATCCGCGAGGCCGACGCCGTGATCGTGGCGGCGGGCCGCGAGGGCGCGCTCCCGACGGTCGTCGCCGGCCTCGTCGACGCCCCCGTGATCGCGCTCCCGGTCTCGACCGGCTACGGCGTCGGCGGCGAGGGGGTCGCGGCGCTTTCGGGCGCGCTCCAGTCCTGTTCCGTGCTCACGACCGTCAACGTCGACGCCGGCTTCGTCGCCGGCGCGCAGGCGGGGCTGATCGCCCGCGCGGTCGACGCGGCGCGCGCCGAGTGAGTGGTCCCGTCAGCGCCGGTCGACGCTCGGTCGACCCCCGGCCGACGCCCGGGCGACGCCCGGCCGACGGCCGCGATCACCCTCGCTGACTCCCGCGAGTCTCGGCGTGTTCCGGATCGGATTAAACGGGCGAATACCGGCAGTCGGCGGGCCCGAGAAAGGGTATTAGTTCGTCGAGCTCGTATGGTAGTTGCCGACGCACGTCGGCATCACATGCCACGCTGTGACCACTGCGGGTCGCACGTCTCGGACCGCTTCGCACGCGTCTTCGCGGACGAGCACGGCGACCTGAACGCGTGCCCGAAGTGCTCCGCGAACGCGGGCATCGCCGAGGTGTCCCGAGAGCGGACGCGAACCGGGGACTGACCGGCGAAACGCCGATCGGAGACCGAGCGCACGAAGAGCGGCTGCTCTGTCCCGTCCCCGCCGCGGGCACATCCGCACCCACTTTGCGCTCGCGCCCGGACAACCGGCCGTGGCCGACCACCACGTGTACGTGATCGAGTGCGCCGACGGCACCCTCTACACCGGGTACACGACCGACGTCGAGCGGCGCGTCGCCGAACACGACGCCGGAGAGGGCGCGAAGTACACCCGCGGCCGGACCCCCGTCACCCTGCGTCACGTCGAGTCGTTCGACTCGCGGTCGGCGGCGATGTCGCGGGAGTACGCGATCAAGTCGCTGTCGCGTGCGGAGAAGGAACGGTTGGTCGACGGCGACAGCGGCGACGACGAGGACTGAGAATTTCCGTCCCGCTCTACTCCACGAGCCGTTCGATCTCGGTGACGAGGATCCCTGTCGCGCCCACCGAGCGCAGCTCCGAGATGGTCTCGAACACGTCGCGCTCGTCGACGACGGCGTGGACCGCCACCATCCCGTTGCCGTCCGCGTCGGCCTCGACGTCCATCACGGTCGGGCCGCCGAGCCCGGGGATCACGTCTTTCACCTCGTCGAGCCGGTCTTTCGGGGCGTTCATCATCAGGTAGCGCCGGCCGTCCGCCGCGAGGACGGACTCGAAGGCGGTCACCACCTGCTCGACCTTCGCGTCGCCGACGACGTCCGGGCGGGCGAACAGCCGCACAGAAGAGTCGAGCACGTCGTCGATCACGGCGAGCCGGTTCACCTTCAGCGTCGTTCCTGTCGAGGTGATGTCGACGATGGCGTCGGCCATGTCGACGTGTGGGGTCAGCTCCGTCGCGCCGGTCACGGTGACCACGTCGGCGTCGACGTCCACGCGGTCGAGGTAGTCGCGGGTGACGTTCGGGAACTCGGTGGCGACCGTCTTCCCGGCGAGATCCTCGACGGCCGCCACGTCGCCGTCCTCCGGCGCCGCGAGGACGAGCTTACAGGAGCCGTACCCCAGATCGAGCAGGTCGACGAGGTCGTCGGCCGCCGCGGCCGCGGCGTCGTCCGCCACGCCGCCCGACTCGGCCGCTTGGTCGAGGCCGGTGACGCCGAGGTCCGCGGCGCCGTCGCGGACGTACTCGGGGATGTCGGCCGCCCGCGCGAACAGCACCGTCACGTCCTCGTCGACGGTGTCGGCGTACAGCTGGCGGTCGGCGGTCTCCTCGACGTGGAGCCCCGCGCGCTCGAGGAGCGAGAGCGTCGGCTCGTGTAGGCGGCCCTTGTTGGGGACGGCGATGCGCATACGGAACGCGTCGCGGGCGGAGGGGGAAACGTTTTCGTCCGGCGAGCGAGCGGGTGTCGACGCGAAGTTGATTTATAAACCGTCGTGCGGTGGCGCGCGCCTCCGAGTGGCCGCCGAAGGCGGCCGCGAGGAGCGCGTGCGAGGGACGCGGTGAGCGCTCGAAGAGCGCGAACCGCGAGGCTGGGGAGGTGTGAGGCGCGGTTGCTGTGCGGGGCGGGACTCAAAGGGGCAGTCGCGAGGCGGGCGTAGGCGACGTAAGGACCGCAAGGAGCGAGCGGAGCGAGCGACTGAGGACCACAGCGAGCGTACGCCCGCCTCGCGGCTGGGGCTTTGGAGGTGTTCGCCGCCGAACCGCCATCATCTATTTATAAGCGAGCGGCTGGGGCTTTGGAGGTGTTCGCCGCCGACCCGCTGTTGATCATTTATAAGTGAGCGGCTAGGGCTCTGGCGGTGTTCGTCGTCGATCCACTATCAATTATTTACAAGCGACCCTCGACTGCGTCGAACCTCCTCCCGACCAGCCAGTACGCGACGGGGAGACAACAGGCGAACGCGATCGGCCAGACCGTCAGCTGCGAGATCGGATCGGGCGGCGAGACGAGGCTCCCGGCGACCAGTCCGCCGACGCCGGCGACAGTGACGGTCGCGGCGGACCGCTCCCACCGCGACGGCGGGTACTCGCGGGACCGTCCGCGGCGCCACCACAGCAGGTAGTAGAACAGCACAATCCCCGAGAGTGGTGCGAAGACGCCCCAGACGGCCGGATAGTCGCTTCCGCGGGCGTCCGCGTCGAGGTTGACCCAGACCCCGGACGCGAGCCAGACGAACAGGACGAGGGCGGCGCCGAACGCGACGGCCGGTGTGAGGAGGGACACGGATGTGTGTTCAGCCCGATCGGTAATCGGTCTTCCCCCACGCGGAAGCGTCCGCGCGGGACTGATTTCGTCGCTGCCAGCCACGTAGCCGCGCCGCTCAAGTGTCTCGCCCCCCAACGTTGCGTATCGTGAGCGACGCCGACTCCCCCCTCTCGGAGGACCGCCCGACCGTCGACCGCCCCCTCCGCGTCGACGCCCCGTTTGAGCCCGCGGGCGACCAGCCCGAGGCGATCGAGGGGCTGGTCGAGGGGTTCGAGTCGGGCGCGAAAAAGCAGACGCTGCTCGGCGTGACGGGGTCCGGGAAGACGAACACCGTCTCGTGGGTCGCCGAGGAGTTAGACCAGCCGACCCTCGTGTTAGCCCACAATAAGACGCTCGCGGCCCAGCTGTACGAGGAGTTCCGCGAGCTGTTCCCGGACAACGCCGTCGAGTACTTCGTCTCCTACTACGACTACTACCAGCCGGAGGCGTACGTCGAGCAGACGGACACGTTCATCGACAAGGAGATGTCGATAAACGAGGAGATCGACCGCCTGCGCCACTCCGCGACGCGCTCGCTCCTCACCCGAGACGACGTGATCGTGGTCGCCTCCGTCTCCGCCATCTACGGGCTCGGCGACCCCCAGAACTACCGCGACATGGCGCTCCGCCTGGAGGTCGGCGAGGAGGTGGGTCGCGAGGAGCTGCTCACCCGGCTCGTCGACCTGAACTACGAGCGCAACGACGTGGACTTCACGCAGGGCACCTTCCGCGTCCGGGGCGACACCGTCGAGATCTACCCGATGTACGGGCGCTACGCGGTCCGCGTCGAGCTGTGGGGCGAGGAGATCGATCGGATGCTCAAGGTGGACCCGATGCACGGCGAGGTCGTGAGCGAGGAGCCGGCCGTCATGCTCCACCCGGCGGAGCACTACTCGATCCCGGACGACCAGCTCGAACAGGCGATCGCGGAGATCGAGGACCTGATGGAGAAACGGGTCAGCTACTTCGAGCGGCAGGGCGATCTGGTCGCCGCCCAGCGCATCGAGGAGCGCACCACCTTCGACCTCGAAATGCTCCGTGAGGCGGGCTACTGCTCCGGGATCGAGAACTACTCGGTCCACATGGACGACCGCGAGTCGGGCGACGCCCCCTACACCCTCCTCGACTACTTCCCCGACGACTTCCTCACGGTCGTCGACGAGTCCCACCAGACGATCCCCCAGATCAAAGGGCAGTACGAGGGCGACAAGTCGCGGAAGGACTCGCTCGTCGAGAACGGGTTCCGGCTCCCGACCGCCTACGACAACCGCCCCCTGACGTTCGAGGAGTTCGAAGAGAAGACGGACCGCACGCTCTACGTGTCGGCGACGCCCGGCGATTACGAGCGCGAGACCTCTGACCGGATCGTCGAGCAGATCGTCCGCCCGACCCACCTCGTCGACCCGAAGGTGGAGGTGACGGGCGCGACGGGGCAGGTCGACGACCTCTTAGAGCGGGTCGACGACCGGATCGAGCGCGACGAACGCGTCCTCGTCACCACGCTCACCAAGCGGATGGCCGAGGACCTCACGGAGTACCTCGAGGAGGCGGGCGTCGACGTGGCGTACATGCACGACGAGACGGACACCTTAGAGCGCCACGAGATCATCCGCGACCTCCGCCTCGGCAATATCGACGTGCTCGTCGGCATCAACCTCCTCCGCGAGGGGCTCGACATCCCGGAGGTGAGCCTCGTCGCCATCCTCGACGCCGACCAGGAGGGGTTCCTCCGCTCCACCACGACGCTCGTCCAGACGATGGGGCGAGCCGCCCGCAACGTCAACGGCGAGGTCGTCCTCTACGCCGACGAGGTGACCGACTCGATGGAGGCGGCCATCGAGGAGACCCAGCGCCGCCGCGAGATCCAGCTGGAGTACAACGAGGAACACGGCTACGAGGCGACCACCATCGACAAGCCGGTCAGCGAGACGAACCTCCCCGGCTCGAAGACGGACACCTCGTCGGTCAGCGTCGGCGACGTGGAGAGCGAGGACGAGGCGAAAGCGCAGATCGAGGCGCTCGAAGACCGGATGGACGAGGCCGCGAGCAACCTGGAGTTCGAGCTGGCGGCCGACATCCGCGACCGGATCGCGGAGCTGCGGCGCGCCTTCGAGATCGACGCGGGCGACGAGGGCGTCCCGGCGCCGGCGATAGACGAGTAGCGACCGCCGCCAGCCCGCGCTCCCCCGCCACCGCTGCCGCTCCGATTCTCACGCCGCGTCACCGTGGCAACGGGGTTTTTACCTCACTGTGTCGCAGTCGGGCACGTGTACCGTCGCGCGGTCGTCGCCGGCGCGCTCGCCGTCGCCACCGGCGGGTGCGTCGATCGCCTCCATGACGTCGCCGCGTCGACCCCCCGCGACCTCGGCGTGCGGAGCCGGTACGTCGACGGCAATCCGATGGTCGACGAGCGCAGCGTCCTCGCGCGACCCGAGGAGCTGTTGACGCACGCGGCCTCCTTCCGCTCCGCCTCGTCGGCCCGCGGCGCGCTGAAAGCCGACGCGACCGAGTCCCGCGAGTTCGTCGAGCGCACCGACTTCGTCGACGACGGCGGCGACGCGGTCCTCGTGATCGCCCAGCGACTCACCGCGCCGGAGGTTCGGCTCCGCCTCGGCGGGATCAGCCGCACGGGCGACCACTCGCTCCGGATCGCGGTCGATCAGGGCGGCGTCCGCGGCGAGGTCGAGACCGACGAGCCGGTCGTGAAGACGCTCCTGATGCGACTCACCGACGAGCGCGGCCCGCCGGAGCGCGTGATCGTCGTCATCGGTGACGGGCGCGCCGGGATCACGCTGTAAGGGCGGCCGGTCTAAGGCTCCGCTTCCCGGCTCGGTCCCGCGATCGTTTTGTGATCGGAACGCGTCCGACCCTCCATGTCACTCCGCAGTCGTCTCCTCGGATCGGCCCTCCTCGTCGTCGGCGTCGCGGCGCTCGGTGTCGCCGGAGCGGTCGCGCCCGGGTTCGTCCCTTCGCCGTCCGCGCCCGACGGAATCACGTTCGTCAGCCCCTCGCACGTCTCGCTCCTCGCCGCCCCCGCGCTCCTCGCGGCCGGGTCGGTCCTGCTCGTCGGCGGCGCGGCCGCCGCGGGCGGCACCGAGCGCTCCGCGCGCGCCGCGCTGGTCGCGCCCGCGCTCGGCGCCGCCGCCGCGTTCGCGTTCGGCGTCGGTCTCGTCCTCGCGCCCGCGTCGGTCCCCGAGACGGCGACGAATCCGGCGGCGCACGCGGCCCTCATCGGCCCGGGCAGCGGGATCGCCGCCGGCGCCGTCGTCGGTGCGGCCCTGGCACCGGTGGTTCAGGCGACGATCACGGAGGATACCGCCGCGCTCCTCGCCGGGTCGGTCCTGTTGCTCGCGGCGCTCGCGGCGGGAGCGTCCCTCCCCCTCTCGCTGATCGCCGGCGGCGTCGGCGGCGCGGTCGCCGTCGCCCTCCTCTGGGCGGTCGACCCCGAGCGCTGGCGGCCCTGAGTCCGAGTCCCGATCGCTCGCCGCCGATCATCCTCCCGGTCGCTCGTTTTCGGTCTCCAGTTCGATGTTGCGGTCGGCCTCGCGGGTCGCCGCCTCTTGCTTGGCGAGGTCGGCGTTGTCCGAGTTCACGTTTTGTCGGTCTCTCGCCCGCGCCCGGCTCCGGGTTCGCGCTTCTCGCCGAACTGCTCGGCGGAGCCCTCGCCATTGGACGGGCGTGGGGCTTGACGCCGCCAGTTGGGAACTGTTGCGACCACCCGTGACCGGAGATCACAGCTCAGCACCCGTCTCGGCACCGCCCGTTCGTGGATCGGAGGAACGACTCCGCGCACCTTCTATGAAAGTGAATTTGTTATACTACAATTTTGTTGGTAATACTTATGCCAGTGGAGTCTGTGTGGTCCGATACGGTTCACACGGCTGGACTCACGTTACGCTGTAAGACCGTCTCCCAAGCGACACGACAGCGGTCGGACTCACCGGACTGACGCGCGACAGTGGCAGCGGCAATCCAACGCAATCGGTCACGTTCGAGATGGCCAAATGAGTGAAAGCGACAACGCGAACACAACCACGAGCACAGACGCAGATACAGAGACGGACATCTTCGCGGAGAGAACACAGCTGAAGCCCTACGAGTACAGCGAGTTTCTCGACTACGTCGAGGCGATCCGGAACAGCTACTGGGTACACACGGAGTTTAATTTCGACGGAGACGTCCAAGACTTCAAAGTCAACACGACTCCTGCTGAGCAGACCGTTATCAAGCGGACGATGTTGGCTATCGCGCAGATCGAGGTGCAGGTGAAGACGTTCTGGTCGGATATCTACGAGGAGATGCCCAAAGCCGAGGTCGGGAATGTGGGGATGACCTTTGCGGAAAGCGAGGTGCGGCACATGGACGCCTACAGTCACCTACTCGACGTCTTAGGAATCACGGACGATTTCGAGCAGGTGACTGCGGAGCCGGCGATGAAAAAGCGGATCGAGTACCTCGACGAGTATCTGGAGAAGCGCGAGAGCGACGACGAACGGGAGTACGTGATGAGCATCCTGCTTTTCAGCACGTTCGTCGAACACGTATCGCTGTTCAGCCAGTTCCTCATCATGACGAGCTTCGACAAGCACGAAAAGAAGTTCAAGGGGATCGCGAACGCCGTCGAAGCGACCAGCAAAGAGGAGCAGATTCACGGGCTGTTCGGGGTCGAGCTGGTGGAGACGATCAGAGAAGAGAACCCGGACCTCTTCGATGACGACTTCGAGGAGGACGTTCAGGAGGCCTGTCAGCAGGCCTACGAGGCGGAGACGGAGATCTTGGATTGGATATTCGACGACGGCGAGCTGGAGTTCCTTCCTAGAGCCCATGTCGACGCGTTTCTGCGAGACCGGTTCAATCAGAGTCTCGAAAACGTCGGCGTGGAACCGATATTCGAGACGGACGACGACCTGCTAGAGGAGACGCGCTGGTTCGATGAGGACATTATGATGACGAAGGATAACGACTTCTTCAGCAAGCGGTCGACCACGTACAACAAACACACGCAGAGCGTTACCGCCGAGGACATGTTCTAACAATGGCACAAACAGCACTCGACAGCGTTGCGGAACAGCATACCGAACCGTTCTACTGGCTGAACGAGGACAGTCGGGAGTTCCTCAGAGAGGGATACCTGCTTGAGGGCGTCGAAGCGGAAGAGAGAGTCAGACAGATCGCGGAGCGCGCCGAAGAGATCCTCGGTGAGGAGGGCTTCGCGGACAAGTTCTACGAGTACATGAGCCGCGGCTTCTACAGTCTCGCCAGCCCGGTGTGGTCCAACTTCGGACTCGACAGAGGTCTTCCTATCAGTTGCTTCGGCAGCTACATGGAGGATTCCATCGAGAGTATTCTCTACACCCAAGCCGAGGTGGGTGAGATGACCAAGCAGGGCGGCGGCACGAGCGGGTACTTCGGTGAGCTGCGGCCGCGGGGCAGTCCGATAACGAACAACGGCAAGAGCAACGGGAGTTACAGCTTCACGGAGCTGTTCGATACGATCATCAACGTCATCAGTCAGGGCGAAACCCGGCGGGGGCAGTTCGCCGGCTACATCGACGTCGAACACGACGACTTAGAAGAGTGGCTTAACATCAAAACCGAAGGGGACCCGATACAGGACATCTACTACGGCGTCATCATCGGTGACGACTGGTTTCAGGCGATGGTCGACGGCGACGAAGAGAAGCGAGAGACCTGGGCGAATATCATCGAGACCCGGATCAACATCGGCGTCCCGTATATCATCTTCCGGGGGAACATGAACGAGGGGAAGCCACAGGTCTACAAGGACAAGGAGTACCAGATAAACGCGTCCAACCTGTGTACCGAGATCGCGCTGCCGGCCACGGCGGACGAGAGCTTCGTCTGCTGTCTCTCGAGTATGAACGCTCTCCACTACGACGAGTGGAAGGACACCGACGCAGTGGAGACACTGACGCGGTTCCTGGACGCGGTGATGGAGGAGTTCATCCAGCGCACGGAGGGCGTACGGTTCATGGAGCGCGCCGTCCGGTTCGCGAAGCGACACAGAGCGATAGGGATCGGCGTCCTCGGATGGCACAGCTATCTCCAGAGCAACATGATCCCCTTCGACAGCATGGAGGCGATGGAGAAGAACAGGGAGATATTCCGGACCATCAAAGAGCGGAGCTACGAGGCGAGCGAAGCGCTCGCCGACGAGTTCGGCGAGCCGGAGGTTCTCGAGGGGTACGGCCGGCGGAACACGACGACGATGAGCGTGGCGCCGACGAAATCGAGCAGCGTCATCCTTGGTCAGGTCAGTCCGAGCATCGAGCCGCTGAAATCGAACTACTTCGTGCGAGACGGTGCGAAGCTAAAGTCGACGCAGAAAAACAGATTCCTTCAGGCCATCTTGGCGGAGCGGGGCAAGGACACGCGCGAAGTCTGGGACAGCATCGCGAACAAAGACGGGAGCGTTCAACATCTCGACTGTCTGACGGACGAAGAGAAAGAGGTGTTCAAGACGTTCGCCGAGATACCGCAGATGGCGATCATAAACCAGGCAGCACAGAGACAGAAGTACATCGACCAAGCACAGAGCCTGAACGTCTCGATCGACCCGAGTGAAGTGAGCGTCAAGGAGATCAACCAGCTCTACATCGAAGCTTGGAAGAAAGGGGTCAAGAGCCTCTACTATCAGCACAGCGTGAACGCCGCACAGAAATTCAGTCGAGATATTCTCGAGTGTAGAGCCTGCGAGAGCTGATCGTTACGTCCCCGGCCGCTCGCTTTCGCTCTCCAGTTCGATGTCGCGGTCGGCCTCGCGGGTCGCTTCCTCCTGCTTGGCGAGGTCGACGTCGCGGGCCGTGTCCGCGTCCCGCGTCTCGTCGGTCCGCAGGTCGCTGTCGGCCACGGTGTCGAGCTGTTCGAGGGCGCTCTCGATGTCCTCCAAGCCGAGCAGCTTCTCCGTCTCCTCGTCGAACTCCTTGCTGTCGAGCCCCTCCATCTCTTGGACGTCGGAGCCGGAGAGGGCCTTGCCGTAGCGGCCGACGAGGCTGGTGAGCTCCTGCGGGAGGACGAAGGTGGTCGACTCGCCCTTGCCGATCTCTTCTAAGGTCTCCATGCCGCGCTCGATGATGGCGCGTTCGCCCATCGACTCGGCGGAGCGCGCGCGGAGGACGGTCGAAATCGCGTCCCCCTGCGCTTCGAGGATCTGACTCTGTTTCTCCCCCTGCGCGCGGATGATGTTCGACTGCTTGTCCCCCTCGGCCTGCTCGACGGCGGAGCGGCGTTCTCCCTGTGCTTCGAGGATCATCGCGCGACGGCGGCGCTCCGCGCCGGTCTGTTGCTCCATCGCGCGCTGGACCTCCTGGGAGGGGCTCACCTCGCGGACCTCGACGGCCTCGACGCGGATCCCCCACTCGTCTGTGGGCTCGTCTAACTCCTCGTTGATCCGGTCGTTGATCAGCTCCCGCTGTGAGAGCGTGTCGTCGAGCTCCATGTCGCCGATGACGGCGCGGAGGGTGGTCTGCGCGAGGTTCGAGACGGCGTTCTTGTAGTCGTCGACCTCCAGAAAGGCCTTCTTCGCGTCCATCACCTTGATGTAGACGACCGCGTCGGCCGTCACCGGGGAGTTGTCCCGCGTGATCGCCGACTGGCTCGGGACGTCGATCGTCTGCGTCCGCATGTCGAACGCGTACGTCCGCGAGACGAACGGCGGGATGATGTGGACGCCCGGCTGGAGCAGCTTGCGGTACTCGCCGAAGACGGTGAGCGCCTCCTTGTCGTAGGCGTCGACGATCTCGACGGCGCTGACGACCGTGACGGCCGCCAGCAACACCGCGAGCGCCGCGACGCCGAAGACGAGGCTCTGCCCGAGGAGGGCGACGCCGACGAGGAGGGCGACGCCGAGCGCGAGGTACTGCCAGACCCCGTCCGGGATCTCCGCCAGCAGATCCTCCAGCTCGGCGGACTCGCCGCGCGGACCTTGTGTTCCCATACGTCGAATTACGGCCCGACGCTGTTAACGGTTGCCACGAGATCGCACCTCGAAGCGCTCCCCCGCGGTCAATTCGCCGTTTCGGTCGCCGGATCGGCGCCCTCACCTCGGTCTCCGAGATACCGGAAACGCCGGCACAGGCCGGCCGGCTTTAACTACGCAGCGGCGGAACGGGGATCTATGCCATCCGACGACGGAGACGACGCCCCGAAGTTCAGCACGCGAAGCGTCCACGCCGGCTCCGACCCCGACCCGACGACCGGCGCCCGCGCGACGCCCATCTACCAGACGACCGCCTACCAGTTCGACGACGCTGACCACGCGGCCGACCTGTTCGCCCTCGAAGAGGCCGGCAACGTCTACTCCCGGCTGATGAACCCGACCAACGCCGCCCTCGAAGAGCGGATCGCCTCGCTGGAGGGCGGCGTCGGCGCGGTCGCGACCGCCTCGGGCATGGCCGCGCTCGACGTGACGACGTTCCTGCTCGCCTCCGCGGGCGACAACATCGTCTCGTCGTCGGCGCTGTACGGCGGCACCTACACCTACCTCACCCACTCCGTCGAGCGCCGGGGCGTCTCGACGCGGTTCGTCGACCCGCTCGACTACGAGGGGTACGCCGAGGCCATCGACGAGGACACCGCCTACGTCCACCTCGAAACGATCGGGAACCCGGCGCTGGTCACGCCCGACATCGAACGGATCGCCGACATCGCGCACGACCACGGCGTCCCGCTGTTCGTCGACAACACGTTCGCGACCCCGTACCTCTGCCGGCCGCTCGAACACGGCGCCGACCTCGTCTGGGAGTCCACGACGAAGTGGCTCACCGGCAACGGCACAACCGTGGGCGGCGTCGTCGTCGACGGCGGCTCGTTCCCGTGGGCCGAGCACGCAGAGAAGTACCCCGAGATCGCGCAGGATAACCCCGCGTACCACGGGATCAACTTCGCCGAGCGGTTCGGCGACGCGGCGTTCACGTTCGCGGCGGTCACCCGCGGCCTGCGCGACCTGGGCGACCAGCAGTCGCCGTTCGACGCGTGGAACACGCTCCAGCAGACGGAGTCGCTCCCGCTGCGCATGGACCGCCACTGCGAGAACGCGGGCGTCGTCGCCGAGTACCTCGAGGGCCACGACGAGGTCGCGTGGGTGAACTACCCCGGCTTAGAGAGCCACGAGACCCACGAGGAGGCCAGCGAGTACCTGGAGGGCGGCTACGGCGGCATGCTCACCTTCGGGCTGGAGGCGGGCTACGAGGCCGCGCGGGCGACCGTCGAGGAGGCGGACCTCGCCTCGCTCGTCGCGAACGTCGGCGACTCGAAGACGCTCGTCATCCACCCGGCGTCGACGACCCACCAGCAGCTGACGGACGAGGAGAAGGAGGCCGCCGGCGTCACCGACGACATGGTGCGCCTGTCGGTCGGCATCGAGGACCCCGCGGACATCGTCGCCGACCTAGAGGCCGCCATCGAGGCGGCGACCGAGTAGTTGCGATCCGGCCGTTTCCGACGGTTTGGTTTTGTTGAAATCATCGGGGACTGATAGAACCTCTGTGCGAGATACAGAGGATGTAGTCAGCACGGGGACTGCGTTATTTTCTCAAAACGGATCCTGAATTAGCCGATAGAACGTGCCTGCGAATCGACTATTTTACGACGAAATTAACACGTTGATAGTATCCACGAAGATATTGAGATCACAGTGGGACTGTCTACATTTTCTCACTAAGTATGGTATCATCTCTAAGCTCACTCCGGCGGACGACATTCGACCAGCGTTCCGTCCCGTGGCGCTCCGTCTTCTTCGTCGTTCCGCCAAACGACGTTCTCTGTAACATAGTAATGTGCGGAGCCTTTCCACAAACCAACACCTCCTCCCTTCCATTTAGCGATCAACACGACTAGTGTTCCATCGACGTCGAAGTATGCTACTCTATTATCTTCAGAAGATGATTTTGTTGGAAGGTTTCCTACCAGATCGGCATATCGTTCAATCTCTGAGGTTGAAGTGACTCTCGTTGTTTGGGCACCTGGGTCTGCGGCGCGCTTTAGTGTTGCTCGGAGTCGCTGATCCATGATTTCATCAATTGGGATAAAATCGGGATCTTCTAGCAATGAGTCTTCAGGAACATAAGGATCGTCTGGGTATTTTGGCGTTCCATCGGGGTTAGCTTCAACCGCAGTTAGTTTTAGTACATGATGCTCAACGCTTCCACGGCTGTTGACGGTTATTCGAAATCCACCAGTCAAATACGGTGAGAATCCACGAAAGAACCTCGATACCCCTTGATTTAGTTGTATATCGATATTGAAAGCGACGAACTCTGAATCGCCTTGTTCTTGCTCGGACAGATATGCTTCCTCGTATTCTGTGACAAACTCTGCTGCGGACTCCGTGGTGAGATCCCGTGGCCACCCAACATCGAGATCCTGTGATGTGGGGCACTGATCTGGTAATTCATCCTCATCCTGTGCGTCCGGGTTGGTGATACTTGTACAGCCAGCGAGCCCAACACTAGCGAGAGCCGCTAACACTGTACGGCGGGTGTGAGAAACCATAGACAGCGAGTTCCAGTCAAGAGGTAAGTGTCTTGTTGAAACAATTTCTGCGTATCTTAAACATTAAAAGCGAGACACTCTGTACTGACCGATCACTCTCTCCCGTAGATTGGCCTCAGTTCGTGACACATTCGCGCCCTGTATTCAGCAGCTCTCGAACGAACTCCCTCTTATTTGTCAGAACCGACGTGACCGATACAGAGGCTGTAGTCAACAGACAGACGTCCCGATCTGTCCTGAACGCAAATCGGCTTTCAGACATCGAGCCGTTGATAGCTAGTTTACTGTGTTGTTCATCGGGAGAATGACCACAGCCGGCGCGGTCGGAGTGATCACGGGAGATATTGTCGGTATCGGCACCCGAATGCTACTGTGTCTGTGTTCAGCGCAGAACGTGAACTGGCAGTTGGAACGACCCTCAAAGGTACTAAACCGGTGTCTGACAATATCTATCCTATTACGATGGTGATGATACTGACTGCTGTCGGTATTGTTGTCGCCGCATTCGTTGGGTTCAACATTGGCGGATCGTCCACAGGGGTAGCATTCGGCCCTGCAGTCGGCTCGCGCCTCGTTCGAAAGACGACTGCAGGGGCGTTGTTCGTTGGCTTCGCCTTTCTCGGAGCGTGGACTGTGGGTCGGAACGTTATCGAAACGATGAGCAGCAGTATCGTGCCGGCGATCCAGTTCACGCCCGTTGCCAGTATCATCGTTCTGTTTTTCACCGGCGCGTCGCTGTTGATATCGAACCTCTACGGGGTCCCAGCGTCAACGTCGATGACTGCCGTGGGCGCCATCGTCGGATTGGGACTCGCAACCGGGACTCTCAATCAGGCGTTGATGTTCGTTATCGTCTCCGCCTGGATCGTCTCCCCACTGGTGTGTCTGACTCTCGGAGTCGTTATCGGCCGCTACGTTTACCCGTATCTCGACCGCTACGTCGCGTTCACCACGTTCAACCTCCAGTTCATCCAATTCGACCGATCGAGCACGGTTCCACGGCCGTTCATCAATCCGAACGCATCACCACAGGACATTGTCGGGTCGCTGTTGGTCGTCCTCATCGGCTGTTATATGGCGTTCTCGGCCGGGGCGTCGAACGCCGCGAACGCCGTCGCTCCCCTCGTCGGTCAGGGTGGCTCGCTCACCGTGAATCAGGGTGTCCTCCTCGCGGTGGGGGCCTTCGCGTTGGGTAGTTTCACCATCGCTCGCCGCACGCTCGAAACGGTCGGGGACGACATCACGGAGCTCCCCATTCTCGCCTCACTGATCGTTTCCGTGATCGGTGGAACGGTCATCACCGCTCTCTCGTCGTTCGGGATTCCAGCGAGTCTCGCCGTCAGCACGACGTCAACGATCATCGGCCTCGGATGGGGGCGAGCGAGTCGCATATCGACACTGGCAGAGTTAGTGACGCCGACCCCTGACCGACCGGATGTCGCGGTCTCGACCGGCGCACTGGTCACGTCACGCGCCGAGGACGCCCCTGCCGGCCCGACTATCGGGGACGTTGCCCGAGGCGAGGAATCGGCCGAGAAACCGGATGAAACCCCGAATATTCCAGACATCGGTGCCGAGGGACCGGCAGACATCGACCAGCGAAGCCTCTTCGACCCGGCGGCGGCCAAGCGTATCGTGACGATGTGGGTATTGACGCCGTCGCTGGCGATCATCGGCTCATACCCGGTGTTCGCATTCCTGCTATGAGCCGTACGCGCCCTGTATTTAGCACGCCTCTAAGAACATATCTCCAGTTGAGGATTTCAACAGCGCCGACGGTCCCGCTTTCTCTCGCCGAGCTATCGTCTTCCCGACCTACCCCTCGAACCCCTCTTCCCACCGGAACGTCCCGTTCCGCTGGACGACCTCGCCGTCGACCTCCATCCGGGAGTCGGCGCTCACGTCGGTGATCATGTCGACGTGGACCGCGCTGTCGTTGCCGGACTCGCCTTCGGGGAGACAGGCGTCGTAGGCGCGGCCGACCGCGAGGTGGACGGTGTCGCCCATCTTCTCGTCGAAGAGGATCGAGTCGGTGAACCGGTCGATGCCGCGGTTCATCCCGATGCCGAGCTCGCCCAGCCGGCGGGCGCCGTCGTCGGTGTCGAGGATGTCCCCGAGCGCGCCCTCGCCGGATTCGGCGGCGAAGTCGACGACCTCGCCGTCCTCGAAGACGAGGTGGACGTTCCGGACGCGCGTCGCGTCGATGGTCATCGGCACGTCGAAGAAGACCTCTCCCTCCGTGTCGTAGGGGGCGGTGAACACCTCACCAGAGGGGAGGTTGTGGGAGTCGTACACGACGGAGGCGGCGGAGTTCACCGCGGTGCGGCCCGCGATCGACATCGTCACGTCGGTGTCGGGGGCGCCGTCGCGCTCGGTGACGATCCGGACCTCCTCGCCGGCGTCGAGGATATCTTTCATCTGCGCCATCTCCTCGGCGAGCGACTCCCAGTCGCGGAGGACCGCGTCGTAGACGAACTCTTGATACTCCTCGTAGGCCATCCCGGCCTGCTGGGCGAGCGAGCGGGTGGGGTGGACCGTCGACACCCAGTCGGTGTCCATTCGGGCCTCGCGGACGCCCTGCCGGGCCTTCGCGTACGCCTGTCGCGTCGGGCGGTCGACGTCGGCGGTCGCGGTGGTGTTGCGCCCGCCGCCGATCCGGAGGTAGGCGTCGGCCGCCTCGAAGATCGCGCGGTCGACGGCGGGGTCGGAATCGAAGTCGTCGGCGTCGACCGCGGCGTCGGTTCCGGCCTCGACGCCTTTTAAATAGGCGCGGGAGAGTTCATCGGAGCCGTACAGCGTCGTGACGTTCGCCCCGCGTTCGCCGAGCGCCTCGGCGACCGCGACGCCCAGCTCGTGGGCGTCCTCCGCGACGCTGACGACGACGTCGTCGCCGGCCTCGACCCGCGCGCTCCAGTCGACGAGCACCTCGGCGTGTTCTCGTACGCGTTCGTCCATTATTGGGTGTGTTGCGGGGGAGCGGTAAATCGGTGCCGGGACGGTCGAACCGGTCCCCTTGACATCCTCCCCGCGCTGAAGCGCGAGGATTCCCACGGCACCGCACCGCTGGGTTGGGATATTGTGGTTTACGACGTAACCTGTTCTTGAGGCGCGAACGCGCCAGTTTCCTTGTCAAACAAGAACGTCGATGGCTGTGCCAACCAGCCGTTACTCCTATTCACCGAGAGATTCGGTGAACTCGGAGATACTTTCTGCCGAATGTTCTCAGCCCCGTTCACATCCGCATTCGCCACTGTACCGCACTCATCGCAGACATACAGTCCGCGTTCAACACGGTTCGCGTCACGCTTCCGGCCACAGCACGAGCACGACTTCGAGGTATCCCGCTCAGACACTTGCTCAACCGTGATGCCTTCCATCTCGGCTTTGTATTCGAGGAGGTCGGTGAATCGGTCGAACGCCCACGAGTGTAGGTCAAGATTGCCGTGTTTCCCCCAGTCCTTTGACTCGCCGTTCTCCTCATCCTCACGGACGCCGGAGAGATCGCCCACCACAATCGTTCCAATTTCCTCGTCAACACACCGCTGGACGATATGCTTCGAGAGGGTGTGGAAGTAGTGGGTGCGGCGGGCTGACTTCTTCTGGTTCAGCCGAGTGGTCTGCTCGGAGCCCGAGTCGTCACACCGAGCGATTCGCTTGCTGAAGTAGTAGTCGTCTTGTTTCAAGCAGTTAAGCGGGTACAGCTCGCTGTGACCGTCTTCATAGGCGAGCGCGGCGAAGTTGTTGATCCCGAGATCAACACCGACCGTCTTCTCACCGGGGGCTTCATCCACGTCCATTTCGACCTTACAGACGAAGTGTAGTTCCCACTCGTCGCCCGTCCAGACAATCTTGACTTGTTGGACGTTCTCCACGGTGGAGAGGTCAACGTCGGGGCGAGTCTGGTATTTACACAGGACAAAATCTGACCAATACTCTTTCAGGTTTGATCCCTGTGAGAGTCGGACTCGGTTGTACTGGGTGTCGAGTTTGAACCCTTTCTGCTTGAATGTGACTGTGGAACGCGGGTGTTCGTCGCCGTGTTTGTGGTAGCCGGGCGGGTTCGCTTTCGTATCTCCGTTTTGTCGTTTGCCGTACCAGCCATTGAACGCCTCAGCGAGTTCTTGAAGTACTCGCTGACTTGACTGAGAATGTAGGTCATCATAGCGTTCGTGGCTTTTGAGGTACGTGGTGAGTTCGTTGTGGTTCGGGATGTGATCGATTTCATCCCAGATCCGACTACACGTCCACCGTCCGACGTTCCAGAGTTTCGAGGCGGCGAACCCGAGCGAATCAAGGTCGTCTTGCACCCGCGACTGGTTCCGTATGGAAGCAGTGTAAGTGCGGGTAACGACCTGTTTCGCCATACGTAACCTATGTAGATAATATTACTTGAATGTGTGTATTGGAGCAGCGTGGAATATCCAGCCGTGCCATCGAACGGTGGAGTGTGAAAGGAAGTGTCGGATTCATCCCCGCGCTAAAGCGCGAGGCTTTCTCCTCGATTCTCCGTAAACGGGGCCGCGAAGGGTCCGCGGAGCCGCCGCCGGTCGAGACCGGTCCGCATGCCGTCAGATCAACACCTCGGAGTCGGTGAGGAGGGTCCGCTTCGCTCGCTTGGCTTCCGGTCCCTCCGAAACGATACCGGGTGTGGTGGCCGGCTCATCGAATCGGTCCGGGTCCGGAGAGCGGGAGTCGAGCAGCTCTGCGAACGTCGGCCCCCGCCGTCCGGTGAGATGGATAAAACCGCCGTAACGCCGTTGTTCGATCGGAGTCGTGTCCGGGTCCGGGAACGCCTCACGGATACAGCCGACGCTCTCGCGGAGGTACTCCGCGGCCTCGTGCTGGGAGTACTGGCTGTCCGCGTAGTACTGTTCCCGACCGCGATCCGTGAGGTCCGCGTCCGCGAGCGCGGCGGACTCGTACCGAACCGCGTCCGCGCCGATCTCACCGCTGAGGAAACTGAGATTCACCGTGAAACTGTCGGGGTACCGCAGGATCAACAGAAAGAAGATCTGGTCGTCGACGGTGTAGCGCTCCTGTAAGCGGTAGTAACACTCTAGGTAGTACGCCGCGAGCGCCCCGATCCAGTCGTCGCGTTCCCCGTCGAGATAGGCGGTCGCGACGTCGTAGTACTCCTCGCCGGCGACCTGCTGGAGGCGGTGCTCGAAGCTCCGTCGCATCTCCTCTAGCTCGTCCTCGTACACCTCCGTCAGCGGGACGTCCGGGTCGTCGAGCAGCCGGCTCTTTCGCTCGCCGGCGTCCGCGATTCGACTCATGTTCTCGTGGAGGTCCCGCTCCGCCTCCGCGTCGGGGAGGGGAATTCGGACCGCCTGTCGGCGCAGCATGTCCGCTCCGTCGTCCACCCGGTCGTGCCACTCCATGCCGTCGCCATCGGGACAGGAAGGTATTAAAATCGGCCGGTGGGCGGCGTCGCGTCCCGGTCGAGCGGGCGGTCGCACCTTCCCACCGCGGTCGTCACCCGAACTCCCGGTGAACGGTCGCAAGGAGGCCGACAGCGAGCAGCCCGACGCCGACGAGCCCGCTTCCCAGCTTCGCCAGTCCGAACGGCGGGGTCCGGTCGAGTCGCTCGCGGGAGTACTCCCCGAGGACCCTGTACGACTGCCCGTCGACGCGTAGATTGTCGACCCCGGCGAGGCGGTCCGCGCAGTTCGCGTCGCCGAGCGTCCATCGTCCGGAGACAGAGGTGCGTTCGATCAGGAGGTCGACGGACGCGGGAGCGATCCGATACCCTCGGATTGAGACGTTGCGCCCGTCCGCGAGGGCGACGGCGGCGTCGGCGCATCTCGCGGGGAGATCGGTGGCGTTCATGATCGAGTGCGAGCCGGGACTGGCGGGCGTTCCCGCCCGGAGCGACGCCTGCCAGCCAACGACGCTCACGTCCGCGACGAAGAGGAGGACGAGGAGGGCGCCCGGCACGACGAGGAGCCGACGGTCCATTGCGGCGGGCAGGTAGTTCCGAGCGAAATATAGGCTTTGTGCGACCCGTTTGCGTGCTCGCGGCGACGTTACTCTAAGTCGAGCAGCGTCGCGATCTCGTCGAGGTACTCGTCGTAGACGCTGACGGCGGACTCGATCGGGTCGGGCGACGCCATATCGATGCCGGCGAGTTCGACGACGTCGAGCGGGTAGTCGGAACCGCCGGCCTTCAGCATCTCGCGGTAGTCGGCGGCCGCGGACTCGCCCTCGTCGAGGACGCGCTCGACGATGGCGGCCGCGGCGGAGATGCCGGTCGCGTACTGGTAGACGTAGAAGTCGTAGTAGAAGTGGGGGATGCGCTGCCACTCGCGCTCGATGCCGCCGGTCAGCTCGGCGGGCGCGTAGTAGTCGCCCTTCAGGTCGCCGTACAGCTCGTCGAACGCATCGGGGGTGAGCGCGTCGCCGGCCTCCACGCGCTCGTGAATCTGCTGTTCGAACGTCGCGAACATCGTCTGGCGGAAGAGGGTCGAGCGGAAGCGTTCGAGGTACTCGTCGAGGACGTGCGTCCGGAGCTCGTCGTCCTCGACCGTGTCGAGGAGGTGGTGGGTGAGCAGCGTCTCGTTGACGGTGGAGGCGATCTCCGCGACGAAGATCTCGTAGCTCGCGTCGTGCCACGGCTGGGCGTCGCCCGCCAGCTCGGAGTGCATCGAGTGACCCAGTTCGTGGGCCAGCGTGAACATCGAGGCGATGTCGTCCTGGTAGTTCATCATGATGTACGGCTGGGTGTCGTACGTGCCCGAGGAGAACGCGCCCGAGCGCTTCCCGCGGTTCTCGTACACGTCGACCCACCGCGAGTCGAGCCCCTCGGCCAGCCGCTCCTGGTACGCGTCGCCGAGCGGCGCGACCGCCTCGATCACCCACTCGCGGGCCTGCTCGTACTCCACGTCCGGCCCCTGGTCGCCCGTCAGCGACATGTAGAGGTCGTGGCTCTGTAGCTGGTCGACGCCGAGCGCCGCCTCCTTCAGCTCCGCGTGGCGGTGGAGCACGTCGAGGTTGTCGTCGACCGTGTCGACGAGGGTGTCGTACACCTCGACGGGGACGTTCGAGTCGTCGAGCGCAGCGGCGCGCGCGGAGTCGTAGTCGCGGATCTCGGCGCTCGTGACGTGCTCGCGGACGGCCTTCTCAAGGGAGGTGCCGACCGTGTTGCGGACGTCTTCCCACTCGTCGTAGAACGTCTCGTGGACGCGCTCGCGGAACTCGCGGTCCGGGTTCGTCTGGAGCTTCGTGAAGTTCGCCTGCGTGATCTCGACCTCCTCCCCGTCGGGGTCCTCGACGACGCCGTAGGTCATGTCGGCGTTCGTCAGCATCGAGTAGATCTCGCTCGGCGCGTCGGTGACCTCTGAGAGGTCCGCCAGCACCTCCTCGACCTCGCTCGACCGCGTGTGCGGCTTCTTTCGCAGGACGTCGTCGAGGTAGTGCTCGTACTCGGCGAGGGCGGGCTCGTCGTCGAGGAAGGCCTCCACGTCCGCCTCGGTCAGCGACTGGATCTCCGGTTCGAGGTAGGAGACCGCGCTCGACGCCTCGGAGCCCAGCGACGACGCCTTCGCGGACATCGCCTGGTACTCCTGATTTCGCGTGTCCTCGGCGCTGCGCAGGCGGGCGTAGGTCATCACCTGCTGGAGCTCGCGGAAGATCTCCTCGCGCAGTTCGAGCAGTTCGAGGAGGGTCGCGGCGTCCTTGGTCGCGCGCCCCTCGTAGGCGGCCAGTTCGTCGATCCGGTCGGCGACCGTCTCGTAGGCCGACTCCCACGCCTCGTCGTCGGCGTAGATGCCGTCGAGGTCCCACTTGTACTCGGCGTCGATCTCTGACCGCTCGGGAACCGAACTCATACCGATCGGGTCGGCCTCGCGCACACTAAGCCTTGGCAAACCCCGCGCGGCGGGCCGATAGGCGTGGGAACCGACACCGCCCGTGACGTGTCACCGCGACTCACTTCGCCCGCGGCCGCTCCCGTCTTCCCCATCGGTCCAGGCCGCGAGGTCGACGACGAGCACGAGCGCGTCCTCGCCGTCGGGGTAGTAGCCGCCGACCCGCCGGATCGGGTCGAATCCCTCGTCGGCGTACAGCGACCGCGCGGGGTCGTTCCCCTCGCGCACCTCCAGCCGGGCGACCGCCACCCCCGTCGCGCGGAGCCGGGCCAGCGCCGACCGGAGGAGGGTCCGGCCGATCCCCTCACCGCGGGCGTCGGGGTGGACGGCCAGGTCCTTGACGTGGCCGATGTCGCGGCCGTGGTTCGGCGTCCGGTCGGCGACGACGAACCCGACGACCGCGCCCGCTCGCTCCGCCACGAGGAACGCCGGCTCGTCCAGCAGCCGCTCGAAGGCGTCGTGCGGCCACGGGTCCGAGAAGCAGGCGCGCTCGATCCGGACCACCGCGAGGAGGTCGGCGCGCTCGGCCCGCCGGATCGTGACGTCGGCGACGTTCACGGTCCGGCTTGCCGGCCGCGGGGAATAAACGCGCCGGGTCGGGTCAGGGGCGGGTCGGCGGAGATCCGCGGCGGCGACGCGCAGCCTCCCTCACGCGTCGGGCCCCCTCACGTCTCGATCCAGGGCTCGTCCGGGTCGCCGTCGGCGGGGTCGGGAGCGCACACCTCGAAGCAGGCGCCGTCCGGCGGTCGGAGCCGCCGCCCGTCGGCGAGGTCGACGGGGCCGTCCGCGGGCGCTCGCAGCTCCACGCGCCACCCGTGCGACTCAATGACTTCGCGGACGATGTCGAGCCCGTACCCCGTCCCGTCCGCTCGGGTAGTGAACCCCGACTCGAACACCGACTCCCGGTGGTCGGGGTCGACTCCCGTCCCGTCGTCGGCGACGAGGAACCCCTCGTCGGTGGCGGTGACGAGGACGGTGAGGTCGTCGCCGTCGGACGAGTTGTCGTCGGACGAGTTGTCGTCGGACGAGTTGTCGCCGGTCGCGTCGTTGCCCGCCGGGTCGTCGCCCGACGCGTCGCCCTCGGACTCGTTCCCGCTCGCCCCGGACGCGTCCGGCGTCGCGTGTTCCGTCGCGTTGCGGAAGAGGTTCTCGAGGGCCTGTCGCATTCGGCCGCGGTCGCCGTACACCCGCGCGTCGCGGGCGACGACCAGCTCCGCGTCGTCGCCCCCGGCGGCGGTCTCCCAAGCGTCGCGGGCGACGCTCGCGAGGTCGAACTCCGTGGGCTCGTCCATCCCGGTCCCCTGTCGCGCGAGGGTGAGCAGCTCCGAGACGAGCTGATCGATTCGGTCGACGGCGCGCTCGCCGCGTTCGAGCGGCTCCGTCTCGCCGCGCAGCCGCGCCATCTCGATGGAGCCGCGGATCACGGAGAGGGGGTTCCGCAGGTCGTGCGAGACGATGCTCGCGAAGCGGTCGAGCCGCTCGTTCCGGTCGGTGAGCCGCCGCTCGCGCGCCTTCCGCTCGCTGACGTCGCGGGAGTTGATGAGTAGCTCGCCGACGGGGCTGTCGGCCGGCAGCGACCGCGTGCGCGACTCCAGCCAGGCCCAGTCGCCGTCGGCGGTGCGGTAGCGGTACTCCAGCGTGGGCGCCGCGTCGGGCTCGTTGAGCGCGCGGTAGAACCGCTCGGTCACGCGGTCGCGGTCGTCCGGGTGGACGTAGCCGAGCGGGGAGCGCCCGACCGTCGACCCCTGCTCGTAGCCGAGCACCTCCTCGACGGAGGGGCTCTCGTAGACGACGAGGCCGTCGCCGTCGACGACGGTGACGAGGTCGCTGCCGTACTCGAGGAAGGCACGGTAGCGCTCCGGGAAGGTGCGGTCGGCGTCGACCCGCCGGACCGTGACGATCCGGCCGCCGAACTGCGGGGCGAGCTCCTCGTCGACGACGGACTCGACCCACGCGTACCCCCCGCTCGCGCGGCGGATGCGGTGGGTGACCGTCCGGCTCGTGGCGACCGCGGACAGCGCGTCGGCGACCGGCTCGCGGTCGCTCGGGTGGACGCGGTCGAGGAGGTCGCTCCCGACGAGCGCGCCGCGCTCGACGCCGACCACGTCGGGCACTGACGGCCCGGCGAACAACACCTCGCCGTCCACGGCGACGGCGAGCAGGAACCGGTCGGCCGCGGGGAGCCGCGCTTGCCCCTCAGCGGGCGTCGCGTCGAGGTCTCCCGACGCCCGGTCGGAGTCGGCGGGCGGAATCGGGGCCCGATCGGCGTCGGTGTATCCGTCCGATCGTCCCGTCCGCTCCGCGTCGGCGGTCGGCGCGTCGGCCGCGGCTCGGCCGTCGGTCTCGGAGGCGTCGCCCTCGTCGGCGCCGCGTCCCGGCGTCGACGTGTCGGATGGCCGGAGGGTCACAGTCAGTTCTACCGGCCGTACGGACGCGGGAGGATAAAACCGCACCCCGATGGAATCAACTCTGATAATCGAGGGCGGATAGACAACGGATCCGGGTCCGGCGCGGCCGTCGACGGTCGTAGTCCTCTCGCGGCTCGCGAGAGGCGGTTCCCGTGAGAGGTCGTCTCCGAGAGGCCGTTCCCGCGAGGGTCACACCTCGTCGACGACGGTCCCGTCCGCCCACGCGGCCTCGAAGCCGTCGCGCACGCGGGCGGCGAACCCGCGGTCGCGCAGGTCGAGCATGCCGAACAGTCGGTCTGGCGCGAGGGGGTCGGCGACCTCCAGGCACACCTCCTCGCCGTCGATGAGGTAGAAGTTCCCGTACGCGTCCTCCGTGATCCGCAGCTCGAAGGGCCCCTGCGCGATCGTCAGCGTCGCGCGGTCCTCGTCGACGGCGGCGCGGGCGTCGTCGAACACGCTCGGCGAGATCAGGACGGAGACGTCGACGCCGCGGCCGAGGACCCCGGCTTCGCGACGCTCCTCTCCGACGACTTCAACTCCGAGTCGGGAACGGCCTCCGCGTCGCTCGGCGTCGTCTCCCACTCGTTCCCGGCCTCGGCCGACACGCAGGCGATCCAGAGCGAGGCCCGCACGGTCGCCGAGGAGGCCCCGGGTGACATCACCGCGTTCGGCGGGGGGATAGTCGACGACGAGTTCGAGCGCGTCATCTTCGACTCGCTGTCGATCGTCGTGCCCGCGGCGCTCGCGGTCATCCTCGGCCTGCTGGCGTACGCCTACCGGGACCCCTTCGACTTCGTGCTCGGCGGGATCGCGCTGCTGATGACGGTCGTGTGGACGTTCGGCTTCACGGGGTACGCCGGGATCGCCTTCTCGGAGGTGTTGATCGCGGTGCCGGTCCTCCTCTTAGCGATCGGGATCGACTTCGGGATCCACACGGTGAACCGCTACCGCGAGGACCGCGCGGCGGGCGCGCCGCCGGAGACCGCGATGCGCGGCGCGCTCGGCCAGCTCGTGGTGGCGTACTCGATCATCGCCGGGACGACGATCATCGGCTTCCTCGCGAATCTCACCAGCTCGCTGCCCCCGCTCCGGGAGTTCGGCGTCGTCGCCGGGCTCGGCATCTGTTTCACCCTCGTCATCTTCGTCGGGTTCCTCCCGGCCGCGAAGCTGCTCGTCGACCGCTGGCGCGCCGAGCAGGACCTGCCGGAGTTCGGCTCGCGCCCGCTCGGCGCCGAGGAGTCAGCGCTCGGGCGCTTCCTCCCCCGACTGTCCGCGATCTCGCGGCCCGCGCCCGCGGTCTTCCTCGTCGTCGTCCTCCTGATCACCGCGGGCGCCGCGGGCTACGGCGCGGGCGTCGACACCACCTTCGAGGACGACGACTTCCTGCCGCCGAGCGAGGAGCCGGCGTACATCGACTACTTCCCCGGCCCGCTCCAGCCCGGCGAGTACACCGCGACGGAGACGATCAACTTCCTTTCCGACAACTTCGCCACGAGCGAGGACGACACGGTCACGATCTACGTGGAGCGGCGCATGACCAGCGACAGCGCCCTCCGCAGCCTCGCGCGCGCCGAGCGCGACCCGCCCGACTCGTTCGTCACGGTCGACGGCCGCGCCAGCGCCGAGAGCGTCCAGACCGCGATCGACGCCTACGCCGACGAGAATCCCGAGTTCGAGCAGCTCGTCGAGGAGTCCTCGCTCGACGACGGACGCCCGAACCGGAACCTCGACCGGATCTACGCCGAGCTGCGCGACTCGGGGTACGACGACTTCACCGGCGAGTACCTCGCGGACGACAGCCGGTCGACCCGGATCGTGTACGCCGTCGAGTCCGACGCCAGCGACGCCGAGATCACCGCCGACGCCCGGCGCGTGGCCGACCGCTACCGCGGCGACGCGACCGCGACCGGCCAGATCGTCGTGTTCCAGGCGGTCGCGGACACGATCTTCGACTCCGCCATCGTCTCGCTGGCGGCCGCGCTCGGGCTCTCCGCGGTGTTCCTCGTCATCCTGTTCTGGCTGCTGCTCGGCAGCCCGACGCTGGGGCTCGTCACGCTCGTCCCGGTGACGGTCGCCGTCGCGACGCTCACCGCCACGATGCGGCTCGCGGGCATCCCGTTCAACGCGATCACCGCGACGATCCTCGCGATCACCATCGGGCTCGGGGTGGACTACACCGTCCACGTCGCGCATCGCTTCCACGACGAGTACTCCCGCGGGGGCAACGTCGACGCCGCGGTGGTCACCACGCTCCGCGGCACCGGCGGCGCCCTCACCGGCACGTGGGCGACGACCGCGCTCGGCACGGGCGTGCTCGTCTTAGCCATCACGCCCATCCTCGGCCAGTTCGGGCTGCTCACGGCCGCCAGTATCACGCTCGCGTACCTGGCGTCCCTGATCGTGTTGCCCCCGGCGCTCGTCATCTGGGTCGCCGTCGTCGAGCGCCGCCCCGGACTGCTGTTCGTCGGCCGGCTCCTCGACGCCGCCGACGTGATCTCGACCGGCGAGGGCGACGCGACCGACCGAGCCCGCACCGACGGCGGCAGGGACGAGTCGGTCGGCGACGGCGCAGACGCCTTCGAATGGCAGACCGATCCCCGCCCGCCCGCCGAGGATCCGAGTCAGAAGCGGTGAACTACTCCTGCCTACTTCGCTCGCCTGACGGCTCGCTTCGTTGAGGCAGGGGCTTCCAAGTCGGCTCGCAAGCGTACCGTTGCAGAGGCTTGGTCAGCACCGCTCGGTTCGAGCGCAGGTTCACAGACTGCGCCGAGACTGGATAGCGGGCACGCGATGTCCTTACCCAGTCCTTTCTTTGCGATGTTCGTCGCACCGTTCTTGTCCGCATTGTCGTCTAACCCGCACTCATGGCACAGGTGTCGGCCTTGTCCCTTGCGGGTCGTCGCTTCCTGTTCGCCACACCGCCAACACGTTTGACTCGTCATATACTCGTTCACGGACTTCACCGCGATACCCGCGAACGTCGCCTTATACTCGATGTAGTTCTTGAGCGTATGGTGTGGCATCGAATGGAGCCGACGATTCATCTCCGCTCCGAGGTCTTGGTTCTGGATACCTTCGAGGTTCCCGACCACGATGAGCGCGTTGCGCTCTTTGGCTTCCTCCACGATAGCGCGAGAAATCTTGTGGAGGCGGTCGTTCACTCGGCGGTGTTCTTTCGCCCTGACCGACTGGAGCGTGTCGTAGGCTCCCTTCTCTTGGAGGCGAGTGCGAAGATTGTGATGGTGACGGCGGATACGGCGAATCTCTCGACCGTAGAACTCGGTGTTACGGGAAGGCAACGCCACCGACGTTGCCACCCATCGAATACCGAAGTCCACGCCGATAACACCGTCGTACTCCTCGCTAACTTCCACCTCTTGCCGAACCGTCAGGTGCGCGTAGTAGTCGCCGTCCTCTCGAACGATTTTTGAGTCCTTCACGTCGGCCTCGTCGGGGATCTCGTCGTGCGGTTGAATCGGGACGTTCACGCCACCCCAGACCTGTGAGACGGGGAGTTTCAGCCACCAGTCCGTCAGGTCGGTGTCGTGCTGTTCCACGTCCACGCCAACATCGAACACGTCGTTGCGGATGAACCACGGGTAGTCGTGGTCGTCGCGCAGGTTGTCGGTGTCCACGTAGGCGTCGGCGCATTGTTTCGTGGCCGAGTAGAGGTCGGCGTCTTCGTCACCACGAATGTATCGCTGGAACGCTTCGTACTCGTGGTTGATGGCGTCGAGTTTCGACTGCGTAAGGTCGTCGGTGAGGATTTTCGCCACGACCGTCTTCTCGGCAGTCTGTTTCATTCGTCGTCACGCTCCCGTTGGTTCTCGACGTATTCTTTCAGTACGTCCAGCGATACTTGTCCTGTGCTGATGAGGCAGTACGAGTCTGTCCAAAACGAGTCGCCCCGCAGTTTGTCCTCGATGTGGTCGGCATATTCGTTGCGGATGCGTCGAGCAGACGCGCCTTTGAGGACGTTGATGAATTTGGTAAGGTCGGTCGTGGGGGTGGCTTTGAACAGGAGGTGAACGTGGTCGCGGTCGGCTTCGAGGTTTTTGATTTCGACACCGTAGTTGTCAGCGAACCCGCTCACAACCTCGCGGAAGAAATCTCGGAGTTCTTTGTTGAACACCTCGCGTCGGTATTTCACGACGAGGACGAGGTGATAGTGTAGGGAGTATGTCGAGTGCGCTCCCGTATCGAGGTCGTATTCCATCGGGCTCACTTCTAATGTCAGGCTACTGCCATATAATTCTTTAGTTAGGGTATACAATTTTGCGGAGAACCTAATTTCGTGTCGGCTGTATCCCCGCCCTACTGTGCTACTCGGCCGCTTGGCTCACTGCGTTGCTCCTTGAAGACGAGGACTTAGTCTCGCAAAAGTTAAACACTCCCCGCGGGTACCGGCTCGTGAGGGCGCGTAGCTCAGCGGACAGAGCACTTGGTTCCGGACCAAGATGCCGCGGGTTCAAATCCCGTCGCGCCCGCTTACTCACGAACCGTTTCACGACTAATGCTAATTCTACCGTAGCGACTCGCTACGCGACGGAATCGGACGAATCGGTTCCGTCTAAACCCGGTCCTGAAATCGGGTTGAATACGGCACCGATCGCGACCCCTTCGAGTCGGGCGATCGACCCGACCAACTTCGGGGTGATCTCCGGATGATGGACCTCCGGGTTGAGCCGGACGAGTCCGGTGTCTGTCTGGAGTGCGGGTCGCACCTCCCGCCGCGGTTCGGTCGCGTTCACGGCGACGACGACGACCGCGCTCATCGGTGCCCCGAGTGCGATTCGTGGGTGCGGATTTGTGAGGGAAGCGCCGCCGGGAAAGACGTCGACACGCCGGACCCGCAGACGAGTCCCGCCCGCAACGCCGGCGAGCCGTGGAACGGAGGGCTGTCGGGATGAGCCCGTTCGTCCGCGCGAGCCGACTGTACGACCCGGAACAGGGTCCGCGGTCGAACGTCCTCGACGCTGCCCGGCTCCGCTGGGAACGCGACGCCGAACGGGGGCGGTCGGCGTGAGTCGCGACCGGAACGGCGAGGTCGCCGCGATCTTCACGTCGCACGGCGTTCTCGACGCGGCAACGACGATCCTCGCGGCCCGAGCGGTCGGACCGAGCGCCGAAGCGAATCCGATCGTCCGCGAGCTGCTCGCGATGGGCGAGCTGCCCGCGGTGGTCGCGATGCTCGCGGTCGTCGGCTTGTGTTGCGGTGCGTGGCCCGTCGCCGCGGACGCCTTGGAGGCGCCGGAGTGGGTCGGGCTCGGGATCGCGACGATCGGCGCCGCCGTCGCCGCGGTGAACTTGGTGGTGGTGTTCGCGTGAGTCGCGCGAGCGGTCCCGTCTCGTCGAAGCGAGCGGGCGAGAACGCCGAGGCGGCTGTCCTCGAAGCGGTCGACGGGTTGGCGTACGTCCCCGACGATGAGACCGAACACGTCGATGCTCGCGCCGAGACGCTTGTCGTCCCGTCGCGGTCGCTCCCGTTCGTCGGGATCTGCCTGCTCGAAGTCGGCTCACTTGTCGAAATCAAGAGCGCGATCCCGCGGCTCGCGAGCGGTCGCAGGGGGCGGTTCTACCTCCGGCGCGAGCAGCACGAGCTGCTCCGCGACGCCGGCGGGAGCTACCTCTTCGCGGTGTGTGAGCCGCGGCCCGGCCGCGAGCCGGTCGCGATAAAAGTCGCGCCCGCGACCGTCGTCGACGATGCGATCACCGCGTGGCGCTCCGGCGGAGACGATCGGCCCGAGTGTTCGCAGGTTGCGTGGTCGCGGATCTTCCACCCGAGCGAGGTGGAGCCGTGAGTACCGCCGCCTACGGGCTCCGGCGGCCCGCGGCCCGCTGGGAAGCGGACCGGAAGTACGCGGCGTGTCCGCGGTGTCAGGAGGAGGTGACCGAGACGCTCGGGGCGCCGGCGGTCGCGACGCTCCGGCTCGCGAACCAGAACCCGACTCGCGTCGACGGCGACGCGATCAACGCACGCGGGTACACCTGCGAGGCGTGTCGGTACGTCCTCGCGATCGCGCCGGAAGCCGCGATCGTCGACGTTGACGATCCGACCGACGAGTCCGACCGGACGCCGTGGGTTCGGCTCGGTGCGGTGTTCGTCGACGGCTCGAGGCGGGCGATCGTGGTTCCCCGCCGCGAGGTGAGCTCGCGATGAGCCTGTTCTCTCACGAATTTCACGAGAACAGCTCCGACGAGTTCGGCACGCCACCTGAGTTCGTTCGCCCGCTCGCGGACGCAGTCGGCGGGTTCGATCTAGACCCGGCTTCCGGCGCCGAGACGGTACCCCATGCGTCGACGCGATTCACCGAAGAAGACGACGGACTCAGTCGCGAGTGGTACGGGAAAGTCTGGTTGAATCCTCCATTCTCGGAGAAGACACGCTGGGTTCGGCGGGCTCGGAGCGAGGTCTCGGCTGGCAGGGTCGAGACGGCCGTGATCCTGCTCCCCGTCGACACGAGTACACAGCTGTTTCACGATCACGTTACGTCCGCCCCGGTAGTCTGTTTCGTTGAAGGGCGGCTGTCGTTCGACGGAGGAGATCGAAACCCGAACTTCGGGATACTGTTAGCCGTCTTCGGAAAGGTCTCTGAGGACCTTCTCGACGCTCTCGATCGGAAGGGAACCGTCTACCACGACGAAGACCGTCACGAGCGGGCTCAACAGCAACAGCTCTTCTCCAACGGGGGTGGCGAGCGGTGAAGGCCGTCGAGACGGCCCCGCACGAGTACATGGCGAATTACGTGTACTCCGGGCTCGGGGCGTGGTTCGGCGCCGCTCGGCTCGTCGACGCGACCGGGAGCCGGCGCGGGAGCTTCACGCTCGACGGCGAGAAGTGGCGGGTCACGCTCTCCTATCAGGAGTCCGGGCTCGCGCCGCCCGAGGGCGGCGAGACGCCGGACGGGACGCGCGTCGACTTCGACACGCTCCGGGAGTTCCGGCTGAACGCGGTCGCCGACGACGAGGTCGGCGAGCGGAAGGTGAAGGCGCTCATCCAGCCGCGGTGGCGCGGGCTCCAATCGAAAGAAGGGGGTTCAGTCGCGCGGCCGATGTGGGATCTCGGCGACGCGGTGAACGTGCGGGTGAACGCGTCGAACGTTGAGTTCGACCAGGTGGAGTCGGTTATCCAGCGCGCCGCGGGCGCGGTGACGCTCGATCCGATGTACTTCGAGAGCCGCAACGACGAGTACAGCGTCGTGATCGACGCGGCGCGGTACGTCCGGCTCGACCGGGACGTGTCGGGTGCGATCCACTCTCGCGAGGGGCCGCTCGCGCGGATGGGCCACCTCCTCGAAAGCGACCGCTCGGGGTACCGGAAGGTCGTTCAGGACGACACCGAGCGGGCCGGGTACTACCACACGGTGACTCTCGGGCCGAAGCGGATCCGCGAGGCGTTCCCCGACCACCGAATCCCGAAGGAGTTCAAGCACTACTACGCGCGAAACGCCGAGTCGCTGCCGGACGATCACCCGCTCGCGCACCCGAAGGTCGAAGCCTCGTATCAGTCGAGCCGGTGGGACGAAACGCTCCGGCCGGTTGACCACGCGGAGATCGCCGACGAGCTCGAGGAGGCGATCCTCGCGACGCTGAACGAGGCGGGGCTCCCCACGCAGCCGCTCGACGACGACGGGCCGGGCGGCGGGCGCACGTTCGTCGAAGACACGTACTTCGAGGCGGAGACCGTCGACCGCTCGCGAGTCCTTCCGCTGAACCTCGAACGCGTCGAGAGCGACCAGCGGAACGTAGTCGTCCGGCAGCTCGCTGACGGCCTCTCGCCGGTCGAGTGGGACTCGTTGAAGACACTCGTCGCGGACGGGGGCGACGTGTCGCCGGCGGAGATCGCGGACGAACACGACTGGCACCCGGACAGCGTGCGACGGGGACTCCGGCGGATCGAGGAGATGGTCGTTCGCGAGCAGGGATCGGTTGCGTTGCGGTCCCACCACGTCGCCGAGCAGGTCGTCGAGGCGCTCGACGCGGCGCGTGAGGGCGTGCGGCAGGCGATGGGGACCGCGGCGAACGCGGTTCAGAACGCCGAGCGTGCGTCGCTCGACGAGCGCACGGACGAACTGATCGCGTTCTGCCAAGCGAACGGGATCCACATCGACGAACGCGAGGCGCACCTCCGGGTGCGGATGGGGAACCTCGCGGATGAGTCCTGGTCGGAGCTGGTGACGCGGCTCAAGCGATACTGGGTCGGTGCGGGTCGCGATCCGGAGCGGCTGAAAGAGGCGGTGTCGCACTACCGGGACGCGTCGGGACCGAAGATCCGGCCGGTGCGGAGTGCGTGGGGGAAGGGCCAAACGCTCCGGTAGCGCGGCCCCTCGTGAGTGGCAACACTATCCAGATCCTCTTTTCGCGGCCGTTTTCACCTCGATCGACCCTCTCGACCGGCGGGTTCGCGACGATCTCGACCGCAACACAAGCCCGGATCCGGACTTGACGAGCTGCTCGTCGACGCCGAACCGACGCCGGGGGGTCGGTTGACGGTTAGGGGTGTGGCTAAGGCCACATAGCTAAGGTACCCACCGATCCGCTACCGCAGCCGCTACGCGAAAACTCATCAAAATAATCAAATACGTGGTATTCCGATACTGCTGTGTAACTCAATGACAGATCCCGATGAGCTAATTACGGGGCTGTTCACACTAGCGGTATCCATACTCATACTCGTTGTATTCTACCAGGTATACACCGGAGGTAGCGTCGCGCGGGTTTCAGAGTTCGCAAGCGCGTTAGCAGTCCCATTTATTTTCTTTCTCTTGTTGATATATGTATTAGTCACAGTACTACAAAATGTCTAGTAATGACCCGATCCCTCTTGACGAGGGAAGATTGGAATATCTCCTTGAACTCCAACACCAGAGATACTACCATCTTCAAACGTTAGCAAGAGGTATTCTGGGAAGCGTCATTTCAATAGGTGCTGTTCTTGCTACGCTGATAGCGGCGTTTTATGACTTATTCCCGGGTATAAGCGTCTCACTAGAGGGGTACGGGGAAGTTGCATCTACAGTAGGAATTTCCCCGGTAAGAGTACAAGCAATATTCCTGCTTAATTCAATAATAGTTTACATTCTTTTGTGGTTGGTTGTAATCAGTTTCAAAGAAATTGTTATTAAACTTTCAGAAGTGGTCTTGGGACGTTCCCTATTACCACAGAGTTCGAGACAGTCTGACTATGTCGCCGAATCAAATTGGGGATCTGAGGATAATACATATACAATATTCCTATATTCCTCATTCCAAGCTAATCGTGAGCTAATTGATGAGGCGTACGATCGGCTTATCGCCGGTGGTCTACGAATAGGCGTATTTGTTATACTTCTCACAACTGCTGCCTTCCTTTACGTTAACATCTCTGATCAAAATCTGATTCAAGTTCTGACGTACAATAGTATAATCATAGTTGTCACTGTGTTTCCTGCGTTTGGTCGTGTAGTATTTGGTATTGACTCGCTAGGCGGGAGAGAAAGGTCGTCAACTCTGACTCAGGAGATATTTGAAGAGAATAACCCGAATAGCCGATGGAGTAAAATTACAACTGGAAAGTGGGAAAGCAGACTTATACTAATCATAGTCGGACTAACTATTATTTCATTCTTAATCTACATTCTCACGCTGGCAGGTGTATAGGATCGTAAAATTTCATGGTCGGAGTCTGGAGGCGGATATTTGTGCTTCCCGCGAGTGACTCCGATAGTGCGTTTCACCGGGATTCGTCCAGTTCGTGATCTCTAAGTCCCGAGCGCGGACCGTGCGCGACGACACGACGGTTATCTCTCGTCCCTCTGCTCGGTACCACACGAGCGCGTATCCGCCATCAGCGTCCGCGAGCGTCTCGTGCTGGTCCTCCCAGAACTTGAACGTCGGCCGCACGCCGTTCACCATCGACCCCTTCACGTCCCACGGGTGGCCGTCCTCGTCGCTCGCGTCGAACTTCAGTCCGTCCACGACCGGATAGTCGAGCGTGAGCGGGTAGCGGTCCGTCGCCCACAGCTCGACGAGCTTCCCGTACCGACCGACGATCGCCGGGTCGTAGCTCACGGCGATCCTCGTTTGGGTTGCGGTTGGTCGACGCGCCGATCGGCGTCGACGAACGAATTTCGACCGAACCCCGGCCGCGCGGCCCCCCGCGGATTCGGACCCCCCGCCGCGATCGCACGCGTATAAACAGAGGTATGCGCCGGGTCGGGCGGCTGAATGAATGAGCGAATCCCCGCCGCGTCTGTCGATTCACGCGACGGCATCGTTCACTACCTCGCCGTGGTCGCCGTCCCTGTATTCAGCCATCCGGTCGGAGACCCACGCCGCGGAGTACCCGACGAGGTCGCCCGCCTCGGCGTACGTCATGCCGTGATTCTCGACCGCGCGGATCGCCTTGCTCACCGCCTCCTCGCGCCGGACCGAGTCGGCGTCGACACCCTCGCTCTCGTCGTCCTCGTCGACGAGTTCGATCGCGAACTCGCTCGGCTCGTGTTCCGGGTAGTTCGCGGCCGTGTCGGTCAGACCCTTGTAGTCGCTCCCCTCCTCCCAGTCGTCCTTGCCGCCCTCGCTCTCCAAGAGGCGAGCGCGACCGGGGTCGGACCGCGAGGGCTTCTCGATCGCCAGCGACGCGACCCGCCGAATCGACTTCGCGGTTTTCGTCCGCGTGTGTCCGACGAGCAGGACGCTCCCCCGCTTCGGGTGCGGCCCGTGTTTGGACTCCTTCTTGCGGATGAAGAGCAGCGAGTCCGAGAACTGCTCGGCCGCCTTGTTGCCAGAGCCGAATCCCGAGAGTTCCTGGGCGATCTCGTCGAGGACCGCCAGCACCGGACCCTCGATCTCCGCCATCGCTTCGAGCATCTCCCGGTCGGAGCGCACCACGCGGTCGAAGCCGTCCCACGAGGTGTTTCCGATGAGCGCGCCGCCGGTCCGGATCCGCCACGCCATCGCCACGTCGAGCGTCGTCGCGGTCTTGCCCGAGCCGGGCGCCCCGAACACGAGCCCGATCGCGCCCTCGTGCGCGAGCTCGCCGGCGGCGTCGCGGTACAGGTCGCCGCCCTCGCGTTCCTGTCCGGTGAGCCCGGTCGCGCTCTTCATCTGCGAGACCGACCCGTGTCGCACCGCCTCGTCGATCGTCTCGGTCGCGGCGTTGGAAATGATGAGCCGGCCGATCCGGGTCTCCTCGATCGGTTCGTCGAGCAGCCCGTCGTAGTAGTTGAGGACTGCGAGCGTCCGGCGGTCGTCGACGAGCCCGGCGTACCCGCGGACGTGTTCGCCGGGGTCCTCGCCGCGGAGCGCGCTCGCGAGTTCGGCCGCCGCGTACGCGCCGGTCTTATCGCTCATCGTCCACCTCCAGCGCCTCGGTCTCGTCGAGCAGCTCGAAGCCGATCGTGTCTCCGTGTCCGTTCCGCTCGGTGTCGATGTCGTCTCCCTTCATGCTCTGTGGTTTCAGGTCGTCCGGTAGTTCCTCGTCGAGGACCGCCGAGACGGTCGCACCCTCGTCGTCGAACGACGGCGTGAGGGTCGGATCGAGGATCGCCTCTTGGTCCTTGAGCCGACGCTTGTCGAGCTTCCGCGCGATCGACCGGAGCCGACGCTTGAGGCGTCGTGCCTCCTGTGCGTCGGGCTCGAACTCTTCGCGGAGCTCGGCGACCGCTTCGAGCGCGTCGACGACCTGGACCTCGCCGGCGAGCTGCGACCCGGCCACGGACTCCCGCCAGTTCGCGACGGCGACGTTGTCCTCGGGTCGGTACTCACGACATTCGTAGACGCGCTTCGCGACGGGCCACTCGAAGAGGCTCCCGGCGTGTACGTCCATGTCCGCGAACTGATCCTCGCTGAGTTCGTAGACGGCGCCGCCGGTGTCGTCGTTCGCCTCGAACGCGACGAGATAGATCCCCTCCTCTTCGGGGAGTAGATCGACGACGTAGCCCCCGGCGACGTACCCACCGATCGCGATCGCGACCGCGGCGGTCGCAACGACGCCGGCGCCGTCGATCTCCCACGGATAGGGATACCGACCGCTTTCGGCGCCGGCGATGAACAGCAACACAACCCCACCGGCGAGAATCGGTCGGTCGCGGGCCGCTTTGACCGGATTCATAGTACCCTCTCGACCGATTTCTCTTCATCCTCGCGGCGGTTCTTGACCACGCGGAAGGTGAGACCGGCACCGCCGATGCCCGACAGGAGAATGAGGATCTGGGCTCGTTCGTAGCTGATCGGCGGTCGGTTCGGCGTCGTCTGCCCCGTCGAGACGTACGCGAACCGATTGTTCGCGATGCTGCCCGGCGTGGTCATGGTGACGGCCGCCTGTCCGGCTCGAAGCGGGACCGAGACGAACACCTCGGTCTGCCCCTCCGGGAGCCGGTGCTGGTAGATGCGGCCGGAGCCGGTGCCCTCGCCAAACTGAACCGCCTCGGTGAGGGTGATACGCGTCGACTCGTCCGTCTCGAATAGCAGCCTGAACCCGCCGCGGTCGCGATCGTACTCCCACTCGACGAGCCGGGTGTCGGCGTCGATCTCCTGCGCGTAGGTCTCGGGCTCGCCGACATCGACGGACGTGTTCGTCTCTAAGCCGGGACCGCCGTCGTCCTGCGCGGCGGCGCCGCCGACCGCAACACAAGCCGCGAGGCTCACCGCAACACAAAAAATCAGGATACTGCGCATGATTAGACCCCCGGAATCACCGACCGGATCGTGCTCTCGACGAACCCCCACGCGAGTCCGATCGGGTCGTAGCCGAGGGCCACCATGACGATCCCGATGAACACCGCCGCGGTGCCGAATTTCAGTATCGGCTCGACGACGAACGATAGGATCGACAGGTACGGCGCGAGAGGGTTGATCATCAGCTGTTACCTCCCTGTCCGAAGAGCGCGTACACGACGCCCGCGCCACCGACTACGGCCGCGATGAGTCCGACGTTGGGCGAGTTCCCTTCGAACCAACCGGCGCCGGCGCCGCCGGTGCTCTGCGATTCCTCGTACTTTTCGATGAGCTCCTGATTCTGCTGCTCCAGCTGGTCCCACTCTTCCTGCGTGATGTAGTTCGAATCGCTCTGTGGCTCCGACGACTCGAAGGACGCGCTCGACGTCTGCTCGCCGGTCTGCTGGTTCACGATCGACTCGACGGTGAACTGCTTAGAGAGGTTCAGCGTCTCGTACTGAGTCTGGTCGGCGCCAGAAACGTACTCGACCGAATCGACCTCGGTGATCGCCGTCTCTAGCTCCGAGCTCGCGTCGTACGAATAGGTCCCGTCGCCGTTGTCGGTCCAATCGGCCGCGGGCACCGAAACGGTCTCTCCGGCGGTCGTGGTCACGTTCAGGACCGTCCCCTCGTACGGCTGTGCGGTGAGGGTGATCGTCCCGCCGTCGACGCCAGTCTCGTAGGCATCCCATGTACCGGAGAGTTGACTCACGTCGGCCGTGAGGTAGATGTCTCCGGCGAAGGTGCTCGGGTCGTACGTCGCCCCGGATTCGATAGGCCCGTCCGACTTGTCGGTGAGCCCGATCGTCCCCGAGAGGGTCGCACCGGTTTCGGTGATCGTGAGTGTGACCTCGCGCTCGGAGTCGATCGGGATGTTCAGGGCGGCAAGGTCCGCGATCGCCTGCGCCTCCGACTCTTCCGACGAGAGCATCGCCGCCCGCTCGCGGGGCGTGATGAGCTCGGTGATTTCAATCTCGCCGCTTTGGACCTCGGAGTAGACGGACGAGACCCACGTCGTGATACCATCTCGGACATTTTGGAACTTGGTTTCTATCTCGTCCCAGATGGGGCCCCAGTCAGAGTACGCGAGGTGGTTGAAGTTCTCTCCATCGGAGTAGCGAACAGGAAACGATTCGACCCGGTTCTCGGGCTGGTTTCCCCAACTGTAATCTTCGTTGAGCGGACTCCAGTCGTTTCCCCCGTAGTTGGTTGTGAGATTTATCCGAGTGACGGTGAGGGTAGTTCCATCAGGGAGGGAGTGATCGGTAGTCGGGAACTCGAAACCCTGAAAGGTCCAGTCAGAGCCGTTGTCGCTGGTGAAGATAGTTCCGCCATTGGCCCACGAAGGACCGATGGCGGAGAGATCCGTATCAGCATGATTCGAGAACGCGGTTACGATGTTGCTGAACTCAGCTACGGACTCATTCCACGTCTTGAGGAGGTTCTTTTTGACAGTTGTTTCGTAACTGTCGATGGCAGCGGAAGCCGCGTCGAGAACAGCGGACTCGGTAGAACCAGCGTTAAGCTCCTCGATGGCGGCGATCTTGGCCTCAGTGTAGGCGTTGTTGTTGACGCCGTCGAGGATGTTTCGGTTATCGACAATTGTGCTGGCGTTAGTGGAATCTCGCGTCCTAACAGTCTGGTAAGACTGCTGCGCGAGCGCGTCGGCAGTCAGCCCCTCAGCAGGAGCGTCAGACCCGAGAATCTCGTACTCGCGGAGCGCCCACCCGAGGGCGACCGGCGGACTCACGGCGGCGAGCATCGCGGTCTTACCGACACTCCCCCAGTCGATCGCCACGGCCGGTCGCGCGGTCGAGCCGAGCGCACCGACGCCGGCGGCGGCGCCGACGCCGACCGCCGTCGTCCGCAGCAGCCCCCGACGAGTGAGTCGGGGCAGATCTGGTTGTGTTGCGGTCATGGGTCAGTCCTCGCGACCGACGAGCCAGACGACGACCAACACGACCGCGACGGTCCCGAGCGCTCCGGTCCCGCCGCCAAGCCCGATTCCGGCGCCGCCGCCCATCCCGACAGTCCCCCAGTTGACCGTGTCGACGAGCGAGGCGTTCCCGCCCGTCGACGCGGTGATGTGGATCGAGTCGTAGGTCTCCCGGTCGGAGTCGGTGAGCGTCACGTTCGCGGACTCTGTCGTGTTCTCGGCGACCGAGAGCGTCGTCTCTTCGAGCACGGTCCCGTTTCCGGGCGTCTCGGTCCCGTTGAGCCCTTCAAACGTGACGTTCACGCTCACCGGGCCGCTTCCGTTCATGTCGTCGATGCCGACGACATCGACGTAGGCGGATTCGGTGTCGTTCGTCACGTCGATCGTGTCGTTGACCAGCTCGCCCGAGCCATCCTGTCCGGCGACCCCGCCCGCAGCGAGGCCGACGCCGACGAGCGCGACGAGCGCGACGGCGAGGGCCGCGATTGTGTTGCGGTTCATCAGTCGTCCCCGTCCCCGCGAATCCGGTCGACGACATCCGGCACGTCGTAGAACCCGGCGTGATCGGCGAGCGTGATCACGCCAGCGACGGCGACCGCGCCGTAGACGACAGTCGCGGCGGTCGGCGAGCCGAGCGCGGTGCCGAGCTCGGCGACGGCGTTGTAGTCGAAGAACTCCAGCAGGCCCCAGTTGACCGAGCCGATCGAGGTGAGGATCCAGATCACTCCCGCGATCGTGTCCTCCCCGTCCCAGATGGAGCTCATAGCATCCACCCCAGAGCGAACTGCCCGGTCGTAACCGCGATCACGTAGAGGAGGCCCCACAGATCGGAACTCTGGAAGAAGCTGCCGACCGTGTCAGGGAGCGCGACGAACGCGACCGGAAGGACGAGCGTCCCCACGGCCGCGGCCATGTACCAGCCCTGTAGCCCCTGAATATCGTCCGAGAGGGACTGAAACTCGGTGTTGTCGTTGGTGATGATGACCCCGACAATCGACGCGTAGCCGAGAACCCACGCGGTCGAGAGGCCGATCCCCCCGAGCGTGAACTGTGTCGCTGTAAAGTCCACGTCGAACAGTTGGAACGATGCGATACCGACAAGCATGAACGCCGAGGCGAGCCCCGCCACAACGAGGGCGGCGTCGACGGCGTCGAATTCCATTTTCGCCATGCGAGCGGCCGGGCCACGGTGATCCCCATATACTCCCGCATTCAGTACGGTCTACGGTCGTCACGTGTCACCTTGAGGTATCTTTAAGTGAACCACCGTGCCCGCGAGGGTCGATGGGATTCAAAAGTCTCGTCGACCGCGACGGCAGCGGAACCGTAACGATCGACAAGCAGCACCTCGAACTCGATGGACTAGTCGCCGACGACGGCTCGATCAAGGAGGCCGACGCTCACACGCAGCGCGTCGGAGAGCGCGCGTACCTGGTGCGCTTCCCGGAGGACGGCGAAGTGCCGAGTCTGTTAGAGCTCGTGGGGCGAGCGTGAAACCTCGTGGAAGGGGGTTCTCGACGCGACCCCGTGGGGTCCGACGTGGATGTATTCACAATCCGCGATCTATGTACTTCATTCGGCGCGGTCGGGGCGTGAGGTACATAGAAATCGGCCGGGTTGCGAGTGGCGGCCGCGGTGATCGTGGTCGATCCGTTGGTACTACTTCAACACGAACCGGTTCAGTCACTCTAGAACGACGGGATCTCGACCCCCGTACATACGGTGCGGTATAAATGAGCCGTCGAACCAGCCTCAAGATTACCGACGAACGCGAACGGCAGCTCGAAAAGGCGAGCGATATCGTGGCGAGTGGTCCCGACGACGACCCGCCGATGAGTGTTGTAATTGACGCGGCGCTCGCTCACCTAGTGGAAAGTGAAGAGAATATCCGAGAAGCACGTCAAAAATACAACCCTAACACTATCCAAGAGCTGTGTAATACCTCTGTAATCGGTCTACAATACCGTACACGAATTGATCATCGTTGGCGATGATTTCTGTTATCAGGGGGATAGAACTAGAAACCAGAAGATTATCTGCGGATTACCGCGTAACTAATCAATGCGACTTTCTATGTCTTTTAACAGGTCCTCTATCTGATACAATTTCTTGTTTGGAATACTGTCAATAAACGAGTCCCAATCATATCTTTCTTCTATTCGTCTAATGAATTGTTCCACAAACTCTCTACTAGTAATATACTCGCTATAATCTTGACGGGGATATGTATAGTCCACCTGTATATCCAGAGTCGTATACACCGATATTTTAGAATTATCGACATCTGATCCGCCCATTCTCCGATCGTGGTTTGATTCTGGATGATCTTGGGGTAATCCGGTTCTAGTTGAGAACCATTGAATATCGATCAATAATTCAAACTGATCCTCCAGAGAAATAGTCATACTTGAAAAATCCTCAGATACTGTGAGTGCCGAACTCTCAGGAAGCCAGAACCCCATTTTGTCTACGTCAGGAATATATGTCGATTCTTTTCTATTTTCAAGCACATCCTCAACACTAACCGGTAATTCTGATATTATGTGATCGTCATCCTGATCCTTCTCATAGTTGATCAGATCAGGTCCAAAAATCTCAAACTCAAATTCCGGTTCAACACCCTCCTCCTCTATCCTTCCGGACATCTCTTCGCTGGCATGAGCATGTGGAAGTGTGTATAAATCTGATAAGATAGCCATCAAGAAAATCCTTTGAAATAGGTCAGAGGAAACTTCATGTATTTCATCGTCGCCATCGTCATTTGTAATCAAATCATGAAGTTCTTCTTCACCTTGATTAACCATATGGTAGATTGAATTTAAATTATACTGATATGACGGGGTGGGCTGAATCTCCACCGGTGTGAATTCATCAGAATGAGTATATACAACCCTTGACTCCATTTCTGTTTCCAAATCAGGACTACCCTCAAATAATGTTACTAGCTCCCCGTCAGATACTAAACGTGTAGAATCTCCAGCTCGTATTCTATACTCTCTCTTCCGTATCTTACCATCTCTACTCTCAACTATCGCAACGGGGGGTAGGCTGGTTCTCTGATCTATATTTAAGACAAGTACAGAACCCTCTGACAGGTCACCACGATCAGAAGAATAGAACTCATGCGAAAAAGTAACTGACGGGCTACATCGAGAGCTAACAATTTCGGAAATCGTCCCAAGGCACTGTTCCTCAATCAAACCTGCGCCCTCAGGTTCTTTTTGATCATCCACTCCAAAAACAATTTTTCCACCACGGTGGTTTGCAAATGCCACCATGTGTTTTGATATCTTGTATCTGTTTTCTCCATCGGGCTCAGTAAGAAGTGTTGAACTCTTGAAATCCAATTTGTCATTCTCATCAGATTGTAATAAACCCCATAGCGTCTCGTTCTTGACAAGAATTGCCATAATAGTGAATCGGTAGCATGGCTAATAAATCTTGATCGTGCGAGTCGATGAATCCTGATTCAGGTTAATTAAAATCCTCTGCGGTGAGATTTCCTGTTAAATAGGCACGACCGCGGTCACTGATCCGGTAGTATCCTGACCCTTCTGATTCAATTAACCCCGCTTTTTCCAACTTTCCAACTCGACGTGAGATCCAATTACGAGTGTAATCGAGGTTTTTCGCGATAACCGCAGGCGTCAAAATAAGATCCGATTCGTCAAGAAGTTCGAGAACTCGATCGTCGGTCTGATTCATCCAGTCAACCCGCGGGCGCATACACTTCGGTCAAACGGATGTATATAACAAATACCGATACGTCTCGGAGTAGCTAGTATATCGTATATAGTAGAACACGATTCAGTGGGTTAAAACTAAGTTCCGGCCGTACTTTTCCAAGGGCACGGAAGCACTCTCGCGGACCCGTCGCTCTCCGATGGGTCCGGCTCGCAGGAAAGCGGACCCCGCTGCTGGAGACAGCGGGCCCGCGCGGGCTTCCGTGGGGTAGCACGAAAGCCATGCTCGACCACTACGCGCCGGGGTTTGAAATTCCCGATCGACTGAGGAACCGCAACACAATCGCCGGACATGACCACTTTCAGTTTCACCGCCCGCGTCAGGATCTTTTCTTTTTAACACCGTCCCCTCGGTCGGAATCGATGCCTCCGAAAGAAGTTGTGCGGATCGAAGACCGGCAGGATAGGTGGCGGTACGTCTGTCCCCGCGGCCACCGCTCGTGGGAGCCGACGAATCACCATTTCTGGTGTCGCAACTGCGCCGCAAGCGACGATTACGACGGCGTGTTTCAGACCCTCCGCGACCGCAAGACCGACGCCGAGTTGACCCGCGATCGGGTGCGGCTCGTGACGCCGGTTGGTCCCTACGACCAAGATCTCGACGGCAAGGAGGGGTCCGCGTGAGCGACGAGAGCGGACACGCCCGTCGGATCGCCGAGCAGCTCGCGATGTACGACGACGAGGACGGTGAGGACGACGAGACCGATGAGCCGGAGGAGTCCGATGAGTGACGAACTCGAACCGATCCCGCCCGAGCGCGCCGTCGAGATGCACCTCGACCGGATGAAAGAGGATCGCGCCGAGTGGACCCGCACGACCCACCAGAGCGAACTTCGGCCGTTCGTCGAGTGGTGTCGCGAAGAGGGCGCGATCGACAATCTAAACGAACTCTCCGGCCGAGACCTGTACGAATACCGGATCTGGCGCCGCGAAGGAGGGTACAGCAACAGCAAGGTCGACGAGCTCGCGAAGAAGACCCTTCACTCGAACCTCTCGACGTTGCGGTCGTTACTCAAGTTCTGCGGGGAGATCGAGGCGGTCCCGTCGGACCTGTACGAGAAGGTGCCGCTCGTGAAGCTCACCCGCGAGGACGAGGTGAGCGACTCCTACCTTCGACCGGAGCGGGCGGCCGACATCGTCGAGTACCTCTCTCGGTACGAGTACGCGAGTCGTGACCACGTAGTCTGGGCGCTAATTTGGCACACCGGAGCGCGCCTCGGCGCGGTCCGGTCGCTGGATCTTCAAGATCTCGAACTGGAGGGAAACAAGCCCTCGATCGGATTCGTTCACCGCCCAGAGACAGGTACCCCGCTCAAGAACGACGCCGCGAGTGAGCGGGTCAACCGGATCAGCCGCCGGATCGCTCAGATTCTACAGGACTACATTGACGGTCCGCGGACGGACACCGTCGACGACCACGGCCGGAACCCGCTCGTCACTACCGACGCGGGCCGGATCGCGGCCGGGACCATCCGGAAGGCGTTCTACCGATGGACTCGCCCGTGCTTCATCGGGAAGGAGTGCCCGCACGACGAGGATCCGGACTCGTGTAAGTTCGCGACGTTTCGCCACGTGAGCGGGTGTCCGTCCGCTCGGTCGCCCCACGACGCACGCAAGGCGCGGGTGACGAAGTATCGGAACGACGGCGTCCCTCGAGGTGTCGTTTCGGATCAGCTCAACGCGAGCGAGGACGTTCTCGACAAGCACTACGACCGCGCTTCGGAGCGCGAGAAGGCAGACCGCCGCTGGCGGATTATACAACAATGAGTGTCACACAAATTCAAGCCGATTACAGCGGGATAACTACGGGACTCAAGTCCCGTCGCGCCCGTTCCTTCGCTTCGCTCAGTCACGGGCGCGACTGGCTCCACGCTCGCTCACTCCGTTCGCTCGCGTGGATCCCGTCGCGCCCTTTTGTATCTAAATGAAGTGAGGACGAAAACGGCAACAGGGATTTGAACCCTGCCAGTCGCAGCCCGCGCAGCGAAGCGAGCAGGACCGTCTGGCATTGGTTCAAAATCCCGTCGCGCCCGTTCCTTCGCTTCGCTCAGTCACGGGCGCGACTGGCTCCACGCTCGCTCCCTTCGGTCGCTCGCGTGGATCCCGTCGCGCCGTATCGCTCTACCCGACGGATAGCAACAGGTGGGCTCGTAAAATCGTCACAGCGCCGGCTACTCGTCTTCGAGAGCGTCGTAGACATCTCGGTTCGCATTGCGGTCGTCCGCTGCGACCCGCCGAACCAGTTCCCGCCGGATGTCCTTCATCGCCTAGCCGCCACCTCTCGGCTGTCGAGTGTCGCAGACACAGACGCCGCCTTCCCGTATCTGGTCCGTGACGTACTGGTGAACGCTGCGAGAAAGCGCATACAGACTATCTGCTTGCTTCTCGGTGGGCCGCTTGCCGCCGTAGTAGCTGTCCGTCCTGTTGTCGTCGTAGAGTCCTCGAAGCTCCCGTGTCGCCCTCCGTGAGAGCAGGCCGAGATCTGCCGCTCGGTCGTAACAGCGTGTGTGGTCGTGGAAGTCATCCAGCTCGTCACCGCCGACTGCGAGGGCGTAGGCCTCGATAGACCGCTCGGTCGCCCCGAAGCAAAGTTCGATGACAGCGGTGTAGTGCCCCTCCCCGTCGATTCGTGCGACCGCGTCTAGCAGCCGACACGCCTTCGTAAGCTGTGTCTTCCAATTGTCGTCGGTCGCGATCGCGTCCTCGCGGTTCGGGACGCCGAACCCCTCCTCGTTGAACGCGTCGATAGCCGCATCGAGAGCCGTGCGAATATCTTGCGGATCGGACTCCTCACTCATCGAGGTCACCGTGGAAGACCATGTTCCGGACCGTCTGGAACTTCTCCGTCTCGTGGATTACGATCCCGTCGCTGAGCACGTCCCGTATCTCGGAGATGTACTTCGGGACCGCCTGAAGCGCCTCGACGTCGATCTCGTATTCGTATCGGCCGCTCTCGAACTCCTCGTCCTCGAGCGCCTGTTTGACCTCGTTCGCCGCTCGCTGGTTTGCCATCCGGTCTTCCTCGACGAGCACCCAGAGGTCGATGTCGCTCCGCCGGTCCGCTTCGCCTCGCGCGACGCTACCGTACAGAACGATCCCGATCACGCCGTCGAGTTCGCCGCGGAGTTCGGTTGCTGCTGCTCTCACCGGTTCTTGGAACTCAGCCTGTGGAATCTGTAGATAGGGATCATCCGGGACGTGGAGCCGCTCGGGGTTGATTCGGACCCATCGCGTGTTGCCCTCGCGTCGTTCAACGACGAGATCGCTTTCGGAGAGAACGGTTACCGCCTTGGAGACGCTCGGCTGCGAATAGTCGACGGCCTCGACGAGGTCACTAATCGAGAACTCCTCAGTATGATGGCGAGATAAAAAAGAGAGGACTGTGTCTGTGGCCGTACTGCCGAATAATTCTCCACTTTTGGCCGGTATGTCGAGAAGTATCTGTAACCCGTCTTCGGCCACAATATTCGAGTTACTTTTCATAGCAAAGGATCTATTTCCCCATACATTTAAACTTTATATGAATAACGCGACTCGATTTATCATAGATAGTTCTGTGAGAGAGTCAGCGACAGCGCCCGAGAGTGCCTCTAGATGTCGTCGAGGTATTCCCTCCGTTGTTCCATCTTTTCTTTTTGCGAGCGCTGGTCGTAGTGCTGGTCGATAACGTTAGGCGTCACGTTCGCCCGGTCGCTGACCACCGTCTCGGGCACGGCACTCTGTAGGTAGTGTGTGATCGCTCCACGACGGAACGGATGCGGACTAACGCTAGACGGACACTTCGATGCTGCGCGACTCACCGTGGCCTCACAATTGGCCGGGTCACGGTCGTGTGGACATGTTTGGCCGTACTCGCACGGACGGGTACCACAACGAGTCAGCCATCGCTCCAATCTCGATACTACACCAGTGTAGATGTTGCTATGATGAGACGAGAGAGTGATGTCAGAAATCTCTTTTTCAGGACGCTATTTTCGACCGTCTCACGCCTGAAAGGTCTAGCCGTTCGACAGTCGAACCAGCACCCGTCATGCCAGTATCGTTTTAATCGCATGACTGCGACGGGGTAGCAGCTTCTTTCAGAGAGAGCGTTACGATTTTGAACGAAGGTGAGGCTCATGTGTCGACTTTTCAGGATCGCGACAGAACACTGCTCACATCCATGGACCTGACGAAGGGAGCAGTTCGGGAGATCTGTACTGACGCGGTTTTCGAACGCGGCGAGAGGTACCTCGCTAAGGACCGCATCCTTGATATTCATCGCATTGACACTACTGTCACCGCCGTCGTGACCGGCAGCCGTCAGTACGACGTGCGTGTCGACCTCGCGGTCAACGGCTTCGATCCGTGGTGCGACTGCCCGTATCACGGACCGGAGGCGTGTAAGCACGTCGTCGCCGTGTTGCTTCGATGCGCGGACGACTGCCCTCCGGACGAGGGTGATCGGCTCGACGCCGCACTCGAGGCTGCCGATGCCGACGACCTGCGGGGGTTCCTCCGGGAGACACTGGCGACCGACGCTGCCGTCCGCGAACGCTTCTTCGCCCGCTTCGGTGAGTCACCGACGCGATCGGTCGAGGATCTGCGCGCTGCGATCGACCGAGAGTTCGAGGAAACGAACCCCGACTACTTCGTCGTCTTCGAGCCGATCGATTTCTCGGAGTGGTTCGATCTCGCGGGCGAGTATCGTGATCAGGGGCGATACGCGTCGGCGGCAGCAGTGTATCGCGCCCTCGTCGAATCGCTCGACGAGAATATGGAGCGCGTCGACGGGGCGTACGACCACTTCTCGCAGCGGTTCACGCGAGCACTTGACGGGTACGTCGACTGCGTGGCGGCCGGCGATCCCGACGCTGAGGAGGCCGCCGACGCAGTCGCGTTTCTCGAGGACCGGACGACATCCGGAACGTCGTTGCTCAGCGAGCACTTCGAGCGCGCAGCGACGGAGTTGGAGGAAGCGCTCACTGAGCGGCGAGATCAGTAATCCTTCGCTATCCTGCTTTTTGCCGCGCTTCAGTTGTTCACTCTCCGAGCGCGTCGACGACGTCTTCGATCGTGTAGAGACGCACATCGCTGCGATCGGCGGCAGCTTCGCGGACGCTATCCGTAAACCCGCTCCGGGAGAACAGCGCGTATTCGACGGTCCGCGTGCCGCCACCCGACGGCTGCCACCGGAGTTCCTCGACGTGCGTCTCCAGTGACGCCAGCGCGCTGTAGTCGAGTGGCGATTCCTGATACTCGCACTCGCCGACGACCAGCGTGTCCTCGTCGCCGAACGCCTTCATACGCCCCCGTTTTTAGGTATTACATATAAAGCCCCCGTGTCCTACATGTCTTCTTGTCTAGCAAACGGGGTGCCGTCCTGAATTCTGTCATTGGCTCTCTTACGGTTCTACTGCGCTTCGGCTGGAAGATGGGGACGGGGAGAGGGGGGTGCGTCCAGCAAACTTCTGAGATACTCAACGGTAAACCCAGTCCCGTAACAACGAAACATGATTCCAGAACCGTCTCTACAGCAGAAACAGAGGTCGTATTCATTGTCTTCAGATCAATCTTCTCCGGGACGGGGGAATGCGTCCGGCAACGAGTCACAGCGGATTACGCTCTGAGAGCAGAATGACCTTTTATCAGAGCTCCCGGGAAAGCGTGTCTATGGATCGGAACGTCTCGCGAATCCACGAACACGACCTTCGTTCGGTGTGGGAGAACGAGGAGCGAGATTTCACCAAATGGTTGACAGAGAACATCGACCTCCTCGCGTCAGCGTTGGGGATAGAGATCGAAGACGCACGAGCGGAGGAAGCCGTTGGCGACTTTTCGGCCGACATCGTCGCACGGGAGATGAATACGGGCGAGACCGTCGTCATTGAGAACCAGTACAATCGGACTGACCACGATCACCTGGGCAAGCTCCTGACGTACTCGTCCGGAAAGGACGCCGGGTTCACGATGTGGCTCGCCGAGGAGTTTCGGCCGGAACACCGGAGCGTGCTCGAATGGTTGAACGAATCCGGGCCGAAAGGCGCGAAATTCTTCGCGATCAGACCCCGCGTTGTGAGTATCGAAGGCTCCGAAGAGCGTGGGTTCGAATTCGAAATTGTCGTTGAGCCTAACGAGTGGGAACGAGAAGTTAGCAACGAGTCTCTGTCCGACTTAGAACAAAACTACCAGCAGTTCTTCGCCGAGATGGTCGGGGCCTACTCCCAGAGACGCCCGAATTGGTACAAGCTCAAGCCCGGGCCTCGGAGCTATCTGACGTTCAGCGCTGGTATTTCGGGAGTTCGACTTGGATGGGCGTTCCATCAGGGACCGGAGTTCTCGGTTGAACTCTACATTTCCACGTCGGATAAGGAACGCAACGAGGAGATATTTGAGGCGTTAAAACGAGAGCAGGCGGATATTGAGACGAATCTAGGGGTTGAGCTGGAGTGGGAACGCTTGCCCGAGAAACAAGCATCTCGGATCAAGCAGGCGGAAGGCATTGACGGGGCAATTACCGAATTGACCGCTGACCAGCAAAACTCCCTAGTTGAGTGGGGAGTGGATGCGATGGACAACTTCCAAGAGGAGTTCGAACCACGTATTTCCGCGCTCGGATCCAACTGATTGCTGACTCTACTGTTGTAACGGCTCGCTGCGTAGGTGCCCCACACTCCCACCGTCTTGTCGGACGCACCCCCCTCTCTCCCCAGATACTACCCTGACCCATTGGCTCTGCTGAAACTTGTAATCAGAAATCATGGTCGGTTTCCACATCTACAGAGAGTGACAACCACGATTTATACTGGCCGGCACACCACCGTCCCACCATGGAAACCCGCACGGTCCATCTCGACTCCCTGTTGACGGACGGGTTGTTTGATATCCCGAGCTACCAACGCAGCTACTCGTGGACCGAGCCCCAGCTCACGGACCTGTTTGAGGACCTCCTGTACCTCCCGGAGGAGAAGTCGCATTTCTTCGGAAACATCATCCTTCGCAAGCAGGACACCCAGTTCGAGACGGACCGTCGCCGTCGGTTTGATAAGTACGACGTCGTGGACGGCCAACAGCGCCTGACCTCGGCGATCATCTTCCTGTACGTCGCGTCGGAGTTCGACGACACGATCGAAGCGACGCTCGACGAGGATAACCTCCTCTTCCCCGTCGAGGAACGACCGCGATTACTTCCACAGGATCAGGACTCCGAGTACTTCCGTGACGGACTCCTCGGCTCCGCATCCATCGACCCGGAAACGCCGTCACAGACGCGTCTCAAGGCTGCCGCGGACTTCTTCACGGAACAGTTTGCGGAGCTCGATGACCCTGAGGCCGTCGCCGATCTCGCAGAGACGCTCCGGTACGACTGCCGGATCAACGTCGTCGAGATCGATGACGGCTCCGAGGCGGCCTCGATCTTCGAGAGTCTCAACGACCGCGGCCGACCGCTCTCGACGCTCGACAAAACGAAGAGCTTCCTGATGTACATGGACGACCGCTCCAGCAACCAGGGCGCTCTCGAAACCAAGATCAAACAACGGTTCGGGAGTATCTACCGGGACCTGTTCGTTTTCAACACCGGCCATGATCGGGTGAACGACTTCGATGAGGACAGCTTCCTTCGGTTCCACTGGGGCATCTACGACGGCTATGACTCTGACGAGTATTTCAACGGGTTCGAGACGCTGAAAGACCGGCTCCGCGAGCGGTTCCGCGCCGGCGAACTCGATGCCGTCCAGTCGGAAATCGACGCGTACGTCCAAGACCTCCGTGAGGCCGCGACGGCGTTTTCAGCGATACTCCAGCCGGATGTCCCGGATTCCGTTGAACCCTCGCTCACGCGACTCCTAGAGCTCGGACGACTGGCGAACGTCCTCCCCGTCCTGATGGCGTCGTATCTGAACTTTGCCGACGATGATCCCGAGGGCTTCGCAGCCGTCGTCGACGCGTGTGAAACGCTCGTGTTCCGGATGTACGCAATTGACTCACGGCGTTCGGACACGGGCCGGGGTCGACTCGTTCGCCTCGCTCACGACGTTCACACGACACCGTCGTTCGATCCCGAGACCGTCGTCGAACGACTCGACTCGATCACGCAGCGATACACGGACGACGACCGGTTCGAGCGCCAACTCCGCGATCCGGACTTCTACCAGAGCACGTCGAGTCGAGACACGAAGTACCTGCTTTATCACTACGGACAACAGGTCGAATCCGAGGCCGGCGAGGAGGTCATGACGAGTCCCGGGCATATCCTCTCGACCGAGTTCCAAGTCGAGCACATTCTCGCTCGAAAGCTGCCCGCCGATGCGATCCCCGAGAGCCTCGTCGGCGAGTTCGACGAACACGTCCACCGCCTCGGGAACCTCACGCTCGCCAGTCGGTACTGGAACGGCTCGTACGGTAATCTGCCGTTCGCCGAGAAGAAACACGCTAGCGGCGGACGCGAGAAGGAGTACGCCTCCTCGTCGTTGCGCGTCCAGCGGGAACTTGCGGCGTTCGACACGTTCGGGAAGTCGGCTATCAACGAGCGGACCGACACGCTCGTCGGATTCGCGCTCGATCACTGGTCGATCGATCCTGCGTCTCCCGAGCCGGATTCAACGGATGCCCCTGATGAGTTCACCGGGTGGTTCCCGCCTGATTTCTTCGACCGCCTCACCAGCAAACAGGCGGCGATGTTCCGCGTGCTGTACGCCGCCGAAGAGCCGTTGCTCACCGACGACCTGCTTGAACGGATGGAAGACGAGTACGGCGAGACGGTCGGTGGCAGTAGCGGTCTCTCAGGCATTCTCGCCGGGCTGACGTCGAAACACTCCAAGGAGTTCCGCAACTCGATCATGTCCACGTCGTGGGTAGGAGATCAGTTCGAATGGGTCCTCACGCTCGACTCTGCGCAACGAGAACAGTTCGAAGCCGAGATGGATCTGAACTGAGCTCGCGTCCTCTTTGCGGACTGTCGAAAACATTCGAGGGACTCACGGATCCGGGTCATCCCAACTGCGGCTGTGTGACCTGACTCTCTCCGCTCAGCACCGTCACCAGCCAGGTGGAGTGGGCGTTCCCCCGACTACCGCGAACAGCGCCGCCCGGGCGTCGCCGAGCGCAGCCCAAATACTGATTACCGTGACGCGTCCACGCATACGGAGGGAATGCCCGAGAAACAGCCGCGTCCCGACTGGAACCTCTCCGAACGGGACACGATAATCCTCCAAGAACTCGCACGCGACCCGCAGCTCACCTCCCGGAAGCTCCGAGACCTCCTCGAGGAGGAGCACGACATCGACGTCTCTCACGTGACCGTCAGCGAGTCGATCCGACGGATGCGCGAGGACGGCGTGTTCCGCGAGGCGCTCGTCCCCAACGAGGAGCACCTCTTCTTCTCGCTGTTCGAGTTCCAGTTCAACCCGGAGGGGTTCGAGGAGAACTGGCGGGACGCGCTCGAACACATCCGGTCGAGCCGCCACACGTTCATGTACTTCCTCTCGGACGGCGACTACCAGTGGAAGACCATCATGATGTTCAAAGACCGCGAACAGGAGTCGAAGTGGATCCACGACTTCTACAAGGAGTACGGCGAGCTCATCGCCAACCTCCGCAACTCCGTCGTGACGAACGTCCTCAAGTTCGGGACGGACCCCGAGCTGTTCGAGGTGTTTCAGGAAGACGGCGACGAGGCGTGACCGCCGACCGCGACCCGCGGCTTAGTCGAACTCGCCGAACCGAGTAACCGTCTCCAACTCCTCCGTCGGCGGGTCCTCGAAGGCGTCCCGGGCGATCGACCGCCGGTGGACCTCGTCGGCGCCGTCGACGATCCGGAACTGCCGGACGTTCTCGTGGAAGCGCGCGATCGGCAGGTCGTAGGCGATCCCGTTGCCGCCACAGAACTGGAGCGCGTCGTCGATCGCCTCTTGGGTCACGTTCGCCGCGAACGTCTTCGCCATCGCCACCTCGATGCGCGCCTCGTGGCCGTCGGCGATCCGCCCGGCGGCGTGCCGCACCATCGTGCGGGCGGCGTGGAGCTCGGTCCGGCGGTCGGCGATCCGGAACCGCGGCCCCTGCTTCTCCGAGAGCGGCTCGCCGAACCCCTCCCGCTCGGAGAGGTAGGCGGTCGCGATGTCGAGCGCGCGGTCGGCCATCCCGGCGTACCGCATACAGTGGGTGAGCCGGGCCGGACCGAGCCGCTGCTGGACCAGCGTGAACCCCTCGTTCTCCTCGCCGAGCGTGTTTTCCACCGGGACGCGGACGTTATCGAACCGGATCTCCGCGTGGGTCGTCCCCACCAGCCCCTCGCCGAGGTGCGGGATGTTCCGGACGATCTCGACGCCGTCGGCGTCGGCGGGCGCGAGGATCACCGAACAGCCCGCGTACGGGTGCGCCTCCTGGTCGGTCCGCGCGAACGTCAGGAACACGTCGGCGTCGAGCCCGCCGGTCGTCCACCACTTGTGGCCGTCGATGACCCACTCGTCGCCGTCCTTCTCCGCGGTCGTCCCCAGCATCTTCGGGTCCGACCCCCCGCCCTGCATCGGCTCGGTCATCGCGAACCCGGAGTCGATCTCGCCGGCCGCGAGCGGGCGGAGCCAGCGCTCCTTCTGCTCGTCGGTGGCCGCGATCTCGAGGGTGTGCATGTTCCCCTCGTCCGGCGCCGCACACCGGAGCGCGGTCGGGCCGAGCAGGCTCCGCCCCGCCTCCTCGAAGACGGGCAGCATCTCGCGGAAGCCGAGCCCGAGCCCGCCGTACTCCTCGTCGACCTGCGGCGCGTAGATCCCCTCGTCGCGCGCGGCGTCGCGCAGCGCCTCGATCTCCGCCGGCGGGATCGGCCCCCGGCCGAGCCACTCCCGTTCCACCGGCAGCACCGTCTCCTCGACGAACTCCCTGACGGCGTCGGCGACCTCCGGGCCGCGTCCGATGTCGTCGTACTCCATACCGACTCTTGTTTAGCAATGTAAATAGTGGTTCCGGCTATTCTCCCAAAATTCTATATTACGCGAAACTGATCCCCATTGTACTGAAAAATAGATTTACAATGTTAGTCGAATATGCGACAACCGATGAAAGCCGTTCGGGCATAGTTCAGTCGGCCGCCGTCGCCTCCAGCCGGCGTCGAACGGGGGGAGATCGGCCGTGACCGACGCGGACTACCTCGACAGGCTGGTCGACGCCGACGCGCTCGGCGAGTACCTCGCGGCCGAGTTCGGGCCGGCGGACGCGTTCGACGTCGAGCGACACGCCGAGGGGCACTCGAACGAGACGCTGTTCGTCACGTGGGGCGACCGCGAGCTGGTCATCCGGCGGCCGCCGCCCGGCGAGACGGCCGACACGGCCCACGACGTGCTCCGCGAGCACCGCGTCGTCGACGCGCTCGGCGACACCGGCGTCCCGGTCCCCCCGACGCTGCGCGCCTGCGACGACGCCGCCGTGCTCGGGAGCGACTTCTACGTCATGGAGCGGGCCGACGGCGACGTGTTGCGCGACGCCGAGCCGGAGCGGTTCGCCGACCCGCCCGCCCGCGAACGGATCGGGACCGAACTCGTCGACACGCTGGCGGCGATCCACGCGGTCGACTACGAGGCGGTCGGCCTCGGCGAGTTCGGTCGCCCGGCGGGGTACACGGGCCGGCAGGTCGAGCGCTGGACGGACCAGCTCGAGTGGGCCTTCGGGATGACGGAGTCGGTCAGGGAGGTGCCCGACCTGGTCGCCGTCGGCGAGTGGCTCGCCGACAACGTCCCCCGCGACCACCCGGAGACCCTCGTCCACGGCGACTTCAAGCTCGACAACGTGATGTACGGGCCCGGGACGCCGCCGGAGGTGGTCGCCGTCTTCGACTGGGAGCTGTCGACGCTCGGCGACCCCCTCGCCGACCTCGGCTGGCTGCTGTTGTTCTGGTACGACGAGGGCGACCCGGACCCCGCGATGCCCGATCTGATGTCGACGTTCACCGCCCGCGAGGGGTACCCGACGCGCGCCGAGCTGATCGACCGATACGAGTCGGCGACCGGCCGCGAGTTCGCCCACGAGCGGTTCTACCGCGCGCTCGCGGCGTACAAGATGGCCGCGCTCGGCGAGATGTTCCTCGCGCGGCACCTGAACGACGACAGCGACGACCCGCTCTACCCGAAGATGGAGACGCAGGTCCCCGAGCTCGCGGCGCGGACGCTCGCGTACGTCGAGGGCGAGACGGAGCGGCTGTAAGGTCCCCGGGAACTACGACCGCCGACGGCTCACCGCGCCGTCCAGCCGCCGTCCGCGGCGAGCGTCTCGCCGGTGACAAAGCTCGCCGCGTCGCTCGCGAGGAAGACGACCGGGCCCGCGATCTCCGTCGGCTCGGCGAAGCGGTCGAGCGGCGTCCGGTCTAAGATCGACTGCCGGAGCCGCTCGTTCTCCTGGAGCGTCTCCGTGAGGTCGGTCGCGACGTAGCCGGGGGCGACCGCGTTCACCCGCACGTCGGGCGCCCAGTCCATCGCCGCGCTCTTCGTCAGCCCGACGAGCCCGTGCTTCGACGCGACGTACGGGTGCTGTTTCGGGAGGCCGACCTCCCCCGCCACGCTGGCGACGTTGACGACGCTCCCCTCGGCCTCGCGCAGGTGCGGGCCGGCGGCCCGGAGCGTCCGGAACGCGCCCCGAAGGTTCACGTCGAGGACGCCGTCGACCGCGTCCGACTCGACCTCGGTCGGGTCGCCGAGCGCGTCCCCCGGGTTGAACCCGGCGTTGTTGACGAGGACGTCGAGCGACCCGAACGCCTCGACGGTCTCTTCGACCAGCGCCTCGACGTCGTCGTCGTCGGTCACGTCGGCGGTGATCCCGCGCGCCTCGACGCCCAACTCGCGGGCCTCCTCGGCGACGGCCTCGACCTCCGCGGCCGTCCGCGCCGAGGGGACGACCGTCGCCCCCGCGGCGGCCAGCCCGAGCGTGATGGCGCGCCCGATCCCGCGCCCGCCGCCGGTGACGACGGCGACCTTCCCCGAGAGGTCCGGAAGCGCGTCTGCGGGCGTCGCTTCGCCACCGATCGGTGCCGTCCCGCCGTCGGTCGGCGCCGCGTCCTCGGTCGGCGTCGCGTCGTCGCCGCTCATTCGCCACCCCCGTTGCCCGGCGCGTACGGGAGCTCAGGCTCCTCGACGGTCTCCCGGAGCGTCTTCTTGTCGAACTTCCCAGTTGCGGTCTTCGGGATCTCCTCGCGGAACCGGACGTCGTCCGGGAGCCACCAGCGCGGGAACTCCTCTTCGAGGAACGCCCGGATACCCTCCACGTCGAGCTCGCGGCCCGCCTTCGGCACGACGAACGCCAGCGGCCGCTCCTGCCAACGCTCGTGGGGCGCCGCGATCACGACGGCCTCGGCGACGTCGTCGTGCGCCATCAGGGCGTTCTCCAGCTCGATGCTGGAGATCCACTCGCCGCCGGACTTGATCACGTCCTTGGCGCGGTCGACGACCTCGACGTACCCGTCCTCGTCGACGGTGACGATGTCGCCGGTGCGGAGCCACCGAGCGCCGCCGTCCTCGGCCGCGACGAAGTCCGACTCGTTGGCCTCCGGGCGGTTGTAGTACTCCCCGACGACCGTGGGCCCTCGGACGAGCAGCTCGCCGAACGCCTCGCCGTCCCAGGCGATCGGCTCGCCGTCGTCCCCGACGACCCGCATCTCCAGCCCGGGCGAGAGCAGCCCCTGTTTCGCCCGCTTGTCGAGCTTCGCCTCGCGGTCGCCGTCGGCGGTCCTCGAGGTCGGCCGCGAGACCGAGCCGATGCTCATCGTCTCGGTCATCCCCCACGCGTGTTCGATCGTCACGTCGTGTTCGTCCTCGTACCGGCGCATCACTTCCCGGGGCGCGGCGCTGCCGCCGACGACGATGCGCTCCAGCGACGAGAGGTCGCCGCCGTGCTCGTCCAAGTGATCGAGCACGTCGATCCACACCGTCGGGACGCCCGCGGTGAGCGTCACGCCCTCCTCTTCGATCAGCTCGACGAGGTCGGCGGGGTCCGGGGAGGGTCCCGGGTACACCTGCTTCGCGCCCGCCATCGTCACGGCGTACGGGAACTCCCAGGAGTTCACGTGGAACATGGGGACGACCGGCATCACCACGTCCTCCTCGGCGATGTCGAGCGCGGCGGGCGTCATCACCATCATCGCGTGGGCGTACAGCATCTTGTGGGTGTACTCGACGCCCTTCGGCTTCCCCGTCGTCCCGGAGGTGTAACACATCCCAGCCGGGTCGTCCTCGGAGAGCGACGGCCACGATTCCATCGGGTCGGCGTCCGCGATCAGCTCCTCGAACGACGACAGCGGCAGGTCCGCCTCCGTCTCCGGGACCGCGTCGTCCATGACGACGACCTCGCGGACGCCGTCGATCCGGTCCCACAGCCGGTCGAGGACCGCCACGGCGTCGCGGTCGACGATCAGCACGTCGTCCGCGGCGTCGTTGATGATGTACTCGACGTTGTCGTCCTGCAAGAGCAGGTTCACCGTGTGGAGCTGCGCGCCGGAGAGGGGCACCGCGTAGTACGCCTCGAGGTGGCGGTGGGTGTTCCACCCGAGCGTCCCGACGCGGTCGCCGGGCTCGACGCCGAGGTCGGCGAGCGCGGCCGCGAGCCGGCGGACGCGATCGCCGAAGTCGGCGTAGGTGTAGCGGTCGACGCCGTCGTGCGTGCGCGAGACGACCTCCGTCTCCGGGAAGAGCCGCGTCGCCCGCCAGAAGAACGGGCGGAGGGTGAGCTCCTCAGGCATCGGCGGTCCCCACGGAGAGGTACGTCTCGAGGAGGTCCTCGCGGTCCCGGATCTCCTCAACGGTGCCGTCGAAGACGATCTCGCCGGTGTCCATGATGTACCCCCGCTCGGCGAGGTCGAACGCGAACTCGACGTTCTGTTCGGTCAACAGGACGGTGACGTTCTGGTCGACGACCGTCTGGACGATCTCCTTGAGGTCGTCGACGATCACCGGCGCGAGCCCTTCGGTCGGCTCGTCTAACAGCAGCACGTCGGGGGCCTGAACGAGCGCGCGGGCGACCGACACCATCTGCTGTTCGCCGCCGCTGAGGTTCCGCCCGTTGCTGCCGCGGAGGTCGTCGAGCGCCGGGAACAGCTCGTACATTTCCTCGACCGGTCGCGGGTCGCTCGCCAGGTTGTGCGCCAGCCGGAGGTTCTCCTGGACGGTCAGGGTGGGGAACACCCGGCGGTCCTCCGGGACGAGCGAGATCCCGAGCCCGTTGATCTCGTCGGACGACAGCCCTGCGATCTCCTCGCCGCGGTACGTGATCGACCCCGAGCGCGGCGGCGACGCGCCGACGATCGAGCGCATCGTCGTCGTCTTCCCCGCGCCGTTGCGCCCGAGCAGCGACACCACCTCGCCCTCGTCGATCTCCAGTGAGACCCCGTGAAGCACGTGGCTGTTCCCGTAGTACGTGTCGATGTCGTCGACCGTGAGTATCGTCATACGCTATCACTCCCCAGGTACGCCTCGGTCACCCGTTCGTCCGTCAACACGTCCTCCGGCGTCCCGTCCGCGAGGATCGACCCCTCGGCGAGCACGACGATCCGGTCGGAGATGTCGGTGACGACGTCCATGTTGTGTTCGGTCACGACGAACGTGGCGTCGAGGTCCGCGTCGAGCTCGCGGATCAGCGAGACGATCTCCGTGACCTCCGTCGGGTTCATCCCTGCGGTGGGCTCGTCCATCAGGAACACGTTCGGCTCGATGGCGAGCGCCAAGGCGATCTCGACGGTCCGTTTCTCCCCGTGGCTCAGCGTGTCGCAGGGCGTGTCCGCGATGTCGGTGAGCCCGGTGAGCTCCAACAGCTCCTCGACGTCGGCCTCGACCGACTCGTCGCCGGTCGCCCGCGAGCGGAAGTCGAGCCGGGTCCCCTCGTGGCTGATCCGGGCGACCCGCACGTTCTCGCGCACGGTGAGCCCCTCGAAGATATTCGTGATCTGGTACGACCGTGAGAGCCCCGCCTGCGCCACCTCGTGCGGCTCCGCGTCGGTGACGTCGGCGAGCTCGTCTCCCTCCCCGCTCCGGAGCCATATCGACCCCGACGTGGGTTCGAGTACGCCCGTCAGCAGGTTGTAGAACGTCGTCTTCCCGGCCCCGTTCGGGCCGATGATGCTAGTGATACTGTCGTCGTCGATCTCGATGGAGACGTCGTCGACGGCGGTCAGTTGGCCGAACTGTTTGCGGAGGTCTTCGGTCTTGAGGACGGTCGTCACGAGTTATCACCTCTGTCAGCGCGCGCGTTGTCGTCGCCCGATTCGGCTCCGTCGCCGTCTCCGTCTCCGAACACTCGGTCCCGGAGCAGCAAGAGGCCGCCGACGGCGCCCTGCTTGAAGAACAGCACGACGGCGATGAGCAGCGCGCCGAAGAACAGCTCCCAGTACGCCTCGAGCGCCGGGAAGCGGCTGATCGCCCACCGGATGTACAGGAAGATGAACGCGCCGACGACCGGGCCGTAGAAGTAGGTCGCGCCGCCGATCACGGTCGCGATGACGGCGATCGCGCTCGTCGACCAGTGCGTGAGTCCCGGAGACGCGACGCTCGCGAGTCCGGCGCGCAACACGCCGGCGATCCCGACGACCGCCGCCGAGACGATGAACGTCATCCACCGGTGGTGACTGACGTCGATCCCGAGCGCGGCCGCGCGGTCGGGGCTCTCGCGGATCGCCTTACAGACGGCCCCGAACGGGGAGTTGACGACGCGCCACACCCCGTACGTCGCCGTCACCACGGTGAGCGCCGAGATGACGTAGTAGATCCGTCGACCGCCGATTCGGATGCTGAAACCGCCGAGATCGACGGTTCCAAGCAGGACGATCACCCCGTCGGTCCCGTTCGTCAGCCCTGCCGGGTCCTGGATGATAAGCGAGTAGCCCAACATCCCGAACGCGAGGGTGATCAGCGCGAAGTAGATCTCCTCCAACCGGACGCTGAGCCACCCGACGGGCACGGCCACGGCGACGACGAGCGCGAGGCCGACGACGCCGCCGATGACGAACGTGACGAGCGGCGAGATCCCGGCGCCGACGACGTCGGCGATCACCGGGCCGAGGTCCCGCAACACGATCGCGATCCCGTACGCGCCGCCCGCGTAGAACAGGCCGTGACCGAACGAGAGCAGGCCCGTGTAGCCGTACAGCAGGTTGAAGCCGAGCGCGAACAGCGCGACGACGAGGAAGTCGGTGAACAGGTACACCTGGAACGGCGGCGCGAAGGCGATAAGCACCAGCGCGACGGCGCCGAGGAGGCCGAACCGCTCGCGGGTCCACCCCTCGGCGACCGCCGAGCCGAACTGGCTCACCCGGCCGCCGGTGTCGGTCGCGCTCATTCGCCGATCCCCCCGAACAGGCCCTCGGGACGGATCAGCAACACGATCACCATCGCGAGGAACGGGATCGCGATGCTGCCGGCGCTGATGAACTGCGGGCCGAGGCTCTGCATCATGCCGATGAGCATCGCGCCGACGAAGGCGCCGCTCATGGAGCCGAGTCCGCCGATGACCACGACGATGAACGCGTCGATGATCACCTGATCGCCGAGCGCCGGACTGGTCGACTGGAGCGGCGCCGAGAGCGCGCCGCCGAGCCCGGCCAACACGCTACCGAGGAAGAAGACCCCGGTGTAGAGCCGCGGCACGTCGACGCCGAGCATGGCCGCCATCTCGCGGTCCGAGGAGGTCCCCCGGACCAGCGAGCCGAAGTACGTCCGCGTGATGAACAGCCACAGCGCGACGAGCACCCCAACGGCCAGCCCGATGACGACCAGCCGGTACGCGTTGAACGTGCTCCCGCCGAGTGCGACGGAGAAGTTGAACACGTCCGGCGGGTCGATCGAGTACGACCCCGACCCCCAGATGAACCGGACCGCCTCGTGGATCACGAGCACGAACCCGAACGTGACGATGAGCTGGTCAAGGTCCGAGTCGACTCGGTCGTACAGCCGGCGGATCGCCGAGAACTCGATCGCGGCGCCGACGACGCCGACGGCGAGCGCCCCGACCACGACGGCGATCCAGAAGTTGTCGATGACGTTCGAGACGACGGCGAGCGTGACGTACGCCCCGAGCATGTAGAACCCGCCGTGCGCGAAGTTGAGCACGCCGAGCACGCCGAAGATGAGACTCAGTCCGACGGCGATCAGGAAGAGCCGACTGCCGAGGCTCAGCCCGATGACGACGTCGGAGATACCGATCAGTGGAACGAGTGATGTGAAACTCATGAAGACGGCGACGGGCTTAGATACCCGTCGGGAGGTCAGAGTCGCCGAGCGCCTCCGACAGCACGTCGGGACCCGCCTCGTATCGGTTCACGGGGTCGAGCACGTTGCTCTCCCACTCGTCGTCGTACGTGACGGTCCCCCAGATGGACGCGACCGTCGCCTGGTTCGTCTCGCTGAACTGGTAGTCGCCGACCGGGCCCGAGTGCTCCATGCCGGTGAACTCGTCGACGAGCGCGTCGGGCTCCGTGCTCCCGGCCGACTCGATCGCCTCCTTGTACAGGTAGAGCGCTCGATACGCGCCCTCTGCGTTGTACGTCGGGAGCGACTCGTACTCCTCGTAGTACGCCTCGCGGAACGAGTTGTTCGTCTCGGTGTCGGGGACGAACGGGTCGTACCGAGTGGAGGCGTACTCACCCTCCGGGAGCGGACTGCCGTCGCTCGGGAGGTCCGTCCCCATCCCGACGCTGAACAGCGTGTGGTCGATCTGGTCGAACCACCCCGCGCTCTCGGCCTGTCCGATGAACGTCGTGAGGTCGGCTCCCCACAGCGGGGTGAGTACCGCGTCGGGGTCGGCGTCGAGGATGGAGCTGATAAAGGGCGTGTAGTCGCTCGTCGCCAGCGCCGGGAACTGCTCGGCCGTGAACTCGGCCTCGACACCGAGCCCGTCGCAGTACGCCTGGAAGTAGTCCCAGGTCTCGTACCCGAACGCGTAGTCCGGGCCGATGGTGGCCCACTCGGTGGCGTCGAGCTCTTGGGCGATGCGCGCGGCCCCGTAGATGTCCTGTGCGAGGCTGTTGGAGTCGCGGAACACGTACTCGTTCCCGACGGAGTCCTCGTGTTCGCCCTGCGGCGAGGTGACGAACGGGGTCGCCGCGTGCGTGATCATGAGCGGCATCTGGAGCTGCGATATCTGCGGCGCGACGGCCTGCGCGACGCCGCTGGAGTCGAGCCCGAACAGCCCGTCGACGTTGTCCTCCTGAACGAGGCTGCGGATCTGCTGGATCGCCGTGTCGCCGCTCGCCTCGGTGTCGCGGACGAGCACCTCGACGTCCCGTCCGTCGATACCGCCGTTGTCGTTGATCTCCGACACCGCGAAGTCGATCCCGCGTTCGGCCTCCTCGCCGTACAGCGACGCGAACCCGGAGAGGATGTTCGCGGCACCGAGCGTCACGGGACCGCCGTCGCCGCCGCCCCCGCCCGAACAGCCGGCGAGCGCGACCGCCGTCCCCGCGCCGGCGGCCTGTAGGAACCGTCGCCGGCGGACTGGTGACTGGCTTACCGAACTCGTCTCCGTATCGTTGTTCCGGTTATGCTTGTTTCCGGAACGCCCACCTTCGGTTTCCATTGTTAACAATCGTCCGTGAGTGTCGCTCACTACATAAATGTGTAGGTCCGTGACACACGCGCATCTGTTTTTCCCGCATCACGTCCCCGACAGCCGCCTCAAAACGGATCTGAACCGCTCGCAACATTCGCGGACTCCGTCGCTCGCGGAGCCACCGGCGTGACCAATGTTAATATGCCTGTGTACCGTTCTCGTGTCTCACATGGACGTCGTGAATCCGGCGACTGGGGCGCGTATCGAGACGTACGACGAACACGACGCGGCCGACGTCGAGGCGGCGGTAGCCCGGTCGGTGCGGGCGTTCGAGGACTGGAAGACCCGCCCGATCCGGGACCGCGAGCGGCTCCTCGCGGACGCGGCAGACGTGCTCAGAGCGAACAAGCGGGAGTACGCCGAGACGATGACGGCGGAGATGGGGAAACCGATCTCGCAGGCGGTCGGCGAGATCGAGAAGTGCGCGTGGGTCTGTGACCACTACGCGGAGCACGCGAGCGCGTATCTCGAGGCGGACCACCACCCGAGTCCGCCGGGCTCGACGGTCAGGACCGACCACGAGCCGCTCGGGCCGGTCTTGGCGGTGATGCCGTGGAACTTCCCGTTCTGGCAGGTGTTCCGCTTCGCCGCGCCGTACCTCACCGCCGGGAACGTCGGGATCCTCAAGCACGCGTCGAACGTGCCCGGCTGCGCGCTCGCCATCGAGGAGGTGTTCCGCGAGGCCGGCTACCCCGAGGACGTCTTCCAGTCGCTTTTGATCCCGTCGGACCGCGTCGACGACCTCCTCACGGACGACCGGGTCCGGGCCGCGACGCTCACCGGAAGCGGCCCGGCCGGGCGCGCGGTCGCGGCGAGCGCCGGCGATCAGCTCAAGAAGACCGTCCTCGAACTCGGCGGGAGCGACCCGTTCGTCGTCCTCGACGACGCCGACGTCTCCTCCGCGGCCGAGACGGGCGCGTGGGCGCGGAACCTGAACGGCGGGCAGTCGTGTATCGCCGCGAAGCGCTTCGTCGTCCACACCGACGCCTACGACGAGTTCCTCGACGCGCTGGTCGACGAGGTCGACGCGCTCGTCGTCGGCGATCCGACCGATGAGGCGACAGATGTCGGGCCGCAGGCGCGAGCGGACCTCATGGAGACGCTCCACGAGCAGGTCGCCGCGAGCGTCGACGCGGGCGCGACGCTCGTGACCGGCGGCGAGCCGCTCGACCGCGAGGGGGCGTTCTACCCGCCGACCGTCCTGACCGACGTCCCCGAGGGGTGCCCCGTCGACACCGAGGAGACGTTCGGACCGGTGGCAACGGTGTACGAGGTCGACGACGAGGCGGCGGCGATCGCCAAGGCGAACGACACGGAGTTCGGGCTCGGCGCGAGCGTCTGGACCGAGGACCGCGACCGCGGGGAGCGCGTCGCGAGCCGCATCGACGCGGGCTGCGTGTACGTGAACCAGCTGGTGAAGTCCGACCCGCGAGTTCCGTTCGGCGGCGTTGGGGACTCCGGCTACGGACGGGAACTCTCCGAGGCGGGGATCAAGGAGTTCGTCAACCGCAAGACCGTGTGGGTCGAGTAACGGGAACCAACTTGAATCGTCGCCGTCGACGAAACGGGGACACTCCCGACGAGGAGACCGCTCACCGCCCCTCGACCGCTCCGGTGCTCGCGGCCGATGCGCCGCGAGCATCTCCGAAACCGACGAGAGCCGAACTCAACGGCCCAAAGACGCTACTCCGCTCCGCCTAGCAGCGACACACGGCAACACGCAACATATACGTCTGCGAGCCCGACTGCGAGTGGATGCGGCCCGATCCGCGAACCGCCCTGCGACGACTCTACAGGCAGCTAGCACCCATGGACCTCACAGCAACACACATCCGAGAGTACGATCGCCGTGCGATAGACAGCAACGAGACCGAGACGGCGACGTTCGGACTCGGGTGCTTCTGGGGCCCGGACGCCCGGTTCGGCGCCGTCGACGGCGTGGTCCGCACTCGCGTGGGCTACGCCGGCGGGACCTCGCGCGACCCGACCTACCACTCGTTGGGGGATCACACCGAGGTGGTCCAAGTCGACTTCGACCCCGACGCCCTCACGTACCGGGACCTGCTGACACGGGTCTTCGAATCCCACAACCCCAACCGCCAGACCGGAGACACGCAGTACCAAAACGTCGTCCTCACGGCGACGGCGGCCCAGCAGGCGACCCTCGACGAGTTCCTCTCGTCACGAGGGCTCACCGCCGACGGGATCGGCACGCGGATCGAGCAGCTCTCGCGGTTCTATCCGGGCGAAGACTATCACCAGAAGTACAAGCTGCGGTCCGCCTCCTCGCTTATGGACGCGTTCGACGCGGCGGGATACGGCGACGAGGCGTTGCGGGAGTCACCCATCGCCGCCAAGCTGAACGGTTACGCCGCCGGACACGACGTCGCGGTGGTCGAGGAGCTCCCGGCGTCCGGCTGACGCCGTCGGCCGTCGGTTCTCACGGCGCGGCCGATGTCCGCAGATGACACAGGCTTTCCGTGTGGCACTCCTCGTGTCCGTATGTCGATAACTACTGGCGACTCCGTGACGCTTGAGTACACCGGCCGACTCGACGACGGCACCGTCTTCGACACCTCCAAGCAGTCGGTCGCCGAAGAGGCGGGCCTCGCCGAGGCCCAGCCCGACCGCGAGTACACGCCGCTAACGGTCGACGTGGGTGCCGGACAGGTCATCGAGGGAATGGAGGAGGGGCTCGTCGGGTTGGAAGCCGGCGAGACGGACACGCTGACGATTCCGCCGGAGGAGGCCTACGGGCAGCCCAGCGACGAGCACGTCGAGGAGTTCGAGACCGACGAACTCCGGGAGCTGCTCGGCGGCCAACTGCCCGAGGAGGGCGCGTACCTCGAGGCCCAAGACGGCAGCCAGGGCGAAGTCGTCCACGTCGACGAGGAGGTCGTTCGGGCGGACTTCAACCCGCCGCTCGCCGGGGAGACGCTGACGTTCGACGTCGAAATTCTCGAAGTCAACTGAGTTCGAACTGTCCCCCCCCGCGTGCCCGACGGACCTACCCGTGGAACCGGTACAGCGACGTGACGTACGGGAGCCGGTTGAGCATCCAGACCGCGACCGGTAGCCCCACGACGGTCATCGCGAGCGCCGACGCGACGTTCGCCCACAGCAGGCTCAGCCACCACCCGACGAGGACGAAGTAGACCGCACGGACGACGAACGACCGCTGGCCCCGGGCCGTGTCGGGATCCGAGAGCGACCGCGGCTCCGCGAGCGTGAGCACCGTCGGCACGAGGTTGATCAGCTTGATACCGACGGGAAGGAGGACGACCGTGACGTTGAGCAGCCACGCGACGTTGACGACGATCGGCGTCGCCCACCAGCCGACGAAGACGAACCACAGCGCGCGAACGAGCAGGGACCGTTGTGCCATTGCTCTCGATAGACGCTCAACGGATAAACCCGTGTCGTCGGTCGCCACTGCCGCGAACCGCAAACACCGCCGATGCCGACATTTGCGGGTACGCGCGCTCCGGGTGAATTCCCCAGCGACGTGTCCGGTGCTCCCCGGGGAGGCCGATCGCCCCCGGCCGTTTCACGGCGCTTGCCGACGCGTCAAGGGACGACGGCGATCGTCGTCCCCGCCACCGTCGAGCCCATCGACCCAAACCGACTTGCCCGGGGGACGCGTCGCTCCGCCCATGCCCGCCTCATGGTCCGGATCGACGAGCCTCGAATTCGGCGTCCTCGGCACCGCGGGGATCGCCCGCAAAGCGGTGATTCCGGCGATCGCCGCCAGCGACCACGCGGTCGGCGCGGTGGCGTCCCGCGACGCCGACCGCGCGGAGCGGTTCGCGGCCGAGAACGCGATCCCCCGAAGCTACGGCTCCTACGAGGCGCTCCTCGAGGACGACGCGCTCGACGCGGTGTACGTCCCGCTCCCGAACGGGGCCCACGCCGAGTGGACGAAACGCGCCGCGGACGCCGGCCTGGACGTCCTCTGCGAGAAGCCGCTGGCCGCCGACGCCGACGAGGCGCGTTCGGTGGTCGACCACTGTAACGAGCGGGGCGTCACGCTGATGGAGGCGTTCATGTACCGGTACCACCCGCGCACCGAGCGCGTCGTCGCGCTCGCGGCGAACGAACTCGACGACGTCCGCACGGTGACGGCCACCTTCCGCTTCCCGCTGTACGACCGCCCGAACGACGTCCGGCTCGACCCCGACCTCGCGGGCGGGTCGCTGATGGACGTCGGCTGTTACCCCGTCTCGCTCGCCCGGACGATACTCGGAGAGCCCGACCGCGCCTACGCCCACGCCGGCGACACCCGAGACGCCGGGGTCGACACGGAGCTCGCGGGCGTGTTAGCGTACGGCGACGGCCGCTCGGCGCGGGTCGCGTCCGGCTTCGACACCCAGTTGGTCCAGCGCTACCGCATCGACGCGACCGACGGCTGGGTCGAGGTCGAGCGCGCGTTCGACGCCCCGACCGACGAGCCCGTCGAACTGGAGTACGAGATCGACGGGCGGCACGGCGTCGAGACGTTCCCAGCGGTCGACCAGTACCGGCTTCAGGTCGAGCACTTTGCCGACCGCGTCGCCGACGGGACCGCCCCGCTCATCGACGGGCAGGAGGCGATAGCGAACATGGAGGTCATCGACGCGCTCGCCGAGAGCGCCGCCGACGGTGGCCCCGTCGACCTCTGAGCGCGGGCGAACGCGACCGTCGGATAACAGTTTTCGGACTCCAGTCGGTACGTTCCTAGCGCCGCCGCCCGGTCTACCGGTCGATCCCGCCCTTACCGGTCGATCCCGTCCTCACCGATCGATCCCGTCCTCACCGATCGATCCCGCCCTCGCCGTCGATGACGTCGCGGACCTCCGCCCGCGTCGTCACCGCGAGGTCGCCGTCGGTGGTGCGTTTCAGCGCCGCCGTCGCCGAGCCCCACCGGAGCGCCGCGGGGAGGTCACCGCCGCGTAGCCGCTCCGCGACGAAGCCGGCGACGAACGCGTCGCCGGTGCCGATCGCGTCGAACGTCTCCGCCTCGTACACGTCCTGCTCGTACACCGAGCCGTCGTGGAGCGCGACCGCCCCCTCCAGGCCGCGGGTGACGACGACCGTGTCGAAGCCGAACTCCGTGGCGAGCCCGTGCGCGATCTCGACGGCGCCGCCCTCGCGGCCGAGCACCTCGCGGGCGTCCCGCCGCGGGACGAACAGGGTGTCGACGTGCTCGAACAGATCCTCGTAGGCCGCCCGCGCCGTCTCCGGGTCCCACAGCTTCGCCCGGTAGTTCAGATCGAACGAACGCGTGGTCCCCGCCTCGCCGGCGGTCCGCAACAGCGCGGTCGTCGTCTCCGCGGTCGTCTCCGAGAGGGCTGGCGTGATCCCCGTCGTGTGGAACCACTCCGCCTCCGCGACGGCGTCGGTCGGCAGCTCCTCGGGCTCGACGGTCGTGATCGCCGCGTCGGCGCGGTCGTAGATCACGTTCGTCCCCCGGGGCTCGCCGCCGTGTTCGAGGTAGTAGGTCCCCACCCGGCTCTCGTCCGCGTCCGCCCACGCGACGCCCGGGCGGACGCCGTGGCTCCGCAGCTCGGTCACGATCCGCCGGCCGAGCGGCGAGTCTGGCAGCTTCGAGAGCCAGCGGGCGTCGGCGCCGAGCCGCGCGGCCCCGACGGCGACGTTGCTCTCCGCGCCGCCGGCTTGGACGGTCAGGTCGCGCGTCGTCTCCAGCCGCTCGCCGCGCGGCGGCGACAGCCGGAGCATCGTCTCGCCGAACGTGACGAGGTCAGTCATCGGGGCCACCCCGCGCCGGAGGTCTCGAACGGGTTCATACCCGGTGCTACGCTCGGCCGATTATAAAGAACGAGTGGAATACCCGCGCCTTCAGGCGGCGGCGGATGAGGGGGTGATCGCCGTCGACCGGCGCGGGCGGTGGCGACGCGCTCCCCGCTTACGCCGCGCCTCTCAGCGCCGCGGCGTCCGCCTACTCCGCGCCTTCTCGCGCCCGGTAGTCCGGGAGCGTGTCGTCTTGCATCACCGCGCCGCGGCCGCCGTCGACGAGCAGCGCGGCGCCCGTGACGAACGCGGCGTCCTCGCTCGCGAGGAAGGAGACAGCGCCGGCGACGTCGGCCGGCGTGCCGATCCGCCCGGTCGGGTGGATCGACTCGACCTCCTCGAACCGCCCCTCCGGCAGCTCCTCGCGGGTCCGCTCGATTTCAATCCAGCCGGGGACAACCGTATTCACCCGGACCCGAGGGCCGAAGTCGACCGCGAGCGACCGCGTCATGCCGTTGATCCCCGCTTTGACGGCGTTATACGGGAAGTGCGCCGGCATCGTCGCGTACGCGTGGTTCGACGAGACGTTGACGATCGCCCCGCGGTCCATGTGTTCGAGGGCGGCCCGCGCGGCCAGCCAGTACGCGCGGAAGTCCGTCTCGACGACGAAGGCCCAGTCGTCGAGCGTCGCCTCGTCGGCGGCCGTCTCCGTCTGGACGCCGGCGTTGTTGACGAGCACGTCGACCGAGCCGTAGCGCTCCGCGGCGGCCTCCGCCAGCGCGGCCACGTCGTCCGGGTCGCGCATGTCGGCGCGGACGAACGTCGCGTCGCCGGTCGCGGAGCCGTCGGCTGCCCCCGCTCCGCTCCGCTCCGTGATCCGGTCGGCGACGGCCTCCCCCGCCTCCACGGAGCGCCCGCTGACCACGACGTTCGCCCCCTCGGCGGCGAGCCGCTCCGCGATCCCGGCGCCGATCCCCCGCGTCGACCCGGTGACGATGACGGTCTCGCCCGCGAACCGCCCGGGGACCGCGCCCTCGGTCGGCGACTCGCGTCGGCGGGTCATCGGTCGCCCCCCGGTCGCCGTGGTTCGGTCGCCATCGGGATCACCACTCCGCGACGGAGCCGTCGTCGTGGCGCCAGACGGGGTTGTGCCAGTCGACGTCTTTCTCGGCCTGTTCGCGGACGTGTTCCTCGTCTATCTCGATTCCCAGCCCGTCGCCGCCGGGGATATCGACGAAGCCGTCGCGGTACTCGAACACGGACGGGTCGGCGAGGTAGTCCAGCACGTCGCTCGTCTCGTTGTAGTGGATGTCGAGCGACTGCTCCTGAATCAGCGCGTTCGGCGTGCACGCGTCGACCTGGAGGCACGACGCGAGCGCGATCGGCCCGAGCGGACAGTGCGGCGCGACCGACACGTCGTACGCCTCGGCCATCGACGCGATCTTCTTCAGCTCGGTGATCCCGCCGGCGTGCGAGACGTCCGGCTGGATCAGGTCGACGGCGTCAGTCTCGAACACCTCCTTGAACTCCCACCGCGAGTACATCCGCTCGCCGGTCGCGATCGGAATCGTCGTCGACTCGCGGATCGACGAGAGCGCGTCGTTGTGTTCGGGCAACACCGGTTCCTCGATGAACATCGGGTCGTACGGCTCCAGCGCCGCCGCGAGCCGACGCACCATCGGCTTCGACACGCGGCCGTGGAAGTCGACGCCGATGTCGACCTCGTCGCCGACAGCCTCCCGGACGGCCGCGATCCGGTCGGCCGAGTCGGACACCGCCGACGGGTTGTCGATCGGCCGCAGCTCCGCGGTGGCGTTCATCTTCAGCGCCGAGAAGCCGGCGTCGACCTTCTCGCTCGCGGCCTCCCCGACGTCTGCCGGCCGGTCTCCCCCGATCCACTGGTAGACGCGGATCCGGGCGCGCGCGCGGCCGCCGAGCAGCTCGTGGACGGGCGCGCCGAACTGCTTCCCCTTGAGGTCCCACAGCGCCTGGTCGATGCCGGCGATGGCGCTCATCAGCACGGGGCCGCCGCGGTAGAAGCCGCCGCGGTACATCGCCTGCCAGTGGTCCTCGATCCGCGTCGGGTCCTCGCCGAGCAGGTAGTTGTCGAGCAGCTCCTCGACGGCTGCGACGACCGTATGCGAGCGCCCCTCCACGATCGGCTCTCCCCAGCCGACCCTCCCGTCGCTCGTCGTCAGCTTCAGGAACAGCCAGCGGGGCGGCACTTCGAACAGCTCGTAGTCGGTGATGTGCATGGTGAGTTGGGGTAACTCCGAACCGGTCCGGCGGCCGCAAGACTCGCGTGCCGTCCGTCGCGGCGGGTCGCACGTTCCGTCACCCCCCGGCGGCCGACGCGGACCGGTCCGTCGCCACGGTCGTACTTGCCCGTCCGTCTCTTAAATAGGAGGTGTGTGCGGCCGCGCCGCGGGCGTCCCCACACGGCCGATTTAATACCCCCGGCAGGCAGGTACCAGCCATGCGAACCGACCGACTCGACCGGATAACCGAGGGCGGCGTGATCGCGATCCTCCGCGGCGTCGAGCGTGACGACGCGGTTGCGGTCGCGGACGCCGTCGTCGACGCCGGCGTGACGGCGCTAGAGGTGACGGCGGACACGCCGAACGCGATGTCCTCCATCGAGGCGATAGCCGAGCGCACCGACGACGCGCTGGTCGGCGCCGGGACCGTTCTCGACGCGGAGACCGCGCGCGCGGCGCAGCTCGCCGGCGCGGAGTTCCTCGTGACGCCGACCGTGAACCACGGCGTGATCCGGACGGCGAACCGCTACGGGACCCCGGTCGCCGTCGGCGCGTACACGCCGACCGAGGCGATCGAGGCCTACGAGGCCGGCGCCGACGCGGTGAAGGTGTTCCCCGCGAAGACCGGCGGCCCGGACCACGTCGCGGCGATCGGCGGCCCGCTCCCGCAGGTCCCGCTCGTGCCGACCGGCGGCGTCGGCGCGGACAACGCGGACGAGTACGTTCGGGCGGGCGCGGTCGCGGTCGGCGTCGGCAGTTCGATCGTCGACGACGAGGCGATCGCCGACGGCGACTTCGACGCGATCCGGGAAAACGCGCGCGCGGTCGTCGAGGCCGTCGCTGCGGCTCGGGAGTGACCGCTCCGCGTTCCGCCCCGACGGCCTCGGCGGCGACGCCGCCGCGCGCGACGCCTCTACCGCGCGGGCGACCGATTCTCGTCGACGGCGTCGGGCGACGGGGACCGAACCGCGTCCCACCCGCTGATACAGGCCTCACACAGGTAGTACGCGAAACCGTCGACGTCCCGGTGCGCGAGCGTGGCGTCGACACCGCATCTCTCGCAGTTCATGCCCGCCGAGTACGCCAAGACGGTTATATGTCTTCTGCTCGCGGTCGGATTCGTGATGATTCGTTACGGAACCGCCGAAACGGAAGTTCCCTTGGGGCGGCGTCCCGCCCGCCTCGGCGGGTCAGCGTAACGCGTCGAGGTCGAACTCGAAGGCGGCGACCGGCACCTCCAGGTCGTGTTCGACGAGCACCGCCGGGTGGAGCTCGCCGATCACGCCGACGCGCTCGCCGTCGATCTCGACGTCGGCGGCGCGTCCCTCGATGAACGAGGGGTGTTCGGTCCGCGGGGTCGACAGCTCGGCGCCGAAGTCGTCGCACAGCGCCTGGAGGCGCCCCTTCGCGGCCTCGTAGGAGGCGTCTCGCCGGGCGACCGCGCCGGCGACGTGGCGGGACTCGGCGACGTTCGCCTCCTCGGCGTCGTCGCGCTCGGCGACGAAGCCGACCTCGGCGACGTCCTGCGGGTAGGCGTTGTGCGTGTTCCGCTCCAACAGCATGACGAGCGACGGGAGCGCCCAGGTTCGGAGCTGGGTGTACTCCTCGCTGTACGGCTCCGTGATCTCGACGGGGTCGCCGCCGCCGAAGACGCCGTCCTCGTCGGCCGCAACCGCGGCGCCGCCGGTGCCCGCCTCGACGTTCATCCGGTCGTAGTTCTCCGTCCCGCTCGTCATGTGGAAGTTCAGCAGGTCCTCGAAGCCGAGGCCGACGAGGCTCGTCCGGACCGCGTCCTCCAGCCGCGAGCGCTCGTGGCGGCCGCCGACGGTGCCCACGTCGGGGTAACGGGGCTCTAAGTTGTCGAATCCGTACGCGCGCCCCACGTCGTCGACGAGGTCGAGCGGGTGGAGCACGTCGACGCGGTACGGCGGAATCGACACCTCGTAGGTCACGTCCTCGTCGAGGGTGTAGTCGGCGTCGAGCCCGGCGCGCTCGAAGCAGTCGACGACCTCCTCGGGCTCGAAGTCGACGCCGAGCAGCGTCTCGATCCGGTCGTGTGAGACGGTCTTCTCGTCGACGTCGAGGTTCGGGCGGACGAGTTCGCGGCCGTACTCGCTCGGGTGTGTCGCGCCGTCGGCGTAGTTCACCTTGACCTCCTCGATCGTCGCACCGCGGGCCGACAGCGCGTAACAGATAATCGTGCACATCCGGTCGATCGTCCACTGGTCGGTGCCGGTGAGCTCGACGAACAGCTCGCGGGAGCCGGTCGTCACCTCGGTGCGCTTCCCGTTGATCACCGGCGGGAACGAGAAGAGACCAAGCTCGTCGTAGATCGCCGGGTAGCGGTCCAAGTCCTCGACGAGGTCGGCGTAGGTCGTCCCCGTGTCGTGTTCCGCCAAGACCTCGTTCGGGGTCAGCTCGTCGTTCGCGTCCAGCGGGACGAACGTGTCGCCGTCGGGGTCGACGCCGCGGTAGGTGATCGACGGCTCCGCGCCCTCCTGGAGGGGCGCGCCCTTCACCATCGCGAGGTCGTGGATGCCGATGGCACCCTTCGCACGGCCCCGGCCCATCGTCGCGTGGAGCTTCTCTTGGAGCTGGATCAGCGACTCCAGCCCCGCCTCGTCGAGGTCGAGGCCGCGAACCACGGCGCCGGTGACGTACGGCCGCTCGTCGGGCACCGACTCGTCCACTTCGATGGTCCACTCGGGGTCGTTCGTGTTCGGCACGTAGACGCCGCGAGCGTCGCCGTAGTGGTAGCGCAGCGAGCGCGCGACCCCCTCGACGGAGAGCCGGTCGAGGCGGTCGGGCGCGAACTCGAACTGGAACATGCCGTCGTCGGTCTCGCCCTCGAACTCCAAGCCGAGCCCGAACAGGTCGTCTTTCAGCTCCGCGTCATCCTTCTCCTCGTGGCCGGTGAGCTCGCGCAGCTCGTCGGGGTCGACGTCGACGACGGGCATCAGTAGCTCACCTCCGCGTTCCGCAGGAAGTCGATGTCGGCTAAGGTCCCGTGGAGGTCGCGGATGTCCTCCGCGCCGGTGGTGAGCATCGCGAGCCGCTCTAAGGCGAGCCCCCACGCCATCACGTCGCAATCGACGCCGAGCGGGCCGGTGACCTCCTCGCGGAAGACGCCGGAGTTACCGATCTCGATCTCCTCGCCCGTCTCGGGGTGCTCGCCGAACAGCTCGAAGGAGGGCTCCGTGTAGGGGTTGTAGTGCGGCTTAAAACGGATGTCCGTAATTCCAAACTGCCGGTAGAACTCCTCGAAGGTGCCCATCAGGTCGCGCACCGAGAGGTCCTCGGCCATCACCCACCCCTCGATCTGGAAGAACTCGAGGAGGTGCGTCGGGTCGAGCGTGTCGTTGCGGTACACCTTCTCGACCGAGAAGTAGCGCTGGGGCGGCTCCAGCTCGGCGCCAGCGACCCCGGAGAGGTAGCGCATCGACAGCGACGTGGTGTGGCCGCGTAAGGCGACCTCGCGGGCGAAATCCTGCGACCATGGCGAGTGGTAGCCGTCGCCGTCGATCCCCCAGCCGTCGCGATGGGCCGCCTCGACGCGGGCCATCAGCTCGTCGGGGATCCCCTCCATCGGGTCCACGTCGAGCGCGAACCGGTCCCAGTGGGTCCGCGCCGGGTGGTCTTGGGGCATGAACAGGCAGTCGTTGATCCAGAAGTCGGCGTCGGCGTGGGGGCCCTCCATCTCCTGGAACCCCATGCCGACCAACACGTCCTTCACGCGGTCGGCGGTCCGGCGGAGGACGTGCTTCCGGCCGCCGCGGGCCGTCTCCGCGTCGGCCTCAACGTTGTACTCGGCGAACTCCGCGTCGCGCCACTCGCCGCTGGCGAGGAGTTCGGGCGTGAGCGCGCCGACCGTCTCGGTCGCTTCCACGCCGGTCATCAGCGCGTCGACGCCGTCGTCGGTGAGCCGGACCGTCCGCGTGACCGACTCGCCGACCGCCACCAGCCCGCGCGAGTCCAGCTGGTCGATCACCGCCTCGTCGACGCCGAGGGCGTCCGCGTCGAGACCCTCCCCGTCGGGGGCGTCGGTGTCGAGACCCTCACCGCCGGCGTCAGCGAGCGCGGCGAGCGCCGTCGCCTCGGGGTCGGCGTCCGGGTCGGCGTCCGGGTCGACCGAGAGCTCGCCGCCGTCGACGCTCCCGAAGCCCTTCCGCGCGAAGTTCGCGAGGGCGATGTCGACCTCGGGGCCCTCTAGCCCCGACTTGCCGATGACCTCGCCCATCGAGGCCGGCTCGGCGTCGGCGCCCGCGTCGAGCCCGGCACGGTAAAGCCGCGTCTCGGGGAGCCCCGCATCGACGTAGGTCCGTCCCTCGTCGGTGAGTGCGAGCGTCTCGTCGGTCACCGACCCGACCTCGACGAGGCCCTCGTCGGCTAGGTCGAACGCCGAGCCGGCGACCGTCTCCGGCTTCAGGTCGGTCTCCGCGGCTATCTCCGCCACCGTTCGTTCGTCCGTCGCGCTCGCGGCCTCGAGGACCGCGAGCTGTCGTTCCGGGAGTCGCATTCGAGTTGTCTCTACACGCGTGCGGCTGGTTGGTAACGGTTCCGGGACCGGGACGCCGCGAGCCAATCATTTCTGATAAATTGAACGACTCATTTATACGAGGTTTCGACGAAGGATCCGGTATGAGCAGCGTCCCGACCGAAGCGACCGACTCCCGCTCGACAGCCGAGACGGCCCGCGTCCGTCACGGCGACGGCGGTCCCAGTCCCAGTCTCGCCGTCGTCGAGGCGATTGCCGACCTCGCGGGCGTCGATTCCGCCGACCTCGACGAGGCGGGCGTGGTGCTGTACGAACACGTCGACCCCGACGCGCTCAACGCGCTCGTCGCCGGCCGGTCCAACCCCGACGTCGACGTTTCGCTCACCGTCGCGGGTTACGACGTCCGCGTCGGTCCGGAGTCCGCCGTCGCTCGGCGCTCGCGGGACTGACCAGTCGCCGGCTCGACTCTGTCCTTCCGCCCGCTACTCCTCGTCTGCTGCCTTCGTCCGCCACTCCTCGTCTGCTGCCCTCTTCGCTACCCTTCGTCTGCCGCCTGCTCGCGCAGCCGCGCGATCCGATCGCCGAGCGGCGGCTGGACCTCGAACCACGTCGACCAGTCGCCCGTTTGCGGTTCGACGCCGCGGCGCTCTGCGACGCGTTCGAACGCGTCGGCGACGCGGTCGGCCCCGACCGCGTCGGCCGCACGGGCGTCCGCCGCGTACTGGACCCGGCGGCCGGCCCAGAAGGAGGTGATCCCCACGGCGATGACGGCGGCGAAGCCGGACTCGAACGGGACGAGCGTCGTGACGACCGCCGCCAGCGTCGCCAGCACGGCGCCGACGGCGACGGCGCGGAACTCGGCGTAGTACGTCGCGACCCGCCCGGCCTCCGCCGCGAGCAGCCCGACCGCGACGTCCTCGTCGAGGTCGGTCAACACGTCCGCCGTGAGGAACAGCACCCGCCGGCCGGGCGGTCCCCGGACCGAAACCTCGGCGGGACCGGCGGCCGCAGATTCCTCGCTGTCGCCGTCCCCGTCGACTGACTCGACCGCGATCCGGTCGACGCCGAGTCCGCCGGGGTCCGCCAGCGCCGCGATCTGCGCGCGCTCCGCGTCCGTCGGCTCCCGGAGGTCCCGGAAGCGGTCGGCCGCGTACAGCGGTCCCACCGAGACCGCGAGCGCGGCGAGGACACCGATGCCGACGACGAGCGCGACCCTGATCATCGCTCTCGGCGACGGGACGACCGGAGTAAAAAGGCGCGGTGTCGCGACGGAGTTCCCGCTTTCCCACCCTCACTTCGGAACGCGCCGCGCGAGCGCCCTAACCGCCGCCGCGGCCTCGCTGTCGGGGGCGGCCTCGACGACCGGCCGCTCCGCCTCCACGGACCGGCCGACGCGGGGGTCGGCCGGGACCACCTCGACCGGGGCGCCGAGGGCGTCGCCGATCGGCTCGACGGGCGGCCGCTCTGTCACGCGGTTGACCGCGCAGCCGACCAGTCCGGCGTCGAGCTCGCGGGCGAGCTCCCGGGTACGGATCGCGTCCGCCAGCGCGAACGCCCGCGGCGAGACGACGAGGAGGCAGGCGTCCGCGACCGCCAGCGGCACGCCGGCGTCGGCGCGGCGCCCCGCGGGGCAGTCGAGGACGACGGTCCCGAACTCGCGCTCGACCGCGGCGACCGCCCCCTCCAGCCGCGTCAGGTCGGCCGCCCGCGCGCCGGCCAGCGTCCGCCCGCACGGGACGATGTCGACCGGTCCCGCCCGAACCGTCTCTATCGGGTCCGCCGCGCCGGCGAGCACGTCGTGGAGGTCGGGGCCGCGGCCGTCCGGCAGGTCGGCCATCCCAAGGTCGGCGTCGACGACGACCCCGTCGAGTTCGGCGGCGACGTTGTACGCGAGCGTCGTCTTCCCGACGCCGCCCTTCCCGCCCGCGACCGCGAGGATCACGCCAGCGCCTCCAGCGCCTCGGTCGGGACCTCGCTCTCCTCGGCGCGCTCGGCCAGCGCCGCGGCGCGGTCGCGGACCGCCTTCAGGCGCTCGGCGTCGGCCGCGATGCGCTCGTCGAGCCCCGCCACCGCGTCGAGGCCGCCGGCCTCCTCGACGACCGCCGTCGCCGTCGCGAGGTCGGCGCCGGTCAGCCGCTCCGCCCGCTCGATCCGCGCCTCGACGGCCGCGAACCACGCGTCGATCTCGTCGGGGTCCGCCGCGTTCGGTGGCGACTCCGGTCCCTCCGGCCGGTTCGAGTCTCCGTCAGGGTCGGTCGCTTCCTCGTTTTCGGGATTCCCTTCGGCGTCGCGGTCGCCCGTCTCCGTGTCGCCCCCCTCGTCGTCGATGACATCGTCCGCTTCCGCTCCGGCAACCGCGCGCCGCGGGGGACGATACGATTCGAGGTCTCGCACCGCCGCCCGTGCGAGGTCGGACTCGCTCTCGGCCGCCGTACGACCGTCGTCTGTCTCCTCCCTCACGGGCTCGACGTCCGCGATTTCGACCGGTGGGTCGACGGGGTCGGCAAGCGCAGCGAACCCGAACGCCGCGCGCTCGCCCGGGTCGATCACCGCTGTCACGCCCTCGGCGTCCCAGCCGGACTCGGGGACGCCGCCGCGTCGCGGCGGGAGAACGGGGTCGTCCAGCCGGCTCTCGATCCGGACGCGCCGCGGGACCGCTCCGTCGTTGCGCACCCGGACGCCGACGAGCGACGCGTCCCCCTCGCGGTCGACGGACCAGTCGAGTTCCATGCGCCGGGTGCCGCGGAATCGTATTTAAGCATCGGGACGGACTCGCCGCCGCTGCCGGATTCAGCGCACGTCGGACGCGCCTCGGAGGCGAACGTCCCTCGCTCGGAGCAGCGACCGCGCGCTCCGTTCGGACGCCGCGACCGCTCGGGCCGCGTCCCCGCACAGTTCGACGACGCCGTCGAGCGCCGCGATCCTGACCGCCGCGAGCGACGCCGCGATCGGGTCCCCGTCGTACGCGCCCGGTCCCGCACCGGCAGCGCTCGGATCGCCGCCCGGGACGACCGCGAGCGCGCGTCGGAACGCCGGATACACCGCCTCGGCGAGTTCGCGGCGAGCGGTCCGCCGCCGATTTCGGAGCCGGTCGCGGAGCCGCAGTCGTCGCCGTCGCTCGTCGCGGTTCCGGGCCGCCTCGGCTCGCGCACGTTCGAGCGCCTGTTCGGCGGCGATCGCCTCCGTCTGCGCGGCCGACAGCTCCGCGGCCGCCGCCTCCAGGTCGTCGAGCGTCTCGTCCGCCTCGGCGTCGACCGCGCGGCGCGCCCGGGCGTCGCCGCGCAGCGCAGCGACCCGCTCTTTCAAGCGCTCGGTCTCCCCGGTCGTCTCGGCGACCCGCCGGCGCGCCGCCGTCAGGTCGACGGGTTCAATCTCGATCGCCGCGAGTTCCGCCTCGATCTCGTCGATCTCCGCCGCGACCGACGCGGTCCGTCCCCGCGAGCGCGCGGCCGCCGCGAGCTGTCGTCGGAGCCCCGCCTCGGTGGGGAGCCGTCCGAGCACCGCGCTCGGTTCCGGCGGATCCTCGACGGCGGTTGTCCCGTTTTCCTCGACCTCCCCGCGCTCCGATTCTGACGGGGTCGATCTCCCCCCGGTCACAGCTCTCGGCCGCGCATGGCGTCCGGGTCCGGATGCTCCGTCCCCGCCGCGAAGGCGGCGTACGGCGTCGACTTCGCGGACCGGTCCGCGTAGGCCGCGGCGGCCTCCCGGACCGGCTCGTCGACGGCGACGAACTCGTTGAACGGCTCGGTGCGCTCTATCTGGACGTCGCCGCCGTGCGACTCCCGCAGCCGCAAGGCGAGGAAGGCGGCGTACACCGTCTCGTCGAACAGCGCGGCGCGGCCGAACCGCCGGGCGACGACCGACTCGTGGCGACGACACAGGTTTCGGAGGCCGGTTCGGGCGGCCGCCGAATACGTCACGACCAGCAGCACGCCCGCCGGTGGTCGATCTCGGAATTTAGCCGTTCCGGACCGGAACGTTTCAGTCGGCGTCAGCGACGGCGGGGCGGTTCGCCTCTCGCGACCCCGCGATCGCCGATCAGAACTGCTCGACCTCGGACGTTAGAACCGCTCAACGTCGAATTCGGGTCCTTCGACCTCGTCCGAGTCGCTCTCGCCGTCGACCCCGCTCGCCGCGAGGACGCGCTCGCGTGCGGCCGGTTCCGACGGCGCGACGACGACGGTGCCGTCGACGGGGTCGTCGCCGACCGCGCGGAACACGTCGCCGTCGCCGTCGAACTCGGTCGCGTACGTTCGGAGCACGGCCGCGACGCGCCGCTCCGTGGCCGCGAGGTCGGCGTCGCCGTTCTCGAACTCGCGGAGCGCGTCCTCGACGTTCCGTATCGCGGAGATGCGGTCCATCTACGTCGTCCGGAGGTGGCCCTGCTTGGGCTCGTACACCTCGCCTTTCGTCCGGAGCTTCTCGATCTCCTGTTCCGCCTTCCCCGGGTCCATCCCGATCTCGCCCGCGCGGTCGAGCACCTCGTCGACCGGCGCGCCCTCCTCGTACTCCTCTTCGATTTCGGCGATGAGTCCCTTGATGTTCTTGATGCGGTCGCGCTGGCTCTTCGAGGTGCCCGTCTCGACCACGTCGGCGTCGAACTGCCCCGTCTCCGGGTCGACGCCGATGTCCTTGAGACAGGACTCGACGATATCGGTCGCGCGGTCGGCGTCCTCGCGCTCGACGGTGTCCGAGAGGCGGACCCGCGCGCTCGCCTCCGAGAGTCGCACCATCGCCTCCAGCTTCCGGGCGGTGACCGGCACCGGCGCGTCCTCGTCGGCGCCCTTCGAGCGGAGGTCGACGTAGAACTCCTCGATGAGCTCTTTCGCCTCCTCTGTCATTGTCGGGAAGCAGGAGCGCTTCGCGTGGGCGATGTACTTGCGCAGCAGCTCCGAGTCGATCTCCGGCGCGACCTCCTCGGTCACCTCCGCGACCTGCTCGGACGTGAACTCCGAGCTCGCCAGCTCTTCTCGCTGGGTGTTGAGCTCGCCGGCGTAGTTCGTCTTGATGATGTGTTTCGCCAGCCGAGAGTCGTGTTCCGGGTCCGGGCTGTCCGTCACCGTGAAGATGAGGTCGAATCGCGAGATGAGCGCCGGCTCCAAGTCAATCTGCTCGCCGATCGGCTCGTACTGGTCGAACCGGCCGTACTTCGGGTTCGCGGCGCCGAGCAGCGAACACCGCGCCTTGAGGGTGGCGTTGATCCCGGCCTTCGAGACGGAGATCTTCTGCTGTTCTAAGCCCTCGTGCATCGCGGAGCGGTCGCTCGAATCCATTTTATCCAGCTCGTCGACAGCGGCGATACCCTTGTCGGCCAAGACGAGCGCGCCGGCTTCGAGCGACCACTGTTGGCCGTCGCCGAAGTCGTCCCTCACGGCCGCGGCGGTGAGCCCCGCCGCTGACGACCCCTTCCCGGACGTGTACACCGACCGGGGTGCGATGTTTTCTACGTACGAAATCATCTGTGAGTTGTGCGAGACGACGCCGTTTCCAAGATACGTATGCGTGTCTGCGACCTCCAGATCGTAGACCCACTCGTAATCCGGCTCGACCGATTCGATCGACTCGATCCGGTCCCAGTGAACGTCGTTCGTACACAGACGATCGAGTTCGGAGATGTCTTGGCTGACGGATAATGCCTCGTCGAGACGATCCAAAATCACGTCCTTTGCATCCGCGGTCTGTCCACCGTCGGGAGCGACGTCGTTCCGCTCATAGTAGCTGATCGCGGTTTGAGAGACGTCCATACCCTCCGAGAGTACCTTCTGAGAGATGTTCAGTTCCTCTCGTAGCGTCTCGACTGCCTGCCAGTCACCGTCCAGCAGCTCTCCGCGCTTCTCCCGAAGCCAGTCTAAGCGGGTTTCGAACGTGTCGACAACCGCTCTCAGACTCGCTCTACTCGGATTCCTGTCGCCGCGTTCGTAGTGTTGATACGTCGGACGCGGCATTCCGATATCGAACTGTGACAACGCAAGCGCCTCGCGGATCTGCCGGAGATCGTCACTTAGTCCCGGAATCACATCCGTGTTTGTGTTCTCTGGAACGTCGTCGAACGCTTTCGAGGCCGTCGCTTTGCGATCGGTAACGAATCCAATTTCGTCGACGTATTTGACGAAATCTCGTCCACTGATGCGCAGTCGGTGGCTGTCGTTGTGTCGTTTCCGAAGATGGCTCTGGATCCCGAACGCGAGGAGTAACGTCTGTACTCCGGTCAGCAGTTCTCTACTCATCGAGGAAACCGTGATTTCGCGTTCTTTGGGTGAGACTGTCCCCTCGCTGTCAACGTACGCCTGTAGGAATTCCTTCTTGTTCTCCGGACTCGCCCGTTTGAGACAATCGGGGACGAGTTGATTCTCAGAGTTTTTGAGAATTGCCGGTTCGAGTTCTCTGAGGAACCGGACGAACTCCAACGAGGAACAGCGGACGATTTCGGCAGTCTCATGATCCCATTTCTCTAGACGGGACCACCGAACGCCCAACTCGCGGAAGCAGTTCTCCACGTCCGTCAGTATCTCTTCGTCGACGTTCGTAACCTCGGTAGCGGCACTCGATCCCGAGAGATAGGTGTGGCCCTCTGCGATGATATAACCGAGGAGTCGAGCCAGAGTGGGATCGACTCGGGTGGGCGGCGTGAACGAATTCGCGTTGTAGGCTTCGACCTGCTGGAACGAAACATCAAGCGAATCATCCCAATCCGCGTCGATGTTTCCGGGGACCGCAATGAGGTCTCCTTCCGCCAATTGATCTGCCCGTCGGGGAGACAATCCTCTGTTCAACTGTTTGAACAACGGGTGCGACGGTGTTACTTCTACTTCGCGCCCCGATGCCATCGAAATTCTGTACATCCTATCCGGCGCTTCTCGTTTCCAGACTTTTGTCGCGGTCCCAGTCTCGACGGCCCCCGATTCGGTTACTGTTTGAACGCCGATATCTACCGGTTCGTATACCCCGTCGTCGACCTCTATCGGGTCTTCGAGGCTTGACTCTACTATATCCCCGATTGCCCGTTCCGTTCCGTCAGCAAGTGTCACTCCGGTATCATATTTTTGACACTTACCCGTTCCGGGGTCACCGATCAGGAGCATGTGGAGGTCGCCGCGGATCCGTGAGCCGTCGGGGAGGTGTTTGGTGACGCCGGAGAACAGCTGGAGGATCATCGCGAGCTTCTCCTCCTCGTAGCCGTAGATGGCCGGCGCGATGGAGCCGACCATCGCCTCGTAGATATCGTCGCGCTCGGAGAGCTCGATGATGTCGCGTTTGTCCGCCTCGGTGATGTCCATGTCCTCGAACTCCTCGTCCTCGATGGCGATGGAGACGCCGTCCATGTACAGATCGAAGATGGCGGACTTCTCGTTGCCCTGCTCGACCTGCTCGATGTGGAGGACGCCGACGCAGGTGACGTGGTCGCCGGGGCTCACCTCGCCGGTGATGTCGTCGACGATGTCGACGTCGATCGACTGGGGGGTCTCGCCGCCACGGAGCCCCTCGGGCGACTCCTGGATGCGGAGCTTCTGGGAGTCGACGAACTCGGACTGGTCGAAGTTGACGCGGAAGGGGCCCTGTCGCTCACAGCCCTGACACTCGTGGGGCTCCTGAAAGCCGCCGTCGCTCTGGGGGATGTACGTCATCGTGCCGCAGCGCTGGCACTCGAATGCGGCCTCGGTCACCTTCGGGCGGACGTCGGTGGCCTTGCGGACGATCCCCTGGATGGAGACGAGCTTGCCGATGTGGTCGTCGTGGACGCGGATGCCGCGGATGTCGACGCTCTCGGGGAGGTCCTCGATGCGGACGTGCGCGCGGCCAAGGCTGACGTCGGCGGGGAGGTCGTAGAGCCGCAGCGCCTCCTCGGCGTACTCGCGCATCTGCTCCGGCTTGTTCAGGAAGTCCTCGGCGAGGTCGCGGTCGAACTGAAAGAGGTCGTCGTAGGAGACGTACAGCGAGCGCTGCTCGTTGGGGTACCGCTGCGCGAGCTGCCCGATCTCCTCTCTGTAGTAGTTGCGATAGAACTGAATGAACCGCTCCGTGAGGTCCTGGGTGCCGGCCTGAGCCATTGCGACACCACTTCGTCGGCATCACGTATGAACCTCCGGTTCGGAGCGGACGTGGTCGCGCGGCGGGGGTGTGAAGCCCCGTCACGCTCTCGCCACGCCCCCGCCACGCCCCCTTCACACCCCGACTACGCGCGGCCGACGAACGTCGCGTCGGCGGAGGTGCGCCCCTCGTTGAAGGAGAGCACCTTCGCGCGGATCACGTCGCCCGGTTCGAGCCCGCCGGGGATGTCCTCGGTGAAGAGGACGAACCCCTCGACCTTGCCGACGGCGACCTCCTCGCCGGAGTGGTGGTCGGTGAGCTCGGTGACGCCGAACTCGTAGGTCTCGCCGATTTCGACGGGCGCGTCGCGCTCCTGGGCGGCCTCGTGGGCGCGTTTCGATTCGCGTGCCTCGGCGGACGGACCGCGGAGGCGGCGGACGAGCACGAACAGCGCGAGCAGCGCGACCGCGACCGCGATGCCGACGACGACCGGCGACGATGGGATCATACCCGTGCGGTCGGCCGCGGTCACCTAAACGATGTGGGTCCGCGGCGACGCTGCGGCGCTCGGCGGCCTCGCGATCTCGCCGCTCGTGCGGCCCGATTCCCGCCGCGGCCGTATGAGAAACGCCTTTGCCCTCGAAGCCCCCCTCTCGATCCGATGCGACACAGCCGCGGTTCCCGACGGCTCGCGCACGGGTGTGGTGTGCCGTGAAGGTCGCGGACGCGGTGCCGGAGTTCGCCGACGCCTTCGGGTTCGACGAGTTCAACCGGATGCAGCGGGAGGCGCTCCCGGGCATCTTGGAGACCGACCACAACGTGGTCGCCTCGGCGCCGACGGCCTCCGGGAAGACGGCGCTCGCCGAGCTCGCAATCTGTAAGACGCTCGCCGCAGGCGGGACCGCGCTCTTCGTCGCGCCGCTGCGCGCGCTCACGAACGAGAAGGAGAGCGAGTGGGAGCGCTTCGAGGAGCTGGGCTACTCCGTCTACGTCGTCTCCGGCGAGCGCGATCTGAACCCGCGCCGCGCCGAGCGCGCGGACGTGCTCGTGACAACCCCCGAGAAGGCGGACAGCGCGACGCGGAAACACGACTCTGCGCGCTACTCCTTTATTACCGACGTGGACTGCGTCGTCATCGACGAGGTCCACCTGCTCGACTCCGAGAAGCGCGGCGCGGTGCTGGAGGTGACCGTCTCGCGGCTCCGCCGGCTTCAGGATCCCCGCGTCGTCGCGCTATCGGCGACGATGCCGAACATCGACGACGTCGCGGAGTGGCTGGACGCGCCCGCGGAGACGACGTACGCCTTCGGCGACGAGTACCGCCCCGTCGACCTCGAGACCGGCGTGAAGACGTACTCGCACGGGTCGAACGCGTTCGCCGACAAGTACCGGCGGCTCTACCGCGCGCTCGACCTGGCCGAGCCGCACGTCCGCGAGGACGGGCAGGCGCTCGTGTTCGTCTCCTCGCGGCAGGACACGGTCCAGGCCGCCAAGAAGGCGCGCGACGAGATCACCGAGCGCGACATCCCCATCGACTCGCGGGACGACTACGACTTCCACAACGAGGCGAAGGAGCTCACCAACGACACGCTCCGCCAGTCGGTGACCGACGGCGTCGGCTTCCACCACGCCGGGCTCGGGAAGGACGACCGCGACCGCGTCGAGGAGTGGTTCAAGCAGGGGAAGATCAAGTTCCTCTTCTCGACGTCGACGCTCGCGTGGGGGGTGAACCTCCCGGCGCGCTGCGTCGTCATCCGCGACACGAAGTACCACGACCCGCTGGAGGGGGAGACGGACATCTCGCCGCTGGACGTGCTCCAGATGCTCGGGCGCGCCGGCCGGCCGGAGTACGACGACGTGGGGTACGGCTGGGTGGTCTGCGACCGCGCGGACGCCGACAAGTACCGCAAGCTGTTGCGCGACGGCAAGGAGATCGAGTCGCGGCTCGCGGCCGACCTCGAGTCCCACCTCAACGCAGAGATCGCGATGGGGACGATCCGCGGGCTGGAGGACGTGATGGCGTGGTTAGAGACCACCTTCTACTACGTCCGCGCGAAGTCGGAGCCTGACGAGTACGACTTCCCGACGCTCCGCGACCGCGTGCGCGACACCCTCGAATCGCTCGTCGACGACGGGTTCGTCGCGGCCGACGACGACCTCGCGATCGAGCCCACGGGGCTCGGTCGGCTCGCCTCGAAGTACTACCTCCGGCTCGACACCGCGCGCCGGTTCCGGCGCCTCGCGGACCGCGAGACGCTGACGGTCGATTCCGTGTTAGAGACCGTCGCCTCGGCCGGCGAGTTCGACTCCGTCTCGGCGCGCTCGGCCGAGTCGGACGCGATCGACCGTATCCTCCACGGCCGCGACACGGACTTGGAGGACGGCCACCGCAAGGTGTTCGCCATCCTGCTCGCGGGGATGGCCGACTCGATCCCCTCCGACCTTCGGTCGGACGCGTGGGTGATCCGGCAGAACGCGCTCCGCCTGCTCGCCGCGCTCGCGGAGTTCCTCGACCGCTTCGCCGGCCCGCGGGCCGCCAACCTCGCCCGCCGCGTGGAGGCGCGCGTCGAGCACGGCGTCTCCCGCGAGGCGGTCGCGCTCACCGCCATCGAGGGGGTCGGCTCCGGCCGCGCCGAGCGCCTCGCGGACGCCGGCCTCACCTCCCCCGCCGACGTCGTCGACGCCGGCGCGAGCGAACTCGAGAACGCCGGCATGAGCGCCTCGGTCGCGGAGCGCATCGTCGAGGCCGCGCGCGACTGCCCCCGGATCGACGTCGACTGGGGCGACTTCCCCGAGGCCATCGCCGTCGGCGAAAACGAGATGTGCGAGGTCGCCGTGACCGCCGTCTCCGGGAGCGCCCGCGCGGGGATCCGCGTCACCGTCAACGACGTGGAGATGACCGCGACGACGACGTACCTCGACGGCGAGGCGACGGTCCCGGTCGGCGTGTTCGGCACCCCCGACGCCGACGAGCTGGAGTTCACAGTCGAGGTCGTCTTCCCGGACCTCCCGCTGCTGCCGGTCACGGCCACGCGAACGGTTCGCGTGGAGTAGCGACACCTGCGGAGCCGTGGCGCGTGCCGACGAGCGCCCGACAGGGCGCGAGTCGCACGCGCGAGGGAGTCGGGCGGCCGGAGCGAAGCGGAGGACGGCCGACGAGGCTGGGGAGGCGTGAGGTGCTGTGCGGTGCGGGGCGGGACTCAAAGGGGCAGTCGCGAGGACGAAGCTCGGCGACGGAAGTACCGAACGAGGGAGCGCAAGCGACCGAGTGAGGCGCGCAACGAGCCGCGCGAGTCCTCGCGACTGGGGCTTTGGCGGTGTTCGTCATCGATCCAGTATCGATCACTTACAAGCGAGCGGCTGAGCCGTTCGAGCGATCCGCCAGCTCGTCCCATCATCAGTATTCACCGCCACCCGCCGCGTATCCCTCTTAAAACCAAGCAACGACCGCTTTTCACCCATACCGCGGCCACCGGTCCTATGCCGCAACGACTCCGCGTGCTCGCCGGCGACTGCGTAGTGACCGACCGCGGCGACCGCACCCGAACCCATCGGGGGCGCGTCGTCGTCCTGATCAAGCCCGACGACACGACGCTCGTCCACGACGCCGACGGCTACCAGCCCGTCGCGTGGCTCACTCGGCCGGAGAGCGTCGTCGTCGAGGGCGACGGCGACGGGTTCACGGTCACCGCCCGCGACGGCTCCCGACAGCTCCGGGTGGTCGCCGAGGAGGCGACCGCATGTCGGGCGCTCCCCGTCACCGAGGCGGGCGTTCCGGTCGGCACGTGCCCCGAGGACGGCGGGCCGCTCGTGCGCTCGCGCGGCGACGTGGTCTGTCTCGACTGCGAGGCGCGCTGGGGGCTGCCGGCGGGCGCGAGCGTCACGGACGCGACCTGCGACGACTGCGGGCTCCCGAAGATCCGCGTCGAGCGCGGCGAGCCGTTCCACCTCTGTCTCGACCCCGCGTGCGACCCGATGGAGGACGCCGTCAGCGACCGGTTCGACAGGGCGTGGAGCTGTCCGGACTGCGAGGGCGACCTCCGCGTCCGCTCGGCGCCCGGCCGCGTCTACCTCGGCTGCGAGCACTACCCGGACTGCGAGACCACCTTCTCGTTCCCGGCGGGCGTCGTCGTCGACGAGTGCGACTGCGGGCTCCCCGTCTTCGAGACCGCGGCCGGACTGGGCTGTCTGGACGGGACCTGCCCGCTCGACGGGCGAACGACAGAGGGCGAAAAGACCGAATCTCCGGATCCGAACGCCGGCTAACGTCGACTACTCGGCGAGCTGCTGGCGCCCCGGGGCGATGAGGCGGTCGAGGTACTCCGCGAGCGCGCCCTTCGCGTCCGCGGGGTGGAGCTCGCCGGACTCCAGGTCGGCCTCCAGGTCGTCGTAGGCGTCGTACTCTAAGTTCCCGCCGTACTCCTCGGGCCGCTCGACGGTGACCGCGTCGAACCGCGGGAACACGTGGTACTCGAACACCTGGAGGACGGGGTTGTCGCGCTCGGCGCCCTCGTCGGTCGGCTCGGGGTCGGCCGTCGGCGGGCAGTAGGCGTCGTTCACCTTCGACTCGATGTCCTCGCGGGAGTCCTCCATCGAGATGGTGACGCCCTCGCTGGAGGACATCTTTCCGCGGCCGGTGCCGAGGTCGGCGATCAGCGGCGTGTGGAGGCTCGTCGGCGGCTCGCGGTCGATGCTCGGCAGCACGTCGCGCGCGAGCATGTGGACCTTGCGCTGTTCCATCCCGCCGACCGCGAGGTCGACGCCGAGGTACGGGATGTCGAGCGCCTGCATCAGCGGGTAGACGGCCTGCGACACCTTCACGGAGTCGCCGGAGGTGATCTCGGCCATCGCGCGCTCGGCGCGGGCGAGAGTGGTCTCTAACTCAAGGGCGTGGAGGTCGAGGGTGTAGTCGTCGTCCAGCTGGAAGTCCGAGCCGAGGACGAACTGCGTGTTCGACTCGTCGAGCCCGTAGGCGATGAACTGGTCGCGCATCCGCTCCGCGGTGTGGCGGATCTCCTCGAACGACCCCTTGTCGTTGAGGTAGGCGTGCACGTCGGCCAGCAGTACGGTCACCTCGAAGCCCGCCTCCTGGAGGTCGATCAGCTTGTTCGCGGTGAGCATGTGACCGATGTGGAGGACTCCCGAGGGCTCGTAGCCGACGTACGCCCGCTTGCCTTCGGGGTCGTCGGCCAGCGCCTCGATCTCCTCTTCGGTGACCACCTCGGCCGCGTTCCGGGTGATCAGCTCGTGAGCGTCCATACGTCCGACTGTGCGTTACCGGACATATGACTTCTGGATGCGTGGTGAGCGCTCACGCGCTCCGCTGTGGCCGCGCTCGTCGATCTACTCCTCCGTCTCGGGCAGCGTCCGCCCCGCCCGATGTTCGGAGATGATCCGGTCGATCCGCTCGGCCTTCTCGTCGCGCCGGCGCTCCTCGGCCTCCTCCTCCCAGTCGTCGAGGGCGGCGGCGAGGTCCTCCTCGCTCGCGACCGCCAGCTCGTCCACCTCGCGGACCGGCACCGCGTCCGCGGGCACCACCGGAACCCCGCGCTCGAACAGCACCGCGTCCGCGACGTCCGAGAGGTTTCCCTCGCCGCGGATCACCGCCCGCGGCTCCGTCTCCGCGAGGCGCTCGGCGGTCCGGCGCCCGGCCCCCGACGCGTCCCGGAGGAACACCACGTCGCCGGCGACGAGCCCGTACGCCTCGTCGGCGGCGTCGAGCGCGTCGAGCGTGAACTGCTCGACGACCTTCACGCTCACGAGCCCCTGGCCCTCCGCGACGTCGCCGAAGTTCGAGTGGTCGAGCCGCCACAGTTCCTTCAGCGTTTCCACCTTCCGTTCGAGGTCCTCGACGCGCTCTTGGGCCTCGTCGCGCTCGCGCTCCAGCCGGTCCGTCTCGCGCTCCAGCCGCGAGACCGCACGGCGGGTGCGCGCCTCGATGCGCTCCTCGCGTTTCGCCTCCTCTAACTCGCCTTCCAGCTCCGCGATCCGCTCGTCGCGCTCGTCGAGGTCGTCCTCCAGCGACTCGGCGTGTGACTCCAGCCGGTCGACGCGCTCGCGGAGCCGCCGGATCGTCTCCTCCTCCTCGGTGCGCTCGGGCTCCGTGGGATCCCCCTCGTCGCCGTCACCGTCGCCGCTCCCGCCATCCCCGCTCCCGTCGTCCTCGCTCAGGTCCGCAATGACGGCCTCGACAGACGACCCGCCCGCGACGACGCCGGCGATCACCGCCTCGCGGTCGAGCCGCGGCGGGGTCTTCGCCGCGATCCGCTCGAACTGGTCCTCGTGGTCGTCGTAGGCGTACAGCGCAGCCGCGAGCGCGTCGCGCTCGTGGTCGTTGTCGTAGCTCGCTTCTCGGGTTCGGTGGAGCTTCTCGTCCACCGGGAGGTCCGTCGTGGGCTGCCAGCCCGCGGCGTCGAACGAGCGTCGGAACTTCTCGACGGTCTCCGGCATCGGCTCGACGTCGGCGGCGACGATGATCGGGCGGCCCTGCTCGACGATCCACTCGGTCACCTCGGCGGTGTCGCCGGTCCGCGAGGAGTAGAGCGCGTGGACGGTACCGTCGAGGCCGACGACCGCGGCCGCGGTGGTGGTGCCGGGGTCGATCCCGACGATGACGCGGTCGCGACGCTTCACGAGGGGCTCGTACTCGATGCCGTCGCGGCGCTCGCGCTCGACCTCGACGCGCACGTCGCCGGCCCGCGAGTTCGAGACGGGGATGTCCTCCGGGCGCGCTTCGACCGTGAACGTCGCGTTCGCGTAGCCGCCGTACTTCTCGGTCACGTCGCGCTCGAAGTCGAGGTTCGCCTCCTTCAGCTTCGACTGGACCTGTCGCGTCCGCTTCCGGACGTTGCCGTGGATCCGTCGGGTGTAGCGGTCCTGGCTCCACCCGCCCTTTCCGGTCGAGCGCCCGCGAGACACCTTCACCCGCGTCTCGTCGGTGAACGCGGTCACCTCGTGGCCGACGTTGGCCGCGGCGAGCCGCGCGGCCGCCTCGGCCTCCTTCATCGGCTCCTTCCCGTAGGGGATTCCGTGGCGCGAGGCGACCCGCGACAGCGGCTCCGGGCGCTCTGCGCCCGTCACCTGAACGAGCCGGGTGCCGTCCGGCAGCGACCGGAGGAAGTTGACGAGCTCCCCTTTGTCCGCCGCCAGCTCGTAGGCGTTGTCCGTGGCGACGTAGAGGGGCTCGCGGTCGTCGATCAGGCGGCAGAGCTTCCGGAAGGAGACCACGTCGCGGGTGACCCGGGCCATCGGGCCGTCGGCGTCCGGCGCGTCCGGGTCGTCCTCGTCGACCGGATCGAGGATGACGAGCGCGTAGGAGGGGCTGTCGCCGCGGACGTCCCCGCTGTGGACGTCGACGCCGAACACCGGCCGGTCGCGGGCGCGGATGGTCCGGGTTGTCACGGGCCGAGGTAGGTCGTTGCCGCGTATATACCCCACGCCGGGGGAGGCGACCGCTCGACGTCGAGTCGGCGATCGGTCGGAGAATAGGTACCGAATCGGCGATCGGTCAGCGGATCGGCGCTGAGTCGGCGAGCCCTCAGAGAATTCTCGGCTCGTCGCCCGCCCCCTGCTGCCGGCCGCTGATGATCCCCGGCGTGCCGCCGGTCTGGATGATGTTGAACGCGGTCATCAGGTCCGACCGCGAGATGAGGCCGACGAGCTCGCCGTCGGCGTCAACCACGGGGAGGCGCCCGACGCCGTGTTCCTGCATGGTCTGGAGCGCGGTCAGGGCGTCGGCGTTCGGGTCGGCCGCGACGAGGTCGGTCGCCATCACGTCGTCGACCTGGTAGGCGTCGCGCTCCACCTCGCGGACCGAGCGGGCGTCCTCTAAGGTGACCATCCCGACGAGCTCGTCGCCGTCGAGGACGGGGTAGCCGGTGTGGCGCTCCTCGAACATCCGGCTCATCAGGTCGGCGACGGAGGTGTCCTCCGACACCGTGTGGAGGTCCCCGCGGGGCGTCATGATGTCCGTGACGGTGACGCCCTCGAAGGCGGCCTTCAGGGTCGTCTGCTGCGCCTCGCCGGAGGCGGCGATGTAGATGAAGAAGGCTAACACGATGAGCAGCAGCTGGAAGGTGAACAGGCCGATGACCCCCATCAGGAACGCGAACACCTTCCCCACGGAGGCGGCCCGCTGGGTCGCCTGCGCGTGCGGCTGGTTCCGCGCGAGCAGCGCCCGGAGGACCCGCCCGCCGTCCATCGGGAACGCGGGGAGCATGTTGAACACCGCGAGGACGATGTTCAACAGCGCGAGGTAGCCGAACACGAAGAGGACGGCGTCGGAGCCGCCCGCCCCGACGAGGACGACCCCGTAGCAGGCGACCCCGACCGCGACGCTGACCACCGGGCCGGCGATCGCGATCCAGAATTCGTGTTTCCAGTCCTCGGGGAACTCGGTGAAGCTGGCGAGCCCGCCGAGCAGCCACAGCGTGATCGACTCGATCTCGTAGCCGTACCGCATCGCGACCAGCGAGTGACCGAACTCGTGGAGCAACACGCCGACGAACAGCCCCACCGCGGCCGCCAGCCCGAGCAGCCACGGGGTGTTCCCGGCCGCGACCGCGCCCGCGTCGATCCCGAGCCCGGCGACTTCGTTCATCACCTCGGCGATCTCTACCACCTGTCCGCCGATGAGGTACGCGAACAGCGGTAAGACGATCAGAAAGGTCCAGTTGAGCCTGATCGGAATGCCGAACGCCCTCCCGACCTTGATTCCACGCATGCCCTCGGGTTCGGCCGGTGACCGGTTAAGTCACCGGGTCCCGATAGCCCTCGGTTACGTCACCGGGTCCCGATAGCCCTCGGTTACGTCACCGGCCCGGCCGGTGATCGGTTAAGTAGGCGGCCCTCGTCACGGACGCCATGAGCGACCCAGCCCACACCGATCCGGTCGTGAAGCGCGGCGACGAAATCGCGGCCGAGCCCGTCGACGCAGCCGAGGGGCTCTCGAAGGGCGTCCTCCTCGACGAGTCCGACGGCGCCCCGAACTTCGCGATGCGCCGGTTCGAGCTCGCGCCGGGCGCCGAGGTCCCCCGCCACACCAACGCGGTCGAACACGAGCAGTACGTCCTCGCCGGCGAGTACGTCGTCGGCGTCGGCGACGAGGAGCACGTCGTCTCGCCCGGCGACGCGCTCCTCATTCCCGCGGGCGCCGAACACTGGTACCGAAACGAGGGCGACGAGCCCGGCGCGTTCATCTGCGTCGTGCCGAACGGCGACGACACGATCGAACTCGTCGAGTAGAAATTCAGTTGCCCGACCCCGGTGCGCCGACTACTCCAGCGTCCCGACGCGGTCGGCCACGTAGCCGAACTGGTCGCGGTAGCCGTTCGGGGACAGCAGCACGGGGTAGAACGGCTCGTCGGCGAGCAGCGGCTCGCCGTCGGCGGCCGCGAACCGCTCGCCCGACTCGACGCGCTCGAAGTTGCGCGCGAACACTTCGTAGGTGTCTGCCGTGGGCTTCGGGATCCGCTCGCGGAGCCGGAACACCGAGACGTCCTCGCGGCCGCCGGCGTCGAGCACGTCGTCGGCGCCGGGCGCGGAGATGGCGCCGGTCGCGGCGAGGAACGCTCGGGCGAGCCAGTAGGCGTTGTCGGCGGCGGCGTCGGAGCCCTGGAGCCCGGCCTCCACCTCGAGGGTGTGCGGGTGTTCGATGAGCCGGCCCTCGGTGAACGCGTCCGTCTGGATCACGGCGTCGACCGGGAGGTGCGGCGCGACCGCACGTGTCACCTCGTCCATCGAGTCGATGACGGCGAACGGCTCGGCGTACGACTGCGTCGAGTGGATCGCGAGGGTCGTACACCCCTCCAGCGCGTCGACGAGCTCGGCCGCGAGCCGCACCTCGTGGGCCGCCGCGTCGCGGTTGCCGGGGAACACCCGGTTGAGGTCGGCGTCGAGGTACCGCTCGCCGGCGTCGAGCGCCGGCTCGTTGGCGACGACCAGCCGCACCGGCCGCTCGGGTTCGAGGTCGGCGTCGAGCAGGCGCTCGACGGCGCGGGCGCCGCAGGGCTCGTCGCCGTGGATCGCGCCGACGACGGCGACCTCGGGCTCCCCGTCGCCCAGATCGTGAACTTCCATACGACACGCAGGTGCGCGGCGGATAAGTGGCGTTCGGATCCGGGACGCCGGGGAATCGCCCCCGCCGCCCGCGTCGTTCCGCTCGACGTCTCCCTGCCGACGGATCCCCTCAGTTCCCCTCGTTGACGCGCTCCGCGTACTCGTAGTCCGCGGGGTACGCCGGCGGGCGGGCGTCGTCGAGGGTGATTCGCCAGCCGTCGACCGCGCTCGGCTCGTCGAGCGCTGCCCGGAGGGTCTCCCTGATGTCGTCGACGTCGACCCCGTAGAAGTCGCCCGGGATGCCGTCGAGGTATTGGAGGGCCGTCTCGAACAGCGACCGCATCCCGTCGTCGTTCTCGAAGTCGACGTGCTTGTACGCGCCGGCCGCGACTTGGACCATCCCGTGGAGGAAGGCGCTCTCGGCGGTGCCGCTGCCGTAATTATACCACTCGCTCTCGAAGCAGTCGTGGCTCTCGTGGTAGGCGCCGTCGTTGAACAGCCGCACGCCGTGTTCGGTCGCGCGCCGCAGGGTCGCGTGCTCCCAGTACCCGCCGAGCGCGCGCGCGTCCGGCGGACTGCCCGACGACCCGTCCTCGTCGCCCGCTGCGGACGAGTCGGGTCGGTCGCCCGCGTGCCACCCGGTCGGGTTCCCGAGCGGCGGAGCGACGCCCGGGTCGCGGGTATGGTCGTCCATGTGCGGGGCGTTCACGCGGGAGCGACCTAACCGTTTCGCGGACGGATCGAACCCTTCTTTCCCCCGGTCGCGCTCGGAGCGAACGAATGGACGCCGGACTCCTCTTCGCGCTCGCCGCCGCCGTCGTCTGGGGGACGTACCTCTTCGTCCTCAAGCGCGCCTTCTCGGAGTATCCCCCGGCGGCGCTGACGGTGACGATAAACGCCGCGGCGCTCGGGTGGTTCCTCGCGGGGACCGGGCTCACGGTCGGCTTCGGCGACGCCGCGGCCGGGCTGTCCGGGCTCGTCGTCCCGCGGCGGTTCGCGGTCGTCGCGGTCACGAGCCTCGCGACGGCCGCGGCGTTCGTCCTCTTCTTGCGCGCCATCGAGAACGGCGCGGTGTCGTACGTCGCGCCGATCAACAAGGTGGTCCCGATGTTCGTCCTCCCGCTGGAGGTCGGGCTGCTCGGGCAGGTGCTGGCGCCGATCCAGGTCGCCGGCGTCGTCGTCACCACGCTCGCGGTGTACGTCGCGAACTACGAGCCGGGCAGCTTCTTCGCGCCGTTCGTCCGGGCCGCCCGATCGCGACCCGCGCAGCTGGCGCTTGCGAGCGCGGCCTGCTATGCGGTCGGCGACGTAGGCAAGCGGGTCGCGCTCCAAGAGCTCGCGATTCCCGGCACGCTGTGGGTGCCGCTGCTGCTCGCTGGCGTCGCCGTCGTGCTGCTCCCCGCGGCGGTCCGGAATCCCATCGAGGTGAGCCGAGACGACCTCCCGAAGTTCCTCGCGGTCGGCGCGCTCGTCGCGCTGGGCGAGCACCTGACGACGGTCGCGTTCGCGGCGCTGCCCGCGAGCGTCGCCTCCCCGGTGATCAACACGCAGGCGATCGTCGCGGTCGTCCTCGGGGGCGTGCTGCTCGGCGAGCGCCACTTCCGGCTCCGGCTCGTCGCGGCCGTCCTCGCGGTCGTTGGCGTCGCGATGATCGCGGGCTGAGACGGCGCGCGGGCCGGGCGGGGCGCGAGACGAGACCGTGCCCGCCTCGACCGTCACGCCTGCCGCTACCCGGGAGACACTTGCCCGTTCGGCCCGTACCGATCGTATGAACTCCTCGCCGGAGCCGCACCCGATCGACCACGCCGAGTCGATCGTGAACGCGCTCGGCGACGGCGCGTACGTCCTCGACGCCGACCGGACCCGCGTGTTCGTCAACGACCGCCTCCGCGGGGTGACCGGGTTCGACGAGGCCGTCCTCCACGGCGACCACCCCGAACGACTCGTCGAGGAGGGGTACTGGAGCGAGGAGACGGGCGACCGCTACCGAGCGGCGGCCGACCGCGTCCTCGCCGGCGAGGTCGACGACGAGCGCGTCCAGCTCACGACGACGCTCGCGGACGGCCGCGAGATCACCACCGAGACGCGGCTGACCCCGATCGAGCGCGACGGCGCGGTCGTCGGCGCGGTCGGCGTCATCCGCGACGTCACGGACCGGGTCGAACGCGAACGCGAGCTGGAGCGGCTCAACGAGCGGCTCGAACGCCTCGCCGGCTTCCTCTCGCACGACCTCCGGAACCCCCTGTCGGTCGCCCGCGGGTACGTCGACCTCGCGCGAGAGACCGGCGAGACGGAGCAGCTGGATGCCGCTGAGAGCGCGTTTAGCCGGATCGAGTCGATGATCGACGAGGCGCTGGTGATGGCCCGCGACCCCGACGAGATCGAGACCGCGGCCGAGGCGGTCGACCTCGCGGACCTCGCGGCGGACTGCCTGGAGTCGGGCGACTTCGGCGACCTGCCGGCCGATCCCGACCTCGTCGTCGAGGACCCCGGACCGGTGGCCGGCGACCCAACCCTGCTCCGGCGCGCCGTCGGCAACCTCATCGCCAACGCCTTCGACCACGGCGGCGACGACCCTACCGTCCGGATCGGCGTTAACGAGCGGGGGGTGTACGTGGCCGACGACGGCCCGGGACTTCCGGACGACGCGGCGACGGCCTCCGACACCAAATCGGTCTCTGACGACGCGACGGCCTCTGACGCGACGACCTCCGACGCTGCAACCTCCGACGCCGCGGACCCGACGACCGACCTGATCGAGTTCGGCGTCACCCGCGGCGGCGGCACCGGGATCGGACTCGCCATCGTCGAGCGCGTCGCGGCCGCGCACGGCTGGACGCTCGAAATCGACGAGTCCGCCGAGGGCGGGTTCCGCGCGACGCTGGTCGGCGCGGAACCGACGCCATAAAGTCGGGGCCGAGCCAATCCCAGTCCGCGTGCGAGGGTAGCCAAGCCCGGAAACGGCGGCGGATTCAAGCTCCGCTCCTGTAGAGGTCCGTGGGTTCAAATCCCTCCCCTCGCATCGCCGGGGTCCGCCCCCCGTGATGCGGAAGACGCTCTCGGAGCGTTCTTCCCTCGCAAAACTTCACTCAGACCGCTTTTAGCCGTCAGTCTCGCCAAGCCCGGAAACGGCGGCGGATTCACGCTCCGCTCCTGTAGAGGTCTCGTGAGCGAGCGACGCGAGCGAACGAGAGCACGCGAGTCGCAGCCGGCGAGCGAAGCGAGCCGGACCGTCTCGCGGTGGTCCGTGGGTTCAAATCCCTCCCCTCGCATGAGCGCGTCCACAACGCGCGAATGCATCAGGGGGGAGGATTTGAATCAGGGAGCGCCTCTGGCGCGACCGTGGTTCAAATCCCTCCCCTCGCATCGCCGGGGTCCGCCCCCGTGATGCGGAAGGGCGCTCTCGGAGCGTTCTTCCCTCGCAAAACTTCACTCAGACCGCTCCTTCGACCAGCCGCGGCCGTGTCGCGTTCGTCGACTCCGCTCCGGCTCGGTCCGAGCGACGTAGATTTTTATCCTCACCCGCGAACCGGTTCCCATGAGAGAACGGACGCGTCGCGACCTGCTCCGCGTCGCCGGCGGCGTCGGCGTCGCGGGACTCGCTGGTTGTAGCTCGCTTGGCGGCGACTCGCCGGCCGACGGTGACTCGCCCGCTGCCGGCGCCGGACCGGCGTTTGACGGCGTCGAACTGCCGCTGGATCTCGCTGCCCGACCGCAGTCGTCCGACGGGCTCGCGTCGCAGTTCCGACAGGGGCTCCGGAACCACGGCCACATCGACGCGACGATACCCGAGACCGTCGAGGTGCGGTGGTCGGTGCCGGCGAACCGGGGCGAGCACTCCGCCTCGAAGGGCAGTCCGATACAGACGCCGTCGGGCGACATCCTCGTCGCCGACGACACGGGCCGGATCCAGTCGATCGCGGTCGACGGGACGACGAACTGGGCGACGAACCTCTCCGACGCCAAGTGGGGGAGCCACGGCACCCCCGCGATCGCCGAGGGGTCGGCGTACGTCGGCACCTACGACGGCGTCGTCTCCGCGGTCTCGGTCGCGAGCGGCGAGATCGAGTGGCAGACCGATATCGGCGACGCGGCCGCCGCCAGCCCGACGTACCACGACGGAACGCTGTACGTCGCCGTCGAGTTCACGCCGCCGAGCGGCGCCGTCGTCGCGCTGGACGCCGAGAGCGGCGACGAGGTGTTCCGTGACGGCCGGCCGACCGACCACCCGCACTCGACTATCGCGGTCGACCTCGACCGCGACCGCTTCCTGTTCGGCGCCAACGACGGCCGCGTCTACGCGTGGTCCTTCGCCGACCGCGAGCGCGCGTGGACCTTCGACACCGGCGGCGACGTCAAGGCGCCGATCGCGGTCAGCCGCGGTATCGCGGTCGTCCCGTCGTGGGCCGGCACCGTCACCGCCGTCGACGTCACCGACGGCTCCGGGCTCTGGGCGTTCGAGACGGACGAGTCCGTGTCGCCGTCGGACGAGCCCGACCCGATCCGCACGGGCGGTGTCATGTGCGCGCCCGCGGTCCACGACGGGACGGTGTACGTCGGGAGCCACGACACGAACGTCTACGCGATCGACCTCGCGACCGGCGAAGAGCTGTGGTCGACCCCGACGGACGGGTGGATCACGGGGAACGTGACCGTGACGAACGGACACGTCCTCGTCGGCTCGTACGACGAGCACCTCTACGCGCTCGATCGCGAGGACGGCTCGGTGACCTGGGCGATCGAGGGCAACGGCGAGGTGACCAGCGCGCCGTTCGTCACCGACGACGGGATCTACTACACCGAGCGCGCCCCGGAGGACACCGACGAGCCCGGTATGTGCTACCGGCTCGCCGCGCCGGAGTGAGCCGGCCGCCCCACGGGCGGTCGGGCGGGCGCCTCGGCGAATAATCACGAACGTCCACCCGAAACGGAGGGTCCGAAACGGTTTTGCCGCCCCCTGACGGACGGTCGATATGCCAGCAGATCCCGACACGGGGTACGACCCCTCGCTGGGTCGGAAGTTCGTGTTCGTCACGGGCGGTGTGATGTCCGGGCTGGGGAAGGGCATCACGGCCGCCAGCACCGGGCGCCTTCTCGCCAACGCGGGCTTCGACGTCACCGCCGTCAAGGTGGACCCGTACCTCAACGTCGACGCCGGGACGATGAACCCGTACGAGCACGGCGAGGTGTACGTCCTCAAGGACGGGGGCGAGGTCGACCTCGACTTAGGCAACTACGAGCGCTTCCTCGGCACCGACATGACGTTCGACCACAACGTCACCACGGGGAAGACGTACGAGCACGTCATCGAGCGCGAGCGCGCCGGCGACTACCTCGGCAAGACCGTCCAGATCATCCCGCACGTCACCGACGACATCAAGCGGCGCATCCGCGAGGCCGCCGAGGGCTCGGACGTCTGTCTCGTCGAGATCGGCGGGACGGTCGGCGACATCGAGTCGATGCCGTTCCTCGAGGCGCTCCGCCAGTTCGCCCACGAGGAGGACGAGGAGGACATCCTCTTCACCCACGTCACCTTGGTCCCCTACTCGAAGAACGGCGAACAGAAGACGAAGCCGACCCAGCACTCCGTGAAGGAGCTGCGCTCGATCGGACTCCAGCCCGACATCCTCGTCGGGCGCTCCGAGGACCGGCTCGACCCGGAGACGAAAGAGAAGATCGCCTTATTCTGTGACGTGCCCACGGACGCCGTCTTCTCGAACCCCGACGTCGAGGACATCTACCACGTCCCGCTGATGGTCGAAGACGAGGGGTTAGACGAGTACGTAATGGAGCGGCTCGGCCTCGTCGACGAGGCGCTCCCGAAGGAGGAGCGGTCGACCGAGTGGCGCGACCTGGTCACCCGCGACCGCGAGGAGGAGATCGACGTGGCCTTGGTCGGCAAGTACGCGCTCGAGGACGCGTACATGTCGATCCACGAGGCGCTGAAACACGCCGGGATCCAGACCGGCACCGAGGTGAACGTGCTGTGGGTCGACGCCGACGAGACGCGCGAGGAGCACGAACAGCGCCTCGCCGAGGCCGACGCCGTCGTCGTCCCCGGCGGCTTCGGCTCCCGCGGCACGGACGGGAAGATCGAGGCGATCCGCTACGCCCGCGAGAACGACGTGCCGTTCCTCGGGCTCTGTTTAGGCTTCCAGATGGCGGTCGTCGAGCACGCGCGCAACGTCCTCGGGCTCGACGGCGCGCACTCCGCGGAGATCGACCCGGACACGCCCCATCCCGTCATCGATCTCCTCCCCGATCAGTACGAGACGGAGGACATGGGCGGGACGATGCGGCTCGGCGCCCACGAGACCGACATCGAGCCCGGCACGCTCGCGGCCGCGGTGTACGGCGCCGACTCCTGTACCGAGCGCCACCGCCACCGCTACGAGGTGAACCCCGAGTACATCGACGCGCTGGAGGCGGACGGCCTCGTCTTCTCCGGGCGCGCGGACAACCGGATGGAGATCCTCGAACGCCCGGACCACCCGTTCTTCTTCGGGACGCAGGCGCACCCCGAGTTCCGGTCGCGGCCGGACCGCGCGAGCCCGCCGTTCGTCTCCCTCGTCGAGGCGGCGCTGGGATCGACGGACACAACCGAGCGGAACGCGGACGTGAGGCTATAGATGGTCGAGACGGAGGAATTCATCGCGGAGGCGAAAGCGGAGATCCGGGAGGCGATCGGCGACGCGAACGCCGTCATCGCACTCTCGGGCGGGGTCGACTCCTCGGTCGCGGCGACGCTCGCGTACGAGGCGGTCGGCGACCAGCTCACCCCCGTCTACGTCGACACGGGGCTGATGCGGAAGGGGGAGACCGACGAGATCCGCGACACGTTCGACTTCATGGAGTCGCTGCGGGTGATCGAGGCGCAGGACCGGTTCTTCGACCGGCTCGCGGGCGTCACCGACCCCGAGGAGAAGCGCCACGTCATCGGCGAGGGGTTCATCGACGAGTTCGAGACGGTCGCCCGCGACGTCGGCGCCGACTACCTCGTCCAGGGGACGATCTACCCCGACCGCATCGAGTCGGAGGGGAACATTAAGTCGCACCACAACGTCGGCGGGCTCCCCGAGGTCGTCGACTTCGAGGGGATCGTCGAGCCGGTCCGCGACCTCTACAAGGACGAGGTGCGCGAGGTAGCCCGCGCGCTCGGCTTAGAGGAGATCATCTCCGAGCGCATGCCGTTCCCCGGCCCCGGGCTCGCCGTCCGGATCGTCGGCGAGGTCACTCCCGAGAAGGCCGACGTCGCCCGCGAGGCGACTCACGTCGTCGAGGAGGAACTGGAGGAGTACGACCCGTGGCAGGCGTTCGCCGCGGTCCTCGGCAAGGCGACGGGCGTCAAGGGCGACAACCGCGTCCACGGCTGGGTGGTCGCGGTGCGCTCCGTCGAGAGCCGCGACGGGATGACCGCCCGCGCGCAGGAGCTCGACTGGAGCACGCTCCAGCGGATCCAGAGCCGGATCACCGGCGAGAACGAGAACGTGGCGCGCGTGGTGTACGACGTGACCCACAAGCCCCCCGCGACGATCGAGTACGAGTGATGACGCGGAACACCACGGAGACCGACGGATGACGGTCTCGAACGCGATCGTCGCCGGGCCCGACGAGCACGGTCTCGGCGAGGAGCTCGCGGCGCTGGGCGTCGAGATCGTCCGCATCGACGGGCTCGTCACGGCGACGAAGCTGGAGGACGCCGAGATCGCTGACGCCGACCTGTTCGTCCTCACCGACGTCGAGGAGGCCACCGGGATCCCGGTCGCGAAGGAGCTGAACCCCGACGTCCGGATCGTGACGTACGCGAGCCGGTCGCTCCCGCAGTTCGTCGCGACCGTCGCCGACCTCGCGGTCGACCCCGACCTGCTCGGTCCCGAGACGGTCGCCGAGGAGCTGCTGGCTGACGACGGCGAGCCGTGAGCGCGGAAGACACGGAGGCGACCGTCCCGGTCACCCTCTACACCCGCGAGGACTGCTCGCTGTGCGTCGTCGCCCGCGAGACGATCGAGTCCGTCGCGGCCGACCTCGACGGCGTGACGGTCGATCTCGACGAGGTCGACGTCGACACCGACCCCGAACTGGCCGAGGAGTACGGCGAGCGCGTCCCGTACGTGCTCGTCGACGGCCACCCGGCGTTCAAGTACGAGGTCGACGAGCGCGAGCTGCGGCTGAAGCTCTTGGCGGCGACCTGACCGAAAAACACCGACCGTCTTCAATCGAAAAATCGACCGTATTACCCCTTACTCGCTCGCGTCGACCGTCTCTGTCTCCGCACCGGGAGCGTTCCGCTTCACCGACGTGATCCCGTCGACCGCGTTCGGCCGGGAGGCGTACCCTTCGCCGGAGTCCGCGACGATGTTCCCGTTGCGGTGGCGGAGCCGCCAGCGCCAGTCGCCGCCCGCGTCCTCGTATATCTCGAAGGCGGCGCTGCCGACGTCCAACACGTCGGCCTCGGAGGCGTACTCGCGTATCCGACCGATCGCGTCCCGCGCGTTCGACTTGGAGGCGTACCCCTCACCGGGGTCGGCGATGATGTTCCCGTTGTCGTGGCGGAGCCGCCAGCGGTACTCCCCGGCGGCGTCCTCGTATAGCTCAAAGGCCGCGTTCGAGCTCCCGCTCTCCGTCTCCTCGCCGTCGACTTCGAGGGCCGCCTCGGCGGCGTTCGATCGCACGCTGTCGAGCCCCTGCCGGGCCTTCGACCGGGAGGAGTACTCCTCGCCGGAGTCAGCGAGGATGTTGCCGTTCTCGTGGATGAGCCGCCAGCGCCAGTTACCGTTCACGTCGCGGAACATCTCGAAGGCGGTCGGGTCGACCTGGAGGTAGTCCGCGGCGGCGACGTGCTCGCGGATCCGGCCGAGCGCGCGCTCCGCGTTCGACTTGGAGGAGTACCCCTCGCCGGAGTCCGAGATGATGTTCCCGTTGTCGTGGACGAGCCGCCAGCGCCAGTCGCCGCCCGCGTCCTCGAACAGTTCGAAGGTCGCCTTGCTCGCGATTTCCTCGTCGTCGCTCGGGACGGCCACGTCCGGCTCCGCGGCGTCTTCCGGCTCGGGACCGTCGTCGTCGGCGACCGCTTCGGCCTCCGCGACGGGCGTCTCGATCCGGAGGAGGCCCGCGCCGAGCGCGTTCCGCCGCACGCTGTGGAGCCCCTGCTGGGCCTTCCCGCGGCTGCTGTACCCCTGGCCCGACGTCGCGATGACGTTGCCGTTGCGGTGGCGGAGCCGCCAGCGCGGCTTCCCGCTCGCGTCCTCGAACAGCTCGAACCGGGCCTTGCTCTCGCGCAGCGACGCGGCCGCGGCCTCCGCGGCCGTCCGTTCCTCGCGGGCCGCTTCGAGGTCCGATTCGGTCGACGTCAGTTCCTCTCGGGCGGTCGCCAGCTCGGACTCGGTCGACTTCAGCTCCTCGCGGGTCGCGTCCAGCTCCTCGCGGGTCGACTCCAGCTCCGCGGTCGTCTCTTCGGCCGCGTCGGTCGCCGCGGCCGCCTCGCCCCGCATCCGGTCGTAGTCCTCGTAGACGGGGTCGGAGAGCAGCGGCACGACCGTCCCCGCGAGTCCGATGAGGAACAGGCCGACGCCGTAAACGGCGATTATCGTCGTCTCGCCGGTGGTGGTGGACCAGCCGCCGGGGAAGATGTTCACGAACCACACCACGCCGAGGACGCTGACGGCGGTTCCGAGGTACCCGAGATACGTCCCCGTCCGGCGGAGCGGGAACCGGATCACGGCGCCGAGCATGATGAACGGCGGCGCCAGCGCCGCCAGCGCGTACCCGATGCCGCGGGTTGTCGTCGCCGAGTCGGTGAGGAAGAACACGACGACGCCGGCGAGGCCGAGCAACACCCCGAACCCGAACAGCCAGTAGCCGTTCACCTCGTCGGTCGTCGTCGGCGTTCCGATCCGTCGCTCGTACAGTCCGCCCTCTTGGGTTGGTTGGTCATCACTTGCCATACTCGGGTCAACTCCGGCTATCCGTTTATAAGTAGGGGCGGTAGGCGCGGTTTCGGTCGGCCCCCGCCCGACCTGCTCCCGACTTCCGCGACCCGAGCGTTTACCATCTCAAGGATCCCTCGTGGTGGTATGTACGTACTGCGAGGCGGTCGCGTGGCGGACGTCGCGGTGACCCGCGAGGCCGACGTGGCGGTCGCGGACGGCGAGGTCGTCGCGGTCGGCGAGCCGGAAGCGGTCGACGAGGCGGTCGCGGCGCGCGACGGCGAGTCCACCGAGGTCGACGTGGGGGGACAGGTCGTCGCGCCCGGGCTGATCGACGCGCACGTCCACGTCATGATGGACGGGCGCCCGGACGTCTCGACCGCGGTCTCGGACAGCGACTACACCGCGAGCTACCGGGCCGCGAGCAACCTCGAAGCGGCCGTCTCGGCCGGCGTCACGACCGTCCGCGACCTCGGCAGCCGCGGGACGCTCGCGCTCGACGCGGGCGAGGCGGTCGCCGCCGGCAAGATCGACGGCCCGCGCGTCCTCGCGTGCGGCCGCAACGTGATCATGACCGGCGGCCACGGCAACTGGTTCGGCCGGGAGGCCGACGGTCCCGCGGAGGTGCGGAAGGCGGCCCGCGAGCAGCTGAAGGCGGGCGCGGACGTGCTCAAGTGTATGGCCACCGGCGGCGTGCTCACTGAGGGCGCGGTGACGGGCGCCCCCGAACTGACGCCCGAGGAGCTTGAGGCGTTCACCGACGCGGCCGCGCCGACCGACACGCCGACCGCGGCCCACGCCCACGGCGAGGTGGGGATCAAAAACGCCGTCGAGGCCGGCATCTCCAGTATCGAGCACGGGACGTTCATGGACCGCGAGGCGGCCGAGATGATGGCCGAGCGCGGCACCTACTGGGTGCCGACCGCGAGCGCGCTCCGCGGCATCGTCGACAACGGCGTCGAGGCCGGCATCCCCGAGGACGCCGTCGCGAAGGCCGAGGACGCCGCCGACCGCTTCGACGACGCGTGGGACCACGCCCTGGAGGCCGACGTTCCCATCGCGATGGGCACCGACGCGGGCACGCCGTTCAACTTCTTCGAGGAGATTCCCCAGGAATTGGCGTACATGGTCGACTACGGCCTCTCGCCCGAGCGGGCGCTGGAGGCTGCGACGGTTAACGCCGCGGACCTGCTCGGGCTCGACGACGTCGGGCGCGTCGCGGAGGGGTATCAGGCCGACCTCGTCGTCCTCGACGCCGATCCGACCGAGGATGTTGAGGCGTGGCAGGACCCGGACGCGGTGTTCGCGCGCGGCGAACGCGTGGAATAGGAGAATTCAGTCTGGTCTGAGCCTTATAAGCGACCGACGGCGTCGCAGTCGAGGGTTGATATCCGAACGGCGATTCTGCGATGGGCGATTCGAAAAGCTCAGCCGTTCGCTTATAAATAGCCGTTAGCGGATCGACGGCGAACACCTCCAAAGCCCCAGTCGCGAGGACGTCGCACGCTCGCTGTGCTCCTCACTCGATCGCTCACTTCGTTCGCTCCCTCGTTGCGGTGCTTGCGTCGCCTGCGACGTCCTCGCGACTGCCCCTTTGAGTCCCGCCCCGCACAGCAACCGCACCTCACACCTCCCCAGCCTCGTCGGCCGCCCTCCGCTTCGCTCCGGGCGACCGACTCCCTCGCGCGTGCTGCTCGGCCGCAAAGCGGCCTCGCAGGCACGCGCCGACCGCACCACGCGTTCATTTATAAATTGTCTCGCCGCCGCCGATCTGCGTCCCCGGCCGCGGAGCGAGTCGAACGGTCGCTTTTAACCCGAGTAGCCGCAAGGATCGGTCGATGACGAGCGCGCAATCCGGGTCGTCGGCCCGGCACGCGGACCCGGACGAGAACCCCTACGTCGAGGACCCGCCGACCGACTTCGACCCGGTCGCCGACCTCTCCGCGGACGAGGCCGCCGAGCAGGCCGAACTGCTCCGGGCGGCGGTCCGCGAGCACGACCACCGGTACTACGTCGAGGCCGACCCCCTCGTCTCGGACGAGGAATACGACGTGCTGTTCGCCCGGCTGGAGGAACTCGAAGCCGCGTTCGACCTCCCGACCGAGAACTCTCCGACCCGCCAGATCGGCGGCGCACCGCTCAACGCGCTGGAGACCGTCGAGCACGTCGCGCCGATGCTCTCCATCGACAACGACACCGACGCCGCGGCGGTCCGCGAGTTCGACGAGCGCGTCCGCGAAGGGCTGGCCGACGCGGCCGACGCCGGCGACCTCGACGGCTTCGACCCGGCCGACCTCGCGTACGTCTGCGAGCCGAAGTTCGACGGCCTCTCGATCGAGGTGATCTACGAGGACGGGGAGTACGTCCGCGCGGCCACCCGCGGCGACGGCCGCGAGGGCGACGACGTCACCGAGCAGGTCCGGACGATCCGTTCGGTCCCCGGCCGCCTGCGCGGCGACGACCACCCCGACCGGCTCGTGGTCCGCGGCGAGGCCTACATGCCCCGCGACGCCTTCGAGGCGTACAACGAGGCCCTGATCGAGCGCGGCGAGGAGCCGTTCGCGAACCCGCGCAACGCCGCGGCCGGCACGCTCCGCCAGCTCGACCCCGCGGTCGTCGCCGAGCGCCCCCTCGACGTCTTCTTCTTCGACGTGCTCGCGTGGGAGGCGGGCGACGGCCCGGAGCGCCCAGCGCGCCACCGCGACGCGCTCGACGCGTTCGCGTCGCTCGGCCTCCGCCGGAACGACCGGGTGGCGATCGTCGACGACATCGAGGCCGCGATCGACTACCGCGACGAGATACTCGCCGCCCGCGACGACCTGAACTACGCGGTCGACGGCGTCGTGATCAAGGTCGACGCCCTCACGCACCGCGAGGCGCTCGGAAGCACGTCGCGCGCGCCGCGCTGGGCGTTCGCCCACAAGTTTCCGCCGCGGACCGCGACGACGACCGTCGAGGGCGTCACGGTCCAGGTGGGACGCACCGGACGACTCACGCCCGTCGCGGAGCTCGCCCCCATCGACGTCGGTGGCGTCACCGTCTCGCGCGCGACGCTCCACAACCCGGCCGAGATCGAGGCGATCGGCGTCAACGTCGGCGACCGCGTCCGGATCTATCGCGCCGGCGACGTGATCCCCTACGTTCCGGAGGTCGTCGAGAAGCGCAGCGAGGGGACCTACCAGTTCCCAGACGAGTGCCCCGTCTGCGGGGCCGCAATCGAGCGCGACGGGCCGCTCGCGTTCTGCACCGGCGGGCTCGGCTGCTCGGCGCAGCTCGATCGGGCGGTCGAACACTGGGCGCGACGCGACGCGCTCGACGTGGAGGGGCTCGGCCCGGAGCGCGTCGAACAGCTCCGCGAGGCCGGCCTCGTCGAGTCGCTCCCAGATTTATACGACCTGACCGCCGAGGAACTCGCCGACTTGGAGGGGTGGGGCGAGACGAGCGCCGAGAACCTGATCCGCGAGCTCGACGCGACCCGGAACCCGCCGCTCGACGACTTCCTCGCCGGGCTCGGGATCCCGGACGTGGGCGCGACGACCGCCCGCGCGCTCGCCGCGCACTTCGGGACGCTCGACGCGCTTCTCGACGCCGACGAGGACGCCCTCCGCGAGGTCGACGACGTCGGCCCCGAGGTGGCCGAATCGATCCGGACGTTCCTCGACACCGAGGAGAACCGCGCGGCGATCGACGGGCTCCGCGAGCGCGGCGTCGACCCCGAGCCGTTCGAGACCGACGCGGGCGACGGAGCGACCGACGCGCTCGACGGCCTCACCTTCGTGTTCACCGGCTCGCTGTCCGTCCCACGGAGCGAGGCCCAGGCGCACGTCGAGGCGCGCGGCGCGAACGCCACGTCGAGCGTCTCCGGGAACACCGACTACCTCGTCGCGGGCGAGAGCCCCGGGCAGTCGAAGCGCGACGACGCGGCCGCCGAGGACGTGCCGGTCGTCGACGAAGATGGGTTCGCCGACCTGCTCGCGGAGCGTGGCGTCGGCTGGCCGCCGGGCGACGACGAGTAGCGCCGCGACGAGCGGGCGACGCTCGCCCGGACCCGCAACCCTTTATCAAGCCACGCCGGAACCGAAGGGTATGACCGCCATCGAGCTGCGGGGCGTGACCAAGGAGTTCGCCGAGGTCACGGCCGTTCGCGACCTCGATCTCACCGTCGAAGACGGCGAGGTGTACGGGTTCCTCGGGCCGAACGGCGCGGGCAAGTCCACGACGATCGACATGCTCTTAGACCTCGTCCGCCCGACCGCCGGGACGGTCCGCGTCCTCGGCGCCGACGTCGCGACCGACGGGGTCGAAATTCGGCGCCGGACGGGCGTGCTCCCCGACGGCTTCTCGGTGTACGATCGGCTTTCGGGTCGGAAACACGTCGAGTTCGCCGTGGAGTCGAAGGACGCGGACGACGACCCGGACGCGCTCCTCGACCGCGTCGGCCTCGCCGACGCGGCCGACCGCTCCGCCGGCGAGTACTCGAAGGGGATGCGCCAGCGGCTCGCCCTCGCGATGGCGCTCGTCGGCGAGCCGGACCTGCTGATCCTCGACGAGCCCTCCTCCGGCCTCGACCCGGCCGGCGCGAAGGAGATGCGCGAGATCGTCCGCGCCGAGGCCGAGCGCGGCGCCACCGTCTTCTTCTCGTCGCACATCCTCGAACAGGTCGACGCCGTCTGCGACCGCGTCGGCATCCTCCGCGACGGCGAGCTCGTCGCCGAGGACTCCGTCGAGGGGCTCCGCGAGGCCGTCGGCGGCGAGGAGACGCTGGAGGTCGCGGCTGCGGGCGCCGACGACGACGCGGTGGCGGCGGTCCGCGCGCTCCCCGGCGTCTCCGGCGTCACCCGCGACGGCGACGAACTGGTGGTGAACTGCGCCAGCGACGCGAAGACGGACGTCATCGCCGCGCTGGAGGACGCCGGCGTCGCGGTCGCCGACTTCCACACCCGCGAGGCCTCGCTGGAGGACCTCTTCTTAGCGTACACGGAGGGCGACGCGGCGAGTTCCGAGGCCGCGACCGACCCCGATTCGACGGATTCCGCCGCGACCGACGACGGCGTGACAGATGCCGATTCGGCGGACGCCGATGTGACGGACGACGGTGTGACAGATGCCGATGCGACGGATGCCGACGCGACGAACGATAGCACGACGGGCGCCGATCCGCCGGCCGACGACGAGTCGGCGGCGGAGGAGGTGGACCGATGAGCCTCACCGCCATCGCCCGGAAGGACTTCCGGGAGACGGTCCAGTCGCGCGGCATGATCGCCCTGGTGGTGCTGTTCTCGCTGCTCGTCGCGGCGTTCGCGTACGCCGTGCGGCCGACCGGCCAGAGCGAGCAGTTCGCCACGGAACTGCTGTTGAGCGCCTTCGTCGGACGCTTCCTCGTCACAACGCTCGTCCCGCTCGTCGGCGTCGTCGTCGGCTACAACGCGGTGAGCGGCGAGCGCGAGTCCGGCTCGCTGAAGCTCCTCCTGTCGCTGCCGCACTCGCGGGCCGACGTAGTCCTGGGGAAGGTCGCCGGCCGCGGCGCGGCGCTCGCGCTCGCGGTGTTCGCCGGCTTCCTGCTGCCCGCGCTGGTGTTGATCGCTGCGCCGGTCGCGTTCAACGCCGGCGCGTTCCTCGGCTACACCGTGTTCGCGGCCGCGCTCGGCGTCGTGTTCGTCGCCATCTCCGTGGGCTGCTCGGCCGCGTCGTCGACGCAGCGCCGGGCGCTCATCGGCGGCGTCGCGATATACGTCCTCTTCGTCCTGCTGTGGGGCCCCCTCACCGGCCAGCTGGTCGGGGCCGCCGGTTCGGTGATCGACGCGCTGCCCGTGTCCGCGGCCCAGATCGACGTGTTCCTCCGGGTCTCGAACCCGACGACCGCCGTCGAGGCGCTGTCGAACGCGTTCCTCGGCGGACAGCTGTTCAGCGGCGACACCCTGAACCAGCAGCTGTCGGCGGCCGCGATGTTGGTCTTCTGGACGCTCGCGCCGCCGCTCGCCGGGCTGTTAAAGTTCGACGCGGACGATCTGTAAGGAATCGGCTCGCGAAATCGTTCGGCACAGGAAGTGGGCTCGGGCGGGTTCGAACCGAAATCGGACGTGCTCGCTCGCTTCGCTCGCTGCGCGCGACCGATAGGGTTCGAACCACACCCCTCCGTTCCTGCGGCTCGCGAAATCGTTCGGCACAGGAAGTGGGCTCGGGCGGGTTCGAACCGAAATCGGACGTGCTCGCTCGCTTCGCTCGCTGCGCGCGACCGATAGGGTTCGAACCACGCCCCTCCGTTCCTGCGGCTCGCGAAGTTGCTCGCCGCAGGAAGTGGGCTCGGGCGGGTTCGAACCTCGGTCGCTCCCGTTCGCTCGCTCCGCTCGCTCACCTCCCGCTCCCTGATTCGAACCCGCCCTCAAACACGCACGTTGCTGTCGCTCGCGGAGTTGCTCGCGACAGCAACAGTGGGCTCGGGCGGGTTCGAACCGAAATCGGACGTGCTCGCTCGCTCCGCTCGCTGCGCGCGACCGATAGGGTTCGAAACGCGCCCTCGCAGACATTTCTGTGACTCACTTCGTTCGTCCCAGAAATGGGCTCGGGCGGGTTCGAACCGCCGATCTCAGCCTTGTAAAGGCCGCGTCATAACCAGCTAGACCACGAGCCCTCACCCGTTTGAACCCGCCGAGAGCGGAAAACGATTTCCTTCCGCGACGCGAACCCCGACCGTGAACCGCCGCCTCGTCGGGGTCGCGGCCGCGCTCGCGCTCGTCGCCCTCCTCGGAGTCGCCGTCGCTGCCGCGAACCCGGCCCTCCTGATCACCGGCTACGACACGACCACGGTCGAGGCCGTCGACGGGGAGACGGGCGAGTCGCTCGCGACCGTCGAGGCCCGAGTCGCCGACGGCTTCGTGAAGCAGTACGTCGGGCTCTCCGCGACCGACGAGCTCGAGAACGGCGAGGGGATGCTGTTCGTCCACGGCGACTCCGCGGAGCGCGCCTACGTGATGCGCGACATGGAGTTCGCGCTCGACATCGTCTTCGTCGACGGAAACGGGACGGTCACGACGATCCACGAGGCCGAACCGGAGTCGCGGCCGCTCACGCGCTACGAGGGGACCGGGCGGTACGTCCTCGAAGTGCCGCGCGGGTGGAGCGACCGCCACGGCATCGAGGCGGGCGACCGGCTGGTGATCGAGGACCGCGAGGGGGCGTGACGATCGCCGCGGCTCGCCGCGGACCACCGCGCCCCGCCGCGGACCACCGTGCCCCGCCGACGAAACCGCTTTCCGCCTCGCAGGCGTCGCTGCGACCATGACCGGACTCGCCCACCGGGTCGCGTGGAACCTCCGCCACCGCTGGCGGCGGGTGTTCGCGCTCTGCGTCGTCGGCGCCGGCGTCGCCGCCCCGCTCCTCACCGGCCTCTGGTGGACCCTCCCGCTCGTGTGGTTCTTCGGCCTCGTCATCCTCCTCCCCGTCCTCCACACCCTGACGAAGCCCGTCCCGGACGACGACCCCGACGAGCGCGAGGACGCGACCGGCGACCCCGCGCTCGACGCCCTGCGCGAGCGGTACGCCAACGGCGACATCGACGAGCGGGAGTTCGAGCGTAAGCTCGACCGCCTGCTGGAGACCGAAGACGCCGAGACGGTCGCCGATCCGGGCGACGGCGACGTCACCGACCGCGTCCGCGAGGGGGTCCGACGCGAGATGGAGCGGCTCCGAGAGTGACCGCCCCGCGCCTCGCGCCGCGGGCGCGACCGACACCGTTTTGCGGACCGGCGGCGACGCGGTCGAACGTGTTCGAACCGACCGACAGCCGGCGGACGCGCGGGACCGCCGGGCCGCCGCGGGGTGCGTGAGATGTTCCTCGAAGCCCTCCGTTACCCGTTCGCCGACCGAGCGCGGCTGGACGGCACCGCGACGTGCCTCGCGGCGCTGTTCGTCGCCGGCGCCCTCCTCCGGATCGCGGTCCGCCTCTGGCCCGACTGGGCGCTCGCGGCGCCGCTCCTGCTCGCCGTCGGCCCGCTCGCCGTCTTCCTCGGCCTCGTCGGCGGCGTGCTCGCCGGCGACGGATTTCCACCCGTCGCGACGAGCACGACGGCGCGGCTCGCGGGGCGGCTCTCCGGCGTCGCCGCCGTCTACCTCTCCCCGGCGGTCGTCACCGTCGCCGGCGTCGGCTACGTCGTCGCGGCCGGGCGGGTCCCGAGCGCGCTGAGCGGCGTGGGGCTCGCGACGCTCTCGACCGTCGCGCTGCTCGTCACCGTCGTCTGCGCGTACCTCTTCCCGTCGGCGGCCGCCGTGAGCGTCCGCGAGGGGCTCCGCGCCGGCCTCCGCCGGGAGGCGCTCACTGGGACCGCCTCCAGCTCCTACTTCCTCGCGTGGGTCGGCGCGACGGTCCTCGTCGTCGTCGCGTGGACCGCGCTCGCGGCGACGGCAACCCGGAGCGTCGCGGCGCTGCTCGCCCTCAGCTGGAGCGCGTACGCCCACGTCGCCGCCGCGGCGCTGCTCGCCGACGGCGTCGACCGGACGAAGTACTGGTGAGTCGGCGCGAGGGAACGCTTCGAAAAAACCCGCAACGGCGCGCGCCGTTCAGAGGTCGATCTGGTCGGCCGCGTCCTTCATCGACCGGTTGTGGAGCGCCTCGCCCGTGCTCCGGTCGAAGAGGTGGATCGCGTCCTCCGGGATCCGCGCGGTCACCGTGTTGCCCTCGCTGACCTGGTTGAACCCGTCTATCGTCGCGACGAGCGTCGACGCGTTCTCGGGGTCGACGTCGGGGTCGAAGTGGAGGTACACCGTGTTCTCGTCGCCCATCGGCTCGACGACGTCGACGATGGTCTCGAACTCGTGGTCGCCGGCCTCGTCGACGAGCTCGACGGCCTCGGGGCGGATCCCGAAGACGAGGTCGGTCGCGTCGCCGAGGTCCGCCCGGACGTCCGCATCGATCGGGTACTCGAAGACGTCGCTCACCAGCCGGTCGCCCTCCAGTGTCACGTCGAAGAAGTTCATCGACGGCTCGCCGAGGAAGCTCGCGACGAACTGGTTGGCCGGCTCGTGGTAACACTCCAGCGGCGTCGCGATCTGCTGGAGCTCGCCGCCGTCGAGGATGGCGATCCGGTCGCCCATCGTCATCGCTTCCGTCTGGTCGTGGGTGACGTACACCGTCGTCACGCCGAGGTCGTTCTGGAGCCGCTGGAGCTCGGTTCGCATCTCCGCGCGGAGCTTCGCGTCGAGGTTACTGAGCGGCTCGTCCATCAGGAACACCTCGGGGTCGCGGACGATGGCGCGGCCGAGCGCGACGCGCTGCTGTTGGCCGCCGGAGAGGTCGCTCGGCTTCCGGTCGAGCAGGTTCGAGATGCCGAGCATCTCGCCCGTCTCCGAGACCATCTGGTTGATCTCGTCGTCCGGGAGGTCCGTCGACTCCTCCAGCCCGAACGACATGTTCTGTCGGACGCTCATGTGCGGGTAGAGCGCGTACGACTGGAACACCATCGCGATGTCCCGGTCCTGTGATTTCACGTCGTTGACGACGCGGTTGTCGATGCTGAGCGTGCCGGCGGTGATCGTCTCCAAGCCGGCGATCATCCGGAGCGTCGTGGACTTCCCGCAGCCGGAGGGACCGACGACGACGAGGAACTCGCCGTCGTCGATCGACATCGAGACGTCGTCGACCGCGACGATCTCCTCGTCTCCGTCCTGGAACGTCTTCGTTATCGAGTCGAGTTCAAGCGTTGCCATGTCTTTGTGTTGTGGTCGGTGTCGTGTGGTCGTTCGCGCGCCGCGCCGCCTCGCAGTCTGGCCGCCGTCGTTCCGGGCGACGGCTGCCGCCGGCCGATGTCGACGTTCGGGTCACGCCGCCACCCCCTCGGCGAACTCCTCGCCGAAGAAGATGTACACCGCCAGCGTCGGCAGCGCCGCGAAGAACGCCCCGGCCATCCGGAGCGCGAAGTCCTGCCCCTCCAGCGAGGTCCCGAGGCCCGCTAAGATCAACACGACGGGCGCCGCGGGGCTCGACTCCGTCGAGACGAGCACCAGCGTGAACAGGAGGTCGTTCCAGATCTGGGTGAACTGATAGATGAGGACGACGGCGAACATCGGGCCCGACAGCGGGAGGACGATCCGGCGGTACACCCGACGGAGCGTCGCCCCGTCGAGGCGGGCCGACTCGATCATCTCCTCGCTCATCGTCTTGTAGTACGTCCGGAACAGGAGCGTACAGATCGGGATCCCGTAGGCGACGTGGGTGATCACCAGCTCGACGATGCCGGCGTAGTCGTTCGAGACGCCGAGCGCCCAGACGAACGACAACACCTGGTCGAGCTGGGCCCACTGCGACCAGAACTGGGTCAGCGGCACCAGCACGGCCTGGTACGGGATGAAGATCCCGGCGATGATCAACATTAGCACCACCGCCTTGTACGACTTCTTCCAGGTCGGGATCGTCAGCCCGTACGCCGTAACGCTCCCGACGACCGCCGAGATGACCGTCGCGGGCACGGCGTACAGCAGGCTGTTCCCCATCCCGCGAAGCAGGGCGTCGATCGCCGTCTGCCACTTCTCGAAGGTGAATCCGGACGGTCCCGGCGGCGCGAACGGCGCCGTCTCGATGATCGCGGTGCCGGTCTTGAACGACGTCACCAGTCCGGACTCGATCGGGACGAGGTAGAACGCCGCCGCGAAGAGCAAGACGACGTACAGGCCGGCGTCCTCAGCCGTCATCTGGTCGAGGGTCCGGCGCAGTCGCGCCGTCTTCGTCGCGCCGCCGTCGGTTCGAGGTTCTGTGTCGCTCATAGGTTATCCCTCCGGTATTCGTAGACGAGGTACGGGCCGATGACGGCGAGCGCCATCCCGAACAGGACGATCGCGATCGCCGCCCCGTACGCCCAGTTGAGGTTCGCGTACGCCTCGCGCACCATCTTCGTCGCGAGGATGTCGGCGCCGTTCGGCGGCCGGTACCCCCCCGTCAGCGAGTAGAGGAAGTCGAACGCCTTCATGCCGAACACCATCAGCACGACGGCGGCGCTGATGGTCGCGCCCTTCAGCTGGGGAATGATCACGCGCCAGTACATTTTCAGGGTCGACGCGCCGTCGACCTTGGCCGCCTCGTAGTGCTCCCTCGGAATCGCGCGCAGGCCCGCGAGGTACACGACCATCGCGTACCCCGAGAACTGCCACATCAACGCGAAGATGATCGCGTAGAGGACGATGTCCTGATTGCCGAGCCAGCTCACCGGCCCGAGGCCGAACGTCCCGATGACGTTGTTGGCGATCCCGTTGTTGTAGTTGTAGATCCACAGCCAGAACTGGGCCGTGACCACGAACGAGAGGCTCATCGGCAGGAGGTAGATCGTCCGGAACGAGTTCTCGAACCGGATCCCCCTGTCGATCAGGATGGCCAGCAGGAGGCCGACGACGAGCGTTCCCGCCGTGAACAGGATGAGCAGGATGAGCGTGTTGACCGCGGCGTCGATGAACCCGGAGTCCGCGAGCGCCCGGGTGTACATCTCGAAGTCGAGGTCCGAGTAGTCCGGGGCGTTCTCGAAGCGCTGGTAGTCGGTCAGCGAGATGAGGAGGTTCCAGATGACCGCACCGTAGACGAACAGGCCCATCAGCAGGAACGGGGGGAGCCAGAATATCGACGACTCCATGAAGTCGCTCCCGAACCGCCGGTCTAGGGCCGCTTTGAGGCGCGTCGTCGCGTCTCTGTCCGGCTCCGTCGGCGGGTCGGCGGTGGGGCCGTCGCTCACGACGCCCCCGTCGGCGCGGACCTCGTCCCCGTCGTCCCCCGAGGAGGGCCTGATCGTCCGGTACAATCGACGGTAAAAATCGAGCATCTGGTCGTGCTCAGTTCGACACCGCGTCCAGGAAGCCCGTCGTCGCCGCGTCGACGTTGTACGGGCCGGTGAACTCCGAGGAGATGACGTCGTTGAGCTCCGTCATCGTCTCGGAGGGGACGCCGAGCCCGTGCTGGAGGTTCGGCGGCCGGTACTCCGCGTTCGCGAAGTCCTCGGCCGTCTCCTGGAGGTACGGACCGAACTCCTCCATGCTCACGTCGGTGCGGGTCGGGATCGAGCCCTTGTACTGGTTGAACGCGATCTGCGCTTCGGGGCTGCCGACGAACGCCTCCCAGGTCTTCGAAGCCTCGGGCGTCGGGTTTTCGGCCGGGTAGATGAACGAGTCGAAGTGGAGCGTGTACATCCCCTCCGTGCCGGGGAACGTCTTGAAGCCCCAGTCGTCATCGTAGTCGAAGTCCTCGGCGTTCCGGAACGCGCCGGCCGCCCAGTTGCCCTGATGGATGAAGGCTGCGTCGCCGTTGATGATGTTCTGGTTCGACTCGGTCAACGCGATCGAGGACGCGTCGTCGCTGATGTAGTTCTCCAGCATCTCCGCGGTCGTCTCGAACGCCGACCGGACGGCCTCCTCGTCGCCGTTGCCCTCGAGGAAGTCCATGTACGGCTGGTAGCCGTTCTCGCCCAGCATCACCGCGCCCCACAGCTGGGTCGTCGTCCAGGTGCCCGCCATCGCGTGGGTCATCGGGATCGCGTCGGTCTCGGTCGAGACCGTCTCCAACGCGTCGATGAACGCCGCGGGGCTGTCGAGCGAGTCGACGTCGACGCCCGCGTCCTCGACGACCGAGACGTTGTAGAAGAGGCAGTTCAGCCGGTGGGAACCGAGCGGCACGGCCCGGTAGCTGCCGCCCTGCTGGTGGAGTTCGACGGCCTCCTCGACCATCGCGTCCTCGAAGCCGTTCTCCTCCCAGACGTCGTCGACGCTGCCGAGGACGCCCTCGTAGCGCTCGAGGTTCGGACCGGGCCACCCGGCGAACGACCCCGGCGGGTCGTCGCTCTGGAGCCGGTTCGCGACCACGGCGTCGAGGTTCTGGTTGCCGCCGCCGCCGATGGCGTTCATGTTGAGGCCCGTGTCGGAGTGCGCCTCGTTGAACGCCTCCTCGAGCGCGTCGGCCGCCGCGGCGCCGTCCCCGCCGGTCCAGCCGTGTAGTACTTCGACGGGGTCACCGCCGTCACCGCCGTCGCCACCGTCGCCGCCGTCACCGCCGGAACAGCCGGCGATCCCCACGGTTGCGAGGCTCCCGGCGCCGGCAACGTAGTGGCGACGGGTGAGTCCACTCTCCGAATCGGCACTGTTGTCACGTGACATGTGTTCGCAAATTCGGCAGGCCTGTACTTAACGATTGATGTTCATTTACTCAAAATACTATTAAAAACTCAGAACGGATGAGAACGGTGGATAGCATTTCTAACCGGTTTTACGAGAGTAACCTCGGCTATCGGGCTCCCGTCGACACCCCATTTCTAAACGATTTACAGGGGGGCGATCGTAACGAAATGGCCGCGGTCGCGACCGGCTCGGGATGTGCACTTCCTGCCGATCCCGGGGGTGGCTCGCCGTCTCGGCGCGCCGACCGACCGATTCTTGAGCGCCCGGACCGGACCCACACGGCATGGACGGACCGCTGTGGATAGACACGCACGCGCCCGACCTCGACGAGATCCGGCAGGACGAGGCCCGCGACCGCCTGCGCCGGGCCGTCGACGAGCCGATGAACCTCGTCGTTCAGGGGCCGCCGGGGGTCGGCAAAACCGCGGCGGCGCGGGCGCTCGCCGACGCCTCGCACGCCGACCCGGACGCCGACCTGATCGAGATCAACGTCGCCGACTTCTTCGGCCGAACGAAAAAGGAGATCCGGACCGACCCGCGCTTCGAGGGGTTCCTCGCGGGGCGGAGCAGCATGGCAAAACGCGACATGATAAACCGCGTGCTGAAGGAGTCCGCGTCGTACGCGCCGATGTCCGGCGAGTACAAGACGATCCTCTTGGACAACGCGGAGGCGATCCGCGAGGACTTCCAGCAGGCGCTGCGTCGCGTGATGGAGAAGCACCACCGGACCACCCAGTTCGTGATCGCGACCCGCCAGCCCTCGAAGCTCATCGCCCCGATCCGGTCGCGCTGCTTCCCGGTCCGCGTGCGCTCGCCGACGACCGACGAGACGATCGACGTCCTCGAGACGATCTGCGACCGCGAGGGCGTCGAGTACGACGCCGACGGGCTGGAGTTCGTCGCCAGCGCGGCCGGCGGCGACCTCCGCGAGGCGATCCTCTCGGCGCAGGCGACCGCGGTCGAGGGCGACGAGATCACCATGTCGACCGCCTACGAGACGCTGGGCGAGGTCGGCGACGACGACGCGCTCCGCGAGGCGCTCGCCGACGCCCGGAGCGGCGACCTGAAGGACGCGCGCTCGACCCTCGACGACCTCCTCGACGAGGGGTACGACGGGCAGGAGCTGCTCCGCGAGACGCTCCGCGTCGCCCGCGCCGGCTCCGAGTACGGCGGCGACGACCTCGCGCGGCTCCACGCGCTCGCGGGCGAGGCCGACCTCGACATGTCCGACGGGCTCCACGACACGACCCACCTCGTCCACCTGCTCGCGGCGTGGGCGGCGGGCCGGACAGAGCTGTCGCCCGAACTGCGGGACGCGGAGGTGGCGCCGTGAGCCGGAGCCCGCCGCTCTCGCGGCTCCTCCCGTTCCCGGTCGTCGACGCGGCGTGGGACTTGGCGCTCGTCCCGGCGCTCGCCGGTGCCGTCGCGCTGCCCGTCGCCCCGCCGGTCGGCGCCGCGCTCGTCGCGCTCGCGCTTGGGGTCCTCTGGTTCCACCGCGACCCTGAGCGCGACCCGCCGACGGGCGAGGAGACGGTCGTCTCCCCGGCCGATGGCACCGTCTCCGTGGTGCGCGAGGAGGGCTCGCGGCTCCGCGTCGGCGTGTTCATGAACGTCACCGACGTCCACGTCAACCGCGCGCCGCTCGCGGGCGAGGTCCGCGAGGTGCGTCACCGCCCCGGCGCGAACCGCCCGGCGTTCGACAAGGAGTCGGACCGCAACGAGCAGGTCGCGATCGACTTCGGCGAGTACGAGCTGCTCGTCATCGCGGGCTGGTTCGCCCGGCGGATCCACCCGTCCGTCGAGGCGGGCGACCGCGTCGAGCGCGGCGACCGCGTCGGCCACGTCTCGTTCGGCTCCCGCGCCGACGTGGTGTTGCCCGCGGCCGTGACCCGCGAAGACCTGCTGGTCGCCGAGGGCGACAGCGTGCGCGCGGGCGAGACGATCATCGCGGAGCGGCCGGACGACGACGCGGAGCCGTCGGACGCCGACGCGGAGCGGTCGCGCAACGGGAGCTGAGCTCTCCGTCGCACGGTGGAAGGGAAGCTCGCCGCCGCGCGACCGACCCGACCGAGTCGGGCCATACGCTTTTGTTTCGAGCGCGAGACCGTTTCGCTGATGTCAGACGAGATCATCCACGAGTCAAAGCGGTCGCGGACCCGACAGGGACTGGCCACGTACCTCCGCCGGATCGCCCGGGCGCTGGGGCGCGGCGAACCGGTCCCGGTCGACGACGCCGGCACGGTGACCGTCGACGCGGGTGCGACGGGCGACGTCGAGGTCGAACTCGAACGCGAGGACGGGACGGTCCACTTCGAGATCGAGATGGAGTGGCCAGACGAGGCGGCCGCGGTCGACGAGGACGCGGCCGCGAGCAAGGCCACCTTCGAGCTGTACGCCGACAGCGCCGACCAGTTCCGCTGGCGGCTCCGCCACGACAACGGCAACATCATCGCCGACGGCAGCGAGGGCTACGCCGACAAGCGCGACGCGAAGTCCGGGATCGAGAGCGTCCAGCGGAACGCGCCGGGCGCGCACGTCGTCGACGTCTCCCGCGACGAGGAGGCCCCTGACGAGGGGGGCAGCGACGCGACGTTCGAGCTGTACCGCGACAAGGCGGACGAGTACCGCTGGCGACTCGTCCACGAGAACGGCAACATCATCGCCGACGGCGGACAGGGGTACGCCTCGAAACAGAAGGCAAAACAGGGGCTCCGCAGCGTCAAGTCGAACGCGCCGGGCGCGGCCGTCGAGGAGACGGACGAGTAGCCGTCGAGGAGCCGTCGCCGGCCGGCTCTCGTCCCTCGCCGGCCCGACCGACCGCGGACCGCACCGCTTATTCGCCGGCCCTCACTACCTCGGGCCGACATGGACGCGCTCGACGCCAAGTACCCGTTCTTCGCGAGCGCCCGCGAGGCGGTCGCCGAGGCCGCGGTGTCGCTGCCGGAGCTCGTCGCGGCCGACGCCCCGGCCGTCGACCGCGCCCGCGAGCGCGTCGAGCGCGCCCTCCTCGAGGGGACCGTCGCCGCCGAGAGCGGCGAGTTCCCCGGCGAGTCGGCGGCCGACACGCAGGCGGAGCTGCTCTCGTACCCCATCGCGCGGATTCTCGTCTCGCTGCTCGACTCCGAGCCCGCTATCGAGAAGTACGCCGCCGCGGAGGCGGCGACCGCCATGGAGCGGGTCCGCCGCGACCTCGAGACCGACGACGAGCTGCGGTCGGTGTCGTCCGCGACGGTCTCGCTCGACGACCTGCTCGCCGAGTTCGACCTCGCGGACGCCGTGCGCCCCGACGCGACCGCGCCGGCCGGCGTCCGCGGCGGCGCGGGAGGCGGGACGGCGGGAAGCGGGACGGCGGGAAGCGGGACGGCGAGCGGCGCGACCGGAGGTGGTCCCACCGGGAGCGGTTCCGGACGCGACCCCGACCACTACCGGATCGACGTCGGCCCGTACCTCCGGCTCACCTCGCCCGAGTGGGGCGACTCGTGGCGGCTCGTCAACCGCGCGCTCGCCAACGGCGCGGTGCGCGTCTCCCGCGAGGAGCTGCTCTCGGCGCTGGAGGCCGCCGTCGAGGCGCGGGTCGCCGAGGGGCTCCCCTTCGAACTGGGCGCCGACGAGGAGATCGCTGAAGCGTTAGAGTCGCGCGTCGCCGACCTCCGGCGGCTGCTCTCCGAGCGGACGTACGCCGAGCCGCCGGACGTCGTCGCCCCCGCGCTGTTCCCCCCGTGTATGACGAACCTGATCGAGAAGGCCGAGCGCGACGCCGCGCTCTCCGCGGCCGAGTCGTTCGCGCTGATGGCGTTCCTCGTCGGCATCGGCATGACGCCCGACGAGGTCGTCGCCTTCTGCGCGGACACGAGCCTCGACGCCGAGGGGATCCGCTACCAGACCGAGTACCTGACCGACGATCGGGGAACCCAGTATCCCCCGCCCACCTGCGAGACGCTCGCGAACTACGGGATCTGCCACAATGAGGACGACCACATGCAGGTGGCGGCCGACCCCCTCTCGTACTACGAGAAGCGGGTGGCCGCCGCCGACGACGTGACCGACTGGCGGGACGGACGCGAGGCTGCCGAGGCGGAGGAAGACTGAGGGGACGGGCGCGAGACTGCCGGGGCGGAGGAAGCGTAAACGCCGCGTGTCGGACGCGGAAGACGACCGAAAAGAGCGGCGACGGCCTGGGCGGCTTACGACTCGTCTTTCGCGCGCATCAGGTACGTCCCGACCCCGGCCATGAGGAGGACGAACCCGGCCAACAGCGCGACAAGCGCGATCGCCCCCGCCTCCGGGAGGACCGTCGACCCGCCGAAGGTGACCCCGATGGCGATCAGCCCGACGATGAACATCGCGGCCGCCGCCAGCGAGACCGTGATCTGCCGACGGAGCTCCGCGTCGATTTCCATGAGTGCGGCTTCCCGTCGCCGCTAAAAAAGGACTTCGATGAGCGCCCCGCCCGCCGGCCGCTCACGTCGCCAGGTGCGTGATGTCCCGCCGCAGGGTGTACCCCTGCGGCACGCCGACGATCTTCAGACACTCCTCGCACAGCACCCGCTCGTAGTCGCGGTTGGTCTCCTTCTCCAGCAGGGAGACGTCCGCGAGCGGGAACACCGACTCGCACCGGTCGCACTCCGCCTTGTCGCCGTCGACGATCTTCATCGCCTCCCCGTTTCTGCGATCGATATATAAAATCGCGGACGGCGTTATCACTCCGGATACTGACGCGTCGCGAAAAATCGGTGATCGGTCGACGGGGTCTGCGTCGGGGAGTCGCGCGCCGGCTCAGCCGAAGAGCTCGCCGAGCCCTTCGCCGCCGTCGCCCTCCTCCTCGTCGTCGTCGTCCGCCTCGTCGGCGGCCTCGTCCTCGTCGTCGTCATCGTCGTCGTCGTCCGCCTCGTCGGCGGCGGCGTCCGCGGAGCCGCCCGCGGACGCGCCGGCGGCCGGGGCCGCGGCGGCCGTCTCGATGGCCTCCTCGATGTCGACGTCCTCCAGCGCGGCGACGAGCGCCTTGACGCGGGACTCCTCGACGTCGACGCCGGCGGCTTCCAGCACGCCGGTGACGTTGTCTTCGTTGATCTCTTCGCCAGTCTCGTTCAGGATGAGCGCAGCGTAAACGTATTCCATTGGTGTGTACCTCGTGTTATCCGAACATCGCGCCGAGTCCTTCCCCGCCGTCGTCGCCGTCGTCGTCGTCGGCGTCGTCGTCGGTGTCGGCCGTCTCGGCGTCTTCCGTGTCTTCGTCCGCCTGTTCCTCCTCGTCGGCGTCGTCGGCCGCCGGCTCCGCCGCCGGCGCGGCCTCGACGCCCTGGAGCTCCTCGGGGAGCGCCTCCTCGTCGTCGATCTGGGTCGCGAGCGCGCGCAGCTGGGCGTCGGCCTTCCCGATCAGGTCGGGCACGACGTCCGGGCTCTCGATCTCCGCGAACAGGCCGACGGACTTCGCCTCGCCGGACCCCTTCGCGAGAAGGGTGCCGGCGGTGGCGGCCGTCGGGTACGCGGCGTTGACGGAGAGGTTGCGCGCGGCGGCCGCGGCGGACTGGATGTCCGCGCGGTACTCGTCGACGTCGAGTTCGAGCTCGTCGGGCTCGAACAGCACGCCCTCGGAGTAGACGGCGCGTAAGTCGAGGCCGACCTCCTTGGGCTCGATGCCGAGCTCGACGAGGACGTTCGCGAGGTCGTTGTCGACGACCTCGCCCTCCTCCAGCACGGTCGAGTCCTCGGTGACCTTGATCGAGCCGTCCTGAATGCGGGCGGCCGCGCCCACGGTCTGGAGCTCGCCGACGAACGGCCCCGGGTCGACGCCGGTGTCGCCCTCGGGGATCACGATGTCGTTGGGGGCCACCTCGCCCTCGTTGATCGGGGCGGGGGTCTTCGAGGCTTCGAGCTGCTTGAAGAGGCCGAACGGGTTGTCGTTGGTGCCGACGAGCGCCACCTGGCCGCTGACGTACTCCGTCAGCTCCTCGACGCCGTCGTCGACCTCCTCGAGCGCCCGGTTCGTGAGCGTGTTGCGGCTCATGCGGACCGCGGCCGAGCCGTGGAGCTCCCGGCGCATGGCCTGGAGCTGCCGGCTCGGGATGCCGGCCACGCCGACGATCCCGACGGACTGGTAGGAGTCGATGAACTCGACGAGTTCGGCGACCTCCTCGCGTTTCCACTCCGGGATCGTCTCGGTCTTGCGGACCGAGCTCATACGGGCACCTCCTTCGCGGGACCCATCGTGGTCTTCACGTAGATCCCGTCGATGTTGAGCGGGCCCTTCTCGAGGTTCGCTTCGAGCCGCCGGATGATGACGTCGATGTTGTCCGAGATCGCGTCGGCGCCCATGTCCTCGGCGCCGACGCGGGTGTGGAACGTGCGCCGGTCGCGCGACCGGAGCTGCACCGTGTTCTTCATCCGGTTGACGGTCTCGACGATGTCGTCGTCCGGCTGCAGTGGGGTAGGCATCTTCCCGCGCGGACCGAGGACGGTACCGAGGTACCGACCGATGTCCTGCATCAGGTTGGCCTCCGCGACGAAGAAGTCGGTCTCGTCGGCGAGGTCCTTTGCGCGGTCGTCGTCGTCTCCTAAGTCTTCGAGGTCGTCGCTGTCAAGCACTTCGTCAGCAACTTCCTCTGCGCGGACGGCGGTTTCGCCCTCCGCGAAGACGACGATCTGTGTCTCCTGCCCCGTTCCAGCCGGCAGCACGACGGACTCGTCGATACGGTTCGACGGATCGTTGAGGTCGAGGTCTCGCAGGTTGATCGCGATGTCCACGGTCTCGCGGAAGTTCCGCTCGGGCGCATCGTCGAGTGCGAGGGTTACGGCCTCTTGTATTGTGTCTGCCATTTTCACCTCCGTAGTACGCAGGTCGCTCCTACGGGTCAGTGAAACAGGCGAAGCCTGTCTCATCGGAGAGTGGTCCATCGGAGGTTTAAAAGCGTCGAACCGCCCTTCCCCGTGTGAACCGGAGGCAGGGCCGCTCCGCGGCGGTCACGCCGTCGAGCGCGGTTCCTCCTCCGGCCGGCGGTTCTCCGGCCCGCCATTCGACGGGCGTCGAACGCCAAAACGTCGGATAGGGGAACCCTTTTGACGGCGCTCGCCGACGCACGAGGTAATGACGCAGGGTGGTCCGCTGTGACGATGGACGACCGTATCGAGGACCTCCGGGAGCGCCGCGAGCGCGCGGCGAAGGGCGGGGGCGAAGAACGGATCCAGTCGCAACACGACAAGGGGAAGATGACCGCCCGCGAGCGGATCGACTACTTCCTCGACGACGGAACCTTCCACGAGTTCGACCGGTTCCGCACCCACCGCAACCACACGTTCGGGATGGAGGAACAGCAGATCCCGGGCGACGGCGTGGTGACTGGCTACGGTGAGGTGAACGGCCGGAAGACGTTCGTGTTCGCGCACGACTTCACCGTCTTCGGCGGGTCGCTCGGCGAGGTGTTCGCCGAGAAGGTGTGCAAGGTGATGGACAAGGCGATGGACGTTGGCGCGCCCGTCGTCGGCCTCAACGACTCCGCGGGCGCCCGGATCCAGGAGGGGGTCGCCTCGCTCGGCGGCTTCGCGGAGATCTTCCGGCGCAACACGGAGGCCTCGGGCGTGATCCCCCAGATCTCGGCGATCATGGGCCCCTGTGCCGGCGGCGCGGTGTACTCGCCCGCCATCACGGACTTCACGTTCATGGTGAAAGACACCTCGCACATGTTCATCACCGGGCCGGACGTCATCGAGACGGTCACCGGCGAGGAGGTGAGCTTCGAGGAGCTGGGCGGCGCGGTCACTCACTCCTCGACCTCCGGCGTCGCGCACTTCGCGGAGGAGAGCGAGGAGGACGCGCTCGACAACATCGCGCGCCTGCTGTCGTACCTCCCCGCGAACAACGTGGAGGACCCGCCGCGGGTCGAGCCGTGGGACGATCCGGAGCGCGCGGACGACGAGCTCGCGGAGATCGTCCCCGACGCGCCCCGGAAGCCGTACGACATGAAGGACGTGATCGGCAGCGTGGCCGACGAGGGCTCCTTCTTCGAGGTCCACGAGAACTTCGCGAAGAACATCGTCGTCGGCTTCGCCCGCCTCGACGGCCACTCGGTGGGGATCGTCGCGAACAACCCCCGCGTGAACGCCGGCACGCTCGACATCGAGGCGAGCCAGAAGGGCGCGCGCTTCGTCCGCTTCTGTGACGCGTTCAACATCCCCATCCTCACCTTCGAGGACGTGCCCGGCTTCATGCCCGGCACGGACCAGGAGCACAACGGGATCATCCGCCACGGCGCGAAGCTTTTGTACGCCTTCTCCGAGGCGACCGTTCCCCTCCTGACCGTCATCACCCGGAAGGCGTACGGCGGCGCCTACTGCGTGATGTCGTCGAAGCACATCGGCGGCGACGTCAACTACGCGTGGCCCACCTCGGAGATCGCGGTGATGGGGCCGAAGGGCGCGGTCAACGTCCTCTACCGCGAGGAGCTGGCCGAGGCCGACGACCCCGACGCGCGCAGACAGGAGCTCATCGACGAGTACCGCGAGGAGTTCGCGAACCCCTACACCGCCGCGGACCGCGGCTTCGTCGACGACGTCATCGAACCGACCGAGACGCGCGCGCGCCTCATCCAGGACCTGAAGATGCTGAAAGGGAAGAGCTCGGACCAGCCCGCGAAGAAGCACGGCAACATCCCGATCTGATGGCGGTCGACGACGAGCCGGCCGATTCCGGGACGACCGCCGAGGAAGGGATCTCGCTCGCCGGCCTCTCGATCCCCGACGACGCCGGCGACGACGAGGCGGCCGCCATCGCCGCCGCGGTCGCCGCGCACCTCCGGGACGGCGAACTCGCCGCCGCGGCCGCCGCGAGCGACGCGGACGACGGGCGCGAGGAGGACCGCTGGGGGCTCACCGACCGGATCGGCCGACTCCACCGCCGTCGGGTGCGCGTCCCCGCCGACGCGCCCGCGGACCCGTGGACCGCGGCCGCGCGCAGCGACCGGTTCTGAGCCGCGGGCACGACGCGCAGATCTCCGCAGCCGCGTCGCGCTGGTTTTTCTGGTTTGGTCGACTCACCCGTCGCTAGTCGCGTAGTCGATACGTCGAACCGAGCCGCCGGACGCGGAGACGTCCGGCCGCGTACATTCCCCCGACAGCGCGGCGTCGAACCGTCGCGCCGTCGACCCGGCCCTGCCGCAGGGCGCGTCCGGAGACACGTCCGCTGACATATATACCTGTGGTAACGTCTCTCGCGGATGCCTTGGTACCCTCTCCCGCGGCCGCTCGCTCAGCGCGTCCCCTCGTCGCCGGCGTCCTCCCCCGCGGTCGCGGCGGGCGACTCGTCGCCGTCACCGAGGCTCGTCGGTCCGCTCCGGTTACCCAGCAGTCGGTTGAGGACGACCGGGACGACGCCCACGAGGACGACGAGCGCGCCGACTCGAACCAGAAGTGACGCGTCGGTCGCGACCGTGAGGCCGAGGTAGACGGCGGCGCCGACCAGCACCGAGGGCAGCACGTACGGGTTTCCCGCGTCGAGCATATCTCATCGTGGCGCCCGCGACCCCCTTAACCGTCCCGGACGGGCCGAGTTCTCGCCTCGGCGCGGACCGAGTTCTCGCCTCGGCGCGGACCGAGTTCTCGCCTCGGCGCGGACCGAGTTCTCGCCTCGGCGCGGACCGAGTTCTCGCCTCGGCGCGGACCGAGTTCTCGCCTCGGCGCGGACCGAGTTCTCGCCTCGGCGCGGACCGAGTTCTCGCCTCGGCGCGGACCGAGTTCTCGTCTCGGTACGGACCGACAGAGTTTGGTAGCAGTTCGTGGAAGAACCGACAGGAATGTTCGATAAGGTTCTCGTGGCGAACCGCGGCGAGATCGCGGTCCGGGTGATGCGCGCCTGTGCGGAGCTGGGCGTTGACACCGTCGCCGTCTACAGCGACGCCGACAAGCACGGCGGTCACGTCCGGTACGCGGACGAGGCGTACAACGTCGGGCCCGCACGCGCGGCCGACTCGTACCTCGACGGCGAGGCGGTCGTCGAGGCGGCGCGCTCGGCCGGCGCCGACGCGATACACCCCGGGTACGGCTTCCTCGCAGAGAACGCCGACTTCGCGGCCCGCGTCGAGGCCGCCGACGGGATCACGTGGGTCGGCCCCGAAAGCGACGCGATGGAACGGCTCGGCGAGAAGACCCACGCGCGCCGCGTGATGGACGACGCCGACGTGCCGATCGTCCCCGGGACGACGGAGCCGGTGACCGAGGTCGACGCGGTGACCGAGTTCGGCGACGAGCACGGCTACCCCGTCGCGATCAAGGCGGAGGGTGGCGGCGGCGGCCGCGGGATGAAGGTCGTCGAGAGCGCCGAGGAGGCGGAGGAGGCGCTCGAATCCGCCAAGCGCGAGGGTGAGGCGTACTTCTCGAACGACTCGGTGTACCTCGAGCGGTACCTCCAGACCCCCCGCCACGTCGAGGTCCAGATCGTCGCGGACGATCCGGACGGCTCGGTGACCGAGAGCGACGTCGTCCACCTCGGCGAGCGCGACTGCTCGCTCCAGCGCCGCCACCAGAAGGTGATCGAGGAGGGCCCCTCCCCCGCGCTCTCCGACGAGCTGCGCGAGAAGATCGGCGAGGCCGCCCGCCGGGGCGTCGCGGCTGCCGACTACACCAACGCCGGGACGGTCGAGTTCCTCGTCGAGGAGGACCCCGACCGCGACCCGTCGGAGCAGCTCGGCCCCGACACGCCGTTCTACTTCCTCGAAGTGAACACGCGTATTCAGGTGGAACACACCGTCACGGAGGAGCTGACGGGGATCGACATCGTCAAAGAGCAGCTCCGGGTCGCCAGCGGCGAGGGCCTCTCCGTCTCGCAGGACGACGTGGCGCTTGATGGCCACGCGATCGAGTTCCGGATCAACGCCGAGAACGCCGCAAACGACTTCCAGCCCGCCAACGAGGGGTCGCTGGAGACGTACGACCCGCCGGGCGGGATCGGCGTCCGCGTCGACGACGCGCTCCGGCAGGGCGACGAGCTCGTCACCGACTACGACTCGATGATCGCGAAGCTGATCGTGTGGGCCCCGGACCGCGAGGAGTGTCTCGCCCGCTCGAAGCGCGCGCTCGCGGAGTACGACCTGGAGGGCGTCGTCACCATCGTCCCGTTCCACCGACTGATGCTCGACGACGAGCGCTTCGTCGACGGGACGCACACGACGAAGTACCTCGACGAGGAGCTCGACCGCGAGCTGGTCACCGAGGCGCAGGAGAAGTGGGGGACCGAATCGTCGTCGAGCGGCGGCGACGACGAGGAGGTCACCGAACGCGAGTTCACCGTCGAGGTGAACGGGAAGCGCTTCGACGTCGAACTGGAGGAGCGCGGCGCGCCCGCGATTCCGGTGCCGGAGAGCGGGAGCGGCGGGGGCGGCGGGCAGCAGCGGCCCCCACAGGCGAAATCCGACGACGGGGGCGACGATTCGGGCGTTGACGTCGCGGAGGGCGGCGAGGCCATCGACGCGGAGATGCAGGGGACGATCCTCTCGGTCGACGTCGCGGAGGGCGACGAGGTCGCCGCCGGCGACGTGGTCTGCGTTCTGGAGGCGATGAAGATGGAGAACGACGTGGTCGCCGAGCGCGGCGGCACCGTCACGAGCGTCCACGTCGGCGAGGGCGACAGCGTCGACATGGGCGACGTGCTGATCGTACTGGAGTAAGATCACGCGTTCTCCGGACGCGATCGTTTATAAGTGCTCGACGGTTCTGGAGTGAGCGGATCCGAATTCTCAATCGCCTATTTATAAATCAACGCTAACGGATCGACGGAGAACACCGCTAAAGCCCCAGCCGCTCGGTTATAAATCGCTGCTGACGGATCGACAGTGAACACCTCCAAAGCCCCAGCCGTGAGGTGGGCGCACGCTCGCTGCGCTCCTCAGTCGTTCGCTCCGCTCACTCCTTGCGGTGCTTGCGTCGCCTGCGCCCACCTCGCGGCTGCCCCTTTGAGTCCCACCCGACTGCGACCGCACCGCAGCCTCACGCCTCCCCAGCCTCGTCGGCCTCCCTTCGGTCGGCCGACTCCCTCGCGCGTGCGACTCGCGGCCGCCGGTGGCGGCCGCTCGCAGGCACGCAGGGAGGCGCGACGCGCCTCTTGCAGCCGGCGGCTCCGCCGCCGGCGACGCCACCGCGTCGTTCATTTATAAGGAATCGTCGCCGTCGCTCGTCCCGTTTAAATACCGTATTGCTGTCGAGGGTCGCTCGCGCACTCCCGTTACCGACCGCGCAGCCCAAGCAGCTCCCGGGTCTGCGCCGGCGTCGCTACGGGCCGGCCCAGTTCCTCCGCGATCCGCGCCGCTCGTGCCACCAGCTGCTCGTTCGTCGCGAGCTCGCCCCGCTCGTAGTACCGGTTGTCCTCCAGGCCGACCCGGACGTGGCCCCCGAGCAGCAGCGACTGGGTCGTCATGGGAAGCTGATGGGGACCGAACCCGATCACGTTGAACTCGACGCCCTCGGGCAGCGCCTCGACCCGGTTCACCAGGTTCCGGGGGTGCGGCGGCGACGTGGTCCCGCCGCCGAACAGGAAGTTGAGGTACGGCGGGTCCTCAAGATCGTCGAGAATCGCCAGCGACTCGTTGAGATGGCCGTCGTTGAACACCTCCAGTTCGGGCTTGATCCCTCTTTCTTTCATCTCCGCGTGGAGCGACGACACAAGCTCGCGGGTGTTCTCCGAGGTGAGCCGATCGTAGCGGTTGAGCGGCCCCATGTCGAGCGACGCCATCTCGGGGGCGGGGTCCGTCCGCAGCGGCTCGTGGCGCAGCGCGTCCGGGGCGGCGGTCCCCCCGGTCGAGTGCTGGAGGACGGCGTCGTCGGTGGCCTCGCGGACCGCGTCCGCCACTTCCTGAAAGCGCTCGGCCGAGAAGGCGCGCTCCCCGTTGTCGCGGCGCGCGTGGAGGTGGAGCACGCTCGCGCCCGCCTCCTCGCAGGCCGCCGCGGCCGCCGCGATCTCTTCGGGCGTCTCCGGGAGGTCCGGGTGCGCCTCCTTCCCGTGGACGCCCCCCGTGAGCGCCGCGGTGATGATCGCCGGCTTCCCGTCGAGGTAGTCGTCGTAGGTCATCGGTCGGCGTCGGGCGTGTCGCGCTCGGCCGACTCCGAGTTCGGCGACGTCGCCGCTGATTCCGGTTCCTCGTAGAACTCGCAGTCCGTCGCGGGGTCGAGGTCGTACCGCGCGTTACAGATGTCCGCGCGCATGGGCTGGACGAACGACTCCGTCACGGTACAGAACGCGCGGGCGGCCTCGAACGACTTCCCGTCGCCCTCCTCGCGGTACGCCAAGTGCTGGCACGTCTCGTCCATGGCGGACGGAGGTGCGGAAGCTGCTTGAAACCACGCGTCGGGACCCCCGATCCGGTTCGCCCCGATCCGGGCCGATCCGACCGACGCTGTTTAACCGAACGCCCGAGAACGGGTGGCCATGGAGCCGGTCGACGACTGGCGGTCGGCGATCGCCGAGGCCGGGGAGCTGACCGGCCCGATCGCCGCCGCCATCGTCGAGGCCCACGGCGACCGCGGACAACGCGCCATCGAGGCGGTCGGCGAGGGACGCGTGAAGCGCTACCGGGATTTCACCGTCGTCGTGGGCCACGAGGACGAGTACGTCGTCGAGGAGGGGGAGTGCAACTGCGCCGACGCGACGTACAACCTCGACGCCGACGACCCCGACCAGCGCTGCTGGCACGCCATCGCGGTCGACGTCGCGGACGCGCTCGACGCCGTCGACCACCACGACATGTGGTACTCCGAGGTCCGCGAGTTTCTCTGAGGCCGACGGGGGTAGCATCCTCTCCGTTGTCCTCCTCTCGAAGCTGCCGCCGCTGAGCCGCGTGAATCGCCCGTTTTCACGAATTTCGGCCTGAGAGTCGAAAACGTTTACAACGGCGGCCGGTCTCCCCTACGGTATGGCGGACTGTCCACTCGCCGACGACTGCCCCAGCTTCGACGAACGCATTCAGGGGATGGGGTGTCAACACTACGGCAACAAAGGCGGCGCGGAGTGGTGTAACCACTACGACATGCCGATCTACGAGCTGAAACAGCAGCCGGTCCAGCCCGGCGAGGCGGTCGTCGTCGAGGTCGACGACATCCACGAGAGCGGCGCCGGCGTCGGCCGCACCGACGACGGGTTCATCGTCCTCGTCGACGGTCTCCTCCCTCCGGCGCGCGCCGAGGTCAAGATCCACCGCGTGAAGTCCAGCCACGCGACGGCGGAGGAAGTGATCGAGCGCCTCCCCGACGACCCGGAGGCGGAGGAGGGAGACGACGAGGCCGCCGACGGCGACGCGGCGGACGACGAGGACGAGGAGCGCACCCGCCGCGACCGCACGGACCGCGAACGGCTCGGCAGCCGCGAGAACTTCTGGGGCAAGTGACGGCGTCCCGGGGGAGCCTCACCCCACGGACAGTCCGGACGCCGTCGATTTCTCGGGCGCCCCGCGCCCGTTCTCGACCCCGCGCGAAACCGCCGTTTTTTGAGCGACCGGCCCGTCGGTGACCACATGGCCGCAGACGACGGGCGACCCGACCCCGCCGACGTCGACGCCGACTCGATCCTAGAGCGAGCCGGCTTCGACGCCGACGAGAGCGTGCTCACCCGCCGGCAGGCGGAGGTGCTGTCGCTCCGCGAGCGAGGGCTCCGGCAGTCGGACATCGCCGACCGGCTCGGCACCTCGCGCGCGAACGTCTCCAGCGTCGAGGCGAGCGCCCGCGACAACGTCGAGCGCGCCCGCGAGACGGTCGCGTTCGCCGAGGCGCTGTCGGCGCCGGTCCGCGTCGAGATCGAGGCAGGGACCGACCTCTACGACGCGCCGAAACGCGTGTACGACGCCTGCGACGAGGCGGGCGTAAAGGTGAACCAGACCGCGCCCGAGCTGATGAAAACGATCGGCGACCGCGCGGGCGACGCGGTCCGCGGCCGCGAAGTCCGCAGCCGCCTCTTCGTCACGGTCGCCGCGGACGGACAGATCCGCGTTCGGCGGCCGTAGCGCCGGGACTCCGACGGCCTCGACTCACGCCTCGTCGATCCGCTCCGCGACGCCGACCAGTGTCGCGCCCGCGGTGACGGTCGCCTCCCGGGCGACCGAGTACGCGATCCCGTCGCGGTCGGCGCGCGCGACCTGGAGCGTCTCGAACGTCGTCGGGTCGAACACCTCGCCGACCCGCTCGCCCTCCTCCACCCGGTCGCCGACGGCGAGGTCGGGCTCGGGGACGAACAGCCCGGAGTGATCGGCGATCACGCGCCCGAGGTGGTTGCGCGCGACGACGCCGTCCCACGGATCGGGCTCTCCGTCGAGCAGCCCTCCGTGGCGCAGCGTGCCGATCATCCCCGCCACGCCCGCCTCGACCGCTTCGGGGACGATCTCCTTGCTGTGGGCGAGTTCTGGCGTGATCGTCGGAATCCCCTCGCGCGTGGCCGCGACCCGGAGCTTCCCGGCGAAGCCGCGCTCGTTCCACTCCGTGTCCGCGTCGTCATCAGAACTCGACGAGTTCTGATTGGCTCGCAAATCTTCCGATTTGCGATCGTCCCCAGCCGCCTCCGCGAGCAGGAGATCGGTGCCAAACGCCTCCGCGAGCCCCCGGCAGGCGTCGTCGCCGCGCATGTACACCGTGTGCGTCGCCATCGACGGCGACCCGGTGTGGAGGTCGACGATCGCGTCCGCCTCGCCCGCGAACGCCCAGAGCCGGGCCGCCATCCGCTCGTGGAGCGACCCCTCCCGATCGCCGGGCCAGCAGCGGTTCATGTTCGGCTGCCGCGAGTCGAGCGACTCCGGCGTCGTGTACGAGACGTGATCGAAGGTGAGCGGGTCCGCGACGGGCACCGTGACGAGCGTGCCGGCGAGGTCGGCGGCCGTCTGCCCGGGTCTGTCCCCGGTTTCGTCCCCGTCGCCGGACTCGACCGCGTCCCCGACGAGTCGCTCGTGGAGCCGTCGGAGAACCGCGGTCCCGTTCACCTCCCGCCCGTGCTGGGCGGCCTGCGTGTACACCACGGGCGCGTCTCCCGGCGCGTCGAGTTCGGGGCCGTCGTCGCCGTCGACGAGTTCGCCCTCGCCGTACGCGTGGACGGTCGTCCGGATCGGCACGCCCGAGGGGAGCCGCGCGAGGGTGAGGGTCCGACTGGTGTGCATGGTTCGGATCCGGGCGGCTCGGAGTTATACCTCGGGGGTGTGATCGGAGTGCGACCGTGGCGCGGTCGCGGCGATCCCCGGACCCCGTCGCTCCCCGGATTCTGCCGCTCCCGACCGCGGACGCTAAGGCCGTGGCCCGCGGAGCGCGATCCATGCGGGTCACCCTCCTCGGGACGGGCGACACGACGGGAACGCCGACCGTCGGCTGCGACTGCGACACCTGCGAGCGGGCCCGCGAGCGCGGGGTGTCGCGGTCGCGCTTCTCCGTCCACGTCGCCAACGAGCGCACCGGCGAGTCGCTGCTCGTCGACTTCAGCCCCGACTTCAGACAGCAGTTCCTCGCGGCCGACGTTCCCCTCCCGGACGCCGGGCTCGTGACGCACATCCACTTCGACCACCTCGACGGGCTCGGCAACGTCTACCGGCTCGTCGACGGGCTCCCCGTCCACGCGCCGAACGAGACCGACCCCGCGACCGACGAGAGCGTCGCCGAGACGATCCGCGACAAGTACGACTACCTCGAAGACCGGATCGGCGTCCACGCCCGCGACCCGTTCGAACCGTTCGAGACCTGCGGGTTCGAGGTGCGGTTCGTCCCCGTCGACCACCCGCCGCTCCTCTGTTACGGCGTCGTCGTCGAGGATCCGGAGACTGGCGCGAAGCTCTCGCTCACCGGCGACACGAGCTACGATATTCCAGAGCGCTCCCGCGAGGCGCTCGCCGACCCGGACTTGCTGCTCGCGGACGCCATCGTCCCGGCCTCGCTCTGTGAACACCACCCGATCGGCGGGCGCCACGAGGGGCCGGACGGCGTCCCGCGGACGTTCGGCACGAAGCATATGACCCGGGAGGGCGCGCTCGCGCTCGCGGACGACCTCGACGCCGACCGGACGCGGCTCGTCCACCTCGCGCACTTCTACCCCGCCGACGAGGCGTTCGAGGAGCCGCTCGCGGTCGACGGCGAGGTCTACGACCTGTAGCGAGCACGATGCCCTCGCGAGCTGTACCCTTTTGGCTCGCTAGCACGTACCACGCGTAGATGGCCGCGAAGGACCGACTCCGGACCGCGCTCGACCGCTTCGAGCCGCCGCCGCGCGCGGTCGACTGGTCGCTGTTCGCGTTCGTCGTCGCCGAGGCGGCCACCGGGCTGGTCTCGTTCACCGTCGGCGTCCCGGAGGGCTGGCCGCTGTTCTGGCTCCACCGCGCGCTCGGGGTCGGGATCGTCGCGCTGCTCGCGTGGAAGCTCGCGCGCGTCCGCCGCCGGCTCACCGACCCAAACCTGTGGCGGCGGTCGACCGCGCTCTCCGTCCTGACGCTCGTCGCCGCGGTCGGCGCCATCGGAACCGGCGTCGCGTGGGTGTTCGGCCTCGACGTGCGGATCTCCTACTGGACGCTCCTCTCGGTCCACGTCGGCTTCGGCCTCGCTTTGGTCCCGCTCGTGGCCGCGCACGCCGCCACCCGGTTCCGGCTCCCGCGCCGCGTCGACTTCGAGCGCCGGCGGACCGCCGTCCGCTACTTCGCGCTGCTCGCCGCCGGCGGCGCGACCTACCGGATCCAGCAGGGAGTCAACGACGCGCTCGACACGGCGGGCGCCGACCGCCGGTTTACCGGCTCGCAGCCCCGCGAGGGAGCGGGCAACGCCGCCTTCCCGATCACCTCGTGGGTCGCCGACGACCCCGACCCGATCGACCGCGACGACTACCGGCTGGCGGTCGACGGCCTCGTGCGCGACCCCGTCGAACTGACGGCCAACGAACTGGCTGCGGACCACGAGACGGAGGCCTTGCTCGACTGTACGAGCGGCTGGTACACGGTCCAGGAGTGGGGCGGGATTCGGATCGGCGACCTGCTGGAGGCGGCCGGCGGGGTCGGCTCCGACAGCTCGGACCGCGAGCCCGCGTACGTCCGGTTCACGTCCGTCACGGGATACCGATGGAGCCTCCCGATCGAGGAGGCCGAGGAGGCGCTGCTCGCGACGCACGTCGGCGGCGAGCGACTGAGCCACGGGCACGGGGCGCCCGCGCGGCTGGTCGCGCCCGACCGGCGGGGGTTCCAGTGGGTGAAGTGGGTGACGCGCGTGGAGGTCCGGTTGGAGTACGACTTCGGGCAGTGGGTGGTGACGCTGGTGAGCGGGTTCGACTGAGCCTCTTCAGACGAAATCGACATCGAGTGCGTCACGAATCCCATCGACGTCGAAGTCGGTGTCCGATACGGCAAGCCGTTCGTCCTGTGCGACGGCGGCCCCCGCGATGAAAGCGTCGCGGGCTGCGAGGGGATCTTCCCGATCACGGAGCGCGTCCTGAAGCACCGCCGCTTCACGAGCGACTACCGCCGACGTGTCGATCACATCAATCCAGTCCAGCGCCTCGTCGACCGCGCCGAGGTCCGTCGACCCCGTCTTGAACACCTCTCCTTGATACACTTCGAACAGCACGAGCGGCGGGGCGACCGCGCGCTCGTCGGCGTGAGACTCGACATATTCGACGGCGGGGGATCGTCCCGCGAGGTAATCGATGAGGACGCTACTGTCGTACAGGGTCACCGCGAGTCAACCCCGCGTTTCATCTCCCGGCGTTTCTCTCGGGCGCGCTCCGGCGCGTCGCTTCCCTCCCACAGACCAGCCCCAGACCGGATATCCTCGCGGCGCTCGCGAAGCAACCGCGTAAGCAGGTCGTCGAAGGTCTCGTCGTCACCTTTCAGTGACGCGAGCGCGGCGTGTGTCTCCTCGTTGACGCGGATGCTCTTGCTCATGTCTGCTCGTATACTACCTCGTATACAATATCCTTTCGCCGCCGTTGTCGTTCGTACCGTCGATCAAAGCTACTCGTACTCGCTCCCGACGACCTCGCGGATGCGCTCCGCGGTCACCGGGCCGACGCCGTCGACCTCCAGCAAGTCGTCCTCGGGCGCGGTCATCACGGCCTCGACGGTGCCGAAGTGCTCCAGCAGGGTGCGCGCCGTCACCGGGCCGATGTCGGCGATGGAGGAGACGACGTACTCCTGCTGTTCGGCGCGGGTCTTCGTCGTCTTCTCGCCGTGGACGCTCACCTCGCGGTCGCGCGTCTCCTGCTCCCGTTTGGCGATGGTCGCGAGCAGTTCGGTGGTGTCCTCCTCGCCTTCGGTGCGGAGGACGCTCACGTCGAAGTCGACCGCGAGCGACGCGAGCGCGCCGCGGATCGCGTTCGGGTCGATGTCGCGCTGGCCGTAGAGGTTCGTCCCCTCGACGACCATCACGGGGCGGGCGTACGCGCGGGAGAGCTCGCCCACCTGCTCGAACATCGACCGGTCGGAGTCGAGCATCGAGTCGACGAAGTCGGCCGCCGACTTGCGCTCGACGGCGACGCGGTCGGAGAGCACGTAGTCGCCGACCGCGAGCGTCTCCAGCCGGGTAACGAGCCCGTCGCGCGTCGAGAGGTCCTTCGCGATGGAGGAGTCGAGCTCGCGCTGGTCGACGACGACCTCGACGCCCTCGTCGACGCCGGCGGTGGCGACGACGCCGTCGTCGCCCTCGTTCTCGTCGGCGTCGCTCGCTCCGGCTTCCTCGTCCTCCTCCTCGTCTTCACTCCCGCGCGCCTCCGCCGCGAAGTCGGTGAGTCCGGCGCCGTCGTCCTCGCTGGCGTCGCTGTCCGCGTCGATTTTCTCCGCGTTGTCGTCGACTTCGGCGTCGCTTTCCGTGTCGCCATCGCCGCCGGACCCCCCGCCGAACGCGTCGAGCCCGGCCTGTCCGTCGTCGCCGACGGAGTCTTCGATGTCGTCGGTGGCCTCCTTCAGCTCGGCGAGCTGGCTGGCCATCTTCTTCTCGCGGCGGCGGGAGATCCAGAAGAACGCCTCGTCGCGGGTGTCCTCGGCCATCAGGACGACCACCTTCCCCTCGGCCTGGCGGCCGGTCCGGCCCTTGCGCTGGATCGAGCGGATCGCGGTCGGGACGGGCTCGTAGAAGCAGACGAGGTCGACCTCGGGGACGTCGAGCCCCTCCTCCGCGACGCTCGTGGAGACGAGCACCTCGAACTCGCCCGCCTTGAACTCGTCGAGCGTCTCCTGCTGCTGTTTCTGGCTCATCCCGTCGGAGCCGTCCTTGTCGCCCTGCCCGACGAACTTCCGGACGTCGAAGCTCGCGGAGAGGAACTCCACGAGCGCCTCGGCGGTGTCGCGCGACTCCGTGAAGAGGATGGCGCGCTCGCCGCCGTTGATGCCGAGCGTCTCGGCCAAGAGGATCCGGGCCTTCGAGAACTTCGGGTGGAGCCCGTCGAACGACTCCGCCTTCCGCATCGCTTCTCGCACCTTGGGGTCCGCGACCATGCGCTGGCTCGCCTTCGAGGCGCCCGACGAGCGCGCGGCCTCGCGCTGGCGCTCGAAGTAGCGCCGGACGGACTCGACGGACTGCGTCTCGACCAGCTCGGTCGCTCGCCGGAGCTTCATCACCTCGGCGTGGGTGCTCATTCCCTTGTACCCGTCCGACTGGTCGTTGTCCATCATCTGTTTCAGCTGCCCCCGCATCTTGTTGAGGTCCTTCTGCGAGAGGTCGGGGTTCGTCGTGTTCGTCACCCCGAGCTGCTTCAGCTTCTCCAGCCGGTCCGTGATCACCTCGTTGAGCGCGTCACGGATGTCGAGGACTTCGTCGGGGAGGGTGACCTGTTCCCACTGGACGTCGGTGTCGTGGGTGTACTCGCCGACGTCGGCGTCCGCCTCTGTCATCACCTCGACGTTGACGAGCCCGAGGTTCTCACAGACCGTCTCGATCTCCTCGGTGTCGCCGCCGGGCGAGGCGGACATGCCCGTGACCAGCGGGTCGGCGGCGTCGGCGTGGTAGCGCTCCGCGATGTAGACGTACGCGTAGTCGCCGGTTGCGCGGTGGCACTCGTCGAAGGTGAGGTGGGTGACGTCGGAAAGCGAGATCCGGTTGCCGACGAGGTCGTTCTCGACGACCTGCGGCGTCGCGATCACGATCCGGGCATCGTCCCAGAGCGCGGCGCGGTCGTCGGGCTTCACGTCGCCCGTGAACACGACGATCTCGTCGTCCGGAATCGAGAGCGCCTCGCGGTAGAAGTCCGCGTGCTGCTGGACGAGGGGTTTGGTTGGGGCTAAAAAGAGCGCCTTCCCGCCCGCCTCGTGGAGGCGCTCGGCGGTGACGAGCAGGCTGACCGTCGTCTTGCCGAGGCCGGTCGGGAGACAGACGAGCGTGTGTTCGTCGGCGGCGGCGTCCGCCAGCTGGAGCTGGTAGCGCCGTCGCTGGAGGAAGTCGTCGACGAGCAGGGGTCTGTCGATCCCGGCGGCCTCGGTCGCCATCGGCGGCTCTTGGCCGGCACCGGCCTAAAGCCTTCGCGAACCGGGGTGAAAGTTATGCGTCGCCGGAGCGCTCCTCTCGGAGCTCCTCGGGGACGTCCTCGTCGACCAGCTGCGCCCACTCCGCGAGCCGGTCGCCGGATCTGGTCTGCGTACTCATCACGCGACGGATCTCCGTGGTGCGTATTAACAGTTGCCCCAATTCTACATGATTTAACATCGATCCGGGGGGAGTCGGGGCTCCCCGCTCGGCCGCGACACGCATGCCGTCTCCGCTCAGCTCGACACGCACCGGTTCCGCTCGGGCCGACACGCACGCCTTTTACCGCTCACGCGCCTCCGGCCGGCATGAGCAACCTCGACGAGTTCCTCGCGGGCGAGCGGCTCGACGACGTGGTCTTCTACGTGAGCGACGCGTACCTCGACGACGACTCCCGGCTGCGCGAGGTCGGCACCGAGACCGACGGCGGCGTTCGGATGATTCTCGACGGCGAGACCGGACGCTCCGCGTTCCAGGCCGGTACGGGCATGGGCGCGATGGAGTTCGCGAAGACGGCGATGGACGCGGACGGGGAGATCGCGCGCTCGCTCGACGACGGGACGTGTCCGTTCGCGGACGCGGACGACGCGGACGACGACCACGCGATCCGGTTCGTCTTCGCGTTCGCGGAGGCGCAAAACGAGGAGGTCGGCGGCCTCTACGCCGAGGGCGACGTGGTCCACGCGTACGCCCACTGTACGTGCGGCGAGAGCTACTCGCACAAGTGGGTCATCGGCGACCGCGACGACTGAAAAACGGCTGCGCGATCGGCTGTCGCGCTGATTCTTGCGCTACTCCTCTTCGGGTGCGTCGTCTTCCGGGACGGCCCCGTCGACGAGCGACTGGTCGCCGTACTGCTCGCGGAGGTCCTTCTTCGAGAACTTCCCGGTCGCGGTCTTCGGTACCTCGTCGATGAACTCCACCGCGTCCGGCACCCACCACTTGGGGTACTCCTCGCGGAGGCCGGTCTCGATCCGCTCAACGATCTCCTCGCGGTCGACGCCGTCGGCCACGACGACGAACGCGACGGGCCGCTCCTGCCAGCGCTCGTGGGGTACGCCGACGACGGCCGCCTCGCTGACGCCGTCGTAGGCCATGATCGCGTTCTCTAACTCGACGCTGGAGATCCACTCGCCGCCCGACTTGATCACGTCCTTCGTCCGGTCGACGAGCTGCATGTAGCCATCCTCGTCGACGGTGACCACGTCCCCGGTCTTCAGCCAGCCGTCGACGAACTCCTCCTCGCTCGCCTCGGGCCGGGCGAAGTACTCCTTCGTCACCCACGGGCCGCGGATCCGGAGTTCGCCGAAGTCCTCGCCGTTCCACGGCACCTCCTCGCCGTCCTCGTCGATGACCTCGAACTCGAGGCCGGGGGCGACGAGCCCCTGCTTCGAGCGCTTGTTCACCTGCGTGTCGTAGTCGGCGTCGCGCAGGTCGCTCTTGAGGTGCGAGACGGTGCCGATCGGCGACAGCTCCGTCATCCCCCACGCGTGGAGCACCTCGACGTCGCGCTCGTCGTACCACTCGATCAGCGCCTGCGGCGCCGCCGCGCCGCCGATGATCACGGTGTCGAGCGTCGAGAGGTCGACGTCGTTGCCCCCCTCGATGTACTCGCGCAGGCCGAGCCACACCGTCGGGACGCCCGCGGAGATGGTCACGCCCTCCTCTTCGATCAGCGCCGCGAGGTCCGACGGGTCCGGCGAGGGACCCGGGTAGACGTGCTTCGCGCCCGCGGCGGCCGCGGTGAACGGCATCCCCCACGCGTTGACGTGGAACATGGGGACGACGGGCATGACGACGTCGGAGTCCTCCATCGGGATCCCCTGCGGCGTCTGGGAGGCCATCGTGTGGCTCCACAGCATCGACTGGGTGTACTCGACGCCCTTCGGCCGCCCCGTGGTGCCGGAGGTGTAACAGAGGCCGGCGGGCTGGTCGTCGTCGAGGTCGGGCCAGTCGTAGTCCGTCGAGTGGTCCGCGATGAACTCCTCGTAGGCGGGCGCGTCGAGCGCGTCGATCCCCTCCGAGCCCATGGCGACGAAATCGACGTCCTCGAACTCCTCCGCCCCGTCGGCGGCGCCCGCGATCTTCTCGGCCAGCGACGGGTCGACGAAGATGATCTCGTCGTCGGCGTCGTCGACGATGTACTGGATGTGTTCGTCGGGCAGCAGCGGGTTGATCGTGTGGAGCTGCGCGCCCGTGTTCGGGACGCCGAAGTACGTCTCGAAGTGCCGCGTGTGGTTCCAGCAGAACGTTGCGACGCGGTCGCCGCGCTCGATCCCGTAGTCGTCTAAGGCGTTCGCGAGCCGGGCCGTCCGGTCGGCGTACTCGGCGTAGGTGTGCCGCGTGCGCCCCTCGTGAGTGCGCGAGACGATCTCCGTGTCCGGGTACAGTCGTTCCGCGCGCCACATGAACGGTCGCAGGGTCTGAGCGTGTCCGCCTGGCATACCTTACACACCACGAGGTCGGGAACTATGAACGTTATCATGATTGATCGTGAATCTTCTGAGAGAACGACATTCCCGCGCCGGTCGTTTGCTTATAAACAGTCGTTGTCGGATCGACGGCGAATGCCTCCGCAGTCTCAGCCGCTTATTTATAAACCGTTGAGAACGGATCGACGGCGAACACCGCCGAAGCCTCAGCCGCTTATTTATAAACCGTTGGGAACGGATCGACGGCGAACACCGCCGAAGCCCCAGCCGCTCGGCCGTACGATTGTGACCCTTATAAATCGGCGCTGGACACGAACACCGCCGAACCCCAGCCGCGACGGCTCGGTGCGCTCGCTGCGGTCCTCGTCACTCGCTTCGCTCGCTCCTGCGGTCCTTACGTCGCGCGCCTTCGCCCTCGCGGCTGCCCCTTCGAGCCCCGCCCCGCACAGCACCTCACGCCTCCCCAGCCTCGTCGGTGGCCCTCCGCTTCGCTCCGGGCCACCGACTCCCTCGCGCGTGCGATTCGCGCCGCGGTGCGGCGCTCATCGGCACGCGCCACCGCACAGGCGCTATTTAAAAAAGGAAGTTTATCCTCGAAAGAGGCTCGCGTGGACGGGTGCGTGGTCGGAGTCGGGTCGTGGGTCGTCGCCGTCGTCGCCGCCCTCGTCGGAGACCGCGCGGCCGTCGACGCCGTCGGCGAGGAAGTCCCGGACCGGCGGGCCGACGTGTTCCGGCTCGACGAGGAACGCGTCGTGGCCGTGGTCGGAGTCGACCACGTGGTGCGCGACCGGGACCCCGGACTCGCGGAAGGCGTCGGCGAGGGAGGCGGACTGCTCGACGGTGAAGTGCCAGTCGGCGGTGAAGCTCATCAGGAGGGTTTCGCCCTCGAAGGCGGCGAGCGCGTCGGCGTCGGCACCGTGGCCGGCGGCGAGGTCGTACTCGTCCATCGCGCGCGTGAGATAGAGGTAGCTGTTCGCGTCGAAGCGGTCGCCGAACCCCTCCGCCTGGTAGTCGAGGTACGACTCGACCTCGCGGTACGGGAAGAAGCCGGCCGTCGGCTCCGGCGGCAACCCGAGGTCGCCGTCCTCGCGCGTCAGCGAGTCGCGGCCGGCCGACCGCCGCCCGAACTTCCGCTCCATCGACGCCTTCGAGAGGTACATGATGTGCCCGATCTGGCGGGCAATGGCGAGCCCCTCCGTCGGGTCCGGCCGGTCGTCGCCGTAGTAGTTCCCCTCGTTCCAATCTGCGTCAGCGCGGATCGCGCGGCGCGCGACCGCGTCGAGCGCGAGGCACTGCGCGTCGAGCCGCCCGGCGGTCGCGATGGCGACCACGCGGTCGACGTCGTCGGGGTACCGCTTCGCCCACTCCAAGGCGTTCATCCCGCCGACGCTCCCGCCGACGACGGCGCGGAGCCGCCCCACGCCGAGGTGGTCGAGCAGGCGGCGCTGCGCGCGCGCCCAGTCCTCGACTTGGACCGGCGGGAACGCGGTCCCCCAGCGGTCGTGGTCGGGCTCCTCGCGCAGGTCGAGGTCCGCGGGCCGCTCGCTGGCGGGCCCCGTCGTCCCGTAACAGGAACCGGGGACGTTCGCGCAGACGACGTAGTACTCGGTCGTGTCGATCGCCTTCCCCGGGCCGACGACGTCGTCCCACCACGCGCGGGCCTGCCCGGCCTGTCCGGCCCCGGCCGTCGACGTGTCGCGCTCCGGTTCGGGGGAGCGTGCGACGTTCTGACTGCCGGTGAGCGCGTGGCAGATCAACACGACGTTGTCGCCGTCGAACTCGCCGTGGGTCTCGTAGGCGACCTCGAAGTCGGGGACCGACTGTCCGCACTCGAAGGTGAACTCGCCGAGCGAGGCGACCCCGTGGTCGGTCGGGACGGCGCTCATCTCAGTTCACCTCCCCTTCGCTCGCGGCGCGCTCGCCCGCGGCCAGCCCCGCGTCGAGGTCGGCGATCACGTCGTCGGCGTCCTCGATGCCCACCGAAAGCCGGAGCATCTCCGGGTAGACGCCCGCGTGCCGCTGTTGCTCCGCGTCCATCTGCGCGTGCGTCGTGGAGGCCGGGTGGATGACGAGCGTCTTCGCGTCGCCGATGTTCGCGAGGAAGCTGGTCAGGTCGACCGACTCGCAGAAGGTCTTCGCGGCCTCGTACCCGCCGTCGACGCCGAACGTGACCATCCCGCCGAAGCCGTCGAGGTACTCGGCGGCGTTATCGTGGCTCCGATGATCCTCGAACCCGGGGTAGCTCACCCAGTCGACGCGGTCGTCGCCGCGGAGGAACTCGGCCACCCGCCGCGCGTTCTCGCAGTGGCGCTCCATCCGCAGCGGGAGCGTGTTGAGCCCCTGAATCGTCTGCCACGCGTCGAAGGGGGACTGCTGGCCGCCGGTCGGGCGCACGCCGCGCTGGCGGACGACGTTGGCGAACGCGGCGTCGCCGAACCGCTCGACGAAGTCGATGGGATAGGCGGGCGACTCGCCGTCGAGCTCGTCGTAGTCGGCGTCCGGGTGGCCCCACGGGAACTGTCCGCCGTCGACGACGACGCCGCCGACGGTGGTGCCGTTGCCCGTGATCCACTTCGTCGTCGACTCCCAGACGACGTCCGCGCCGTGTTCGAATGGGCGACAGCAGTACGGCGTCGCGAAGGTGTTGTCGACGACGAGGGGAACCGCGTGCTCGTGGGCGATCTCGGCGAGCCGCTCGAAGTCGGGCGTGACGAGCGAGGGGTTCGCGATCGTCTCGACGTGGACGAACGCGGTGTCGTCGTCGATCGCGTCCGCGTACGCCTCGTAGTCGAGCGTGTCGACGAGCCGCGACTCGATCCCGCGCCGGTTCGCGATGCTGGTGAGGTACGCCGCGGTCCCGCCGTACATCTCGGAGCTGGCGACGACGTTGTCGCCCGCGCTCGCGAGGACGGTCGTGATCGCGTCGAACGCGGCCATGCCCGAGCCGGTCGCGACCGCGTCCGACCCGCCGGCGAGGTCGGCGATCCGCTCTTCCAAGACGTTCACCGTCGGGTTCGACAGCCGGGAGTAGACGTGGCCCTCCGCCCGGAGCGCGTACAGCTCCGCCGCCGTGTCCGCGTCGTCGAAGACGTACGACGTGGTCTGGTGGATCGGCGTGGCGCGGGCGCCGGTCGTCGAATCGGGCTCGGCGCCGGCGTGGAGACTCCGGGTGTTGAACCCACGTGTCATGGTTGTTGCTCATACGTCTGCGCACATCTATAACCGTCAGTTACGGCAATTGATGCCCCTTCGGCAGCGACGCGGACGCGCCGGGGCCGGCGGCGCCGCGGGATCGACGCCGCCGCGCCGGTCCGCGCCCGTCGCGCCGAAGCGTGCGTTTATGCCCGATCGGGCGCCAACCGGTGGTAATGGCAGTCGCCGCTCCAGTTCCCGACCTCGCAGACCGCGCGACCGACTGCGCCGACCGCCTGCGTGAGGCCGGCCGGGTGCTGCTCGCGTCGCATATCGACGCCGACGGGATCACGAGCGCCGCGATCGCGTCCACCGCGCTCGCGCGGGCCGGGATCGATCACGAGGTCGTTTTCGAGAAGCAGCTGGACGCCGACTCAATCGCCGGCATCGCCGCACGCGAGTTCGACGTGGTGCTCTTCACCGACTTCGGCTCCGGCCAGCTCGACGTCATCGCCGATCACGAGGAGCGCGGTGACTTCGTCCCCGTGATCGCCGACCACCACCAGCCCGCCGACCGCGACACGCGCTACCACCTCAACCCGCTGTTGGAGGGGATCGACGGCGCGAGCGAGCTGTCGGGTGCCGGCGCGAGCTACCTCCTCGCCCGCGCGCTGGAGGGCACCGACGGGGACAACCGCGACCTCGCCGCGCTCGCGGTCGTCGGCGCGGTCGGCGATATGCAGGACTCCGACGGCGCGCTGGTCGGCGCCAACGAGTCGATCGTCGCCGACGGCGTCGACGTCGGCGTCCTTGAGGCCCGGACCGACCTCGACCTGTACGGCAGACAGACTCGGCCGCTCCCGAAGCTCTTGGAGTACGCCTCCGACGTGAAGATCCCGGGCATCTCGAACGACGAGGCGGGCGCTATCTCCTTCCTCACCGACCTCGACGTCGACGTGAAACGCGACGGGGAGTGGCGGCGCTGGGTCGACCTCGACGCCGAGGAGCGGCAGGCCCTCGCGTCGGCGCTGATGCGCCGCGCGGTCGCCTCGGGCGTCCCCTCCGACCGGATCGAGGCGCTCGTCGGCACCTCCTACACGCTCGTCGACGAGGAGCCCGGCACCGAACTGCGCGACGTCAGCGAGTTCTCCACGCTGCTCAACGCGACCGCGCGCTACGAGCGCGGCGACGTCGGCCTCGCGGTGTGTCTCGGCGACCGCGGCGACGCGCTCGCGGAGGCCAGACGGCTGCTCCGCACCCACCGGCGGAACCTCTCCGAGGGGCTCCAGTGGGTCAAAAACGAGGGCGTCACCCACGAGGACAACCTCCAGTGGTTCGACGCGGGGTCGCGCATCCGCGAGACCATCGTCGGCATCGTCGCCGGGATGGCGGTCGGCTCCCCCGCGGTCGACCGCTCGAAGCCGGTGATCGCCTTCGCGGAGGAGAGTGCCGAGGAACTGAAGGTGTCCTCGCGCGGCTCGCACGCGCTCGTCCGGCAGGGACTTGATCTGTCCGCGGTGATGCGCGAGGCGAGCCAGGCCGTCGGCGGCGACGGCGGCGGGCACGACGTTGCCGCGGGCGCGACCATCCCGATCGACGAGCGCGATGCGTTCCTCGCCGAGGCCGACCGGATCGTCGGCGACCAGCTCTCCTGAGCGCTCGCCGTCCGCGGGGACAGGGTCGCGAGGACGCCGCTCGGTCACCGAACCGTCGCGTAGGTAAGCAGCGCGACGGCGAGCAGTTCGAGCACGCTCATCCCGAGCACGACCCGCCCGACTAACGGGTCCATCGCGTACAGCGTCCGCATGTTCGCGAAGAAGAAGGCCACCGAGACCAGGTTCTCGACCAGCAGCACGGCGCTGAAGCCCACGAGCCCCAACAGGAGCGTCGACCCGAACTCGCGGTAGTTGCGGATCCATATCGTCGCCAGCACCGCCAACAGCGCGCTGTTGACGATCCCGATCAGGACGGCGAGCCCGGTCGGCGACGCCGGGTTCATTCGGCGTCCACCTCCGCGGTGATCTCCTCGAACGCGTCCGTGTGACGCTCGAAGCGGTCGGTCAGGAAGTAGAGCTTGCCGTAGTCGTGGTCGCTCGGTTCAACGACGTCGTGGTCTCGTAACATCTCGAGGTGGTGGGTGATCGTGTTGTAGTCGACGTCCAGTGCCGCCGCGAGTTCGTTCGCGTTCCGGGGGCGAGCGCGGAGTTCCCGGACGATACGGACCCTGTTGGCGCCACCGCGGCTCGCGACGAACAGGTACCACCTAATACAGCGAGGGAGTCCCGCCGTTCACGGCGGGCGGGAATCGCGCCATGAGCAACACCCAACCGCAAAACACTATGCTAACCAACTCCCCAATTTATATAAATACATAGCACCACATGTGATGTGTAGATGGAGCTTCAACGTACCGCTGTCGTGAAACTCTCCGTTCCCAACGACCGCCGGGACGACCTGAAGGAAACAATGGATACCTTCAGGAACGCCGCCCAGCGGTTCGCTGATCGAGGATGGGAGGGCAACAACGACGGGTACGTGATTACCTCTCGCTCCCAGCTTCAACCATACCTCTACGACGACATCCGAGATGAAACCGGATTGCACTCTGACCTCTGTGTTGCTGCGGTCAACCATGCCGCCGATGCACTTCGTGGCGTCGTTGAGCGCATGAAAGAGGGTGAGAAAGTTTCCAAGCCGGTGTTCACGTCGAACACGACCGTTTACAATACCAGTGCAATCAGCTATTTTGATGGGTATTGTACGCTTGCCGCCTACGGCAGTGGTCGTGTAAAAGCCGAATACGTCTATCCAGACGATTCCATTCAGGCTGAGTACATGGAATCAGACGAATGGGACAAACAGGGGGCGAAGCTCCGATACGACCAGCAGACAGATACCTACTACCTCCACGTCTCAGTCAAGCAGGAACGTGACGACACGCAGGAAGAAGCCGAGGGCCGAACAGTCCTTGGCGTGGATCGCAACGTGGACGGGTATCTCGCTGTGACCAGCTCTGGTGTGTTCATCGGTAACGCAGACCTATTGAATCACAAACGCCGCGAATACGAACGTCGACGCGGCAACCTACAACAGACCGGAACGCGATCAGCCCATCTCACAATCCAGTCGATTGGTGATCGCTTCGCCAATTGGAGCGAGAACTATCTACACTATGTGTCGAAAGAGGTAGTTACTGAGGCTGTCGCCAACGGGTGTGAGACAATTATACTGGAAGACTTAGAGAATATCCGAGAGGGGATGTCGGATCTCTCAAAGTTCCAGCAGTGGGCGTTTCGAGAGCTATCGCGGAAGATAACCTACAAGGCGAAAGCTGAAGGAATCACTGTTGAAGTGGTGAATCCAGCCTACACAAGCCAGCAGTGTAGTCATTCCGAGTGTGGGTTCACACATGAGGATAACCGCGACGGCGATGAGTTTGTGTGTCAGAAGTGCGGCAAAGAGCTCCACAGCGACTACAACGCGGCGCGAAACATAGCAGCGCGGTATCTCCGGAATCGGCGTAAGTCTGGTTCCGGAGGGGCAACCAATCACCTTGCCCTGAAGTCAGGAACAGTGAATGGGAGCGGCGATTTCACGCCCACCGTATCACGCGGGTAGACCGGGAGTTCACTGACAAACCCCGGCGTTTACGCCGGGTGTAGGTGATAGGGCCTTCTCCATTTGGCGTACTGGTGTGTTGAGCAGGTGATAAAAGTCGTTTCGACCCGAGCGGTCGCTCCGCGCTCGTCTCCGAACGGACGCGGCCGCGTCAGCCGACCGTCCGACGCACCCACCCTGACGCGCCGCTCGGGACCGAGCCGGACTCCTCCTCGGTCTGTCGCGTCCCCTCGCCGTCGACCGCGCGGACGACGACCTCGTGTTCCCCGTCGGGTTCGAAGACGTGGCGCCACTGCCGCCAGACGTCCGCGTCGGGCAGCGGGTCGGAGAGCTCGGCGTCGATCCACGAGTCGCCGCCGTCGGTCGACACCTCGACGCGCTCGACGCCGGGCGTGCCGGCGTACGCGTGGCCGGCCAGTTCGATCCGGCCGTCGTCGAGCTCCGTGACCCCCTCGTCCCAGAGCTTGGCGACGGTGGTCACCTCGCCGGTCCCCTCCCAGCCGCGCTCCTCCCAGTAGCCGTCGTCCTCGACGTTCAGCAGTTCGATCTCCGAGAGCCACTTCACGTTCGTCTCGCCCCAGTGGCCCGGGATCAGCACCCGGACCGGGTGGCCGTGGCTGGTCGGGAGCTCCTTCCCGTTCATCCCCCACGCGAGGAACCCCTCGGCGAGGGCGTCGACCGGGAACTCGACGTAGTACCCGTCCTCGCCGCGCAGCATGGCGCAGTTACAGTCGCCCTGCGGGTCGACGGACTCCAGCAGCGGCCGGATCGGCGTTCCCGTCCAGACGGCGTTCCCGATGCGGCGGCCGTTCAGGTCCTCGCCGACGCACCGCAGCGTCACCGCGCGGTTCTCGACGGGTCGGTCGATCAGCTCGTCGAAGTCGACTGTCCGCTCGCTCCCGGTCTCGCCGGTGAACGTCACCGACCACTCGTCCGCGGTGACCTCCGGGTCGAACTCCGCGATGTCGACGTTGTAGAACTCGCCGATCGGCGTCACCATGCCCTGAAGCTCGTCGCTCTCGAACGCCAGCGCGGCCGAGTCGAGCTCCTGGAGCTGCGCGGCCGCGCCCTCCGACCGCGGGGCGTCGGGGAGGGGCTCGTCGTCCGATGCGAGCGCCCGCCGACCCACCGCGGTCGCGGCGACGAAACCGAGCGCCCCGGCGACGACTCCGAGGGTCCGGCGGCGCACCGCGTCGACGACGGCCGGCGCGTCCCTCGCAGTGCCGGTGTCGCCTCCGGAGGGGGTCGCGGACGACGGCAGCCACCCGATCCCGACGACGGCCGCCGCGGGCAGCGCTGCGCCCAGCGCGCCGAGCGAGATCCCGGTCAGCCCCGCGGCGAGCAGCCAGGATCCCCCTCCCGCGACCGCGGCGCCGACCGCTCGCCGGTCCGTGCGCGTGGCGAGCCGAAGGCCCGCGAACGCGACCGCGCCGAACAGTCCGACGGCGATCGCGACCGCCAGCGCGATGTGGATCAGGTGCCCCGCGCCGCCGAGGGTCTCGATCGTCGCCGTCACGATCGGTCCGGGAGTCAGGTTGACCACGGTCTGGTCGATCGGCCTGACGACGAACGAGGGCGTCCACCCCGCGACGAGGTACGAGCCGGCGATCGCGGCCGCGCCGGCCGCCGCGGCGAGGAGCGTTTCCCGGCGCTCGGTAACGTTGATCACGATTAGCGTTAGGGCCACAGTCACGTCAACAACCCCACCCTACTTCGCTCACCCTGATGGGTTCGCTCGTTGAGGGAGGGGCTTGTCCGTGAGCTCAGCCTCGAACCCGTCCGGGTGGGCGGTGAATCCGCCACTTGGCGTCACTGTTCCAGACTTGAGGGCGAGTTGACTGTCGCCCGTCCGCCGAGACGACTGTTGGCCTCGACGGACATACCGTATCCCGATGTTCTTCGCCGCGTTGTAATCCGCGTTCGCTCCCGACTCACACTTCACGCACCGGAACTCCGTGCGAGTCGCGCGATTCTCGTCTGCCGTGAATCCACACTCGGCGCACCGTTGCGATGTGTATGCCGACCCCACTTGCTTCACAGAGATGCCGACTGCTTCGGCTTTGTACTCCACTTGCTCGTACAGCGTTCGGAACGCCCACTTGTGCCCCCACGACGCACCCGTTCGGTCGCGGATGTCAGTCAAGTCCTCAAACGCAATCATGTCGCACTCGTATCGGAGTGCTTCGTCTACGATGGCGTTCGATGCTTGGTGAACCACGTCACGAACGTATCGTCGTTCGCGTCCACTTGATTGTTCGAGCGTTCTGTGGGCGCTTCGCGTGCCTGTCTGTTGGAGTCCCGCACGGACTTTCTCGAATTCGCGGAGGTTGTGTGAGAGTTCGCGCCCATTGATGAATCGTGCTGTGCTGGTGACGGCGAGGTTTTCAATACCGAGGTCGACCCCGAGAACCGTTCCGTCCTCGGCGGTGTCTCGCTCGGTGTCGGTTTTGGGTCGGCGGAAGCCGATGTGTAAAAAGTAATCGTCGTCACGAGCCGTGAGTGTGGTTTCCGTGACGCTCCAGTGGTCGGAGCCAAGGTACTGCCGTTGGTAGCCATCCTCGGCTTCAGGGAGCGCAAGTTCACATCGGACGCGACTCTCCGTCGTGGAGAGTGACACTGTATCGTCATCGAACAGCGTCATCGTTCGAGTGTCGTATTTTATCGTGGGGGCGGTGAACGTGGGTTTGCTGGCCTGTTTGCCGTTCGAGCGGCGTTCGAGACAGCCGGTGATGGCTTGGGCGGCTTGGTGGGTGGCGAGGATCGCGTGCTGACTCCCGAGGTCGGTGTGTTCGCGCACGTCGTCGTAGGCGAGGGGTTGTACGTCGCTCTTGGCGTTACACTTTCCCCACGCCATGTCCGTGGCGAGTTGGCACCCACGCTTCCACTCGGAGATGGTTTCCTCAAGCAACTCGCGTTGCTCATCGTCTACCGAGAGACGAGTGATTGCCGTCCGACGCACGTAGTCGTCTGCCACAGTTTCAATGTGTATGAGCGGCTATTTATAAGCTGGTGTTTATTACAGAAACGAACGCGCTCCTCCCCTCCCTACTCGCTCCCTCCGGTCGCTCCTTGAGGAAGGGGACTCCGCGCTACCGCTTCAGTTGAACTGCGGCCTCGGCCGAAACCCGCTACAGTACCGTCGGCGTCGCCGGAGTACACACTTCTGTGACGGCGGGAAAAGCGATCGGAGTGAGCGCCGCGAAAAACCGCGTCGAGGCGGGCGACGTCGAGACGGACGGCGCCGCGTCAGGCCTCGCCGAGGTCGCGGAACATCGCGCGGTAGTCGTCGGTCGACAGCGACTCGCCGAGGTCGTCGATGTCGGCGTCTAACTCCTCCAGCCGGTCGACGAGGTCGGCGTACGCGTCGTTCCCCTCGCGCTGTGCGGCCGGCTTCTGCGAGCTCAACACGGCGCGCTTGCTGGCGAGCGCGGCGGCCTCCTGAACGAGGTCGTCGTACTCGCTGCGGGTCAGGAGGGTGTCGATGGCCGCGAGCAGCTTCGTGCGGCTCACCGGCTTGGTGAGGTACAGATCGAACCCCATGTCGATGATGTCGAAATCGGGTTCGACCGCGGTGACCATCGCCACGCGGCAGTCGTACCCCTCCCCGCGGATGTGGTCTAAGACGTCGTCGCCGCTCCCGTCGGGGAGGCGGCGGTCGAGGAGCACCACGTCGACGGCGGCGTCGACCCGGTCGATCGCCTCGGCCGCGGTCTCGGCGACATCGACGTCGTACCGCTCCTCTAAGAAGCCGGCGTACAGCGCCGCGATGTCTGGCTCGTCCTCCACGACGAGTATCGACGGGTCGCTCACCGTCGACCACCGCCGGGAGCGACCGGACACGCTTCACCGGGCATACACGAACGGGCGGTGTGTCGAGAGATAAAACTGTCGCCGTCCGTTCGCCCGATGTCCTGAACCGTCTTTTATATACTCCGGCCGCCAAGGGGGAGACGAATGTCAGAACTCGTCTCCACCGGGGTCGAGGGGCTCGACTCCATTCTCACCGGCGGTATCACCGAGCGGTCGACGGTCCTCGTCTCCGGCAACCCGGGCACCGGCAAGAGCATCTTCGGGATCCAGTACCTCCATCACGGCGTCTCCGAACACGACGAACGCGGCGTCTACGTCTCCTTCGAGGAGGACGAGGCCGACATCCGCGGTGCGGCCGAGTCCGTCGGCTTCGATGGGTTCGACGAGATGGTCGACGACGGTGACATCGTCATCCTCGACAAACGCGAGATGTTACGGGAGACCGACTTCTCGACCGCGGTCGACCGCCTGCTCGACACGGTTGAGGACGGCGACTTCGACCGGCTCGTCCTCGACTCGCTGTCGATGTTCCAGCTCTTCTTCGACGCCGAACAGGAGAAGCGCACCTACCTGCTGAAGTTCTCGGACATCCTCAAGGCGAACGGACTCACCTCGCTGCTCATCAACGAGCAGGGCGCCGTCTTCCCCGACACCGAGGTCGGCTTAGAGAACTTCCTCACGGACGGGAACATCTACTTCATCCAGACGCCGACCGACTCCGGCGTCAACCGCTACGTCTGGGTCGCGAAGATGCGGAAACAGGACATCGATACTGACATCTTCCCGATGGAGATTGGACAGGGCGGGATCACGGTCCACGAGCGCGCGGGCGGCTTCTCGATGATGGGCGGCTCCGACAACCAGCCGTCGTTCTGACGCCGAGAGGGTGCCGGCCGGCCAGCCGCCTCGTCACTCCCGCGACGAGAGGTCGCGCCAGACGTCGTCGAGGCGGTTCTTCACCGCCGACCGCTCCTCCACCTCGACGGTGAGCCCGTCGCGGAAGTCGACCTCCACCCCGTCGACCTTCCGGCGGTACACCTTCACGCGCCGGTGTTCGTCCGAGAGCGGCCGGTCGTGTAGCTCCAGCAGATCCGCCTCCTCCAACTCGTTGATCCGTCGGTAACACGTCGCGATCGGGACGTCCAGCTGGTCGCTGAGGTCCTGCGCCGACTTCGCCTCGCCGGTCGCCGTCAGGATGTCCGTGTTGTATTTGTTACCGAGTACGGTGATCAGATCGTCCCCCACCATTCACGTTATCGATATTGATTTTTCGGACTTATAATGGTACCGGTGATTGTCTCGATCGACGAACGTCCCGATTCGGCGTGCGGGACGGGAGCGCGACCGCTTTGCCGGTCCGAGCCTCCGAACCGTGTTATCGCCGCTGATACCCGCCACCGTGGGTTTATTATCCGCGTTCGAGCAGGACGGGTATGGAGCTTATCGAGGGGTTGTACCTGATGACGACCACCGTGCTGGCCGGCGCGAGCGCGACGCTGGTCGCGTTCGCCGTCGCGGCGTATCGGTCGTCCGGCCGCACGGCGATGGCGTACCTCGCGGTCGGTTTCGGACTCGTCGTCGTCGCGGCGGTCGGCACGCCCGCGGCCGCCTTCCGAACCGGGTTCGGCAACGCCGAGGCGCTGCTGTTGATCAACACCGGACTGTTAGCGGCGTCGATGGCGCTCGTCGCCGGGAGCCTCGCCGTCTACGAGCCGGGGACGCGGGAGTTCGTCATCCCCGAGTCGGAGCTGTCGCGACTGCGCGACCGCTGAATCGGTTGCGATCCAGCCACCCCTAACCGGGGATGCCCCGTTACTTTCACGCGTCGCGGTCGGACCGGCTTCGAGCCGACTCCACCGCGAACGGGCGCTTACCCCGCTCCCCGACGGCCTTTTGATTTCTCGTCCCGTAGCGATCTCGATGACAGATCGCTGTCGGAACGGGACCGCGATCGCGGGCGTGCGAACGGCTCCGCGACGGCGCGGACCGGCCGAACCGCCCCGGCGCCCGGGACGCCCGCGATGACGACCGCCGACGCCGGAGGCGACCGCTCGACGGTCGCTCGGCTCTCGGACCTCCTCGCGCGCGCCGGCGTCGGCGCCGGGGTCACGGTGCTCGTGAGCGTCCTGCCGGTCGTCGGCCTCGTCGCGCCCGCGGTCGGTGCGGGGGTGGCAAGCTGGACCGACGAGTCCGCGACCGCCCGCGGCCCGCGGATCGGCGCCGCGACGGGCGCGCTGGTCGCGTTGCTGTCGCTGCCGCTGACATTCTTCGCCGTCTGGGTCGCCGCTATGGTATCGCCCGCGGCGACCGTCGGTGTCCTCGCGCTCACGCTGCTCGGCGCGGCGTACGTCGTCGGCAGCGGCGCGCTCGGCGGCTACCTCGGGGACCGGATCGCGGCGGAGCGCGACGCGTCGCCTCCGGCCCCCGACCGCGTGACCGCCGACGGCGCGGAACCGACGACCCCGGTCGAGCGCCTCAAACACCGCTACGTCGACGGCGAGCTCTCCGACGCGGAGTTCGAGCGCCGCCTCGACCGACTGCTGGCGGCCGACCGCGAGCGGGACCGTCCCGAGACGCGGTCCCGCTCCGAGTCGACAGCGCGCGAACGCGAGCGCTAACGGGCCTCTGTGCCCCTGACGGGACGCCTGAAAATCCCGTCAGACGCTTTATCTGTCGATTTGACCGGCGATTCGCTCCGCCACCGACTGTCCGACACCGAGACGTGCTATTGGCCCCCTCGTCGTTCCTGACAGATCCAAAACTGATACCGCTGCGCCGATTTCGTTGATATCTTCTGTAACTACTAGCGCACAAATAATGTTAAAACCGCAAGAAGGCAGCTGTTTATCAGTACGGATAACCGGGTACGTGATCTTAAGTAGGAAATCCTCATCTCCAACGATAACGCCCGCCGGGCAGGCCGGGGGCCGACGCAACACAACCAATGTTCGAAACCATACTGGACGAGGAAGAGCGCGGTCAAGTGGGGATCGGGACCCTCATCGTGTTCATCGCGATGGTGCTGGTGGCGGCGATCGCCGCCGGCGTCCTGATCAACACGGCCGGATTCCTCCAGACGCAGGCAGAAGCAACGGGCGAAGAGAGTACAAGTCAGGTGAGCGACCGGCTCCAGATCGTGAGTACGTCTGGTGACGTTGACACTAATCAAGAGATTGAGAACGTGACGTTCGTCGTCGCGACGTCGCCTGGCTCTGGCGCAGTGGACCTTAATCAGACCAGTATTGAATTCGTTGGTGAACAAGGCCAAGATCGATTCGAAATCGACTGGAGTGAGGTTGGAACAGGTATCATCGGAGCCAACGAAGGCGTTCTGACCGATAGTAGTGATCGAGCTGCATTAGAATTTGACTTCGATTCCACCTCTGGATTCAGTAGTTACGGTGCTTCCCTGGGTGAAGACGAGTCGGTGACTGTAACCTTCACTACTGCATCGGGTGCTTCAACAGTCAAAGAGATCCGTGTTCCGACGACAATCACGTCTGATGATAGTTCAGTGAGGCTGTAACAATGTTCGAAGCAATACTCAACGAGGATGATCGTGGCCAAGTGGGGATTGGAACTCTCATCGTGTTCATCGCGATGGTGCTGGTGGCCGCGATTGCCGCTGGTGTCCTGATTAACACTGCTGGGTTCCTTCAATCACAGGCGGAAGCGACTGGTCAGGAGAGTACTGATCTCGTGTCTGACCGGATCGAAGTTGTGAGTACAACCGGAATCGTTACTGGTAACGCTGATAATGGCAATCTAGACAGCATTAGAGTTGTTATCACGACCGCTCCGGGCGCAGATGATATTGATCTTAATGAGACGGTTATTCAGGCTGTCGGTCCTCAGGGTGAAGAGACACTGACTCTGGCAGATAATATTGACGGTTCTACGACCGCTGGTTATTTCAACATTGACGATAGCGAAATTAACAGCCAAGGTAGTGCCGTACTAAACGACGCAAACGAGGAGACAACTATTATCCTTGATCCCAGTTCCTCTCCGTTTGGTGACGGGGCAGGGACTGTGTTCGGTGAGGGTGACAAAGCAACTCTTGACATAATTTCCCCTGCGTCTGCGGTGACACAGGTCGAACTTCGATCGCCTGACCTATACAATAACGACAACGGAGCGGTCCGGCTCTAACGAGCCACGCACAGCGCAGTAACCAGTTCGCGGCGGCTCGGCCGCCCGCAACACCTATTTTTCGGCGTGCGCTACCACGGCTCATGAGTGACGACGACGCGGTACCGGCCGATCCGGAGGAGCTCGACTTCACCGACGATGAGAACGTCGTCGAGATCGGGGAGGGCCGCTACGTCGTCGGGACGAACGGCCGCCCCAACGTCGGCCGATCGCGGGGGCAGCGCCGCGCGCCACCCGACGACGACTCCGGCTTTACCGCGGCCGACCCGACGAACGCGTCGGAGCGGCGCCCCGCCGGCGACGATCCGCGGGCGAGCGCGGCCGGGCCCGGCGTCGGCGAGCGCGGCCAGCAGGGCGGCGGGCAGCCCAGCGGACAGCAATCCGGCGGGCAACCGCCGCCAGACGCTGCGCAGGGACAGCGTAGAAGCCAGGCGGCGACGGGCGGCAACGCAGTCGACCGACAGGCGGTGAGCCGGTGGCTGGCGAACTCCTTCGACGGCGACGGGTTCGACTACGGCATCGACGCCACGCTCCACGCGGACGGCGACACCACCCGCCAGCGGATGGTGTCGAACGACGTGACGGCGACGTTCGACACGCTGATATCGTGGTTCGCGTCGAACGCCGGCCCGAGCTCGCCGACGCCGGAGGCGATCGGGCTGCTGCTCGCGGCCTCCGAGACGACGGTGGACATTCCGCCGGTGATGATAAAGCGGTTCGCGGCGAGTCAGGGGCTCTCCGCGAGCGACAGTATCGGCGACTTGGTGCGCGCCGCCGAGGACGCGGGCGGATTCAGAATCGAGTGAGTCACAACAGCACGAACAGCACGATCCCGATCAGCGCGAACACCGCGTAGATCCCCGCCATCACTTCACGCTTCAGCGGACTCCCGAGCGGCTCCGCGGTGAGCCGCCGAATCGGCGGTAAAATTGCGATCCCGGCGAGGATCAGCGGCCACGACTCCGGGGCCGGCACCCGCGTGAGCGCAACGACGACCGTCCCGTAGCCGAGGACGTACGACCCTCGCCGCCAGAGCTGCTCGCGGTCGGTCAGCTCCTCCTTCGACGGGAACGCGTCGGTACCCCCCGAGCCGCCGTCGCCGGACTCGCCGCCGCCCCCCGCGACCTGCTCCGCCTGTCGCTGAACGTACTCGTCGAGCTCCTCGGCCGCGTCCTCCGTCTGCGGGGCGCCGCACTGCGCGCAGTACCGCGCGTTGTCGTCGACCGGAGCGTCACAGCGGGGACACGATGGCATCTTGGCGTGGATCGGGCGCCGCCCGGGCTTAATTCTTCGGACCCCGGACTCCGCTCGCATCGGACAGTTTTGTGCTATATTCTATGTAAATTGCGCATTTGATAATTTGACGAACACGCTTTAGTTGGTTACTTGGAAAGTAATCAGTAATAGCGCACAAGCTGTCTCTTAGCTTTATCAAACTACCCCAATGACAATGAAACACGACGGCTCAGCCAACACGTCTTGTACACATTCAACGACTTCTAGCACTGAGGAGGTGACTGACGCTGAATCGAGCTGGCCTCAAATTGACTGGTCAAACATATCCTGTATTCAATCTGGCGCGACTGGATGCTTACTCCTCGTTGTACTCGTTATTATCCTCATCACGGTTCCACCTGTATCAGGCGACCACGCAGACACGTCTTCACCGATCAGTCATGAAACATCCATATCGACTTCGGCTAACTCTCTTAGCCCAGTATATTCCCCGAACCAACAAGCGATTAGCGGTGAATTCACACAATCGACTTACACCGGGGTTGCGGGCGATCCAATCGAAATCACTCACGGGTTCGATCCAGATGGGGATACATACCTGCTAATTGGCGGAAATCGAATTAGTGATACTGGCCAGCCAGTCGGCTTTGTTGATGTTATCAAGCTCGATGGTACGTCGACAACAATAAATACGAGACTAATTGGAACGGATGAATCTACTGTGGAAAGCTGCGGACTTGAACGGGTCTCCTGTGATTTGGAGTTCCGTGATACGAATGGGAACGTAATCGCTGATAGCCTCTCCAATCTTAGCGCATCCTCTGGTGCGACCGGGGCTGGTGGGCTTGTGCGCCCACTGGTACCGCAGCGATACCGTCTCGCGATTACTGACGGGAAGTTTACAGTAGACGACTCCGGTGTGGTGACACCGACCGCGGCTGCGGATCAGGCAGACCTCGTTCTGAAGAAGCCAACGCTTCGCAATAGCGTTGAAGTGTCCACTAGCATTGATCCGGCAATAGTTAACGAGGATATTAATACGGAATCACTTGCTGAACTTCGTGAAAATGGACTTGACCGGACCACGGTAACGGAAGGTAATCATGTTATACTTGGGTTTGAATCGACCGGCATCTGGGGCGCGCTATCGTACTTTGCCGCAGATTCGGACTCAGTTCAAGCAGGAGAACCAATAAACGCCCAAGCGCTATCCGACCTGATAGCGGCTGAAGAGGGTGTTTCCCTTCAGATTCAACAGACGAACCCAACCGGAAACGAACCGCGATCAGAACTTGACCTATCACAGACGGATACAAACGATGTGACACTCATCTTAGCGGACGGAGATAAACTGAATACCCCAGATGCCCCCAGCCAATTCTATCTTGTGTTAAATACGGGTGATGACGGCCCGTTTACTCACAATCCTGAACCGGGTGATACGTTCGCTGTTGAGTTCGCGCTTGAGGGGGTAGAAGGAGACCGATACCGGTTCAACACCACAAATCGCTCAACATTGCCGGCAGCATTCGATCCTGTGAGGAGTGACGGCGAGCGCTCAGAACAGTTCCCCTACTGGGGAACCAGCGACGATGGAATGCGCGCAGAGGCATCATTCACGATCCGAGAGCGGTTCGTCCGATACAATCATGTTTCCGACGAGGGTGAAATCCTCGTTGAAGCTGAAAATGGACGCATCTCAGGAACCACCTCACTATTGCCAGCTACCGAAACCTCCGCAACACTAGTAAATGATGCTAGCGATGCTCCATATCGGAAGGAGTCTCAGTTACAAATATCTGATGATAACTTCAGTGTCAATTTTGACACTGATGGACTGGCTCCCGGAACACGTCTCAATTACAACCTGTACCAAGGATCAATTCATCGTGACAGCAGAACAGCTGTGATTGTTGGTGATAGTAATAATCCGGATCGGCTTGTGATTGAAAATGCCCCAAAAAACGTTACAGTTACCGAGGGTAGGAACCTATCAGCGATTGGTGCTACGGCGCGTAATATCGGTGGACTCCCCGGTAAGGGAGAATTGACGCTCACGGTCAACAACGGAACTGTTTCCGGGTCGTGGGGTGTCCGACTTGATCCAAACAAGTCCCAGTCATTCAAATTCAGCTCGGTGACCCCCGACCTCGATCCGGGAACCTACCCGTTCACCCTTCGACTCGACGGCGACACCCACGGCGGGACGCTGACCGTTGAGGAGGACCCGGCGACGACGACGATCGACGACGACGCGACCGACGCGGACGGGAACGAGACCGACGTCGACGGCGACGGCAGTGAGGCAGACCCCGACGGCGAAGGTGACGGTGCCGACGAGGGTGACGGCAGCGACGAGGCCGACGAGGATGAGGCCGACGACGGCGACGAGAGCGACGACGGTGACGATGGGACCGACTCGCCCGGCGCGGATTCTGACGGCGACGCGCCCGCCGACGAGGGGTCCGACAGCGTGGGGATGCTCCCGCTCCCGTTCGGCACCCGCGAGGCGTTCGGCGGGACCGTCCTCGTCGGCGCCGTCCACCTCCTCGGTCACTGGGTGTGACTCTGTCGGCGGGGACCGGCCGCGCCCCACTCCGTTCTCATCGCTGAGAACCGCGGGGGAGCGATTAAGTGTTCGCTGTGCCCCGCTTCAGACAACAATGGCTACGCGGGTACTCATCGCCGACGACTCGGAGTTCATGCGGAACCTCCTCCGAGAGATCCTCGAAGGCGAGTTCGAGATCGTCGGGGAGGCGGAGAACGGGGTGGAAGCGGTCAACATGTACGAGGAGCACGGGCCGGACCTCGTGATGATGGACATCGTGATGCCGATCCGCGACGGGATCGAGGCGACGACGGAGATCTTAGAGGAGAACCCCGACGCGACGGTGATCATGTGCACCAGCGTCGGCCAGGAGGAGAAGATGAAGGCGGCGATCAAGGCCGGCGCGGAGGGGTACATCACGAAGCCGTTCCAGAAGCCGAACGTGCTCGACGCCATCGGTTCGGCGGTATAATGCGCGTCGACGTCCGCGCGCTCGGCGCCTGTAACCGCCTCGCGGAGCGGGGGGCCAAACAGGCCGCCGGCGCGCTCTCGGACCTCACCGGGACCGACCTCGCGGTGGAGGTGACGGGCGCGAGCGTCGCCAGCGGCGAGGACCTCGCCGAGTCGTTCGCGGGTCGAGAGTCGATCGGCGTGAGCGTCGGGCTCCGCGGCGGGCTGGACGGCGAGGCGGTCCTCGCGTTCGATGCCGCGAACGTCGACGCTCTACTTTCGCTGCTCCCCGGGGGGCAGTCGATGGAGCGGAGCGCGGTGACGGAGGTCGGCAACATCGCGCTGGGGGGCTTCCTCGACGGCTGGGCGAACTACCTCGGGAAGGCGATCGACATGTCGCCGCCGCGCTACTTCGAGGCCGACGGCGCGGCGGTGTTGCCCGACGGCGCGCTCGCCGGCGACGGCGTGTTCCTCTTCGAGAGCCGCCTCGACGCGACGACGACCGACCTCGACTTCTCCATCTACATGCTGCCCGATTCGGGCCCGTTTCGCGACCTCATCGTCGGGAAGACGGCGCCCGCGGCGACGGCCGGCGGCGAGGCGGACGGCGGCACGTCCAGCACAGCGGTGCCGTACGAGTCGCTGTCGACGTTCTCGTCGCTGGCGAAGAAGGGGTCGGCCAACGCCGCCGACAACATCGCGATGATGACCGGGTTAGAGACCAGCGTCGACGTGAGCCGGCTCCGGTTCGTCCCGCTGGCGGACGTGCCCGCGGAGGTCGGCACCGAGCCGCACGCGGGCACGGTGTTCGAGCTTCAGGGGGAGCCGAGCGGCTACCTCGCCATCCTCTTCGAGGAGTCCTCGGCGGCGGCGGTCGCGGACGCGATGCTCCCGATGGACCCCGACGAGCCTCTCGGCGACATGGCCCAGAACGCGCTCTGCGAGCTCGGCAACGTGATGACGAGCGGGTTCATCGACGGGTGGGCGAACGTCCTCGGCACGTCGATCACTCACTCGCCGCCGGAGTTCGTTCACGACATCGGCGCGTCGACGATCAGCCCGCTCGTCGCGAAGCTGAGCGAGCGGCAGGACTACGGGTTCGTGATCGACACCGCGATCCAGACGGAGGGGATCCAGGCGCGGTGTGACGTGTACGCGCTCCCCGACGAGCGCGAACTGGCCCGGGCGCTCGACCGGCTCTCGGGGTCGTGACCCGCTCGCTCTCCGACGATCGGCCGGACGAGCCGGCGGACCGAACGGAGAGCGGCGGGGACCCGGTCGCCGACGCCGAGCCCGCGGCCGTCACCGGTGGCGCGATTCCCGACGACCCGGGCCGGATCAAGGTCGGCGTGGGCGAGCTCGCGGTCACGAGCGACGACGCGGTCCTGACGACCAGCGGGCTCGGCTCCTGCGTCGCGGTCGCGCTCGTCGACGAGCGGGCGGGCGTCCGGGGTCTCCTCCACGCCATGTTGCCCGCGGGCGAGGGCCGCACAACGGCCGTCTCGCGGCCCGCGAAGTACGTCGACACGGGGATCGACTCGCTGATCGGGGAGCTCGACGACGCCGGCGCCGACCCCCTTCGCTTGGAGGCGCGGGTCGCCGGCGGCGCCGAGATGCTCGACCTTACCGACGCGGTCGGCCCGCGGAACGTCGAGCGCGTCGGCGAGGTGCTCGACGCCGCGGGCGTCCCGGTCGTCGCCAGCGACGTCGGCGACGCAGTGGGGCGGACGGTCCGGTTCGGGCCGGACGGTCGGCTCGTCGTCCGGGCCGCGGACGGCTTCGAACGAGCGATCTGACCGTCGATCGGAAGCTGATTCGTTTTCGATTACCCCCAGAATTCTCCGTCCTCACCCGACCAACCGCCGAGAACCGCACCGCGCGGTGCTTTCTCATGGCTGATATTTTGAGGGGTGAATTGAAGTGTGTTCTGCGGGTCGTACACGGTAATGGGCCTCGAACTACCGGTGTGGGGAGCTCCAACCGCCGCCTGGGCAGTCGCCACGCTGGGGCTCGTCGGTGCGAGCGTCCTCGACAGGTTCCTCGACGACGACGGATCCGACGACGACGGTTCCGGAGGTATGGACGGCGACGACGATCCCTTCGGCGGCGACATGGGTGGCGGAGGGATGGGTGGCGGCATGGGCGGCGGCGGTGGCGGCGGTGGCGGCGGCGACGGCTTCGACGACTTCGACGGCATGGACGAGTGGGACGACGAGTTCGACGACGGCGGTGGTGGCGGCGGCGGCGCGGCCACCGACGAGCTGGAGAACCGGCTCGACGAGCTCGAAAACGAGGTCGCGTCGCTCTCCTCGACCGTCTCAACGGTCCGCTCGGAGAACGAGGAGATATCGAACGCCGTCGACGACATCGAGGAGGACGTCCGCAACCTCCTCGACATCTACGAGATGGTCACCCGCGGCATCAACCCGTTCGTCGACGACGGCGGCGGCTTCGACAGCGTCGCCGGCGGCGGCGAGGGCTCGTTCGGCATCTTCGACGACGAGGACGGCGGCGAGGAGGAGGACCTCGACGAGGACGTCGCGAACGCCGACGCGGACGGGTTCTTCGACGACGACCTCCTCGACGAGGAGGAAGAGGCCGACGGGTTCGACGACCTGGACGACGACGCGGACGGCGACGACGAGTTCGACGACCTCGACGGCGACGACGGGTTCGACGACCTCGACGACGAGTTCGACGAACTGGACGACGACAGCACGGACGACGCCGCGTCCGAGACCGAAACGGCGGACGACGGAGACGACATGAACGACGATGGAAAGAGTTTCAGCGAACTGAAAGAAGAGTACGACTCCGGGGAGGCCGACTGGGCCGAGGAGGGCGACGACGCCGCGGACGAGGACCCGTTCGAGGACGGGGACGACTCGTTCGACGACCCCGGCGACGAAACCGACTCGTTCGACGACCCCGGCGACGAAACCGACTCGTTCGACGACGCCGACGACGGCTTCGGGGGCGACGACCTCGGCGGCGCCGAGGACGACGGCCTCGACGGGTTTGACGAACCGGCGGACCCCGAACCGGCGGCCGACCCCGAGCCGGCGGCCGACCCCGAACCGGCGGGCGGTACCGATCCGGAGCCGGTACCCAACCGTCAGCCCGGCGGCGACCCCGCCGAGGCATCCGGCGGCTTCGAGTACGTGGGGAAAGACGACCTCTCGGGAGGGAACGGCCGCGGCAAGCCGTACCTCACCGAACTCCCGGGCGACTACGTCGGCGACCTCCTCGTGATGGAGTGGCTGGAGTTCCTCGTCTCCGAGAGCGACGTCACCGACGCGGTGCGCGCGATCAACTACTACGAGCGGATCGAGTGGATCGGTCCCGACGCCGCCGGGCGGCTCCGGGACTTCCTCTCCGGGTTCGGCACGATAGACCGCAACCTCGTCGATCGGCCGGGCACCGACCGGCTCGTTCGCGAACACCACACCCGCAGCCTCCGGTACGTGACCCAGCTCAACGGCACCAGCAGCCACACGGTCCTGTTGGACCGCTGGGACGACCTCGCCGGCGGCTCGCTCGTCGGCGGCGGGCCCGTCAACGGGCGCCGCGGCGGTCGGCGGGGCGGACGCGTCGATTCCGGGCGCAACGGTCGCAACGGTCGCAACGACCGCAACGATCGGCCGGAATCGAAGCGGAACGGTCACGACGAGCCCGGCCGGCGGGACGCGCCCGACCGCGAGCGACGGACGAACGGCGCGGACCGCGACCCGGCGGAGCGCGACGGCGCGGGACGCGAGGCGGACACGGACCGACGCGACGGCCACCGCGACGACCGGCGCGACCGGAACGGTTCCACGCGACCGATGAACGACCCGAATCCCCGTTCCGACCGCGCCGATCCGGCCGACGGAGGGTGGGGAGATGGGCGTTAGCGTCTCCGCGTCCACGGCCATCATCGTCGCGGGGCTGTTCTTCGCGTTCACGACGTTCTACCCCGTGGCGGCCAACGGGCTCGACCGCGTCTCCGACGCCCAAAACGGCATCAACGAGCGCGCGCTCGAGCGGCAGAACACCGACTTCGCCGTGACGAACGCGACCTTCGACGCCGACACCGAGACCCTCACCGTCAACGCCACCAACGAGGGCTCGGTCGGCCTCGTCGCGGACGACGCGACGCTCGTCGTCGGCAACGAGTACGTCGACGTGGGCGGAGCCAACGCGTCCACGACCGTCGACGGCGACGGCGACACGGCGCTCTGGCTCGGGGACGAGACGCTTTCGATCACCGTCACACAGGACGACACGGCGACGACGATCGGGGACGGCACCCGCGTCGTCCTCGTCGTCGAGTCCGGCGTCCGCGACGCTGAGACCGTGACGGAGGTGAGCGCGTAGATGGCCAGCGTTCCCGTCTCCCACCTCATCTTATTCATCGCGAGCCTGGTGATCGCCGCCGGCGTCGTCGGCACGATCACGACCGGCGTCGACCGCGTGAGCGCGGCCGTCGACGACGCTGGCCTCGACGCGACCGAGCAGCTCCGAACTGACGTGACGATCATCTCGGACCCCAGCGCGGGGGTGTACAACGCGAGCGGCGACCAGAACGTCACGCTGTTGATAAAGAACACCGGCACGTATCGGTTGGCGCCCGTCGGCTCCGACCTCGACGTCGTCTTCGACGGCGCGTACGTCCGGCCGGGCGCCCTCTCCGGGGAGCTCGTCTCCGCGGACGGCGCGAACGCGTGGAGCCGCGGCGACGTGTTGCGGCTCACGATAGACGTGAGCGAGATCGAGGGCCGAGACGGCGGGCTCGTCGACGGCGACCACCGCGTCTACCTCTCCGTGAACGGCGACGAGGAGCTGTTCCAGTTCCGCGTGGAGGGGGGTAACTGAGATGCCCCACGACAACCTCCTCTCCCTCGGTCTCGGCGACCGCGACCGGCTCAACAAGGAGCTGGGCGGCGGCATCCCCCGCGGCAGCATCGTCCTCATGGAGGGCGACTACGGCGCGGGTAAAAGCGCCATCTCCCAGCGGTTCGCCTACGGCCTCGTCCAGGAGGGCGCCTCCGTGACGATGATGTCGACGGAGCTCACCGTCCGCGGGTTCATCGACCAGATGCACTCGCTGGAGTACGACATGGTGAAGCCGCTCCTCCAAGAGGAGCTGCTCTTTCTCCACGCCGACTTCGACTCCGGCGGCGCGTTCTCCGACGGCGACGGCGAGCGCAAGGAGCTGCTCAAGCGGCTGATGAACGCCGATGCGATGTGGAACTCCGACGTTGTCTTCCTCGACACGTTCGACGCCATCTTCCGGAACGACCCCACCTTCGAGGCGCTGGTTCGGAAGAACGAGGAGCGGCAGGCTGCCCTGGAGATCATCTCCTTCTTCCGCGAGATCATCTCGCAGGGGAAGGTGGTCGTGCTCACCGTCGACCCCTCGGCGGTCGACGACGACGCGATCGGCCCGTTCCGGTCGATCGCGGACGTGTTCCTCCAGCTCGAGATGATCGAGGTGGGCAACGACATCCGCCGGCAGATCAACGTGAAGCGGTTCGCGGGCATGGGCGAACAGGTCGGCGACACGATCGGGTTCTCGGTCCGGTCCGGAACCGGAATCGTCATCGAGAGCCGCAGCGTCGCCTAACACATGACCCGCCGACGCACAGCCGGTCCGCGCGCGCGGACCGCGACCACCACGACGACCGGGCGTAGGACATGACCGAACACGGCACCGCCAAACCGTCCGAAGAGCTCCGAAAGGCGGCCATGCGGCGGCCGCACCTCCTGGAGCACCTCCGCGAGTTCAAACAGATCACCGGGGAGTTCCCGCAGTTCATCGAGGAGCCGAAAGACGAGTACGAGTCCGCCCGGCCGAACGTCATCTACCCGGTCGGCGGCCCCATCTACAGCCACATCTACGGCGACCTCGGCCAGGACACGAAGTACTACGCCATCGAGCCCGAGGTGTCCGGCCCGCAGGCGGAGATCCTCAACGAGGTGAAAAACCGGCTGCTCACCGTGAGCGGCCAACACAGCGCGCCGGAGAACGAGGCGGAGTACGACGACCTCATCGAGGAGCTGTTAGAGGAGGTCACCCACGTCGACGACACCGCGACCGGCTTGCGCCGCGGGCTCTCGAAGATCCGCAACTTCGGGAAGCTGTCGGTCACGGAGGAGACGTACGAGAACATCCGCTACCGGCTCAACCGCGACATCGTCGGGCTCGGCCCGCTCGAACCGGTGATGCGCGACCCGGCCAACGAGGACATTCACGTCATCGGCCCCAAGGAGTGTCACGTCGACCACGGCACGTTCGGCATGCTGGAGACGACCGTCGACTTCGGCACGCCGAAGGAGTTCGACAACTGGCTGCGCAACATGGGCGAGCGGATCGGCGACCCGCTCTCCGACTCCGACCCCATCGTCGACTCCACGCTGCCGGACGGGTCGCGTATCAACATCATCTACTCCGACGACGTCTCGCTGAAGGGCTCCTCGCTCACGATTCGGCAGGGCGAGGAGGTCCCGCTGTCGATCAACCAGATCACCAACTGGGGGACGCTGTCGCCGCAGCTGGCGGCCTACCTCTGGCTCTGTCTGGAGAACGAGCAGACGGTGTTCGTCGTCGGGGAGACGGCGTCCGGGAAGACGACGACGCTGAACGCCATCCTCTCGTTCATTCCGGACGACTCGAAGATCTACACCGCGGAGGACACCGCCGAGGTCATCCCGCCGCACAGCACCTGGCAGCAGCTGTTGACCCGCGAGGGCGGCGGCGAGGGCTCCTCTGACGTCGACATGTTCGACCTCGTCGCCGCCGCGCTGCGGTCGCGCCCCGACTACATCATCGTGGGCGAGGTCCGTGGCGCCGAGGGGCGCATGGCGTTCCAGGCGGCCCAGACGGGACACCCGGTCATGCTGACGTTCCACGCGTCCGACATCGTCTCGATGATCCAGCGGTTCACCTCCGAGCCGATCAACGTCCCGGAGACGTTCATGGACAACGCCGACGTGGCGCTGTTCCAGAACCGCGTGAAACAGGGCGATCAGGTCCTGCGCCGCGTGACGAGCGTCCAAGAGATCGAGGGGTACTCCAAGGAGATGGAGGGGGTCGTCACCCGCGAGGTGTTCAGCTGGGACCCCGTCGAAGACGAGATCGTCTTCCAGGGGATGAACAACTCCTACGTGCTCGAAGAGCAGATCGCGACCCTGCTGGGATACGCCGACACCCGCGACATCTACGACGACCTCGACTTCCGCGCGGAGCTGATCGAACGGATGATCCAGGAGGGAATCCTCGGCTACCACGAGGTCAACGACGCGATCAACGCCTTCCAGCGTGACGGGGTCGAGGGGCTCCCCTTCGACATGCACCGGAACACGAGGTAGCGACGATGGCCGTGAAACGGATGGGCGACGGGCTCGCGACGGCCGCGCAGCTGACCTCCGAGGTGCTGGAGTCGTACGAGCAGCTCGACATCTCCAAGGGGAAGTACGTCGGCCTCGTGTTGCTGCCGGCCCTGTTCGTCTTCCTCGGCAGCGTCGTCGGCCTGGTCGCGCTCCCGCTCCCCTTCGCCGCCCGGGTCCCGATCCCGATGTTCGGCGGGCTCATCCTGTTCGCGGCCGTCATCTACCCGAAGATCTACCTCTCCAGCCTGGAGACGAAGATCGACAACCAGCTGCACCTCGTGATGACCCATATGACGGTGCTATCGACGACGAACATCGACCGGATGGAGGTGTTCCGGACGCTGGCGAAAGAGGAGGAGTACGGCGTCGCCGCCGAGGAGATCGGCCGCGTCGTCCACCTCGTCGACACGTGGAACCAGAGCCTCGACGACGCGTGTCGCCGTCGGGCCCAGGAGGTCCCCTCCGACGCGATGGCCGACTTCTTCGACCGCCTCGGCTACACGATGGGCGCGGGGCAGTCGTTAGAGGAGTTCCTCGTCTCCGAGCAGGACGTCATGCTCGCGCAGTACGAGACCCGCTACGAGTCCGCGCTCTCGAACCTGGAGGTGATGAAGGACCTGTACATGTCGATGATCCTCTCGATGACGTTCGCCTTAGTGTTCGCCGTCGTCCTCCCGATCCTCACCGGTAACGACCCGACCGCGACGGTCGCGGCCGTCATCGTCCTCTTCGTGTTCGTCCAGCTCGGCTTCTACGCGATGATCCGCGCCACGTCGCCGTACGACCCGATCTGGTACCACCCGGACGAGCGGGCGCCCGGCGACCTGAAGCTGTGGGGCTCTTTGATCGGCGGCGGCGGGCTCTCGCTTTTACTCATCGGGATCACGGCCGCCGGGATGTTCGGATACGGTCCCGGCCTCCCCGGCCTCCTCTTCTTCCTCGACGACGTCCGGCTGCCGCTGTACTTGGCGGTTCCCATCTCGCCGCTGATCATCACCGGGGTGATCCTCCGGAGCGAGGAGCAGGCGATCACAGCCCGCGACGGCGAGTTCCCGTCGTTCGTGCGCGCGCTGGGCGCGACCGAGAGTGCGAAGCAGTCGACGACCACGGACGTCCTGACGACGCTGCGCGACAAGAACTTCGGCGAGCTCTCCGAGGCCATCGAGCGGCTCTACCGCCGGCTCAACATGCGGATCAGCACCGAAGGCGCGTGGCGAGCGTTCACGCGCGACACGCGCTCGTACCTTATCCAGAAGTTCTCCGAGATGTACCTCGTCGGGCGGCGGATGGGCGGGGACCCGAAGATGCTCGGCGAGCTGATCTCGAAGAACATGAACGCCGTCAACCAGCTTCGCGAGCAGCGCCGGCAGGCGGCGATGACGTTCATCGGCCTGCTGTACGGGATCACCGCGGCCGCGACGTTCGCCTTCTTCATCGGGCTGGAGATCGTCGCGATCTTAGCCGACCTGACCGCTGACTTCGGGCTCGACCAGATGGACATCGGCCAGATCGTCTACCCCGGCGCCTACGACATCCCGCTCATCGAGTACCTCCTCCTGACCGTCGTCCTGTTCAACGCGGCGCTCTCCTCGCAGATGATCCGCCGGATCGACGGCGGCAACCCCGCGAACGGCTACATCCACTTCGTCCTCCTGACGTGGCTCGGCGCGGGCACCGCCATCGCGACGCGAACGCTCGTCAACGCAATCCTGTCGATCTGAACCGTGGGGTCGGCGTCGTCGATGTTACCGTCGATGCCTCGCGACGCGCGACGAGCGGACTCGACATGACGGCCCACAATATTATGACGGACACTGACGTACGGTTACGTACGTTTACAATGCCGGTCGACTTCGACAGCTACCGTCCGAGCGATCTCCCGGACGAAGACACCAACGGGCGCCGAATCCTCGAGTTCCTCGCTCGGAACCCGGAACTGGGATTCCGGCCGAGCGAGCTCGCGGAGGAACTCGACATCCCCCGCGGAAGCGTCGGCACGACGCTCAGGCGACTCGAACAGCGGGGGCTCGTCCGGCACAAGGGCGAGTACTGGGCCATCAACGCCGAGGCGTACGACGCCCACACCGCGGCCCAGATCGGTCTCCGCGCGGTCGCGGACGCGTTCGCGGGCGACGGCTACGACCGCACCGACGACTGGGACGCCGACCTTCCGGACATCGACGCGGACGAGTCGGGAGACGAATCGACCGACGGCTGATGTATCGACGCGGAACCGTCGTCGTCGCGTCGGACCCGTTCGGCAACGCGCCGCGGCGGCCCTACCTGATCGTCAGCGACGGCTCCCCCCCGTTCGCGGGTGAGCAGTACATCGGTGCCGGTATCTCGACGAAGGAGTACGACGCGTCGGTCCCGCTCGCCGGCGCGTTCGTCGAGGGAGGGCTCGATCGAGAGTTGTTCGTCGCCCCGTGGGCGGTCGTGTCGCTGCGCGAGGCGACCGTCGACCGGGCGGTCGCTCGGGTCGAAGGCGAGATCACCGAGACGACAGTTCGTCGGATGGCGCGGTTCGTCGGCTATTCCGACGAGTGAGGTGCCGTTCGATCGAATATCTGTTTGGTAACGTGAGGGAGAACCCTCGGATCTATCCCTCGAACAACGTCGGCTCCTCGACCGCCGCGTCGGCCGCGTCGCGCCACGAGCGCGACGGCGTCCACCCGAACAGCTCCTCCGCCTTCTCGATCGCGTAGGCGCCGCGGTCGTCGCCTTCGGCGAGTTCGCTCTTGTCGACCGCGCAGTCGTCCGGGATCTCCCCGTACGACTCCCGAAGGAGGTCGAGCAGGGGCCGGCCGAGCGCGTTGTCGGCCGCGACGCAGTTGACCGCCTCGTGGGTGCTCGGGGGTACTGCGGGGTCGTCGCCGAGCAGGTCCGCGAGCGCGGCCGCGACGAGGTCGGCGACGTCGCGGGCGTCCACGTACGACCAGAAGTTGCCGGCGCCCGCGTCGAGGTCGGACACGTACTCCTCCGCGCGGCAGGCGTAGTCGCCGGGGTACTGGATCCACGACGGGCGGAGCGAGACGGCGGGGACGTCGTGGCGGCGCGCGACCGCGCCCGCCGCCGCCTCCGCGGTCACTTTCGAGAGCCCGTACGGGTCCTCGGGGCGGAGTGGGTGGGCCTCGGTGATCGGTAGCTCGTCCGGGAACGGCGTCGGGTCGGCGAAGAAGAAGCCGTAGGCGCCGTCGCTGGAAGCCTGGACGATCGGGGCGTCGGCCCGGCCGGCCGCGTCGAGGACGTGCTTCGCGGCGAGCGCGTTCGTCTCGAACACGCGCCCCTCGGGGTGGGTGCCGGCGACGGGGATCGCCGCCCAGTGGACGACCGCGTCGGGGTCGACGGCGGCGACGACGTCGAGCGCCTCGCCGCGGTCGGCGAGGTCGGCCGTGCGGAACGAGACGTTCGGGGCCGGGTCGACGCCGAGTCCGGGGTGGTCGTAGTCGACGACGACGATCTCGTAGTCGCCGGCGAGGCGGTCGACGACCCAGCGCCCGGAGGCGCCGCGGCCGCCGGTGACGAGGACAGTCTCCATGCGGACGCCTCGCGCAGCGCGGGCAAAAGGCCGTTGTTCGACCCCTTCGGTGTCGCTTTCGTCGCGACCCCGGCCCCGGGCTCGTCGTGTCCGCGGCCCACGTCTCGTCGCGCCCGTGACGCCGGTCGACCCCCCGGCTTCCCGCTCCGGCAGGCTTTAACGCGCCGAACGGTAATCTCCGGGTATGGATTGGAAGACAGATTGGGGGTTGCGTGGACGGATGGGGTTCACGATGTTCCTCCTCTTCGCCCTCTACGTCGTGTTCATCGGCGTCCTGATCGAGGTGTTCAACGTCGGGATCATCTTCACGCTCGCGATGTTCGGGATGTTCTCGCTCGCCCAGTACTTCTTCAGCGACAAGCTGGCGCTGCGGAGCATGGGCGCCCGCGAAGTCGACCCTGACGAGTACCCCGACCTCCACCGCCGGGTCGAGCGCCTGAGCCAGCAGGCCGACCTGCCGAAGCCGACCGTGGCGGTCGCGAACACGCAGGTGCCGAACGCGTTCGCGACCGGCCGGAACAAGAAGAACGCGACCGTCGCGGTGACGACCGGCCTCTTGCAGAGCCTCGACGAGGACGAACTCGACGGCGTCCTCGCCCACGAGCTCGCCCACGTGAAGAACCGCGACGTGATGGTGATGACCATCGCCTCGTTCCTCTCGACTATCGCCTTCTTCATCGTCCGGTGGGGATGGCTGTTCAGCGGTGACAACCGACAGGGCGCGCCCGTCATCGTCGCGATCCTCGTGTCGATCGTGGTGTGGGTGATCTCGTTCCTGCTCATCCGCGCGCTCTCGCGGTACCGCGAGTACTCCGCCGACCGCGGCGCGGCGCTCATCACCGGGCAGCCCGGCGCGCTCGCTTCGGCGCTGATGACGATCGACGGCCGGATGGATAAGGTGCCCAAGGAGGACCTCCGCGAGGAGGCAGAGATGAACGCGTTCTTCATCATCCCCATCAAGTCCGGGTTCGTCGGCCGGATCGCCTCGACGCACCCGCCGACGGAGCGCCGGATCGAGAAGCTCCGCGAGCTCGAAAAGGAGATGGAGACGGCCTAAGACGGATTTGACGTAGTAGTTTTAGTCGGCTATTTATAAGTCGTTGAGCGTGGGTTGGCGACGAATACCGTCGAAGCCCCAGCCGCTCGCTTATCAATCGTCGCAGGCGGATCGACGACGCATACCGCCGAAGCCATAGTCGCTCATTTATAAGTCGTTGAGAGCGGATCGGTGACGAAGGCCGCTGAAGCCCCAGCCGGGAGGGCGGCGCACGCTCGCTGCGCGCCTCACTCGGTCGCTCGCGCTCCCTCGTTCGGTGCTTACGTCGCCTGCGCCGCCCTCCCGGCTGCCCCTTCGAGTCCCGCCCCGCACCGCACAGCACCTCACGCCTCCCCAGCCTCGTCAGTCGCCCTCGCTCCGCTTCGGGCGACTGACTCCCTCGCGCGTGCGGTTCGCGCCGCGGTGCGGCGCTCACCGGCACGCGCCACCGCACCGCCGTTTGCTTATAAATGATCGCGGGACAGTCGCGTCGCTCGTCGGTGTGAGCGGACTGAGGGGAGTAAGCCCCCTTCGGTTCGTCCCGACATTCGGCTGAGCGTCCGCGCCGTGGCCGGACTACCTTGTGGCGCGGACTTGCACCGGCGAGGATTCGCCGTTCCATCCGTTCCCGCCCGTCTGTAACGTGGTAAAGCCACGCTAACGTGGCAAACCCACGTGCCCTCTCCGGGTTAACTCCCTTCCCTTGCGGGTCGGTTCGCGCAGATCATCGGTCGGGGCGGGGGGTGTCGTTGCTGTTCCAGAGCCAGCCGTCTCCGACTCCGGGCGTGTGCCCGGTCGCCCGTCCGGCCGGTGGGGGGACTTTCCTCATGCCAATGGCACGGGAGTCGGGCTCCCTCTGTCCGCTCTGTCCTACCGCCCGCCGGCGAATAAGCGGTTCGGTCGACGGCGTCTTCGGGCGGGTCTTCGGGCGGATCTTCGGCGGGTCTTCGGTGGGTCTCCGGGCCCGGTAGCGACGGCTTTCGGGAGAGACGCCGCGAGCGCGGCGTGTAAGGGAAGCGTTCAAGTCGTCAGAACTGTAATAGACTCTCATGTCCGAGGCTCAGACCGTTCAGCTGTCGTACGACGACGGTGCACGAGCGGTCGAACTCGCGCGGGAGGCGGTCGAGTCGTTCGTCCGACACGGGCAACGCGAACAGCCCGGCAGCATGCGAGAGGCGTTTTACGCTCGCACCGGCGCCTTCGTCCGACTCGAATCAACTCGGGGCCGCGGTCGCCTCCGCGGCTGCGCCGGCGCGTGGGACACCTCCGACCAGCTCGGACACGCCATCGTCGAGGCCGCCATCAAGGCGGCCTCGGGCGACTCCTGCGGCTCCGAGGTGGAGCCGAAGGAGCTCGACAACATCACCGTCTCCGTGTTCGTCGTCTCCAACACCGTCCTCACAAACGACCCCGCCGAGGATCTCAAGGTCGGCACCCACGGCGTCGCCGTCGACAGCGGCAACGCCCACGGCTGGCTCTACCCGACGGTCCCCGTCGAGAACGGCTGGTCGGCCGCGGAGTTCCTCTCGCGCACCTGCCGCAAGGCGAAGCTCTCGCCGACCGCGTGGCAGGAGGAGGACACGATGGTGACGCTCATCGAGGGCCAGGTGTTCCGAGAGCGCGCCGACGGCGGCGCCGTCGAAGAGCTGTAGTCAGGTACGCGACTCTTACTGCGCCGAATCGCCGTTCGCCTGCCCGTCCGTTCTATACCCGACCGCCTCCGCGTCCGCGAGCGCCCGCTCCGTCGCCGCCGACAGGTCGAACGCGTCCTCGGCGACGACCTCCCCGTCGCGGATCACGGGCTCGAAGAGCGACTCAGCGCCCTCAGGACCCGAGCGGTCCGCGAGCCCGACCGCGTGGGCGCCGTCGGCGGTGCGGTAGACGTCCTTCGCGCCCGAGAGCTTCCCCCGCTTGGCCGCCGGCTCGCCGTCGACGGCGACGATGTCGAGCGCGAAGTCGACCGGGTCCGCGTTCGAGACGTACCCGCCGACGCCGAACCCGTCGACGACGTCGCGCAGGCCGCGGAGGTCCGCGGGGCCGAGCCCGCCGGAGACGTACACGTCGACGTCCTCGTGGCCGCGCGCGTCGAGTTCCCACTGGACCTCCCGGATGATGTGCCGGAAGTCGCCGCGCCGGGAGCCGGTCGTGTCAAGGCGGACGCCGTCGAGGTCGTCGCCGAGCGTCTCGACCGCGCGGAGCACCTCGTCGACCTCGTCGGAGTAGGTGTCACACAGCGCGATCCGGGGCGCGTCAGCGGGGACGCCCTCGTCGTAGGCGCGCCAGGCGGCCTCCTGCTCTCCGCGCCCGAAGCAGATGGCGAGCGCGTGCGGCATCGTCCCGGACGCCTCCCGACCGATCAGCTCGCCGGCGGCGACGTGCGAGAAGCCGTCGAACCCGCCCACCAGCGCGGAGCGCTCGACCGCCGCGGTCATCGCGGGGTGGACGTGGCGCGCGCCGAAGGAGAGTATCTGCGACTCAGGGGCGGCTACCCGGCAGTCGAGCGCCGCCGTCGCCATGCCGGACGCGTGCGAGAGGAAGCCCAGGAGCGACGTCTCCAGCCGCGCGAACGCGAGGTACGGCCCCTCGATCCGCATCACCGGGCCGCCGTCGAACAGCCGGCCCTCCGGGACCGCGTCGACGTCGACGTCGCGGCCGGCGAGCAGCTCGACGGCGTTGCCGAGACCGGTGAACAGCTCGAACTCCCCGTCCGGGAACTGGTCCGCGGTCACCTCGGCGACCACGCGGGGGTTCCGCCCGGCCGCCTCCAGCGCCGCCTCGGTCCGCTCGAAGTACGCGTCGGTCGCGCGCCCCTCCCGGACCGCGGCCGCGTCGACGATGTCGAACTCGCTCATGCCCGACGGTTCGGCCGCGGGGACGAAAAGCCACCCGTGTCGCGGCGGGGCGTGCCGATCTCCCAGCGGGTCAGTTCACGCGGCTCTCCGAGCGAACAGTCCGAGCGCCGCGACGATGGCGACGAGCGCCGCCGCGACGCCGAATCCAGGCGTGCTGTCGTCGGTGTCACCGCTTCCGTTTCCACCGTCGGTACCGTCGCTCCCGCTATCGTCGTCGGTACCGTCGCCGTCGTCGGTGTCGTCGTCGGTGCTGTTGCCGTCGTCGGCTCCGCCGTCGCTTCCGTCGTCGCCGTCGTCCCCGTCGGCGTCCGGGAGCGTGAGGTCGGCGTCTGGGCGGAGTTCGAGGACGCCCTCCGGGGAGGGCGCGTGCGTTATCGTCACGCTCGTCCCGTCGCGCTCGACGCCGTACGCGCCGGGGAAGTCGCTCTCCGAACCGATCTCGTACACGGACCCCTGCGCGTACTCGCCGTCGCCGTGCGCGGTCAGCATCCGCACGTAGGCGTCGCGGAACGCGGCGGCGTCCGACTCGGTCTGCCACTCGGTCGCCCAGACGTAGCCGTCGCGGTCGCCGTTCCGGTAGGGATACAGCTCGTCGCCGGCCCACCCGGCTGTCACCGGGTGCGCGTAGTTGTAGGTCGCGCGCGTCTCGAGCTGGGCCTCCGCGTCGAGGTGGATCCGGACGTTCTGCCGGACGGTCGCGCCGGGCTCTAACACGGCGTGCCGGTACTCCAGGCTCTGGTACCAGAACATCACGAACATCGACGCCTCGCCCGCCGTCTCCGCGCCGTCGACGCCCTGGTCCGGGTAGGTCTCCCAGCCGCCGGTCGCCGCGTCCTCGAACGTGACGTTGCCCTCCTCGTAGTCGGGCTCCCGGTGGATGACCTCCGCCGTCGACTCCGGCGGGTCGTTCATCGTCTCGTTGACGGCCGCCCACCCGCCCTCGTCGCGAAGTTCGCGGACGTACAGCGCGCCGTCGCCGTACGGCTGGAGGACGGTCTGGAGGATGCCGAAGTTGAAGTCGGCGCCGTCGCCGCCGCCCCCGTCGCTCTCGGGGGCCTCGGCGCAGGTCCAGTTATCCGCGCAGCGGGCCGCGTAGCGCTCCTCGACGTGGACCGCCTCCCCCTCGACGATCCCGTCGACCGCGAGGTCGCCGTCCTGCGTCGCGCCGACGTAGCGCGGGTCGGTGAGGTCGTGGTACTGGTCTTGCATCGCGTGGAGCAGCTCGTGTGCGAGCGTCGAGGGGTCGATGTCGGGGGACTCGCCGTCGGGGACGACGATGACGATCCGGTCCTGGGACGGCGAGTAGAAGCCGGAGACTGCGCCGCCGAACACCGAGTCGATCTCCTCGTTGGCGTCCGTCTCGTCGCCGACGACGAACAGCGCCTCCCACACCCCGTCGTTCCAGCGCCGGAACGCCTCGGAGCTGTTGCCGCCCGCGGTGTCGTTGGCGTACTCGCTCCGGGTGACCGTCTCGACCGGGACGTCCTCCTTGAAGGGGCGCTGTCGGACGTGTTCGACCCGGGCCATCGTGAGGTCGGTCAGGGCCTCCAGCTGCGTCTCGTTGAGTCCGTCTGTCTCCTCGAAGTCGACCGACTCCTCGTAGTGGGTCCCGTTCCAGCAGCCCACCAGCTCGGTGCCGTCGCCGGTCCCGCACTCGTCGGCCGACGCGGAGGGCGTCGCGCCCGGTGCGATCGGTCCGCTGCCGGACGCGGCGGGGACCGCACCGGCGTCCGGAGCGGCGGCGACGCCGGCGGTGAGGGCGACACACAGGACGGCGACCGCGGCGACGGCCGCGGCCGCGGTCGAGAGGGTGAGAACCCGTCGCATATGGACCGTATCGGACGCGCCGGTAAGTAGTTTGTCGGTTCCTTCGGCGCCGCGGCCGGCGGATTTTTCGGCGCGGGTCGACGCCTCGCGGCGGCGGTCGGGCGCCACACGCCCGTCGCCGTCCCGCAAGGGGGCGACGGTTTTTGACCGCCGGGCGGTAACCGCCGGTATGGCGTTCGATCCGACAGCAACCGCGGTGGTCGTCGTCGACATGCAAAACGGGTTCTGTCACCCGGACGGGAGCCTCTACGCCGAGCCGAGCGAGGCGGCCGTCGAGCCCGTAACGGCGCTCGTCGACCGCGCCCGCGAGGCCGGCGCGAGCGTGGTCTACACCCGCGACGTCCACCCGCCCGAGCAGTTCGACGAGACCCACTACTACGACGAGTTCGACCGGTGGGGCGAACACGTCGTCGAGGGGTCGTGGGACGCCGAACTCGTCGACGACCTCGACGTGCGCGACGACGACCACGTCGTCGAGAAGCACACCTACGACGCCTTCTATCAGACCGATCTGGAGGGGTACCTCGACGCGCACGGGGTCGACGACCTGTTGATCTGCGGGACGCTCGCGAACGTCTGCGTCCTCCACACCGCCGGCAGCGCGGGGCTCCGGGACTACCGCCCGGTCGTCGTTGAGGACGCGCTCGGCTACATCACCGAGGAGCACCGCGAGTACGCCGTCGACCACGCCGACTGGCTGTTCGGCGAGACGGCGACCCGCGACGAGGTCGCGTTCGCGTCCGGGTAGTCGCGGCCGACGGTAGTCGCGGCCGACCCGTCACCGTCCGCACGGTCGCGGACTCTCACCGACGGCGAACGTTCCGGATTTCCGTAATTATCGCGCGCGGAAATCGGCGTGTAACCCTTTTTACCGCTCGCCGGAACCGCGAGGTATGGACATCTCTCGGCGGGGCGTGCTCGGCGGCCTCGGCGCGGTCTGCGCGGTCGGCGCCGTCGGCTTCGCGGGCGCGGCGACGGTGACGGACGGCGAGACGGTCGGCGGGCTCGGCGGCGGTGCGGGACCGGCTGGCGGGGGTTCGGAGGAGGCCGACGACGGCCCCGAATCGGCCGCGGTCGACCCGGACGCGCCGTTCGAGGCGCGGCTGACCAGCGACGACGGGACGGACGCGCCCCTGTTCGACGCGAGCGACCTCGACCGCGTCAAGGGCGTCTTCGCGGAGGAGGGCGAATACCTCGTTCAGGTCGTGCTCCCCGACGCGGGCGTCGACTCGTTCCGGACCCGGCTCGACGAGGCCGGCGCGACCGACGACCCGGCGGCGTTCGTGGTGTCGATGACGCTCGACGGGACCGAGGTGCGGCGCGTCGAACTCGACCGGGAGACCGTCGACGCGCTCACCGGGTCGGACTGGGAGGGCGTGTTGACGCTCCCGTTCGGCGAGGAGCGGGTGGCTCGGTCAGTCTACGACCGCTTGGCCGACAGCTGATCGATTTCGGGACCGACCGACTCCGGACGGCTGACTGGTCAGGTGTCGCGCCGGCTCGCCCGTCGGACAGTGTTTTGACTATCGGGCGCATAGCCCCGCCGTGAGCGACGAATCGGGGAACGACGGCGGCCGCCCGTGCCCGGTCTGTGAGACGCCGATGTACCACCGGCACTGCAAGTACGTCTGCCCGGCGCACGGCGTCGTCTACGACTGTAGCGACACCTTCTACTGAGCTCGGTTCCGCTCCGCGCCCTCCGGGAGCCGCGGGAATTAACAGGGGTGACCGAGAACCAGACTGGGTCGTGCGAACTGTTATGTTCTTGGAGGCCGACCTTTCTTCCATGATGGGCGACCCGTACGTGACCCTCCACGCCGACCTTCCGAGGTCAGCATGGTAGAGCAAAAACAGGTTGCCCGGAGCAAGCGGATCCAGCGCCGCACCGGGAAGACGTTCCACGTCGCCACCCGGCTGCTGCCCCAGCGGATCCGCCATCCGACGTACGTGCTGTACGGCTTCTTCCGTATCGCCGACGAGGTCGTCGACGCCGAGGACACCGGAACGCCCGCCGAGCAGCGCGCGGAACTCGACCGGCTCCGGGCCGCCGCGCTCGGCGAGGAGCCGACCGACGACCCCGTCTTAGAGGCGTTCGCCGAGGTGTGCGAACGCAACGACATCCCCGACGAGGATGTCCACTCGTTCGTGGACGCGATGGCGAGCGACATCGACACCGACCGCTACGAGACCTACGCGGACCTGGAGGCGTACATGGACGGCTCCGCGGCCGCAGTCGGGCGGATGATGACGGCCATCATGGACCTCGATCCGGAGGAGGAGGCCGAGGCGCTCCCGCACGCCACGAAGCTCGGCGAGGCGTTCCAGATGACGAACTTCCTCCGGGACGTCCGCGAGGACGTCGTCGAGCGCGACCGGATCTACCTCCCCTTGGAGACGCTCCGGCGCCACGGCGTGAGCGAGGAGCAGATCCTCGAGTTGGAGTTCGACGACAGCGTCGCGGCCGCGATCCGCGAGGAGATGGCCCGCACCGAGCGGCTCTACGAGGAGGGCGTCGCGGGGATCAAGTACCTCCCCGAGGACTGCCAGCTCGCGGTGCTGCTCTCGGCGGTGCTGTACGTCGACCACCACCGCCTCATCCGGAACCGCGACTACGACACCGTCTCGGCCACCCCCGAGCTGTCGCTCACCCGGAAGCTGTCGCTGCTCGTCCGCACGCGCTGGAAGTGGCAGTGGAACAAGGACCCCGAAGCGGTGTTCTACGACATGTGTACCGACTTCGAGCCCCGCCGCGACCGCCACGGGCACGGCCCGCACGGGACGGGCGTTCCGCAGACGGACTGAGCGGCCGTGGACCGCTCCCGGTTCGTCTCGCTCGCTGTCGCCGCCTTCGGCCTCGTGTTCGTCTCCTTCCTCCTTCGCGGTGTGACCCGGCTGGTGGCGCCCTACGAGGTCGCCGTGTCGGCACCGGTCCTCTTCGCGGCGGCCGCGCTCTTAGCCGCGCTCGTCGTCCTCGCCGTCCTCGACGTGACCGGGATCCGTCGGCTGGGGTGAGTCGACGGCGGGCCGAGTCGCTCGGCTCGCGCCGTTCGGCTGAGTCGCCCGGATTTCGCGCTTCGGCCGAGTCGGAACGCCCTTGCCCCGCCGTCCCCGACAGCGCGTATGGACGTACGAACCGTCGCGGACCTCTCGCCGGCCGAGCGTCGCGCCCTCTTCGAGCGCGACGCTGGCGTCGAGGGGGTCCGCGAAGACGTGCGGGAGATCGTCGAGCGGGTCCGCGAGGAGGGCGACGTCGCGGTCCGCGAGTTCGCCGAGGAGTTCGACGGGGTCGCCGTCGGCAACGTCGACGTGACGGACGAGGCGGCGCGGGCGCACGACGAGCTGGCGGACGCGGACGACCCGGTCCTCGACGCCGTTCAGGAGGCCGCCGCGAACGTCCGCGAGTTCCACGAGCGGCAGCGCCCCGAGGACTGGCGCGACGACTTCGGCGGCCGGGAGCTGGGGCGGCGCTTCCGCCCGATCGACCGCGTCGGGGTGTACGTGCCCGGCGGCGCGGCCGCGTACCCCTCCAGCGCGCTGATGGGGATTGTCCCCGCGGACGTCGCCGGCGTCGATCACGTCGCGGTCGCCACGCCGCCGGCGGAGGATCTCAACCGGGTCACCCTCGCGGCGATCCACGAGGCGGGCGCTGACGCGGTGTACCAGGTCGGCGGCGCGCAGGCCATCGGCGCACTCGCCTACGGGACGGAGACCGTGACGCGGGTCCAGAAGGTTGTGGGGCCGGGCAACAAGTGGGTCACCGCGGCCAAGTCGATCGTCCAGGGAGACGTCGAGATCGACTTCCTCGCCGGGCCGAGCGAGGTGCTCGTCCTCGCGGACGAGACCGCCGACCCGGACCTCGTCGCGGCCGACCTCGTCGCGCAGGCCGAACACGACCCGAACGCGTCGGTCGTCGCGGTCACCGACGACGCCGCCCTCGCCGAGGCGGTCGCCGAGGTGGTCGACGCGCAGGCGGCCGAGCGCGAGCGCGAGGAGACGATCCGGGCCGCGCTCGACAACGACGCGTCCGGCGTCCTTCACGCGCGCTCGATGCCCGAGGCCGTGCTGTTCGCCGAGGAGTACGCCGCGGAACACCTCTCGATCGTGGCCGACGACGACGAGGCGCTCCTCGATCGGATCACCAACGCCGGCTCGGTGTTCCTCGGGCCGTACTCGCCGGTCGCCGCGGGCGACTACGCGGCCGGGACGAACCACGTGCTGCCGACGAACGGCGGCGCGAAGCGGTACGGCGGGCTCTCCGTCGACACCTTCCTCCGGTCGTCGACGGTCCAGCGGCTCGACCGCGACGCCCTCGACGACCTCTCCGACACGATCACGACGCTTGCGGAGGCCGAGGGGCTGGAGGCGCACGCCGAGAGCGTACGGAAGCGGTTCGAATAGGCCGAGCGGCCGTTCGCCCGCCGGCCGATCTCGTCTCTATCCACTGCTCGACCTCGTCTCTGTCCGCCGGATCTCGTCTCGCCCCGGGATCCGTCTCCGGAGCGATATGTACCGATTTATATGTCACAATTCCTCTCGTAGCGGTCCGAACGGTACGTTCCGCTCGGGACGGACACGTGCCGGTACCATCGGCCATATTCGGCTCATAGCAGCCTTCTTACCCCGGAAAACGGCCTGTCTACCCGTAATGGTGGACGACACCGGCGGACGGCGCGAATCGAGCTCCAGACGGCGGTTCCTCGTGGCCGGCGGCGCGGCCGCGATCACCGGACTTGCGGGCTGTTCCGGGGGGACCGGCGGCGACGGCGGCTCCGGAGGAGGCGGCGCCTCCAGCGGCACGAACTCGGCCTCGGGCGACGGGGGTTCCGGGGAGTCCGGCGACCCGCTGCTGGCGGAGGCGAGCGCGTTCGACCCTGAGAGCCCGAACTGGGAGGAAAACAACTATCGCTCGACGCCCCTCATCGACGCGGGATACGAGCGCGGGAGCCGCGCGGACCTCGAGAGCATGGGGAGTCGCGAGGTCGACGAGGTCCCGCACGGCGAGCCGGTCCGGGAGACGCCGGACGACGAGAGCGAGTGGCTCGAACCCGACACGCTCGTGTTCACCGAGAGCCCGAGCGAGGACGTCCAGGGCCGCTACGAGGAGGACTTCCAGGCCGTCTTCGACCGCATCGAGGAGGAGACGGGTCTTCCCGTCGAGTACAACCGCGTCAACAGCTACGCCGCCTCAGTGGAGGCGATGCGCTCCGAGCGCGCCCACATCGCGAACTTCTCCACGGGGACGACGTGCTTCGCGGTCAACCTCTGTGGCGCGGTTCCGTTCGCCGCCGGCATCGCGCCGGACGGCTCGTTCGGCTACCGGCTGTTCGCGACGACGCGGGCCGACGCCGACGGCATCCAGAGCGTCGAGGACTTCGCGGACGACGACGTGCGGATGGCCCACGCGGAGCCGGCGTCCAACTCCGGCCACCAGGCCCCATCCGCGCTGTTCGACCAGTATTTCGACGTGACGGCTGACGAGGATTACGAGGTCAACTTCTCGGGAGGTCACTCCCAGACCACCCGGGGCATCGCGGCCGGCGACTACGACGCCGGCCCGATCTGTTCGACCTGCTTCCTCGACACGGTCGAGGCCGACAGCAACCTGAGTTTCGACGACTTCAAAGTCGTCTGGGCGTCGGACCCGTTCCCCAACGGGCCGGTCGCGTACCGCTACAACCTCCATCCCGACATCCAGGAGGGGATCCGGAACGCGTGGCTCGACTCCGACTTCGCCGACACGGCGTACGCCGAGCGGACCGGGTACGAGGAGTACGTCCCCATCGAGTACCGCCGGCACTGGTACGACATCATGGTCATCCAGCGGTACAACGGCGTCGAGTACACGCAGGGCGCGCTGAGCGAGTGAGATGACGCTCGACGTAACCGACCTGCGGAAGACCTACGAGAGCGGCGACGAGGCGCTGAGGGGCGTCGACCTCTCGGTCGGCGGCAGCGAGACGACCGCGATGATCGGCCCGAGCGGTGCCGGGAAGAGCACCTTCATCAGGTGCGTCAACCGGCTCACGGAGCCGACCGCCGGGACGGTCGAACTCGACGGCACCGACCTGACCGCGCTCGACGACGACGGCCTCCGCGAGGCGCGCCGCGACATCGGGATGATATTCCAGGAGTACAACCTGGTCGAGCGGCTCACCGTGATGGAGAACGTGTTGACCGGGCGGCTCGGGTACGTCTCCGCGTGGCGCGCGTTCCGCCGGGACTTCCCGCCCGAGGACGTCGAGCGCGCCTACGAGATCCTCGAACGCGTCGGCCTCGGTGACATGGAGAACAAGCGCGTCGACGAGCTGTCGGGCGGCCAGCGCCAGCGCGTCGGCATCGCCCGCGCGGTCGTTCAACAGCCCAAGATCCTCCTCGTCGACGAGCCGACCTCCAGCCTCGATCCCGAGACGTCGAACACGGTGATGCGGCTCCTCACGGAGATCGCCGCCGAGCGCGGGGTGCCCGTGCTGATCAACATCCACGAGGTGGACCTCGCGATCGAGCACGCCGACCGGATCGTCGGACTCCACGACGGCGAGGTCGTCTTCGAGGGGGCCACGAACGAACTCGGCGACGACGCGCTCGACCGCGTGTACCGCGGCGGCGACCCGCCGGAATCGCGCGACTCGACCGCGGCCGGGAGCGACGCGACGGTGACCGACGGCGCGACCAGTGACGACGCCGCGAACGACGCGGTCGTCCGGGACGGCGTCGTCTCGGCGGACGGTCGCGCCCCGGACAGGACGACCTCGGGTGGTTCCTGAGATGGCGACGGAACGGCGCACCTGGCGGCGACCGACGGCGTTCGGCCGCCGGGAGTTCAAGTGGGCGGCGTACCTCGCGGTCGTCGGTTTCTTCCTCTGGTCGGCGTGGGGGATCGGCGCCGACCCGGCGCGGATCGCCCGTGGGATCGGTCGGGGAGCGACGCTGCTGGGCGACTTCTTCCCGCCGGAGGCGACCCCGCGACAGGCGCAGCGGATCGTCGACAAGATGGTCGAGAGCGTCGCCATGGCGATGATATCGACGGTCACTGGGATCGCGATCAGCGTCCCGGTCGCGTTCATGGCCGCCGAGAACCTCTCGCCGAAGCCGCTGTACTACCTCAACCGCGGGTTCATCTCGCTGTCGCGGGCGCTCAACGCGATCATCGTCGCCATCCTCGTCGTGAAGGCGGTCGGGCTCGGCCCGCTCGCCGGCATCATCACGATCACGTTCAAGACGGTCGGCTTCTTCGCGAAACTGCTCGCGGAGGACTTAGAGGACATCGATATGGGGAGCGTCGACGCGGTCCGCGCGACGGGCGCCTCGCCGGTCCAGACGCTGGCGTACGGCGTCATCCCGCAGATAATCCCGCGGTTCGCGGGCCTGTCGGTGTACCGCTGGGACATCAACATCCGCACCTCGACGGTCGTCGGGATCGTCGGCGCCGGGGGGATCGGCTCCGTGCTGCTCACCGCGTTCAACCGGTACTCCTACCAGTACGTCTCCGCCATCCTCGTGGCGATCATCGCGGTCGTCCTCGTCGCGGAGGGGGTCAGCGCGGTCGTCAGACGGAGGTACCAATGAGCGAGGTCGACGCCGCGCGCTCGTGGCGGCGGTTCGACCGGCGCCGCCGGATCGGTCGGTTCGTCGGGGTGCTCGCCGCGCTCTCCGTCTTCGTCGCCTCGTGGCGCTTCCTCGACATGGGGATCACGAACGTCGATACTGTCCCGCGCGAGATCCGCGACCTCCTCACGCGGATGTACCCGCCCGACCTGGCGTACACGCCGGAGATCGTGAACCCGCTCGTCGAGACGCTCCACATCGCGGCGCTCGGGACGCTCGGCGCCCTGGTGCTCGCGCTCCCGGTCGCGCTGCTCGCGGCGGAGAACACGACGCCGAACGCGGCCACCTACTGGCTCGGAAAACTGATCGTCACCGTGAGCCGGTCGGTGAACACGATCATCTGGGCGCTGATCTTCGTCGTGGTGTTCGGCAGCGGTCCCCTCGCCGGCGCGGTCGCCATCGCCTTCCGGTCCGTCGGCTTCCTCGGAAAGTTGCTGGGCGAGGAGATAGAGGAGATCGACTTCGGGCAGGTCGAGGCGGTGCGCGCCGCGGGCGCCTCCCCGACGCAGGTGCTGCTGTACGGCATCGCCCCGCAGGTGAAGCCCGCGCTCGTCGGCCTCAGCGTCTACCGCTGGGACATCAACGTCCGCGACTCGACGATCCTCGGGTTCGTCGGCGCCGGGGGGATTGGCGTCCAACTGTTCCGCGCGGTCAACGCCTTCGCCTGGCAGTCCGTCTCCATGATCCTGATCGTGATCCTCGGTGTCGTGCTCGCCAGCGAGGCCCTCTCCGCGTCCGCACGGCGGATGACGCGATGAGCGCCGTCGACGACGGCGAGGCGGTCCTCCTCGACATGGACGGCGTGGTTCTCCAAGGCAGGGGGACCGACCCCGCGATCCGCTCGCGCGCGCTCGACAACGCCCTCGACGACCGCGGGCTGACCGCCTCGGGGTCGCTTCGGCGGGCCCTGGTGCGCGCCACTTACGACGACGAGTTCCGGGCCGCCTGCGAGGAACTCGGTGTCGACCCTCCGGAGCTCTTCCGCGCGCGAGAGGAGCGGACCGCGACACGCGCCATTGAGCGCCTGTCGGCCGGGATGCGGCGCCTCCACCGCGACATCGACGCGCTCGACGCGCTGGCCGACCGCGCGCCGCTCGCGCTCGTGAGTAACAACCACCACCCGACCGTCGAGTTCGTCGTTGACCACTTCCGGCTCGACGCGTTCTCGTTCGTCCGCGGCCGCGACCTCGGTCCAGAGGGGTTCCGGCGCCGTAAGCCGGACCCGCACTACCTGAACGAGGCGCTCGACGCGCTGGACGCGACGGGCGGCGTCTACGTCGGGGACCGCGCGACCGACGTGATCGCCGCCGAGCGCGCCGGACTCGACAGCGCGTTCCTCAGACGCGACCACAACGCGTCCCGCGACCTCGACGTCGAGCCGACCGTCGAGATCGGGAGCCTCCGCGAGCTGGTCGGCCTCGTCGAGACGACGCCGTGACTCGGTGAGCGACGCCTCCCCCGCAGAAACGGTTATCTCGCACAGCGTCGTCTCGAAGGCATGATACCGTCGCTCGCGGCGCTGTTCGAGGGGTTCTCGGCGGTCGAGGCGACCGTCGCGGTCCTCGCAGTGTCGATCGTCGCCGCCGTGGGGATGGAGTTCGTCGTCCTGCGAGTCGCTCGACGGGTCGTCTCGACCACCGACTCCGCGTACGACGACATCGTCATCTCCTCGCTGCGGGCGCCGCTCGTCGTCACCGCCGCGCTCGCCGGCGTGTTCGTTCTCACGCAGGTCCCCGCGGTGCGGGCGTCGGTGATCGTGGAGCCGCGGCTGCTCGACGCGGTGTTCGGGCGGCCGTCGCTGTCGGTGATCGTCCTCGTCTGGGCATACGCGGCCAACACCGCCGTGAACCGGCTTGTCGCGGCTGTCAACGAGGAGGGCGGCCGGTTCGACTTCGCGCCCGTCTTCTCGAACGTGTGGACGCTCGCGGTGCTGGTCGGGAGCGTCGGCACCCTGCTGTGGCTGTGGGGCATCGAGATCACGCCGCTGCTCGGTGCGGCCGGAGTCGCGGGCATCGCGGTCGGCTTCGCCGCGAAGGACACGGTGGCGAACTTCTTCGGCGGGATCGCGCTGTATTTCGACGACACCTACAAGATCGGCGATTACATCGTCTTGGATGACGGCACCGCCGGCACCGTGATCAAGGTCGGCGTGCGCTCGACGACGCTGCTCACCCGCGACGAGGTGCTGGTGACGGTGCCGAACGCGGCGCTCAACGCCGCGAAGGTGACGAACGAGTCCGCGCCCCAGCGACGCCGGCGCATCCGAGTTCCCATCGGCGTCGCCTACGGCACCGACGTGGATGCCTTCGAGGCGCTCGCCATGGAGGTTCTGGCCGCGGAGCCGCTCGTCCTCGACTCGCCGAAACCCCGCGCTCGCTTCCGGTCGTTCGGCGACTCCGCGCTCCAGTACGAGCTCCTCTGCTGGGTCAACGGCCCGACCCGCCGACGCCGCGCGCAACACGAGCTCAACCGCGCGCTGTACGTGGCGCTCGGCGACGCCGACATCGAGATCCCCTACCCGAAACGCGACGTGATGGTCACGGAGGCCGCCGCGTCCTCCCGGGCGTCCTCCTCCTCGGCGTCCTCCTCCTCCTCCTCTCCGGATCCCGAATCCCCCCGCGATCCGGCGGCTGACCCAGAGACCGGCCTCGACTCGGACGCCGACGCGGCGACTCCCGGCTCCCGTGCGGAGACGCCGTGAGCGCATGGAGACGCTGTGAGCGCATGGAGACGCCGTGAGCGCATGGAGGCGCCGTGAGCGCGAGACCTTCGATACTCGAGACGGCCGACCGAGCGGCCCGGGCCCGCCGGCAGGGTTTTGAGTGTCCGTACCGAACGCGTTCGCATGAGTACCGAACCGGCCGACACCGAGACCGAGGGGAACGACCCGGCGATCGAGGTAACGCCGGACGCCGCGGAGGAGGCGCTCTCGCTCCTCGACGGCGAGGGGCTCGACACCGACATCGCCGGACTGCGGCTGTTCGTCCAGCAGGGCGGCTGCGCGGGGCTGTCGTACGGGATGCGCTTCGACACCGAACCGGAAGACGACGACCTCGTCGTGGAGCACCACGGGCTCCGCGTGTTCGTCGACCCCGCGAGCAAGAACTACATCGGCGGGAGCACGCTCGACTACGAGCACGGGCTCCAGGCGGCCGGCTTCGAGGTCGAGAACCCGAACGTCGTCTCGGAGTGCGGCTGCGGCGAGTCGTTCCGGACGTAGCGAGTCGCGGTCCGAGCCGTCTCCCTTCTCGTCCGCTTTCGAGTCCGCCGCTTAAGTCGCTCCGCCGGGTAGCGGTAGCCATGACTCTGGAAGCGTCGACGACGCCGAGCGGCGAGCGGGTGTACACCGACCGGTCGCGCACCGAGCGCGGCGCGGACGGGCCCTTCTACCTCGTGTTCGAGGACGAGGCGGGCGAGTCCCGCTGGGGGTTCCGCTGCGGCAACTGTGAGTCGTTCGACACCGCGATGGACACGATGGGCCGGATCCAGTGTACCGAGTGCGGCAACCTCCGGAAGCCGGACGAGTGGGACGCGGCCCACGAGTAAGCCGCCGGCGGCGGGTGGGAGCCGGCCGTGAGCGCGCCTTCGGCGGCGAGTGGGCTCGCGGCGACGAGCCGCTCTTGCGGTTCTCTGTACAATTCCGGGCGGTGCGTCCGATTCTCCACGAGCGAAATCGTGAGAAACTTTATCACGGATGGTGCCGAACTTCGAGGTAGATGGCCACTGCGAGCATCCCCCCGACGACCGAGGCCAGAGACGTCTTCCGCGAACTGGGATACACCGTCTCCGACGGCGGACGAGAGTTCGTCGCGGAACGCAAGTGGCGGCGCGTGTTCGTGACGGTGCTGTGCATGGATGACGACGAGCTCGACCCGTATCTCGCAGACGGGGGCGACGCGGCGCGGCTCCGGTGTTTCGTCACGTGGCGCGACCGCGCCGGCGATCTCCAGGAACGGCTCGTCTCCTCGAAACCTCCCTACGACTGGGCGGTCATCGGTATCGACCGCGACGGCGAGGACTTCGCGGTGATGGAAGGCGCACCCGGCAGCCCGTAACGCGCGGCGAGTCCGTAGCCGGACCCGAGCCCGTCCACCTGCGCCCTCCGCAGACGCCCATTTTTATCCCCCCGTGCGTCCTACCAGCACGCGACATGGTGTTCAAAAAGATCACGCTGATCGGGACGAGCGACGAGAGCTTCGACGCCGCGGCCGACGAGGCCATCGATCGCGCGGAAGACACGCTGGAAAACGTCTACTGGGCGGAAGTAGAGGAGTTCGGGGTCGAGCTTCAGGGGGACGCCGAACGGGAGTACCAGGCCGAAGTCGAGGTCGCGTTCGAGCTCGAAGGCTGAGCGAGACGCGGTTTTTACGTGTTATTTATCAGTGATCGCGAGTCTCGGGTAGTCGGCGCTGTTAGTGTTTGATTCTGGTCCCGGTCGCGTTCGCGCGCCGGATCTCCAAGCACGGACACTACGCCCAGTGTGTGAGATACAGCAGGTAGAGACTCGATCCGGTCACGACCGCTCCGGCGAGGGCGAACCCCGCGGCTTCGGCGGCGGACGCCGCGTACAGCGCGAACTGGAACAGTTGAATCCCAACCAACACCGTGAAGATGGAGAGCAGCGTCCAGAGGACGGTCCCGACGAGCGTCCGGGCCGTGCTGGTGACCTCCTCGCGGACTATCGCGCGTATCTGTTCCTCGTTCGGTTCGTCGGAGGGCGACATATCATCCCGTGCGTTGGCCGGCAAAAATAAACTATCGACGGGTGGCGTGTCGCTCATTTATAATTGATTGCGGATGGGCGGTGAACACTCCCGAAGCCCCAGCCGCTCGCTTATAAATCGTTGCGGGCGGATCGACGACGAACACTCCCGAAGCCCCAGCCGGGAGGCTGTACGATGGGGAAGTTTATAAACGACCGATCGACACGAACACCGCCGAAGCCCCAGCCGGGAGGCGGCCTGACGCTCGCTGCGCTCCTCACTCGGTCGCTCACTCCGTTCGCTCCCTCGTTTCGGTGCTTGCGTCGCCTCAGGCCGCCTCCCGGCTGCCCCTTCGAGTCCCGCCCCCGCACCGCACAGCACCTCACGCCTCCCCAGCCTCGTCGGTCGCCGTCGCTCCGCTCGGCGACCGACTCCCTCGCGCGGTGCTGCCTCGCGGCCGCCAGTGGCGGCCGCTCGCAGGCGCGCGCCACCGCGGTTCGTTTATAAATGCTCGCGCGGCGGCCACCTATTTATCCGCCCGCGCCCACGACCCGGCAATGACCGCTTCACGCGCGCCGGCCGAGCCGACGGTCCGGGAGTTCGAAGCGACGGTCGACCGCGTCGACGGCCGCGAGGTCGTCCTCGACGAGACGTACTTCTACCCCGAGTCGGGCGGCCAGCCGGCCGACAGGGGCACCCTCGACGGCCACCTCGTCGACGACGTGGTCGAGCGGGCGGGAGAGGTCGTCCACGTCCTCGACCCCGACGCGGACGTCGACTTGGCGCCCGGCGACGAGGTCACGGGGATCATCGACGACGCGTTCCGCACGTACTGCGCCCGAGCGCACACCGCCTCGCACGTGCTGTACGGGGCCGCGCGCCGGATCGCCGACGACCTCGGCTACGCCGGCTTCGACATCTCCGAAACGAAGGTCCGCGTCGACCTGACGACCGCCGAGCCGCTGGGCGACGACGACCTGATCGAGTTGGAACGGCTCGCCAACCGCGCCGTCTGGGACTCGCTTCCCGTCTCGTGGGACACCCACTCGGCCGACGAGGCCCGTGAGATCGACGGGATCGCGTTCAACACGAAGACCGAGGAGGGCGCGATGAGCGGCGGCGATGCGGTCCGAGTCGTGACGGTCGGTGGCGGCGCGGACGCTGGGGGCGACGCGCCCGTTGGAGGCAACCCGGCCGCGGACCCGGACGCCGACCCCTGGGACGTCGCCGCCTGCGGCGGGACACACGTCGAGAACACCGCGGAGATCGGCCCGATCGCGGTCTTGGAACGGTCGAACCCCGGCGAGGGCGTGACCCGCGTCGAGTTCGCGGTCGGCCCGACGGCCATCGATGAGATCGGCGCGGTCCACGCCGCCGCGCTCGACGCCGCGACGACGCTCGACGCGCGCGTCGCCGACCTCCCGGACGCGGTCGCACGCCTCAGCGACGAGGCCGACCGACTGGAGGCGGACCTCCGGGAGGCCCGCGAGGAGCTGCTCGCGGCCCGTCTGCGCGACCTCCCGGTCGTCGAGGTCGACGGCGCGCGCTGGGCGGTCGGCACCGTCGACGACGCCGACCCGAACGAGCTCCGGGAGCCGGCGACCGAGGCGGTCGGGAGCGAGACCGACCTCGACGCCCTCGCCGCGGTCGGGGCCGGCGACGCGCCGTTCGTCGTGGTCGCGGTCGGCGACGCAGCGGACGGTGACGCGGCCGCCGAAATCGACGCGGGCGAGGTCGTCGGCACGGTCACCGACGAGTTCGGCGGCGGGGGCGGGGGCGGCCCGACGTTCGCGCAGGGCGGCGGCCTCGACGCCGACCCCGACGCCGTCGCGGCGTGGCTCCGCGAGCGATGACCGGAAAACTGGGTCCCGAGTCGCTCGCGACGGCGCTCGCGGCGACCGGCGCGGCCGACTCGGCGGTGACGCAGGGGCCGGCCTACGGCGAGGACGCGGCCGCGATCGACCTGACCGGCGCGGGCGAGACCCTCGTCGTCGCGGCCGACCCCCTGTCGCTGGCGGCCGAGTCGGTCGGAACGCTCGCGGTCCACGTCGCGTGTAACGACGTCGCCGCGAGCGGCGCCGACCCGCGGTGGCTCACGCACACGCTCTTTTTGCCGGACGACGACCCCGACCGCCTCCGGACCGTCGTCGACCAAGTCGACGCGACCGCTCGCGACATCGGCCTGTCGGTCGTCGGGGGCCACACCGAGGTGCTCGACGCGCTCGACCGCCCGCTCTGCTCGATGACGGCGATGGGGACCACGGACCGCTTCGTGTCGAGTGGCGGCGCAGAGCCGGGCGACCGGCTCCTGCTCACCAAGGGCGCGGCGATCGAGGCGACCGCGATCCTCGCGACTGACTTCCGCGAGGAGTGCCTGGAGGCCGGGGTTTCAGCCGCGACGCTCGACGCCGCCGCCGATTTCCTCGACGAGGTGAGCGTCGTCCCCGACGCGGCCGCGGTCCGCGACGCCGCGACCGCGCTCCACGACCCGACCGAGGGTGGCGTGGCGACCGCGCTCGTCGAGATGGCCTCCGCAAGCGGAGCGGCCTTCGCCGTCGAGCGCGACGCGGTCCCGGTCCGGCCCGAGACGCGGGCCTGCTGTGACGCGCTCGGCGTCGACCCGCTCGCGACGTTCGGCTCCGGCGCGCTGCTGGCGGCCGTCCCGCCGGAACGCGTCGACGAGGCGCTCGACGCGCTCGACGCGGCCGGGATCGAGGGCGCGGAGATTGGCGTCGTCGAGGCCGGCGAGAGGGAGGAGGCGGCAGAGGGAACCGTCCGGATCGACGGCGAGCCGCTCGCGGAGCCGCCCCGGGACGAGCTGTACCCGCTGTGGGAGGCGCGCGAGGCGGGCGAGTAGAGGGTGCCGGCGGCCTCCGAGCCCCGACCCCGCCGATCGCGCACCTTTTTCGGTGAGGGACCGAAGGCGGTGACATGACCGGAGCACGCGTCGGATCGGCGCTCACCGACGAGCAGGCGGCGGTCCGCGACCTCGTCAGGGAGTTCGCGGCCGAGGAGGTCCGGCCGACCGCGGCCGAGGCCGACGAGACGGAGACGTTCCCGGAGGCGGTGTGGGACGGGCTCGCGGAGCTCGGCCTCACGGGGCTGACGGTCCCGGAGGAGTACGGCGGGTTCGGCGCCGACGAGACGACCTACGCGGTCGCCAACGAGGCGCTGGCGCACGGATCGCTCGCGGTCGCGACCGCCCTCTCCGTCCACTGCCTCGCCACCTCCTGTATCGCCGAGTTCGGCACGGAGTCGCAGCGCGAGGCGTGGCTCCCGGAGATGGCGGAGACCGGCCGCCCGGTCGGGATGTTCTGTCTCTCCGAGCCGCAGGCGGGGTCGAACCCTGCCCAGATGTCGACGACCGCGACGTACGACTCCGAAGCGGACGAGTACGTCCTCAACGGCGAGAAGCAGTGGATCACGAACGGGCAGCGCGGCGGCGTGGCTATCGTCTTCGCGAAGGCCGCGCGCGGGGACGGCGACGGCGATTCCGACGACCCCGACGACGCGATCACCCAGTTCCTCGTCCCGGCCGACACCGACGGGTTCGAGGTCGGCAAGAAGGAGGAGAAGCTCGGCCTCCGCGCGTCGGACACGACCGGGATCACGTTCGACGACTGTCGGGTCCCGGCCGAGAACCGGCTCACCGAGGAGGGGAAGGGACTCTCGGCGGCATTTCGGACGCTCACCGAGGGGCGGATCGGCATCGCGGCGCAGGCGGTCGGGGTCGCGCAGGCCGCGCTCGACGAGGCGAAATCGTACGCCGAGGAGCGCGAGCAGTTCGACCGGCCGATCGGCGACATCCAGACGATCCGGCACAAGCTCGCGGAGATGTCGACCGACGTGTCGGCCGCGCGGCTGCTCGTCCGCGAGGCGTGTCGGCAGGCGGAGGCGGGCGAGGACTACCGCGTCGCCGCCTCGAAGGCGAAGTACCGCGCCAGCGAGGCCGCGATGTCGGTGACGAACGAGGCGGTCCAGATCCACGGCGGCTACGGCTACACGACCGAGTTCGACGTCGAGCGCCTCTACCGCGACGCGAAGATCACGGAGATATACGAGGGGACGACCGAGATCCAGAAGACGATCATCGCCCGGGGGGTGTTCGGCGAGTGAGCGACGGGGACCCGGAGTCGACGACGGCCGGCTCCCGCCTCGCCGGCTACGACGCGGTCGTCTACGACCTCGACGGCACCCTCGTCGAGCTCGCGGTCGACTGGGACGCGGTCGCGGACGCGGTCCTCGACGTCTACGCCGAGCACGCGCTCATCCCGCCGACCGAGGAGCTGTGGGACCTGCTCGGCGCGGCCGACGACTACGGGATCCGCGACGAGGTCGAGGCGGCGATCGCGGACCACGAGCGCCCCGGAGCCCGCGAGTCCGCGCTGCTCCCGCTCGGGGATCGACTGACCGGAATCGCGGCTGGCGCCGACGCCGGTTCGCATCCCCCCGCGGGCGTCTGCTCGCTCAACTGCGAGGAGGCGTGTCGGATCGCGGCCGACACTCACGGGCTCGACGACGCGCTCGTCTCGGACGCGATCGTCGGCCGGGACACCGTCGAGACCCACAAGCCGGACCCGGCGTCGCTGCTCGCGGCGATCGATCGACTCGGCGCGGCCCCTGAGAACGCGCTGTTCGTCGGCGACTCACAGAGCGACGCGGTCACCGCCGAGCGCGGCGGCGTCGACTTCGCGTGGGTCTCGGACCTGCTCGCGGAGTAGCGCGTATAAAAAAGCCGCCGCGCGCGTTCAGCCTCGTTTTTCTGCTTCGTTCGTCGTCGGATCGCCATCCTCGGTCGGCTCTGCGTCGTCATCCGTAGCGTCGTCGCCCGTAGCTGCGTCGTTGTCGTCCGAGTCGATTTTCTCGTCCGCGTCGTCGTCCGTCGCTGCGCCGCCGTCGCCGGCCTCGGCCCGCTTCGCGTACAGCGCGACGGCGACTGCGGTGACGAACCAGATGGGGGCACCGACCCGGACCGCGAACGCGGCGCGCGCGCCCCACGACTCCAGCGTCACGAGCGTCGACAGCAGGGCCGCGGCGGGGGCGCCGACGAGGATGGTGACGACGAACGTCGTCTGCATCACCCACGCGTAGTCGATCCCCTCGTACTCGGCCCGCTCGACTGGTTGCACGCGACGGACTCCGCGGCGGAGCGGCAAATCGGTGGCGGTCGCCGCCGCGCCACCGCGCGGCCGCGACGCCGCGCTCGCTTTCCGGTTCCCGACGATTTTACGGCGGCGCGCGGGTGACTCCGAGGTATGACCACGACGCGGGGACTCCGGGACGCCGAGGATCCGATCACGATGCTGACCGCCTACGACGCCCCGACGGCGGCGGTCGTCGACGAGGCCGGGATCGACGTCGTCCTCGTCGGCGACAGCATGGGCAACGCCGCCTTAGGCTACGACTCCACGCTCCCCGTGACGTTCGACGAGGTCGCGAGCCGGACCGCGGCGGTCGCGCGCGCCACCGAGGACGCCTTGGTCGTCGCCGACATGCCGTTCCTCTCGTTCGGCGTCGACGAGGCGGAGTCGGTGCGCAACGCCGGCCGCCTGCTGAAGGAGGCGAACGCGGACGCGGTGAAGATCGAGAGCGGCCCGCACACGGTCGAGACGACCCGGCGGATGACGGAGGTCGGGATCCCGGTGATGGCGCACCTCGGCTTGACGCCCCAGCACGTGAACCGGCTCGGCGGCTACACCCGGCAGGGAACCGAGCAGGAGGCCGCCGAGGAGATTATCGACCTTGCGGGCGACCACGTCGACGCCGGGGCGTTCGCGCTCGTATTGGAACACGTCCCCGCGAACCTCGCGGGCGCGGTGACCGAGGCGCTGGAGATTCCGACGATCGGCATCGGCGCGGGCCCCGACTGCGACGGCCAGGTTCTCGTGATCAATGACGCGGTCGGCCTTGGCGAGTGGTCGCCGCCGTTCGCGAAACGGTTCGGCGACGTGCGCGGGGAGATGGTCGACGCCGTCGAGGCGTACGCGGAGGCCGTGACGAGCGGCGAGTTCCCGGCCGAGGAGCACTCGCACGTCGAGGAGACCCTCGACGATCTGTACTGAGCCGCGGAGCGCCGACGCGGTCGCCTCGTCGAAGCCGATCGGCGTCGCGTCGAGTCCCTTTCGCCGCGTCTCTTTTAAATCGGAACGGCTCCGAGCACCGCCGGCAGGTCGCTCGGGTCCACCTGCGTCACGGTGACGTAGAGGACGGTGAAGATCACGGCGTTGTGGAGACCGTGGAGCAGCGCCGGGACGACGAGGTTCTCGGTATACTCGTACACCGCGCCGAACACCAGGCTCGGCACGAAGAGGATGACGACGGTCGTCAGCCGCGCGGAGAGGCCGCCGGTCAGCGCCATCACGTGGATGGTCGCGAAGATGGCCGACGCGAGCGCGATCGACGGGGCCGCCGGCAGCGACTCGCGGAGCCGCCCCTGGACGACGCCGCGGTAGAGGATCTCCTCGCAGGGGCCGATGACGAGGAACGAGGCCGCGATGAAAAGCGGGATGATCGCCGGGTTCCCCATCGCCAGCTCGGCGCTCTGGTTCGCCGCCGTCTCCGTCCCGAGCAGCTGGACGATCGTCGAGATCACGAGGATCAACACGAGGATCACGACCCAGCTGCCGAGGACGATCCCGATCTCCTTGAGGCTCGGGACCCGGACGCCGAGGTACGAGACGATCCCCTCGCGGTCGAGGCCCCGCCACGCGAGGTAGCCGAGGGCGAGTCCGCCGAACGCGACGTACTGGCCGAATATCAGCGTGAGCGCGACGCTCGCGACCAGTGACAGCCCGCCGACAAAGGCGTCGATCGCGAAGATGGCCACCCCGCTCGCGAGCGCGATGACCGGCCCGAGCACGCCGAGGAGCAACGCGGTCGCGACGGCGATACCCGGCGATCCGCCGGTCCGGTCGGGCCCGCCCGCGTCGTCGACGGCGTCCGGTCCGGCGCCGTCGAACTCCTCGGAGACGCCCCCGTCCGAAACCGGGTCGCCGCTGGAGGGATCTGTCATTGCCCGGAGTACGACCCGCCCGGCAAAATGGTTGTCCGTGTCGGAAGCCGCGCGGGCCACGTCGCGGATGCGTGCGCCGCGGTCACCGATGGAGGAGCTCGTACCACAGCACCGCGGTGACGGCCCGCCCGTCGCGGAGTTCGTCATCGACGACCGCGGCGAGCAGGTCGTCATACGGCACCGTCTCGACCGCGATCGACTCATTGTGGTCCAAGTCGCGCTCGGCGGTCGGCTCGCAGCCGGTCGCCAGCACGTGGTGGTGGACCGCGTTCGCCATCCCGTTCGTCGGCTCGACGGTCGTCAGCCGCTCGAACGAGTCCGCCTCGTACCCCGTCTCCTCGGCGAGCTCGCGGGCCGCGGCGAGCTCGATCGCGTCGTCGCTCGCCTCGCCGTTCGCGTTCGCTTCTCCCTCGTCCGCCGGCTCCATCGTCCCCGCGGGGATCCCGCGGTTCACCCGGCCGACCGCCTGCCGCCACTCGTCGATGACGACGACGTCGCCGTCGGGCGTCAGCGGGAGCACCACGACCGCCGGCGGCTCGTCGACGTAGTGGAACCCGTCCGTCTCGCCGTTCGGGAACCGGACTTCGTCGCGCCGCACGTCGAAGCCGGGACAGGCGTAGTCGATGTCGGTGTCGAGGGTCTCCCACGAGAGATCGGCGGCTGAATCGTCCATGGATCGCGGTCGTCGCTCGTCGCGTAAATACCCGACACCCGCGCTCGGGGGTCACGCCCGCGAGGCGGTCGCCGCGACCCGGTCGCCCCGCCCCGTCACTCCCAATCGCCGAGCGACGCCTGTCCCTCCTCGGTTCCCCGTCGCTCGCGGTCCGCGATCGATCCGGACTCGTCGCCGTCGCGGTCCGGCGGCCCGTCGACCCAGTCCGTGAGCTTGCCGCCGTCGCCGCGGTCGCTCTGATCTCCCCGGCCTTCGCGACGCTCTCGGCCGGCACCGCCGCCGTCGCCCGCGTCGAACCCGCCGAGCGTCGCCTGGTCGGTCTCGGCGAAGTCGAGCTTGGAGACGCGCACGCCCAGCTTGCGGACCCGCGCGTCGTCGAACTCGGTGAGGAGATCGAGCGCCACCTCCTCGACGAGGTCCGGGTCGTCGACCGGCCCGGGGAGGCTCCGGGCGCGGGTGTTGACGTCGAACGGCGGCTCGACCGCCTTGATCCCGATGGTGCGGTAGAGGCAGCCGCGCTCGCGGGCGCGGCGGGCCACGTCTGCGGCGAGCGCGGAGACCGTCTCTCGCTTCGTCGACTCGTCGGCGGTCGTCGGCAGCGCCGACTCGCGCGAGAGGCTCTTCGGGAGGCCGGTCGGCGTCACCTCGCGGTCGTCGTCGCCGGCGGCGCGCCGGGAGAGCTCCGGGCCGCGCTCGCCCAGCGCCTCGGCGAGGCGGTCGCGGTCGGCCGCGGCTAGGTCGCCCGCGGTCTCGATCCCCCGGTCCGCGAGCGTCTCCTCCGTCACGGGGCCGACCCCGTGGACGTCGGCGGTCGGCAGCGGCGCGAGGAACTCGGCGACCGACCCCGGCGGCACGACGACGAGGCCGTCCGGCTTGTCGGCGTCGCTGGCGACCTTCGCGGCCGACATGTTCGGCGCGACGCCGACGCTCGCCGGCACGCCCGCCTCGCGCTCGATACGGTCTTTCACGTGCCGGGCGTACCCCTCCGCGAGCGTCCGCGCCTCGGCGGGCCCGGCGGCGCCGCTCGGCGGCGGAGATTCGGGGTCGGTGTTGTCGTTGGCCCCGCCGACACCTCCCGCGACCGCCCACGAGGTCCGGTCGGTGACGTCGAGGTACGCCTCGTCGATGCTCACCTCGCGGCGGGTGTCCGCGCAGTCGCGCAGGATCTCCTTCACCTCGCCGGCCACATCCTCGTAGAAGTCGAGGTCGACAGGGAGGTACCGGCCCGTCTCCTCCGGGTCCGGCGCGTCCGGATCGTCGGGGTCGGCGTCGGCGCGGCGGGGGAGCAGCTCCAGCGCCTTCGAGATGGGCATGGCGCTGTCGACGCCGAACTCGCGGGCCTCGTAGCTCGCGGTCGCGACCGCGCCGATCGAGTCGCCCGGCTCGTACCCCATCCCGACCACGACGGGTTCGTCCGCGAGGTCGGGGTGTCGCAGCCGCTCGCAGGAGGCGTAAAAGCAGTCCATATCGACGTGGCAGACGACGCGGTCGACCGCGTCGTCGTCCTCGTCGCCGGCGCCCGGGAGCGTCTCCCCGGCACCGGGCGTCCCCCCGGTCATCGCGTTCGGGTCCGCGCTCTGCGGCCTTAAGAACCAGCCACGCGGGCCGGAAGTGGACGCGGAGCGCGCTCGGCGTCGCACGCGGATCCAGATACGATAGCCGGGGCGGTAGTCGTTTATTCCGTGCGCCCCTGTCTTCCCGCATGCCCGGAGCGATCGACGTGCTACACGTCGACGACGACCCCTCGGTCCTCGACCTCGCGGAGGCGTACCTCGAGCGGGAGCTCGACGCGGTGGCGGTGACGAGCGTGACCGACCCGGAGACCGCGTTGGAGCGGCTCGACGAGGCCGCATTCGACTGCGTCGTCAGCGACTACGACATGCCCGCGATGGACGGGCTAGAGTTCTTCGAGACGCTGCGCGAGCGCCACCGGAAGGTGCCCTTCGTGCTGTACACCAGCAAGGGGTCGGAGGAGATCGCGAGCCAGGCGCTCAACGCCGGCGTCACCGGCTACTTCCAGAAGGGCGGCCCCGAGCAGCTCCGTCGGCTCGCGAACCGCGTCGACCAGGCAGTCGAGGAGCACCGGACCAAGGAGATCGCCGACCGCTACTCGACGGTCATCGAGGCGCTCGGCTACCCCGTCTACGTCGTCGACGAGACCGGGGAGTTCCGGTTCGTCAACGAGCCGTTCGCCGAGCTCACCGGCTACGACCGCGAGGAGATCATCGGGCGGACCCCCGGATTCATCAAGGACGACGCGGCCGTCGCGGAGGCCGAAGACCGGCTCGGTACGATCCTCTCGGACGACGGCCCAGACGTCCAGCACTTCGCGGTCGACATCGTCCCAAAGGAGGGCGACCCGATCCCCTGTCGCGACCACATGGCCGCGCTGCCGTACGAGGGGGACTCCTTCGACGGGAGCGTCGGTATCCTCCGCGACGTCTCCGACGAGCGCGAGCGCCGCGAGGAGCTGGAGACGAAGACCCGCGCGCTCGACGAGGCGCCGGTCGGGATCACCATCACGGACCCCGCACAGGAGGACAACCCGATGGTGTACGTCAACGACCGGTTCGTCGACATGACGGGGTACGACCGCGAGGAGTCGATCGGCGTCAACTGCCGGTTCCTCCAGGGGCCGGACACAGAGGAAGAATCAGTCCAGGCGCTCCGCGAGGCGATCGACGCCGAGGAGTCGACGAGCGTCGAGCTGTTGAACTACCGGAAGGACGGCACGGAGTTCTGGAACCGGGTGAGCGTCGCCCCGATCTGCGACGCGGACGGCACCGTCACGCACTGGGTCGGCTTCCAGGAGGACATCACGGCGTTCAAGGAGCGCGAGGCCGCCCTCGAGCGACAGAACGACCGGCTCGACTCCTTCGCGAGCATCGTCTCGCACGACCTGCGTAACCCCCTCAACGTCGCGCAGGGGCGCGTCCAACTCGCCCATGACGCGGCTGACGGCGAGGACGAGAGCCTGTCCGCCGCGCTCGACGCGCTGGATCGGATGGAATCGATCGTCGAGCGCACGCTCACGCTGGCGCGGGAGGGGGAGACGGTCGGCGACCCCGAGCCCGTCGACCTCGCGGCGGTCGTCACCGACAGCTGGTCGACCGTCGACACCGCCGACGCGACCCTCTCCGTCGAGACCGAGCGCGAGGTGCTCGCCGACCCGGACCGCCTCCGGAACCTCTTCGAGAACCTGATGCGAAACGCGGTTGACCACGTCGGCCCGGCCGTCTCGATCCGCGTCGGCGACCTCTCGGACGGCTTCTTCGTCGAGGACGACGGGCCGGGGATCGACCCCGAAGTCGCCGACTCCCTCTTCGAACCCGGCGAGAGCGGCACCGCGGGCAACACCGGGTTCGGGCTCGCGATCGTCCAGGAGATCGCCTCCGCGCACGGCTGGACCGTCGAGGCGACGACCGGCGAGGAGGGTGGCGCGCGCTTCGAGGTTCGCGGGATCGACAAGCGGACGCCGGCGTCGCGCTGAGCGGCCGGTTCTCCGTCCGCCGCGCTGAGCGGCCGGTTCTCTAACCACCCCTGCTCGCCCGAAAGCGGATCGACTCCCCCCGTTCCCAAGCGCCTTTATCCTCCGTTTCGAACTACAGGTGGATGGGCTCGCTCTCCAGCATCGCCGAGACCGACCGTCGCGTGATCGTGTTGGCGCTCGCGCGGATGGTCGGAGCGGCCGGGAACTCCTTCCTCATCGTCGTCCTCCCGCTGTACATCACGAGCGACGTGGTCGACATCGAGGGGCTGCTCGGCACGGAGGTCGGGGTCGGCGCGGCCGCGGTCACGCTGACCGAGCCGCTGCTGATCGGGGTCGTCCTCTCGCTTTTCGGCTTCCTCAACAGCCTCTCGCAGCCGTTCACGGGGCGGATCTCGGACCGCGTCGGCAGGAGGCGCCCCTTCGTCCTCGCCGGAATATTACTCCTCGGCACCGCGAGCGGGCTGTACACGATCGCGACGAGCTACCCGGCGCTGGTCGCGCTCCGCGCGATCCAGGGACTCGGCGCGGCGCTCATCATCCCCGCGACGGTCGCCCTGGTGAACGAGTACGCCGCGAGCGACTCCGACCGCGGCGGGAACTTCGGGGTGTACAACACGTTCCGGCTCATCGGCTTCGGCTTCGGCCCGGTCCTCGCGGGCGCCGTCGTCGAGGCGGGCCCGTACGACCTCTCAGCCGTCGGCCTCCCGGTCCTCGACGGGTTCGACGCGGCCTTCGTCGCGGCCTGCGCGGGGGCGTACCTCAGCTTCACGCTCGTGTTCTTCCTCGTCCGGGACGCTGACGTCGAGGCCGAGGCGGGCGACGACGTCTCGATCCGAGTCCGCGGCGAGGATCGCCTGCTTGACCCCGTGTTCACGCTGGGGCTCGCGACGGTCGCGATGGGCGCGTGCATCGCGCTGTTCGCGACGCTCCAGAACCAGGTGAACGTCCGGCTGGACCAGGCCCCGATCTGGTTCGGCGCGCAGTTCGCGGCCGTGACGATCGCCAACGTGATCTTCCAGGTCCCGGTGGGGCGCGCCAGCGACCGGATCGGCCGGCGACCGTTCCTGCTCGCCGGGTTCGTCCTGCTCGTCCCCACGACCCTCCTCCAGGGGATCGTGACGGAGCCGGCGCTGATGATGCTCGTCCGGCTCGGGCAGGGGATCGCGGTCGCGTGCGTGTTCGCCCCGTCGCTCGCGCTCGCCGGCGACCTCGCGCGTGAGGGGGAGTCCGGGACCACCCTCTCCGTGCTCACGATGGGGTTCGGCTTCGGCGTCGCCTTGGGCCCGCTGGCGTCCGGCTGGCTCTACGGCTTCGGCTTCGTCGTCCCCTTCGCGGTCGGGGCCGCGGCCGCCGCAGTCGCCCTCGTCGGGGTGTTCACGCAGGTGGAGGAGACGCTGGACGTCGACGACGAGCCCGCAGCTGCGGCGGGCGCGGACTGAGCGAGGGCGGGAGGGCGACAACGAGGGCGGGAGGGCGACAACGAGGGCGGGAGGGCGACAACGAGGGCGGAGGGCGACAACGAGGGCGGAGAGCGACAACGAGGACGCGGATCGCACGGCGCAGTCCCCTCACTGATTGAGATCAACGTCGGTGAACTCGAACCGCGCGCCCCCGTCGGCCCCCTCGACGATTGCGACCTGCCAGCCGTGGGCCTCGGCGATCCGCTTGACGATGGTCAACCCGAACCCCGTCCCGTCGCTTTCCGAGGTGTATCCGTGGTCGAACACGTCCCCGCGAACGTCCTCAGGTATCCCCGGGCCGGAGTCTTCCACGTAGATCCCGTAGTTATCGATCCGGCCGACACGGACGGTCACGCCCGGCCCGCCGTGCTCGACTGCGTCGCCGGACTCCGTCCGGCTGTCACCGGGCGGAGCCCGGTTGCCCGAGGGACTTCGTCCCTCGCTGCTCGTGGAACCGTGTTCCACGCTGTTTCGAAACAGGTTCTCGAAGACGTGTCGGAGCCGACTCTGGTCGCCGACGATCGTGATCTCGTCTTCGATCTCGATCGTCGCCCCCTCCGTGCGGACGTTTTTCCAGCAGCTGCCGACCAAATTCGTTAGATCGAACGGTTCCAACTCCGAGACGACCCGGCCCTGTCTGGCGAGGGTGAGCGTGTCGGAGACGATCTCCTCCATCCGGTCGAGCGACCTCGTGATCGGGCCGAGGTGCTCGCTGTCGCACTCGACGGCGAGCAGCGCCGCCCGCCCCTGCGCGACGTTGAGTGGGTTTCGCAGGTCGTGAGACACCACGCCGGCGAACTCCTCTAACTGCTCGTTCTGGCTCCGCAGCTGTCGCTCCTGTTTGATCCGCTCCGTGATGTTTCGCGTGATTCCGATGATCTGAACCACCTCCCCGTTCGTGACGATCGGCGTGAGCACCGTCTGCCAGAAGCGCGCGCCTGTCTCGACGCGGAGCTCCTCCTCGTACGAGATCGGTTCGCGGGCACGGACGCACCGGCGGTAGTTCGCGTTGAGATCCGCCGCGATGTCCGCGCCGAACACGTCGGTCGGCGTCTTTCCCCGGACCTCGTCGGTCGTGATCCCGGTCTGTTCTTCGTAGGCCCGGTTCAACCGTTCGAAGCGAAACACGGGCTCCGCGTCTCCGGACTCGACGGTGAGGAAGAAGATACTGTCCTCGACGCTACCGAGGAGGGTCCTGTACTCCGCTGCGAGCCCCCGAAACCGTTGTTCCTGCCGCTTTCGCCGGGAGATGTCGCGGCTGTTCACGAGGATCCCGTCGATGTCCGGGTCGTCGAACCGATTCTGGAGGGTCGCCTCGATCCAACACCACGACCCGTCGGCTCGCCGAAACCGCGTCTCGATTGTTTGGGTGTCGCTCGGGTCGACCATGATGGCCTCGATGGCGTCGGCGACGGCGTCGCGGTCGTCGGGATGTTGGTACTCGTATCCGACCTCTCCGATCAGCTCCTCGGGCTCGTAGCCGAGCGTCTGCGTGACCGAAGGGCTCACGTACGTTATCGTCCCCTCCGAATCGATGATCGTCGGGATGTCCGAGGATTCCTCGATGAGCTTCCGATGTAAACCCCCTCCCATATGCGTGATACGGTTGGTCGAGATATAAATAGGCGCCACGGGCCGGAGACGCCGGCACCGACGACCGCATCCTCCGTATCCCGCGGCCGTTTCCCAGCAACCGCCACGTAGTCAACAGAGCCAAACCGATCACGACCGAAGCGCCTCGCGTGCCGAGCGACCGCCTCCGCTGCGTCGACTGCCGCGAGCCGATCCCCGCCGACGCGCGGATCTGCCCGCACTGCCGCACGATCCAGCCCTCGCCGCTGCTCGACGTCGGCGTCGTCGTTGCCGGCGTCTTCGCGCTGCTGTTCGGCGTCGTCCTCGCGGTTATGACGGTGGGAACCAGCCGCCTCCTCGGCTTTCTCCTCCTCGTCGTCGGCTTCGGACTGGCCGTCGGCGGCTACACGCGGTACATCGACCGGCAGGCGGCGAGTCGGGCGCGATGAAAGCGGTCGCCCCCCTTGGGGCGCGCTTCCCGTCGCCCTCGCTGCGACAATTTAAATACCAGCGACCGCCACGATACCCACATGCTCTCCCCACTTACCGGCGGCTTGGTGTTCGCGGGGCTCGCGCTCGCGTTCGTCGGCGCGGCGGTCTCCGTCTACGCGGTGACGCTGACGGGGCTGCTCGTCGGCGCCGGCGCCGGCTACCTGTTCGCGCCGAACGTCGTCGGCCTGGTCGCGGTCGACGGGCTGGCGATCACCGCCGGCGCGGTCGCGGTCGGCGGGCTCCTTGGCGGCTTCCTCGCGTACGCCGGACTCTCGTTCGCGGTGCTGGGGATCGGGGCGGTCGTCGGCGGCTTCGCCGGCCGGTTCGCGGTGGGTCCCTTCTACGCGGCGGACGCCGCGGGGATCGAGGGGACGGCGCTGCTCGTCGGCGCGACGCTCGCGGGCGTCGCGGTCGGCGCGCTGTTCGGGTTCGTCCTCACCCGGACGACGCTCGTGGTCTCAACCGCTCTCATCGGCGCGGCGGTCGCCTCGCGGTCGCTCAGGCCCGCGGACTTCCAGGCCGCGGCCGCGGAGACCACCGTCGAACCCCTCCTCTTCGACCTCTCGGCGCCCGCGTTCCTCGCGGTGTTCGTCCTCGGGGCGCTCTCGCAGCTGGGGCTGTTCAAGTTCGGCTACGTGACGAAGCTGGTCGGGATCCTGCCCGGCGCGCGCCGGTGGACGGCGGACGACAACCGCGACGGCAACGCGGACGCGGCCTGATTCGCTCCGGCGCCGGCTACCCTTATTCGTACTCGTAGAACCCGCGACCGGTCTTCTTCCCGAGGTCGCCGGCCTCGACCTTGCGCTTGAGGAGGTAGGCGGGCTTGTAGCGGTCGCCGAGCTCCTCGTGGAGCGTCTCGCTGGCGTCGAGCGCCACGTCGAGACCGATGTGGTCGGCGAGTTCGAGCGGCCCCATCGGGACGTTCGTGCCGAGCTTCATCCCGCGGTCGATGTCGGTCTTGTCCGCGACGCCCTCGTCGTACGCGCGGATCCCCTCGTTTATCCACGGCATCAGGATGCGGTTGGTGACGAAGCCGGGCTTGTCGTCGGCCTCCCACGTCTCCTTGCCCAGATCTTCGGCGAAGGCGTGCGCGAAGTCGACGACCGCGGGATCGGTGCGCTCGCCCACCACCACCTCGACGCCGTCCATGATCGGGACTGGGTTCATGAAGTGGAGGCCGACCACGTCGCTCGCGCGGTCGGTCGCGCTCGCGATCGTCGTGATCGACAGCGTGGAGGTGTTCGTCGCGAGGACGACGTCGTCGTCGGTGACGCGGTCTACGTCGGCGAACACCTCGCGTTTCACGTCGAGATCCTCGATCACGGCCTCGACGACGAGGTCGGCGGCGGCCAGGTCGTCGAGGTCGGTCGTGCCCGTAATTCGGTCGCGGATCGCGTCCGGTTCCTCGTCGAGCGCGTCCTTCCCGGCCAGCCGGTCGAGGCTGTCCGCGACGCTGTCGAGGCCGCGCTCGACGTACTCGGCCTCGACGTCGCGCATCACCACGTCGTAGCCCGCGGTCGCCGCGACCTGCGCGATGCCGTTGCCCATCGTCCCGGCGCCGACGACGCCGACGACCTCGACCTCGGAGAGTGCTCGCATGCGGACCGCTGCCGCGCCGCGGGTGGTAAGTATTGCGAAACCCCGGCCCGGGCGCGTCCCGCGCAGAGAAATTAACAATTTGAGTAGTAATTAGTGATACCGAATGATCCTCCGATACCCGACTTGAAACGCCGCTCAATCGGCCGTTTAGTTTCTTTACGCCCGACGATTCCACCGCAGGCCTTTTTATGTATGTAACGGAACTACGAACTGATGCTTCCTCACGCCGCCGACGACATCGAGCGCGACGGTAAATCCCTGATCCTCGCGTACGACCACGGGCTCGAACACGGGCCGGTCGACTTCGAACCGAACCCGGACACGGCGGACCCGGAACGGATCTTCGAGCTCGGCACCCACGAGGCCGTCACCGCGCTGGCCGTCCAGAAGGGGCTCGCGGAGGCGTACTACCCCGACTACGAGGACGAGGTAAACCTCCTGTTGAAGCTCAACGGGACCTCGAACCTCTGGATGGGAGAGCCGAACAGCGCGGTCAACTGTACAGCGGAGTACGCGGCTGAACTGGGCGCCGACGCGGTCGGGTTCACCGTCTACGGCGGGTCGAACCACGAAATCGAGATGGCCGAGGAGTTCCGCGAGGCGCAGGAGGGCGCCCGCGAACACGACATGGGCGTCGTCATGTGGTCGTACCCCCGCGGCCAGGGGCTCCGCAACGACGGCAGCCCGGACGTCATCTCCTACGGCGCGCGGCTCGGCCTGGAGCTCGGCGCCGACGTGGTGAAGGTGAAGTACCCCGGCTCCGCCGAGGCGATGGGCCACGCCGTCGAGATGGCCGGCCCCGCGGACGTCGTCATGTCCGGCGGAACGATGCGCGACGACAAGGCGTTCCTCCGGAACGTCTCGAACGCCATCGACGCCGGCGCGACCGGGATCGCCGTCGGCCGGAACGTCTTCCAGCGCGACGAGCCCGAGCGCATCCTCGACGCGCTGGAGGCCGTGATCTTCCAGGAGGTCGAGCCCGACGAGGCGCTGGCGATCGCCGAGAGCGAGGACTGATGGCGTCCCCGGACCCGACCGTCGCGGCCGTCTTCGACGCGGTCGCGGCGACCGCCCCCGAGATCCGCGACGCGCTCCCCGGCCGCCGCGTCGAGAGCGGGACGGAGAACGCCTCCGGCGAGTCGGTGCTTGCGGGCGACCTCTACGCCGACGAGCTGCTCGGCGAGGCGATCACCGCGGTCGACGGCGTCGGCTCGTTCGTCAGCGAGGAGCGCGAGACGGCGGTCGACGCGGGCGGTGCGGTCGGGAGCGGGCCGGACGACGCCTACGCGGTCGCGATCGACCCCCTCGACGGCTCCTCGAACCTGCGGTCGAACAACGCGATGGGGACCGTCGTTGGGATCTACGACGCCCCGCTGCCCGCGAGCGGCCGCGACCTCGTCGCCGCCGGCTACGTCCTCTACGGCCCGATCACGACGATGGTCGTCGCCGACGAGGCGGGCGTCCGCGAGGAGGTTGTCGCGCGCGACGGCGACGGGGTCGACCGGTCGGTCGTCGAGGCCGACCTCTCGCTGCCGGAGACCCCGACCGTCTACGGGTTCGGCGGGCGCGTCCCCGACTGGCCCGCCGACTTCCGGGCGTACGCCCGGGCGGTCGAAGACGAGCTGAAGCTCCGCTACGGCGGCGCGATGGTCGGTGACGTGAACCAGGTGCTCACCTACGGCGGCGTCTTCGCGTACCCCGCGCTCCGGAGCGCGCCGGCGGGCAAGCTCCGGCTCCAGTTCGAGGCGAACCCCATCGCGTACATCATCGAGCGCGCCGGCGGCGCCTCCTCGGACGGAACCGGCTCGATCCTTGACGTCGAGCCCGAGGCGGTCCACCAGCGCACGCCGCTGTACGTCGGCAACGAGGCGCTGATCGAGCGGCTGGAAGCCGCCGTCGACGGGGACTGAACCGGACCGCACCGTCGCCCCGAGGCTCGGTCCGTCGTCCGACGCCCGCCGCCGATCTCGCATGGAAAACTGTTTAGGACTCTCCGCAAATCTTGCGTCCATGAAAGTCCACGTCGGCGCGGCGGCGACCCCCGAGGAGGCCGAGGCGATCGCGCAGTCGCTCGCGGAACACCTCGGCGTCGGCGTCGACGTCCACATCGAGGGCGAGGAGACGCCGCTCGCGAGCGCCGAGCCGTCCGAACCGAGCTACCCGCTCGACGACGACCTCGGGCCCACGGACCGCGAGCGCGACCTCCGCGCGGAGATCGCCGACATCCGCGAGGGCGGCCCGGAGAAGTACCGCGACCGGCTCTCCGAGCAGGGGAAGCTGTTCGTCCGCGACCGCCTCGACCTCTGGTTCGGCGGCGAGGACGGGACGCGGGGCGCCGGCGACGCGAGCGCGGCCGACGGCGACCCCGCGGGCGTGAAGTTCGAAGACGGGAAGTTCGCCGCCTTCGACGACTGGCACCCCGACGCGCCCGCCGGCGAGGACGGGGAGCGCAACGAGGCGGGCGGCGACCGCCTCCCGGGCGACGGCCTGCTGACGGGCGCCGCGGCGTTTGAGGGGCGCGACGTCCACTTCATGGCCAACGACTTCACCGTGAAGGCGGGGTCGATGGCGTCGAAGGGCGTCGAGAAGTTCCTCCGGATGCAACAGCGCGCCCTGAAGACGGGGAACCCGGTCCTCTACCTGATGGACTCCTCCGGCGGGCGGATCGACCAGCAGACGGGCTTTTTCGCCAACCGCGAGGGGATCGGGAAGTACTACTACAACCACTCGATGCTCTCCGGCGCGGTGCCGCAGATCTGCGTCCTCTACGGGCCCTGTATCGCCGGCGCCGCCTACACGCCCATCTTCGCGGACTTCACCGTGATGGTCGAGGGGATGTCCGCGATGGCGATCGCCTCCCCGCGGATGGTCGAGATGGTCACCGGCGAGGAGATCGACCTGGAGGACCTCGGCGGCCCGCGCGTCCACGCCGAGGAGTCCGGCTCCGCGGACCTGATCGCGCGCGACGAGGAGCACGCCCGCGAACTGGTCGCGGACCTGATCGGCTACCTCCCGGATCAGGCGGGCGAGAAGCCCCCGAGACGCGAAACGAAGCCGCCGAAGTTCTCGCCCGAGGGGATAGACGAGCTGATCCCCGAGGCGCCGAACCGCCCGTACGACGCCCACGACCTGATCGACCGGATCGCGGACGCCGAGTCGGTTTTCGAGCTGAAAGAGGGGTACGGCCCGGAGATAGTCACGGCGTTTTGTCGGATCGACGGGCGCCCGGTCGGCGTCGTCGCCAACCAGCCCACTGAACGCTCCGGCGCCATCTTCCCGGACGCCGCGGAGAAGGCCGCGGAGTTCATCTGGACCTGCGACGCCTACGAGATCCCGCTGTTGTACCTCTGTGACACGCCCGGTTTCATGGCCGGCTCGCAGGTCGAGAAGGACGCCATCTTAGAGAAGGGGAAGAAGATGATCTACGCCACCTCCTCGGCGACGGTCCCGAAACAGACCGTCGTGGTCCGGAAGGCGTACGGCGCGGGCATCTACGCGATGGGGGGGCCCGCCTACGACCCCGAGAGCGTCATCGGGCTTCCCTCGGGCGAGATCGGGATCATGGGCCCCGAGGCCGCGATCAACGCCGTCTACGCCCGGAAGCTCGCCGAGATCGACGACCCCGAGGAGCGAGCGGCCGAGGAGCAGCGCCTGCGCGAGGAGTACCGTGAGGGGATCGACGTCCACCGGATGGCCAGCGAGGTCGTCATCGACGAAATCGTCCCGCCCTCGGACCTCCGCGCGGAGCTGGCCGCGCGGTTCGACTTCTACGAGGACGTACAGAAGGATCTGCCGGACAAGAAACACGGGACCGTTCTCTGAGCCGTACAGGCGCGAAACGGCCGATTTCGGCCGAATTACAGCGAGGCGACCAGATCGCCGCCGAACAGCCCGACCGCGCTCTCGAAACCGAGCGCGACCGCCAACCCGATCCCGAGAAGCGCGCCCGCGTACGCGACAGACCCGACCATCGACGCGACGGCGAACCGCGAGGTAGACACCGACGAGCCGCTCGCGCTGGACAGTGCGAGCCACCCGCGCGTCCCGGGGACCGCGTTCGAGGCGGCGATCGCCGGGAGCCCCCACCGGTCGAACCAGCGGTTCGCCCCGTCGAGGCGAGACGCTCCGACCGGGACCACCCTGAACTCCGTGGGGTCCACGTCGAACCGGCGGACGGCGACGAAGACGAGGATCTGGCCGACCGTCGCGCCCCCCACCGCCGCGACAAACACGGGCAACACGGCGACCGCCTCGACGCCAGCGGCGACCACCGCCGCGACGAACAGCGTCCGCGCGGGCAACACCTTCCCCACGAGGGCGCCTTCGAGGGCGAAGACGACGAAGACCGCGGCGGCACCGTAGGTGCCGACGAGGGCGAGCGCCGTCTCTACGTGGGGTTCGATCACGACTCATTTCGGTGGCCCACGCGTATAAGACTTCCACCGAGACTGCTGCTAACACCCGCCAAGACGACAGTTATTCCGTGTTTCGGGAGAGTCCGCACCGCAACGCTCGGGAGTGGCCATTTATGCCGTCACGCACGCACGTGTCTCCATGATCGGTGTCGGCGACACGGCCCCCGACTTCATCGCGCCCGCGGTCAGCGGTGAGACCGCGACCGAACTGGAGCTGTTTCGGCTCGTCGAGGCGCACGACGCCGCCGTGCTCTGTCTCGCGCCCGCAACGTTCGTGCCCGCGTGTACGGCCGAGTTCGCCGCGGTCCGCGACGCCGGGTGGGGGGACCGCGACGACCTCGCCGTCGTCGCGCTCACCGGCGACTCGCTGTACGCCGGGTTCGCGTACGCCGACCGGTTCGACCTCCCGTTCCCGGTCGTCGCCGACTTCCACGGCGGCGTCGCAGAGTCGTACGACCTCCTCGCCGGGTCGTGGGAGGGCCACTCCGACATCCCGCGCCGCGCGACGGTCGTGATCGACGGCGACTGGACGGTCCGGTTCGCCGAGGCGACGGACGACCCGCTCGACCGCGCCGACCCCGCGCCGGTCCAGCACGCGACGGAGACGCTCCGGGAGGTCGGGGTCGACGTCGACCGTCCGCGGGTGGCGTACGACGGGCCGTGGGAGCGGTGACGTCGCCGGGGTTATTTGACCCGCGCGCGCCGAGGGGTCGGCATGGAAGCCGCCTTCGCGGAGTACCTCGACGAGTTCACGCGCCGGGACTGGGAGACGCTCGATCCGGGCGCCGTCACCGACCCCGTCCGGATCGCGGTCGTCGGCCTCGGCTGGTTCGCCCGCGAGTGGGCGCTGCCCGGGATCAAGCGGTCGGCGTACACCGAGGCGACCGTTGTCACCGACGTCGACGCGGACGCGGTCGAAGCGGTCGCGGCCGAGCGCGACCTGACCGGGGTCACGCCCGAGGAATTCCGGTCGGGCGCCGTCGCCGACGAATACGACGCGGTCTACATCGCCACGCCCAACGCCACCCACCTGGAGTACGTCGAAGCCGCCGCCGGGCAGGGGAAGGCGGTCCTCTGCGAGAAGCCGCTGGAGGTGACGCCGGACCGCGCCCGTCGGCTCGTGAGCGCGTGCCGCGACGCGGACGTGCCGCTGATGGTCGGCTATCGGATGCAAACCGACCCCGCCGTCCGGCGGCTCCGCGACCTGCTCGACGCGGGCGTCGCCGGCGAGGTGACCCACGTCCACGCGACGATGTCGCAGACGATGCTCGGCGAGCTCGGCAGCGACACGGACCAGTGGCGGCTCGACCCGGAGCTGTCCGGCGGCTGCGCCGTCATGGATCTGGGCGTCTACCCGCTCAACACGACGCGGTTCGCGCTCGGCGAGGACCCGGTCCGCGTCTCCGGGCGGACCCGGTCGGAGCACGAGGCGTTCGCCGACGTCGACGAGCACGCCACGTTCCGGCTGGAGTTCCCCGGCGACGTGGACGCGCTGTGTACGGTGAGCCAGAACGCCCAGCACGCGAGCCGGCTGGAGGTCACCGGCACGGACGCCCGGCTGATTCTCGACCCGGCGTTCTACGAGCGCGAGGACCGCGGGTTCGCGGTCGTCCGCGACGGCACGCGGGTCGACGTCGACTTCGACCAGGTCCACCAGATCGAAGAGGAGTTCGCGTACTTCGGCCACCAGCTGCTGGCGGGCGAGCCGTTCCACCCGGACGGCGAGCACGCGCTCACGGACATGCGCGCGCTCGCCGGCGTCTACGAGTCGGCCGAGACGGGGAGGCCGGTCGATCTCGACGGTAACTGAGACGCGGCCTGAGCCGGGGAGATCGCGAGCCCGTTACTGCTCGATCCCGTACACGTCGCTCGTCCAGTCGCGGGCGGGGGTGTCGTACACCGGCGCGTCGCGGTCGCGCTCGTCGAGGCGCCGCCGGTCGGCGTCGTCGAGCTCCCAGTCGGTCTCGGCGTTGGCCCGGACGTGGTCCGGGGTCGACGACCGCGGGAGCGGCACGACGCCGTTATCGATCGCCCACTTGACGACGACCTGCGCCGGGTGCTTGTCGTACTTCTCCGCCAGCTCGGCGACGACCTCGTCGCCGAACACGTCGGTCCGCGCGAGCGGGGCCGCGGCCTCGATCACGGTGTCGGACTCGCGGCAGTAGTCGACGAGGTCCGGGCGCTGGAACCACGGGTGGAACTCGATCTGGTTGACCGCGATGGGGACGTCGGAAATGTGGTGCGCGCAGCTCAGCTGATACGCGCTGAAGTTGGAGACGCCGACGTCACGGACGAGCCCCCGCTCGCGCAGCTCTGCCATCGCCCGGAGCGTCTCGCGCAGTGAGATGGCGGGGTTCGGCCAGTGGATGAGGTATAAGTCGAGGTAGTCGGTGCCGAGCCGGTCGAGCGACGCCTCGCACGACTCGATCACCGACTCGTAGTTGAGGTTCTTCGCGAGCACCTTCGAGGTGAGGAACACGTCGTCGCGGTCGACGTCGCTCGCCGCGAGGGCGTCCCCAACGGCCGCCTCGTTGTGGTACCCCTCCGCGGTGTCGATGTGCGCGTAGCCGGCGTCGAGCGCCGCGCGCACGCTGTCGGCCGTCTCGCCGTCGTTGAGGTCGTACGTGCCCAGTCCGAGCGCCGGCAGCTCCGCGCCGCTCGGGAGCGTCTTCGTTGGTACGGTCACACCGGAGTGGTTCGGTGGATCGCCGATTGAAACTACCGGTCGGGGAACCCGCCTCGGTCGCGGTTCCCGGCGACCGAGTGAGGTATTTAAACCGCAGATCCTGTTGCTCGACCGCTTATAAATGATAGGCGGTGGCGCGTGCCTGCGAGGCCGCCTTGCGGCCGAGCAGCACGCGCGAGGGAGTCAGTCGCCGGAGCGAAGCGGAGGCGACTGACGAGGCTGGGGAGGTGTGAGGTGCGGTTGCTGTGCGGTGCGGGGCGGGACTCAAAGGGGCAGCCGCGAGGGCGAAGCACGGCGACGCAAGCACCGCAGGGAGCGAACGAAGTGAGCGACCGAGGAGCGCAGCGAGCCGCGCGAGCCCTCGTGGCTGGGGCTTTGGAGGTGTTCGTCGCAGCTCCGTCGTCCATTTATAAATAACTGATAGCGTTCAAATCTCTCTCGGTGATTTTGCTCACTTCGTTCGCAAAATGCACCGGCCGAGATTTGAACTCGGGTTGCAACCATGGCAAGGTTGCGTGATACCACTACACTACCGGTGCGTGCTTCGCATTCGATCGTAGCCCGGGTCGAAGATATAAGGGTTCCGAACGACGGTCGGCGGAAGGGTCATCGGTGCCGCGTTCTCACCTGTGAACGATGACCGACGGGCCCGACCGCGCAGACAGACGAACCGTCCTCCGCGTGACCGCCGGCCTCGCCGGAGGCGCTTCCCTCCCCACGCTCGCCGGCTGCCTCGGTGGAAACGGCGACGACGGGACCGATGCCCCCGGTGAAGACCCGCCGCCCGACGACGGCGCCGATGTGGACTATGAGGTCGAGACCGTCGCCGAGGGGTTCGAGAACCCGTGGGGGCTCGCCTTCCTGCCCGACGACGGCCGCCTGCTCGTCACCGAGCGCCCGGGGCGGCTCTCGCTCCTCGACCCCGCGGACGGGACCGTCGAGGAGGTCGCGGGCGCGCCCGAGGTGTTCGCCGAGGGTCAGGGCGGCCTGCTTGACGTCGCGGTCCACCCCGACTACCCGGACGATGCGCGTGTGTACCTGACGTACTCGGCGGCGAACGACGCGGGCGAGGCGGCGACGCACGTCGGGGCCGGCCGGCTCTCGCTCGACGGCGGTGACGCGCCGACCCTGCGGGAGTTCGAGCCGATCCGCGTCGCCGAGCCGTTCCGCGACACGAACCTCCACTTCGGCTCGCGGGCGACGTTCGGGCCCGACGGCGCGCTGTTCGTCACGGTCGGCGACCGGCGCGACACCGACTTCGGCCCGGACCACGTCTCGCAGGACCGCTCGAACGAGCTGGGCGCGACGCTGCGGCTGACGCCCGACGGCGACGCGCACCCGGAGAACCCCTTCGTCGACGATCCGGACGCAGCCGACGCTATCTACAGCTACGGCCACCGCAATCCGCAGGCGATGGCGGTGCGACACGAGACCGACGCAATCTGGCAGTGCGAGCACGGCGAGGAGGACGGCGACGAGATCAATGTCATCGAGCGCGGGGGCAACTACGGATGGCCTGTCGCCAGCGAGGCGTGTCGCTACGGGACCGACGACCCCGTCGCGCCGGGCCACGACGAGCGCGACGACGTGATCGCGCCGGTCCACTACTGGCCCTGCGGCTCCGGGGGGTTTCCGCCGAGCGGCGCGGTCTTTTACGACGGCGACGCGTTCCCGGAGTGGCGGGGAGACCTCTTCGCGGGCACGCTCGCGGCGCGGTATCTCGGACGGTTCACGGCCGACGGCGACGGCCGCGACGCGACCGTGACCGAGCGCGACCCGCTGCTCGACGACCGGGAGTGGCGCATGCGCGCGGTCGCGGTCGAGCCCGCCACCGGCCACCTCTACGTCGCGGTCGACGACGGCGACGCGCCGGTCGCTCGGATCGTTCCGGAGTAGCCCGGTCGGGAGCTGATCGGACCGCGGTCGCCGACCGTGTGATCGACTCCCTTGATCCACGGGACCGAAACGCCCGCCAGCCCCCGTGTGAACGCGGCACAGCCGGAAATCGGGACCGCTATCCTTTTACGGTGGCGTCCGGAATCGAAGAGTACAGTCTCGCCACGATGCGTACCGAAGACGGGCTCACGATCTGTGTTCCGTCTTCGCTCGTCCGGGAAGCCGAAGACGACCGCGAGGCGACTCGCAAACTCGGCTACGTCGCCCGTGCGGCGGCGGTGTTCCGGGCGGATCGGCTCGTCGTCTTCCCCGACCGGGAAGGCGATGGCCGACGGGGCGGGGAGTACGTCCGCACCGTGCTGGGGTACGCCGCGACGCCGCCGGAGCTCCGGAAGGACCTCTGGGGGCAGCGCGACGAACTCCGGTACGTCGGCGTACTCCCCCCGCTCCGCGTGCCGTGGCGGACCGGCTCGACCCCTAGCGGGGAAGAGTCGAAAACACAGGGACTCGTGACCGAGGTCGGACCTGAAGGCCGCGTCCGGGTCAATTCCCCGCTGCGGGAACACCCGATCTCCCTGCTCGTTCCCTCCGGAATGGAGGTCGAGCAGGGGGAGCGCGTCACCATCAGGGTCTCTTCGAGAGAACCGGTCCGCGCCCGCATCGCCGGGAAGCCCGAGGAGGGGTTCCAGGTCGTGGCCGCGGACCTGTCGGAAGCGCTCGCCGGCGACGGACTGGCCGTCGCGACGTCGCGACACGGAGCGGAACTCTCCGTCTCGCGGCTCGGCGACCTCGTCTCGGACGCCCACGAGGCCGGCGGTTACACCGTCGCCTTCGGGGCGCCCGAGCGGGGGCTTCCGGAGATGCTCGGGCTTTCGCCCGACCGCATTCGGGCGGCCGTCGCCGACGGCCGCTCGGTCGAACCCGATCCGGGGTTCGACCTCTGGCTGAACACGATCCCGGCACAGGCGAGCGAGGTCGTCCGGACGGAGGAGGCTCTGTTCGCGACCCTCGGCTCGCTCACACTCACGGAGTAAACACATGCCACAACCAAGCCGACCACGAAAAGGCTCGCTGGGCTACGGCCCGCGGACCCGCGCTGACAGCGAGGTGCCGCGCATCCGTTCGTGGCCAGAAGACGACGGGGCCCCTGCGCTGCAGGGATTCGCCGGCTACAAAGCCGGGATGACCCACGTCATGATGGTCAACGACGAGGCGAACTCGCCGCGTGAAGGGATGGAAGAGGCCGTCCCCGTCACCGTCGTCGAGACGCCGCAGATGTACGCCGTCGCCGTGCGTGCCTACGAGAACACGCCGTACGGACAGAAGCCGGTCGAAGAGGTCTGGGCGACCGAGTTCCACGAGGAGCTCGACCGCGCGCTCGACCTACCGGCCGAGGAAACATTCGAGGAGGACGCCGACGAGCTGCGCGCGCTACTCGACGACGACGTCGTCGACGACGTGCGCGTCATCACGCACACGGCCCCCTCGGACCTCTCGAACGTCCCCAAGAAGAAGCCCGACGTCATGGAGACGCGCGTCGGCGGCGGCTCCTTAGAGGAGCGCGCCGACTTCGCGCTGGACCTGGTCGCCGAGGGCGGCGCCCACGAGTTCGGCGACGTCTTCCGCGCCGGTCAGTACACCGACGTCTCCGGCATCACGAAGGGGAAGGGGACGCAGGGTCCCGTCAAGCGCTGGGGCGTTCAAAAGCGGAAGGGCAAACACGCCCGCCAGGGATGGCGGCGCCGGATCGGCAACCTCGGTCCGTGGAACCCCTCCCGCGTCCGCTCCACCGTGCCCCAGCAGGGCCAGACCGGCTACCACCAGCGCACCGAGCTCAACAAGCGCCTCATCGACTTCGGCGAGGGCGACGACGCCTCCGTCGACGGCGGCTTCGTCAACTACGGCGAGGTCGACGGCGAGTACGCGCTCATCAAGGGTTCGCTGCCCGGCCCGGACCAGCGTCTGCTGCGGTTCCGCCCGGCCATCCGGCCGAACGACCAGCCGCGCCTCGACCCCGAGGTCCGGTACGTTTCCACCGAATCCAACCAGGGATAACCAATGAACGCAACAGTACACGACCTGGACGGCGACGAGGCGGGCAGCATCGATCTGCCGGCCGTCTTCGAGACCGCGTTCCGACCGGACCTCATCGGTCGCGCGGTCGGCGCCGCTCAGGCAAACCGGAAGCAGGCCTACGGGGCCGACGAGTTCGCCGGGCTGCGGACGCCCGCCGAATCGTTCGGCTCCGGCCGCGGGCTCGCGCACGTGCCACGTTCCGAGAACGTCGCCCGTCGCGTCCCGCACGCCGTGTCGGGCCGCGCCGCGCACCCGCCGAAGGCCGAGAAGGACCAGACGAAGAGCCTCAACGACAAGGAACGACAGTTCGCGATCCGGTCGGCCATCGCGGCCACGACCGACGCCGAGCTCGTCGCCGAACGCGGCCACGCGTTCGACGATGACCTCGACCTCCCGCTCGTCGTGAGCGACGAGTTCGAGGACCTCGAGAAGACCCAGGAGGCCCTGGGCGTGCTCGAAGCGGTCGGCGTCGACGCCGACATCGCACGCGCCGAGGAGGGCCGCTCCGTCCGCGCCGGACAGGGGAAGGCCCGCGGTCGGAAGTACCGCCAGCCGAAGTCCGTTCTCGTCGTCACCAGCGAGGAGCCGTCGCGCGCCGCCCGCAACCTCGCGGGCGTCGACGTCGCGACCGCTCGCGAGGTCAACGCGGAGGACCTCGCGCCCGGCGCGCACCCGGGCCGACTCACGCTGTGGACCGAAAGCGCCGTCGAGGAGGTGGCGGACCGATGAACTCGATCATCGAGCATCCGATCGTCACCGAGCAGGCGATGAACGAGATGGACTTCAACAACAAGCTGCTGTTCCTCGTCGACGTGGACGCGACCAAACCGGAGATCGAATCCGAGGTCGCCGACCGCTACGACGTGGGCGTCGTGAACGTGAACACGCAGGTGACGCCGCAGGGCGAGAAGAAGGCGATCGTCACCCTGTCCGCGGACGACGACGCGACCGAAATCGCCTCGCGCATCGGGGTGTTCTGAGATGGGACGACGAATTCAAGGACAACGGCGCGGACGCGGCGGCCCGACGTTCCGGGCCCCCTCCCACCGTTACAAGGCGGAACTGTCGCACAAGAAGCTCGAAGACGTGGACACGATCACCGGCGAGATCGTCGGGATCGAACACGACCCGGCCCGCTCGGCCCCCCTCGCGGAGGTCGAGTTCGAGGACGACGACCGTCGGCTCGTGCTCGCGCCGGAAGGCGTGCGCGTGGGCGAGACGATCCAAGTCGGCGTCTCGGCCGAGATCAAGCCGGGCAACACGCTCCCGCTGGCGGAGATCCCCGAGGGCGTCCCGGTCTGTAACGTCGAGAGCAACCGTGGGGACGGCGGGAAGTTCGCGCGCGCCTCCGGCGTGTCGGCGACGCTTCTCACCCACGACCGCGATGTCGCGGTCGTCCAGCTCCCCAGCGGCGAAGTGAAGCGACTCGACCCCCAGTGCCGCGCCACGATCGGCGTGGTCGCGGGCGGCGGCCGGACGGAGAAACCCTTCGTCAAGGCCGGCAACAAGCACCACAAGATGAAGGCGCGCGGCACCAAATACCCACGCGTGCGCGGCGTCGCGATGAACGCCGTCGACCACCCCTTCGGTGGCGGTGGTCGCCAACACCCCGGCCAGCCGAAGTCCGTCTCGCGGGACGCCCCGCCGGGACGCAAGGTCGGTGACATCGCATCCAAGCGCACCGGACGAGGTGGCAACAAATGAGTTCAGATTACCGAACCGGCCGCGAGGGCAAGGAGTTCGCCTACCGCGGTCACTCGCTCGACGAGCTGCAGGAGATGGACGTAGACGAGGTCGCGGAACTGCTCCCCGCACGCCAGCGGCGAAGCATCGTTCGCGGACTCGGCACCGAACAGCAGAAGCTGCTGGAGACGGTGCGGAGCCGCGACAAGGAGACGACGGCGGACGACCCGATCCGGACGCACCTGCGCGACATGCCGGTCCTGCCGGAGTTCGTCGGCGTCACCTTCGCCGTGTACAACGGACACAGCTTCGAGCGCGTTCAGGTCGAGCCCGAGATGATCGGACATTACCTCGGCGAGTTCCACCTCACGCGAAGCACCGTCGAACACGGTCAGGCCGGCATCGGCGCGACCCGGTCCTCGAAGTTCGTGCCCCTCAAGTAACCCATGGGAATCAACTACAGCGTCGAGGCCGACCCGGAGACCACCGCCAAGGGGATGCTCCGCGACCGGCCCATCAGCGTGAAGGACAGCAAGGAGATCTCCCGAGAGATCAAAGGCGAGACGGTCGCCGACGCGGAGGAGTTCCTCCACGAAGTGATCGACGAGGAGACTTCGGTGCCGATGCGCCAGCACAACGCCGGCGCGGGTCACCGCTCCGACATCGACGGCTGGGACGCGGGACGGTACCCCGAGAAGGCCGCCAAGGACTTCCTCAAGCTCTTGGAGAACGTCAAGAACAACGCCGACGAGCAGGGGTTCGACGGCGAGGCGATGATTATCAAACACGTCGCCCCCCACAAGGTCGGCGAGCGACCCGGCCGGAACCCCCGCGCCGCGGGCGCGACGGAGTGGAACACCACTCTCGCGGACGTCGAACTGATCATCGAGGAGCCGGAGGCTGACAACTAATGGCTGACGAACACCAATTCATCGAGGACGGCCTTCGCCGTTCCCAGATCAACGAGTTCTTCGCGGATGAGCTCGGCCGCGCCGGCTACGGCGGGATGGATGTCGCCCAGACGCCGATGGGCACGCAGATCGTCCTGAAGGCCGAAAAGCCCGGCATGGTGATCGGGAAGGGCGGGAAGAACATCCGCAAGATCACCACCGAGCTCGAGGAGCGCTTCGACATGGACGACCCGCAGATCGACGTTCAGGAGGTCGACGAGCCCGACCTGAACGCCCAGATCGTCGCGGACCGTCTCGCGAACGCCCTCGAACGCGGCTGGTACTTCCGGAAGGCCGGTCACACGACGATCGACCGGATCATGGACGCGGGCGCGCTGGGCGCCGAGATCGTCCTGTCCGGGAAGGTCACCGGCGCGCGTTCGCGCGTCGAGAAGTTCAACCGCGGCTACATCAAGCACAACGGCGAGCCCGCCGAGGAGGTCGTCGACCACGGCCAGGGCGTCGCCGTCATGAAGCTCGGGACGATCGGCGTCAACGTGAAGATCATCCCGCCGGGCGCGACGCTCCCGGACGACTTCGAGGTCCGCGAGGACGCCGAGGTCCCGGAAGTCGAGCAGGCGGCGGTCGACGCCGACGAGGGCGCCGAGTCGCTCCTCGAAGAAGAGCCCGAGGAGGTGCCCGACGTGGGCGACGACGAGGACGTCGACGTCCCCGACGAGGACCCTGCGGAGGTCATCGACGAGCAGGTCGTCGAGGAAGTCGTCGAGGAGACGCAGGAGACGGGCGCCGAGGCGACCGACGTCGCCGCGGAGGAGCCGGTCGACGAGGACGTCGAGGCCGACGAGCTCGACGAGCTCGACGAAGAGATCGAGTCCGAGGCGGCCGACCTCGTCGCGGAGATGGAAGCGGCCGACGAGGAAGACGAGGAGGACGAGTAATATGGCGATCCTCTACACCGACGAGATCCGCGACATGACTGCGGCGGAGCGGGAGGTCGAACTCGAGGAGCTCGAGACCGAGCTGCTAAACTCGAAGGCGCAGCGGGCGGCCGGCGGCATGCCGGAGAGCCCGGGCCGCGTCAACGAGCTGAAGAAGACCATCGCGCGGATCAAGACGATCCAGGCGGAAGAAGGCGACTTCGACGACGAACAGTAAGATGATCTCCCCCGACAACATCGTTCGACACGAGCTCGTCGGCCTCCCGGTTCGGGTGGTCGACGCCGCCAGCGACGCCCACGTGGGCATCGCCGGTCGCGTGCTCGACGAGACGTTCGGCACCCTCGTGGTGCGAACGGGGTCGGGGGACAAACGCGTGCCCAAATCGGGCGCGACGTTCGAGTTCGGCGTCGTCGAGACGCCGACCGCTCGCACAGATGAAGCCGCCGGCGACGGAGCGTCGCCGGGGTCCGCGTCCCAACTCGGGTCGGATACTACGGGGGTCCGCCCCCGTCAGTCTGGCCCGTCCGGGTCCGAAAGCGTCGTCACCGGTGACGGCGCGGGTCCGGCGAGCCGACGAGGCGAGTGCAAAGACGCGGTCTACGCGACGGTGGATGGCGATCGGTTGCGGCATCGGCCCGCCGAACGCACCGAACGAGGTGCCACACAATGGCGATAGGAATCGACGTACCCACGCCTCCGGAGCCAGACAACCCGGAGGATTACGACTACGAGAAGTGCCCGTTCTACGGGCAGCTCTCCGTCCGCGGCCAGACCCGCGAGGGGACGGTCGTGTCGACGGATATGGCAAAGACCGTCATCGTCGAGCGAGAGTACGACGTGTTTGTACCGAAATACGACCGGTACATGAAGCGTCGCTCGCGCATCCCGGCTCACGTGCCGGGCGTGCTCGACTCGCTCGAAGTCGGTGACGAAGTGAAAATCGCGGAGACGCGACCGCTCTCGAAGACGAAGTCCCACGTCGTCGTCGAGAATCTCTCTGGTGATCAGTGATGGAGGCGCTCAAGGCCGACGTCACACAGGGGCTCTCGAAGGGCTCGCTCATCACGTGCGCCGACAACACCGGCGCCCGTGAGCTGAAGGTCATCTCCGTGTCGGGCTACTCCGGCACGAAGAACCGCCACCCCAAGGCGGGGATCGGCGACAAGGTGACCGTCTCGGTCACGAAAGGGACCCCGGAGATGCGGCGGCAGGTGCTGGAGGCGGTCGTCGTCCGCCAGCGCAAGCCGATCCGCCGTCCGGACGGCACGCGTGTGAAGTTCGAGGACAACGCGGCCGTGATCATCGACGACCTCGAGGAGCCGCGGGGCACGGAGATCAAAGGCCCCGTCGCCCGCGAGGTCGCCGAACGATTCGGGAGCATCGCCTCGACCGCGACGATGATCGTCTAACTATGACGAAACAGCCACGCAAACAGCGAAAACGGTCGGAGACCGCGCCGCTCCACGAGCGGCAGAATCAGGTCCGGGCCACCCTCACCGAGGATCTCCGCGAGGAGTACGGACAGCGGAACGTCCGCGTCAACGCCGGCGACACCGTCGAGGTGCTTCGCGGCGACGCGGCCGGCACGGAGGCCGAGGTCGTCTCCGTCGACCTGTCCGCCGAGCGGATCACGGTCGAGGACGTCACCGTCGAGAAGGCGGACGGGGAGGAGGTTCCCCGCCCCATCCCGGCGAGCAACGTCCGGGTGACCGAACTGGACCTGGAAGACGAGCGCCGGGAGGCGCGGCTCCAGGAGGATAACGAATGACGCGACACCAGAAGCGACTGTCAGTACCGAACTCCTGGCCGGTCGAGCGCAAGACGGACACGTTCACCGTGAAGGCGGGCGCGGGCCCGCACGGCGAGGCGGGCGTTCCGCTCGTCGTCCTGCTGCGGGACGTGCTCGGCTACGTCGACTCGACGAAGGAGGCGCGCTACGCGCTGAACAACGACTCGATCCTCGTCAACGGGGACGCCATCTCGGACGAGCAGCGTCCGATCGGGATGTTCGACATCCTGGCGTTCCCCGAGCGCGGGGAGTTCTTCCGCGTCTTCCCCGACGAGGGTGGTCGGCTCGCGCTGACCCCCGTCGACGAGGAGGCCGCGGGCAGCCGGCTCGGGAAGATCACGAACAAGACCGTCGTCCCCGGCGGGGTCGTCCAGCTGACGCTCCACGACGGGACGAACGTCCGCGTCGACGACGACGCGGACTACGACACGAACGACTCGATCGTCGTCGACAACGAGACGAAGGAGATCGTCGCCCACTTCGAGTACGAGGAGGGCGCCCTCGTCACCGCCGTCGCCGGCCAGCACGCCGGCCACATCGGCGAGATCGACGACATCGACGTGACGCTCGGCTCCGGCGACAACACCGTGACCGTCGCCAGCGACGACGGCGGCTACGAGACGGTCGAGGAGTACGTCGTCGTGATCGACGAGAACTTCACCGACGACGACGCCGACGCGGCGGGTGATTCGGATGAGTGAAGCCGAGAGCGCCGACCACGAGATGCGGGAGCCGTACCTCGAGAAGGTCGTCGTCCACATGGGCGTCGGACAGGGCGGTGAACCCCTCGCCGACGCCGAGGAGATCATCGAGGAGATCACGGGCCAGCAGTCGGTCCGGACCACCTCGAAGCGCACCATCGCCGAGTTCGGGATCCGCAAGGGCGACCCGATCGGCGTGAAGGTGACGCTGCGGGGCGAGGACGCGCACGAGTTCCTCGAGACCGCGCTGGAGCTGGTCGAGATCGGCCGGAGCCAGTTCGACGACACGGGTAACCTCAGCTTCGGGGTCGAGGACCACACCGACTTCCCGAGCCAGGAGTACGATCCCAACACCGGGATCTACGGCCTCGACGTGACGACCACGATCGTCCGTCCCGGCTACCGCGTCTCGAAACGCGACAAGGCGACGGGGACCATCCCCGCTCGCCACCGGATGACAGCCGAGGACGCGGCCGCGTTCCTCGAAACGAACTTCGACGTCGAGGTAACCGAATGAGCGAAGCGAACAACGACACGGGCGAGCACGCCGCGAAGCGCACCGACTCCCGGCACACGTGCCGGCGGTGCGACCGCGAGCAGGGACTCGTCGGCAAGTACGACATTAACCTCTGCCGGCAGTGCTTCCGCGAGGTCGCCCGAGACATGGGATTCGAGAAGTACAGCTGATCATGACGGGAAACGATCCATTCACCAACGCGCTCGCCGGCATGGACAACGCCGAGAGCGTTGGCCACCTGTCGTACACGGTAGAGCCCGCTTCGAACATCATCGGCTCCGTCCTCGAGGTCCTCTACGACCGCGGGTACGTCGACGGCTTCGAGTACGTCGACGACGGGAAAGCCGGGAAGTTCGAGGTCGAACTGAAAGGCGCGATCAACGAGTGTGGCGCCGTCAAGCCCCGCTACTCGGCGGGAGCCGATGAGTTCGAAAAGTGGGAGAAGCGATACCTCCCCGCCCGTGACTACGGGACGCTCATCGTCACGACGAGCCACGGCGTCATGAGCCACTACGAGGCCCGCGAGGAGGGCATCGGCGGCCAAGTGATCGCATACGTCTACTAACAATGAACAGAGTCGAAATCGAGATTCCGGACGACGTCTCCGCCGAGACCGATCACCTCGAACTCACCGTCGAGGGGCCCAACGGGAGCGTCACGCGACGCCTCTGGTACCCCGACGTCGACGTTTCGATCGAGGACGGCGCGGTGGTCATCACCTCCGAGAACGAGGACGCGAAGACCAACGCCACGGTCGGCACCTTCGAGAGCCACGTCGCCAACATGATCCACGGCGTCACCGAGGGCTGGGAGTACGCGATGGAAGTGTACTACGCCCACTTCCCGATGCAGGTGAACGTGGAGGGCGACGAGGTCGTCATCGAGAACTTCCTCGGAGAGAGCGCCGCGCGGCGCACCCCGATCCGCGGAGACACGGACGTACAGGTCGACGGCGAGACGGTCACGCTGACGGGCTCCGACAAGGAGGCCGTCGGGCAGACCGCCGCCGACATCGAACAGCTGACGAAGGTGACCGACAAGGACACGCGCGTCTTCCAGGACGGCGTGTACATCGTCGAGAAGCCCACCGGAGGTGCCTAACCAATGGCAGACGAACTGGAAGACATCAGCGGTGTCGGTCCCTCGAAGGCGGACGCGCTTCGCGAGGCCGGCTACGAGACGGTCGAGGACGTGAAGGCCGCCTCCCAGTCGGAGCTCTCCGAGGTCGACGGCATCGGCAACGCGCTCGCCGCGCGTATCAAGGCCGACGTCGGCGGACTGGAGGTCGACGAGGAGGCGGACGCGGAGATCGAAGACGAGACGGACGAGGAGGAAGAGGCCGACGAGGCCGACGCCGACGAGACCGTCGAGACGGAGCTTCGCCCCCGCGGCCACGCCGACAAGACGCCGGAACTGGACGACGAGACCGCTCGCGCGCTCGCACAGAAGCACCGCGAGGGGAAACCGCAGTTCAACCGGCAGGATTACCACAAGAAAAAGCGGATCCCGACGTCGTGGCGCAAGCCGCGCGGCGGGCTCTCCAAGCAGCGCCGCCGCATGAAGTCGAAGGGCCCGGTCGTCGAGGCCGGCTTCCGCTCGCCGAAGGCGTCGCGCGACCTGCACCCGAGCGGCTTCGAGGAGGTCCGTGTGCACAACACGGACGACCTCGAGGGCGTCGACGGCGACACGCAGGCGGTGCGTATCGCCTCGAAGGTCGGCGGTCGCAAGCGCGAACTGATCGAAGACGAGGCGGAGGAGCGCGGCATTCGCGTGCTGAACCCGACCTACGTCGAAGTGGAGGTCAACGATGAGTGATCTGAAGGCGCAGAAACGGCTCGCAGCGGACGAGCTCGACGTCGGCAAGCGCCGCGTCTGGCTCGACCCCGACGCACAGGAGGAGATCGAGGACGCGATCACCCGCGAGGACGTCCGCGAACTCATCGAACAGGGAACGATCCGCGCGAAAGACGAGAAGACGAACTCGCGCGGTCGCGCCCGCGAGCGCGCCGACAAGCGCTCGTACGGACACCAGTCCGGCGCCGGTACCCGCAAGGGTCGCTCCGGCGCGCGGCAGGACACGAAAGACGACTGGAAGGCGCGCATCCGCGCACAGCGGGCTCGCCTGAAGGAGCTTCGCGACGAGGAAGACGTGCTCGACGCCTCCGAGTACCGCACGCTCTACAACAAGGCGAGCGGGGGAGACTTCGAGGACGTCGCCCGTCTCGAGGCGTACATTCGGACGCAGTACGGTTACGAGGTGACGGACTAATGGCGACAGGACCACGATACAAGGTGCCGATGCGGCGCCGCCGCGAGGTCCGGACGGATTATCATCAGAGGTTGCGCCTGCTGAAATCGGGCAAGCCTCGCCTGGTCGCCCGGGTGAGCAACGCTCACGTCAGGGCGCAGCTGGTGACCCCCGGACAGGACGGCGACGAGACCCACGCGGCCGCCTCCAGCGAGGAGCTCGGCGAGTACGGCTGGGACGCCCCCACGGGCAACCTCCCCAGCGCGTACCTCACCGGCTTCCTCGCGGGCGCCCGCGCAGTCGACGCCGGCCTCGACGAGGCCGTCCTCGACATCGGGCTCAACACGGCGACGCCCGGCAACAAGACGTTCGCGGTACAGGAAGGAGCGATCGACGCGGGCCTCGAGATCCCGCACAACGACGACGTGCTGGCCGACTGGTCGCGCACGCGCGGCGAGCATATCGCCGACTACGCCGAGCAGCTCGACGAGCCGCTGTACAGCGGTTCGTTCGACGCCAGCGAGCTACCCGAGCACTTCGATTCCGTGCTCGAGACAATCCAGGAGGACCATGAGTAGACACAACGACGGCTGGGAGCCGCGGACGCGACTCGGCCGCAAGGTACAAGACGGGGAGATCTCGTCGATGGAACAGGCGCTCAACTCCGGCCTCCCGCTGAAGGAGGCGGAGATCGTCGACCAGCTCCTCCCGGGGCTCGAAGACGAGGTGCTGGACATCAACATGGTCCAGCGCATGACCGACTCCGGCCGCCGCGTGAAGTTCCGCTGCGTGGTCGCCGTGGGTAACCGCGACGGCTACCTCGGCTACGCGCAGGCCCGCGACGACCAGGTCGGCGGCGCGATCCAGAAGGCGATCGACGTCGCGAAGCTGAACATCATCTCGGTCGACCGCGGCTCCGGCTCCTGGGAGGACCAGCCCGGCGGCACCAACTCCCTGACCCGCACGGCGAAGGGGAAGGCCGGCTCTGTCACGGTCGAGATCAAGCCCGCCCCGCAGGGGCTGGGCCTCGCGGCCGCGGAGACGGTCCGCAACATCTTGGAGCTCGCCGGCGTCGAGGACGCTTGGACGAACTCCGACGGCAACACGCGCACGACGGTGAACCTCGCGAAGGCGACGTTCAACGCCTTAGAGAACGCGGCGCAGTCCCGCACTCCGCAGCACGCGCGTGAGGTCCACTACGACGAGGTGAGCGAGTGATGCAGGCGATCGTCCAGCTCCGCGGCGACGTCAACCTCGAGTACGGCGTCGAGGACACGCTCGACATGCTGAACGTCGGGCGCGTCAACCACGCGACGTTCGTCCCCGAGACGGACTCGTACCGCGGCATGATCACGAAGGTCAACGATGTCGTCGCGTTCGGGGAACCGAGCGTTGAGGCCGTCGCGCGAACGATCGCGCGGCGCGGCGAGCCCGAAGAGGGCTCGGCCGACATCGACGACGAGTGGATCGACGACAACACCGACTACGCCGACCTGGAGGCGCTGGCCGAGGCGCTCGTCGACGAGGAGACGACCCTGCGCGAGCAGGGCCTCTCGCCGACGCTGCGGCTCCACGCCCCCCGCGGCGGTCACGAGGGAATTAAACACCCCGTGATCGAGGGCGGCGAGCTCGGGAAACACACCACCGAGGAGATCGACAGTCTCCTGGAGGCAATGCGATGACGAGCAAGAAACGACGACAGCGCGGCTCTCGAACGCACGGCGGCGGCACGCACAAGAACCGGCGCGGCGCCGGGCACCGCGGCGGCCGCGGCGCGGCCGGTCGCGCGAAACACGAGTACCACAATTACGGCCCGCTCGGCAAGCACGGGTTCAAGCGTCCCGAGGACGCCCAGACGGAAGTCCTCGAAGTGAAGGTCCAGAAGCTCGACGAGGACGCGGCGCTGTACGCCGCGGACGGCCTCGCCGAGGAGGACGGCGACGCGTACGTCTTCGACGCGCGCGACGTCGTCGAGGACGGCCACGAGGCGGACGTCGTGAAGGTGCTCGGCGGCGGGCAGGTCCGGCGCGAGCTTCGCGTCACGGCCGACGCGTTCACGGCCGGCGCGGTCGAGCTCATCGAGGAGGCCGGCGGCGAGGCGACGCTCTCCGAGCGCGCCGAAGAGCCCGCTGACGAACCGGAAAACACTTCCGACGACGAGAACGACGAGGCGTAACATGAGCTGGAAGGAGGCCGCCGAACCGGTGCTCTCGCGGATGCCCGTCGTGGAGCGGCCCGCGGGACACGTCCCGTTCAAACGGAAGCTCACGTGGACGGCCGGAGTCCTGATCGTCTACTTCTTCCTGACCAACATCAACCCGTTCGGGTTGGCGGTCGGGCAGGGGTCGGACTTCTTCGGGCAGTTCCGGTCGGTGCTCGCCGGCTCGTCCGGGTCGCTGTTACAGGTCGGTATCGGACCGATCGTCACGGCGTCCATCGTCCTCCAGCTGTTGGGCGGTGCGAACCTCCTCGGGCTCGACACGGAGAACGACCCGCGTGACCAGGTCCTCTATCAGGGCCTCCAGAAGCTGCTGGTGGTCATCGTCACCGCCCTCACGGCGGCGCCGATGGTGTTCACCGGCGGGTTCCTTCCGGCCGACGACGCGGTCGCGAGCGCGCTCGGGATCGGCACGTTCGGCGTGCAGGCGCTGATCTTCGCGCAGATCTTCGTCGGCGGCATCCTCATCCTGTTCATGGACGAGATCGTGAGCAAGTGGGGGGTCGGCTCCGGCGTCGGGCTGTTCATCATCGCGTCGGTGAGCCAGCAGATCGTCGGCGGCTTCTTCAGCTTCTCCGCGCTCGGCGCGTCCGGGTTCTTCGCGAGCTGGTACGGCGTCATCGTCGGGACCGTCCCGGCATCGATGTCGCCGTTCACGGCGGAGGGGCTTCAGAACCTGCTGTTCGATCCGGGGAACATTCTGGCGCTTTTCACCACGGTGTTTATCTTCGGGATCGTCGTGTACGCGGAGTCGGTCCGCGTCGAGATCCCGCTGTCGCACGCCCGCGTGAAGGGCGCCCGCGGACGCTTCCCGGTGAAGCTCATCTACGCGTCCGTCCTGCCGATGATCCTCGTTCGCGCACTGCAGGCGAACATCCAGTTCCTCGGCCAGATCCTCTCCTCGCAGTGGGCGGGGATGCCGGCGTTCCTCGGCGAGTACAGCGAACAGGGTCAGCCCATCTCCGGGCTGTTCTACTACCTGAACCCCATCCAGAGCCGTGAGCAGTGGATGTGGTTCTTAGGCGAGATCCCGGCGTCCGTCGAACCGTGGATGATCGCGGTCCGGCTCGGCGTCGACCTCACGTTCATGATCGTCGGCGGCGCCATCTTCGCGATCTTCTGGGTCGAGACCACCGGCATGGGGCCGGAGGCGACCGCGAAACAGATCCAGAACTCCGGGATGCAGATCCCCGGGTTCCGCCGGAACCCGCAGGTCGTCGAGAAGGTCATGGAGCGGTACATCCCGCAGGTGACCGTCATCGGCGGCGCCCTCGTCGGGCTGCTCGCCGTGATGGCGAACCTGCTCGGCACCATCGGTCAGGTCTCCGGAACCGGGCTGCTGCTGGCGGTCTCTATCACGTACAAGCTGTACGAGGAGATCGCCGAAGAGCAGCTGATGGAGATGCATCCGATGATGCGCCAGATGTTCGGCAACGAGTAAGAACAGTTCCGGAACGCACCGGGCGTTCTCGGCGTTCTTACGCTGTTTTATCGCAACACCGTCGCCTGTTCAGCGTGTAGTTCCAGTCCGAACAGCGGCTATCGATCCGCGCTCGCTCACGTGGCGTTTGATAGCGCCATTACGGATGTTCCGTGATCGCTCCGAGCTGGAACAGCCGTGCGTCATCGCGCTCGGACACAGCTTCTCGAACAGACTGTCCCATTTCGGGCGAATACGCTGTTTTCGGTGTTTCTCTCTACGCCGTCCGACGTCCATCGAACCTCGGCGGTGCGGTCTGCGATCGAGAGGAAAGCCGTAGTCAAGCGGTGCGTCCGCGGCCTCACAGGAGCCTTCGCAGTAATTAGCGGCCGTCCCGCGTCTCTGGATCGACATCGGTCTGGGAGTCGCTCAGACGGTGATCGTTCGCGGGAAACGCTCGAGCAAAAGCACGATTTCGCGTTGTTCGGTTGCGTCCGACCCGCCACTCCGTGTCGACCTCGCTCCGACCGTTCTCCGTGTGGGGTCGCTCGCTGCGCTCCCAACCGTTCACGGACGGGTCGACCTACGACCCGCTCGACCGCTCGTCGTCGTCCGCGTCTTCGTCGCCGTCGCCGACTTTCTCCTCGACCGTTTTCTCGACTGTCTCCTCAACTTTCTCGTCGACTGTTTCCTCCACCGTTTCCTCAACTTTCTCGCCGACAGTCTCTTCAACGGTCTTCTCCACTGTTTCTTCGACCTTCTCACCGACGGTCTCCTCGACTGTCTTCTCCACCGTTTCCTCGACGGTTTCGCCGACCTTCTCTTCAACAGTTTCGCCGACCTTCTCCTCGACGGTTTCACCGACTTTCTCTTCAACGGTTTTTTCGACCGTCTCGCCAACCGTCTTCTCGACGGTTTCACCCACGGTCTCCTCGACTTTCCCCGTGACCTCCTCGCTGACGGTGTTGCTGACGTCGTCGGCGACCTCGCTGACCTCCTTGTTGACGGTCTCGCCGACGCTCTTTTCGACCTCCTTGCTCACGGTCTCCTCGACCTTGTCGCCGACCGTCTCCTCGACGGTCTTCTCGACCTCCTTGCTCACCGTTTCCCCGACCGTCTTCTCGACCTCCTTGTTGACGGTCTCGCCGACGGTTTTCTCCACTTCCTTGTCGACGGTCTCGCCGACGCTCTCCTCGACCTGCTTGCCGACCTGGTCCGCGACCTCGCGGGTCATCCAGTCCGGGTCGAACCGGGCCATCTTCCAGACGACGTGGATCACGTACGAGGCGAACACCCCGATCCCGAACGCGATGGCGACGTTGTTCACCTGGAACGTCGCGATGAGCACGATCGACAGAGCGATCAGCGCGCCGTACGCGATGTCGGTTATCGCGTCCACCCGCGCCGGACTTACCATCCTCGTCCCTCCGTGTCGCCGTCGACTGCGCCGCGTCCTCGCGTGGCGTCTCCGTTCATACGTCCACGTTCCGAGCCGACGGCGTAAAAGCCTCCCATTGTCGCCGCCGCCGACCGCCGCGTTCGACGCTCCCGAGGCTCGCCGGCTCCGGAGCGCGGTCCTTTTAGCCCGGATGACCGAAGCGAGCCTATGGACATCGAAGAGGGCGGACTCACCGTCTCCGTCCCCGAGGCCCGCGACGGCGCCAGCGAGGGCACCGGCGGCGGCGTCTTCTTCAACCCGACCCAGGAGCTGAACCGCGACGTGACCGTCGCGACGCTGCGAGCCTACCGCGACCGCGAGCCGCGCGCGGCCTCGTACCTCGACGCGATGGCCGCCTCGGGGATCCGTGGCGTCCGCGCGGCGGCCGAGGGCTACGACGTGACCTGCGCCGACGTCGACGACGAGGCGGTCGAGCTCGCCGCCGCGAACCTCGACGCCAACGGCCTCGACGGCGAGGCGGTCCACCGCGACGTCAACGCCTTGTTGTACGACGAGGGCCCGTTCGACGTCGTCGACCTCGATCCGTACGGCACGCCGATCCCCTTCGCGGACGCGGCGTTCGCGAACGGCCGCAACCTGGTCTGCGTCACCGCCACCGACACCGCGCCGCTCTGTGGCGCCCACCTCAACAGCGGGATCCGCAAGTACGGCGCGGTGCCGCGCAACACCGACTACCACCCGGAGATGGGGCTCCGAACGCTGATCTCTGCCTTGGTCCGGACCGCCGCGCGCTACGACAAGGCCGCGACGCCGATCCTCTCGCACGTCTCCCGGCACTACGCGCGGACCTACCTCGAACTGGAGTCGGGCGCCCGCGCGGCCGACGACTGCCTCGACAACGTGGGGCACGTGGACCACTGCGAGGACTGCCTCTGGCGCGAGGCGACGCCCGGACACATCGCCGACCCGGTCGACGCCTGCCCGGAGTGTGGGAGCGAGCGCGTCCTCACGGCGGGCCCGATCTGGCTCGGCCCGGTCGCCGACGCCGACTTCGCGCGTGCCGTCCGTCGCGAGGTGACAGACGACATGGGCGAGGCGAAGCGCGCGCGCAAGCTGCTCGGCACCGTCGCGCGCGAGCTCGACACTCCCACGCACTACGACCAGCACCGGCTGTACAAGGAGTGGGGCGAGCCCGCTATCGGCATGGACGAGTTCGTCGAGCGCCTCCGCGGCGCCGGCCACGAGGCGAGCCGCGCGCACTACCGCGGCACGGCGGTGAAGAGCACGGCGTCGATCCCCGAGATGCGCGCGGCGGTCCTCGGCGACGACGCGGACTGACGGATCCTAAGGTACCCTCCCGTTTTAGTCGCGGTCGGCCGAAACGCGTGACGTGTCTCGACACTCGCGCACCGCGCTCGGCACGGCCCGGGGCGTCGCCGACCTCGCGATCGACCGGCAGGTGACGTTCCTCGCGGCCGCCATCGCCTACTACGCGTTCGTCTCGCTCGTCCCCGCGCTCCTGCTGCTCGTCGTCGTCGCCACCGCCGTCTTCGGCGAGACCATTGCCGCGGAGTTGGTCGCGTCGACCGGAGACTTCCTCACCCCGGCCGGCGAGGAGGCCGTCGTCGACGCCGTCTCCTCGGCCGGCGGGCGGACCGGCGCGAGCCTGCTCGGGCTCGGCGTGCTGCTCTGGTCGACGCTGAAGGTGTTCCGCGGGCTCGACACGGCGTTCGTCTCCCTCTACGGCGGCGACGAGCCGCCGGGATTCCTCAAGCAGGTCGCCGACGCCGCCTCGGTCGTCGTCGCCGTCGGCGTCGGTATCGGCGTGATGGTCGCCGTCGGCGCGTTCGTCGCGGCCGCGGACGCGCTTCCACTGGTCGAGGCGGCGAGCGTTCTCGCCTTACCTCTCTTCCTCGCCGCCGTCTTCCTCCCCATGTACTACATCCTCCCGCAGCCGTCGATCGGCGTCCGCGAGGCGCTGCCGGGCGCGGCGTTCGCGGCGGTCTGCTGGACGCTGCTCCAGGCCGGCTTTCAGGTGTACGCCGCTGGCGCCGCGCAGTACCAGGTGTACGGCGTCATCGGCGGGGTTCTCCTTCTGGTCACCTGGCTGTACCTCGCGGCCGTCGTCGTCGTCCTCGGCGGCGCGATCAACGTGGTGTTCGCGGGGCGGGACGACGACGGCGACAACTTCCGCGCCGGCGGGCCGGGGGGCCCCGTCACCCCTTCGGACGACGCCGCGGACCGGCAGTTACAACAGGACCGCGACCGACCCACGGGTATGAACGGCGAGTCGGATCCCGACGGGGACGACGGCGAGCGGCCGCGCGGCGCGCCGGACGTCGCCGCCCTCGAAGCGGAGGTCCGGGAGCTGCGGTCGCAGCTCGACGAGTTCGAGGACGACGTGGAACGCCGCACGGTCGACAAGCCCGAGGTCGAGTCGGAGCTGAAGCGGTACGTGCGCTCGCGGATGCGCCGGGGCCACGCCCGCGGCTGGGGCCCCTACCTCGTGTTGCTGTACGGAACCGTGCTGACGCTCGCGGCGCTAACGTCGCTCGACGGGATCTACGCGATCGGCGCCATCGTCGTCCTCGGACTGTCGACGCTCGGCCTCTACACGATATTCATCGTCGTCGGCATCGGCCTCAACCTGATCGAGACGCCCGGCAAGGCGCTCGACTACGCCCGCCGCCGCGGCGATGACTGACGCGGCGATAACTGACGCCGTGACGCCCGCGTCGGCGCCGGCCGAACCGACGGCGACGCCCGCGCCGGCGACGACTCTCGGGGTGATCGAGGCGTGACTAGATTCGTCGCCGCCGAGCGCGGGCTCGGCGAGTTCGCCGTCGTCGATGCGCTCCCGGAGTTCGTCGTCGTCGTCTTCGCGGCCGTCACCCACCTCGCGGACCCGTGGTTCCTCTTCGCGCTGCTCGCGGTCGGCTACTGGTTCGCGAGCGAGGAGGTCGCGGGGTCGCCGCGCCGCGCCGGCGCCACGGCCATCGCGGCCGTCACCTGCGCGTACGCCGCGACGGCGCTCGGCAAGGCGTGGTTCGCGGTCCCCCGGCCGCCCGGCGCGATGTCCCCCGCCGACATCCCGACGTGGCTCCCCGCGCTCCTGTCCGGCTGGTACGAGGCGCAGGTGCTCTCGGACGGGTTCGGCTTCCCGAGCGGCCACGCCACCGGCGGCGCGGCCGCGTATCTCGCCTTAGCCCTCTTATACGACCGATTCTGGACGGACCGCGCCCGTTACCTCGCAGCCGGCGCGGTCGCCGTCGCCATCGCGGCCTCGCGGGTGGTCATCGAGGTTCACTACCTCGTCGACGTGCTCGCGGGGCTGGCGGTCGGCGCGGGGACCGTCGTCGTCGCGCTGTGGCTCGCCGGCGACCCGCGCGTGCGGCGCTCGGCGAGCGCGGAGACGACGGACGCGGCGGCCGGCCCGACCGCCGCGCTGAACCCCGCCCCGGCGTTCCTGCTCGCAGCGGTCGTCTCGACCGGCGCGCTGGCCGTCGCGGTCGCGGGGGGACACACCGGAGAGGTGGTCGAGGCGGGGATCGGGATCGCCACCGGCGCCGGCGGCGCGGTCGGCTGGCGGCTCGTCGACGGCGACGAGCCCGCGGTCCCGGTCAGGGTCGCGGTCCCCGCCCTCGCGGTCACCGGCGGGCTCTGGGTCGGCGCGTACGCGCTTGCGGGAACGCTCCCTGTGACGCTCGTCGCCACCACCGCCGCCGTGGTCGCCGTCGTCGCGCTGCCGGCGCTGCCGGAGCGGATCGGAGCGATGAGCGGCGCCCGGAACTGAGTCGTTTTTCGAGCGGTCGTCGCGGTTCACTCCCGCACGGTCGTCGCGGTTCTCTCCCGAGCACGCACCGTCGTCGACCGACGAGCGCGGCGCTAACCGGGCTGCGGAAAACGGGGAGAGAACGCCGCCGAATCAGTCGTCTTCGAGCGCCTGCGCGATGCGCTGGAGCTGACGGGTCGCGTCGCGGACCTCGTCGCGGAGTTGGCGCACCTCGCGGACGAGCTCCTCGTTGCCGCCGTCGTCGCCGCGAGCGCCCTGCTCGCCCTGTGCGCCAGGACCGCCGCCCATCCCGGGCGGGCCGCCAGCGCCGCCGGGACCGCCGCCGCCGCCCATCATGCCGGACATCATCTGCGCGAAGGGGTTGCCGCCGCCACCGCCGCCCATGCCCGGCGGGCCGCCGCCGCCCATCATCTCCTCGGGCTCGGGCCGGTCGCCCTCCTCGCGCTCCTGCTCGCGTCGCTCGCGGATCTCCTCGACGCGCTCGCGGAAGGACTTCTCCTCGCCGTCGCCGTCGGCGGCGTCGCCCTGTTCGCCGGCCTCGCCGTTCTCGGGGTCGGTGGCGTCGTCGTCTGCCATGGGCAGGCATTCGGCGGCGCCGCCGAAAAGGGTTGTCGTGGCGCCCGCGACGGAGTGTTTATAAGTCGCCGGCGAGCGCGCTGCGGTCGTCTCGCGCGGTCGTCTCGCGCGGTCGTCTCGCGCGGTCGTCTCGCGCGGTCGTCTCGCGCGGTCGTCTCGCGCGGTCGTCTCGCGCGGTCGTCTCGCGCGGTCGTCTCGTGCGGTGGCTCCGTTGGGTCACTCGTGACCGGAGACCCGGACCGGCTCGTAGGGCTCCTCCAGCCACTCCAGATCGGAGTCAGAGAGGTCGATATCGAGCGCCTCGACCGCGTCTTCGAGGTGTTCGATGCTCGTCGTGCCGACGATCGGGGTGTCGACCGACTCCTTGTGGAACAGCCACGCCAAGGCGATCTGGGCCATCTTCACGCCCTTCTCGGCGGCGAGTTCCTCGACGCGCTCGTTGACGGTCGGGCCGCCGCCCTCGCGGTAGGGGTGCGCGTAGAGGTGCTCTTCGGTCTGCCCCCGGAGCGTCGCGTCCACGTCCTCATGCGGGCGCGTCAGGTAGCCGCGCGCGAGCGGGCTCCACGGCATCACACCGACGTCCTCCTTCTCGCAGAGCGGGAGCATCTCGCGCTCCTCCTCGCGGTACGCGAGGTTGTAGTGGTTCTGCATCGTCGCGAACCGCTCATACCCCTCGCGCTCGCTCGCGTGAAGCGCCTCGGCGAACTGGTGGGCCCACATCGAGGAGGCGCCGATATACCGCACGTCGCCGCGCCGCACCGCGTCGTCGAGCGCGGCCAGCGTCTCCTCGATCGGCGTCTCGTCGTCCCAGCGGTGGATCTGATAGAGGTCGATCGTGTCGGTGCCGAGGCGATCGAGGGAGTTCTGAAGTTCCTGTTCGATCGCTTTCCGGGAGAGGCCGCCCGAGTTCGGGTTCGACTCGTCCATCTGGAAGTACCCCTTCGTGGCCACGACGAACTCGTCGCGGTCGTACCCGTCGAGCGCCTCGCCGAGGACGCGCTCGCTCTCGCCGTTCGAGTACATGTTGGCGGTGTCGAAGAAGTTCACCCCGAGGTCGATCGCGCGCTCGACGAGCTCTTTGCCTTCCTCCTCGTCGAGGACCCACTCGCGCCAGTCCGAGTCGCCGAAGCTCATGCAGCCGAGACAGATCTTCGAGACGGTCATCCCGGTGTTCCCGAGGGTCGTGTACTCCATACGCCGATCAGTTCGAGGCGGGACAAAAAGCTACGCGCGGCGGCGGGGATCGCAGGGAGGTCGGCCGGATTGACGGTGATCGCAGGGAGGTCGGCCGGATTGACGGTGATCGCAGGGAGGTCGGCCGGATTGACGGGGAGGGGGACCGCGGGGAGTCAGGCGGGTCGAAGGCGCGGCGGCGGCGAGGCGTTAGTCGCGGAACGACGCGGTGTACACGAGGAACGCGCCGGTGAGGATGACGAACGCGAGGAAGGTGACGAGCGCGAGCACGTTCGCGACCGGCGCGAGCGATGCGAGGAAGGGTTCGCCGGTCGAGTCGAGCACTAAGACTGCGAGGAGGGCGGCGATCAGGCCGAGCAGCCAGTTCGTGAGGATCTCGTCCATGGCTCGCCCGACACGCGGGGGCGACAAAAAGCCGCGGATGCGGCGGCGGTGCGGAGGGGTCGGCGGCGATGCGGAGGAGTGGAGACCACGGTCGCCGCGCGCGCGCCGTCGGAGCTATGGCGCTGGCGCCCCTGAGTCCTCCTGTGAGCGATCGGACGACCTGCTGGCTGCTTGGCGACCAGCTCAACCCCGACCTCGACGTCCTCGACGCGGCCGACGACGTGCTGCTGATCGAGGCGCACGGGTTCGCCGACCGGAAGCCGTACCACGCCCACAAGCTGACGCTCGTGTTCTCGGCGATGCGGCACTTCCGCGACGAGCTCCGCGAGCGCGGCCGCGACGTGACGTACGTGCGGGCGGCGTCGTTCGGCGAGGGTCTCGACGAGTTCTTCGCGGAACGAGACGGGGCAGAGAGAGAGGGCGACGGCGGCTCGGGCGACGGCGACGGCCCGCGCCTGCGGCTCATGCGCCCCGCGAGCCACGGCGCCGGCGAGCGGCTCCGCGAACTGGTCGCCGAGCGCGGCGGAACCCTCGAACTCGTCGACAACGAGCTGTTCTGGACGACGCCGAGCGACTGGCGCGAGTGGGCCGGCGAGGAGGAGACGGCGATCAGACCCGACGGGGCCGCAGAGCGCACCTACAGGCAGGAGAACTGGTATCGGCACGTCCGCCGCGAGACGGGCGTGTTGATGGACGACGGCGAGCCGGTCGGCGGCGAGTGGAACTACGACGACCAGAATCAGGAGACGCCGCCGGACGACTGGCAGCCGCCCGCGCGGCCCGCGTTCGAGCCGGACGAGCTGACGCGTGAGACCCACGCGTGGGTGTGCGAGCGGTTCGACACGTGGGGAAACGACTCGCTCGACGGGTTCGCGTGGCCGGTCACCCGTGACGAGGCCCGCGAGGCGCTCGACCGGTTCGTCCGCGAGGGGCTCCCCGCGTTCGGTCGGTATCAGGACGCGATGGTCGGCGGCGAGTCGTTTTGCTCGCACTCGCTGCTCTCGCCGTCGATCAACCTCGGGCTACTCGACCCGCGCGAGCCGGTCCGGGCGGTCGAGCGCGCCTACGCGGAGCGCGGGGTCGAACCGGGCGGGTACGATCCGGCCGAACACGGAAGGGGCGGCGCGGCGTCGACGTCGCTCGACGACTTCGGGGGCAGCGCGGGCGACGACGGGGGCGACGGCGCCGGGGAGGAGACGGACGCGGCGGCGGACAAGGCGCCCGCCCCCGTCCCGCTCAACGCCGCGGAGGGGTTCGTCCGACAGGTGATCGGCTGGCGTGAGTTCGTCCATCACGTCTACCGCGAGGCGATGCCGGAGTTGGCCGACGCGAATCAGCTGTCACAGGAGCGGGACCTCCCGCCCGCCTACTGGGACGGCGAGACGGACATGCGGTGCCTGTCGGAGGCCGTCGGCCACGTCCGCGAGTTCGGCTACGCCCACCACATCGAGCGGCTGATGGTGTTGTCGAACTTCGCGTTAGTGTACGGAGTTGACCCCGCGGAACTGAACGAGTGGTTCCACCTCGGCTTCGTCGACGCCTACCACTGGGTGACGACGCCGAACGTCGTCGCGATGGGGTCGTTCGGCACGGACGTGCTCTCCTCGAAGCCGTACGCCTCCTCGGGGAGCTACGTCAACCGCATGAGCGACCACTGCGCGGACTGCCGGTACGCCGTCTCGCGGACCACGGGCGAGGGCGAGTGCCCGTTCAACGCGCTCTACTGGGACTTTCTGAAGGAGAACGAGGAGACGCTCCGGGGCACCGGCCGGATGGGACTGATGTACTCACACGTCGACGACAAAGACGACGCGGAGTGGGAGTCGATCCGCGAGCGCGCGGACCGCGTGCGCGAGCTGGCGGCCGATGGGGAGTTATAGGCGTTACTCGCCGCTCGCGAGCCGGCGCAGCCGCGGGAGCGCCTGCTCGTAGCCGAGCCCGACGACCCCGACGTACAGCGCGAGCAGTCCCATGCCGACGGCCCAGGCGCCGAGCACGAGGTCACCGCCCGAGACCGCGGAGAGGCCGAACTGTTCGAGGACGACGCCGACCGCGGCGGCCGCGCCGGCGCCGAGGGTGACGGCGAGGAGTTCGACGAGTTCGACCGCGACGGCAGGTACTTCGACCATACCCGAGGGGAACGGTCGGCGAGTATGAGTCTTTCGGGAGCGCGGTGGCCGGCGCGGTCGACTCACAGAGCGGTGGCCGCCGCGCTCGGCTCACTTCAGCCCGAACGAGCGCATGGCGGTGTCGACGAGCCCCTTCGCGATCAGCGCGAGGCCGGCGAGGAGGAGCATTACCGCGCCGGCGATGACGGGATCACGGACGGCGATGATACCGACGGCGACGAAGACGAGGAGGACGCCGGCGATGCCTTCGAGACCGAGCGTGTCACGCATGTCGGGCGGTCGCCGGCGAGCGGAGTTAAAACGGGAGGATGTCGACGCCGACGGAGAGCGGCCCTTTTATTTCCGCGAACGCGTATCACCGCGTACGCATGAGCAACGGAGACGGCGGCGGTCGGAACGACCTCCGGATGCCCGACGACGACGAGGTGTTCGCGGAGGTCGTCGAGATGCTCGGCGCGAACCGCGTCAAAGTGCGCTGTGCGGACGGGAAACAGCGAACCGCGCGCATCCCCGGCCGGATGCAAAAGCGGGTGTGGATCCGCGAAGACGACATCGTCCTCGTCGAGCCGTGGGACTGGCAGGACGAGAAGGCCGACATCTCGTGGCGCTACGAGAAGAGCGAGGCGGAACAGCTCCGCGAGGAAGGCCACCTCCAATAAGTTGTTGAACGCGGATCGATCGGAGATATCGTCGGAGTCTCAGCCGCTTATTTATAAATGGCTGACTGTGGACTGGTGGTGAACGCCGCCAAAGCCCCGGCCGCTCATTTTTAAATCGTTGCTGGCGGATCGACGGCGAACACCTCCAAAGCCCCAGCCGGGAGGCGGGCGCACGCTTGCTGCGGTCCTCGGTCGCTCGCTTCGCTCGCTCCTGCGGTCCTTGCGTCGCCTGCGCCCGCCTCCCGGCTGCCCCTTTGAGTCCCGCCCGGCACAGCAACCGCGCCTCACGCCTCCCCAGCCTCGTCGCGGCCGCTTAAAAGCGGCCGCGACTCCCTCGCGCGTACTCCTCGCGCCCGAGGGGCGCTCGTCGGCACGCGCCACCGCGTGTCGTAACGTGTCGCTGCCGTCGCGCGGCTCTCCCCGTTTTTAAGTCCGAACAGTTCCCAGCGACGCTATGCTCCGGCTCGCGATGACCACCGACGCGGAGACGTTCGAGCGCGTGCGCGAGCCCCTGGCAGACCGCGGCATCGAGGTTGGTCACGTCCGAGCGAAAGAGCGGGCGCTCCGGGTGTCGGGCGGGGAGGGTTCCGGGGAAAGCGCGAGTTCGCCCGCGGCCGACCCCGCCGAGTTCGACGGCTTCGACGTCGGCCTCGTCTACCCGACCCGCCTGATGGAGGGCGCGGTCGTCGACGAGCGGCTCGGCGTCCCGTGGGTGAACGGCCGCGACGCGGTCGTCGCCTCGCGCAACAAGGCGGGCGTGCTGGCGCGGCTGTCGGCCGCCGGGCTCCCGACGCCGAAGACGACGCTCGTGTCGAACCCCGTCGACGAGTCTGTCGTCGTCGACGCTGTCGAGGCGTTCTCGTACCCCGTCGTCGTGAAGCCCAACTCCGCGACGCGCGGGGTGGGCGTCGCGACCGCGACCGACCTCGACTCGCTTTTGGGCGTCGTCGACTACCTGAACCTGATCCACGACTACCGCGCGACCGGCGACAAGTCGTTCCTGATCCAGGAGTTCCTGCCGGACGCGCGCGACTACCGCGCGATGGTCGTCGACGGCGCGTACGCGGGGGCGGTCGAGCGCGTCCTCGACGACGACGCGCTCGCGGCCGGCCGGTGGAAGCATAACGTCCACCGCGGCGCGACCGCGCGCGGCGTCGAGTTGGATCCCGAGGCGCGCGACCTCGCCGAGCGCGCGGCCGAGACGCTTGGGATCGACTACCTCGGCGTCGACCTGCTCGCGACCGACGACCGGCTCGTCGTCAACGAGACGAACGCGCGCCCGACCGTCGACGCCGCGACGAAGTACGCGGACGACTTCTACGACCGGTTCGCGGCGCTGATCCGGCGGACGGCGGAGCGGGAATAAGAGAGAGTGGGCCGCCTTAGACCAGGTCGATCGACGCGCTGTCGTCGTCGCGGTCGAACGAGACCTCCAAGACGCCGTTGTTGAACGTCGCGTCCGCGGAGTGCTCGTCGACGGGCGCGGGGAGCTCGACCGTCTCGTCGTACTCGCGCCGGTCGGAGACCGCGGAGATGGTGAGCGCGTCGCCGTCGCAGCGCAGCGAGAGGTCGTCCTTCGAGACGGCGGGGAGGTCGGCGACGAGACGCACCGACTCCTCCGTGGTGTACGCGTCGACGTGGGTGTCGGAGCCGAACCCGGCGTCGTCGGCCGACGGGGCGTCGCCGCTGGCCATCTCGTTCATCATCCGCTCGATCTCCTCGAAGAAGTCTCCGAACGGATCGTCGCGGTCGTCTCTGTCCATACCTTCCGTGAAGTCGGTGACCCCGATAAGCCTTCTGTCGGTCGCCGTTTCGGCCGCTATCCGCTCCGCGCCGAGGGTCGCCGAGGGGGCGCCGAGGGAGCGCCGAGGGAGCGCCGAGGGAGCGCCGAGCGACGCGGGCCGGCCGAGACCGACGACGATCGCCGACACCGACCGTAACAAATTCGAACGATTATGACGGTCTCGGCGCGACTGGGCCGGATTTAAGTAGTTGCGGCTCGCTTTTTTCGAACATGAGTAAATCGTATCTGTCTGCCGGTGACGACGTAAGCGACGACGAGGTCGTGCGGGTGGGGCTCAACGGCTTCGGTCGCATCGGGCGCAACGTGTTCCGCGCGGTGTTAGAGAGCCCGCGGATCGAGCTCGTCGGGATCAACGACGTGATGGACTTCGACGACATGGGGTACCTCGCGAAGTACGACACCGTCATGGGCCGGCTCGACGGCGTCGAGCGCGACGGCGACGAGCTGAGGATCGGCGGCACCTCCGTCCCGCTGTTCAACGTTCAGGACCCCGCCGACCTCCCCTGGGACGACCTCGATGTCGACGTCGCCTTGGAGTGTACGGGTATCTTCCGCACTCACGACGACGCGAGCGCGCACCTCGACGGCGGCGCCGACACCGTGATCATCTCGGCGCCCCCGAAGGGCGACAAGCCGGTCAAACAGCTCGTCTACGGCGTCAACCACGACGAGTACGAAGGCGACGACGTGATCTCGAACGCCTCCTGTACCACGAACTCCATCACGCCGGTCGCGAAGGTGCTCGACGCGGAGTTCGGCATCGACGCCGGCACCCTCACCACCGTCCACGCCTACACCGGCTCCCAGAGCCTCATCGACGGCCCGATGGGCAAGCGCCGCCGCGGCCGCGCGGCCGCCGAGAACATCGTGCCGACCTCGACGGGCGCCGCGGGCGCCGCCCAGAAGGTCCTCCCGCAGCTCGAGGGGAAGATCGACGGGATGGCGATGCGCGTCCCGGTCCCGACCGGCTCCATCACCGAGTTCGTCGTCAGCCTCGACGAGGACGTCACCGCGGAGGAGGTCAACGCCGCCTTCCGCGACGCCGCCGACTCCGGCCCGCTCGCTGGCGTCCTCGGCTACACCGACGACGAGGTCGTCTCCTCGGACATCGTCGGCCTCCCCTTCTCCAGCTACGTCGACCTCCAGTCGACGAACGTCATCGCCGGCGGGAAGCTGGTGAAGATCCTCACCTGGTACGACAACGAGTACGGCTTCTCGAACCGGATGCTCGACATGGCCGCGTACGTCCAGGACGAAGCGTAGGCGGCAGGCGCAGGTCACGCTGTTGACGGTGAAGTTCCCCGACGGCAACGTTCCCTCGAAGCGTCATCTCTTAAATAGCTCATCGACGACCATTCACCCATGCCCACCTTCGACACCATCGACGACATCCCGACCGACTCGCGCGTCCTCGTCCGACTGGACCTCAACTCCCCCATCGAGGACGGAGCACCGCAGGACAACCGCCGGTTCGAGCGCCACGCCGAGACCGTCCGCGAGCTGGCCGACGCCGGTCACCGCGTCGTGCTCATGGCCCATCAGGGCCGCCCCGGCCGCGACGACTTCACGTCGCTCGCCGGCCACGCGGAGATCCTCGCCGACCACGTCGGCCGCGACGTGGCGTTCGTGGCCGACACGTACGGCGACGAGGCGCTGGACGCCATCGACGCGCTCGGCGCGGGCGAGATCCTCCTCTTGGAGAACACCCGGATGTGCGAGGACGAGCTCCCGGAGGAATCGCCCGAGGAGAAGGCCGAGACGGCGTTCGTCGAGACCCTGGCCCCGCACTTCGACGCGTACGTCAACGACGCCTACTCGGCGGCGCATCGGAAACACGCCTCGCTGGTCGGCTTCCCGCTCGTCCTCCCCGCGTACGCGGGCCGCGTGATGGAGACGGAGTACGAGGCGAACACCGCCATCGCGACCCGGGAGTTCGACGGCCCCGTCACGATGGTCGTCGGCGGGACGAAGGCGACCGACGTGATCGGCGTGATGGACGCCTTAGACGAGAAGGTGGACCGCTTCCTCCTCGGCGGCGTCGCGGGCGAACTGTTCCTCCGCGCCGCGGGCCACCCGGTTGGCCACGACGTGGGCGACATGGACCTGTTCGACGAGCAGTGGGAGGCGAACCGCGAGCTGATCGAATCGGTCCTCGACGAGCGCGGCGACGCGATCCGCCTCGCGACCGACCTCGCGTACGAGGGGGACGACGGCGAGCGCGCCGAGGTCGCCGTCGACGACATCGACGAGAAGGAGACCGGGTACCTTGACGTGGGCACCGCGACGGTCGACGACTACGAGCCGGCGATTCGCGAGTCCGATGCCGTCTTCGTGAAGGGCGCTCTCGGCGTCTTCGAGGACGAGCGGTTCGCGGACGGCACCGTCGGCGTCCTCGAGGCCATCGCGGCGACGGACTGCTTCTCCGTCGTCGGCGGCGGCGACACCTCCCGGGCCATCGAGATGTACGGGCTGAGCGAGGAGGACTTCTCGCACGTCTCCATCGCGGGCGGGGCGTACATCCGCGCGCTGACGGGCGAGCCGCTCCCGGCGGTGGAGGTCTTAGAGGCAGCGGCGAAGCGGCAGTAGAAGGGCGGAAGCGGTCTCTAAGCGGGGCGGGGCGTTCGGCCGAACTACTCCTCGACGTCGAGGTCGAACTGCTCGTTTTCCGTGACCGCGTTGAGGACGACGCTCGTGTTCGACTCGCGGATGTCCGCGTCCGTGAGGATCGACTTGATCTGGTCGTTCATCCCGTCTGTGTCGGTGAACTTCCCGATGGCGATCACGTCGTAGTCGCCGGTGACCTCGTAGACGCTCACCATCTGTTTCTCTTGGCGCAGCTTCTCGGTGACGTCGGGCAGCGCGCTCCCCTCGACCTTGAGCTGGAGTACGGCCGTCACGTCGTAGCCGAGCTTGTCGTAGTCGACGACGGGGGTGTACCCCCGAATCACGCCCTCCTCTTCGAGGTCGCGGAGGTGGTTCGAAACGGTCGTCACCGAGACGTCGAGATCGTCGCCCAGGCTCCGGAGGCTCGCGCGTCCGTTGCTGAGCAGCGAGTTGATAAGCTTCGCGTCGAGGTTTTCGTACGTCATCACACCCAACCACGCTTTCAAGGGTTTATAATTTTACGAACGTCCAGCATTTTTGCCTGACCGGCGGTTCATGCGCCAAGCGATAAGGCCTTTATACTGGCAGATAACGAATCAAGCGTCCAGAACATGACGGACGAACACGCGAAACCGGACGGCGGCCTCACGGCCGAGGAACAGGCGGTACTCGACGAGATCGAAGAACAGAACATCGATTTCCTGCGGCTCCAGTTCACCGACATTCTCGGCGTCGTGAAGAACGTCTCCGTGCCCGCCCACCAGGCGGAGAAGGCGTTCACCGAGGGAATCTACTTCGACGGCTCCTCCATCGAGGGGTTCGTGCGCATCCAGGAGTCGGACATGCGGCTCGTCCCCGACCCCGACACGTTCGCGGTGCTCCCGTGGCGCAGCGATGGCAACGGCGACAGCGGGGCCGCGCGGCTCATCTGTGACATCGTGACCACGGAGGGCGAGCCGTTCGCCGGTGGTCCGCGCCAGGTCCTCAAGAGCGTCCTCGAGGAGGCCGAAGAGATGGGCTACTCCGTCTCCATCGGTCCGGAGCCCGAGTTCTTCCTGTTCAAGACCGACGACGAGGGGAACGCGACGACGATCCCCCACGACAACGGCGGCTACTTCGACCTCGCACCGAAGGACCTCGCGAGCGACGTGCGCAAGGAGATCATCTTCACCTTAGAGAAGATGGGCTTCGAGATCGAGGCCTCCCACCACGAGGTCGCCGAAGGGCAACACGAGATCAACTTCAAGTACGACGACGCGCTCACGACCGCGGACAACATCGCGACGTTCCGCGCCGTCGTCCGCGCGGTCGCGAGCCAGCACGACCTGCACGCGACGTTCATGCCCAAACCGATCGCCGACATCAACGGCTCGGGCATGCACAGCCACATCTCGCTGTTCGACGAGGACGGCAACGCCTTCGCCGACGGCGACGACGAGTTCAACCTGAGCGAGACCGCCTACGAGTTCATGGGCGGCATCCTGAACCACGCGCCCGCGTTCACGGCCGTGACGAACCCGACCGTGAACTCCTACAAGCGCCTGGTGCCCGGCTACGAGGCGCCCATCTACGTCGCGTGGTCCGACACGAACCGCTCGGCGCTCGTCCGCGTCCCGGACGCCGCGGGCGTCTCCGCACGCTTCGAGGTCCGCAGCCCCGACCCGTCCTGTAACCCCTACCTCGGCCTGGCGTCGCTCATTGCCGCCGGCCTCGACGGGATCAAGACCGGGGCCGACCCCGGCGACCCGGTCCGCGAGGACATCTACGAGTTCGACGACGAGAAGCGCGAGGAGTACGGCATCGAGACGCTCCCGCCGAACCTCGGCGCCGCCGTCGAGGAGCTGGAGGAAGACGAGGTGCTGCAGGAGGCGCTCGGCCCCCACACCTCCGAGAAGTTCGCCGAGGCGAAGTCCCAGGAGTTCAGCGAGTACCTCACCCAGGTGTCGCAGTGGGAGGAGGACCGCTACCTGGAGACCTTCTGAGGCGACGGCGCGGCCCGACTTTTCGGTCTCTTTCTTTCCGGCTTTCTCTCGTGCTGTCCGGTTTCGCTTTGTCGCGCGTTTTTCGAGCGGGAGCGGTTCGTCTCTCGACGAGCGCGTGAACTCAACGACCGATCGGTTGCGGGAGTGAATGTTGTAGTTCGTCAGCAACGTTGTGGTATTTAAATACTGATCAGCGACGACGCTGATAGCTTATAAACTGCTGTGCGGTGGCGCGTGCCTGCGAGGCCGCCCCGCGGCCGAGCAGCACGCGCGAGGGAGTCGGCCGCCCCGGAGCAACGCGGAGGGCGGCCGACGAGGCTGGGGAGGTGTGAGGCTGCGGTGCGGTCGCGGTCGGGTGGGACTCAAAGGGGCAGTCGCGAGACGGGCGCAGGCGACGTAAGCACCGCAGCGAAGGAGCGGTAGCGACTGAGCGAGGAGCGCAGCGAGCGTGCGCCCGTCTCGCGACTGGGGCTTTGGCGGTGTTCACCGCCACTCCGCAGTCAATTATTTATAAGTGAGCGGCTGGGGCTTTGGAGATCGCCACCGTGGCGTTGCCGACAACTTATAAACAGCCGCCAGCAACAGCACAGTTCGACTTATAAACGGTCGATCAGCCGAATCGATCAACGTATTCCCGGTATCGATCGCGTTCGTCCGAATCGCAAAAAACCGCGTCGTCGACCGCTCGTCACCGCCGGTTCGGCCCGTCTAACACTCCGACCAGCCGCACGACTCGCACGTCTTGCAGCCCTCGGAGTAGTAGAGGTTCATGCCGCCGCACTCGGGGCACTCGGGCGACTCGCCCGCCGCGATGAGCTCCTGGGTCGAGTCGTCGGCGCCGGCGGCGTCGTCTTCCGCCGCCGGCCCGGGAGCGCCCGCGCTCGGGGCGTCGGTCGCCGTGCCGGCGTCGACCGCGCCGCCGTCGGTCTGGCTCGGGGGGCTCGTGCCCGCCGCGCTCTCCTCGACGTCGTCGAGGCTCTGCTGTTGGGGGATCCCCTTGTCGACGTCGTCGTCGAGGTAGCGCCGCAGCGCGGTGCCGATGGCGTCCGGGATCGACTGGATCTGCTCGCCTTTGTCCCAGGCGACCTTCGGGCTCCGGGTGCCCTGGAGCTCGTCGACGATCTCCTCGGGGTCGACGCCGGAGCGCAGCGCCGTCGAGATAACCTTCGCGAGCGCCTCCGTGAAGGAGTTGGTGTAGCCGCCGGAGTGGCCGATGTTCGCGAACAGCTCGAACGGCAGCCCGTTCTCGTCCTCGTTGATGGTGACGTACAGCTTGCCGTAGCCCGTCTCGACGCGCTGCGTAACGCCGTTCAGGGAGTCGGGACGCGGGCTGCGCTCGCTGTAGTCGATCCGGGGCTGCTCCGTCGTTTCGAGCAGGTCCGAGATCTCCGCGTCGATCGCGGCCTGGACGTCCTCGTTGTCGAGGAACGCCTCGATCCCGCCGAACACCTCGCTGATCTGCTCGACGATCGTCTCGGCCGCCTCGCTCTCGTCGGCGAACTCGGTGTTCTGCGCGCGCGTCGTGAGCACCTGCTTCGAGCGGGTGCCGTCGCGGTAGTAGGTGACGCCCTTCCCGCCGTTCTCGTAGATGTACTCGAAGACCTCCTTGGCGTCGCCCAGCGTGGAGTCGTTGGGCGCGTTCACGGTCTTCGAGATGGCGGAGTCGACGCCCTTCTGGCAGGCGACCTGCACGCCCGCGTGGTCCTTCGCGGAGAGGTCGCCGGTGACGACGAACAGCTCGCCGATCGCGTTCGGCACGGTGTCGAGCCCCTCGACGCCGTCGAACTCGTTTGCGGCCATCTGCTCCTGCGCCTCGCGCTTGACGGCGTCGACGTCGACGTCGTTGGCCTCCAGCGTGCGCAGGAAGTAGTCGTCGAACTCGACGAGCATCTCGTCGCCCTGGACGTCGTCGGAGACGTTCTTGTAGTAGGCGACGTTGTAGATGGGCTCACAGCCGCCGGTCGTGTTGCCGATCATCGACGTCGTGCCCGTCGGGGCGATCGTCGTCGTGTTGTGGTTGCGGACCGGGAAGCCGTCTTCCCACTCGTCGGCGTCGAGGCCGGTGTAGTGCTCGAACCAGTCGCGGTACTCGGTCGGGTCCGCGTACTTCGAGTCCTCCCAGTCGTTGAACGTCCCGCGCTCCTCGGCGAGCTCGTGGGAGGCCAGCTTCGACTCGTGGTTGATGTGAGTCATCAGCTGGCGGGCGATCTCGTTGCCCTCCTCGGAGCCGTAGCGGACACCGAGCTGGATGTACAGCTGTGCGAGCCCCATGATGCCGAGTCCGATCTTCCGCATGTCGCGGACCTTCTCTTCGATCTTGTCGACCGGGAAGTCGGACATCGTGACGACGTTCTCTAAGAATCGCGTGCCGTACGCGATCCGGTCGTCGAACTCCTCGAAGTCGATTGCCTCCTCGAGGAAGGCGTCGATCGCGGCCGCCTCGGAGTCGTACTCGTCGGCGTGCTCTTCGGACCAGACGCGCCAGTCCGGCGCGTCCAGATCCGCCAGCGTCGAGAGATTGATGTGGCCGAGGTTACAGGCCTCGTACTCCTCCAGGGGCTGCTCGCCGCAGGGGTTCGTCGCGAGGATCCGGTGATCCGGGTTCTCCTCGACGTCGAAGGAGTGCTGTTTGTTGATACGTTCGAGGTAGACGACGCCCGGCTCGCCGTTCTCGTGGGCGCCCTCGATCATGTCGTCCCAGATCTCGGCGGCCGGGATCGAGAGCTCCTCGCCGACCTCGACGTGCTCGCCGAGCCCGAACATGTCGTAGAGCTCTTTCGTCTCCGGCGTCGCGACGTGGGCCTCCCCGGTGCGGGGGTTGGTGAAGGTGAACTCCTCGTCGTTCCGCAGCGCGTCCATGAAGTCGTCGGTGACGCCGACGCTGATGTTGAAGTTCGAGAGGTGGCCCTCGACGGCGTTCCGGAGGTGTTCCGGCACCTTGCCGTCGTCGTCGATGAGATCGCGGGCCTCCTCTAAGGCGTCCGCGAAGGAGTTGTGCGTGAAGTCGTCGGGGTCGTTCAGGCGCAGCGTGTGGGCCAGCGAGACGTCCTTGTTCTTCGCATGGATGAACTGGATGACGTCCGGGTGCGAGATGCGCATGACGCCCATCTGGGCGCCGCGGCGCGCGCCGCCCTGCGCGATCGTCTCGCACATCTGGTCGAACGTCCGCATGAACGTGATCGGGCCGGAGGCGATGCCGCCGGTGGAGCCGACCGAGTCGCCGTAGGGACGGAGCTGCCAGAAGGCGTACCCCATGCCGCCGCCGGACTGGAACACCTCGGCCGCCTCCTTGGCGGTCTGGTGGATGTCGGTGATGTCGTCGCCCGGCGAGTCGACGAAGCAGGCGGAGAGCTGCTGGAGCTCGTCGCCCGCGTTCATCAGGGTGGGCGAGTTCGGCATGAAGGAGAGCGACTCCATCCCCTGCCGGAACGTCTCGGCGGTCGCCTCGACGTGGTCGCGCACGCTCTCGGGAAGCTCGGGGACGACCGTCTCGTACGAGAACTTGTTGACGTTGTGGGCGGTGAGCGCGGTCTCCGCGTCGTCCGCCGCGGTCGTGCCCGCGCCGAAGACCTCCTCGGCGAGCTCGTCGCGCCGGGGGTGGTCGGGCTTCAGCTGGTCGGGCGTGACGGTGACCTCGACGCCCTGCTTTTCGGCCTCGAAGACCGCCTCCGCGAGCGCGACGTTGCGCGCGACGCGGTCGAATAGCTCCTCCTGATCCTCGATCGGTTCGCCGTCCGCGTTCTTCCGGAGGTAGCGCGCGGGCAGGATGTTCTCGTAGGCGTTGCCCGTGAGGCGCTCCTCCATGGTGTCGCCCGTCGTTCGTTTGATCGGCAGTTCGACTCCGTCGGCGGAGACGCCGTCGCTGCTCATTCGGCGGCCACCCCGCTGGCTTGGCGTGGGATATGGATCATCTGTAGTGTTGGTGTACTGGCGAGGCGGGCCCTTGTAGGTTCGGATGTTCGGACCCGCCCGGCATCTACATGTCCGATTCGGTATGTAACGTCGGACCGGGGCGTCTGACGCTGAATCCGGTACGTCGGTACGAAAGGGACTCCGGACACATAAGCGTAGGTAGACCGGAGTGAAACTGAACTCCGACCGAATAAAACGGGAGACCGGAGCCGTCTCCCACCGGAACAGAAGGGGGGTTGCTCGGTGGTGGTTTCGCCGTCGGTGCCGGGTGGCGGCGCCTCTGTGATGGCCGTGCGACCGAGCGCGCATCCGAATACGGCGCGGGTTTGCCCCACACCTATCAGAATTCGTACCCGGAACGTCCCTCGTCCCACAAGCTTATGCCCGGCGTCGCCGTGGGCGAGGACATGACCGCCTCATCACTCGCGCTCGCGGGACTCATCGCGCCGGCACAGGCCGCGCTGCTCGGCAGTCAGGTCGGCCAGCTGCTGGTCGCCCTCGTCGCCGTCGCGCTGATAATCGTCGTCGGCAAGTTCGTGTTGAAGCTCGCGTGGCGGCTCGTCACGATCGGCATCGTCGTCGTCGCCGTTTTCTACCTGCTGTCGACGCTCGGTCTGGTCTGAAAAAATCGCCGCGGGCGAGAACCGCTCGCCCACCGGAACGGACGGCCGCCGCTCTACTGGAACGCGGCGCCCGGCTCGGCTTCCGTGCGGTCGACCTCCGACCGCTTGAACTGCTTTTCGATCTCCTCGTAGCGCTCGCGGGTCTCGGGGGTGACGCTGGGGTTCACCTCGCCCAGCGCGTCCTCGAAGTGCTCCATCGTCACGCGGACGTTGCCGACGGACTCGCCGACCTCCTCGCGCGTGACGCTGCCGATGAACTCCCGAGAGGCGTTCATCGACGCCTCGCGGGCGACCGCCTCGATGTCGGCGCCCACGTACCCCTCGGTCTTGCGCGCCAGCGCGTCGAGGTCGACGTCGTCCGCCAGCGGCTTGTTCCGCGTGTGGACCTCGAAGATCCGGCGGCGCGCCGTCTCGTCCGGGACGGGCACGTGGACGTGTCGGTCCAAGCGGCCGGGGCGCAGCAGCGCCGAGTCGATGAGGTCGGGGCGGTTCGTCGTCGCGATGACGACGACGTCCTCCAGCGATTCGAGCCCGTCGAGCTCCGTCAGCAGCTGGGAGACGACGCGCTCGCCGACGCCGGAGTCGCCGGAGTTCTTCCCGCGCTCGGTCGCGATCGAGTCGATCTCGTCGAAGAACACGATCGTCGGCGCGTTCTCGCGGGCCTTGCTGAACACCTCGCGGACGCCCTTCTCGGACTCGCCCACGTACTTGTTCAGCAGCTCGGGCCCCTTGATCGAGATGAAGTTCGACTCGCTCTCGTTGGCGACGGCCTTCGCGAGCAGGGTCTTCCCCGTGCCCGGCGGGCCGTACATCAGGACGCCCTTGGCGGCCTGCATGTCGAGCTCCTCGAACACCTCGGGGTACTCCAGCGGCCACTGGACCGTCTCGCGGAGCCGCTCTTTGGTGCCCTCGAGGCCGCCCACGTCGTCCCAGGTGACGTCGGGGACCTCCACGAACACCTCCCGCAGCGCGGAGGGTTCGATCCCCTTGATCGCCTCCTTGAAGTCGGACTCGGTCACCTGAATGCTGTTCAGCACGTCGGCGTCGATCTCGTCGCTTTCGAGGTCGATCTCCGGGCGGATGCGCCGCAGCGCGTGCATCGCGGACTCCTTCGCCAGCGACTCAAGGTCGGCCCCGACGAACCCGTGGGTGTTCTCGGCGTACTCGTCGAGGTCGATGTCGTCCGTCAGCGGCATGTTCCGCGTGTGGACCTGAAGGATCTCCTTGCGGCCGTCGCGGTCGGGGACGCCGACCTCGATCTCGCGGTCGAAGCGGCCGCCCCGTCGGAGCGCCTGGTCGATGGCGTCGACGCGGTTCGTCGCCCCGATGACGACGACCTCGCCGCGCTCTTCGAGCCCGTCCATCAGCGAGAGGAGCTGGGCCACGACGCGGCGTTCGACGTCGCCGCCGGCCTCCTCGCGCTTGGGCGCGATGGAGTCCAGCTCGTCCATGAAGATGATCGACGGCGACTCCTCGGACGCCTCCTCGAACACCTCACGGAGCTGCTCTTCGCTCTCGCCGTAGTACTTCGACATGATCTCCGGGCCGGAGATCGTGTGGAAGTTCGCGTCGATCTCGTTGGCGACCGCCTTCGCGATCAGCGTCTTCCCCGTGCCCGGCGGGCCGTGGAGCAGGACACCCTTCGGCGGGTCGATGCCGAGGCGCTTGAACAGCTCCGGGTGCCGCATCGGCAGCTCGATCATCTCGCGGACCTGCTCGAGCTCGTCGTCGAGCCCGCCGATGTCCTCGTAGGTGACGTCGGGGCCCTCGCCGGTGCCGCCGGCGGCCTCGCCGCGGTCGGCGAGCTCCTCGGCGGAGATCTCGGAGATGCTGATCTCCGTCTCGTCGGTGATGACGACCGTGCCGCCGGGGCTGGTCTCGGCGATCTTCATCGGCACCGCCTGCGACTGACCGCCCATCAGCCCGAAGCCGAGGGAGGTCCGGATCGTCTGCCCCTCAGTGACGGGCTGTCCGGAGAGCTTGTCGCGGATGAACGGGGCGATCTGGCCCCGTACCCGCAGCTGGCTCGGGAAGGCGATCGTCACCGCGTCCGCGCGCGAGACGTCGACGTCCTCGACGGTGACGCGGTCGTCGATCCCCACGTCGGCCTCCTGGCGGAGGCGGCCGTCGATGCGGATCACGCCGGTGCCGTCGTCCTCGGGGTAGCCGGGCCAGACGCGAGCGATCGCCGCTCCGTCCGAGCCCTCGACGCGGACGATGTCCCCGCCGGAGAGCCCGAGCTCGTCGGCCGCGACGCGGTCGATCGCCGCGAGGCGGCGACCGGCGTCCTTCTGTTTCAGCGGCTTGACGGTGAGCTTCATCGCTCGCCCTCCACGGTGAGGACGCCGTTGTTCACGGCCGCGTCGGCGGCCGTTCCGGGCAGCTCGAACTCCGATTCGACCGGCCCGTCCGGTCCCTCCACGACGACGATCGCCGTCTCGCCGACGGTGTCGACGGTGACGGTCTCGTCGTCGACGCCGAGATCGGCGGCGACGGTCCAGGCGTCGTCGTACTCATACCGGCGCAGCAGCGCGCCGTCCCCGGTCGATCGGGTCTGTATGTGATTCATCCTAACTACGAGTTAGTCGCGCAAGTATATAAACTTGACGCTCAAAATCGCATGACGTGAGTGTTTCTTCGGTACATCGGTAGTGTAGCGGTTCGGGCCCGATCTTCCCCCATCGGCCGTCGTCCGGCGGCCGGCGCCGCGCCCCGTCTCCACTTCGGATCGCGGGGCGCCGAGCGCGCCCCGTTTCCACTTCGGATCGCAGGGCGCCGATCGCGAGTCGTTCCCCTCGGGCGTTTATACCGCTCGGCGCCGAACCGCCGGCTATGGAACGGGTCACCCACGACGGCCGCGAGACGGCGTCCCGCCGCTTCGACCGCGGCGGCGACGGACCGACGGTCTGTTTCGTCCACGGCAGCGGCGGTACGAAGGACGTCTGGAAGTCGCAGGCGCGGATCGCCGACCGGTTTCCGGGCGTCGCCGTCGATCTCTCCGGGCACGGCGACAGCGACGACGTCGGGACGCCCGCCGGGCGCGAGACGTTCGACGCCTACGCGGACGACGTCGTCGCGGTCGCGGAGGCGACGGACGCGACCGTCCTCTGCGGCAACTCCCTCGGCGGCGCGGTCGCGCTGTGGGTCGCCTTAGAGCGCGACCTCGCGCTCGACGGCCTCGTCCTCGCGGGCACGGGCGCGAAGCTCGCGGTGGCCGAGCCCCTCCGCGACGCGCTCGCTGACGACTTCGACCGGGCCGTCTCGCTGCTCCACGAGCCGGATCGGCTCTTCCACGACGCACCAGCCGAGTACGTCGAGCTGTCGGAGGCGTCGATGCGCGCGTGCGGGCGAGCCATCACCGAACGGGATTTCCTGACGTGCCACCGCTTCGATGTCCGGGACCGCCTCGACGCGGTCGACGTCCCGGCGCTCGCGCTCGTCGGCGCGCACGACGGGCTCACCCCGCCGGCGTACCACGAGTACCTCGCCGGGGAGATTCCGGACGGGGAGTGGACCGAGCTCCCGGACGCAGCCCACCTCGCGATGCTCGAACGGCCGGCCGCGTTCAACGAGGCGCTCTCGGAATTCCTCGGCCGGATTTGAGCGGCCGACCGCGGTGCCGGGTTCCCGGGCGCCCGCGAGGGTATCCTTTTAGGTCGCTCGCGCGTCGCGGGGGCACATGGTCGACAGCGACGAACGGGACGCGGGTCGGGCGAGCGACCCCGACGGACGGGACGGCCCGAGCGACGCGAACGGGCCGGACGGGACGGGAGCCTCGACCGATCCCGCGCACGGGCCCACGGAGCCGGACCTCGACGACCTGCTCGCGAAGCTCGACGCCCTGAGCGACACCGTCGACGAGGGGCACGAGCGCGAGAAGGTCAGGCAGACCATCTCGCTCGTCGAGCGGATGCCCGGGACCGGCGCGCTCGCCGAGCGGATCACCAAGTACACCTCCCGGGACCTGGCCGAGTCGTTCGTGGGGGCGGTGCTGTTCGCGCTCCCGCTGCTCGTCGAGGGCGGCGTCTTCGAGATCGCCGCCTGGTTCGCGGCGACCACCGTCGCCGGCGTCCCGGTCCTCCTGATCGGGCACGTCGGGTTCATCTTCCTCGCGACCGCCGGACTCCTCTACTTCGCCGACTTCCGGCAGATCACGATCAGACACCCGATCTTCGGACTCATTCCCCGCCGGTACGCCGGCGTCCTCCTCGTCTCCCTGACCACGTCAGCGACCATGCTGCTGTTCTGGGGCCGACTCCACGAGGGAGACCCCACCGCGCTCGAACGGCTCGGTCGGATCGCGGTCGTCTGGGCCGCGGCCGCGTTCGGCGCGGGGCTGGGCGACATCCTCCCGGGCGAGTCGCAGGGCGAGGACCTCGGGAAGTTCGACCTCGACATCAGGGACGACGACTGAGCCGAGGCCGGCGACCTCGACGACCCGATTCGGGGTCACCGGCCGCGACCGCGGTCGAGAGCCCGCCTCGGATCCTGCGATCGGACCCCGTCTTTCCACAGGTTTTTCGCCGCGGCGGCCCTATCTCCCTCTATGTCAGCGCTACGCGACGCGCTCCGGGACCTCCCGGACGCGGTGTTTGCGGACTTACTCGAGTCGGACGAGGGGTACGTCCTCGTCGTCGACCTCCCGGGCGCGACCGCCGAGACCACCGAGGTGCTCGTCGAGGACGGGCGCATCGACATCGAGGGGCGCCGCGAGAAGGCCGTCCCCGAGGGGTTCGAGTACGTCCGCGAGGACCGCCCGCTGTTCCTCGACGCGGAGCTTCCCCTCCCGAGCGACGCCGACGGTGCGGGCGCGGACGCCGAGATCGACCGCGGCGTCCTCGAAATCACGCTGCCGAAGCGGGCACGAGAGGCCTCGCGGACCATCCCCGTCGACGACGCGGACGACGAGGGCGACGCCTGACGGGTGGTCACGCTGGTCAACCTTCGCGCCTACTGGCGGTTCGTCGTCGTTCTGCGGCGGTTCTCGCCGCTCATCGTCGCCTACTGGCGTGACAGCCGCCGCTACTTCCTGTTCGGCGGGAGCCGCGAAGTCGACGCCGAGACGCAGCGCGAGCGCGCGGCGGTGCTGCTCGACATCCTGCTCACGCTCGGCCCGACGTTCATCAAGCTCGGGCAGATCCTCTCGACGCGGCCGGACATCCTCCCGCCGGCGTACATCGAGGTGTTGGAGGGGCTCCAAGACGACGTGCCGCCCGCGCCGTGGGAGGAGTCGAAGGTCGTCCTCGAAGACGAGTTCGGCCCGGTCGACGAGACGTTCGACGACTTCGATCGCGACCCGATAAGCGGCGCGAGCCTCGGGCAGGTGTACACCGCGGAGTACGAGGGGACCCCGGTCGCGGTGAAGGTGCGCCGCCCGGGGATCGAGTCGCTCGTCGAGGCCGACCTCCGGACGATCCGCTGGTCGATCCCGCTCGTCAAGCGGTTCACCGGCGCCGGCCGCGCGTTCTCCCTCGAGAACCTCGCCGACGAGTTCGCGAAGACGATCCGCGAGGAGATGGACTACGAGCGCGAGCGGACGATGCTCGAGGAGATCCGCGGCAACTTCGCGGACGAGGACCGGATCCGGATCCCGGAGACGTACGAGGCGGTCTCCGGGCCGCGCGTGCTCACGATGGAGTACGTCCCGGGCACGAAGATCAGCGACATCGACGCGCTCGACGAGGCGGGCCACGACCGGACGGAGATCGCGGAGACGCTCCAGGAGGTGTACCTCCAGATGATCATCGAGGACGGCGTGTTCCACGCCGACCCCCACCCGGGGAATCTCGCGGTCGCGGACGACGGCGCCGTGATATTCTACGACTTCGGGATGGCGGGCCGGGTCGACCCGTTCGTCCAGGAGAAGATCGTCGAGTTCTACGTCGCGGTCGCGCGGCAGGACATCGACGCCATCCTCGACACGCTGATCTCGATGGGGACGCTCTCGCCGGAGGCCGACCGCGAGGTGATGGGCAACGTGATGGAGCTGGCCATCGCCGACGCCAGCGGCGAGGACATCGAGCAGTACCAGGTGAACCAGATCATCGAGCAGGTGGAGTCGACCATCTACGAGTTCCCGCTGCGGCTCCCACCGAACCTCGCCTTGGTCCTCCGCGTCGCCACCGTCGTCGAGGGGGTCTGCGTCACCTTGGACCCCGAGTTCGACTTCATCTCGACGGCGACCGACTACCTCCGCGAGGAGGGGTACTACGAGCAGACCGCCCGCGACCTCGCCGAGGACGCCGGTCGACAGGTGCAAAAGACCACCGAGGCGCTCTTTACCGTCCCGCCGAAGGCCGACGAGTTCCTCGACCGCGCCAACCGCGACGACCTGACGGTCAACGTCGTGCTGGAGGACGACACGAAGGTCTTAGAGAAGCTGGCGATGCGGATCGCCTACTCCGTGCTGCTCGCGGTCGGCGTCCTCTCGGCGACGATCCTCTACTCGTTCGCGGAGAACTGGCGGCTCGCGCTCGTCGTCCTCGCGTTGGCCGCGCCGCTCGCGATCGCCCTGTACCGGTCGTTCCGGAAGAAGCGCGGGCTCCGGACCACGCCCCAGTTCACCAGGCAGGGGATGAAGAACCGGCGCGACGACTGAGTCGCCCTCCACGTCTCAGTCGCCGCGGCGTCACGCGCCGACGACTTGGATCGGCACGAGGAGGAAACAGAGCGCGCCGACGGCGAACGTGGCGAGGCCGACCGCGAGCCGCGGGAGTCCCACCCCTCCCTCGTCGGTCGGGTCGGCCGGCCCGTTGAACGCGATCACCGTCGCGAACACGCCCCAGAACGCCCACAGTCCGACGGACTCGTTCAGCCCGAGCCCCCGCCAGAAGTGGAGGTACGCGGCGATACCGAACAGCGCGACCGGGACGAGCGCCGCCACCGTCTCCTGTCGCGGTCCGAGCATCGCCCGGACCATGTGGCCGCCATCGAGCTGGCCGACCGGGAGCAGGTTCAGGAGGGTGAAGAACATTCCCACCCACCCGCCGATCACGACCGGATGGGCGGTGAGCCGCGGGTCGCCGTAGCTCGTCGGCTGGCCGAGGACGCCGGCGATGAGGTCAAGGAGTGGCGGGTTGTTGAACCGGATCACTGAGCTGGACGAGCTCGCGAGCTCCGCCGGCACCTGAATTGGGTCCAAGGAGAGGCCGATGGCGGTCACGACGACCGTCGCGACCAGCCCCGCGATCGGGCCCGCGGCGCCGATGTCGAAGAGGACCTTCCGCGAGGGCATCCGTCCGCGGATGCGGATCACCGCGCCGAGCGTGCCGAACGGGAAGATGAAGGGGATGACGTACGGCAGCGAGACGGGGACGCCGTGGTAGCGCCCGGCGGCGTAGTGGCCGAGCTCGTGGGTCATCAGGACGCCGAGGACCGCGGCGGTGAACGGCCACGCCTGAAGCAGCGAGAGGGGGTTCGACTGGATCTCCGAGAGGGGGACGTAGTACCAGCCGTACGCGCCGACGAACAGCGTCGACAGCACGGTGGCCGCGAACATGGCGACGTTCACCCACGGGATCCCGTCACGCCCGCGGTCGAACGGTGTCGCGACGACGACGTGGCCGTCGTCGACGACTTCCACGTCGACCTCGTAGCCCGCCTCTCGGAAGTGCGGAGTCAGCTTCCGCAGCAGCGTCCGCTCCGGGACGTACGACTCGCCGCGGTATCGCACGCGGCCGTCTTCGCGACGGACCTCGTCGATCCGGAAGAACGTCCGGAGGGGCTCCGGACGCGGCGCGCCGTCGCCGGCCGCCGCCGCGTCCTCGTGTTCTGGCATCGGCTCGTCGTAGCTGGTCGGCGAGTATAAACCCCGCGTCGGCGGGTGAGCGAACCGGAAACGGGGGACCGGCAGTCCGCTCGGTTCGCGGGGCGGACGCGTGCGCGGTCAGAAAGCGCGAGTCGGGGACCGAACCGCGGGCGTCGGTGCGGTGGTGGGCGTCAGTGCGGTGCCTCGCGTCGGAGCCGGTGCTGCGGCCGTCGGTCGTCGGAGCGGGTGCGTCAGGCGGGCTCGACGCGCCAGGTCGTCGCGCCCGTGTACGACCACTTCTCGACGGTGAGCTCCGTCGCGGAGTCGCGGAGCTTCACCATCAGGGCGCCGATCTCCTTCGGCGAGAGGTCGACGTCCTCGGAGATGAACTTCCCTTTGAAGTACATCTCGCCGTCTTGCGCGCGGTCGAGCAGGTACTGCTTCAGCCGCTCTTCCTTGCTGCGGTCGTCGTTCGCGCTCGCGTTCGTGGAGGGGTTCGCTGTCGCGCTCATGGTACACTCCACGCTTGCCGCCGAAGGGTGTTATAAAGGCGACACCGTTGGGCGACGTTCAGGGGGTTTCAGGGCGTTTCACCGAACTTGCCGGGGTAAAACGTGTCTGACGGACTCTTTAAAACCGTTCTAGAACGCCGTAGATATTTTATAATCCGTTTTGCGGCCGTTTCTCTCACAAACCACTCGGGAGGCGAGTCACTCGTCGCCGCCGCGTTCGTCCGACAATTACCAGCAAAATAGGCCGCTTAACGCCGGCTCGGAGCGGCCGCGCGCCCCTCGCGCGCCCCTCGCGCGGTCGTCTCGCCGGTCGGCGCCGGCCGCGATTGCGTCCCCGACACCGCCGCTTAGTCGCGCCGGTGGACCCAGAACGTCTCCGACTCCGTCGCCTCCTTCTTGAATATCGGCACCTCGTCTTTCAGCCGGTCGATCCCGTCCTCGACCGTCCGGAACGCCTCCCGGCGGTGCCCGGCGAGGACGACGACGAACACGATGTCCTCGCCCGCCTCGATCACGCCCGTCCGGTGGTGCATCCGTACCTCGAAGACGCCGTCGCGGGCCTCGAGCTCGTCGGCGATGTCGCCCATCCGCGCCTCGGCGACCCCCTCGTACTTCTCGAACGCGAGGTGCGTCGTCCGGTCGTCGTCCGGGTCGTCGCGGGCGCGCACGCGACCGGTGAACGTCGCGATGGCGCCCGACCGCTCCGCGTCTGCCGACGCCTCGACGCGCCGTACGAGCGTCTCGCGGGTGATCCACGGCTCCGCGTCGTCGAGGTCGGCGACGAGCGCGTCGAGGTCGACCTCGTCGGGGGCACGCGCGGTCGCGAGGACCGTTCCCGGCACGCTCTCGGGGTCCGGATTGGGACTGAGGAGGACAGCGGGCACGCGCAGCCGCGACTCGCCGAGCGCCAGCAGGTAGTCGTGGTCGGGGGCGAGCCCGTCGAGCAGGTCGTCGAACCCCTCGACGCTCCCCCGGCCGCGCCAGTTCCCGTCCGCGTCGAACGCGATCTCGGTGTCGGCGTCGGGGCGACGCTCGGGGGCGACGACCTCGCCGTCGACGACCCCGCCGTCGGCGGCCGGATCGGCCGGATCGCCCGAGTCCGCCTCGCTCCGTCCCCCGCCGTTCGGGCCGGCGTCGCGTTCCATGACGGCGACCCGCCCGTCCAGCCGCGCCGCGAGCCGCCGCGCCAGCGCCGAGGCGCCGTCGCCGACGATCGATATCGGTCGCATATCCGAGAGCGGGCCGCGACCGGCTTAGGCGTTTCCCGGTCATCCCGTCGGGTCGAATTCGCTTCACGCACCGGTTCCGGCGCGTCCGGGCTTGACAATCCTTAAGACCGCGACAGGGGTACTCGTCAGCAATGAGAGTCGTCGTTTCTGTCGGCGGGAGCGTGCTCGCGCCGGACCTCGACCCCGAGCGCGTGGCCGCCTACGCCGAGGCGATCGAACGGCTGGCCGCCGACGGCTGCGAGGTCGGGGTCGTCGTCGGCGGTGGCGGCGTCGCCCGCGAGTACATCGAGACGGCCCGCGAGATCGGGGCCAACGAGGTGGAGCTCGACCGGCTCGGCATCGGGACGACCCGGCTCAACGCCCGGCTCCTGATCGCCGCGCTCGGCGACCGCGCGAGCCTCGCGCCCGCGGTCGATACCGAGGAGGCGGCCGCGGCCCTCCGCCGCGACGAGGTGGCGGTGATGGGCGGGGTGACGCCGGGACAGACCACCGACGCGGTCGCCGCCGCGTTCGCCGAGTCGGTCGACGCAGACCTGCTCGTGTACGCCACGAGCGCCGACGGCGTGTACGACGCCGACCCCAACGCCGACCCCGACGCGACCCAGTTCGCGTCGCTGTCGCCGGCCGAGCTCGTCGAGGTCGTCCTCCCGATGAGCCGCAACGCGGGCGCGTCCGCGCCCGTCGACCTGCTCGCCGCGAAGCTGATCGACCGGGCCGGCATCCGGTCGATCGTCTTAGACGGCACCGACCCGAGCGCCGTCGTTGACGCCGTGCTGCGCGGCGACCACACGGGGACCGACGTGATTCCCGTCGACGGCGAGGAACCGGAGTACTGGACGGGGGAGCGATGAGCACGGACGACTCCCCGCACATCCTCTCCGAGCAGACCGCGCTCGACGAGGTCGACGAAGCTGAGGTCGACGAAGCGGCGACCGACGACGGCCAGGGCGCGGCCGAGGAGTCCGCCGGGACCTTCCACGCCTTCTGGGCCGACGTCGTCGCCGACGAGATCGAAAGCCGAGACCCCGACGACCCGATCGTGATCAAGGGCGGCGTCTCCCCCTCCGGCGTCGCGCACCTCGGCAACTTCAACGAGATCATGCGCGGCTACTTCGTCGCCGAGGTGCTGCGCGACCGCGGCCACGAGGTCCGGCAGGTGTTCACCTCCGACGACAAGGACCCGCTGCGGAAGGTCCCGCGCAAGCTGGCGAACGCGGACGGCGAGATCGTCGGGCTCGGCGAGGTCGACGCGGGCGCGCTCGGCCGCAACCTCGGCAAACCGTACACGGCGATCCCGGACCCGTTCGGCGAGGCCGAGTCGTACGCGGCCCACTTCGCGGGCCTGCTGAAGGCCGACGCCGACCGCCTGAACGTCCCCGTCGAGATGCTCTCGAACACCGATTTATACGCCGACGGGACGTTTGACGACGCGGTCAGGACGGTCCTTGGCGACGTCGAGCGCGTCCGCGAGGTGCTCTCGCCGTACCAGGACAAGGTCGACGACGAGTACGTCCCCTTCAATCCGGTCTGCGAGGCGTGCGGCAAGGTGACGGAGACGGTGACGGCGATCGACCTCGACGCGGAGACCGTCGACTACGTCTGTACCGACATGGACGCCGGCGGCAACACCATCGAGGGCTGCGGCCACGAGGGGACCGCGACGTTCCGCGAGGGGAAGCTCCCGTGGCGGCTGGAGTGGCCTGCCCAGTGGGGCGTCCTCGGCGTCGACTTCGAGCCGTTCGGGAAGGACCACGCCGAGGGGTCGTGGCCCTCCGGCGTCGATGTCGCGCGGAACGTCTTCGGCGAGGAGCCGCCCGTCCCGATGGTGTACGAGTGGTTCACGCTCAACGGCGAGGCGTTCTCCTCCTCCGAGGGCAACGTCGTCACGGTCCAGGAGCTCCTGGAACTCCTCGAACCCGAGGTGTTGCGCTACTTCTTCGCGCTCCACCCGAAGAAGGCCCGCGACCTCGACGTCGAGCGGCTCGACCAGCTCGTCGACCGCTTCGACCGGTTCGAGCGCGCCTACTTCGGCGAGGTCGACGACGCGGACCTCACCGCCTTCGCCAAGCGCGCCTACCCGTTCGTCGTCGGTCGCCCCGACGACCCGCCGACGGAGAAGCCGATCCGGCTCCCCTACACGTTCGCGGCGGTCCTCGGGATGGTCGACGACCCCGACTTCCGCGAGCGCCTCGCCCGCGACGAGGGGCACATCCCGGACGACGCCGACGACGACGCGGTCGACGCCGCGCTCGCCCGCGTGGAGCAGGCCCGGAACTGGGCCGAGCGGACCGAGAACGAGTACGACTACCGCCTCCAGACTGACCTCCCCGCAGTCGAGTTCGACGAGGACGTCGCGGCCGCGCTCGACGACCTCGCCGACTTCGTCGCGGCCGGCCACGACGGCGAGGAGATCCAGGGGGCGATGTACGAGACTGCCCGTGACCACGATGTCGAGGTGAGTGACTTCTTCGCAGCGGGCTACCGCCTCTTCTTCGACGACACGCAGGGGCCGCGGCTGGGGGAGTTCTTGGGCGAACTGGAGCGCGACTACGTCGTCGACCGGCTCCGACGGGAGGCGTAGATGTCCGAGGACCGCTCGCTCGACGACTTCGCCGCGGCGGACGACGCCGACGGTGAGTCTTCGGAGGCCGGTTCCGGCGACGTGGCGGGTGACGCCGCCGATCCCGACGGGACGGACGGTGACACCGCTGACGGCCCCATCGACACCGCCGACGTCGACCCCGCGGTCGCCACCTCGACGTGGCACGCGGACGGCGCGGCGTGCGACCGCTGCGGCGAGCGGGTCGAGCGCCGCTGGCGCGACGAGGCGGATTTCGTCTGCGCCGACTGCGCGTCGTGGTGACTGTCTTTCTGCGGTCGGGGGCGACAGTCAAAATTTAAGCCGGCGGCCGTCGAGGAGTTGCTCGCGAAGAAAATTCGGCGAGTAAAAGTTAAATATAAATGACGTTTAACTCGGAACTGATATACGGGCGGTCCGCGGCCGCTCTCACGGCGGCGTACCTCTGTCTCGGTGTGCTGTTCGCGGTCGCGGTCGACCTTGCGGTCGCGTCGGCGAGCGGGACCGCGGCGGGGTGGACGCCGACGCGCCTCGTCGGGGACTGGCTGCTCGTCGCCGGGTCCGGCGGACTCCTCTACGGCGCGGTCACGCACCACCGGCGGCGGGCGGAGACTGCCCGGCGGGACCTCGAAACCTCCAATCAGCAGCTACAGGTGTTGAGCCGGGTGTTCCGACACAACGTCCGCAACGATCTCAACGTGATCCAGGGGTACACCGACCTGCTCGCCGACCGGATCGACGACGAGCGGAGCCGGGAGTGCCTAGAAACTATCCGAGAGACGACCGACGACGTCGTCGCGATCAGCGAGAAGCTCCGGGTGATCGAGGACGCGTCGCCCGAACCGCCGGACGGTCGCGTGAACCTCGTCGACGCCGTCCACGAGGCGATCGGGGTCGTCGAATCCGACGGCGCCGCGGTCACGGTCGAAACCCCCTCCGAGGCGTGGATCCGCGCCGACGACTCCGTCGAGTTCCCGATCCGCGAGGTGTTCGAGAACGCGGTCACCCACAACGACGGCTCGACGCGGCGCGTGGCGGCGACGATCCGCGAGAACGGGACGACCACCTGTCTGGAGGTCACCGACAACGGTCCCGGGATCCCCTCGGACGAGCGCGCGGTGTTACAGGCGGAAGAGGAGACGCCGCTCTCGCACGCGAGCAGCATCGGGCTGTGGCTCGTCAAATGGATGTGCGAGACGCAGGGGGGGACCGTCAGGTTCGAGGCGACGGACGACGGCACCACGGTCCGGCTCCGGTTCGAGTCCGCGGCGGCACCCGCTACTCGAGCTCGGTGATCGTCACGGCGTACACCGCGCCGCAGTTCCCGCATTCGACGTGGACGCCGCGGCTGGTCTCGCCGCGGGTGAACTCGGAGATTTCCTCCGAACACGAGCACTCGAACTGGACTTTCACTACCCTCTCTAGGTGCTGCTGATATTTAAAAGAATCCGACGCGGAATCAACGGCGAAAACCGGCGATCGCGGTACCACTCCGCACGGATCCCCCGATTGGGGTGTCGCGGTCGCCGTCAGTCGTCGTCGACGATCACTTCGACGGGGCCGTCCCCGTCGTCGGCCTCCTCGTCGTGCCCGCCCGACGCGTCTGGTCCGCCGGACTGTTGCTGCTGGTAGTAGAGCCCGCCGGCGACCGCGAGGACGATCCACGACCGCCAGTTTGCGAGGTTCAGCGTGTAGCCGATGCCGAACGGCTTCTCGACGAGCATCCCCTTGCCGGGCTGCCAGTACGACGACAGCAGGCGCCCGAGGCTCGGGCGCTCGAAGTTGTACGGGATTCCGAGAATTTCTCCCGACGACGGTTTGTCTCCCATGTCCGCTACTCTGTCCGCTGGCACCATAAATCGTGGCGCCATCGGACGCCGATCTCGGCGGGGGACCGCCCGTGGCGACGCCGCGGCCGGCGGCTCCACTCTTCGTCAGCGATACCGGCCGCGGTCCGCCACGTCGCGAAGCCGTTCGAGGACCTCGCCGTCGCCGACCGCCCCGTATCCCGCCTCGAACGCCGCGATCAGCGGGTCGGGGTCCGTCGCGGTCGCCCGGATCGACCCCTCGAACACGTGGAGGTCCATCGCGTGGTCCTCCACGTGACCGGTGTGGTAGCCGAGTCCGAAGTCGATGAGGTACGTCTCCGGTGCGGGGTCGCCGTCCCCCTTGCCGGCCTCCGCCTCGATTCTGTCGGGCGACACGCGCACGTTCCGCGTCGTCGGGTCGCCGTGGACGATCCCCGCGCCGTGGAGCCGCGCGAGGTGGCGGCCGACCGCCTCCGTCGCGCGCTCGTCGAGGGCGGTCGCGAGGTCGTGCTCGCCGACGTACTGGAGCGTCAGCGTCGCGGTCGCGAGGTCGACGTCGGACACGAGCGGCGTTGGCACGCCCGCGCGCCGCGCCTCGCTCGTCAGCCGCGCCTCCGCGACGGTCCGGTCCCGTCTGAGCGTCCGGTCGAGTTCGGGGTGGCGATACGACTTCGGCACCCGGCGCTTGATCACCCGACGGTCGCCGCCGCTCCCGGCGACCGTGACGGTCGCCTCCGCGCCGCGGCGGTCCGCGTCCGGGTCGCGCGACGCGCCGCCCGACCCGCTACCCGCGCCTCCGCGCGCGACCGACTCGCCGTCTCGCCACGTCACCGGTACCTGGTCCGGCCGGAAGTTCGGGTCGACCGCGGACTCCGAAATGGCGATACTGTCCCCAGCGGCGGCCATCTTCGCGCCCAACACGGCGATCATCCCGGCGTTGTCGCGGAGGAAGCGCGGCTCGGGCGCGTGGAAGTCGGCGCCGCGGGCCTCGCACATCGTCGCCAACATCTCCCGCAGGCGGTCGTTCTGGGCGACGCCGCCGCCCAGCACGAGCTCGTCGGCGCCCGTCAGCGACAAGGCACGCTCCGACACCTCCGTGAGCATCGCGAACACGTGCTTCTGGAGCGAAAAGCAGATCTCCTCGACGGGGACGCCGTCGTCCGCGGCGTCGTTGGCCGCCGAGCTGATCCCCGAAAACGAGAAGTCCATCCCCTTGACGACGTACGGCAGATCGAGGAGGTCGGCGCCGGCGGCCCTTCCGTCACCTTCACCGTCGCCTGCGGCCCCCCCACCCTCGGCCGTGCTTCCGCCCGCGCCCGCCGCGAACTCGGCCGCCGCCGCCTCCACCTTCGGGCCGCCGGGGTGGCTCCAGCCGACGTGGCGCGTGAACTTGTCGATCGCGTTGCCAACGCCGGCGTCCATCGTCTCGCCGAGCACGCGGTAGCGCCCGTCGTGGTAGCCGAGCAGGTGCGCGTTCGCGCCCGAGGCGTTCAGACAGACCGGGTTGTCGAAGCCGGACTGATGGCGACCGATCTCCAAGTGCGCCACCATGTGGTTGACGCCGACGAGGGGCACGTCGAGCGTCCCGGCGAGCGACCGCGCCGCGGTCCCGACGATCCGGAGGCAGGGGCCGAGCCCGGGGCCGCGCGAGAAGGCAACCGCGTCGACCGCGTTCGAGCCGTGTTCCGCCTCGGCCGCGGTCAGCACCCGGTCGACGACCTCGGGGATCGCCTCCGACATGTGTTCGGCGGCCTCGCGCGGGTGAATGCCGCCGCTGTCCGGCTCGTAGGGGTCGGATTCGATGAGAACGGAGTCGGTCTCGGCGTCATACAGCGCGGCGCTGGCGCACCACGCGGTACCCTCGATGCCGAGAACGCGCATCCAGTGGCGTTAGGCTTCCTCGGCGTCCGCCTCTTCGCCGCCGATCTTGTTGCGTTCGAGCATGTGGTCCTGTTCGACCTCTAAGGCGTCGGCCGCGGAGTCGTACACTTTCGCGTAGCCGATCGTCTTACGCATGCCGAACTTGGTGTCGAGCTCGTGGACGACGACCTCCTCGGAGTCCTTGTCGAGCTTGGCGGCCAGCGAGTCGCGGACCGACAGCCGCGAGGGGGTCGCCTCCTCGTGAGTCGTCTCGAAACGGATGTCCGTGCGGTGCAACATCGGGTTCTCCTCCTCGGAGATGATATCGACGTCCATGGTTCAGTTGGGCGTATATCCCCTCGAAAGCTGTAAAAGGATTTCGAAGCGGGGGTGACACCGCCGAACCGCTCGCCGACCGTCGACCGAGCGCCCCTTCGATGTCAGGGTTTCCCTTCTTTGGACCGTGGGTTCAATTACCACGCGGATGCCCGACGACTCCCGATTCGATCCCACGGACCGCTCGGAGTACGAGCTCGTCCGGGCGGGGAACGTCATCGTCCCGCTGTCGCCGGTCCGGAAGGCCCGGATCTGCGCCGGCATCGCGCTCCTTGGGTCGCTCGCCGCGCCGGTCGTCGCGACGCTGCCCGCGGCAGTCCGCGAGGCGGGCTTCGCCGGACCGCCGACCCGGACCCCGCTCGGCGTCGCGGCGATTGTCCTGGTCGGCGCCGTCGCGGCCGCCGGGGCCGGCCTCGGCCTCGTCGCGCTCCATCGACGCCTTGAGCGCGGCCCCGAACCGACCGGCGACGACGTCTGGTCGGTCCTCGCCGTCGAGGACGTGCTCACGGGGATCGGGTTCGTCACCGGCGGCCTCGGCGTCGTCGTCGGCCTCGCGCTGCTGGCAAGCGGTCACTGGGGCGTCGACGCGCTCGACGCCCTCCGCCGAAGCGGCGTCGAACCGTACGTCTCGGGTCCGAGGTTCCCGGTCACGCCGCGGCTGACGACCGCGGTCGCGCTGACGGCTGGCCTCACGGTCCTCGCCGCGACAGTCGCCGTCGACGGCCGGTGACGCCGATCGCTCGGTCACTTACTCCGCGTCCGCTCCGTCGAACCCGTCCGGGTCGCCGCCGAGAAGCTCGTACGCGGCCGCGGTGTCGCCGGTCAACCCCTCGAACAGCTCTCGCGCCTTCCGTCGGGTCTCGGGCGTGATCGCCACGCGGACCATCCCCTCGCCGGGCTGGCCGTAGACGACGGTCGACCCGAGCGGCGCCGCCAGCATCGCCGGCAGCGCCGCCAGGTCCTCCTCGCCGGTCACCTCGATCGTCACCGGCTCGCCGGCCGCGAGCGCCTCCGCGATCGCGTCGAGCAGCGCTGCCGACAGCGCTGCGGCGGGGTTCTCGACGGTAATGCGTCGCTCTTCCGTAGAAGAAAGTGCGGTCGCTATCTCCTCCCGGACCGCCTCGCGCTCCGTCTTCCCGTCGACCAGCGCTGCGTCCGGGACGCGGCCGGCCTCCCGGAGGTGATACGTGACCACGTCGCCGACCGCGATCAGCCGCGGGGGGCCCTCGTCCGGGGAGCCGTGTCGCTCGCGGGTCTCGTCGACGGCTTCTAAGAGCGCGTTGGCGTCGGTCGTCACCGGCCCCAGCGGCTCCTTGAACGCGTCGCGCAGCGATTCGGGCAGCGTGAGAAGCGGGTCGGACGGGTCGTCGGGTGAGTCGGTCATCGGTTTCGTTCGGCCGCTGTCCAGCCGGTTAGCGGACCTTGAGCGCGTACGCGCCCGCCTCGGAGACGTTCATCTCCTCGGCGATCTGGCTGTCCGCGGGGTCGGTGATGATGACGTACCCCGCCCAGTCCTCCGTCAGCGACGACGACCCGCAGAGCGCGCAGGTCTGGGCGTCGGGGTCGTTGACGTGGTGGCACTCCCGGCACGCCAGGCGGTCCTCGGCCATCAGTCGGCCTCCTCACCGGTCTGCTCGCGGTGTTTCCGCTGGCCCTCCAGCCAGTCGTGTTTGCCGAGGCCGGGCTGTTTCGCCGTGAGCCCGATCTTCGAGTCGCGGGGGTTGCGCTCGTCGATGCTCTTGGTGACGACGCGGACGCGCACGGCGTCGTCGACCCCGAGCGTCTTGTCGGAGTCCGACGAGGCGAGCTGCTGGTTCGCGCCGTCGAACGTGAGGTACTCGTCGGTGATCTGCGAGACGTGGAGCAGCCCGTCCACCGGACCGATCCCGACGAAGGCGCCGAACTCCACCGTCTCGACGACGGTGCCGTCGGCGACCTCCTGCATGTCGGGGTCGTAGGTGAGCGCGTCGAACTCCGCCTCGTAGTAGACGCCGGGGCGGTTGTGTAACACTGCCCCCTCGCCGATGTCGTGAACCTCGATGACGCTCACGACGCTGCCGACATCCTCGTCCATCCGTCCTTCCAGCTTGTCCTGGAGCAGGGCCTTCACCCGCTCGTCGGTGACGTCCGCCAGGTGCTTCGGCGGGACCTCGACCGTGTCCTTGAGTCGAACTCGTTTGTACATGTTGTTGGTTGTCCGCGGCCGCTAGGGTTCCGTTATCGCCAGTGTGTTCCGACCCCTTAAACCGATTACTGGTGCGTCCGCCTCCAGCACCCGGTTCGTGAGGGGTCCGTCGACCGTGACGACGGCGTCGACCCGGCCGGCCGCGGCCAGGGCGACGAGCGCGTCGTCGGCGTACGATTCGTCCGTCTCCACCGCCTCCGCCCGCTCCGCGAGGTCCGCCCCGACGCTCGCGGCGGTGGCCTCCGCGCCGTTGCCGCTCTGAAGGCCGTCGAGTTCCGCGATTACCGCCGTCGGCACCACGGCCTCGTAGCCGCCGAGGAGCCGGTCCAGCTCCTCGAACAGCCGCAGGTCGGCCTCGACCGGCGCCATCAGCGCGCTCGCGTCGAGCGCGACGACCGGGACGCCGCCGGGGCCGTCCCCCGAGAGGTCCTCGGTGCGGGCGTCGCCCGCGGCGGTTGGCTCCGGACCGTCCGCGCGGGCGTCGTCGGCCACGCTACGTGAGCGTCCCGACGCCGATGAGTCGCCAGCGCGCGCCGACGCGCCGGTTGATCGCTATCTGTGCGCCCTCCTCGGCGCAGACGGGCCGCTTGAGGCTCACCTCGCACTCGCCGTCGCGTGCGCTCGTCACGGCGCCGACCGTCGTCGCCGTGCCGACCGTGAGCATCAGCGGCTCGCCGGTGCTGATCTCCTCGATGTCGCTCTCGCCGCTCTCGTCGTCCTCCTTGCCGACGACGCGGTCGAGGAGGTCGACTTTCATCTCGAACTCCTCGCGGGTCGGCGGGAGCGTCCCCGGCTCGCCCGCGACCTGTCCGGCGAGCGCGTCGCCCTTCGTCAGGCTCGGGTCGAGCCCGGTGCCGACGCCGAGGAGGCCGCCCGGGTGAGCGGTCTCGACGTCACGGTTGCCCGCCTGAAGCGACCGGACGGTCGTCTCGAGGGGTCGCCACTCGGTCTGGCCCTCCTCGTCGACCTCGCGGCCCGGGCGGATCTCTAGCCCGTCGCCGACCGACAGCTCGCCGCTGACGAGCGAGCCGCCGACGACGCCGCCCTTGAGGTCCTCGGCGCTCGCGCCCGGCCGGTTGATGTCGAACGAGCGGGCCGCGTACATCCGGGCGCTCTCGCCCGGGTCGCGGTCCGGCGTCGGGATCTCCGTCTCGATGGCGTCGATGAGCAGGTCGAGGTTGACCTCCTGTTGGGCCGAGACGGGGACGATCGGCGCGTCCTCCGCGACGGTGCCCTCGACGAACTCCTGGATCTGCTCGTAGTTGTCGACGGCGCGGTCGCGGTCGACCAAGTCGACCTTGTTCTGTGCGATGACGATGTTATCGATCCCGATGAGATCGAGCGCCATCAGGTGTTCTTCCGTCTGGGCCTGCGGGACGTCCTCCGTCGCGCTGACGACCAGGACCGCGCCGTCCATGATCGAGGCGCCCGAGAGCATCGTCGCCATCAGCGTCTCGTGGCCGGGGGCGTCGACGAACGACACCGTCCGGATCGGCTCGCTCTCGGAGCCGTCCTCGCACTCCTCGTCGACGGTGTAACACTCGGGTGCGTCGACGCCGGGACAGCGTCGGAACGTCGCGTCCGCGTACCCCAGCCGGATCGAGATACCGCGTTTCATTTCCTCGCTGTGCTGGTCGGTCCACGAGCCGGACAACGCCTGTACCAGCGTGGTCTTCCCGTGGTCGACGTGACCGACGAGACCGATGTTCACCTCCGGTTGTGTGTTGGCTTCAGTCACTGTTGAACCTCCTAACGGAGTAGTCTTGTGCGAATTTCGCCCCGTGCGAGTGATAAAGTTGCTGTTATAGCCGCGAGAGCGGCCGCGGGCGAGGCGGCGACAGCCCGTTTCGACCACAGGCGGATCCGCGTCACGCTCCCCCGACGCGGGGAACTGCTCTTCCTCCGCGGATCGATGCGCACTCCTCGCGAGTACGGCAAATTCGCATATCTACAATACCGAATAAAATGGTATAGTTACTCGCTAACTATCCGTGCGATGGCCGAGATCAACGTATGGCGTATAACCGAGAGCACGTCGAAGAGTTCGTTTGCGAGGACTGTCAAGTGACTCATGCGGGGACCCCGACTCAGCACTCGTCCGGCGGCCACGAGTTCGAACCGCCGGCATCCTGCGGTGCGTGCGGCGGGACCGAGTTCGTCCCGACCGAGGACTGGATCCATCACTTCGAGTGAGGCGCGACTCCGGTGGCCGAGCGTCGCGGGTCGCTGTGGCTGTCGGGTCTCCTCGTCGACGTTCGACGCCGATTTACGCCTCACGCGTCAACTTGGGCGCATAATGGGATACGCGTGCCCCGTCTGCGAGACCCCGCAGCGCGACGGCGAACACCTCGCGCACCACCTCGCGTTCACGGCGATGCTTCACGGCGGCGACCACGAGGCGTGGCTCGACGAGCGCGTGGCCGACTGGAGCGAGCGAGAGCCCGCAGAGCTCGCGGCCGAGGTGACCCCGCACGCCGACGACGCCGAGTACGACGAGGTGTTCGAGGACACCGTCCCCCGCGGCCGCCCGGACGTCGGGATGGGCTCGGGCGACGGCGCGGCTCCCTCGGGGCACGATCACGCGCACGACCACGATCACTCCGACTCTTCACCCGGGGCCGGCGTCCCGGACCCCGACGCTGTCGACGACCCGGCGGTCGCCGAGGCCCTCCGCGAGGCGCGCGAGATGACCCGGGAAGCGCGAGACGAGCCGAGCGGCGACGACCGCGACACCGACGCCGATACCGACGCGTAGCGGAACGCCCTTCCCCGCCCCCGGCCAACCGCGCGTATGGAAACCAGAGGCACGTTCGCCCCCGAGACGCGCGCCGAGGCGCTCGAACGGTACGAGGAGGTCGGCCCCGTCGCGCAGGTGGTCGTCCGCGAGGCGACGAAGGCGATGTCGTTCGACGCCGACGAGTACGACGAGCGCGTCACGCCCGAGGTGATCCGGACCGCCCGCGACGCGACGTTCGCCGAGATGCTCGCGGTCCACGTCGGCGAGGGCGACGAGTTTGACGAGTGGCTCGCGGACAGCGAGTTCGACGACGAGGACGTGGTCCGGATCGGCTCTGAGAACGTCGACAACGTCGTTTGGCACCCGATCCCCTTCGCGGACACGGTGATCGCGGCGACCTACCAAGAGGAACCGGATGCGGCGGCCAGCACGCTCCGACGCAACGCCTTCGGGCGCGTGTACCGCGAGGAGTTCTACGAGTCGGGGCGGTAGGCGCCCCATCGAGAAACGGCGAACTGAGAGCTCACGAACCGAACGAAACCGCAGAATCGGACCGCGAGCGTCGCCGACGGCGACGCGCTACGGGGTCGACGCCTTACAGGCGACCGACGTTCTCGACCGCGACGGACTCGACGTCCTCGACCTGCGAGAACGCCTCTTCGACGGCCTCCGTGCCGCCCGCGCCGTCGGGGACGATGACGGTCGGGAGGAGCGCGACAAGTCCGAACGCGACGTCGTCGCGCTGGAAGCCGCGGATCTTGGCGCCCTCGGGGAGCGCCTCCTCAAGACGGTCCTGGAGGTCGTCGAGGTCGACCTCGGGGCTGTTCGGCATGACCTTGATCTTGGCGGCGACGTCGCCCATCTTACGGCCCCCGGAAGCCGCAGTCGTGGCACTCGTAGAGGTTGCTCTGCTTCCGGCACTTCGCGCACCGGTAGATGGTGGCGCCGCAGTCCGGACAGGAGAACCGCGCGGCGTTCATGCCGGACACCTGGATCCCACAGGAGACGCACTGCGGAGTGGCTTGAGAGTCGCTCTGGCTCATACACGTACCTACCGGCGGCGACTTTTAACCGTTGTTCTTTCCGCCGGAACGCGCCGTGCGCCCCGGTACCGTGCCGCTCGGCGGACGCGATCCCGGCGGGCCGCGAGGGCCACGCAGGCGCCGCTGCCGCCGGTCACCCGATCATCAGCGGGCCGATAAGGACGCCCATCAGGTGGACGCGCCGCGCGCCGACCCGCGGTGGGACGAGCCCCAGCGCGCCCGCGACGAGGAGAACGCCGACGCCGAACCCCCCGGCGAACGCGTACGACACGAGCGCGAGCAGTCCCAACACGCCGATCGAGAGCCGGGTGTAGTCGGCGTTCCCGACGATCCGGAGGTACGGGTCACCGACGAGCACGACCAGAGCGAACCCGAAGCACGCGGCGGTCGCGGCCGCGACGACCAGCATCGGCAGCGCGAACGGCACGCCGGCCCGGTCGATCGCGACGGTCACGCCCGTTCGCGGCGTTCCGAGCGCCACCAGCGCGAACAGCGCGAATATCGTGTTCGCCGTGCTCGCGCCGCTCGTCGCCACGACGAACCCGCGGTCGGCCGAGGCGCGCGGCACCGCGGGCATCGCGGCCACGGCGGCGATGGCGGCCGAGACGCCCGGCACGTACCCCACCACCGCGCCGGCGAGCGAGCCGGCGCCCGCGCTCGTCCCGAGGTCGCGCGCCCGCATCGCGATCCGCGGGTCCGCCTGTGGCGGGACGCCCTCGCCGCCGAGCGCGTCGACGAGGACCGGGACGCCGAACAGCCCGGCGAAGAGCGGCGCGAGGACGCCCCCGGTCGACAGCGGCGCCGCGGGGTCAGCGTCGAGCGTCGCGAAGCCGAGCGCGGCGCTCGCGAGGAAGACGACGAGTCCGCCGACCGCGGCCCGGCGCGACGATTCGGTGAGGACGAGCAGTGCGACGACGCCCCCGAGCAACAGCGGCAGGTGCGCGCGCAACGTCGGGTACCACCGCACCATCAGCCACGTGATCGGCACCGCCAGCGGCACCGCGAGCGCGACCGCCAGCCCGGATCCGACCGCGGAGAGGCGGACCGCCTCTCGACCGCGGCCCGCGATCACCAACCGGTGGCCGGGAAGCGCGGCGACCGCAGTCGCGGCGTCGGGCACGCCGAGCACGAGCGCGGGGACGATGTCGAGAAACGAGTGGACGACGCCGGCGCCGAGCATCGCGACGCCGACGAACAGCGGGTCGGCCGGCACCGACGGCGCGAACCCCGCCAGCAGCAGTGCGAAGTTGTTGGCGTGGAGCCCGGGGACCAGCCCGCTCGCGGTCCCGAGCGCGACCCCGCCGAGGAGGAATGCGAGCGCGCCCGCAGCGAACGTCGGGTCGACCACCGGCCGCACGAGCGCGTCCATCGAAGGGGATGGTCGCGGCTCCGGACTTAACGTGTCGGGCGGTCGCGACGGGCCGTAGAATCAGTGTGATTCGAACCGAGCGGTTAGGCGTGCTTCGCCGCCTGCGCCTTCTTCTGAGTGACGTAGCCGGCGATCCGGTTCCGGACGCCCTTCGACTCGACGGTCGTCAGGGTCGTGACGCTCTCCTTGTTCGTCTCGAAGTCCGTGTTGAACGAGTCGGGATACTGCTCCAGCAGGACGTTCCCGAGCTGCTTGATGTACTTGGGTTTGATGGCCATACCGAGCGGTACCGGCGGCCCGAACTAAAAGGGTTCGTTCCGCCGCGAGCGGCCGCGAGGCGGGGTCGCGGCCTCCGAAACGAGGTCGGCCCGACCGCGCCGTCGCGTCACGACCCCTCCCGTCGCTCCTCGTCGCGCTCCCGCCACCCGGTCGCCTCGTCGATGCGCGCGAACGCCTCGCGCTCGGCCGGGCCGCCGCAGCGCTCGACCACGTCGGCGAAGTAGCGGAGGCGGTCGAGCAGTTCGGCGGTCTCGAACGCCGGCACGTCCAGCCGCGACGCGGCCACCGTGGCGTCGACGACCGCGCCGAACCCCCGGTTCACCGTCGGCACGCGCTCGGCCACGACCGCCGACTCCACCGGCGACAGCTCCCACGTCCGAATTGTGGTGTCGCCCTCCGTCTCGGCGTCGACCTCCTCGGCGTCGACCTCGACCCACGCGTCGGCGCTCGGGAGGACCGGATCGTCGACCTCGCGGACCGTCAGTGCGGCGTCGACGAACGCTCGGGGGTCGACGGTGAACTGGACCACGCCGCCCCCGCGCTCGGCGAAGTTCCGCCACGTGCGGGTGCGGCCGTAGGTACGAGCGGTGACGGGACCGTCGGGCTCCCCGTCCGCATCGGTCTCGGGCGCGTGGAGTCCCAGCGCCGCGACGTTCCACCGGTCATTCGGCCCGAGCGTCGTCACGACGGACTCGGTGACACCTCGCAGCGGGACCGGCCAGCCGTCGGGAGCGACGCCGAGGTATTCCCTCTGCTCGTCGCTCACGGCGCCACCTCCGCGCCCCGCCGGAGCGCGACGAACAGTGCCGCGCAGGTGAGGTCCGCGGTCGTCCCGGGGTTAATTCCCTCCGCGACGAACGCCTCCGCCAGCGACTCCGCGGCGTCGAGGTCGGCACCGTGGACGGTGTCGGCGTCGACCGCGGAAACGTCTCCAGTTGGGGCCGTCGCGATCGCCCTCGACCCCAACGTCTCGGCCGCCCGCCTGCTCGTCTCACGCGCCGTCTCCGTCCCCCGAGTCGACGCGACGAGGGTGTCAGGCTCTGCTGCGAGCAGTCCGAGGAACGCCCGCGCGGCCCGGTCCGCCAGCGGCCCCTCGTCGGTCAGGATCCACTCGGCCGCGCGGAACGTCCGGTGGAACCCCTCTATCCACTCGGCGGCGTTGCGGTCGGGGACGCGATCCGAATCCGCGGGATCGGCCGACAGCGCCAGCACGTCTCGCAGAGTCATTCCCCGCCCGCGGAGCGCGGGCTCGGCGTCGCCCCCGCGGCGCACGTCGAGGTCGTCCGCGCCCGGCGGCGGGTCGTCGACCGCGACGTCGACGGCCTCGAACGCGCGGTAGAAGGCGACCGCATCGTCGACGGTCGTCGCCCGACAGACCGCATCGAGGCCGTCAGAGGAGAGTTCGCGGTCGGGGTCCGCGGCTGCCCGGACCAGCGGAACCAAGAGCAGCAGACAGCCGAACTGCGTGTTCGTGCCGGCGCGGTCGGCCATCCCCGCCACGGCGCGCTCGAACGCCTCGCCGACGCCGGGGGGGCCGCCCGCGGTCGACCCCGCCTCCGCAGCCAGTTCGAGTCCCGACCGCGCGCCGACCGCGCCGCCGAGGAACGCCTCGAACCGTAGGTCGTCGAGGTCGCGGCGCCGGTCGACGTTTCCGGGTTTCGGCGTCCCCGCGACCTCCACGAGGAGCGCGAGCGTCGCGTCGTCGACGGGGTCGGTCGTGCCCCTCCTGCCGGCCTCGTCCCGGCTCACGGCCACGCCTCCGATTCGGGACCCGCCTCGCGGCCGCGCCGGCGGAGCCGCCCCGCCCGCCACTCCTCCACCGCGTCCGCGACGCGCTCGAGGACCGGCGGGTCCTCCGTCGGGCGCCCCACGCTCACCGCGTCGGCGCCGTGTCCCGCGTACTCGGTGACCGTCTCGCGGCCGCGGACGCCGTTGTTGGCGACGAGCGTCAGGTCGGCGAGGTCGTCCGCGTCGTCACTCACGGGTGCCGCGTCGACGGCCGCCGCGAGGTCTGCGATCACCGCCTCGGAGTCCATCGCGTCGACGTGGAGCCAGTCCGCGCCGGTCGCGGCGACGCGCTCCGCGACGGCGACGAGGTCGACGCCGGGCACCTCGGCGCGGACCTTCACGCTCGTGGTCGCGCCCGTCTCGGCCGCGGCGGCGACGTACCGCGCGAGGCGGTCGGGCTCGCGGAGCAGCGACTCGCCGCAGCCGACCGCGCGCAGCTCCGGCTGCCGGCAGTGGGCGTTGACCTCGCAGACGGCGCCGCGGTCGGCGCAGATTTGGGCCGCTTCTCGGACCGGCTCCGGCGTCGCGCTCCGGACGTTGAACCCGGGACGGACCGGGGCGTCAGCGAGCGCGTCGAGCTGGTCGGCGACGAAGGCGAGCGGGTCGGCTGACAGGAACTCGGACCGGCCGCGGTCGACGAGGTCGCGGGCGGCCGCCCGGCTGGCCGGGTCGAGCGCGACACCGCCGAGCAGCGCGACGTCGACGTGCTCGGCCGCGGCGTGGGCCCACTCCGCGTCGGCGGCGCCGCTGAGGCTCGCGGCGACGAGGAAGGGTTCGCCGCCGGCGGGCGCCTCGCTCCCGTCGGCGCTCCGGGTCACTCCGCGCCCTCCCGCGGCGGCTGTGCGTCCGCCGCGTCGTCGGCGACCGCCTTCAGCGCGCGCTCGCAGGCGCGAGTGACGCGCTCGGCGTCGTCCGCGTCGCCGATCCGCGTGTCGGTGCGCTCGACGTGGCAATCGGGGAGTTCGGTCGGATCCTCGTCGTCGAGGACAAACGCGTCCGCGAAGGGATAGGAGTCGGCCACGCCCGCGGTCGAGGGATCGCGGCCGATTCCCGCCATCAGCTCCGCCGCGGGACCCGAAAACACCTCGTCGCCGACGAACGGCGAGACGGCGACCACGGGCGTCTCCCGGAGCGCGCGCTCGAAGCCGGGCAGCGCCAGCATCGGGCCGAGGCTCGTCACGGGGTTCGATGGGCCGATCACGACCGGGTCGGTGAGCGCCTCGAACACGGCGTCGGTCGGCTCGGCGTCGGCGGCGCCCCGGAACTCCACGTCGGCGACGGGCGGTTCGCCGCGGCGCGCGACCCAGTACTCCTGGAAGTGGAGCGTCTCGCCGCCCTCGGTGTGGACCAGCGTCGCGACCGGGTCGTCGGACATCGGGAGGAGGTCGACGTCGAGGTCGAACGCGTCCGCGAGGACCCCGATCGCCTCGGTGAGCGACTTCCCCTCGTCGAGCAGGCTCGTGCGCGTGAGGTGGACCGCGCGGTCGCGGTCGCCGATCTCCATGAACTCGCCGACCGCCGAGAACCGTCGCCAGCGGGCGATCTCTCGGCCCGCGGTCTGCGCGTCGTCGTTGAGGTAGCGGGGGGCCGTTCCGAGGCCGACCTCGTCGGCGAGCCGCCGCAGCTCCTCGTGAGTCGCGGTCGTGTCGCCGTCGATCCCCCACCACGTCTCGCGGTCGAGGACGCCGCCGCCCGCGAACAGCACGGTGTCGACGTCGGGGCAGACGAGGTGGCCGCCGAGCTCGACGTCGTCGCCGGTGTTGGCGACGACCGCGGTCTCGTCCGGGCCCCACACCCGGGCCGCGCCGTCGAGGAGCTTCGGCGTGCCCGTCCCCCCGGCGAGGAAGGTTACCATACCGGCGCAAGGCGACCCCCGGATTTGTATCCTCGCCTCCGCCGTCGACGAGCCAGACCGGAGCGAGTGCGAGGATGCTATTTATAAACAACTGACGACGCGCCGTCGATCCTCGCAGCCGGCGCGTGCCTCCGAGCGCCCATCGGGCGCGAGGAGCACGCGCGAGGGAGTCAGTCGCCGGAGCGAAGCGGAGGCGACTGACGAGGCTGGGGAGGCGTGAGGCTGCGGTGCTGTGCGGGGCGGGGTGGGACTCAAAGGGGCAGCCGCGAGGGCGAAGCACGCCGACGTAAGCACTGGAAGGAGCGAGCGGAGCGAGCGACTGAAGCGCGCAACGAGGCGCGCGAGTCCTCGCGGCTGGGGCTTTGGAGGCGTTCGGCATCGATTCGCAGTCACCGATTTATAAGCGAGTGGCTGGGGATTCGGAGGTGTACGCCACTGATTTGCGGTATCTCATTTATAAGTGAGCGCCCGGATATCCGGCCGCGGTCGCTACGACCTCCTAAAAACCCGATTCGACGGAATACACCTGGTAGTCGACGCCGAAACGAGATCTGAAAAATGTCGAGACCGATCAACCCGCGATCCGCCGAGATCCGCCCTTATATACGCCTTACGCGAGCTCGTCGATCTTGTCGACGACGGCGTCTGCGAACTCGCTGGTCGCGAGCTTCTCGCCGCCCTCGATCTGCCGGTGGAGGTCGTAGGTGACCTTCCCGGAGGCGATGGTCTCCTCGACGGCGTCGCGAACGAGGTCCGCGGCGTCGTCCCAGCCGAGGTAGTCGAGCATCTCGCGGCCGGAGAGGATCATCGCGGTGGGGTTCACCTTGTCCTCGCCGGCGTACTTGGGCGCGGAGCCGTGGACCGGCTCGGCGAGACAGCGGCCGTGGCCGCGGTTGATGCCGGGCGCGATGCCGAGGCCGCCGATCTGCGCGCCGGCGGCGTCGGACATGTAGTCGCCGTTGAGGTTCATCGTCGCGATGACCGAGTACTCGTCCGTACGGGTCAACAGCTGCTGGAGCATGTTGTCCGCGATGCGGTCGTTGACGACGACGGTGCCCTCGGGCTGCTCGCCGTCGTACTCGTCCCAGAGCTGGTCCTCGGTGATGACGTCCTCGCCGTACTCCTCTTCTGCGACCTCGTAGCCCCAGTCGCGGAAGGCGCCCTCGGTGAACTTCATGATGTTCCCCTTGTGGACGAGCGTGACCGAGTCGCGGTCGTTGGCGAGCGCGTAGTCGATCGCCTCGCGGATGAGGCGCTTCGAGCCGAACTCGGAGATGGGTTTGACGCCGAGTCCGACCGGACCGTCGTGGATGACGTCGGCGATATCCATGTCGTCTTCGAGGAAGTCGCGTACCTGCTCGGACTCGTCGGTGCCGGCCTCCCACTCGACGCCGGCGTAGACGTCCTCGGTGTTCTCCCGGAAGGTGATCATGTCCATCTCCTCGGGGTTCTTGACCGGCGACGGGACGCCGTCGATGTAGTAGGTCGGGCGGACGTTCGCGTAGAGGTCGAGCGTCTTGCGGAGCGCGACGTTCAGCGAGCGGAACCCGGCGCCGACGGGGGTCGTCAGCGGACCCTTGATCGCGACGCGGTGGTCGCGGATCGCCGAGACGGTGTCCTCGGGCAGGTTCTCGTCGTACATCTCTCGGGCGCTGGAGCCGGCGTAGACGCGCATCCACGCGATGGAGCGGCCTGTCGCCTCGGCGGCGGCGTCGAGTACCTGCTGTGCGGCCGGCCCGACGTCGGTGCCGATTCCGTCGCCGTGGATGATCGGGACAATCGGGTTGGACGGAACGTTCAGCTCGCCGGTCTCCTCGTCGGCGAGCGTGATGGCTTCGCCGTCGTCGGGGACGTCGACCTTATCGTAGCTCATGAACGTTCGTGGATTCTTGTGGGCCCCTAAAGTGCCTGCCGTTTTCGGCGTGAGCGTCGCGCTCGCAGCGTTTGCCGGTTCTCTCCGGCGGCTCCCGGACTCAGACCGGTTCGACCTCGACGTCGAACATCGACCGCCAGCGATAGCGCCGCCCGCCCCAGACGAACGTTCGACGAGCGAACGCGTACGCCATGAGCGGCGGCGCGATCAGCACGCCGGGCGCCGCGAGCAGGAACGTCGCGCGCCGGATCCCGAACCGGGCGTAGACCGCGCCCGCGAGCGCCGTGACGAGCCCCACGCCCGCGACCGGCGCGAACAGACACAGCGCGGCCATCGTGACGCCGAGGAGGACGTTGAACGCGGTCGCCCGCGGCGCGTGGTACCGCGTGATCGCAAGGAAACGGACGAACCGCTCCAGCGACCCCCGGAGCGAGCCGCCGGCCCGGACGTAGCGCGTGCGGTCCGCGGCCGAGACGTCGAGGTGCTCGGTGAGCGTCCCGTCGTCGCTGACGGTCCGCCGGAGGTCCCGCAGGAACGCCGCCTCGCCGTCGCGGAGGTCGTCGCGTTCGAAGATCACGGCGCCGCCCCACGCGATCCCCGCGGCCGACACCGCGAGCGTCCCGCCGATCACGTAGGCGGGCTCGAACAGCCGCGCGAGAGGGTCGAGCCCGACGAATACCGGCACCTCCGTGATCGGGCCCCGCCGCTCGTAGTCCGCGTCGAGCGTCGCCAGCCAGTCGGCGGGATGGTGGAAGTCGTCGTCGGTCCAGGCGATCCGGTCGTTCGCGGCCGCCTCCATTCCGGCCGCGATGGCGTTCGCTTTCCCCGAGCAGCCCTCCGGCTCGCCCGCGACCACGAGCCGGACGCGCTCCGGCAGGTCGTCGCGCCGGTCTGCGACGGGGTCGTCCGGCGAGTCGCAGATCACGAGCAGCTCGTCGGCCGCGGCGTCGCGGTCGCCGTCGCGGTCGCTGTCGGCGTCCGCGTCGTCTCCGTCCTCAGTGCCGCCGAACGCCTCGGGACCGCGGAGCTGGTCCGCCACCTCGTCGCAGGCGTCGGTCCAGCGGACGGTCGGCAGCAGGACCGACACCGGCGTCGAACTCGCCGGAGACGCGGTCGGTTCCGAAGCGGTCACGCGGTGCGATTCGGGCGGACGGATTATAAACGCCGGCGGGAATCGGTTTCGGGTCAGGCGGCGGGCGACCGTTCGGCCCCAGCGGTCGCCGCCGGCTTCCGGACGCTTATGTGGCCGCCGCGGGAGCCTCCGGTATGCGAGTCATCGTCCACGGCGGCGCCGGCGGCGCGCCGGACGACCCGGAGCCCAGACAGGCGGTCCTCGACGAGGCGGCCGCGCGCGGCGCCGACACCGCCTCGCCGCTCGACGCGGTCGAGTCCGCAGTCGGCGTCCTCGAATCGGACCCCCGGTTCAACGCGGGCGTCGGCGGCGCGGTCCAGTCGGACGGCGTCGTCCGCACCGACGCCGGCGTGATGACCTCGGACCGCGCGGTCGGCGCGGCCTGCTCGATGCCGGGCGTCGAGCACGCGGCGAGCGTCGCCCGCGTCGTTCACTCGGAGACGCCGCACATCTTCGTCTCGGGCGAGCACGCGGTCGACCTCGCCGCCGACTTCGGGGTCGAGACGGGCGTCGACCTTCTGACGGACGAGAAACGCGAGCGCTACGAGGCGGAGGACCCGCCGCGGGGGTCGCCGCGCGAACACCTCGACTGGCTCGCCTCCCGGTTCGGTTCGGGCGACGACCAAGCTGGGGAGCGCTCTGAGAGCGACGCACCCGACCACGACACCGTCGGCGCGGTCGCGACCGACGGCGAGACGTTCGCGGCGGTCACCTCCACGGGCGGCCGGTCGTTCGCGCTCGCCGGGCGCGTCGGCGACGTGCCGCAGGTCGGCTCGGGCTTCTTCTGTACCGAGGCCGGCGGCGCGAGCGCGACGGGCGCCGGCGAGGACATCGCGCGCGTCACGCTCTCGCGGCGCGCCGTCGACTTCCTCGACGACGGTTTCGACGCGCAGGCCGCGGCGGACCGGGCGATAGACGAGTTCGAGGAGATCACGGATTCGGGCGCCGGCGTGATCGTCCTCGGCGACGGGGGAGCGGGGAGCGCGTTCAACACGGAAGGGATGCAGACGAGCGTGGCAGAGAAGTAACCGGAGGCCGGCAGCCGGCGAGGTCCTCGGGCGGCCAGTTTCGCCTACCCCAGCCGCTCGTCAAGAATGAGCCGCGTCTTCGTTGACTTGACCTCGTCCATCTCCCGCGCCTGCGTGATCAGTTCGTTGACCGCGCGCGTGTCGACCGCGTCGACGACGAGGACGATGTCCTCCTCGCCGGAGACCTGCCAGACGAAGTCGACCTCCTCCCACTCGACCATCCGCTGGCCGACCGCGTCGGTGTTGACGTTCATCTCCACCGAGATCTCGATCATCGCTTTCACGTTGCCGGTGCGGGTCGTGACCGTGAACCGCTCGATCACGCCCTCGTCGGTCATTCGGTCGACGCGGTTGCGCACGGTCCCCTCGGAGGTCCCCACCCGGTCCGCGATCTCCGTGTATGGGGTCCGCGCGTCCCGTCGCAGGATCGAGAGGATCCGTCGGTCGAGGTCGTCCATACCGGTCCGTCTCGGTCCCCGGCCTTACCCGTTACGAATATCGTAACGAACCTTCGAACGACGCATTTATTATCCTTTGCGCGTACGTTTCTCGTAATGTCGGACGCCTACATCGCGCTGGCCGACGGACGCGTGCTCGAAGCGCGCGCCCGTGCGCCGGGGCGGACCCGCGGCGAACTGGTGTTCACGACCGCGTACACCGGCTACGAGGAGTCGCTCACCGACCCCTCCTACGCCGAACAGGTGCTCACCTTCTCGTACCCCCTCATCGGGAACTACGGCGTCCGAACCGAGCGGTTCGAGTCCGAGTCGGTCCAGCCCCGCGCGGCGATCGCCCGCGAGCTGACCGACGACGTCGCCGACTGGCTCGCCGAGGAGGGCGTGCCGGCCGTCGACCACGTCGACACCCGCGAGATCGTCACCACCGTCCGCGAGGAGGGCGCGATGGCCTGCGGGATCGCCGCCGGCCCGGACGCGACCCCCGAGGACGCGGTCGAAGAGATGGAGGCGTGCAAGCCGATGAGCGACCACGTCGACATCGGCGCGCAGGTGTCCGTGACGGAGCCGACCGTCCACGAGAGCGCCGACGGCGACGTCGACGTGGCCCTGCTCGACTGCGGCGCGAAGGGCTCTATCATCTCCTCGCTCACCGAGCGCGGCGCGGACGTCCACGTCCTCCCGTACGACGCGACCCCCGAGGACGTGGCCGCCGTCGACCCCGACGTGCTCTTCGTCTCGAACGGCCCGGGCGACCCGGAGAACTTCGTCGCCGCGCAGGAAGTGGTCGACGAGTTCGCGGGCGACCTGCCGCTGGCCGGCATCTGCCTCGGCCAGCAGGTGATCACGAGCGCGCTCGGCGGCTCGACGGAGAAGATGGCGTTCGGCCACCGCGGCGTCAACCAGCCCGTCAAGGACCTCCGCACCGACAAGGTCGTGATGACCACCCAGAACCACGGCTACACGGTCGCCGACACCGGCCCGCTCGAGGTGACGCAGGTGAACGTCAACGACGACACCGTCGAGGGGCTCGACAGCGAGGAGCTGGACGTCATCACCCGGCAGTACCACCCCGAGGCGAACCCCGGCCCGCACGACTCGCTCGGCTTCTTCGACGAGGTGCTCGACCTGGCGACCTCGTCGCGTCGCGTCGCGGCCGACTGAGCCGACGGCCGGCGCTCCCCGTTTTCCGCGGTTCCGCTGCCCTCCGACTGACCACTCGGAGTACCACCCGGTCGACGCCCGCGACGTTCGTTCCCCGCGTCTCCTCGACCCGCCCTCCGCTCTCCGTCCGCTCTCCGCCTCGTACCGGCGACGTTTTCTCCCGTCACCTCGCACAGTGACGCATGCCAACCGAGATCCTGCTCACCAACGACGACGGGATCGACGCCGTCGGGATCCGGGCACTCGCGGACGCGCTTTCGCGCGACTACGACGTGACGGTCGTCGCGCCCGCGACGAACCAGTCCGGCGTCGGCGGCGCGCGCTCGTGGTGGGAGACGACGGTCGACTACACCGAGACGGACCGCGGCTACGCGGTCGAGGGGACCCCCGCGGACTGCGTCGCGGTCGCGGACGTCGCTCTCGGGCTCGACCCCGACGTCGTCGTCTCCGGCTGTAACCACGGCCCCAACATCGGCGCGCACATCCTCGGGCAGTCCGGCACCGTCGGCGCCGCGATGGAGGCCTCCTTCCTCGGCACGCCCGCGATCGCGGTGTCGCTGTACGACCGCGGCAACCTCCCCGTGCCGCCGACGCTCGACAACGGCGACTTCGCGGTCGCCGGGGAGGTTGTCGCCGACCTGATCGACCGCGCCGAGGCCGGGAGCCGCGGCGCCGACGGAGCGGGCGACGACGGCCTCGAACTCCCGTTCGGCGCCGACGTGCTGAACGTCAACGTCCCGGCGGCGGACGACGAGGCGGCGGCGAACCCCACCTACCGGCTGACCGAGCCCGCGCGCGGCTTCGACGTGATCGAGTTCCGCCCGGGCGAGGAGGGCCCGGACGACGAGAACGCCCCGGAAGACGAGAACGTCCCCGAGGGCTGGGAGTTCAACGAGCGGCGCGGCGAGATGGGGATGGAGCTGCGCGACCGCTTCTGGCGCGAGTTCCTGCGCGGCAACGTCCCGGACGATCCCGGCTCGGACCGCCGCGCGGCCGTCGAGGGCGAGGTGAGCATCTCGCCGCTGTCGAGTTCCCGGTCCGTCGCGGGCGAGAAGGCAGGCGAGCTCGTCGAGCCGGCTCGGGGCGCCGAGACGGGCGCTGACTGACGGGGGCGGCGCAGTCGGGTCGAAGAGCGGAGATGACGGCGGACCTCAGCGCCGCCGCGGCGGCCGCCGCCCGCTGCCGGCGAACTCCTTCGCGAGCCGTCCGAGGTACCAGACGACCACGAGGCCGAGGAGGAGCCCGACCCCCGCCGCGGCCAGCAGCTGTATCGGTGACGGGTCCAACTGGAGGGCGATAAGCGGCGGCGAGGCCGTGACGATCGCAAGCAGCACGAGCTTGATCTTCCGGTTCCCGGCCTTCCGCTCCGCCTCGGAGATGGGTCCTACCACCGCGATCCACCCCGCGTTCCGACGGCTCCCGACACGACGCTCATGCGTTCACCACGCTCCCGGCGACCATCAAGGCGACGAACCGGTTCGGGTCGCCGGCGCTCTTCGCCCCCTCGACGCGGCGACGGTCGGCGCGCGACGCCGGCCTCCACGCGGCGACCGATCGCTCTCCTGTGTTCCGCTCGTTCAAAAGCGTCTCGACCGTTCACGCCGGTAGCGGGTTGTTACCGCCGTGAACGGTCTGGGTCGTTTAAGCCCGTCCGAGCGCTCGTGTCGGGTGCCCCTACCCGCTCCGGATCGCTGCCGCGGCGACCCTCCGGGACTCGCCCCTCCCCGCCGTTTCGCGGCGTTTTTGACCCGACCCCGACAAGCGACGCGCATGGACGACGAACTCCGCGAGCGCGTCGCGGCGGCCGGCGAGGCCGCGGCGCTTTTCAACGCGCTCAAACACGGCAGCGACCCGGACGTGGGCGCGATCATGGGCCCGATCATGGGCGAGAACCCCGAGTTCCGCCCGCACGGCGACGAGATTCCGGGCGTCCTCGCGCCGGTCGTCAACGAGGTCGGCGAGATGGACGAGGCCGAGCGCCGGGAGCGTCTCGGCGAGCTCGCGCCCGAGAAGCTCGCGGAGCTGGAGGCCGACGACGAGGCGGACGACCGCGTCCTCCCCGACCTCCCGAACGCAGAGGACGGCGAGGTCGTGATGCGCGCCGCGCCGAACCCGAACGGCCCGTGGCACGTCGGCCACGCGCGCATGCCCGCCGTCATCGGGACGTACAAGGAGCGGTACGACGGCGAGTTCATCTGCCGCTTCGACGACACCGACCCGGAGACGAAACGGCCCGATCTCGACGCGTACGACGCCATCCTCGAGGACATCGAGTACCTCGGCTTCGAGCCGGACCGCGTGCTGAAGGCGTCTGACCGGCTTGAGACGTACTACGACCACGCCCGCGAGCTGATCGACCTCGGCGGCGCCTACACCTGCTCGTGTTCCGGCGACGACTTCTCCGAGCTGAAGAACGCGGGCGAGGCGTGCCCCCACCGCGAGAAGGATAGCGAGACGGTCCGCGAGGAGTTCGAGGCGATGGTCGACGGCGAGTACGACTCCGGTGAGATGGTTTTGCGGGTGAAGACCGACATCGAGCACAAGAACCCCGCGCTGCGCGACTGGGTCGCCTTCCGGATGATCGACACCCCGCACCCGCGCGAGGAAGCCAGCGAGTACCGCTGCTGGCCCATGCTCGACTTCCAGTCGGGCGTCGACGACCACCTCACGGGCGTCACCCATATCATCCGCGGCATCGACCTCCAGGACTCCGCGAAGCGCCAGCGGTTCGTCTACGACTACTTCGACTGGGAGTACCCCGAGGTGCTCCACTGGGGCCACGTCCAGGTCGACGAGTACGACGTGAAGCTCTCCACGTCGACGATCAAGGAGCTGATCGAGGCCGGCGAGCTAACCGGCTGGGACGACCCGCGCGCGCCGACCATCCAGTCGATGCGCCGCCGCGGGATTCAGGGGCAGGCCCTCGTCGACTCGATGACGGAGCTGGGGATGTCCACCTCCGACGTCGACCTCGCGATGTCGTCCGTCTACGCGAACAACCGCGACCTAGTCGACGACGAGGCGAACCGCTACTTCTTCGTCCGCGACCGCGAGGACGACCCCGCGGTCGAGCTGCCGATCGTCGACGGCGACGCGCCCGCGCCCGAGGCCGGCCACCCGCGATTCCACCCCGAACACCCGGATCGAGGCGAGCGCGAGGTGCCCGCCGGTCGGGTCGTCGTCGAGTCCGGCGACCTCCCGCCCGAGGGCGAGCGCGTCTGGCTCAAGGGGTACGGTCCCGTCCGCTACGAGGGCGACCAGTTGGCCTTCCTCGACGCCGACATCGAGATCGTCCGCGAGGGCGACGTGGACGTGATCCACTGGGCGCCGGCCGACGAGGGGATCGAGACGCTCCTCCGGACGGTCGACGGGGACGTGCGGGGGGTCGCCGAGCCCGCGCTCGCGGAAGTGGATCCCGACACGGTCGTCCAGTTCGTGCGCGTCGGCTTCGCCCGAATCGACGCGTTCGACCCCGAGGCGACCGACGAGGAAGACGGGCCGAACGGCTCCGAGGACCTGCTGGCGTACTACGCGCATCCGTGAACCGAACTCGGCCCACTCGGCCGACCGAATCCGTTCGTCGGGGAGTTTAAACCCGCGACCGGCGAAGCGAGGGCAACGATGGCCATCGACTCGAACTTCGAAGTGAACCGCGAGCGGGTCGGCGAGGAGGACGGCGTCGCCGTCTGGGGCCCCGTCGAACCGCCGGAGAAGCAGGGGATCCGCGGCACCCACGTCGCGGTCGACTTCGACATCTGTCTCGCGGACGGCGCCTGTCTGGAGGACTGCCCGGTCGACGTGTTCGAGTGGGTCGACACCCCCGGACACCCGGAGTCCGAGCGGAAGGCGAATCCGGCTGATGAGGACCAGTGTATCGACTGTATGCTCTGCGTGGACGTCTGCCCCGTCGACGCCATCGACGTCGATCCCGGCCGCGAGAATCGTTTATAAATAGTCGTTGTCGGTGTAAGGGCGGTCTCCGTCGTCTGAGCTGATTTTATAAATAGTAGAGTCCAAATCGGCGGTGAACACCCCCAAAGCCCCAGCCGGGAGGCGGACGCACACTCGTTGCGCTCCTCGCTCGTTCGCTCCGCTCACTCGCTGCGGTGCTTACATCGTCTGCGCCCGCCTCCCGGCTGCCCCTTTGAGTCCCACCCCGCACCGCTCCGCACAGCACCTCACACCTCCCCAGCCTCGTCGGCCTCCCTCCGCTTCGCTCCGGTCGGCCGACTCCCTCGCGCGTGCGACTCACGCCCTTCGGGCGTTCGTCGGCACGCGCCACCGCGGACCTATTTATAAATAGTCGTCGCCGTTCTGCTCAGTCGCTTATAAACCGCTCTCGTTCCTCGCGCGCGAACTCGGTCCCGTACCGCTCGACGACGGGGACGAAGGCGTCGCCGAGCGCGCGCATACACGCGCTCGTCGAGACGAAATCCAGCTCCGCAGCGACCTCTTCCCACGGCCGCCCCTGAAGCACCTTCCGGACGAGCAGGCGCTCCTCCCGGTCATCGAGGCCGCTGCCGTCACCGCCGCTCCCCTCGATCAGCGTCGCGAGCGCGAGGTCCCGGAACGCCCCGGGCGCGGTGTCGTACATCCCCGGGCCGACCGACGCGCCGACGACGGAGCGCCACTCGGTCTCGGTGAGGTCGACCGGGGTCGGGGCGGAACACGCCCGCAGCGCGCCGCGGACCACGTCCGGGTCGACGTCGCGGTGCGCGTCCGAGAGCCCGTCGCGCTCGCGGTCCCGGAAGGCGACCGCGTGGCGGTCGAGCAGGTCGCGGCCGGCATCGGTCTCCGGGCGGAGCATGATCGCGGAGTACTCGCCCGAGGCGTCGTTACGGCTCGTCGAGAGGTGGACGGTGCGGTAGCCCGCTCGCCGCCAGAAGCGGAGCAGGCGCGGCGTCGCGCCGTAGCCGACCGAGAAGTAGTCGAGTCCCTCGCCGTCCTCCTCGCGGCCGCCGCCGAACTCCCCGTGGACCTCGTCGAGCAGCCGCGACCCGAACCCCGCGTCCCGGAGCGCGTGGTGGGTCGCGATCCGGACCGTCCGCAGGCCGCGCGGCGCGGCGGCCGCCTCGTCGCGCAGCTGGCTCGTGAGCACGTCCGGCACCATGTTCCCGCGGACGCGCTCCCCCTCGTACATCCCGCGCCGCGTCTCGCTATCGAGCCCGCCCTCGCGCGCGAGCAGCGCGACCGCGACGACTCGGCCGTCCGCGACGAGCGCCCGCGCGACGAGGTTCGGCGCGTCGAGCAGCCGCGCGAGGTCGTTCGGCTCGGTCCGGTAGTGCGCGGCGACGAGCAGCCCGAACGCCTCGCCGAGCAGCGTCTCGTCCGCGAGCAACTCGTCCGGGTCAAGCGCGCGGTACGTCGACTCGTCGACCGACGCGTCCGCGACCGCCGCGTCGACCGCGGGGCGGGCGTCCAAGAGGAGCGCGCGCGACGCCCACCCCTCGACCGGGTCGTTTCGCGCGTAGCGGATCGGCTCGTCGAGGCGGATGTCGCTGACCGCGAACCGCGAGCCGAGCAGCCGCTCGCGGAACCGGACCGCGAACCCGCGTCCTGCTCCCTCGTAGCCGTGGACCGTCGTGCAGAACGCGACCGCGGGCGCGTCGAGGAACCCCTCCAGCAGCCGCACCGGGAGCGCCGCCGCCTCGTCGACGATTGCCGCGTCCGCCTTGTCGGCGGCCTCCGCCGCGGCCGCGGGCGGGAGGTACCGGACGTGACCGCCCGCCGGCGTCCGGAGGTCGCGCTCGCTCGCGTCGTCTTCGGCGGTGTCGCCGCTCGTTTCTCCGCAGATCAGCTCCCGGGCTCGCGCGAACACTTCCGCCGCGTTCCGGAACGCGGGCGCGGTGACGAGCACGTCGGCGCCCCCGAGCGCGAGCGACCCCGCCGCGAGCCCGGCCGCGCTCGACTTTCCGCGTCCCCGGTCCGACTCGACGACGACTGCGGAGCCGGAGTCGGCGAGCGCCTCGAACGCCCGCAGCGCCCGCGCCTGATCGTCCGTGAGGCAGGCGCCGTACGCGGCCGCGGGGAACGTCGCCCCCGGCGGTGCGCTCGGAGCATCACGGTCGCCGGCCTCGTCGCGCCCGTCTATCTGCCCCTCGGTGAGTCCGTCGCGTTCGAGGGTGTCGGCGCCGGCTTCGTCCCCGAGCGCGACGACCGCGATTCCGGGGTGCGTCCGGAGCGTCGCGATGAGGCGCTCGCGGAACCGACCCGTCACGTCGTCGATACCGAAGGGCGGCACGGCGAGCGAGTCGTCGAAGCGGTCGCGGATCGCCGGCCACTCGTCGAGCGCGGGGGTCAGGAGGATCAGGAGTCCGCCGCCGTCGACCGCGCCGACGGCGCGGCCGAGCGCGTTCGGGACGAACTGCTCGTGGCAGTCGAGGACGACCGCCTCGCGGGTGCGCCCCAGCAGCTCGTCGGCGTTCCGCGGGCGCGTTTCGTCGAACCGGAACCCCTCGCGCGTCGAGACGAGCGAGACGTCCCCGTTGTTGACCCCGAGCGATTCGACCGCGTCGTAGGCGGCGTCGACCCCGCGGTCGCGGTCGCCCGCGAGCACGAGGACGCGCCGCTCGTTCGCTCGCTCGGCCTCTGCGCGCAGGTCGCGCGCGACTCCCGCGATCATCTTCGGTCGTCGTTGCCGAGGCGCGCGCATGTGTCTTGCCCTCCGGACCGCCGCCGTCGCGCCCGTCCACGGATGGACCGGGCGACGCCCGCGAAGGCGGGAGGCTTACGGACGCTCGGCGCGTCGCTCCGGGCATGACCACGGTCACGCTCATCGGGACCCGGCTCGCGGACGTCGGCCGCGAGTTCGTCTACGAGGGGGAATCGGCCGACTGCGAGGGGTGTCCCTACCGCGGCCAGTGTCTCAACCTCTCTGAGGGCACCCGCTACCGGGTGACCGGGATCCGCGAGAACGCGCAGACGCTCGACTGCGCCGTCCACGACACGGGCGTCCGCGCGGTCGAGGTCGAGCCCGCGTCGGTCCCCGCGAACGTCCCCTCGAAGCGCGCGTACGCCGGGAGCAAGGCGTCGCTCGCGGGCCCCTGCCCGCACACCGAGTGCCCGAGCCACGGCTACTGCGTCCCCGACGGCGCCGACTTCGACGAGGAGCGCGTCATCGATCAGGTGCTCGGCGAGCCCCCGCACGAGACGTGCGCGCTCGACCGCGACCTGACGCTCGTGGAGTTCCGCGCGGAGGACTGAGAAATCGACGTATCGGCCGTCCGCTTACAGCGCGGTGACCGCGTTCAGCGTGATCCGGATCGCGCGCTCGACGTTGTCCTTCGCCTTCTCCGGTAGCTCGTCGTCGGAGTCCGCGCCCTTCTGGGTCCCCGCAACGAGGTTGCCGTCGACGGTGCAGATGGCGCCGGCGGCGAGCCCCTTGCGCCGCGCGAGCGAGAAGACGGTCGCGGCCTCCATCTCGATCGCGAGCAGGTTCGCGTCGTTCCAGTCGTCGACGTACTCGTCGTCCTCGTTGTAGAACGCGTCGTCGGAGACGATCGGGCCGACGTGGATCTCCTCGTCGTTGTCCTCGGCCGCCTCGACGAGCCCCGTGAGCACGTCGTAGTCCGGGACGGCCGGGTACACCTCATCTTCGTACCGCTTGCTCGTCCCCTCCTCCTTGGCCGCGCCCGTCGCGACGACCATGTCGCCGACCTCCATGTCGGCCTGTAGCGCCCCGCAGGTGCCACACCGGACGAACGTCTCGACGCCGACCCGCGAGAGCTCCTCCACGGCGATCGCGGCCGACGGGCAGCCGATCCCAGTCGAGCAGATCGTGAGGTCGGTCCCCTCGTAGCTCGCATTCACGATCTTGTACTCACGGTTCTGTGCGACGACCTCGCTGTCGTCGCACAGATCCGCTATCCGGTCGACGCGCCCCGGGTCGCCCGGGATGACCGCGATGTCGTGTACGTCGCCTTCCTCGACCAGCAGGTGCGGCTGTTTCGCCATACGAGCGGGGACAGCCGCCGCGCGCAAAAACGGACCGGTCGGCGGGCCGGAGATGGCCCGCGAGACGAATTTAATATCGCGCTATAAGATTTATGAACGGGTCGAGACGCCATCGGTCCCCGCTCGATGAAACCGACGGCTTCGGCCGGATCGGCCGATTTATCGCTCGACGACCCCCAGTTCGCGTATGCCCGACGCGAACGCCTCGCTTGCCTCGACGCTCGGCGCCCTCACGGCCGCGTTCCTCGTCGTCACGCTGGTCGCGGGGACGCTGTTCGGCTTCAACTGGACGCAGGCGGTGCTGCTCGGCGGGTTCGCCGGCGTCGTGGCCGTCGTGTCTGCGTGGCTGACGGATCGGCGGGCAGGCGGTGAGTGAGCCCCTCCTCACCTCGGGCCGACCGCGCCCGCCCGAGTATCGCGACTGAGAGGGCGGACGGAGGCTTTTATACCCGCTCGGCGTCGACATCAGACAATGCGATTCAGTCGCGACCGTCGGGGCCAGTCGGTCGTGGTCGGGACGGTGATCCTGTTCGGCTTCCTGATCCTGGCGCTGTCGCTGTATCAGGTACAGGTGGTCCCACAGGAGAACGCTGACGTCGAGTTCGAACACAGCCAGCAGGTTGAGGGAGAGTTCCTCGACCTACGGAACGCGGTCGAGAGCGCGAGCAGCACGGGTGACGGCCGATCGACGTCGTTGAAGCTCGGAACGCGGTATCCACAGCGAACGTTCGCTCTGAACCCGCCGCCGGCGTCGGGTCGGCTGTCAACGACCGAACCGAGGCCTCTGCGCATCGAGAACGTGACCGTGAACGACGGCGGCAACGTCGGTGCGTACTGGGCGAACCGGACTAACGAAACCGCAACCGGAGACACCATCACCTTCGACACGCGCTCGCTACGGTACTCTCCCGGCTACAACGAGTTCCGAGACGGCCCCGACCTCGTCTACGAACACTCTCTCGTCATTGCCGAGTTCGATTCCGGCATCCTCGGTCGGAGCGGACAGACCGCGGTGAATAGCGACCGGAATCGGATCCGCTTAACCGCGTTGGACGGGAGGGTATCAGAGTCGGGCGTCCGACGCACGAGCCTCGACCCGGAGACGCTGTCGGAGAACCGGCGCTCGGTGAGGCTGAATTCGACCGGCGGCGATCCGATCGTCGTCGAACTGCCGACCGACGTGTCGATGGAGCGGGCGGACAGCCTCGAACAGCAGTGGCGCGACCGCTTGGGTGACGACGCCGAAAGTGTCGTCGCTGCGGGTGGAACCGTTCGGATCGAACTGAACGGCACTAACGGGTACCGGCTCGAGCTCGGGAAGGTCGGCCTCGGGAGCGACACCACCGGGACGAACGAATCAGACGGATACATCACGCGGGTTTCGGCGGCTGACGGCGTCGCTGTCGCGGAGGTCAGGGACCGGTATAACAACCCAGTCGAGGGTGCGGAAGTCGATATTTCGGTCGATGGTACCACCGTGGAGACGGTGCGGACCGACGCCGACGGCCGCGTCAGCTACGAGGTCACCGACGTTTCGGACGTCGAGATGACGATCAACGACGGAACCGATACGTGGGACTCCATACTGCTCGAGAACGTCGGTGCCGGCGTCCCGGACGGGGGCGGTGGCGCCGAATCGCTCCTCGTCGCGCCCGAGGAGGCCGTCGCGTTCAACGGGCCCGGCTCTGGTGAACGGGGTGGGTTCCAACTGGACGTCGAGAACCAACACGATACGCAAGTCCGAATCACCGACGTAACGGTTCTTCCTGAGGATCCGAGACTCGACGGGTTGTCAGATAAGGCTGATGCCACCGGACCGGGACGGTCCGAGCTGAACGTGGAGTCGGAAAACGGCGCTGTTGGCAACAAGGAAGTTCTCCTCCGCGATTGGGAGTACACGTTCGTCCCGAACAGCGGGCTCCAACTGAACCTACAGTCCGGTCCCGAAAAGCGAGCGTACGATACGGTAAGCGGAGAATACATCGACGCCGAAACGGACTTCTCCGGCGTGGAGGTCCCGCTGAATTCCGGGGACGGTGCCACGATCACGCTGGCGGAGTTCTACGAGGTTGAGCAGGGCGGTGCGACCGTCGTCGACGTCGTCGGAGATACGTTCAGCGTGACGGTCGGATACAAAATCGACGGCGAGCGGCGAACGAAGCAGTTCGTCACGACGGTCGTAAACGAGGTGACACAGACGGACTCCCTGACATACAATGGCGATGCGACGACGATCGGAAGCGGGAACGCGGGCGTCGAGTTCAGCGTTTCGAACACTGGTGACGAGACGGTCGACATCGATTCGGTGGAGATAGAGTCGACCACGTCCCCGGACGCGACGATATTACGAAACGGAACCGGTAACGGGCAGCAAGTGATTACCGTCTCGGGAACAAATGAGGGGAGCTTTGAGGTCGGGAACGACGGATATTCGTTCGGCGAGGTGGCTACTCTCTCCGCGAGCGTCTCCGTCCCGTCCGGAGCCGAGGCTACGATCTCGTTAACGCGGTTCTTCGACGGTGGAGCGACAGGAAATGATAATTATATAGATATGTCTGGGGAGAGCGTCACCGTCACGCTAACGCTCAGCGACGGGACCCAAGAGACGTTCACCGTTAGCACCTGACCGCCCGAGGTGAGAAATCCGACTACGGGTACTGGCGTCGCGATCCAACGCAGTCAAATCACGACGATCGACGTAATCCACCATCGACAAAGCCATATGCCGGCCGTATGAACGACCGTGTATGACCGCAGTCGGGATCGACGGCATCGAGATCTGGACCGGGAAGCTCAAGCTCGACCTGCCGGGCACGTTCGCACCGGAGAAGGGCGACGACCCCGAGAAGTACACGAAGGGGCTCGGGCTCAACAACTCCTCGTTCCCCGACGTGTACGAGGACATCGTCACGATGGGGGCGAACGCGGCGAAGGGGCTGATGGACCGGAAGGGGCTCGTTCCCGAGGACATTGGCCGGATCGACGTCGCCACCGAGTCGGCGTTCGACCACTCGAAGCCGGTGTCGACGTACATCGCGGGCTGCCTCGAACAGGTGTACGACGGCGACTTCACCCACGCCAACAAGGGGGAGCGCAAGTTCGCCTGCCTCGCCGGCACACAGGCCATTGACGACGCGTACAACTGGATCCGAGCGGGCCGGAACCGCGACCGTCCCGCGATCGTCATCACCACGGACACGGCGCTGTACGCCCGCGGCGACCCGGGCGAGGCGACGCAGGGCGCCGGTGCCGTCGCGATGCTGATCGACGAGGACCCCTCCGTCGTCGAGCTGTCGACCGACCAGGGGTACGGCTCGAAAGACGAGACGGACTTCCTCAAGCCGAACCAGCAGTTCCCCAGCGTCGACGGGAAGCGCTCGGTTCAGGTGTACCTCTCCCGGATGCGCGAGGCCCTGGAAGACTACGAGTCCGTCACCGACGACATCGAACTGGAGGACTTCGCGTACGCCCCGTTCCACACCCCGTTCCCGGGGATGGTCCGGAAGGCGGCGCTGTTGGCGTACCGGCACGTCATCCGCGACACGGCCCACGAGGATGCCTTAGCCGACGAGATCGGCCGCCAGCCCCGCGAGGACGAGTACGAGGACCGCGAGGCGTACGAGGAGGCGATCCGCGGGTACATGGACGAGCTGAAGACCACCGAGCAGTACCAGACGTGGTACGACACCGCCGTCGAGCCGACGCTCGGTCTCTCCCGAGAGGTTGGGAACTGGTACACCAGCTCCGTCCACATCGCTCGCGTGAGCGCTCTGCGCGACGCGCTGGAGCGCGACCGCGAGTTCGTCGGCGACACGCTGCTCGTCGCCTCCTACGGCTCCGGCGCGCAGGCCGAGATTCACGCCGAGACGATCCGCGATGGATGGCGAGCCGAGATCGAGGGGCTCGACATCGACGCCCAGCTCGACGCCCGCTACGACCTCGCGTGGGACGAGTACGAGGACGTCCACGACGTCCACGAGTACGACATGGACGTCGAACGCGAGATCGAGGAGTTCACCCAGCCCGACGGTGAGTTCGTCTTCACCGGCTGGGGCCGGATGAACGAGCGGAAGTACGAGTACGTGGAGTAACCTCGCGACCCCTGCGTTCGGCCGCGCGCCGATCCGCGAGTCGCCCGCAGCGGCCCGCAACCCCGTGAAAACGGCTCACACGGGCCGTACGCGATACGATGGTTTTAAACGACGCTGGCGTGAATCGACACCCAATGGTAACCATCTACGACGTGCCGGCCGACGACCTCATCGAGGCCGTCGCCGCGCGACTCGAGGACCGCATCGACGAGCCCGACTGGGTCGAGTTCGCCAAGACCGGCGCCGGCAAGGAGCTCCCGCCGGAGCAGGACGACTTTTGGTACGTCCGCTCCGCGAGCCTGCTGCGCAAGGTCGCCCAGAACGAGCCCATCGGCATCGAGCGGCTCGCGACCGAGTACGGTTCGAAGAAGCGCGGCTCGAACCGCTACGTCGTCCGACCCGGCGAACACGAGGGGGGCTCCCGCAAGCTCATCCGCTCGTCGCTCCAGGCGCTCGAAGAGGAGGGACTCGTCACCACCGCAAGCGGCGAGGGCCGCCGCGTCTCCGACGAGGGCGAGGCATTCCTCTCCGAGGTCGCGACCGAGGTCTTCGAGGACCTCGACCGGCCGGAACTCGAACGCTACGCGTAGACCGCTTCTTCTGCTCGTTTTCCTCGAAGTTCGGTAGCTGTCGCCCCGCACAGCCCCGCCGAGACGCCTGATCCGCGGCGTTTCGTCGTCGGTTCCCGTTACTCAGCAGTTTCCGCCGATCCTTCAAAATATATCTTATACCGCTATATAGAATTCTTCGGCGCCGCCATCCCCGGTCCGTTCGGACGAGCGCCGTGCCGTCGGCTTCAGCGTTCGAGCGAACGAGGGAGGCGAGGCTACCGCGTCGGAGATCGGCGAAACGGAAAGAGAGATCGCGGGCGGTGTCCGCTCGGTTCGACTGACTCGGCCGCGCTATCCGGTGTTTTTCATCCCGGCGGCGATGCCGTTGACGGTGAGCCGCAGGGTGCGCTCCTCCTCGTCCGTGCGGTGGGTGCGCCCGAGCAGGTTCGCCTGAAGGAGGTTCAGGGGATCGACGTAGGGGTTCCGGCGGTCGAGGCTCTCCTCGAGCCACTCGCGGCGGAGCAGCCGGTCGCGGCCGCTGATCGCTAAGACCAGTTCGCGCCCGCGCTCGTATTCGCCGACGAGCTCGGGGAAGAAGCGCTCGCGGAGGTCGTCGTCGGCCAGGTCGGCGTACTCGGCGGCGATCTCCGGCTCGGTGCGCGCGAGCGCCAGCGAGGCGTTATCGAGCGTGGTCCGGAAGAACGGCCACTCGTCGAACATCTCGCGGAGGGTTTCCATCCCTTCCTCCTCGCCGACCTCGTCGAGGTAGGCGTCGATGCCGGAGGCGATCGCGTACCAGCCGGGGAGGATGAGGCGGGTCTGGGTCCACGAGAACACCCACGGGATCGCGCGCAGGTCCTCGACGCTGCGGTCGCCCGAGCGCGAGGCGGGCCGCGAGCCGAGATTGAGGTCCTCGACGACGCTGATCGGCGTCGCCTGCTCGAAGTAGGAGACGAACCCGTCCGTGTTCAACAGGTCGCGGTACGTCTCCCGCGCCGCGGGCGCCATGATCTCCATCGCCTCCACCCAGCGGTCGGGCACGTCCTCGACCGGCTCCTCGTTCGCCTCCTTCCGGGCGCGGATCTGCGCGTCGAGCATCTGTTCGAGCTCGCGCTCGGCGATCTGCGGGTTGGCGTACTTCTCGGCAATGGCCTCGCCCTGCTCGGTGAACTTCACCTGGCCGGTGACGGTCTCGTTCGGCAGCGCGAGCAGCGCCTCGTTCATCGGGCCGCCGCCGCGCGAGATGGAGCCGCCGCGGCCGTGGAACAGCCGGAGGGTGACGTCCTCCTCGCGGCAGAACCGCGCGATCCGTCGCTGGTTCTCGTAGAGGTCCCAGTTCGCGGCGAGGAACCCGTTCTCCTTGTTGGAGTCGGAGTAGCCAAGCATGACCTCTTGGACCTCGCCGCGGGCCTCCAGCGCGGTCGCGTACGCCTCGTTCTCGAAGAGGGTGCCGAGGATGCGCTCGGCACCGTTGAGCGCGGACTCGGTCTCTAAGAGGGGGACGACGTCGACCGCGCAGTGGTCCGGCAGGGAGACGACGCCGACCTGATCGGACAAGAAGAGCACCTCCAGCACGTGGCTGGGCTCCTCCGTCATCGAGATACAGTAGGTGTCTATGGCCTGCTGGCCGTACTCCTCCTGCCACTCCGCGAACGACTGGAACCGTTGGAGGACGCGCTCGGTCGTCTCCGAGACCTCGCCGGGTTCCTCGACGTCGACGACCGGCTCCTCTTGAAGGATCGCCTCGGTGAGGAAGTCGACGCGCTCGGACTCGTCCATCCCGGCGTAGTCGACGCCCTCGACCGCGACCGCCTCGGCGACGGCCTCGGTGTGGTTCTCGCGGTGGTCGCGCAGGTCGAGCGACGCCAGCGTGAGCCCGAACGTGTCCACCTGCCGGCGGAACGGCTCGACGAAGGATTCGAGCACCGACTCTTGGCCGTCCTCGCGCAGCGACTCGGCGATGACGTCGAGGTCGTCGAGGAAGGCGTCGCCGTCGGGGTACTCGCCCGGGCGAACGTCGTTGACGCGGTCGAGGCGCTCGCGCATCAGCCGGAGCTTCTGGCGGTACGGCTCGTCGGGGTAGCGCTCACGCGCCTCCTCGACGACGGTCGGGAACCGCTCGGCGTCGGCCGCGAGCGACCGCGCCAGCGCGTCGCCGTCGGCGTACCGGTCGCCGTCCTGACTCAGCACCGCGGAGAGCCGCTTACAGCGGTCGCGGTACTTCTCGACGGCGATCTCGCGCTGGCGTTCGAGCGTCTCGTCGGTCACCTCGGGGGTGACGAACGGGTTGCCGTCGCGGTCGGAGCCCGCCCACGAGCGGAACTCGAAGAGCTTCGGGCAGTCGACGTCGTCGTACTCCTTCGAGATGGTCTCCTCGAACTCCTCGTAGGCGTCGCCGACGACGTCGAAGAGGGTGTTTTCGAGGTACCACTGGACGTTTCGCGCCTCGTCTTCCGGCTCGGGCGCCCGCTGGCGGACCTGGCGGGTGCCCCACAGGCTGGTCACCTCGGCGGTGACGTCGCGCCAGACGGCGCGGCGCTCGCGGTCGGTGAGGTTGCGCTCGTCGAGCTCGCCCAGGTGGTTCGCGATGGAGCGGAGCTTGGACTTCACGGTCGACCGCCGAGCCTCTGTCGGGTGCGCGGTGAACGTCGGCTCGATGAGCACGTCGGCGAGCAGCTCCTCTAACTCGTCGGCGTCGACGCCGGCCTCGGCGAACTCGGCGATCGTCGCGTCGAAGGAGTCGTGGAGGGCGGTCCCGTCGTCGGCGTTCCGGACCGCGCGGACGCGCTCGCGCTCCTCGGCGAGGTTGATCAGCTCGAAGTAGGTCGTGAACGCGCGGGCGACGACCTCCTCGCGGGTCGTCGAGAGGTCGCCGACCGCCTCGTGGAGGGCGTCGCGGTTCGTCGCGTCTCCCCGACGGTAGTCGATCGCCGCGTTCCGCAGCGTCTCGACCGTCTCGTACGCCTCGGTCGAGGCCTGCGCGGCCAGGACGTCTCCCACCAGCGCCCCGAGTTCCCGAACGTCCGTCCGCACGTCCCGATTGTGCAACTTCATACCACGCATACTGCGGTCGCGGTCGGTTAAAACCGCGGTCTGAACGAAGGTTTGCCTCGGTTCCGAGTTAATACGTTCACGAACGTTCCTGTGTGACCGGCCCCGAGACGCCGCGGCCGGCGGTCCCCCGACTCGAGGCGTCGGTGTTGCCCGACGAGCGCCCCGATTCTCGCGCCGGTGGAGGGTTCGTCACCCTTTTTACCGATCCAACCGCAGGTGCGTGTATGAGTGCGTCCGACAAGTATCCGTCTGAGTCCGGGCGGCGACGCTTCGTGAAGGGCGTCGTCGGCGGCGCGGCCCTCGCGGGGGTCGGCGCGATGGGGTCGGCGACCGTGAACACCCTGACGACCGCCGGCGGGGTCGGCGGCGGGTCGACGATCGCGAAGACGATCGCACACACCGGCGGCCCGGCGCCCCGCGGGCTCCCGCAGATCCCGGTTCAGGTCACCGACGACGGCTACATCGAGGGGATTTGGCCCGAGACGACCACCGTCACCCAGGAGGGACAGGAGATCGAGGTCGCCCAAGAGGACCTCGGCGGGGAGACCTACGCCGGCGCGTGGTTCCAGTACTGCGGCGTCGAGTCCCAGGAGAACGTCCAGCCGAACTTCGAGTCGGACAACCTGTTCCGCTCCGCGAGCGGCCCGCCGTACGACTGGCAGGCGGACACCTACTCGGGCGGCGACCGGATCCACATCGACGACTTCTCGGACTACACCGAGTGGGGCAACGGGGTCGGCAGCGACGGCGTCGGTAAGCCGGCGTCGGTCACGTGGCGCTCCGAGGACGCCGAGACGAACCTCAACGCGATCGTCATCCGCTCGCCGGAGATCGAGGAGGCGGCCCAGAACGACGAGTGGCTGCAGGCGTCGACCGACCAAGGGTTCATGGCGTACCTCAACGTCTGTACGCACTTCTGTTGCATCCCGGGCTACAAGGTGTTAGAGGAGTCCGCCCGCTACGACGCCGCCGACGGGACCTACTGCGTCTGCCACCAGTCGACGTACGACCCGTTCACCATCGAAGAGGCGCTGTTCATCGCCCGGCCCCGGCCGGACGAATAACGCGTCTGTCGCGGTTCTGTCTTTCCTCTCCGCTTTCCCGATCCGCAGTCGATGGTCCCCGCCGCGCTTTTCACGCCGCTCGCCCGAGGGACCGACATGAGCGACGACAACCCCGCAGACGCCGACGCGTCCGCCGGCGACGAGTTCGAGACGGAGCTCGCCCGCGCCCGCGACCTCCTCGACGGCGACGACATCGACGCGGTCCACGTCGGCGTCGTCCGCGACGGCGAGGTCGACACCACGTTCGCCCAGCGCACCGACGACGACGCCGACGGCGCCGGGCTCCGGGCGCTCGCGCTGCTCGCCGCGCACGTCAGACTGGTCGCGGGCGAGGCGGGCGTCGAGCCCTCCACCGTCGCCGGCGACGCCGCGACGCTCGCGGGACAGGTGGAACAGATCCCGGCCAGCACCGACCAGATACCCGACGAGTAGCGGCGCCCCCCTCCTCCTTGGTCCGTCCTCGCGCGATTACCGCTCGGCGCCGTCGGACTCCGTCGCGCGGATCCGGCGGAGCTGGTGGGTCACGCCCGCGAGCGCGACGAGCAGGACCGCGAGGTTGAACACGGCGAGCGCCACGGACTGGTAGGCCGGGTCGAACCACGTGCGGATCGCGTTCCCGGACTGGCTGTAGAAGCCCCAGCCGGCCACGACCGCGAGCAGCGACAGCGCGGCCAACCCCACGCGGTCGAGCAGCCCGCGGAGGTCGTCGGTTGAGAGGCGGTCGAACCCCGAGGCGTCGACCGGCTCCGTCCATTCATTCGCATCGGTGCGGTCGGCGTCCGTCTCCGTGCGCTCGGGAGCGGTCGCCGTGCGTTCGGAGTCGGTCGCCGTGCGGTCGGTCGCGTCGGTGTCGTCTGTCATGGGCTGTGGTGGGTCGCGGGTGTGGTCGCTGTCGTCGGTCGCCTCGTCGGCCGGGCCGTCGCGCGGCTCTCCGTCCGTCATCGTCGCCTCCGCGCGGTCAGCGCTGCGACGACGAGCGCGACGAGCGCGACGAGCGGGCCGAAGCCGGGCGTCGAGCCGTCGCTGGCGCCGCGGTCGGGCGCGCCGTCGGCGCCGTCACTGGCGTCGCCGCCCGCGCCGCCCTCGTCGCGCTGGAAGTCCTCGACGGAGAACTGTACGTCGCGGACGGTCTCGTTGGCGGTGATGGTCTCCTGCGGGTTCAGGTTCGCGACGCCTTGCGTCTCGTCGACGAGCACGTCGTCGTCGAACAGCGCGGCGTCGACGTAGTAGTTGTAGCCGGCCGGCACCTCGACGGTCGTGGTCACGGTGTCGGTGCGGCCGGGGCGGACGGTGCCGACCGTTTCCGTCGCCTCAGCGGCGATCACGTTCGACTCGGCCTGCCGGAGGTAGAGGCGGAGGTCGACGTCGTCGCTCGCCTCGTCGCCGCGGTTCGTCACCGAGACCGACGCCGACAGCGTCGCGGTCTCGTTGTCGGCCTCGACGACGCTCACCGCGACGGTCGGCCAGACGGAGCCGTCGGTGAAGCCGACCTGCGTGTCCGCGTAGTCGGGCGTGAGCGCCGCGACGCCGGCGACGCGCGTGGTCTGCTGCTCGCGGCGCTGGCCGTCCGCGAAGACGACCGTCTCGATGCGGTAGCCACCCTCGCGCTCGACGTTCACGGTGCCGTTGACGGTGCGTTCGCCGTCGAAGTCGACGTCGCCGACGTCGACGGTGGTCTCGTCGACGAGGAGGCCGGACTCGGCGCCGATCGCGCGGTGGCGGACGGTGACGTTCTCGACCGCCGAGCCGCGGTGGCGGAGGTCGGTGCCGAGCCGGAGTTCGGCGGTCTCCCCGCGCACCTCGCCGGGCGCGACGGTCGCGCCGGCGACGTCGATCCGCCCGGGCGGCTCGTTGGTCTCGCGCGGGTCGCTGATGGCGCCGGGCGCGGCGACGGCGCCGACCGCGCTCGCGACGAGGAGGGCGGCTGCCGCCGCCAGGAGGGCCGTGCGGGTGTCCATATCCGACCCCTCACAACCGCGATATAAGTGCTTTGTCCGGAACGGAGCCTGAGCCGCGTCGCGCCGGACTCAGAGGACGCGGTACCGTCCGTTCGACTCGGTCACCTCGCCGCGGCGCGCGAGGCGAGTCAGGATCTTGCGGGCCGCGTCGGCGGGAACCCCCTCAGCCGCGGCGCGCTCCACGACCGCTGACTCGGTGGGGTCGTCGACACCCTTGACCGCGTCGCGAACGACCTCGGTTCGGCTCCGCGAGCCGTCCCCGCCCCCTTCGGCGCGCGAGGCGGCCTCGTCGACGGCGTCGGCGTCGATCCCGGCCGATTCGAGGTACTCGCGGTCGTCGATGCCGGCGTCCTCGACCGCGGCCTCCAGCTCCGACACGTGGTCAACGTCGGCGAACGCCGCGCTGTCGCCGCGTTTCTTCGCGAGTAGGGCAGACCGCGCCTGCTGGGCGGCCGCGCGGTCCTCGGACTCGAAGAAGCGCTTGAGCTTGGCGGTCCGGTGAGTCTTGCCGCACCGCGAGCACTGCGCCGTCTCGCTCGTCTCGGGGTCCGTGACCAGCCACATGTTGGCGCACTCGTTGCAGCCGACGACCGCGTACATGCGACGAAATTTGCCGGCCCCGGATTTGAACCCTCGCCTCGCGGGCGGGGCTGTGTTCTCGAATACATCATACCACGCTGTGGCGCGTGCCTGCGAGCGGCCCTTGGCCGCGAGCAGCACGCGCGAGGGAGTCGGTGGTCCGGAGCGAAGCGGAGGACCACCGACGAGGCTGGGGAGGCGTGAGGCTGCGGTGCTGTGCGGGGCGGGACTCAAAGGGGCAGCCGCGAGGGCGAAGCACGGCGCAGCAAGTACCGCAGCGAGGGAGCAGCAGCGACCGAGCGAGGAACGCAGCAAGCCGCGCGAGCCGTCGCGGCTGGGGCTTTGGAGGTGTTCGTCGTCGATCCGTTAGCGTCGATTTATAAACGAGCGGCTGGGGCTTTGGAGGAGTTCGCCGCCGATCCGAAATTAGTGATTTATAAGCGAGCGGCTGGGGCTTTGGAGGTGTTCTCTGCCGAGGGATCGCCAGCTCCGTCTCACCGATCGGCGTTTTGGCATCGACCGGCGACAGCCACGATTCCCATTTATCAGTCTGATTCAATCTCGTTCGCGGCTGCCAGCACCTCGTCGTGGAGGGCGCCGTTCGAGGCGACGAGCCCGTTCGAGTCGTGCCGCCACCGGTCCCCCGCCAAGTCCGTCACGCGCCCGCCCGCCTGCCGAATGACGAAGACCCCCGCCACCGTGTCCCACGGGTTCGCGCGGAGGTTCGTGATCGTCCCCTCCAGCCCGCCGGCCGCGACGGTCGGGAGGACCACCTGCGCGGCGCCGAGCCGGCGCATGTCGCCGAAGCGCGTCACGATCGCCTCGCAGGCGCGGGCGTACTCGTCGCGCGCGTCGTACGCCCACCAGATCGTCGGGTCGACGGCGGCCTTGCGGGGCTCGCTCACGTCGCTCACCGCGATCGGCTCGCCGTTGCGGTACGCGCCGGTGGCGTCGGCGGTGTAGGTGTCGCCGAGCGCGGGCGCGACGACCGCGGCCGCCACGGGCTCGCCGTCGACGACGGCCGCGACTGCGGTGGCCCACACGCGGATGTCCCGGACGTAGTTGTTCGTCCCGTCGATGGGGTCAATCACCCACGCGGCGCCGTCGTCGGGGACGGTCTTGCGCTCGTCCTCCTCCTCGCCGACGATCGCGTCGTCGGGGAACGACTCGCGGATCGCCTCGATGACGGTGCGCTGGGCGGCGCGGTCGGCCTCGGTCACCACGTCGTCCTCGCCTTTCGTTTCCACCGCGATGTCGCTCCGGAAGCGCTCGTTCGCGACCGCGGCGCCCGCCTCCGCGGCGCGCACCGCGACGGCCGCGCGCTCGGCGACGTCGTCCGCGCGGTCCGCGACGGAGGGCACGGCCTCGTCGCCGCGCTCGTCTGCGTCGGTCATGGCCCCAGTCGACGCCCCCGACGCGTATAAACGTCGGTTCGACACAAGCGAGAATCCGAAATTAACTCAGTTTCGAATCCGAGTACCTTTAAGTGGGTCGGAGCGGATGGATCGAGTATGGAACCAGAGGAAGCGGTCCGTCAGCTCGAGTACACTATCGACGCCTCGCTCGACGAAATCGGTCAGCGTGCCGCCGCGGGCTACCGGCCCACCTTCGAGCGCGTGGCCGAGCGCGCGGACGGGTCCGCGGTGTACGACCTCGCGGGCGAGCTCTCCGCCGAGGTCGTCGACGGCTCCTGTCCCTCGCCGGCGGAGGCGAACGCGGTCGCCGAGCGCGTGCTCGACGACTGGGCGTACACAGACGGCGGGGAGTAGGCGAAGGCCGGCCTCGCGGTCTGTTTCTTTCCTTATTCACTCGCGATCCCGATCCGCCTCTCACGGCGATCACCGCGGCGCGCGCCGAACCAGGAACAGTGTCGCGAGGATGATCCCGACGAGCGCCGCGAGCCCCGCGACATCACTGAGATCGAACTCGGACAGTTCCGGGCTCGTTTCGTCGCTGTCGCCCCCTGACCCGGAATTACTGTTGTCTCCTACTCCGTCCCCATCAGTGAGCTTGGTTCCGTCGTCGCCCGAGCCGTCCGCTCGGTCCGTTACCGTGGCGGATCCGAGGGTCGGCCCGTCGTCGGTCGCTCCCGTCTCGACCGCGTCGCCCACGAGAACGAGGTCGTACTCCCCGGGCTCGTCGAACCGGACCACTGTCGACTCGGTCGCGGTCCCTCCGGGTTCGGTATCGACCATGACCGCCTCCCCGCTCACAATCCCTTGCCCGTCGCCGGTCTCGACCCGAATTTCGGCGTCGCTCGCGGGAACCGGCCCGAGGTTCTCGACGTCGACCGAGAGCGTCAGTGGTTCGCCCGTCACGACTCGCTCGTCGGAGAGGCTCGCGGCGGTCGGAACCAGCGCCGGGCGCTCGACCGCGACCGCGAACGCGGAGAAGCCCGCGGCGGCGGCCCGGAGCCGGACCGCCTCTCCGGTGTCGTCGACGACGGTCATTTCGGCGCGCTGCCAGCCCGCGTCGGTTTCCCGGTAGACGGCGACTCGTCCGGGGGAGACACCCGCCGCGGCGAGTCGATCGCGGTCCACGACGATTTCGGCGGTGGCCCGTTCGATCGGCTGGTCGGGCTCCGCGAACGCGACCGCGTAGTACCCCAGCGGGTCGACGCCGGGCGGTAACGGGTCGACGTCCGCCGGGCGGTCGCTCGTTCCTCGCACAGTGAACCGGACGTCGCCCGGTGACTCCCGGACGAACCGGAGCCGGTCGAGGCGGACTGCGTGGTCGCCGACGCGGAGCCCTCGTAGGTCGACCTCGGTCTCGGCCCCGCCGACGACCGACAGGAGTTCCACCTCCCGGACGCTCGGGGAGGGGCGCGTAACCGAGACGACCGGATCGGCGGTCGGGCTCGGTTCATCGCTCTCGTCGGTCGGGTCGTCCCCGGGATCGTCTCCCCCAGCCGGATCCTCCGGCTCCGCGACCCGCGCGTGGACCGAGATTTCGTCGATAAGTCGGTCGCCCGGCGCGATCTCGGCGACGCGAGTGTCGATCCGCACGCCGACCGGAACGGTGTCGTCCTCGGGCGAGAGCCGCGCCGTGCGTTCGGGGCTCTCGATCGCCTCGCCGTCGACGACGAAGGTGACGCCCGTCCCCTCGTGTTCGATCCACGCCTCGGCGGTCGCGTTCCCGTCGTAGGTGATATAAAAGAGCGCGTCTTGGGCGGCGACCGCGTCGACGTTGACTCCCTCGGCGTCGATCCGGGGGTTGTCGTCGGTGATATCGATCGCGAGCTCGTCGTTTTCGTCGAGGTAGGCGTAGGGGTTGTCGCCGGGTTGGAGGGCGACGTCGTCGGTGGTGGGATCGTTGGGACCGTCGAGGACGACCGCGCCGGTGGAGACCGCGAGGAGGACGGAAACCGTAACGACAGCGAGCGCGAGGAAGGCAGCCGATCCTCGGGACGACATTACTGATTATGATCTATCTATAGGTACCAAAGTAATCGGTCCTCGATGGAATGTCGAGCGGGCGTTTGAGAAATCCGTTTATATACGATTTGGATAATCAATACGCCGATCTACCACCACTCAAGTTCAGTGAGTATGATGGGTTTTGTTCGATCTGAGAGCTTATTAATAAAATAGGGAGGGTAGGTAACGAGACTACTGCGAGACCGACGTATTACCGTTGTCACTAACTGCCTCGCCTGCAGTAACCGAGAGACTGCCCGTGATTTCGTCTCCGAGCGTATCTTTATCCGGGGGAGCGTAGATGAGGAATGACACCCCACACGCTTCGCCCGGAGCAAGATCTATCTTTTTGCTGCTGTCTACCTCCTCGTCGAGCAGGCCCTTCTGTTCCCCATTATTATGAGCCTCGAACCAGAATCCGGTTTCGATATCGTTACTCGGATCCAGTTCGTAGTCAACCTCGAGCGTTTGGTCGTTATCGGTTTGGTTCGCGATGAGGAAGGCCGAACCGAACTCATCGGAGCTGTTTCTCGTCGAGGGCTCGTCTTTTTTGAACGGGAACCCGGAACCCGACAGGTCGCCGCTGCTCGACATCGGAGCCGTGGCGTTTGAATCATCAACGAAGAAGCCGAACTGATAGATCGACCCTTGGTTGATGCCGTTTCCGTCTCCGGACAGCTCGATTGTCAACTCACCGCCATCGTCGTGTACCCCACTGACATCGGGATTCGGGACAAGGCCAAGGAGGGCATTCGAGTCGTTGACGATCTCGATATCGGCGCCACGAGTGACCTGTGCGGCCGAGAACGCGCCCGTGCTGACGGCCGTCGCAGCGCCTGTTGTCACCGCCCCGAGTCCGAGGAGGAGTGTTCTACGATTCATCGCGTGAGGTCACTTGGTTAATCTATGCACCGGTAACTTCGCCCTGTGCTTCACCCACTTCAATTACGAGTTCCGCATTAAGATCATTACCCTCAACACTGGGTTCAACATCCTCCGCCACGGCTAGAATCGAAACAAAAACACGATCCCCGGAGTTAACCTGCATGGAACTTGCGAATCCATCAGGGTTGCTCGTAATTGGTTGTGCCGCCGCTGCCGCACTATCAGTACCCCCTGTCGATTCGGATCTGAAGACCATTGCCGCGGTGAATTCCTCCTCTTGAGGCACTTCGTCCGCGTCGATGCCGAAAGTCATATCGTAATCTTGATCCGATGCGTTTCGGACCGCGAATGCTGGATCTTCTGAGGCAGGTTTATCTACACCTTCCCCTTCCCCGTACAGAATCTTGTCGGCCGTAGTCGGCCCGGGAATACCATCGTTAGCGGAATCGAGATTTTGGAGCGCATTTTGTCCCTGCTCACCGATCGAACCGACTTGGTAGATCGAGTTGGGGTTGATACCATTCCCCCCCTCGTCACTATCGAAACTGATGTACAGCTGGCCGCCTTCATATCCGACGCGGTCGTCAACCGTGCTATCAGTAACGCCCTCTACCTCATCACCGGGAACGAGTTGAATCAGCGCGTTCTCGTCAGAGCTGACTTCAATGTTAGCTTCACGACCATCGATCTGTGCCGCACTGAACGCACCAGTCCCCATTGCGGCTGCCCCGCCAGCAGCGAGCGATCCGAGTCCGATCACGAATTTGCGTCGTTCCATGTCGTATCTCACCTGTGTTGGCGCACCCCCGCAATCCGGACGTCCGGGCCGGGAGCGCTCGGATAACCCATACGGGTGTTGGTACTTCGTTATGATATTCTCGACAGGATCACGCGTCGGGCTCGATGCGCGATGTGAGCGACTCGATACGAGACAATCACCCCTCGTGAGCCGCATCGATCCGACCCTGAAACCAATGTGGGCCGCTTGTACTCCGATATGAAATGTCTGATTGGTCCCACAACGACTCCCTGAAGGGCCCCGTATTCGATACGGTTTTGTTTCAATCACGTATCAAGAAACGACGATTCGAACGTATTAATATCAGATTTCACAAATTAACAGGTTAACTATCCAACCTATTTATGATAGATTCTCACACACGGAACAAGTGGATACTGCCGGTTCCGGACGGGGTCCGGCGGATCGGAATCAGGGTGACCACATCAATGCTCTCCGCAGCTTCCACCACACACGCGGTAGACCGGAACGGAGGTGAACTGTCCGAAGACGAGATATTCGAGGTACTGTCGAACCGGCGGCGCCGATTCGTCATTCACGCGCTCAAGCGCGCCGAGGGACCGGTCGAGGTCTCCGAGCTCTCCACGCACGTCACGGCGTGGGAACACGGCGTCGACCCGGAGGAGGTCCAGTACGAGGACCGCCGGAACGTGTACAGCACGCTCCAGCGCACGCACCTGCCGAAGTTAGAGGAGAAGAACGTGGTGACGGTCCACGAGGAGGAGAACCTCGTCGAGCCGACGCCCGAGCTAGAGGCGCTCGACATCTACGTCGAGGTGCTCCGGAGCAAGGAGATTCCGTGGAGCCTCTACTACGTCGGGCTCGCGGGCGTCGCCGCCTCGCTCCTCCTCGCCGTCGCCACCGGGACGCCGGGGTTCACCGGGCTCGAAGCGATCGACGTCGGTGTGTTCACGGCTACCGTCTTCGGCATTTCCTCGGTCGCCCACCACGTCATCGGCCGCCGAGCGCGCCTCGGAAACACCGAGAAACCGCCCGAGATCCGCCGGCGAGAATGAGCACCGCGACCCGGACGTCGACGGCCCGGGTGCGGCCGCTCCGCGCGCTGAGCCTCGTGCTCGCGTTCACGGCGGCGGTCGGGCTGGTCTTCGGCACCGCCGGGTTCACCGCGATGGAGGCCGACCGCGGGCTCGCGGTCAACGTCACCGACGACGCAAGCGCGTACCTCGGCTACGAGACGGTCACCGACGAGATCCGCGACGGCGAGCCCACTGCGGTCGTCGAGTACCGCAACCAGTTCGGCTCCGACCTCGACGAGTTCGACGTCGACGTCTCGATCGCGGACCCCGAGTCGACTGACGCGAGGATCGACTCGGTCGAAACGCCCTCGTCGTTGGGCAGGGGATCCGCCGCGCCGGTCACCGTCACCCTGAGCTGCTCGGCGGAAGAGCCGGTCGATCTCCTGTTCCGCGCCGACGGGAACGGCGGCGGCGTCAGCGTCTCGCTGGATCGCACCCACACCGTGACGTGCGTCCCGAAGGGCCCGACGGTGACGGGAGTCGAGTTCAACGACGGCGCGAACGGGAACGTCACGGTCGAGAGCGCGGACGGATACGTCGATGCGACTGTGTGGATCGCGGAGAACCCGCCCACCGACGGCGTCGACGAGCTCAGGGAGGTGACGACGTTCGGCGGAGATGACCGGCTCGACACCTCCAAGAAGCTCCGTTCGCAGGTCGACGACACGCCCGGTAACTGGAAGATCGCCGCTGTCGAGTTCCCCGGACAGAACGTCACCTACGTCCACCCGGGCTGGGACGCCGGCAGCCACAAGGATCCCTCGTCCGGTGACGGCGTCGAGTACGAGGAGGCCGTCGACGAGGAGTTCCTGCTGAACGCCTCGGTCGATGGCGACGAGGTCGTCTACGACAGCGGGGACGGCGACTGACCCCGTCTCCCGGTTCGCTCCTTTTATACCTCGATCCGCTCCCCGATCTCTGGCGCACTCGCGTCGAACCCATCCCCCCGCAGGTCGTCTGCGAATGCCTCGCAGCGGTCGCCGTGGTTCACCAACACCTGCGCATCTCGATACGCGTCCAGGAACGACTCCAACCCCTCGCGGTCGGCGTGCGCGGAGAAGTCGTACGACTCGACCCGCGCGCTCACCGGCTGAACGCGCCCGTTCAGCTCCAACTGCCCGCGCTCCTGTAGCTCGCGGCCCGGCGTCCCCTCCACCTGGTACCCCGTGAGCGTCACGAGGTTCGTCGGGTTCGTCCGGATCTCCGGGAGGTACGTGTGAACCGGACCGCCTGCGAGCATCCCCGAGGTGGTGACGATGAGCGCGTTCTCGGCCGCGATCCGCTTCCGCTGCCCGTCGCGGCCCGTGACGACGCGAGCCCTCCCGACCGCCTCGTCGAACGCGTCCGCGTCGCGCAGGAACGACGGATACTGTCGCAGCATCTCCGTCACCGCGACGCCCATCCCGTCGACGTACGGCGTGAGCCCGTGCGCGGCCGCGACGAGGAGCAGCTCCTGCGTCCGGCCGATGGCGAACGCTGGCGCGACGACCGTCCCGCCCTCCCAGAGCGTCCGCTCGACGCTGTCGGCCCACGCCGACTCCACCGTCGCGCGGTCCTCGTGGATCACGTCCGCGTACGTGGACTCGCAGACGACGACGTCGGCGTCGGGCCGCGCCGTCGTCCCCGCGACTAGCCGCTGGTCGTCGGTGTGGAAGTCGCCGGTGTACAGCAAACGCGTCTCCCCGTCGTCAATGAGGACGTGCGCGGAGCCCGGGATGTGGCCGGCCGAGAACAGCGTCACCTCGTATCCACCCTCATCGATCCCGCCCGCGACCGGGAACGGCTCGCCGTAGCCGTGCCGGTGCTCCACCTCGCCCAGCCTAGCGACGTGTTCGGCGCCGAACGGGCACAGCGGGCTGTTGCCGTGGAGCTTCAGCGTGTCCTCGGCGAGCGTCCGCGCGAGCTCGCCCGTCGGCGGCGTCCAGTGGATCGGCGGCCGTCGGTCGCCCTTCAGCAGCGCGGGGACCGCGCCGACGTGGTCGAGGTGGCCGTGCGAGACGACGACCGCCTCCGGCTCGGGGTCGCGAACCGGGTACTGCGGCGGGTCCGCGGTCATGAGCCCGTAGTCCAAGAGGAGGGTGTCGTCGACGAGCAGGGCGCTCCGACCGACCTCGCGGGCGCCGCCGAGGAACTCCAACTCCATCGGGGCGCCGTAGCCGCCGGCGGCGTTAGTGTCCGTCGGTCGGGGCGGGCGCCATCGACCGCGGTCAGTCGATGCGCTCGGCGGCGTCGCGCTGGACCAGCGGGTCGGCGTTCTCGACCGGAAGCGAGACGACGTCCTCGCTCGCGAGCTCGTACTCCCGCTCGTCGACGCCGAAGATGGCCCCGACGTCGCGGGTGATCCGAACCGTGGCGCGCTCGGTGCCCGCGTCGGGTTCCGGGCCGGTGTCCGGCTCGCCGCCCACCGTCGTCTCCGGGATCGGTCCGCCGTCCGTCGTCGCTCCGGGGTCCGACGCCTCGTCCGACTCGCCTGCGGGGCGGTCGGCAGCGACGCGGTCCGGTTCGTCGCTCGCGCCGTCGTCCGCGTCGACGCCGACCGCTCCCGGGGGCGCGGGCTCGGGCGGGACCGGCGTCGGATCGTCCTCGCCGTCGGGCGCGGGGTCTTCGGTCGATTCCGGGGCAGTGGGAGCCGCGTCGCTCTCGTTGGGGTCGGTCGGATCGGGCGTCTCTGCCGGCTCGTTCGGCGCGGGCGGCGCGTCGGCGGACGACTCCGACTCGCCGCCGCCCATCGCACCGGCGAGCGCGTCCGATGTCGCGGATCCCTCGTCGGCGTCCGCCGCTCCGGCATTCGGCTCCGTCGGGTCCGCGCTCGTCCGATCCGTCGCGGTCGGCTCCGCTTCGGCCGGGGACGCGTCGGCTTCGGGTGTCGGATCGCTCGGCGCCGGGTCGCGCGACCCCGCGGCGCCGGCGGAGACCGAGGGCTCGTCGGCGGTCTGGGTATCGTCCGGGATCGGCGACTCGCCCGCGAGCACGTCGAGGACCTCCGACTTGTTCGCGGTGATGCGCTCGACGAGGTCGTCGAACAGCTTGCGCTCCTCGGTCGTCATCCCCTCCTCGTCGACCGACATGTCGGCCGCGGCGAAGGAGGCGAGCTTGACGACCTTGCCGACCCGACGCTCGTACAGCGCCTCGGCGACCTCCTCGGCGGTCTCCACCTCGTCGGAGAGCCGGCGGACGTCGTCGTCCGCGAACGGGTTTTCGACCTGCTCGGCGCGGCGGTCGCGCGCGGCGCGGAGGTCCGCGACGTACGCGCCGACGTCGTCGTAAAACGAGTCCCGCAGGTGCTGGAGGCTGTCCTTCCGGCGCTCCTTCGCCTGCGCGGACCGGAGTTCGTCGAGGTTCATCTGTGGTCGGTCATCGTTCGGGGGCTTTCCGCGCCTCGCCGCGGGCCATCAGGAACGCTCCCGCGAACTCGGGCACGGTGTTTCTACCGGATTCAACTCTGACGCGCTCGCCGTTTAATTCTACCGTCCGATCCGCGTCCGTCTCGATCCGGATCTCGCGCCCGACGAACCGGTCCGGGACCGCGTCCCGGAGCGGGTCGAAGTCGGCGAGTTCGTCGCGGTCGAGCGGCGTGACGACCAGGGCGGAGCCGCCGTGGAGCGTCCCCGGGAGCCGGATGAGCCGCCGCGTGTCGGTGGTCACCGGCTCGTCGATCGGCGCGGCGTCGGTGGCGGCGACGCGCGACGCGAGCGCGGAGACGAGCCGTCGCACGCCCGGCCCGCCGGCCTCAACGTTGCCCTCGCGCACCGCGGTCGGGTTCCGGTCGAACGCGCCGAGGATCGTCTTCGCGCGGCCCTCGCCGATCCCGTCGAGCTCCATCAGGCGCTCGCGGGCGGCCTCGTCGTCCATCTCGCGGAGGTCGTCGGCGTACTCGATCAGGGCGTCGTGGACGCGCGCGCCCCACCCGCCCTCGGTCCGGAGGACGCGCTTCGTCGTCCCGCGGTCGGAGACGGTCCGGATCAGGTTGTCGGTGTCGAGGTCGATGGCGCGCACGTAGTCGACGATCTCGCGGCGCGCGTCGCTGTCTAACTCCCGGACGCTTTCGTCGCGGACGTGAACGTGGTAGCCGCGGCCGCCCGAGAAGACGACGGTCACGTCCTCGAACGCGAAGTCGTCGTCGATGAAGTCCAACAGCCGCAGGAGGGCGTCCTTACACTCCGCCAGCATCTCCGGATACGAGGTGGTCTCCGGGTCGACGCCGGGGAGGTGATCGGCGTCGAGGTCGAAGACGAGGTCGGCGTTCCGCCACCCCTTCTGTCCCATCGTCGCCGCGCCGGGATTGTCGTAGCGCGCGGCCGAGAAGTAGGCGTGGCGGGGCGCGTTGTCCGCGAAGAACGTGTCGACGTCGCCGAGGTCGAACAGCGACTGGTGGCGGACCATCGTCGTCCCCGACCCGGGGGTCCACGGGATGTGGCCCCACTCGCGGAGGTTCGCGTCGGGCGGGAGCGACAGCGAGACCGACCGGTAGTAGTCGCCGAACCGCCCCCGGAGGTACTCGCGGGTCCGGTCGTCCATCGTCTCCTCTCGTACCCGCGGTCGACGTATCAACGTTACCGTTCGCCCGCGACCGCAACGACACTCGTTTATAAATGAACGAGGCGGTGGCGCGTGCCTGCGAGCGGCCGCCATCGGCGGCCGCGAGTCAGCACGCGCGAGGGAGTCAGTCGCCGGAGCGAAGCGACGGCGACTGACGAGGCTGGGGAGGTGTGAGGTGCGGTTGCGGTGCTGTGCGGGGCGGGACTCAAAGGGGCAGCCGCGAGGGCGAAGCACGCCGACGTAAGCACTGGAAGGAGCGAGCGAGTGAAACGAGCGAGCGACTGAAGCGCGCAGCGAGGCGCGCGAGTCCTCGCGGCTGGGGCTTTGGAAGTGTTCTCCGCTGTTCGAGAGTCAGATACGTACTGCCGAGCGGCTGGGGCTTTGGAAGTGTTCTCCGCTGTTCGAGAGCCAGATACGTACTGCCGAGCGGCTGGGGCTTTGGAGGTGCTCGCCGCCGATCCACTATAACTTGCTTATAAACAACTGGCTGAGATTCTGCCGGGATTCGGTACTGAAATCACCTATCGCCGCCGCCCGTCGACAGTATTTTGCTCGGCGGATTCGTCGACGGCACACGGCTGGTCCCCATGCTCGACGAGATATTCGACGTAGTCATCAGCGAGATCGCCAAACTGGTCCCCGATGTCGTGTGGGGCGCCATATTTCTGGTAACCGGTGCCCTGACGACGATGACCGGCGTGACGATGCTTCTTGAGATGACGACGCTCAACGGGTCGCCGCGCCTCGGTGGACTACTGACCGCCGTCGGCGTGCTGCTGATAGCCGGGCCTCTCGTCGCCTGGTACCGATAACCCTCGACCGCCCGGATCCCCTCGGCCACAACACTATCCGAGACGGCTCCGTATCGCTTCGCATGCGCTCCGAAGAGGAGGTCAGAGAGCAGTACGAGTTCCTCCGCGAACAGCTGGACGACGAGGAGATGAACCACCGCGGCGTCGAGGAGCTGTTCACCCACTACAAGCGCGCGCTCGGGTGGGTGTTAGAAGAGGAACACATGTGAGCGACGTACGACACGTTTATCACTCTCTACGGTGTACAGTCGGGTGACGCTTCGTCTGGAGGGCCGAAGCGTCAGCGGGGACCAATCGGCAGGCCTGACGCGGCTTTTTTCCGCGTCGGGCGTGCCTTCTTCCGACACTCAACCACGTAGCGTCCCGCTTGTCGTGTCACGCCCGAGCGAACGCGCTTTCTACGATCTCCATTCCCACGATCCGGATTCTCACGTTCCCGATTCCCGCGATCCCGACCGTCGAGCCGCATGTCCTCGCATCCGCACACGTATCAGACGCCGAAAACGACGCCCGGCCGCGGAGACCTGACCCGCCTCGCGTGCGAGTTACGGAACTGACAGAACGGAGGCGTCTGTTACGGGGGCGTAGGGGACGGCGCGTGGTCGTACGAGGACTAATATAACGGTATATTTATTTATTCTCGACAGGTATGTACAGTCAGTTGTATGTACGACCTCACAGGTTTTCAGCGTGACCTGCTTTACGTGATCGCGGGGCTCGACGAGCCGCACGGGCTGGCCATCAAAGAGGAGCTCGAAGAGTACTACGAGAAGGAGATCCACCACGGCCGCCTCTACCCCAACCTCGACACGCTCGTCGAGAAGGGGCTCGTCGAGAAGGGCCAGCGCGACCGCCGCACCAACTACTACACGCTGACCCGCCGCGGGCGCCGCGAGATCGAGGCCCGGACCGACTGGGAAGCCGAGTACATCGAACACTGACCCGGCCGCCCGTCGCTCCCGCGATCGACCGATAGCCGCCGCCCTCCCTCACTTCCGCACTCCTCTTCTCACCCGAACCACCTCCGTGTCGACTTCCGGCGGAGCGCCGCGCGCGCCGCCGCGAACGGTTGGATTCAAGTCCGCCCCGGCGGAACCCGGTCGTATGCAACCGGGAGATCGCGTCCGCGTCGAGCGCGGGGGCGTCACCAACGAGGGCGTACTGCTCCCCTCCACGACGCGCGACCACCTCGTCGTCAAGCTCGACGGCGGCTACAACGTCGGTATCGACCGCGAGGAAGCCGACGTCGAGGTGCTGGAGTCCGGCGTCCGCGAGGTCGACCCCGCGGCCGACGACGACGACGGCGACGCCGCCTCGGAGATCACCTTCGACGAGGACCTGCCCACCGTCTCGCTCATTTCGACGGGCGGGACCATCGCCTCGACCGTCGACTACCGGACCGGCGCGGTCACGGCCCAGTTCGACGCGGAGGACGTCCTCCGGGCCGTCCCCGAGCTCGCCGGGCGCGCGAACTACCGCGGCCGCGTCGTCGCGAACATCCTCTCGGAGAACATGGAGCCGTCCATCTGGCGCGACCTCGCCGACGCGGTCGCCGAAGAGATCGAGGCGGGCGCCGACGGCGTCGTCGTGATGCACGGCACCGACACGATGCAGTACTCCGCGTCCGCGCTCTCCTTTATGCTCGACTCTCCCGTCCCGATCGTGTTCACCGGGAGCCAGCGCTCCGCGGACCGCCCCTCCTCCGACAACGTGATGAACGCGGTGTGCGCCGTCGAGGCCGCGAAGGCCGACCACGCCGAGACGCTCGTCTGTATGCACGCGAGCCCCTCCGACGACGCCTGCGCGCTCCACCGCGGCACGCGCGTCCGCAAGAACCACACCTCTCGCCGGGACGCCTTCGAGACGGTCGGCACCGCGCCCCTCGGACTGATCGACTACGAGGCCGCCGCCGAGGCGGGCGCCGAGGGCGACGCCGCCAACGCCGCGATCGAGTGGAACCGCGAGCCGCTCCCGCGCGGGAGCGCGGAGCAATCGGTCGACCTCGCGCCCGACCTCGACGGCGACGTCGAACTCGTCAAGTTCACGCCCGGGATGGACCCGGCCGCGTGGGACTACCTCGACGACAAGGACGGCGTCGTGATCGAGGGTACCGGGCTCGGCCACGTCCACACCGACCTCATCCCGCGGATCGAGGAGCTCGTCGAGGGCGGGGCCGTCGTCGCGATGACGAGCCAGTGCCTCGACGGGCGGGTCTGCGACCGCGTGTACGACACCGGCCGCGACCTGCTCGACGCGGGCGTCGTCGAGGCCGGCGACACCCTCCCCGGCACCGCGAAGGTGAAGCTGATGTGGGCGCTCGCGAACCGCTCGGACCCCGCCGAGGCGATGGGCCGCGACCTCGCGGGCGAACTGACCGAGGAGTCGCAGCCCTGGCGATGACGGGATCGGAGGGGCCGGCACCCGACGCCGACTCGGCGCCCGCCCCCGTCGTCCGCGAGGCGCGCCCCGCCGACGCCGACGCGGTCGCGGCGTTCACGCGGGACACGTGGGGCGAGCGCCACGACGACTACATCCCACGGGTGTTCCCCGACTGGGCCGAGTCCGACGACCCGAAACGCGGCACCTTCGTCGCGACGCTCCCCCCGGAAGCCGCCGACCCCGCCGGCCTCGACGACCGCGAACCGGGCGACACGCACGTAGAGGGCGAGGGCGACGGCGCCGCCGACGCGGGCGATCCCGAGGCGGTCGTCGGCTGTATCCAAGGTGTCCTGCTCTCTGAGTGGGAAGCATGGGGACAGGGGATCCGCGTCGACCCCGCGGCGCGCGGCCACGGCGTCGGCACCGCGCTCTCGCGCGCCGCGCTCGACTGGGCGCGCGAGCGCGGCGCGACCGTCTGCCGCAACATGGTGTTCTCGTGGAACGTCATGGGGCTCGGCCAGTCGCGCGCGGTCGGCTTCGAACCGGAAACCGAGTTCCGGTTCGCGGAGCCGGAACCCGACGCGGACGCGGTCGACGACGGGGACGTTGGCTTCGACGCCCTCGACGACCCCGACCCGGACGCGGCGTGGGCGTTCTGGAACGACAGCGACGCCCGCGACCACCTGCGCGGCCTCGCGCTCGACCCCGACGAGTCGTGGGCCTGCTCGCAGCTCACCCGGGAGCGGCTCGCGACCGCGGCCGCCGAGGACCGGCTGCTCGCGGTCGCCGACGCCGACGCCTTCGCCGGCTTCGCGGTCCGGACCCGCGTGACGGAGCGCGAGGTCGACGGCGAGACCACCCGGACCGCAACGTACGGGATCGCCGCGTGGCGCGACGTCGACGCGGCAGGCGCGCTGTTCGACGCGGTCGCCGCCGACGCCGCCGCGGCCGACGCCGACGGCGCCCGCGCGCTGATCCCCGAGTCGGTCGAGCACGTGAGCGACGCCGCCGCGAACCGCGTGTCGGTCGCGGCCGAGCCCGACTTCGTGATGTGCGCGGACCTCACCGGTGGGCCGTGACCCTCTTCGGCGTCGCCCTCCCGTGGTCGCTCCCGCTCACGCTCGTGATCTACGGCGTCGTCGTCGCCGCCGCGGTGTGGATCTACCGCGACGCGAAGGCTCGCGGGAGCCGCTACGCGGTCCTCTGGGCGCTCTCGACGCTCCTCTTCACCATCCTTCCGGTGTTGGCGTACCTGTACCTCCATCGCGACGCCGGCCCGGCGCGCTGAATCGGTCGCGTTTCGCGTCGAACCGGACGGATCGGTCCGGTATCGTGCCGTGCCGACCGCCCCAGACCGCTTATGTGCGACGACCAGAAACGACCGGCGGATGCCCGCCCTCCCCCTGACCGATAAGGTTCGCGCGCTCGGTCGCGGCCGCCGGCCGCGCGCGCTCTCGGTCGCAATCGCCACCCTGCTCCCGCTCGTCGGCGTGGTCGCGCTCGGCTGGAACGCGGCCGCGCTGATGGCGATGTACTGGTTCGAGCTCGGGATCGCGTCCTTCTGGGCCGTGGTCCGCGCGCTGTTCGCCGGCCGGCCGTCCGAGATCGACCGCGAGATGTTGATCTCCGGGCCGCTCGCGCAGCGACGCGCCGGACTGTCGATCCCGCGGACGGCCGTTCGGATCCGGCTCTCCTCGCTGCTCGTCCTCCCGTTCGTCGTCCCGGTCCTCGCGGTCGTCTGGGCGGTCGTCGGCGCGCTCACGGTCGGTGTCGTCGCGGACGGGGGACTGCGTCCGGCCGCGCTCGACACCGTGACGCTCGCGGTCCTCGCCCTCTTCGTCGGCGAGGGGGCGACGACGCTCGTCGAGTACTTCGGCCGCGGCGAGTACCGCGACCACAGCGCGCAGACGGCGATCCGGGGGGTGTTCGCCCGCGGTGCGGCGATCTTCCTCGGTGCGCTGATCACGGTGACGCTCGTCGGCGCAGCGACGCTGAACGGCGACGCGCCGCTCTCCGCGCTCGACCCCGACGCGGTCGGTCTCCCCCTCTTGCTCGGGATCGTCGTGGTGAAGTTCGCCTTCGACCTCGCGAGCCTCTACGGCGACCGGCTGGCGGCGTTCGACGAGTCGTCGGCGCTCGACCTGGGCCTCTCGTACGACCCGCCGCCGGCGGAACCGGTCGACGGCTCCCTCGTGGAACCGGCCGAGACGGTCCGCCAGCCTCGCCGCGCTCGCCTCGCGGGAGCGCTGACGACGCCGCTCGGCCACCCCGGACTCTGGTACCTCGGCGGGCTCGGTGCGCTCGCCGGGGCCGTGTTCGCGATTGGCGGCAACTGGCCGACGGCCGCCGTCCTCGCCGCGGCCGCGGTCGCGCTCCCGCTTGGCTTCGCCGCGCTCGACCACGAACTCCGGTACGGGCTCGTCGAGTACCGCGCCGGCGACGACGCGCTCGTCGCCTACGATCGGCTATTCGACACCGCGCTGTGGCGCGTTGAGCCGTGGGACGAGACCGACCTACGGGTGGAGCGGGGCCGACTCGACCGACGGCTCGGCACCGAGACCGTCGTGATCGAGCTCCGCGACGACGAGTACCGGATCCCGGGGCTCGCCGACCCCGAGCCGATCCTCGACGTCTTCGACAGGGAAGCGGATCGGCCGGAGAGGTCGGACCGAACGGACGACTGAACCGGTCAGCTCTCCGCGTCGTCCGCCTCATCTCGCCCGTACAGCGGGTGCGTGTCCCCGACGAGGCGCTTGAACGCGAGGATGACGGCTGCGTGGAAGGCGACGAGGACGGTCACGCTCGCGACGATAATCGCCACCTCGGCGGGCGTCGAGAGCAGGCCGAGCGAGACGATGAGCGTCGTCGCGCACGCCGGTGGATGGACCGTCCCGGTCGCGATCATCGCCCAGCTGGTCGCCACGAGCGAGGCGACCGCGCTCGCGGTCAGCCGGAACCCCTCGGGCGAGAAGGCGGGCGGCGTCGCCGTGAGCGCCGCGCCGTCCGCGACGAACGTCCACGCCGCCAGCCCGGCGAGCCCGCCGATAAGGTGCCCCCCGACCACGCGGACGGCGCGCTCCCGCTCGCTCCGCCGGTCGAACGCGAGAACGAACGCGGAGGGGCCGAGGCTCGGGAAGACGAACGGCTGGCCGGTCGCCCACGCGACGAGGCCGAGGACGGTGAACAGCAGCCCGGCGTAGAGGCTCGTCCCGAGGCGGCGGCGCATTGCGACCCGGTCGGCGGGCGACTCACAAAGGGTCGGCGGATCGCACGCGGTACACCGCGGACCGGGCGAGGGGGTCGGCGATATCGCTCACGATAGCCGAACCCGAACGCCTAATTGGTCCCGTCTCGCCCGTGGAGACATGTTCGCGACGCTGCCGGACCTCCTCCGACTGCTCGTCGTCCCGGTCTTCGCGTGGGCGGCGATCCGGGACGTCCGGACCCGGCGCCTCCCGAACCGGCTGTGGCCGCCGCTGTACCTGTTCGGCGCGCTGCTCTTGGTCTGGGAGGCCGTCTCGCTGTGGCCGTTCGCCGGGTTCGACGGCCGGATCTTTCTCGTGCGGGCCGCGATCAGCCTGCTGTTCGTCGCGCCGCTCGGCTACGCCTTCTGGTACCTCGGCGCGTTCGGCGGCGCCGACGCCAAGGCGATGATCGCGCTCGCGCTGGTCTTCCCGACGTTCCCGGCCTACGAGGTCGCCGGGCTCGCCTTCCCGATCGTGGACACCCAGCTCGGGGTGTTCTCGCTGACGATCCTCACGAACGCGGTCCTGCTCGGCCTCGCGTACCCTATCGGGCTCGCCGTCAGCAACCTCGTCCGCGGGGAGGTTTCTACCAGCATGTTCCTCGCGCGGCCGGTCGCGACCGACTCGCTGCCGGACCGCCACGGGCGGGTGTTCGAGGACCCGGACGGCCCCTCCCGAGGCGGTCTCGACCTCGACGCGCTCCGGATGTACCTCCGCTGGCGCGGCCTCGCGCTCGCGGACCTGCGAGCGGACCCCGACGGGCTCCGCGACCCCGACTCGGTCGGCGAGACGTTCGACCCGACCGACGGGGGGACCCACGTCGGCCCGCGGACGGACGGGGGTCGCGCGGTCGATGCGGAGGCGGACGCCGACGCGGAGACGACCGCCGACGCCGACCGCGACTTCGACGACCCCTGGGCGGCCGAGCGCTTCCTCGACGACATCGACCACGGCGCCTACGGCACCGACGCCGCGACGCTCCGCGACGGTCTCGACGTCGTCGCCCGCGAGGACCGCGTGCTGGTCTCGCCCGGGATGCCGTTCGTCGTCCCGATGACTCTCGGGCTTATCGTCTCGTTGACGTTCGGCGACGCGCTGTTCGCGCTCCTCGGCGCGCTCGGGCTGGTGTGAGCTGACACCGACGACGTGATTTATAAATAGACGAGGTGGTGCGGTGGCGCGTGCCTGCGAGGCCGCTCTGCGGCCGAGCAGCACGCGCGAGGGACGCGGTGAGCGCTCGAAGAGCGCGAACCGCGAGGCTGGGGAGGTGTGAGGTTGCGGTGCGGAGCGGTGCGGGGTGGGATTCAAAGGGGCAGTCGCGAGGCGGGCGCAGGCGACGTAAGCACCGCAACGAGTGAGCGGAGCGAACGAGTGAGGAGCGCAGCGAGCGTGCGCCCGTCTCGCGGCTGGGGCTTTGGAGGCGTTCTCCAACGATCCGCAGTCTCCTATTTATAAGTGAGCGGCTGCCAACGTGGCAGCGTTCGCCGCCACTCTGCTGTCAATTACTTATAAACAAACGACGCCGACCGCATCGTCTCGTCAGCTTCCGGCCCAGACGTCGTCCGCTGCGAGGACCCGCGTCCCGGCCGGGCGCTTCACGAACTCACCGAGGTCGCGGCCGACCAGGTCGCCGACACCGCGCTGGGCCGCGACGTCGAGCAGCCGCTGGTCGACGGTCCCGTCGACGACGACGGCGTGCGGCGCGGGCTCGGCGCCCTCGACCGCGTCGAACGCGTCCGCGGCGTCGACCTCGTCCAGGACGTCGAACTCGTCGCCGAGGAGCCGCGCGCGGCCGGTCGCCCCGTCGACGACCTCGCCGACGTGCGCCGCCATCGACTGCGGTTCGTCGGGCTCGTCGGAGTCGTCGGTCTCGTCGTCGTCCTTCGCCTCGGCGGCCTCGTCTACGTCGACTTCGGCGCCGTCGTCGATCGGCTCGGGTTTGGCTTCATCGGCCCTGTCGACCGGCTCGACGTCGGTATCACCGACGGAGTCCGCGCCGGAATCGTCGTCACCGTTTGCGTCGGGCTCGACGCTTGCCCGCGTCTCGTCCTCGTCGGTCGGCGTCGACTCCGGCTCCGGCGCTTCGCTCGCACCGCCGGATGGGAGCGGATCGCCGGTCTCGGCCGTCGTGTCGGACGCTTCCGACTCGGACGGCTCCTCCTCTGACCCGAGTTCAGGCGACGTGGTCGTCTGGGCCGACGGTCCTACCGAATCTCCCTCGGAAGAGTCGCCCGGGACCGCCCCGCCGTCGCCGACGCGGGCGACCGATCCGGGGTCGTCGCCGTCGGCGATCTCCTCGTCGCTGGCGGCGGCTCGGAGGTCGGCGGCGTCCGCGAGGCTCGCGTACGGGACCTTCCCGCGGAGCGCCTCGAAGACGGCGTCGCGGTCGAGGTCCTCGACGGACTCGCCGGGCGGTGCGAACGCGACGTAGTCGACCTCGCCCACCTGCGCGAGCTCGCGGAGGATGAGCTCCCCGCCGCGGTCGCCGTCGAGGAAGGCGGTGACGGTCCGGTCGGCGGTCAGGTCCGCGACCGCCTCGGGGACGTTCGTTCCCTCGACCGCGACAGCGTTTTTGATCCCACAGTCGAGCAGCGTCAGCACGTCCGCGCGCCCCTCGACGACGATGACGGCGTCGGAGTCGCCGACGCGCGGCCCGGCGGGGAGCCCCCGGTAGTCGACGATGCCCTCGACGCGGGCGGCGTCGCGGACCTCGTCTAACACGTCGCTGCTCGCGAGGCTCGTCTCGTCGAAGCCGCCGGCGATCAGCTCCTTCGCGCGCTCGACGACCTCGCGGCGCTTGGCCGCCCGCACGTCCTCGATGCTCGTCACCTCGACCGAGGCGTGACAGGGGCCGATGCGATCGATGGTTTCCAGCGCAGCCGCTAAGATGGCGGTCTCGACCTTGTCCAGGCTCGACGCGACGGTGACCTCGCCGAACGACTGGCCGTTCTCGGACTCGACGGAGACGTCGATCCGGCCGACGCGCGAGGACTCCTGGAGGTCCCGGAGGTCCAGCTCGTCGCCGAGTAACCCCTCCGTCTGCCCGAACACCGCCCCGACGACGTCGCTCCGCTCGACGACGCCGTCGGCCGCGATGGTGGCGTGTATCAGGTATTTTTCTGTGTCTTTCATGAGTGGTGAATGGTGATGTCGGGCGGTAGCGCCCGTCCGTGTATGGTTGCGTTCCTCGCGGAAAATAGCTATCGCCACGCTCCTCCGGCGGGGGTTGTCGAAGAAAATATCTCTTCAACACACAGCTTCGAACTTATTCGATAAGTCTTAGTGTTCATAGACGTATCATTATCCCACATGACGCGCTCTCGGAGCGATCTCGTGTGGATACCGACGTTCGCGATACTCGTGGCGTTCGCGGTGCCGTGGCCGCTGTGGGGTGTCGACCGCGTCGTCGCGGGGCTGCCGGTCTGGATCTGGTGGCACGTGGCGTGGCTGGGGCTGTGCGCCGCCCTGTTCGCGCTGTTCGTCCGGAGCGGCGCGTGGGAGCGCGGGATGGGGCGGCGGCCGGGCGACGACGTTGCTGCCGGCCGCGATCCGTCGAAATCGCCCGGGGGTGACCGCCGGTGACGCTCGGCGTCTCGCTCGGCGTCGTCGTCGGCTACCTCGTCGTCGCGCTCGCGCTCGGCCTAGTCGCGTACCGCGTCTCGGAGACGACCGCCGAGGACTACTACCTCGCGAGCCGCTCCATCGGGACGCTCGTGCTGCTGTTCACGACGTTTGCGACCCTGTTGTCCGCGTTCACCTTCTTCGGCGGCCCGAACCTCGCGTACGCGGCAGGCCCCGAGTGGCTGATCGTGATGGGGACGCTAGACGGCGTCTTATTCGCCGTGCTGTGGTACGTGATCGGCTACAAACAGTGGCTGATCGGCGCCCGCAACGGCTACGTGACGCTCGGCGAGATGCTCGGCGACCGGTTCGGGTCGACCGGGCTGCGCGCGCTGGTCGCGGGCGTGAGCCTGCTCTGGCTGTTTCCGTACGTGATGCTCCAGCAGATGGGCGCCGGCGAGGCGCTCGTGGGGCTCACTGACGGCGCGGTCCCCTACTGGGGCGGCGCGGCGCTCATCACGGGGTTCATGATCCTCTACGTCGCGGTCGCGGGGCTCCGCGGGGTCGCGTGGACGGACACCCTTCAGGGGCTGTTCATGCTCTCTATCGTCTGGGTCGCCGCGGCGTGGGTCGTCTCGGCAGTCGGCGGCGTCGGCGCCGCGACCGAGGGGATGTTGGCCGCGCGCCCTGAGTTCGGGAGCTTCGGCGGGGGGACGTACTCGGTCGGGTTCATCGTCTCCACGGCGATCACCATCGCGTTCGGGGTGACGATGTTCCCGCAGATCAACCAGCGGTTCTTCGTCGCGAAGTCGGGCGAGGTGTTGAAGCGGTCGTTCGCGCTGTGGCCCGTCCTCGTCCTCCTGCTGTTCCTCCCCGCGTTCATGCTCGGCGCGTGGGCGGCCGGCATGCCGATCGAGGTGCCGGAGGGTGCGAACGTGCTGCCGGTCGTGTTGAACGAGTACGCGCCCGCCTGGTTCGCCGCGCTCGTCGTCGCGGGCGCGATGGCCGCGATGATGTCCTCGTCGGACTCGATGCTCCTCTCGGGGTCGTCGTACTTCACCCGTGACCTGTACCGCCCGCTCGTCGACGCGAACGCCTCCGAGCGGCGCGAGGCGTGGATCGCGCGGATCGGCGTGGCGGCGTTCGCGACGCTCGCGTTCGTCGCGAGCCTGTTCCGCCCGGGGACGCTGATCGAGGTCGGTGACACTGCCTTCTCCGGGTTCGCGCTGCTCGCGTTCCCCGTGATCTGCGCGCTCTACTGGCCCCGGACGACGCGCACGGGGATGATCGCCGGCGTCGCGGTCCCGCAGGTCGCGTACCTCGCGGTGGTGCTCTCGGCGGTCGTCGGCGCCGTCCCGACGCTCCCCCGGACCGTCCTCGGCGGCTGGGACGTGGCGCTCGGGCTGATGCTCCTGTCGGGGGCGCTGACGGTCGGCGTGTCGCTGGTCACCGCCCCGACCGAGGAGAGCGATGCCTCGCGGTTCGCGGTGGTAAGTGATTGAACAGAGCTGCGTTGGGGCGGTATTCTCCCACGGTTCGTAGCCCTCTGCTGACGGACCTGCGGTGAACATCGCCACCACTCCAGTCGATCGTTTATAAATGACTGATCGCGAATCGGCGGCGAACACCGCCAAAGCCCCAGCCGGGAGGCGGGCGCAGGCGACGCAAGCACCGCAACGAGGGAGTGAACGAAGTGAGCGACCGAGTGAGGAGCGCAGCAAGCGTGCGCCCGCCTCCCGGCTGCCCCTTTGAGTCCCGCCCCGCACCGCTCCGCACAGCACCTCACACCTCCCCAACCTCGTCGGGCGCGTCCTTCGGGCTCCCTCCGGTCGCCCTCGGCACGCCCGACTCCCTCGCGCGTGCGACATCGCGGCCTACGGCCGCTCGTCGGCACGCGCCACCGCACTCTTCGGGTGAAAATAGCGTCGCCGAACCGTTCCCGCCGCGCCGAAGCCGGCGAAAGCCAAAAGACCGTCTCGCCCCCACAGCGCGTATGAACGAGCCCGGTACCGAGGGCGTGCTGTTGGACCAGGAGACGCTCCGCGGTCGGCTCGACGACGCGCCTCCGTGGCTTCAGGAGCACTACCGCACCTTCCGGGAGTCGATGCTCGGCGAGCGCGACGGGTCGCCGTTCCCCTGCTACTTCGGCATCGAGGTCGAGCGCGAGGGAGACCTCCTCTACGCCGCCTGCGAGTCGACGACGGATCCCGCCGCGCTGCTCCGGCTGCGCGACGTGCTCCTCGAATACCTCGACACGTATCCGGACCACGCCGACCGCGCGCCGCTCGCGGTCTTTTTTAAGCCGCCGGCGGGCGACCGCGGCGAGGCGCACTATCACGAGCGGCTCTGGCACGTGCTGGAGTTCCTCCACGTCCACGACCCGGCGCCGTGGCCAGACGACATTCCGACCGACCCCGACACGCCGCGCTGGGAGTTCTGCTTCGGCGGCGAGGCGCTGTTCCCGACCTCGCGGGCGCCCTTCTACGACGACCGGAAGAGCCGGTACTCGCCGGTCGGCCTGGAGATCACCTTCCAGCCCCGCACCGTCTTCGAGGGGCTCACGGCCGACACCGAGGCCGGCGAGCGCGCCCGCGAGACCATCCGCGACCGCATGGGCGACTACGACGGCGTTTGTCCCCACGCAGACCTCGGCGACTGGGGCGCCGAAGGCGACCGGGAGTGGAGACAGTACCTCTTCCGCGAGGACGACGACGCCAGCCCCGACGCCTGTCCCCTCGAACCGACCCGCGAGCACCCGAAGGCGCCCGAGTCCCTGCTCGAACCCGGGGCGTGGCGTCGGTTCGCGGACGACGCCGAGGCGGGCGAGCTCGACGCGGACGCCCCCGTCACCGCGGGGCCCGGCGATGACTGACGACCCGGCGACCGACGACGCGGCGCGCGCCGCGACCGTCCCCGACGGCGCCGTCCTCCTCCTCGTCGACTTCCAGACCGGCTTCGACGAGCCGGGGTGGGGCGAGCGCAACAACCCCGACGCCGAGGCGGTCGCGGCCGCGCTCCTCGTCCGCTGGCGCGCGGCCGACCGACCGGTCGCGCACGTCCGCCACGCCTCGACGGAGCCGGATTCCCCCTTACGCTCGGACGCCCCCGGCTTCGCTTGGAAGCCGGAGACGGCGCCCGTCGACGGGGAGCCGACCTTCGAGAAGTCGGTCAACGGCGCGTTCCTCGACTCGGGGCTCGACGAGTGGCTCCGCGAGGCGGGCCACGAGTCGCTCGTCGTCTGCGGGCTGACGACCGACCACTGTGTCTCGACGACAACGCGCGAGGCCGAGAACCGCGGCTACGACGTCCGCGTGGTCGCCGACGCGACCGCGACGCACGCCCGCGAGGCGCCCGACGGCGAGCGGATCGACCCGGAGACCTCCCACCGCGTCGCGCTCGCGCACTTGGACGGCGAGTTCGCGACGATCGTCGAGAGCGCCGACCTACTCGCGGACTGACGGGGGTCCCGCCGTCGCCCCCGCTCAGTCGTCGGCGGCGTCCGCGGCCTCCGCGTTCCCGCCGCTCGCGCGCTCGGCGGCGTTCGCGAACATCCCGCGCCGCGTCGTGTACAGGAAGTAGCCGCCCAGTCCGAGGAAGCCGACGACGTTCGAGGCCGCGACCGCCCAGAAGACGGCCTCGACGCCCCACCCCAGCCCCGGCGTCACGGTGACGCCGAACGCGCCGAACGTCGTCGCGACCGGGACGGCCGCCACCGCGATCGGGAACCGGACCGCCCAGTACTTGATCAGGTCGGCGACGAGGGAAGTCCGGGTGCGGGAGGCGCCGTTGAACCCCGCCAGGAGGGTGTACGTGCCGCCGAGCGCCCAGTAGGAGGCGCCGAGGAGCCGGAGGTACGTGACCGCGAGGCCCCGCCCGTCGGCGGTGAGCTCCGGCGCGAGCAGGTCCGCGATCTCGCCCGCAAAGAGGAACTGGACGGCGCCCAGCGCGAGTAACCCGGCGACGATCATCCCGGTGCCAACCGTGGTCGTCCGGCGGGCCCGTGCGGGGGCGTCTGCGCCGAGGTTCTGCCCGATCATCGACTGGGCGGCCTGCTGTACCCCGAGTGCCGGGACGACTGCGAGCGTCGCGACCCGGGCGCCGACCGTGTACGCCGCGACGCCCGCCGCGCCGCCGGCGATCGCCACGAGGCCGACGACGAGGACGCGAACCAGCTCGCTCACGCCGCGCTGGCCGCCGAGCGGGAGGCCGACCGCGACGACCTCGCGGACGGTCGCGGGGTCGAACGCGAACGCCTCACGGGTGAGCCGGAAGGTGTCGCGGCCGATTCCCGCGGCGTACCCGAGGATCCACAGGAGGCCGGCGACACCCGCGAGCGCGGTGCCGAGCGCGGCGCCGGCGACGCCGAGGCGGGGGACGGGACCGACCCCGAAGATGAGCACCGGGGCGGCGACGAGGTTGACGAGGACGCCCACGAGGCTCACGTGGAACACCGCGCGCGTGTCCCCGTACGCCGTGAAGCAGTTCTCGACGGTGTCGCCGACCGCGCCGACCGGGAGGACGGCGATCACGATCGCGAGGTACGTGGCAGTCGTCCCGGCGAGCGCCGGATCCGCCCCCAGTAGCGCCACGACCTCCTCGGCGTAGACGACCACGGGGATCGCGACCGCCGCGGTGACCGCGAGCGCGACGAGCGCGCCGTTGACCGCGACGCGGCGCGCGCCCGCCTCGTCCTCGTCGCCGGCGCGCTGCGCGACGAGTATTTGGGTCCCGACCGCACCGACCACGACCGTCGCGCCGAGCAGCGACTGGACCGGGAGGCTGAGCCCGACGGCGGCGACCGCGTCCTCGCCGACCCGCCCGAGCCAGAACGTGTCGACCAGCGCGTTGGCGACGTACACGACGTTCTGCGCGACGAGCGGCGCGGCGAGGACGAGCAACACGCGCCCGACCGGCCCGTCAGTGATCGCCTCGCGGTCGACGTCCAGCATCGAATCGTTTCGACGTAGTGTTGAGAAATTAAAAGTATACTGGTGGTGAAATGCTCGTCGCGCCGACCATCCGCCGGACCCCCAAGGGCCGCGCCGGCGGTCCCTGCCCGACCGGGCCGGCGTCGTCCTCGTCGCCCGCGTCGACGGCGGCGCGATCCGGACGCCTCCGGATGTCGCCGGGATCCGGCCGCCTCCGGGCGTCGCCGGGATCCGGCCGCCTCCGGCCGTCGCCGCGCCGCCGCGAAGGGAAACCTCTTAATGGACTACACACGGAGTTCGTGGTATATGAGCAACGGCGACGACGACCCGGCCGACGCCTCCGAGGAGGCCGACGCCGCGGACGACGGCGGGGACGCCGGCGAGCAGACGGAGACGGCCGCCCCGACGCTCCCCGATGACGCGACCGAGGAGTCCCTGAACGAGTACCTCGACGAGATCGCCGACCGCTTGGAGGACGCCGAGACGGAGGCCGACCTCGACGACGTCGAGGCGCTCTTGGACGACGCCGAGACCGGTATCGAGGAGGCGGACCTCCCCGAGCCGGACGAGGACGACGAGGACGCCGACGACCCCCGCGGCGACCTCGTGGATCGCGTCGCGGAGCTCCGCGAGGGCGTCGAGGAGGCCCGCGGCCCCTACGGCGAGGACGTCGTCGACGCGATCGAGACCGCCGCCGGGCGGGTCGAGGAGACCGAGTGGACCGAGGACGGGCACGACGACGCCGCGGCCGCCGTCACGTCGTTCGTCGGTGAGGCCGCCGACGCGATCGACGACGCGGCACCCGACGCCCTCGACGAGGCCGACGAGGATCCCGAGGCGCTGCTCGACGAGGCCGCGGACGGCGAGGAGACCGCCGCCGCGGAGCCGATCCCCGTCGACCAGCTCACCGCGGCGCTCGACGCCGTCGCCGCGGCGGTCGCCGAGCCCGGCTTCGACGCCGACGAGGACGCGGACGTGATCGCCGCGCTGCTGGCGGCGACCGACGACCTGGAGGCCGACCTCGACGACGCCGAGGAGTGGGACGACCTCGAGACCCACGAGCAGCTCCGCGCGCAGGGGTACTACGACGTGCTCGGCCACTACAAGGACTTCCCGGTCGAGTGGGCCGCGCTGAAGGAGCACGAGGCGCAGGGGAACGTCGACATGATCCTGCTCGCGCTCGACTCGCTGCAGTCCGAGTTCATGGAGCGCCACTGCCTGGAGGCGTTCGAACGGATGGGCAAGCGCGGCAAGACCGAGGCGTCCGTCGAGGAGATCCTCGGCCGCGCCGAGAAGCGCGACCGCCCCGCGATCCGGATCCTCGGGAAGATGGCGGCCGAGGAGGCGACCGACACCCTCGTCGAGTACGTCCCCGAGGAGTCGAACCCGCAGCTCCAGAAGGCCGTCTTCAAGGCGCTCGGCGAGATCGGCGCGGCGGAGGCCGTCCAGCCGCTCGCGAACCAGCTCGACCCCGACGCCGACACCGACGACCTCGTCCGCCCGCACGCTGCCCGCGCGCTGGGCCTGATCGGCGACGCCCGCGCTGTCGATCCCCTTGCCGACGCGCTCAAAGACGACCCCTCGGACGACGTCCGCGCGGCCGCTGGCTGGGCGCTCCGCCAGATCGGGACCCGCGAGGCGCTCGAACCGGTCGCCGAGTACGCCGACGAGCGCTCCTTCGTCGTCTCGACGGAGGGCGAGAAGGCGCAGCAGGCGCTCGACGAGGCCGAGCCCGCGCCGACGGCCTGAGGCGCACTCCTCTCCCCGCAGCGGTCGCGAACCCTTTTACCCGATACCGGCGCCACGCTCGCCGTGTCACCCCGCCGTCCGAGCCGCCGGTCTCGCGTCGCCGCGCTCCTCTTACTCGTCGCCGCGGCGAGTGTCGCCGGCTCGCTTCCGGCCGCGGCCGCCCCGGTCGGCGCCGCCGCCCCGGTCGACGCTGCCGCCGCCCCGGTCGACGCTGCCGCCGCCCCGACCGACGAGGTTGAGCCCACCGCGGCGAACGACTCCGCCGCCGCCGACCGCGAGCCCCGGATCGTCGGGCTGTACCCGAACCCGACGACCGCGGAGAACCGCGGCGAGTACCTCGTCGTCTCCCTCCCCGAGCGCGGGAACTGGTCGCTCTCCGACGGCTACTACGACGCCCGGATTCCGGCGAACGCCAGCGGGACCGTGACCTTGTCGACCGAGCCGAACCGGACCGCCTCGATCCTCGCCGGCGACTCGGGGACGGCCGCCGCGGTCGCGGACCGGCGGCAGATTCGCCGCCTGACCGACTACTTCCCGCTGTCGGCGTCGGGCGACCGGATCGAACTCCGCCGGAACGGGACGGCGGTCGACGTCGTCGCCTACGACCGCGCTCGCGAGGGGTACCGCTGGCGCGCCTCGTGGGGCGAGTGGCGTCCCCGCGGCTACGAGCCCCGCTCGCCGGAGTCGACCGCGGACGCGGCCGTGACGCCGTTCGTCCTCCCCGACAGCCCGGGAGTCCCGGTCGAACCACTCCGGGCCGCGGACGAGCGGCTGTTCGTCGCCGGCTACACGCTGACCTCGGAGCGGGTCGTCGAGGCGCTCGTCGCGGCTGCCGACCGCGGAGTCACTGTACGCGTGCTGCTGGAGGGGTCGCCGGTCGGCGGATTCTCGGCGCGGAGCGCGGCGCTGATCGACCGGCTGACGGCCGCCGGCGTCGAGGTCCGGATCCTCGACGGCGAGGTTGAGCGGTTCCGCTTTCACCACCCCAAGTACGCGGTCGCGGACGACCGCGCCGTCGTCCTCACGGAGAACTGGAAGCCGTCGGGGACGGGCGGGCGGAGCAACCGCGGGTGGGGCGTCGTCGTCGAGAACGGGAGCGCGGAGGCGGCCGGGGTCGACGGCGACAAGACCCCGGCGGACGACCTCGCGGCGCTGTTCCGCGCCGACTTCGAGGCCCGAGACGCGCGGTCGTGGCGCGCCTTCCGCAAGGACACGGAGTTCCACGACGGCGGGCGCGCGAACGGCTCCTATCCGACGCGGTTCGACGCGCCCGCGGAGCCCGCGGCGGCCAACGTGACCGTCCTGACCGCCCCGGGCAACGCCGCCGACCGGATCGTCGCGCGGATCGACGCCGCCGACGAGCGGGTCCTCGCGGTCGTGCCACGCGTGGGGGGGCCGAACGATCGGATCGTCCGCGCGCTCCGGCGCGCGGCCGACCGCGGCGTCGACGTTCACCTGCTGCTCTCGGACGCGTGGTACGACCGGGAGGCGAACCGGAACCTCTCGAAGCGGCTCGCGGGCGAGCCGATCGCCGTCGACCTCGCCGAGCCGCGCGGGCGGTTCGGGAAGGTCCACGCGAAGGGGCTCGTCGTCGACGACACCGCGGTCGTCGGCAGCCTCAACTGGAACCCGAGCGCGGAGACAAACAACCGCGAGGTGCTGCTCGCGGTAGAGAACGAGTCGGTCGCGGACTTCTACGCTCGCGCGTATGCGGCGGACTGGCGCGGCGGCGGGATTCAGCTCCCGATCGCCTTCGTCGGCGGGTTCGGCGTCGCGCTCGCGGGGGCCGGAGCCGTCGCCCGACGGGAGATCGCGTTCGGCTGAAAAGCGGTTCCGTGCGGGGTCGTCGCCGCCGTCGCGGTCAGTCGTTGAGCGCGATCGTCGACGAGAGCGCCTCGTCGATCTCCGCGCTCGCCATCTTCTCGACGAGCGCCTCGATCACTTCGCTCCGGCGTCCCTTCACGAACTTGATGGAGCCGACGACGAGGTGGCCGCCGCCGGAGACGCCGGCCTCGGGCAGCTCCGCGTTCAGCTCGGTCACCATGTTCGGGATGTCGAGCCGGACGCCGTCCGAGCGGAGCACGCAGAAGTCCGGGCCGTAGCCGATGGTGATGACGGGGTCGCCCGTCTCTTTCACCTTCGTGTCGTGGAGCTCGCCGGTGGTCTTGCCCGGCGCGGGGTAGGTGAACCGGTGGGCGTACTCGTCTAAGTCGATCCGGTAGAGGTGCGCACCCGAGGCGAGCCGCTCGTGTTCGACGTGGTCGTCGACGGCGTCGAGCTGGCGCTCCACGTCGCGCTCGGCGCGCTCGGAGAGGAATTCCACGAGCTCCTCGTGCCGTTCCTCGTCGTCGCAGCCGACGTTGAGGGCGTCGTTGACGAGCGTCTTCCCTTCGGAGTAGCGGAGCCAGTGGGCGGCGTAGTCGAGCGCCTCGCCGATGTCGAGGAGGTCGGACTCGTCGTAGCCGGCGCCCTCGGCGAGCGCGACGTAGTCGTCCATCGCCTCCGCCTTCGAGCGGTCGGAGAGGCCGGCGACCGCCGGCACGTGTTCGAGCTCCTCGGTGAGCGACGGGTCGATCAGGCGGGCGAGCTCGACGCACATCATCCCGGTGGTGACCCGGTAGTCCTCGCCGTGGAGGTAGGGGTTGACGTGGGCGTCGAGCAGCGGCTCAACCGCCTCGGGGTCGGGGTGGTGGTGGTCGACGGCTGCGATGGGGATGTCGTAGTGCGCGAGGTTCTCGTAGGCCGGCACGTCCTCCTCGGTCGACCCGTTGTCTAACATTAGGAGGAACGGGAGCTTCTGCCCGTGGCGGGCGCGGCCCTCCAGAGCGAAGTTGAGGTCGCGGGTGACGTCCTCCATCTCGTAGTAGGGCGCCTTGCTCGGGAGCCGCTTGAACAGGTGGCGCGGCGAGTCGGGGTCACCGTGGACCTCCTCGATCAGGTTCTCGACGGCGAGCTGGACCGGGATCGCGGCGCACATCCCGTCGCCGTCGGCGTGGTGGCGGACGCGGATCGGGCGGCCGGCGAGGACGGTCCGGCGGAGCAGCCGCGCCAGCTCGCGGAGGTCCTCGTGGATCGGCTCGAACGCCTCCCACTCGACGAGGGGGTCGACGTCGGCGGGCTCGGCGCGCTCGTCGAGGGCCGCCTCGAAGCGCTCGCGGGCCTCGGCGGCGCGATCGTCGGGGAGCCGCTTCAGCGAGTCGACCTCGAGCTGGAGCGCGTTCTCGCGGCTCTCGATCGTCCCCGCGACGTGGACCATGTCGCCGACCTCGACCTCGGGGTACGCCCGGACGCCGGCGGACTCGAAGGCCGCACAGGAGAGGACGCCGGAGGCGTCGGCAACGGCGAAGATAGTGGGGCCGCCCGTCTGTTTCGCCTGGACGACCTCGCCCTCGACGGTCACCTCGTCGCCGGGAGTCAGGCCGCGGACCCGCGAGACCGCCGGCTCGTGGGCGACGGTCTCGGTGCGGTAGTCGTCGGGGTCGACGTCGTCGAACGCGACGTCGCCGTTCTCCTTCACTTCGGTGAGCCGGACGATCAGCCGGTCGCCGACGGCGTAGTCGCCGTCGAGGTTCGACTCGTGGACGAGCCCGCTCAGGGCGTCGGAGAGGTCGACGAACACGCCGTAGTCGACGACGCCGTTGACCTCGGCGTGATACAGGGCGTCGACCTCGGCGTCTTCGAGAGTGCAGTCCGGTGCCAGGTCGTAGACGGTCGGGCGGTCGTCGGTCGCGTGATCCGACCGGTCCTCGACCGTCCCCTCCGCCGCGTCGGCGTCGGGTTCGGGGCTCGAATCGCCCCGCGTGCCGGAATCCCCGGCGGTGTTTTCGCTCATGGACAGTCCTCGGGAACGGCCGGTGTTAAGCCTGTTCTCTCGGGGCTCGGGGCTCCGGACGCCGTCCCGGTAACGCGCGAGGAGCGTCTCGCGTCCCGCGGTCCGGAACCCCTATGAGGCGACGGCGACTTGTCTCGTTCATGCGACTGTTCCGCTCGGACGAGCTCCTCGGGATCGCCCGAGAGACCCTGGATTTCGTGCTCGAGGCGAGCGAGGAGACCCACCCCAACGAGTACATGGGGTTCCTCCGCGCGGACGACGCCCGGAAGCTGGACCTCGACCGGGACGGACAGGTGATCACCGACGTGCTCGTCATCCCGGGGACGGAGTCGAGTCCGACGAGCGCCAGCGTCCGCACCCACATGAAGCCGAACGACATGCGCGCCGTCGGGTCGGTCCACTCGCACCCGAACGGCGCGCTGCGCCCGAGCGACGCCGACCTCGCGACGTTCGGACAGGGGAAGGTCCACATCATCGCCGGCGCGCCCTACGGGTGGGGCGACTGGAAGGCGTTCGACAACGAGGGGAACCAGACCACCCTCGACGTGCTCGACGTGGAGGTCCCCGACGAGCACTTCTTCGATTTTACCCAGGCGGACATCGATCGCGAGCTGGACGACCGCGACTCCGGCGGCTTCCTCTCGTGGTTCCGATGACCCGGGTCGTCTCGCAGGGGACGTTCGACCTGCTGCACCCCGGCCACGTCCACTACCTGGAGGACGCGGCGACGCACGGCGACGAGCTCCACGCCATCGTCGCCCGGCGCACCAACGTCACGCACAAGCCCGCTCCCGTGTTGTGCGCCCGCCAGCGGCGCGACATGGTCGAGGCGCTCGACGCGGTCGACGAGGCGCACCTCGGCGACCCGGAGGACGTGTTCGTCCCCATCGAGCGGCTCGACCCCGACGTGATCGTGCTGGGGTTCGACCAGCACCACGACGAGGCCGACATCGCGGCCGCCCTCGACGCGCGCGGCATCGACTGCCGGGTCGAGCGCGCGTCGGGCCGCGAGCCGAAGTACGAGGACGAGCTGCTCTCCAGCGGCGACATCGTCGACCGAATCTTACGCGAGCGCGGCGAGGACGGCGACACGACGGACTCGTAAGTCCCAGCCCGGCGGACCGCTCGAACTCTTCCCGCGCGCGGCCTCGGACGGGGGCGGAAGCGCGGCATCTAAATGGACTGACTCCCAAACCGAGGTGAGTGAACATCCCCGACAAGTTCCCCGCGGTGTTGGCCGCGGCCGCGATGGGCGTGTACCTGCTCGTCGTCGTTGGCGCCACCACCTCCCTCACGGAGGCGGCGACCGCTTGCGGCGGCTGGCCCGCCTGCGGGAGCGGCGCCGCCCTGCCCACGGAGACCGCGGGGTGGATCGCGCTCGGCCACCGCGTCCTCGCGGTCGTCGTCGGCCTCCTCGTCGCCCTCTCCGCCGCGCTCGCGTGGCGCGAGGGCGCCGACCGCCGGGTCCGGGTCGCGCTCGCGGCCGCGCTCGTCGTCTACCCCGCCCAGGCCGGCGTCGGCGCGCTCGTCGCGCTCGGCGACCTGCCCGCCGCGCTCGGCTCCGCCCACCTCCTCCTCGGGATCGGCATCTTCGGCGCCGTCCTCGCGGCGCTCGCCTGGTGGCTGGAGGCCGAGACGGGGAGCCCGGACGACGCCCCCGACGACTTCGAGCCCGGAACGGACCACCTCCCGCCGGTCGAGGAGGCGCCGGAGCCGGAGATCCCGTCCGCGACGCTCCCGCGGCTGAAGGCGACCGCGGCGGCGTACTTCCGACTGATGAAGCCGCGGCTGATGTGGCTGCTCTGTCTCGTCGCCGCCGCGGCGATGGCGCTGCGGGGCGGCCCCGGCTTCACCCCGTACGCGGTCGCGGCGACGCTCGCAGGCGGCGCGCTCTCGATCGGCGCGTCCGGGACGTTCAACCACGTGTTCGAGCGCGACGTGGACAAACGGATGCAACGCACCAGCGACCGGCCGCTCGCGACCGACCTCGTCCCCGTCTCGCACGCGCTCGCGTTCGGCGGCACCCTCGCGCTCGTCTCGCTCGCGCTGTTCTGGACGGTGAACCCGCTGACGGCCGCGCTCGGGCTGATCGCGATCGTCTTTTACAGCGTCGTGTACACGCTCGTCCTCAAGCCGAACACGGTTCAAAACACCGTCATCGGCGGCGCGGCCGGCGCGCTGCCGGCGCTCATCGGCTGGGCCGCGGTCACGGGCGAGGTCGGCGGCGGCGGGCTGCTGCTCGCCCTCGTCATCTTCCTGTGGACGCCCGCGCACTTCTACAACCTCGCGTTAGCGTACAAGGACGACTACGAGCGCGGCGGCTTCCCGATGATGCCCGTCGTCCGCGGCGAGACCGCGACCCGCCGGCACATCCTCTGGTACCTCGGTGCGACGCTGGTCGCCGCGGTCGCGCTCGCCGCGGCTGCCGACCCGCTCGGCGCGCTGTACGCTGTCGTCGGCGTCGGCGTCGGTGCCGTCTTCCTCTGGACGGTCGTCCAGCTCCACTACGAGCAGACGGAGAGCGCGGCGTTCCGCGCGTTCCACGCCTCGAACGCCTACCTCGGCCTGCTGCTGTTCGCCGTCGTCTTCGACGCGCTGGTCGTCTGAGGGGCGTTTCGGCGGGGGCGTCAGAGATATTGGATCTGATAGCCGATCGGGCGTGGTTTATATACCTCCGCGAGAGAGCCGACACAATCGAATGGACGACACGACGAGTGCGGCCGCACGTTCGCTGTGGCCCGTCTGGGGGCTCAGCGTCGTACTTCTCCTGTTACTCGTCGTCGAGGCCGCCACGGTCCTGGTCGGGGTCGTGCCCGTTCCCGGCGGGTACTGGGTCGGGTTCGTCTCCTCGCTACTGGTCGTGTTCGGCGTCGGCTACGTCGTCTACTGGATCCCGGGCTCCGACCTCTCGCCCGCGCGGTACCAGCGGATCAACCGCTGGTGGGTCGCGGGCGCGTTGGGATACCTCCTCGTCAACGTGGGATTCATGGCGACGCTCCCGACGGAGTCCGCGTTTCAGGTGTTCGGCTGGATCCGCTGGGCGATCGGCTTCGGCGGCGGTATCGGGCTGCTCATCGGGCTGTTCGAGGCGAGGGCGATCGAACGCGAGGTCGCCGAGGAGCGGAGCCGCGTCCGACAGGCCGAACTCCGCCGCGAGCGGGACCGCCTCGAGGAGTTCGCGAGCGTCGTCTCCCACGACCTTCGGAACCCCCTCAACGTCGTCCGCGGTCGGGTCGACCTCGCCAAGGAAGCCCACCCGGACGACGAACACCTGGCGGCGGTCGAGCCGGCCCTCGACCGGATGGACGAGATAATCGAGGAGACGCTGACGCTCGCCCGCGAGGGGAAGATCGTCGACGACGCCGACGACGTGGACCTCGCCGACTGCGTCCGCGAGTGCTGGTCGCGCGTGGACACGGCGGACGCGACGCTCAGCGTGGACGGGTCGCTGACGGTGCGGGCCGACCGCGACCGGCTGTCGCACGTGTTCGAGAACCTCTTTCGGAACGCGATCGAACACGGCGGCAGCGACGTGACCGTCCGGGTGGGTCCGCTCGGCGAGGACGGGTTCTACGTCGAGGACGACGGCGTCGGCATCCCGGAGGAGGATGTCGATCGGGTTCGCGAGACCGGGTTCACCTCGTCGGCCGACGGGACGGGCTTCGGCCTCGCGATCGTGGACCGGATCGTCGAGGCGCACGGGTGGGAACTCCGGATCGACGACGGAGCGGAGGGCGGGACGCGGTTCGAGATCAGCGGCGTCGATCGGCGGTCGTAAGGGTCGGCGAGCGAGACGCGGCTCTATTTAAGTTCGTTCGGCACGAACCGGGGGACGTATGACACGCGTCGAAATCGAGTACTGCGTCCCCTGTGGCATGTTGAACCGCGCGCAAGACGTCTCCGAGGCGATCCTCAAGCAGTTCGGCGAGGGCATCGACGAGGTCGCGCTGGTGACCGGCGACGCGGGCGTGTTTGTCGTCCGCGCCGACGACGAGGTCGTCTTCGACAAGGAGGAAGACGAGTACGACGTCGACGCCATCGTCCGCGCGGTCAAGCCGTACGTCGGCGCAGCGGCCTAATACGCAGTCGTTTATTTTTAAGCGACATCGCACGGATCGACGAGTAGTGCCGCCAAAGCCCCAGCCGCTCGCTTATAACTGGGTGGGCGCGAGTCGACGACAAAGACCTCCAAAGCCCCAGCCGGGAGGCGGGCGCACGCTCGCTGCGCTCCTCAGTCGCTCGTTTCACTCGCTCCCTGCGGTGCTTGCGTCGCCTGCGCCCGCCTCACGGCTGCCCCTTTGAGTCCCGCCCCGCACCGCAACCGCACCTCACGCCTCCCCAGCCTCGTCGATGGTCCTCCGCTTCGCTCCGGACCATCGACTCCCTCGCGCGTGCGACTCGCGCCCTGCGGGCGCTCGTCGGCACGCGCCACCGCCCATTTTTAAATCTCCTTGCCCGTCCCGCCGTGCCTCAGTCGTCCTTATAAACGGGGCGCGCGGAGTTCGTCACCACGAGGAGGCTGCTCGACGCCATCGCGAGCGCGGCCAGCAGGGGGTTGAGGAGGCCGGACAGGGCCAACGGGATCGCGGCCGCGTTGTAGACGAACGCCCAGCCGAGGTTCTGCTTCAGGCGCCGATTCGTCCCGCGCGTGACGGCGAACAGCTCCGGGACCGCCGAGAGCCGGTCGTCGAGCAGGACCGCGTCGGCGGCGTCCGCCGCGAGGTCCGTCCCGGAAGCGATCGAGATCCCGAGATCGGCCGCGGCGAGCGCGGGAGCGTCGTTGCTCCCGTCGCCGACCATCGCCACCGAGCCATCGGCGCCGAGCCGCCGGACCGTCTCGGCCTTCGCCTCCGGCGGCACCTCGGCGAACACCTCGTCGACCGCGGGGTGGTCCGCGAACTGCGCCGCGGCCGCGGGCGCGTCGCCGGTGAGCACGACGACGCGCCGCCCGTCCGCGTCGAGATCGGCGACGACCGCCTCCCACCCCTCACGCACCTCGTCGCCGACGGCGAGGACCCCGCGCACGCGGCCGTCCCAGCCGACGTAGACGGGGACGTTCCCGCGGTCGCGGGTGTCCCTTCCTGCCTCGCGCAGTTCGTCGGAGACCGGCCATTCGCGCTCGTCGAAGAGGTCGGGGTGGCCGACGACGACCTCGTCGCCGTCGACGCGCCCCGCGACTCCGCGGTCGAAGACGTCCACATCGGTCGCTGCGGGAGCGTCGAGCGCGTCGATCTCGGCTGACGGGCCGTCGCTCGGATCTGCGGTGGCCGCGGCGCCCCCGTCGGTGGCCGCGTCGTCCGCTGCGCGGCCCCCATCGGCCGCGGCTCGTTCCTCGCTCCCGCCCGTCTCGTCTCCCAGCACCCCCGCGACGATCGCCTCGGCGACCGGGTGGACCGAGGCGCGCTCGACGGCGGCCGCCCGCTCGCGGACGCGGTCGACCGAGGCCCCGTCGTCGGCGGTCGCGTCGAGCAGCCGCATCTTGCCGTCAGTGAGCGTGCCGGTCTTGTCGAAGACGACGGTGTCGACGTCGGCGGCCGACTCGAAGACGGCGTCTGAGACGACGACGATGCCCCGCTTCGCCGCGTCGCGGATCCCGGCGGCGACCGCGAGCGGCGTCGCCAGCCCGAGTGCGCACGGACACGAGACGATGAGCACCGTCAGTCCGACGAGCGCCGCGTCGATCGGCGCCGAGCCCAGCGCGAGGGTGGCGGCGGCGCCGACGGTCGCGACCGCGACGACGAGGGGGACGAACACCGTCGCCAGCCGGTCGACGAGCCGCTGGATCCCGGACCGCGAGCTCTGGATCTCCCAGAGCAGGCGTACGAGGGTGTCGAGGGTGTTCGCCGCGTCCTCGCCGACCTCGATCACGACGGGCGAGTCGGTGACGACGGTGCCCCCGCGGACCGGGTCGCCCTCGCGTTTCGTCGCCGGGAGCGACTCGCCCGTGACGAGTGCCTCGTCGACCGCGGCGGTCCCCTCGGCGACGGTCCCGTCGAACGGCACGCGCTCGCCGGGGCGCACGAGGAGGCGGTCCCCGGGGTCGACCGCGTCGGCGTCGAGGGGCTCGCCCGCCTCGGTCCGCACGGTGCGCTCCTCGGTCGTCGTCAGGTCGGCGAGCATGCCGGTCGCCCGCCGCTTGATGATCGACTCGTAGTGGTTGCCGGCGGTGACGACGAGGATGACGGCGATGGTCACGTCGAAGTAGAGGTCGGTCCGCCCGACGAGTAGCGCGAGCGTGCTGTACGCGTACGAGCTCGTCGCCGCGAGCGACACGAGGAGGTCCATGTTGGGCTGTCGCGCCCGGAGGCTCACGTACGCGCCCCGCAAGATTGGGTAGCCGGTGTAAAACAGCACGATCGAGGCGAACAGCCAGATCTGCGCGAAGAGGTAGGTGCCCGAGACGCCGCCCAGCTCGATGATCGGCTCGTAGCCGAAGTAGGTCGGGTACAGGAAGAGCACGTACCACAGCATCGCCATCATCCCGAAGAAGCCGCCACCGATCAGGAACCGCACCACCGCGTCGTCCTCCTCCGCGTTCGGGTCCGCGCGGTCGCTCGCCGAGTAGCCCGCGACCGAGAGCCGGTCGGGGAGATCGTCCGCGTCCACGGTCTCGGGGTCGTAGTCGACCCGGATCGTGTCGGTGGCGTAGCTCGCCTCCGCGGCCGCGACCCCGTCCTGCTCGCCCGCCGTCATCTCGAGGAACGACTCGCAGGTCGCGCAGTGCATCCCGTCGACGTGGAGGAACGTCGTCTCGCCGTCGAACTCTTCGCCCGGGGTCGCGTCCGGCCGCCGCTCTTCGAGGTCCTCGAGGTCCTCGGCGTCGTCGAGCGAGCGCGCGACGGCGAGACACCCCCGGCAGCAGAACTCGCCGTCGACGTCGGAAGCGGTGTGCGGATCGTCCCCGACCGGGAGATCGCAGAGTGTACAGCCTGTCATACGTGGTCCATTCGGGTTCTCTTCGAGCGGTCCGCGGACCGGGGGTGGTGGTCCCGCGGCCTGTTCGGGCCGACTACGCGTGTTTGGGCCGACTACGCGTGTTTGGGCCGACTACGCGTGTTTGGGCCGACTACGCGTGTTTGGGCCGACTACGCGTGTTTGGGCCGACTACGCGTGTTTGGGCCGACTACGCGTGTTTGGGCCGACTACGCGTGTTTGGGCCGACTACGCGTGTTTGGGCCGACTACGCGTGTTTGGGCCGACTACGCGTGTTCCGGGTCATCCGCGTCGCCACCGACTCCCGGGAAGCTCCCGCCGGTCGCGATCCGGAGGCTCGCCCAGATGAGCAGCACGTTCACCAGCGTGATCGCGACGAAGATCTCCGCCCGATCCGCGATGAACACAACCGCGGGAACGAGCCCGCCGAGGACCAGGAGTACGCCCTGTTGGATCGAGAAGTCCATACCGTCCCCTATCGGCCGCCGAAAATATATAACACCCGTGTTTTCAGGGTTCGAGAACGGGTGGATCTTATATACTTCTTTGTTGTTAACCCCGCCTATGGGCCAAAACGAGACCGCACACGCTCCGACGGACGACGTGAGCGGTGAGACGGAGGAGTTCGACCCGATCGGGACCCTCTCGCTCATCGCGATCTACTTCGTCATTCTGGTGCTTTCGTGGGTGTACATCTACTACATCGAGTTCCTCGGACGAGATCTCGTCGTCGTGGGGTGATCACGGATGCACATCCACAACTACGAGAAGATCTGGCTGGCCGCGTCGGTGCTGCTGATCCTGTTCCTCCTCGGCTCGGTCACCTACGGCGCCGTCGGTCCCGGCGTCGCGATGGTGAGCGACAGCGAACCGGCGATCGACGCCGGCGCGTTAGACGAGGACGACAGGTTCTCGGAGCCCCGGGTCGAGCAGGTGGGCGAAAACGAGTACGAGGCGTACGTCGTCGCTCGGCAGTTCGGGTTCCAACCGGATCCGATCGTCGTGCCCGCGAACAGCACGGTGACGTTCTACGTCACCTCTGCGGACGTGATACACGGGTTCGAGGTCGCGGGCACGAACGCGAACACGATGGTCGTTCCCGGCGAGGTCTCGGAGATTACGGTCAAGACCGACGAGCCGGCCGAGTACGGGCTCATCTGTAACGAGTACTGCGGCGCGGGCCACCACGTGATGGAAGGGAAGGTGAACGTCGTGAGCCAAGCGGAGTTCGAGAGCAGCGGGGGTGACGGCGAATGAGCGAGGCCATCGAGGCCGAGCAGACCTTCGCGAACAAGTTCCCCGAGGAGGCGCGGATCGTCCGGGCTGCGCTGCTCGGTTCGTTCCTCGCGCTCACGCTCGGCGCGGTGTTCGGGATCATCCAGACGCTCCACCGGACCGGCGTGTTCCGCGGGCTCATCGACTCCACCGACTACTACACCTCCCTCACCGCACATGGGGTGTTCCTCGCGATCAGCTTCACGACGTTCTTCCTCGTCGGCCTGTTCACGTGGGCGGTCGTGCGGAGCCTCGACCGGCCGCTCCTCAACACCAAGATCACGTGGACGTGGTACGGGCTGATGGCCGCCGGGATGACGATGACCGGCGTGTCGATCCTCGCCGGTTTCGTCGACTCCATCGATATGAGCGCGGACGTGTTGTTCACGTTCTACGCGCCGCTGCAGGCGCACCCGATGTTCTACGCCGGGCTCGCGGTGTTCATCGTCGGGTCGTGGATCGCCGGGGCCGACTTCTTCCGGACGTGGCTCGCGTGGAAGCGCGAGCACCCGGACGAGCGGATCCCGCTCCAGACGTTCATGGTGTTGACGACGATGGCGATGTGGTACATCGCCTCCTCGGCTGTGGCCGCCTCGGTGCTGATCTTCCTCCTGCCGTGGTCGCTCGGTCTGATCGACCAGGTGAACCCGACGCTGACCCGGACGCTGTTCTGGTTCTTCGGCCACCCGGTCGTCTACTTCTGGCTGATGCCCGCGTACCTGCTATGGTACACCGTCCTGCCGAAGCTGGCCGGCGGGCGGCTGTTCAGCGACCCGCTCGCGCGGGTCGTGTTCGTGCTGTTCCTGCTCCTCTCGACCCCCGTCGGGATCCACCACCAGTACCTCGACCCGGGGATCGCGGAGGGGTTCAAGTTCATCTCGATGACGAACACGATGTTCCTCCTGCTGCCGAGCCTGCTCACCGCGTTCACGGTCGTCGCGAGCGTCGAGTACGGCGCCCGTCAGCGCGGCGGGAGCGGTCTCCTCGGCTGGCTCACCGACCTCCCGTGGCGCAATCCCGCGTTCACGGGGATGATGCTCGCGGGGCTGATGTTCGCCGCCGGCGGGTTCTCCGGGATGGTGAACGCCGGCATGAACATCAACTACATGATCCACAACACGATCTGGGTGCCGGGCCACTTCCACCTCACCGTGGGGACCGCGGTGGCGCTCACGTTCATGGCCGCCACCTACTGGCTCTGGCCGCAGATCACCAACAAGCCGATCTACAGCCGGACGATCGGGCTGGTCCAGGTCGTCGTCTGGTTCATCGGCATGGCGCTGATGTCGAACGCGATGCACGCGCAGGGGATCTTAGGCGTCCCGCGCCGCACCGCGGAGCCGGAGTACTCCGGCTTCGACTACCCGACGATGTTCGGCGGGTTCGAGGAGCTCAATATTCAGATCGCCATCGGCGGGACGCTGCTGTTCGTCTCGACCGTCCTGTTCATCGGGAACCTCGTACTCACGATGGGGAACCCGAAGGTCTCGGGGCTCGCGGACCCGCTGCCGCCCGCGCTGTCCGGCCCCGACGACTCGCCGAAGGTGCTCGATAACCTCCGGCTGTGGGTCGGCATCGCGCTGACGCTCGTCGTCCTCGCGTACGCGCTCCCGCTGGCGGCGATCATCCAGCGCGGCGGGCTGCTCGGTCCCGGCGTCGGCACGTATCCGGTGTGGCTCACGCCGCTGCTCGACGCGCTCGCGAACGCGGCGGCGACGCTGCTCGGCGCGGTCGGCGACGCGTCGGCCGCGCTCGCCGAGGTGGTCCGATGAGCGTGGACATCAGCCGCGGCGGCCTGCTCGTGACGCTCGCGATCTTCGGCGTGATCGTCTACGAGATGCGGACCGTGCTCGACTTCGTCGGGATCGAACTGCCGATCATCCCGTACATGGCCGCCGTCTTCGTCCTCGCCGGCGCCTCGGTCTGGTACGTCACGCTGAAGGGCGGGTGGCGCACCGAGCCCGAGGGCGACGAGCCGGCGTAGGGACGCGATTTCCGACGCGCAGACCTCTTTTCCTTCCCTTTTCGTTCGTTTCTCGTCTCCCGTCGCCGTCGAGTTCGCCGACAGAAGGGGTTATCCCCGCTCGCGCCCAATAATGCGTATGAGATCCAATACTGTCTCGAACGAGGCCGACGGCTCCGAGGCGCCGGCCGGTGCGAACCGCCCGGTCTCGCTGTCGGACGAAGCCTCCCTCGACGCCTTCGTCGGCGACGCGGACGCCGCGCTCGTGGAGTTCTATACCGACGGCTGCGGCATCTGCGCGAGCATGGAGCCGGTGATCGGGAACGTCGCCCGGGGCGTCGAGACCGACCTCGCGGTCGGGCTGGTGAACCCCCGCGACGACCCGCCGCTGGTCGAGCGGTTCGACGTGCGGAGCGTCCCGCTGTTCGTCCTCTTCGTCGACGGCGAGCCCGTCGCGCGGCGCGCCGAGGGGTTCATTCCGGGCGAGGACCTCGCGGCGTGGGTCGAGGAGCACGCGGCCTGATCGAGGGCGATACCTCGCCTCGAACTCGTCTCAGGACCTCGTTGGCTCGACGACGAACCGCTCCGAAGCCCCAGTCGCGAGGCGGGCGCACGCTCGGGGCGGTCCTCGCTCGTTCGCTCCGCTCACTCGCTGCGGTCCTGCCGTCGCCTGCGCCCGCCTCGCGACTGCCCCTTCGATTCCCGCCCCGACCGCACCGCAACCGCGCCTCACACCTCCCCAGCCTCGTCGGCCTCCCTACGGTCGGCCGACTCCCTCGCGCGTGCGACTCGCGGCCGCCGGTGGCGGCCGCTCGCCGGCACGCGCCGCCGCACGTGCCGTTTTCGTTTATAAATGGTCGCGCTCGACGGAACCCTTTTGAGCCGGACCGGCGTACTCGGAGGCAGTATGGGACTGGGCTCGGACATGTACCGGCAGCAGATCCTCGACCACTACAAGAACCCGCGCAACTACGGGGAACTTGAGGATCCGGACTTCACGCACGTCGGCGAGAACCCCTCCTGCGGCGACACGATCCGGATGGACGTCCAACTCGACGACGACGAGGAGACCGTCGAGGCGGTGCGGTTCACCGGCGACGGCTGCGCCATCTCGATGGCCTCCGCGAGCATGCTCTCCGAGCGGCTCCACGGGATGCCCGTCGACGAGCTCGACGCGCTCGACACCGACGACGTCACGGAGATGCTCGGCGTCGACATCTCGCCGATGCGCGTGAAGTGCGCGGTGCTGGGACGACAGGTCGCGCAGGACGGCGCCAAGATCCACCGCGGCGAGCTCGATCCGGACGAAGACCGTACGGTCACCGAGGAGTAGCCGCTCGGCTCTCGTTGCGGCCGGTTCGCGCCGCGGACCCGCCCGTCCCGAGCCCACCGGACTTTTGCCCGCGAACCACGTTCGTCCGCCCATGAGCGACGGCTTCGACAAGGAGGCGGAACGAGAGAAGCTCCGCGAGAAGTTCGCGGAGGACGAGAAGAAGCGCGAGCACACCCAACAGATGTCCGAACTCCTCCTCAAGGGCGCGACGATGACGAACCGCCACTGCGGGGAGTGCGGCGACCCCATCTTCCGGTACGACGGCCGCGAGTTCTGTCCCACCTGCGGGAACGAGGCCGGGGGCGCGGCCGAGGCAGGTGAGGCCTCGTCCGAGGTAAGTGGGGATTCGGCCGAGGCGGGCGAGACTTCGCCCGAGGTAGATAGAGATTCGACGGAGGCGGGTGACGCTCCCGTCGTCGAGACCGGAACGTCGGCGGACGCGGACGCCGCGGGCGTCGACTCGGCGGCCGAGAACGGTGCGGTCGACTCGGGCGCGAACGAACCGGCCCGGTCGCGGTCGCCCCCGTCGACCGCGGCCCCGCGGGGATCGACACCACCGCAGGAGTCGGCGCCCTCGCAGGAGTCGGCGCCCTCGCGGGAGTCGGCGCCCTCGCGGGAGTCGGCGCCCTCGCAGGAGTCGGCGCCCTCGCGGGAGTCGGCGCCCTCGCGGGAGTCGGCGTCGCCGCGGAGATCGTCGCCGCAGCGGTCTGAGCCGCAGCAGTCGGCCCCGTCGCGGTCGGCCGACGACGACGAGGGGGTCGGCGCCGCCCGCGCGTCGCTGACGCGGACGCTGACGCGGTTCGCGCGTGCGGCCGAGGAGACAGACGACCCGCGGCGCGCCCGCGACCACCTCGAAGCGGCTCGCGAGGCGGCCGAGGCGCTCGCGGCGCTGGACTGAGACGCGGCCACCCCTCTGTCGGATGTGGGGCGCGAATCCCGCGCCCGCCGCCCACTCACCGACCCGGCGCCGAGTCCGTCGGCACGCGTCACGCGAACGTCAGCGTTTCGTCCGTTATGTCGATGTCGCTCGGGTCTCCGTTGAATATGCCGTACTCGCCGGAGGTGCCGATCTGTTCCCGGTAGAGAATCGACCCCGACGGTTCGTGGACCATCTGGAGCCGGATCCGGTCCTCGTCGGGATAGTTACCGGTGTCTCCGGCCAGGCGACACGCCACGTTGACGTCCGAACAGTCGAGTCCCTCCGGAATCGTGTCGCCGCCTTGGTTGTTGTGTACGACCGTCAACCCGACCGTTTCGCCCGGCCTCAACGACCGATCGAGCGTCCCCGTGACCCGCTGATCGCCGTGGTCGAGGTAGACCACGATCTCGTCGGCGTCCACGGTTTCACCGCCGTTGTTGGTGAGTTCGAGGTCCCAGCGGAACTCGTCGTACTGCGGCGCCGACGCGGGCTCCTCCTCGAAGGTCAGTTCGAGGGCGGCGAAGGTGGGTTTCTCTCCGAGATCGTCGACGACCCCGAGCGCGAACACCCCGATAACCCCCGCGAGAATGACCGTGATTGCGACGAGCAGCACCACGCCGACGACCGGCGAGACCGCGCGTTCGGAGCCCCACTCGTCCATTGCCAACACGTACGCGCCACGGTGGAAATAACAATTGCGTTTCAGGTCACGTCGACGACATTCGAGCGGGCGAGCGCCGGTCGTCGCGGCCCCACCGCGCACGCCGAACCGATTCCCGTTGCGCCCGCGTCGACGTACGGATATCGCTTTACCGGCCGCTCTCGACGGCGACGCGCATGTCTTGGGCGAGCCGCTCGGCGCGGTCGGCGTCGGCGGACTCGGCGTAGATCCGGATCTTCGGCTCGGTGCCGGAGGGGCGGACGAGCACCCACGCGTCGCCGTAGTCGAGGCGGTAGCCGTCGGTCGTGTTCGGCTCCGCGTCGGCGGTCTCGACGTACGCGCGGGCGGCCGAGAGCATCTCAGCGCGCTCGTCGTCGTCCTCGTACTCCACGTTCTCCCGCACGAAGTGGTAGTCGCTGTACGGCGCGACGACCTCGCTGACGGGCGCGCCGTCGGCGTCGGCGAGTAGTTCGAGGAACCGCGCGCCGATGTACGCCCCGTCCCGCGAGAGCCGGTACGGCGGGAAGAAGACGCCCCCGTTGCCCTCGCCCGCGATGGGGACGTTGACTCCCTCCTCGTGGAGTTCGCGGGTGCGGGTGATGATGTTCGTCGCGCCGATGGGCGTCAGTTCGAGGTCGGCGTCGTTGTCGGCGCAGACGTCGACGAGCCGCTGGGAGACGTTGACCGCGCTGACGACCGCGTCGTCCGGTTCAAGGCAGGCGTCGGCCATCGCGGCGAAGGAGGTGTCGCCGTCGACGAACTCGCCGGTCTCGTCGACGAAGACGGCCCGGTCCGCGTCGCCGTCGTGCGCGATCCCCACGTCAGCGTCGGAGGTCGCGACGAGCCGCTGGAGGTCCTCCAGGTTCTCCGGGACCGGCTCCGAGTCGCGGCCGGGGAAGTGGCCGTCCGGCGTCGCGTTGACGGTCAGCACCTCGCAGCCGAGTTCGCGGTAGATCCGGGGAGAGGTGACCGAGGCCGCGCCGTGGCCGGGGTCGACCGCGACCGTGAGGTCGGCGTCGGCGACCGCCTCGCGGTCGATCGCGCCGATCAGCTGGTCGACGTAGTCGTCGACGGCGCCCTCGACCGGCGTCGTCGCGCCCGCCGCCCGCCAGTCGGCGTGGTCGTACTCGTCGTCGAGGACGCGCCGCTCGATCCGCTCTAACACGTCGACGGAGAGCTCCACGCCGTCGTCGCCGACGAGCTTGATCCCGTTGAACTCCGGCGGGTTGTGCGAGGCGGTGACGAGGACGGCCGGAATTCCGGCCGACTCGCAGTAGTTGCCGACCGCCGGCGTGGGGACGACTCCAAGGCGGTCGACGTCGCACCCGACCGCGGCGAGCCCGCTCGCGGCCGCATTCGCGAACAGCTCGCCGGTGGTTCGCGTGTCGCGCGCGACGGCGACGCGGTCGGCGTCCCACACCGTCCCGGCCGCCTTCGCGATGTCGAGGACGAGCGCCGGCGTGAGGTACCGCAGCGCGACCCCGCGGATGCCGCTCGATCCGAACAGCTCCATGCGAGGGCATCCGCCGGCCGAGGGGAAAGCGGTTCCGAACCGCCGCGGCCGAGAGGCGGCGGCGACGCGCGCAGAGCCCGCCCCGCCCCGACGAGACCGGACCCCGCCCCGCCGCGACGACGCGTGCGGTTCATGCCGGTGGCGCCCGTTCGCCTCGATATGGACCACACGCGACGCGACGCGCTCGTCGGAAGCGCGCTCGCCCTGTCCGTCGCGACGGCGGGCTGTCTCGACTTCGCCGCGGGCGACGGACCGCAGGGCCCCGAGGGGACGCCGGCGACGCTGACCTGCGAAGACGACGGGTTCGTCCGCCTCGAACGGCCGTTCGAGGGGTCGGTCGCCGAGACTCTCGTCGAGACGGACGAGACGACGGTGGAGCTCTCCACCGAGGGGACGACCGAGACGTACGGCCAGTCGCTCCGGCTCGTCCTCCGGAACACCGGCGACGCCCCGACGTCCACGCTCGGCGAGTCCGCCTACTCGATCCAGCGCGAGACGGGCGAGGGGTGGCTCGACGTCCGCGGATCGAAGACGGGCGAGGCGGTCGAACTCCCGCGGAGCGAGTCGTCGCTCGACACGAGTTCGGCGTACTCCTGGGATATCACGCTGACCGAGTCGGGCATCGCGGACGCGGTCGACGGCGTCGACCTGGCGGTCTGTCCGCCGCTCGGCGCCGGGACCTACCGATTCGTCTACTGGGGGCTCGTCGACGCGCCGCCGATCGGCGCGGCGTTCGAACTGGTCGGGTGAGGCTTCGGTTCGCCCCGCCCGCAAAGACTCAGAACGACTGCCAGTCGGAGGGTTGGCCGACGCGGCCGCGGACGCGGAACTCCCGCTCGTCGTCCTCGACGCGTGTCTCAACGACGACCTCGAACGGCTCGTGGAGGGTGTGGACGACCTGCTCGTCGTGGGCGGTCGAGCCGACGACGCCCACGAACGGCCACCCCTCGCCGGAGGTCTGCGAGGTCATCACCCGGGTGAACCGGTAGATGCGCTCTGGGTCCCAGTACATCAACAGCTGCGAGAGCGAGTAGACGCCGACGGCGCGGTCGCGGCCCGTCGAGGACTCGACGATATCGGTGAACTTGATCCCGATGTCCGTGAGGTTGCCCGCGCTCGCGACGTACTTCGTCGTCGGCGTGTCCTCGCGTTTGTCGCCCTGCTCGTGGGTGACGCAGTCGATGACGATCACGTCGTCGCCGCTTTTTCCTGTCAGCTCCTCGTAGTCGTCGCGGACCTTCTCCGCGGTCTGCCCCGTCGAGATGACGACCGGGCCGTCGGCCCACGCCGAGAGCAGCCGGTTGAACAGGTCGTACTTCCCGCTCATCGGGGGACCGCTGATGAGGACGCTGTCGGCACCGCGGACAGCGTCGGGAAGCGCGGTCATGGTGAAAACGTGAGAGAGTGTGGGGTAAAACCCTTCCGAGGGATCACTTTCGGAGCATGGAGGGGAGGTCGAGCGACGACGGCGGCCCCTCCCGCGGCCCGTCGGTGAGTGTCAGTTCGCGTATCGCACCGGGGAGCGCGGCGGGGACCGGGGACTCGCGCGGCTCCCCGGCGCCGTCGACCAGTGACCGCCAGACGGCCTCGTCGTCCGGGTCGTCTCGCTCCGACTTCGCCTCCAGCGCCTTCGTCCGTCCCTCGTCGTACGCCAGTTCCACGATGCTCTGGTCGTAGCTCCCCGGGAACGCCTCCAGTACCCGGTCGAGCTCCTCCGGTCGGGCGCTGTCGACGCCGGCCGCGACGCCCAGCGCGAAGGCGCGCTCGACGGCCTCCTCCCGCGAGAGGTCGTCCCACTCCGTGCCGAACGTCCGGTCGTACATCAGTGGGTCACCGTCGCTGCCGAGCCGACGCGGAGCCCGCCGTCGGTGAACTCCACGTCCTGGATGTCGGTGTCGACGTTGGTCCCCCGCATCTTCAGCACCTGAACCCCACGCTGCATTCCCTCGTCTTCGAGGTAGTTGTGCATAAAGACGACGCCGTGCGCGAGGTAGTGCTCCTCCGAGTAGGCGCTCGGGTCGGTCATCTCGGAGATCAGGAGCGTCGTGGCGTCGGTCCGCTTCAGCGAGGAGAGCAGCTGGATCATCGTGTCCTCGTCGTCGTCGAGGAGGAACCGCAACAGCATCGTCGAGTCGAAGACGACCCGGTCGATGTCGCGGGAGTTGATGAACCCCGTGAGGCGGTTGGTGACGCCGGAGCGGTCGCGGCGGTCGCCGGGGAGCCCGAAGAATCGCCGCCCGTCCGACGAGAAGGAGTCGAGGAAGGTGACGCGGTCGGAGTCGAGCGCGCGGTCGAACCCGAACTCGTAGCCGCTCATGTCCTCGCGGATCCCCTCCTTGGTTTCGTGCATGCTGATGTAGAGGACATCCTCTCCATTTCGGGCGCCCTGGGCCGCGAACTGTGAACAGAAGGTCGTTTTGCCGCTCCCGGGCGGACCGCTGACCACGTACAGGCGGTCCTCGGGGAACCCGCCGTCGACGAGGTCGTCGAACCCCGGGACGCCGCTTGAGACGCGCATACGAAGAAAACCCCTCGGACGGCTGATAAGCGTTGGCACCCGGTTCTCACCCGTGAGAACCGACGCGGTCCGCGACGGTCGGCGTCGCTCCGGCGGTCGGACGTTTCCCCTCGACTACGCCTCCGAGCCCTCAACGTCGTCGAGGTCGGCGGCGAGCGCGTCGTCGACGTCCGGCGAGACCCACACGACGAACCGGTCGTCGGACTTGACGATGCCGCGGACGCCCTCGTCTTCGACCGTCGTGCTCTGGTCGACGTCCTCGGGCGAGACGTCGCGGACCTGGAACACCTCGTCGACCATCCAGCCGACTGTCCCGCCCTCGTCGATTTCGGCGTCGTCGAAGACGACGATCCGCTCCCGGGGGCCGTCCTCGTCGATGTCGAACAGCGTCTTCGGGTCGACGATCGTCGTCGTCCGCCCCCGGAGGTCCATCACGCCCTCGACGTGGGCCGGCGAGTTGGGGATCCGCGTGAGCTCGCCGGCGTCGACGATCTCGTCGATGACGCCGATGTCCAGACAGTACGTCCCGTCGCCCAGCCCGAACTCCAGCACCTTGGTCGGTTCGGCCTCCGCCTCTGTTGCTGCCATGCCCATAGCTGTGGCGAACCGACAAATAATCGTGTCCCCTGAATTATCAGGGGTGATTACTGGGTCCGTGGATTTATGCTGATTCTGCGCCCGCCCTGATACATGAGCAGGACGACGGATCGGCGCGGCGGTCGGGACGGGTCGCCGCGGGTGGTGGTCGTCGACGACTCGCCGTTCATGCGGGGACTGATAGGCGACCTCCTGAGCGACGCCGGGGTCGCGGTCGTCGGCGAGGCGGGGGACGGAGAGGAGGCGCTCTCGGTGGTCGCCGAGACGCGCCCCGACGTTGTGACGATGGACGTCGAGATGCCCGGCATGGGTGGGCTCGAAGCCGTCGAGCGGCTGATGGAGGAGACGCCGACGCCGGTGTTGATGCTGTCGGCGCACACGGACGAGGGCGCGGAGGTCACCTTCGAGGCGCTGGACCGCGGAGCGGTCGACTTCTTCTCGAAGCCCGGCGGCGAGGTGTCGACCGGCGTCTCGCGGGAGTCAGAGCGCCTCGTCGAGGCGGTGCGCTCGGTCGCGGACGCCGACCTCGACGCCGCGACCCGCGAGCGCGACGACCCGAGTTCAGCGGCGTCGCGCTCGCCGGACGCCGGGTCCGAAGCGGACGCGGCCGACGTCGACGAGCCGCTGACCGTGGTGATCGCGGCCTCGACCGGCGGGCCGAACGCGGTCGAGCGCGTGCTGTCGGCGCTGCCGATGGCCGACTGCCGCGTGGTGATCGTCCAGCACATGCCGGAGGCGTTCACCTCGCGGTTCGCGGACCGGCTCGACGCCGCCTCGGCGTACGACGTGCGGGAGGCCAGCGACGGCGCGCGGATCGGCGCCGGCGAGGCGATCGTCGCCCGCGGCGGCAGCCACACCCTCATCGACAGCTACCGCTCCGGGCGGCTCCGCGTCAAGCTCGACGAGGACGACGACACCCACACGGTCACCCCTGCGGCCGACGTGACGATGCGCTCCGCGGCCGAGGTGATCGACGACCCGCTCGTTGGCGTCGTGTTGACCGGGATGGGCTCGGACGCGGCCGAGGGGATCCGCGCGATGGCCGACGCCGGCGCGCGCACGCTGGCGCAGAGCGAGGACACCTGCGTCATCTACGGGATGCCGAAGCGCGCGGTCGAGACGGGCGGGGTCGACGCGGTGTACGACCTCGACGACGTCGCCGGCGCGATTGTGGGGGGTGAGGCCTGATGGACTCCCACCGCGCCGCGTTCGTCGCCGAGGCCGAAGACGGGATCACGGACCTCAACAACGCGCTGCTCGCCCTCGAAGCCGACCCCGAGGACACCGAGGCAATGGACGACGTGTTCCGCGTCGCCCACACCTTGAAGGGCAACGCCGCGGCGATGGGGTACGAGGACGTCTCCGACTTCGGACACGCGCTCGAAGACCTGCTGGACGCGGTCCGGCAGGGCGACCGCGAGGTGACGCCCGAGCTGATGGACCTCCTCTTCGAGGGCGTCGACGCCGTCGAGTCGATGGTCGAGGAGATCGCCGACACCGGCGAGGTGTCGACCGACCCCTCCGACCTCGAATCGCGCCTGCGCGAGATGGAAGAGCACGGTACCGTCGGCGGGGACGAAGCTGGGAGCGAGGCGTCCGGCGGCGACGATGGCGACGCCGAGAGCGAGGCGTCCGGTGAGGACGGAGCCGCCGACGCCGGCGACGAAGGCGATGCCGACGACGCGCCCGACGTCTCGGTGCCGGAACCGCCTGCGGCCGCAGCCGATCTGCCCGACCCGGTCGCGTACGCGGACGTGACGATCGGCGACGCACAGATGGCGGGTGTCGACGCGGCGCTCGTCCTTCAGGCGCTCGACGAGCAGTTCGACGGGCACGCGACCGACCCGGCCCCGGAGGCGCTGGAGGACGGGGAGTACGACGAGTCGTTCGATGCCTTTGTCGGCGGCGCCGACCCCGAGGTCGTCGCCGAGGGGCTCCGCGCGCTCACGCAGGTCGAGGCGGTCACCGCAGTCGCGGCCGGCGACGGCGAGGACGACGGTGACGCGAACGCCGAATCAAGCGACTCGAACGCCGAGTCGGCCGACGCGGACGCGACGGCCGACGACGAGTTCGAGTCCGCCGAACCGACGGATCCCGAGAGCGCCGGAGTGGAACCGACCGACGCCGCTGGCGACGAGGCCGATCCGTCGGATACCGCTCCCGACGCTGACGACGCCGACGGTTCGGATTCGGCGTCGAGCGATTCGGATTCGGAGTCGGACGAATCTGGCTCGAAGTCGGACGATTCCGGTTCGAAGTCGGACTCCAAGTCCGGCGACGAGATCAAGTCGATCCGCGTCGATGTCGACCAGGTCGACGAGCTGTACGGGCTCGTCGAGCAGCTGGTGACGAGCCGGATCAAGCTCCGGCGGGAGCTGGAGGCCGCCGACGCCGAGTCGGACACGTTAGACGAGCTCGACAAGCTCGCCTCCAGCCTCCAAGACACGGCGATGGACATGCGGCTCATCCCGTTCTCGCAGGTGTCCGATTCGTTCCCGCGGCTCGTCCGCGACATCTCGCGGGACCTCGACAAGCGGATCGACTTCGAGATCGAGGGCGACGACGTGGAGCTCGACCGGACGATCCTCACGGAGATGCGCGACCCGCTCGTACACGTCCTGCGGAACGCGGTCGACCACGGGATCGAGTCGCCCGAGGAGCGCGAGGCGGCCGGCAAGGACCCGACTGGGCACGTCGAGCTCACGGCCGAGCGCGAGCGCGACCACGTCATCATCGAGGTCGCGGACGACGGCGCGGGGCTCGACCCCGACCAGCTCCGCGACAAGGCGGTCGACGAGGGCGTCAAGAGCCGCGAGGCGGTCGAGGCGATGGAGGACGACGAAGTGTACGACCTCGTGTTCCACCCCGGCTTCTCGACCGCGGAGGAGGTCACCGACGTCTCAGGCCGCGGCGTCGGGATGGACGTGGTCCGGACGACCGCGCGCGACCTCGACGGCTCGGTCTCCGTCGAGAGCGAGCCCGGCGAGGGGACCACGGTCCGTTTCCGGCTCCCCGTCACCGTCGCCATCGTGAAGGTGATGTTCGTCGACGTCGGCGGCACGGAGTACGGGATCCCGATCAAGTCGATCGCGGAGGTCGCCCGCGCCGACGACGTCGAGGAGGTCCACGGCGACGAGGTCGTCAGACACGAGGACGACCTCTACCCCGTCATCCGGCTGAACGAGCGCCTCGGCGAGATCGACGCGAACGCGGCCGAGGCGTCCGCGGCCGCGGCGTCTGCTGACGAGACCCCCGCCGCCGACGGCGGCGTCGCGGTCGACGAGGGGACCGACCCCGCCGGACCGGGAACCAACGACGGCAGCGCGGGCGCGACCGACAACGGAATGCTCGTCCGGATCCGCGAGGAGACGCGGCAGGTCGCGCTTCACTGCGACGCGGTGTTAGACCAGGAGGAAGTGGTTGTCAAACCCCTCGACGGTCCGCTCTCGGGGACGCCCGGCCTCAGCGGCACGGCCGTCCTCGGCGACGGGGACGTCGTGGCCGTGCTCGACGTGGTGAGCCTATGAGCGGCTCGGCGGACGACGGCGAGACGGCGTTCGAAGGCGTCCTCCGGCAGATCGACGACACGGTCCCGTTCGAGCCGGGGTACTACAACGAGTCGTACCTCGACCGCCGGATCACGGCGCGGATGCGCCGACGCGACACGGAGTCGCACGCCGAGTACGAGCGCATCCTCCGCGAGGACGCCGACGAGCGGCAGGCGCTGATGGACGCGCTCACGATCAACGTGACGGAGTTCTTCCGCAACCCGGAGATGTGGGACGTGCTCCGCGACGTGTTGCGCGAGCGGACCGCGGAGCAGCGCCGCGTCCGCGTCTGGTCCGCGCCGTCGGCTGACGGCCGCGAGCCGTACTCCGTCGCAATGCTGGCCTGCGACGACCGCGAGATAGACGAGTCGCGCGTGGAGGTGCTCGGCTCCGACATCAGCGAGGAGGCGCTCGACAACGCCCGCGAGGGCGTCTACCACACGACGCGGACGACCGACATCGCCGAGGAGCTCGAACCCCTCTCGGACCCGGATCGCTACGTTGAGCGCGACGGGGACACGTTCCGCGTCCGCGAGGCCCCGCGCCGGCTCGTGACGTTCGAGACCCACGACCTGATCCGCGACGGCGCCCGCGACCCCTTCGACGTGGTGTTGTGCCGGAACCTGCTGATCTACATCGACGTCGACCACAAGGCAGCCCTCTTCGACACGCTGGAGGCGTCGCTCGCCGACGACGGCGTCCTCGTGTTGGGGATGACCGAGAGCGTCCCGCCGGACCGCAGCGACCGCTACGAGCCGATCGACAAGCGACGGCGGGTGTTCGGGAGGCGCTGATGTCGCTGTACCAGCACGCACGGGACGGGAACGCGGAGCGCCTCCGTGACGCGCTCGGCAGCGACAGCGCGGCCGTCCGGCGCCGCGCCGCGGAGTTCCTCGGCGAGATCGGCGAGGAGGGCGACCAGCCGACGATCGACGGGCTGCTCCGCGCGGCGACGACGGACGACGACCCCGAGGTCCGCGGCGCGGCGGTCGACGCGCTCGACGAGATCGGCGAGGCGGCGCTCGAACAGCTCCTCGAGGAGCTCACGGGCGGCGGGAGCGACGGCGAGGCGGAGTGGGTCACCGCGCGCAAGTTCGCGCGCGCGCTGAAGGCCGACCGCCCGGAGCTCCGGATGGCGGCGGCGAACGCGCTCGGGCGCCTTGACGACGCGAGCGGCCTCCAGGCGCTGGTCGGCGCGCTCGACGACGACGACGCCCGCGTCCGGCTCCGGGCGGCGCAGGCCTGCGGGACGTTCGCGGACGCCCGCGCGGTCCCCGGCCTGCGCGAGCGGCTCGACGACGAGGACCCGCGGGTGCGCCGCGCCGCCGCCAACGCGCTGGGGACGATCGGGACGGACCAGGCGCTGTCGCCGCTGCTCGACCTGCTCGACGACGGCGACGAGTCGATCCGTCGGATCGCGGCTGGCGCGCTCGGGAAGGCCAGCACCCCGGAGCCGGTCGAACCGCTCGCGCGGGCGCTCGGCGACGAGAGCGCCGTCGTGCGCAACGCGGCGGTGTACTCGGTGATCGAGCTGCTCTCGAACGTGCCGACCCAGCAGAGCCACGCGGTCCGCGACCAGGTGGTCTCGGAGCTGAAGGCGGCCGACGACGCGACCGTCGTCGAGCCGCTCGTCGAGATCCTCACCGACGGCCAGCAGTCCCGCCAGCGCCGGAACGCGGCGTGGATCCTCGGTCGGGTGGCCGACCCGGACACGGCGACCGCGGTGGAGGCGCTCGCGGACGCGCTCGCGGATGACGACCCGCAGACCGCGCAGTTCGCGGCCACGAGCCTCAAGAGTCTCGGTGGGCCCATCGTGGAGGACCGCCTGCTCGACAAGCTGGGGCCTGAACACCCGGAGGAGGCCCGCGCGAAGGCGGTGTTCGTCCTCGGGCAGATCGGCGGGCAGGAGACGCTCAACCGCCTCGAAGAGTACGCCGACGACGACAGCCAGGCCGTCAGAAAGCGCGTGTTCTCGGCCGTCTCGAAGCTGCGCGCGGGGGGTCCGTAAATGGCGCAAGAGGAAGGCGAGTACAAGATCACCGACACGCAGGCGAAGTTCGCGGTCGCGGTCCGCGAGGGCCGGAAAGTGAGCGACGTCTCGTGGACGCCGGGACGTGTCCTCCTCTCGAACCGGCGGCTAATCTTAGCCGGCAACGACGGGAAACGGACCGTCCCGCTGTCGAAGCTGGAACGGCTCGGCGGCCGGCACGACGCGAACCAGACGGTCGCGCGCGTCTCCAACTACGTGAGCTTCGACCTCGGCGAGCAGGTGCTGCTCGTCGCCGCGAAGGACCACGAGCCGTTCGAGCGCGACGTCTACCGCGCGCTGCTCGACCAGAAGACCGTGATGGCGAAACACCCCGCCATCGAGGGGGGCGTCGTCACGGACGCCGAGTGGGAGCAGGCCCGCGTGAAGATCGACGAGAACGGGCTCAATGCGGCCTTGGAGCGCGGCGCCTTCGTGAAGTTCGACCTCGACGACATCAGCGGGCTCGACGCGGCGAAGCGCACCGTCAACGGCGACAAGAAACCCGTCATAGAGGTGTCACACACCGACGACGAGGGGACGAGCATCGAGACGCACGTCGCCGGCGACCCGAGCCGGATGCGGTTCGTCGAGTCGTGGCTCCGGAAGGGCGAGGAGCGGTCGTCGACGAACGTCGACCTCTCCAGCCGCGACCGCGAGGTGCTGATGGCGCTGTACTCCGGCGTCTCCCCGTTCGAGATCCCCTCCTTCCTCGGGATGGACGTTGACGACGTCGAGGAGACGTTCGAGCGGCTCGTCGACCTCGAGGTGGTCGAGGAGGTCCGGATCCGCCGCGAGGTCGCGCTCAACTCCCGCGGCCGCAACATCGCCAGCGAGGCGATGAACGAGCAGTAGCGGCGCTCGCCGGGCGTCGGCGACCGCGCCGCCGCCTCGTCGAACCACGCTTAAGTCGTCGCCCGGCGGAGTACGGGCATGAGCTACGAGGCAGTCCTTTTCGACCTCGACAACACGCTGTACCCGTACGCCCCCTGTAACGAGGCGGGCAAGCGGGCCGCGCTCGACGCCCTCCGCGAGCGGGAGTACGAGCTGGACCGCGACGCGTTCGACGAGCTGTACGCGACCGGCCGCCGGGAGGCCAAACGCGAGACGCGCACCACCGCGGCCTCTCACGACCGCCACGTCTACTTCAAGCGCGGGCTGTACCGGCGCGCGGGCGAGCCCGACCCCGCGAGCGCGCTGGCGGCCGGCGACGCCTACTGGAACGGCTACCTCGCGGCGATGTCGCTCTGTGACGGCGTCGAGGCGGTCCTCGACGCCCTCGACGCGGCGGGGACCGACGTCGCGATCGTGACGAACCTCACGACGCGGGTTCAGCTGCGGAAGCTCGTGCGGCTCGGGCTCGACGACCGGATCGACCTGCTCGTCACCTCCGAGGAGGTGGGCCGCGAGAAGCCGAGCACGCTCCCCTTCACGAGCGCGCTCGCCGAGCTCGACTGCCCCCCGAGCGAGGCGCTGGCGGTCGGCGACAACGTCGACGCCGACGTCGCCGGCGCGAACGCCGTCGGGCTCGACTCGGCGCTGTTCGTCGCCGACGGCGACGCGCCCGCCGACGCGGACCTCTCCGAGGCGCAGCGCCCGGACCACCGGCTCGACGCGCTCGCCGACCTGACGGAGGTGGCGGCGTGACCCGTGACGGCGCCGCTGGCGGTCCCGACTCCGACGCGAACCCCGACCTCCTGCGCGAGGCGCGCGAGGCCGTCGTCGAGTACGCGCCGGCGCTCGCGGACCTGACGCCCGGTCGAACCGGCAACCTGAGCGTTCGCGACGGCGACGCGGTCGCGGTCACGCCCACCGGCGTCCCCTACGACTCCTTCGACGCCGCCGACGTGCCCGTGGTCTCGCTGGAGGGCGAGCGGCTGGCCGGGCGGATGGCGCCGTCGAGCGAGGTGCCGATGCACACGGGCATTTATCAACACGACCGGCCGGGCGCGATCGTCCACACGCACTCGCCGTGGGCGACGACGATGGCGACGCTCCATCAGAAGCTCCCGCCGATCCACTACATGATCGCCGCCGTGGGCCGGGAGGTCCCGCTGGCGGACTACGCGCCGTACGGCACCGAGGAGCTGGCCGCGAACGTCGTCGCCGCGATGGCCGAGGCCGACTCAGATGCTGCGATCCTCGCGAACCACGGGCTCGTGGTGACCGGTCCCGATATCGAGACGGCGGTCGAGAACACCCACCACGTCGAGGACATCTGCCGGCTCTACCTGCGCGCGTCCGCCGTCGGCGAGCCGCACGTCCTCACGGACGAGCAGATGGCGACGGTGGAGGAGCGGTTCGAGAGCTACGGGCAGCAGCCGGACGCGGAGTAGGGTGGGAATCGCCGAGCCGGCCGGCGGCTCCGCCAGTCGGCCGGTTTTATAAATACACGGGCGGCTACCGGATCGGTATGACAGACACCGAGCCGGCGCCGGCGGTCCGCGAGACCGCCGAGTCGATCGCGACGATGGAGATCCGCGGCGCGGCGACCATCGCGTCCGCGGCCGCGGAGGCGCTCGCCGAGCAGGCGGAGGCGGCGGCCGAGGCGGACGCGACCGCGAGCGACCCCGAGGCGTTCCGCGCGTCGCTGCGCGCCGCGGCCCGGTCCCTCCGCGAGACGCGCCCGACCGCGGTGTCGCTGCCGAACGCGCTCCGGTACGTCCTCCAGCGCATGGAGGGCGACTCGGTCGACCGGCTCCGCCGAAGCGTCGTCGACGCGAGCGAGGCGTTCGTCGACCAGCTCGACCGCGCGCAGGAGGACCTCGGACAGGTGGGTGCGAACCGCCTCGCGGACGGCGACACGGTGATGACACACTGCCACTCCACCGACGCCCTGGCGTGTATCGAGGCGGCCGTCGAGCAGGGGAAGTCGATCTCGGCGGTCGTCAAGGAGACGCGCCCGCGCCAGCAGGGGCACATCACCGCCGAGCAGCTCCGCGACGCGGGCGTCCCCGTCACGCTCATCGTCGACTCCGCGGCGCGGCGCTACCTCGACGAGGTCGACCACGTCGTCGTCGGCGCCGACTCGATCGCCGCGGACGGCGGCGTCATCAACAAGATCGGCACCTCGGGCCTCGCGGTCAACGCCCGCGAGCGCGGCGTCCCGATCATGACCGCAGCCCAGACGATCAAGCTCCACCCGGAGACGCTGACGGGTCACACCGTCGAGATCGAGATGCGCGACGAGGGCGAGGTGATCGACCCCGAAGCTCGCGAGGCGATCGGCGAGATCGGCGTCGAGAACCCCGCGTTCGACGTGACGCCGCCGCGGTACATGGACGCGATCGTCACCGAGCAGGGGCAGTTCCCCCCGGAGAGCATCGTGACGCTGATGCGCGAGCTGTTCGGCGAGGGCGCCGCGGAGCCGTGGGCGGAACCATGAGCGGCCGCGACGACCCCGCGGGCGACGGCGATGGATCCGACGACTGGGACGAGACGGTCGCGGAATGGGACCGCGAGGTCGACGAGTGGGAAGGAGACGCCCGCGAAGACGGCGGCGATAGGACCGCTGCTTCCGCCGATAACGCCGCTGCTTCCGCCAATAACGCCGGCGACGGCGATAACGCCGCCGCTCCCGCCGGCGACGACGTCGATCCCGCGGTCGACCGCGACCCCGACCTAACCCCCGACGACGCCGACCGCGTGCCGAAGGTCGTCTCGGCGGGCCACATCAACTGGGACGTGACGATCCACGTCGACAGCCTGCCCGAGCCGGACGGGGAGACGCGGATCGACCGGCTCGAACAGTCCGGCGGCGGCAGCGCCGCGAACGTCGCGGTTGGGCTCGTCGACCTCGGCGGTCAGTCGGTCGTCTACGGCAGCGTCGGGGGCGACGAGTCGGGCGCACTCGCGCTGCGCGAGCTCGCCAGCGCCGGCGTCGACCCCGGGCAGGTGCTGGTCGACGCCGACGAGCCCACCTCGGTGAAGTACGTCATCGTCGACGGCGGCGGCGAGCTGCTCATGCTCGCGAACGACGGCGCCAACGAGTCGTTCTCCGCGGCCGGGCTCGACCGCGACACGCTCGCGGCCGCCGACCACCTCCACCTGACCGGGCAACAGCCCGAGACCGCGGCGGCGCTCGCGACGGCGGCCGCGGAGGCGGGCGCGACGCGGAGCTTCGACCCCGGCCGCCGCGTCGCGGACCGCGAGTTCGACGCCGCGCTCCACGCGAGCGACGTGCTGTTCTTAAACGATCGCGAGGCCGACGCGCTCGAAGCGGCGACCGACGTCGATCCGTGGGAGCCGGACGACCGCGTCGTCGCGATCAAGCTCGGCGACGAGGGCGCGACGGTGCGGACGCCGCACGGCAGCGTCTCGCATCCGGGGTTCGACGTGGATCCGGTCGACACGACCGGCGCCGGCGACGCCTTCGCGGCCGGGTTCCTCGCCGCCGCGCTGCGCGAGCCGGAGATCACCGGCGACGGGTTCTCGCACGACCCGCGCGACTACCAGGTGCCGATTCTGGTCGGCAACGCCTGCGGCGCCGTCGCGACCGAGTCGGTGACCGCGCGGACCGACCTCTCGTGGGACCGTGTCCGTGAGACGATGGGCGAGTCGCCGGAGACGGACCTCCTCATCGAGGTCCGCGCCTGACGCAATCGGCGCCCGTCGGCCGCACTCTCCGTCGGGCCGGGCGCCGTCGCGAAGCCGGTTCAGGTTTCAGATCTCGTCCGTGTCGCGCACGGTCCCCGTCTCGCCCCAACCGTCGGTGACCGAGAGCTTCGCGGAGTCGGGGAGCGGGTCGCTCGTGACGCGGAGCAGCGCGGCCGAGTAGGTGATCGCCTCGCCGCAGACCACGTCCTCGCCTTCCGCCCCCCGAACCGTCGCGTCCGCGAGGAGGGTCCCGTCCTCGACCGCGATCCCGTCGAACGCGATCTCGTCGTGACAGGTATCGGGACCGACGGACTCGACGTAACAGAGCACCGACTCCGCGAAGTCGGTCTCCTCGACGAACGCGCGGGCCTCCTCGGGCGCCTCGTCGAGCAGCCACGAGGCGTCCCCCGCTTCGGCGATCAGCACGCAGAAGCCGCGCCGCTCGGTTCGGTCCCATCCCGGGCCCGAGAGGGCCGAACCGACCTGCTGTACGGCCGTCGTCACGTCGTCTGCGGTGCCGTCGGCACCGTCCTCCCCGTCGGTCCCGTCGCTGTCACCTCCGTCTCCCCCGTCGTCGCCGTCGCCCCCATCCGTCCCGCTCCCACCCGGGCCGAGATCGCCGGCACCGGTACACCCCGCGAGCGCAGCGCTACCGGCGGCGGCGACGCCGTAGAGGGCGGCACGTCGCGTGAACTGAGTCATACCTCCCAGTACGCGGCCGACGCATAAGGCCTTCGTGTAAACGCAAACGCCCGTCTGACCCATCTCGGCGGGCGGTCTCGCCGTCGCTCGCGTCGGCGTGCCGTGGTCGGCTCACCCCGCACGCGGCCGTCTCACGCCGGCGCGAACAGCGCCTCGATCCCCTCGTCGTCGAGGTCGGCCGCGAGACTGAGCGCGAGCGCGACGCGCGCCTTCGCGGCCGGGAGGTCGCCGGCGAACGTCACCCCGCGGTCCGCGAGCGTGACGGCGCCGCCCGGCGTCCCGTACACCGGCTCCGTCGGCCCGGCCGGCGGTCGCCCGGCGACGACGACCGGAACCCGCTCGACCGCCTCGCCGATCGCGTCGCCGAGCGCGCCGGTGACGTTCCCGAGGCCGGTCCCTTCGACGACGACTCCGCCGACGCCCGCGTCGAGCGCGCGTTCGAGCGCCCCAGCGCCGACGCCAGTCCCCGAGTGGACGACCGGGACCTCGGGCACGTCTGCGGGGCCCTCGATCGCGTCCGCGAGCGGGTCGACCGCGACGCCGCGCTCGGGCGCCCGGACGAGGCGGGAGGCCGCGCGGGTGAACGTCGCGACCGGTCCCGTCCCCGGCGAGGTCATCGTCGACAGCGCGTTGCTGTGGCCCTTCACGACGTCGCGGGCGGCGTGGAGCTCGTCGTCGAACGCGACGTGAACGCCCGGGGCGAACCGGTCGTCCGCGGCCGCCCGGACCGCGAGCGCGAGGTTCGCGGGCACGTCGCTGGAGGGCTCGTCGAGCCGGCGCTGCGCGCCGGTGACGACGACCGGCGCGTCGAGGTCGGTGAGGATATCGAGCGCGAACGCGGTGTCCGCCAGCGTGTCCGTCCCGTGGGTGACGACGACGCCGTCGGCGCCCTCTCTCACCGCGTCGCGCGCGGCCGTCGCCGTCGCGAGCACGTCCCGCCAGCGGACGTCGAACCCGGGCTGTGAACACACCTCCCCCGTCGTCACTCGCGCGTGGTCGGCGACGGCCGGCACCGCCGCCACGAGGTCGTCGCCGGTTTTCTCGGGGGCTGCGCCGTCGTCGCCCGGCTCGGAGGCGATGGTGCCGCCGCAGGCGACGACCGTCACCCGCGGGCGGCCGCCGTCGGTGCGCGGGGCCGCGTCGTCTGGATCCCTCCGGTCCTCGCGTCGGTCGCGGCGATCGGTCTCGGTCATACCCCACCTCGCTGCCCGACGGACAAATCGGTTGGTGCCGCGGCAGTCGTCCCGCGCCGCGCGCGTCGGTCTCCGAGCGTCACCCGCCGCCGGGTTCCGGCGGTCCACAGGGGCTAGGTCGCTTCGGAACGCCCGGATTGCCCCGAGACTGTCGGACCACCGCCGATCCCGAAACAAAGGGTTAGCTGGCTCGATAAACAATTAAAATATTTCTGAGGCGGTTTTAAAATGTCCCGATCAACCGAGAAATGTGGTGAAATTCGTCGAACCCTCGTCGGGCTATATGTGGTCCCCCGTCGTACGGAGAGGTGTCCATGTCAACCCCCGCTCCCACCCAGATCGCCTCCGGCGAACGGCTCGCCGGGCTGATGACCGGCACCGTCAAGGCCGCCGCCTTCTGGGCGGCCATCGCCATCCCAGCGACGTACCCCGCCCTGCTGTACTCGGGGCTCGACGGCGGCACCGGACAGCTGTTCGTCGTGCTGCTGGTCGCGAACGCCCTCGCGCTCGCGCTCGGCCACGACTACAAGCGCTGACCGTCGACACCTGACCGCTCGCCGAGAGCCGATCCGAACCGCCCTCCGATCGCCGACGCGTCGCGTGGACACCGGCGCTTCGCCCTCCGCCCTCCACCTCTGTTCGCTCTCCTCTGCTCTCCCGCCCTCCGCCCTGCCGCCTTCTCGCTCTCCCGTCCTCCTGCCTTCCCGCCCTTCCTCCGGTTTCGTTCCTCCCCCCAGCGTCCCGCTCTCGAAGCGCTTACCCCCGCCCCGATCCGACTGGGCGTATGAGCGACGAGACCCGCGTCGAGTGGCGCGACTGGGGCCCCGAGGCGTTCGCCGAGGCCGACGAGCGCGACCGCCCGGTGCTGCTCTCGCTGTCGGCCACCTGGTGTGAGGGCTGTCACGAGATGGACGCGATCACCTACGCGGAGCCGCGGATCGCGGCCAACGTCAACGAGGGGTTCGTCCCCGTCCGCGTCGACGTCGACCGCCACCCGCGGGTGCGCGAGCGGTACAACATGGGCGGATTCCCGACGACCGCCTTCCTCACGCCCGAGGGGAAGCTGCTGACGGGCGCGGGCTACCTCGACGTCGACGGGATGCGGCAGGTCCTCGAATCGGTCCGAGAGATGTGGGCCGACAAGGGCCGCGATGCCGGGCGCGTCCCCCGCGCCCTCGACGCCGACCTGCCGCCCTGCGGCGAGGTGACCGACGAGATAGAGAGCCACCTGGCGGGCCAGCTGGAGGCGAAGTACGACGCCGAGAACGCCGGCTGGGGGACGGACGCGAAGTTCCCGCTCCCCCGGACCGTCGAGTTCGCGCTGAAGCGCGACCGGAACCGCGCGCTCCGGACGCTCGACGCGGTCCGCGACCACCTTACCGACGATGTCGACGGCGGGTTCTTCCGGTACGCGGGCACCCGCGACTGGGGCGACGTGGCCTACGAGAAGCCGCTCGACACGAACGCCGCGGTGACTCGGGCGTTCGCGAACGCTTTCCTCTACACCGGCGACGAGGCGTACCTCGACCCCGCGCTCGACGCCGTCGGCTTCCTCACCGACGAGCTCTGGACCGGCTACGGCGTCGGCGGCAGCCTCGGGCCCGGACTCGGCCGCGCCTACTACGCCGCGCCGGCCGAGGACCGCGCCGACCTCGACGAACCGCGTCGCGACCTGACGGTGTTCGCCGGCGGCAACGCACTCGCCGCGGACGCGTTGTTCGCGGTGGCCGGCTACACCGACGACGAGCACGCCCGCGAGTACGCCGACCGAATCCTCGACGGCCTCGAACGCGACCTGATCGACGCCGACAGCGGCGAAGTGACCCACTACCGCGGTAGCGACGACGCCGGCGAGTCGGACCTGCTGGAGGACGCCGCCCGCGTCATCGGGGCGTACGTCCGCGCCGCCGGCGTGCGCGGCGAGGGAGCCGACGTCGCCCGCGCGGTCGCGGATCGGGCGATAGACCGGCTTCACGTCGACGGGTCGTTCGTCGACGGGCCGCGCTCGGGGCCGGGGCTGCTCGACCGGTCGTTCCGCCCGCTCGACGCCAACGTCGAGATGGCGTCGTCCCTGCTCGACCTGGCGGCGCTCACCGGCGAGGAGCGCTACCGCGAGGTCGCCCGGGAGACAGCCGAGGCGTTCGCCGGCGCCACCGAGCGGCTGAGCGTTCAGGTCGCCGACTACGGGAGCCTCGCCGGACGGCTCCGGCGCGGGACGACCGTCATCGCGGTCGGGACCGAGCCCGGGAGCGACCTCCACCGCGCCGCGTGGCGGGTCGCTGACCACGAGAAGGTGATCGCGCCGAACGCCCACGAGGCCGACGCGCCGGCGCCGCGGACGGTTCCCGAGGGGACGGCGGTCGTCCTCGCCGGCGACGGCGCCTCCGAGCCGGCGGAAACGCCGGACGAGTTGATGGAGCGGGTCGGGGCCACGCTGGCCTGACGCTCGGAACGCGCTGGACCGACGCGAGGTCGATGTCAGCGTCGCGGCCCGCGGTCGCGCCCGACGCGACGGTCCGGATCGTAAACGGGCGACGCGTTTATACGGGTGCCGCGGCATTCGCGGGTATGGCATCTCTCCGCGACCTGGGGCTCTCCGAGTACGAGGCCCGGGCGTACCGCGCGCTCCTCCGGACCGGGCCGACGACGGCGAAGGACCTCTCGCGGGCCAGCGAGGTCCCGATGGGGCGGATCTACGACGTGCTCAACAGCTTAGAGCAACACAACCTCGTTCGCAGTCAGGCCGCGAGCCGACCGAAGAAGTACGTCGCGGTCGAGCCGGACGCCGCGCTCGACCGCCTGCTCGACGAGAAGAAGGAGGAGCTGCGGACGCAGGCCGAGCAGTACGAGTCGGTGGTCGACGAGCTCTCGACCGAGCTCGACGCGGGCGAGCCGGTCGACGGCCAGTTCTGGACCGCGGCGGTCGGCGCCGAGGAGGCGACGGACCTCCTCTTAGAGCGGATCGCCGCCGCGGAGCGCCGGGTCGTCGTGGTCGCGGGCGCGCCCGCGACCGGCTTCGATCTCGGTACGATCGGCGAGCGCGTGACCGCCGAGCTGGAGGCCGCGCTCGACCGGGGCGTGGAGATCCGGGTGCTGCTGTCGCCGGCGACGGTCGACGAGCTCCCGCGGAGCGTCGGCCGCCGGTACACCTCGGAGCTGGCCGACATGGAGGGGTTCGAGGTCCGGACGATCCCGGGCGTCGACGGGACGTTCAACGTGTTCGACGAGATAGAGGTGTGCATCGAGGTGCCGCACCCGCTGTCGGCGGACGAGCCGTTCGCGATGATTGACGTGAAAGACATCGAGTTCGCGACGAGTGTCAAAGACCAGTTCGAGCCGCGCTGGGCCGAGGCGGAGCCGCTGACGTTCGGATAGGGGTAGCAACGACTGTATATAAACGGCGGTGCGGCGGCGCGTGCCGACGAGCGCCCGTAGGGCGCGAGTCGCACGCGCGAGGGAGTCGGTGGTCCGGAGCGAAGCGGAGGACCACCGACGAGGCTGGGGAGGTGTGAGGCTGTGGTTGCGGTGCGGTCGGGTGGGGCTCAAAGGGGCAGTCGCGAGGCCGCAGTAGGCGACGTAAGCACTGGAAGGAGCGAACGGAGTGAGCGATTGAAGCGCGCAACGAGCGTACTGCGGCCTCGCGACTGGGGCTTTGGAGGTGTTCGTCACCGATCAGGAAGCATCTACGTATAGCCGAGCGGCTGGGGCTTTGGAGGCGTTCGCGGCCGATCCGGTATCGATTATTTATAAGCGAGCGACTGGGGCTTTGGCGGTCTTCACCGCACCACTACTGTCTACTTATAAATAGCCGAAAACAATACCCAAATTCACTTAAAAAGGCTCAGCGGCCGCGACAATCCGCACCTATCGATCGAGTTCGTCTCGCAGGTCGCCCAGCCGGACCTCGCGCTCGGCGTGGGCGTTGTGCTGGTGGATCGACTCGTCGTTCGACTGCTTCATGTGGATCACGGCCTCGTCCGAGAGGTGACCGAACTCGTCGACGGTCCCCTCAGCGAGCGCGCGGACGCAGTCCTCGACGAACTTCGCGTCGGCGTGGGCCTCGTAGGTCATGTGGTCCTCGTCGGGCCGCTTTGCCATGTTGTAGATCCGCGCGCTCATCGAGTCGCGGGCGACGTCGATCACGTCCCGGAGGTCCACGTCCGGGTGCCCGTCGGTCGTGATCGTCAGGGTGGCGTGGCCGCGCTGGGAGTGGCCCGGCTGCGGGACGGCGTCGAGGAACTCCTCGGTCGTTTCCTCGTCGACGCCGAGCTGGGCGAGCTTGTCGCGGGCCCGCGACTCGCTCATCCCCTGCGAGCAGGGGCAGACGGTCATCCCCGTCACTTCGGCGCCGATCTCCTCGCGGGTCCCGTCTTCCGTCGCCTCGGCGCTGGCGACGATCGTCGCCGTGCTCTGCGTCTCGATGCCGGACGCCGGCGTGTCCTCGCGGGTGACCAGCTCCGCCGACATCGACACCTCGGCGGTGGTGGTGTAGTCGTGCTTTTCGAGGAGTCGCTCGGCGGCGTCGCCGCAGACGTCCTCGACGCGGTACGCCTCCTCCCGGGTGATGTCCTCTAAGATCTCGTCGACCGTCGCGAGGTTCCGCGACATGTCGATCCCCTTCCGGCCGCTCGGGAGGTCGACGAACACCTCGAACTCCGCCATGAGGACGATCGGGCGTTTGTCGCCGCGCGCCAGCTTGACGAGCTTCTCCACGCCGGTGACGCCAACCTGCGAGAGCCCGACGGTGACGTCGGGCGACGAGGCCTGTACGTCCGGCAGCTGATGACTCATTACGAACATGATAGGGACTGTCGGGATTAGCCCTTTCGGAAGGGGGAGGTGCGTCTGGTAGTCGCGCGCGTGCGAGTCGGCCGCGCGGGCGCCCGACCGATGAGGCGTGCGGAGGGAACCGCTGGAATCGCGGGACCACCGGAATCGCGGGTCGCCGGAATCGCGGGTCGCCGGAATCGCGCTGATCCGCCGATCAGCGCGTGTGTGAGGGCTCCACGTCCTGCGGACCGTAACGCACGATTTATAACGGCGGCAGCGGAAGGTATCCCAAGACCATGCCGAGTTCCAATGGGCCGCAGAAGGCGACTCGCGACAAGCTCTCGAACAAACCCCGCAACCGCGGCACCTCCCCGCCGCAGCGAGCGATCCAGGAGTTCGACGAGGGGTCGCAGGTCCACCTCAAGATCGACCCGAGCGTCCCCAAGGGGCGCTTCCACCCGCGCTTCGACGGTCGGACCGGCACCGTCGTCGGCAAGCAGGGCTCCGCGTTCAAAGTCGAGATCCCGGACGGCGGCAAGACGAAGACGCTCATCGTCACCGCCGCCCACATGCGGGCTCAGCAGAACTGAGATGACCATCTTCAAAGAGAAGCTCGACGAGGAGTACGTCACCACCTCCGAGGCGAAGGAGATCCTCGTGGAGATCGAAGACAAGCGCGCGGAAGACGAGGACCGCGACCTCCGCTACGAGCTGGCTCGCGCGATCGAGCACGTCAACCGGTTCGCGAAGCTCGACGCCGACGAGTCCCGCGAGCTCGTCGAGGAGCTGGCCGAGCTCGACCAGATCGACGTGCCGACCGCGGTGAAGATCACCGACCTGCTCCCCGAGGACCGCACCGAGCTCCGCTCGGTGTTCGCCCAGGAGCGCTACTCGCTCGACGGCGAGGAGCTCGACGAGATCCTCAACGTCGTCGCGAAGTACGCCTGACCGCAGCCCGCGCCGATTCGCACGATCTTCTCTCCTCCCCTCCCGAGCCCTGCGCTTCCGTTCCCGACTCGCCAGATTTCCCGCCGCGACGTCCCGTCTCCCCAGCGGTTTTTTCACCGCTCGGAGCGATAAACGATACATGAACCACGCCGACGGCGACGGGACGCCGGCCGACGATCAGAGCGGGGGCGACGCCGCCGCAGACGACGGCCCGACCGCCGTCCTGCTCGACGTGCTGCCGAACGGGCGCCCCGACGACGACCGCCCGCAGTCCAGTAAGTCGCCGGTGGCGTACGGGCTCGGCGTCGATTCGTTCGCGCTGTACGAGCTGACGCTCGCCGACGACGCGGACGTCTCGGTGGGCGCCCAGATCGCGCTGGACGGCCCGGACGTCGGCCGCTACCGCGAGGTGTCGTTCGACGACCTCACCCGGAACGCGGCCGCGGAGATCGAGTACGCCGCGGAGGCGATCGTCGGGGCCGACGAGGAGCGCTTCGTCGATTTCTACAACGAGGCGGGGCCGATCACCCTCCGGCTCCACCAGCTGAACCTGCTGCCGGGGATCGGCAAGAAGCTGCGGAACGACCTCTTAGACGAGCGGAAGCGCGGGCCGTTCGAGAGCTTCGACGACGTCGAGGAGCGCATCTCCGGGCTCCACCGCCCGCGGGAGGTGATCCTCGAACGGATCGTCGAGGAGATCCGCGAGGACGACCTGAAGTACCGGACGTTCGTCGGCCGCGAGGACTGAGCCGCTCCCGAAACGAGGCTTTTACCCGAACACCGCGTGTACCCCGGCTATGACCGACTCATCGACGGGTGAGGGCGCCGCGTACGGGAGCCGCGACCCCGACGCGCTCGCGAGGCGGGCCGGCGCGCGGGCGGACCCCGACCGCGACCAGCACTTCCTCGTCGACGACCGGGTCCTCGACCGGATCCCCGGCTACCTCCCCGAGGGCGCCGACCCCAGTCACCTCCTCGAGATCGGCGGCGGCGCGGGCGCGCTCACCGACCGCCTGCTGGCGACGGCGAGCGACGCCTCGGGGCGCCTGACGGTGATAGAGCGCGACGCCGCCTTCGCCGAGTTCCTCAGCGAGGAGTTCGCGGCCGCGGTCGCTGACGGGCGCCTCGACGTGGTGGAGGGCGACGCGCTCGACGTCGAGCTCCCGTCGTTCACCGCCTGCGTCGCCAACCTCCCGTACGGGGTCTCCTCGGAGATCGCCTTCCGGCTGCTCCCGGAGAAGAAGCCGCTCGTACTGATGTTCCAGGCGGAGTTCGCCGACCGGATGGTCGCGTCCGCCGGCGAGTCCGAATACGGCCGGCTCTCGGTGTCGGCGCAGCACTACGCCGACGTGGAGATCGTCGAGCGCGTCCCGAAGGAGGCGTTCGACCCACAGCCGGCCGTCGAGAGCGCCGTCGTGCGCTGTACTCCCCGCGCCCCCGACTACGCCGTCGGCGACGAGGCGTTCTTCCTTCGGTTCGTGAAGGCGCTGTTCACCCAGCGTCGCAAGACGGTGCGGAACGCGGTGCGGAACACGGCGCACATCTCCGGGCTCGACGACCCCGAGGCGGTGGTCGACGCGGCCGACGAGGAGCTGCTCGCCAGCCGTCCCGGCACGCTGGAGCCGGCGGCGTTCGCCGCGCTGGCGGAGCTGGCCCGGGAGCGCGGGTCCCCGACGGAGGCGTGACGATGACGGGCTGGATCGGCGTCGTGACGGAGCTTCAGCGCGCGCTCGCGGGCAACTTCGAGCGGTTCGCCGCCTCCGTCGGGATCGTCGCCGCCGTGGTGGCGGTCCGGCTCCTGACGGGGCGGCTGAAGAACGGGGACAGGGACCTCTCCTCCTCGCAGCGGCTCCTGCTGTCGGCGACGGTCGGCGTCGCGACCGCGGCCGGCGCGCTCACGCTGATCGCGGTGTGGGACCGGAGCGGCGCCCTCTTCGAGGCCGCGCGGTCGGCGCTGACCGCCAACCAGGTGTCGAACGTCGTCCTCGCCGTGATCCTCCTCGCGATCGCGTACGCGCTCACGGACTTCCTCGGCGGCGTCATCCGCGAGATCGGCGCCGAGAGCGCGTCGATCTCCCAACACCAACAGGAGGTGATCCTCCGGATCACGCAGCTGACCGTCTACACGACCGCGCTGGTCGCGGTCGTCGGGCTGTTCACCGACAACGTCGGCAGTCTCCTCGTCGGCGCGGGGTTCCTCGGGATCGTTGTCGGGATGGCGGCGCGGCAGACGCTCGGCGCGATCCTCGCGGGCTTCGTGCTGATGTTCTCGCGGCCCTTCGAGGTCGGCGACTGGGTGGAGATCGGCGACCACGAGGGGACCGTGACGGAGATCTCGATCATGAGCACCCGGATCCGGTCGTTCGACGGCGAGGTGATCACGATGCCGAACGACACCGTTCGCTCGGGGTCGATCGTCGACCGCACGCGGCGGAACCGCCTGCGGATCGAAGTTGAGGTCGGCGTCGACTACGACACCGACGTCGAGCGCGCGGCCGCGGTCATCGAGGAGGCGGCCGCGGACGTCGAGGACGTCGCCGAGATGCCCGAGCCGAACGCCGTGACGAAGCGGTTCGACGACTCGGCGGTCGTGTTGGGGCTCCGCTACTGGATCCGGAACCCGAGCATGCGGAAGCGCTGGCGCACTCAGACCGCCGCGATGAACGCGATGAAGGGCGCGCTCGAAGACGACGGGATCGTCATCCCGTTCCCGCAGCAGACGCTCTCCGCCCGCGCAGAGGGCGCTTCCGGCCCACAGTTGGACGCGTCGGTCGAGGGACGCGCGGCGACGCGTAGCGGGTCCGAAACCTCCGGTGACGTCGGCGCGGACGACGCCGAGGCGGACGACACGGACAGCGGCGCGGACGACACGGACAGCGGCGCGGACGACGCCGAGGCGGACGACACGGACAGCGGCGCGGACGACGCCGAGGCGGAGGGCGACGACCAATGACCGGGGATGGTGACGGACGCGACGGCGGGGACGAGAGCGACGGTGGCGACGAGCGCGATGCCGACCTCGCGCAGCGACGCGGCCTCGACGAGGTCACGGTCTACCAGCCCGCCGAGGACTCCGGGCTGCTCGCGGAGGCGGCGGTCGCGGAGGCGCACGGTCGCGTGTTGGAGGTCGGGACGGGGTCCGGATGGGTCGCCGCGCAGGTGGCCGCCGAGCGCGACCTCGACGTGGTCGGCAGCGACCTCAACCCGCACGCGGCACAGCAGGCCCGCGAGCGGGGCGTCGAGGCCGTCGTCGCCGACCTCCTCTCGCCGTTCCGCGCGGACGCGTTCGACGCGGTGTGTTTCAACCCGCCGTACCTGCCGACCGACCCGGACAACGAGTGGGACGACTGGATGGAGCACGCGCTCTCGGGCGGCGAGTCGGGCCGCGAACTCATCGAGCCGTTCCTCGCGGACGTGGGGCGCGTGCTCGCGCCCGACGGCGTCGTCCTGCTCCTGGTCTCCTCGCTCACCGGGTACGACGAGGTGCTCGCCCTGGTCGAGGACGCGGGGTTCGACCACGAGCCGGTCGTCGAGGAGTCGTTCCCGTTCGAGACGCTCACGGTGCTGGCGCTGCGGCGGGCGTAGCGCTCCGTCGCGCACTCAATTACTTTCGGACATAATTCGTATTAGCAAATATTATACGACGGCATATCTAACGGACGGTGATGACCGAACGTGTCGCGGCGACGCCGGGGCTGTATCCGCTCCCGGACCGGGCGAAAGAGACGCTCTCCGACCTGAAGGGCCACCAGAAGGGCGACCTCCTGAGCGGCGACGAGAGCGAGGCGATCGTCGCAGAGTACGACGAGGTACGCGCCGAGTACGTCGACCACCAGCTGGACGCCGGCCTCGACCTGATCTCCGAGGGGCAGGGCCGCTGGGACGACATGATCGCGCACCCGCTGACCGTCAGCGACGCCGTCGAGACCGGCGGGATCGTGCGGTACTACGACAACAACAACTTCTACCGCGACCCGCGCGTCGTCGACGATCTCGGCTTCTCGGGCGACGTGGCGAACGAACTGGAGACGGCCGCCGACCTGCTCGCCGACGCCGACGGCGCGGCGGACGCGTCGCTCGCGGCGACGCTCCCCGGCCCGTACTCGCTCGCGGACCTCGCGACGGACGAGCACTACGGCGACGAGGCCGAGTTCCAGGCCGCCATCGCCGAGTTCCTCGCGGGCGAGGTTGAGGCGTTCCCGGCCCACGAGACGCTGTTCCTCCCCGAACCGTCGCTCGTCACGAGCCCGCCCGCCGAGGGCGAGGAGTCGGCCGCGACGGACGCGATCGCGACGGTCGCCGACGCGACCGACGCCGACGTGGTCGTCCAGACGTTCTACGGCGCGCTCGGCGAGAAGCTGTACGCGCACCTCGTCGACGAGGCGGGCGCCGACGCGCTCGGGCTCGACCTCGTCGCCGGCGACCGCGACGACACCGTCTACAACGTCCAAGAGTTCGGCTCGACCGACTCGCTCGCGCTCGGGCTCGTCGACGGGCAGAACACGCTCGTCGAGGAGCCGGAGACGGTCGCGGAGCGCGTCGAGTGGTTCGAAGATCAGATCCCTCTCGAGGGGTTCGACCGAACCTACCTCACGCCGAACACCGAGCTGTTCTACCTGCCGACGAACAAGTACCGTGAGAAGCTGAACGCGCTCGCCGCCGCCGCGGAGGTGCTCGACTGATGGTCCGAAACCCCGAAGCCAACCGCGACCAGTTCCGCCCGGACGACCACCCGAACGACACGTTCCTGCTCTCGACGGTCGTCGGCTCCTACCCGAAGCCGAAGTGGCTCAACCGGGCCGACGAGCTGGTCGACGACCCGGACTCGAAGTTCGACGCGTCGGACCTCGAGGAGGCGCACGACGACGCCTGCCGGCTCATCACGCACGAGCACGAGCGCGCCGGGCTCGACACCGTCGTCGACGGCGAGATGCGCCGCAACGAGATGGTGGAGTTCTTCGCCGACCGCATCGACGGCTACGAGTTCAACGGCCCCGTGAAGGTGTGGGGGCACAACTACTTCGACAAGCCGAGCGTGGTCGAGGAGGTCACCTACGACGAGCCGTGGCTCGTCGACGAGTTCGAGTTCACCTCGAACGCCGCCGAGCGTCCCGTCAAGGTCCCCATCACGGGCCCGTACACGCTCGGCTTCTGGGCGTTCAACGAGGCGTACCCCTCCACCGAGGAGCTCGTGTACGACCTCGCCGACCTGGTCAACGAGGAGGTCGAGAAGCTGGTCGAGGCGGGCGCGCGCTACATCCAGATCGACGAGCCCGCGCTCGCGACGACGCCGGAGGACCACGCCATCGTCGGCGAGGCGCTCGAACGGATCGTCTCGGGCATCGACGAGGACGTCCGCATCGGGCTCCACGTCTGTTACGGCGACTACTCGCGGATCTACCCCGAGATCAACGACTACCCGATCGACGAGTTCGACGTCGAGCTGTGTAACGGCGAGTACGAGCAGATCCCGACGTTCGAGGACCCCGAGTTCGAGCCCGACCTCGCCCTCGGCGTCGTCGACGCGCACACGGCCGAGATCGAGCCCGTCGAGGAGATCAAAGAGAACATCCGGCAGGGCCTCCGCGTCGTCCCGCCGGAGAAGCTCACCATCTCGCCCGACTGCGGGCTGAAGCTCCTCCCGCGCGACATCGCGTACGGCAAGACCGAGAACATGGTGACCGCGGTCCGCGAGATCGAAGCCGAGATCGATTCCGGCGAGATCGACCTCGACGATCCGCTCGCGGACGACTGAATCCGGGGACCGCACGCGGACGCGGCGGCTCCGACACGACATCCGCCGCGTCCGGTCTGACGCGTCTCGGGGATCGCGTCGACCGCGAGGTCCGCGATGAGCGGGTTTCTGGTTCGCTATCCAAACTCAGCCGTCTGAAAGCTTTCGATCCCACAGTCTCTGCGGCGTCTTGGGCGAGGTATTCTAAGGGAAACCGCAATAGATTCCCCCTCCGATCATTCAACCATGGCAGCGATACTCGACGGCGTCCTCGAATCCCTCCGTATCGGTGTCGGGTTCCTCTGGACGGCGGCGTGGGCGATCATCATGGGGCTCACGGTCACGAGTCTCGTTCAGGTGTACGTCTCGAAGGAGCGAATGGCGCAGGCGCTGGGCGACGGCGACTTGCGCGGTCTCACGAAGGCGACGGTGTTCGGCGCGGCGAGCAGCGGCTGTAGTTTCGGGGCCGTCGCCATCGGGAAGGGGCTGTTCAAAAAGGGCGCCCACGCGGTGAACTTCCTCGCGTTCATGTTCGCGTCGACGAACCTCATCGTCGAACTCGGGCTGATGATACTGCTCCTGCTGGGGTGGGAGTTCCTCCTCGCGGAGCTGCTCGGCGGCCTGATCCTCATCGCCGTCATGGCCGCCATCGTCCACCTCACGCTCCCCGAGACTCTCTTCGACCAGGTCCGAGAGACGCTTACCGAGCGCGACCGCGAGTCGGGGGTCAGCGAGGACCCAACCTGCGGAATGGAGGGAACGAAAGCGCACACCCTCACGACCGACGGCGGGGAGACGCTGCGGTTCTGCTCGGAGGGGTGTCTGGAGACGTACCGTCAGCAGACGTCCGGCCGCGGCGGGTGGCGCGACGAACTACGCTCGTGGGGCGGCTGGTACAAGGTCGCCAACCAGTACCGCAAGGAGTGGTCGATGATCTGGAAGGACATCGTCGCGGGGTTCCTCGTCTCCGGGTTCGTCATCGTCTTCGTGCCGCAGCGGGTGTGGAACGCCCTGTTCATTCAGGGAGACGGGCTGCTCGTCACCGCCGAGAACGCGGTCATGGGCGTCGCCATCGCGGTCGTCAGCTTCGTCGGGAGCATGGGAAACGTCCCGTTCGCGGTCGCGCTGTGGGGCGGCGGCGTGAGCTTCGCCGGGATCATCGCGTTCGTCTACGCCGACCTCATCACGATCCCCGTCTTGAACGTCTACCGGAAGTACTACGGCTGGAAGGTCATGCTGTACATCTTCGGCGTCTTCTTCGTCACGATGGCGTTCACCGGCTTCCTCATGGAGCTGCTGTTCGACGCTCTGGGTATCGTCCCCGACCTCGCGGGCGGCGAGACGGCGACCGAGCAGACGTACTTCGAGCTCAACTACACGTTCTATCTCAACCTCGTCGCCTTCGCGCTCTCCGGGTTCCTCCTGTACGTCTATCGGCGCGGCCTCGGTGCGCCCGGGCAGTACCGCGACCCGGTCTGCGGCATGCGGACCGGCGACGAGGGGTCCAGTGCGTCCCACGAGGGGGTGACGTACCACTTCTGCTCGAAGGCGTGTAAGCGGGCGTTCGAGGCGGATCCGGGGGAGTTCGCCGATGGGCACCCGGAGATCCGGAGTCGCGGCCACGACCATGACCACTGACGACTTCGACGGGGCTCTCTGCGAGGCGGGCCCCGCTGTTCCGGTTCCGATCCGCAATCATGACACTCGTCGCCCTCGAACTAACGGTATGAACAGTCAGACGCCGCGATCGAGGGCCGTCGAATGAACCGACGTCGAGCGGACGCCGTCGTCGGTGTGCTCCTCGGGTTCGTCTTCTTGGCCGGCGGTGGGCTGACCTGGCGAGCGTATCGACAGCGCCGCAACCTCGACCAGTCAATGGGGTCGATGATGGACTCGTCGATGGGGTCGTTACACGGACCGGACCCCCTCTGGTACGCGGTCGGAACGCTGCTGGTCGCGGGCGTGATCGGCGCCGTCTACCTCCTGGCCCGTGACGAGTTCACCGCATCGAGAGCGACCGACCCGGCGGCGGGCGGTACTCCGGATCAGCCGCCGACGGAGTCCGGCGCGTCGACGGAGGCCGCTCCGTCCGCGGAGGACGGCGACGGCTCGCAGCCGACGTCTCTCAACCCTGAGTCCGACCCGCAGGCGCGCGTCCTCGATCTCCTGCCGGACGACGAACGGCGCGTCCTCGAACCCGTGTTGGATTCTCCGGGAATCACCCAGATCGAACTCCGGGATCGGTCCGATTTCTCGAAGAGCAAAGTGAGTCAGACGGTGAGTTCGCTCGAAGAGCGCGGACTGCTGTATCGGGAGCGACAGGGCCGGACCTACCGCGTGTATCCGAGCGACGAGCTTCGGCAGCAACGGTCGGACGGGTAGCTGCTGGCCGGTGGACTCCCCGCCGTCCGAATTCGGCGAGTATGAACGGTCCTCGGAAAATAAAACGCTTAGATGGCGTTATGAACGCTCTCAAACGCTTTCCAGATTGCGTTCACGTCCACGACCCTAACTCGGGCCCCGCCGTATGAGCAGTTGAGGCGAAAGACAATGACCGACCGAAACATCGGACGATGGCTGCTCGTGGCGCTCGCGGTCGCCGGACTCGCATTCGCTGCCCCGGTAGTCAGCGCACACGGAGACGAACCGGTCCGGGAGAACGAGACGGCGGCCGACGGGACGCCGATCGACGGCGAGATGGCAGAGCGGGCTGCCTGGATGGAGCGCCACATGACCGGTCAGATGGGCCCGAACGCCGTCGACGAGATGGAAGCTCACATGGGCGTCACCGTCGAGGAGATGGTCCGAGACATGCCGGACGACGATCATCCGGCCGTGGGGATGAACGGACGGGGGTACGGTTGTTAACGGTCACCGTTCGACTCGATTGCCAGGCATAGGGCCGTTCAAAGAATCCACTCACCGGTCACAATGACACACGACATCGACGCCCTCGGATGGACGATTCGCCGAATCGCGACGCTCGCGGTCCCGCTGTTGATCGCCGCGACGGGTACCGCGGCCGCTCACGGAAGCGGCGGCTACGGCGGCGGCATGATGGGCGGTTGGGGTCTCTTCGGCGGTGCGATGGGGCTCTGGGGGCTCCTCTGGATGGGGCTGCTGATTGCCGTCCCGCTGTATCTCGTATACGTGCTCCTCGACAGGAGTTCCGGGTGAAACGACACCTGACCGACTCCGGTCCTCCGTGAGCGCCGTGCCCACGGTGGACTCCCGACGAACAGTTCACGCGGCGGCGCCGCAAACACGAGCGATCGGAATGATCCGCTCTCGCTGTAGATTAATTTTACACACTAATTAGTGAATAGAATAGAGATACATAACACGCCGCCGCACCCACCGCCGACATGGAGATCGGTCTCACCGTCGGCGACGACCTCGACCGCCTCGCGGCGTCGCCCGCGCGGTTCGACTTCTGCGAACTCGGCGTCGGCGAGCCGACGCTCGTCCCGGGCGAAATCGACCCGGAGCGGCTCGCGGACGCGCTCGCCGGCCGCGATCTGGTCGTCCACCTCCCGTACGGCCAGCGGCTGGCGACGTACGTCCCTGAGGTGAACGACGCCATCGTCGACTACCAGCGCCGCCTTTTAACTGTGGCCGGCGACCTCGGCGCCCAGAAGGCGGTCCTCCACGCCACCTCCGCCGACCGCGACGACGTCGACTTCCGGGAGACCGCGGGCGAGCAGCTCCGCCGGGTCGCCGACGCCGGCCGCGAGGTGGGCGTCGAGGTCGTCGTCGAGAACGTCGGCCACCAGCACGCCGGGCTCCAGCTCTCGGTCCTCGGCGACCTCGCCCGCGAGACGGACACCCCGATCTGCTTCGACGTCGGCCACGCGTACATGGAGGGCGGCAACAAGGCGATACGGCGGTTCCTCCGGAGCCACGGCGACCGGGTCTCGCACCTCCACTGTCACGACGTCCGCCGCCGCGGCGACACGCACCTCCCGGTGGGCGCCGGCGAGGTCGACTACGACCTCGTGGAGTCCGAACTCGCAGGATTCGACGGAACCGTCGCCGTGGAAGTGTTCACCGACGACGAGACGCTCCTCATCGATTCGGCCGAGCGCGTCGCCGACCGGCTCGGCGCGTCGTTTTAAAATAGCGACTTAGTTCGCCCGGTCGTCCGGATTCTTGGGGTCGTCGGCGTTCGGGCCCTCGTCGTCGCCGCCGTCGGCGTCAACGTCATCAGCGTCCGCGTGGCCCGCTCCGTCCGCACCGCTCTCCGCGTTGTCGCCCTCGCCGGGAGCGTCCCCGACCTCGCCGGGATCGTTCTCACCCGCGTCCGGATCGACCTCGTCGCCGTCGATCTGGCGCTTTATCGACTCCAGCTCGGACTCGACGTCGACCTCCGGCGGGTCGTCGGCGTCGCCGGACGCTCCGTCTTCGGCGCCGTCGTCTCCGCTCTCGCCGGGGTCGGTCACGTCGATCTGAACCGGGCTCCCGTCGTCGCGCTCGTCGGAGCGCATCTCGCCTCGATCTCGGCCTCGATCGCTCCGGTCTCGCTCCCGGCCCGCGTCGTCTCGCCGATGGTCACGGTCCCGCCCGAGTCGCCGGTCCCGCGCCGTGTCCGCCTCTCGGCGCCCCTCGTCGATCCGAGACTCGATCTCCGCGGTGAGGTCGCGCGCGTCGGCGATAATCGAGCGGGAGGCGGCCTCCTCGGGGAGGTCGGCCTCCGAGAGCGCGGTCCGGAGCTCCGAGAGCGACCGGGCGAGTCCGGTCGTCGCGCCGTCGCGGACATCCGCGAGGCGGTCGCCGGCGCCCGCCGCGCCCTCGACGGCGCTCCGGCCGGGGTCCGCGAGCCGGAGGGTCCCCTGAAGCAGTTCGAGCGACTTGATCGTCGTCTCCAGCAGGGCGATCACCGTCGGGATGGTGTACTGCTCGGTGAACCGGACCAGCTCCGAGAGCCGGGGCGGCCGCGGGGGCCCGCGGCGGTCGCGCTCGGTCTCGCGGAGGTCGGCGCGGAGCTCGCTCAGCACGTCCTCGAGCTCGTCGAGCCGCTCCTCGAGGTCGTCGTCGTGTGGGTCGCGGGAACTCATGCTGCGTCGTAGGCGGTCCGCGGATAAAAAGCCCTGCCGGGCCGCGGAAGCGGCTCCGCGCGGAGCCCTCAGAACCCCTCGCGGAGGTGCGTCGTCCGCGGCGGGAACAAAGCACGGAGATCGTCGGTGGTCACGGAATCGACCGCGAGCCCCCCGTCCCGAATGACCTCGTCGACCGACCGGTAGCCGACGTACAGCTGCGAGAGCGCGCCCATCTCGACCGCGGCGTCCGCGTTACCGGTCTCGGAACCGCTCTCGTCGCCCGCTCCCGCGCCGTCGCGGCCCCCTCCCTCGCCGCCGTCGACCGGCTCGACCGCCACCGCGCCATCCGCGACCTCGACTCGGAACGTCCGGTCGTTCCAGTCGACGAGAGGGTCGGCGACCGACAGCGAGAACGCGGCCTCGACCGCCGGGTCGGGGCCAAACGCTTCGAGCGCGGCGGCGACGTCGACGAGGCGGACCATCGGCCCGGTGCGGACCTCGCAGTCGACGGCGCGCGGGTCGTCGACGAGGTCAAGGAGAGGCGCGTCCGGCGGGGCGCGGATCCGGACCTCGTCGACCTGCGAGTCGTGGTTGCGGAAGAACCGCAGCAGCTGGAACCACGCCTCGTCGTCCGCGACGGCGACGTCGGTGACGCGCAGTATCGGGTCGTCCGCGTCGTCCGGCTCCTCGAAGCTGTACGCGCAGACAGCCCGGAGCTCGCCGTCGCGCTCCCAGCCGTAGACGAACGGGTCGGTCTTCCACCCTTGGAGGGTCCGCTCGCGCCACCACTCCTCGGTCCAGTCCATCGTCAGATCGTAGCGGTCGGCCGTCGCCGCGAGGACCGGTTTCACAGACTCGTAGTCGCCCTCGCCGAGCCGGCGGAAGTGCCCGGCGTCGTCGCCGTCGGTCGCGACCAGGTCGTCGACGAACCCCAGCTGGGCCGGCGGCGCGGTCAGGTGCGGGTATCGGCTCGCGGTCGCCCAGCCGTAGTTGGCGTAGAAGGGATACTCGAAGGGCCACAGCGTCGAGACGGACACGCCGCGCTCGCGGTACTCCGCCAGCGACTCTCGGAGCATCCGGCCGACGTTCCCTCGCCGACGATGTTCCGGCGGGGACGCGACCGCGGAGAGGCCGGCGACCTCGCGGTCCGCGCCGCGGATCCGCAGCGAGAAGTAGTGGTGCGCGCAGACCGCGACGGGGTCGTCGCCGTCGAACAGCCCCCGCCTGTCGGCGATGGTGTCGTGGTCGTCCGCCGCCTCGGGGTCGTACGGGCCCTCCGTCGGGGAGAAGGCGTATCGCATGAACGCGTCGAACTCGTCGCCGCGCTCGTCGGGGAACGGTCGGTACTCCATACGCGGTCGGCTCGCGGGAGCCGAATAAGTCTTCCCGGAGCGTGCGGGGGAGTACCGCCCTCGTCGGCGACCCGCCTCAGTCGAAGCGCCCGCGGCGGTACTGGACCGGCCACTCGGCCTCCTCGCCGAGCTCGTGGGCGGCCTCCAGCGGCCAGTACGGGTGTCGGAGCATCTCGCGGCCGAGCGCGACGAGGTCCGCCCGCTCGTTTCGGACCAAGGCGTCGGCGTGGGTCGGCTCCGTGATCCCGCCGACCGCGGCGACGGGCACGTCCGTCCCCTCGCGGATCGCCTCGGCGTAGGGAACCTGGTAGCCCGGCCCCGCGTTCGGGATCTCCTGGTCAGGGTGGATCCCGCCGCCTGAGACGTCGATCAGGTCGGCGCCGGCCTCGGCGAGCAGCGGGGCCACCCGCACCGAGTCGTCGACGTCCCACGAGTCGCGGTCGGGGAGCCAGTCCGTCGCGGAGATGCGGACGAAGACGGGCTTCCCGTCGGGCCACACCTCGCGAACGGCTTCGACGACCTCACGGAGGAGCCGAGTCCGATTCTCGAAGCTCCCGCCGTACTCGTCGTCGCGGTCGTTGGTGACGGGCGAGAGGAACTGGTGGAGCAGGTAGCCGTGGGCCGCGTGGACCTCCGCGACCTCGAAGCCGATCTCGTTCGCGCGCTCCGCCGCGGCCACGAACGCGTCGATCACCTCGTCGATCCCGTCGTCGTCGAGGCGGCGGGTGTCGGCCAGTCCGCTCTCGTCGACGTTCGGGTGCGGATACGGCTCGTCGCTCGCGGAGACGGTCTCCCAGCCCTCGGGCTCGTCGGCGGAGATGGGACCGCTGCCCTCCGCCGGCGGCCGGTGGGAGGCCTTCCGACCGGCGTGGGCGAGCTGGATCCCCGGCGTCGCGCCCTGGGATTTGACGAACTCGACTATCGGTTCGATCTTCTCGGCGTGCTCGTCGGACCAGATCCCGAGGCAGTTCGGCGTGATGCGGCCGCGGGACTCGACGGCGGTCGCCTCCGTCATCACGACCCCCGCGCCGCCGGCAGCGCGGGCGCCGAGGTGGACGCGGTGCCAGTCGTTCGCCAGGCCGTCCTCGGCCGAGTACTGGCACATCGGCGACAGCATCACGCGGTTTCGGAACTCGGTGTCGCGAAGCGTGAGCGGTGTAAACAGCGTGTCAGTCACGGGTCAGTGAACGGCCGCCGCGCCGTAAGTCCCACCGATCCCCCGCGCGGATCGCCGCCTGTAGTTTAGGCCGACCGAAATCTATAACACCGCCGGCCTCTGACCGGGTAGTAATGACAACGGGAGACCGGATCGAGCGGGACGCCGAATCGGTGGCCGACGAGCGGCCGACCGTCGCCGCGACCCGCTGCTCGCAGGAGCGGACCGTCTTCGCCGAACAGGGCAACACCGACGCGTGGATCGCGACCGACCTCACGGTCGATCTCGATCTCGAACGATAACGCGAAAATCTGCCGACCCCGCTGACGCCGCCTCCTCCACAACTCCGCGTTCGACGCCTCCTCCACCCTCCGCGTTCGCCGCTCAGTGAGGTCTCACTCCTCGGAGCGCAGCGTCTCGCCCGACGTTCCGGGCGTGCGCGGCGTGGACGCGGATCTCGCGTCCGTCGTCACCTCGCGCTCTCGCCGCTCGTCGACGAGCGCGCGGATCCGGTCGAGGATCGCGTCGAACCGGCCGCGGTCGGACCCCTTCTCGAAGTAGGCGTCCGCGCCGGCGCCGAACGCCGCCGCCTCGCGTTCCTCGCCCGGACACGTGGTATGGAAGACGACGGGGAGCCCGTGGCCCGCCTCGCGTAGCCGTTCGGTGAGGGCGACGCCGTCGCCGTCGGGGAGCCGCTGTTCGGTGACGACGCAGTCAACCGGAACGCGCTCGCCGTCGACTTCGACGCCCGTCTCGACCGCGTCGAGCGCGTCCGCGAAGCGCTTCACGGAGCGGACCCGGACTCGGTCGGTGAGCCGCGCCGCGAACGCCTCCAAAAGCTCCGCGGAGCGCGCGTCGGGCTCGACCTGGAGGACGGTGATCGGCGCGTATCGCGCCCCCGTGGCTCCGGTTGCGGTCGGTTCTGATCGATCGGCGGCTGCGTTCGTGTCCGCGCGTGCGTCTGACGGCGGGGATGTGTGGTTTGTCATGCGTTTTGATGGCGGGCGACGACTCGGCGAGAAACGACTTACTACTTCGGTGGTTATTTTCTCTGGAGAATAGTTACCGCGGCGACGGGATAATAATTGCGCGTTCACCGTTGTCACGGCCCTCAAACCCGACTATAGCGTGATTCAGCGAGAAACTGCCGGACGGGAGGGCGTCGACGATGGCTCGTTCGAAGGGTCTCCGGTCGCGACGACGAATCTGCCGTGAGCGGGCCGCTCAGGCGAACAGGTCCCGCGCCTCGCGGACCGCGTCGATCAGCGCGTCGACCTCCTCGACGGTGTTGTAGAAGTAGAAGGAGGCGCGCGCTGAGGCGGCGACGCCCATCTCGTCGTGGAGCGGTTGGGTGCAGTGGTCCCCGGCGCGGATCGCGACGCCGTAGTCGTTGAGGATACTGGAGAGGTCGTGAGCGTGGACGCCCTCGACGTTGAACGCGACGAGGCCGCCGCGGTCGTCGCCCGGCGGGCCGTAGATCTCCACGCCGCCGAGCGCCTCGAGCTCGTCGTAGGCGTACTCGGCGAGCAGGTCCTCGTGGGCCTCGATCCGGTCCATCCCGACCTCTTCGAGGTACTCGATCGCGGCCGCGAGGCCGATCCCCTGCGCGATCGAGGGCGTCCCGGCCTCGAACTTCCACGGGAGGTCCTCCCAGGTGGAGTCCTCGAAGGAGACGCGGCGGATCATGTCACCGCCGTAGAGGTAGGGTTGCATCCCCTCTAAGATCTCCTCACGGCCGTAGAGGGCGCCGATCCCGGTCGGGCCGCACATCTTGTGGCCGGAGAAGGCGAGGAAGTCGACGTCCAGTTCCCCGACGTCGACGGGGCGCGTCGGCACCGACTGCGCGGCGTCGGCGAAGATGTACGCGTCGTGATCGTGGGCCATGTCGGCCAGCTCGCGGATCGGGTTCACGGTGCCGAGCGTGTTCGACACGTGGACGACGGACACCATCTCGGTGTCGTCGTCGATGAGTTCGGCGGCGTGGTCCATGTCGAGCCGCCCCTCGTCGGTGACGTCGACGAAGCGCACGTCGGCGCCCGTCCGCTTGCCGATCTGCTGCCAGGTGACGAGCGAGGCGTGGTGCTCCATCTCGGAGAGGACGACGTTGTCCCCGGGACCGAGCTCCTCGAGGCCCCAGGCGTACGCGACGAGGTTCATCGCCTCGGTCGTGTTCTTCGTGAAGACGATCTCCTCGCGGCCCGCGGCGCCGATGAAGTCGGCGACCGCGTCGTGGGCCTCTTCGTAGGCGACGGAGGCCTCCTGGCTCAGCTGGTGGATCCCGCGGTGGACGTTGGCGTTGTAGCTCCGGTAGTAGTCGGAGATGGCGTCGACGACCGGGTCAGGCGTGTGCGAGGTCGCCGCGTTATCGAGGTAGACGAGGGGAGTGTCGTCGCCCTCGCCCTCTCCCGCGGTCTCCGGATCCCCGCCGACCTTCCGATCGAGGATCGGGAAGTCGGCGCGGAGCGCCTCCACGTCGAACGGGTACTGTTCTTGAACTCCCATTACCCGTTGTCGGGCCCCGAACACTAACACACCTTCGGTCCGGTACGTCTTGCCCGTATCGCTGACGCACGGGATCGCGCGATCCGCGGGGGCTCGCGCCCGGAATCGACTCGGCCGGCCCGCCCCGAATTCGACTCGGCCGGCCCGGCCGGGACTGCCGGCCGCCTACTCCTCCCCCCAATCAGGGTTCGCCCGCGGCGGCGAGAAGATGTCGAAGCCGACGACCGGCTCGTCGGTGCGGTTCTCGGCGGCGTGCGGCTCGCCGCCGGGGATCACGTAGGTGTCGTCGGGGCCGACGACGCGTTCGTCGCCCTCCGAGAGGAACGTCAGCCTGCCGGCCGTGATCACGCCGATCTGCTCGTGCGGGTGGTCGTGTTCGGGCACCGTCTCGCCCGGTTCGATCTCGAACCGCTGGATGCTCATTCCCTCACCGACGGCGCCCTGCGTGAGGAACACGCCGTCGACCGCTTCGACCGCCTCGACGTCCGCGTCGGGTACGACGTCCATACGCCCTCCCGCGACCCGGAGGCACCTAAACCCGCGGGACGGAGGGGCCCCCCTCGTCACGAGAACGAGACGCCCGTCACGGGAACGGGTGGTACGGTCGGTCGAGCGCGGGCTCGAACCCCATCGACCGCGGCACCTCGCTCGCGCGGTCGCCGAAGAACGGTTCGCCGGTGAACAGCGGCTGCGCGCCCGGGACCAGCACGCGGACCGCCTCGAAGCCAAGACTCGCGAGGTCGCGCGTCGTCACCCGGGCGACGTAGGGGTCGAGCCCAACGCCCTCGACGCGCTCGACGACGGCCGAAAGCTCCTCGGCTCCCGACAGCGCCGGCTCGCCCAGCCCCTCGGCCGAAACGGTCGCGTCCGGGTCGAAGAACGCCGCCGTCTCCGCCGGGAAGTCGGCGTGGTGACCGATCGCGGCACCCTGCTCGTCGGCCGTCTCCCGGCCCATCGAGCGGAGCTCGGTCCAGTTCTGCAGCGCCTCGGCGAGCGCGCTCCGCGCCGCCGCGGCCGGGTCGAGGTCGGCGCCCGACCCCGCGGCGAACCGTGGCCAGTCGCCCTCGCGGCTGACCCCGACCGCGACGACCGGCACGTCGACGTCGGTCGTGACGAGCAGCGGGGTCACCGACAGCGACTCCGCGCGCGCCCGCTTCTCCAGCTCGGTGAACCCGGGGTCGTCGAGGTCGAGCCCGAGCGGCTCCGTCGTGGAGTACCAGCTGGTCATCGTCGCGTCGCGCTCGATCGCCTCGTAGAGCCCGGAGAGCGCGGCGTCCGGTCCGGAGCTTCCGAGCCCGAGCCCGGTCGTGATCGGCGGGCGATACCGGTTCTCCGGCGGCGGGAAGTGAACGAACTCCGCCGGGAGGCTCGCGGTCTCGCCCGTCCCGAGGCGCTCCCCGCGGGCCCACGGGAGTCGGTCGTCGCGGTCGTACGCCTCGGCGCCCTCGGGGCGGACGAACGCGTCCGGCGTGACCGGGTTCGGGACGTTCGCGGCCGGCGCGCGCGTGAACTCGGCCTCGCGGTAGACGCCCGCCGCGTACCGCTCTAACCCCTCGCCGAGCGCCTTCATGAACGCGGCGTCCCAGTCGGCGGCCGCGCCGCCGCCGAAGTCGGCCGCGTCCGCGTCGGAGAAGGGCGTCGTGTCCGCGACCCGCGCGACGTAGTACGGCAGCGGGAACGACTCCTGTTCGCCGACCTCGTTCAGGGCGCCGATCCGGGGGTCGACGGCGCGCTCCGCGCGGTCAATCGCCTCGTCGAGGTCGCGGTCGCTGTGATCGCGCGGGAGCGCGTCGCCGGGGTCGGCGCCGCAGCCGCACCCGGGCGCGGGCAGCAGCGTCCGCTCGGCGCCCGGCACCTCGGCGACGGTGTCCGCCACCGGGTCGCCGGCGAGCAGGCGGATCGCCCGTCGCCCGGCCACCACGCCGGCGTAGCGCACGGCGGACCGGCGGCCGGTGGGCGCGTCGGCCGGCTCGGCCCCGCCGCTCTGGACGCGGGCGCGCAGGCAGTCGTAGCAGGCGTCGTCGAAGACGGTCACCGCCGCGTCGAGGTCGGCGAGGGGGATGCCGCCGAGCCCGCCCACCTCGACGGCGATCCAGCGGTCGAGCAGTTCGTTCGCGGTCGCGAACGCCGACGACCCCGCGGTGTCGACGACGACCGCCAGGTCGAACCCGTCGAGTAACTCCGGCTCGACGGGCATCGCGTTCACGTCGACGTCGCCGAGCGCGGCCTCGGTCGCCTCGACCGCGGGCCCGTCGCCGACAAGTCCGATATCCATACCCGGTCGACGCGAGGCGGCGAAAAAAAGCCGCGGGGTCCGCCGCGGCCGGCGGGGCGCGGGAGAGCGGAAGCGGAGCGAGCGTTCAGGGGGTGTGCTCAGGCGGGCGTCGCGGCCATCATCTCGGCGGCCTCGGCGGCCAGCTCCGCGGCGTCGACGCCCTGAAGGCGCTCGTCGCCGAGCTTCAGGCGGAGCCGCGGTCGGCCGACGTCGATCGGGACCTTCTCGGTGTCGATGATCCCCAGGTCCTCGAGGCGCGTCTTCGTCCGGGAGAACGTTGCCTTCGAGGCGATACCGACGTCTTCGCCCCACTTCGAGATGTCATAGAGGAGCACGTCGTTCTTCGCGGCGACGAGCAGCGAGACGGTCACCTCGTCGAGGTCGGCGCCGTCGCCGCGCTCGGTCGCGTCGAGGACGGCGTCGAAGTCGGCGCGGGCTTCCTCGCCGATCTCCGACTCCATCGTCTCGCGAACCCGGCTGATCGCCGGCGTGCGGAGCGTGTACGGCTCCGCGTCGTCGAACGCGCCACGGTGGGAGTCGTACACCTCGTCGACGAACTCGTCGTCGTCGGTCGAGAGCGCGGCGACGCCGTCACCCGCGGTGACCAGGGCGACGACCCGGGACGGGGAGACGAACAGCGCGTTGTCGACCTCCCCGTCGAGCACCCGGAGGTCCAAGGCGCCGTCGGCGACGAGGTCAGCCGCCCGGGACGCGACGACGAAGTCGTCCATGACATCCTTGAGCGTGCGCTCGTCGGCGAGCATCGACAGCGCCGGGAGGTCGTCCCGCCCGACCGCGGTCTCGACCAGCGATACGATCGTCTCCGCGGAGGGGTCCACGACGAGGAGCTCGTCGTCGCCCCCGGCGAACGCCGCTTCGAGCGCCGCCTCGACGTCGGCCGCCAGTAAATTCGACACCATTTATCACTTCGTATAAAAGTCGGTTGCGTATTTAATATTAACGGGATTCATGGATCGAACAACGCACGCAGCGGGCCTCAAACTATCGAAAACGGCCGATGAGCCGCGTCGGAAATTGGCCCTTGTCTCGGGGGGTCGCTCTCGGGCCGGCGGTCTTCGCTCGGGAGTTCGCTCTCCGATCGACCGACCGTCGGTGCGGGGCCGCGTCCGCGGACGGAGCGCCGGCAGTTCCGCCGGCGACGGAAGGATTAATGCGCGGTCGCGCCCGCGTTCGCACATGGACCACGAGCACGTCCGGGAGGTCGACCCGGCGGTCGCCGACGCGCTGGCGGGCGAGCGCGACAGACAGGAGCAGACGCTCGCGATGATCGCGAGCGAGAACCACGTGAGCGAGGCGGTACTGGAGGCGCAGGGGAGCGTCCTCACCAACAAGTACGCCGAGGGCTACCCCGGGTCGCGCTACTACGCCGGCTGCGAGTACGCCGACGAGGTCGAGGAGCTGGCGATCGAGCGCGCGAAGGATCTGTGGGGCGCCGACCACGTCAACGTCCAGCCCCACTCCGGCACGCAGGCGAACCAGGCGGTGTACTACTCCGTCCTCGAACCGGGCGACAAGATCCTCTCTTTGGACCTCAACCACGGCGGCCACCTCTCGCACGGCCATCCCGCGAACTTCACGGGGAAGCTGTACGACGTCGAGCAGTACGAGGTCGACCCCGAGACGGGGTACATCGACTACGAGGGGCTCCGCGAGGCCGCCGAGGAGTTCGAGCCGGACATTATCGTCTCGGGCTACTCGGCGTACCCGCGCACGGTCGACTGGGAGGAGATCCAGGCGGCCGCCGACTCGGTCGACGCCTACCACCTCGCGGACATCGCGCACATCACCGGGCTCGTCGCCGCCGGCGTCCACCCCTCGCCGGTCGGCGTCGCCGACTTCGTCACGGGCTCGACCCACAAGACGATCCGCGCCGGCCGCGGCGGGATCGTAATGTGCGACGAGGAGTTCGCGGACGACGTCGACAGCGCCGTCTTCCCCGGCGGGCAGGGCGGCCCGCTGATGCACAACGTCGCCGGCAAGGCGGTCGGCTTCAAGGAGGCCTTAGAGCCCGAGTTCGAGGAGTACGCGCAGAACGTGGTCGACAACGCCGAGGTGCTCGCCGAGACGCTGCAGGACCACGGGCTCTCCTTAGTCTCCGGCGGGACGGACAACCACCTCGTGTTGGCCGACCTGCGCGACTCGCACCCGGACCTCTCCGGCGGCGACGCGGAGGACGCGCTCGCGGCCGCGAACATCGTCCTCAACGGGAACACTGTCCCCGGCGAGACGCGCTCGCCGTTCGACCCCTCGGGGATCCGCGCGGGCACCGCCGGGCTCACGACCCGCGGCTTCGACGCCGACGCGATCGAGGAGGTCGGCGACCTGATCTACCGCGTCGTTGACAACGTCGACAGCGACGACGTCATCTACGAGGTCGGCGAGCGCGTCGTCGAGCTCTGCGAGGCGCACCCGCTGTACGAGTAGCGGCATACCGGCCGGCGACGTCGCAGTCGGCGGTGCTCGACCGCCCGACCGAATCCGTGCGTACAAAGTAGGGGGGAGCCTGACGGGTCGGTATGGCCGACTCGTCGTTCCTCGCAACACGCCTCGATCGCGCCGCCGTTCCCCTCGCGGTCGGCGACCTGATCGCGCTGATCGTCCTGTTGACGATCGGCGCGATCAACCACAGCAGCGTCGAGTTCCTGTCGTCGAACCCGCTTTATCTGCTCGAAGTGTTCGCGCCGTTCCTGATCGCGTGGGCCCTGATCGCGCCGCTCGTAGGGGCCTATTCCGCCGGCGCCGTCGAGACCGCGAAGTCGTCGGTCCCGCTCGTGATCCGGTCGTGGATCCCGGCCGCCGTCGTCGGGCTGGCACTCCGCGCGTTCGTCTTCCGGGGCGGCGCCGCGCCCGCGTTCGCCGTCGTCATGCTCGTGCTCGGCTCCCTCGCCCTCGGCGGCTGGCGGGCGCTCTACTTCCGGATCCGGTAGCGCTCTCGTCCGATTTCGGCGCTCGAAAGCCGTTCCTTCCCCCTTTTGGCGGTCTCGACCCGCGTCGACGACACCTCGGGCCGCCTCATAAGTTATGCGTTACATCGACGTGTTCACGAACGAACCGCCTCCGAACCGCGGGAAAAATTTAATATGGATTTCCACGTTAGTATTCAACGGGAGCATGACTGGATACTACGACTACGTCCTTGGGCTCATCCCGGTAGCGCTGATCGGTGTGACCGCCTCGCTCACGCTGGTCGGGTTGTCCGTAACGTCGGCGCTCCCGTTCGGCGCCGTCGCCGCGGGGACGGTGATGGCTCACGCGATGTTCGTCCGAAATCCAGTCGCGAGCGGCGCGTCCACGGGGCGCTCCTTCGACGATGACGCCGGCGAGCGCTCCGCGGCAGGCGGCTCGGCGGCGGGGGGTTCCGCCGCGGGCACCGCCGACTGACGGTCCTGCGGTCCGTTCCGCGCGGTCCCGGTCGCCGCCGCGACCGATCGCCGCGTCCTGTACCGTTTAGTCCCCGCGCCCCGAGTGGGCGGGTATGACGGACGCCCTGTTCCTCACGAGTGCCGAGGTCGACGACCTCGCCGAGCCGGCCGACTACGTCGCCGCCGTGCGCGACGCCTACCGGCAGGTCGGCGAGGGAGCGCCCGCGGAGCCGCGGACGAAGCTGTTCAACCGCGAGCCGCCGGGGATGTTCACGACCTACGCCGCCGTCCTCCCGGAGACGGGCGCGATGGGCGGCTACTCCTACTCCGCCGGCTTCGGCGCGGAGGACGCCTGGTTCATGACGCCGCTGTTCGACGCCGAGTCGGGCGCGCCGCTCGCGCTGCTCGACGGCGCATCGATGAACCCGTTTAAAACGGGTGCTGCCGGGGCGGTCGCGGTCGACGCGCTCGCCCGCGAGGACGCGACCGAGCTCGCCGTGATCGGCAGCGGCGCGCAGGCGCGCGGGCAGGTCGCGACGACCGCGACGGTCCGCGAGTTCGAGGCGGTTCGGGTGTTCTCGCCGACTCCGGAGAGCCGAGAGTCGTTCGCCGCCGACTTCGACGACCGCCTCGACGCCGACGTGTCGGCGGTCGGGAGCGCGAGCGACGCGCTGGCTGGCGCCGACGTGGTCGTCACCGCGACGACCGCGAGCGATCCCGTGATCGCCGACGCCGACGTGGAGCCGGGGACCCACGTCACGGCGATGGGCCAGTACCACCCGAAGAAGAACGAGCTCCCGCCGGAGCTCGTCGCGCGGGCGACGTACGTCCCCGACCTCCGAGCGCGCGCGACGCAGGACGCGGGCTCGTACCTCGCCGCGGTCGCGGCCGGCCTGATCGAGGAGGGCGAGGGGATCGCGGCCGACCTCGGCGAGGTCATTGCGGGCGACCACCCCGGCCGGACGAGCGACGAGGAGGTGACCGTCTTCGACTCGGGCGGGACCGGCGTCGAGACGGTTGCGGCCGCGCATATGCTTTATAAACGAGCGAGCGAGAAAGGGCGCGGGAAGACCATCGACTTCGCGCCAGCGAGCGAGGCGCTGACCGGGGAGTAGTCGGAAACAGCTCTGTTACGATCCTAACCGGTGATATATCCTTGGAGCCGTGCTGAATACCGAGCGCGAGTCGGTAACTGAGAATTAAAACGGTTTGTGTGGTTATCCGAGCCCGATTTCCTTGTGACGCTTGTAAAGATAGGCCACACCGGCCGGAATCGTGATTAGTTGCACGGCAGAAAACACAAACGAACCCAAGTGTAGTATGGCAACGCCACCCCACAGCACTCGGTTTGGTATCCAGTCGCTGTCTTTCTGACGGAGTGTTCTGGCATCGAGATAGATGCAGAGCGAGTACAGTGGGGCTAGAAGGCCTCCGATTAGAACGGTCGCTGCTACCGAGAGCAAGGAGAATAAGAATAGCAAACCAGTTTCTGGACTGGAGGGCACGAGGCTTGGTGGAGAACCGGCCTGTGGTTCGCTCACTAACTGAAGAATACCGTACGAGGCCTGTACTAACACAAAAACCACGATGAAGAACGCGACGCCATACCACCATGGTGAATTGGAGGGCTTATTGGAGGACCTGCCGGGCGACTCTTCGGACATAGGCTATGTTTGAGAGCGTGATTGTGGCAGGTCATGTAAATTGTGGAATGAGATCTCTGACTCGATACTAACGCTGACTATATCCTCTGTATCTCGCACTCCGATTCCATCAGATCTTAAGGATTTCAACAGAGCCTCGGAAACCATTTCGAGGCACCGGAATTCAAGTGCCGCGCCCGCCTCCCGGCGCACATGCTCATCGGCATCGTCTCCGACACACACGACGACCTGGCCGCGGTCGAGGCGGCCGCCTCGCTGTTCGAGCGTGAGGTGGTCGACGCGGTCGTCCACTGCGGCGACTTCGTCGCGCCGTTCTCCGTGACGCCGTTCGACGCGGACTTCGCGTTCCACGCCGTCCGCGGGAACAACGACGGCGAGTGGGCGGTCGAATCGACGGTGGAGGAGTTCGGCGAGTACCACGGCGAGGCCGCCGCGCTCTCGTTCGATGGTGTTGCTGTCGCGGTCACCCACGGCACCAGCGACCTCGTCGTCGACGCGCTCGTCGACTGCGGCGACTACGACTACGTGTTCCACGGCCACACCCACGCGCACGGCGTCGAGGCGCGCGGCGAGACCGTCCGCGTGAACCCGGGCGGGCTTCCGATTCCGGTCGAGGGCGCGGACGACGCGTTCCGCGTCGCGACGCTGGAGACGACGAAGTCTGGAGCGGACGCGGTGACGCACCACGTCCTCGACGAATAGGGAACGTGCGTGACGCAGGTCAGTCGTTTATAAGTGGAATCCCGATACGGTGTCGGGTATTTATAAGTAATCGTCGACTCTGCGATGAAGGCCGCCAAAGCCCCAGCCGCTCGCTTATAAATGTCTGCCAGCAGATCGACGGCGACCGCCTCCAAAGCCCCAGTCGATCGTTTATAAATCGTTGCTCCTAGATCGACGGCGACCGCTTCCAAAGCCCCAGCCGCGAGGGCTCGGTGCGCTCGCTGCGCGCCTCGGTCGCTCGCGCTGCTCGCTCCCTGCGGTGCTTACTTCGCGCGCCTTCGCCCTCGCGGCTGCCCCTTTGAGTCCCGCCCCGCACCGCACCTCACGCCTCCCCAGCCTCGTCGGCCTCCCTCCGGTCGGCCGACTCCCTCGCGCGTGCTGTCGCCGGCGCTTCGCGCCGGCTGCCAGAGGGACCTTCGGTCCCTCGCGACTCGCGGCCGCCGAGGGCGGCCGCTCGCAGGCACGCGCCACCGCGCCGTTCTTTATAAGCCATCGCGCCGTCGCGAACTGATATTTAAACCACAGCTACCCCGAGTTTTATCGCCGCTCGCTCGCTCAGTACGCCCATGAGACACGCACAGGGGCCGCTCCTCACGATCGACCTGACGGAGCGGACCGCGTCGACGGAACCGATCGACGACCGGCTCGCGTCGTTCGTCGGCGGCCGCGGGCTCAACACGTCGCTCGCGTACGACCGGATCCCGTTCGATGCCGACCCGCTCGGCCCGGAGAACCGCCTGTATCTCTCCACGGGACCGATGCAGTACTCGACGACCTCCTACACCGGCCGGATGGCCGCCACGGGCCTCTCGCCGCTCACGAACGGGTTGCTGTCGTCGAACGCGGGCGGGTTCCTCTCGCGGAACTTCACCGGCGCGGGGTACGCCGCGGTCGAGCTCGTCGGCGCGAGCGACGACCTGCTCGCGGTCCACGTCCGCGAGATCGGTGAGGACGGCGAGCCTGACGTGACCTTCGAGGAGGTCCCGGACCTGGAGGAGACCGAGGTGTCGGCCGTCTCCGACCGGTTCGCCGAGACGCGCGACCTGGAGCCGGAACACGTCGCCTGTGTCGGCCCCGCGGGCGAGAACGCGGTCCGGTTCGCGTCGATCATGACCTCGGACACGCGGGCGTTCGGGCGCGGCGGGCTGGGCGCCGTCCTCGGGTCGAAGGGCGTGAAGGCGCTCACCTTCGACGGCGATTCCGATGCCGAGATCGACCTCGACTGGCCCGACGAGGCGGGCGAGGTCCACCGCGAGGCGGCCACCTCCGACTCGATCATGAAACGGCAGGGGACGACGAGCGTGACGGAGCTCGCCAACGAGGTGGACGCACTCCCCTCCTACTACTTCGCGGAGACCTCCTTCGAGGGCGTCGAGGGCATCTCCGGCGACCGCGTCGAGGAGAAGAAGTACAAGAAGGGGACCTGCTCGCAGTGCGCGTTCGCCTGTAAGCTCCCCACGCGCGACGAGGAGACCGGCGTCGAGACGGAGGGCCCGGAGTTCGAGACGGTGATGGCGTTCGGCTCGAACGCGGGCGTCGACGACGTGGTCGACGTGATGCGCGCGAACGAACTGTGCGACGAGCTCGGGATGGACACCATCTCCTGTGGCGACGTCGTCTCGATGTTCCTCCAGAGCGAAGACGAGTTCGGCAACGCGGGGCTCGTCCGCTCGCTCGTCGAGCAGATCGCCTACCGCGAGGGCGTCGGCGACAAGCTCGCGGAGGGCGTCCACCGCGCCAGCGAGGAGTTCGGCGCCGAGGACTGGACGGTGAAGGGGATGGAGTTCTCCGGCCACGACGGCCGCGCGCTCAACGGTCAAGGGCTCGCGTTCGCGACCGCGAACCGCGGCGCCGACCACATGTATGGGGAGTTCTACCCCTACGAGTATCCGCTCGTCGACCCCGACGACGCGCTCGACCCCGAGGGGTTAGAGGGGAAGCCGCCGAAGCTCGTCGCGAAGGAGAACCGCAACGCGGTCCTCGACTCGGCGGTGATCTGCAAGTTCTCGCGGGGCACCGTCACGGACGACCGGCTCGCGGCGCTGCTCGACGCCGACTACGACGACCTCCAAACGCTGGGCGCCCGGATCGTCGAGTTGGAGCGCGCGTTCAACAACGCCCGCGGCTTCGACCGGAGCGACGACACGCTTCCGTACGCCGACGCCATCGAGGGGTTCGACGCGGCGCTCTCCGAGTACTACGCGCTCCGCGGCTGGAACGACGACGGCACCGTCCCCGACCACGGTGACGGGCTCGACCCGGCGAGCGCGGCGCCCGCCGACGACTGAGCTGGCTTCCCTCCTCTCCTCGCCGCTCGCCTACTCGCCGCCCGACTCGACGGCGACGCCGCGGAACTCGAAGCGGGCGCCGCCCGTCTCGCCCTCGGCGAGTTCGACCGTCCACCCGTGCGCCTCCGCGACCTCGGCGACGATCTTCAGGCCGAACCCGGTCCCCTCCGGGTCCGACGTCATGCCCGCCTCGAACACCGCCTCGCGGTCCGCGGGGTCGATCCCGGGGCCGTCGTCCGCGACGTAGAAGCCGTCGCCGTCGGGGAGCGCGCCGACCGTAACGGCGACGTCGGGGCCCGCGTGGGTGACCGCGTTGACGAAAAGGTTCTCCAGCGCCTGCCGCAGGCGGCTCCGGTCGGCGGCGACGACGGCGTCCGTCTCGACCGACAGCGTCGCCGACTCGGTGTCGGCTGTCTCCCAGCACTCCGCGGCGAAGTCGGCGAGGGGGACGGACTCAGTCTCGTCGATACCGGTACCCTGTCGGGCCAGCGCGAGCAGGTCCTCGATGAGCGCGTCCATCCGGTCCAGCGAGCGCTCCACCGCGTCGATCTCCTCGATCTCTATCGACTCGTCCGCGAGGCGCTCGGTGACGATTTCGAGGTTCCCGGCGGCGACGTTGAGCGGGCTCCGCAGGTCGTGCGAGACGAGGCTGGCGAACTCCTCTAACCGGTCGCGCTCGCGGGCCACCTCCGCCTCGCGCCGACGGAGCTGTCGCTCCCGCTCGATGCGGACCAGCACCATCGTCACCGTCGCCGCCCAGACGCGCGCCACCGCGAGGTCCGAGTCGTCGAAGGCGTCCGCGGTCGTGGCGCCGACGTTCAACACGCCGTATCGGCCGAGCGGGACGACGAGCTCGCTGCGGATCGTCGCGTCGTCGCTGTACCGGTCGGGGTCGTCGCCCACGTCCGCCACGTAGGTCGGCTCGCCGCTCTCGAAGACCTCCCAGGTGATGCTCTGCCCGTCGGCGTGGAACGTCGGGTGGTCACCGACGACCGCGTCCGCGGTGTCGGTCCAGACGACGGGTTCGAGCGCGTCCCGCTGCTCGTCGTACAGCCAGATCGCGGCGATCGGGTGGCCGAGCACGTCGTCGACGTACGACACCGCCGCCTCGGCGGCGGCCTCCCTGTCGGTCGTCTTCAGCAGCTCCCTGGTCGCCTCGTGGAGCGATTCGAGCGTCTCCGTGCGGCGCCGGAGCGCCAGCTGTCGCGTCCGCTCGTTCGAGACGTCGATGGCGGTGACGATCGCGTACGGCTCGCCGTCGAGCTCGAAGGCCCCGACGCTGACGCGGACCGGAACCGCGACGCCGTCGCCGCGGCGCACGACGAGCTCGAACCCGTCGGCGAGCGACCGCGACTCGCCGGCGCGCACCGTGTCGATCAGCGCGTCCACGTCGTGGCCGTCGTCCGCCCCCTCGGCGCTCGTCGCGTCCCGGGAGGTCGCGGAGTCGACGGCGTCGTCGCCCGAGTCGGTCTCGAGAGCCGCTATCGACGCGGACTCGTCCCACTCCACCCCGGCCGGGTCCTCGAACACGTCGGTGACCGATCGGCCGGAGAGGCCGTCCGGATCGAGCCCGAACACGGCCTTGACGCTCGGCGTGCCCGCGCGGACGACACCGTCGCCGTCGACGACGAGGGTCGGGTCGGGGGTCGCGTCGATCGCCTCCGGGAAACGGTCCAAAGTCACTCCTCGGCCGGCTCGTGGACGTGCCCGCACTCGGGGCAGCGCACCTCCTCGCCGCGGAGGTCCGCCGAGGAGGCGCGCACGTCGCGCATCACCTCGCTGATCTTGTCTTCGGCCTCCAGCTCGTCGGCGACCGCGAGGTCGACGCCCTCGACCTCGAGGAGGAACTTCGCGACCTCCGTCACCTCGTACATCATCTCGTCTAAGTCCTCGGCGGTGAAGAATCCGGACATCGCCCCGTAGAGGAACGTCGCGCCCGCCTTCGTCACCTTCTCCTCGAAGGAGTAGCGCGCCTGGTTGACCGCCTGCGGCGTGTACGTGTCGGTCATGAAGGGGACGAGCTCGGGAAGGTTCTCGCCGATCTTCGTCATTTCGACGCCGGTCTCGGTGCGGAAGTCGGCGCAGAGCCGCGCGATCGCCCACTCGCGGGCCGTGATGTACGTCCGGTCCCGGAGGAACTCGTTGACGCGCTCGTAGCGCGCGCCGTCCATCTTCTTGAACCGCTCGTACTTTTGGACATCCCGCGGCACGTCGTTTTCGGGCTCCCCGTCGGGGGCGCCGTCGGTCGCGGTCGTCTCCTGTTCGTCGTCGGCCGCGTCCTCAGCGTCGGCCGCGGTCGCGTTCCGTCCCTCGTCGGTCGAATCTCGCACCTCGGCATCGGCCGCGGTCGGCTCCGCGTCCGGTGTCTCTTCGTCCGTTCCGTCACCCGCTCGGGAGTCGGGCTCCCCGTCACCGCCCTCGGCGGGGGACCGGTCCTCGGGCGGGGACCGATCCGCGGCGGAGTCGCCGGCCTCGCCGGCCGAGTCGGCCGCCGAACCGGTGTGATCGCTCATACCTCTGAAACTCCACGGGCGGGCAAAAGCCTTGTCGGTGGTCGCCCGCTCGGAGATCCACTTTTGTACCGTCGCGTGGACGGATGGGGCATGAAGGTGCTCTGCGGGATCGGCGGCAGCGACGACTCGTTCCGCGCGCTCGACCGGACGGTCGAACGGGCGGCGGTCGCGAACGACGACCTGACGATCGCCGTGGTCGACAACGAGGACTCCTCGGTGTCGCCCGACGAGGTGATGGAACGCGCCCGGACCGCGGTCGACGAGGCCGAGATCGACGCCGAGGTGCGACGCGTCGGGGGCGACCCCGGGAGCCGACTGGTGGAGATCGCCGAGACCGAGGGGTTCGAGGAGATCGTCTTGGGCGGCGGCCACACGAGTCCGATGGGGAAGATCACGATCGGGTCGATCGCGGAGTTCGTCCTGCTGAACGCGAAGACGTCGGTCACGCTGGTCAGATGAGCGACCGAGGCTACCCGAACGCGGTAGCGGACGAGTTCCCGCCGCCGCCGACCGCGTTCACCGACCGCGAGGACCGCGAGATCGAGGTCCGGCCGTACGAGGGGGACGACGGGGCGCGCGAGGCGCTCGTCGAGATGTACGACGCCTTCGACCCCGCCGACCGCGCGCAGGGGATCCCGCCGGGCGGCGAGGAGCGCATCCGCGAGTGGCTGTCGGCGATCCTCGCCGACGACTGCTACAACGTGATCGCCTGGTGCGGCGATGACGTCGCAGGCCACGCGACGCTCGTCCCCGACGGCGACGCCTACGAGCTGGCGATCTTCGTCCATCAGGAGTATCAGCGCGCCGGGATCGGCACCCACCTCATCCGCGGGCTGCTCGGGCACGGGCAGGCAAACGGCGTCGAGAAGGTGTGGCTCACGGTGGAGCGGTGGAACCGGGCCGCGGTCTCCCTGTACAAGAAGATCGGCTTCGAGACCTCCGACGCCGAGAGCTTCGAGCTGGAGATGGGGTTGCGGCTTCACGCGGGCGACGACGAGGACGCCGATCCGGACGACGCCGACGAGTAGCGTTGGCCGGAATCTTCAAGCCTTTAGGGGCGGCCCGCGACCGCTCCGGTATGAGCCACCGAATTCTGCTGTTGGGGGCGCCCGGCGCCGGAAAAGGGACGCAGAGCGCGAAGCTGGCCGACGAGTACGGCGTCGAACACGTCACGACCGGCGACGCGCTCCGCGCGAACAAGGAGATGGAGACGGAGTACGGCACGCCGAAGTCGTTCATGGACGCGGGCGAACTGGTGCCCGACCCGGTCGTCAACGAGATCGTCGAGGCCGCGCTCGACGACGCCGACGGGTTCGTCCTCGACGGCTATCCGCGCAACCTCGAACAGGCCGAGTACCTCTCTTCGATTACGGACCTCGACGCCGTCATTCTCCTCGACGTTGACGAGGAGGTCCTCGTCGACCGCCTCACCGGCCGCCGGGTCTGCGACGACTGCGGCGCGAACTACCACGTCGACTTCCAGCCCCCCGAGGAGCCGGGCGTCTGCGACGAGTGCGGCGGCGAGCTGATCCAGCGCGAGGACGACACCGAGGAGACCGCCCGCGAGCGCCTCCAGGTGTTCTACGACAACACCGAACCGGTCGTGGACCACTTCCGCGACGAGGGCGTGCTCGTCGAGGTCGACGGCGAGGCAACCCCGGACGAGGTTTTCGCCCGGATCCGCGACGTCGTCGAGAGCTAATCTGCGTCGCTGTCGAGAGCTGATCCGCGTCGCTGACGGCGGTCGGTCCGCGCCGCTGTCGAGAGCTGATACGAGCGGCGATCCTGCAAGGTTCTTAACCGTCGACCGCTAACCGGCCGCTAATGAGTAAAGTCGAACGGCGAGTCCGCTCGCTGGTCCGCGATGACGGCGAGATGCGGGACGCCATTCAAGTCGTCCTCGACAACGCCAGCGGCGGCGAGGTCCGTTGGGTCGACGTTCGCGACGAAATATCGAGCGGGCAGTGGGGCCGGCTCATCGAGAAGGAGATCCTCATCGACGGCGAAGAGGGGTTCGCGCTGGCCGACCGCGAGGGGATCGAGGCCGGCTTGGAAGATGACGACGATTCGGGCGGGAGCGACGTGGAGACGCCCGAGACGACCACCTGGTCGAAGTGGGACAAGCTCGCCGGGGTGGCGACGCTCGGCGCGTTCGTCGGCTACGCGGTCCCGCCGGTTAGGAACGCGATCGCCGGCGCCATCGACGTCGTCCTCGGCCCGCTCCTCAACGTGGTCCCCTTCTACGTCGTGATCATGGTCATCGCGCTCGGGACGGGGCTGTACTCGACGCTGCTGCGCGCCGGGCTCATGGACATGGAGAAGATGGGCGCGTACCAGGACCGGATGAAAGACATTCAGGAGCGTCGGAAGGAGGCAGAGAAGCGCGACGACGACGAGGCGCTCGACGAGATCCAAGAAGAGCAGATGGAGGCGATGGGCGACCAGCTCGGCATGTTCAAAGAGCAGTTCCGCCCGATGGTGTGGATCATGTTCCTCACCATCCCTGCGTTCCTCTGGATGTTCTGGGTGATCGGCTACCGCGGGTCGGAAGCCGCGTACCCGGCCGTCGCGGACCAGGCGCTCGTCGTCCCGCTCGCGGGCACCGTCACGTGGGACACCGGGATCGTCGGCCCGATCCAGATGTGGATCCTCTGGTACTTCCTCTGCTCGATGGCGTTCACGCAGCTGGTCCAGAAGAGCCTCAACATCGAGATGTCGCCGTCCTCCTCGTAGACGGCGCGCGCTGATTCTCGGCTCGCGTTTTTGCCTACTCCCGCCCTTCGAGGAACGCCGCTACCTCCTCCCGCGACGGAATCGACCCCATCCCGCCGACCGACCGGACCGACAGCGCGCCGGTCGCGTTGCCGAACGCGAGCGCCTCCCGGAGGGTATTCTCCTTGTCGCTCCCGGAGGCGCCCCGGGAATCCCCCGCGAGCCGCGAGAGCAGCCCCGCGGTGAACGCGTCGCCCGCGCCCGTCGCGTCGACGGCCTCGACCGTGAAGCCGCCGTGTCGGACCGTCGCGGCGCCCCACGGTGCCGCGTCCGAACTGACCGCGAGCGCGCCGTTGCTCCCCAGGGTGACGACCGCGGTGTGCGGCCCGAACCTGAGCAGGTCGCGGGCCAGCTCTGTCCCCTCGCTCGTCGAGAGCCCGGCCGCCGCCACGTCCTCGTCGCTACACAGTACCACGTCGCTCTCGGCGACCGCCTCGCGGACCGCGGTCGATACCGCCCCTTCCGCGCCGTCCGGGACGAGGTCGGGCCGGTAGTTCACGTCGAACGAGACCGGACTGCCGGCGGCTCTCGCCGCCGACAGGAGTTCGCGGGTCGCCGCTCGACCCCGCGGGTGCGTCAGCGCCACGCCGCCGAGGTGGACCCACGACGGAGCGCCCGTGGCGTCGGTCGCGTCTCCTGCGTCTCCCGCGTCTCCCGCGTCGGCCGCCGTCAGCGCCTCGACAGGCACCTCGTCGGGATCAAAGCCGAACGTCGCGTCCCGGTCGCCGTAGAATCCGAACCGGGGACCGTCGGAGTCGGGCGGCGACACCACTGCGAGCGTCGTCTTCCCGTCCACGCGCTCGACGTGCGTCTCGGGAATCCCCTCGGCCGCGAGCGTCTCGGCGAGGAAGTCGCCGAACGCGTCGCCGCCGAGGCGCGTCCAGAACGCGGGCGGCGAGCCGAGCCGCGCGAGCCCGACGGCGACGTTGGCCGGCGCGCCGCCCGCTCGGTGGGCGTAGCCGTCGACCTCGCGGAGCGTCTCCCCTGCGTCCGGCACGAAGTCGACGAGCGTCTCGCCGGCCACGAAGACGTCCGCCATCGACCTACTCGGCCGCCGCGGCCCCGTCGGCGTCGCTCTCCTCGGCCGCGACCTCCTCGGCGACCGCCTCGAACGCCGCGAGGATGACGCGTTTACACGCCTGGCCCTCGGTGCTCCAGTGGTGGGCGTAATCGAGCATGTCGTCGTAGATGTCGGGCTTGCAGCCCGCCGCCTGCGGGTGGCCGCCGCCGTTCACCCGCCCGGCGACCTCGTGGGCGTGCCGGAAGTCGTCCGAGCCGCGGATCGAGGCCGACCCGGCGGGCTTGACGATCAGGGCGGCGTCGGCGCCCGCCTCGCGGAGCCGCTCGGCGACCTCGTTCTGCGAGCAGCGGCCGTAGGTGACCGCGACGCGCCAGTCGCCGACCTCGTGAGTGACCGCGCGGTCGACAGCGAGGTCGATTCTGGCCTCCTTCTCGACGCGGCGGTCCTCGACGAACGACCGCACCGTCTCGGGGAGGTCGACGCCGTACGCGCCGATCACGGCCGCGTACTCCTCGGCGCCGGCCCAGTAGGAGTAGTCTGCGAGGTCGTCGGAGCGCGGGTCCTCCTTGATCCAAAGGTCGTGGTCGCGCGTGACTTCGGCGAGCTCGGCCCAGCGGTCGTCGAACGCGTGCTCCAGCGAGCGGAGCGTCACGTCTGCGGTACACTCCTCGTCGGAGTCGCCGACGACGAGGTCGACGCCGGCGTCGCGGACCGCGGCCGCGGTCTCGTCGTCCCACTGGTGGTGGTCGAACCAGCGGATCGCGTCGGTCGACTCCGCGAGCGCTTCCAGCGGCTCCGCGATCCACTCGTAGTCGTCGGGACAGAGGTCGCAGATGAACAGGTCGATGCCGTCGTCGGCGTACGCCTCGACGCGTTCGAGCGCGGTGTCGATCGAGTACGGGCCCGCCGAGAGCAGCCCGACCGGGGACTCTGCGTGGGCGTCATCGAGGGGGTCGTCGTCTTCCTCCTCGTCGTCAGCGTCGTCGTCCGCTGCCGTTTCGTCTTCCTCCTCGTCGTCATCGTCCGCCAGCCGCGCCGCGATGGCGTCCTCGAAGGGGTCGACGTCGAGCGCGGCGTCGTACGTCTCGCGGATCATCGCCGCGCAGGCGAGGCCGTCGGCGTCGCCGTCGGCGATCACGACCGCCTCGCTGCCCTCGATCGTCTCCTTCGCTCGGCGCTCCGCGCGCTCGTCGTCCAGTGAGTCGGGGTAGAAGAACCCCTTCCCCGGCAGCTTCGTGTACCGCGACCGGGGAGAATCCCCCGTCTCGATGAGGTCGTCGTCCATACCGTCGAGGCGGGCGGCAGCCGGAAAACTCCGCCGCTCTCGCGGCGAGCGGCGGGGACGTCGCGGTCGTCGCCCTCGCGGCGCTCAGATCGTGGTCCGCCGTGGGTCCTCCTCGGTCAGCTGTCGCACCGTCAACACGGGGACCGGGCAGGTCCGGACGACGCGCTCGGCGACGGAGCCGATGAGGAAGCGGTTCTCGCCGTGGCGCCCCCGCGTGCCCATCGCGACGAGGTCGGCGTCGACCGACCGCGCGTACGCGTCGATCTCCGAGGCCGGGCGCCCTTCGCGGACTTCGATCGTAACGTCGAGGTCGCCGTCGCGGTCGTGTGCCGCGTCGGAGACGCGGTCGAGCGCGTCGCGCCCCTCGTCGTCGAGCGCGTCGCGGAGGTCCTCGCGGACCGTGTCAGGCGACGACTCCACCTCGCCGGCGTCGACGACGTACACCGCGTGGACCTCGGCGTCGAACCGCGCCGCCACGTCGACCGCGACCGAGACGGCCCGTCGGACGCTGTCGGAGCCGTCGGTCGCGACCACGATGGTGTCGAACATGGACGCTCGTTCGCCGTAACGGCACCTAAAACCCGGCGGTCGGTGGAGGGGACCGCGGCCGGTGGACGCGCCGGCGTGGCGATGATGGGTTTATAAATGACCAAACAGGACGGCGGCGGCGCGTGCCGACGAGCGCCCGAAGGGCGCGAGTCGCACGCGCGAGGGAGTCGGCCGACCGGAGGGAGGCCGACGAGGTTGGGGAGGCGTGAGGCTGCGGTGCTGTGCGGGGCGGGACTCAAAGGGGCAGCCGTGCGGCGGGCGCAGGCGACGTAAGCACCACAACGAGGGAGCGGTAGCGACCGAGTGAGGAGCGCAGCGAGCGTGCGCCCGCCGCACGGCTGGGGCTTTGGCGGTGTCGTCCGTCGACTTGGTAGCAGCCATTTATAAGCGAGCGGCTGGTGATTTGGAGGAGTATTCTGCCGATCTACTGGTAGCTATTTATAAAGGGCCGCTTGGAATTTGAAGAGGTACACCGCTGATCGGTGGTCAAATATTTATAATCGAGCGGCTGGGTTTTGGCGGTCTTTACGTCCGAACCGCTGTCGACTATATAAAAAGTCCCGCCAGTCAGGCTACGTTACGCCAGGAAGACGTGTCGCGGTCGGTCGGCGAGCACGTCGCGGCCCCACTGAACAGTCTCGGAGAACTCGTCGGAGCGGAAGAATTCCATCGCGTCCTCCTTCGCGTTCCACTGGCTGGCGATGAACATGTCGTTCTCGTCTTCGACGTTCACCATTAGGTCGGTCTCGACGTGGCCGTCCATCTCCCCCAGCAGGTCGCCCACGTCGTCGAACGTCTCGACGAACTCAGTCTGGTAGTCGGGCTTGACGGTGTAGAACATCCCCATCGTGCCGAAGCCGGACTCCTCGCCGGCGCGCGCAACGATGTCGGGCAGCTCCGAGAGGAAGCCGCCCGCGGTCTCCGCCGCCGACGCGGTGTCCCAGATGGAGACGACGGCGGCGCGGTCGGTGTGGCGTCCCTCGTACACCGCGGTCTTGACGTGGGTGCCGTAGTGGTCGAAGTTGCCGCGGAGGCCCTCGACCTCGTCGAACAGCTCGTCCACGTCGGCCTCGCTGTACAGCACCGTGGCGTACACGTCCTCGCCGTGGGGCTTCCCGGCGTAGATATCGAGGTCCGCGAGCTCGCCGCGGATGTCCTCGTCCGACGCTCCGTCGCCGTGGCCACCGTCGCCGCCGCTCTCATCCCCGCCGTGTGGGTGGTCGCCCTCGCCGCCGGCCTCGCCGTCGCCGTGCGGATGGTCGCCGTGCGCGGGACCGCCGCCCGAACCCGAGCGGTCGTGGCCCTCGCCGTGGCCCCCGTGGGCGTCGTCGCCGTGGTGACCGCCCTCGCCGTGATGGCCGCCCTCACCGTGGCCGCCGCCCTCGCCGTGGCCGCCGCCCTCGCCGTGGCCGCCGCCCTCCGCCTCGGGGTCGCGCCCGGTCGGGACCGTCTCGCCCGCGAGGAAGGCGTCGAGGTCGCGCGGCGGGAACCGGCGGCCGACGTAGAAGTCGCCGAACTCGCCGTACCGCGAGGAGGCGGGGTCGAACCGCATCTCGTAGACGATGTCCTTGATGTCGGTCGGGTCCGCGCCGAACAGCGTGACGCCCCACTCGTGGTCGTCGAAGCCGACGGAGGAGGCGATCACCTGCTTGATCTTCCCCGCGTACTCCTTGCCGACCTCGCCGTGGCCCGCCATCAGGTCGGCGCGTTCCTCGAACTCGAGGTCGTACCAGTTGTGCTCCTCGCCGCGGCGCTTGCTCATCGGGTAGAAGCTGACGTACTCGTCGTCCGGGATCTCGGGCTTCAGCTTCCCCTCGATGTACCGGCGCAGCCCCTCGTCGACGGCGTCGGCGCCCTCCTCGAAGTAGTCGTCCGAGACGTACCCGGACACCTCGGTGACGGAGACGTACGACGTCTCCCGTTCGGTGAACTTCGCGAGCGCGGTGTCCTCGAAGCGGCGCTCGATCGCGGACAGGTCGTCGAGCGACGGCCGGAAATGGAGGAAGAGGAGGTCGGCCTTGTGCCCGAGCACCGAGAACAGCGCGGACTCGCCCGCGTCGGCGTCGGCGACCAGCTCGCGGTGTTTCAGGAAGGCCTCGCCCTCCTCGATCGCTCGCCGTCGCTCGGACTCGGGCGCCTCGCGCCAAGCGTCCCAGTCGATCGAGCGGAAGTCGTGCAGCGAGAACCACCCTTCGGCGGTCTGTGGAGCCTCGACCATACGCCGACTTGGGTCGCCGCGACTTAGGGGTTTGCGGGTTGCCGCCGCGTCGCCGGGGTCGAAGTCGTTTCGACGATCTGAGTGGTCCGGCCGCTGAAACGTCCAATACAATTAATCGTGGGTAGCGCGTTGGTAACGTATGGCAATCGCTCGGCACGAACGCGGATTCCGGGCGGACCTGCGGGCGTTGCTCTCGCAAGTCCACCCGGTGTTCATGTTACCGCCGCTCGCGGCCTCGTGGTTCGGCGCGGCCGTCGCCGGCGAGTTCGCGCTCTCGGCCGGCGCGATTCACATGACCGCGATCTTCTTCGCGGTGTACACGGCGCACGTGAAGGACGGCTACGTCGACTTCCACCGGCGCGGCGAGGACGACGACCACCCGATGACGGTCCGCGGCTGTCGCCTCTCCCTCCTCGCCGCCGGCGTCGGCTTCGCCGCCTGTACGCTCGCGCTCGGCCTGCTCGTCGGCCCGGGCGCCGCGCTCGTCACCCTCCCGACCTGGTTCGTCGGGTACCTCCACGCGCCGCAGCTCGACACGAACCCGCTCACCACGACGCTGGGGTACCCGACCGGCATCGCGCTCGCGCTGCTCGGCGGGTTCTACGTCCAGACGGCCGCGGTGAGCGCGACGATCGTCGGCTTCGCGCTCGTCTTCCTCGTGACGCTCGCCGGGGTGAAGATCATCGACGACGAACAGGACTACGCGTACGACAGGTCGATCGACAAGCGGACCGTCTCGGTGCTGCTCGGCCGCCAACGAGCCCGAACGCTGGCGTTCTCCCTGCTGATGGCCGGGCTCGTCGGCGTCCTCTGGGGCACGGTCGCCGGGCTGTTTCCCCCCTCGGCGCCGGCCGCGGCGCTCGCGTTCGGCTCGGTCGCGCTGGTGGCGAGCCGGGCCGGGCCGACGATCGCGACGATGCTCCTGATCCGCGGCGCCTACGTCTTCTTAGCCCTCCTGCTCGTGGCCGTCTGGTTCCGACCGCTCTCCGGCACCCCGCTCCCGGACATCACCGTCTTCGGGCCGTACACGTACCTCGCCACCGAGGTCGCTTTCGGCGCGGTCGCGTTCGCCCTGCTCCGGTACGCCGGCGCGCTCCGCGAGGCGGCCCGGACGATCGCCGCCCTGTACCCGATCGCGTACCTCTGGGACTGGTACACCTTGGAGGTCGGCGTCTTCGAGATCACGCTGCGCACCGGGTACGACCTGTTCGGGATCCCGATCGAGGAGCACCTCTTCATGATCGTCGTGCCGGCGCTCGTCCTCGGGATCCACGAGACCATCCGGACGCTCTCGACCGAGTCGGCCGACGCGTCTGGGAGCGATCCGAGCGACTGACCGGACTCGCGGTCCGACAGTGTATCGCCGCGATCGAAACTCTTTCACGACGACTCGGAGACGTAGAGACGATGCGGAAAAGCGGCCCGCCGAAAGGACTGATCTCGTATCTCGTGTTGGAGCTGCTCGACGAGCGACCCCGGTACGGGTACGAGCTGCTCGGCGAGATAACCGACATCAGCGGCGGCCACTGGGAGCCCTCCTACGGCTCCGTCTACCCCATCCTCTACAAGTTCGAAGAGGAAGGCGTCGCCGAGCGCGTCGAGCGCGCGGACGAGCCCGACCGTAAGTACTTCGCGCTCACCGACGCGGGCCGCGAGGAGCTCGCCGAGAAGCGCCGCGAGATCGGCGGCGAGGCGAGGGAGTTCGGCGACGTCGTGCTCGGCTTCTATCACCTGTACGCCGCGCTCGCCACCGACGACCGCTTCGAGGTCGACGACGCGGACGCCGACTGGGGGTACTCGGAGCGGTACAGCGCGTGGATCGTCGAGCAGATGATCCGCCACCACGAGCGCGACTTCGGCGAGTTCGAGCGGATCGACGCCTCGCCCGAGGAGTTCTACGCGGCGGCGGACGGCTCGGACGCCGCCGACGCTGAGGGGTCGGAAGAAGCGTCCGGCGCCGAGGGGTCCTCGTCCGGGGCGGCCGACGACTGACGCCGGACGAGCCGCCCGCGGCGGAACGAGCCCCTCACCGGTGGAGCAGTCGCCACAGGAGCCCGCCTGGGAGTCCGGAGCGCACGAGCCGGTCGTACAGCCGGTCGGGGAGGACGCGCGCGAGACGCGGCAGCCACCGCGCCCGGCGGCTCACCCGGTAGCGCGTTTCTGGCCGCTCCGCCGTCACCGCGGTCACCACGCGCTCGACGACCGTCTCGAGGTCGGTAGCGGCCGGCGAGTACCCCTCGAACTCGCGGTAGGCGTCGGCGTAGGGGCCGTCGCTGTTCGCCTCTTCGACAGCCGCCGCGGCCCGCTCGTTGAACCCGGTCGGGACCGGTCCGGGTTCGACCAGCGCGACGTCGACCCCGTGGGGCGCGACCTCGCGGCGGAGCGCGTCGACGTAGCCGTCGAGGCCGGCCTTCGCGGCGCTGTACGCGCCGTGGTACGGCAGCGCGACCGACCCGACCATCGACCCGACGACCACGATCCGGCCGCCCCGCTCGCGAAGCGTCGGGAGCGCCGCGGAGACCGTCACATGGACCGCGGTCAGGTTCGTCTCCAGTTGCCGCCGGAACGCCTCCGCGGAGGTGTCCTCGACCGCAGCGATCTCGTAGCCCCCGATACAGGAGACGACCGCGTCGAGGGGGCGGTCGGCAAGCAGGTCGCGGACGGCCGCCTCATCGCGGAGGTCGACGACGGCGGTCTCGATCGCGTCGGGCAGGGCCGCGAGCCCCGCCGCGTCGCGGTCGACCCCGAGGACGTCGTGACCGGCGGCCGCGAGCGAGCGCGCGACGCCTCCGCCGATCCCGCCCGCCGCGCCCGTCACGAGAACGTGCATGCCGGAAATTCGCGGCCCGGTCAGTAGACGGTGGCGGTTCGCGTCGCCGTCGGTGCGTCGGCGCGTCGGCGCATCGGCGCGATACCGATGACTGACGACGCGCCCGAAGGCATATATCCGCCACGGGCGATTGTCGGCGTAATGTCCACCGACGAGCCGTCCGTCCCGATCGTGTGCGACGAGTGCGAGACGGAGACCCGCGTGCCGCTCGACGACCTCGCGGACGCGCTCGAGAAACACAACGCCCAGAAACACGACGGCGAGGAGGTCGCGGAGGTCGACCCGGCGATCAAAGACCGCCTCGCCGACCTCGTCGCCGAGGACTTGGGCCTGTTCGACGAGGAGGCGCCGGACGGTCAGTGAGCGAGCGTCCGTGGCAGGCTTCCGGACGGCCGGGTGCGACCCGACCGCAGGAACCGTAACAGCAACATTTGCGTCGTTCGGTGACGCCGAATATTCCATGGTCGCCCGTAATGGCTGGTTTGAGGGCTGTATGCGGCTAATTAGCTGTGTGTCGGCGTCATTGGAACGCGCTTCCGTTGCTGGTGACGCGAGGGTGTTGCCCGCCGAGGCCCTTCTGTGTGTATGTACGAATCAACGCGGACAGCGTCGCGGCGGTCGTTCCTCGCGGCCGCGGGCGGAACCGCGACGGTTGGCCTCGCCGGCTGTCTCGGCGGCGGTGGCGGCGGACTCGACGAACTGACGGTCGCGCACATGCCGATCTACCCGGACCTCCAGTGGTACGTGATGGAGGGCGAGGGGTACTTCTCAGAGATCGACGCCGAGGTCACCGGTCAGGAGTTCGGCAACGGGCCGGACATCGTCCAGGCGCTCGGCGGCGGGGACATCGACGTCGCGATGTTCGGGATCGTTCCCGCGATGATCGCGATCGACCGCGGTATCTCGGCGCAGGTCACCGCCGCGAACATCCGCGAACCGATGGGGATCATGGCCGAGGAATCCTTCCACGAGACGTTCGAACAGGAGGGCGCCGACGCCTTCGCGACGTGGGAAGAAGAGCAGGGCGAGCCGTTCACCTTCGGCACGTTCCCGCAGGGGAGCGTCCCGGACGTGCTGCTCCGCTACTGGCTCCGTGACGTCGGCGTCGACGTCGAAGCGAACGACAGCGTGGAGGTCATCGAGATCAACGGCGCCAGCTCGGTCTGGCAGGCGATCGCCAACGACGAGATCGACGGTACCTCGATCATGGAGCCGGTGCCGACCATCGCGCAGGCGGAGGAGTCGTCCGTGACGATGCTCCGGACCGCGGCCGAGGTCCTACCCGGCCAGCCCGCCGCCGTCACGCTGATGAGCGACGCGGTGCGGGACTCCCCGCTCGCGGCGCAGTTCCTCGAACAGCACGCCCGCGCGACCGAGTTCATCGACGAGAGCCCGGACGCGACCGCGGCCCACGTCGAGGAGGGGATCGGGATGCCGGCCGACCGCGCGCGGACGGCGCTCGACTCGCCGCTGTCGAACTTCATCACTGACCCCAACGAGATCACGGACGCGACGCAGGTGTTCTCCGAGTTCGCGGCCGGGAACGGCCAGATCGACGAGCAGCTGTCGACCGACGCCATCTTCGACCTCGAGGTGTACGACTCGCTCTGATGGCGACCGAAACCGCATCGCCGGTCGGCGGGGACGGCACGGCCGCGAGCGTCGGGGTCGGCGACGGCCGGCGGCTGCTCCGCGGGGCGGTCGGGGTCGCGGCGTTCCTCGTCGTCTGGCACGCCGTCTCGCTGACGCAGGACCCGTTCGTCCTCCCCTCGCCGGTCGCGGTCGCGGGGGCGTTCGCGAGCGAACTCGCCTCGGGCGACATGACGACGGCGCTCTACCGGAGCGTCCGCCACTGGATCCCCGGCACGATCGCCGGGACCAGCCTCGGGGTGGCTGCCGGCGTCGCGTTCGGCTGGAGCGGCCTGCTCGACGACCTGACGGCGCCGCTCGTCCGGACGCTGCGCCCGGTGCCGCCGCTCGCGCTCATCGGCTTCGCGATCGCGTGGTTCGGGATCAACGACTGGGGCGCCGCGTTCATCATCGCGGTCGGCGCGTTCTGGATCAACTTCTACGCGGCGTACGGCGCCGTCGAGGGGGTGAGCGAGGACCTCCTCGACGTTGGCCGGACGCTGGGCGTCCGCGGCGACCTCGACGCGGTCCGCTCGATCGTGCTGCCGGCGTCGATGCCGGGGATCCTGACCGGGATCCGGACCGGACTGGGTCGGTGTTGGATGCTCGTCGTCGCCTCGGAGATCTTCGGCGTCCCCGGGGTCGGTCGCGAGATCATCCGCGCCAGCAACAACCTCCGCGTCGACCGGGCGATCGCGTACATCCTCGTGTTGAGCCTGATGTACCTGCTCGTCGACGTGGCGTTCCGCGCGGTCGAACGGAGGGCGTTAGCGTGGCGGGCGTGAACGGCGCTCCCTCTCCCGATCCCGAGGCGGCGAGCGTCGCCCTCGACGGAGTCGGCAAGACGTATCCCGGCGACGGCGAGGGGGGATCGGTGCGCGCGCTCGACGATGTCTCCTTCTCGGTCGGGGACGGAGAGTTCGTCTGTCTCGTCGGTCCCTCGGGGTGTGGGAAGACGACGCTGTTCCGGATCGTCGCCGGGCTCACCGAGGCGACCGACGGCCGCGTCCTGCTCGACGGCACCGAGGTTACGGGCCCGACGACGGACATGGGCGTGGTGTTCCAGGAGTACCACCTGTTCCCCTGGCTCACCGTGGCGGAGAACGTCGGATTCGGCCTCGAACGGAGCGACCGCTCGCCCGCCGAGCAGGAGGCGCGCGTCGACGAGATGCTCGACCTCGTCGGCCTGACGGAGTTCCGCGACACCTACCCGAAGTCGCTGTCGGGCGGGATGAAACAGCGCGTCGCCATCGCCCGGTCGCTCGCGGTCGACCCGGACCTGCTGCTGATGGACGAACCGTTCGGCGCGGTCGACGCCCAGACCCGCGAGATGCTCCAGCGCGAGCTGCTCGACGTGTGGGCCTCGACGGGGAAGACCGTCCTCTTCGTCACGCACGACGTCGCGGAGGCGGTGACGCTCGCGGACCGGATCGTCGTGATGGCCGCCGACCCGGGTCGCGTCCGCGATATCGTCGACGTCGACGTCGAGCGCCCGCGCGAGCGCGGCGACGCCGCGTTCGCCGAGTACGTCGGCCGCGTGCGAGAGCTGATCGGGGCCGGGCCGTAGCGGATCCGGAATCGGAGCCGAACCGTTACCGGCCCGGCGCTCCCGCGCGGCCGCTCCGGGTACTCCGGCTACGCTTCTTCGTCGTTTCCGTCGTCCTCGACGCTCTCTGACAGCTCGTCGACGTGGGTGCGAAGCATCGCCACCGTCGCGTCCGCGTCGGCGTACCCCTCGTCGTAGTCGTCGAGCGCGGCCGCGGCGCTGTCCAGGAAGCGTTCCACCGCCGCGTCAGTCGACTCGTCGGTCATGCGAAACTGTCCGCCCGCGAGCGGTTTATGTCTCCCGGCGTCGAGGCCGTGGCCGCAGAACGAGTCGCTCCCTCAGCGCCGACGGAGCGCGTACGTCGTGTAGCCGACCGCGACGACGAGCGCGGCGGAGAGCAGCGTGCCGAAGACGGCGGGCGACGCGGTGACGTAGTCGCCGAACGGGTCGGTCAGCGCGAACACGGCGACGATGAGCGCGACGGAGATGGCGATCCCGACCGCGCCGAACGCTTTGAACGCCGCGTCGAGGTCGAAGCGAGGCGATCCCGGTTGGTGGCTCATACCCCCTCGTACGCGCTCCGTATATAAACCTACCTGAGCGGATTCTCACGTCGGTGGAACGGCGGCGGCGTCCCGGGCCCGCGACGACGAACTTCTGGGTTTACTATTGGTGTTGATAATTTGCTCCGAGCGCTTTTATCTCCCTCAGGCCGACGCCGATGAGATGACAGAAACGCGGACGAAGACGCTCTCTCGCCGGCGAGTCGCTGTCGGTCTCGGCGGTGCGCTCGCGGGCGCAACAGCAGGCTGTCTCGGCGGTGATAACTCCGGGACGGCGTCGATCGATACGAACGAGACGGCGACCGAAGAGACGGACGACGTATCGGACGCGGCCGACGCCAGCGCGACGGTCGGCATGATCTACGCGCTCGGCGGGCTCGACGACCGGTCGTTCAACGACGCCGCGAACAGGGGCATCCAGCGCGCTCGACTCGACTACGACGTGGCGTTCTCGAACGAGGAACCGGCATCGATGCCGGACTTCGAGACCACGCAGGCGACGCTGTCGGCCTCGGAGTCTCCCGACTACGATCTGATCTGCTGTATCGGCTTCCTCCAGGGGGACGCGCTCTCGACGGTCGCGGAGGAGTACCCGGACCAGCAGTACGCCATCGTCGACTCGGTCGTCGACCGCGACAACGTGGCGAACTACGTGTTCCGAGAACACGAGGGGTCGTTCCAAGCGGGCCATTTCGCCGGGCTGGTGACGAGCCGCGACCTCTCCGTGGGTGCCGGCTCGACGCGCCCGGACGAGCGGGCCGTCGGCTTCGTCGGCGGCGTTGACTCGGACCTCATCCGCCGGTTCGAGGCCGGGTACCGCGCGGGAGTCGACCACGCGCCAACCGACGTGTCGGTGCGCTCCACGTACGTCGGCGCCTTCGACGACCCCGAGGCCGGATACGCCGCCGCCGCGGAGATGTACGAAGGAGGGGCCGACGTGGTGTATCACGCGGCGGGCGGCAGCGGGCTCGGCGTGTTCCAAGCCGCACAGGAGTACGGCCGGTACGCGATCGGCGTCGACTCGGACCAGTCGCGGAGCAACCCGCGCTACGCCGACGTGATCCTCGCGTCGATGGTGAAACGCGTCGGGACCGCCGTCTACGACGCCACCGAGCGGACGATCAACGACTCCCTCGAGACCGGCTCGACGACGGCCCTCGGACTCGCTGAGGACGGCGTCGCCCTCGTTTACGGCACGTCGCTCGGTCCGGTCATCCCCGACGACGTGCGCGCGGCCGTCGCGGAGTCCGGCGAGCGGATCACCAGCGGCGACCTGACGGTCCCGTCCGAGCTGGAGGAGTCCGACCAATGACAGACCGGCTGACCGACCGACTGGCGCGGGCCGTCGGCGGGCTCCTCCCGGACGCGGTTCGACGCCGGTACGCCGCCAAGTTCGCGCTCGCGTTCCTCGTCGTCGCCGCGGTCGTCGTCGCGGGCGGCGCGTTCACCTACCTCCAGACTGAACAGACCGTCGAATCGGACGCGACGGCGCAGCTGGCCGAGACCAGCGGCCTCCAGGCCGACGCCATCGGATCGTGGACCGAGCGAATGAGCACGGAAACCCGGTCGATGTCGGCGGCCGACGCCCTGCGTTCCGACCGACGGGCGCCGGCGTACGTGCTGTTGAAAGACCAGCTCCTGTCGGACGACATCGTCAGCATCCACCTCGTCGACGCGAGCGAGGACCGAGTGGTGGCCAGTACGGAACGGCCGCTTGAGGGGCGCGCCCCGAGCGAGTTGGACGCCCCGTGGAGCGACGCCGACGTGCCGGAAGGGGTCGGCGAGGACGACCGCGTCTGGCGGTCGGTCCGCTCGTACCGGTCGCCCGTGCTCAACGACCGACCGGTGATGGCATTCGCCAGCTCCGTGCCGCGGGCGGACGGCCGGTACCTCGTCGTTGTGACCCGGATTCAGCCGCAGCTTGAACGGATCCAGAACACCGACACCGGCGAGGAGACGACGATCCTCAACGCCGCCGGACAGACAGTCCTCGACATCGACCGGACCGTCGACGGGGAGCGACACGCCGACAAAGTCGAGGCGATCCGGCAGGGCAACGCGACGACGGCGAGCCAGATCGGCGACGACCGGGTGTACGCGTACGCGTCCGTCCCGGACACCGACTGGGTGGCGGTGACGAGCGTCGACCAGTCGACGGCGTTCGCGGTCCGGAACGACGTCGGCAACTCCGTGTTGCTCCTCATCTTGCTCACTCTCGCGTCGCTGGGCGCCGTCGGCGTCGTGTTGGGGAGCCGGACCGTCATGCCGCTCGCCCGGCTCCGAGACCGCGCGGAGCAGATCGAGTCCGGAGAGCTCGACGTCGACCTCTCGACCGGCCGGATCGACGAGATCGGCCGCCTGTTCACGAGCTTCGGCGCGATGCGCGACGCGCTCCGCGAGCGGATCGCTGAGGCCGAGACCGCCGCCAACGAGGCCGAGGAAGCGCGGCGGGAGGCCGAGGCCGTCACCCGCGACATGGAGGCCCGCGCGGCCGACTACAGCGAGGTGATGGGCGCGGTCGCGGACGGCGACCTCACCCAGCGGATGGACCCCGACGCTGACCGGGAGGCGATGCGCGAGATCGCCTCGGAGTTCAACGGCATGGTGGCACAGCTCGAACGGACGACCGCACGGGTCGCCGCCTTCGCCGGCGAGGTCGACTCGGCGAGCGCGGACCTCGCGGCCGGCGCCGACGAGGTCGAGACCGCGAGCGGGACCGTCAGCGAGCAGATCCAGGAGATCGCGGATGGCGCGGTGCGACAGGACGAGCGGCTCGACGCGGTGAGCAGCGAGATGAGTGACCTCTCCGCCAGCATCGAGGAGGTGGCGTCGTCGGCCGCGTCCGTCGCCGAGACGGCCGAGGCCGCCGCCGAGCAGGGTTCGAGCGGCCGCGAGGCCGCCGCCGAGGCGCTCGCCGAGATGGACGCGATCGAGGAGCGCTCCGCGGCCGCGGTTAAGCAGATGGAGTCGCTCGACGAGCGGATGGACGAGATCGACGAGGTCGTCGAGTTCATCACCGACGTGGCCGAGCAGACGAACATCCTCGCGCTGAATGCCTCCATCGAGGCCGCCCGCGCTGGCGAGGCGGGCGAGGGCTTCGCTGTCGTCGCCGACGAGGTCAAGGACCTCGCCGAGGAGACGCAGGAGGCCGCCGCCGAGATCGAATCGCAGATCGAGGCCGTCCGCGAGGAGGCCGACGAGACCGTCGACGACATCCGCGAGACGAACGCGCGGATCGACGAGGGCTCCGACACCGTTCGGGAGGCGTCGTCGTCGCTCGAAGCCGTCGTCGACGCCGTCGAGGAGACGAACCACGGCGTTCAGGAGATCAGCGAGGCGGCCGAGGACCAGGCCCGGTCGACCCAGCGCGCGGTCGAGGGGGTCGAAGACGTCGCCGAGGTGAGCGGCGAGGTCGCCGCCGGCTCCGAACAGGTGTCCGCCGCCGCGGAGGAGCAGACCGCGACCGTCGCCACTATCGCGCAGAACGCCGAGCGGCTTCGGGGGCAGGCCGAGTCCCTCTCCGAGTCGGTCTCGGCCTTCGAGGTCGACGTGGACCCGGACGATATCGAGGACACCGACCTCGGCGACGACGCGAGCCGGCCGGACGCCGACGACCCGGCGCCGGGCGACGGTCTCGCCGCCGACGGCGACGGCCGGAACGCGTCGCCGGACGACCGCTAGTCTCCGCTTTCGGGGTGTCCCTCGACGATTTCGACGCCGGAGGAGGCGCCGATCCGGACCGCGCCCGCGTCGAGCATCGCCGTCGCCTCCTTGTAGGAGCCGACGCCGCCGGACGCCTTCACCGGGAGGTACTCGCTCATCAGCTCCACGTCGGGGACCGTCGCGCCGCCGTCGGCGAAGCCGGTCGAGGTCTTCACCATGTCGGCGTCGGCGGCGACGGCGGCCTCGCAGGCGCGGCGCTTCTCGGCGTCGTCGAGCAGCGCGGTCTCGATGATCACCTTCACCGGGACCGGCACGGCCGCGACGACGTCGGCGAGCTCGTCGGCGACCGCGCCGTCGTCGCCCGCCTTCAGCCGGCCGACGTTGATCACGAGGTCGATCTCGTCGGCGCCCGCCTCCCATGCCGCGACCGCTTCGTCGCGTTTGACCTCGGGCGCGTGCTGGCCGTGCGGGAACCCGACCACGGTGGCGATCGCCTCGGGATCGGCCTCGTACGCGACCGCCTCGGTGACGTAACACGGCGGGATACAGGCGTTCATCCCGTGGGCGGCGGCCTCGTCGAGAACGGTCCGCACGTCGGCCGGGGTCGTCTCCGGGCCGAGGACGGTGTGGTCGATGCTGGCGGCGAACTCCTCGCGGTTCATGCCTCGTCCGTGGCGGCGGGCGATAAAAGGCGTGCGGGGTCGGCGCGCTCCTCTCCGAGACGATCCGAGCGGTCGAAAAGCGGGAATGCGGTCGAAAAGCGGGAATGCGGTCGAAAACGGAGTACGGAACGCGGGTAGGGGCGACCGGCACCGCGCCGGTCGCTTGGCATCGGGGTGTCGGAGACCGAGGGGGTCGCGACCGAGAGTACCGCGGTCAGCCCTCGATTTCGATCTCAGTGCCGGAGACGGCGCCCTCGACGGTCACGGGGAGCCGGACCGTCAGGATGCCGTTCCGGTACTCGGCCTCGATGCCGTCCTCGTCGATCGCCTTCGGGAAGCGGAACCGCCGGTGGTACGTCCGGCGGGTCCCGCGGCGCTCGTCCTCGTGTTCGCCGGCGACGTTGAGTACGCCGTCGTTCCACGAGGCGGTGATCTCCTCGGGGTCGAACCCGGGGAGCTCGACCGAGAGGACGAACTCGCCGTCCTCCTCGTACAGTTCGTAGTCGTTGCTACCGGATTCGAGCAGTCGGCTCGGGAAGTCGAGTCCTTGCGTCCACGTGTTCGCCGGTTCGAGCATGGGCATTGCTGACCACCTCGAACTCGGTTACAACTAGGGTTGCGATTCTATAAAAATCTGACGTATTATGCTACTATGTCGCATTCCGTCTTCGATCGCGTATCCGAACCGAACGCCCGCCACGTGGTGCCGCGCCGACGAATGAGGGCCAGTGCCGCGGCCGACACGGGGCGAACGATCGTTGGAGAATTCTCCAACGATCGCGCGACCGCCCCGGATTTATTTCACCCGCGTGCCACCACGGCACATGGATCGCGACACCGCCACGCCCGCCGTCGCCGACGTCCCCGGCGAGCGCGCTCGCGAGTGGGTTGACTACCACCACGAGTCGGCCGCGCCGAGCACCTACGTCTACGAGTTCGTCTGGGACCGCACCGCGCCCGCCGAGGGGCCGTTCTGTACCGACGTCGACGGCAACGTCCTCATGGACTTCACCAGCCACGTCGCCGCCGCGCCGCTCGGGTACAACAACCCGCTGATCATGGACCGGCTCGAGGAGTTCGACCTCGTCGACCCGCTGAAGATCGCCGGCCAGGACTTCTACGCCGCGGGCGGCCCCTCGCCGGACGACGGGATCCCCGGCTCCTCGGGCCTGATGGACCGCCTGACGGACCTGACGAGCCACTACGACATGGACACCGTCTTCCTCTCGAACTCCGGCGCGGAGGCGGTCGAGAACGCCATCAAGATCGCCTACGACGCCTCCAACGGCGCGAAGTACGCGATAACCTTCGACGGGGCGTTCCACGGCCGGACGCTGGGCGCGCTCTCGCTCAACCGATCGAAGTCCGTGTACCGCCGCGACTTCCCGGAGATCAGCGGCGTGACCGAGATGCCGTACTGCGACGACCGAACCTGCTCGCCCGAGACCTGCTCGTGCGGCTTCTTCGCGGACGGCGTCTCGCGGCTCCGGAAGAAGCTCGATCCGGAGCGCGGGAACGTCCACCCGGACGACGTGGCGTACCTGATCATGGAGCCGATCCAGGGCGAGGGGGGCTACCGGTTCCCCTCGGAGGCGTTCACCGACGAGATCGCGGCGCTCGCCGCGGAACACGACATCACCCTGATCGCCGACGAGATCCAATCGGGCGTCGGGCGCACCGGCGAGATGTGGGGCTCGGACCACTACGCGTACGACCCCGACGTGATCGCGAGCGGGAAGGGGCTCCGCGTGGGCGCGACCGTCTCGCGGAGCGATGTGTTCCCCGAGGAGACCGGTCGCCTCTCGTCGACGTGGGGCGCCGGCGACCTGATCGCCTCCGCGCAGGGCGCGCTCACGCTCGACGCCATCGAGGAGGCGGACCTCATGGACAACGCCGTCGTCCGCGGCCGACAGTTCAAGGAGACGATGCGCGACGCCGACCTCGACCCCGTCGAGGACGTCCGCGGAAAGGGGCTGCTGCTCGCCGTCGAGTTCGACACGAAGGAGCGCCGGGACGCGGTCGTCGAGAACGCGTTCGAGCGGGGCCTCCTCACGCTCGCGTGCGGCCACAAGGTGCTCCGAATTCTCCCGCCCCTCGACGCCACCGAACGCGAGATCGGCCTCGGCTGCGACCTCCTCACGGCAGCGATCGAGGACGCGGCCTGAGCGCTCGCTTCGCCTCGGAAGCTCGACCGCCTACCGGTCCGCGTACCACTCCGCGAACTTCTCCAAGGCGCGGCCGCGGTGCGACACCGCGTTCTTCCGGTCGGTGTCCATCTCCGCGAACGTCTCGCCGTCGTGTTCGAAGATCGGGTCGTAGCCGAACCCGCCGTCGCCACGCGGCGCGACGATCCGGCCCGGGACGTACCCCTCGAACAGCTTGACCGGGAGAGGGTCAGTCCCGTCGGGGTCTCCCCCTCCATCCTCCCCGTCCGGGCCCGCCGCCGCGGCCGCGTCGCGGTCGCCCCGGTCGACGGGGTCGGGGCTCGCGGCGAACCCCTCGCCGTCGCAGTAGCCGAGGACGCACCGGAAGGCGGCGCGGCGGTCGTCGAGGTCGGCGGCGATCTCGTGGACGCGCTCGACCCCGAGGGTGTCCTCGACGTACGAGGAGTAGGGTCCGGGGAAGCCGTCGAGCCCCTCGACGAACAGCCCCGCGTCGTCGACGAGGACCGGCGCGTCCGCGTGCCGGAACGCCTCGCGGGCGCCCTGCGCCGCGATCGGGCCGAGCTCGTCGGCCTGGACCTCCGTGTAGTCGAAGTCGAGCCGCTCCACCGAGCCGTCAGGGAGGTACCGCTCCGCCTCGCGCACCTTCCCCGGGTTCGTCGTCACGTACCTGAGCACGGATCGCCGTGAGCGCGCCCGCGACGAATAGCCGTCGGTCGCGTGCGACGGTGAAAATCCGTCCGACCCGGCAGTACGTTTTTGTCAACGCGACAGAATTCGTGGCGTATGGCCCTCCCCACGTTCGAGAAGAAGCGACTCATCGGTCTCATCGGGATCCTCTCGTTCGGGCTCACGGCGCTTTTCGCCGTCATCATCCCGGGCCCGCTGGAGGCGCTGATCCCGGCGACGTTCATCACCGGGTTCTTCCTCCTCATCCCGCTGGTGTTGCTGCTCGGCGAGGAGTTCCCGCTCGTCGCGTCCGGCGACGAGTCGGCGGGCGCGTCGAGCGGGATCGAGGAATCCGCCGACCGGCCGGTCGCGGCGCTCCGCGAGCGGTACGCGACCGGCGAGATTGACGAGGCGGAGTTCGAGCGGAAGCTCGACCGGCTGCTCGCGACCGAGGACCTCGACGAGCGGTTCGACCGAGTCGACTCCGACCGGGGTGGAGAACGCCGAGAGCGCGACCTCGAACTGGAGTGAGTCGCCGCGCGCCGCTCAGGGGTCGACGCGGACGAGCCACGCCTCGGGGTCGTCGATCTCCGCGGCGGTCGGCAGGTTCTCGGCGCGCTCCCAGACGGCGCCCGCGGCCTCGATGCCGCGCGCGTCGGCGACGTGCCGGAAGAAGGCGGCGCCGCGCTCGTACTGCCGCCGCTTGAGCCCGAGTCCAAGCAGGCGCTGCGCGAGCCGGCGGACGGGGCCGCCCCCGCCGCGGCGCTCGTCGAGCTTCCGCCTGAGGTCCGCGTACTCGCCGTCGAACGCGCGGTCCATCAGCACCTCGGCGTACCCCTCGACCGCGGTCATCGCGGCCTGCAGCTCCGCGAACGCGTCCGGGTCGAGCCCGCGGCCCGCGCCTCCCGGGCCGCCGACCATCCCCTCGACGCCGCGCTCGACGCGCGACTCCAGGTACTCCGGCAGCCACGGCGCCGCGCCGAACTCGGCGGCGTGAGTCACCTCGTGGAACGCGATCCACCGGCGGAACCGGGGGTAGTCGACGTCGAGCGCGCTCGCGACCGCGACGATGTTCGGGTGGACGAAGTAGAGCCCGTGGTCGGCGTCCGGCTCGTCGGCCAGCAGGAGTGGGTCGTACTGGCCGAGGACGTTCCGCGCGAGGAAGCCCAGCGCGAACGCCATCGAGCCCGTGTTGGCGACCCGCGAGAGATCCTGCGCGAAGGCGGCCCCGGGCGCGGGTCCGACCGGTCCGGGCGCGCTGTCCGGCATCACGTCCAGCGAGTCGGTTCCGGAGTTCCCGACGGATCCGGCCTCCTCGCCGTCGCCGACCGCGGCCGCCTCGATCGGGTCCATCACGCGTCGGAAGGTGCCGACGCTCGCGTCGATCCAGTGGTGGCGGTTCTGCACCTCGACGGTGTCGGGCACATCGAACTCGATCCCCGCGACTTCAGCGAGCCGCGAGCGCGCGTCGCGGACGTCGGCGGCGTACCCCGCGCGCTCCGCGTCGGAGAGCGCGATCGATCCGGGGTCCGTGGCGTCCTTCGCGGCCGCCGCGGCCCGGTCCCAGTCGACGACGCCCGGCCCCTCGGCCTCGGCGACGGTCCGGACGCTTCGGAGGATGTCCATACAGATCGGACGGGCGGCCGCCCCAAAGCGCTTGTGTCGACTGGTCCCCGGGCCGGCGGACTCCCGGCGGGTTCCCGTACCCGCGGACTCGCCGAGGGCCCCGGCGTCGAGCGCCGACACCGACGTTTTCTTGGCGGCCGCCCCACAGCCTCGGAGCATGGACGACGAGCGCAGAGCGTTCCTCGACGACCTCCTCGCGACGCCGAGCCCCTCGGGCTTCGAGACGGCCGCCCAGCGGGTCTGGACCGACTACGTCCGCGAGTTCGCGGACTGGGTCGACACCGACGCCTACGGCAACGCCGTCGCGGTCCACGAGGGCGACCCCGACGCGCCGGCGATCGCCGTCACCGGTCATGCCGACGAGATCGGGTTCATCGTCCGCGACGTGCTCGACGACGGCTTCCTCCGCATCGGGCGGATCGGCGGCTCCGACCGCACCGTCTCGAAGGGCCAGCACGTCACGGTCCACGCCGAGGAGCCGGTCCAGGGCGTCATCGGGCAGACGGCGATCCACCTGCGGGACGAGGCCGACGACGAGTACGAGGACGTCGCGGCCCAGTTCGTCGATATCGGCGCCGCGGACGCCGACGAGGCGCGCGACCACGTCGAGGTCGGCGACCCCGTCACGTTCTCGACCGGCCTCCGTGACCTCGTCGGCGACCGGATCGCCGCACGCGGGGTGGACAACCGGGCGGGCGCGTGGGCGGCCGCCGAGGGGCTCCGCCGCGCCGCCGCGGCCGACATCGACGCGACCGTCTACGCGGTCTCGACCGTCCAGGAGGAGGTCGGGCTCCAGGGCGCCCGAATGGTCGGGGTCGACCTCGACGACGTCGACGCGTTCGTCGCGGTCGACGTCACGCACGCCACCGACAACCCGGACGTCGACCGCGAGCGCCGCGGCCCGGTCGAACTCGGTGCCGGCCCGGTGATCGGTCGCGGCAGCGCGAACCACCCGGTCCTCGTCGATCTCGCGCGCGAGGCGGCCGACGAGGCCGGCCTCGAGGTCCAACTCCAGGCGGCCGGCATCCGCACGGGCACCGACGCGGACGCGTTCTACACGGCGCGGGGCGGCGTGCCCGCGCTCAACGTCTCGATCCCGAACCGGTACATGCACACGCCGGTCGAGGTGATCGACACCGGGGACCTCGACGCGGTCGCCGACCTGCTCGCCGCGATCGGCGCGGCAGCGGGCGATCTCGACGCGGCGAAGTCGCCGTTCGCCGTCGACGTCTGAGCGCGGCTCGCCACGACAAACCGGGGCACGGCGGCGTCGAAACGGAACTGTTTTACTATCGTCTTTCCTACCGTAGATTGCGACGAACGGACGTGCTCTGGTGGTGTAGTCCGGCCAATCATATCACCCTCTCACGGTGATGACCTGGGTTCAAATCCCAGCCGGAGCATTTCTTCGACGACGCAACTAACCGACGAGAGCCGACTCCGTTTTTCCGGTCGCGCCCGCCGAACCGCGTCGCCCGGCTCCGGTCGGGCCGATCCGCCTCCCCACACTTATCCGACGGCCGGCCGTCCTCGGGCACACATGCCCGACGAGCCGAGCGGCCGCAACCTCGACGGCGACGCGCCGGTCGCGGAGTCGGTCGTCGAGACGGAGTCGGCCACGATCACCGACGACGCCGAGCTCGAGCGGACCATCGGGTTGACCGGCGGCCTCGCGATCGGGATCGGGACGATGATCGGCGCCGGGATCTTCGTGTTCCCCGGGCTCGCAGGCGGGGAGATCGGCACCGCGGCGACCGCCTCGTTCGCGGTCGGCGGGGTGATCGCGCTCCTCGTCGCGCTCCCGACTTCCGAGCTGGCGACGGCGATGCCGCGGAGCGGGGGCGGCTACTACTTCATCTCGCGGGGGCTCGGGACGCTCGCCGGGACCGTCATCGGGCTGTCGCTGTGGCTCGGGCTCGTGTTCGCGACCGCCTTCTACCTCGTCGGGCTCGGGTACTACGCGCTCGACGCGCTCGCGCAGGTTGGGATCGCGGTCGGCGCCGGCTCGGACGCGATCGTGTCGGTCATCGCGGTCCTCGCCGGGGTCGCGTTCACCGTCCTGAACGTCACGGGCACCGAGAACGCCGCGAAGCTCCAGAACGGGATCGTCGCGCTCCTGCTCTCGATGCTCGTCGCCTTCCTCGGGTTCGGCCTGCTGGAGGCGTTCGGGCTCGTCGCCGTTGACACGCCGCCCGGGGAGGCCACGAGCGTCTGGGGAGCCGCGCCGATTCTCTCGGTGGCCGCGCTCGTGTTCACCTCCTACCTCGGGTTCGCGCAGGTGGCGACGGTGGCCGGGGAGATGAAAGATCCCGGTCGGAACCTCCCGCTCGCGATGGTCGGCTCCGTCCTGATCGTCACGGTCCTGTACGTGTTGACCATCTTCGTCGCGACCAACATCTTCACGCGGGACGCCCTGCTCGCCGCCGGCGAGACCGCGATGGTCGAGGTCGGCCGGGCGCTGCTCGGGCCCGCCGGAGCGCTCGTGATCATCGTCGGCGGGCTCCTCGCGACCATGTCGTCGGCGAACGCCTCGATCCTCAGCACCTCGCGGGCGATCTACGGCGTGTCGAAGGACGCGCTCCTCCCGCGGTGGGCGAGCCGGATCAACCTCCGGTACGGCACGCCGCACGTCGCGCTCGGCATGGCCGGCGGCCCCGTCGTCGTCCTCGCGGCGACCGGGCAGGTCCAGCTGCTCGCCGAGGTCGCCTCCTTCCTCCACCTGATCATGTACGGGCTGATGTGCGTCGCGCTCGTCGCCATCCGCCGGGACCGGCCCGAGTGGTACGACCCGGACTTCGTCGTGCCCGGGGGGCCCATTATCCCGGTCCTCGGCGCGCTCGCCAGCTTCGGGCTGATCGCCTTTATGAACCGGCTCTCGATCCTCGTCGGGATCGCGGTCATCGCCGCCACGGCCGGGTGGTACTTCTATTACGCCCGCGACGTGTCGCTCAAGGGGGCCCTGTAAATGACACGCGTACTCGTACCCGTCGCGGTGCTCGAGGGAGGGAGCGTCTCGCCCGGCTTAATATCGCTGCTCGGCGCCGTCGACGTGACCGTGCTCGGCTATCACGTCCTGCCGGAGCAGACGCCGCCGGACCAGGCCCGGCTCCAGTTCGAGGAGCGCGCGACGTCCGCGCTGGAGGGAATCAACGAGGACTTCCGGGCCGCGGGCGGCGCGGCCGACCACCGGCTCGTGTTCACGCACGACCGCGAGCAGACGATCGAGCGGGTGACCGACGAGGTCGACGCGGACGCGTTCGCCGTCCCGGGCACGACCGGCGACGTCGACCGGATCCTGGTGTCGCTCTCCGGCGACGTCGACGCCGACCGGATCCTCTCGTTCGTCGAGGCGCTCGTCGGCGACCGCGACATCGGCGTCACGCTGTTTCTCGCAGCCGAGGAGCGACCGCCAGCCGGCGGTGACGCGACGGACGCCGACGCGTCCGAGAAGACCGATCCCGGCGGCGCCGGCGACGCCGCCGCCCGACTGGAGGTCGCGGCTGATCGGCTCCGCGAGACGGGGCTCGACGTGGACACGGCGCTGGCCGCGGAGGGCTCGCCGTTCGACGCGCTGATCGACGCGGTCCCGGGCCACGACGCGGTCGTGATGGGCGAGCGCGCACCCTCGTTCCGGTCGTTCGTGTTCGGCGAGGAGAGCGACCGGGTCGCCGCGGCCTCGGTCGGCCCCGTTCTCGTCGTCCGCGACCGCCGAGCGGACGACGAGGATGACGCGGACGCGACGCCCGAAACGGACGGGGACGCGACGCCCGAAACGGACGAGTAGGCCGGCCACCGAACGCGTCCGTTTCCGCCGGGAGCCGGCGTCTCCCGTCGAAGATAGCGGCAGGTCTTGAACGGCGAGACGAGCTTTTACGCGGTGGGATTCGAGGAGTTCGCATGAGCGACGCCGCACTCCCCGCGCCCACCGCCGACGAGGCGCTCCACACGACCGTCGACCTCTCCTTCGATGACGCGGTGCCGTTCGTCCAGCTCGAACACGAGCTCGCCGACTTCGAAACGGTGCGCGTCACGCGCCTCGACGAGATGATCGAGGGGATGCTCGGCCACGACGACGTCGAGCGGACGGCGCTGATCGTCGTCTGTCACCCTGAGATCGCGTACGACGCCCTCCGGATCGACCCCACGCTCGCCGGCATGTTACCGTGTACCACCGTCGTGTACGAGCGCGCCGGCGACGACCGCGTCCACGTCCACCACGTCTCGGCGACGAAGGCGATCCGCGACCTCGGCTGCGCCTCGGCCGCCGGCGTCGACGAGGACGCCGTCGAGAACCTCGTGGCGAAGACCGGCGAGCTGATGGCTATCGTTTGGGAGAACATCGAGACGCACGGGCGAGAGTGAACTCGCGGCTGCCGCCGACCCCTACTGTTCACTCGACCGATTCAGCCGCCAACGGATCACCGCTGCGGCGAGGAGGACCGTTCCGAACGTGACCGCCCCGGAGATGAGCGCGCCGCGCGCGCTCGTCGCCCCGGTCGCGAACGCGCTCGCGGAGGCGGAGCCGCCGATCACCGCCGCTCCGCCCGCCAATCCGCCGAACCCGATACAACAGAGGCTCAGCAGGCCCACGGCGGACAGCGACCCCAGAACCCCGTCGTCGTTCATCGCTCTCCTGCCGCTATCGGCGCCAACCACGAATAGCTGTCGCGGCCGCAGCCTAAGCGAGGGTTTAATTCCGCCAGCGCGCGAGGGCGTCGTGTGGACCCGAGCCGGATCCCCGCCGAGTTCCCCGCGCCGAGCTTCCGCGGGGCACAGGAGCAGGCCCTCGCCGACATCCGCGACGCGTTCGCGTCCGGCAACCGGGTCGTGCTGGTGCGCGCGCCGACGGGCAGCGGCAAGTCGCTGCTCGCCCGCGCGATCATGGGCGCGGCTGAGACCGCGGGCGAGGCGGCCCCCAGCGAGGCGACCGGCGCCTACTACACCACCCCGCAGGTGTCGCAGATCGACGACGTCGAGGCCGACGACTTACTCGACGACCTGGCGGTGATCCGCGGGAAGTCGAACTACGACTGCGTCCTCCCGGGCGAGCACGACACGCCCGTGAACCGCGCGCCCTGCGCGCGCCAGCAGGGGTTCGACTGCTCGATCCGGCACCGCTGTCCGTACTTCTCCGACCGCGCCATCGCCTCCGGAAACCGCTTCGCGGCCATGACGCTGGCGTACTTCATGCGCACCGCCGGCTCCGAGGTGTTCCGGAAGCGCGACGTCGTCGTGATCGACGAGGCGCACGGACTCGCGGAGTGGGCCGAGATGTACGCCACCATCGAGATATCCCCCGAGCGCGTGCCGGTGTGGGACGACGTCGGCGTCCCCGATGTCGCGGCCGACGCCGGCGCCGAGGAGGACCCCCTCGACCGGACCGCGCGGTTCGTCGAGAGCCTCCGCGACGTGGCGATCCGCGCGAAAGACGAGCTCGTGGGGCGCCCCGAGCTCGACCGCGAGGAGGTCGCCCGGCGCGACAGACTTCAGGAGCTCATCAGCGAGCTCGGCTGGTTCCTCGAAGACTACCGGGACGTAGAGTCGCCGACCACGTGGGTCGTCGACCAGTCGGGCGGCGAGGGCTCCCCCATCGACATCAAGCCGCTCGACCCCGCGCGCTACCTCAGACACACGGTGTGGGACCGGGGGAACCGGTTCGCGCTGCTGTCCGCCACCATCCTCTCAAAGGAGGCGTTCTGTCGCGGCGTCGGCCTCGACCCCGCCGACGTCGCCCTCGTCGACGTTGAGCACACGTTCCCGCTCGCGAACCGCCCGCTGTACGACGTGACGCAGGGGTCGATGACGTACGAGCACCGCGACGAGACGGTGCCGAAGATCGCTCGCCTCATCGTCCGGCTGATGGCCGAACACCCCGACGAGAAGGGGCTTATCCACGCGCACTCGTACGACATCGCCGAGCGGATCACGGAGCGCCTCGGCGAGTTCGGCGTCGCCGCGCGCGTCAGGCGGCACGACCGACAGAACCGCGACGCCGAGCTGGAGGCGTGGAAGGCGAGCTCGGACCCGGAGGTGTTCGTCTCCGTGAAGATGGAGGAGGCGCTTGACCTGAAAGGCGACCTCTGTCGCTGGCAGGTGGTGTGTAAGGCGCCGTACCGGAACACGAACGACTCGCGGGTCGCCCGGCGGCTGGAGGACGGCCAGTGGGCGTGGTACCACCGGACGGCACTGCGCACCGTCATCCAGGCGTGCGGGCGGGTCGTCCGCGCGCCCGACGACTACGGCGCGACGTACCTCGCCGACGACTCCCTCCTCGACCTCTTCGAGCGGGCCGAGGCCGACACGCCCGACTGGTTCCGCGACCAGGTCGACGCGATGACGACCCCGTCGCTGCCGGCGTTTGACCCCGAGGTGGCGCTGGCCGGCATCGACGCGTCGCCGTCCGGCGGCGCGGGGGCGGGACGGCGGCGGAGTCGCCGCTCGGGCGGGTCAGAGAGCGGAAACGCGGGGCACTCGTCTCGCGAGGAGGGCGGCTCGGTCGCCACCGACGGCGACGCGACCGCCGACAGCGGAACGACAGGCGACGAGTCGGTCAAGACCCGCTCCGAGCGGGACGCGGAGCGACGGCGGGACCACCCGCTGTCGGACGTGTGGGGCGACGGCTGACGAGGGGGCGACGGCGAGGGGGCTACCGCGAGGCGGCCGTCACAGCAGCGAGACGCCGTACGCGACCATGGAGCTCACCATGAGAAACGCGAAGAACAGCGCCATGACCTGTTGTCTGTCCATGCCGCCGTGTCGACCGCAGAACCGTATAACTCCTGCGGGCGAGGGGCGGTGGTGCGAATCATATTATCAACCCCGTGCCGATCATCCGTCAATATATATCGTATAAGGTGTATCAGGGCCCTCCATGAAGTAGTAACCTTCATAATCCCTCACGCGACTACTGGATGTATGGCCACGAACGGGCTGTCGAGTGCGCTGACGCTGTACGGTGCGCGAACCCTGACGCTGTCGCAGGCGGCCGCACAGGCAGGGCTCAGCGAGGCTGAATTCATCGAGCAGCTCGAACGCCGCGGCATCGAAGTAACCGAGTCCGAGCGCGCCGCGGCGCTCGGCCGCGAACAGCCCGCCCGCGCCGACTGAGCGTCTCCCGTCCCCGCTGACGACGTCGACGCGTAGACCCGGTTTTTCAGCCCCTTTCAACGAACGATCAGTTCTCCAGCCGAAACGATCCCCGAGGAGCGTCAGTCTCGACTCGGTGCCGACTCCGCGGTCGGTTCCGTCCCCTCCTCCGGCACGAGGTGGACGTCGCCGCCGTGTTCGAACGCGAGGACCGCGTCGGCGTCGTCGTCGACGAACGCCGGGTTCGGGACGGTCTTCGCCTCGTAGGTGACGGGGTCGAGCACTTGGATCGCGTTTTCGTCCTCGACGGTCACGACCGTCGTCTCCGCCGCGTCGTCGCGGGTGCCGAGCCGGGTCGCTTCGGGCGCCTCCCCGTCCGCGAACGCGGAGGTGTATTCCGCACCGGTCGCGAGGCGCACGCCCCGAAGGCGGTCGGCGACGCCGGTGACGAGGACGGGGCCGTCGCCGTCCTCGGGGTCGATTATCTCGCCTTCCGCGTACTTCGGCAGCCGGACCGCGAAGGTGACGCGGTACACCTCGTTGCCGTCGCCGTCCTCGGTGACGAGCGTCGGGTACGACTCGAAGCTCCCGCCGAGCGACTCCGTGATCCGCGTCGCGACGTTCTGCGCGAGCCGGTTGGAGGAGAGCTTGATGTTCGGCCCGTCGTCGGTCTCTTTCACCTCGGTGATGAACGCCTCGCGGTCGCCGTCGGCCTCCTGATCGGCCACGTACGTCTCCGCGATGTCGAGCGCCTCGGCCCGCTCCGCGGGCGTGAGGTCGCGCTCGTCGGCGCGGACCTGGACGATCCCGGCGTAGTACCCGCCCGCGATGCGCCCGCAGCGGTCGCAGGTCCCGCGCGAGATTTTCACCGGGACCGTGACCTCTGCGGACCGGAGGGTGCCGCGAACGACGCCGGAGAAGCGGCAGTGCATCCGGACCGTGTTCTCGTCGACCTGCTCCGGCTCGACGCCCCACTCGACGTCCGCGGCGTCGACGTGGACGCCGAGCGCCTCCGCGACCTCGTCGACCGCGACGTCGGTGTAGTCGCGCGCGCCCACGTCGCGCCACGACTCGCCGCGCCTGACGGCGCCGCAGCCGGAACAGACCAGCACCTCGATCCGGTCGGGCGCGTCGACCAGATCGAAGTCCTCGAAGTAGCAGTCGTCACAGAGCAGCGCGTCTCGCCCGCGCGGCTCGCCCGGAAGGGGGTCGCGCCGCTCGGGGACCGGGTCGCCGCAGCGCGGACAGAACTCCCGCGACTCGCTCATTGGCGGCGGCTACGCCGAGGATCCGTTTAAACGGCGCGGACCGCCCCCGTCGGCGTCGACGGTCTGGACCGCGGTTCCGGCCGGGGTGCGCGGGTCGCGACCTCCGAAATGGTTTTTCGCACGGACCGAGAACAGGCGTGTATGAGTGGCAACCCCGACGACGAACGGCTCGAGGAACTGCGCGAACAGAAGATGGAGGAGCTCCGCGAGCGACAGGGCGGTGAGGGCGACGCCGCCGAGGCCCAACAGGAGGCCCAGGAGCGCGCCGAGGCCCAGCAGGAAGCGGTGTTGAAACAGCACCTGACCGACGGCGCGCGCCAGCGGCTCAACGCGGTCGAGATGTCGAAGCCCCAGTTCGGCGAGAAGGTCAAAAAGCAGGTCGCCGCGCTGGCACAGAGCGGGCGGATCCAGGGACAGATCGACGAAGACCAGATGCGAGACCTGCTCAAAGAGCTCCAGCCCGAACAGAAGAGCTTCGACATCCGCCACCGGTAGATGGAGCTCGCGCTGCTGTACAGCGGGGGGAAAGACTCCTCGCTTGCCGCCCACCTGCTCGACCGGTTCTACGACGTCCGCTGTGTCACCGGCAGTTTCGGGCTCACGGACGACTGGGAGCACGCCGAGCGGGCGGCCGCCGAGCTCGGGTTCCCGTTCGAGCGCATCGAGCTCGACCGCGACGTGGCCGAGAGCGCCGCCGAGACGATGGTTGCGGACGGCTACCCCCGCAACGGGATCCAGCGCGTCCACGAGCACGCCTTAGAGACCATCGCCGCTCTCGACGTCGACGCCATCGCGGACGGCACGCGCCGCGACGACCGCGTCCCCACGGTGTCGCGGGCGCAGGCGCAGAGCCTCGAAGACCGCAACGGCATCGACTACATCTCCCCGCTCTCCGGGTTCGGCCGCCACGCCGTCGACCAGCTCGTCGACGCCACCTTCGACGTCCAGCAGGGGCCGAGCGAGGAGGTGCCGAAGGCGGACTACGAGGACGAGCTCCGGACGCTCATCGCCGACGAGTACGGCGACGCGACCGTGGGCGACGTGTTCCCGGACCACGACCAGACGTACGTCCACGGCCGGACCGACTGACCTCCGGCTGCCCCCTCTTCCGCGGCGGCCGGTTGCTTGGCGGGCGGCTCCGTCCGCGGTCGGCGAGTTCGCGTCGGTCCGGAACCGCCGGAACTACTTTCGACCTCGGGGGCGTATCGTCGCGTATGTCATCCGAACGAGTCGTCGACCTGCTCAAGACGGCGTACGCCGACGAGATCGAGACCGTGATGAACTACCAGACGAACGCGATCGTCCTCGACGGCGTCCGCGCCGAGGAGATCAAAGAGAGCCTGAAACAGGACGTCCAAGAGGAGCTCGGCCACGCCGAACAGATCGGACAGCGGCTCAAACAGCTCGACGCGCGCCCGCCCGGGTCCGCCGAGTTCACGGCCGGCCAGGAGTCGCTCCAGCCGCCCGAGGACTCGACGGACGTGTTGGCCGTCATCAACGGCGTACTCGACGCCGAGGAGGATGCGATCGCGACGTACCGGGACCTGATCGACGCCGCCGAGGAAGCCGACGACCCGGTCACCGAGGACCTCGCCGTGACGCTCCTCTCGGACGAGGAGGCCCACCGGACGGAGTTCCGCGGGTTCCAGAAGGAGTACCAGCGCGACTAGTCGGGGCGAGGCGCCGCGCTTCGTCGCCCCCCGGGCCGCGCGTCACCGACCGCGACTCCCGCAACGAGTCAGCGAACCCCGCCCCGAAAGGATGCTTTCAAGCGGGCGCTCGCCGAATCGACACCCATGTACGACGGCCTCAAGGGATTCCGAGATTTCTACCCCGGCGAGCAGTCCGCTCGCCGCGAGGTGACCGACGCGATCGAGGACGCGGCGGCCAGGCACGGCTTCCGGGAGATCGCCACCCCCGCCTTAGAGCGGACGGAGATGTACGTCGACAAGTCCGGCGAGGAGATCGTCGAGGAGCTGTACGCCTTCGACGATAAGGGGGGCCGCGGGGTCTCGATGACGCCGGAGCTCACGCCCACCGTCGCCCGGATGGTCGTCGCGAAGGGTCAGGAGCTGTCGAAGCCGATCAAGTGGGTCTCCACCCGTCCGTTCTGGCGCTACGAGCAGGTCCAGCAGGGCCGCTTCCGCGAGTTCTACCAGACGAACATCGACGTGTTTGGCTCCTCGGCGCCCGAGGCCGACGCCGAGGTGCTGGCGGTCGCCGCCGACGCCCTGACTGACCTCGGGCTCACCGGTGACGACTTCGAGTTTCGCGTCTCGCACCGCGACATCCTCGGCGGGCTCGTCCGCTCGCTCGCCGCGGACCCCGACGCGGTCGACACCGCGGCCGCGATCCGCGCGGTCGACAAGCGCGCGAAGGTCGACGACGCCGAGTACGTCGGACTCCTCTCGGACGCCGGGCTCGCCCGCGATACCGCGCGCGACTTCGACGACCTCATCTCGGGCGTCGAGACGGTCGACGACCTCGACGCGGTCGCCGAGGCTGGCGACGAGTCCGTCGAGGACGCGGTCGAGAACCTCCGGAACGTGCTGGCCGCGGCCGACGACTTCGGCGCGGGCGAGTTCTGCGAGGTGTCTTTGACGACCGCCCGCGGGCTCGACTACTACACCGGCGTCGTCTTCGAGTGCTTCGACTCCACCGGCGAGGTTTCCCGCTCCGTCTTCGGCGGCGGGCGCTACGACGACCTCATCGAGAGCTTCGGCGGCCAGCCCACTCCCGCGGTGGGCGTCGCGCCCGGCCACGCCACCCTCAAGCTGCTCTGTCAGCGCGCGGGTGTGTGGCCCGACGAAGAGCTCTCGACCGACTACTACGTCCTCTCGGTGGGCGACACGCGGAGCGAGGCGGCCGCGCTCGCCGGCGACCTCCGCGCGCTCGGCGACGACGTGGTCGTCGAGCAGGACGTCTCCGACCGCTCGTTCGGCGCGCAGCTCGGCTACGCCGACTCGATCAACGCCGAGACGGTCGTCGTCGTCGGCGAGCGCGACTTGGAGAACGGCGAGTACACGGTGAAGGACATGGCGAGCGGCGACGAGACGACGGTCCCGGTCGACGAGTTCCCGCCAGAGTCGGGGCTGCCGACGTACGAGGACTACGCGTAGGCTCCGAGTCCCCGTCCGCTCTCGCGTTGTCACCCGTTCTCGACCATTTTTAAGTTCGAGCCGAGATCGGTGAGACGATGATCCCGCTTGCGACGGCGATGCCGCCGACCGAGGTCGCCCTCCGCGTGGCGGCCGGCGTCGCCCTCATCCTGATCAACGCGTACTTCGTGGCGATCGAGTTCGGCCTGACGCGCCTGCGGCAGTACCCCGAGTCGGAGATGGACACCCCCGGACTGCGGCGCGCCTGGGAGATGACCGACGACCTGGAGTTCTACCTGACGACCTGTCAGGTGTGGATCTCCGGGACGAGCATCGCGCTCGGTATCGTCGCCGAGCCGGGGCTCGCCGCGCTGTTCGCCCCCATATTCGAGAACACGGCGTTCGCGTCCGCCGGCGCGGGCTCGCTCCTCGGCTTCTTCATCATCAACATGGTCCACCTGACGCACGGCGAGCAGACGCCGACGTACCTCGGCGTCGAGCGCTCGAAGCAGGTGGCCCAGTACGGCTCCCGGCCCCTCTACTGGTTCGCGTGGCTCATCTCGCCGCTGATCAAGTTCGGCGACTGGGTCGCGAAGGCCACCCTCGGCCTGTTCGGCGTCGAGATGACCGGCTCGTGGACCGAGGCCGAAGAGGAGGTGTTGGAGACGCGCGCGGAGCTCCGCAACCGCCTCGGCTCGATGATGGAGGAAGTCGAGCTCCCCGAGGAGCGCCGCGAGGAAGTCCTCAACGCGCTCGATGTCGACGAGCTCGCCGTGCGGGAGGTGCTGACGCCGGCCGACCAGATCGTCTCGCTGTCGACAACCGTCTCCGCCGAGGAGAACCTCAACCGAATCCGCGACACCCCCCACAGCCGCTTCCCGCTCGTCGGCGACGACCCGAACGAGTTCGAGGGGATTGTGTACGCCCCCTCCATCGTGAGCCGCTTCGACGAGCTCCGGGACGGCGACCTGACGTTCGCGGACGTCGCGGCCCCGCCGATGACGGTGTCGGCGGACGCGAGCGTCAGCGACGCTTACGACCGGTTCCAGGCGGAGTCGCAGGAGCTCGCGCTGGTGATCGAGGACGGCGAGGTCGTCGGGCTGCTCACCGCGACCGACGCGATGGAGGCGGTGATGGGCCAGCTTGAGGACCCGCTGGACGCCGGAAATCTATAGCAGAACGGCGCGGTGGCGACTATCCGCCGAGGAAGTCGCGGCGCACGTCCTCGTCGTCGAGCAACACGTCGCCGCGGTCGGTGTAGCGGTTCTCGCCGTTCACCAGCACGTAGCCGCGGTCGCACCGACGGAGCGCCTCCTTCGCGTTCTGCTCGACCATCAGCACCGCCGTCCCGCTCTCGTTGATCCGGTCGATCCGGTCGAACATGTCCGAGACGAGGTCGGGCGCGAGCCCCGCCGAGGGCTCATCGAGCAGCAGGAGGTCGGGGTCGAGCATGAGCGCCCGCCCCATCGCGACCATCTGCCGCTGGCCGCCGGAGAGCGTCCCCGCCTTCTGCTCGCTGCGCTCGCGGAGGATCGGGAACCGGTCGTAGATCGTTTCGATCTGGTCTTCGGGCACCTCGTCGAGGATGTACGCGCCCATTTCGAGGTTCTCGCGGACGCTGAGCCCGGGGAACACGTTGTCGTTCTGCGGGACGAACCCGATCCCCTCGCGGATGATCTGCTCGGGCGCGAGCCCCTGGATCGACTTCCCCTCGAACTCGACGGTGCCGCCCATGTGGGTCGTGAGCCCGAAGACGGTCTTCATCACCGTCGACTTACCGGCCCCGTTCGGGCCGACGATGGTGACGTACTCCTCGTCGGCGACGTCTAAGACCACGTCGGAGAGGATCTGGAGGTCGCCGTAGCCGGCGTCGAGGTCGCGGATGCGCAGTATGGCGTCCCCGTCGACCGTGTGTTCGGTGCCGGCATGGGCAGCCGCTTCGTCGGCGGCGCCCGTCGTGTCCTCATCGGCGGCGCCCGTCGTGGCCTCCTCGTCCGCGGCGTCGGCGGTCATAGGTCCTCCCCCAGGTACGCCTCGATGACCCGCTCGTCGTTCCGTATCTCGTCGCCGGTCCCCTCGGCGAGCACGCTGCCCTGATGCATGACGATGACGCGTTCGCAGTTGTTCATGATGACGTCCATGTCGTGTTCGACGAGCAGGAAGGTGTAGCCGTCCGCGCGCAGGTCGTGGATCCGGTCTAACAGCTTCTCCTCTAAGGTCGGGTTGACCCCGGCGAGCGGCTCGTCGAGCAACACCATCTCGGGGTCGGTCATCAGCGCGCGGGCCATCTCCAGCAGCTTCCGCTGGCCGCCGGAGAGGTTCCCCGCGTGCTCGTGTGCGAGGTGGTCGATCTCGAAGAACTCCAGCGTCTCCCAGGCCCGCTTCCGGAGATCGGTCTCCTCTGCTATCACCCCGCCGCGGAGGCCGGGCGTCACCGCCCGGATCGCGGACTCGCCGAGCTGGCCCTGCGGCGCGAGCATGAGGTTCTCCAAGACGGTCATCTCGGAGAGCTCCCGGGCGATCTGGAACGTCCGGACGAGTCCCTTCCGCGCGATCTGATACGGTTTGCGCCCGGTGATGTCCTCGCCCTCGAAGTACACCTTGCCGGCGGTCGGCTCGTGGACGCCCGTGATACAGTTGAACGTGGTCGACTTCCCGGCGCCGTTCGGGCCGATGAGCCCGGTCAGCGACCCGGCCTCGACCTCGAAGGAGGCCCCGTCGACGGCGGTGACGCCGCCAAACCGCTTGACCAGCCCCTCCACGCGGAGCGGGGGCGCCCCCGAGGGGACGTGTTTCGCCGCCTCCTCGACCGCGCTGTCGTTCGCCTCCGGTTCGTCGTCGGGTCCGTCCGCCGCCGCGACGGTCTCGGGCGCGCCGAGCTCTCCCGGATCGGCGGCGTCGTTCGCGTCCGCGACGTCGGCGGCGTCGGACGCGTCGTCTATGTCAGTGGCGTCGTTCGCGTCGCCGCTGTCGTTCCGATCGGGTGCGTCACTCATCGGACTCACCTCCGGTCGGTCGCTCCGAGAGGTCGACGGCCGCGGCCGTCTCGATCCTGTCGCCTAAGATCCCCTCCGGCCGCCGGTGGATGATGAACACGAGCACCAGTCCGAGGAAGACGAACTGGAGCGGCGCGATGTTGTCGGTCGCGTACGCGAGGAACGACACCGGGTCCAGCGAGACGACCGCGTCGGCGAACGACGAGGGCGTCTCCGCGTCGATGAGCCCCCGAACCGTCCCGCCGACGCGCCGCGGCCCCTCGAACAGCACCGCGGCGAAGACGATGCCGCCGAGGACGGAGCCGGTGTTCGACCCGGACCCGCCGATGATCACCGCGATGAACACGTAGAAGGTTAAGAGTGGCCGGAACTGCGGGGTCGGCGAGACGTTGCCCTGGCTGCCGAACCAGAGGATGCCGGCGAGCCCCATCAGCGCGCAGCCGATGACGAACACCTTGATCTTCACGAGGTTCACGTCTTTCCCGAGCGAGTTGGCGACGAGCTCGTCCTCGCGGATCGCCTTCATCGTCCGGCCGAACGGCGAGCGGCCGAGGCGTTCGAGGATGAGATAGAACGCGACGAGGAACGCGGCGAGGACGGCGATGTACCCCCAGCCGATGAGGATCGGGTGCGAGATGCCGAGCCCGTCGTTCCCGAAGACGCCGAAGACGAGGTCGCCGAGCGGCGTCGGGTTCCCCGCCTGCCCGTCGACCAAGAACAGCCCGCGGACCGGGTTGTCCGGCATCCCCATCCCGCGGCCGCCGCCGGTGCCGGCGCCGATCGTGTCGCGCAGGAAGTTGTCGAAGGCGCTCGACTGGAGCGACAGGCGGATGATCTCCGAGAGGCCGAGCGTCACGATGGCGAGGTAGTCGGCCTTGAGCCGGAGCGCCGGCAGGGCGGCGATCAGGCCGAGCAGCGCCGCCATCCCCATGCCGGCGACGATCCCGACCGGGAGCGGTAGCCCGAGTCCGGGCGGGCCGAACGCGGGGTCGGGCGACCGGACGACCATCCCCATCGTGTACACGCCGACGGCCATGAAGCCGGCGACGCCGATGTTGAACAGGCCGGTGTACCCCCACTGGAGGTTCAGTGCGAGCGCGGTGAGCGCGTAGACGAGACCGAGGAACGTCAGCGTCTCCATGAGTCCGACAACGCTGTTGAGCCCGTCGGTGAATGTCAACAGCGTCGCGGCCGCGTAGATCACGAGCAGCGTCCCGGCGACGAGGGCGAGGTCGCTCTCTCGGGCGGCCTCGACCACTGCCGCCGTCGCGCTCTCGGGCGGGTCGGGCGCGTCGGGCGCGCCTTCGGACGGCCCGGACGCGGAGCCGTCGGGGGCGTTCGCGTCGCTCATGTGGTGGTCACCCCCCCGAACAGCCCCTCGGGACGCAACAGCAGCATGAGGATCATCACGCCGAACGCCGCGGCCTGGTTGAAGTCCGAGGGGATCCAGATCGTCGACGTGGTGAACACGATCCCGATGACGAGGCCGCCGGCGATGGCGCCGTAGACGGAGCCGATCCCGCCTAAGATTACGGCCGCGAAGATGAGGAGGAGGAGCAGCCAGCCGAAGTCGAACTGGATCGTCCCGCGGAGCAGCACGTAGAGGTAGCCGGAGGCGCCGGCGAGTCCACCGCCGATGATCCACGTGGCGGTGACGACGCGCTCGGCCGGGATCCCCGTGATGAGCGCGAGGTCCTTGTTGTCGGCCATCGCGCGCATCGCGGTGCCGAGCTTCGTGTGCTGGAGCATGCCGTGCATCGCGAGCATCAGCCCGACCGCGGCCACGAGGATGGTGAGCTCGTGGGCGTTCACCGAGAGCCCGAGCGGGCCGAACGCGAGGTTCGACGCGTCGACGCTGGCGGTCACGCCGCGCCGGTCGGAGCCGTAGGCGAACTGGAGCAGATAGCGCACGATGAGCGCCGCGCCGATGGAGGCGATCAGCAGCGAGATCCCGTCGCGGTCACGCATCGGCTTGTAGAACGCGCGGTCGAGCGCCACCGCGAGCAGCGCGGTGACGACGAACGCCGCGAGCAGTCCGACGAGGATCGCGCCGGGCGTCGTGAGGATGTGCGCGCCGATGTCGCCCGGCGAGGCGCTCCCGGCGTCGCGGACCGACAGGAGCGCCCGGACCGGCACGTCGCCGAAGCCGGCGATCAGGAACGCCACGCCCCAGCCGGAGAACGCCCCGACGCTGACGAGGTCGCCGTGCGAGAAGTTCGCGAACGAGAGGATGCTGTACGTCATCGAGAGTCCGATGCCGGCGAGCCCGATCACGAGCCCGATAACGACGCCGTTCCAGAGGTTCGAGCCGAGCCGGTCGACCGATATCGACCCCCCGATCGGGCCGAGGCCGACTCCCGCGAGCTTTGCCGCGAGGTCGACGAGGAGCAGGCCGCCGAGGAGGGCGACGAAGAGAAGCCCCGGCCGGGCCCGCGCCGAATCGACGATCGACGAGTCAGTTGTTCCCATGTGTACGTCTCACTGACGCAGGGTGAGTCACCGAGAGGTAAATAACTCGCTGTTCGGACAAAAAGTCGAGACCTCGAAACCGCCTGACAGCTGTGACCGGCCCGCCGGAGTTGTCGGAGTCGCGCCTCGGCGTTTTATCGCCCGCCCGCGACGGTGGGGTACGCGTCAGTCGCCGCCCGCGGCCCGCGCGTGGCGCCGCGCGTCCTCGGGCGACCGGCCCTCGCGCACCAACGCCTCGACGAACAGCTCGCCCGCCTTGTACGAGGACCGGACCATGGCGCCCGACGCACAGTAGAGGAAGTCGAACTCCTCTTCGGCGACCCGCCGCCACGTCTCGAAGACGTCCGGGTGGACGTACTCGAACACGTCGAGGTGCGAGCGCGAGGGCTGGAGGTACTGCCCGAACGTGACCACGTCGACGCCGACCTCGCGGAGGTCCCCGAGCGTTCGGTACACCTCGTGGTCGTACTCGCCGACGCCGAGCATGAGGCTCGTCTTCGTGTGGATGTCTGACTCGCGGTCGACCCGGTCGAGCACCGCGAGCGACTGCTCGTAGTTCGCGCGGCGGTCCCGGACCGGCCACTGGAGCCGCTCGACCGTCTCGACGTTGTGGGCGATCACGTCCGGCTCCGCGTCGATGATGCGGTCGATCGCCTCGGGGTCTCCCTGGAAGTCAGGGATGAGCGTCTCGACGAGTATCTCCGGGTCGCGGCGCTTGATCGCGCGGATCGTCTCGGCGAAGTGCGCCGACCCGCCGTCCGCGAGGTCGTCGCGGTCGACGGACGTGAGGACGACGTAGTCGAGCCCGATCTCCGCGACGGCGTCAGCGACGTTCGCCGGCTCGTCGGGGTCGAGCGGCTCCATCCCGCCGGTCTCCACGTCACAGAAGTTACACCCGCGCGAGCAGCGGTCGCCCATGAGCATGAACGTCGCCGTTCCCGGCCCATCGTTCCCCGACCAGCACTCGCCCATGTTCGGGCAGTTCGCCTCCTCGCAGACCGTGTGGAGGTCTCGGTCGCGGAGGGTGGACTTGATCTCGGTGAACCGACTCCCGGACGGCGGGCGCGACTTCAGCCAGTCCGGCTTCCGGCGGCCGCGTTGCATGCTCGACCCTTGGCGTCCGAGCGCAAAAGGGTGCGGGTCGGCGGGGGGTGGGCGCCGTGGATCCGACCCGCCCCGCCAACCTACGCCTCGGGAACGAAGACGTTCATCGACGGCGTCTGGATCCCCTGGAACTTGTTCTTCCAGTTGTACGCGATGTTCAGCACGCGCCGCCGGTTTCCGGGCGGCCCCGTCACGACGCTCACGGAGGTGCCGTTCTCCGGAATCTCGACGCGCGTGTCCTCCCACTCGAAGCCGGCGAGCAGCTCCGAGGGATTCTCGACCGTCACCGTTCCGCTGTTCTTGTTCACCTCGTAGAGGCGATAGGAGTCGGTTTCGAGCAGCCGCTTGATCTCGGCGAGGTCGTCGTCGAAGTGCTCCCGCAGCGCGTCGGCGGTGTGGTAGCCGCAGACGATCAGGTGCGCGAACGTCTCGACGTTGCGCTGGTTCTGCTCGGCGTCCCGGAGGTGGTCGAAGTACGCCAGCTTCTCCTCGCGGTCGAGTTCGAGGATCTCGTTGACGATCCGGGCCGCCTCGCGCTGCGTCTCCGTCGCCTCCGGGTCCGCGAGGACCTCGTCCGCCCGCGACCCCGTGTTCTGTCCCCGCGACACGTCGATGACGTTCTTGAGGTGTTTCGCGCGGTCGTACACCGCCGACTTGTACGACCAGTCGCGGACGTCGTCCGGGTGGTCGTCGAACTGCCGGAGCAGCGCCTCGCGGTCCTCGGGGAATCCGATCTCCTCGCGGAAGTCGCTCCACGCCGCCGCGTCCTCGAACAGTTCGAACTGCGTCAGGGTGTCCTGCCCGAGGTTCGCTCGCGTGCCGCCGCTGGCGACGAACTTCGCTTCGAGGAACGTCTCTTCGCCGTCGACCTCGACGATGAGGTCGCCCAGCGAGTCGTAGGAGTTGCCGGCGTGTCGCACCGCGGTCCGGTCCGGGAAGTCGCGTCGGATCCGCTCGGCGAGGGCCTTCGCGAGGTCGGGTTCGCCCTGCTCTTCGAGGTCCGCGTCCGGCTCCGCGTCGTTCGCGAGCTGCGCCGTCAGCTTCTCCGTGGCCTCGACCCAGCCGCGCTCGTGTTTGCCCATGTCGCGTGTCGGTCGGGGAGGGGGATAAAAACGGTGTACGGCGGTGAACTCGATGAGGGCGCCGGTGTGCGGGAGCATTTAACAGCGCGTGCCGATAGACGGACAACAGCGTGTCTCACGATGGACAAGGTGACAGCGGGACTCTTCGTCGGGACCGTCTCCGACGCTGAGGACGAGTCCCTCCTTCGGGACCGCGGCATCGATGTCGTCGTCTCTCTCACGCACGAGGACCCGGACACCGGACCCGTCGCTCGCGTCGACATCCCAATGTTGGACGGGCCGCAAAACGAGTACGAGGCGTTCGTCGACGCCGCGGAGACGGTCGTCGAGCGGCGCAACGCCGGGCAGCGCGTCCTCGTCCACTGTTCGGCCGGCGCCTCGGCAGCGATGGCGCGCCTGACGGACCGCGACCTCGACGAGGCGTTCGAGCAGGTGTCCGCCCGGCGGCCCGAGGTCGACCCGCACGACGCGCTGATCCGGCGGGCGGCGACGTTCGCGACGCAGGAGCGGGAATGAAGCGCGACGTCGCAGGAAGCGCTTAGGCTGGGATTACGCGTGAACACAGTCTAAGCAAAAATAATTCGGTGTGGCACAGATATAAATCGGTAGGCCCAGTGGGCTGCTGTACGGAGACTCTCACGCATGGACCTCACAGACATCCCCGACGATGCATACGACGGTGAGGAGTCCCCGCCTGATCTCGACGATCTGGAATCCCTTGACACACTGCTCAGGGAGGGTTGCTCCCGGCGTTGAGCGGCACGTACGAGTCCGCGTGGTAGGCCACCCGCCACAGTTTGCAGACGGCGCGGGTGACCAGCTCCTCGGGAGACTGCGTGATACAGGACGCCTCGACCGCGTCGGGGTCTGCACTCGCGTCCGGGGGCGGGTGGTAGTGTTCCGGCCCGGTGGCGTGAACGTAGTCGCCGCCGTGGGGATGGTTTCCCCACCGGAGGTTCACGCCCGTGGGGTCCGTGTAGTGGTACTTGTAATCGCCTCGCGTCGTCCACGTCACGTCGATGCGGGCCTCCTCGGCGTCGCGGAGGCCGTCCGCGAGTTCGACTTCGAGCACGGACGGACTGAGGTAGTCGTCGAGGCGAGCCGTCGCGAGCGGCTCCATCTCCTCGATAGTGTCGCGGATCGCGAGCAGCGCCGGGCGGTCGGTCGCTCCCCGGAGGGCGTGGGCCTCGTCCCGTGGCTCCGGCATGCGTTATACGGGGACACCGCCGTCGCCGGGGCTGCGGTCGTCGTCGACGAACCGCTCCGCGTTGCCGATCGAGAGGGCCGCGTTCGCGAACGCGAGGTTCCGCCGCAGCGTCTTCCACTCGCGGATCGCCTCCGGGTCGGGGCCGTCCGACTCGGACTCGGACGCCGCGAGCGCGTGGTTCGTCTGGTCAACGGCCAGCTCCTCGGGGGACTCGACGCCGTACTCCGACTGGAACTCGCCGAGCCGCGTCCGCATCTCCCGTATCCGAGCGACGAGGTCGTCGGTGGAGACGCGTTCGAGGATCTCCGCGGCCTGCTCGACGACCAGCGACTCCGGCGAGCGCCGGTACAGCGTCCCGCCGTGGTCGCCGTTCGCCGTCTCGACGAACCCCTCCGTCGCGAGCGCGTTCAGGTGTTTTCGGGCGGTCTTCGGCGCGGTTCGTGCCTCCTCCGCGATCGTCTCGGCCGAGGCAGGGCTGTACGTGTGCTTGATGACGTGCCGGATGCGTTCGTACGGCGTCGTTTCGGCCTCCCACTCGGCGCCGACCGCCTCGTTGACGTCCGCGAACTCCTCCGGTGGGCTTCCGTCGTCCATGCGATCACACTAGATATGAAGGAATATAGTAGTTCGGAGAGGATCATATTGCTTCCTCAATCGTCGTCAGCGGTGTACGCGCCGCCCCGACGCTTGATACGGGCGACGACGAGCCGCCGGCCATCTCGCCGGAAGCTCACGGAGAGCCGGAACTCCCCCACACGTATCTTCTTGTACGGACTGTTCTGGAGCGGTTCACCGTAGTCGGGCGGGTCGCGCCACGGCGAGTCGACGATCTCGTCGAGCTTGTCGAGGACTCGTTCTTGATCGGCGGGCGGGAGTCCGTCGAGGTCGTCTTCGGCCGTCGCGGAGAGTTCCCACGTCCACCCGTCGTCACTCATCCGTGCCGAACCGCTCGCGGGCTTCCTCGGCGCTCGTCGTCCGTCCCTCGCGGATGTCCTCCTCGGCTTCGAGCAGGGCGACGAGTTCGTCGCGGTCGAACGTCGGGAACTCGACGGCGTCCCGAAGCGTGTACCGGATGAACTCGCTCCGACTGTTGAACCCGCGCCCCTGCCACGTGTCGTCGATCTGTTCGAGGAACGACTCGGTGAGTTTGAAATTCACCGTGGCAATGTCATCGCCGCCGTCGTCGTTCGTGGTCGCTTCAGACATATAGACGTAATACGCTGGTCTTACCGATAGTCGTTTCGGCGGGATCACACCCCTCCTACGTCGCCATCATGGAGAGTCACATCGGGGAGTGCTGTGTGTACCAAAAGAAGGGTACGTCGCGGGACGGCGAGGGGTATTCTGTGTAGCGAGGGGGAGCGACTCACAAACGAGTCTCGCTGAAACGAGTTGAACGACGGGAGGCGTAAGGAAAGCGAACGCCGAGAAAGCCTAGGCCGAGATGTCAACCGTCCCGCGAATGATGACGCGAAACTTGTCAGTGAACTCTGCCTCCATCGACGGTCAGTCGCTCGGGACGAATCCCCGATTCGGCGTCACGGTTCCTGACTTCAGGGCGAGTTGACTGTCGCCCGTCCGCCGAGACGACTGTAGGCCCCGACGGACGTATCTCCATCCGACGTTCTTCGCGCCGACGTAGTCCGCGTTCCCCGTCTCACCACACGATTGGCACTCGAACTCCGAGCGCGCGATTCGGTTCCCTTCGCTCGTGTGACCGCATTCCGGGCACCGCCGACTCGTGTTCTCCGGTGACACGTACACGACACGGAGCCCCTCCGCGTCCGCTTTGGACTCTACCATGTCCACGAGCTGTCGATGCGCCCACTGGTGGAACTCCTTCACCCGAGGCGCACGGTCTCGGATGTGCCGGAGGTTCTCGAAGGCGATGTACTCGCAGTCGTATTCAAGCGCCTCGTCGATGATGTCGTTGGCGACCTCGTGAAGCGTGTTCCGGACGTGTCGCGATTCCCGCCCACTCATCTGTTGAATCGTTCGGTGCGCGGACTGTGTACCCGTCCGTTGGAGCCGACCGCGGATCCGCTCGAACTCTCGGTGTCGGTGCCGGAGTTCGTCACCGGATGCGAAGCACGCTGTCGAGGTGGTCGCGATGTTTGCGATACCGAGATCGACGCCGAGAACTGTCCTGTCCTCGGTGTCATCCCGTATTTCGGCTCGTTTCTTGGGCTGGGGTTTCCGGAACCCCAAGTGAATGTAGTACCCACCATCGCGCCGTGAGAGTGTGGATTCGGTGATCTCCCACGCCTCGCTGTCGAGGTACTGGTATTGGTATCCGTTCTCGTCGTCCGGCAGCACGAGTTCACATCGGATACGGTCTCCGACTGTAGAAAGAGAGACGGTTCCGTCGTCGAACAACGTCATCGTGCGCGTGTCGTACTTCACCGTGTCTGCCGTGAACTCCGGCGGAGAGGTGGCGTAATCCTCTTCGAGAGCTTCGATATCGTCGATGCCGCTGAGTGCCGCTGCGGCTTGATGAGTGGCGAGTATCGTGTGTTGGCTCCCGAGACGTGTCTCTTCTCGCACCTCGTCGTAGGCGAGCTTTTGAAGACGTGTTTTCCGCGCTTCATTTGCTCTCCATCCGATACGACTGCTGATGTTACAGGCGCGTTTCCACTCAGAGATGGTGGTGTCGAGCAGCGTTCTCTGCTCGCTGGTGAGAGTTAGGCGAGTAATTGCGGTACGTCTCAGGTACTCGTCCGCCACGTCTCTCGATACCGCAGTATGGTACTTAGTGATTATCTCGTGTCACGGGAACTTCACTGCCCTCACCGAGTTCGCTGATCAGAACTCTTCGCGAAACGTACTCTCGAGGACGTGAAAGTGAGGAGAATAAGAAAAGCCTGAGGGGGGATTTGAACCCCCGGTCTCGTCCTTACCAAGGACGCGCTTTACCGCTAAGCTACCCAGGCACGCAAACTGTCGTTGGCCGGATCCGACTTTATGAGTTTCGATTCCCCGGCGCGGCGTCGGGGGATCTCGGAGCCGGCCCGGACCGCCCCGCACCGATCAACTATCCGTCGCGCTGACGGCGCGGTCGGAGATGTCGGCGATGCGGTCGGCGGTCGCCTCCGGCAGCGCGCGGCCGGCGGGCGGGAACTCGCCGTCGCAGTCGGCGGCGAGGTCGCGGGCGTACGCGAGCAGCTCCTCGGGCGGGTCGCCGCCGACGGCGGTGGTGCCGGCGACGACCGCGAGTTCGAGCGCGTCCACCTCCAGGTTGCGGTCGAGCCCGGCCGCCGTCTCGGGGTCCATCCCCTCGCGGTCGCGTAGGGTCTGGTCGCGGCCGAACGCGCGCACCACGTCGACCGCGGGGCGGGCGGCGTCGGTACACGCGAGCAGCGAGAAGCCGCGGGAGACGAGCACGTCGGCGGCGAGGATCTCCATGTCGGCGTCGATGTCGGCCGCGGCGGTCGCCGCCGTCACCCACGGCTCCTCGCGGGCCACCGTGCGGGTGAGCCGCAGCCCCTCGTAGATGAGCTGCACGCCCGCGGCGCGGTCGGCCACGTCGCCGAGGTCGACGTCCGGCTCCAGCGCGCGGGCGGTGACCAGCGCCAGCACGCCGGGGGTCACCGCCGCGTCGAGGAGCCGGTCGTCGAGGGCCTCGCGGAGCTGTTCGGGTTCGACGTCCGCGAGCGCATCGCGCGCGGCGTCACGCGCTCGCGCGGCATCGTCCATTGCCGTTCGGTAGACGAGCGAAGGGCAAAGACCTTTGGAAACGAACGGGATTCCGTCTCGTGATCCGAACCCGAACCGACGGCGACGTGCGCGTCGTCACGCTCGACCGCCCCGAGGCGCGCAACGCGCTCCGGCCCGACGATCTGACTGCCCTCCGCGAGGCGTTCAACGGGGCGGAACGCGAAGCGAATCCGCCGGTGACGCTCCTCCGCGGCGCGGGCGACGCCTTCTGTGCCGGCGCCGACCTCGACGCTGTCGCCGCGCTCGACGACCCGGAATCGTTCGCGCGGCGGGGGCAGCGCGTCGCCGCCGCGATCGAGGCGTCGCCGTCGGTCGTGGTCTGCGGGATCGACGGCCCGGCGCGCGGTGGTGGGGTGGAGCTGGCGCTGGCGGCCGACGTCAGGGTCGCGACCCCGCGGGCGACGCTCGCCGAGCCCGGCGTCTCCCTCGGCCTGTTCGGCGCCTGGGGCGGGACGGTCAGGCTCCCGCGCGTCATGGGCGAGGGCGACGCGCTCGACTTCGCGCTCTCGGGCCGGGTCCTCGACGCGGAGGCGGCACTGCGGACCGGGCTCGTCTCGCGCGTCGTCGACGACCCGCGCTCGGTGGCCGACGAGATCGCGGCCGGCGAGGCCGACGCGCTCGCGGCGATCAAACGGCGCATTCGGGATCGACGCGACGACGAGACGCAGGAGGGTGCGGAGGCCGCGGCGTTCGCCGACCTTCACGACGCGCACGCGGCGGAGATCGCTCGACGGAGAGGGGAGTGAGCCGGGGTGTCGAGGACGGTCGCGCCGCCGCGCCGTCCCGATGTCAAAGACTTAAGTGAGTCTCCGACCAACCCCGAGATGCGAAGCACGCACCGGTAGTGTAGTGGTATCACGCAACCTTGCCATGGTTGCAACCCGAGTTCAAATCTCGGCCGGTGCACCTTTTCGAACGCAGTGAGCAAATCACCGAGAGTGATTTGAACGCTATCAGTCGCGCGCAGCGAACAGGCGAGCGAAGCGAGCCGTGAGCGAGCACGTCTGATTCTGAGTTCAAATCTCGGCCGGTGCACTCCTTTCAGTCGTCTCCGCTGCGAACACCGCCAGAGTCCCGGCTGTTTGTTTATAATCGCATCTGGACTAGCCCGCCGCGAACACCGCCAAAGCCCCAGCCGGGAGGACTCGCGCGGCTCGTTGCGGTGCTTGCGTCGCCGTGCTTCGTCCTCCCGGCTGCCCCTTTGAGTCCCGCCCCGCCCCGCACAGCACCTCACGCCTCCCCAGCCTCGTCGCTGGCACCCTCCGCTTCGCTCCGGGAGCCAGCGACTCCCTCGCGCGTGCGACTCGCGCCCTTCGGGCGCTCGCCGGCACGCGCCACCGCATCGTTCGTTTATAAATAACTCACACCGGCACCCACCGTCATTTAAATGCCGTACACGTTCGCGTCCGTCTCGCTCGTTACCTCTCCGCGAGCGTCGGGCGGGCGGCGCTGACGCGGACGGACCCCGTCCGTTTAACAGCGCGTGTGTCCTCTGTTCGCGTATATGGTTGAGATTCTTCTTCTCGTCGGCGTCGCGGTGGCGGCGTTCGTCGGATACAACATCGGTGGGGCGACGACGGGGCCGGCGTTCGGACCGGCCGTCGGCGCGGACGTGATATCGAAGGCGGGCGCGGCGGCGCTGATGTCGGTGTTCTTCTTCGTCGGCGCGGGGACGCTGGGCCAGCGCGTGGTGACGACGCTGGGCGAGGACCTCGTCACCGGCGCGAACGTGTTCACACTGGAGACGAGCATCATCGTGCTCTTCTTCATCGGCGGCGCGCTGTTCGTCGGCAACTACGCCGGGGTCCCGGCGTCGACGTCGATGACGGCGGTCGGCTCCATCGCGGGGCTGGGCATCGCGACGAACACCCTCGACTGGGCGGTGATGGGCGAGATCGCGATCTGGTGGCTCGTCGCGCCGATCATCGGGTTCTGGGTGTCGGGCGTCGTCGGGCGCTACTTCTACTCCGCAATCGACCGCTGGGTGGCGATCGAGAGCACCGACGGCGCGCTGTTCGAGTTCGACCGCTCGGGGCTCATCCCGCGTCCGGTCCTCGGCCCGAACACGACGCGGCGCGAGCTGACGGGCGGGATCATCGTCATCGCCATCGGCTGCCTGATGGCGTTCTCCTCGGGCACCTCGAACATCGCGAACGCCATCGCGCCGCTCGTCGCGCTCGACAACGTGGAGATGACGCCGATGATCCTTCTCGGGAGCGCCGCTGTCGCGCTCGGCGCGTTCACCATTGCCCGGCGGACGCTCGACACGCTCGGCAACGACATCACCGACCTCCCGCTGACGGCCGCCATCGTCGTCGCGGTCGTCTCCTCGGGGATCGTCATCAGCCTCTCGGCGGTCGGCATCCCCGCCTCGTTCGTGATCATCGCGACGATGTCGATCGTCGGGCTCGGCTGGGGCCGCGCGACGCGCACGGTGACCGTGCGACAGGGGATCAAAGGCGAGAAGCAGCCGAAAGTCTCGGTTGGCGCGCTGACGGCCGACGAGATGCCGGAGATCGGCGAGGGCGACGCGAGCGACATCCCCTCGGCGTCGGACCTGTTCAATCCGGCCACGAGCGCGCGCGTCGTGCTGATGCAAAACGTGGTCCCGATCCTCTCGACGGTGGGCGCGCTGGTGACGTTCACCGCGCTCTTCGCGTTCGTCTGGTAAGCGGCCGTCGGAGCCCTGATCGGGGCCCGCTGCCTGCCGAGCGGCGCCCGCTACCTGCCGAACCGACGCTGCCGGTCCTGATAGTCCAACACGGCGCGGAGGTACTCCCGCCGGCGGAAGTCGCGCCAGTTCACGTCGGTGAAGTAGAGCTCGGCGTACACCGACTGCCAGATGGCGAAGTCGGAGAGCCGCTCGGCGCCGGTCTTGATGACCAGGTCGGGCTCCTCGGGGAACAGCAGCCGCTCCGCGACGTCGGTCTCGTCGATGGCCTCGGGCGGTATCTCGCCGGCCGCGACGTCGCTCGCCAGTTCGCGGACCGCGCCCGCGAACTCCGCTTTGCCGCCGAGCCCGACCAGGATTCGGACCGGGGCGTCGGCGGCCTCGCCCGCCGAGTCGCCGGCCTCCGTCGGCGCGTCCGGGCTCCCCTGCTCCGGCGAGCCGTCGTCGGGACCGCGGACCACCGTCTCCGCCGGCGCGTCGAGGCGGCGCAGCTCCCGAACGAGCGTTGGGGCGACCGCGCGGTCGAGGACGGAGACGGAGACGGTGACGCGCTCTGCGCCGTACTCGAACGCCCAGCCGATCGCCGACGAGAGCGTGTCGAACGCGCCGTCGGCGAGGAGGTCGCGCTCGGTGAGCACCAAGGCGACGTGCGGCGGCGGCTCGGCGTCGTGGAGGCGGTGGCGCGTCGCGAGGTAGGCGTCGTAGAGACCCACGTGGGGAGGATCCGGTTGCGCCTATAAATGGCTTCCCGCCGACGAGGGGTTTAATTCGCCGACGTGCCTACCGCCGGTGATGGCAGACAGCTACCGCGGGGTGTTCGGCGCGATCCCCTACGCGTTCCGCGCGACCGAGTCGTGGACCATGCGCGCGTACGCCGCGCTCGGCGCGCTGGCGGCCGGGTTCGTCGCGCTCGTCGTCACGCTCGCCTTGGTCGTCTGGATGGGCGAGACCGTCTCGGCGCAGGGGGGGACGTTCCTCTTCTCGCGGTCGCTGTTCGTGGTCGCCGGGCTCGGCGCCGTCGGCCCGCTGCTCGCACCGATCCTGTTCGTCGCCCGCCGCCACCGCCGCGGCGACCGCGTCGCGGACACGTACGACCGGTGGATGGGGGTCGCCGGCTTCCTCTTCCTGCTCTCGCTGTACCTCGGAATGGTGATATCGGCGCCGGAGGGCCTCCGGGACCCGAGCGACTCCGTCCTCGTCAACGCGCTGTACGCGCTCCCGCAGCTGGCCGGGTTCGTCCCGCCGGTCGCGGCCGCGCTCGCCGTCTTCGCGACCCACTTCCGGCTCCGCGGCGGGTCGGACGAGGACGCGCCGGCGGACGGCGACGTGGCGACATAGGCGCGAATCATCGGCGGCGGCTCGAAAGCCGGAAGTCGCCCGAGCGACTACCGGGACGCAATGACCGATGAGAAGGAGAGCACGTTCCTCGTCACGCACGTCGAGAGCGACTCGGCCGTGCTGAAGGACGTCCACGACGGACAGGTGCACACGCTGAGCTCGAACCCCGGCCTCGACGTCGACGACGCCGTCGAGGCGACCGTCGCCCCCGACCCCCCGATGGAGGTCACCTATCAGGTGATCGAGGTCGCGGAGCGCCGGTCGCTGTCGATCGGGGAGAGCCCGGAGCCGCCGACCGTCCACGAGCGCGAACTGGCCGCCGAGACGCCAACCGGGGAGCTCGCTCGGGAGGAGCGCGCGGGCGTCGGCGAGGTCCACGTGCTGACGCCGCCGGAGTCGGAGACGGAGGCGGCGGTCGCCGACGTGATCGACGACCGCGAGGGGACGCTCTCGCGCGCGGCCCGGCTGGGCGTGAACCGGGTCGAGATCCGGTCGGAGCCGGGCGTCGTGGCGGTTCGCTACCTCCCGTAGCGAGGGCGACCGAGGCGCCGCGGCCTCGCAGATAAGAAGGCTTATTCGCGCACGCGGGGGAAGCGGTGTTTATGGTAGCGATCGAGGTGCCGAAAGTCAACTACACCGACTACTCGAACCGGCAGCTCGCGGCGGTGCCGCTCGCGTTCCTGGTCCTCGCGCTGGCGATCATCGGCGGCTGGTTCGTGGCCACCGGTGCGCCGGCGAACCTTGGACTGGAGTTCACCGGCGGCGTCGAGCTGCGAGTCGCGGACGAGGGGAACGGCGACGTCGAACAGCAGATTCAGACGGCCTTCGATCGAGAGCCTGACTCGGTCCGGACGATCCCCGGCGACGACGTCGTCGTCGTCACGTTCCAGGCGGCCGAAGACGACCCGGAGGGGCTCGCGAACGATCTCCAAGACCAGGCGGAGGCGGCCGGGCTGACCACGACCGCGGTCGACCAGGTGTCGCCGAGCTTCGCGAGCGACACCGCGCGGACCGCGCTCTTCGGCGTGGCGCTCGCGTTCCTCGGGATGAGCGTGCTCGTGTTCGCGCTGTTCCGGACGTTCGTCCCCTCGCTCGCGGTCGTCGCGTCCGCGTTCTCCGACCTCGTCATCCCGATCGCCGCGATGAACCTCCTCGGCATCGAGATGACGCTCGGAACGATCGCGGCGCTTCTGATGATCATCGGCTACAGCGTCGACTCGGACATCCTGTTGAACGACTCCGTGCTGCGGCGGACCGGCGAGTTCTACGAGTCGGTCAGCCGGGCGATGCGGACCGGGGTGACGATGACGCTCACCTCCATCGCCGCGATGGTCGTGATGGCGGTCGTCGCCTCGGTGTTCGGCGTCGGACTCCTCCGTGACATCGGGATCATCCTCTCGGTCGGGCTGTGCGCCGACCTGATGAACACGTACCTGTTGAACGTCTCGCTGCTTCGCTGGTACAAGTTCGAGGGGGTGGCCCGGTAATGCTCGAACCGATCAAGAACAACTGGCGGATCCTGCTGCTGGTCGTCGTCGTGCTCGGGTCGACGGTGGCGCTGTTCGGGCCCGGGTTCGGTCCGGAGCCGGCGCCCGGCGAGAGCGCGAGCGAGGCCAAACAGGGGATCACGAACCTCCAGTACGGGCTCGACCTCGCAGGCGGCACGCGCGTCCGCGCGCCGCTTTCGGGGTACACTGCCACCGACGTGGCGCTTGAGGGAGAGAGCCCAGAGGCGGTCGCGGAGGCGGTCGCAGCCGAGTTGGACAACGCCTCGACGCGGGACGTCGGCGTCGTTCCCGACGAGAGCGCCGTGGAGGTCACGGAGACGTCCGTGACCGAGTCCCAGTTCCGCGCGGCGATGGACGCCGCCGGCTACGAGTACGGCGGGATCCGCTCGGGCGTCACTCAGGAGACCCGAGACGCGACGATGGAGATCATCCAGGGGAAGATCAATGAGGCGGGCCTCTCCGGCGGGAGCGTCCAACAGGTCCAGTCGATCACCGGCGAGTACTTCATCCTCGTCGAGGTGCCGGGCCAGGGCCGCCAGGAAGTGATCGACCTCCTCGAGGAGCGCGGGACCGTCCGGATCGACATCGCGTACCCCGACGGGAACGGCACCGCCGTTCAGGAGGGGGCGCTGATCCAAGACGACTTCGAGGAGATCGGGACCGCGGCACAGAGCGACCGCGGCACCGGCGCGTACGTGCCAGTCACCGTGCGCAACACCGCCGACAGCGGCCAGTCGCCGGCACACAGCTTCCAGGACGCGGTGACCGAGCGCGGCTTCGCCGACGCGTATCAGAGCCAGGCGGACCGATGCGGGTACGACTCAGAGACCGGAGAGCTCGGGAACTCGAACCCGTGTCTCCTGCTCGTCGTCGACGGCGAGGTCGTCAACTCCTTCGGGATGGACCCGAGCCTCGCCGACAGTATGGCGCAGGGGTCGTGGGCTGAAACCGGGAACTTCCGGCTCACGACCGGGGAGTTCACCGAGGCGCAGACCATCTCGCTGAACCTCCGCGCCGGCGCGCTCCCGGCCGACCTCGACATCAGCGGCGAGGGAACCTCCTCGTCCATCTCGGCCTCGCAGGGGGAGAACTTCCGGACGTACTCGCTCATCATCGGGGTGCTCTCGGTGTTCGCCGTCGCCGGCATGGTGTTCCTCCGCTACCGGGAACCGCGGGTCGCCCTGCCGATGATCGTCACGGCGCTGGCCGAGGTGTACGCGCTGCTCGGCTTCGCGGCGCTGCTCGGCTACCCGCTCGAACTCGCGGTGATCGCGGGCTTCATCGCGGTGGTCGGGACCGGGGTCGACGACCTCGTCATCATCGCCGACCAGGTGATGAGCGAGGGCGACGTGAGCTCCCGGACGGTGTTCAACTCGCGGTTCCGTCAGGCGTTCTGGGTCATCGGCGCGGCCGCGGCCACGACCATCATCGCGATGTCGCCGCTGATGGTGCTGTCGCTCGGCGACCTCTCCGGGTTCGCCATCTTCACCGTCCTCGGTGTGCTGATCGGCGTGTTGATCACCCGCCCCGCGTACGGCGACATCCTGCGCCGCCTGCTGACGGTCAGGTAAGTCGAGTCGGCGTCGCCCGCGACCGCCCGTTTTCCGGCCAAATGTGACGTTCGATCAGTTGTCTCGCGCAGAGAGCGCCGTTTTTCTCGTTCGTGATCCCGAAGGGGCCGCCGCTGGGGCTCCGTCGGAAACTGAACGACGACCCGACAAACTATTAGTTTAGTCCGATCGAAAACGACTGTGCCCACCGACGCCGTCGAAGATTATCTCAAGGCGATCTATCGGATCGAGTCGCGGTCGGGGCCGCCCGTCTCGACCTCGCAGATCGCGGAGGCGCTCGACAAGACCCCCGCGACCGTGACGAGCATGGTGGAGACGCTCTCCGAGCGGGGCCTGCTCTCCCGCGAGAAGTACAAGGGCGTCGAGCTCACGCCAGCCGGCGAGGTCGCCGCGCTGGAGGTCGTGCGGCGGCACCGCCTCATCGAGGCGTTCCTCGCCGAGCAGTTGGACTACGAGCCGACGGAGGTCCACGACGAGGCCGACGCGCTCGAACACCACGTCAGCGAGGAGTTCACCCGGCGCGTCGAGCGCCTCCTCGACTACCCCGCGGCCGACCCGCACGGGGACCCGATCCCCCCGGCGGACCTGTCGACCCCGGAGGACGCCGGAACCGCGCTCCTCGCGGCTTTAGATCCCGGCGAACGCGGAACCGTCGCCCGGATCAGCGACCGCGACCCCGACGTGTTGGAGTTTCTCGTCGACGCGGGGATCACCCCGGGGACGACCGTCGAGGTCGTCGACGTCACCTCGTTCGGACTGGTCACCGTCCGGACGAGCGACGGTGACGAACACGGGCTGCCGGAGGCGGTCGCCGACCGCGTGTCCGTCCGCCGCGCCGCGGAGTCGAGCGCCGCCGGCGACGGGCAGGAGGCGAGCGACGCATGACCGGCTACCTCGAGATCCTCGTCGTCGCGTTCGCCGCCCAGCTCGCGGTGCTCCCGGGCGAGAAGGTCCAACTGATGATCGCCGGGCTCGCGACGAAGTACGACCCGAAGATCGTCGTCGCTGCGGCCGGCTCCGCGTTCGCCGGGTGGACTGCCGTCGAGATCGCGTTCGGGCAGGCGCTCCAGTCGGCGCTGCCGCCGCTCGTGCTCAACGTCGTGACGGCGATCCTGTTCTTCGTCTTCGCGGTGCTCCTGTACCGCTCTGCCCCGCCCCGCGGGACGAGCCCCGAAGCGGAGCGGACCGACGGCGGGATGGCCGCGTTCGACGACCTCTCGCTGCCGGGGCGGCTCGACCGCTACTCGGGGTCGCTCGGCGGCTTCCTGCCCATCTTCGCGCTCACCGCGACCGGCGAGTTCGGCGACAAGACCCAGCTCGTCACGATCGGCTTAGCCGTCCAGTACGGCGCGACCTCCGCTATCTGGTTCGGGGAGATGCTCGCGATCATCCCGGTGAGCCTCGCGAACGCGTACTTCTTCCACAAGTTTGCGGGACGGGTCGACATGCGGCTCGCGCACCTCGGCTCCGCGCTGCTGTTCGCCTTCTTCGGCGCGGACACCGTGTTGGCGATCACGACCGGCTTCTCGGTGTGGGAGACGTTCGTCGGGGCGGTCGGCGGCCTCGTCTCCGGGCTGTTCTGACGCCGTCTCGACGATGAACGTGGTTTCCGTCCGCTTCAGAACTCGTTTAACGCCGACTGCTCGGCGGCCGCGAGAAGGTCGTCGCAGGTCGCCCACGACCGGCGGGCGCAGTCGGGGAGGTCGCCCGTTTCGGCGACGTACTCACGGAGGAACGCGCGGGTCGCCGGGTCGCTCGGGTAGCCGCTCCCCAGATCGTCGTACTCGGGATACGCGGCGTTGATCTCGGCCATCGCGGCGTCGCGGACCACCTTGGCAACGACGCTCGCGGCACCCACGACGGGGTCGTCCTCGTCGGCGCCGTGGGCGGCCGTCACGTCGACGGTGGGGAGGCGGTGGGTTTCCTCGGTGGCTCCGTTTTCATCGTCCCCCGCGGCCGCTTCGCTCCCCTCCGCCACGAACCGCGCCAGCCGCTCCGCGAACCGCTCCTCGCTGGTGTCGCCCGCGTCGGCGACGACGCGGACCGGTTCGGCGACGCCGGCGGGGAGATCCGCAAGTGCGTCGCGGACCGCCCGCGCCTGCCCGCGGACGGTGAGCGTGTTCATGTCGGTGTCCGGGCGATCGATCTCGGCGGGTTCGACGCGGGCGATGCCGACGGCGACGTCGGGGTCGCTCCTGAGGGCCGCGGCCATCTCCTCGCGCCTGGCCGGCGCGATCTGCTTCGAGTCGTCCACGTCGGCGGGCAAGCTCGTCGGGTCGGTGATCACCGCCGCCGCGACCATCGGTCCGAGCGCGGGTCCCTTGCCGGCCTCGTCGACGCCGAGGTACACGCGTGGCTGGTGGACGTGCGAGGGGAAATACCTTCAGAAAGGGTGGGACCTCAGTCGAGCAGGACCGCGTTGACCTGGCCGGTCTGGCCGGGGCGGGAGGTGACGCGGGCGCGGCCGGCGGACGTCTCGATGACGGCGCCCTTCGTGATGATGTTCCGGCGGGCGTAGTTGACGTTCGCGGGGTTGTCGACGACGTTCTCGATCTCGGCCTCGCTGACCTCGCCGCCCTCGGCGACCTGCGCGACGTTCGTCGAGAGCGCGCGGACCTTCTTGTCCGTGCCGCGGGCGTCGATGTACTGGAGTCGCGTCTCGCCGACCGTGGTCTCGGCGGGCTCGCGGCCGAGCTGGTGGCGCTTCTTGTTCGAGGCGTGCTTGAGTCGGCCGCCGGTCCGCTTGCGCGCGGAGCGTCCCTGGTCTTTCATACGGGTACGAACAGCCAGCGAATACTTGAAGCGTTCGACTCGGCCCGGCGGGAACGGGGGCGCGAGGGGGACCAACGCGGCGAGACGGAACGGCGGAGCGAGCCGAATCGGCGCCGCGAGCCAAATTCGCGAAGTGAGCCGGCTCAGGCGAACGCGCGCTCGAACGCTCGGACCCCCTCGTCGGTGCCGGCGACGACGAGCTCGTCGCCCGGCTCGATCCGCGTCTCCGGGCCCACGTCGGTGACGAGGCCGTCGCCGCGCTCGACGGCGATGACGGTGCAGCCGGTGGTCTCGCGGACGGCCGCCTGCCCGATCGTCCGGCCGACCAGGGCGCGGGCCTCGCTCCTGACGACCTCGACGTGGGTGTCCAGCGAGAGCACGTCGCGGTCCGTGAGCACGGCCGACGCCGACATCCGACCGGTCACCGTCGAGAGGGAGAGCACGTAGTCGGCGCCGGCCCGGTGCATCTTCGGCACGCTCTCGGGGTCTTCGACCCGTGCGAGCAGCTCCACGTTCGGCGCCAGATCGCGGACCACGAGCGTCGAGAACTCGGCCGTCGTGTCGTCGGGGAGGGCGAGGACGACGGTCCGCGCGTCGTCGACGCCGGCCGCCCGCAGCGTCTCCGGGTCGGTCGCGTCGCCGACCACGTCGATCGCCTCGCCGCCGTCGTGGTCGACGACGGTCACCGGAAGGTCGGCCGCTTCGAGGGCTTCCACGACGGTCTTCCCTACTTGGCCGTACCCGATGACGACGGTCTCGCCCGCGCCGAACCGGCGGGCCGCCGAGTTGGTCAGGTCGACGAGCCGCTCCACCTGCCCCTCGGTCCCCGAAACGAGGAGAACTGTCCCCGCAGACAGCGTCGCGTCCGGCGGCGGCGCCGCCTCGAACGCCCCGTTGAACCACGCGCCGATCACGTCGACGCCGGTGCGCTCGCCGATCCGGCTCCCCGCGAGCGTCGACCCGGCGAGGCCGCTCCCGTGGTGGATCGACACCTCCGCGATCCGCAGGTCGCCGACTGCGACCGCCTCGTCGAGGTCGGTCCGCACCGCCGTCGTCACCTTCGAGGCGAGGCTCTCGCCGAGCAGCGACCGCGGGGAGAGCACCTCGTCCGCACCGGCGAGCCGGTGGTACCGCTCGCGGCTCGGGTCCTCGACGACGCTTATCGCGCGGACGTCCGTCGACAGCTCCTTCGCGGCGAGGACGATGCTCGCGTCCACTCGGTCCGACAGGTCGGTGACGAGCGCACGCGCGTCCGTCAGCCGCGCGCTCGAGAGCCCGTCGGTCGTCTCGGGGTCGGCCCGGATGACCGTGTGGCCCGCCTCGTACAGCGCCAGCGCCCGGTCGGGGTCGGGCTCGACGACCACGTACGGCACCGCCTCCGACTCGAACTCGTCTAAGAGCGCGTCGGAGCGCGTGGTGTCGGAACAGACCACGACGTGTCCCTCAGCGTCGCCCTCCAGCGACCGGGGGACGGTCGTCGCGAACGCGGACTCGAGGAGGGGGGTCGCCACCACCGGGAGCGCGCCGATGAGCAGCATCATCCCGACGAGGTCCATCACGGCGACGAACGCGTGCATCTGCTGGCTCTGCCACGAGGACGAGTCGCCGCCGAACCCGGTCGTCGTGAACATCTCGATCGCGAACTGGAACGACTCGATCAGAGTTCGGGGATCGCCCTCGAAGACGCGCATTCCCCACCGGTAGGCGACGGCGGTGAACGTGAGCATGACGCCGAGAAAGACCGCGTACAACACGACCCGCCGCTTCCACGTGTCCATCGAGCCGCGATACGTCGCGGCCGTACAAAAACGGGGGGACTCTGCCGGCGTCGGACCGAAGTTCGATGGTTTAAGTTCCGGGGGCCGAACCGTCACGCATGGTGCGGGACCCGTCGCGAGACCCGGAGCCGCCGTCGGTCGACGAGGTGCTCGACGCGCTGGCCGACGACGCGGCCCGTCGGATCGTCGCGGCGCTCACCGAGCCGAAGACCGCGAGCGAGCTCTCCGAGGAGTGCGACATTCCCCTGTCGACGACCTACCGGAAGCTGGAGAAGCTCACCGACGCCTCCCTGCTGTCGGAGTCGACGGATATCCGGCGGGACGGACAGCACACGACGCGGTACTCGGTGTCGTTCGACGCCGTCACCGTCACGGTCGACGACGGCGGCGAGGGCGACGCGGACCGGCGCGAGTTCGACGTGGAGTTCTCTCGGCCGGAGCGGACCCGAGACGAGCGACTGGCCGACCTGTGGTCGGAGCTACGAGAGGAAACATGAACCCCTACATCGACCTGACTATCATCGCCGCAAAGACCGCCATCCTGGTGCTCGGTGGCAGCATCACCTACTACGCGCTCCGCGCGTACGACCGGACCGGCGACCGCTCGCTGCGGGAACTCGGCGTCGGCTTCGGCATCGTCACCGTCGGGGCGCTGTTGGGCGGCGTCTCCCACCAGATCATCGGCGCCGACCTGGCGGTCGGCATCGCCGTCGACGGCCTCCTCACGGCGGTCGGGTTCGCGGTCATCGTCTACTCGCTGTATCTGGAGTGAGCCGCGTCCCGCGGTCGGCCGCGCGACGGCGGCCGTCGCAGCTTTCGACGCGCGTCGAACGGTACCCTTTTGCGGCGCTCGGCCGTCCGTCCACGGCATGAGCGACGCACGCGAGGAGCTCTCCCGCCGGATCGCCGGCGAGATAACGCTGAGCGACGACCCCGGAGCGACCCTCCGGAAGTGGCGGACCGACTTCGACGTCTCGCAGACGGAGCTGGCCGAGCAGCTCGGCGTCTCCTCGTCGGTCGTCTCGGACTACGAGAGCGGTCGGCGCGAGAGCCCGGGGATCGGCGTCGTCCGCCGCACCGTCGAGGGGCTGCTCGACATCGACGAGCGCCGCGGCGGCGGGCGGCTCCGACAGCACGCCCGGGTGCTCTCGGCCGGGTTCGAGAGCGACATCGTCCACGACCTCCGCGAGTACTCGACGGCGGTCCCCCTCGAAGAGTTCTACGAGGCGATGGGCGCGACGGAGATCGTCCGCGGTGACCACGACCACGTCAACGGCCACACCGTCATCGACTCGATCCAGGCGATCACGCGGCTCTCCAGCGAGGAGTTCTACCGGCTGTACGGCCAGTCGACGAACCGCGCGCTCGTGTTCACGCGGGTGACCCGCGGCGAGTCGCCGCTCGTGGCGCTGCGGGTCGTGAGCCCGACGCCGAACGCGGTCGTGCTCCACGGGATCGAGGACGGCGACCTCTGGGACCACGCCGCCGACCTCGCCCGCGTCGACGGCGTCTCTCTGGCCACCTCGAACCGCGACCTCGACGACTGCCTCGCCGACCTCCAGGCGCTGTGAGGCCGCTGCGAATCGGGCGGTCGACCGAACCACGGCGGTCGATCGAACTGCGGCGGTCGATCGAACCGCGGCGACCTCCCGAACCACGGCGGCCTCCCGAACCGCGGCCCTGAAACCGCCGGCGCTCGTCGGTCCGGTCATGACCGAGGACTACGCCGAGCGGCTCCGCGCGAACCGCCGGGAGAAAGATGAGTTCTTCGACGACCACCCGCAGTCGCCGATCCCGCCGGAGCAGCGCGACGAGTTCGACGGGCTCGACTACTTCCCGCCGAATCCGGACTACCGCGTCGAGGCGTCGGTGACGGTCCACGACGACCCCGAGCCGGTCGAGATGGAGACGACCGCGAGCAACCCGGTCCGGTACCTCCGGGTCGTCACGTTCGCGTTCGAGGTCGACGGGGAGGAACACACCTTGGCGGGCTACCGACAGGAGGGCGACGACGGGGCGATCTTCGTCCCCTTCCGCGACAAGACGACCGGTCAGCAGACGTACCACCAGGGACGGTACATGGAGCTGGCGCCCGAGCGGGACCTCGACGACGGCGACAGCGTCACGATCGACTTCAACCTCGCGTACAGCCCCTTCTGCGCGTACAGCGAGACGTTCTCCTGTCCGCTCCCGCCCGAGGAGAACTGGCTGGAGATCGTGATTCCCGCCGGCGAGCGGGCGCCGGATCTCGAGTAATCGAGCGGACGCTTTTCCTCGACTGAGCGGAGGGTCTACTGCCGACGTCGGCGCTGCTCGTCGGTGTCGAAAAAGCGAAAATCGAAGAATCGGACGCCTGAACGGCCCGAAAGCAGTCCGTCGCGGTCGGCTTACTCGAGCGTCTCGCTCGTGACGAGCGTGTCGTCTTCGAGGTAATGCTCGATGTGGTGGCCGTGTTCCTCGACATCTTCGAGGATCTCGCGGAGCTGCTCTTCGGTGTTGTAGTCGCCGAGGTTGTTGGCGAGCTGGATGTGCTCGCGGAGCTGCTCGGTGATGTCGCCGAAGATCTCGAGGTCGTGCTCCAGCGACGTCCGGATGTCGTAGGCGTCGGCGTCCTCGGGGGTCACCGGCGCGTGCTCCTCGTAGTTCGCGCCGCCGGAGAGCGGCACGCCGCCGAGCGCCTGCGCGCGTTCGGCGAGCACGTCGGCGCCCTCTTCGAGGTCGGCCGCGACCTCGCCGAGGTACTCGTGGATGTCGAAGAACTCGGCACCCTCGACGAGCCAGTGGTGTTTCTTGACCTGGTGATAGAGGACGTACGTCGCCGCGAGGTCGCTGTTGAGCGCGTCGACGAGCTGTTCGGCCTTCTCTTCGGGGACGCGGAGCGCTTCGCTCTCGTGAACGTCGCCGTATCGCTGACGGGCCTGCTTCTGGGTACTCATTCCAACTTTACATACGCGCGCGACCCACTTAATAGCTCCTACTGAGAAAACTACTTTTTCAATATACAAAAGAATATTTTCAGCTCTCGCCGACAGCCCCCACCAGATCCCGCTGTGCGGAGAGCGTCTCGCGGTCGAGCGTCGCGGTCAGCGTCGTCGGTTCCCGACCGAGTTCGGCGGCGACCGAGCCGTCCGGTCGCGCGACGAGGGAGTTGCCGGCGTACGTCGACTCGTCGACCGCGCGCCCGCCGCCCGAAGTCCCGGTACGTCCGGCGCCGACGACCCACCTGACGCCGTCGAGCGCGCGGGCGCGACACAGGAGCCGCCAGTTCGCGGCGTGGTCGGCGGGCCACGCGCCCACGACGACGAGCGCGTCGACCGCGCGCTCGGCGAACCACGCGCTCTCCGCGACGAAGTTGAGGTCGTAGCAAGTCAGCAGTCCGGTCGGTCCGCCGGGCGTTTCGACAATGACGCGGTCGGTTCCGGGTTCGACCCACTCGCTCTCCTCGTCCCACAAATGTCGCTTGCGGTAGACAGAGAAACCGTCGCAGTTGGCGGTCGCGGTCCGGCCCGGCCCCGGATCGGAGTCGTCCCCGGAGCGTTCGGGCGCAGGAACGTACGCGGTCGCGTTGTACACGGCCCCGCCGTCCCGCTCGGCGTAGCCAGCGATCACGGCCGCATCGGCCGCCTCTGCGATGGATTCGAGCCGCGTCCGCGCCGTGTCGCGTGAGAGCGCGGCCTCCTGGAGTCGCTCGTTGGCCGCGAATCCCGTGAGCGCGTACTCGGGGAACACCGCGAGGTCGACTTTGCTCGAGAGGTCGGCCGCTCGGCGCCGGAGTCGGTCGACGTTCGCGTCGACGCGGAGGTCGTCGACGGCGACCTGCGGAACGGCGACGGTCGGCTCGTCGGCGGGTCGGCCGCTCGGGTCGGCGGATCGGTCGCTCACGCCCGCTGCTTCGTCGCGGGCGACCAATAACGCCGGGGGTCGGGGAATCAGCACGCCTCGGCCGCAAGGAGGATACGGCCGGGGCGCCGACCGACGCACATGACCTTCGCCGACCTGTTCGAGCGCGCGGCCGCGCTCGACGGCGACCTCGACGAGGCGGACGTACGCCGCGCGCTCGACGACGTGCGCTCGGCGCCGAACGAGGATGACGACGGCAGCGACAGCGGCGACGCCTCCACCGACGGAGACGCGGTCGCCGACCCCCTCGACCCCAGTCCGGCCCGCGTCGTCGCCGACGCGGACGCGCTCGCGGCGGACCTCCTCGTCGGCGGCGCCGCCCGCGACGCGCTCGACGCCCTTCGGTCGCACGCGTGGACGACGCTCGTCGCCAGCGACCCGCTCCTCGACGACGCCGAAGCGGTGATCGCGTCGCTCGTGGACCCCGATCTGGCGGCGGACTGGCGGGCCGCGGTCGAGGCGTGGCGCGAGCCGGTCGCGCAGCCGCCGGACGATCACCCCGCGCTGGCCTCCGCCTACCGCGGCGGCGCGATGCAGATCGTGAGTCTCGACCCCTCGCTGACCGGGCCGGGGGCCGCCGCCGGACTGCGCGACCGCCTGCCCGTGAGTGTCCGGGAGCCACGCGCGTTCGCGACGGTGTTCGACCCGGCGAAGCTGTATCCGGACGCCGTGGGCGGGGAGTATCCCGGTCCCGACCGCGACCCGCGAACGATGGAGTCGGTCCGCGCGGACGGGGACCAGCACCGATAAACCGCCGCCGGCCGGACCGGGGATATGACCGATTCGGACGGTGCCGCCGCGGAGGCGGGCGACGACGCCGCGGAGTCGCCGGCGCTCCCGGCCGACCTCGACGCGGTCCGCGACGCGCTCGTCGACTGGTACGAGGCGGACCACCGCGAGTTCCCGTGGCGCCGCACGGAGGACCCCTACGAGATCCTCGTCAGCGAGGTGATGAGCCAGCAGACCCAGCTCGACCGCGTCGTGCCGGCTTGGGAGGACTTCCTCGACGAGTGGCCGACGACCGCCGACCTCGCCGCGGCCGACCGCGCTGACGTGGTCGCCTTCTGGTCGGACCACTCCTTGGGGTACAACAACCGCGCGAAGTACCTCCACGAGGCGGCCGGACAGGTCGAAGACGACTACTGCGGGGCGTTTCCGGAGGACCCCGAGGGCCTGAGCGACCTGATGGGCGTCGGGCCGTACACCGCCAACGCGGTGGCGTCGTTCGCGTTCAACAACGGCGACGCCGTCGTCGACACCAACGTGAAGCGGGTGCTGTACCGCGCGTTCGACGTCCCGGACGACGACGACACGTTCGAGCGGGTCGCCTCCCGGCTCATGCCGCCGGGCGAGTCGCGGGTGTGGAACAACGCGGTCATGGAGCTCGGGGGCGTCGCCTGCGGGAAGAAGCCCCGATGCGACGAGGCGGGCTGCCCGTGGCGCGAGTGGTGTCACGCCTACCAGACCGGCGATTTTACGGCCCCAGACGTACCCGAACAGCCGAGCTTCGAGGGGAGCCGCCGGCAGTTCCGCGGCCGGATCGTCCGGCTCCTCGGTGAGCACGACGAGATGGAACTGGACGCGCTCGGCCACCGGATCCGCGTCGACTACGCGCCGGACGGCGAACACGGCCGCGAGTGGCTTCGCGGACTCGTTGACGACCTCGCGGACGACGGGCTGGTCGAGGCCGACGCGAGCGGAGACGGCGTCGTTGTGTCGCTCCGCCGCTGAGTCCCGGTCGTGCTCGCGCTCAACGCCGCCCCGAGAACCGTCACCCGTTTATTACGGGAGCCGGAAGGGAGACGCATGAGCGAGACCGTCGATTCGGACCTGTACACCCGCACGAAGGCGTTACTGGAGCCGGGCGACATCGAGCTGCTCGGCTGTATCGTCCACACGACCCTCGACGGTCAGCAGGACCTGGAGATGCACGAGCTGACGGTCGCCGTCAACGAGGTCATCGCCGACCACGCGGGGAAAGGCGAGACGTACATCGAGGCGGGCAACGACGACACGAACTTCTCGTCGAACCAGTTCCAAGGGCTGACGCTCGACGGCGAGGAGTTCGTCTGGGAGTGCCAGCAGCTGTTGCGGGACGGCGCCTTCGACATCGTGTTCTACTACGAGGCCAACGTCGACCAAGAGGCGCTCGCGGCCGATCTCGCTGATCTCGACGACGTCGACCGCGTGACGCAGGTGCCCTGAGGGGGAGCGACGGCGACCACCGAATCCGAACTCGCCACATCTGAATCCCGTGAGCGACACCATTCTGATCCCCGGCGGCCGCGACGTGCGCGCCACGCTCGACACCGCAGCGAGCGACGGCGCTCGGAGCGACGCGGTCGTCGTCGCCTGCCCCCCGCACCCGCAGCAGCGCGGCCACCGCGGCGACGAGCGACTGAGGGCGGTGAGCGACGCCCTGACCGACCGCGGAATCGATTGCCTCCGGTTCGACTACGGCGACTGGGACGAGGGGTACGGCGAGACGACCGACGCGGACGCGGCGGTCGGCTGGGCGCTCGACCGCTACGACCGCGTCGGACTGTTCGGCTTCTCGTTCGGCGGCACGGTCGCGCTCGTCGCGGCCGCGTCGCGGCCCGAACTGGCTGGGGTCTGCGCGCTCGCCCCGACCGCGCGCCTGAACCCCGACGTCGACGCGGTCGCGGCGCTCGACGACCTCGCGGACCGCGGGATGCCGGTACGGGTTCTGTACGCGACGCGCGACTCGACAGCCGACTGGAAGCCAGTGATCCAGCGGGCGGATGAGTTGGGCGTCGAGACGGTCGCGTTCGAGTCGGACCACTTCTTCGTCGGGCGGAGCGGGGAGGTGGGCGAGGCGGCCGCGGCGTTTCTCGGGCCGCGGCTTCGCGACGATTTATAAACGGCAGCGCTTCGCCCGGTCTACTCGCTGCCGACCTTCGTCGTCACCCGGAACGTCTCGGGCGGGCTGACGATGCCGGCGACCGTCCCCATCGAGTGGACGACGGTGATCAGCGGGGCCAGCGGGACCGCCAGCGCCCACTGGCGGTGGTCGTCGCCGTAGTAGCCGACGCCGAGGAGGAACCAGCCGAGCGTACACAGCGCCAGTCCCATCGACGCCGCGAAGAACAGCCCGCTGTAGGCGATCGTCACGCTGAGCAGCGACAGCGGGACAACGAGCAGGGTGACGATCGGCGAGAGCGCCCACGCGTAGTTGCGGACTCGCGTCAGCAGCTCGTACCGGAACGGGAGCATCGCCGATGCCTGGAGGTTTCCGGCGGCCCAGCGGCGGCGCTGCTGGACGATCTCGTACAGCGAGGGCGGCGCCTCATTCCGGCAGACCGCGTCCGACAGCGCGAACGTCACGTCGGACTCGGCGAACGCGGCCCAGACGAACGCGGTGTCCTCGACGAGCGTCTCGCGGTCCCACGTCGTCTCGTCTTCCACGTCGGACCGGACCGCGATGCCGCCGCCCCACGCGAACAGCGGGATCGAGAGGCGCGCGAACGCGCGCTGTTCGATCTGGACGCCCATCCGGTACATGTCGGCCAGGTAGCTGAGGTTCGACCCCGTGAGCCGTGGCTTCTCGCGGAGCTGGACGATGTCCGCGTCCGGGAGGCCGTCGAGCGACTCGACGATACTGTCCTCGTCGAGATACAGCACGAACTCTCGCTGACACTCCAGCGCCTGCCGCGCCCACTCCTGGGCGCGCCCCTTCCGGACCGCGTCACACGCGAACTCGTCCGGGACGACGTGGACGGTCGCCCCGCGCACGTCGATGTCCGACTCCGCGATCACGTGGACGTCGTCGAGCCCCTCCGGCAGGGAGTCGACGGTGTCTTGGACGACCTCGGCGGCGTCGACGGTCATGATGCGGACCTGGATCTCGTCGAGGCCGTACTCGTTGGGCGGCGCCTCGTAGCCCGCGCCCACGACCCCCGTGAGCACGAACCAGACGAGCGCGGTCGCGCCGAAGAGGAGCGTCACGCCCCAGAGCGCGATCCCGAGCAGCGATCCGAGTCCGCCGTCGGCGACGGCGGTGGTTGCCGCCGCCTGCGCGGGAGCGGTGCCCGGGCCGGAGACGACCGTCGGTGCGAAAAGCGTCGCGAGGCCGCCGACGACCAAGGCCAGCGTCACCGCGACCAGTGCGATACGTTCGGTGTTCATCGTGTCTCCCCCTCCCGCGCCGAGCCGTATGAACCGTCCAAACGCTACAGGGGAATTCAGTCGTATTTCGACCGGATTCACGCGCTTAATCCGATGTAATCCGAGATAATCGACGGACTGCGACGCTATGGTGCGTGTTAGTGTGGCTCGTGGTGACGGATCTGTACTTCGCGGATCGAGCCCTCGATCGGCCCGGGTGTTCGCGGCGCGCGCGTCGGCGGTCGTCGATCAGCTCCGCTGCCAGCCGCGCGTCGCCGTGGGGTCCCCCGCGCGATCGCGGTCAGTTGTACCCGCGCCAGCGGTGGCCGCACTCCTTACATTTAAAAAAGCGCGTCGGCGGCTCGTCCGCGGCGCCGGTCTGTTTGATCGTGTACCACGCCTCGCCGTGGCCGCACTCGTCGCAGACGATGTCGGTCGCAGTCGGCTTCCCCTCGAAGTTTGCGCCCTCCTCCGTCTCGATCACCTCGTCGCCGGTCTGTTCGGTCGTCGACTCGAACTCGGCGGCGAGCGCCTCGTCGCGCTCGGTCGTGGCGCCGCAGTCGTCGTTTTGACACACCATCTCCCCGTCGCGAGAGACCATCATCGAGCCGCAGTCGTCACAGAACTGCATATACTCGTTTGGTACGTGATTGAGCGGTTTAGGTTCGGCGGGTATGTTCGAATACGCGGTGTACGGTGTCGGATATTTATAAATAGGTGTCAGTAGATCGTCGGTGAACACCTCCAAAGCCCCAGCCGCTCGCTTATAAATTACTGAGTACAGAACGACGAACACCTCCAAAGCCCCAGCCACGAGGGCGGCGCACGCTCGTTGCGCTCCTCGCTCGTTCGCTCCGCTCACTCGCTGCGGTGCTTACGTCGCCTGCGCCGCCCTCGCGGCTGCCCCTTTGAGTCCCACCCCGCACCGCAGCCTCACGCCTCCCCAGCCTCGTCAGCCGGCCTCCGCTTCGCTCCGGCCGGCTGACTCCCTCGCGCGTGCTGCTCGCGGCCTGTCGGCCGCTCGCAGGCACGCGCCACCGCATCTCCCCTATATAAATGGGCTCCTCTCACTGGCCCGCTATTCGCCGATCCGCTCCCACGCGAGGTGGGCCGCGATCCCGACCAGGAACGCGATGCCGAGGTTGGTGGCGAGCGCGAGGAGACCGATCCCGACCGAGAGCGCGCGGTTCCCCGAATCGGTGACGTTGCGCGCCAAGGAGACGGCGACGATCGCGAGCAGGGCGCCGAGCATCGCCAGCGGGAACGCCGCGATCAGCGCGGGCGTAGCGAACAAGGCGGCGACGAGGTAACCGACGCCGAGGATGACGTTCGCGCCGCCGGTGCGCGCGCCGAACGCGTACTTGCCGGCCACCCCGTCACAGCCGTGACACATGGGGATCCCGCCGAGGGGGACCGCGACCAAGTTCGTGATTCCCATGCTCGTCGACAGCTCGTCGGGGGTGACTTCCGCGTCGAGCAGGTCGGAGAAGAGGAGGGAGGTCGCCAGCGCGGCGTTCCCGATGGTCATCGCCAGCTGCGCGGCCACGCCGTCGAACGTGGCCCGCGTGAGCGCCCCACCGAACGCCGGCGTCGGGGGCGCGCCGGGCAGCCGTGGCGCCGGGATTCCGGCGACGACGAGCGCGGTGGCGATCCCGAGGAGCGCGACGGCCAGCGCGCTCGCCTTCCCGTGGCCCGCGAGCGCGAACGTGGCTGCGATCGCGACCCCGACGAGCGCGACGAGCGGGTCGTCGACCGCGAGTTCGATCCCCGTCTCTAGGAGGACGAGCCCGACCGCGAACTGGACGCCGCGGATCACCGGCTCGCCGATCCAGCGCTCGACGTACGCGAGCGTTCCGGAGAGTCCGATCGCGAGGAGGAGGCCGCCGAGGATCACCCCGGCGAGCGCGAGCTCGGCGTAGGTGAGCGCGCCCGCGATCGCCAGCGCCGCCAGCGCCTTCATCGGTTCGACGGACACCGGGAGGCCGTACCGGACGCCCCAGACGATCTGGCACGACCCGAACGCGACGAGCGCGTGCGGCAGCGACACGTCCGTCAGCAGCGCCAGCGCGACGACGAGCGGGATGACCGTAATCGAATCCCCTATCGCACCGGTGACTGCCCCCGACCCGAACTCGACGGACCGTCGACCCTGCGATTCGGACGATATCACGCGATAAGCGCAGTATCGGCCGGTCGGGCTTGAACGTGTTCAGAAATCGCTGGCGGATGCTCGATCGCCCGGACGAAACTTATACCAATTACTCGCCGTCGAAGGCGGGGTCCTCCGCGTCGATCATCGGGCAGTTCCGGACCCGGAACCGCGAGAAGTCGACCGACTCGACGATCTCGGTCCCTTCGTGGGTGCAGGCCGTCTCCGGCGGCGCCGTGAAGTGCGGACAGCGTTGGCAGTAGCTCCGCTTGTCGACCACGCGCTCGTCGCCGGTCGTCCTCGGGCCCGGCGTCGGTCCCGCGGTCCCGGAATCGGACGCCCCCACGTCGCCGGCCGCACCGCCCTCGGCGGCGTCGCCGAACTCGGTCGCGTCGGCGCCGATCGAGCTCCCCTCGTCGAGCGCCTCCCACACGTCCTCCTCGCCGACGTTGCCGGTCCCCATCGACTCGAAGGGATCCTCGTCGGTCGGGGAGCCGGCGGCGTCGCCGTCCAGTTCGGCGAACGGGTCGTCCGCCGGGGCGCCCGGTTCCGGGTCTCCGTCGGCCGACGCGTCGTCGTCGGTCGCTGCGGAGCCCCCTCGGGTCCCGATATCGACGCCGTCGGAGCCTCGGGCGTCGTCTCGGCCCGCCTCGCCGTCGTCGTCGATCCCATCGCCGAGCGCCGCGAACGGGTCGTCGACTTCGTCCGCGTCGGGCTCGTCGAGGCCGTCGTCGGCCTCGCCGCTCGGTTCGTCGCCGCTCGGCTCATCGCCGAACAGCTCGTCGCCGAAGGGGTCCGCTTCCGGATCCTCGTCGCCGTCGGACCGGTCGCCGTCGGACCGATTGCCGTCGGTCATCGGCGGTCCCCGTCCGGTCCGCCGTCGCTCGCGGCGGTGCTCGTCCGGTCCGTCGTCCGGCCCATCTCGTCGCGGTCGTCGTCCGCGACGTCGCCGTCGATGGCGGGCGCATCGCCGACGAGGAGCTTCGACGTGCCGAGGAAGCCGGTGTTCGGCTCCAGGTCCTCGAACCGGCGCCCGCAGTGGGGACACTCCGGCGCCGACAGCAGCCCCAGTTCGACGCCGCCGCCGCAGTGGTCGCAGTCGGCGGTCCGCACCCCGTGCCGGTTCGCCGTCCGCGTCAGCGCGTCGAGGCGCTCGCGGTCCGCGCGATCGCGCTCGGCCGCGTCGAGGCGGCGCTTGACCCTGACGACCGCGTTCGCGACCCGCGAGAGCTTGTCGTCGATCTCGGTCAGGTCGTCCGCGGAGATCCCGGCGAGGTCGGACTCCACGTCGTCGAGGCGATCGTCGACGCCGTCGACCCGTCCATCTACCTCGTCGACGCGTTCGTCGACCCCGTCGAGTCGGTCGCCGAAGCCATCCAGTCGGTCGCGGACCGCGTCCAACTCGTCAAGCCGGGCGTCGAGCGCGTCCAGTCGCTCGCCGAGGTCGTCGACCCGGTCCGAGGAGGGCGCGTCGGCGACGGCGGCGTCGAGCCGATCCAGTCGGCCGGCGATCTCTTCCAGTTCGTCGGCGAGGTCGTCGAGCCGCGCCGCTCCCTCCGCGTCGGCGGCGCCTCCCTCCCCGGCGCCCCCCTCGGCGGCGTCGAGCGACTCCACCTCGCGGTAGAGGTCGACGAACCGCTCGCGGAGGTCGGCGACCTTCTCGTCCAGCTCCGCGTCGAGGTCGTCGAGGCGGGCCTCGATCGCCGCCACCTCCTCGGCGTCGGGGACGTCGATCCCCTCGGACTCCGCGAGCGCGACGAGCGCGCGCTTGAGGAGCTCCTCGCGGCTCACGCCGGCGTCCTCGGCCGCCGCATCGAGGGCGGCCGCCGCCGGGTCGAGGTCACTCATCGCGGATCCTCCGTCATCTACCTGCCGTTGAGCGGCGAGGCTTAAGTAACCTGTCGCGCCGTTCTCCGGAACGATACTGGGCGACAATGGGCCGGGGCGGGGTCGGAACGCGGTCGCTACCGGATCTTCCGCACGTCGCTGATGTCGAACCCGCCCTCGTGGATCTCGGTCTCGAAGCGGACGATGTTCTCGGCCTCCAGCCGCGAGAGCACGCCGCGGAACTCGCGGACGAACATCGTCCGGGCGCGCTGGGAGCCGCCGCTCTCCCAGGAGAACTGGAGCGTTCCGCCCGCGGCGTCCATCAGGGTGCCGAACTCGCGGTCGCGGAGCGCGTCGGTGTTCACCAACACGAGGACCAGGGCGTCCCACTCGTAGGCGGCCTTCTTCAGCCCCTTCATCACCATGGCGACGTCGCTCCAGTCGGTGTCGTCGGAGACCATTGAGACGAGGTCGGTGACGGAGTCGATACAGACGAGGCTCCCCTCGCCGTGCTCCGAGAGGTAGTCGCCAAACGCGGTGAGCACGTCCTCGTACTCGCCGCGGTCGCCGAGCTCGGTGATCGAGGCCGTCGCCGTCTCGTACCAGTCGCGCGGCACGGGCGACAGCTGGAAGTACTCCGGCGAGAGGTCACGGAAGGAGATCTCGTCGACCGCCGCGTCGACGATCTCGTCGGCCATCGTGTACCCCATCTCTCTCGTGATCGCCTCGGTGTCGGCGGTGAAGGAGATGTAGTGGACCGACTCGGGCAGCGTCGCGTCGTCATCGACGTCGCCGTAGTAGAGGTCGAACAGCTCCTCGTCGGCGCCCGCCAGCGCGTTCATCGCCGCGCTGGTGTAACAGAACTCCCGGGCGCCAGCGCCCGCCTCGCCCGCGAGCAACACGACGCTGCCGGACGGCGCGCCGCCCCCGAGGATCGAGTCGAGGCGAGCGACTCCGAACGGAACACTGGACATGGCTTACGCCCCGTCGCCGCAGGGTTTAGTGTTACCCCTCTCCGGGTCGTCCGCCGGCGATTCCGCCCCGCTCTCCGCGTCGATCTTCGCCCCCTCGTTCGCCGCCCGGACGACCGACACCTCGCCGCCGACGCCGGCCGCGTCGAGCGCGCGCTCGCCGGCGTCGAGGGCCGCGTCCGCGCGGGCCGCGTCTGTGACGCCGTAGACCGTCGGCCCCCACGAGGACTGCCCGGCGCCGAACACCGACGCGTCGCCCGAAAGCGTGTCGACGACCTCGCCGACCGGCGGCCGGTACACGCCGCCCTGCTCGTCGGCGTACCACGCGCCGTTGAGCCGGCCAATCTCCGCGACGGCCGCGCCGAACGCCTCCGCGTTGTCGGTCGCGATCGCGGGGAGAACGCGCCGGGTGACGATCCCGCCGATCCGGTCGGCGAGGCCCGGCTCCGCGCGCTCGACCGCGGTCCGCATCGCGTCGTCCTCGGCCGTCCCGCTCCGGCCGGCGTCCGCCTCTGGCTCGACGAGCAGGAACCGCCAGTCGTCCGGGACGGCGTGGCGCGCGGCCACCGGCGGGACGGTCCACTCGCCGTCCGCGGGGCGGTCGGTCGTGAAGCGCGCCGTCGGGTGGCCGGCGTCGAGGACGAACCCGCCCGCCTCGAACGTCGCGACGCCGACCCCGGAGCGCCCGCCGCGGCCGAGCGCCGGAGCGCGCTCGCGCACCCGCGCCGGCTCGCCGTGGGCGGTCGCGACCGCCGCGAGCGTCGCCGCCGCCAGCTGCGTCCCGCTGCCGAGGCCGGCGTGTCGCGGGAGCGACTCGCGGACCGCGACCCGGGCGCCGTCGACGCCGATCAGGTCGGCGGCCGTAGTCGCGTACTCGCGGGCGTCGTCGCGCACGCTCGGTGCGGAATCGGCCGAGCTCGTGGGGTTCCCGTCCGCCCCCTCGACCGTCACGCTCACTCCCGAGGCCGGCTCCGCGTCGACAACGACGCGAGGGCTGGCGAGCCCGACGCCGAGCGCGCCGTACAGCCGCTCGTGCGAGAGGCTGAGGTTACAGAAGCCGAAGTGGAGCCGCGCCCCGGCGCTCACGCGTGCCATTTCGTCTCCGAGTTCGGGACGGACTGATAAAGGGGACATGACCGTGGCGGGAGTTGCCTCGGACCCGGCGAGCGGACGCGTGAACCCCGCGAACGGGACGTCCGATCTCGCGGTCGCGGAGGCGGCCGAACTGGTGCGCTTTTGAACGCGGGGGACCTCCGTTCGCGTATGACCGAAACGCTCAGGCTCGCGACCCGCGGGTCGGACCTGGCCCTCCGGCAGGCCGAGACCGTCCGCGAGGCGCTGTCGAGCCGGCGCCGCGACGTCGAACTCCGGCAGGTGGAGACGCGCGGCGACCAGATCCCCGACGAACTGATCCACCGCCTCGGGAAGACGGGCGCGTTCGTGCGCGCCTTAGACGAGGAGGTGCTCGCCGGCGACGCCGACCTCGCGGTCCACTCCCTGAAGGACCTCCCGACCGAGGAGATGGACGATCTCGTCGTCGCTGGCGTCCCCGAGCGCGCGCCCTCTGGCGACGTGGTCGTCCACCCCGAGGGGCTCGGCATCGAGGACCTCCCCGCGGGCGCCGTCGTCGGCACCGGCTCGCTCCGCCGGGGCGCGCAGATCCGGGCGGCGCGCCCTGACCTCACCGTCGAGCCGATCCGCGGCAACGTCGACACCCGGCTGGAGAAGCTGCTCGCGCCCGGGCTCCAGGCGGAACACGAGCGGCGCCTGATCGCCTCCGGTGAGGGGGCCGCGCTGACGGCGGAGGGCGACGAGGATGGCGACGCGGATAGCGAGGGCGACGAAACAGACGCCGACGAGGTCGACGAAGAGTTCGAGCGGAGCGTCGAGGAGTGGTTCGACTCGCTGTCGGACCTCGAACGCGCGGCGATGGAGCGGAAAGTCGAAACCGAGTACGACGCGGTCGTCCTCGCCGAGGCGGGGCTCCGCCGCTCGAACCTCTTCTACGAGGTGGAGACGACGCGGCTCCCGCGCGAGGAGTTCGTCCCCGCGGCCGGGCAGGGCGCCATCGCGGTCACCGCGAGCGATCCCGACGTGATAGAGGCGGTCCGCGACGCGGTCGACCACCCGCGGACCCGGGTCGCGGTCACCGTCGAGCGGACGGTCCTCGGCGAGCTCAACGGCGGCTGCGTGGCGCCGATCGGCGTCTCCGCGATGGTTCAGGGCGAGCACATCCACGTTCGGGCGCGGGTGCTCTCGACCGACGGCACCGAGGAGGTCGCCGACACCCGCGACCTGCCGATCCGGTCGCACGCGACCGCTGCCGCGGAGTTCGCCGCGGATCTCGCAGACCGCGGCGCCGACGATCTGATCGCCGAGGCGCGCGAGGAGGCGGAGACCGGGGAGGACGATGACTGAGGGCGACTCCGGCTCCGGTCCGAGTCCCGGATCGGCCGCGGACGAGCCGCCGACGCGCGGCCACGAGGACACCGTCGGCACCGTCTTCCTCGTCGGCTCCGGCCCGGGCGACCCGGATCTGCTCACTGTCAAGGCGAAGCGGCTGATCGAGTCGGCCGACGTGGTCCTCCACGACAAGCTCCCGGGCCCGGAGATCCTCGGCGAGATCCCCGAGGCGAAACGGGAGGACGTGGGGAAGCGCGCCGGCGGCGAGTGGACGCCCCAGGAGTACACGAACCGGCGCATGGTCGAGCTGGCCCGCGAGGGGAACCGGGTCGTCCGGCTGAAGGGCGGCGACCCGTTCGTCTTCGGCCGCGGCGGCGAGGAGGCCGAACACCTCGCCGACGAAGGAGTTCCCTTCGAGGTCGTCCCCGGCGTCACCTCGGCCATCGCCGGCCCCGCGGTCGCCGGCATCCCGGTGACGCACCGCGACCACGCCTCCTCCGTCTCCTTCGTCACGGGCCACGAGGACCCGACGAAGGACGAGTCGGCGGTGAACTGGGACGCGCTCGCGGCGACCGGCGGGACCATCGTCGTGCTGATGGGGGTCGGGAAGCTGCCGGCGTACACCGCCGCGCTCCGCGACGCCGGCCTCGACGGCGACACGCCCGTCGCGCTCGTCGAGCGCGCCACTTGGCCCGACATGCGCGTCGCCACCGGCACGCTCGACACCATCGTGGACGCCCGCGACGAGGCGGGGATCGAACCCCCGGCGATCACCGTGATCGGCGACGTGGCCGCGACCCGCGACCGTGTCGTGACCTTCCTCGAAAACACCGGCTCGGCACCCGTACAGTCGGCGAGCGAGGATACGGAAGACGACGGCTCAGCTGGAGGTGACGAGACGTGACCGGCGACGGGGCCCGCAAGCCGCGCGTGGCCGTCTTCCGTCCCGACGACGAGCGGATCGAGTCGGCAGTCGAACTTCTCCGGTCGCTCGGCGCGGAGCCGGTCGCCGACCCGATGCTCGAGGTCGAGCCGACTGGCGCGGTTCCGGCCGACTCGCCGCTCGTCGTGCTCACGAGCAAGACCGGCGTCGAGCTGGCCGCCGAGGCGGGCTGGGAGCCCGGCGACGCCGACCTCGCGGCTATCGGCCCCGCCACCGCGGCGGCCGCCCGCGAGGCTGGCTGGACGGTCGACGTCGTCCCCGAGGAGTACACCTCTGCCGGGCTCGTCACCGCGCTCGAATCTCGCGTCGCGGGCGAGCGCGTCGTCGTCGCGCGCTCGGACCACGGCAGCGACGTCCTCCTCGACGGGCTCCGCGAGGCCGGCGCCGACGTGATCGAGACCGTGCTGTACCGGCTCACGCGACCGGCCGGCGCGGGCGACGCCGCAGAGCTGGCCGCGGCCGGCGACCTCGACGCCGCCGCGTTCACCTCCTCGCTGACCGTCGACAACTTCCTCGCGGCGGCCGCGGACCGCGGCGTCGAGGACGCGGCCCGCGCCGGGCTGGCGGACGCGGTGGTCGGCGTCATCGGCCCGCCGACCGCGGAGACGGCCGCGAACCGCGGCGTCGACGTCGATGTCGTCCCCGACGAGGCGTCGTTCGAGGCGCTCGCGACCGCGGTCGTCGACGCGCTCGACGTGGAGTCGGCTCGGGACGTCTGAGTGTTGTGGCCGACGAGGACCACGACGCGGACCGCGGCTCCTTGGCCGAATCTCTTTCGTTGATAACCGACATCGCTGACCACGGTGCCGACGGCCGCCCGCAGCTACCGGCGCAGATGGAACGTCAACCGGATCGCGCTGACGACTGGCGTAATCGAATATCAGATTAGATATTTTGAGGGTGTAATTTATACCTCAGTACGTGATAGGATGTGCCATGGAACCGAGCGAGCGCTGGCTGCTGCGGGTCGAGGACGACGTCCTCGTCGTCGAGTTCCCACACGGGACTGGACTGAGCCCCGCGGACGGCGAAGCGCTGCTCGATCGGTGGCGGGGCGCGACGGACCCCAACACCGTCAACGCCATCGTGATCGTCGTGCGGACGAGCCGCCCGTGTTCGGACGCCGGCCGCCGGGCGCTCCGCGAGTCCGCGCAGATCGCGGTCGCCCGCGGCGTCGACCGCTTCGCCGTCGTCGGTGAGCGGTCGAAGCGTCGGTACCTCAAGCGGACCATCGACGTCGAGGGGGTCGACACCGAGGCGTTCAACGACGACGACGCCGCGCTGCGGTGGGCAAAGTGCCCGTCCGCAGCCCCCTCGTCCGTCGAGACCTCCTCGTAGTCAGTTCCCCGTCTCGGTCCCGTTCTCCGTGTCGTCCGTCTCGTTACCACCGGTAGCGTCGTCCTCCTCGGCGTCGTCCGTCGTCTCCGCATCGTCGTCCTCGTCGTCGGAGTCGTCCGCGTCCGAGTCGCCGTCTTCGGACTCCGCTTCTTCGTCGTCTCCGTCTTCCTCCTCGTCATCCTCGTCGTCGTCATCGTCGTCGATCTCGTTGACGTCGACGTCGCGGCCCGCGACCCCGCTGCCCGAGATCACGGGTTTGAGGATGTAGCCGTTGTTCTTCCCGCGCTTGACGACGTTGATGTCGAAGACGAAGCTGACCGGCTCGTCGGGCGTGACCTCGAACGCGTTCGTGATCTGGAGCTTCTCGCTCGGGAGCTTCACGTCGACCGTCTCACCGTCGACGACCCCCTCGACTGCGGAGACCTCAAGCTCGATCTTCTCGTAGCTTCCCGCCGGGATCTCGCCGTCGAACACCGCGATCGCGTCCTTGTCGATCACCTGCGTGAGGTCGACCGTCGCGCCGTCGAGTTCGACGACGGTGAAGCCGCGGCCTCCGTCTTCATCCTCGTCATCGTCTTGTTCGTCGTCTGCGTCCTCGTCGTCGTCATCCTCTGCTTCGACGGTTTCCTCGTCGTCCCCGCCGTCATCGACGTCCGTCTCGTTCGCGTCGTCGTCTTCGTCCGCCGTCTCGTTCAGGGACTCGTCGTCTTCGCCGGTCGCCGTGGCGTTCTGATCGTCGTCCGATTCCTCCTCGTCGTCCCCGTCGGCTTCTTCCTCGTCTTCCTCGTCCTCCGCATCTTCTTCGTCGTCCTCGTCGTCGTCCTCATCCCCCGCCTCGAAGACCCGCGCCCGGTCGAGGGTGACGTCCAGCCGATCGAAGTCGCCGATGTCGGCCGGCGCGTCGCTGATGAGGAGCCGGAAGTTACCGGTGAGCGTCTGGGAACCGTCGGAGCCGTCCGGGCCGTCGGAGCCGTCCGACGACGGGAGAGGTGCGTCGCCGGCGCAGCCGGCGAGCAGCGTCGCGCTCGCGCCGGCGCCGAGGGCTACGAACTCACGCCGGCGGACGCCGTCGGCGGACGCATCTGTCGCGTCCGCCGCGCGGCCGTCGCCTGTCGTTCGCGATCCGTCGTCGCCTGTCGTCCGCGATCGGTCCGTCATAGTGAGTGAACGAACGGGCCGCGGACGGGTATAAATGAGAGATACTCCGTCCGAATTTGTGCGGATAAAGCCGGTTTAAGCGGCGAGCGCGGCGGTTCGGGAGGGGAAGCGGCGATCTCGACGATTGCGGGCTACAGTTTGGCCGTCTCGATGCCGGCCGCCTCGACCACGCGCTCGGCGTGGCGCGTCGCGCGCTCGCGGACCGCCGCCGCGTCGATCCCGACGTGCTCGTCGTCCGCGTAGCGGACCGCGCCGTCGACCATCGCGAAGGTCACGTCGTCGCCGTGGGCGGCGTACACCAGATGGGAGAGCGGGTCGTGGATCGGCGTCGCTCGGGTGATGTCGGTCGTGAGTCCGATCACGTCGGCGCGATGGCCCTCGCGCAGCGCGCCGAGGCGGTCGAAGCCGGCGGCGCGGGCGCCGCCCTCGGTCGCCATCTCCAGCACGGTCGCGGCCGGGAGCCGGGTCGGATCGCGGGCGTCGACCTTGCCGAGCAGGCTCGCCTGCCGCATCTCGGTGAAGGGGTCGAGGGTGTTGTTGCACGGCGGGCCGTCGTTGCCGAGCGCAACCGTGATGCCGCGGTCGAGGTAGTCCTGGACCGGGGCGATCCCCGACGCGAGCTTCATGTTTGAGGAGGGGCAGTGGGTGACGACCGTGTCGGTCTCGGCGAGCACCTCGCGCTCGCGCTCGTCGGTGTGGACGCAGTGCGCGAGCGTCACGTCCGGCCCCGTCAGCCCGACCTCGTCGAGCCAGAGGACGTTGCGCCTCCCCGTGTCGGCCTCCACCGTCTCGATCTCGTCTTCGTTCTCGCTGGCGTGGGTGTGGATCGTCACGCCGTCGTATCGGTCGGCCAGCTCGCGGCAGCCGCGCAGGCAGGCCTCCGTGCAGGTGACGGCGAACCGCGGGGTGACCGCGTACCGGACGCGGCCGTCGGCGGCGCCGTGGTATCTCTCGATAAGATCCTCGCTCTCCGCGAGCGCGGCGTCGGTTTCCTCGATGAGTCCGTCTGGCGACTCCTTGTCCATCAGGACCTTCCCGAGCCGCGCGCGGATCCCCGTCTCGATCGCGGCCTCGAACGCCTCCTCGGCGTGGTTCACGGAGAGGTGGTCGACGACGGTTGTCGTCCCCGACTCGAGACACTCCAAGTACCCCAGCTCGGCCGCGGCCCGCGTCGCCTCGGCGTCCATCGCCGCCTCCATTGGAAGCACGGCGTCGAACAGCCAGTCGAGGAGGGCGGCGTCGTCGGCGATCCCCCGCCCCAGCGACTGGACGGAGTGAACGTGGCCGCCGACGAGGCCGGGCGCGACGAGGTCGAACTCGCGCCGCTCGTGGTCGGGGTAGCTGTCGCGGAGGGTGGCCTCGTCGCCGACCGCGGCGATCGTTTCCCCCTCGACGACGACGGCGCCCTCGGGGATGACGGTCTCGGAGTCGGCGACGACGGTTCCGGCTATCAGCATGTCCGTCCGTTCCTGACGGTCGACCGGTAAGAGGCTGTCCGTTCGTGACCTCCCGATCCCGACCGTTCGCCGCTACCGGCCGAGCCACCGGAGAGACGGCGGAGCAGCCCGCCAGCAGCGACGCAGTATTTAAACACGAACGAGCGGCCGCGGGAATTGCTTATAAACCGCGGTGGCGCGTGCCGGCGAGCGCCCGAAGGGCGTGAGCCGCACGCGCGAGGGAGTCGCTGGCGCCGTCAGCGCCAGCGACGAGGCTGGGGAGGCGTGAGGTGCGGTTGCGGGGCGGGGCGGGTTGGGACTCAAAGGGGCAGCCGGGAGGACGCCGCAGACGACGTAAGCACCGCAGTGAGTGAGCAAAGCGAACGAGCGAGGAGCGCAGCGAGTGTGCGGCGTCCTCCCGGCTGGGGCTTTGGAGGTGTTCATCGCGGATCCACTGTCACCCATTTATAAGCGAGTGGCTGGGGCTTCGGCGGTGTTCGCCGTCGATCGATAGTCACCCCATTTATATGCGACCGACTGGGGCTTTAGACGTGTTTACCGCCAGTCTGTGGTCGGCTACTTAAAAACGCCTCTCAGGACGATACGCTCCGTCCTATTCTAGTCGGCGGTCGCGGAATGCGCGGATAACGTCCTGCCGCGCGATGATCCCGACGAGCCGACCGTCCTCGTCGACCACAGGAACACGATTAATATCCGGGTCGTCCCCGACGAGCAGGTCCAGCACGTCGTCGACGTCGGCGTCCGGCGTCACCGTCGCCACGTCGGTGCTCATCACCTCGGAGATGGGCCGATCGGCGTTCCGGATCAGGTCGACGCCCAGATCGAGGTCGGCCCACGGCCGCTTCACTTGGTAGGAGAGCGTGTCCACGAACGGGGGGAGCCCGATCGGGATCCACAGCGTCTCGTCCTCGGGTTCGAACAGGTCGACGAGGTCGGACTCGGTGACGACCCCGACCACCCGCTCGTCGTCGTCGACGACGGGGAATCCGCTGAACTCGTAGCGGGCGAACCGCTTGAACACCTCGGCGACGTCGTCGTCGGGCGACACCGTCTTCACGTCCGGTTCCATCAGGTCGCGGGCGGTCAGCGTCATACCGGACGGTCACGGCGGGAGGCCGTAGGCGTTTCGCCCGGAGGCGCGGCGGGACGTGCGACGCGCTGGGCCCCGACACAACGGACTTAGGGACCGGGCACGCAGTCGTTCACATGTACCGCAAGGGGCACGTCGGGGCGTCGCTCGTCGTCTACGCCCCATTCGGATTCCTCGTCACGGTCCTCGCCTCGATAGAGGTCGGACTCGTCGGCGCCGCCGGCGTCGCTTCGCTGGCGATGGTCCCCGACCTCGACACCCGCGTTCCCTTCGTCAAACACCGGGGGATCACGCACACCGTCTGGTTCGCGCTGCTCGTCGGCGTCGCCTTCGGGGCCGTCGGGGTGGCGGTCGGCCTCCAGCGCGGAGTCGTCGAGGCGCTCCTCTTCGGCGGCGCCGGGTTCCTGTTCGGCGCCGTGACGATCGTTTCGCACCTCCTCGCGGACGCGCTCACGCCGATGGGAATTCGGCCGTTCGCGCCCGTGAGGGACGCCGAATACACGCTCGACCTGTTCACGGCGGCGAACCCGCTCGCGAACTACGCGCTGTTGGGGCTAGGCGTGGTCGTCATCACGGTTGCGCTCGTCGCCGGCGAAGCGGTTCCGGTGTGAGAGGAAGTCCGACAACTCGGTATCCGCTTCTTACTGTCCGCGCGAACTTATTTCCGAGAGAGTGACGATCTGATACTATGGTTATCCCGACCGATATCGGCGCCCTCCCGCTAGCCGGGCTAGCGCTCCTCGGCGTAACGTTCGCGACCGCCTCGCTCCAGTCGCGCGGCCGACTTCCGTTCGCTGTCCCCGAGGGAGCGTACACTTCCGTCTCGATGGGCGCGGTGTTCCTCGTCGCGCAGTTCGCCGTCGACTCGACGTGGAAGACCGTCGCGGTCCTCTTCGTCGGGAGTTTCGCGTGGGCGACCGGGTACGAGACCGGACGGAGCGAACGCGAGCGGTGAGCGCCGCTACCGGGACGAAGCGCTTCAGAACTGTTGTATGGCCGGGGTGGGCTCCGAACCCACGATCTCCGCATGTCCCAGGTCCGAGGCTCGGCGGAGCCACGGGAAGGACGCGGACGCTTCCAAGGCGTCACCGCACCGAATCTCCGAACCCTATGAGTGCGGCGCTATGTCCAGCTAAGCCACCCGGCCTCACCAGTTCGTACCGCGATGAGACTCTTTAACCTTCCCATCCGTCGGGAGGTTGTGAACCGATCGCAGATCGCCGCGGGCGGCCGCTTCCGAGGACGATACGGCCCCGGAAACGCGACCGGTCCGGACCGCGACGAACGCGTGCGCCCCGCGCTCGCGGCCGACCCAGCGGATTTATGCCGGGCGCGGCGTATCCCCGGCGTATGAGCCTCCCCGAACTGCTCGCGGCGACCGTCGGCGACGAGGACGTCGTCGCCGAGGTGCCGCTGGGCGGCGACGATCGACTCGCGGTCACGCCCACCCGGACCCTCGTCTTCCGCGGCGACGGGCTCCTCTCCGACGAGTCCGTCGACGAGTACGGCCACGACGTCGAGCGGATCGAGGTCTCGACGGGCCGCCGCAAGGCGAAGATCACCCTCGGGTACGGCCTCGACGGCGACGAGACGCTTTCGGTCCCCGCCAAGCGCGTCGACGACGTCCTCCACCCGGTCCTCGCCGGCGTCCTCTCCGCGAGCGGCGTCACCGGCCCCGGCGAGACGGTCGTGCGCACCTTCCGCTTCTCCGAGCTCACCCTCATCGTCACCAGCGAGCGGCTGGTCAAACACGTCGGCTCGGCCGTCTGGGACGCCGACTTCGAGGAGTTCCACTTCGAGGACCTCACCGGCCTTGACTTCGAGGAGGGGACCGTCGCCACCGCGGTCGTCCTCGTCCACGACGGCCGCTCGGAGCGGTTCAAGGCCCCCAACGAGTCCGCACGAGCAGTGCGGGAGACGCTCGCCGACGCGGTGTGCTCGTTCCACGGCGTCGACAGCTTAGAGGAGTTCCGCGTCGCCGCCGCCGAGGCCGAGGAGTCGGCCCCGGACGCCGAGCCGAGCGGCACGACCGACTTCGGCGAGGGGCCCGACCCGCTCTCGGCGTCCCCCGCCGCGGACGCGGAGGCCGAGGCCGACGGGCTCGAAACGGAACCGGACAGGGCGCCCGACGCCGCCGATCCGGGTGCTGCGGCGCCGCAGTCGACCGAATCGGCTGTCGGGTCGACGGCTGAGTCGGGTCCCGAGTCCTCGGAAGCCGACGACGATCCGCTGGGTGCGGACCCGCTCGCAAGTGACGCGAGCGTCGACGACGCAACGGCGGACCCGCTCGCAAGTGACGCGAGTGTCGACGACGCGACGGCAACGGAGTCTCCGGACGCGGACGCGACGGAGTCCGCGTCGACCGCCGAGGGGATCGAACGAGGGGCCGACGACGAGCCGGCGTCGACGGTCGACGCCGAGGCGATCGCAACGGACGCGGGGGTCGCCGACTCAGCGACTGGGGACCCCGTCGCCGACGCCGATGCCGTCGCGCCCGAGGCCGACGCCGACGGGCCCGTTCCCGGGGACGACGCGTTCGACGGGTCGCCGTTCGAGAGCGCCGGCGTCGAGGACGCCGACCTCGCGAGCGAGGTCGCCGCGCTGCGGCGCACCGTCGAGGCGCAGTCCGAGCGACTCGACCGGCAGTCCGCGCTCATCGAACAGCTGATCGAGGAGCTTCGCCGGGGTCGGTGACGGACCGCCTCGCCCCCGCGGTCCGCTCCCCCGGAGCGGCCGTCCCGATTCTCTCGGCTGAGACTCGCGTCGGATCCGTTATCCGATCGGCGGCGAACCACCGACCGTGATTGGCGGACTTGGCGCCCGGGCCGGCGCGGTGTTGAGCGACGTCTCCAGCACCGAGGGTCGGCTGGCGGTCACCGCCGCCATCGCCCTCGGGACGCTCGCGGTCGGGTGGTTGCTGTTACCGAAGGCCGTCCGCGCCGGCGAGCGGACCGCCTCGGACTGGATCGAGCGGCTCGTCGACGATCGCCTGGCGGAGTCGACCGAGGGCGCGATCGAGACGCTCCGAGACGGCGTCCCGTCGTCGTTCCTCCTACGACTCGCGGTCGGGCTCTTACAGATCGGGCTGTTCGCGCTCGCGGGCGTCGCCGTGCTGACGCTGTGGGGACAGTTCGGACTCGTGGTCGCGGTGTTACCCGTCGCGGAGAACGCCCTCACGGTCGGCGCGCAGGTCGTCGTCTCGGCGGTGCTGCTCGGCGGCGCCTACATCGTCAGCGACGTGATAGAGACGTACGTCGCCGACCTGTCGGCCGACAGCGACCGGATCACCGCCCATCAGGAACAGCTCCTCACCCGGCTCGCGCAGGTCGGCCTGCTCGTGCTCGCCGGCATCACCGTCCTCGGCGTCTGGGGCGTGAACCTCGGCGGCCTCCTCGTCGGCGCGGGCTTCCTCGGGATCGTCCTCGGGATGGCGGCCCGGCAGACGCTGGGGTCGCTCCTCGCCGGCTTCGTGCTGATGTTCTCGCGGCCGTTCGAGATCGGCGACTGGGTGGAGATCGGCAACGAGGAGGGGTTCGTCACCGACATCACGATCATGAACACCCACATGCGCAACTTCGACGGGGAGTACGTCGTGGTGCCGAACGACCTCGTCGCCAACCAGGCGATCACGAACCGGAGCCGCGAGGGGCGCCTCCGGATCCACATGGAGGTGGGGATCGGCTACGACGACGACCCCGACGAGGCGGCCGGGATCGCCGAGGACGTTCTCTCCGGGATCGACACGATCGCGAACAACCCCGAGCCGTACGCGATCCCCTCCGGGTTCGGCGACTCGGCGATCCTCCTCGATCTCCGGTTCTGGATCGACCCGCCGACCCCGCAGGCGCGGTGGCGCTCCAAGGCGACCGCGGTCGAAGAGATCCAGGGCCGGTTCGCCGACGCCGGCATCTCGATCCCCTACCCGCAGCGGACGGTCACACGCCCGCCCGAGACGGCGGAAGCGGACGAGACCGTCGAGCGCGTCGAGCGGACCGACGAGGCGGTCGAGCGGGCAGAAGAGCCGGTCGACGGCCGCCAGCGCGACAGCTCCGTCTAACCACTCCGCGACGCGGCTCCGTCTGACTTCCTCGCCCGACGGCTCCGTCCAACCTCCCCCGACGCGGTCGCCCTTACCGGTTCGACGGCCCGGTGTAGCCGCTCGGCAGCTCCGAGCCGCGGCCGGTGAACAGGCGCTCGAACCGCTCGATGCGCTCTAAGACGTAGCTGAGCGCCGCCGTAAGCGAGTCCGCGCCGATGGACAGCAGGTGGCGCGCGCCCTTCGTGCGGTCGGCGTGATAGAAGCTGATCTCGCCTTCCGGCTCGGTGTTCCGCTCCGGCATCACCACCAGGTCCTGTCTGCTGGGGTCGTGCCGGAAGACGAGGACGTCGGTGAGCGAGTCCGTGCCGTAGGTGACCACGTCGTGGAGCACGCTCCACTTCTGTGGCGTCTCCTCCGCGAGCGCGTCCGTATCGACGACGTTCCGCATCGTCGTCGCCGTCGAGACGCCCTCAAGCCCGGACCCGCGTCGCTCCCGAAGCCACGCGAGGATCCGCTCGACGACGTCGCGGAGGCCGTCGGGGCCGGAGAACCGGCCGGCCGACCGCTCCTGCGGCAGCGACCCCCGCGTCACTTCGGTCCGCTCTCCCATGCGAGTACCCCCGGTCCCATCGTGTTAATAGATACCGGTCGGGGCCCTCACCCGTTTCGCCGTCGGGCCACCGGTTCGCGGCTCGACGGCCCTCGATCCGCGACTCACCGGTCTCGACCGAATCCCGCCGCGAACGTCGCCTCGTCGACGGCGAGGACGGTCGGCCGGCCGTGGGGACAGGCGTACGGGCGGTCGCACTCCCCGAGGCGGTCGAGCAGGTCCCGGAGGTCGCCGTCGGCGAGTCCGGCGAAGTCGCCGCGCTTCAGCGACGGGTGGCACGCGAGGTCCGCGAGCAGGTCGTCGCGCGCGTCCCGCGCCGTCTCCGAGTTGTTTCCGGAAACGGCTGCGAGCGCGTCGCGGAAGGCGTCCGCGTCCGCCGTCCGGCCGAACGGCGCGGGGACGGTCCGCAGGCGGCGCGTACCGCCGCCGAACGCCTCGGTCTCGAAGCCGAGCGCGGCGAGGTCGTCCGCGTGCGCCCTCGCGGCCGCGGCCTCGTCGGTCGACAGCGAGACGGTCGCCGGCGGGTCGAGCGTCGCGGTCGGCACCGGGTCGCCGTCGAACGCGCGGGCGAGCCGTTCGTAGTTCACCCGCTCGTGGGCGGCGTGGCCGTCGATCACGAGCAGTTCGTCGCCGGCCTCGACGAGGACGTACAGGTCGCGGAAGACGCCGAGCGGCTCGGCGTCCGCGAACGCCCCGTGGCGCGAGCCGTCGCCCTCGCCGACCGGGTCGAGCGCGGAGCCGAGGTCGGTTGCGACGTCCGCGGAGCGCCGGAGGTCCGCGCCCGTGAGCGCGTCCTCGACGACCGACGCGACCGCGTCGGCGACCGCGTCGGCGTCGCGGAGTCCCACCTCGCGCTTGGCAGGGTGGACATTCGGGTCGACGCGGGCCGGCGGGAGCGAGACGTCGACCGCGGCGACGGGCTCGCGGCCGTCCGGAAGGAGCCGCCCGTAGCCGTCGCGGACCGCGGCCGCGAGCCGGTCGTTCCGGACCGGGCGCCCGTTGACGGAGACGCGGACGTGGTCGCGGGTGGCCCGAGTCACGGACGGGTACGCCAGCGCGCCCGAGACGCGGACCGAATTCGACCCTACATCCACGCTCGCATTCACGGTCGTCGACCGGCTCGCCGTGTCGCGGTCGTAGACGGCGAGGAGCGCGTCCGTGCGGTCGGTCCCGGGGGTCGACAGCGTCGCCGACCCGTCGTGGTCGAGCGAGAACGCGACCGACGGGTTCGCCAGCGCGTAGTCGGCGACGAGCGAGGAGATCCGCGCGAACTCAGCGTCAGCGCCCGCGAGCGACTCCCGGCGGGCCGGCCGGGTCGCGAACAGATCCTCGACGACGACCGTCGTTCCGCGGGCGCGGCCCGCGGGCTCGACGTCGATGTTCGTCTCGTCTGGGGCCGCAGCGGTCCCCGCGGTCCCGTCGACGACGACTCGGGTGCCGACCCCGTCGCCGGGGCTCGTCACGAGTTTGAGCCTGGCGGCCTCGGCGATCGCCGCGAGCGCCTCGCCGCGGAAGCCGAGCGACTCGACCCCGACCGGGTCACCGTCGGGCGCCAGCTTGCTCGTCGCGTGCCGCTCGACGGCGCGGGCCGCGTCCGCGCGAGTCATTCCTCGGCCGTCGTCCGCGACACGTATCCGGTCGGTGCCGTCGCCGTCGACGGCGATCTCGACCCGGGAGGCGCCTGCGTCGAGCGCGTTGTCGACGAGCTCGCCGACGACCCGCGCCGGTCGCGTCACCACCTCTCCGGCCGCGATCCGGTCGACCGTCTCCCGGTCGAGCCGGCGGACGCGACCCTCGTCGTCGGCCGCGTCGCCGCGAGCCTCGGCGGCGTCCCCGGTGTCCGAGCCGGCGCCCCCGCTCGCCGCGCCGCGACCGCGGTCTCGTTCACCCGTCATCGTCGACCTTCGACTGGAGGTCGTGGAGGGCGTTCAGCGCCTCGATCGGCGTCATCCGCGCGAGGTCGAGGTTGCGGAGTTCCGCGGCGAGGTCAGGGGGCGCGCCGGCGGCGGTTCCCTTGTTTGCGTCCGTCGTCGTCGGCTCTGTCTCGGTCGGAGCGTCGCCCGCCTCCGGACCGCCCTCGTCTCGCTCGTCTGCTGCCTCTTCCGCGAGGAACTCCTCCAGCGACGCGTCGCCGTCGCGGTCCGCGTCGTCCTCCGGATCTCCCTCGTCCGTCGCCCCCTCCGCACCGGTCTCAGTCCGGCCCGCCTTCCGGTCCCTGTCAGCCTCCTCCGCGGCGACGAGGTCGCGGGCGCGGTCGACGACCGGGCCGGGGACCCCGGCGAGCTCCGCGACCTCGACGCCGTACGACGACGAGGAGGCGCCGGGAACGACTCGGTGGAGGAACGTCACGTCGCCGTCCTCGCGCGTGGCGGTGAAGTGGAGGTTGAAGACGCGCTCGCGCTCGTCCGCGAGGTCCGTGAGCCCGTGGTAGTGGGTCGCGAAGAGGGCTGTCGCGCCGAGCTCGTCGTGGAGGAACTCGGCGGCCGCGCGGGCGATGGCGCGGCCGTCGGTCGTCGCGGTCCCCCGCCCGACCTCGTCGAGGAGGACGAGCGAGTCGGCGTCGGCGTCGTGGAGGATCTCCGTCAGCTCGCTCATCTCGCGCATGAACGTCGACTGCCCGCCCGCGATGTCGTCGGAGGCGCCGACGCGGGTGAAAAGCCGGTCGAAGACGGGGAGCGTGGCGGCCTGCGCGGGGACGAACGAGCCCGTCTGCGCGAGCACGACCGCGAGCGCGACCGACCGCATGTACGTCGACTTCCCGCTCATGTTCGGGCCCGTGATCACGGCGACCGAGCCGCGCGGGAGGTCCGCGTCGTTCGGCACGAACGACTCCTCGGTGCGCTCGACGACCGGGTGTCTGCCGCCCTCAATGGCGACGCCTGCGTCGGGGTCGTCGCGCAGTTCGGGGCGGACGTAGTCGCGCTTGACCGCGACCGCGGCGAGCGACGTGAGCGCGTCGAGTTCGGCGAGCGCGTCCGCGAGCCCCTGGACCCGCTCGGTCTCCGCGGCGACGCGCTCGCGGACGTCGACGAACAGCTCGTACTCCATGGCGTCCGCGCGCTCCGCGGCGCCGACGATCTCCTCCTCGCGCTCCTTCAGCTCCGGCGTGACGTAGCGCTCGCTGTTCTTCAGCGTCTGCCGGCGCCGGTAATCGTCGGGGACCTTCTCGACGTTGGCGTCGGTCACCTCGATGTAGTAGCCGTGGACCTGGTTGTGGCCGACCGACAGCGAGTCGATCCCGGTGCGCTCGCGCTCGCTGGCCTCCAAGTCCGCGACCCACTCGCGGCCCTCGCGTTCGGTGGCGCGGAGGTCGTCGAGGTCGTCGTCGAACCCCTCGCGGATCACCCCGCCTTCGGTGATCTCTTGGGGCGGATCGGTCGCGATCGCCCCGTCGATCAGCTCGCGGACCTCGGTCAGCTCGTCGAGGCGGTCGCGGAGGTCGCGGAGGTGGTCGGTGCGGGGGAACTCGTTTTCCGAGTCGACAGCACCCTCCGCTCCGGCGAGCGTCGCCTTCAGCTCCGGGACGACCGCGAGCGTCCGGTGAAGCGAGCGCAGGTCCCGGGCGTCCGCGCGGCCCCGCGAGACGCGGCTCACCAGTCGTTCGAGGTCGTAGGCGGTCGCGAGCGCGTCGGCGACCCCCTCGCGTGCGAGGCTCCGGTCGGCGAGTTCGCCGACCGCGTCGTGGCGGCTCCGGATCGCGTCGGCGTCGACGAGCGGGCGGCGGAGCCAGCGCTCTAAGCAGCGCCGGCCGAGCGCGCAGTTCGTCTCGTCGAGCGCGTCGAACAGCGTGTCGCTCGCGCCCAGCCCGCGGTTCTCGAACAGCTCTAAGCTGCGCTGGGCGGCCGCGTCGAGCCGAAGGCGGTCGCGGGGGTCGTACCGCCGAATTCTGGTGACGTACGCGAGCGGACCGTCGTCGCCCTGCGTGTACTCGGCGTACGCGAGCACGGCACCGGCCGCCCGAAGCTCAGCGTCGGCGTCGAACCGCCGGTCGGGGGAGGGAAGGTACGGCTCCAGCCGCTCGGTCGCCGTTCGACGGTCGAAGGCGTTCGCGTCGTAGTCGTGGGTCGTCCAGCCGCGCTCGGCGTCGCTCGGTTCGAAGTCGGGGGCGTCCGGGCCGGCGATGAGCTCCGCCGGCGCGATCCGGTCGAGTTCGCCCGCGACGGCGTCCGCGTCGCCCGACGTGACGAGGCACTCGCCGGTCGAGACGTCGACGGCGGCGAGGCCGACGCGGCGGTCGCGGGCGCCGGGCGCGTCGCTCTCGCCGCCGTCACTCTCGTCGGCCGCCACCGCAGCTACGTAGTTCGTCGTCCCCGATTCGAGGAGGTCGTCCTCGACGACGGTGCCGGGCGTGATCACCTCGGTGACGGCGCGGTCGACGAGGCCGGACGCCTGCTCGGCGTCCTCGACCTGGTCGCCGAGCGCGACGCGGTAGCCCGCGTCGAGCAGCGATTCGAGGTAGGGGGCCGCGTTGTCGATGGGGACCCCGGCCATCGGGTAGTCGCCGGTCGAGTCGGACCGCTCCGTCAACGTCACCTCGCAGACCCGGGCCACGGTCTCGGCCGCCTCGCAGAACGCCTCGTAGAAGTCGCCGACCTGGAATAAGACGAGGGCATCCTCGTGGGCGGCACAGAGGTCGGCGTACTGCGAGAGCATCGGCGTGAGCTCTTCGCGGGCGGCCGCGATCCCAGGCGGCAGCCCGGTCACCGTCTCTCGGTCCGCCGGTTCCATACCCCGTATCCGGGCGGCCGCGGGCATAAACGGTGCGGAGCGACGCGCCCGAGTGGTCCCGAATGGTCTCGGATGGTCCGCGCCCCCTGGCCGTGGCGAGAGCCTTACGGTCCTCCGCCCCCGAATACGGCTGTGACGAACCGAACGATCGTCGTGGGGCTCGCCGGCGCGTTCGTCGGCATGACGGCGCTGCTCCTGATCGGCGGGGTCGTCCTCCACCCGATCGCGCTGGCGCTGGCGGTGCCGTTCGGCGCCGTCTCCTACTTCCTCTGGTACCACGCCAGCGGGCGCCTCCACGACCAGGCGCGGCGGTCGGCCGAGGCAGCGGGCCCGACGGAGCGCGAGCGCGCCAGACAGCGCGCCCGCGCCGAGGCAAACCGGGAGCGCGCGTACCGCGCCGCCGGCACCGACGGCGGTCGCGGCGCCGGCGGGGGACGGCGGGCCGGCGCTCGCGGCAGGGGCGGACCGGGTGGACAGGGCGGTCCCGGCGGAACCGGGCCCCGAGACCCCCGCGACCGCGCGCCAGCGGCCGACAGGATGAGCGAGCGGGAGGCGTACGAGACGCTCGGCCTCGATCGGACGGCCGACAGCGAGGCGATTCGCCGGCGATACCGCGAGCGCGCGAAGCGGCTCCACCCGGACGGCGAGGACGGCGACGAGGAGGGGTTCAAGCGGCTCAACGAGGCGTACGAGGTTCTGAAGAACTGATCGACGGTTCGCTGTTTCTGCTGACTCTCACTCTGCGCCGAGCGCCGCGGCGACCGCCCGCTTGGCCTCGTCGAGTTCGGACTGCGTGTTGACGTTCGTGAACGTGCGCTCGGTCGTTAACGACTGGATCGCCTCGTCGTCGACGACGACCGCCTCCAGTTGGTCCACCATCGCCAGCACCTTCCGGTCGCCCCGGTCGAGCGCGCGGTCGCAGGCGGCCGCGGCCGGCTCGGTCGCGTAGACGGCCTGCGTCGTCTGGTACCAGCGGTCGTCGAGCCGCGGGACGACCGCCTCGGCGGCCTCCTCTGCGGCCTCGAATCCTGGCTCCGCGGCCTTCTCCCGCACCGCCGCGAGGAACGTGGGGTCGACGAACGGCATGTCGCAGGCGACGACGGCGGCGTAGGGCTCGCTCGCCGCCCGGCAGGCGTTCCGGATCCCCGCTAGCGGGCCTAGGTCCGGCTCCTCGTCGAGCGCCCAGCGGACCGGGAGGGGGACCCCCGACAGGGCTCGCTCGATCGCCTCGCGCTGGTCGGGGCGGCAGTTGACCACGAGCTCGTCGACGACGGGGTCGCCGCCGCTCGCGCGGCCGGCGCCGGGCGGGACCGGGTCGTCGGTCCCGGCGAGCCGGTCGGCGACGCGGCGGATCATCGGCACGTCGGCGATCGGGGCGACCGCCTTGTCGGCGTCGCCGAAGCGCGTCGAGCGGCCGCCCGCGAGGATGGCTCCGGTGGTCACGCCCGCGGCTTGGACGGCGGGGGACTTCGCGGTTGCGGTGGTGACGACCCGGCGGGAATCCCGTCTCGGTTCGATCCGCGAACGACGCGCTCGCCCGTCTCTCCGCCCGAAAGCGACCCGTTAAGTGGCCGGCGATCTAACCGATATTCATGCCAGAGGCCACGGATCTCGAGGAGCTGAAGCGGGGGACCGAGCTGGTCAAGCGCGGCTTCGCGCAGATGCAGAAGGGCGGCGTGATCATGGACGTCGTCAACCGCGAGCAGGCCCGCATCGCGGAGGACGCCGGCGCGGTCGCCGTGATGGTGCTCGAACACGTCCCGGCGGACATCCGGAAGCGCGGCGGCGTCGCGCGGATGCCCGACCCCGAGCGCGTCCCCGAGATCATCGACGAGGTGTCGATCCCGGTGATGGGGAAATCGCGGATCGGCCACCGCAAGGAGGCGGAGATTCTGGAGTCGCTCGGCGTCGACATGATCGACGAGTCCGAGGTGCTGACGCCCGCCGACGACGAGTACCACACCGACAAGCGCGACTTCACCTCCCCGTTCGTCTGCGGTGCCCGGAACCTCCCCGAGGCGCTCCGGCGCATCCGCGAGGGCGCGGCGATGATCCGGACGAAGGGCGAGGCCGGGACCGGCGACGTGAATCAGGCCGTCAAACACCAGCGCACCATCAAAAACCAGATCCGGACGCTCACGGGCCTCAACTACGAGGAGCGCGAGAAGTGGGCCCGCGAGCACGGCGCCCCGCGCGACCTCGTCCACGAGACGGCCGAGGCCGGCCGGCTCCCGGTCGTCAACTTCGCCGCAGGCGGCATCGCGACGCCCGCCGACGCCGCCTTGATGATGTACCACGGCTGTGACGGCATCTTCGTCGGCTCCGGCATCTTCGGCGCGGAGGACCCCGAGGCGATGGGCACCGCCATCGTCGAGGCCGTCAACAACTGGGACGACCCCGACGAGCTCGCCCGGATCGCGAGCGGCACCGGCAAGGGGATGAAGGGTCAGTCCAACGAGGACATGGAAGAAGAAGAGAAGCTGCAGGGCCGCGGCGTTTAAGTAGGAGTTTTTGGCAGCGCGGCGACTTTTTATAAACAATATTGCGGTGGCGCGTGCCGACGAGCAGCCGTTAGGCTGCGAGTCGCACGCGCGAGGGAGTCGACCGCCCGGAGCAACGCGGAGGGCGGTCGACGAGGCTGGGGAGGTCTGAGGCGCTGTGCGGTCGCGGTTGGGTGGGACTCAAAGGGGCAGCCGCGAGGCGGGCGCAGGCGACGTAAGCACCGCAGCGAGCGGAGCGAGCGAGGAGCACAACGAGCGTGCGTCCGCCTCGCGGCTGGGGCTTTGGAGGTGTTCGTCGTCGATCCCGAGTCCGCTATTTATAAGCAACCGACTGAGCTTATCGAGACGCGCTCGTTCGCGTCGAGAGTCGGCTACTGGCCACGCCGACCGTGTACCCGACGAGTCCGACGACGACGGCGATCAGCAGCCCGTATTTGGCCCCGTATTCGAGCCCGCCGAGCAGCTCCGCGCGCGCAGATTCGTACCCGTACCCCAACATTCGCGGGTGATTGTACCGCGTCGACTCCGCCCAGCCACCAGTGACGTAGCCGACGAGCGGCGGGAACGCGAACCACCAGAGACCGACGAGCCACAGCGACCCGACCGTCGGGACGAGACCTGCGCCCGCGAATCCCGCAGCGACAGCGATCCCGAGCGTGACCGCGATCCACCAGAGGGAGAGACCGACGTCCAGTCCGAGCGCGAATCCGAGGGAGGCAAGCAGGAGGAGTCCGCCCACCGCCAGCGCGAGCAACTCCCTCGCCGGGGAGGTGCCGACGACGTGCGGGGAGGAACCCACTTTTTCGAGGATCATGCCCGGCAGGTGCGCCGTCGCGCGCAAAAGCCGTTTGGGGGCTCTGGATTCATCGAGGCTCGACGAGAACGTTCCACCGAAAAAGTCGACCGGAGAGCCGCTCAGCGTGTGTCGTCGTCGTACACCCACGCTCCGACGATCTCCTCGTCGCCGTCCCGGCGCCAGCGGATCGTCACGATGTCCGGGAACCGGATCGGAATCTGTACCGCTTCCCCGTCTATCGTGTCGCCCGGTCCGAGGTCGTCGTCCAACTCGGCCCAGGCGACGGTGTCGGACTCGCCCGCCTCGTAATCGGTGCTGACGTTAGTGACGAACACGTCCTCGGCGCGGAGCCGCTCCGTCCCGCCGGTGTGTTCGATGGTCAGTCGGTTCGGCGCGTCGTCCGCGCCCTGATACTCGAAGGCGAAGCAGGCGAACTCCTCGCAATCCGTCAGTTCGCGGTACCCGAGGGCGCCGAACCCGACCGCTCCCGCGCCGACGAGGAGGACGGCCCGCCGCTTGGGGGACATAGCCTGCCGCACACAACGGCGACAAATAGGCGTTCGGACGTTCATACTGTTTATAAATCGTTGACAGCATCTCGGCGAACTCTTCCGGATTCCCAGCCGCTCGCTTATAAATAGGTGCCAGCGGATCGACGACGAACACCGCCAAAGCCCCAGCCGCTCAGCGATACGCAGACACCACTGACACGAACACCGCCAAAGCCCCAGCCGCTCGGCGATACGCAGACACCACTGACACGAACACCGCCAAAGCCCCAGCCGCTCGGCGATACGCAGACACCACTGACACGAACACCGCCAAAGCCCCAGCCGCTCGGCGATACGCAGACACCACTGACACGAACACCGCCAAAGCCCCAGCCGCGAGGAGGCCGCACGCTCGCTGCGCTCCTCACTCGGTCGCTCACTTTGTTCGCTCCCTCGTTGCGGTGCTTACGTCGCCTGCGGCCTCCTCGCGGCTGCCCCTTTGAGTCCCGCCCCGCACCGCACAGCAACCGCACCTCACGCCTCCCCAGCCTCGTCGGTGGCCCTCCGCTTCGCTCCGGGCCACCGACTCCCTCGCGGGCGGCTCGCGCCCTGCGGGCGCTCGCCGGCGCGCCGTTCGTCTTTTAAATAGCACGGCGCAGTGCGGCTGATCGACCGCCGTGCGGAGTCAGTTCCGCAGCGCCTCGACCGGCCGCTCGTTGGCCGCCTTCCAGGCGGGGTACGCGCCGCTGACGAGTCCCACGCCGACGCCGAACACGAGCGCGAGCAGGAGGTAGTAGCCGTTCGTCGGGTCGAGCACGAGCGCGGCGTCGACCGCGGGCGTCGCGAGGACGAGACCCGCGACGAGCAGGACCGTGAGCAGCGTACCCGCTGCGGCCCCCGCCGCGCCGATCAGCCCGGCCTCCGCGAGCAGGACGCGCAACACGTCACGGCGCGCAACGCCCACCGCGCGCATCACGCCGATCTCCTGTCGGCGCTCAACGGTGCTCATCAGCATGACGTTGAGGATCGAGACGCCGGCGACGACGAGGGAGATGGCGCCGAGCCCGAGCAGGAACGTCGAGAGCAAGTCGAAGAACTCGTTGATCTCGTCGACGAGGGCGGCCAGCTCGAACAGCTCCACCCGCTCTTCGCGGGCGTTCACCTCCTCGCGGATCGCGTCCGCAGCCGCCCGAGCCTCCGCCCCGGAGTCGGAGACGACGAGCGCCTGCGCGTAGCCGTCCGCCGAGAACGCCGACTCCGGGAGGAAGACGGCGTCGTCGGGCGCCACCGGGCTGAACGTCTGGCTCTCAACCAACACCGCGATCACCCGCACCTGCGAGCCCGCGATCTCGACGGTGTCGCCCGCGCCGGCGCTCAAGTCCTCCGCGATGCCCGCGCCGAGGATCGCGCCCTGCCGGTGGCGCTCGGGGAGTCGACCCTCCGCGGCCTCGTACGCCAGCGCGGGCTCCTCGATCCCGTACACCGTCGCGAACGTCTGGTCGCCCTGCCGCGCGACCGTGGCGCTGTCGGAGTACAGCGGCACCACGGCCGGCTCGCCGACCGCGCGCCGGATCGAGGCGACGTCCGCGTCCGAGAGCGATTCAACGCCCGCGTCGGCGTTCGGGGAGACGACGACCTGCGTGCCGATGTCGCCGATGGCGTCGTCGGCGCCAAGCGCCAGCACGTTCCCGAAGATGCCGAGCGCCGCGACCGCGAGCACGCCGATACAGACCCCCAGCACCGCCAGCACCGTCCGCACGCGGTTCCGTCGCAGGTTCCGCGAGGCCATCGACACCGCGGGGCGCCAGCCGCGGAGCCAGCCGGCGAGTCCGCTCGCCGTTCGACCGTCGCCGTCGCTCATCGGTCGTCCTCCTTCTTCCCCTTCTTCTCCTCCGGCAACTCGTCGGCCGGCAGCCCGTCGCTCGGTAGCCCGTCGCTCGGCAGCCCGTCGCTCGGTAGCCCGTCGCTCGGCAGCCCGCCGTTCGGCAGTCCGTCGCTCGGCACCCCACCGGTCATCTCCCCGTCGGTGAGGTCGACGACGCGGTCGGCGTACTCCTCGACGAGCGGGTCGTGCGTCACCGCGACGACGGCGACCCCCTCGGCCTTGACGCGCTCGAACTCCGCGAGGATCGCCTCTCCGGTCTCGGTGTCGAGGTTCCCCGTCGGCTCGTCTGCGAGCAGCACGGCGGGCTCGTTGATCAGCGCGCGGGCGATGGCGACGCGCTGCTTCTGTCCGCCCGAGAGCTCGCTCGGCTCGTGGTCGAGCCGGTCGCCGAGCCCGAACCGGTCGAGCAGGTTCGCCGCCCGGTCTGTCGCGTCGCCGGGGTCGAACGCGGTCGGCATCGCGACGTTCTCGACCGCGGTCAGCGTCGGCAGCAGGTGGAAGTCCTGGAAGACGAACCCGATCGACTCCTTGCGCGCCCGCGTCCGCTCCGCGACGGAGAGGTTCGTCACGTCCGACCCGTCGAGCAGCCGCTGTCCCGCGGTCGGGTCGTCGAGCAACCCGAGCACGTTCAGCAGCGTCGACTTCCCGGAGCCGCTGGGGCCGACGACCGCGACGAACTCGCCGGGCCGGACCGCGAAGTCGACGTCGTCGAGCGCGACGACCGGCTCGCCGCCCCCGCTCGTGTAGCGCTTGACGACGCCTCGGAGCGCGACGCCGTAGTCGTCGCTCGGAGCGTCGTCGACCGACGAGCGGTCGGCCGGGACGTCCCCGCTCACGGCGCCGACCCGTCGCGTCGCCGACCCGTCGAGCCGCCGATCCGTCCGGTCCTGACTGCGATCCCGACCGCCCCGGCGAGGCCGACGAGCGCGAGGCCGCTCGCGACCGCGCCCGCGGTGCCCACGCCGCCGGCGCCGATCCGGCCGAGCGTGCCGCCGCTCTCGTCGTCGTCGCCGGGTTCGGGCGCCGCCACCGTCAGCGTCTCCGTGTATCGGACGCCCCGCTCGGTGTAGGTGACGCGGATCGGGATCTCGTCGGCGACGGAGGCGTTCACCGCGGTCGACAGGTCGAAGCCGACGAAGTCGCTCGCGCCGAGCGTCCCGACGAAGTATTCGCCGCCGGTCGGCGTCTGTTCGACGCCGGGCGCGTCGCCGACCGAGACGACCGCGCCCGTCATCTCCCCGTCGCCCGCGTTACCGAGGTTGGCGTCGACGACGAGCCTCCCGTCTTCGCCCTCGCGGACCGTCGCGTCGGTCACGGTCGGCGTCGCCTCGCGGACCGGGTACGTCACTGTCGACTCCGCGGTGCGGTCGGCGCCGCGGTCGTTCCGCTGGTCCGTGTCGGCGCGGAACGCGGCGGTGACCGTCACGTCCGACCGCCGATCGAGCGGCCCGAGGTCGACGATCACGCGCCGCTCCTCGCCGGGCGCGACGTCCTCGACGACGAACGGGCCGACGTCGACCGTCTCCGCGTCACCGCCGTCGCCGGATCCCGCGTCACCGCCGTCGCCGGATCCCGCGTCACCGCCGTCGACCGCGGTCCCGACGGCGCGGAGGCTGACGCGGTCGGCGGTCGTCGTACCGGTGTTGACCACGGTCACCTCGACGGGCGAGTCGGCTATCGGCGGCGACTCGCCCTGAGCGCCGGAGTCGCCCGTGTCGAGGCCGCCCCCGCCGCCGAAGATGCCCTGGATACCGCCGACGCCGAGGTCGCCGGCCGAGGCCTCGCCCTCGTCGTCGCTCCGGAGGTCCTCGGGGTCGAGCGCGCGGGTCCGCAGATCGAGCGCGACCTCGGTTGGCTGAACCTCGATCACGGTGTCGCGGCTGACGGTCACGAACTCGCCGCTCGTCGACTGGTTCGCGACCGCCTCGACGGTGAGCCGTTTCTCGCCCGGCTCCTCGAACGCCGTCCACAGCGTCGCGTCGAGCGAGTCGCCCGCCGAGAGGGCGCCGACGCCCGAGACGCTGTCGAGCACGTCGCCGTCGGCGTTCCGGACGCGGACCTCGGTGACGTTCGCCGCCGCGTCGCTGCCGCCGGAGTTCGAGACGGTGACGTTCAGCGCCGTCCGCTCGCCGACGGTCGGGTCGCTCGGCGACGCCCCGACCTCGCCGACGGTGATCCGCGCGTCCGGTACCGCCGCCGCGCCGCCGACCGCGAACGCCCCGCCGACCGCCGCGAGGATCGTCAGCGCGGCCAGCAGCGCGGCTGTGGTTCGTGTGTGCGTCAATGTCATATCTCCTAAGCGACCGTCGAGGATATATCCGTCGGCGACGGAAGCGCTCCGTTGCGTCGCGACGGACGCGACGAGAACTCCTTCAGATCTCGTTCGGCGACCGCCGGGGCGACGGAACTCGCGGTTTCGGCGGCCTCCGAGACGTACCGGTTACGGATGCTTTTTCAACGGCCCGACGTAAGTGGCGGTAATGAGCGAACGCGACACCGCGCGAGCGGGTGACCGACGATGATGGGGAACAACGACCAGCAGGCGTACGACCGCGGCACGTCGCTGTTCTCGCCGGATGGGCGCATCTACCAGGTCGAGTACGCCCGCGAGGCGGTCTCGCGCGGCGCGCCGAGCGTCGGCGTCCGGACGACCGACGGCGTCGTCTTCGTCGCGATGTCTCGCCCCTCCTCGTCGCTGATGGAGGCCGAGAGCATCGAGAAGCTCCACAAGCTCGACGACCACGTCGGCACCGCGAGCGCGGGCCACGTCGCCGACGCCCGCCAGCTGATCGACTTAGCGCGCCGCCAGTCGCAGGGGAACCGCCTGCGCTACGGCGAGCCGGTCGGCGTCGAGACGCTGACGAAGTTCATCACCGACCACATCCAGGAGAACACCCAGCGCGGCGGCACGCGTCCCTACGGCGCCGCGCTCCTCATCGGCGGCATCGACGACGGGGAGCCGCGCCTGTTCGCCGCCGACCCGTCGGGCACCCCCAACGAGTGGAAGGCGACCGTCATCGGCGGCGGCCGCCAGGATATTCAGGGCCACCTCGAGGAGGAGTGGCGCGACGACCTCTCCCTTTCGGACGGCATCGAACTCGCCGTCGCGGCGCTGGCCGCTCACGACGACGAGTTCGAGCCCTCGGACCTCGCGGTCGCGACGGTGACCGAGGCCGACGGCTTCCGGACGGTGCCGGTCGAGGAGGTCGCGGCCGCGTTCGAGGCGGCGGGTCTCGACGCCGACGACGAGGAAGACGCGAACGACGGCGAGTCCGAGGCAGACGACGCGGACGGCGACGAATCCGACGCGGACGGCGACGAATCCGACGCGGACGGCGACGAGTCCGAGTAACGACCATTCTCGGAGGCGTCGAGGCCGCGACCGGCGGCTATCCGCTTCGTGTGCGCGATTGTACGTCATACACACAACACTTATGACGGCGGAGACCCTCTTTTACGGTGTAAAATGCCCGATTCGATGTCCGAACAGCTCCAACGGGACATGGAGTGCGAGGGGTTACTCGAGTGTTTCCACGGCCTGAAGCAGTTGGACAAGGACTGCTATCAGGCGCTCGTATCGTCCGACGAGGCGCTCACGATCGACGAGGTCGCGGAGCGCGTCGACCGGGAGCGCTCCACCGCCTACCGCGCGGTTCAGCGGCTCCTCAAGGCCGGCTTCATCCAGAAGGAGCAGATCAACTACGAGCAGGGCGGGTACTACCACGTGTACCGGCCGACGGACCCGTCGCAGATCGCCGACGACATGCAGCGGATGCTCAACGACTGGTACGCGAAGATGGGCCAGCTCATCGGCGAGTTCGAGGAGAAGTACGAACAGCCCGAGCGCGCCGCCGTCAAGAACTGATCGGGACCGACCGTTCGGTCGACCTCAGTCTCGCCGGACGGAGCGCGGCGTGAGCGCTGCCCGTGTCGATATTGTGCCGGTTCTTCCGTAGAGAACGAGGATACCGACCGGATTCTCGTTCAGATTGCGGGGGTGGATCGTGTGATGTCGGGCTCAGTTCCCCTGTCGCTGTTCCGCGTATACGAGGGTCCGTCGGCAGTCGGGACACACGTACGGGACCGGTGTGAGGATCTCGTCCGCTCGGAGACCGCTGAGAAATCCGTCGTTCGACGCTTCGGAGACGATAGCGAGCGACCCTAGGGCGTCGCTCCCTTGGAACTCCATCTCCTCTAGCGGTTCCTCGCAGTCTGGACAGATCCTTTCAGCGGGCACGTGTGCGATTTGCCCACTACTTTCGAAAAATATTTTGATCCGTCAACGCGCGGTCCGGGGGCGCTACGCTCACTCTGATCCGGGCGTCTTCGGAGGACGGCCTCACTCCGTCGGTGACGTGGTCGAGGTCAGTTACCGTGGCGAAGCCCGTCGGATCGTCGCTGGAGGCGACCGCCCCGGTCTCGTCCGTGATCACTCCTCCTTGCGGACGTAGTGCGTGTACACGTCGTCGCTCTCCCCCTGTTCGACGAGGGTGACGCCGTCGGTACCGGTCGCCCACCCGTCGATGTCGCTCACGCTACCGGGATCGGTCGCGACGATCTCCAACCCCTCACCGGGGGTGAGGTCGTCGATCGCGCTCTTCATCTTCACGTCCGGCATCGGGCAGCTCAGTCCTTTCACGTCCAGCGTCTCGGCGACGTCGATTTCGGTTCTCATGGGCAGATTGCTTGTGCGTAGGAGACAGTACTCATCAGCAGCATTTTAATAGTGTATGTATTTTCCAATACTGTGTGTGGCCGAGCGGGCCCTCGACGCCGAATCGATCGGATCGACCGCCGATGGCGGCACTTACGGTCGTCGGGGCCGAAGTGAAACCTATGTCAACGACCGTTCGCGTTCGCTGTACCGACTGCGCATACGAGGACTCGTTTGCCTCGCTCCGGCGGGCGCGGACCGCGCTCGACGACCACGAGCGCACGACGAGCCACGCCGTCGACTGGGAGATCGGCGGATTGGCTCCCGGCGTCGAGCGCGCAGGCGACGACGCCGGCGTCTGCGGCCGGGAGGGGTGTGAGAACCCGGACTCGCCGCTCCTCGATCGCGATCCGTCGGCCGCCTCGGACCCGTCCGCCTGACTCCGGTCGACCGTCGCGAGCGACCGCTCACCGGTCACGCATCCGGGAAAGCGTGATCGTCGAGAGGGGTGAGAGATATTTGTGTATTGTACAACGAAAACAATATTACTGGCGGGGGCGAACGGGTAAGTATGCGTATTGTATTCGCGACGGACCTATCGGACGCGAATGAGGCAGCGATCGAGTCACGGACCTGCCTCGAGTGCCTCGACAACATCGGCGTCACGGAGGTTCACCTGCTGACGGTCGTCCCGGACAACGTCTCCAGTGGCCTGCCGGGGATGGAGGCCGCCACCGACGCCAAAGAGGCGCTCGCCCCGCAGCGGCGCGTGTTCGAGCGCGCGGGGTTCGACGTGGAGACGCACGTCGCGCGCGGGACCCCGCACCGGCGCATCAACGGCTTGGCTGAGCGGGTCGTCGCCGACATGATCGTCGTCGGATCGCGAGGCCAGTCCCCGCTCCGGAACCGACTCGTCGGCGGCACCGTGCGTAACGTTGCGCGGACGGCGGTCAGGCCGCTGCTCGTCGAACGGATCGAGAAGACGCCGGACGGCCACGCGGTCAAGAAGGAACACCTGTTCCGGGACGTGCTGTACGCGACTGACTTCTCCGAGAACGCGGCACGCGCCTACGACTTTTTCCCGGCGCTGACGGGCGCGACGGAGCGGGCGTCCCTGCTTCACGTCGACCGCCGTGGCGATACGGAGTCGATGCGGGACGCCGCGGAGCGGCTGGACGAACTGGCGGCGGACCTCCGGGATCGGATGGGGATCGACGTCGAGACCAACGTTCGGTCGGGGAACCCGGTCGAGGCGATCACGGCCGAAGAGGAGCGCGTGGGCGCGACGACGACGCTTATCGGCGCGCGCGGGACAAGTCGGCTCCGGCGCCTCCTTCTCGGGAGCACCGCGGAATCGATCGTCGCGCGCGGGACGAACAACGTCCTGCTCGTCCCGCCCGAGACGACGCCGTCACGGTGACTCGGTGCGGTGACGTTGCCGCGGTGACTCGGTGCGGTGACGTTGCCGCGGTGACTCGGTGCGGTGACGTTGCCGTGGTGACTCGGTGCGGTGACGTTGCCGTGGTGACTCGGTGCGGTACCGCCGGCCGAGGTTTTTGTCAACGGAGCGTCCAAGACGACGTGATGACACGCGAGACGATCACACATCGCGACGGCCACGTCTACGAGTTCGGCCCGGAGATGGACCCGGTTTACGAGGCCGCCGACGGCGAGTCGCTGACGATCGAGACGAGAGACAGTCTGAACGGCGAGATACAGGAGGACGACGACCTGCTCGACGCGATTCCGGAGGAGGTCAACGCCGCGACCGGTCCGATCGCGGTGGCGGGCGCGAGCCCGGGCGACGTCCTCGCGGTGGAGATCGAAGAGGTGCGCGTCGCCGAAGACCGCGGCCGCGTGCTCACCGCGCCCGGGTTCGGGCTGCTCCAAGACGACCCGGAGATCGACCACCCCGCGACGCGGATCACCGAAGTCGACGGCGAGGGGGCCGCTGGGGAAACGATCGACTTCGAGGGGATCGACGTTCCCATCGAGCCCGTGATCGGGACGATCGGCGTCGCCACGGGCGGCGAGACAATTTCGACGCTCACGCCCGACGACCACGGCGGCAATCTCGACACGACCGACGTGACCGGCGGGACGACCGTCTACTTCCCGGTGTTCCAGGAGGGTGCGATGCTGGCGATGGGCGACGCGAAGGCCGCGATGGCCGACGGCGAGATGTGCGGGACCGGCGCGGAGATCGCGGTCGAGATCGACGCGACGCTCTCGGTGATCGAGGACCCCGCTGTCTCCCCGGACCGACCCATCCTCGACACCGGCGACGCGGTGAAGACGCTTGCGAGCGCCGAGACGATGGGGGAGGCGGTCGAACTGGCGAACGGCGACATGCTGGACCTGTTGGCGCACGACCACGGCTTCTCGCGCACCGACGCGTACCTCTTCTCCAGTCTCGTCGGCGGTCTGGAGATCAGTCAGGTGGTTGACCCGCAGGTGACGGCGCGGAACGCGGTGCCGAGCGAGTACCTCTCGCTGCCGTTCTGATCGAGCTCAGCGCTCCGAGCGCTCGGCGAACCGCCGCGCGGCGTCGCTCAGGCCGGGATCGGTCGCCGTCTCGGTCTCGTTGCTCTCGGCGGTCTCACCGGCCTCGGCGGTCTCGCCGGCCTCGACGCTCGCCGCGTTCTCCTCGCGGTCGGCGGCTGCCTCGTCGTCTTCGGCGGTCGCGCCGTCGGCGTCCCCGAACGCGGACTCGTCGCCGGCTTCGACGGCCGCCCCGTCGCCGACTTCGGCCGGGTCGGCGTCCGGCGGGTAGTTCAGCTCGGCGGGCGGGACGAAGACGCGCTCGACGGCGCGGACGATCTCGTCGACCTGGTCCTCGTCGAGGCGGTCGGCGTATGCCTCGCGGACGAGGTCCGGGACCGCGTAGGCGTAGCTGCCGCGGCCGGCGTGGCGGATGAGCCCCGCGCGGCGGATCGGTCGGTGGCGGCTGTAGGCGTGCCCGGAGTCGCCGTCGCCCCCGGCGTCGATGTGGGCCGCGACGGGGTCGCTGGCGCCCTCGCGGCGGTAGTGGCGGAGCATCCCGCGCGAGAGCTCCGGGAGGGACTCGATCCGCGAGCGGAGCTCCTCGATGACCGCCTCCCGGGTGCCGAGTTCGATCGCGTCATCGAACCGGAGCGCGCTCTCGGCGACGTCGTCGCGGGTGACCGGGTCGACGTCGTCCGGCGGGCCCTCTTTCGCCTCGGTCGCGGGATCGGTGGTAGAGGGGTCTGCGGCCTCGGCGTCCGCGGCGTCGGCGTCCGCGGCATCGGCGTCCGCGCCGTCCGCGTCCGTGGCGCTGCCGTCGTCGATCTCGGCGCCGCCGTCGGCGGCCGAGGCGCCCGATTCGCTCGCGGGCTCGGTCCCCGATTCGTCTGCGTCCGCGGCGCCCTCTGCGCGCTTCTCGGTCGCGGCGACGGCCTCGTCGTACGACTTGAGCACGGACTGGTCGTCGTCGTCGTCGGGGGCGGCGTCGGGTCGCTCAGGGATTCCCGCGGCCCGGCCGCCTCCACCGCCGCGGTACGGCGCCTCGGCCTTGCCCAGCAGCGCCTGCGCGAACTGGTCGGCCATGTCGCTCAGGTCGCGGGCCTCCTCCAGCTCGCGTTCGAGGTCGGCGATCCGCCGGTCCTTCTTTTCCAGCTCCTGTTTGAGGTCGGCGATCTCGGACTCGCGGCGCTCCTCCTCGTCGGAGATGGACTGGAGCTCGCCGACGAGGTCGCTGGAGACCGACTTCAGCTCCGGGCGCTCGAAGTCGTCGAGCCCCGGGGTCGCGCCCGCGTCGAACGTCTCCTTGCGGTGGAACTGGATCCGGCGGATCGACTCGTCCCAGTCGGTCATCAGGAACGCCTCGCCGTCGCCGAGATCCTCGACTGCGCTCGCGTACTTCGAGCCGAGGATGCGCCCGACGACCTTCGTGTCGTTGTCCCACGTGAGCCGGTGCCAGCAGAGCCAGTCGCACTGGGTGATGAAGTCCTTCTTGACGTCGGCGGGACGCTGGCTAATCCCGACGATGCCGAGGCCGTGTTTGCGCCCGCGCTTGCCCACCTTGATCAGCATCTTGCCCGTCTCGTCCATCCCGCCGCCCTCGGGGATGTACTCGTGGCACTCCTCGATGACGAGCAGGAAGGGCTTCTTCAGCCGCTTCTCCTTCGCGAACAGCTGTTTGACGACTTCGAGGAGGAGCTCGTTCGCGGTCTCCTCTTCGAGGTAGCCGGAGACGTCTAAGATGATCGGGACGTTCTGCTCTAAGGCGAGGTTCGCGAGCTTCTCGGCGTGTTCAGGGGAGACGACGATGTCGCACTCGTCGTCGGCGCCGGCGTGGAGGATCTCGTACTCCTCTTTTAAACCATAATATTCACCGTCTACGTCAACGATGAGAATACCAAGCGCCGAATCGAGGAGTTTCTCGGCGACGACTGAGGCGGTATTGCTCTTCCCCGAGCCGGATTTGCCTGTTATAAATCCTCGTCCGGTGAGCAGCTCCACTACTGGAAGTGAAATTTCTGTATCCTGTTCCTGATCGACGCCGACGGGGATCTGTTGTTGAGCGTCAGTCATCTTGGTTCTCGTTCGGCGGCTCAATGGTGTTGTGACACGAACGACAGAGCGTTACGAGGTTATTCAACGTGTTCGCGTCTTCAGGAGACTGAAACGTACGGATCGGTGTTTTATGATGAACGTCTAACCCGATGTCAGTTCGACTCCTGTGTTCGGTCTGCGTGATACCGCATCGCTGACATTCGTAGTCGTCTCGACGAAGGGCTTTCCGCCGCTGTTTCGCCCAGTTGTCGCCGTAGTACTCGTCTACACCTCCCTTCCAGCGATGGTGTAGTTCTCCGGGCTGTGAGCCGACCGTCCGGGTCTCAATTCCGTGGTCGTGTAACCATTCATGGACTGTAGACGGGGCACAGTCGAGTTGCTCTGCTATCGCGTACGTACTCATTCCGTCCGCGAGGTACATCGACCTGAGCTTCGATTCGTTCTGAAGTGCTTCCGGCGTCTCCGGATTGTACGACCGCGTTTCAATGTCGTGGCGATGTATCCACACCTCTATCGCTTGCCGACCACAGCCGAGTTCCGAGGCGACTTCGTCCATCGTCATCTCCGATTCGACGTACAGTTCACGCAGTGTCTCCTCGTCGTGCCACGGCCGTTCCGGTTGCGTCCGACTCGTGTCGATCCCGAATTCGGTTAGCCAGTTGTGAACGGTCGCCTGACTACAGTTCAACTCGTCTGCGATGTCGGCTTCGCTCATTCCCCGTTGACGGAGAGAGCGAAGCCGGTCCTCGTCTTTCCAAGGCTTAGATTTCTCGATATCGTGCTTTTTTAGCCAGTTTTCGACCGTCTTGCGGCTACATCCAAGCTTCTCTCCCATCTCCCTCGTCGTGAGGTCCTCCTCAATATACAGCGACCGGAGATTGTCCGCGTCCCTCCACGGGGTTCCTTCGCTCATTTCAGGCGCACTGTTCGCCCGTGAATGAGATTCCCGTTCATGCTGGGTACTGTTCATGTGATCTTATATAATTCCTCAGAGAGTTGGAACGTCCCGGGTTCCGCCGTCGCGTCGCCGCCGATCCCCTCGCTGACGTCCGCGACGTGGATCGTCTCCTCCTCGCTCATACCCGTGAGAGGTGGCGCCCGCCTCATAAACTATCGCCTCGCTCGCCGGTCGGCCGCGTCGACCGCGAGCGGAGCGCGACCGAGCCGCGTTCCGCGGTCCGCAAGACGTATGCCGCCACCGGGAGTCTAACCCCGCATGGACACCGAGAACACCCTCCTCAACGCGGTGGTCGGCGCTATCGCGTCGGCCCTCCTCTCGTTTACCGGTATCTCACCGCTCCTCGGCGGCGCGGTCGCCGGATATTTAAATGGCGACGACGGGGCGGGTCGGCGCGCTCTCCGGCGCGATCGCGTCGATCCCGATCGTCGGGCTGCTGCTGCTCGTACTGCTTTTATTCCCCTTCTTCGGGTTCTTCGGCTTCCCGATTGAGGCCGGGATCGCGGCCGGCGGCGTGTTCATTTTCGGGGCGATCATCGTGATCGCCGGCGTCGCCTACTCCGTGGTACTGAGCGCGCTCGGCGGCCTGCTGGGCGTGTACGTAAAAAACGAGCTGTAAGTCGGTCGCTGTTACTTATAAATAGTTGCTGGCGGACCGGCGACGAACACCGCCGAAGCCCCAGCCGCGAGGACAGCGCACGCTCGCTGCGCTCCTCACTCGGTCGCTCACTACGTTCGCTCCCTCGTTCCGGTGCTTGCGTCGCCTGCGCTGTCCTCGCGGCTGCCCCTTCGAGTCCCGCCCCGCACCGCCCAGCACCGCACCTCACACCTCCCCAGCCTCGTCAGTCGCCGTCGCTTCGCTCCGGCGACTGACTCCCTCGCGCGTGCTGCTCGGCCGCGGGGCGGCCTCGCAGGCACGCGCCACCGCAACAGTCTATCTATCAAAAGAGCGCGTGAGAATCGGCTCGCGACGCCGATCGGCGCCCGCCGTCAGTGCTCGCCGCCGGTGCCGCGCCGGTCGGAGTCGAGGTCGATGTCGAGGTCGTCGAGAAGTTCTTCGGCCTCCTCGCGCTTCTCTTGGTGGTCTTCGAGGAACTCGCGCATGAGCTCGGCCGCCTGCTCCTTACAGCCGCCACAGAGGCGCTCGCCGTTGACGCATTCGGAGTAGACGGTCTTCGTGAGCTCGTCGTCGTCGCCCGCGAGCAGGTATGCGTACAGCTCGTAGACGGGACACTCGTCGGCCTCGCCCCCGAGTTCGCGCTGCTCCTCGGCGGTGTCGCGGCCGCCCGTGGTCGCCGCCTTCACCTTGTCGTAGCCGTCCTCGGGGTCGTCCAGCAGCGAGATGTGGCTCGCGGGGATAGAGGAGGACATCTTCCCGCCGGTGAGCCCGGTCATGAACCGGTGGTAGATCGAGGAGGGCTGCCGAAAGCCGAACCCGTCGTGGTCGATCTCGACCTCGCGGGCGACCGACTCGGCCTCGTCGCGGGTGAGCTCGAACGCGTCGACGTGGCCCTCGAACACGCGCTTCTCGCCGTCGACCGCCTCGATGAGGGCCTCGAACGCCTCGTCGGTCGCGTTGCGGTCGAAGAAGCGCACGCGCGGACGGAGCGGCTCCTTTCCGCCGGCTTCGAGCTTGTCGAGCGCGCTCGACTTCGCGGCCGCGAGGTCGACGCTCTCGCGGTCGCTCTCGGGCGGCTCGTAGTCGGCGAGCCACTCGGCGGCGTCCTCGCAGCGCACGTCGGTGTCGTCGACGTCGGCGGCATCACCGTCCTCTGCGCTCCCGGCCGCGAGCGCGTCGTAGGCGGCCCGGACCAGCTGCCGCTCGTCGTCGTCGAGCTCGAAAGAGGCGAACGCCTCGGTCACCTTGAAGTAGCGCACCCGGGTCGCCAGATCGCGGGTGAGCCGGACGTGGGGGTCCTGGTCGGGGCCGACCGGGATGACGGTGGGCTTCGGCTCGTCGACGAGCTGCGGGTAGAGGATGTCCGCGGTCTGGGTGATCACACTCTGCATGTGCGAGATGTTCGTCTCGCCGTCGAAGCCGTAGATCGCCTCGAACTCCGAGAAGTTCGCCTTCGAGCCGAGCTCGAAGCCGAGGTCCTGCACCGCCCGGTTGTCAGACTGGCGGTACAGCTCCCCCTCCTCGGCGTCGAAGCCGAGCGCGAGCAGCGAGAGGAGGTAGTTGCGCGCGTGCTCGTCGATTTCGTCCCACGACATCCCCCTGGCGGAGTGGGCCTCCAGGTCGGCGATCAGCCCGAACGCGTCGCCGCCCTGCCGTTGGTGCCAGATTATTTCGTCGAACACGAGCTTGTGGCCGATGTGCGGGTCGCCGGTGGGCATGAACCCCGACAGCGCCGCGAACGGCTCGTCGTTCGCCATCGCCTCGGCGACCGCGTCGTACTCTCGATGGCCGAAGATGACGCCCCGGCGCATCAGGTAGTGCGGGTCCGGCACGTCGTCGTCGACCTCGTCGAACGCCTCGATGCCGAACTCCGCGAAGAGATCCGCGTAGTCGCCAACCGACGCCGACCCCCACGGGTCGAGCGCGACGTCCTCGGTCGGCTCGTCCGCGCGCTCGGTCCCGCCGTCCGTGCGGGGGGTGTCCTCGTTCATACCCTCTCTCCCGTCGGTCGACGCAAAAACCGTTCGCTTGCGCGGGAGCGATTGTCACGGGACACCGGTCCGAGGCGAGCCGGCGAAGTCAGCGCCGATCCGTCTGCGGCACCAGCCGCGTCGCGGTCGCCTTCCACCGGATCGAGACCGGGTCGCCGGGAGCGAGGCCGAGCCGCTCGATGCTCTCCGCGGTGATCAGCGCGGCGACTTCGGTGTCGGAGACACCTGCCGCTCCCTCGTCCGCCGCCCCGATCGCGATTCGGAGCGTCGACACCGTCTCGCCGGGGTCGACAGCGGAGACTCGCCCGTCGAGGCGGTTCCGCGCGCTCGTCGCGTCCGGGTCGACCGCGTCGGCCGCGTCGTTGACGGTGACGGCGTCGGCGCCGATTCGGACCTGAACCGCGTCGCCGATGGCTATTTCACTGTCTCCGCGGCTCCCGCCGCCGCCCGCACCGCTCCCGCCGTGGAGTCCGGATATCTCTCCGACCGCGGTGTCGACCACTGCGAGCTCGCCGTCGACGGCGGTCACGGTGCCGTCGAGCACCGTCTCCGGCACCGCCGCGGTCGCCGCGAGGACGGCCTGGAGCCGGTCGTAGCGGTCAAGGAGGTCGCGACCCGAGTCGGCGAGCCGGCTCCCGCCGCCGCCCTCGCCGCCCCGTCGGCGCTCGACGAGCGTCCCGTAGGCGTCCTCCAAGGTCTCGATCCGCGAGAGGGCGCGGGCGCGCGAGCGCCCGAGGTCCGAGGCCGCGCCCGCGACCGACCCCGCCGCGTCGACCGCGCGCAACAGGGCCGCGTCGCGGCCGTCGAACTCGACGCCGTCCTCGATGAGCGCGGCGCGCCCGCGACCCGCTGCCGCGTTCGGCCCGGGTTCGGTCGGCTCTTCCATGGTCGGAAGGTGCGTCCCGGTCGTGTTGGCGTTTTCGCCCCGCAGGCGCCTCGCCGTTCCCCACAGCACGTAACCTATATGTGGCACCGACCCACCGTTGTATCTATGTCGATACAACGGCGCGAGCTCCTGGCCGCGCTCGGCGCCGGGACGCTCGCGAGCACGGCCGGCTGCTCGGCTGTCGGGGGCAGTGAGGGCGGAGGCGGCGGGGGAAGCGGAGACGGCGGTAAAAGCGAGGGCGACAGCGAGAGCGGTCCCGGCGTCGCCGGCGAGACGCTGACGCTCACGACGACGACGAGCACGTACGACACGGGGCTCTTAGACGAGATCCACACCGACTTCGAGGAGATGTACAGCGTCACCGTCGACGCCGTCGCGCAGGGTACCGGGGCGGCGTTAGAGACCGCGCGCAACGGCGACTCGGACATCGTGATGGTCCACGCCCGCGGGCTCGAAGACGAGTTCCTGCGCAACGGGTACGGGGTCAACCGCCGCGACCTGATGTTCAACGACTTCGTGATCGTCGGCCCGGAGAGCGATCCGGCGGGGATCGAGGGGACGTTCTCGGCGACCGAGGCGCTCACGGCGATCGCCGACGCGGGGGCGCCGTTCGTCTCCCGCGGGGACAACTCCGGCACGCACACCAAGGAGCTGAACCTCTGGGAAGCGGCGGGGGCCGAACCCGGCGGCGACTGGTACCAGGAGATCGGCGCCGGGATGGGCGAGGCGCTCAACAACGCGAACCAGCAGGACGCCTACACGCTCTCGGACCGCGGCACCTTCATCTCGCAGCGCTCGGAGGTCGATCTCACGGTCCTCGTTCAGGGTCCGATCGAGGACGGGCCGGAGATCCTCGCGAACCCGTACGGGATCATGGCGGTCAACCCCGCGGTCCACGACGACGCGAACTACGACCTCGCGATGGCGTACATCGGCTGGATCACCAGCCCGGCCGTTCAGGACGCCATCTCGGAGTACCGGGTGAACGGCGAGCAGCTGTTCTTCCCGCGGGCCGTCACCGAGAATCCCGACTTCCAGCAGTACGTTCCGGAGGGTTGGAGTAACGAGAGCGACGACTCGAACGCGTAACCGTGCCGATCGAGCCGACCGTCCAGCTGGTTCCGGCGCTGTTCGAGCCGACCGCTCGGCTGGTCCCGGGGTTGCTCGACGTCTCGTTCAGGGACGGGTACGTCGGGAGCGTCATCGCCGTCTCGCTGTACGTGAGCCTCACCGCGGTGGCGCTGAGCACGCTCGTCAGCGTGCCGGCGGCCGTCGTGATCGGCCTCGCGGAGTTCCCGGGCAAGGGGTTCGTGAAGTCGGTCGTCAACACCGGGATGGGGTTCCCGAGCGTGGTCGTCGGGCTGGTCGTGCTGTTCGCGGTCTCCAACCAGGGGCCGCTCGGCTCCCTCGAACTGATCTTCACCCGCGAGGCGATGATCCTGTCGCAGTTCGTCCTCGCGACGCCGCCGATCACGGCGATCAGCCTCGCGGCCGTGAGCGGCGTCGACGACGGGGTCCGCGACGCGGCCCGCGTCCTCGGCGGGACGCGCGTCGACGTGGCGCTGGTCGTGATCAAGGAGGCCCGGTACGGGATCGCGACCGCGGTGCTGGCCGGGTTCGGCCGCGCGGTGAGCGAGGTCGGTTCCGTCCTCATCGTCGGCGGGAACATCACGAGCGCGGACGGCATCTCGAAGACGCGCACGCTGACCACCGCGATCCAGCTCGAGGCGCGGCAGGGCCAGTACGAGACCGCATTGGTGCTCGGCGCCGTGCTGGTCGCGCTCGTGTTGACCGTCAACGCGGTCGTCGTCCGCTTCGGCGATCGGGGGGTGGCGGGATGACGCGTCGGGGGGGTGACAGACTGATGCTCCGCGCGAGAAATGTGTCGCGGTCGTACGGCGACGAGACCGTCTTCCGCGACCTCTCGATCGAGGTCGACGCCGGCGAGGTCGTCGCGGTCATCGGCCCCTCCGGCGTCGGCAAGACGACGCTCCTCCGGACGCTCGCGCTCTCCGCGGAGCCGGACGAGGGAAGCGTGACGCTCGGCGGGACCGACGCGTGGGCGGTCGACGAGGCCGAGCGCCTCGCGCTGCGCCGCCGCGTCGGGATGGTGTTCCAGGAGGCGAGCCTCTTCGACGGGACGGTCGCGCGCAACGTCGAGTACGGGCTCCGCGTCCGGCGCTCGTGGAGCGACCGGATCGCCTCGATGTTCCGCCCGAGCGGCGACGCCGACGCGGTCGACGAGTCCCTGGAGGTCGTGGGGCTCGCCGACAAGGTCGACCAGCCCGCCGAGTCGCTGTCGGGCGGCGAGGCCCAGCGCGTCTCCTTCGCCCGCGCGCTGGCGTACGACCCCGACGCGCTGCTGCTCGACGAGCCGACCTCCGACCTCGACCCGCGGAACACCGCCGTCATCGAGGAGGCGATCGGCGAGGCGAAATCGCGGGGGATCGGCGTCGTCGTCGCGACCCACGACATGCATCAGGCCGAGCGGGTCGCCGACCGCGTCGCGGTGCTGCTCGACGACGGGATCACGGAGATGGGGCCGACGGAGGCGATCTTCGAGGACCCCGAAAATGAGCGCACCCGGAAGTTCATCTCGGGCGAACTGGTGTACTAATAAATGCCGAGGGGTGACGGGAGCCGAGTCGGATCCCGCGATCTGAGATAGGTGATCGACGACGCTGCGGCGAATACCCCCAGAGCCACGATCGTTCAGTTATAAATAACCGCCTACGGATCGGCGGAGAACACCGCCAAAGCCCCAGTCGCGAGGACTCGGGGGCCTTGCTGCGCTCCTCGCTCACTTCGTTCGCTGCGGTGCTTGCTGCGGCCGCCTTCGCCCTCGCGACTGCCCCTTTGAGTCCCGCCCCGCCCAGCACCACTGGAAGACGGTCGCCTCGCTTCGCTCGGCGCTGCGTCTTCCGTACTCCCGCTCGCTCCCTCCGGTCGCTCGCGGGACCGCAGCCTCACGCCTCCCCAGCCTCGTCGCTCACGCCCTGCGGGCGTTCGCGACTCCCTCGCGCGTGCGACTCGCGGCCTTCAGCCGCTCGTCGGCACGCGCCACCGCACCGTTTGTTTATAAATAATGGATGCCGCCGCTTCAGACGTCGAAGTCGAGTTCGACGGCATCGCCCGCGTCGACGTCGCCCGAATCGACGACGTGCTCGTCGGCCGCGAATCCCGCGTGGAGGTGCTCGTAGGTGCGCTCGATTGCTTCCACGATCACCTTCGTGTCGCCGGTGACGGGCATGAAGTTCGTGTCGCCGCTCCACCGCGGGACGACGTGCGTGTGGAGGTGGTCGATCGACCCGCCGGCGGCGTCGCCGCCGAGGTTCTGGCCGGTGTTGACGCCGTCGGGGTTCATATCTCGGCGGAGCGCGTCGAGCGTCGCCGCCTTCAGCCTCGCATGATCGAGGAGAGTCGCGTCGTCGAGGTCGGTCGGGTCCTCGACGTGTGCGTCCGGGATGATCATCGCGTGGCCGGGGTTGTACGGCGCGTTGTTCAGGAGGACGTAGTTGTGCTCGCTCCGGGCGACGACGCGCGCCTCGCGGGCGTCCTCGCGCTCGGGCAGGACGCAAAACGGGCAGCCGTCGATGGGGTCGGCGTCGCGCTCCACCCACTCGATCCGCCACGGCGCGAAGATCTGGTCCATCAGTCGTCGAAGCCGTGGATGCCCTCGGTCGTCACCTCGACGCCGTCCCCGGTGACCAAGAGGGTGTGCTCCGCCTGGCTCACGAGGGCGTCGTCGTCCTCCTTCAGGACGGGGTACCCCTTGATCGCGTTCGCCTGCTTGAGGCGGCGGAGCGCCATCTCGGCGCGGTCCGTCTCCAGCCACCGCGCCGCGAACGGGAGGTCGTCGAACGCCTCGATCTCCTCGAGCGCCTGCCGCGCCCGCCGGTCGCGCACGCTCGCGGATCCCTGCTGCTCGAAGATCTCCTCGACGGTCCCCTCGCCGACCTTCCCGCGGCCGTCGGTGGCGAACGGCTCAATGGCGACCGCCTGGCCCGGCTCCAGTTCGACGGAGCGGTCGACGCCGCGGTTCGGCACCGTCGGCCCGGTGTGGGCGTCGTACCGCTCGACGCCGTGCCCGGAGAGGTTGAGGACCGGCGTGTAGCCGTATCCGCGGATTACGTCCTCGATCGCCTGCCCGACGACGCCGACCTCGACGCCCGGGCCGGCCTCGTCGAGCGCGGCTTCGAGCGCCATCTCGGCGGCTTCGACGAGTTCGGGGGTGCCGGTGTGATCGACCGTCACCGCGGCGTCCGCGATGTAGCCGTCGACGTGGACGCCGACGTCGAGGCACACCATCTCCTCGCCGAACTCGGTGTCGTCGTCGCGGCCGGGCGTCGCGTGCGACGCCTCCGGGTCGACGCTGATGTTGACCGGGAAGGCGAGGCCGGCTCCCTGCTCGCGGACGAAGTCCTCCGTCCACTCGGCGACCTCGAGGTGGGTCCGGCCCGGTTCGACCATCTCGCGGGCCTCGTTCACCGCCTCGACCAGTACCGCGCCGGCCTCGCGGTAGCTCTCGACCGCGTCCTCGTCCAGAGGTCCGTAACTCATGGATCCGGGTTCGGCCACCGCGCGCAAAGAGGTTGCGGAGGGCGGTCGATCGCTCTCGGGAGGGCGGTCGATCGTCTCCCCTTCAGGTGTTGGTGATCTCGACGTACCACTCGTCGTCGGCCGGGTTCGCCGTCTCGTGGGCGAACCCGTGCTCCGCTAACACGTCGTACAGCGGGACCGGCTCGAAGCTGTTCACCAGACACAGCGACTCCCCGTCGTCGAGGCCGTCGAGCGCGGCCATGATGTCGCCGAACGGTTCGCCGTCTATCTCGCGGGCGTCCAGCCGCTCGTCCGCGTCGTCGAACGGGTCGGGGCTCATAGATCGCTCGTGGCGTCCCGCGGTGGTATAGTTCCTCCCGAATCGGTTCGGGAGGATCGTTCGTGCGCCGGACATCCGCGCGAACATGTTCGCTCGAAGACGTACGGGGCCGGACCGCGTCCGATCGAGTATGTCGAGTACACCCTCGGACCACGATCACGACCACGGCGCGGACCCGGTGACCGACCACGTCCACGAGAACTCGTGGTCCGCAAACCTCGAAGGCCCCGAACACGCCGACGACCGCGACCTGCTCGTCCGGCAGGCGATCGAAGCCGTCGAGCACACGGCCGCGGGCAACCACGTCAACCTCGTCACCCACGGCGACCACGGCCACCCCGAGGCGTACCTCGTCGACGCGCTCGAGGCAGAACTCGGCGGCGACGTCGACTGGGAGTACGTCGAGCAGTGCGGCTGCGGCGGACACGTCGTTCGCGTCCACGTTTAATCCGACCTATCCGCTTTCGCCGGCCGCCCGCGGGAGCCACATTCGCACCACCGTCCCGGTCGGCTCGCGGGTGCCGATCTCGAGGTCGCCGCCGGACTCCGTGACGATCCAGTGGACGAGCCAGAGGCCGAGCCCGCTCGCGTGTTCGAGCGCCGTCTCCCGCGCCTCCGAGAACACCGTCCGCTCGACCGGCGGGATCCCCGGTCCGTCGTCGACCACGTCGATCCGGAACCGGTCGCCGTCGGCGACGACCGTCGCTTCGACGTGCGGGTCGTCGCCGTCGTTGTGGACGACGGCGTTCTCCAACACGTTCCGGATCGCCGACTCGAGCAGTTCGTCCGCGGCGACGACGGCCGACTCGGGAGCGGTCACCGTCACCGTCGCGTGGGGGAACGACGACTCCAGCGACTCGCAGAGCCGGCCGACGAGCGGGGTCAGGTCGATCTCGGTCCGGCTCGCGTCGCTGTGGAGCGCGACGTCGATCTCGCGGGCCTGGTCGCTGAGGTGGGTCAGCGTCCGCACCTTCCGGTCGATGATGTCGAGGTAGGGGTCGCCCTCCTCGTCGACGTGGTCGCGGAGCAGGTCGGCGTACCCGCCGATGACGTTGGTGTCGTTTTTCAGGTCGTGTCGGAGCACCCGGTTCAACACCTGAAGCCGCTGTTCGTACCGCCGGGCGTCCGTGACGTCGGTGGCGGTGATGACGACCTCGCGCGTGTCGGCGAACAGCCGCTCGATCACCGTCTCGAACCGGCGCCAACTGCCGTCGGCGCACGCGATCCGGTGCGTGAGCGACTGCGGTTCGGCGCTGTCGAAGGCGCGCTCGAAGGCCTGCTGTGCCTCGCGTCGGTCCTCGGGATGGACTAGGTCGATGACCGGGCGCCCCTCGACCTCGTTCGCCTTGTGACCGATCAGCCGCTCTATCGACGGGCTCACGTACCGGAGCAGGCCGTCCTCGCCGCAGACCGCGATCACGTTCGGCGACTTCTCGATGAGCGCGCGGTAGCGCCGCTGAAGCGTCTCCCGCTCGGTGACGTCGCGGAACAGCAGGACCGTCCCGCCGCGGGCTGTCCCCGGCCCGGTGATGTCGTGGACGTCGACCGTCAGGAACCGCGGCGCGCCGTCGCCGTCGACCGTCACGCGGAACTCATCGTCGGTCGCCGCCTCCGCCACCGCGTCGGCGACCGCCGGGACGTCCGCGAACGCCTCGTCGGCGTGGACGCCGAGCTCCGCGTCCGGGAACAGCGCCGTGGCCGGGTCGTTGTTGTCGACCACCCGGCCGTCGGCGTCGCAGACGACGACCCCGTCGGAGAGGTTCGCGAACACCGCGTCGCGGGCGATCGGCGAGACGTCGAGCAGCCGGTACCGGAACACGACCCACGCGAGCAGCGCCGAGGTCCCGCTGAAGGCGATCGGCGTGAAATCGACTACCCCGCTCTCCGGTCCGATGAGCCCGGCGATGCCGGCCGCGCCGAGCGCCAGCGGCACGACGCCGGCGACGAAGAGGGCGGCGGCCTGCCGGCGGAACACGCCGTCGCGGGAGACCGCGGCGTAGCCGAGGACGGCGTAGGTGAACAGGTTGACCGCGTAGGAGTAGCCGACGAACCCGAGCAGCGCGGGCGTCGGCGCGTACTCCAGCACCCGGAAGCCGCCGGCGTCGACGAGGACCGGATCGGCGTAGAACAGCGGGTCGACGCCGACCGTCCAGACGGCACCCGCGACCGCGACGGGGACCACCCAGAAGAGCGCGAAGCGGCGGCGGTCGAGCCACGCGGTCCGGTCGACGTATGAGAGGACGAAGGCGGGCCAGGCCACCGCCAGCCCGGCGGAGCCGAGCCAGACGAAGCGGTTGAAAAACAGCGTGAGATCGAGCGACGCCGCCGACAGCTGGGCCGCGTACGCCAGCGACCAGACGCCGGCGGTGCCCGCCACGCCGACGAAGCTCCGCAGGAGGGCGTGGCCGCCGCGCGAGCGGTTCCCGAACGCGTACGCGGCGAACGCGAAGGACGCGACGGCCGCGACCAGCAACGGAGCCGTGTACGGCGTCGGTTGCCACGCCATCGATACCGGTAGGATGCGAGAGCCCCGTAAAAAGGGACCGAATCCCCTAACCCGTTTGAGAAGAGTGAGTCCGTATGCTCGAACCGGGCGACTCCGCACCCGAGATCACGCTCACCGACCACCGCGGCGAGACGGTCGACGTCGACCCGGCCGCGGCCAGTCACACCGTCGTGTACTTCTATCCCCGCGCCGACACGCCCGGCTGTACCGCCGAGGCGTGTAGCTTCCGCGACGAGTGGGACGCGTTCGAGGACGCCGACGTCGCCGTCGTCGGGATCAGCGACGACCCCGTCGAGGACCTCGAACCATTCGCCGCGGAGTACGACCTCCCCTTCACCCTCCTCTCGGACCCCGACGGCGAGGTCGCGAGCGCGTACGACTCCTACGGCGAAAAGCAGATGTTCGGGAACACCTTCGATGGCGTGTTCCGGAACACGTACGTCCTTGACGACGCGGGGACCGTCGTCTTGGCCTACGAGGGCGTCTCCCCCGAGGACCACGCCGTCGAGATACTCGAGGACATCCGCGCGCTCGACGACTGAAGGCGGACCGTTCGTCCGTGAGCGAACTGACCAACGGCGAGCGGAAGCCACCGACGGCCGCCACCCGGTAGTATTATTACTTGTCATGAGACAGGTGAAACGATGCCCTCCAAGCGAACGTTCGCGAAGCGCCTAGCGGCGCTCGCGGCGACCGGGCTGGGAGTCGGCGGACCGATCGAAGCCTTGACCGCCGAACCGCCGCCCGACGCGACCCTCGCGGTCGAACCGGCCGCGACCGGCGCCGGAGCGAGCGGCGGCGACCCGACGGACGACGACGCGACGAGCGGCCGCGACGGCGCGAGATCGGACGGACCGCAATCGGCGGTCGCCGCCGGGACGTACGACCCGGCCGCGGCCGCGTCGAACGGCGTCGACACCGTCGTGACCGGCCGGGTCGACCCCGCGGTCCTGACGGCGACCGGCCTGCCGAGCGGGGTCGGGAGCCGACTCCGGCGACTACTCGACCGATACGAGAGCGTGTCGCTCGCCGCGATGCGGCAGGCGACCGGCGGCGCCGCGCTCACCGCGGACGGGCCGGAGGGGTGCGCCGTCGCGGTCGGCGACGTCGACGCGGCCGCGCTGGCCGCCGAACTCGACGCCGACCCCGAGGTGGCTCGCGAGGCTGACGACGGCTCCGGATTCACGCGGTTCCGGGCGCGGAGCCTCGGCTCGGCTGTCGGCGTGGCCTCGGACGAACTCGTGGCCGCGTACGGGCCGACCGCTGCCGTCGCCGCGGCGCACCGCGACGCCGGAATCGGTGGGGGCGCCGACGGCGGAGCGCGGCGGCGAGCGGGCACGAGCGCGAGCTACGGCCCTCTCCCCTCGCTGCTCGGGGGCGACGCGACGGTGTGCGTCGACCTCGGGCCCGACGCCCGCGAGCACCTCCACGACCTGCTCGACGACGCGCCCGACGAGCTTCGAACCGCGGTCGACGCCTCGGGCGCGGTCGGGGCGTCACTCCGCGTGACCGACCGGGAATCCGCCACCGGAGACGCGGACCCGGGTGAGCCGACCGTCGCGCTGCGGTACGGCGCGGTCGCGGACCCTCGACGCCTCGACAGGGAGACCGCCGAGGCGGTCGCGCAGGCCGCCCGCGAGGGCGAGACCTCGCTTTCGGACGCGAGCGTCACCCGACACGGGCGGACCGTGATCGTCGACGGCGCGGCCGACGGCGACCTCTTCGCCGCCCACGCCTCGCTGTTCGACGGGACCGTCGGCGACCCGATCGAGGTGGCCGACGCGTGAGCGACGCCGTCGCTCTCGCGATCGACGGCGCCGACCCCGAGAGCGCCGCAGCCGTATCGACTTGTGACCGACGCGCGAGCGAACCCACGATGACGACGAGAGACCATACGCCACGACAGCGGTATCGAACGAGGACGAGCCGATGAGTTCCGAGGACTCGCCTTCGAGGACACCCGACGAACCGACGGACGACGCGGAGCCGGCGGCGGCTTCGACGCCTGTCGCAGAGCGGTCGACGCCGAACGCCCCACGGACGTCTCCGGACGACGCGTCCGGGTCGCCCCTCGACCGGATCGAGACCCGACACGCGGTCGGGGTCGCGGCGATCCTCGCGGTGGCCGCGGGGCTGCTCGTCGCGCCCGGCGTGTACGGCGCCGTGACGGGACCCGACGGGACGGTCGCCGTGATCGAGATCGACGGGACGATCGACTCGGCGACGGCCCAACACGTCGAGGACAACCTCCGGGACGCCCGGACGAACGAGTCGATCGAGGCGGTCGTCCTGGAGGTCGACAGCGGGGGCGGCCTGCCCGCGCAGAGCGAGCGAATGTACGCGGCCGTCGACCGCACCGCGTCGGTGATGCCGGTGTACGCGGCCGTCGACACGCTGGGCGCGTCCGGCGCCTACCTGGCGATCGCGCCCGCCGACCGGATCTACGTCGCGCCCTCCGCGCAGGCCGTCGGCAGCGTCGGCGTCGCCGGCACCGCGCCGGCCCCGAGCGGTCCGAACGCGGGGACGACCGGCCCGGACAAGGCCGGCAGCGACCCGGACACCCAGCGCGAGCGCCGACAGACGCTCGCGAACCTCTTCATCGCGAACGTGATCGAACAGCGCGGCGACGAGATCGAGATGGACCGCGAGGCGATCGCCCACGCCGACGCGTACCTCGGCACCGAGGCGGTCGAGAACGGCTTCGCGGACGAGTTCGGCTTCGTCGACGGCGCGGTCGCCGACGCCGCCGCGGAGGCGGGGATCGACGACTACGCGGTCGACACCCGACGCACGGAGAGCCGCATCCCCGGCGGGCTCTCGCTTCTGGAGCGCGACAACGGGACGGTCGTCGTTGCCGAGGGGTCGGACGACGAATTCGGCGACGGGCTCATCCTCGCGGTCGCGCCGGCGGCGTGGGACGAGACCGTCGGCGACGACGTCGTCATGACGAGCTACACCGGGCGGCTGCCGGCGGACGGCGACGAGGCCGCGGGGACGACGAACGACGAGGATTCAGCCGCGGCGAACGGAGGTGAGGGCGAATGAGCGTCGACCTGCGAACGACGGTCGGCGCGTTCGCGCTGGTCTTCCTCGCGATCGTCGGCGTCGCCGCCGTCGGCGGAGTCGTTCTCGACGGCGCGCCACCCGAGACGGAGGCGGTCGCGGACGACCACTGGCAGGCGGACGCGGTCGAGCCCGAGACCGTCAGCGAGGGCGGCGATGTCGAGATGGAGAGCACCGAGCCGTCGAACACGGTCGTTATCCACCTCGGTGGCGGCGGTACCGGGCTCGGCGGTGGGACCTCTATCCTGCCGATCGAGGGCGGAGACCGGCCCGCGGAAGCGGACATTGGCTCGCTCGGCGGCGTTCAGCGTGGCGTCGCGCCGCTCACCGCCGCGCTCGTCGAGAACGGCCACGAGGTCCGCTTCTACGCCGGGCCCGCGAGTCGTGAGCCCCTTCCGTCGCTCCTCTCGGACGCGGACGCGTTCGTCACCACCAGCCCCGGCGCGCTGTCGGGGCCCGACGCCGACGCGGTCGAGACTTTCGTCGACGCCGGCGGCCGGACGCTCGTCGCGAGCGACCCGGGCGGCGCAGGCGCGCTCACCGAGTTCGGCTCGCCGTTCGGCGTCTACGGCGAGGCGGGCTACGTGTACGACATGGAGAACAACGACGCGAACTACCTCAGCGTGCTCGTCGAGCCGACCGGGCCGGGGACGCTGACGGAGGGCGTCGAGGAGGTCGTCCTCCGCGGCGCCGCGCCCGTGGGCACGGCCGACGGACCGGCGGCGCTCGCGACCGCGGAGACGTCGCGGCTGTCGACGACCCGCGAGGCCGGCGCCTACGGCGTCGCGGTCAGAAGCAACTCGCTCGCGGTGGTGGGCGACTCCAGCTTCCTCGAACCGGAGAACGCCGGGCGCGCCGACAACGGCGTCCTGATCGGCAACGTCGCGGACTTCCTCGTGACGGGCGAGACCCCCGACGTGTCGTTCGGCCCGGCGACCGGTCCGGGCGGCGCGGTCCCGCCGGGTAGCGCGGTTCCGCCGGGCGCGACGGCGCCGCCGCCAGAGCCGTCGGGAAACGAGACCGACCCGTCCGGGAACGCGACCGCGTAGCCGGCCGGAACCCGCTTTTTTAGCCCGGGAACCGAATCTCGGCGGCTGCGTCGGCGATCTCGTGCCGTTTCAACAGTCCGAACCCGAGGACGATGACCGCGAAGCCAGCGACGGTGAACGGTGTGACCGGCTCGGCGAGCAGCAGGGCGCCCGCGACGGTCGCCACGATCGGCACGACGTACGAGACGAGGTTGATCTCGAAGGGGCCGAGCCGGTCGAGCAGCGTGAAGTAGATGGTGTACGCAACCGCCGACGAGAGCAGTCCGAGGAACGCCAGCGCGACGAGCGCGCGCGGGGCGGCGGCCGGGAGCCGCTGGCTCTCGCCGATACCGAGGCTGAGCGTGTGGATGGCGAGTGCGCCGAACCCCATCGCCCATCCGGTGAGCGCCACGCTGGAGAACGATGTCTCCACGGTCCGGAGGCCGACGCTGCCGACCGCGACGGCGATGACGCCGATCGCGATCAGGCCGACGCCGACCGCGACGCCCCCGCCGAGGTTCGCGGGGTCCGGCTGCGCGACGAGGCCCACGCCGAGGAACGCGAGAACGACGCCGACCGCGCCGCGCGCGTCGAGGTCCGACCCGCCGACCCAGACGGCCGCGACCGCCGCGGTCGCGATCGGGACGAGGCTGTAGGTGATGGAGGCGATGCCGCTCGTCGTGTACTGCTGGCCGACGAACAGCAGGGAGTTGTTCGCGGCCACCGAGAGCCCGCCGCTGAACCCGATCGCGGCGAGGTCGCCGCGGGTCCGCGGGAACGGGCTATCCTGCGTGAGCAACACGTACGAGATCAGCGCCAGCGCGGCCACGTCGAACCGATAGGCGGCGTACAACACCGGCGGGTAGTAGTCGAGGCCGACCTCGATGGCGACGAAGGATCCGCCCCACAGCAGGGCGAGCGCGAAAAACAGCGCGACGTCTCGATACCGTGACACGGTCGACCGAACGCGCGCCGGGGGTAAAGCGGTGTTCGTTCGCTCTCAGTAGCCGCGGACGATGAGGTAGTCCGCGAGGTCTTCGAGCAGGCTCCGGGAGCCGCTCTCGGGGAGGAGCTCGAGGTGTTCCTTCGAGCGCTCGGTGAGGTCTTCGGCGGTGTCGCGGGCGTATTCGATGGAGCCGACCTCTTCTAACGCCGCGACCGCGTCGTCGATGGCCGCCTCGGTCACCTCGGCGGGCGTGTCGGCGTCGACGAGGCCGTCGACGTCGACTCCCTGCTGGCGGGCGTGGAGGGTGATGAGTGTCTCTTTCCCCTCCACGAGGTCGGAGCCGCGCTGCTTGCCGAGATCCTCGGAGGGAACAGTCAGGTCGAGTACGTCATCTTGGATCTGGAACGCGCGCCCGGAGTCGATCCCGTACTGGTATAAGGCGTCGACGACGTCCTCGTCGGCGCCGAGCAGGAGCGCGGGCGTCGCCGCGGACGCGCCGTAGAGGACGGCGGTCTTCAGCTCGACCATCTCCAGGTACTCCTCGGGGAGGATGTCGTCGCGGCTCTCGAAGGCGACGTCGAGCGCCTGCCCCTCGCAGATCTCGGTGCAGGTCGACGCGAGCATCCGCATCGCTTCGAGCCCGTGTTGCGGATCCGCGCCCGTCTCGGTCATGAACTCGAACGCCTTCGAGTAGAGCGTGTCGCCCGCGAGGATCGCCGTCGAGACGTCGTACGCCTCGTGGACCGCGGGGACGCCCCGACGCAGGTCGTCCTCGTCCATGATGTCGTCGTGGATCAGCGTGAACGACTGGATCACCTCGATGGCGACCGCGGCCCGCATCACGTCGACCTCGTCGCCGTCGAGCGACGGGAACGCGCGGAAGTCGGCGCCCATCGGCTCGGTGCCGGTGACCGCCTCCGCGGCCAGCGTCGTCACCGTGGGGCGGAGCCGCTTCCCGCCCGCCTCGAGGATGTACCGGGTCGCCTCGTACAGCCGCTCGGGCTCTTGGACCGGCAGCTCCTCGTCGATAGCGGCGTTGACGAGGTCACGCCGCTCGCGGATGGCTTCCAACACCCGCGCCTCCTTCGTCTCGCTCGTCATTCGGCGAGCTGGATGACGCTCCCGTTCTGCGTGACGTGGATGTCACGTCCGAGCTTGTACCCCTGCGACGTCGCGAGGTTCACGTACGGCGAGCGCCCCTCCAGCGTCTGGTGGCCGGGGATGAGGTGCTGCGGCTGGAGCGCCTGAAGCATCTCGTAGTGGCCCTCCTCGCGGAGGTGGCCGGAGACGTGGATGTCGTCGTAGAGGCGCGCGCCCTGCATCCGGAGCAGCTGTTCGCTCTGGTAGCGCTGCCCCTCGTTGGTGGGCTCCGGGATGACGCTCGCGCTGAAGACGACCTTGTCGCCGTCGTCGATTTCGTACGGCGTCTCGCCGCGGCCCATGCGGGTGAGCATCGCGCGCGGCTCGCCCTGGTGGCCCGTCACGATGGGGAGGAAGTTCCCCTTCCCCTCCTTCATGATCCGCTTGAACGCGCGGTCGACGGACTTCCGGTGTCCGTACATGCCGACGTCGCCCTGGAAGTCGACGAAGTCGAGCCGCTCGGCCGTGCCGGAGTACTTCTCCATCGAGCGACCGAGCAGGACCGGCTGGCGGCCGATCTCGCGAGCGTACTCGACGAGGGTCTTCACGCGGGCGATGTGGGAGGAGAACGTGGTGGCGATGATGCCGCCCGTGTAGTCCTCCATCGATTTGAGCGTGTCCTCGACGTGCTTTTTCGCGTACGACTCGGAGGGCGTGCGGCCCTTCCGGCCGGCGTTCGTACAGTCCTCGATGTACGCGAGGACGCCCTCGTCTTGGCGGCCGATCTCGCGGAACCGCTCCATGTCGATCGGGTCGCCGATGACGGGGTCGTGGTCCAGTCGCTTGTCAAGGCCGTAGACGATCGCGCCCTCGGGCGTGTGGAGGACCGGGTTGATCGCGTCGATGATGGAGTGCGTGACGTTGACGAACTCCATCTCGACCTGCTCGGAGTCGCCGATCGCCATCGAGGCGCCCGGCTTCATCTTCACGAGGTCGTTGTCGACCTGGAACTTCCCCTCGTCTTCGATCTGCTGGCGGACCAGCTCGATCGTGTACGGCGCGGAGACGATCGGCGCGTCGTAGCGGTGGGCGAGCTTCGGGATCCCCGCAATGTGGTCGAGGTGACCGTGGGTGGGGACGATCGCCTGAACGTCGCCCTCCAGTTCGCTCATGACCCGGTCGTCCGGGATGGCGCCCATGTCGATCAGGTCGAGGCTGTGCATGCTTTCGGTCTCCACGTTGTCGTGGATGAGGACCTTACTGAGGTTCAGGCCCATGTCGAAGATGACGATGTCCTCGCCCGCTCGGACCGCCGTCATCTGTCGACCGACCTCTTCGTAACCGCCGAGTGTCGCAATTTCGATTTCCATGGTGTGTTCGTGTCTGACGCCGTGGTCGGCGCCGGTCACTGAAACCCCGCAAGGAGCCGTCGGCGCACCGTCGTACCGCGCGTCGTTGAAGGCCCCGCTACGGCCGAGTCGTCGCGACTCACCGTGTCCCGCGGGAGTGTGGTACATCGGCGTACTCTCGCCCACGTTAAAAACTCCCGGGTTCGGCCGTGCGGGGGCGTTCATGCCCGAACGCGGCGACGACGGGACTCTCCGGGAGTCCCACAAAGCGTTTCACGCTTTCGGGCGAACTGTCGACGATGGCAGACGTTCCCCGCCGGCGAGCCCTCCTCGCGGCCGCGTCAGGGATCACCGCCCTGGCTGGCTGCGCCGGCAGCGAGACCGCATCGAACAGCTATCCGGTCCGGAACGAGCGGCGGATCGAAGACTACGAACTCGAGAAGACGCGCGACGAGGACGGCGGCGCGCTGGTCATCGAGGACGACGACGCGCCGGTTACCGAGGACGACGAGACGCCGTCGGTCTCCGCCGAGGAGCGGGCGCTACAGCGGCGGCACGCCTATCGCGTGTTGGTCTCCGAGGACGACCTCGCAGCGGTCAGCTTCGCCGAGACGTCGGCGGGCGAGCGCCTCCGGTCGTTCTGCGCCGAGACGGACTTCGACGCCGAGTCGGTGTATCTCCTCTCGATGCCCGTGGGAGCCTGCCGGGACGTCCGGCTGGAGTCGGTGTCCGTCGAGCGGGACGACCTCGCGGAGGGCGACCTCCACCCGCGCGCCGACTTCTGTCGGGCGTACCGTCCGGCGGACGTCGAGTGCGACCCGGAGGCGACCCACACCGTCGGGTTCGCGATCCGGATCCCCGTTGCGGCCGATCACTCAAACGGAAGCGGACGCGGCATGGGAAGCTCCTGTCGACACGGGGAGCCGCCGGCCGTGTTCAACGCGTCGGCCTCGTCCGGAACCGACGGTGATGAGGCGTGACCCGCGGGTCGGGTTCGGATCGCGCATGGGATTCACGCCGCCAGTTCCTTGCGGGGGCGGCGGCGGCCGGCACGGCGGCGCTCGCCGGCTGCTCCGGACTCCCGTTCACCGGCGACGAGGAGCGTCAAGAGGCGCCCGTGTCGCTCTCCGCCGACGCCGTCGGATCGATCGACTGGCCGGCGTCGCCGTTCCCCGTGACAGTTCCCGCGTCGCTCGCGGACGCCCACGAGGCGCGGGCCCGCGGGCTGCTCGACGACGTGCCGGTCGAGCCGGAACTCCCCAACGCGGCGGTCGCGACGGCGATCGGCGACGACCGCGAGCACGCGATGCGGCGCGTGGAGGCCGAGACGGCCGACGGCTGGCCGGTCGACGCCCTCTCCGCGTGGCGCCGGCGCCGGGAGGACGCCGCGGAGGTCCGGGCCGCGTACCGCGCGGCCACCGGGACCGACGACGGGTCGGAACTCGCCGCCCGGCGACGCGCGGTGCGCGAGGATCGCGCGTCGCTCGCGGGGGATCTGGAGTACCGAGCCGAGTCGCCGACGGCGGCGGTGCTGGCGTACGAGCCCGTCGAGTCGCTGCTCGCGGAGTGCGCGCGGCACGTCCGACCGCGCGTGACGTACCCCGCCGATCCGGTCGCCGATCCCTTCCGGGCCGGCGAGGCGGTGAGCGGCGTCGAGCGCGCGAGTGCGGCCGCGGCCGACGCCGAGGGGCTCCGCGAGGCGTACCTCGACGAGCGCGGGGGCCGCGACGGGACGGCGCCGCGGTGGGCGTCGCTGGTCGCGGCCGCCGAGGGACTGCGGGGGTCGGTGAGTCGGACCCGTTCGACCGTCCGCGAGCGCACCGGCGGCGAGGAGCCGTTCGCCGACGAGGACCTGAGCGACACGGTCGCACAGGAGCTGGTCGCCGTGGCCGAGCTCGGGGTTGGGTCGACGGCTGAGGACGTCGAGCGCGCAACCGACGCCGGCGAGTACGCCACCGCCGTGGTCGAGGCCGGCATCGCGCTGGCCGAGTGCGAGGCGTACCGGCGGGCCGTCGACGAGATCCGCGACGGCGAACACCGGGAGTACCCCACGGAGTCGTCTGTGCGGTCGGCCGCGGAACGGGCGCGAGCGACGGTGGGCGAGGTCGTCGACCGCGACGACCCGCTTGCGACGCGGCTCGTCCGGCCCGGGCTGGAAATAGTCGGCTACGTCGCCGACCGGATCGAGCAGGGGTACGGCTCGGCGCGACGGAGCCAGGCGGAACTGGCGTACGCTGACCTGTACGCGAGCGCGGTCCCGGCGGTTACCGAGTTCGTTCGCGAGCGGCTGGAGCGAGGGTCGGTCGGAGGTTCCGAAGAGACGTTCGTGTCAAACCGACCGGCCTGAGGGCCTGCGTCCCGGTATTTTTATTACCGCGACGGGCGGCGATACGGACAATGAGTGGACGACCCCTCGACGTGCTCGAAGCGTCGCTCGAGGACCCCGTGACGGTACACCTGAAGGACGGCACGACGTACTACGGTGTGCTCGGCGGTTACGACCAACACATGAACGTCGTCATCGAGCCGGAGGCCGACGTGGACGACCGCGTCGACGACGATCTCGACGGCGAGTTCGCGGTCGCGATCGAAGACACAACGATTATACGCGGCGATAACGTCGTCACCATCAAAGCATGACCGGCGCAGGTACGCCCTCTCAGGGAAAAAAGAACAAGACGGTTCACGTGAAGTGTCGACGCTGCGGCGAGAAGTCCTACCACATCAAGAAGGAGCGCTGCTCCTCGTGCGGCTTCGGCGAGTCCGCCTCCCGGCGCGACTACGCCTGGCAGTCGAAGACCGGCGACAACTGAGCCGCAATTTCTTCGGTTTCTTCTCGCTTTTATTCGCGTAGCTGTGCGTTTATAAATAGAGAATCGAAGCCAGCGAACACCTCTATGACCCAGCCGCTTGCTTATAAATAGCGGATCGCGGATCGACGGCGAAAACCTCCAAAGCCCCAGCCGGGAGGCGGGCGCACGCTCGCTGCGCTCCTCACTCGGTCGCTACCGCTCCCTCGTTGCGGTGCTTGCGTCGCCTGCGCCCGCCTCCCGGCTGCCCCTTTGAGTCCCGCCCCGCACCGCTCCGCACAGCACCTCAGGCCTCCCCAACCTCGCGGCTCCCTCCGCTTCGCTCCGGTCGCCGCGTCCTGCGCGCGTGCTGTTCGGCCGCGGGGCGGCCTCACAGGCACGCGCCACCGCCCGGGTCCGTGGTTTCGATTCCCCGAACACCCCGCCGGCGAGCCAACCGTTAACCGGGTCAGTCGCCCAGCGGAGGTATGGACCTCTCAGTCGTCGACCTCTCGCCGGTCCCCCGGGGCGGCACCGCGGCGGACGCGTTCGAGAACACGGTCGACGCCGCGCGCCACGCCGAGCGACTGGGCTACGAGCGCTTCTGGGTCGCCGAACACCACGGGATGGGCGACCGCCTGGCGGGCACCACCCCCGAGGTGCTGCTCGGCCGCATCGCGGGCGCGACCGAGTCGATCCGGATCGGCTCCGGGGCCGTGCTCATGAACCACTACGCCCCGTTCAAGGTGGCCGAGTCGTTCGGCGTCCTCGACGGGCTGGCGCCCGGCCGCGTCGACCTCGGAATGGGCCGCGCCAACGGCTCGCCCGCCTCCGACCGCGCGCTCGGCACGGACCGGCGCGTCGAGAACCCGAACGAGGACCACCGCGAGCGGATCACCGCGGTCGTCAACCACCTGCGCGACGAGTACCCCACCGAACACCCGTACAGCGACCTGTCGGTGCCGGGATCTGACGAGGGGCCGGCGGTCCCGTGGATGCTCGGATCGAGTCCGTCGAGCGGCGAAATCGCGGGCGAGCTGGGCCTCCGCTACTGCTTCGCCGGGTTCATCCGCCCCGGATTCGCCGAGCGCGCGTTCGCGGCGTACCGCGAGGCGTTCGACCCCGAGGGTGGACTCGGGGAGCTCGACGAGCCGCGAGGGATGGTCGCGGTCAACGCGGTCGCGGCCGAGACGGACGAAGCGGCGGCCCGGCGTCGCGCGCCCGCGGAGGCGACGTTCCGGCGGATGCAGCGCGGCGAGCTGGGCGACGAGACGCCCACGGTCGAGGAGGCGGTCGACGAGCTCGGCGGGGCGCCCGAGCCGACGCCCGCGACGCTCGACGACGACGAGTGGCCGCGCGCGATCTCCGGGAGTCCGGAGACGATCTCGGGGCTGTTGGAGCAGTTGGCCGACCGCGTCGGCGTCGACGAGATGATGATCCAGCACACCGTGCCGGACCACGACGACGCCTTGGAGTCGCACGCGCTGCTCGCCGAGGCGATGGATCTAGACGGTCGAGAGTAGGTCGGTCTCGGTGGGATGGACGGTCTCTACTGCTCTCTCAGACGGCGAAACCGACCGACGGTGACGGATACCGCCGGAGCCTCAGCCGCTCGTTTATAAATGACTAACCGTGGATCGGCGGAGAACACCTCCAAAGCCCCAGCCGCGAGGGCTCGCGCGGCTCGCTGCGGTCCTCGTCGTTCGCTTCGCTCACTCCTGCGGTCCTTACGTCGCCGTGCTTCGCCCTCGCGACTGCCCCTTTGAGTCCCACCCCGCACCGCGCAGCACCGCACCCCACGCCTCCCCAGCCTCGTCAGTCGCCTCCGCTTCGCTCCGGCGACTGACTCCCTCGCGCGTGCTGTCTCGCGGTCGCCGGGGGCGACCGCTCGCAGGCACGCGCCACCGCAGATCGGTTTATAAGCAATGACCCGGTCAGGGCCGCACTCGTCGTCTTACTCCACGCGCTCGCGGGCCGCGGCGATAAGCATCGGGAGCATCACGGTCGCGTCGCCGTAGACCGAGGCGTTGCGCGCGTCCTTCTCCAGTTTCCCCCACGAGCGCGCCTCTTCGAGGCTCGCGCCGGAGAGCCCGCCGGTCGCCTCGGGGTCCATCGTGATCTGGACGGCGTAGTCGTACGCGCGCGGCGTGACGAGCATCGTCTGGAGGGTGAAGTTCTTCGGGACGCCGCCGCCGACGAGCAGGCAGCCGGCGTCGTCGGCCTCGAACGCGAGGTCGGTGAGTTCGGTCATGTCGGCTAACGCGTCGAGCGTGAAGTCGGCGGTCTGGGCGTACATCCACGCCTGAAGCCCCAGCACGGAGTCTTGGACCGCGGGACAGTAGATCGGCACGTCGCACTCGTAGGCGGCGGCCGCGACCCCCGGCCCCTCCGGGACGTCGTCGCGCTCGTTCACTTCGGCGTTCGCGCGGCCGAGCTCGCGCGTGAGGTCCGCGATGGAGACGGCGTCGGTCCCCTCCGCGTCCGGGTCGGCCTCCAGCGCCGGGAACACCTCCTCGCGGAGGTGCCCCTCGAACTCTGCGAAGTGCTCCTGCGGGAGGTAGACGTTGTAGATGCGGTCGACCCCCTCGTCGCGGAGCCCCTCGTCGTGCTCGCGGGGAGTCTTCTCGGGGTCGTGAGTGCGCCCGTGGTGGTGTTTCCCGCCGATGGCCTCGATGGCGTCGTGGGTGAGGTTCGCCCCGGTCGTCACCAGCGCGTCGACGTAGCCGTCCCGGATGAGGTCGGCGACGATTCGGCGCATGCCGGCAGGGACCATCGCGCCCGCGAGCGAGAGGAACACGGTGCAGTCCTCGTTGTCGAACATCTCCGCGAGCACGTCGCCCGCCTCGTTGACCGCGGCGGCGCCGATCCCCGCGTCTCCGTAGCCGTCGACGAGCTCGCTCACCGTCATCCCGGCGGTCGCGCGGGTGTGGCCGACCGGGTCCTCGCCGAACTCCTCGCGGTGCGGCTCGTGGCCGCCGTGATCGTGTCCGTCACCGTCGCCTGCCCCTCCCGTCCCCTCGTCGCTGTCGGTCATGGCTCCGGATGGGGCCGGCGCGCGTTTGAAACGACCGATCGGCCAACGGCCCCGCCGCTCACCGGCGGGAACAGCGCGAGTTCGTCGCCCGCTTCCAGCGTCGCGTCGAGCCCCTCGTCGTGGCGGACGCTCCGTCCGTTCCGGAGGACGTTGATGTGGTCCGCGACGGTCCCGTCCTCCATGACGCGGTCCCGGAGGTCCGGATGCGCGTCCAGCAGCGCGTCGAGCGCGTCACCGACCGTGTCGCCCGGCTCCGCGTCGACGGTCACCGCGCGGTCGCCCGCGATCTCCGCGAGGTCGGCGAACAGCTTCCACTCCATGGCGGATCCCCGCGCGGACGACTCAAGAGCGTTGCGCCCCGTCGGGATCGGCGGGGTCGTCTGCGTCCGCCGCGTCGGCGTCGTTGGAATCGATTTCGCCATCGAGTCCGGCCTCCGCGTCGAGCTCAACCTCCGCGTCGATGTCGTCGAGTTCGGCGTCGCGCGTGGCCGCGGACGGCGTCTCGGCACCACCGTCTGGCCCGTCAGCGTCGGCCGGCGATGCGGCGGCGGCCTCGAACCGACGGATCGCGTCCGGCCTGCCGACGAGATACACCAGGTCGCCGGCGCCGAAGGCGTACGCGCGCGGCGGGATCGGCTGGACGGGCCCCTCCGCCGGGCGCACCGCGGCCACGACGGCTCCAACCTCGCCGACGGTGCTCCCGTCGAGGTCGCTCCCGGCGCCCACCGCGACCGAGGCCATCGTCTCGTCCGCGGTCCGCAGCAGCGAGGCGAACTCGCGGTCAGCCTGCGGCTCCGCGGGAAGCGTTACGAGGCGGTAGCCGCCCTCGTCGGTCAGCCGCTCGGCGTCCGACTCGTCGAGCGCGACGGTGACGGCGTCGCCGGCGACGCCGCGCAGCTCGCCGGTCGCGACGCGCTTCGGCTCCGGGTCGTCGCGCCACAGCTGGACCGTGTCGCCGACGGTGGCGTTGTTCGGCGGGTCCGCCGCGACCGCGACCGCCGCCGACCCCGGCGCGAGCGTCGGGCCGAGCCCCGCGGCCCGGGAGCCGACCGCGAAGTACTCGACGGTCCCGTCCTCGCCGAGGTCGGCGTCGACGTAGCCGACCCCGTACTCGTCTTTGATCCGGGCGACGAGCCGTTCTCGGAGCTCAGCCGCCGAGAGCTTCCGCGGGAACAGGAGGGTCGTCTCCGCGAGCTCCGCCTTCTTCTCCGGCGAGACGGGGTCGTACGTGTCCATGTCGCCGATCTCGTCGGCCGGCGGGAGCGTCACCGCCGTGAACCGGCCGACCGCGCGCACGACCCCGCTCAGCTCGCCCTCGAGCTGCTTGGCCCCGGAGAGCGCGAACACGTCGACCGCGAGCCGGTCGCCCGCGTACCGGCCGACGGGGGCCATCACCGCCGCAACGCCGAGCGAGACGAGGTTGAAGAACACGCTCTCGGGCGCCAGGAGGGCCGGGTTGTCCCCGATCGCGACCGACCCCAGCGAGGTCGTGTTGAGGTATAAGGCGACGACCGAGACGCCGATCAGGCCGGTCACCCCCTCGGGGATCTCCGTGCGGAAGTACCAGCGGTAGGCCAGCGCCGCGCTCCCGGCCACGAGGGCGGCGACGACCGCGAACGTGACGAGCGTGACCGCCGCCTCCCGGGGCCGGGCGAAGCCGACGTCGACGGCGGCGAGCGAGAGGCTCACGCGGCCACCTCCGCGAACCGGTCGAGCGCGTCGCGGCTCCCGACGACGAACAGGTCGTCGCCCGCCGACAGCGACTGCGAGCCGTCGGGCGCGATCGTCCACGACTCGTGGCGGGCCGCGAGGACCGCGACGTCGTACGCCTCGCGGATCTCGGCCTCGCCGATCGTGTGGCCGTCGAGCGGCCCCCCGGCGACGACGGAGACCTTCCGGAACCGCTTCCCCGCTCGGCGCAGCAGGGCCGTGAGCTCGTATTCCCGACGAGTGCCCCGCGACAACACCAGCACGCGCCCGCGGTCGGCGCGGAGGAGCGCCGCCGCCTCCGAGCGGTCGAGCGCGAGCGTCACGCGCCCCTCGCCGCCGGTCGTGGTTGGGGCGGTCGCCGCCGGCGGGGGGGCGACGGTCTCCTCGCCGCCGTCGGTCCGAGCGTCGTCGTCCGGATCCGGGTCGTCGCCCGCGGCTGGGGCGGGTTTCGACGCCGCGCCGGCCCCCGGCTCCGGCTTCCCGCTCGACCGGGCGGCGATCACGGCGCCCTCGGCGTCGAGCTCGGGGGTGATCACGCGGACCACGTCCCCGCGAGCGATCCCGGTCGGGACGAGCGCCGACACCGACACCGCGCGCTTCCCCGCGGGCACGCGCTTCGAGAGCGCGCCGGTCGGCGGCGCGGCCGACACCGTCGCTCGCGCCTGCTCGTCGATCCGGACCGCGACGTCGGCGAGGTCGAGCTCGGTCTGGAGGCGCTCGCCGAACCGGTCTTCGAGCTCCGCGAGCGGGAGGTCGGCGGGGAACGTCCAGTCGCCGTCGAGGATCGCGCGGCGCGTGTCGGCCGGCAGCGGTGGGTACCCTTCCATATCGTTCACTTCGCCGGCGACCTCGACGGAGACGCGCCCCCGGCCGCCGACGAGCTCGATCACGTCGGTCGAGAGCGTCCGGTCGCGGAGCTGCTTGAGCGAGATGCGCTTGGGGACGCTGGCGCCGAGCCGGTCCCCCTGCGCGTGGGCGTACATCGAGAGCATCAACACCACGACGATCGCCGTGAGGATCGCCGGCGCGCGCTCCGACGACCGGATCGTCTCGTCGTTGAGCGCGAGCAGCCCGCCGTTGACCCCGGCGATCGCGAGCGACAGCACGACGACCCCGAGCCCGGGGATCGTCACGTCCGTCACGTATTTGAACACGAACCCGAGGGTCCCGGCCACCAGCGCGGGAACGATCCCGGTGATGACGCCGAGGTAGATTCCGAAGACGATCTCGACGGGAAGCGACATACGCCACCCAACCGACGGGCGGGTTAAACGTGTGTCGACGGGGGAGCGGGTCGCGCCCGGGACCGTCGGCCTCGCGGTCGCCTCGCGGGGTTTAAGTTCGGTCTCGGCCACCCGGAGATATGGAGCTGACCCGGGACTGGGTGACCGTTCGGGCGTCGATCCTCCTGACGTTCGCGGTCGCGGTGTTGTCGATCCTCGCCGGGCTCGCGCAGATCGGCGGGCTGGGGGTCTCCGGGCCGCTCGCCCCGTACGTTCCGGATGTCTACCGCCAGACTGTCGGCTTCACGGGGACGATAACCGGCTTCTCGATGCTCGGCAGTGGCTTCGCGCTGAAGAACGGCTATCGGGTCGGCTGGTACTCGACGGCCGTCCTGCTCCCGCTGACCGCGATACAGGGACTGATGCAGGCGTCGGTGCTGTCGTTCCCGCTGGTGGCGCTGTCCGTCCTGTCGCTGCCCGCGCTCTTGTACAACCGCGGGCGGTTCGACAGGAAGTTCTCCCCGTCGCCGACGCAACTCGCCGCTGGCGCGGCGCTCGTGACCGCGGTCTCCTACGGGACCGTCGGCTCGTACGCCCTCAGAGACCAGTTCGAGGGAATCGAGACGATCGTCGAAGCGTTTTACTTCACCGTCGTCACCGCCTCGACGGTCGGCTACGGCGACATCCATCCGGCCTCGGACATCGCGCAGCTGTTCGCGCTCTCTTCGCTCGTGATGAACGTCGCCGCCTTCGCGGTGGCGCTCGGGGTCCTCCTCACGCCCGCCATCGAGGCGCAGCTCTCCAAGGCGCTCGGAAAAATGACCGACAGACAGATCGACCTCCTCGACGACCACGTCCTCGTGCTCGGCTACGGGGACCTGACGGAACCGATTCTCGAAGAGCTCGCCGCCCGCGACGGCGTCGAGTACGCCGTCGTAACGCCCGACGAGACCGCCGCGAGGCGGCTCGCCGACCGCGACATTCCGGTGTTCACCGCGGACCCCAGCGACGTCGACCCGCTCGAACGAGTCAACATCGGCGGGGCCCGCGCGGTCGTCGCCGCCACCGAGGACGACGCGCGCGACGCGCTCGCCATCCTCACCGCCCGTCAGCTCAACCCGGACGTGCGGATCGTCGCGGCGGTCACGCAGCGTGAGAACGTCGACAAGCTCCGGCGAGCCGGCGCCGACCAGGTGATCTCGCCGACGACGCTCGGCGGGCACATCATCGTCGACTGCGCGTTCGGCGCCGACAGCAAGGACGCGACCGAGGGAGTCCTCGACGACATCGACCTCGACTCAGACGACTGAGCGTCGCGGCGGGGGACCGAAACCGACCGCTCAGCGGCTCTGGCGTCCTTTCGTCTGTCGATAGTCCCGGCTCAACACGTTCTCGCGCATGTGATCGCGGAAGGCGTCGGCCTCGTCGTCGGTCATCTCCGCCGGCTCTTTCATCGGCACCAGCTCGAACCCGCGCCCGCGGATGGTCGTCGCGTGTTCGGCGTCCACATCGAAGGAGTCCGGCCGGCGGGTCGTGTACTCGACGGCCAGCTCGCGGAGGGGTCGCTCGCCGACCGGCACGATGATCTGGGGGTTTATCATCCGGATCTCCGCGTTGAGGAACGGCTCACAGGTCTCCGCTTCCCAGTCCGTCGGCCCGCGGTCGGGGTGTCGACACCGCGTCAGGTTCGTGAAGAATATGTTCTGGACGTCGGGCTCCGCGGCGTCCGGCTCCGAGCGGACGAAGCCGAGGTCGCCGAAGATCGACTGGACGCGCTCGCCGCCCCCCTCGCCGGTGAAGGGCACGCCGTTGCGCTCGGCGGCCTCGGTCGGCGCCGTCCCGACCACGAGGAACTCGGCGCCGACGTCGCCGTAGCCGTGAACGACGCGGTCGCGGGCGCCGCACAGCTCCTCGCAGTTCTCGCAGTCGGGGTCCATCGCGAACGGGTTTTCGAACTCCGTCTGGTTCGCGTCCACGGTCGACGTGGGCGCTCCGCCACCCTAAACGCTCCGCTGTGGTGGACGGGGCGACGAGAGAGAAGCGGCGTCGCGAGGCGCCGACCTGCGCGTCGAGAAAACGGCCGCGTCAGTTGGGGACGTAACAGTCGCCGTCGCAGTCGACGAGCCCCTCCTTGCGGAGGGTCTTCAGGATGCTGTATAAGGAGAGCTTCTTCATCCCGAGCGACTCGCCCATCTCAGAGACCGTCGCGTCGCCGTTCGTGGTCAGATAGAGGTACACGAGCTTGGCTCGGGGGGACTGGAGCTCCGTGGGCAGCGCGCGGGCCGCTGCGGACGCGGTTTCCGTGTCGATCATCTTGTCCGATATGTTGGGTTCGACGATAATAAATCCCCCATTCAACAGTCGTCGAAACTACCTCAAATCGCCGAAGAGCGTCTAAAAACGCAAAATTCCTTATATTCGAGCGGGCAACGTCGATCGACGAACCGCAAATCGACGCGTATCGACGTTCGATTTCGACCGTCGACGGATAGGAAACCGTTAACGATCCGGATCGATCCGGGGAAAGCAGGCCGGCCGGCTCAGTACGAGCGGCTCTTCGGCTCGTACGTCTTGTTCTCGCCCTCGAGGACGACCGGCTTGTACCACAGCTCCGGCTCGCCGTCGTTCCACGAGATGAGCGTGTGTTTCAGCCACTCCTCGTCTTTGCGCTCCTGGTGTTCCTTGCGCCAGTGGGCGCCCCGGAACTCCTCGCGGGCGAGCGCGCCCATCGTCAGCGCCTCCGCGATGTCGAGGATGTTCCGCGTCTCGATGGTGTGGATGAGGTCGGTGTTGAACGTCCGCGACGGGTCCGACACCGCGACGTCCTTGTACGCCTCGCGGGCCTCGCGGAGGTCCGCCAGCGTCTCCTCCAGCCGGCCCTCCTCGCGGAACACGTTGACGTTGGCCGTCATCGTCTCCTGGACCGCGGAGCGGATCTCCGCGTGGTTGCGACCCTTCCGCGAGAGCAGCTCGTCGACGCGCGCTTGCGCCCGGTCGACGGCGCTCCCGACGACGCTCTCGGCGTCGGTCGCCACGGCGCCCCCGTCGGCCGCGGCGGGGTCCGAGCCGTCCGTCTCGCCGACCTCGACGCCGAACTCGTAGTCGGCCGGCTCCCAGTCGCTGGACCGGCCGGTCGTGACCTCGGCTTCGCCCATCTCCTCGCCGGCGGCGTGGCGGCCGGCCCGCTTGCCGAAGACGATGAGTTCGGGCAGCGCGTTGCCGCCGAGGCGGTTCGCGCCGTGGACGGAGGCGCAGGCGCACTCGCCGGCGGCGTACAGCCCGTCGATGACGGTCTCGCCGAACTCGTTCGTCTCGATGCCGCCCATCGCGTAGTGCTGCCCGGGCTTGACCGGCATCGGCTCCGTGAGTCCGTCCGCGCCCTCGAAGTCCTCCGCGAGGTGGAGGATGTTCTCCAGCCGGTCGAGGATGCGCTCCTCGCCGAGGTGGCGCATGTCGAGGTGGACGTACTCGTCCTCGATGCCGCGCCCCTCGTTGACCTCGGTGAGCTCGGCGCGGGAGACGACGTCGCGGGAGGCGAGCTCCCCGTCGTTGTTCGCGTAGCCGTGCTCGAACATGAACCGCTCGCCGTCCTCGTTGTAGAGGATTCCGCCCTCGCCGCGGACGCCCTCGGAGATGAGGACGCCGGTCGACGGCAGCGTCGTCGGGTGGAACTGGATGAACTCCATGTCCTCCATCGGGACGCCGGCGCGGTACGCCATCGCGACGCCGTCGCCGGTGTTGGCGACCGCGTTGGTGGTGTGGTCGAACACCTGCCCCATCCCGCCGGTCGCGAGGATGACGCCGTCCCTGGCGCGGAAGCCGCTGATCTCGCCGCTCTGGATGTCGTACGCGACCACGCCGTGACACGTCCGCTCCGCGGGGTCGTCCTCGTCGGTGACCGCGAGGTCCATCACGTGCCACTCGTCGTACACCGTAATGCCTCGTTTGACCACCTGCTCGTACATCGTGTGGAGCATCTGGTGGCCGGTCTCGGCGCCCGCGTACGTCGTGCGCGGGAACGAGAGGCCCCCGAACGGCCGCTGGGAGACGCGGCCGTCGTCCTCACGGGAGAACGGCATCCCCCAGTGTTCGAGGCGAATAACCTCCTCGGGGCTCTCCTGACAGAGCGCCTCGACCGCCGGCGCGTCGCCGAGGTAATCGGACCCCTTCATCGTGTCGTACGCGTGGTCCTGCCAGGAGTCGGCGTCGCGCAGCGCCGCGTTGATTCCGCCCTCCGCCGCGCCCGTGTGCGACCGGACGGGATGGAGCTTCGACACCATCGCCACGTCCGCGCCCGCTTCCTGTGCCGCGATCGCCGCCCGGAGTCCCGCCCCGCCGGCCCCGACGACGACGACGTCGTGTTCGTGCATTGTTGGTATGTAATTTCGTAGGTTCCGGAGTCCCTTGATACTGTCTGTCGGGTTTACCAGAACTTCAGGTTGTTTTTGACCGCCTCGCGCTTCAGCTCCTGGATGTGCTCGGTGAGGGGGATGTCCTTCGGGCACACCTCAGTACAGGAGAACTGCGTCTGGCACCGCCAGACGCCGTGCTCCTGTTCGATGATCTCCAGCCGCTTCTGTTTGATCTCCTCGCCCTCGCGCTCGTCCATCGCGAACCGGTACGCCTTGTTGATCGCGGCCGGCCCGAGGTACTCGTTGTCGCCCGCGGCGATGTTACACGAGGACATACACGCGCCACACCAGATGCAGCGCGTGGACATCTTGATCTTCTCGCGGTTCTCCCGGTCTTGGCGCTGCTCTTCGAGCTCGCCGTCCGGGTACTCGTTCGTCTGGAAGTACGGCTCGACGGCCTCCATCTGGTCGTAGAAGTGCTCCATGTCGACGACGAGGTCCTTCGTCACCTCGGCGTGGGGGAGCGGCTCGACGCGGACCGGCTCGTCGAGGTCCGAAATCTGCGTCTTACACGCCAGCTTCTGGCCGCCGTTGACGAACATCGCGTCCGAGCCGCACACCGCCTGCCGGCAGGAGTGGCGGAACGTGAGCGAGGAGTCGTACGTGTCGCGCGCGTACATCAGCGCGTCGAGGACGGTCATCCCCTTCGTGAACGGGACGTGGAACGTGTCGAACCGCGGCTCCTGTTTCCCCTCGACCTGCGGGTCGTAGCGGAACACCTTCAGCTCGACCGTGCTCTCGTCGGCGGCGGCCTTCTCGGCCTCCTCCTCCTGTCGCTGCTCGCGGCGCTCGGCCGCGCGGCGACGCTTCTCGGCGCGGCGCTCGTCGCCTTTCGAGGCCGGCTCCGTCTCGGCGTCGGCCTCGGTCGATTCCTCGGTCTGCTTCGGAATTTGCGTGCTCATGGTCGGTTCAGTAGAGTCCGATGCCCGCCCAGGCGTTCGCGGTGCGGATTCCCTGGGCGATCAACACGACGCTCGCGGCGACGAGCGTCCACTTGATCACGGTGCGTTTCGTGCCGGTGAGCCCCTGGTTGACTAAGGCGTTGTAGACGCCGTTGACCCCGTGGAACGTCGCGGTCACGAGGAAGAGGATCATCAGCGAGTAGTAGCTCAGCTGCTCCATCCGAGCCGAACTGGCGAGGAACGACACCTCGTCGGCGTGGTGGACGAAGTGGAGCAGGAAGAAGTGGAACGCCAACACGACCAGCAGGAACACCGCCGTGACCCGCTGGAGGAACCACATGCGGCCGCCCGACTGGAACGAGGAGTAGCGCTCGGCCATCTCAGAACGCCCCCGCGAGGAACGTCGGAACGGACGCGACGGTGATCGCTCCGGTGAGGATCAGCGACGCGTAGAAGCTCTTGTCCTGTGCGTCCAGCCCGATGCCGAGGTCGGTGAGGAGGAGCCGGGTCCCGTTGAGCATGTGGAAGACGGCGACGGCCAGCAGGCCGACTTCGAGGATGCGCACGAGCAGCAGCCCTTCCAGCGAGACGATGGTCTGGGTGTACACGTCGTTTCCGGCGGCGATCGCCGCCTCGCCGGCGCCGGCGGCCGGAATCCCCGTACTCAACACGGCGATGTGCGTGAACAGGTACCCGATGAGCACCCATCCCGTGAACTTGTGGAAGATCCACGCCCACATCCCCGCCTCGAACTCCCGCCAGCGGCCGAAGTCCTCGATGAGGCCTCGATTGTACGACTGACTCATACCTAACGGTTCTGAACCGGGGTCGTATAGTAGTTACTAACACGGCGTTGCTCGCTCCGGCGTCCCGGAACTCGGCCGCCTCTCGGGGGCGAGGCGGACACCCCCGAGCAGAGCCCGTGCGACGGCGTTTCCGTGCGACGGCGTTTCCGTGCGACGCCGTTCCACGCTGCGGGCCGTCGCGGAAGCCTTATATGTCCCACTCCCGCTTCTTCGGTCGCAATGGCGAAAGGCGAAGTTGATTTCTTCAACGACACTGGCGGCTACGGTTTCATCTCGACGGACGACGCGGACGAAGACGTGTTCTTCCACATGGAAGACGTCGGCGGCCCGGACCTCGAAGAGGGTCAGGAAGTCGAGTTCGACATCGAGGAGGCGGACAAGGGTCCGCGCGCGTCGAACGTCACCCGTCTGTAAGTCGGCGACGACACCCGAGGCGAATCGGCTTTTCGACTGTTCTCATCCTCCGAGCGGCGGCGCCGAAGCTCGTCTCGCCGCGAGCGACGGCCCCCGTCGGCGGCGGTCGGAGTCGCCGCCGGACGACCCCGACCGATAGGGATTTACCGCTCGCTGACTGACCGGTCAGTCAATGAGCGACTCGCCGAGCGCGGCAGCGGAGATCATGGACGGGGTGTACAGCGCCCTCCGCGCTCACGGCTACGCCGACCTGACGATGCAGGACATCGCCGACGAGTGTTCGAAGAGCAAGTCGCTGCTCCACTACCACTACGACACGAAGGAGGACCTGCTCGTCGCCTTCTTAGAGCACATCATCTCCGACTCCGAGGAGCGGATCGCGGCCCGCGCGGACGACCCGCCCGTCCACCGGTTGGTCCAGTTCGTCGGGTGGTTCGTCTTCGCGCCCGACGAGGCCGACCGCGAGGCGTTCCACATCGCGCTGCTGGAGCTGCGCACGCAGGGGCCGTTCAACGAGCGGATCCGCGAGCAGCTGGCGCGAAGCGACCGGCTGCTCCGCGGGACCGTCGCCGACATCCTCGCGGACGGCATCGAGGCCGGCGTCTTCCGCGACGTCGACGTCGAGGAGACTGCGGCCCTGCTCGTGGCGACCCTCGACGGCGCGCGGACCCGCCAGATCACGCTCGCCGGCTCCGTGCGGGACGACGAGCCGGACGGCTACACCCGCGAGGTTGCGGAGGCGGCGCTCCGGCGGATCGTCGGGCCGCTGCTCGCCGACGGGGTCGAACTGCCGCCGCTCGACGACGCGATCGACGAACTGCGGCGGGACGCCGACGAATCGGAGACCGAGAGTCCGGAAGCCGACGAACCGGGGAGCGACGGGACTTCGGACGACAGCGAATGACCCGCTTCGGGTTCGAGCGGCCGCCGCCGGTCCTGCTCGCGGTGATCGCGAGCACCTTCTTCGTCGGCTTCGGCGGCGGCGTCGTCTTCCCAATCTTACCGAACCTCGGCGCGGTCCTCGGCATCTCGGCGTTCATGGTCGGCGCGATCCTCTCCGCGAACCGGTGGGTGCGGCTCGTCGCGAACGCGCCGGCCGGCGCCCTCGTCGACCGGTACGGGACGCGCACGCCGTTCGTCGTCGGCCTGTTCGTCGAGGGGGTCGCCACGCTCGGCTACGTGGTCGCGCTCGCGATGCCGCCCGCCGAGTCGCTCCGCCCGCTCGCGGCATCACTGCCGTCGCTCGCGGCCGGTTCGGTGACCGTCGGCCCGGACGCGTGGTTCACCCTGATCGGGGCGGTCGTCGCGCCCGAGACGTGGTTCCTGCTCGCGCGGATCCTCTGGGGGCTCGGCTCCGCCGCGGTGTTCGCGACCGCCTACACGATCGCGGCCGACCTCTCCGACAGCGGCTCGCGGGGGACGAACATGGGGATCGTCCGCGGCGGGATCACGATGGGGTTCCCGGCCGGCCTCGTGCTCGGCGGGGTCGTCTCGGCGCTCGCGGGCAACGTCGCCGCGTTCACCGTCGCCGCCGCGTTCGCGCTCACGGCCAGCGTGGTCGCCTACCGGTACGTCCCGGAGACGCACGTCACCGGCGACCGCTCCGGGGACTCGATCAAGCCGTGGGAGGTCGACACCGCGGTTCCGGCCCTGACGGTCGGCTTGGTCAACTTCGGGCTGATGTTCGCGTACATCGGCGCGCTGTTCTCCACGCTCGTTCTGTTCCTCGGCGCCGAGGACATCTCGCTGTTCGGTCTCGCCCCGCAGGGCACCTCCGGGCTGTTCATGGCCGGCACGGTCGTCTCGGCCGCGTTCTTCATGCTCGTCGGCGGGCGAGTCTCCGACACCCGCGACTCCCGGACGCCGATCCTGCTCACGTTCCTCGTGGTCTCGTTCGTCGGATTCCTGCTGCTCGCCCGGGCCGGCTCGGTCCTCTCTCTGGGCCTCGCCTGCGTCTTCATCGGCGCCGGACAGGGCGGGACGAGCGGCCCGATGATGGCCCTGCTTGCGGACCTCACCCCCGACGAGCGGATGGGGCGCGCCTCGGGGACGAACAACGTCCTCGGCGACGTGGGCGGCGGCCTCGGCCCAATGGTGTCGCTCCCCCTCATCGAGGCGGTCGGGTTCACCCCTATCTACGCCGCCTGCGCCGCCCTCCCACTCCTCGCCGGGGGCGTGCTCCTCCTCGGCGTCCGCCGGGAGACCGGGACGTTCCTCCCCGGACGCGTCGCGGACGAGGCAGGTTCGAGCGACCCGTCGACGGTCGTCGACTCGTAGGCGAGGGCCCGCTCGACCCCGCATGGATACGGCTTATAAATGAACGTTGGCGGTGGCGCGTGCCTCCGAGTGGCCGCCAAAGGCGGCCGCGAGGAGCACGCGCGAGGGAGTCAGTCGCCGGAGCGAAGCGACGGCGACTGACGAGGTTGGGGAGGCGTGAGGTGCGGTGCTGTGCTGTGCGGGGCGGGACTCAAAGGGGCAGCCGCGAGGGCGAAGGCGGCCGCAGCAAGCACCGCAGCGAACGAAGTGAGCGAGGAGCGCAGCAAGGCCCCCGAGTCCTCGCGGCTGGGGCTTTGGAGGTGGTCACGGTTGACCCTCTGTCAACCGTTTATAAACGAGCGGCTGGGGCTTTGGAGGCGTTTGTCATCGATCCGCAGTTAACAACTTATAAGCGAGCGGCGAGAGATTCGGTAGCGTTCCACTCGGCATCGCGCGTTCTTTTATAAACGCACACTGGACAAGCGTCGCTCGCCGAACGGGTCGTTCACCGCCAGTTACCCGATATATAAGGTGTGAGAACAGATGACTCTCCCTGCTCGAAAGAACAACCGTTAAAAGTCGGCGACGGATTCGTACGGACATGGCTGGAACTATCGAAGCGCTCGTCCCCGGCGGGCAGGCCAACCCCGGCCCGCCGCTCGGTCCCGAGCTCGGACCGACGCCGGTGGACGTCCAGGACGTCGTCGCGGAGATCAACGACGAGACCGCTGCCTTCGACGGCATGGAGGTGCCCGTCACCGTCGAGTACGACGACGACGGCTCCTTCACCATCGAGGTCGGCGTGCCGCCCACCGCGGAGCTCATCAAGGACGAGGCCGGCTTCGACACCGGCTCCGGCGAGCCCCAGGAGAACTTCGTCGCCGACATGTCGATCGAGCAGGTGAAGAAGGTCGCCGAGCAGAAGTCGAGCGACCTGCTCGCGTATGACACGAAGGCCGCCGCCAAGGAGGTCGGCGGCACCTGCGCCTCCCTCGGCGTCACCATCGAGGGCGAGGACGCCCGGACGTTCGACGACCGCGTCGACGCCGGCGAGTACGACGACGTCCTCGACGAGTAACTCCCTTTTCGCGGCTCTCCGACTTTCGGCGCCGCTTTCGATTCCGACCCGTTACACCGCGGGCCCTTCCGACCCGTTATACCGCGGACCCGTTACACTGCGGGCCGCTCCGCGGGCTCCGGCTCGGGCGGTTCGGTCCCGACCGGCCGCACGTCGGCCCACGTCCAGCCGACGATCGCGGCCGCGGCGACGAGCGCGTAGAACTGGACGAACACGCCGGCGATCGTTCCGAGCACCGGGACCACGGAGAGCACGCCAATCGCGAGCGAACCGGCGAGGACGACGACCGCGGCGGTGACCCACCCGGTCGCGTACGCCCGCTTCGTGACGACGCCCCAGATCGTCCCGACGGCGAACCCGTCGCCGACGCGCCCCGAGTCTGCCACCGCGGCCAGCGCCGCGGGCGTCACGTAGAGCCCGACGAGCGACACGGCGAGGGCGACGAGCCCCGCGACGAGGACGAAGATCCCGACGGCGAACGTGCCGAGGAACGTCCCGGCGCCGCCGTCGCCGGTCCCCGGCACTACGACGAACGCGCCGAGGCTCACCGTCGCGGCGACCGCGACGACCGCGAGCGGCAGCAGCGAGTAGACGAACGCGACGGCGAACGCCTTCAGGCCGTCGACGAAGAGGTCGCCCCACTCACCGAAGACCGGTGGGGCGTCGTCGCCGTCGGCGGTCAGTCGCAGGACGCGCGTTAGGTAGCCGAAAACGAGTATCGAGGGGACGATCAGCGGACTCGCGAGGAGCAGGAGCCCGCCGATGATGACGGTGGTGACGGCGTCGTCGCCGTCGCGAAGGTAGATGAGCGATGCTTCTATCATGGTGGTTCTCAGCGTCCGCACGCGCCGTGAGCTATTAAAGTGGTACGGCGGCGTTCAGCGGCCACCGGAGCCGACGGATTTTATCCGACCCGACCCGACTCGCCGGTATGCCGGATCTACACCCGATCGCGAAGCGGATCCACAACGTCCAGCCCCGGCCCGTGCGGCTCGAACTCGACTCCGGCGAGAGCGGTGTCTTCGAGTTCTCGTCGACGGAGTTCTTCCAGCGGGAGTTCCGCGGCGAGGGCGTCCGGACCGACGCCGACCGGGACGCCGACTTCCGGCTGATCAGCTCCGACGACTACGAGCGGATCCTGCTCGGCCGCTCCGGGCCCGACGAGGAGGGGTGGTCGATGGTCGGCGAGATAGTCGCGGCCGAGCGCGCCGAGGAGTGATCGCCGACTCCCTCACCGAACGACAGTAACGGGCACCTCGGCGCGGCGCACGACGCCCTCCGCGACGCTGCCGAGGAGGACCCGCGAGAGCCCGGTTCGTCCCCGGCTCGCCAGCACGACGTGGTCGAACGGCTCACCGGGGTCCTCGCCGTCCTCCCCGACCGGCGCCTCGCCGCCCGCAACCCCGAGGATCGTCTTCGTCGGGCGCCCGACCTCCAGTCTCGTTGCGACCTCCCGGTCGACCGCGTCGACCGCCTCGGAGAGGATCCGCTCGCCGCGCTGCTTGGCGCTGGCGTACCACTGGTCGGAGGCCCCCGGGAACCCGCCCTCGGCGCCCGTCGCCGAGTCCGCGGGGTTGATCACGTGGAGCGCCGTGAGTTCGGCGTCGGGCCACTCGGCCGCCGCGAACCGCAGCGCTTCCGCGGCCTCCTCCGATCCGTCGACTGCGACGAGAATGCGTTTGCTCATACGCGGCGGTTCGCCCGCTCCGGCTAAAAAGGGCAGCGACGACTCCGACCCGGCGGCAATCCGCCGCGAGCGGCGGACGGCGGAACCGCTCGATAGCGGTGGCTGCGACGCCCGTCACAAAACACTTGCCGGGCGCCCGTTCAGCGACTGGTATGGGTAGCACCGCGTACGCGCAGTCGCAGCTGGCGTCGGTCACCGCACGCGGCGGCGCGTGGCTCATCGACATCGTCGCGAGCCTCGCCGTCGCCGCGGTCCTTTCGTTGGTCGTCGGCGTCGTCTCGGCCGGCCTCGCCGACTTCCTGTTCCTCCTCGTCCCGGTCGGCTGGCTCGTCGTGTCGGAGGCGGTCTGGGGCCACACGCCGGGGAAGTGGATCGTCGGAATCGAGGTCGTCGACGCGAACGGCGACGACGTCTCCGCAGTCGCCGCCGTCGTGCGAAACGTCACTAAGATCCTCGGCGGCGGCTCGCTGTTGCTGATCCTCGCCGGCGTCGTGTTCATTGCCGACTCTCGGGACAACCAGCGGCTCGGCGACCGGTGGGCGGACACGGTGGTCGTGCGGGCCTAACGGCGCCCCGCCGTCAGTCGTGTAAGACCCCGCCCTCAGTCGTGCCGCGTCACGCACTCCGAGAGGCCGATCAGCTCGACGGGCTCGGAGTTGTCCGGCGAGTAGACGACCATCTGCCCCTTCTCCATGTACGGGACCTTCCCGGCGAGGTTCGTCGGGATGTTCACGCTGGAGATCGCGTCCTCGTCGCCGAGGTTCAAGACGACCTTCGTGTTCACCTGCTTGAACACCGACTCGGCCACGTCCTGCGGGTCCTGCGTGATCAGGAACAGGCCCAGCCGCTCCTTGCGGCCCTGCTTGGCGGCCTCCGTGAACTTCTGGACCACCTTCTGCGCCTGGACGTTGTCGGCGTCGGCGAGGAAGTTGTGCGCCTCGTCCATCCCGACGAGCAGCGGCGTCTCCTTGATCCGGTCGCTTCCCGGGTCGTTCGAGAGCTTGTCGTCGATGAGCAGGCCCGCGACCGCGAGGACGACGATCTCCTTCTGCCGGGAGGTCGGCAGGTGGTAGGTGGGTACGACCGAGAGGCCGCCCGGACGCACGAGGGTGTGGTCTAACTCCGTGATCGGCTTCGCGTCCTGGTCGAACACGCCGCTCGGGACGCCCCGAACCCGCCGCTTGACGGCGTCGAACGTCGCCTCGTGGACCCGGCCGCTCTCGTGGAGCTCCTCTTTGAGCGCCGGGTCGTCGAGGTACGAGAGGAACTGGCTGTAGGTGCCCGAGTCGCCGTAGTTGTCGAAGAAGCGGTTGAGAAGCGTCAGAAGCGCGGGGTACTGGTTGTCGTTGAGCCCGGACCCCGCGACCAGCCACGGCATGTCCCGCGCGAGCGAGAAGGGGATCGTGAACTCGACGCGCTCGGCGCGGTGCCCCTCCCCGGGGTACGTCGCGTTCGCGACGCGGGGCACGAGGGCGACGGTGTCGTCGTGGCCGCCGTGGGCGATCCCCTCGCGCTCCAGCCGGCGCGCGAACGCGTCGTCGAGGTCGGGGTTGTCGTCGTGCATCTGCGCGTACTCGTCTTGCGGGTCGAACTGGACGACCGCCATCCGGGACTCGCGGCCGTCGCCCATCGGGTAGGTCCGGTCGGAGTCGAGGTACTGCCGGAGCACGTTCTTCGAGGCGTGGGTCTTCCCCGACCCCGTGCCGCCGGCGACGAGCGTGTGGCGGAACGCGAGCGGGTCGCCGTCGGCGTAGTCGTCCTTCACCCGGTAGTCGACGGTCGGGGGCTCCGCCGCGGTCCGGACCTTCTCGCCGCCGACCGAGAGGTGACCGAGGAAGACGCCGTCGTCGGGGATCTTCAGCCCGGTCTTGATCTCGGCGTCGTCGGCCGCCTCCTCGACGACGGCGCCGGGCTTTGGCACCCGGTCCGTCATCCGCCGTTTCATCCCCTCGCCCTCGCCGTAGACGACGGACATCGGTTCGAGGTCGGCGACGAACTTGTAGTCGCGCTCGGCGAACTCGTCGCGCCGCATCTGCCGGCGGGCGTGGATCTCCGTCGCGTCATCCGACTGGAACTCTTGTGCGTACTCCAGCCCCGTGATCCGGCAGAACAGCCGCTCGCCGTCTGGATACGGGATCAGGAGGTACTTCCCGAGCCGCACGGACTCGCGGTTCCCGGTCGTGACGAACGCCTTCAGCGACGTCTCGTCCTCCTCCTCGGCCACCCGAAGCCCCTGCGAGACCGAGACGACCCCGAGCCCCGCGTCGCTCCCGGCCGGCGTCGCGTCGTAGGCGGCGAACGCGTCCTCGGCGGGGTCGTCGCCGGCGTCCGAGCCGGACCCGCCGGCGGGCGGCGCGTCGGCCGGGGCGTCGTCGCGTCCCGACGCCTCGGTCGCGCTCCCGCCGTCGGCCGCGGAGTCGGCCTCGCTCGGCGGGTCGCCCTCGCCGTCGCCGTCTCCGGTGTACTCGGTGAAGTCCTCCAGCGTCATGGACTACTCACCGGTCGCCGGGCCGAAAGCGTTTGCCCTCGCGCCGCGAACGGCCGTCTCGGCTCCGACCGGCCGCGGAGCGTCGGTCGCGGGGCCCTTATCCCGCTCGACCCCGTACCCGTGGCATGATACTCGTTCGCGGCAGCGGCGGCGGGACGGACCTCACCGGCACGGTGTTCGAGCGCGGCGAGGAGCCGCCGGCGTACAAGGGCGCGCCGAACGAGGACGCGCCGTACGTGTGGGTGTGCGACGCCTTCTACGAGGTCGAGAGCGGCGGCTCGCCGCTCGTCGTCGACGGCGAGGAGATCCGCGTCGCCTTCGAGGAGCCGATGCCGCGCGGGTTCGACACCCGCGAGCAGGCGGTCGAGGCGGCCCGCGAGCACGTCCGGACGCAGTTCGCGCGGATCGGCGTCGACCCCGACGACGTTGCGGTCGAGGTGACCGCGGCGGACCCGGCCTGAGACGCCGCCGAACTTCGCCCCCCGCCGCCGAACCCCGGGTCCGCCCGCTACCGACTCCCCTTTTACCCGTCCCGCTACCGACCCCCCTTTTACCCGTCCCGCTTCGGTATTGGTCCGTATGTCCGAACCACCGAGGGACTTCGATCCCGAATCGCGGGAGGAGCGCGAGGTCGCCGCCGAGGCCGCGACCGACCGGTCAGACTTCCTCTCGCTGATGGCCCACACCTACCGCGGCGAGCTCGGCCGGACGAGCTCGTGGCGGACCCGCATCGATCGGACGACCAACTGGGCGGTCGTGGTGACCGCGTCGCTGCTCACGTGGACGTTCTCCAGCGAGTCGCGGCCGCACTACGTGCTGCTCATCGGGCTCGTCATGCTCAGCGTCTTCCTCGGGATCGAGACGCGCCGGTACCGGACCTTCGACGTTTGGCGGTCCCGTGTGCGGCTCTTAGAGGAGAACGTGTTCGCGAACGCGCTCGACCCCGAGGGCGTCGAGGAGTCAAACTGGCGGCGGCTCCTGAGCGAGGACCTCCGCGAGCCGACGATCAAGATGCCGAGCGTCGAGGCGGTCTCCCGGCGGCTCCGCCGGGTGTACGCGCCGCTCTTCTCCGTCCTCATCGCCGCGTGGGTCGTCAGGCTCACGGTGTTCACGCCGTCGGGGAACGGCGTCGTCGCGACCGCCGCGGTCGGCGCGATCCCGGGCGCGTTCGTGCTCGCGGTCGTCAGCGCTTTTTATTTTGCCGTGCTGGCGCTGACGCTGCGCCGGGCCCCGCGGCGGGCCAAAGGCGAGATGCAGGCCGCCGGGAACGGCGACGAGTGGAAGTGAACCGGGCGGCTCCGCTTCCCACAACCCCTTTTCGCCCGCGGCCCAACCGGATCGTATGACCGAGCTACCGGACCGCGTCGTCGGCGACGCGCGGACGAGCGACTTCGGGTGGAGCCTCCTCACGGACCTGACCGACATCGGAAACCGAATGGCGGGGTCGACGGGCGAGCGGCGCGGCGCCGAGCGCGTCGTCGAGGCGTTCGAGGCCGCCGGCCTGCGGAACGCCGGCCTCGACGAGTTCGAGATCCCCGGCTGGTGGCGCGGAGAGTCGTCGCTGTCGGTATCGGGCGCCGTGGAGCGACGCCACGAGAACTCCCACGAGGTGATCGCGTTACCCGGCACGCCGAGCGGCGAGGTGACGGCCCCGCTCGTCGACGTCGGCGACGGCACCGACGAGGAGTTCGCAGAGGCGGGCGACGCCTTGGAGGGCGCGGTCGCGATGGCCTCTTCGCGCACCCCGGACACCCACGACAGGTGGATCCACCGGATGGAGAAGTACGTCGCGGCGGCGGAACGCGGCGCGGTCGGGTTCGTCTTTCGCAACCACATCGAGGGGGCGCTCCCGCCGACCGGCGAGATCGGCTACCACAACCGACCGGGCCCGATCCCCGCGGTCGGCGTCTCGAAGGAGGTGGGCGACCGGCTCTCGCGGCTCGCCGGAGATCAGGAGGATGACGGCCCGACCGTCTCGCTCGACGTCGACTGCCGGAACGAGCCGACGACCTCGGTGAACGCGGTCGCGGAGGTCGGGCCGGACACGGAGGAGGCGGTGTACCTCACGGCGCACGTGGACGCCCACGACGTGAGCGACGGCGCCAACGACAACGGCGCGGGGTCGGCGCTCGTCGCGGAGGTCGGGCGCCTGCTCGCGACCATCGAGGACGACCTCGACACGCGGGTGCGGCTCGTCACCTTCGGCTCGGAGGAGATCGGCCTGTGGGGGGCGTATCACACCGCGGAGACGACGCCGGAGGAGGAGATCGCCTGCGTTGTCAACCTCGACGGCGCCTGTAGCTCGCGGAACCTCCGCGTGGGGACGAACGGCTTCGACGGGATGCGCTCGACGTTCGAGGCCGTCGCAGACGCGTTCGACGCGCCCCTGACGACCGGCGAGACGATCTCGCCGCACGGCGACCAGTGGGCGTTCGTCCAGGAGGGAATCCCGGCCGTGATGGCTTCCACGACGAGCGACCAGTCCGGGCGCGGCTGGGGGCACACCCACGCCGACACCCTCGACAAGCTCGACTCCCGCGACCTCCGCGAGATGGCGACGCTCGTGACCGCGGCCGTCTACCGGTTCGCGACGGGGGAGGTCGAGGCCGAACACCGCTCGCGGGAGTCGATTCGCGACGCCATCGACGAGGGGTACGTCGAGGAGCTGAAGACGGGCGGGCGGTGGCCCTACGAGGAGTGACGGCGACGGAGGAACCGGAGCGAGATAGCGGCGTGAACGGGTCCGAGTCCGGCGCGGCGGCTCGCGAACGCCTCGTCAGGCCGCCGCCCGACTCACTCCTCGTCGGAGTCGTCGCAGACGCCGAGCGGGAGCGAGTCGGGGGCGTCGCCGTCGGCGTCGAGGCCGGCGTACGCATCGTCGATGAGCCGAGCGACCAGCGTCTCGGGGCTCACGCCGCGGGCGGCGGCGAGGGCCGCGAGGCGCTCGTACTGCTCGTCCGGCACGGAGACAGTTCCGTCGTCCATACGCGGCGCTCCGTCCCGAAGCTACAAAAGCGTTGGTCTGACACCGCTCACGCCGAATCTGTTCGGTCTCGCTCGCGGACGGCCCCGACCGGCTCGCCCTCCGCGAACCGATCGAACAGCGCGTTCATCACCGCCGACTCGGCGCGCGAGAGGTGCTCCCACACCGTCGTCGAGCCGAGACCCAGTTCGGCGGCGACCTCCTCGACGCCAACGCCGCCGCCGTGGTCGTAGTAGCCCGCGGCGATCGCGGTCGCGAGGACCTCCCGCTGCCGGTCGGTGAGCCCGTCGAGGAGGCCGGACGCGGGGAGCTGCGGCGAGCGCTCAATCGACGCGAGCTCGACGTTCCGCGCCAGCTCCACCTCGTTGCCGCCGCGTTCGAGCTCGCGCATCACCGCCGAGAGGTCGTCGTCGTCCTCGAGGTACGCCGTCCAGCGCTCGACGCCGCCGGAGATGGTCGTCCCCGTCCGGTAGTGGATTCCCATCCGGGAGAACCGGTCGCCGATCCCGTCCCAGTCGGCGGCCGCGACGTCGATCGTCAGCGCGACGTACGCGTGGGTGCCCTCGATCGGCGCGAGCGGCTCCGCGGAGACGATCAGGTCGAACTCCCGGAACTCCTCGACGAACGCCTCGATCTCGGCCGGCGGCCCCGTGAGTTCGGCGATCCGCTTGCGCTCGGGCCCGCTTCCGGTCATCGAGGAGACGGAGCGGTACCGCACCTCCGGGTGGCGCGCGCTCACCTCGCACTCCGGCTCCCCAGCGTGGTGGATCCGGAACGTCACTTCCCGCATGCGAGATCCGAGGCCGCCGGGGTTCAAACGGGTTCCGGAGCGTCGCGAGCCATTTATACCGGTGACCGCGCAATCGTCGGTGTGGTGGCGATGACGAGTCGGTTACCCCCACTGAGCCCTTTATGATGACGGGTTTCGACCGAGCCACCGTTTCCACGTTCGCCAGCGGCGCGGCAGAACCGGGGCGGAGTGAAAGTGATCCTACTCGACGGGAGGCCTTCGCAGTCGGGCGGTTTCGAGGCGAAAGGAGCGGGTAGGCCGTGTCGAAAAGAGCGGGTCGGTTGAGTCGTCGACGCGGTGGGGAGGCTCGCCGCTCAGTACGAGGCCGCGCGCTTGTCGAGGCCGGCCGCCTCGATGTCCTCGCCGTCGACGGAGGTGCGGAGGACGTCCATCCCGTCGTCGCGGTCGATGTCGAAGTTGCGGGCGTACAGCTCTTCGAGGCGGTCGTACTCGGCGTCGGAGATCGGCGGCACGTCGGCGGCGGCGCTCCACTCGGCGATGTCGTCGCCGTCGCGGAAGGTGGGCGTGACGGAGGCGACCTCGTCGTGGGCGAGCAGCCAGCGGATCGCGGCCTGTGCCATCGTGCGGGTCCCTTCGACGCCCTCGGGGTCTTCGAGGAAGCGGATCGCCTCGACCTTCTCCCAGCCCGTCTCGTACCACTCCTTGGGGCGGTGCGAGCGGTGGTCGCCGTCCTCGAGGACGGTGTCGGGCGTCACCTGCTCGTTGAGCAGGCCGGAGGAGTGCGGGACGCGGGCGATGACGGAGGTGTCCGAGTCGCTCTCGCGGATCGTCTCGACAAAATGGCGGCCCGGCTCCTGCTCGAAGAGGTTGAAGACGGTCTGGACCGCGTCGAACTCGTCGTACTCGACCGCGGCGTCGCCCTCGGCGAGCCAGCCGATCGAGGGGCCGAGCGCCCAGCCGAGCGCGCGGACGCGCCCCGACTCCTTCCACTCGCGGAGGAGGTCGCGCACCTCGGGCGTGACGTCGTCGACGTTGGCGTTGTGGAGCTGGAGCAGGTCGACGTAGTCTGTGTCGAGGCGGTCGAGCGAGCGCTCGAAGGCGGTTTCGAGGTAGTCGCGGTCGAGCTCTTTCGGAAGCTCGCCGTGGCCGGCCTGCGGGTTGTTGTAGAAGTCGTAGCCGATCTTCGTCGCGAGCGTCACCTCGTCGCGGCGGCCGTCGATCGCCTTCCCGATAATCTCCTCGCTGTCGCCGTGGCCGTACACGTCGCCGGTGTCGACGTAGGTGACGCCCGCGTCGAGCGCCTCCTCGACCATCCCGACCGCCTGTTCGTCCGAGCGGTCGCCCCACCAGTCGGTGCCGACGACCCACGCGCCGAAGCCGATCTCCGAGACCTCGACGCCCGAGTTACCGAGTTCGCGGTGTTCCATACCCGGCGTTGGGGGTTGGCGCACTTATCCGGTGCGGTCTCGGTCACCGCGTGGGAACGCCGGCTCGGCGGCGGGAGCAGACGCCGGGCCGCGGACGGCGTCCGCGCGTCCGGTTCGCACAACCGAATCCCTTTGAGTGACGGCGACGAAGGAGGGCCGATGACAAAGCGACACGTGTCCCTGCCCGACGGCGCCGAGGCCGGGGTCCGAGGGTTCATCGACGAGGTGGACGAGCGGCTCTCCTCGGACGAGGACACCTGCGAGGTCGTCCGCGACGTGCTGATCGACCTCCACGGCGACCGCGAGGCGTGGGAGGCGTGGCAGGACGGCGAGTCGGTGTCGCGCGCCGAGCGCGTCCGCCTCCAGGGGTACGACCCGTGTAACGCGACGCTGGAGTCGGAGTACTACGCCGAGAAAGACGAGGACCGGTTCCAGCGCTCGAAACACCTCCAGTGGCTCTGGCGCCAGTTCGACGCCACCCCGATGGCCGACAACGTCGAGTTCGCGCTCCGCTTCCGGCAGATGCTCGGGAACCACCTGTTCGCCGAGTGCGGCGACAACTGCCGCTTCTTCAAGGGGATCTCAGTCACCTACGGCCACAACATCGAGGTGGGCGATAACGTCGTGATCCACGACGACGTCCACCTCGACGACCGCGGGAAGCTGACGATCGGCGACCGCGCCTCCATCTCGGACGGCGTCCACCTCTACAGCCACGACCACGACATCGTCGACCAGACGGAGGTCCGGAACTTCCACACGATAGTCGAGGCGGACGCGCGGGTCACCTACGACGCGATGGTCCGGGCGGGCTGTCGGGTCGGCGAGAACAGCGTCGTCGGCGCGCGCTCCGTGGTCCAGGGCGACGTGCCCGATCACCACGTCGTCGTCGGCTCGCCCGCGCGTAGCGTCCGCGTGAAGCCGGGCTGGGAGGAGGCCGCCGAGGAGCTCGAAGACGGGCGCCTCCCCGACAACCAAGACGACCGGGAGATCGAGTACGAGCTCCCCGAAGACCTCGAGCAGTTCGACGAGTTCCAGCGGGACCTCCAACCGCCGAACTGAGCGGTCTCTTGGGAGGTTGCGGAGTCGGGCTCACTCGTCCGGTTCGTCGACCAACAGCGTGTTCGCCACCAGCGTGGAGATACCGCGCCGGAGGCGTTCGGTGACGGCCTGATCGGAGATATCGAACGAGTCCGCGAGCTCCTGGGTGGAGATCTGGCGCGGCAGCGAGTAGTACCCGGCCTCGACGGCGTCCGCGAGCGTCTCGCGCTGCGGCGGCGTCAGTCCGTACCACGGCCCCGCGTCGGGCTTCGTAGGGTTATAGATGCGCTCGATCGACACGTCGATGTCCTCGTCGAGATAGTACTCCTGAAACGTCGAGAGCGCCTCGTGGCTCGGAAACCTGAGTTCGAGCCCCCACGTGTCAGCGGTTCCGGTCGCGCCCAAGAGGACCGCGCCCAGGTCGAGGATTTTCCGCAACAGCGAGGCCTCCGAGGGGTCCCAGTCAAGCGCGTACAGGGCCTCGTCGTCGTGGGTGTTGACGAGTGTGATCTCGTTGACCGACGGGTGTTCGCTGACGGAGCGCTCGAAGGTCTCCCGCGCGTCGTTCCGGATTCGGACGAACGGGGTCGGTCTCCCGCCCAGCGGCACCATCGTCTCCAGCGTGACCTGCGTGGGCCCTTCCACCCGGAGTATCTGCCCTAATTCGAACGCCGCAGACGGGATGCTCACCTCAGCGATAACGCTCATTCAATATTCCCCGTTCTGTCGCAACCGCGTTAAATACTCGGTAGTGGGCGTCTCGCGCAGGCGACCAAAACTTGGTGTACCATGCTTTTCGGTAGTATTTTCCCGTGAGAAGTCGTACCGGATGACGCAGAGGCACATGATTGCGGACCCCATTTGTTTGCGTGGCGCTGCGCTCGACGCCGCGACAGCATCGTCTCGCAGTCGAGCGCGTTTCCGACCATGACAACCGACCCGACTTCCGACGACGAGATAGCAAGCACGAAGGAGTTCGAGGATGCCCTCGGTCGAGTGATTCTCGCCGCCCTCGAAAACGACGTCGACCCCCGCGGTACGTGGGAGTACCGCACCGACGGCACCGGGTCCGACATGGAAGTCATGGTGGTCGAACTGGCGGACTAACGCCAGAGCGACCGTCTCGGCGACCGCTGTTTTAAATACCTTGGTAGGTCATCCCGAAGAGATTCGCGGGAGGGGGGAGACCTCCCCGTATGACGGACGCTCTCGGTTCTCTCGATCCTCCGACGGATGTCTCCGAGTCGGGAGGCGCCGTCGCGCGCCGACTGTTGGAGGAGATCTCGACGCACGCTATCTTCATGCTCGACGCCGACGGGAACGTCGTCACCTGGCCCGCTCCGGCGGCGACACTATACGGCCACGACGCGAAGGCGGTTCTCAACCGACACCTCCGGATGCTGTTCGCCGACGACGAGGGGGAGGGGGACTCTGACTCGCTTCCCGAGGACTTCTTCGCGGAGCCGACGGAGGAGACGGTCGAGTTCGAGCACTGGCACCGGCGGGCGGACGGCTCGGTCTTCTGGGCCACGCTGACGCTGTCGCCGCTGCGGAACGGCGAGTTTCACGGGTACGCGGCGGTCAGTCAGGACACGACGACGACGAAGGAGTACGAGCGGATGTTAGAGCGGCAGAACGACCGCCTCAAGGAGTTCACCGATATCCTCGCGCACGACCTCCGGAACCCGTTGAACGTCATCGAGGGGAACCTGACGCTGTACGAGGAGACCGGGGACGAGAAGCACCTCGAACGGATCGACGAGACGACCGACCGGATGGCGCGACTCGTCGACGATCTGCTCCGCGTCGCCCGACAGGGAAACGTCGTCAGCGACCCGAAACCGACGGATATCGGCGAGGTCGTCGACGCGGCGTGGCGAGACCTGAACACCGGATCCGGGGCGAAGCTCCAGTACGAGCCCGTCCGGTCGGTGAGCAGCGATCCCGACAGGCTCCGCGAGCTGTTCGAGAACCTCTTCCGGAACTGTGTCGAGCACGGCTCGACTAGCAGCCGGGCGGAGCCCGGCGACGGCGAAGGAGGGGACGGCGCCGTAACGGTTCGGGTCGGCCCGCTCGACACAGGCTTCTTCGTCGAGGACGACGGCCCGGGGATCGCCGACGGCCACGAGGCGGAGGTGTTCGACCACGGCTTTACCACGCGTGACGACGGGCACGGCTACGGTCTCTCGGTTGTTCGGACGATCGTCAACGCGCACGGCTGGGACGTCGTCGCGACCGAGGCGGAGAGCGGCGGAGCGCGGTTCGAGGTCACCGGCATCGAGTTCCTCGGCTGACGGAGCAGCCGACGGGCGGCGGAGCGCACGGCGAACGAACGTAGCGAGCGCAACTCGACCGGAGCCGAAATTGAGGGTACCGACGGATATTACGAGCCCAGGAACACCTGATATAAACGGCATTATTGACCATCCCGTGGAAGCATCTGTCGGTGAAACAAAACCACCGTATGAGGGACACCGAGAGACTCGGCTTCGATTTTTCGCTACCGGGGACGGAGGGTGACGAGATCGCCGAGTACCGGTTGAGCGACTACACGGACGGCGGGGCGGTAGTGCTCGTGTTCTACCCGTTCGACTTCAGCCCCGTCTGCACCGAGGAGCTGTGCGGGTTTCGGGACGCCGAGTGGCTCTCCTTCACCGAGAACGTCGACGTGTTCGGGGTCTCGCGGGACTCGTGTTACGCGCACAAGCGGTTCATCCGGGAGTACGACCTCTCGTTCCCCCTCCTGAGCGACACGGAGGGCGAGGTCATCAAGGAGTTCAATCTCGCGTACGACGAGTGGGAACACCACGCCGGCGTCCCGAAGCGGGCGCTCGTGGCCCTCGACGAGTCGCACGACGTCCGCTACAAGTGGCAGACTGAAGACGCGTACGAGGCCCCCGACATGGACGAACTCGAACAGAGCGTGCTCTCGTTGGTGGACGGCGCAGCCAAATGACCCCTCTCTCGTGGCCGGTGCCCGCCCGGACCGATCGGTTGCCCGTGACGGGCGCTTCCTCGGGTGAATCGGATGGCTGACCGAGTCGACTCCGTTCCCGTCGGAGACACGCCGACGCTTAGTCAGAACGCCCACTGGAACCGCGTCGCGCAACGGCTGTACGATCCCGAGGGCAACGGAGAGCTCGTGACGGACATCGTGTTCGCCGTCGCGGACGCCGAGGGCGTCGAGCCGACGGAACTGGAGGCCCGGCTGTACCACACCATCGACCCGGAAGGGATCGAACGCGCCTTCTTCGGTCCCGAACCGACCGAAGCCGCTCGGAACGGGACAGAGAGCGTCGAGTTCCGCTACGCCGGCTACCTCGTCGACGTCCGGAGCGACGGGTTCCACGTCTACGAGCCGTTCGATCCCGACCGGCCGTGAACGGCGGCGTCGGTGGCGATACCGAGCCCGGTTCGTCGGGATCGACCCCCGCGGCTCGGGGTCGTCGTGTGGTATCACTCCCCAGTATTGTTATTGAACAGTAGCGCGTACGAGCAGGTGGTGTTACACGCATGACAGGACAACGGATACTGATGATCGTCGGCGACTTCGGGGAAGACTACGAGATTATGGTGCCGTTTCAGGCGCTCCAGGCGGTCGGCCACGAGGTTCACGCCGTCTGCCCGGAGAAGGAGAGCGGTGAGTCGGTCAAGACCGCGATCCACGACTTCCGCGGCGACCAGACGTACCTAGAGACCCGAGGGCACAACTTCGAGCTCACGCACGGGTTCGACGACGTCGACCCCGCCGACTACGACGCGCTGGTCGTCCCCGGCGGGCGCGCCCCCGAGTACCTGCGGGGCTACGACGAGGTGCTCAAAGCGGTTCGGCACTTCTTCGAGGCCGACAAGCCCGTCGCGTCGATCTGCCACGGCCCACAGATCCTCGCGGCGGCGGGCGTGCTCGACGGCTACGAGCTGACGGCGTACCCCGCGGTCAGGCCCGAGGTCGAGGCCGCCGGCTGCTCGTGGGTCGACGGCGTGACGACCGACGGGAACCTCGTCACCGGGCAGGCGTGGCCCGACCACCCCGAGTGGATCGCGCAGTTCCTCGACCTGCTCGGGACGGAGATCGACCACGAGGCGACAGCGGCGACCGCGGACTGAACCCTTCTCCGTCCCCGGAGACGGGGTCGTTCGCCACCGCGATTTATGAGGCGCGACCGCGTTGTACGGCGTATGAGCGACGAATCCACAGAGACGACGGACGAGGCGGCCGGCCGCGGCGCGCCGTCGCGGCTCGGCCGCGTCCTGCTCGGTGTCGGCCTCGCTGCACAGGCCTCGGAGGACTTCCGCGACATGGACGACTCGATCGAGTACGCCGAGTCGGCCGGCGTCCCGATGCCGGACATCGCCGCGCCGTTCGCTTCGGGCATGATGGTCGTCGCCGGGCTCGGCATCGCGCTCTGGCGGCTCCCCCGGATCGCGACCGGCGCGGCGGTCGCGTTCCTGACCGTGGTGACCGCGACGATGCACGACTTCTGGAACGCCGACGAGGATGACAAGAGCGGCGAGCGGCTCGCCTTCTTCGGCAACCTCGCGATGCTGGGCGGGGCTCTGGTGTTCCTGCGCGAGGCGTACAAGAAGTGACGGACTGAGGCGAGCACAGCGGCTCACGCACCGCGAAAAAACGGAAAAGAATTGGTGAGTTCCCTACTCGTTCAGCACGCTCGACCACTGACTGGTGTACGTCGGCTGGTTCGGCTCGAAGGAGACGCGCTGAGTGACCGTCCCGTCGCGCTCCTGGAACGCGTTCACGTACGCCTCTTCGAGCGACTGCCCGTAGGCGTCGTTGAGGTACAGCGTGCCGGAGCTCTCGGCGCCCACGGTGTCGCCCACGGCGAGGTCGGCCATCGCGGGCCCCTGAAGCAGGTCGGAGGGGGCGGTCCGGAAGATGTAGCCGTTGTCCTCTAAGTCCGTCACGTTCGGGTCGGTCGAGGACGGCGAGATGCCGACGACGCCGTTGGGGATGAACACCTGGTCTGCGACCTGAAGGTTGACGTTCGACGACGCCGGACCGACGACGGCGCCGTAGCCGGCGTTGACGATGGCGTTCGCGCCCGAGATACCGGCCTGCGGGTTGGTCTGCGTGTCCTCGACCCGCGTCTCGACGTCGACGTTGATGCCGGCGTCGTTGACCTGCGTGGCCGCGAGCAGCGCGCCGTCGCGGATCGGGCCGCCGAGCGGGCCGAGGTCGCCCGTCTCCGGCATCAACACGCCGATCCGAGCGGTGAACGAGTCGACGCCGACCGGGTCGGCCGCGGTCGCGCTCTGGTCTTCCTCGGAGAGCTCGTTCCCGAACTCGACGGTGTCGAGGGTGACGAGTTCGCCGTCCTGGAAGTCGATGATGTCGTAGGCCGCGGTGGCCATGTCGCCGTTGACGTCGAAGTTGACGCTCGAGGACGCGCCCACGTAGTGAACAGGGTCGCCCCCGGCGACCGTCTCGACGGCCTCGGGGAGGTCCGCGGGACCGAACTCGTCGCCGCCGGGGTTCGCGACGGTCCGGACGCGGTCGCGGATCGCCTCGCCGTCGTTCTCCCCGGCCGCGGTCGCCGCGAGTATCTCGACCGCCATCGCGTCGTACGCCTGGGCGGTGAACACGCCCGGCTCCTGGCCGTACTCCTCCTGATACGATTCGTTGAAGAACTCCGCGCCCGGGCCGCCAGCGGAGGGCGCGGTGCCGATGACGTTGTTCATGTCGTTGTCGACCTCGCCGGGGAGGTCGCCGTCGATCAGCCCGTCGGGGACGATGATGTCTAAGTCCGGCGCGCTGTCGGCGAACTCCGAGTAGAAGTCGCGGAACAGCTGGATACCGGACTGCGGGAAGCCGACGACCATCACGGCGTCTGGGACGTCGGAGCCGTCGCCGCCATCGCTTCCGTCGGAGCCGTCGGACCCGTCGGAGCCGTCGGACCCGTCGCCGCCGTCGCTCCCGTCGCCGCTCTCCGTCGAACAGCCGGCGAGCCCCGCGATGCCGACCGCACCGGCGCCTCTGAGCACGTCTCGTCGCTGGATTCTTCGCGTCATCCTGTGAGCGTATACCATACGAGTCGTTATAAGTGTATCCACGACCACAAATACGACGACGGTCGAATTCGAACGTATCAGGCCCGTTCTATCGCGTATAGGTGCGCTCTCCCGACCGTTCGCCGATCGGCGGCCGAGCGCGAAAGTGGCGTCGTACTTGCTCGCTGATAGAAAATCGGTCGGCGGTGTCCGGGCGGTCGCCCGGCCTCAGTACCCCTGCGCGTTTCCGTCCTTCCGGGGTTCCGTGGCGGCCGACAGCACTCCGTCTCTGTTCCGGGCGATCTGTGCGCCGCCGAACATGACCGGCGAGAGCGTCCGCACGTCGTGGTCCTTCCGGACCAGCTTCGCCGCGGCGTCGTCGTCGAAGTGCGGTTCGAGCCCCAGTTCGCCGCTCTCGCGGTAGCGCCAGCGCGGCTCGTCGAGCGCGCGCTGGAGCGGCATGTCGTAGTCGACGATGTTCGAGATCAGCTGGACGTGGCCCTGCGGCTGCATGTAGCCGCCCATCACGCCGAAGGCGGCCCAGTCGTCCTCGTCGAACCGGACGACGCCCGGGATGAGCGTGTGGAACGGGCGCTTGCCCGGTTCGAGCGCGTTCGGGTGGTCCGGGTCGAGCGAGAACGACGCGCCGCGGTTCTGGAGCGCGATGCCGGTGTCGCCGGCGACCAGCCCGGAGCCGAAGCCGGCGAATCGGGAGTTGATGTACGAGACGACGTTGCCCGCGTCGTCGGCAACCGTGAGGAGGACGGTGTCGGCGTCCTCCGCGTTCGCGTTCGGCACGCCGAAGGAGACGTCGTGCGAGGCGGTCTCGCCGACGCCGGCGGCGCGCTCAGTCGCCCACTCCGCCGAGGCAAGCGGCGGGATCTCCTCGTACTCGGGGTCGGTGATGTAGCGGTGGCCGTCGTGGAAGGCGCGCTTCAATGCCTCCGCGAAGTAGTGGACGCGCTCCGGCGAGTCGTAGTCGTACTCGCCCGCGCCGAGCTCGCTCGCGACGTTGAGCGCTTCGAGCGCGATGAGCCCTTGGTTGTTCGGCGGCAGCTCGTACACCTCGGCGCCGTTGTAGGTCGTCGACACCGGATCGGGCCACTCGACCTCGAAGTCGGCGAGGTCGTCGACGGTCATGAACCCGCCCTGCGACTGGACCTCGTCGGCGATCGCCTCGGCGATCTCGCCCTCGTAGACGACGTCGGCGCCCTCCTCGGCGATCTTCCGCATGGACTCGCCGAGCCGCGGGAGCGTCACCGTCTCGCCGACGCCCGGCGGCTCGCCGTCGAACAGGAACGCCTCGCGGGCGTGGTCGTCGGTGAACAGCGCGTCGGCGCTCGCCCAGTAAGACGCGATTACCTCGGACACCGGGTACCCCTCGGTCGCGTAGCGGATGGCGGGCGCGAGCGCGTCCGCGAGGCTGAGCCGGCCCAGCTCCTCGACCGTCGCCTCCCAGCCGCGTGCCGTCCCCGGCACCGTGACCGCGTGCGGGCCGTAGAACGGCATCCCGGCCTCGCCGGCGTCGTCGACCGCGTAGCCGCCGTCGTCGGGGTAGTAGGAATCGGCATCGTCGTCCTCGGCGAGCGCGTCGCGGACGTTCTCGATCGTCGCGTCCGCGGGCGCCCCGCCGCACGAGCGCATCGCGCCGACCTCGCCGTCCGCGGTCCGGTACAGCGCGAACACGTCGCCCCCGAGCCCGGTCGAGGTTGGCTCGACGACGTTGAGCGCGGCGGCGGTCGCGACCGCGGCGTCGAACGCGTTGCCGCCCTCGCTCAGCACCTCGATCCCCGCCTGGCTCGCGAGCGGCTGACTGGTCGCCACCACGCCGCGCTGGCCGTACACCGTGGACCGGCGCGACGTGAATCGGTCTAAGTCTGGCTCCATACGAACGTGTCCGGCGCGGGGGAGAATAAAGGCCCGACCGGAACTGTCCGGTGTCGGCCCGGCTCGGTCAGCGGCGCACGTCGACCGGCGCGACGTCCCCGTTAGTCCTCGAACTCGACGTAGTGCCGCACCAGTCCGCACTCGGGACACATCACCGTCGTCAGGTCCTTGTGTTCGTTCACGCCGAGCTTACCGAGCAGCCCCGCCCGCTTCTCGCCGGTTTCGACGTACGCGTTCCAGGCGTCGCCCATGCCGAACCGGACCTCCTCCATCGTGACGCCGCAGTCGGGGCAGCGGTGGTTCATAGGTATCGACTCGCACACCGGCCTGAAAACGGTTCGTCCGGGTGATAGTCCTCGCGTAACTAACCGGGTGACGACAGTTAATCGGGTATGAACCTGGCCCAAGTGGTTCACGACGGAGCCGTGCTCGCCCCCCTCCAGTTCGGCGGGGACCTGATCGGACTGGCGATCGCCTTCTTGGTACTCGCGATTATCGCGGCGATCGCCGGCGCCAGCGGGGTCGCCGGGTTAAGTATGACCATCGCCAAGTGGCTCGTTATCATCTTCGTCGTGCTCGCGGTCGTCACGTTCTTCCTCTAATCGGTCGCCCGAGGAGACCGGCGGTCGGGGGGGTCTCGCCTCTCGTCTGAGACGGCGATTTCCGCCGAAGCGCACGGATTTTCACCGTGCTCGCGCCGCGAAAACGCTCCCGGAGACTCGCGTCCGCGTCGCTCACACGGCGTCGGTACCGAAGGTGTGGCCTCGGCACTCACGACTCACAATCTATCCATCGTGAATGTGTTTACTGATCGTCCAGCATCTGGATGCCGCGCTCCACAACTGCCTCGGTCACGAAGAGGCTCGTCTCACGCTGGAGTGCTCGCATACGCGATGCCGCTTCGTGTCTGTCGAGCAGTCCGCGGCCGTAACCGAGCGCGATGATGCCGATAGAACCGCGTACTTCGACGCCCGTGTCGGATGCTGGATCTCGGGCAGCGAGGTCGTCGGTTAAGAAACGACTCCTCGCTCTTCGGCGACCGCGATCGCGGCGCGTTCTCCGGCGTCTAGCTCTTCAGTGTCGACTCGGCTTTCATCGGATTCGACGAGTTCGTAGGAGAGATCGGGCAGCCCGTCCGGAATACCACCGGTGTCGACCTCCTCGTAAACCGTCTCTGGGACGAGGAGCGTGTCAAACGTCGCGAGCAGTTCGAGTGAATCGATTTCGGCGAGGTGGATGAGCGGTCCTGCGTCCGAGACAGCCGCAAGCGTCACGCGTTCAAACCCCAGTCCACGTCTCCCTCGACGACCGCACGCTCTCGCTCCGCTCGCTCGACTTTCGTTCGACCGACGCGTTCGATTGCTTCCTCGCGGTCGAGTTCGCCGTCGAGGTACCGAGCAAGAACGAGGTCCTCCCAGAGGCCTTCGAGACCGCGTTCGAGGGCCTCTTCGAACACCTCGGACTCGGGAAGGCCGCGAGCCTCGGCGATCTCTCGAACCCGGTCGGAGATTTCGGCAGCCATACGATGGGATTGCCCGGCAACGTTCTTAAATCCGTGTCCGCCCGTTCAGCGGGAACTGACCGGGAGCTATCTCCCACCGCGGTCACAGCTTCATCTCGATAGAAATCCATCTCCGGTTAAAATTAGCGGCCTCGGCACTCATAGGGCTCGTCGTCGCCGGGTGCCGAGTCCGGCTCGGAGCGGTGGTTCGTCATCGGCCGCTCGTCGGTAGTCGCGCCGTGGAATAAAAGGATCCGGCCGCGCCGTCAGTGCGACGAGCCGGCGTACTCGTTCCAGCGGTCGGTTCCGTTCGCGATCCGCCGGGTGTCCGACGGGTCGAACGTCGCCGCGCACTGGGCGACCGCCTCGGCGGCGGTCGGCAGGTCGTCGGTCGCGTCCTCGGCGTCGGCCGCGTCGTCCTCGTCGGATTTGGGGGACGACTTCAGTCGGTCAGTCGCCGGTTCGGTCTCGGTCGCCTCGCGCGTGCTCGGACCGCCGGGACCGGCCGTCGTCCCCGCCGTCGAGCGTGCGTCAGTCGTGTACTACGGGTGGCACGATTTGACTGTTGGGCGGATCCTTCATAATTGTTTATGTTGGTGCGAGGTTTCGCCGGTCGGGGTGGGACGATCGCGTCGCGCCTACCAGGCCGACCACGCGGTGAGCGTCTCGTCGCGGGCGTACACCCGTTTGAGGTCCTTCGCGTAGGCGAGATCGCCCGGGTGGTCGAGCTTCTCGTGGCGGTACTCGGGCGCGTCCTCGCGGATCTGGAGCCCCTCGACGGTGAACTGCTCCTCGCCGAATTCGACGGTCTCGTCGACGGTGAACTCGTAGTCGCCGGGGACGTTCACGCGCAGCGACCGCGTCTGGTCCGCGTCCCCGTCTTTCGGGTGAAGCGTGACGGGGACCGCGACGTTGTCGACCGCGCGGGTCCACAGCGTCTCCACGTCGGTGATGTCGGCCTCCTCGACGCGGTTCTCCGGGCCGAGCTCGATCCCCGTGATCCGCACCTGCATCAGCGCGTCGTCGGTGTCGACGACGAACTCCTCGCCGGTGCCGACGTCCCCTTCGGCGGGCACGTCCATCGTCGTCGTGAACGACTCGCCGTCCTGCGAGACGACGATCGTCACGGCGACCGTCTCCTCCTCGGGAATCTCGGTCTTGTGGGTGTGGTCGCACTCAGTACAGCGAACGGTGGCCTGCCCGCCCGGGCTGAGTACCTCATGGACGGTCGGCTCGGAGGGCGAACACGACGGACAGGGGAGTCCGACGCGCGCGCCGGCTTCGGTGTCGCTCATTGGGCGCTCGTACCCGCCGCGCCCGTAAATATCCGCCCCTGTGGGGCCGGTGTGGGTCGCGCTCGCGTGGCGCGCGGCGGGACGAGAGGAGAGTGCGGAGAGAGCGTGACGTGTTCGCGCGTAAGGAAACTGGTTTACCGGTGTCCGCGGAACGGTCGCCCATGATCGTACCCGGGTCCAGCTCGCAGCAGCTCGCGGCCGCGCTCGCCGAGGCAACGGACCGGGCGCTCGCGACCCCGACATACGACCGGTTCCCCGACGGAGAGGGGCTCGCCGCGGTGCCCGACTTCGACGCCGACGAGGCCGTGATCGTTGCCGCGACCGACTCCGACGAGGCGTGGGTGGAACTGCTCCAGCTCCAGGACGCCGTCCGCGAGGCCGGCGCGACGGACGTGACCACCGTTGTCCCCTATATGGGGTACGCCCGCCAGGACGACTCCTTCGGCGACGGAGAACCCGTCTCGGCCCGCGCGATGGCGAAGGCGATCTCGACCGGGACCGATCGCGTCCTGCTCGTCAACCCCCACGAGGCGACTGTCGCCGACTTCTTCGACGTCCCCGTTGAGGCGGTCGACGCCGCGGGCGTCCTCGCCGAGCCGCTCCCGGAAGACCTCGACGACCCGCTCTTCCTCTCCCCCGACGAGGGAGCCATCGAGGTGGCCGCAACCGTCCGCGACGCATACGGCGCCGGCGAAACGGACTACTTCGAGAAGCACCGCGACCGCGAGACGGGCGCCGTCGCGGTGTCGCCCTCCGACGCGCCCGTTGCCGACCGCGACGTGGTCGTCGTCGACGACATCATCGCCACCGGATCGACCATGAGCGAGTCGGTCGCGGTCCTCACCGACCGCGGCGCCGCGCGAGTGCTGACCGCCTGCGTCCACCCGGTCCTCGCGGCCAACGCGGTGACGAAGCTCCGCGCCGCCGGCGTCGACCGGATCGTCGGCAGCGACACCGTCGAGCGCGGCTGTAGCGTCGTCAGCGTCGCGCCCGCGGTGGCCGACGCGCTCGACTCCCTGTAAGGGTCACTCGTCGTCGATTTCTCGGAGCACTTCGGCCGGGTTGCCGCCGACCACCGTCCGCGCCGGCACGTCGTCGACCACGACTGCGCCAGCGGCGACGACCGCGCCGTCGCCGATCTCGACCCCGGGCGTGATCACTGCCTGTCCCCCGATCCAGACGTCGTCGCCGACCGTGACCGGCTCGCCGAACTCCAGTCCGGCCGCGCGCTCGTCGGGGTCGATCGGGTGCGTCGGGGTGTAGACGTGGACCCCCGGCCCGAGCATGCAGTTCTCGCCGAACGCGATCGGCCCGGCGTCGAGGAAGACGCAGCCGAAGTTCGCGAAGAACTCGTCGCCGACGCCGATGTTGTACCCGTAGTCACAGTGAAACGGCGGCAGCACCGTCGCGTCGCCCTCGACGGCCCCGAACAGCTCGGAGAGCATTCGGTCCCGGCGGTCGGTCTCCGTCTGCGCGGTTTCGTTGTACCGCCGGCAGCGGTCCCGAGCGCGCGCCCGCTCGCGTCTGAGTTCCGGATCGCTCGGGTCGTACGCCTCGCCGGCGAGCATCCGCTCCTTCTCGCGTCCCATACGACTCCCGGCGCGGCGAGCGACAAAGGGCTGTCTGTCGGCGGCGTCAACGGTCGGAATTTATAAATTGAGTCGCGTGTCGCCGGCCGATATTTATGATCTACCGCAATCTCGTGACGGAGTCTCAGCAGGGCGACACGAAGCTCGGAGCCACCGAACTGATCAGTCTATGCTTCAACGACCGAGACACGAACAACCACTCCCTCAGAGACTGCGATAGCCGAGTCGTTCTCGGAATCAATAGAGCAGACTGCTCCCATGGGTCGTGGGAGGATCAAGCTCTTTTTATTCGGCTTCGTTGAAATCTGCGGTAGCTGATAGAATATCTGTGCTGAATACAGATCCCCACCACGCGTTGACCGTGTTGACAGGAAATCATCTCGTATTACCGGGCTGAAAATCCCCAACAGCCTCTGTTAAATGAGCGTACTCGTTTTTGACCACACAACCCTTGTCACGTTTGTTTCGGCGGCGATAGTAGTCATTATCTCTCCCGGTCCCGATACGATATACACCTTGACGGAGAGCCTCCGTCACGGGCACTATGCTGGAGCGGCCGCCGCGTGTGGAACGGCAACAGGTGTCCTCGTTCATACGACAGCAGCGGTACTCGGATTAGCTGCGATTCTCCGAACGTCGGCGCTCGCCTACACCGTCGTGAAGTACCTCGGCGCCGCCTATCTCGTCTACCTCGGTGTTCAGAGATTCCGACACGACGAGAACTTCGAGATTCGGAGTACACTCTCTGCAAACAACACCTCACTCAGACGGTCATACAGGCAAGCAGTGACGATCAATGTTTCCAATCCCAAGGTTGCCGTCTTCGTCTTGGCCTTTTTCCCACAGTTCATCTCTCAAACCGCAAGCGTATCTCTCCAAATTTCGGTTCTGGGTGTGACCTACGCTGCTCTTAGCGTCTTGTACCTCCTGATCGTGGTGGCATTCGCCAGTCGGGTACGACACGTTATCGTGGACTCCAAGAGAATTTCCAGATTCATACAGTACGCGAGCGGTAGCGTACTGATCGGTTTCGGGTTAAAGCTCGTAACCGAGAAGCAGCCTGGTGCGTAACCCCGAAAATCTCAACAATCCTATTCGCACGGCGCTAGCGCGCGTGACCTACGCTCAGTCACTCACACGGCCAGAGCGAACTGCGAATTATTGGTAGAAACACCACACACGATGTGGACGTGTCCACAGTGCGATACAAATATCACCTATAGAATACCTAACTAATATGGCTGTTTAGGAAACGTTCTTCATGATGTACTTCGACCGGGGAGCGTTCAGGATATTCCGGTATCACACGGAAGCCGTTGTAGATATATACGAATATTTTTCATGGACCAATATTCAATCCTGTCTGTGACCACCACAACTTACGGTCTCTTGGCATTGGCACCGCCGCTTCTGGCGATCGTACTGGCGATGACGACACGGCAGGTGTTAGTGTCCTTGTTCGCCGGCGTCTGGATCGGCGCGATGATTGTGGCGGGCTGGAATCCCATCGCTGCGACATCACTCACCATGGACTGGCTTGTTGAGGTGTTTCGGACACCGTTCAACACGAAGTTTATCATCCTCATCATGTTCATGGGAGCGGGCGCGGCGTTTATTCACCGCTCCGGCGGCATATTGGCACTAGAGCAATGGATCGGCGACCGAGTCGACAGCGCTCGCGAGTCGCAGATTCTCACCTGGCTTATCGGGGTATTCATCTTCTTCAGCTCATACACCAGCACGATTGTCACGGGCAACGCCACACGGGATCTCGCTCAGGAGAACCGGTCCTCCCGAGAGATGCACGCCTACGCACTCGACTCGACGACTTCGCCCGTGGCGACGTTCGGGCCGGTGTCATCCTGGATCGGCTACCAGGTATCGATGATTATCGCCGGCTTCGAGGCCGCCACGGTCACCGCCTCGGAGCTCGGGATGACCCCCTTCGGACTGTTCCTCCAGAGCATCCCGTGGAACATTTACTGTTTCATGGCGTTCTTCATGGTCGGGTTCATCGCGATCACCCAGCGGTTCTTCGGCCCGATGCTCGACGCCGAGTGGCGGGCGCGTTCCACCGGTCAGACTATTCGAGAGGACGCGACGCCGCTGTCGGACGTCTCGCAGGACGTCGGCGAACCCAGCGATAAGAATCCGACGCTCGTGAATTTCTTCGGCCCTATCTTGGTGTTGCTCGTTGTTAGCCTGGTCTCCATGTGGTGGCTCGGTGGTGGCCACAACCCCGGCGTCAGCATCTCGACGGCGTTCCAAGAGACCGACGTGGCTCTCGGTCTTCTGTACGGTTCCTTCGCGTTCATGGTGTCGGGCTTTATCGGCGCGCTCGGCTACCAGACAATGGACCTCGAAACGGCCAGCGACACCATCATCCAGGGATTCAAAACGATGAACATCGCCATCGCGATCATCGTGTTGGCGTGGTCGATTGGGTTGGCTGCCGAGGAGGTCGGCACCGCCCAGGTTATCGTCGACGCGATGGTCGGCAGCGGCGTCCCCGGGAGCTTCCTCCCAGTGATTATCTTCCTCGCAGCGATGTTTGTCGCCTTCACGACCGGCACTTCCTGGGGAACCATGGCCATCCTGACTCCACTAGCAATCCCGCTGGGATATGAACTGGTCGGTCCCTCTATTCTCCCCGTACTCGTTGGAGTGCTGTTCGGCGGCGCCATCTACGGTGATCACAGCTCGCCAATTAGCGACACGACGGTCATGTCGTCGATCTTCTCGGGCTCTGATCACATCGACCACGTTAATACCCAGATACCGTTCGCGGGAACTGCCGCGGTGGTCACGGTGTTCGTGCTCATCCTATACGGTCTGGGTCTCCAGACGGCCTACATCGCCTTGCCACTAGCGCTCGTTCTGACGACGGTCGCAGTGTTCGCGCTGAATAAGTTCGACGCCAGACGCAAGGGGCTCCCCGAAGTGATGCCGTCTGCCGACGCCATCGAATCCGGCGAGGTCGACGTTGACGCCATCGAACGAGGTGAGGTCGACGGCAACAACGGAAGTCACGACCACTTCACGCTGGTCCCGGTGCTGGCGGTTGTCATCGTCGCTGCGTACCTCGCGCTCGTGTTCGCATTCGCGGCGGTAGGTACCTGAATCGACATCCCCCGCTAACTCTTTTCCGCCCTCCGGCTGCGTTCCAACGCCGGCTTCGCATCTGAGTTTTCGACCCGCGCGAACGACCAGCCGCGTCAGACGATCTTCATCATCCGCGTCTCGAACTTCCCGACGCGGACGCGGACCCACCCCGCCAACTCCGCGTCGAGGTCGGGGTCGTCGGTGTCGACGCGGAGCGCGCGCACGTCGTCGAGCTTGGCGCGCGAGGCGACGATCCGGAGGTCACAGCGCCGGATCACGGCCGGCGAGATCTGGGGGTTGCCGCGGCCGAAGACGAACCCCTGGCCGCCAATGGGCGAGACGACGATCACGTTCTCCTCGCCGAGCGCGTCGAGGATCTCCGCCTCCGTCGCGTCCCGGACGACCACCTCGCCGTCGCGCCAGACGTCGACGCCGATCGGCGACGGCTCGAAGCCGAGCTCGTCTTTGATCGCGCCCACGGTCGACCCGGGGCCGAGGACGAAGGTGACCCCCTCGCCGTCGCGCTCGCGGATGTCGGCCGCGACGCCCTCCGCCAGTGACTCGACGGTCCCGCTCGCGGTCTGTTTCGACGACTGGAGGTTGTCGGCGACGGGGACGTGTGCGATTCCCCGGAGCGTCGGATTGACCTCGCCCTCGCGGTAGGCGTCCTCGTCGATGTCCATCACCTCGCGGCGCTCGGTCCGCGAGAACGACGCCGCGACCTCGGCGGCGTCCTCCGGCGACACCGCGAACACCGACGAGTACACCTTCACGCCGGCCGGGACGCCGAGCATCGGCACGTCGGTTCCCTCCAGCGCCTCCGCGACGTCCGCGGCGGTCCCGTCGCCGCCGACGAACAGGACGAGGTCGACCGGGGCGCCGCCGCTCGCTCCGCCCCCGCCTTCCCCCCCTCCGTCGATTTCCGCGAACGCCCGCACGACCGCCGCGGTGTGTTCCGCGGTCGTCTCCGTCGGCTCAGGGGGCGCCGCCGACTCCGATGCCTCGCCGTCGAACGGGTCGACGACGCGGACGGGATCGAAGCCCGCCTCGCGGACGATCGACTCGCCCATCGGGTCCGCGGCGACCGAGACGACCGCCTCGGGGGCGACCGCGGCCAGCCGCTCGGCCATCCGCCGCGCCCGGTCCGGAGCTCGGGGCTCGGCGCCACGCTCGACCGCCTCGGCCACCTTCCCGTCGGTCCCCTTCAGTCCGACGCGGCCACCCATCCCGGCGACCGGGTTCACCGCGATCCCCACGTGCATGCCAGACGTACACTGCGCCGGCCCCTTAAGCGAGCCGCGTCCGGCCGCGCCGCGGGGGCCCCTCCGAGACCGGCCGTCCGACCGGCATATAAAATTCCTCAACAACGAGGCACGGGAACCAACAGGTGTCTCCCCGTAGAACCGTGTGCCGATGGAGTGAGCCCGCCATCGGCGAACCCACCTGCTCGTCTCACCGGGACTGGATCCCTCCCGCGGTAGCTGCCACACGCTCACGCCGTCCGGTCCCGTTTTCGTGTCCGCGCGGCGGTACCCGTCCGTCGGGTGACGCTCTCCTCGCCCGAGAATCAATACTTAAGACGCCCCCAAAACAACCCCGAGATATGATCCTCGAAGCCGCCGTGACGGAGCCGCTGCCGATCAGCGCGACCGCGGGCGCGGTCCTGCTCGCGAGCCTCGCGCTCGTCGCCGTGTGGGTCGCGTACCTGTACCGGTAGGAACCGCTCTTATCTGACCCCGCTCCCGCCTCGCCGACCGCTCGGGGGGACTCCCCCACGACCGCTCAGGCGGACTCCTCCTCCACCGCGTCCGCGTGCTCGCGGACCCACGCCGCCGCGCGCTCGGCCTCCGCCTCGCTCTCGGCGGTGATCTTCACCGTCACGACCTCTCCCGGGTAGGAGCCGACGCGCACGTCGAACCGCTCCCGCAGCGACGCGAACCGGTCGAGCAGCTTGCTCTCGGGCTCGTCGACGTCGACCGTGAGCACGTGGGTGCGCGTCCCCGCGAACTCGTCTTCGACCAGCTCGAACATCGCCTTCATCTCCGTCGGGACCCCCGGCAGGACGTAGACGGACTCGACGACCGCGCCCGGCGCGACCCCGGCCTCGTTCGGCAGCGGCCGGCAGTCCGCGGGAAGGTGCGTCGTCTCCGCCGCGAGGTCGCTCCCACTGTACCCGCGCTCGGCGAGCCACGCGGCCGCCTCCTCGTTCTCAGCGAGGCCGCGGCCGAACGCGGCCGCGACGCCCTCCATCGTCACGTCGTCGTGCGTCGGCCCGAGGCCGCCGGTGACGATCACCGCGTCGTACTCGGCGTGGTACTCGTTGACGACGCGCGCTATCCCGGCGACCTCGTCCGGCACGACGGTTACCCGTCGGACCGTGACGCCCCGCGCGTCGAGGCGGTCGCAGAGCCAGGTGGCGTTCGTGTTCTCGGTGTCCCCGACGAGGAGCTCGTCCCCGACGGTGACGACGGCGGCGTTCATACCGGACGAAAGCGCCGCGCGGTAGAAAAGGACCGCGGCGCGGGCGAAGGTGGAGAGTCGGAGGGGCCCGGAAGGGTCACGGGGCGACCGCGTCCGTCAAAGCCAGCCGTCGTCGTCCTCGTCGTCGTAGACGCCCAAGCCGAGGTCGCGGCGGCGCTCGCGGAGCGCCTCCAGCTGCCGCCGGAAGTAGAGCGTCCCGGCGACCGCGGCGATCGCCGCGATGACGAGGATGACGCCGAACACCACCAGGTCGCCCTCGCGGTACGACTGGACGACGATCGAGCCGCCCGACACCTCCTCCCAGACGACCCGGTCGCGGTCGCCGACCGTCTCGACGGAGTGGTCGCGCGGCGACACGTGGCCGACGATCGGTGCCTCGGTGCTGAACCCGGCCGGGAGCGTCACGGCGTACGACCCGTCAACGTACGCGCGCATGGTGAACCGGCGCGGCGACCCGGCCCCGGAGAACGCCGCCTTGCCGCCCGCCATGTCGTCCGCGAAGCGGATCCACGTCTCGTCGGTCGTCTGCTCGATCTCGCCGCCGCGCGCGCGGAACTCGCTGCCCGTGATCACCTCGCCGTCGGGGTACTGATACCGGAACGCCTCGAACTCCAGGGGCTGGTCGCCCGCGTACGGCGTCTGCTCGTACAGCCGGATCTCCTCCCGGTCGCCGACCGCGTACACGGCGGTGTACCTCGCGTCCGTCGAGAGGTCGAACGCGGCGTCGCGGTCCGTGTCGAACTCGTACTCGCGGGGCGGCTCGGCGTCGAGCGTCTCGTTCGTCACCTCGCCGCCGCCGGTCGCGTAGCCGAGGCAGCCGGCGCTGACCGCGAGGAGGGCGATCGCCGCCACCGCGAGCGCGAAGCGTCTGTTCACGTGTGTATCAGTTTAGACGACGCAGCGCATCTCGGCCGGGAGGTACGAGCCGATGGCGGCGAGCAGTCCCGGCGGGTCGGTGCCTTCCGCGCAGACGATGCTCTGTTCGAGGAGGCCGAGCCGATCGACGGTGACGATGTCCTGCGCGTGGCCCGCGCGGTTCACCGTTGCGCGCGTCTCGCCGCGCGTCGCCGAGTTGACGTTCACCCGGCCGTCGCCGCGCTGCCAGTCGTACAGGCGGTCGCGCTCCGCGTCGGCGAGCCGGCTCGGCTCCGCGTCCGGGTCGCCGGCGTCGCCGCCGTAGACGAACCGCAATGGGAGGTGCTGGACGAGGCCGAACCGCTCGACGACCTGCTCCGGCGAGCCGACGCCGAGCCCGAGCTCGTCGGCCGGGACGAACACGTCGACGCCGGCGTCGAGGGTGAACCCCACGTCGTCCCACGATTCGAGGGTGCCGACGTACTCCTCGCCCGCTTCGAGGCCGCCGTCGTGGGCGACGATTTCGCCCCACGTCTCCGCGAGGACGTTGCGCGCGACCGGCGCGTCCTCGCCGGTCACGTCGACCTGAACGAAGTCGTCGTCGCGGACGCCCACGTTCCAGTCGACGTCGAGCTCGCCGACGTCGTTGGCGACGAGCGAGTTCATCCCGTCGAGCGCGCGCTCGCGGGCGTCACCCTCCACGTAGCACTTGGTTGCGAGGACGACCATCAGCCGGTCACGTCCACGTTGAGCTCGTCGCGCAGCGCCTCGATGCGCTGGTCCATCGCGTCGCGGAGCCGGTCGTTGTCCATCGCTTCCACCGGCGAGCCGCACTCGGGGCACTCGAAGCCGAAGTCCATCGCCTCGCCGAACTCGAAGCGGATCGAACACACCTCACAGAGGTAGAACTCGTGGGTGCGCTCGTACTCCTCGCGCTCCTCTAAGGCGTCGAGCAGCCGGTACATCTCCTCCTGGAGGTTCTCCGGAATGTTGTCGTAGTGGAACGTCCACAGGTACGTGAGCCACCCGGAGTCCTCGTCGCGGACGCGGCGGTACGTCGCCAGGTCGTTCTCGTACAGGATGAACAGCGCGCGCCGCACGTCGTTGAGCTCTAGGCCGAGCTCCTCGGCCAGCTCCTCGTCGGTGACCTCGCCGTCGGGCGGCGCGGCCGCGACCGGCATCCCCGTCGGCCCCACCAGCTCGTGGAGGTACTTCTGGATGACGGGGTCGTTCAGTAGATCCTCAAAAGCCATTACGGGAAACTGGTGGTGGAATCCGGTTAAAACCTCCGAAAGACGTGGTCATGGTCTCCGCATCGATCCGGGGAAATCGTCCCCGCAGCCCGGCTGGCGACCCGCGGGTCCGGCAGAGCTTTACGCGCCGTGGCTCACACTCGCCCGTATGGCAGACTCGGTCGACGGACGGGGGCGACGCGCGCTCGGGGCCCTCGCGCTCCTCGCGGTCCCGGCGGTGTTGGCGGCGGTCCCGCTGGTCCCGCTCGCCGCGCTCCTCGGCCCCGGCGGGCTCGGGATCGTCCCGGTCGGCGCGCCCGGGGGAGTGCTCGCGGCCGTCGTCGTCGGCCCGGCCGCCGCCGCGCTCCTCGGCCCGGTCCTCGTCGACAGGCGGATCGCCCGGCTCCCGGGCGCCGACCTCGACGACCGGCGCGCCGACTTCGTCGCCGACCGCGTCGAGGCGCTTGCGGCGGACGTCGGGGTCGACGCGCCGGAGATCACCGCGGTCCGCGCCGACGCCGCGAACGTCGCCGCCACGGACGGCTACCGCGGGTCGCGGCTGGTGGTGTCGACGCGCCTGCTCGCCCTCCCGAAGGCCGACCGCGACGCCGCGCTGCGCCACGCGCTCGTCAGGCTCCGGACGCGGGAGGCGCTGCTCACGACCGCGACCCTCCCGGCGCTGGCGGCCGTCGAGACCGCGGCGCTGCTCGCGACGCTGCTCGTGGGGCGCCGCGGGGACCGCACCGCTGCGGACCGGCGCGTCAACCGGATCCACGGGTACGAGCCGGACCGCGAGCGCGTCCCGTCGTGGGCGTACGCGGCCGCCGGCGTCCTCTGTTGGCTGCTGCTCCTCCCAGCGTGGATCCCGGCGACGGTCGGCGACAGGCTCTCCGTGGCCGGCGGGCGCAGGGCGGCCGACGCGCTGGTCTCGCGGGCCGGGACCGAGGAGCGGAACGGGCTCGGTAACGCGGTCGCGTTCGCCAGCGACGCCGCGGGCGCCGGCGACTGGCCGCCGCTCCTCGACCGCCTCTCGCTCGTCTCGATGGCCGACGCCGAGACGGGTCGCGTCCGCGGGACAAGCCGGCAGGAGGCCCGGACGCGGCTCGCGCGGCTCCGCTCGAAGCGGGCGCTGTAGGAACCTCGTCGCGCCGCCGGCCGTGAGCGGCCCGCTCAGGGGTGTGCCGGGACCTCCAGCCGGATCGTCGTCCCGTTCTCGTCGGTGTCGACGTCGAACTCGCCGCCCGCCTTCCCCACGACCCAGTACATGAGCCAGATGCCGAGGCGGTCGGCGTGGGTCAGCGAGGTCTCGCCCGCCTCCAGCACCGTCGTCTCGTGGTCGGGAATTCCCGGGCCGTCGTCCGCGATCTCGACCGCGATCCACCCGGGGCGCGGGCGCTCGACGCGCACCTCGACTTTCGGCGCCGCCGCGTCGTTGTGTTTCACCGCGTTCTCGACCGCCTCCTCGACGGCGACGGGCAGGCCGACGACGGTCACGTCGACCGGGTCGTCGCCCTCGGGCAGCGACAGCGTCACCTCGGCGTCCGGGTAGCGGCTCCGGATCCGGTTCCGGAGCTCGATCAGCTCCTCACGGAGGTCGACCGAGGCGTCCGTCGCCGCTACCGACAGCGTCTCCTCGACCGTCCGGACGGCCCCCGCGATCCCCGTCAGGTCGGCCGAGGTCTTGGTGATCACGTCCAGCGACCGGCGGCGCGTCTCCTCGTCGGCGTCGCCCCGGAGGAGGTCCGCGTATCCCGTGATCAGGTTCATCTTGTTCCGGAGGTTGTGGTTGAGCACCCGCGTCATTACCTCCAGACGCCGCTCTCGGATCTTCCGCTCCGTGATGTCCATCTGGAACCCCACGAAGTGCGTGGTCTCGCCGGCCTCGTCGCGGAGCGGCGCGATCGTGATCCGGTTCCAGAACTTCTGGCCGTTCGCCCGGTAGTTGAGGATGTCGACGCTCACGGGGCGCTCCTCGTCGAGCGCCGCCCGGATCTCTGCCGTGGTCTCGTCGCCCGTGTCCGGTCCCTGAAGGAACCGGCAGTCCTCGCCGAGCATCTCCTCGCCGTAGCCGGTCAGCGCCTCGAACTCCTCGTTGAGGTACACGAGCGGGTCGTCGTCGCCGTCAGAGGCCCGCGCGATCGTGATCCCGACCGGCGCCTCGTCCATCGCCCGCTCCTTGAGGCGGAGGTCAGCGACGGTCTGCCTGAGGCGGAGCGAGGTGGTCCGCCGCTCGACCAGGTTCGAGACCCGCGTCAGCAGCGCCCGGCGACCGACCGGTAGTTCGATCACGTCGTCGACGCGCTCCCACGCGCCGTCGGCCGGCCGTCCCCGCGCCCCCTCGCTCACCAGCAGCACGAACGGCAGGAACGCGGGGTCGGCACGCTCGCGCCGCGCGTCCAGCGCGTCGCCCGCGGCGTCGAAGGCGTTCGCATCGAGGAGACAGCAGTCGAACTCGCGGTCGAGCGCGTCCGGGTCGGTGCCGGTCTCGATCCGATAGCGCTCGCCCAGCGCCTCGGCAAGCAGTTCGCGGTCGCGGTCGTCGTCCATCAGGAGTAGAACGGCCGCCTGGGCCTCGGATTCGGGGGCGTCGCGGCCGAACGCCGCGGCGTCCGGGCCTTCGGCGTCACCCGCATCGCGCTCCGCGGACTCGTCGCCGCCGGCGGCATGGTGTGTCCGGTCCGACTCCGAGTCCATCGTCCGTAAACTGACGGGCGGTACCCACTAAGAACTACCCCATTTATATTACAACCCCGTCCGATTGGGACGGTATGCCATCACCGCTATCCGAGCGCGCGTCGACCGGGATCGCCGGCCTCGACGAAGTGTTGTCCGGCGGGTTCGTCCCCACGCGGAGCTACATGGTCCGCGGGCAGGCCGGGAGCGGGAAGACAATTTTGAGCTTTCACTTTCTTCAACAGGGCGTCGACGAGGGGGAGACGGCGCTGTTCATCAACCTCGAAGAGGATCTCCGCGACCTGAAGGCGAACGCGGCCGCGCTCGGGTTCGACACCGACGCCATCGAGTTCCTCGATCTGAGCCCGAGCGCGGAGGCGTTCGTCGAGGACGAGTCGTACGAGGTGTTCGCGCCCTCGGAGGTCGAACGCGAGCCGCTGACGGAGCGGATCGTCGAGGGCGTGACCGAAGTCGACCCGGACCGCGTCGTCGTCGACCCGCTGACCCAGCTCCGCTTCCTGTTGTCCGACGACTACCAGTTCCGGAAGCAGGTGGTCGGGTTCATGCGATTCTTAAAGGATCGCGGGGCGACGGTGCTTTTCACCGTCCAGAACACCGAGTCGCTGCCGACCGACGACTTGGAGTTCATCACCGACGGGACGATTCGGCTGGACGCCGCGTCGTACGGCAAGACGGTCCGCGTCCCGAAGTTCCGCGGCTCGGCCACGCAGGGCGGCGACCACGCCTACCGCGTCACCGACTCGGGGATCGAGGTGTACCCCGCGCTCCAGCCCGGCGCTCATCACGGCGAGGACGTCGCGTTCGAGCAGATGTCGTCTGGCATCCCCGAGATCGACGAGCTGCTCGGCGGCGGGATCGAGCGCGGCACCGTCACCATCGTGAGCGGGCCGACCGGGGTCGGGAAGACGACCCTCAGCACCCAGTTCATGAAGGCGGCCGCGGACCGCGGCGAGCGCTCGGTCATCTACCTGTTCGAGGAGAACAAGGGGACGTTCCTCACGCGGTCGCGCGCTATCGGCATCCCCGTCGACGAGATGATCGAGCGGGGGACGCTACAGGTGAACGAGGTGGAGGCGTTAGAGCGCTCCCCGCAGGAGTTCGCGCGGATGGTCCGCGAGGAGGTCGAGGAGCGGGGCGCCGACATCGTCATGATCGACGGCATCTCCGGGTACCGGCTGACGCTCCGCGGCGGGGACGACCAGATGCTCCAGCAGATGCACGCCCTCGGACGCTACCTCAAGAACCAGGGCGTGACGTCGATCCTCGTCGACGAGACGCGGAACGTCACGGGAGAGTTCCGGGCGACGATGGAGAACGTGAGCTACCTCGCGGACAACATCGTCTTCCTCCGGCACCTCGAGATCGGGGGCGAGCTCCGCAAGGCGATCGGCGTCTTAAAGAAACGGACGAGCGACTTCGAGCGGACGATCCGCGAGTTCCAGATGACTGACCGGGGGATCACCGTCGGCGAGCCGATGTCGAACCTCCGGGGCATCCTGAGCGGCACGCCGGAGGCCGTCGACCGGGGCTCGAAGGAAGACTGCGACGAGTAGGCGAGGAGCCGACTCAGTCGCGGTCGTCGGGTTCGTCGCGGTCGTCGGGTTCGTCGCTCTCGCCGTCGGCTCCCTCTCCGGCGTCGACCACCGTCTTCCCGGTCGCCTCGGGCACCACTCGGCGGTCCGCGTCCGCCCACTCGCGGTCGAGTTCCGCGCCGTCGAACAGGCGGTCGAGGAAGACGGCGAGCCCGGCGACCTCGGAGTGCGGCTGGTTCGTCACGCCGACGTTGAAGTCGGCGCGCTCGTACAGCGCCCACGGCACCTTCTCGCCCCCGACCACGACGAGGAGGTCGCGCGGCGGCGACGCCTCTCCGACCACCTCGGGCTCGTCGAGGCCGACCGCCTCGCGGACGTCTTCCTCCACGTCCTGGACGCGCTCGCCGTACATCGTGAGGTGGACGACGACCCCCTCGAAGTTCTTGACGATCGCCTTCTGGTCGTCGCGGAGTTCGACCGCGAACGGCCCCCCGAACCGGTCGGTGATGTCGCGGACCGTCTCCGCCGACTGCCCGGCGTTGTCGGGGAAGATCACCCGGTCGGCGCCGAGCGCCCGCGCCGTGAGCCCGACATGCGTCGTCATGCGGTCGTCGCGCCCCGGCCGGTGGCCGTACCGGAGGACGACGACCTCGCGCGCATCGTTCATGCCACTGGGTGCGAGGGGGAGTCGGGTGTCGCTTTCGATGCGAGCGCGGGGTAGTCGCTCTCCGCCAAACGCAGATTGATCCGTACTCGTGGATCGAACAGAGACGAAAAATGACGAGGTGACCACGTAACTGAAAGCTTCATGTGGGAGGCGGTCGCGGTATGCGCCATGACGAGCGTCAAGGAGTTCCGCGTCGACGAGCCGGCGACCGCCGACGGACTCGGCCGGGGGCGGTTCCTCTTCACGGACGCATACTCGGTGTTCGACTGGGGGCAGATGCCCGACGCGATCCCGAACAAGGGCGCGAGCCTCTGTGCGATGGGCGCGTTCAACTTCGAACTGCTGGAGTCGGAGGGGGTCCCGACCCACTACCGAGGGGTCGCGGATTCAGACGAAATCGTCCCGCTCGACGAGGCGAGCGCCCCGCCGACGGAGATGGCCATCGACCTGACGCAGGTGCCCGACCTCCCGTACGAGGGGCCCCACGCCGGCTACGACTACGACGCGTTCCACGCCGCGGGCGGCGAGAACTACCTCGTTCCGCTCGAAGTGGTCTTCCGCAATCGGGTCCCGGTCGGGTCCAGCCTGCGGACGCGCGCCGACCCCGCCGACTTCGGCCTCGACGACCTCGGCGGGGCCGACGGCGACTGGCCCGACGAGCCGGTCGACCTCCCCGAGCCGGTCGTGGAGTTCTCGACGAAGTACGAGCAGCAGGACCGCTATCTGACACGCGCCGAGGCCGACGAGGTCGCGGGGGTCGCCGACGTCGACGCCCTCGAATCGCTCGCGCGCGACGTGAACCGCGTCGTCACCGAGCGCGCCGCGGCGGCCGGCTTCGTCCACGAGGACGGGAAGATCGAGTGCCTCTACGTCGACGGCGAGCTCAGAGTCGCGGACGTGGTCGGCACGTTCGACGAGAACCGGTTCTCCTACGGCGGACGGGGGATCTCGAAGGAGGTCGTCCGCCAGTGGTACAAGGCGAACGACCCCGACTGGGTCGAGAGCGTGAAAGAGGCGAAGGAGTCGGTCGCGGGCCGCGAGACGGACGACTGGCGCGAGCTCTGCGACCCCGCCCCCGAGCCGCTCCCGCCGGCGGTCGTCGACGCCGTCTCGGACCTGTACGCGGCCGGGACGAACGCGTACACCGACCGCGAGTGGTTCGACGCGCCCGACATCGAGGCCGCGCTCGACGCCGTCGACGCGCTGTAGGGCGGGTCCGTGAATCCGGGTCGAGCGGGCGTCAAACCCTCACGATCGACGAAACGCGAGGGAACCTCTTTACCGCCGACGCGCGTGGATCCGCGCATGGCCACCGACGCCGACTTCGGGGAACGGCTGGAGACCCGGACGGTCGCGTACCTCGACCGAATCGACGACTGCGCCGCGCTCCTCCCGCGAGCGCTCGACGCGTACGCGACCGACGGCGCGTTCGACGAGACGGTCGACGAGATCGCCGCGGTCGAAAGCGAGTGCGACGACCTCGTCCGCGGGCTTACGGCGCTGATCACCGACGCCGGGCCCGACGACATCGGCCTGTTGAACACGCGGATCAACTTCAACGAGTCCGCGCTGCTCGACTTCTACAACGAGCTCGACGTGGTCGCGAACCACACCGAACGGATCGTTCAGGAGGTGGCGATGATGCGCCCCGACCCCGGAGTCGAGCCGTTCGACGACATGCGCGAGATGGCGGCGCGGATCGCCGAGATGACCGCCGTCCTCGCCGACGTCGTCGAGGGGTTCGTCCGGGGCCTCGCGCGCGCCGACGCCACGGAGACGCTCGCCGAGGGGATCGAGGCGATCCGCGCCTTAGAAAGCGAGTGCGACGACCTCCGCAACGCCGCCATCGAGACGGCGTTCGCCGACGACGCGATCGACCAGCCGCTCGTCTACCGCGAGCTCGCAATCTTGTTGGACGAGCTCGCGAACACGATCGAGGACCTCACGGACCGGATCGTCGTGATCGCGAGCAAGGAGCCGGGGATCGTCACGGACGCGGACGGGGAGTAGCCGAGCCGGCTCTCGACTCGCCGTCGCGTCGCCACCTTCGCCTCACCGCCGCGCCCAGTCGAGCATCCGCGCGTAGAAGGGGTCGGAGCCGAGTGCGTCGGGGTCGCCCACGATCGTCAGCTGCTTTTTCGCCCGGGTGAGCGCGACGTTCACGCGGCGGTGGTCCTCGAAGATGGGGCCGTCGAGGTCGCCGGTCGCCACGAAGGAGACGAGGATGACCTCCTTCGAGGACCCTTGGAAGCGGTCGACGGTGTCGACCGTCACGTCGGTCCGGCGGCCGATCTCCGCGACCTGGGCGCGGAAGGGCGCGATCACCCCGATGTCGTCCGGGTCGACGCCGGCGGCGACGTAGGCGTCGACGATTGCGGCGACGCGCTCGGCCTCGCGGACGTTCCGATTCCCGTCGCGCTCGCCGTCGGGGTCGACGAACCCCACGCCGCCGGTCAGCTCGGACGCGAGCGCGTCGGGGTCGACACCGAGGTCCGCGAGCGTCTGCCCGGCCACCTCGGGCGTCGCGGGGCGGAGCGCGCCGTCGTAGAACTCCGCGGAGGCGAACGCCTGGATGCGCTGGCTCATCCGGTACTGGCGGTCGAGCATGACGCTCGCGTCCGGGTACGTCTCGATGAGACGCTGGAAGAGGGAGGTCTGGAGGTCGTTCTCCGCGCGGACGACCGGGGGGAGCTGCTCGTGGTCGCCGACGAGCACGAACCGGTCCGCGCGGTTGATCGCGGCGTGGGTCCCCGGCTCCGTGAGCTGGGAGGCCTCGTCGACCAGCGCAACGTCGAACTCGCACTCGCGCATGACGCGGGAGCCGCAGGCTGCGGTGGTCGCGGCGACGACCGGGGCGTCCCGCAGTTCGGCCGCCTTCGCGTTCGGGTCGCCGCGCTGGACGAGCCGCACGTCCTGCATGTCGCCGCGGACGCCGGTCTCGGTGCCCACGCGGAGCACGTCTTCGAACCCCTGATCGCGGAGCGCTTCGAGCGCGTTGTCGACCGCGCGGTTCGTGAACGCCGACAGCAGCACGCGGTTGCCCTCCTCGACCAAGGCCCGGATCGTCCGGGCGATGGTGTACGTCTTTCCGGTGCCCGGCGGCCCGTGGATCAGCGCGAGGTCCTCGGCGTCGACCGCGAGTTCGACCGCCTCGTTCTGGGATGCGTTGTTGCCGATGTAGGCGTCGGGGGTATCTGCGGGGCGGTCAGCTGCGTCCCGGAACTCCGGCTCCCGACGGCCGAACAGCACGTCCTTCCTGTCGGGCTCGCCCTTCAGGACCGCGTCGTGGAGCGCGGTGAGCGAGCGGTCGACGGAGATCTCGGAGGGGTAGACGTCGAGGCGGCGCAGCTCGACCGGCTCATCTGTCTCGACGACGACCTCGTCGCTCCCGAGTTCGGTGATGCGACCGAGCTCCGCGTGGCCGGAGACCGGGTTGCCGTCGCTCGCGAGCGCCACGTCGCCCTCGCGGAGTTTCGAGACGGCGTCGCCCGGTTTCCGGGCGCGCAGCTCCCACCGGGCGTCGTCGATCTCCGTCTGTGCGACGGGTTCGAGGTCGATCAGCGCGCGGTCGTCCGCGGCGCGCTCCTCGGGGGTCTGTTCCCACAGCTTCCGGTACTCGGCGTGGGTCTCGCGGCGCTCCTCCTCCAAGGCGACGTAGAAGCGGTCGAAGTAGTCGCGCTCCGCGTCGGGCACCGGCGTCCCGACCTGTCCCGCCTTCGACTCCTGGTCGAGGCGGCCGGAGACGACCATACAGGTGTCCTGCTCGAAGCAGTAGCTACACGTCGCGTCCGCCTCGTACCCCGTCGGGACGGTGGGGCGCTCGCCGCGGTCGTTGAGCGCGCGCCACTCCATCGCGGCGAGGGCGTTGCGCTCGCGCACGACGAACTCCAGGAAGCCGCGCCCGACCGTGAACTCCTTGGCGGGCGCGAGGTCACCCGACTCCTCGTTGCGGTCTAAGGCGGTGTTTTTCGTGTACAGTAGCGTCCCGATGTCCGGGTCGACGCCGCGCTCGTCGAGCATGAGCGCGTAGCAGGCCGCCTGGACCTTGTCGTGGAAGCGGGGCTCCTGCTTGGTGTTCTTCCCGGTCTTCAGTTCGACGGGGGTGCCGCGCCGGAGCGCGTCGGCGCGCCCTTTTAAACCGAACGTCGGCGAGATGAGCGTGAACTCCGAGCGCCACGTGTCCTCGTCGCTCAGCGTCCCCTGCGCGAGCCACCCCTCGACTGCGGCGGCGTTGCGGCGCACCTCGTCTTCGACCTCCGCGGTCTCGTAGCCGAGCAGGCCGAGTTCGAGCCCGGCCTCTTCGACGCGGTCCGCCACGGAATCCTCCAACTCCATCCCGCGCAGCAGGTCGCCGAACACCTCGTGGACGATGGTCCCCTTGACGACCGGATAGTTGAGCGGAATCCCGGAGAGCTTATTTAAATAGTACATTCGCGGGCACTGGACCCACGAGCGGATCCCGGTCACGTCGACGAGGAAGTCGGGTTCGAGGACGACCCACGACTCGTCGGTCGTCGCGTACCCTATTTCGCCGCGGTACTCGTCCTCCTCGGGGTCGGTGACGAGCAGCTCCATCCCCGGCTCGGCATGCTCGGCGGTCTCCGTCCACTTCCCCCACAGCGTCACGTCGACCGGGTCGCCCGCGCCGCGGTCGGGCCGGATCCGCAGCTCGCGGAGGTCGCGCTCGCCGTACGACGTCGACACCGTCCGCGCCTCCCCGACGGAGACGATCGGCCCCCGAACGTTCACGTCCCCGCTCGGCGGCGGCACCGAAAAACGCTGTCGGTGGGCGGGGTGGATCGGCGGTCGCCGCAGCTGTGCGTTCGCGTCTCGTCTGCGCACCCCGCCGGCACCGACACGCTCTTGCGCTCGCCGTCCCGAACTCTCGACCGACATGCGCGTACGAGACTGGGACGACATCCTCGCGGACGTCGCGAGCGACTCGACCGACCCCGACGGCTGGCGCGCGGTCGCCGGCTCCCGCCGCGGCGGCCTCGGCGAGGACCTCTACTTCGGGCACCCGAGCGTCGGCCTCTACCACCTGAAGACGTACGCGAAGAACCCGCGCGACCTCCGGGGCGTCGGCGCGCAGGTCGCCCGCAAGGTCGACGACGAGCTCGACCCGCTCCTCCCGGACGCCGAAAGCGACGGCCGGTTCGCGGTTCAGTCGGCGCCGGAAGACGAGGACCACGCCGAGGAGATGGCGACGCGACTCACCGAGACGCTGAAGGTCCACGCCGAGGCGCCGACCGACCCCGACCACCTCTTCGAGGACGTGATGGAGGCGGTCGAGTCGCCCGCGTTCGGCCCCATGGAGTACGAGTTCGACGGACGGCCGGACGAGCTCGACGAGCTCTCGGACACCTTCGAGGAGGCCGAGGAGCTGCTTACCTCGGAGCTCGACGACCTGATCGAGGACGACGACGTCGACCGCGGGTTCCACTAACGCCCGGGGGACTGCCCCGCCGAACTGAGCGAGCACCGGGCGCATCGGTTTTGTCGCTGCGCCGTCAATACCGGGTATGGGACTCAAAGCAGACACCGCGAACGGCGTAATCTCGCTCGGCATCGGCGTCGCAGTCACCTGGTTCACCGCTGGCGACGGCGACCACGACACCGCTGACCTCCTTGTCGCGGTCGCGATCAGCTCCTTCCTCTCGGGATTCTTCACGAGCTACTTCGCGAAGTGACGCGCGGAGCGGCGACGGCGTTCGCGGTCCCGCTCAGATCGCCGTCACCCACGCCCGATACTCCGCGTCGAGTTCGTACACCTCGCGGAAGGCGCGCTCCATGAACCCCGCGACGCGGTTCGCGTCCGAGCGCGCGGTGACGACGGCATTCGTCCCCTCGGCCTCCTCCGGGCTGACGAGCTCGTCGATCCGGAACTCGGGGAACTCCGAGAGGAGGTCCTTCAGGCGTTCTAGCTCCTCGTCGGTACAGTCTAAAATCAGCTCCGTGCCCGCGAGCTGGATCCACGGCGGCACCTCGCCGCCCTCGGTGTCGTCGCTGTCGGGGTCGACGTCGACGGTCATCACGTCGCCGGAGCGCGCGCGGTGCGCGGCCGCGGCGTCGGCGAACAGCTTCAGCCGCTCCTCGTCGCTCGCGGCGTCGAATCTGGTCATATCACCGCTCGGCCGCGACGGGGCTTAAAAATCCGCACTCCGTGGCGGCGGGCGTCCAGTCACAGCCCGCGCCGAGTCGGCCCTACTCCCGCTCCGTCTCCGCCAGCACGTCGCCGACGAGCGAGCGCGTCCGCTCGGCCTCGGCGACGCGCTCGTCGGCCTCGCCGCGCTCGATCAGGGCGAGGTCGTCGCCGTCGAGCGCGTCGCGCACCTCGGCCGCGCGGCGGAGCCGCTCGTACTCGTCGTCCCGCGCGAGTTCGCGGACAGAACGGAGGGTTGCGACGGTCTCGTCGTCGGCGATCCGGCCGACGAGCGGGACCAGCTCGTCGATCTCGTAGGCGAGCTCGTCGCCCGGCTTCGGTGGCCAGTCGAGCGTCAGCGGCTCGCCGTCGAGGCGTTCGAGGTACGTCCGGTGGACCGCGACTGCGGTGCGGAGCGCCCCCGGGTCGTCGACGTAGTGCTCCAGCTTGGAGTTCGTGTAGTCGGCGTACTCCAGCAGCGTCGCGGGCGGCTCCTCGCCGGCCGCGTGCGTCTCGACGTACTCCGCGAGGTCCGTCGGCGGCACGTCGACGTCGACGAACGGGGTCCCGTCCGCGCGGTCGAGGAAGTCGAACACCTCGCGGGCGGACGCCGACTTGAAGAACTCGCGGAACGCCTCCCGGATCCCCTCGTCGTACGCCTCGATCGGGTCGCGGAGGCGGTCGAGGTCGGCGTCGAGGTCGGCGTCGGCCATCTCGGCGACCTCCCGGAGCTCGTCGAGCCGCGCGTCGAGGCGCTTGCGGGCCTCGCGGGCGTCCTTCCGGGCCGCCCGGTAATCGTCGACCGCGTCGTCGTACGCCTCCAGCAGGTCGACGAACTCCCCGGCAGGCGCCAGCGCCTCACGGGCGGCCGCGAAGTCCGACTCCGAGAGCCGGCGCTTGTCCACCGCCTCGTCGGCCGCCTCGAAGGCGTCGCCGGCGGGCGTGTCGTCGTCCACGTCGACCGCGTCGCCGAACTCGCCGCGGAACCGGACGTACGACTCGAAGTCGCCGGAGCCGACCGCGTCCTCCTCGAACCGGTCGAGAATCCGCTGCGCGCGACGGTAGGCGTCAGCGGCGGCCTCGACGCGGTCGCGGCCGTAGCCGTCGATCTCCGATTCGATCCGGCGGAGCTCGTCGTAGCGCTCGCGGAGCCGCGCGGCCGCCTCGCCGGCCTCGGCGACGGGGTCGTCGTCGCTCTCCGTGACGGCCTCGGCCATCGGTCAGTACACCTCGTCGGGGTCGAAGACGCGCTCACCGACGTGCTCGCCGTCGATCGTCCGGTGGAAACACGACCGGTGGCCGGTGTGACAGGCGCCGCCCGCCTGGTCGACGAGGTACAGGAGCGTGTCGGCGTCGCAGTCGACCCGGACCTCGCGGACCGACTGGGTGTGGCCCGAGGTGGCCCCCTTGTGCCACAGCTCTTCGCGGGACCGGGAGTAGTAGTGGGCCTCGCCGGTCTCGCGGGTTCGCGAGAGCGCCTCGGGCGAGACGTACGCGAGCATCAACACCTCACCGGAGTCGGCGTCCTGGGCGACCGCCGGCACCAGCCCGTCCTCGCCGAAGTCAACGTCGATCGGCTCGGTCTCCGCGTCGGCGTCACTCATGGCTGTCCGGAGGCGTGGCGCTCGAATAGTCCTTGTGTCTGCGGTCACTGCGCGGGAGCGGCGGCGCGGAGCCGCCTCCGGTCGCTACCCGCCACGGGCGGCTCGGGCGCGCTATCCCAGCCGCAAGACGAGCGCGTCGCCGTCGGCGTACGCGTCCGGCCGCCGCTCGACGACCTCGAAGCCGAGCGAGTCGTAGAGGGCGAGCGCCGCGTCGTTGTCAGGATGCGCCTGGAGCGTCACCGGCCCGTCGGCGTCCGCTATCGCCGCGCGGAGGAGCCCGCGGGCGCGCCCCTCGCGCCGGAAGGCGGGCGCGACGACCAGTTCGGCGAGGTGAACGCCCGGTCGGTTCGGCGCGTCCACCGGGAGGAGGTAGCCGACGACGCGGCCGTCGGCGACGCTCACGCGGGCGGCGCCCACTGCCAGCCCGTACTCCAACAGGTCCGGGCTCGGCTGGCGGAGGTGCGACTGGAGCTCGCGGATCCGGTCGGCGTCGGCGGTTCGGCCCGGGCGGACTCGGGGATCGGGGCCGTCGCGGCCGTCGGGCTCTCGGTCGGCGTCGCGGCCGTCGGCATCCGGATCGCGGTCGCGCTCGCCGGAATCCGGGTCGCCGTCGTGCCCGTCTCGGCCGGGGCCGGACGCGTTCTCGCCCGCCATTCACACCACCGCCCAGAGCGCGACGGCGACGACCGCGCCGCCGAGCGTCGCGAGGAAGTTCACGGCCTGGTTACCGATCCGGTCCCCCTCGATCAGGGCGCCGAGGAGGCTGTCGACGGTCATCCCGGCGACGCCGGCGGCGACGACCGCGCCGCCCGCCGCGACGCCGCCGGGGGCGACCGGGTCGAGGACTGGAGTTCCGCCCGCGGCGAGGAGGCCGACGAGGAGCGCGCCGGAGAGGCCCGCCAGCTCGCCCTGCCAGGTGATCGCGCCGTCGGTGCCGGGCTCGACGCGGCGGAGCGTCGTTACGAGCCGCGGGCCGTCGAAGAGGCCGCCGATCTCCGAGGAGAGCGTGTCGGCCATCGCGGTCGCCGTCGCGCCCGCGAACGCGAAGCCGAGGGGCGCGGCCGGGACGGCGAGGTGGGGCGCGGCCGCGTACCCGACCACCGCCGCGAGCGCGACCGCGGAGTTCGCCAGCACGTTGCCGGTGCCGCGGGCCCCCTCGTTCTCCTGGGCGACGCCCCGAGCCGCCTTCTCGTCGAACCGGTACTTCGAGGCGAGGCCGCCGATCGCGTAGAAGGACATCAGCGTGAGGAACCAGCCGACCCCGCCGAGGACCACCGCGAGCAGCGCCGAGACGACGCCGGTGAGCATCCCGGCGACCGAGGCGGTGCCGATGGCGAAGGAGACGTAGCCGAGCGCGCCGGTCACCGCGAGGCCGGCGACGATGAGCGGGGGGTCGACGGTCGGCTCTAAGGCGAGGAACCCCCACGTTACGAACGCGACGAGGATTGTCGTGATGTGCGCGTCCCGGGAGAACACGAGCGAGCGGACGAGCGCCGCCGTCAGCGCGGCCGCCGCAGCGAGGAAAACGAGGAGGGGAACCGTCTCCGCGTCGACGGGGGCGCCGGTCTGGAGCCGCACCCCGATCTGTCCGGCGAGGGCGGCGGCGGTCCCGGCGGCGACGTAGCCGGCGACGAGCGGGAACTCGTCGGTCGTTCGGCGGGAGACGAGCGTTCGGCCGAGGCGGCCGACGCCGACGGCGAGCGTCGCGGCCGCGAACGCCTCGTACGGGAGCGGCGCGCGCGGCAGCGAGGCGAACAGCGCGAGGCCCGCGCCGGCGAGCGCGAAGGAGACGAGCCCGTAGAGGCGCTCCGCCTCGCGGTCGCCGGGCAGCGCGAGCGTCTCGAACCACTCCCCGTCGCGGACGCCGAAGAAGGCTGCGCCGGCGACGGCGAAGAAGGGGACGGCGGCGGCGGTGTCGAGCGACGGCGCGAGGACCGCGAGCGCGGCCACCGCGGCGAAGACGCTCGCGCGTCGGAGCCTCCGTATCACACCTTCGGCTACCCCCGACGACCACTTAACGGTCCCGACAGCCGTCGGGCGGTCGTTCGCGGACCGCCGCCGCCGCAACGACGCTCTCAGTACCGGTACTCGTTGAACTGGACCGCGTGTCCCTCCAGTACGCGGACGGACTCCTCTGGATCCTCCTCGCCGTCCCCGGTCCGGCTCTCGTGTGAGTCAACCACTCCCATGTGCGAGCGGTACACTCGCCGGTACATAACTGTTGCCCACACGGCGAACGTAATCGGCGGCCCGTTTCGCGGTCCTCAGCCGACCACGCGGTCGATCTCGCCGAGGTGGTCGATCACGTGGTCCGGGTCGATCTCAGACGCGGCGAGGTCCGCTTCGTCGGTGACGCCCGAGCGGACGAGGACCGTCGTCATCCCGGCGCGCTCGCCGAGCGCGATGTCCGTGTCGAGCCGGTCGCCGACGACGAGGCACTCCTCGGCGGGGTAGGGGAGCCGCTCGCGCACCATCTCGATCGCGGTGTCCGAGGGCTTGCCGAGGACGGCGTCGGGCTCCCGTTCGGCGACGCCGGCAATGGCGTTGATCACGGCGCCGGACCCGGGCACGTCGCGCTCGGGGGCGGGGATCACCACGTCGGGGTCGGTGCCGATGAACGCGATGTCGCGCTCCAAGGCCCACAGCGCCGTACAGAGGTCGTCGTAGTCGAACTCGTGGTCGATGGAGGCGATCAGGGCGTCGGCGGCGTCGACGTCGTCGGTCGTCGAGAGGCCGGCGTCCGCGAACTGGTCGAGCAGTCCCGGAGCGGCGATGCAGAGCAGGTCGTCGTCCCCGTGGTGCTCTCGGAGGTACCGCGTCGTCACGCTGCCGGCCGTAACGACGCGGTCGGCGTCCACGTCGTACCCCGCCGCGCCGAGGCGGTCGACGTACGCCGGCGGCGCCTTCGTCGGGTTGTTCGAGACGAACAGCGTCTCGATACCGGCCTCCCGGAGTCGCCGGTACCCCGCCGGGGCGCCCGGGATCGGGTCGTTGCCGCGCACCACCGTGCCGTCGACGTCGATGACGGCGCCGCTGTATGTCATACTCCGACTGCGGGCGCCACGGCCGTAGGGGTTGCGCCTGCGTCCGGGGCGAGGGATGCTCCCGGGGCCGGACCGCATCGATCACGAACTCGGTACCGGTCCCACCTTCGGGATAACGGAAGGGTAAAGCGGCAGCGTTCCGTATCGGTGTTCACTGTGACGACGACTCAGGTGACCCTCGTCCAGATCGACAACTACGGACCGTGGACGACGACGCCGGAGCCGCGCCGGGAGATGGACCTCCAGACGCTCCAGTCGCGGCTTTTCGCCGACGTCGCCCAGTTCCTCGGCCACCGCGACGCCTACGTCTTCTTCACTAGGTTCGACAACATGATCGCGGTGACGAACGGCGTCGACGGCGCGGCCCACGCGACCCTTCAGGAGTCGATCGGCAACCGCTACCCGGTCAGCGTGAGCCTCGGGACCGCCGTCGCCGAGCGCCCCGTCGACGCGCTCGAAGCGGCGAACCGGCGGCTTCAGACGGCGGGGAGCGCCCAAGACGAGAGCCGGACCGAGGTGCTCGCCGGCGAGTACCTCTCCGAGACGGAGCGGTCGGACCTTCAGGTCGCGCACTTCGACGTGGTCAACGCGACCGGCAAGTACACCGACCAGCTCAACGAGTTTGACACGTTCATCAACATCGAACGGGCGTACGGCTCGCTGATGCGCCACCTCCGCGAGGCGCACGGCGCCCTCTCCTTCTTCGTCGGCGGCGACAACATCATCGCGGTCTGTCCCGACCTTCCCGAGTCGGCGTTCTCGTCGGCGGTCGCCCACGTCGCGGACGAAGTCGACATTGAGCTCCAGGTCGGCGTCGGCCGCGGCGCCTCCGCCCACGAGGCCGGCTTCGCGGCCAAACACGCGCTCGAAGACTGCCGACACGACGGGACGAGCGTCGAGCTGTTCGGCGCACCTGCCGCCGGCGATTAGCGGATTCGGCCGCCCAGTCAGTCGGTTTCGTGGCGCCGAATCGAAGATTCAAAACTGATAATTTCGGTGCGAGGTTTTTATACACCCGTCGGAAACCCCCGGTTAGCATGTCAGAGGAGATAGTGTTCGTCTGTACGGCGGACGGCTGTGACGAGGGCCCGTGGGAGGGCTCGCACGACGCGATGGCACACTGCTCCGAGCATCCGGACCACGGCTACACCGGGATGCCGCGGTCGGAGATCGACCCGACCCGCGAGGTGATCCCCGCGACCGCGACGCGGAAACGCGACAACCGCAACCTCCAGCACAAGGGGCACCCAAAGGGTGCGTACGCGCAGAACGACTGACGAGTCTCGACGGGCGAGCCGCGACGCCGGCGTCCGTCCCAGACGCTGGGAGCGGCTCCCCGTCCTCGTCGCGGGGCGCGAGGAAGAACTCTCCCTCTGAGCGGGGCGATCCCTGTTCCGTTTCCCTGCTGTTGCGGTTACTCCCTCCGTTTCCCTGCTGTTGCGGTTGCCCCTGTTCCGTTCCCTTTCTGTTCCGTCCGATCCGACGCCGTTTATGAGCCGGCCGGACGTACGAGCCGCCATGGTCTCGGAGATCTTCGATCCCGACGCGTGGGAGTCCGTCACCGACGAGTTCGACGACATCACCTACCACCGCGCCGTCGACGTCCCCGCGGTCCGGATCGCCTTCGACCGCCCGGCGGTCCGCAACGCCTTCCGGCCCGGGACGGTCGACGAACTGTACGCCGCGCTCGACCACGCGCGCAAGCAGGCGGACGTCGGCACGGTTCTCCTCACCGGGAACGGTCCCTCGGAGAAGGACGGCGGCTGGGCGTTCTGCTCGGGCGGCGACCAGTCGGTCCGCGGCGGCTCCGGCTACGAGTACCGCGACGACGACGAGGCGGGCGACGACGACGACGACCTCGTGCGCTCGGCGCGGGCGGGCCGGCTCCACATCCTCGAAGTCCAGCGGCTGATCCGCTTCATGCCGAAGCCGGTCGTCGCGGTCGTCCCCGGCTGGGCGGTCGGCGGCGGCCACTCGCTGCACGTCGTCTGCGACATGACCCTCGCCAGCGAGGAGCACGGGAAGTTCCTCCAGACCGACCCCGACGTGGGCTCGTTCGACGGCGGGTTCGGCTCCGCGTACCTCGCGCAACAGATCGGCCAGAAGAAGGCCCGAGAGGTGTTCTTCCGCGGGAAAACCTACTCCGCGGAGGAGGCCGAAGACATGGGGATGGTCAACGAGGTCGTCGAACACGAGGAGCTGGAGGACGTGGCGCTGGAGTGGGCCGACGAGATGACCCGGAAGTCGCCGACCGCGATGCGGATGCTGAAGTACGCGTTCAACATGGCCGACGACGGGATGGTCGGCCAGCAGGTGTTCGCGGGCGAGGCGACGCGGCTCGCGTACATGACCGAGGAGGCCCAGGAGGGCCGCGACGCGTTCTTAGAGGGTCGGGAGCCGCAGTTCCGCGAGTACCCCTGGCACTACTGAGCGGCGGCCGCGAAGCGCGACTTGGCAGCAGACCGGCGTCGCCCGTCCCGCAGCCACCTACAAGTACCCCGCCGCGGTACCTCCGCTATGCTCGTCGAGGAGGTGATGACGACGGACCTCGTGACCTGCGACGTCGACGCCACGGTCCGGGACGCCACGGAGTCGATGCTCCGCAACCGAATCGGCAGCGTCGTCGTCACGGACGGCGGGACGCCCGCCGGGATCCTCACCGAGAGCGACGTCCTCCACGCCGGATACGTTACCGACGACCCCCTATCGGCTATTCCGGTTCGTGAAGCCGCGAGCGCCCCACTCGTTACCGTTCGGCCGAGCGCGACGCTCCGGAGCGCGACGGAGCGCATGCGCTCGGAGGGCGTCAAGAAGCTCGTCGTCGTCGACGGCGTGACGCCCGAGGGGATCATCACCACGCAGGACATCGTCGACAACTACGCCGGGATCCGCCGGGAGGTCCACGACATCGCGACGGACGCGACCGGCTGGTCGGAGCGGTCCGATCGGCTCCGCGACTGAGGACCGTCCGCCCCCGGGAAGCGGCCCGTCAGTCGTCGTCGCCGACGATCCCCTCCGCGACCGCCATGTCGTCGACGCTGGGGTCGTCCTCCGACGCGCGGAGGACGAACCGCTTGCGGATCAGGTCGGCGACGTAGATGGACGTCCCGATGATGATCAGCGTGTCGCCGGGGAGCCGCGCCCAGAACAGCGTCTGGACGAGGTCGCCCTCGTAGAACGCGAGGCTCCGGGCCGCGGCGTAGCTCTCCGTGAACGCGACGTCGAGCTGGAGGAACCCGACGGGGAGGACGGAGACGAACACCATCAGCGCGAGCCCGACGTTCCAACACCAGAACGCCGCGCGGAGCCACGAGCCGTCCCAGCGCTCGGGGTCGATCGACAGCTGGAGCATGTACGTCACCATGCCGAGCGCGAGGAAGCCGAACGCGCCGAACATCGCGGCGTGGGCGTGGCCGACGGTGAGGTACGTCCCGTGCTCGTAGTAGTTGATCAGCGGGAGGTTGATGAAGAAGCCGAGGACGCCGGCCCCGACGAAGTTCCACACTCCGCTGGCGACGATGAACATGAAGGGGAGCTTGTACGGGAAGCCCGTCTCGCTCATCGCGCGGTACTGCCCGATGGCCTCGTAGAGGATGAAGATCAGCGGGAGCAGCTCTAAGGTCGAGAAGACGCTGCCGATCGGCACCCAGTAGTCGGGCATCCCGATCCACCAGTAGTGGTGCGAGACGCCGATGACGCCCGTCCCCATCACGAGGAGGGCCTGAAGCATCACCGCCTTCTCGGCGCTGCGCCGCGAGAGCAGGTTCATCGACACTAGAGTGAGCCCGATGATGGCGACGATGAAGAACTCGAAGGCGCCCTCGACCCACATGTGGACGACCCACCAGCGCCAGAACTCCGTGACGGCGATGTTCGTCGACGGCGTGAACATGAACCCGGCGACGAACAGCAGGGTGATCGAGCCGCCCGCGTAGAGGATCATGTGCGCGAGCCCGTACACCGGCTCGCGGTCGAGCAGCGGCTTGAGCCCGCGGATCGCGAGGATCGCCCACAGGATGAACCCGGCGAGCAGGCCGCCCTGCCACACCTTCCCGACTTCGAGGTACTCTAACCCCTCGTTGCCGAGCAGCCACCAGAGCTTGCCCGGGAGGTAGCCGTTCGCGCCGAGCCAGATGCCGCCCATCCCGCCGACCACGACGACGACGAGCGCGCCGAGGAGGACGCTCACGTACGTCCCCTGCCGCTTCGGCTCGTGGCCGGTGAGCAGCGGCGGGAGGAACAGCCCGGCGCCGAGCCACGTCGACGCGATCCAGAGGATGCCCAGATCGATGTGCCACGTCTTCGCGATGGAGAAGGGGAGCAGCTGGAGGATGTGTATCCCGAAGGCCTGCTCGATCCCGAAGAACCCGGCCCGCTCGATGTAGAAGTGCGCGAGCAGGCCGCCCAACAGCACTTGGGCTAAGAACAGTCCCGCCGCGATGGGGATGAACCGGAGCGCAGCGCGCTGGCTCGGGAAGACGCTCACGTCGCCGGGCTTGGGAACCGAGATCCCCTCCGAGGAGGGCTCGGGGAGCTTCACCGATTTATAAAGGAGGATCGCGGCGCCCGCGGCGCCGACGAGTAACACCATCGCGATGACGCTCCATATCATCGCCGAGCCGGTGGCGTCGTTGCCGGCGCCGGGCGCGTAGGGCCACTCGTTGGTGTACGAGTGGTCGGCGTTCGGGCGGTCGGTGTGCGAGAACCACGCGGTCCACAGCGCGAAGTCCGCGAACGCCTCGGCCTCCGCCTCCGAGCCGATCATCTCGACCGGGACGCCGCGGTCGTGGTCGCCCTCGTGGTAGCGCTCGACGTACGTCTCGCGCACCTGCTCGTGGGCGTACAGCTCCGCGGCGGAGTACTCCACGACGTCACCGCCGTCGTGCGACTCGTCAAGCTCGTCGCGCACGAGCGCGTCGACCCGCGACTGCTCGCCTGAGTCGAGATCGTCGTACGCCGCGCCGTACTCGGCGTCGGCGTAGTACTCGCGCATGTGTTGGGTCTTCAGCTCCAGCGTCTCGGCGGTGTAGTCCTCGCCGTAGTACGCGCCGTTGCCGAGGATCGACCCGTGGTTCATCAGCCCGTACTGCTGGAACGCCTCCTTCCCGTCCTGGACCTCGGCCCCTGTGACGACCGTCTCGCCGTCGGGGCCGACGACCTCGTCGGGTATCGGCGGCGCCTCCTGATACGCGAACCACGCCCCGGCGCCCATCACGACCAGGTTGAGCAGGAACGCCGCGACGATGACCTTCGCAATCGTCTTGCGTGTGAGCTCCATCGGGTGTGCGTACCGCCGAGACCGCCTATGCGTTTAGCGGCAACATGTTCGGTCGGATTCTCGACCGTCGAAACCGCTTCAGTCGGGCGATTTCGACCCTCTCGGACCGGTGTCGTCGAGGCCCCCGAACGAGACCCGCGCGTTCGAGGGCGCAGCCGACCGATCTCGCCCCGAACCGGCCGACATCTCTGCGAACATGTTCGCAACCCGTCTTACCCGGGACGGTCGCGTACGGTCGCGTATGTCTCAGACCAGCGAGGTGGCCGAGCCGGCGGCGACCGAGTCAGAGCGGAGCGCGGCCGAAACGGAGACGGGTGGAGACGAGACGGAAGCGACCGCGACCGAGGCGGAGACGACCGTCACCGTGCGGTGTACCGGTCACGTGCGCACGGAGCTCGACGTGTACGAGTTCGAGTACACCTTCGAGGGCGACACGCTCCGCGCGTTTCTCGACGAGTTGTTCGAGGACTACCCGCAGCTCCAGGACATGCTGATCGCGGAGTCGGAGTCCGACGCGACCCACAGCGGCTGGGCGCCGACGCCGGAGGAGCTGCCGGGCACGTGGTCGAAGAACCCGGTCGGCGAGCAGACCATCGCGTACGCCCGGATCCTCGTCAACGGCCACTTCAACGAGAACGAGAACGGCTTCGACACGAAGTTGGAGGAGGGCGACCGCGTCGCGCTCGTCTACCCCTTCATGTTCTGCTGTTAATCGGGCCGGATCGATGTCCCGGGGTCGCGGTGATATTCTCAAACCCCTTCAGTCGTTCAGTTCTAACTGGTTGCGAGGAGATCGGCGGCAAACACCTCCAAAGCCCCAGTCGCGAGGACTCGCGCGGCTCGCTGTGCGCTTCAGTCGCTCGCTTCGCTCGCTCCTTCCAGTGCTTGCGTCGCCGTGCTTCGTCCTCGCGACTGCCCCTTTGAGTCCCGCCCCGCCACGGCACCGCACAGCACCTCTCACCTCCCCAGCCTCGTCGCTGGCGGCTGTTGCCGCCAGCGACTCCCTCGCGCGTGCTCCTCGCGCCCGGTGGGCGCTCGGAGGCACGCAGTGAGGCGCGACGCGCCTCTTGCAGCCGGCGGCGGAGCCGCCGGCGACGCCACCGCGTCCGGTTTATAAGTGGCCGTGGCTGTCACTCATGAATCGCTCGCCGCAGCAATGCGGGGGAAGGGATTCGAACCTCACTCACTCCGCTCGCTGCGCTCGCTTCGTTCCCTGCTTCGAATCCCTTTTGTCTGATTGCTGTCGCTCGCGAGTTGCTCGCGACAGCAATGCGGGGGAAGGGATTCGAACCAACGAAAGACGGTCCGGGCATGCGGCTCGCTCCGCTCGCCGGTCCGGGCTGCGACTTTCTGGGTTCGAACCCTTCCTTGTCTACACCTGCGGCTCGCGAATTGCTCGCCGCAGGAGTGCGGGGGAAGGGATTCGAACCCTCGAACCTCTACAGGAGCGGATCTTAAGTCCGCCGCTTTTGGCCAGGCTCAGCCACCCCCGCGCGGATTCGGCTACCGGCGGCGGGGTAAAACCCCTTTCGGAAGTCCGGGCGCTACCAGTCGACCGAGAGCGTCCCGTCGCCGTGGGGGTCCGGCGCGATCTCCTCGTCCGTCCGGCGGTCGACGACGTGGATCACGCCCGCGTCCTTCTTGGCGGGACACGCCTCGGCCGCGCGGACGTTCTCCTCTAAGTCCTCCTCGCCGATGTAGTACGCCTCCGGCTTCGCCATCCCGCTCACGACGTCCATCACCCAGTTGTCCGCGACCTCCGCGCACTTGCCCGCCCCGAAGCACTTGTTCGCCTCGAAGACGATCTTGTACGGCTTCTCCTCGATCGGCGGCCCCTCGCCGCCGATGTCGCTGGCGCGGAGCACTTCGTCGCCCCCGTCGGTCGCGGCCTCGTCGCCGTCGGCCTCGTCGCTCATATCGCTCCCTCGGCGGCCGCGGAACTTTCGTCTGTCGGTCGTTCCCGTGCGCTCGGGAGGGGTGGAGCCGAAACGGGCGAGACCGTCACTCTTCGACGTGGTCCGCGAGCAGCCGCTCGGCGTGGTCGGGCGAGTCGGCCAGCTCCCAGCGCACCTTCGCGGCGTCGCCGTACGCGAGCGCCTCCTTCAGCTCGTCGCGGAGGACGCCCGTGCCGAACCCGACCGTGTCGCCGTCGGCGTCGCCGAGCTCGTACAGCGCGTAGCGGTCCGGGGCGCTCCCGACCGTCGATCGGTCGAGGTCGCGCCAGGGTTTCGCGAGGCTCATTTCGGTAACTACGGGGCGATCACCGGTGCGCGTCGAGACCGTCCTCGGGGCCCTCGACGATCTCGTAGCTCCCCTCGGTCCAGCCGTCCTCGACGAAGACGAACACGCGCCCGCCGGCGACCTCGGGGTCGGCGACGACCTCGTTGCGCTGCCCCTCGCGGCCGACGATCACGCCGGGGAACACCTCGTCGCGCTCGCCGTCCTCGACGATGACGCGGCCGACGCCGGACTCTTCGAGGATCTCGTCGTCGGTCTTGTAGTCGTTCACGTACGTCATCACGCCCTCCGTCTCCGTGGGGTCGGTGACGAGGACGTGGGTCTCCTTGCCGGGGCCGGCGGTCACCGATCCCTCGGCCGACTCGGGGACGCCCCGGTAGAGGGTCGTCCGGCCGTCGAGGTACTCGATGACGACGCCCTCCTCGCGGAGGTCGACGCCGATCGACGTCGGCGGCACGTCGCTGCGTGATGGCGCGGACATACGCGACGCTCGGAGTGCCGGCCTCAAAAGGGACGCGCTCGGGGGTCGCGCCGGACCGCGCCCGCAGACGACTCGACCGAGACGGTGCGTGACGGGGCGCCCTCAGGCGCGAGAATCGGCGTGCCACATTTAAGTTCCTGCCGCGGGGAGTGCGTGTCATGGAACGGACGCGACGGACGCTTCTCGGCGTCGGCGCCGCCCTCGTCGGGACCGCCGGGTGTCTCGGCGTCGAGGGCGTCGAATACCCCGACGACCCCGAGGGCGCCGACGCGCCGGGCGACGGGGACGACCCCGGCGACCCGCCCGAAGACGGCCCTCCCGACGACCCGCCCGAGCAGACCGACGGCGATCCGCCGGCCACGAACGCCGCGCTCGCGGACGCGACCCGCGCGGTCGTCGACGACGCGGTGTGGTTCGCGACCGAGTACCCGGACGCGGTGGCGACCTACCGCGACGCGGTCGCCGACGCGGCCTCGACCGTCCGGTCGGTCCGCGAGACCGTCGACGAGGAGGCGGAAATCACGTCCGAACAGGTCGACGCGGTCGCGACTGCCGGCGAGACTGCCGCCGATCGCGCGAGCAAGGCCCTCGAACCGCACTTCTCGCCCGGCCCCCGGATCCGCGCCCGCGTCGACCGCCACGTCGAGGTCCTCCGTGAGTTCGCCCCTCGCGGGGACGTCGACCGCGCCCTTGAGGAACTCGATCGGATGCGCACCGGACTCGCGAGCATCGGCACGGCCACGTACGTCGAGGAGGCCTTCTCTCGAAACCCGATTCACAACCGGCTGTTTCGACGGCTGCTGGCGCCGCTACCGCCGGACGATCCCGAGCGCGGACGCGTCACCACCGGAACGCTCGTCGAGCTCGCCGTCGCGAGCCGCGACTTCTCGACGTTCGCGCACCGACCGTACGACCGGGACGAGGTCGACCGCGACCGGATCCCGCGGATCTACGGGGACGCGTTCGCCCCCGAGCGACGACGAGAACTGCGCGCTCGCCTCGGCCCGATCCCGCAGCCGGAAGACCGCGTCGAGGAGCTGTTCGTCGCGTTCGCCGACCGCCCGCCGCTGGGGAACCGCCGCCGGGAAGCGTTCGAGGGCTGGGCCCGCGAGCTCGACGGCGTCCCGGTCCACGTCCAGCGGTACCCGGACGCCGAGACCGCCGAGGCGCGGCTCTCGACGGCCCTCGACGAGGGCGCGACGGAGGGCCGCGCGTCGATCGACCCCGAGGCCACCCTCGCCGGCTCTGACTTCGACGGGAACGCGTCCGATGGCGGGAACGCCTCCACGGAAGAGAACGGTTCCGGGCCGGACGACGGTCCGACCGCCTGGCACCGCTTCTACCACCGCGAGGCGGAGGGCGAGCGGTACGGCTTCGACGAGCACGCCGGCGTCCAGTACGGCTACGTCGTCCGGGCGGGCGAGTTCCTGCTCGCGACCGGCTTCTCCGGCGACGCGTGGGAGGAGCGGACCGGCTGGCACGGCCGATTACGGCACGGGTGGGTGACCGGCGCATGAACGCGAACCAGATCGGCCTCGTGGCCGCGGCGTTCGCCTTGGTCGGCGCCGGCGTCGGGATCGTCGCCGCGGCCGCGACGGGCTGGGCGGAGGCCGCGCTCGCGACCGCCGCGACCGGCGAGACGGCGCGGTTCGGGCCGGTGTTCGTCGCGCAGTCGTACCTCGCCGCGACCGCGACCGTTCTCATCGCGGCGGTCCCGCTGGCCGGCTTCCTCGGCGTCCTCGTCGGATCGCGGGCTCGCAGCGTTGTCGGCGCGGCGACGACCTGCGGGCTCGGGACCGGCCTCGGCGCGCTGGCGTACGGGCTGATCGCGGTCACGGTGATCGTCGTCTCGCAGGGCGACGCCGCCGCGCAGGCGCACGGGCTCGCGGATGCGGCCCTGCCGACGCTCGCGACCGCGTTCGTCTCCGGCGCCGTCGGGGCGTCGACCGGGGTACTCGGGACGGTGATGCGATGACCCCCGACCGAGACGGAGCGGACCGGAGCGGCGCCGACAGCCGCGACGCCGGCCGATCCGACCGACCGATCCGACGCGCGTCGCGCCGGGGGGTCATCGCGGTCGGCGCTGCCGGGCTGCTCGCCGGCTGTCTCGTGACTTCCGAGGAAGAGGGCTCCGACACCCGACAGACGGACGACGGCGACGGCGGTGACGATTCGGACGCGGACGGCGACGGCGGCGACGGGTCGAGCGACGACGGAGGATCCGGTGACGGCTCGGGAAGCGACGACGCCGACGAATCGACCCCTGATGAGGTCGGTCCCGACGGATCGGGACTCGTCGTCACCGACGCGTCGGTCTTGGGAGTGAGCGACGACGGGGGACGCACGACCGTTCGCGCGCGCCTGACCGTCGAGAACGCGGGGCGGTTCGAGTACGGCGTCGTCGAGTTCCGCGTCGACGCGTACGCGACGCCGGCGGGGTCGGACGAGCGCGAGGCGGTCGGGTTCGAGTACGACACCGAGCGGTTCACCGCCGAGAACCGGTTCGACGGCTCGCGGCCCCGACGGTTCACCGTCGAGATCACGTTCCCGAGCCGACGGAGCAACGTTCGGCCCGAGACGGACCGCTACGCCGTCGACGCGGCGGTCAGGCGCGCCGAGCCGATCTGAGGCGGCGGGTAGGGACGCAGCCGTGTTCCGCCCGGGAGAGTCTCGCCGTGATCGCTACCTCTTTGTCCGCGCTCGCGAGCCGTGAACCCATGGAGGGACGGGCGGCGGCGCTCGGCGCCGGGACGGTGTTGAACGCGCTCGCGACCGGCACGGGCGCGGCGTTCGGTATCGACGTCGAGACGCGCGCGACGGTCGAGCTCGACCCCGCGGCCGACGGCGTCGACGGGGAGATTGCCGAGGACGCCGACGCCGACACCGACCTGATCGAGCGCTGCGTCGCGCTCGCGACCGAGCGCTGGGGCGACGGCGAGGGCGGCCGCGTCCGGACCGACAGCGACGTGCCGCTGGCGGCCGGCCTCAAGAGCTCCAGCGCGGCCGCCAACGCGACCGTCCTCGCGACCTGCGACGCGCTCGGCCTCGTGGTCGGCGACGGCGACCGCGCAAGTGACGACCCGGACGACCCCGCGGTCGACGTCACCCGCCTGGAGGCGTGCCGGCTCGGCGTGCGAGCGGCCCGGGAGGCCGGCGTCACCGTCACCGGCGCGTTCGACGACGCGACCGCGTCGATGCTCGGCGGCGTCACCGTCACCGACAACGACGCGGACGAACTGCGCGTCCGCGAGGCGGTCGACTGGGACGTGCTGGTCTGGACCCCGCCCGAGCGAGCGTACAGCGCCGACGCCGACGTGGCGCGCTGCGAGGCTGTGGCGCCGATGGCCGACCTCGTCGCCGACCTCGCGCTCGACGGCCGGTACGGCGAGGCGATGACCGTGAACGGGCTGGCGTTCTCGGCCGCGCTCGGCTTCGACGCCGACCCCGCCGTCGAGGCGATGCCGCACGCCACCGCGGTGTCGTTGTCCGGCACCGGGCCGAGCGTCGTCGCCGTCGCGGACCCCGGCGACCCCGAGACGGACCTTGACGCGGTCGCCGACGCGTGGGGCGACCGCCCCGGTACGCTGCGCCGAACGACGACCAGAAACGACGGCGCGGCCGTCGAGTGAACACCCGCGAGTACACCACCCACCGACCCCACTATCCACCAATGAGCGACACACCCAACGCGGAGGACCGGAGCCTCGACGAACTGCGACAGGAGATCGAAGACATCGACCGCGAGATCGTCGAGCTGATCGCCCGCCGAACGTACGTCGCCGACACCGTGGCGGCCGTGAAAGAGCAGCGCGACCTCCCGACCACCGACGAGGGACAGGAGGAGCGCGTGATGGAGCGCGCCGGCGAGAACGCCGAGCGCTTCGACGTGGACGCGAACCTCGTAAAGGCGATATTCCGGCTACTTATCGAGTTGAACAAGGTGGAGCAAAGAGAGAACCGGTAGCTCAGTCGAGGTCGAGACTCAGCTGTAACGCCTCGTCGACTTCAGCCATCGTGGGCCCGTCGAGCGAACCGACGACCGAGTGAATCCGTTTCGGAACCGAGACTGTTCGAATCTGGTCGAGCCGGATTGCCGAATCCTTTTCGAGCGGTGACCCGCTCGCCTCGACGAACACCTCGAACGGATACTCGCGGTAGGTCCCCGTGACGGGCGCGACGATGGTCGTACTGGAGTTCCGGTTTCCGATATCGTTTTGAATGACCACGGCCGGCCGCGTCTTCTTCATCTCGTGTCCTTCGGCGGGGTCGAGTCGGACGATAACCACGTCGCCCCGTCGCACGTCCGTGCCGTCACTCATCGAGGCTTTCCCACGCTTCGTCGGACGTTCCGCTCCACTCCTCGGCGAGTGCCTCCGCGCTCTCGGAGGCCTCCCGATACGCGGCTGCCAGCTCGTCGTCGTCCGGCCGGTCGGACTCCACCTCAACGACGGCGACGGTTACGCGCTTGTTCGCGTACTCGGTGCCGAGATAGACTCGCCCTCGGTCGTCCGTTTCGTTCGTTTTGAGGTCTGTCGCGTCGACTTTCATCGATGAACAGTACGGACCCACCGCTGATATGTGTTGCCCACTATTACCCACGAATTTCCCCGTAGCGGGTACAGGTGTATTATGGATTTCAGCTACCTGAACAAAGTCGAACAGCGGGAGAACCGGTAGGCCGGGAACGCTCTCGAACCGCCGTCGACGCCGCCGAATTGGGAACGGAGGTGCCACTGTCGGGACTCTCGGGCGGTCACCGAAAGAATGAGAGGCGCGGCCGGCGCGTGCGGATCGCCGCGACCGCACCGCGGACGCGCTCTCCTACGTGTTGTCGCTCGGGCTGAACACCGATCGCGCGGTCGACAGCACCTCCGGAACGGCTCCCTTCGGTTGGTCGACCCACGGTGAGCGGACGGTTTTTTCCATGATGCGTTCAGGGGGAGAGTCCCCGGTGGTCTCTGGTCCCATAGTGAGTTCGCGGTGGATTTTGACGGCCCGACGCGAACGGCGCGTCGCCGCCTTGGCGGCGTTGCTGCGTCGCCCGATCCGGCGTGAGCGCATTCGGCTCCTGCCTGAAATCGCTGGCGGTCGAACGCCACCGGTTTCGTCACGCTTTACACCGCCCCGAACAGAGTCGCCGGCAACGACGTGGTATCGGTACTGCTTCTGACCGGCGCGTTCGTCGTTTCGTTCGCTGTCGCGGCGGTGACCGGCGCGAGCAGCGTCTCCGTCTCCATGGCGCCGGCGGTCGGGGCCAACTCGACGGGGGTGCTCCGTGGCGCGTTCCTCGTCGGACTGGTCGGGTTCGTTGGCGCCGTGGCCCAGGGCACGGCGGTGACGCGGGGGGTCGGGACCGAGATCGTCTCCGGACCCGTCTCCTTCGAGATGGGGACGATCGCCTTGATCGTCATCGGGCTGTACGTCGGCCTCGGGATCTACTTCGAGCACTCGATCCCCGTCGCGTTCTCAACCTTCGGCGCGATCGCCGGGGTCGGGCTGGCGGCGGGCTACAGCCCGAACCTCGACTACTGGTCGCTCACTATCACCTCGTGGATCGCCTCCGGTATCGCCGCCGTGTTCGTCGCGTACGGCCTGGTCGCCCTCATTCGTCGGTACGTGCCGGTGTCGGACCGGATGGACCGCTGGGTCGAGAACGCGGTCCTGTTCGGCGGGATCGTGTTCTCGTTTATCGGCGGCGGCAGTCAGGTGGGGCTGGCGGTGGGACCGCTCGTCGGGACCGTCAGCGAACTCGGCGTCGGAATCTTGCCGCTGATCGCCTTCGGAGGACTCGGTATCATGGTGGGCGCGTGGACGAAGAGTCCCGTCATGCTCCAAGCCGTCGGGCGGCAGTACGCCAGCCTCGGCCAGCGGACCTCTCTCGCGGTGCTTTTGACTGCGATCCCGACGGTTCAGATCATCGCCAACACGCTCGGCGTGCCGATCTCGTACAACCACATCATCATCAACAGCATCGCCGGATGCGGGTTCGCCGGCGCGGGCGCCGGCGTCGACACGCGCAAGTACGCCGGGACGCTCCTGAGCTGGCTGCTGACGCTGGTGGGTTCGACGGGAACGGCGTACTTGCTGTACCTCGCGACCCAACACCTCTGATAGCGCCCGTCGGCGACCAGCACCGGGCTGTTCCGCGTGGACGCCGTCCTCGTGAAAGCGATCGTCCGGCTGCTGATCGAGTTGACCAATCGAGGAACGGGAAAGCCGCTGACCCGGACGGCTCAGCTCACGCTCTTCGAAAGCTCGGCCCCCGCTTTGAATTTCACCTCGTTCGACGCACTTCCCGCGTTCACCAAGTGAAGCACCGGCGCATCCAGCGGACAGTGCGTCACGACGATCTCGCCGCCGGCCTCGTCGGTCTCTCCGCAGGAGCCGGCGTCGTCTCGCGACCGACTGCCGTCTCCCCAGCAGTACACCTCTCCGTCGGTGTCCTCCGAAAGCGTCCCCGCCTCGATTAGCGCACTGACCGTCCCCGTCTCTACTCGTGCCCCCCGGCGAGCCCGTTCACCAGATACCGACCGCGATACCAAGTCGGCGTACCCGTCGCCGCCCCTGTCGGTCGAGAAGTCGAAGCAACACTCGATGTCGACCACCTGCGTCTCACCCGCGACGGTCAACGCCGTCACCGACCCCTCGTACAGTCCGGCCGCGTCGAGGACCCACCCGCCCGTGTAGACGAGCTGCTCGGCGCTCCGACACCGCTTCACGTACAGCAGCGCCCGTATCGGAACCGGGCACTCGGGCGGCCGCACCATCACCTGACACACGATGGTCGGCGTCTCCGAACTCGCACCCGACTCCGGGCCCCACTCGGTCAAGTCGGACGGCTCGAACGCCTCGCCGTCAACGGGACAGACGAGAATAGACGTGCCCGCCTCAGCGCGCGGCGGGTCGTTCACAACGGTAACGCCGACGTCGGTCCGAGCCGAGCGGAGTCCGCCGCCCGTGTGATGCGGGCCGGACACGGCGGACCGCAGATGCCTCGGCGTACACACGTCGTCCGGACGGATTCTGGTGTCCCTGTCGTCGCAGTCACCGCCACCGTTACCGGAGGCCGTCTCCGCGCGGGCACCCCACGCGTACACCTTTCCGCCATCACCGTCAGCGGCCGCCCGGCCCGTGATGTAATCGATGAACCGCCGTGGAGTCACCTCCCGGGCGAGGCTCCCGTTCCCACCGGGCACTTCCGCGTCGGGCAGACACACGGTGAACCGTTCACCGATCGTCGGCGACCCCGACAGGTACTCGCCGAGCGCCGCCCGCTGCTCGTCGCTAAGCGGGTCACCTCCCGGCGGCGCGAGCCCCTCGGCGAGCGGGTTCTCCCCGCCGCGAGTTTCGGCCTCGTAAAGGGGATTACTACCGCTCTCCAGGCGTTCGATGTCTCCCTCCACGATCTCGAGAATCTCGTCGACGGCCACCGCCGCGTCGTCCCACTCGCCGTTTTCGACATTGTCCTGTGCCTGCCGGACGAGCTGCCCCCGGATCTCCGCGTTCTCCAGTACTGTCCGGCACACGTCGTCAGAACACCGCGCTACCGTCGCCTGTACCTCCTCGATAGTGTTCCCCATATCCGCGAGTTGGCTCCGGCCGGTGCGCGCAGAGCGCTTACTGATCGAGTCCGCCGCGGCCGTCGTCTGCGAGAGAAGTTTTCTCTCAAGCTCCAGCGCTGTCTCCCTGACGTCGACTTCGTCGTCTACCCCGTCGCCGTCCGAATCCGTGTCATCCGGGTCGGTGGCTGACCGGTTACTCCGGGGTGAATTGTAGTCTTCCAGCGTGACGGCCGTGACCCACGCTTCGAGCTCTACGTCGCCGGAGAGCGGTCCGGACGAAGCCGACACCGACGGGGTCAATCGGCTCACGTGCGGTTCCCCGAGCGACTCGTCGTCACCTGCGAACACCGCTGCGGGCGACGCCTTCGTACTCGTCACTCTCGACGCGACCCGGCTCAGGCACCCGCTCAATCCGCCGACCGCGACGACTCCGCTTGCCGCGAGAAGGCGACGACGGCTCATGGTAGCATGCGACAAGTCGCGTGCGCCACCATGTGGTCTTCGTGAACTCATGATCAGATCATGAAAGCGAAGGTACAGCATAAGCTTTCGTATATAATCGGTGTTGCGCAGCGGGAGCGCCGCTAGAGCTCTCGCAGCCCGAGGCTGTACCTGAGCGCCTCGTCGACTTCCCCCAGACGAGAGTCCGGAACGGAGCCGATATTCTCCCTGAGCCGGTGTCGGATCGACACCGTCCGAACCTAACTACAGAGCGGGACGGAGCCCTCTCGAAGCGGCGACTCCGCCGTTTCAACTATCACTTCGAACGGGTCACGCTCGTCGCCTCGCGCGGTCGTGAGTGGCACGACGACGGTCGTCGGTGCGTTCTCGTTCCCGACGTCGTTCTGGATTATTCGTCGCCGTCGCGGATCAGCATCACCTTCACCCGGCGAACGGCGTCGAAGTCGCGGAGGCGGTACGTCAGTTCGCGGACGCGCTCGGCGTCGCCACGGCAGAACAGCGATTCGAGACACCACTCGCCCTGATGGGTGTGGCTCGTGTTGAGGATCACGTCCTGGTACTCGTGTTGGGCGCCGTGGAGCTCCCGGATCACCTCGTGGTGGCGGTAGTCGAAGCCGACGAGCGCGACGACCTCGCCGGACGTCTCCTCGAGCCGCGAGTGCGACTCGACGAACTCCAGCATCGCCTCGCGCACCGCCCGCGACCGGTTCTCGATCCCCTCGTCTCGCCACGCCCGATCGAACTCCTCGACGAGCCCGTCGGGGATGTTGAAACTCGTTCGCATTACCTCGTCGTCGGACCCGGGGACACAAGAGGCTCCGTATTACGATCCCCCCGGTTCGGTACTAACAACCGCTAAACGGTCCCGTTCCCGACCCTCGACCAACGATGCTCCCAAGCGAACTGTTCGGACCGCTCGCGGGCGCGATCCTGCTCGGCGCGGTCCACGGCGTCGAACCGGGGCACGGCTGGCCCGTCGCCGCCTCCTACGCGCTCGACCAGACCAACAAGTGGCTGTACGGGTTCGCAGCGAGTCTCATCATCGGGCTCGGCCACCTCGTCAGCAGCATCGCGATGGTTGCGGTCTTCTTCTACGCGAAGAACTACTTCGATCTCACGCAGGTCAACGAGCCGATCACGGTGCTCGGCGACATCCAGATCGGCGGCCCGGTCAGCCTCGTCGCCGGCGTGCTGCTGATCGGGCTCGGCGTCCGCGAATACGCCCACGGGCATTCGCACGGATCTCCGGGTGAGGCGCACGATCACGCGACAGACCACGACTCGGAAGGGGATCACGACCACCACGAAGAGCATGACCACCACGACGAGCATGACCACCACGACGAGCATGACCACCACGTCGAGCACGACCACCACGACGAGCATGACCACCACGACCACGGCCACGGCCAGTCACACGATCACGACGGCGGCGGACGCCTCGCCAGTTTAAAAGGAATTCTCCCGTTCGTCGGCGGCGGCTCCCACTCGCACGGCGGCTTCGACGAGAGCGCCGACAGGGGGCTCCTCGGCATCGCGTGGTTCGCGTTCGTTCTCGGGTTCGCTCACGAGGAGGAGTTCGAGATCATCGCGCTGTGCGCCGGATCGAACTACTGCCTCGAACTGATGAGCGCCTACGCGCTCACCGTCATCGCGGGCATCGTCGGCCTCACCATGCTGCTGATCGCGGGCTATCACCGCTCCAAGGAGCGCGTCGAGCGGTTCACACCGTACCTGCCCGCGTTCTCCGCGGCGGTCCTGGTCGTCATGGGGATCGGGTTCATCGCCGGACTGTTCTGAGCCGCCGGCGTGTCCGGCGGTTCGGTGATCCGGACCGCGACGGAGCCGGGGTTCACCGAGATTGTACTCACATGAGAAAGCTTGTCTCCCACCGAGACGGCGACCGCGCGGGCCCGTCAGCGCCCGCCGTCGGTCATCGCGACCGGCTCGTCCGCGTCGGCGTCGGCCGTCGCTTCCGCCGCCGACTCGGTGCTCGACGCGGGGTCGGCCGCGGTGTCCGTGACGGCGAACTCCGTCCAGAGCGTGGCGACGACGACCGCGTACGCGACGAGGTCGTAGTGGACCGCCCCCTCCAGCCCCGTGAACGCGGTCAGCGTGCTGTATCCGTACAGCGCGACGACGCCCCCGACGAACGCGACCTCGTTGGTGAACCGGCCGTCGCGCACGGCGGCGGTCGCGCGGCGGATCGCCGGGCCGCAGGCGACGAGGAACGCGAGCCCCGAGAGCGCGCCGAGGTTCACGAAGAAGTGCGTCGTCATCGCCGAGTCGAGGATCGACTGGAGGTACTGGACCGTCACGGGGTCGTAGAACAGCCACTCGACGCGGGTCGGGTATAACACCGCGACGTACGGCGTCGCGACCATCAGGCCGAAGAGGACTGCGACCGCGACGCGGGCCGACGCGAACTGCGACGCGCGCCGCGCTTCGAACGCCTCGTCGCCGGGCGCGACGACGAGCCCGCACGACTCGAGGGTCTCGCGGAGCGCGTCGCGCGACAGAGACGGGTCGTGGTGGACGCCCACCGTCCCGTTGCGCCGCGTCGCGGAGGCGTCGCTGACGCCGTCGACGTCGCGCAGGACCGCCTCCAACAGCCCCTCGCGGCGGTCGGTGTCGATCCCCTCGACCGAGAACGTGTCGTGGTCGTGGTCCGCCGGCACGCGGGCCGTTCGCGGTCCCGAGTCGACGGCCTCGCTCGGGGCCGTCTCGCCGGCGGGCGAATCGCCCTCCTGCGCCCCGGCGAGCGCGTCGATTCCCCGTTCGCGGACCACGGCGTCGAGCGGCGTCTCGCCGCCGCGGTGGTCGTTATCTCGCATGAGAGATACCTACGGTTACAGGAGCTTGAAACTTCCCCCGGGCCGAAGCCTCGCGTTCGGCCTCGAACGGGTCAGGACCGACCCACAACCGCGCCGAGTTCGACCCTTGACCGCGTCGCGTCCGGCTGTCAAGCGTTCACCGACTCGAGGTAGGAGCTCACGATCATCTGTCCCTTGCGGGTGAGCGCGGCCCCGCTCTCGCCGTCGGCGACGAGGTCGGCCTCTCGGAGCGTATCGAGGATCATCGACGTCTGGGTGACGTCGCCGGTGACCACGTCCGCGATGTTTGCCTCCCCGCCGGCCGAGTAGATGGAGACGAGAATCTCCAGCTGCTCTTCGGTCGGGTCGAACGAGTCGAGCTCCTCCATCGCCTCGTCGTACTCGGTCTTGATGTACCGGCCGAGGACGTTGAGCGCGCGCCCGTTCGGCACGGTCGCGATCGACGTGACCGTCTGGCCGTCGGCGACGTGCCGGAAGACGAGCGCGGGCCGCTTTTTCCCGCCGAGAGTGCGGTCGGTGCGCTCGTAGTCGATCACCGCGGAGAGGTCGACGGTGAACGGTTCCGGGCAGTTGTCGAACCGGATCTCGCCCGGCGCCACCGACACCGATGCGCGGTGGTCGCTCGCGTCCGTGACGCGCCCGCCGACCTTCGCCGGGTGCCGCACCGTGACGGTGACGTTCCGCAGCAGCGCTTTGAACAGCAGCCTGACGAACTTCTCCATGTCCTCGGGCTCGCCCTCCACGAGCGCCGTGCGCCGCGACCCGTCGCGCTCGTACGCGACGGTAACGCTGTCGTTGAAAAACGAGCGCAGGTCGCCCGGGACGCTCCCGACAACGACGTCGAACACCCGCGAGAGGGGGACAGTCTCCTTCCCGTCGTCCGTCGCGATGACTAACCGCCGCTGGCTCAGCAGGACGCGGCCCGTCACCGGCTCGTCGGTTCCGAAACTCGCCGCGTGGACGCGGCCGACGAAGTCGGCGACGACGGACTCCTCCATCGACGGTTACTGAGCGCTGTACGCTATTTATTGTTACTCACCTTGTATCAGTCGTGATAATGGTTTGTCACGCGAGCGGCCGCGGACGGATCCGCGCGGCGAAGGCGAGGATCGGGCGCTCCGACCCCCGCCGTCGCCGCCGAGACGAGTCGAATATGTTCGGTCGGCGACGGTCGCTCGGGAGGCGGTCGGGTGGGGAACAGCAAAGCCTAATGAGGTGGGCATCAAATCGGCAGGTGATGCCCACAGTAGAATACCTCAACTACGAAGTGCTCGACGACCACGGCTGGTCGATGGACGACGACAACCTCTTCGAGGAGGCCGCCGACGCCGACCTCGACGCCGAGGACTACGGCACCCTCGAAGTGAACCAGGGCGAATACATCCTCGAATCGGCCGAGGCACAGGGCTACGACTGGCCCTTCTCGTGCCGCGCCGGCGCCTGCGCGAACTGCGCGTCCATCGTCAAGGAGGGCGACATCGAGATGGACATGCAGCAGATCCTCTCCGACGAGGAGGTCGAGGAGAAGAACGTCCGCCTCACCTGTATCGGCAGCCCGGCCACCGACGAGGTCAAGATCGTCTACAACGCGAAACACCTCGACTACCTGCAGAACCGCGTCATCTAAGCGGCTCTCTCCTGCGGTGACAGGCCGTTCTCACGCGGGATCGCGCCGCCTGCGGTCCTCGCATCTCACCCCGCTTCGGTAGCGGCTGGTCCATCGTTCGTCGTCTGCCGATCGCCGCTCCCCCCCTCCCGAGCGGCGACCGCGCCGCACCGCCCTCCGTCGCCCGAACCTGTTCGGGCGAATTTCGCGGCCGTGAGAACGCGCGAAACCCCGTTCGGGGGACCGTCCGTATCGGGGGTATGGTCGAGAAGACGAACCGAAGCGAGGACGCGAACGGGCCCCGGTCGGCCGACGGCCGCCGGTTCGAGGTGTTCATCCGCGAGGAGGAGTCGGACCCGCTCCGCCACGTCGGCACCGTCGCCGCGCCGACGCCGGACGTCGCCCACGAGGAGGCGAGCAAGCTCTTCGCGTGGTACGCCCGCGACGTGTGGGTGTGTCCGGCCGCGGAGGTGTCCCGCTACTCCGCGGAGTCGCTGGCGGGCGACGAGGAGGGGGGCGACGAGTCGTCCGACGACGCCGACGAGCCGCGCGTCTACGAGGAGACCGAAGGGACGCCGACGGTCGCGTGCGGCAGCGCGCCGGTCGACGAGGAGGAAGACGCCGCGGAGCCGCCCGCGGAGGGATCGCGATGATCTCCGTCAGCAAGCTGCTCTGCGGGCTCGACGCCGAGAGCGACGGGCTGCGCTACGACGCGGCCGACGGCTCGAAGGAGCCGCAGATAACCGAGGAGAAACAGCGCCGGCCGGTCGTCGTCTGGAACACTACGAAGCGGTGCAACCTCTACTGCGAACACTGCTACGCGGGCGCCGACACCGAGGGCGCCCCGAACGAGCTGTCGACCGCCGAGGGGAAGGCGCTCATCGACGACCTCGCGGAGTTCGGCGTCCCGGTCCTCCTCTTCTCCGGGGGCGAACCGCTCGTCCGCGAGGACCTCCCGGAGCTCATCGCGTACGCCGACGACAGCGGGATCCGGCCGGTGCTCTCGACGAACGGCACGCTCCTCACCCGCGAGCGCGCCCGGGAACTGAAGGAAGCGGGGCTCAAGTACGCCGGCGTCTCCGTCGACGGGCTCCCCGAGCGCAATGACCGGATCCGTGGCGAGGAGGGGGCGTTCGACGCCGCGGTCCGCGGCATCGAGGCCTGCCTCGACGTCGGGCTCAAGACGGGGCTCCGGTACACGATCACCGAGCACAACGTCGACGACCTGGCGGGCGTCGTCGACCTGCTCGCCGATGTGGGCGTCGACCGCTTCTGCTTCTACCACCTCGACTACGGCGGCCGGGGCGCCGACATCTCGAACGTCGATCTCTCGCCCGAGGCGACCCGGAAAGCGGTCAGGGACCTCTGTGACCTCACCCGCGAGTACCACGAGCGGGGCGAGGAGATAGAGACGCTGCTCGTCGGCAACTACGCCGACGCGGGCCACCTCGTCGAGTACGCCGACCGCGAGATGGGGACCGACCGCGCTCGGCTCATTTATCAGTATCTCCGACGCAACGGCGGCGACCCGACCGGCGAGCGCGTCGCGGACGTCGACCCCGTCGGCAACGTCCACCTCACGCAGTTCTGGCAGGGGTACTCGCCCGGCAACGTTCGCGACCGCTCGTTCGGCGCCATCTGGTCCGACGAGTCGAACCCGCTTCTCTCCGGGCTCCGCGAGCGAGAGGAGCGCCTCTCCGGGCGCTGCGCCGACTGCGCGTACCAGTCGATCTGCCGCGGCGGCTCGCGGCTCCGCGCGCTCTCGGCGCACGGAGACCCGTTCGCGCCCGACCCGAAGTGCTACCTCACGGAGTCGGAGCGCGCCGGCGAGGAGGCGCTCGCGCGGATCGACGGCGGGGACCGATCCGCGCCAGCGGACGACTGAGCCGGCTTCGGGCACGCTCGGCGTGCCGTCGCTGTTCCCTACTCCTCGTCGCCGGCGGTCCCGGACTCCCCTCCCGTGCCGTACTTCGCCGAGAAGCGCTCCGCGGGCACCTCGCCGCGCGCGACGCCGATTGCGTCGCGCACGAGCTCGACGGTCGCGTCGTCTCGGACCGGCTCGACGGCCGGCGGATCGTCGTCGCTCATGGCCGAACGGTGACGGTCGCGCCCCCTCGGCGTCCCGCTTTACCGGTGTACCGATTTAAAGGAGACCCCTCACCGCTCGGCGCCGTCGAAGACGTCCGTCACCAGCTTCGCCTGCGCGGTGCGCAGCCGCTGGGAGAGCGCGGACTTACTGATACCGAGTTCGTCGGCGAGCTCGCTCAGGCGCACGTCGCGGTCGTCGTCGAAGTAGCCGCGGACGACCGCGAGCTCGAGCCCGCGGCGCTGCTTCGGCGTCAGCGCGGAGAGGTCGAAGGTGACCTGCTCGGTCGCGTCCGGCCCCTCGACGACCGCCAGCCGGACGAGTCGCACTCGGTCGACGACCCCGCGAAGTGCCTCGACCAATCGGCGGACCGCGGCCCGGTCGTCGACGTACGCGGTGACGAGTATCGTCCCGTCCTCGACGCGCCGGAAGTGCGGGACGCAGCCGAGCCCCCCGAACGCGTGACAGAGGCAGTCGGCGTCGACCTCGCCGGTCCCGCGGCGCACGTCGCCGTCCGGCGTCGTCACGTCGACGACGCACTCGTCGCCGACCGCGTTGACCGCGACCTCCGCGGCCTCGTCGGCCTCGGAGACGATCGGACAAGCGCGGTCGCCGGCCGGGTCAACGTCGAGGTCGACCCGCAGGCGACGGTCCCCCTCGGCGCCGGCGGCGTCGGACATGTCAGTTGCTACGGACGGCGTCGGTTTTACTTTTCGGCGGATTCCCGCGATCCGGCGCGGCGGTCGACGGGTTTAAAAATCGGCGGGCGCTCGCCCGCGCCTCAGTCCTCTGACTCGGGGGCGGCCTCCTCGGCCGCGGGCTCCTCGGCGGCGCCCGAGTCGTCTTCGCCCTCCTCGGAGCGCGCGGCGACGAGGGCGCCGCTGGCGACGCTGTACATCGGCTCGTCGGCCGAGCGCACGCCGCTGATCGAGAACGGGATGTTCGCGTCCGCGAGGTGGTCGGCGAACAGGTCCTCGAACCCGTTCGGGCTGGAGGTGCCGCCGGTGACGACGACGGGCACGTCGAGGCCCTCCTCGACGTCCTCCTCGTCGACCTCGCGGGTGATGTTCTCGATGACGTAGTCGAGCAGGTTCTCGTAGTAGATGGCGAGCGCGCCCTCGACGCCGCCCACGTCGGTGCGGAAGTCGAGCTCGAAGTCGTCCTCCTTGATGCTCGTCACCTTGTCGACGGGCGTGCCCGTCGCCTGCGCGGTCTGCTCGTCGACCCAGTCGCCCCCGCGGGCGATGGAGAACTTCATCACGGGGACCGCGTAGTAGGCGAGACAGACGTTGGTCATCCCCGCGCCGAAGGAGATTCCGAGGCCGGTGAAGTTGTTGTCGGCCAGCTCGGAGTAGATGACGGCCATCCCCTCGTTGATCGGCTCGGGGTCGTACCCCATGTCGCCGAGCATCGATTCGAGCGTCTTCTCGTGGTACAGCGTCGTGAGCGGCGAGTCGATGGGGTCCGCGGGGCTGGAGTAGAACAGCCGCTCGTTCGGCTTCGAGGGCTCGCCGACCACCTGCTCGGTGATCAGTTTGATCATCGGGATGGCCGACGCCTCCTCGCTGGAGAGGATCCCGTGTTGCATCGGCCGTCGGGTCTCCTTGTTGAAGATGTTCGCGAAGTTCAGGGCGTCGTCGCCGACGACGTACACCTTGTCGTCCTTGCGGATGTGGAGGACGTCGCTGCGCGAGAGCATCTGCTCAGCCATGTCGCTGTACTCGATCTCGACGAAGGAGTTGCGCTGCTGTACGAACACCGTCTCCGCGCCCTCTTGCCGTCCGGAGAGGATGTTCATCGTGCCGACGTCTAAGCCTTTGGCCATGTCCGTGTGTTTCATTTCGGACCTGATAAACGTTCGTGGCAGACCGACCGACAACCGTCCGAGGCCGGACGAACACCTTCGGGAGGGGGCGACCCCTCGGCGACGAATCGACCCCGCGGGGACAGACAGCCCTCGGCGCGTCGCCCGTCGAGTCGCCGACCGATCCCGCACCGTTTATTCCCCGCGGGCGGGAGTACGCGGACGACGTGCGAGACACGCTCCGCGGTATCGTCGAACTCGCGCGCCTCGGCAACTGCGTCGCGGCCGGGGCCCTCACGGCCACCGGCGCGTTCGTCGCGGGCGCGAGCGGCGCCGCCCTCCCGACCGCGCTCGCGGCCGCGACGACCGCATTCGCGGTCGCCGCGGGCAACGCGATAAACGACTACTTCGACCGCGAGATCGACGCGGTCAACCGTCCAGACCGGCCCATCCCGCGGGGCGCCGTCTCGCCCCGGGGCGCGCTCGCGACCGCGACCGTCTGGTTCGCCGTCGCCGTCGCGGCCGCGGTCTTCCTCCCGCCGCTCGCGATCGCCATCGCCGCGGTGAACCTCGTCGCCTTGGTCACCTACACGAGCATTTTTAAGGGGACCCCCGGCCTCGGCAACGCCCTGGTCGCCTACCTCGTCGGCTCGACGTTCCTGTTCGGCGGGGCCGCCGTGGGGAACCCGCGTGCGGTCCTCGTCCTCGCCGCGCTCGCCGGGCTCTCGACGTTCACCCGCGAGGTGATCAAAGACGTCGAGGACGTGGCCGGCGACCGCGAGGAGGGGCTCGCGACGCTCCCCATCGCGGTCGGCGAGCGCACGGCGCTGTGGATCGGCGCCGCCGCGCTCGTCGTCGCCGTCGCCGTCAGCCCCCTCCCGTACCTCACCGGGACGCTCGGCGCGGCGTACCTCGCGGTCGTCGCGGTCGCCGACGCGGTCATGCTGTACGCGACCTACGAGAGCTTCGCCGATCCCGCCGCGGCGCAGCGACGATTTAAATACGGCACCTTCCTCGCGGCGGCGGCGTTCGTCGTCGGGCGGGCCGTCGTGGTGGCGTGAGGGACAGCGCGGTCGCTCGTCGGCTAATCGGGGTGAAAAACTGCGCGGAGAAGCGGCGCTCGACGGCGGACGGTCAGGTGACGGTCACGCGACGTTGAAACCCTTGTCGCGGAGGAAGTCCTCCACGCGACCCGAGTGGTTCCCCTGGAGTTCGATGGCGCCGTCCTCGACGGTGCCCCCGCAGGCGAACTTCGACTTGAGATCCGACGAGAGGGAGCTCAGGTCCACGTCCTTCGGGTCGAATCCTTCGATGACCGTTACCTCCTTACCGTACCTGCGCTCGTCGATGCGGATGCTGATCTGCTGGGACTCTTTCGCGACGTCCTCGCAGACGCAGAGTTCCTGGGGCAGTCCGCACGTCGAGCAGACTTCCGACATTACAGCCCGAATCTACAGGACGCCCGTATTAAATAGTGTCGGGAAGCCCCCCGATCAGCGGACGAACCGCCCGATGAGCGGCAACCGTTCGAGCGCGAGCCGACGGACGGCCCGCCGGGCCGCGTCGGCCTCGTCGCGGGTCACCGATCCGGCGTACGCGGCGCGCTCGTACGCTTCCGCGACGATCTCGACGCGCTCGTCCGCGCCGAGCGTCCGGACCGCGTCGACGTAGCGCCGCGGGGTCTCGCCCGGTCGCCGCTCGCGGTAGCGCCCGGCGAGCAGCCGTTCGAGGTCGGCGAACGCCCGCTCGGCGTCCGCCGCCGGCTCGCCGCGCCGCCGCGGGAGCACCGGACCGATCCGTCGGCTGGCCCGGCTCGGTATCCCCGTTCGGCGGGCGCCCGCGACGCCGAGCCCCACGACGAGCAGCCAGTAGAGCGCGGTCTCCGGGTCGGGGAGCGGGAGCCCCTCTCCGTCTCCGTTCCCGGAGCCGTCGGGCCGGTCGTTCGGCGTGAGGCCCTCCGACTCCGCCCCTTCGAGGCGGGAGATGTCGGTGGCCGATCCCCCCTGCGAGCCGTTGGTGTCGTTCGCGTCCGCCGCCGTCGGGCCGGCGGAGTCGTTCCCGTCCGTGGTCGGTCCCGACTCGTTGCCGATCGAGTCCGGGCGGTTCGAGCCGGCGGCCGCTTCGAGCGTCTGATTGGGCGCGGACGCCTCGGTGTCGACGTCTTCGGCGCCGTCGGCGCGCGCCTCCGCGAGCCGGGTGTCGCGCGCCTCGTCGCGGGGGTCCGAGGGGGTCGGGTCGAACGCCACCCAGCCGTGGTCGGGCACGTAGATCGACACCCACGCGTGGGCGTTCTGTCCGCGGACGACGTACTCGCCGTCGCCCACCCGCTCGCCGGAGGTGTAGCCCGTCTCCATCCGCGTGGGGATCCCCTGCGACCGGAGCATCGCCGCCATCGTCGTCGCGAAGTACACGCAGTAGCCGGCGTCCATCTCGAAGAGGAACGCGTCGGCGACGTCGCCCTCGGGCCGCTCGACGGTCAGCGAGTAGTCGTACTCCGAGCGCAGGTACGCCTCGACGGCGGCCGCCCGCTCGTACGGCGACTCCGCGTCCGCCGCGGCCGCGATCTCCTCGGTCCGCTCGCCGACCCGGTCGGGCGTGCTCTCGGGGAGCTGGGTGTACCGCTCCTCGATCGCGGTTGGATAATCGGTGCTGGCGTTCCGGAGCGTCGCGGGGTCGGCCTCGAGGACGCGGCTCTCGACGGTCACCTGATCGCCCGGTTCGAGCGAGTTCGCGAGCCGGAGGCTGCCGCGCTCGTCGACCTCGACCGCGCCACCGCCGGAGGCCGCGACCGGCTTCCACGGCGCCGGGAGCGCGCTCGACTCGGTCTCCGCGCTGATCGTCGTCTCGACGCTGTCGTTCGCTCCCGGCGGGCCCGGCAGCGTGCCGTTGACCGCGGACCGCTCGCCGCTCCTGACCCAGCCGTCGCCGGTGTAGGTGTCGTACGCTCCGGTGTGCCAGTTCCGCTCGACGGGGCTCTCGATCGTGTACCGGACCTCCGGGGAGAGCCGCGTGGTGCCGACGACTTCCAGCTCGTCGTCGCCGCTCAGGCTCGACTCCAGCGTCGCCGAGCCGCGGTCCAGCCCCAGCGGATCCGCCGCGCCCGCCGGGATCACGGTGACCGTCGCGCTCGCGACGACCATCGCCGCGACCACCAGCGCGAACGTGCCCGCGTGGCCGCGGCGGCGGCTCGGCGTCGACAGCGTGGAGAGCCCCACCGCGAGCGCGAGGCCGACGACGCCGGCGACCGCGGCGCCCGTCCCGGCGTCGCCGGTGAGCACGAGGAAACCGAGCGTTCCGCCCGCGACCGCCGCGGCTGCGACGTGGCGTCCGCGTCCCGCGAAGTAGCCGACGAGGAACGTCGGCACCGGCGCCACCGCCAGCACCCAGACGTCCGCGAGCGCCAGCCGCAGCACGGAGAGCCCGGTCGACAGCGCGAGGACGTCCAAGGCGACGCTCCGGACGGTGAACAGCGCGCGCTGACTCTCGGGGATCGCGAAGAGGTACCCACCCAGTCCGGCGACGAGGACCGCCCCGGCCAGCAGGACCGCGGTGCGCTCGCGGAGACTCCGCGCCAGCGCGATCCCGCCCAGCCCGGCGACCGCGACGACGCCGGCGGTTCGGCCCGTTCCGCCGACGACGTTCGTAATCCGGAAGAACACGGCGAGGTACGCCGCGGCGACGACGGCTACGCCGACGACCGCCGGGTCGGCCAGCCGCCGGTTGATCCCGTCGGAGTCGGTCCGGGAGCGCCGCTCTCGGACGGACGTGCCTCGGCTCACGGCGACGCCACCTCCCGCTGGTCCGTCGCTCCGTCGGCTCCACTCGGGTCGGAGCCGTCGCTCGCCGTGCGCTCATCCTCCGCCTCGCGGCGCAGGTCCGCGAACGAGACCGACCGGTCGCCCGTACGCAAGCTGCTGCCGTCCGCCCCCGCGACGATCGTCACGTCGGCCTCGTCGTCGGTCACCGCTCCCGGACCGGTCCGCGCCGCGAGCTCCAACACCTCGCGTCGGCCGCGCCCGCCCGGCGCCGCCGAGACGCGCCCGCCGGGCAGTCGCACGTCGACCGGGACGCCGTCGTCGAGCAGCGCCAGCGCGAGGCTCGCCGTCGCCCGCGCGAGCTCGTCGGCCGCGGCCGCGCTCGCGGAGCGATCGCCGTCCGAATCGCCGTCGGAGCCGCTGGGACGAAACCCGGCGACTCCGCCGGCGTCACCGCCGCGAACGTCGGTCCCCCCCGCGATCGTCACGCGGTTCCGAGCGGTCTCGGCCGCGAACTCCTTGACCACGATCTCGTCGCGCTTGGCGGTCGTCGCCCAATGGACGTCGCGGACCGCGTCGCCGCGGGCGTACTCCCGGAGGCGGTCGAACTCCTCGCGCTGCCGGCTCACGTCGACCGCGTCGGCGGCGTACAGCTCGCGGCGGAACCGCGTCGGGACCGGGTCGCGAGGCGGGTACACGGTGACGGTGTCGGTCTCCTCGACGACCAGCTCGCGCTCGAAGAGGCCGAACACGTCGGTCACGGTGAGCTCGACCGGGCCGAGCGTCCGCTCGCCGCGCTCGCGGTACGTGACGGCGTACGACACCGGCTCTGTGCCGACGGACGCCCGGATCGGCGCCGTCGGCCCGTCGAGCCCCTCGTCGACCCGGACCAGGACGTCGGCGAGGAACGAGGGCCCGCCCGCGTCGCCGCTGTCGCCCCGCGCGGCATCGGGGCCGAACTCCAGTCGGACCTCGGGCGTCTCCCCGACGAACCCGTCGGGGGGCGTCACGTGTCGGACCGCAGGGAGGTCGACGCGCGACACCTGAACGTAGCCCGCCGCGAGCGCGATGGCGACCGGGATCACGATCGCGTCGAGCGCGCGCCCGCCGGCGGCGAGTGCGCTAGCGGCCGCGACGAGACCGACGAGGCCGGCGACGCGTCCACGGCGGGTGAGGTCGGGCGTCATCGGGACGAGAGGGGTGTCGGCGTCATCGGCGTCACTCCACGCGGATCCGGTCGAGCGCGTCGTCGACGACGTCCGCGCCGTCGGTCCCGCCCGACTCGGTCCGGATGCGATGCGAGAGCACGGTCGGCGCCTCGGTCTGGACGTCGTCGGGGATCACGTACCCGCGGCCGTCGAGCGCGGCGCGGGCCTGCGACGCGCGGATCAGCGCGAGGCTCCCGCGCGGGCTCGCCCCGAGCTTCGCGTTCCGGCGGGTGAACACCGCGAGCCGGGCCACGTACTCCCGGACCGCCTCCGAGGCCTCGATCTCGCCGACGGTACGGCGGGCCCGCCGGACGTCCGCGATCGTGGCCACGGGCTCGACCGCGTCGAGCGGGTGGTCGCCCGTGAGCCGTCCGAGGATCGCGGCCTCCTCCTCCGTGTCCGGGTAGCCGAGGCGGATCTTCTTCGTGAAGCGGTCGACCTCCGCCACGGGGAGTTCGTACGTCTGTCCGGGCTCGACGTCGTTCTGGGTCGCGATCACGCAGAACGGGTCCGGAAGGTTGCGGGTCGTCCCGTCGGTGGTCACCTGATTTTCCTCCATCGCCTCCAAAAGCGCCGACTGCGTCTTCGGCGGGGCCCGGTTGATCTCGTCGCCGAGGACGACGTTCGCGAAGATCGGACCGGGCTGGAAGTCGAACTCGTCGGTGCGGCGGTTGAACACGTTGACGCCGGTGACGTCGGAGGGCAGCAGGTCGGGCGTGAACTGGACGCGCTTGAACGAACCGTCGATCGAGCGCGCGACCGACTTCGCGAGCGTCGTCTTCCCGACGCCCGGCACGTCCTCGACGAGGAGGTGGCCGCGCGCCAGCATGGTGATGAGGACGTGTTCGACCGCCTCGCGCTTGCCGACGATCACGTCCTCGACGTTGTCGGCGATCCGCTCCGCGAGTTCGGCCACCGCCGCGGGCTCCATCGGGGGGTCTCCGGCGGCGCCGTCGTCCGGAGCGACCGCTCCTGAGTCGCTCTCCCCGACGCCCGCCCCCAGCGGCCCCGGCTCTCTCGGGTCAGTCATGGCGTCGCCCGTCCTCGCGGACCGCGGTCCGAGCGCGCGCCGGTCTCCCCGACGGCGACACCGCGGTCCGAGCGCGCGCCGACGCGCCGGAGGGAAACCGTGCGAGTGATCCCCACAGTCATGGATATGGAGCGGGTAAGGGTGGAAGCGGCATATGCGTTCCGCCGACGCCTCGGCGGCGCGTGTCTCCGACCGATCCCGACGGGTTTGGAGGCGGCTCTTGGACCGCGGCACTCGTCGCCGCGTGACCCGCTCCGGCCCGACGTGGGCAGTACGGACACAGCGGTGAGAAACGCCGGGAACGGGTGAAGCGGATCGGTTCGGCTGTCGTGTATACGCGAACGAGCAGCGTCGCTATCGGTGGTTTATAAGCGATCGTCGCCGTCGCTCACGACGCTTTCGGGAGGCGAATCGCGACCGTCGTGCCCTCGTCCCCAGCCGTCGTTTCGAGCTCGCCGTCGAGGCTGGTGACGATCCAGTGGATCAGCCACAGACCGAGGCCCTCGCCGTGAACCAGCGGCGTCTCCACGCTCGACCGCAGGACGTCCCGTTCCGCCTGGGGGAGTCCGGGTCCGTTGTCCCTGACGGCGATCGTCACGTCCGTCTCGGTGACCGTCACGTCGATGTCGACGACTGGCGGGTCACCGCCGTGCTTCGCGGCGTTTTCGAGGACCTCCCACAGCGCCGTCTTGAGGCGCTCGTGGGTCTCCGCGACGACGGCGTCGGGCGCGTCGATGGTCACCGACGCCTCGGGGTGTTGCATCCGCAGTTCCGAGACGGTGTCCTCGAGCAGCGGGACGACGTCGACCGGTTCGAGTTCGGGCGACAGCTCCCGGTACTCCTCGAGACGCTGCGCCGACTCGGTCAGGTCGAGCAGCTGGTCGGCCGTGTCCTTGATCTTCGTCGCGTTCTCGGCGTCTTCGCCGCTGAGTCGGCCTTCGAGCATCTCCGCGTACCCGGTGATGATGCCCATCTTGTTCCGCATGTTGTGGCGCAGCACGCGGTTGATGACGCTGATGAGCCCCTCGCGCTCCCGGCGTTTCGTCGCGTCACGCACCATCAACTGGACGCCGACGATGTCGTCCGGCGTTCGCTCGGCGGCGGGAACGCTCCCCTCGTAAATGGGGACGCCTCGCACGTCCGTGAACACGGTGGTCCCGGCTTTCGTCTCCAGCGGGAAGTCCCGGACCGTGTTGCGTTCGCCGTCGAATATCGGCGCGATCTCCTCCCACGCGCGTTCGACCGTCGCCTCGTCCGGGAGAGTGACCGAAACCGGTTGCCCCTCGAGCTCCGCCGGCGAGTAGCCGAGGAACTCCTCCACGGACGGCGAGGCGAAGGTGAACCGGCCCTGCTCGTCGATTCGGAAGACGAAGCCGAAACTGACGTCGATGACGCCCCGGTAGAGTTCGTTCTGCTCGTTGACTTCGGCCTCGCGCTCGGCGAGCTGGCGGCGCTGGCGCTCCGTCTGGGTCACGTCCGACAGCAGCACGATCTGCGCTCCGGCGTCGCCGAGCGTGGCGGTGCTCGTCGAGACGAAGTAGTACCGCTGGTCGCCGGCCCGCTCGCGCTCGAGTATCTGGTCGTCGCTCTCGAGGGCCTCGACGACCGACGGAACGGCCTTGGCGAGGCGGTCGCCCGTCGACTCGCCGAGCTCCGGGAACACCTCCCCGACGCTCGCCGAGTAGTCGCGGACGCGCCCCCGTTCGTCGAGGTAGATGGAGAGGTCGTCACCGAACGACGCCCGCTGGACCGCGAGGAAGCGGCGTTCGAAGACGAACAGCACGCCGACCGCGAACACTGCCACACCGATGGGCGCGTAGATGATGTTGATGAGCAGCGGCGTGAACTGAGCGGCGATGTCGAACACGACCGGGAGCCCGATCAGGACCGACAGCGCGCTGAGGGGCCGAGTGTCGTACCCCGATTCGAAGAAGAGCTGGAAGATGATGAACAGCCCCACCGCCGACAGCACGTACGACAGGCCCGTTGCGGTCCAGTGGAGCACGTTGTGTTCCACCGCGAGGTGGACGAACGGCGTCGACACCTCACTCGCGGTGAAGTACGCCCCGTGGATGGGGTTCGTGGCTTTCACCGCGATCACGGTGAGAAAGACAGCCGCACTCGCTCGTCGTAGCGATGTGTCGCGGTGGTAGGCCCGTCCGGAGTAGGCGGAACAGAAGTAGAGCCACGCCCAGACGGTGGCGAACCCGATGGCGAGTCCGACGATGTACGCCGGCACGCGGAACGAATCGGGGAGCAGGAACCCGGCGGCCCTGAGGAGCGCCCACCCGCCGGACGTGGCGAGCAACCCCACGAGCCCCCGGCGGACATCGGGGTCCTGAAACTTCTGCGCCCGACCGATAGCGGCGAAACAGACGATACCGCTGAGCGCGAAGACGCCGGTGTACAGTTGTCCGACGACACCGAGATCGTGGAGCATCCACCCTGATTGACTCCGTTCTGACGGTAATAAACGTCGGTTCGCGGAACACGGATCGGTCCCGCGGGAGCGTCTCGCGGATATCCGACCGGCGGATGAGTTTCACACCGCGACCCCCGTCTCAAATCCCGATCGCGACCTACCGCTCCCGCACGTTCCGGCCGACGGGTTCGCCGAACGACTCCGCGCCGGTGACCGGGTCGCGCTCGTAGACGACCTCGCCGCGGACCGTCGTCAGCTCCGGGAAGACGCCCAACAGCCCCTCGAAGGGGGTCCAGCCGGAAGCGCCGTGGAGCGCGCCGGCCTCGATCTCGCGCGGGTCGGCGGTGTCGACTAAGACGAGGTCGGCGTCGCGCCCCTCGGCGACCCGCCCCTTCCGTTCGAGGCCGAAGATCTCGGCGGGGTTCGCCGCGACGACGTCGCGGACGCGCTCCATGGAGAGGTTCCCCTTCCGGACGGACTCCAGGAGAAGCGGGTACAGCGTCTCGACGCCGGGGACGCCGCTCGGCGCGTCGACGAGCCCCTGCCGCTTCTCTTCGACCGTGTGCGGCGCGTGGTCGGTCGCGACGACGTCGACACCGCCGTCGCGGAGCCGCTCGAAGACGGCCGCGCGCCGCTCCTCCGAGCGGAGCGGGGGGTTCATGCGCCCGAACGTTCCGAGCCGGCGCGCGTCCTCGCGCGAGAGGAAGAGGTGGTGCGGCGTCACCTCGCAGGTGGGCCCGGCGTCTCCCGTTGCGTCCCCTCGCGCCGCGACGACCGCGTCGATCCCCTCGGGCGTCGACGTGTGCGCGATGTGTACCTGCGCGTCGCTCTCGGCGCCGGCGTCGAGCGCGCGCTCGACCGCCGCCGCCTCCGCCTCGGCCGTCCGGTAGGCGGACCACGCGTCGGCGATCGCGGCCGTGCCGACGCCGCCGAGGTCTCCATCGAGCGCCGACTCGTCGAACAGCGTCGCGTCCTCGGCGTGGACGGTGACCGGCACGTCGCGGGCCGCGGCCGCGTCGAGCGCGTCGGCGAACAGGTCGGCGTCGATCCCCATGTCGCCGGTCGAGTCAGCGAGGAACACCTCGCCGAGCGCGAAGAGAGGGCGCTCGAAGAGGCTCTCGGGGTCCCAGTCGCCGGTGACGCCGCCGTTGATCCCGTAGTCGACGAGCGAGCCGGCCGCGAGCGCGGCCTTCTCGTCGAACGCCGCGCCGTCGACGGTGGGCGGCGAGGTGTTCGGCTGGTCGACGACGGTCGTGACGCCGCCGGCGGCCGCACTCTCGGAGCCAGAGGTCCACGTCTCCTTGTGGCTCCCGCCCGGCTCGCGGAAGTGGACGTGGACGTCGACCGCGCCCGGGAGGAGGTGTCTGCCGCGCGCTTCGAGGACGCGCTCGCCGGCGTCGGCGCCGAGCCCCTCGGCGACCGCGGCGATCCGTCCGTCGTCGCCGATCCGCACGTCTCGAACCCGGCCGTCGGCCAGCGTCGCGCCCGTGATGAGCATCGTTGTCGACCGGTCGCGGCGAGCGGGATAAACGCTGGTGGTTCCGGCCGCGGGGTTGGCGGGGGAGGTGGCAGGGAAGTGGAGAGCGGTGGGGGGAGGCGGCGCGCGGCGACCGCGACCGGTGAGGATCCGCCGCGGGCCACCACAAGACGTTTGCCGCCCGCGGCGACTCTCACGCGCATGGCCATCGCCCTCCCCGCGCTTCCGTCGGTTTTCCCCCCGCTTCTGACGGCCCTCCAATCGCTCTCCGGCTCGGTCTCCCCCCTCGCGATCTCCGGCATCTCGGACTCGGTCGTCGGGTGGCTGTGGACGGTCGCGCTGTTCCTCTTTCCCGGGATCGTCGCCGCTGGGTTGTGTGCGCCGTTTCTCGCGACGATGCGCCTCCGGGCGCTGTTCGACGCGCTCCCGCCGGCGGGACGCGTCTTGCCCTCGTATCTCGGGGTGTCCGTCGGGCTCTCGGTCCCGTACATCGCCGGTGTCGGCCTTACCGTCGCGTACGCCGGTGAGGCGGGCCCCGCTTGGAGCGAGGGGTTCCTCACCACGGCGCTGTTCGGCGCGGTCCTCGTCGCCCTCGTCGCGCCGGCGGTCGCCGTGATCGGCCTGCCGCGACTCGGCGTCGACTGGGACCCGACGGGGTACGGCTACTCGACGTGGCTCCTCCTCGTCGGCGCCGGACTGTGGTACGCGGTCGTCGCCGCGGTCCCGCTCGTCGCGCTCGCCGTCGGCATGGCGCTGCCTGGCGGGTACTGACCGCGGTTCTCCGGGGCGTCGAGATTCCGTAACGCTTTGTTGGCTCGCGCGACCACTGCTCCGCGCATGTTCCCCGCACCATTCCGACTGTTCTTCGTCGCCGTCCCCCTCCTCGTCGCCGCGGGCGCGCTGGCGATGGCGGCGTTCCCTCGCAAGATGACGAGCTGGCAGACGCGCTCGCCCGACGGCTCGACGCAACGGATCGAGCCGAGCGACACGCGGATCCTCATGATGCGCGTGATGGGTGTCGTCGTCGCCGCCCTCGCGCTGTTCATGCTGTACAGCGTCTTCACCGTGATCCCCTGACCGGCAGGCGGCGACCCCCGTGGCCGGCCACCCCTCTCGAATACGTCGACCCGTCGCGACGGGACGGAGACGCTCGGTACTCCGTTCCTACGACAGGTATATATGGTCTGCTTCTCTTATCATAATAATAATAATCATAAATTTTATCCTACACTTACTGCCCGGTAGGGTGTTATTCATGACAGACTATGACAATCACACACCAGCTCAACGGAAGCGGACTCTCCGCTCGGAGACGCCTCGATCAACACGGATCTCCCCGAACTCAATCCCTGCGGACTCGGTCGCCTCGAACTCGAATCCGATCGGGTTCGGAGAGTCGCGGCCGTGAAACGGGCCGATCTCTCGGCACCGCTCGAATCCCCTCGGAGAATCGGTGGCTCCGATGACGGACGAGCGAACGATCAACCGGCGTCGTGTCCTTCAGACGGTCGGCGTGGGCGGCGCGATCTCGTTGGCCGGCTGTACCTGGCCGCCTGATGAGCGGTGTGACCTCTCTGTCACCAAGGAACACGTCGGCGAAACCGTCTCGTACGGGAGCGCCACCGAGTTCGAGATCACCGTCTGTAACGACGGCGACGGTACCTGTGAAGACGCCGTGACCGTCACGGACGACCTGCCGAGCGGCGTGACGTACGCCGGGGACACTGGGACCGACTGGGACTGTACCGAAAGCGGCGGCGTCGTGACCTGCGAGCACCCCAACGCGAACGGCCTGAACCCCGGGGAGTGTCTGCCAACGCTGACCCTCGCGGTCGACGTGGGATCTCCGGACGAAGTCGGTGACGCGGTCCGCAACTGCGTCACGGTCGAACAGGGCGACCCGGACCTGAGTTACAAGACCGACTGCGTCACCGTCCCGGTCACGAGGACCGGCGAGTGTGACTTGTCGATATCGAAGGAGCACCTCGGTGACCTCGCCGTGCCCGGTAGCGCGAGCGAGTTCGAGATCACCGTCTGTAACGAGGGAGACGGGCTCTGCCGAGGGCCGGTCCCGGTTGTCGACTCGCTGCCGAGCGGCGTGACGTTCCTCGGCGGGAGCGGGAGCGGCTGGTCGGTCAGTGAATCCGGCGGCGTCGTCAGCGCAGAACACCCGAACAGCGGCGGTTTAGCTCCGGGCGACTGCCTCCCGACGCTCACGCTCGAGGTCGAGATCGGCTCGATAGACGAGACCGGCGACGCGATTCGCAACTGCGCGAGTGTCGAGAGCGACGACGCGGACTCGACCAACAACCGCGACTGTATCAGCGTCCCCGTCGACACGGACAGCGTCGGCGGCGCCTGTGACCTCTCGATACGGAAGGAACACGACGGCGAGGCGGTCGCGCCCGGCGGCACGACCGAGTTCCAGATCACCATCTGTAACGTCGGCGGAGAGGGCTGTCGCGGCCCGGTGCCGGTCGTCGACTCGCTGCCGAGCGGCGTGACGTTCCTCGGCGGGAGCGGGAGCGGCTGGTCGGTCAGCGAGACCGGCGGCGTCGTCACTGCGGAACACCCGAACAGCGGCGGCTTAGCCGCGGGCGACTGCCTCCCGACGCTCACGCTCGAGGTCGAGATCGGCTCGATAGACGAGACCGGCGACGCGGTCCGCAACTGCGCGAGCATCAAGTTCGACGACGCGAACTCGGACAACAACCAGAGCTGCGTCAGCGTCCCGATCGACACGACCGGCACCGGGGGCGACTGCGACCTGTCTATCGAGAAGATCCACGAGGCGGACAGCGTCGCGCCCGGCGACACGACCGAGTTCACGATCACCGTCTGTAACGACGGCGACGGCAGCTGTCTGGGACCGGTCCCAGTTATCGACGCACTGCCGAGCGGCGTGACGTTCCTCGGCGGGAGCGGGAGCGGCTGGTCGGTCAGCGAGTCGGGCGGCGTCGTCAGCGCGGAACACCAGAACAGCGGCGGCTTGGCCGCGGGCGACTGCCTCCCGACGCTCACCCTCGAAGTCGAGATCGGCTCGATAGACGAGACCGGCGACGCGATTCGCAACTGCGCGAGCATCGAGAGCGACGACGGTAACGCCAGGAACAACCGGAGCTGCGTCAGCGTTCCGGTTCAGCCCCCGCAGGCCTCCTGTGACGGGCTCAACATCGAGAAGACGACCGGCGGTCAGTTCCAGTACGGTCAGCAGTCGAGCTACGAGATCGACGTGTGTATGCTCCAAGAGCAGACCTGTGACGGCCAGATCACCGTCACTGACACGCTTCCGGGCGGGATATCGTTCGTCTCGGCGTCCGGAAGCGGCTGGAGCGCCTCTGCGAGCGGCGGGACTGTCACTGCCACGCACTCGAACAGCGGTGGACTCAGCGCGGGGCAGTGTCTCCCGACGCTCGTGTTGACCGTCGCGGTCGCGCCGGTCGACCAGTTCCCCGGCGGCTCCGACGGCGTCCAGAACTGCGCCCAGCTGTCCGCAGACGGCACCTTCGTGGACGAGGACTGCGTCGCTCACGTGATCACCAACTAGGCCGACTCCGGATCGGCCGAAACCGCAGACGGGCGGTCAAGTCGAACCGACGCTGCGACTCGGCGTCCGTTTCTCGGGTGCGTCTCTCCCGCTCGTACTGACGCTCCGACCACCGCACCGACCACCGCACCGCTCCGTGCCAACCGATGCCGACGCTCCGATACGGTTTTGAGTCGCCCCGCGGAACTCCCGACAAATGCTGTCTCGACAGTTCGTCCGGGAGAACCCCGACGTCGTCCGCGAGGCGCTCGCGAACAAGGGCGTCGACGTGGACCTCGACCGGATACTCGACGTCGACGAGGAGTGGCGGGAGCTGAAACAGCGCGGCGACGACCTGCGCCACGAGCGCAACGAGGTCTCCTCGAAGATCGGCGAGCTGAAGGCGGCCGGCGAGGAGGAAGAGGCTCAGGAGGCGATCGAGCGCTCGCAGGAGCTCAAATCGGAGCTTCAGGAGATCGAAGAGCGCGCCGACGAACTGGAGGCTGAACTGGAGGAGTCCTTACTCGAACTGCCGCAGATCCCCCAAGACTCCGTGCCGGTCGGCGAAGACGAGTCGGAGAACGTCGAGGTGCGCCGCGAGGGGTTCGACGACCTCCGAGACGTCCCCGACAAGGTCGAGCCGCACTACGACCTGGGCGAGGACCTCGAAATCCTCGACTTCGAGCGCGGCGCGAAGGTCGCCGGCGGCGGGTTCTACGTCGCGAAGGGCGACGGCGCGCGGCTCGAGCACGCGCTGATCCAGTTCATGCTCGACGTCCACCGCGAGCAGGGGTACGAGGACGTGTTCCCGCCGATCCCGGTCAACTCCGCGTCGATGCGGGGCACCGGGCAGCTGCCGAAGTTCACCGAGGACGCCTACCGCGTCGAGGGGACGAACGAGGACGAATATGACGACGACGACCTCTGGCTGCTCCCGACCGCGGAGGTGCCCGTCACCAACCTCCACCGCGACGAGATCCTGCTCGGCGAGGACCTTCCCCTGAAGTACCAGGCGTACACGCCGAACTTCCGACAGGAGGCGGGCGAACACGGCACCGAGACGCGCGGCATCGTCCGCGTCCACCAGTTCAACAAGGTGGAGATGGTGAACTTCGTGCGGCCCGAGGAGAGCGACGAGCGCTTCCACGGGCTCGTCGACGAGGCCGAAGAGGTGCTCCGCCGCCTCGAACTTCCCTACCGCATCCTGGAGATGTGCACCGGCGATCTGGGGTTCACGCAGGCGAAGAAGTACGACGTCGAGGTGTGGGCGCCCGCCGACGACATGGACGAGGGTCCCGAACAGGGCGGCCGCTGGCTGGAGGTCTCCTCAGTCTCGAACTTCGAGGACTTCCAGGCGCGCCGCGCCGGAATCCGGTACCGCGAGGAGCACCACGAGTCCGCGGAGTACCTCCACACCCTGAACGGCTCGGGGCTCGCAGTGCCGCGGATCGTCGTCGCCATCCTGGAGTACTACCAGAACGACGACGGCACTGTCACCGTCCCCGAGGCGCTGCGCCCGTACATGGGCGGCACGGAGGTCATCGAGGGTCACGACGCGGTCGGCGAGTCGAAGCTGGGCGGGGAGTAGGCGGCGCGACGCGGTCGATGTCCGCCGGGGCGTCCCCGCGCGGATTGAGGCTGAATATCTTATACGCGAGGCGCCGAACGGAGCGTATGGAATGCGCCTCCGCCGGCGAGGAACACTCGGAGCGACCGACCGTGGACCCCGTCCTCGTCACCGGGGCGACCGGGACCGTCGGCGAGCCGCTCGTCCGAGACCTCCTAGAGCGGGAGGCGTCGGTCCGCGTCGCGACCCGGAGTCCGGAGCGTGCGCGAGACGGACTCGGCGAGGGGCCGGAATACGTCGAGTTCGACCTCGATCGCCCCGAGACGTGGGGAGCAGCCTTGGCGGACGTCGATCGGCTGTTCCTCCTGTATCCGCCGGGGAGCGCCGTGACCGACGTCCGCGCGTTCGCCGACGCCGCCGACCGAGTCGGCGTCGAACACGTGGTTTTCCTGTCGATTCTGGGCGCAGAGAAGCTCCCGATCCTTCCGCACCGGCGGATCGAGACCCACCTCGCCGGGACCGGCATGGGCCATACGTTCCTGCGGGCCTCGTGGTTCGCGCAGAACCTGAGCGAGATCCACCGCGCGGAGATCGTCGACCGCGACGAGATCTTCGTTCCGGCGGGCAACGGCGTCTTGAGCTTCACCGACGCGCGAGACGTGGCGGCGGTCGCCGGGACGGTGCTCACTGACCCCGGCCACGGGGACCGCGCCTACGACCTCACTGGTCCGGCCGCGCTCGACTTTTACGAGGTCGCCGCGGTGTTCTCGGACGTGCTCGACAGACCGATCGAATACGCCGACCCGTCGCGGCTGACGTTCGCGCGGCAGATGTACCGACGCGGGTTCTCCCCGGGATTCGTCGTGTTCATGATCGCGGAGTACTCGGTCGTCCGGCTGGGTCGCTCCGGACGGACGACCGACGACGTCGAGACGCTGCTGGGGCGTCCGCCGCGGACGGTGCGCGAGTTCGTCAAGGACTACGCCGACGAGTTCCGCGCGTAGCGCGAGCCGGGTGACGGTCCACCAAAGTCGACGCGCAGTCGGCGAGTCTCACTCGAACAGTTCGCGCGCGTACCGGTGGATCGGCGCCTCCAGCCAGTCCCGCTGCTCTGCGATCGTCTCGAACGCCGCCTGTGCCTCGTCTTCGCTGAGCACGTCGCGCTTAACCAACGCTCGGAGTACGATCGGCGACAGAGCGACCCGAGAGTCGACTGCCGCTCGCAGCTCCGGGAGCGCCCTGTAGTCGTCGGTGATTAGGAATTCTGCGCTCGTCTCGCGGGCGGCGACGACGCAACTCGCCTCACCCTCATCGATCCGACTCGTGACAAGGCCCTCACTCTCGTCGGCGACAGCGAGCACGTCGATATCTTCGATCAGTTCCAGTGCCCGACCGGCGGCATCGCCGTGTCGATCGTCGTACTCGGCGGTCTCTCGGAGCTCGCCGCGAACGGTTTCCGTGGTGGCGACCTCGAACTCACGGACCACGACGCGGAGGACGTCGCCGATCGCGAGCGAGACGAGCGCGCTCGTGTCCGCGACCAGCATTCACAGGTCCGCGAGTTCGTCGGCGAGCGTCTCGCCGTCGTCGAGGAGTTCCTTCGAGGCGCGGACCGCCTCCGCATCCTGCCGCCCGATAATTTCGGCGAGCGTATCGAACTCGACGGTCCCGTTGAGGTACAGTTCGACGACCGCCTCGCGGAACCCCTCGTCGTCCTCTATCTCGGCTAAGTACCGCCGAAGGGCCTCGACGATTATCTCCGTGCGGTCCTTGTGCGTCACCTCCGCGGCGATGTCCGCCTGCTCCACCAGCTCCTCGGGGAGCCGGAAGTTGACGCGCTTCGTGCTCATGTATGTACACTGTATGTACAGATTAAAAATCGTGTCGCTGATTCTGCCTGCCGCCGCGACCGCCGCTACTGATTCTCCAACGCGTCGAGGATACACGCGGCCGCGACGACAGCCTCCTTCGGCACGTCGCTCGCGTCGTCGACGGTGACCGTGTAGGCGTCCCGCATCGAGAACTGCCCCTCGATGTCGCCGACGTGGCCGCCGTCGGCGTCGAATATCTCGTACTTGTTCGGGATCAGGTTCGCGGCGCCGACGAGGTGGCGGAGCCCCGAGAGCAGTTTGTTCTTCGACTGGATGGTCGCCAGCGCCTCGCCGGTTTCGGGGTCGCGGATCGTCCAGTTCTCGACGAACAGCGAGTAGTCCTCGTCCAGCACGACGACCTCCTCGCCGGTGCCCGCGTCGACGATGGCGTAGTTCCCGCCAATGTCCATGATGCCGCCCGCCTTCACCGAGAAGGCATCCTCGTCGTCGCCGGTGACGAACGGGAACTCCTCTTTCAGCTTGAACATCTTCTGTTTCCCGCGGAGGACGACGTCGCCGGCGCTGTCGCGGACGGTGTACTTGTTCCGGACCAGCGACTGTTTGACCTCGTAGCGGTCGTCGTTGAGATCGACGGTCGAGATGTCGTACTTGTCCGATTCGGACGGGAACATGGAGGGATCGTCCATGGGTGGCGAAGCGCGTCACCGCGGGAAAAAACCTCCCGTTCGCTCGCCGGCGCCCGCGCTCGGAAGCCGTAGTTCAAGCGATCGTCGTAGCCTCCGTCATCTCTTTTTGAACGGCGAGCCCTCGTGACGGTGATGTCTCGGTTCGCGCTCGTCGCCGTCGGTTGCGTCGTCGCGGTCGTCCTCGCCGGCTGCCTGTCGGGGGGCGCCTCGGGCTGTCCCGCGATCGGACCGGACGGCGAGCGGGTCGACGACCCGGTGTGTCCGGGCGAACGGGCGGGCGGCCTCTCGCTGTCCCTCGAACGGGACGGCGAGGCGATTCGGGCCACCGCCACGAACGTGGGAAACGAGACGGTGCCGGTCAACCCGGACCGGTGGGTCGTCTTCCGGAACGCCGCGGAACGGGGAGCGGACGCCCCCGAGTGGGAGGCGGCCGCGAACGCTCCGGTGGGCACCCACAACCTGACCGTGCGGGAACTGGCCCCGGGCGAGACGGAGACGTGGGAGATCCGCTACGACCCGACCGCGCCGGACGCGTCGGACCGCCGCGACGCGGTGATACACCGGCCGGGCGAGTACGTCTTCTCGCTCGGGGCGGGCAATCGGACCTACGTCGTTCCCTTCGAGATCACGGAATGAGCTACGGCGCCAGCCGATCTACGGAGAGCCACTCCACGTCGGCGTCGATCGGCGCGTCGGCGGCGCCGTTTTCGTGCGTCTCCCTCGCGGACGCGTTGCCCCCGGCACCGGTCCCCGATTCAGCTCGGCCCCTCGCTCTGCTGTTGTCGGTGGTGTCGTCGGAGGACGCCGACCTTGTTCGCGACCGCGGCCGCCAGGTCACGGAACGCAGCCGCGGTGTCGCCGTCGTCACCGAACACGATCGGCTCGCCGTCGTCGGCCCCCGCGCGGACGGCCGGATCCAGCGGCAGCGATCCGAGGTACGGTACGTCGACCGCGTCGGCCAGCGTCCGGCCGCCGTCTTCGCCGAAGATATCGTGGGTGTCCCCGCAGTTGGGACAGACGAACCCGCTCATGTTCTCGACGACGCCCAACACGTTTGTCTGGTACTCCCCGAACATCTGAACGCCCCGGCGGGTGTCTCCCACCGCGACGGACTGGGGGGTCGTGACGACGACCGTTCCCGTGACGGGGAGGTTCTGAAGCACCGTCAGCTGGACGTCGCCGGTCCCCGGCGGCAGATCTACGACGAGGTAGTCCAGCGACCCCCACGACACGTCCTCGAAGAGGTCCGTGAGCGTGTTCTGTGCGACCGGACCGCGCCAGACGACCGGGTCGTCGTCGTCGATCAGCAGTCCGACGCTCATCAGTTCGAGCCCGTGAGCGGTCGGCGGTTCAATCCGGTCTTCGCCGTCGACGGTCGTCACGTCCGGGTCGGCGTCGGCGCCGAGCATCTGCGGGACGTTCGGGCCGTACACGTCGGCGTCGAACAGCCCGACGTTCGCCCCGCGGTCGGCGAGGCCGGCGGCGAGGTTGACGGCGACGGTGCTTTTCCCGACGCCGCCCTTCCCGGAGGCGACCGCGATCACGTTCTTGACGCCGGGCAGTACTGACGACTCGGTGGCGTCGAACAGCGGCACGCTCGCCGAGAGTTCGACGTCGATCCCCGCGTCGTCGGCGACCTCGCGGACGCGCTCCGCGATGGCGGCCTCGTCCGGCGCGTGCGGCGCGCCGAGCGCGAGCTCGACGGCGGCGGTCCCGCCGTCGACGGTGACGTCGGTGACGAGGCCGGCGCTGACGATGTCTGTCCCGAGCGCCGGGTCGTCGACGGTGCGGAGGCGATCACGGAGGTCTGCGTCTGAGATGTCTGTAGTTGTCATTAGTTGGGTGGTTACGCGGGTGTGGTTTCGGACGACCGTCGTTCAGCGTCGACGACTTCCCGTGCGTCCCACGCGGTGAACGTCCGTGCGAGGCGAGCGATCGCGGCGAAGACGCCCTCGGCGGTGTCGCGGCTCGCGACGGCCTCTTCGAACCGATCGATCCACCCCAGCCGGGAGAGCGTCCGGGCTTGGAGGTCGCGGACCGCGTTGAGGTCCGCTTCGGCTCCTCCGCCGTCGACGAGCGCCGCCTCCCGCTCGCAGAGCGCGCGCATGAACTCGAGGCAGGCGGCGACGTGATCTGGGATCTCGTCGCCCCGCTTGGGCGAGAACCCGGCGGCGCCGTACAGCTGCGCCATGTCGGCGGCCGGGTCGCCGAGGAGCTCGCCGGCCTCCCCGACGGTGTGGTACCGCGAGTCCGACTCGAACTCCTCGCTCGGGTCGACCGCGTGGGCGGACGCGAACGGCGGAACGTAGTGGCTCCCGGGCACGACGAACAGGTTGTCGTACCCGATCTTCAGCGCGTCCGCGTCGTACTCGTCGCCGCGCAGGGCCGCCGTCTCGATGTCGATCGGGAACACGTCGGCGACGGTCGCGAAGGCCCCTCGATCGAGCGCGTCGGCGGTCGTCTCGACCTCGCCGTCGAAGGTCGCGGCCAGCAGCCCGTACAGCCGCGCACGGGCCGTCGCCATCGCCGCCTCGTCGCTGCCGGCGTCCGCGTTTGCGTCTGTGTCTCCGGACATACGGATCACCGCCGCTCCACGTCGACGAAGGCGTCGTACTGCGCGTTGCTCCCGCCGACCAGGTCCGAGAGGCCGGTGTCGCCGAGCCGCTCGTCTAACGGCTGGATGTGGTTGATCGCGAAGCCGGCGTCGCGGCCCTTCGCGTACCCGGCCTCCTCGCTCATCGGCTCGTCGAACTGGTAGTCGCTGTGGCCGTCGGCCTCGACCGCCGGCCGCGTCTCGCCGTCGACCGTCTCGGCTGTCGCCCCGTCGCCGGTCCGGCCCCAGCCCCACATCGCCCCGACGACGCCGGGGCGGATCCCGCTCGTGACCATCGCGACCCCGTCGACGGTTCCGCGACCGGCGTCGATGGCGATCTCGTCGCCGTTCTCGATGCCCCGCTCCTCGGCGTCCCGGGGGTTGATCCACAGCGGGTTCTCGGGACGCGTCTCGCGGAGCCACGGGCTGTTCTGCGTGCGGTGCATCCCCTGCGTCCGCGGCTTCCAGTTGATCAGCCGGAGCGGCCGCTCCCGATCGCCGTCACCGCTCACCGCGGCCTGAACGGTACCGTCGTAGTGCTCGACGTCGTCGACTCTCGGGAGCGGGTCGAAGCGCTCGCCGGTAAAGGAGTGTTTCCCGTTCGGGACGACCTCGCTGTAGAAGTCGACACGGGACTCGAGTTTGTACCGCATGTGCTCGCCGTCGTAGGCGTTCGAGTCGTCTTCGCGCTCGGCGTAGTCGTACCCGTGGCCGTGTTCGGCGAACGCCTCGTCGTACCCCTCGGTCGGCTCCTCGAAGCGACCGCCCCGGTTCAACACCGTGACGACCTTCGGCCACTCCTCGTCGGTGACCGCGGCCTTCCAGCGGTCGAGGTCGAACCGGTCGCCGAGACCGTTCTCGTGACTCTCGCGGAACACCCGCCGCTCGTCCTCGCTCGCGTCTTTGACCGGGTCGCGGCTGTACGCGATGTTGGCCGCGAGCTTCAGGTAGAAGTCCTCTGCCTGTTCGAGCGGCCACAGCTCTCCGTCCGCGTCCGGGATGGCCTCCTCTCCGACGCCCGGCAGGTCCATCTCCGACCACAGCTCGATGAGCACGTCCTCGAACGGGCGCGCGTTCGGGACGACCGAGACGGCCGGCTGACTGATCTTCTCGTCGGCCAGCCGCTTGTTCGGGTACGTCCCGAAGTTCTCCCACCGTTCGAGGTAGGTCGGCTCCGGTAGGATGTAGTCGGCGTACTGGCTCGTCTCACCGATGACCGTGTCCGAGGCGACGATCAGCGGGATCGCGTCGGTGTCCTTCAGTATCGCCGGGATCTCGTCGCCGCCGGCGACCGCCATCACGTGGTTGTTCGAGTACGGCCGGATGAACAGCGCCTCGACGCCGTACGGGTACTCGTCGGCGGCGCTGCCGTAGAGCTCTTGGGTCGCCTGCGGCGGCGCGACGGGGAACCACGGTCGCTTCGCCGGGTAGCCGTCGTCGCGGTCGAACAGCGAGGTGTCCTCGTAGTTGACGCCGCCGCGGAGCAGGGGGATACCCCACGGTGAGTGACCGTCAGGGACCGAGCCGAGCTGGTACCGCCCGGACATGGTGTCGTAGCCGGCGTACGGCGTGATCTGGCCGCCTTTCCAGTCGTAGTTGCCGATGAGGTGCTGGAGGGTGGCGATCGCCCGCGTGTTGTAGAAGCCGTTCGTGTGCTTCGCCGGGCCGCGGTAGGCCATGATCGCCGCCCGCTTGCCGTGGCTGGTGAATTCGTCGGCGATCTCGGCGATCTGGTCGGCCGGCACGCCGGCCATCTCGGCGTACTCCTCGACGGTGTGCTCGAAGACGCGCTCGCGGTACTGGCTCCAGACGCTCCGGACCGTCCTCCCGTCGACCGTCACGTCGACGTCGAGGACCGCGGTGTCGACCTCGCTCGCGGGGCGCGGCTCGCCCGTGGCCGCGTCGACGGCGACGAAGTCGTCGGCGGTCTCGGCGTCCTCCGCGACGAGCCCGAGATCGGCGGCGCGCGCCTTCGGCCCCGCCGGCTCGTCGACGAGGACGAGGTGCGTCGCGTCGCTCCACGTGGGTTCGTCGTCGTCGCTCGCGGCCGACTGCGAGGGGTTCTGGAGGTACGTCAGGTCGTGGCGGTCGTTCTCGATGATCCACCGCGCCATCCCGAGCGCGAACGCGCCGTCCGCGCCGGGTTCGACGGGGACCCACGTGTCGGCCTTCTCCGCGGTCTTCGACAGGCGCGGGTCAACGACGTCCATCCGCATCCCGTCTTCGATGGCGTTCGTCAGCTTTGGCGCGAGCCACGTCGGCCCCTTGTTGGCGACCATCGGATTAGTCCCCCACGCGATGAGGTACTCGCAGTTCTCGATGTCGGGGTACTGCCGCTTCTTCTTGGCACCGTGCGAGCGCACGTTGCCCATCACGCTCGAGACGCCGCAGGTCCCGGCGTGGTGGATGCTGTTTATCGACCCGAGCCCCTGGTGCCAGAGCCGATTGCGGATGAAGTTGCGGCGGAACCCGCCGACGTCGACGATCTGGTTGGACTTCGGGCCGAGATCGGGGTGGTCGGTGTCGATGAGCTCGTCGGCGTACTTCTCGTCGAACGCCGACTTGGACAGCTCGCCGTTCTGGACGGCCTCCCAGTCGCTCATCACCGCCTCCTGCGGGGCGTACCCCCAGATGTCTTCGAGTCCGGGGTGGCCGAGGTCGTCGTCGCCCTCGACGATGTCCCGAATCGCCTGGTCCCACGAGACGGTCTTCCACTCGCCCGAGCCGCGCGGACCGACGCGCTTCATGGGCTGTCGGACGCGGTAGCTGTCGAAGGCCGTCTGGATGCCCGCCTGTCCCTTCAGGCAGATCCGACCGCCGGAGAGCGACCAGCGGTCGGTGTCGACGTCGCCGCTCCCCTCGACGTCGCCCATCGCCACGTCCTCCGGGTCGCTCTCGTAGGGCACCTGCGAGAACGGCTGCGTGGTGAGGAACGAGTACGGGTTCCCGGCGAGCTTCCGGACGAGCGAGCTGTACTCGCCGGTCCCGCTCCCGTCCGCGAGTCTGACCTTGATCGGACAGAACGTGTTACACTGTCCGCAGGTGGTGTGTATCACGTCGCTCGCGCCGTACTCGCCGTACTCGTTCCCGACGTAGTGGTGTTCGTCGTCCGTCCACAGGTCGTCGACGTCCACGTCGACCGCGGCGTTGCTCGCCGCCGCGATGACGCCGATACTCCCGGCCGCCTTGACGAAGTCGCGGCGCGAAACCCTCGCGCCGTCCTCGCCCGAATCGTCAGTACTCATTCGTGGTCACCTCCGGTAAGCGGCGTCAACGGCAGCGTCTCCGCGCCCAGCGTGTACAACAGCAGGCCGACGCCGATCATGCCGACGCTGGTCCCCCACTCCACGAGGGTTGGGAAATACGACCCGTGGGGGAGTCCCTCCATCACGGGCATGACCTGCGCCGGAACGACGATGTTGAACCGCACCGCGACGATTCCGACGACGACGCTCAGTCCGGCCAGCACCATCACCGACGGCGAGCGCCGCCAAGACCGCTTGCTCAGTAACACCATTGGGAACACCCAGCTGAAGCCGACCATGAACCACCAGAACGACCACGACATCGGGCCGTACATGATCACCTGCCAGGTCTCGATCTCGTGGGGGTGGAGGCTGGCGATCGCGATGAACGTCTCGATGGCGGTCAGGGCGGCGTCGATGACGATGAACCCGACGAGCAGCTGTGCGAGCCGGTCCAGTAGGTCCGGATCGACCGAGTCGCCGTCGAACAGCCGGGTCCGAAGCACGTAGATCACCATCACCAAGGCGGTCCCGCTGAGAAGCGCCGAGACGACGAATATCACCGGGAACAGCCCGCTGTTCCAGTACGGACGGGCCTTCGAGACGGCGAACAGCACGCCGGTGCCGCCGTGGACCATGAAGATCGCCAGCGGGATCCCGACAACGCCGGCCCGCTTGAGCCAGCGCCGGTCGAACGCCTGCGACGCCTCGCTCGTGTCCAGCCGGCCGAGCGCGAGCGTCGCGTAGAACCGCTTTTTGAGGCCCGATGTGCGCTCAGCGACCCGCGCGAGGTCGATCCGCATCGAGAAGTACAGCTCTGTGACTAAGATTCCGATGTAGGCCACGTAGGCGTGGACCTCCCACGAGAGCGCAGAGGTCAGCTGGCGCCAGATGAACGGGAAGTACATCCGGTCCATCCGCCCGAGGTCGATCCAGACGAACAGCAGCGCCACAGCCATGCTGATGATGGCCGCGAACAGCGCCTCGCGGTCGATCCGGTGCATCCCCTCGACCTCGAAGACGTTGGCCATCGTGCTCACGAGGAACGCGCCGGCGGAGAGGCCGACGAAGTAGATGTAGAAGGCGACCCACGCGCCCCACGGGACGATGCTCGTGAGGTTTGTGCTCGCCATCCCGCCCGTGAGCCGGAGGTACGTCGCGTACGCGCCGACGGCGACGAGGACGCCGACGACCGCGTACCAGGCGACGCGCAGCCGGTCGTCCTCGAACCCCGGATCGAACTCGAAGCGTGAACTCTGTGTCGACATGGGGTTACTTGAGGTAGTAGACGTTGGGGTCGGTCCCCTCGTCCTCTTTTAGTTGGAACGCGCGCGACGAGTCGGCCATCTTCGCGACATCGCTGTCTGGGTTCTCGAGGTCGCCCATGTTCCTGGCGTCGCCGACGCAGGTCTCGACACAGGCGGGCTCCTCGCCGCGTTCTAATCGATGCGTACAGAAGCTACACTTGCGGATATTTCCGATCGGCGACTCTCCGTCCTCGCGCGGACCACGGTCGACGCCGTACTCCGGGCTCGTGATCTCCCCCGCTTCCTCGACCTCGTCGTCGTAGTTTTCGCCGAAGTCGAAGTACCGCGCGCCGTACGGGCAGGCGATGTTACAGTACCGGCAGCCGATACAGCGGTCGTAGTCGATGTTGACCACACCGTCGTCCATCTTGTACGTCGCCGAGACGGGACACACCTGAACGCACGGCGGGTTGTCACACTGCATACACGGGCGCGGGACGTTCGTCCGCGTGACGTTCGGGAACTCGCCGTGTTCCTCCTCCATCACGACGTTGTACGAGACCCCGGGAGGGGTCCGGTTCTCGGACTTGCACGCGACCGTACACGAGTCGCAGCCGACACACTTCTGGAGGTCGATCACCATCCCCCACTTCTCGTCGCCCGCGCCGATCCCTCCGTCCGACTCGCCTGCCCCCTCCTCGCCCTCGACTTGCGCCGTCTCCGTCGAGAACGTATCCATCGACCCGACGGCGCAGCTCAGCGACTCTGCCGTCTCGGTCGAGACGGTCTGGTCACCTGAGTCGACCGCTGGGTTCGGCGTCTCGCGGTACGCCTCGCCGAACTCCGCTGCGGCGGCCTCGTCGTATTTTTCCCAGTAGTCGTCGCCGGTGATCTCACCGCGGGCGACGCGCTGCGCGTCCTCGGCCATCGCGACGCCGAGGTCCGTGTCCGCTTCGACGTCCGCGAGCTCCTCCCGCGGGTCGGGCCGTTCGCTCTCCACCATCGCGTCGAGGTCCGCCTTCCCGACGTTCGGGATACCGGGAAGGGTGTCCCCGTTGTCGGCGGTGCTCATCGCCACCACCCGCCGTCGGTCGTCCCGCCGACGAGCGGTCGGTTCCGCGTCAGCCGGTTTGTCCTGGAAGTCATACGCATGAACGTACGCAGAGCCCGGCGGAAAGGATGATACCAATACAGTTTGCCCCGGTTTTCCCGCGGCGATACACCCCACATTCCGGGTACCAATACTGTTTGGATCGGAGCGATCGCTCCTCCGGATCGGTCCGATCCGCACCGCGCACCGGCGACCGCCGACATTATCAACGGGAACGGATACCTCCCGAACATGAACGCACCGTACCGAAGCGGACGAACGACCGGTCGGGCGAAGCCAACCGTCCACCCAGGGGAGAGCCGGAGCACATGAACTGGATCATCGCGCTCTCGATCGGGCTCCGGTTGCTCGGCGTCGGCTACTCGGTCCTGCTGCTCGCGAGCACCCGCGATCGGCGGTTCGGATTCCTGACGCTGCTTTTGACCTTCATGACGCTTCGGCAGCTGCTCACTGTCCGGACGGAGACCACCGGGATCGAGGAGCTCCCCGGTCTCGTCGTGAGCGGGCTCACCCTGCTGACGGTGTATTACCTCTCCGAATACGTCGACGAGGAAAACGCCATCAAAACGCAGCTACAGCGGGCGAACAAGCGCCTTCGCGGATTCCAGAAGGCTATCGAACACGCCGGGCACGCGATCTTCCTCACTGACCCGGAGGGAACCATCGAGTACGCGAACCCGGCCGTCGAGACCGTCACGGGGTACGAGCCGGATGAGGTGATCGGCGAGAACCCGCGGCTCTGGCAGTCGGGAAAACACGACGACGAGTTCTACCGGGGGCTTTGGAAGCGGATCGAGTCCGGGTCGGTCTGGGAGGGAGAGCTGACCAACCGCCGGAAGTCGGGGGAGCTCTGTTGGATCGACGCGACGATCGCGCCGATTACCGAAGACGGGGACGTGGAGCGCTACGTCGCCATCGAGCGCGACGTCACCGAACGGAAGGAACGCGAGCTGCGCATCGAGGACCAGAACGAGCGGTTGGCCCTCCTGAACAACACGAACGAGGTACTCCGCGACGTCAACCGGGAACTCGTCGCCGCGTCGACGAGAGAGGAGATCGAGTCCGAGGTGTGCGAGCAGTTCGCGTCCTCCGAGCTTTTCGACGTGGCTTGGACCGGCGGCCGCGGTCTCGTCGACGGCACCGTCAGTCCGCGCTCGTGTGCGGGCACCGACGTCGACTCGCTCGACGGCCACATCGAGACGCTGTGTGCGACCGATCCGACGCCGATCGAGGCGGCGCTCGACGCCTCTCGTCCGGTGTTCACCGAGATCGACGACGACCTCGGCGATCGCCCTGGCGAGGCGAACTGCGTTGTAGTGCCGCTCGCGTACCGCGGCGCGGAGTACGGCGTCCTCGTCGTGATGACACGCAACTGCGACGCGTTCGACCTGATCGAACGCGACATCTTCGCTGAACTGGGCCGCACCGTCGCGGACGCGATCAGCGCCGTCGAGAGCAAGCGGACGCTCGCCGCGGACAGCGTCACCGAACTGGAGTTCCAGCTGACCGGGATCGACGAGCCGCTGGCGAACATGGCGGCGGAACTGGACTGTACGGTCGACGTCGAGCACATCGGTGGCGGCGACAGCGAGCGCGTCCAGTACGTCACGGTCGCGGACGCTGAACCGGAGGCGGTCTCCGAGTACGCCGCCGAGGCCGACCGCGTCGACGCGGCACGGCACCTCTACACCCACGAGGGCCGTTCGCTGTTCCGGATCTCCATCGGCGAGCGGTCGATCGTCGGGACGCTGGCGCAGTACGGGGCGGGTCTCGAGTCGCTCTCGATCACCGGCACGAGCGGGACGCTGGTCGCGCACGTCGCCAGCTCGAACGACATTCGGTCCGTCGTCGACGCTCTTCAGAGGGCGTACGATGGACTGACGCTGGTCGCGCAGCGCGAGCGCGAGCGGGACGTCCAGACCGAAGCCGGGTTCCGGAAGCGGCTGGCGGGGACGTTAACGGACCGACAGCGCGAGGCGGCGCGCACCGCGCACTTCGCCGGGTTCTTCGAGTGGCCCCGCGAGCACTCCGGCGAGGAGGTGGCGTCGATGATGGACATCTCGCAGACGACGTTCACACAGCACCTCCGCGCGGCCGAGAACAAGCTGTTCGCCGCGCTGTTCGACGAGACGATGACGACCTCGTAGCACCCGAGGAGAAACGCTCGACCGACCTACGGCGTCAGCCGATCTACGGAGAGCCACTCCACGTCGGCGTCGATCGGCGCGTCGGCGGCGCCGTCGCCGGAGTGCTCGCCGCCGACCGCCGTCAGCGCGAACACCATCTCCTTGCGGACGCCGCCCGCGAGCCGCACGTCGAGCGAGAGTTCGCGCGGCGAGAACTCGTGGTCCGGTCCCACCACGCGCACGAGGTGTTCAGAGTGCGGGAGGTCCTCGACCGTCTCCACGTCGAGGTACGTCCGGAAGTCGGCGCCGAACTTGAAGCCGGTCTTCGGCACCGCGTCGGCCGCGCGGAGGCGCTTATAAACCGCGAGCCGGCGGTCGAAGCGCTCCCCCTCCACATCCCGGCCGCGAGCGACGACGCTGGCGGCGGCGTCGGCCCCCTCGGTCGAGTCGCGGGCTCCTTCGCCGACCGACGCCGAAAGCGACAGCCTCCCGTCCGCAGCCAGCGACGCGGCTTCGACGAGCGAGAGCTGGAGCGCGCCCTCGACGTCGGCCGCGCGGCCGGTGAGCGGGCGGCCGTAGAAACCGTGTTCGTAGAGGTCTTCGGGGGCGTCCCAGACGACGACGCGGTCGGCGAGGAGCACACCCGTCAGGTCGGTCGGCGGCTCGTAGTCGGTCGCTCCGTCGATGCGACCGCCCTCAGCCGCGAAGTAGGTGATGTCGGACTCCTCGTCGACGACGGCGAGGGTTCGCCCGGCGAGCCCGGCCGTCGCGACGGACTCGCGCTCGCCGACGACCTGGATCGGGTACTTCACGTTCCCCGTGTCGGGCGTCTCGCCGCGCTCGTAGGCGACGAAGTCGACCGCGTCGTTCGGCGCGTCGCTCCCGCCCGGCCACGGATCGCGGGCGGGCGAGAGGTAGAAGCCGCGGTCGCGCAGGTCCGAGTAGACGAGGAAGCGCACCGCGAAGCGGTCGGCCGCGGCCGCGCTCGCGACGAAGAAGCGCTCGAAGTCGACGGGATCTGAATCGTCGTCGGCCGCGTCGTCCCCGAGTTCGATCCCGGAGAGGTCGCCGCGGAACAGCAGGTGCGCGGCCTCGACCCGCGAGAGCGCGATCTCGTTGCCGTCGAGCGGTCGCCCGTACCCCCGGGCGTCGTAGAAGCGCTGGCGGGCGTCCCCGCCGACGTGGACCGCGTCGCCCCGCAGGTGGCCGGTCGGTTGCATACCCGTCAGACCGGCCGGACGAGGGAAGGGGGTTGCGGTCGGTACTCGCGATACAATAGTGAATCTGGTCGGGGAGGTGATTATTTATAAGTGGAGAGAGGTGATGTCGTCGACTATTTATAAACGATCGGCGACGCTGTGGTGATCGCCTCCAACCCCCTCGCCGCACGCTTACAAATGACCGACCGCGGATCGGCGGAGAACACCGCCAAAGCCCCAGCCGGGAGGGCAGCGTACACTCGCTGCGCTCCTCACTCGGTCGCTCACTCCGTTCGCTCCCTCGTTGCGGTGCTTACGTCGTCTACGCTGCCCTCCCGGCTGCCCCTTTGAGTCCCACCCCGCCCCGCACAACACCGCAGCCTCACGCCTCCCCAGCCTCGTCAGTCGCCTCCACTTCGCTCCGGCGACTGACTCCCTCGCACGCGCTCCTCGCGGCCGCCGGGGGCGGCCGCTTGGAGGCGCGCGCCACCGCAACCGCTTTTATAAGCAATCGTCGATGCTCCTCCGGCCATTTTGGATCGACCTCCACGGGCGGGAACCGACTCAAGACGGCGCCGGACAAGGATAAAGAGCCGCCGGCGAGAACGACGGGTATGAACGACACCGCAGGGCTCCGGCTCACGGTGCGTGCCGCCGAGAAGCGGGACGCAGGCCGGGGCATCGCCAGGCTCCCCGAGTCGGCCCGCAAGCGGCTCGCCCTCCTCAGCGGCGACACGGTCGAGGTGCGCGGCGAGCGCACCGCCGTGGCAAAGGTGTGGCCGGGCGGCCCCGACGCCCCCGACGGCTCCGTCCTCATCGACGCCGACACCCGCGCGAACGCCGGCGTGAAGGTCGGCGACACCGTCACGATAGCGGCCGTCGACGTCTCCGACGCCGACCGCGTGACGCTGTCCGCGCCCGGCCGCCTCGCCGAGGTCGACGTGAGCCGCGAGGTGGTCGAGCGCGCGCTCTCCCGCGAGCTCCGCGACCGACCCGTCACCGAGGGCGAGGCCGTCCACGTCGAGCGGCTCGGCGGGCTCCGCTTCGTGGTGGCCCGGACGGCGCCCGCGGGGACCGTCCGGATCACCGCCTCGACCGACGTGTCGGTCGAGTACGAGGGCGACGTCGGGGCCGCGAGCGACCGAACCGACGCGTCGACGGACACGAGAAGTGAGCGAGCCGACACCGACCGCTCCGCGACCGGCGCGGGCTCGGGGACCGATCTACCCGGTGACGACGCTCGCCCGAAGGCGGGCGACGCTCCGCCAGCCGAGCACACCGCGGGCGCGACCTACGAGGACATCGGCGGCCTCGACGAGGAGCTGGAGCTGGTTCGGGAGACGATCGAGCTCCCGCTCTCCGAGCCGGAGGTGTTCACCCGGCTCGGCATCGATCCGCCGAAGGGAGTCCTCCTCCACGGCCCCCCGGGGACCGGGAAGACGCTCATCGCCCGCGCCGTCGCCAACGAGGTCGACGCGACGTTCATCACCGTCGACGGCCCGGAGATCATGTCGAAGTACAAGGGGGAGTCGGAGGAGCGGCTCCGCGAGGTGTTCGAGCGCGCGAGCGACGACGCCCCCGCCATCATCTTCTTCGACGAGATCGACTCGATCGCGGGAAAAAGGGACGACGGCGGCGACGTGGAGAACCGCGTCGTCGGCCAGCTGCTCTCGCTGATGGACGGGCTCGACGCCCGCGGCGACGTGATCGTCATCGGCGCGACCAACCGCGTCGACACCATCGACCCCGCCCTCCGGCGCGGCGGGCGGTTCGACCGCGAGATCGAGATCGGCGTCCCCGGCGAGGCGGGGCGCCGGCAGATCCTCGACGTCCACACGCGCCGGATGCCGCTCGCGGACGACGTGGACCTAGACCGGATCGCGAGCCGGACGCACGGCTTCGTCGGCGCCGACATCGAGGGGCTCGCGCAGGAGGCGGCGATGACCGCCCTCCGGCGCGCCCGCGAGTCGGACTCGCGCGCGCTGAACGACGTGACGGTCGGCAAGGCGGACTTCGAGGCGGCCCACGCAAATGTCGAGCCGAGCGCGATGCGCGAGTACGTCGCCGAGCAGCCGGCCACCGACTTTGCCGACGTCGGCGGGCTCGACGACGCGAAAGAGGAGCTGGAGCGCGCCGTGACGTGGCCCCTGTCGTACGGGCCCCTGTTCGACGCGGCGGGCGCCGACCCCCCGACCGGGGTCCTGCTGTACGGCCCGCCGGGGACCGGGAAGACGCTGCTCGCGCGCGCCATCGCCGGCGAGAGCGGCGTCAACTACATCCAGGTCGCGGGCCCCGAGCTCCTCGACCGGTACGTCGGCGAGTCGGAGAAGGCGGTCCGTGAGCTGTTCGACCGCGCTCGACAGGCGGCGCCCGCCATCATCTTCTTCGACGAGATCGACGCGGTGGCGACCGACCGCGACGCGGCCGGCGGCGATGGCTCCGGCGTGAGCGAGCGCGTCGTCTCCCAGCTGCTGACCGAGCTCGACCGCGCCAGCGACAACCCGAACCTCGTCGTCCTCGCGGCGACCAACCGGCGGGACGCGCTCGATCCGGCGCTGCTCCGGCCCGGTCGCCTGGAGACCCACGTCGAAGTCCCCGAACCGGACCGGGAGGCGCGCCGCAAGATCCTGGAGGTCCACACCCGCGAGAAGCCGCTGACCGACGACGTCGACTTAGAGCGGGTCGCCGACGAGACGGAGGGGTACTCCGGCGCGGAGATCGCCTCGCTGACGCGAGCGGCCGCGATGCGCGCCATCGAGCGCGTCGCCGACGAGCACGGCGAGGCCGCCAACGACCACGCAGAAGCGGTCGGGATCACCGGCGAGGACTTCGACGCGGCGCTCGAGTCAGTCCGTCCCGAGACCGCCTGAGCGCGGTGAAATAGAAATCGGCGTGGCGGTCCGGCTCGGTCAACTCAGTCGTCTTCGACGGTCGCGCTCTCTTCCGTTTCGTTCTCTTCGGACGCGCCCTCGTCGCTCCCGTGCCCGCCGTGCGCGTGGGCGTCGCCGAGCGCGCCGGCGCCGAACTCGTCGACGGGCGTGACGCTGTAATCGACGGTGAGCGTGTCCTTCGTCGCCCGGACCTTCCCCACGAACGCCGAGATTTCCTCTAAGCCGCCCTCCAGCACGAACAGCTCCATACAGTACTGCGAGCCGACGTGGCTGTGGAAGTTCGAGGCGACGATCCCCTCGTGTTCGTGTCGCAGCCGCATCATCCGCTCCTCGACGCTCGTCGTCTCGTAGTTGAAAAGCACCGTCACCACGGCCATCAGCGCGCGGTCCTCCAGCTTGGCGTCCTCGAACTCGCCGAGGAGGTTCCGGGAGGCCTCGCGGACGACCTCGCTGCGGCCGGTGTACCCGTGTTCGTCCGCGAACTGGTCGATCCGATCGAGTAGCTCCTCCGGCATGGACACGCTGACGACGGTCATGTATTAATTCACGCCGGCGAAGTTGTTAATCCTTGAGGTCCGAGGCTCCGTCGCCCCCCTCGATCCGCTCGCCGAGCCACGCGTAGTGGTCGAGCAGCGCCGTCTCGCCCGCGTCGGTGAGCGCGTACACGTCGGCGATGCCCTCGGTCCGGCGGTCGAGGTAGCCCGTCTCGACGAGCGCGGAGAGCGTGCCGTAGAAGGATCCCGGGTCGATCCGCTCGTCGTAGTGGGACTCGAGCCGGCTCTTCGCCGACTGCGCGCGCAGCTCGCCGTGGTCGTACAGCAGCGCGCAGAGGTCGCGGCGCCGGCCGCTGTGGAACCACTTCGTCATACCCCCGCTTTCCGCCGTCGCCACAGGACCGTTTCGGTCGCGGCCGGCGGACGCGGATAGACGGTGACTCAAACTGACTTGATCAAATAGCTTCGTTAGGCAGAATACATCAAATGTACGGCCGCAATCGCGAGGAATATCTACATGATATGCGTGTTTTATGTGTATAAATGTCTGCTACGGAACTTTCTTTACTCGTGATAGAGGTACCTCCGCGTATGAAGACGACGATCGAGCGCCTCATGTGTCGGCACCGGTACGAGCGGCGGGCCGTGGTGATCGACCCCGACGAGGTCGTCGAGCGCTGCCCGAAGTGCGGCAAAGAGCGGATCCGGGCCGCGGCGGGGTCCTGAGAGCGGTCGCGGACCGCGAGGAGAGACCGATTGCCCTCGGTGCCCTTACCTCGCTTCGACCAGCTCGTCGAGGCGGCTCACACGCCGGTCGCCGAGGACGCACCGCCCGCGCTCGCCGTGGCCGACGCGCTCGACGTGGACCGCGTCGAGGCCGGCGCTCCAGGCGGCCGCCACGTCGCTCTCGCCGTCGCCGACGTAGTAGCCGCGGTGGCGGCCCGGGTCGACGCCGAGCTCGCCCATCGCGGCCTCGATCGGATCGGGCTCCGGCTTCCACCCCGTCTCGTCGGTGCAGCAGACGACCGCGTCGAAGCGGCCGTCGAGGTCGACATGATCGAGGACCGGCTCCGCGAGGAACTCCTGACAGTGGGTGACGAGTCCGGTCGGCCCGCCGACCTCGCTCACGCGGTCGAGCAGGCGCGCGGCGTCGTCGTGGAGGTACGTCGCCTCCGCGCGGGCCGCGGGGTCCTCCACGGCGTGGAACGCGGGCCAGAACGCGTCGGGGTCCACCCCCATCCCGCGGAGGGTCTCGGCACGAGAGCCGCCGAGCCCGTGCCAGAGGACGCGCGCCTCCCGGTCGGAGAACTCGCGGCCCAGCCGGTCGCCGACGCGGTCGAAGACCGCGCGGGTGTACTCCCACTCGGCGTCGACGAGGGTCCCGTCGAGGTCGAACAGGTGGAAGTCGTAGTCGGCGACGGTCATAGATCGCTCCGTAGGCGTGCGCCGGGCAAGTGCGTTGTGGGTTCGGAACAGCCTGAGTGTCCGACTCCCGCCTCCCGCTCACTCTCGGACGTGAACCGACGACCCGAGGTACTTGCGGAGGACCTCGTCGACCGAGTCGGCGTTGAACCGCTCGAGATCCGCGGTGATGGCGTCTTTCAGCGCGTCGAGGTACGCCTCGTCGGTGCGGAGTTCCCGGAAGTCGGCGGCGACGACCTCGACGCTCGCGGCGGGAGCGACGCCCAGTCGCTCTTCCGCTAACCGCCGGAACGACGACTCGTCGCCGATCTCGCCGCGCCACAGGCGGTCGCGGAAGAACAGCCAGCCGTCGGTCCCGGGCTCGCTCGCCGCGAGTTCCATCGTCGTCTCGAAGCGGTCCGGATCGACGGCGGCGTCCGGCGGGTCGAGCCGGAATGCGACGCGGACGACGTAGGCGGCCTCCATGAGTCGCTCGTCGCCGGATCGATCCATAAAGGTATACCGCTCGGGGGCGTGGTCTTAGCCCATGTGGCAGCGACTCCGCGGCCTCGTCGGGCGCGCGTACCGACGACACCTCCGCCGCGAGATCGACGACGTCCCCGACCACGTCGCCGTCATCCAGGACGGGAACCGGCGGTACGCCCGCGAGCGCGGCGACGACGCCCCCGAGGGCCACCGCGCCGGCGCGGACACCACCGAGCGCGTCCTCGACTGGTGCGCGGACCTCGGCGTCTCGGAGCTCACCCTCTACGCCTTCTCGACCGAGAACTTTGAGCGCCCCGACGAGGAGTTAGAGCCCCTCTTCGACCTGTTGGAACACAAGCTGCGCGAGTTCGCCGACGCCGACCGCGTCCACGAGCAGGGCGTCCGCGTCCGGGCCATCGGCGACGTGCCCCGGCTCCCGCCGCGTGTTCGCGACGCGGTCGACTACGCAGAGCAGCGAACCGCCGACAACGACCGCTTCACGCTCAACGTCGCGCTGGCGTACGGCGGCCGGACCGAGCTGCTCGACGCCGCGCGCGCCATCGCCCGCGACGTCGACGCCGGCGAGATGGCCCCCGAGGACGTCGACGTCGAGACCGTCGAGTCCCGGCTGTACGACCGCCCGATCCGCGACGTTGACCTTATCGTCCGCACCGGCGGCGACGAGCGGACCTCGAACTTCCTCCCGTGGCACGCGAACGGCAACGAGGCGGCCGTCTACTTCTGTGCGCCGTACTGGCCGGAGTTCTCCGAGGCCGACTTCCTGCGCGCGATCCGCACCTACGAGTCGCGCGAGGAGTCGTGGCAGCGCGCCCGGGCGGAGCGGGCCGCCGCGCTGGTGCGCGCGCTCGCCGAGGTCGAGTTCGCGGAGGCGCGCGCCGCCGCCTCGCGGCTCCGCGAGCGCGTCCCGCGGCTCGACCGCGGCGACCTCTCGGACGACGCCCTCGGCATCGCTGAGGGCGACGCGGTCGGGTCGGCCGACGGCGACGCCGCCGGTCGGATGGACGGCGACGCGCAGGACTCGCCGGGAGCCGATTAGACCGCTCCCGGCGCGATCCCGCCCTCGTTCCGGGTCAGCAGGTAGAGGGCGAACGACGAGAGCCAGTGCGAGCCCGCGTAGTCGTCGGTAAGCACGTCCGCGGCCCCCGCCTCCGCGTGGCGGCGCGCCGCGGTCTCCAGCGGTTCCCGGAGCCGGTCCGCGGCCGGTCCGTCCCGCCCGTCCAGCGCGTCGGACAGCCCGGCGAGACACCACGCGCGGGAGACGTTGAGCCCGATCAGGTGCATCGCGGCGCCGTCGCCCTCGTCGGGTTCGACGTCGACGGGCGCGAGCAGCGCGTCGTGCGGCGGCGCGGTGAGATCCGGGAGGAAGTCGTCGAGCCACGCCGCGAACGGGTCCGGGTCGAGGACGCGTCGCATGAGGTCAGCCTCGGCGAGCGCGGGCGAGAGGAAGTCCCAGCCGACGGGCTCTGCGCCAACGACCGCGGCGGTGTCGTCCGCGTAGAGGCGGCGCGCGGTCGCCTCCGTCTCCGATTCGAGGTCGGCGTCGCCGACGACTCGCGCGTAGTCGAGGACGCCGGCGAGCGCGAACGCGGTGTTGCCGTGGGTGCCGACGCGGTGCGGGCGGCCGACGTCGAGGAACGACTCGCGGGTCCCGCGCCGGACTCGCTCTTCGAGCGGGCGGAGCGTCTCGCGCCACGCGTCGGCGCGAGGGTCGTCCCAGAGCGTGAGCTCGGCGGCGAGGCGCAGCAGCCACGACCAGCCGTACGGCTCCTCGAAGCCGGGATTCTCGTCGAGGTATGCGACCTCGCGAGCGACGTTCTCGGGGGTTAGTCGCTCGTCGATGCTCGCAGCGATTTCGGCCTCGTCCGGGTGATCGGGGACGAGTCGCAGCGCGCGGACGAGCGCCCAGTGGCTGTGGACCGCGGAGTGCCAGTCGAAGCAGCCGTAGAAGACGGGATGGGTCTCCGCGGGACGCGGCGGCGCCTCCGGCCCCTCGACGGTCCCCTGGTAGTGCGGGTACTCGGTCTCGACTCCGTCGAGCGGGTGGGCGGAAAGCGCCGTCGCGACGGCGTCGTCGAGCGCGTCCGCTCGCCCGGCGCGGAGCGCGTCCGGCGACAACTCCTCGAATGTGTTCATACCGAGGGGTCTGCGGGGCGCCTGTTCAATCGGTCGGTGGCGTGCGGACCGGTGGCACGCAGAATTATGCGATGTCGCTCACGCCGGGTTCTTCCGCGTCAGGTCGCTGCCGCAGATCGGACACCGCTCCTTGTTCTCGTCGAAGGTGCGGTTGCAGCCGACGCACTGGAAGCGCCACTCTCGCTCCTCGGAGATGCCGTCGCGGGCGATGGCCTCGACCGGGAGGTCGAGCCGCTCGGCGACGTTCTGCATCGCGTAGTCGTCGGTGACGAGCGTCGCGTGGAGCTCTAAGGCGGTCGCGATGAGCCGGATGTCGGTGTCCGACAGCTCCGCGGCGTCGCCCGACCCCTTCGCGGCGCGGCGGACGCGGTCGACCGCCTCCGGCGCCGGGACGTGGACGGTCATTCCGGAGCCCTCCATCGCGTCGAAGCGGAGGGCCACCTCGCCGGTGAGCTCGTCATGGACCGCCGGGATGGAGACCACGTCGTCGTCTGTCGTGTACTCGTGGATGAACGCGGACGAGTCGAGGACTTGCATCAGCGGGCGACGACGATGTAGTCTTTCACCGCCTGGACGTTCGCGACCGGGACTCGGAGCCGGCCCATCTCGTCGACGTCGAAGTCGACGCGCTCGGGCCTGAGCTGCTCGTGTGGGCTGACGAGGAGGTGGTTCAGCTCCCCGGACTCGAGGTTCATCGTGATGTTGTACAGGTCCCCGAGCTCCGTGCCGTCGGAGCTCATCACCGCCTTCCCGGAGAGGTTCTCCGCGAGGATGTCGACCATACCCCCACGGTCCCGGGCGACGGTATTAAACGCCACGGGGCGTCGGACGGGTGACGGACGCGGGCGCGCGTTTGTCACCGGACGGGCGACCGGCGCTGGCGCGCGTTCGTCGCCGGACGAACGACGACGGACGGTCCGGCTCCGTCGCCTCGGTTCGTCGCAGCATTTTGAAAGGCTTAACTGACGCCCGGGCGGAACAGTCGGTATAACCTTCTCGGGGCGATCACATATGACCGACCACACACACGCGGACACCCTGCGAACCCCCATCGTCGCCGTGCTGGGCCACGTCGACCACGGCAAGACGAGCCTGCTCGACACGATCCGCGGCTCCGCCGTCAGCGAGGGCGAGGCCGGCGCGATCACCCAACACATCGGGGCGACGGACATCCCGCTCGACACCATCTCCGGGATGGCTGGCGAGCTGATCGACCCGTCGGACTTCGACCTCCCCGGCCTGCTGTTCATCGACACGCCGGGGCACCACTCCTTCTCGACGCTGCGCGCCCGCGGCGGCGCGCTCGCCGACATCGCGGTGCTCGTCGTCGACGTCAACGACGGCTTCCAGCCGCAGACGGAGGAGGCGATAGACATCCTCCGCCGGACGGGGACCCCCTTCGTCGTCGCCGCCAACAAGGTCGACACGACGCCCGGCTGGAACCCGCAGGACGGCGAGCCGATCCAGGTGAGCATGGAGGCGCAGTCCGAGCGCGCCAAGTCGATGCTCGACGAGAACCTCTACGAGATCATCGGCCAGCTGTCGGACGCCGGCTTCTCCGCTGACCTCTACTGGCGGGTTCAGGACTTCCAGAAGAACATCGGCGTCGTCCCCCTCTCGGCGCTCACCGGCGAGGGCGTGCCGGACCTCCTCACCGTACTCATGGGCCTCTCCCAGCGGTTCATGAAAGAGGAGATGGCGATCGACGTCACGGGGCCGGGCGAGGGGACGGTCCTCGAAGTGAAAGACGAGCGCGGCTTCGGCGCCACCGTCGACACCGTCGTCTACGACGGCGTGATCCGCAACGGCGACACCGTCGTCGTCGGCGGGCAGGACGAGCCGATCGTCACCGAGATCCGCGCGCTGCTCCGCCCGCGGCCGCTCGCGGAGATCCGCACGGAGAAGGAGTTCGAGAAGGTCGGCGAGATCGGCGCCGCGGCCGGCGTGAAGATCGCCGCCCCCGACCTCGATCAGGCGATGGCGGGCGCGCCGGTCCGGGTCGTCCGCGACCGCACCGTCGACGAAGTCGTTGAGGAAGTGAAAGCGGAACTCGCGGAGATCGAGGTCGAGACGGCCGAGAACGGCGTGGTCGTCAAGGCGGACACGCTCGGGTCGCTGGAGGCGATGGCGAACGCCCTCCGCGAGGCCGAGGTCCCAATCCTCCGCGCCGAGGTCGGCGACATCGCGCCGCGCGACATCGCCGTCGCGGAGACCGCGAACCAGGACGAACACAAGGCGATTTTGGGTTTCAACGTCGACCTCCTCCAGAACGCGGAGTCGGACTTAGAGAACGCCGACGTGAAGCTGTTCAAAAACGAGGTCATCTACCAGCTGGTCGAGGACTACGAGCGCTACGTCGAGGAGAAGCAGCGCGCGCAACAGGAGACGGTGCTGGACAAGGTCGTGCGCCCCGCCCGCTTCCGCATCCTCCCTGACCACACGTTCCGGCAGAACGACCCCGCTGTCGTCGGCGTGGAGATCATCTCCGGCACGCTCCAGAACAACCGCAACGTCGGCTTCTTCGAGGGCAACGAGTTCGAGCGCGTCGGCGGCCTCTCCGGGATTCAAAAGCAGGGCGACGACGTCGACGAGGCGCGCTCCGGCGAGCGCGTCAGCATCGCCATCGACGGGCCGACGGTCGGCCGCGACATCGAGGAGGGCGACACGCTCTGGACCGAGGTGCCCGAGAAGCACGCGAAGATCCTCGAACAGGAGCTGAAAGAGGAGATCACCGCCGACGAGCGCGAGGCGCTTCAGGGATACTTGGAGACGCGCCGGAAGCGCGACCCCTTCTGGGGGAAGTAACAGTCTGAATTTTTGACACGCTTCTGTGATTCCTAACGCGCGGCCGCAGCACTACCGCAGCCAGACAGCCACGAACGACACAACGATCCCGGCGATCAGCGGCGCGACATCGACGACCACATCGCTCTCGGTCGGTGCCGCGATCTCACCGAGAACGGGTGCGTACCACGCGATCGTTGGCGCACCGAGATACGGCGCGAAAAACGACCAGAAGGCGACGATACCGAGCGCGAACAGTGCGTAGCTGGCGAGGCTCTTCACGAGCCCGCCGACACCTCCCGGCCCGCTGGGCGTCGCCTCGTCGTCATCCCAGTCGTAACCCATACCACCATCCCGAAGCCCGGCCCTAAAAAGGTTGGATTCGAAATATGTCGCTGCCGGACGCCGTGATTCAACGTCACTCCCAAGGGACACAGTCGGGTCGCCGCGGTTCGTCATCGCTCACTCACGTCCCCGGCGGCGTCCTGACGTGGTGGCCGCAGTTCGGACACTGCCCCTCGTTTAAGAACTCCGTCGGGCCGGTGCCGGTCGCCGCGTTGTAGCTGAAGCTGTGGCCGCAGTTCGGACAGGTCTCGGAGCGTCGGACCATGCGGTCCGGTAGCGCGTCACGTCACTTCAATTTCCGCCGGCGGTCATCCGTATACCAGAATGATCACGGCCACGAACGCCAGTTCCCCGCCGACGAGCAGCGCGGCGAGCAGCCACGTCCGGTAGGTCCAGAGCCACTCGCGGACCGCCGCGAACCGGTTCTCACCGGCCGACGCCGACTCGGCCCGATACGCCGCATCGACCCGCCAGCCCGTCTCCGAGTCGTACGTCGCGGGGACGCGGGCGCCGACGAGCTCGTCGACGTCGAGCGGTGAGACGCCGGCGGCGTCCAGAAACTTGAGAAAGTCTTCGGACTCCTGAAGCGACCCGTCTCGGGGCGCGTCGAACCGCTCGGTGTGGGTGGCGTCGCCGTGGGGCGGGCGCATCTCGACGACGACGCGGTCGCCGACGGAGCGAACGCGCGTGACGATCAGCGCGTTCTCCTCGTCGTTGAGGTACGCCTCGCGCAGGCGGCGCTTCACCGCCTCGTCGACGCCGGCGTCGTCGAGGTCGTCGGGGAGGGGATCGGAGTCAGTCTCGGAGGGCGGAGACGCGTCCTCGACCGCGGTGGTCTCGGCGTCGTCCCCGGATCGGTCCGCCATCGCTCCGACGTTGACGGCGCGATCTGATAAGGTCACGGCCGCTCCCCGAACGCGTTACGTGACTGTTGTCGCTGCGAACGACTATACAACAGGGTCTGCCGAAGCCCCAGCCGCTCGGCCGTACGAAAGTGGCCCTTATAAATCGCCGATCGACATGAACGCCGCCGAAGCCCCAGCCGCGAGGCGGGCGCACGCTCGCTGCGCTCCTCAGTCGTTCGCTTCGCTCACTCCTTGCGGTGCTTACGTCGCCTGCGCCCGCCTCGCGACTGCCCCTTCGAGTCCCGCCCCGCACAGCCCCGCGCCTCACACCTCCCCAGCCTCGTCGCTGGCGGTCTTCGCTTCGCTCGACCGCCACCGACTCCCTCGCGCGTGCGACTCGCGCCCGTCGGGCGCTCGCCGGCACGCGCCACCGCACTTCGACTGTCAGCCGCTCACTGGAGCCGGTAGCGGAGGATTGCGGCGATGCCGCCAAGGTTGGCGAGCTGCTCGCCGGGGGCGAACTCCGAGGAGAAGACGACGACGTCGCCGCCCTGCCGCTCGACCGACTCGATCACCTCGTTGACGTCGATCGCCCAGTCGCCGTCTCCCTGGCGCTCCGTGCGGAGGCGCTCGTCGACGACGAGCAGCGTCTCGACCGCGCCGAACTCGGCGGCCTCGGCGGTGTCGTCCGGGCCGTACGTCGCCTTCTCCTCCGTCGCGATGTTCTCGGTCAGCTCGTCGATGAGGCTCGCCTCCTTCGAGATGCGTGTCTCCTTTTGTACCTCGTCGACCGCGCCGCGCTTGAGCACCTCGTGGACGCCGCGGTCGCCTGCCGCGGACGTGTCGACGGTGGTGATCCGGTCCGAGAGGTCACGGTACTCCTCGTCGATGTAGTCGCGGGCGTCCTGCTTGGTGAACCCGGGCCCCGCCAGAATGACGGCGTCTGCGTCGAGGTGCGCGAGTGCCTCGCCGAGCTCGGCGAACAGCTCCTCGCGCGGCCGCGAGAACTCGCCTTTCCCGGTCGGCTTCGTGAACGAGGCGTACTCCTCGGTGCCGTACTGCTGGACCGTATGGACGTAGGCGGCGCCCTCTTCGACGGTCGCGATGGCGACGTCGGGGTTCTCCGCGGCCTCGGTGGCCTCCTCTAACCGCTCGGTCTGGTCCGGCTTGAAGTGCTTCTCGACGGTTATCTCGTCGTGCTCCTCGACGTTGAGCGTGTGGTGGGCGTTGAGCTGGTCCTCCCGCGAGCAGCCGACGATGACGCCGGAGACGCGGAGGCGGTTGGCGAACCGCGCGAACTCCACGTCCTCGACCTCTAAGGTGACGAAAATGTGCTCGCGCTGCCCGCCGGTGTCCCGCATCTGGTCGTCGTTCCGCTGGATCCGCCGGGTGGTGTCGCCATCGACGCGGTCCCCGGGTTCGAGGACGTGCGCGAGGTGCCAGAGGTCGTCCACGTTCTCGGGGACCAGCGTGAGCCGTTCCCGGCCCTCCTCGCCGTACCCCCGCTCGGAGATGCGCATGTTCGGCCGTTCGCTCGCGGCCGTATCAACTCTTGTCTTCCGCGTCGGCGAGCGACGGTCCCCACTCGAAGCCGCCGGCCGGTTCGTCGCTCCCCTCGTCGATGGCGGCGGCGTCGCTCGCGTTTCCCCGGTCAGTGACCGGAACGTCGCGGCCGACCTGAACCGGCGCCGGGGGCTCGCTCCGTATCGGCTGCCCACCGTCGCCCGACACGATGTGGGTCGGGGGGGCGTTGCGCGCGCGACCCGCGGCGTCGGCGGCACGACCCGCGCCTGCGCCGTGGGTCGCGTCCGCGCGGCGATTCGCGTCCGCGCGGCGAACCGCTCGGCTCCCGGAGCGCGCGGCGTCGCGGTGCGTCCGGACCGCCGGCTGCGCCGCGGCGTCCCACGTCGAACCCTCCCGCAGCGCGCCCGCCGCGCCCCGCCCGTAGAGCCCGTGCGCGACGACGCGGGCGAGGAAGGCGAGCGCGACGCCGACCACGAGTGGCACCGTCGGCGCCGCGACGGCGTAGCCGACCGCGAGCGCCCCGACCGCGAGCGTCCACCCGGTGGCGTACGAGCCCGTCGCGGCGACGCCGGCCACCGTCCGCGGGCTCAGCCCGTCCCTGAGCCGCCCGGATTCGGCGAACGCGGCGAGCGCGGCGGGGCGGACGTACGCGAACGCGAGGAGGTACGCGCCGACGAGCGCGGCGGAGAGACCGACGGCGACGACCGCGACGGCGACTGGCCCGTTCGGACCGAGGGCAGATTCGATCGCATTCACGGTCGATTCCGGATCGACGGGACCCGCGACAAGCGCGGCGCCAGCGCCCCCGGCGACGGCGAGGCCGCCCGCGAGCGGGGCGAGCAGCGCCGCGGACAGCACTGCCGACTTGAGGCCGTCCCTGACCAGCTCCCCCCAGGCGACGAGCGAGGGCGCGCCGGTCGCGTCGCCGGACTGGATCGCGCTCCGCGTCACCCGGACGAAGTAGCCGCGCGCGACGAGCGACGGCGCGAGCGCGACCGGGGCCGCGACGGCGATGGCCGGGCTGACGAAGAGGACGCCGACGAGCCACAGCGCCGTGAGGATCCACCCCAACAGGGTCACGGACCCGCCGACGAGGACGACGCCCGCCGTGTCGTCGGTTCGCGTCAGCGCCGTCGCGGCCGCGGTGAGCATGTGACTCGACACAGGAACGGGAGCCGCATAAATGATACCCGGGCCCGAGCGTTTATATCACTCCACGGATTATTGCCACTCGGCCGCGCGGGACAATCGTGTGCCTCTGACAACTCAACCGCGGCCGCCACTCGGCGGTCGCCCCCCGTCCGCGGCTTTCGACTGCGCTCTTCCACCAGCCGCGCCGCCGTCGCGTGCCGGTACCGATTTATCCCGCCCCGCCGACGGATCGGGTATGACCGGCGACGAGCGGACGGCCGATCTGGAGCCGGAACTCAGGAGCTACGGCGTCAGCGTCGAGTCCATCGACGAGGGCGACCCGCTGGAGCTGACGTACATGACCGCGTTCCCCGGCCGCGAGATCCATCGCGGCGAGATCGGGCGCGCGCTCAACGCGCTCATCGAACAGGCCGAGGCCGACGAGTGGGACCCCGTCCGCGTCGAGGGGACGGTCGTGCGGTCCCCCGGCGACGTCCTCGGCACGTGGCACGCCGAGGCCGAGTGGTTCGAGGCGCTCGCGAGCTACGAGATCTCCGAGACGGAGTTCTCGACCCGCGTGCTGGACACCGTCAGCCACGAACCCGGGGCCGGAGACGAGGACGATGCCGGATCCGAACCCGACGCGGAGGCCGACCGGTGACCCGCCGCGATCCGGTCAACCGCGCGCAGCGCCGGCTCGCGCGCCCGGCCCGCGAGCGGTTCGCCACCCGCGCGGTCGCGTTCGACGTCGACGGCGCCACCTGCCGCGGGACGCTGTACCTGCCCGGCGGCGACGCCGACGACCCCCCGGTCGTCGTGATGGCGCCCGGGCTCGGCGCGGAGCGGACCTTCGGCTACCCCGCCGTCGCGGAGCGGTTCGCGGACGCGGGCTACGCCGCCCTCCTCTTCGATCACCCGGAGTTCGGCGACTCCGACGGTGACTCGCAGGTCGTCGACCTCGACCGCCAGCGCGAGGCGTACGAGGGCGCCATCGACCGCGCGGACCGCGTCGATGACATCGGCGACGACCTCGTGTTATGGGGCGCGTCGCTGTCTGCCGGCCACGTCCTGACCCTCGCCGCCGAGCGCCGCGACGTCGACGCGGTCGTGGGGCTCGTCCCGTTGCTCGACGGGCGCGCCGTCTCCCTGCGGCGCGGCGGCCGGTACCTCGCGCGCGCCGGCGCCGCCGGGCTCCGCGACCTGCTCGGCCATCGGATCGGTCGCGGCCGCACTGTCCCCATCGTCGGCGGGACGGAGGAGTGCGCGGCGATCACCGAGCCAGGGACGAAGCGGAAGTACATCGACCTCGTCGACCGCGAGTCGGCGTGGCGCAACGAAACGCCAGCGCGGTCGCTCCTCGGCCTGGTCGGCTACCGGCCCGTGACGCGGCTCGACGAGATCGACGCCCCGACGCTGCTCCTGGCCGGCACCGACGACGCCATCATCGACGCCGACTCGGTCGCGGCCGCCGGTGAGCGGCTCTCGCGGGGGACCGTCGTCTCGATGCCCGCGGACCACTTCTCGGTGCTCGGCGACGACTTCGAGGGCGCGGTCGGCCACCAGCTCTCCTTCCTGCGCGACGCACTGGAGTGACCAGCCGCGCCGACGCGCTCGCTCCTGACCGCCGCCCGCGCGACCGCTTAAGTGACCTCGCGACCGATTCCCCGATATGACAGCCATCGCGATGCTGAGCGTCGCGCCGGTGATCGAGGGGAGCATGGCCGAGGAGGTGGCGAAGGCCGTCGCCGCGCTCGACGAGTTCGACGTGAGCTACGAGACGAATCCGATGGGGACCGTCATCGAGGCCGAGGACGCGGAGACGCTGTTCGCGGCCGCGGCGGCCGCCCACGACGCCGTCGACGGCGACCGCGTCTCCACGGTCTTAAAAATCGACGACAAGCGGACGAGCGGCGGGACCGCCGCGGAGAAGGTCGACGCCGTCGAGGAGCACCTCGGCCGGGCGGCGAAGCGGGAGCGCTGACGGCGCCCCTTCACGTCCCGTCACGTTCCGTCACGCCGTGTCAATCCCGACGCTGCCACCCGCGGTCGCGTCGCCGTCCGGATTCTCGACCGCGACGTCGACGGTCGTCGTGCGGACGACGGTCGCCTCGTCGTCGCCGCCTGCGACGTCCGCGCGGAACACGACGTCGAGCGTCGTCGTCGCCGTCTCGCCGCCGCCGAGCTCGGGCGCGCTCAGCGACTCGCTCGTCACGGCGTCGCCGCGCTCCGTCGCGTCGGCGCGCTCGAACCGCGCGGAAAGAGCGCCGTCGACCGCGTTGAAATCAGGCGACTCGTCCGAAACGGCGTCGGATTGGTCGCCGCTCGGTCTTCCCACCGATGCGACGTCTCCGGGCGTCGCGTCTGGGTCGGCGCCCGTCAGGGTCTCCCGATACACCTCGTCGACGCCGGCGTCGCTCCCGACGGCGAGCGTGAGCGTCACGCGGTCAATTCCCTCGGAGAAGTCGGTCCACGACACCTCGAGGGCGGGCGAGAGGTACACCGACTCGATCCGACCGTCGTTCGCGGTGACGGTCGGCGCGTCGCCCGCCTCGAAGGCGGCGGGGTCGCCGTCGATCGCCGCCGCCGGACGGCTCGACGCGACGAGGGCACCGAGGCCGGTGAGGCCGCCGACCGCGACGGCGGCGACGCCGCCGAGGACCGAGCGTCTGGAGACCGTTTCGGACGAGCTACCGTTCCGCGAGTGGGCTGCCATCTCGGTGCGACGTGGCCGCGGCATCCGGCATAAGCGCTCGGCGGGGACGGGTTCAGCGGAGACGGGTTCAGCGGAGACAGGTTTGGTGGCGACGGGCTCGGCGGGGAGCGAGGACCGTCGTTACCCCTTGATGTTACAGACGGGGAACGTGCGCGCGACCTTGTCGCCGATACCGAGTTCGTCGCTCACGCGGATCACCTCGTCGATGTCCTTGTAGACGCCGGGCGCCTCCTCCGCGATGGTGGCGCCTGACTGCGCCTTCACGTAGATCCGCTGGCCGTCTTCGAGATCGTCCTGGACATCGCCGCCCCAGAACTCCTGTTTCGCCTGCGTCCGGCTCATCAGCCGCCCGGCGCCGTGGGCCGTCGAGCCGAACGACACCGACATCGACTGGTCCCCGCCGCGGAGGACGTACGAGCCGGCGCCCATGCTGCCGGGGATGATGACCGGCTGGCCGACGTCGCGGTAGGTCTCGGGCACGTCCTCGTTGCCCGCGGGGAACGCCCGCGTCGCGCCCTTGCGGTGGACGTACAGTTCGCGCTCCGCGCGGTCGACCGCGTCGTCGCCGACGGCGGGCCGCCCCTCGGCGTCGACGCCGATCTCGTGGGTCTCCTTCTTCGCGATGTTGTGCGCGACGTCGTACAGCAGCTCCATCCCGAGGTCCTCGATCGGGTCCGCGTCGAACACCTCGCCGAACGTCTTCCGGGCCTGGTGGGTGATGAGCTGCCGGTTCACCCACGCGAAGTTGATGCACGCGCCCATCGCGCCGTAGTACTCGTCGGCCAGTTCCGAGCCGGCGGGCGCGGCCGCCAGCTCCTTGTCCGGCAGCTCGTCGAGCAGGTCGCCGTGCTCCTTCTCGATCCGGCGGAGGTAGTCGTTACAGGTCTGGTGGCCGAGCCCGCGGCTCCCGCAGTGGATCAGGACGACGATCCCGTCCTCTTCAAGCCCGTACGCGTCGGCGACGTCGGCGCGGAACACGTCGGTGACGCGCTGAACTTCGAGGAAGTGGTTGCCCGAGCCGAGCGACCCCATCTGGTTGCGCCCGCGGTCCATCGCCTTCTGGGAGACGTACTCCGGGCGCGCGTCGGGGCGACGTCCCTCGTCCTCGCAGCGCGCGAGGTCGCTCTCGATCCCGTACCCCTCCTCGACCGCCCACTCGACGCCGCGTTCGAGGGCGCCCTCGATCGCGTCGGCGTCGCCGTCGATAACCCCGCCGCCGCCGAGCCCCGAGGGGATCGCCTCGAACAGCGCGTCGACGAGCTCCTCCTCACGGCCGCGCACGTCGTCGTAGGTGAGATTAGTTTTCACCATTCTCACGCCGCAATTAATATCGTAACCGACCGCTCCGGGCGAAATACAGCCGTTTCGGGCGTCGATCGCGCCGACGCCGCCGACCGGGAAGCCGTACCCCTGGTGGCCGTCGGGCATACAGAGCGCGGGCTCGACCATCCCGGGCAGGTGGGTGGCGTTCTTCAGCTGCTGAAGCGAGTCGTCGTCGCCGATCTCCTCGAGCAGCGACTCGCTGGCGAGGACCCGCGCGGCGACGTTCATGTCGCCCTCGCGGGGAATCTCCCAGACGTGCTCGCGCACCTTCTCCAGCCGGATCCCGTCGAACTCGCGCGTGGTCATGTGTCGGCCTTCGACGCCGGAGGGGAAGGGCGTTGCGTCAGGGAGTCGCGCGGGCGGCGCCCCTCACACGTCGAAGACGACGTACGCGTACCACTCGTCGTCGCGACGTTCGAGCGCCATCTCGGAGTAGGTGACTGCCTTGATCTCCCGGGCGGCCACCGCGTCGAGCGGGACGCCGCGCGCGCTGGCCGTGAGCCGCCACTGGTCCGCGTCTGCGTCCGCGTCCTCGTCCTCTCCGCTGTCCCCCTTACCGGGTTCGACGACCGAACAGCGGTGGTCGGCCGGGAGGACGAGCCGCACGTCGCGCTCGTAGATCAGCCGGTCGAGATAGTCGAACAGCAGGGCCTCGCGGCTCTCGGCGGCGACGTCGAGCTCGAACCGGTCGCCCCCCGTCTCCGGCACCGACTCCGCGCTCGCGGCCGCGAGCCCGTCCGCGACCGCGGCGAACAGCGCCGAGAGGGTGTCGGCCGTCGCCTCGACGGCGACGTCGGCCGTGTGGTCGCGGAGCTCGTAGCTCATTCCTCGACGCCTCCCTCGCCGCCGCCGCGGGGCTCCCCGGCGCCTTCCGAGCGCTCGTCGGTCTGGAACCGGGCGTCGATGGTCCGCTCCGGCGCGTCAGCGCGGAGGTTCTCTGGGTCGACGTCGTCGAGGTCGGCGGCGACCTCCTCCAAGGCGACGCCGCTCGTGACCAGCGCGCGGATCCCCTCGTCGACCGTCAGCTCGACGTCGACGATCCGACGCTCAGGGACGAAGACGACGTGACCGCCCATCACCGGGTTCGGTGCCATCGGCATGAACAGCGTCCGCATCCCCTCGCCCTCGCTGTCCGCGTGGTCAGCGATGGCGGCCGGCGTCTCGCTCGTGACGAACGCGAGCGTGTACGCCTCCGTCGTCGGGAACTCCACGAGGACGACCTCGCGGAAGTTCCCGCCGTCCGACTCCAGCATGGCGTCGCTCATCTGCCGGAACCCCTGGTAGACGGAGCCGACGCCGGGGACCCGTTCGACCGCGTAATCGACGTAGTCGACGGCGCGCTCGCCGTACCGCGACGACTCGACGGCCGCGCCGAGGAGGAGGATGACGGCCACGAACACGATCGGGGTCGCGATCTCGATCGCGAGTTCGCGGGAGACGGTGCCGAGCACCGGGAGTCCGACTCCCGGCGACACGGCGACGATGGCCGACGAGAAGGCGTCGAGGTAGTCGTACACCGCGTTGAACGCGAACGCGAGAACGGCGAGCGTGATGACGGCAGGGACGATGACGGCGACGCCCGTGAGGAAGGCTCGTCGGAGCAGCTCGACTCCCGACGACTCGTCGGTCATTACTCGTTTTCAAGCGCGACCGCGACAAAATCGTTTCCGTCGCGATCGCGGCGGTGGCCGTCGAGAGCGAGTTCGCCGCCCGCAACCGCTCTCGCTGGCGGCGCAGCCGCCCGCAACCGCTCTCGCTGGCGGCGCAGCCGCCCGCAACCGCTCTCGCTGGCGGCGCAGCCGCCCGCAACCGCTCTCGCTGGCGGCGCAGCCGCCCGCAACTGGTCTCGCTGGCGGCGCAGCCGCCCGCAACTGGTCTCGCTGGCGGCGCAGCCGCCCGCAACGGTCCCCGCTGGCGGTGGAGTTATATTCCGCCCGCGTGTTAGGTCTCCCCAGTGAGCGTCAACGTCGAAAAGCGGACCGACCCGCCCGGCGAGTCCGACTACGCGACCGCCGCGTGGGAACTCAAAGAGCGAATTCGGTCCGGTGAGGGCGTCCTCCGACAGCGACGCGGCTTCTTCGTCGATGCGTACCGCCGGTCGACCGCCCACCTGCTCGTCGAGAACGATCGGCTCGTCGCGTTCGCCTCCGTCCGCCGCGACGGCTACATCCTCTTTCTCGCCGTTCACCCCGAACACCGCGGCCGCGGCCACGCGGAGCGACTGGTCGCCGACATCGCGGAGGACCACCGGTCGGTCACCTGCCACGCCCGCACGACCAACCAGCAGGCGCTCGGCTTCTACGAGCATCTCGGCTTCGAAGTGATCCGCCGCATCGACGACTACTACGAGGACGGCGGCGACGCCTACTACCTCAAGCTCGGCGGCGAGTCGCTCCGCGAGCGGCTCTCCGGATTCGTCGGGCGGTAACCGGGCCGGCCACCCAGCAGTCGCCGTCTCGGATCGCCGACCTCTCACGCCGAGGCCGCCCGCGGCCGGTGAGCCCGTGGGACCGGAATCCGTTTGAGTTCCCCCGTCGAAGGCGTGCGCGTGACCGATCACGACCAGATGGCGGCGGTCGCGCGGGCGGCCGTCCTCGCCGGGGGCGCGGAGCTTCGCGACCGGTACCGGGACGGTGACACCGAGGCCGAGTACGGGGCGCACGACGTGAAGGCGGCGGCCGACGTGGCGGCCGAGTCCCGGATGCTCCCGGTCGTGCGCGAGGCGTTCCCGGACCACGCCGTGTTCGCCGAGGAGGCGGGGGAGTTCGCCGGCGACGAGCCGTACCGGTGGATAATCGATCCCCTCGACGGCACCAACGACTTCGCCGCGGGCCTGCCGACGTTCGCGTCGTCGGTCGCGGTCCTGCGAGACGGGACGCCGCTCGTCACGGCCGTCCACCAGCCCGCGACCGACGAAACGTACGTCGCGCGGGCCGGCGAGGGCGTCCGGTACGACGGCGACCGCGTCGACGCCGCCGACGCCCGGGGAACTGGCGGCGAGGCCGCGGGCGACCTCTCGGGCGCCACGGTCGCCGTGATCGTCGGCCGTGACGTGCCTCGCGACCCGGCGCTCGCGGCCGAGGCCGACGCCCTCCGAGCGGCGCTCGGCGGCCGCGTCAAGCGCGTGGTCGACAGCTGGGCGCCGACGGTCCACTCGGGGCTGTTCGCCCGCGGCCGGCTCCAGGGACTCGTCCAGTTCCACCCGGACGAGGAGGAGCGGGCGGTCACGGAACTGCTCGCGGCCGAGGCCGGCGCCGCGGTCCGGCGCGAGGGAGACCTGTACGTCGCCGCGACCGACGAGACGACGCTCGGCGAGCTGTGGTCGGCGCTGGACGGCGCGGACCGGTGACCCCGAAAACCGACAGCCATTAGCACGCGCCGCGAGGAGACGCGGGCATGACTGACGCCACTCCCGCGTCGCTCGCGGAACGCGTCCGCGACGGCGAGATTCGCTTCCACGAGCTCGAAGACCACGCCGACGCCGACGCCGCGGCCGCCGCGCGCCGGCTGCTCGTCGCGGAGGCGACCGACGCCGACCTCGACCCGCTCGGCGAGTACGCCTTCGACGCTGACGCGGTCCACGGCTCGAACATCGAGAACACCCTCGGCGGCGTCCAGGTCCCGATCGGCGTCGCCGGCCCGGTGACGATCGACGGCGGCGCGGGCTCGGGCGAGCGATACCTCCCGCTGGCGACCACCGAGGGCGCGCTGGTCGCGTCGATCAACCGCGGCTGCTCCGTCGTCGAGGACGCCGGCGGCGCGACTGCGCGGGTGACGAAGAGCGGGATGACCCGGGCGCCCGTCTTCCGGGTCGCGGGCGTCGCCGAGGCCGAGGCGCTGGTCGACTGGGTCCGCGACCACGTGCCCGCGCTGCGCGAGGCCGCGGAGTCGACGACGAGCCACGGCGAGCTGCTGGACGTGACGCCGTACGTCGTCGGCAACAACGTCTTCTGCCGGTTCCGCTACGACACGAAGGACGCGATGGGGATGAACATGGCCACCATCGCGACGCGGGAGGCCTGCGACGTGGTGGAGGCCGAGACGGACGCCTCGCTCGTCGCGCTGTCGGGGAACCTCTGTTCGGACAAGAAGCCGGCCGCCATCAACGCGGTCGAGGGGCGCGGGCGCTCGGTCGTCGCGGACGCGACGGTCCCGCGCGAGGTCGTCGAGGAGCGCCTCCACACGACCCCCGAGGCCATCGCGGAGATCAACACGCGGAAGAACCTCGTCGGCTCCGCGAAGGCGGGCGCGCTCGGCTTCAACGCCCACGTCGCCAACGCGGTCGCGGCGATGTTCCTCGCCACCGGGCAGGACGAGGCGCAGGTCGTCGAGGGGGCGAACGCGATCACGACCGCCGAGACGACCGCCGACGGCGACCTCTACGTCTCCGTCTCGCTGGCGAGCCTCGAAGTGGGGACCGTCGGCGGCGGGACGAAGCTCCCGACGCAGCAGGCGAGCCTGGAGATCCTGGGCGTCGCCGGCGGCGGCGACCCCGCGGGGAGCAACGCCGACGCCCTCGCGGAGTCGATCGCGGTCTGCGCGCTCGCGGGCGAGCTCTCGCTGCTCGCGGCGCTCGGCTCGCGGCACCTCTCGTCGGCGCACGAGGAGCTCGGTCGGTAAGCGCAGCGAACGCTCTTTTCAATCGGACCAGCGCGGGCAGTCGTCGCGGAGCGCATCGCGTCCCGCATCGGTGATCCGGTAGACGGCCTCGCCGGAGACGCGCTCGACGAGTCCGGCATCTTCGAGGGCGGTCAGCCGCGACTCCACGTGGTCGTCGTAGAGCCCGGTGTTCCCGGCGACGAACGCCTGGTAGTCGGCGCCGACGTCGGCGAGGTACGAGAGCAGCCGCTCGTCGGAGCGCGTGAGCGACGGGTGGTCTGGGTCGAGCGCCTCGCCGTCGCTCGCCTCGGAGCTCTCCGCCGAACGGTCGGCCGGCTGTGCGTCTGGCGCGGGCATCTCACACGTGTGGACGTGTACCACGATAAAGGGGTCACCGGCGGTTCCCACTCGCTGGGAGCCGCCGCCGCTCGCCGGAACGCGTTCGGTCGGCGACTCGTTTCGCAGCGCTCCGTCGAGCGCCTCAGTCGTCGGCGTCGGCGGGCGGCGTCCCGGCCGCATCGCCGCGGCTTCCCTCGCCGGAGGAGCGCTCGGAGAGCAATGGCGTCCCGTCGGCGCGCGGGCCGAGCTGCGGGCCGTGCGGGCCGTCGTCTGGGTCGATCCGGCGCCGCGTGCGGTAGTCGGTCGAGCGCTCGACGGGCGTTCGCCCGATCGCCGTTATCATCTCGACGTAGTCGTCGAACGAGCGGTACTCGCCGTACTCGCCGCCGGCGCGGCTGGTGATCTCCTCCGAGAGGATGGTGCCCATGAAGTCGTCGGCGCCGCAGTTGAGCAGTTTGAGCCCGTGGGCGTCGCCCGACTTCACCCACGAGGCCTGGACGTGGTCGACGTTATCGAGGAAGAGGCGCGCGACCGCGACCACGAGCTCGTCCTCGGCGCGCGAGGGGCCGGAGTCGACGACGCCGCGGCGGTAGAGGGGGGTGTTCTGGTGGATGAAGGAGAGCGGGACGAACTCCGTGATCGCGCCCGTGCGGTCCTGGAGATCGCGGATCACCTTCAGGTGTTCCGCGCGGTGGGCGACCGTCTCGACGTGGCCGTACATCATCGTCGAGGTGACGTCGAGGCCGGCCGCGGCCGCGCCCTCCATCGCCGCCACCCAGTCGTCGGTGCGGATCTTCCCCGGGCAGATCACGTCGCGGACCTCGTCGACGAGGATCTCGGCGGCGGTGCCCGGCGCGGAGTCGAGCCCGGCCGAAGCGAGTTCGCGGTAGACGCTCTCGTACTCCCAGTCTGTGCCGCGGGAGGCGTGGTACGCCTCCTCTGGGGTCATCGAGTGGAGGTGGACGCCGCCGACCGACATCGCCGCCATCTGCTCGACGTATGTGCCCGGGTCGGTCGCGTACGTCTCGGGCGGCTTGTAGTTCACCTCGCTTGCGGGGTCATCGTAGGAGGAGAGGATCTCGTGGTGCTCCGCGTTCAGCGCGAACGCGGGGTGGAGCCCCGAGACGGAGCAGACCTCGTAGATCCCCATGTCGAGGGCGTCCTCGACGACCGCGCGCGACTCCGCGGGCGGCTTGGTGAACCCCGCGTGCTCGACGTCGCTGTCGGCCTCGAACGCGTGCGCGGAGTCCTTGAAGTTACAGAACAGGCAGCCCGTGTTGCAGGCCGTGGTGACGTTGTTGTTGAGGTTGGCGACGAAGGTGACCTCATCCCCGACCGTCTCCGCGCGCCGGCGGTCCGCGGCCTCCAGCACCGCTTCCTTGCGGACGGGGTCGATCCCCGCGCGCTCCGTGCCGGTGGCGAGCAGTTCCGTCGCGTCGGCGACCGTCAGCCGCGCGCCGTCGCGGGCCTTCGCGAGCGCGTTCTCGAACGACTGGTCGGTCGCGGGCGTCGCGAAGTCGAACTCGTTCGCGTCGCTCTCGCGTCCGCCGTCCTCGCCGCCGTTCGATCCGCTCACGCCGGAACTCCCCCCCGAACTCATCCCCTAACGCTCCCGGTTCCACCCTGATAAACGGGCGGGTCGCGACACCGATCGAGTCGGAACGACGGCGTCGATCGCGAACGTCTACTTATAAATGGCTGCGGTGGCGCGTGCCTGCGAGGCCGCCTTGCGGCCGAGCAGCACCGCGCGAGGGAGTCAGTCGCCGGAGCGAAGCGGAGGCGACTGACGAGGTTGGGGAGGCGTGAGGCGCGGTTGCTGTGCGGTCGGGGCGGGACTCAAAGGGGCAGCCGCGAGGGCGAAGCATGACGACGCAAGCACCGCAGGGAGCGTAGCGACCGAGGAGCGCAGCGAGTCACGCGAGCCCTCGCGGCTGGGGCTTTGGAGGAGTTAGTAGCCGACCTTCCAGTGTCGATTTATAAATCTGCCACCGAGTCACCTAACTCGATTCACGCCACGTCTCGGTCCTCGTCGGCGTGTGCGCGGACCCACAGCTCGCCGATTCGTGAGAGGCTCGTCCGGTAGGACTTCCCGTGCTCCTCGCGCTCGATGTACCCCTTGCCGCCGGGCCCGAGCCGGTCGACGTTGTAGATCACCTTCGAGCGGAACGAGTCGGTGTACTCCTCGTTGAGCTCGGCCGCGAGCGTCTCCGCCAGCTCCGACACGGACTCGAACTCGCCGTGTTCGCCGAGCGTGAACAGCACCAGCTCCTCGAACGGCTTGACGTTCTGGAAGGAGGCGACCGGGAGCTCGATGACGTGGCTGTCGCCGATCTTCTTCGCGCCGATGGTGGTGCCGCGCTCGTCGAACTCCGCGAGCAGGTCCGTGGTGCTCGCCAGCCGGTCCGCGACGCGGTCGGGATCGATACCCGCCGCTTCCAGCGCCTCGGCGTCGCTCCCCTCGTCGAGGTCGCGCAGGAGATCGCGCGTCGCGCGGAGTTCCTCCGCAAGTTCGGTCTCCAGGTACTTCTCGGGGGCCGTGTAGTAGGTGTGGATCCGGTCGCGGTCCGCCTGCCGCTCGACCATGATCGAGTGGGCCGCGGTCGCGAACGCGAACGAGACGGGACGGGGCATCGAACAGAGGTTCACCCATACCTCGCGCTCGTCCGTCGGCGCGTCGCCATCGGGTGTCTCTTCGGCGTCGTCGACTCCCTCATCCCGATCGAGTTCTGCGTTGATCAGGTCGAAGGCGCGCTCGAAAGCGGCGTCGTAGTCGTACACGTCGTCCAACCGCTCGCGGACCGTCTCCGCGCCGAGCAGGTTCGTGAAGTCCTGTTCCAGTTTGCGCGCGATGTTGCGCGAGTACTCGACGTTGGCCTCGCTGCCGACCGTCCCCTCCAGCAGAATCACCCGGTCGACGTCGAACTGGTCCCGGATGAGCGGGGCGATCATCCGGTCGTAGTCGAACCCGACGGGCACGACGTGGGTCTGCATACGCGGGCCGTTTGGCGGGGCGCAGTTATAAACGACCGCAACCGGCCGTGGCGCCGCCGGCCCGCCCGATCGATTCCGCGAGCAGTAGGGTTATTTCGGTCAGCACATTACTTTGACACGGTATGTCACAGCAAGGCGTTCAAGAGGAGCTGTACGTCGACCAGTACACGCTCGGACTCGTCGGGCCCGACCAGGAGTGGGCGGGGACGGTCGCGGACGGCGGGACGGTGAAGACGTACACGCCGCCGGGCTGTTGGGGTCCGATGGTAACGCCCTCGTTCCGGGGCGGCCACGAAGTGACGCGACCGATCCGCGTCGAGGGCGCGGAGGTCGGCGACGCCGTCGCCATCCACATCCGCGACGTGGAGGTGACGAGCATGGCGACCAGCACGGGGTCGATGGCGGAGCGCGAGGGGGCGTTCGGCGACGACCCCTTCGTCGACCACCGCTGTCCGGAGTGCGGGACGACGTGGCCCGACTCCGTCGTCGAGGGCACCGGCGAGGACGCGATCCGCTGTGCGGAGTGCGGCGCCAACGCCTCCTCGTTCGGCTTCGAGTACGGCTACACCGTCGCGTTCGACCACGAGAACGCGGTCGGGATCACGCTCGACAAGGAGGGCGCCCACGAGCTCGCGCTCGACGCCGAGGAGGTGATGGACATCCCCGAGAACTCCCGGCAGCACCCGATCCTGCTGTACGAGCCCGACGGGATGCCCGGCACGCTCGGCCGGCTCCGCCCGTTTATCGGCAACATCGGGACGACGCCGCCGGTCACCATGCCCGACTCGCACAACGCGGGCGACTTCGGGCAGAACCTCATCGGCGCCGACCACGATTACGGCGTCGAGACGGAGGAGGACCTGGAACTGCGCACCGACGGGCACATGGACGTGCCCGAGGTCCGGGCGGGCGCGACGCTGATCTGTCCGGTCGTCGTCGACGGCGGCGGCGTCTACGTCGGCGACCTCCACGCGAACCAAGGCGACGGCGAGCTATCCTTACACACCACCGACGTGAGCGGGACCGTCACGATGGACGTCGAGGTCATCGAGGACGTCGACCTCGACGGCCCCGTCCTCCTCCCGAACGAGGAGGACCTCCCCTTCATCAGTGCGCCGTACAGCGACGAGGAGGCGGAGGCGGGTGAGGGTCTTGGGGAAGAGCACGGCGTCGACGTCGACACCGACGCCGCCCCGATCCAGGTGATCGGCTCCGGCGCGACCGTCAACGACGCCACCCAGAACGCCTTCGACCGCGCCGGCACCCTGCTCGATATGAGCGAGGGCGAGGTCCGCGGCCGGTGTACGTTCACCGGCGGCGTCCAGATCGGGCGGCTCCCCGGCGTCGTCCAGCTCGACATGCTGGTCCCGTCGGACGTGCTGGAAGAATCCGGGCTCGACGACGTGACCCGCGAACAGTACGACTTATAAATCGTTGCTGGCAGATCGACGTCGGAGACAGCCAGATCCCTGGCTGCTCGTTTATAAATTGTTGATGGCGGATCGACGACGGACATCTCCAAAGCCCCAGCCGCTTACTTATAAATCGCTGCCGGCGATTCCGCGACGAACTCCTCCAAAGCCCCAGCCGCGAGGGCGACGCAGGCGACGCAAGCACTGGAGGGAGTGAGCGAAGCGAACGACCGAAGCGCGCAGCGAGCGTGCGTCGCCCTCGCGGCTGCCCCTTTGAGTCCCGCCCCGCACCGCAACCGCGCCTCACACCTCCCCAGCCTCGCCGTTCGCTCCGGGCTCCCTTCGGTCGCCCGTCGCTCGCGGCGTCCCTCGCGCGTGCTGCTCGGCCGCGAAGCGGCCTCGCAGGCACGCGCCACCGCAGTACCGACCGAATGGCATATCGCACGCCTTTCAACGCCACGACGATCCACGTCCGCCGCTCGACCGCGACGGTCCCGCCGGAATCCGCCGCGTCGGACCCTGCGACTCGGCCATCTCCCGGAGGCGCTCGACGCGCTCGTCCGTCGAGGGGTGCGTCGACAGCCAGCGCTCGGCCGGCTCGTCGGTCCGCTTGTGGGTCGAGAACGGCGCGAACGGCCACGTCGGCTCGGCCGCGCGCTCGATCCGGCGGAGCGCCCGCGCGAGTGCCATCGGGTCGCCGGTCACCTCGGCCGCGCGGTCGTCGGCCGCGAACTCCCGCTTGCGCGACCGCGACCGGGAGACGAGCGTGGCGAGGACGAACCCGGCAAACAGCCCGCCCGCGAGCGTCCGGTGGAGCCGCGCAAACGGGCCGGACCGGTCGCCCGGTCGCCCGCGGATCCACGCCGAGGCGGCGGCGAGGCCCGACAGCGCGAGCAGCGCCGGCAGCGCGAGCACCGTGGCGAACCCGACCAGCGAGCGCCCGATCCCGTCGGCCATCGCGATCGCGAACCCGTCGTTCGTCTCCAGGTGCGCCAGCTCGTGCGCGAGAATAGCCTCGATCTCGCGCGGCGAGAGCAGCCGGAACAGCGACCGGTCGATCACTAAGGCGCCGCCGTCGCTCCCGCCTCCGACCGCGAACGCGTTGGGCGCGCGGGCGTCGGTGACGTACAGGTCGGGGCGCGCGACGTCCATCCGCGCCGCGAGCGAGTCGATCCGGCGGTGGAGGTCCGGCGCCCGCTCGCGGGGGACGCGGTCGCGTTCGATGTTCGCGAGGATCTGCGCGGTGCCGAGCCGGTAGCTGAGGTACGCCGACCCGAGCGCGCCCGCGGCCAGCAGTGCGAGGAGAACCGGGAGGTCGGGACGGGCGGCCCAAGCCGCGCGCAGCAGGTCAGCGACGAACAGCGCCGCGGTCAGGTAGGCGGCGAGCAGGGCGACGCCGACGACCGCCGCGGCCGCGCGGAACGCGAGCCGAGACATGTTCGAAAGTACGCGACCGCTGGGCAAACGCGTTGCGGCCGGGGCGTTCGCGGTGGGTCGGATACGTTGCGGCCAGGGCGGTCGCGGCGGTCGCCGTCGCTGTCTTCCCCCACTCGCCACGCCGGAAGGAAAAGCGGTAATTCCCCGGCCGCGAAATCGACGCTCATGGACGCACGCGTCCGCGAACACGCGGAGATCATCGCCGACCACGCCACCGGCATCGAGTCGGGCGACGACGTGGTCATCCAGATGCCCAAGGAGGCCGAGGACCTCGCCGTCGCCCTCCATGAGGTCTGCGGCGACCGCGGGGCGAACCCCGTCTACCTCAACTACTCGAAGCGCGCCCAGCGCGCGTTCAAGCGCTCGGCCGAGGAGTTCTCCGAGCCGAGCCACCGGCGCGCGCTCTACGAGGAGGCCGACGTCTTCCTCATCGCGCGCGGCGGCGCAAACGCCACCGAGGATGCCGACGTCGACCCCGAGACCAACGCGGCCTACAACCGCGCGATGGAGGAGGTCAAGCGCACGCGGCTCTCGAAGACGTGGTGTCTCACGCAGTACCCGACCGCGAGCCACGCCCAGCTCGCCGGGATGAGCACCGAGGCGTACGAGAACTTCGTGTGGGACGCTGTCTCGCTGGACTGGGACGAACAGCGCGATTTCCAGTCGAACATGGTCGAGATTCTGGACGAGGCGGACGAGGTCCGCATCAAGTCGGGCGAGGAGACCGACCTCACGCTCGACGTGTCGGGCAACTCCACGCTCAACGACTACGGCGAGGCGAACCTCCCGGGCGGCGAGGTGTTCACCGCGCCGACGCGCGACGGCGTCGACGGCGAGGTCCACTTCGACCTCCCGCTGTACCGCTACGGCCGCGAGATCGACGGCGTCCGGCTCCGGTTCGAGGACGGCGAGGTCGTCTCCCACTCGGCCGAGCGCAACGAGGACCTCCTCTCCGGCATCCTCGACACCGACGAGGGCTCGCGGCACCTCGGCGAGCTCGGTATCGGGATGAACCGCCAGATCGACCGGTTCACCTACAACATGCTGTTCGACGAGAAGATGGGCGACACCGTCCACATGGCGGTCGGCTCCGCGTACCCGGAGACGGTGGGGGGAGACAACGAGGTCAACGAGTCCGCCGAACACGTCGACATGATCGTCGACATGAGCGAGGACTCCGTCATCGAGGTCGACGGCGAGGTCGTCCAGCGGAACGGGACGTTCGTCTTCGAGGACGGGTTCTAGGGCGGTTGCGGTTTTATTCTGAACCGGTCGCCTCGCGTGCGGCGCTCCGACGGACGAACGCGGCGTAGGCGACGACGAGGACGGCCAGCAGCCCGACCGTGCCGATCGCGGCGATTCCGGGGTAGTCCGCGAGCGGCGCGATCTCTCCCGCCGGCGGGGCGACGACGTCGACGATGCCGGTGCCGATCGACAGTGCCAGCACCGCGAGCCACATCGTCCCCACCGCGTAGCCGAGTTCGACGAGCCGGTCGGTGCGCGCGGCGTGCGCGACGACGGCGCCGCCGCCGAGGACCGGGACCGCGACGAGCGGGCTCGTCGGGTCCGGGAGGAGGACGCTCCCGCCGAGCGCGATCGCCGTCCAGTAAACGGCGACGGCGACGACCGTACGGAGCGGGTCGGGGATTGACACGGACTGAGAGTTCGGTCGGGTGCCACAAAACGATCGGGGGAACGGCGGCGCAGCGCTGCGTCGGTCTTTAAGTTTCGAGGCGGCGTACGACCAAGTATGCCCGAAGAAGTCCTGTTCAAATCGGAGAGCCGCCGGAGCCGCGAGGAGATTGCCGCGTACCTGCGGACGGTCGCGGACTCGTTGGACGCCGGGAACGCGCTCACGCTCAAACGCGGCGACGAGTCGACGACGCTCGACCCACCCGCGCGACCGACCTTCGAGGTGAAGGCGGAGCGCGAGGGGCCCGCCGAGGGGCCGGGCGAGCTGAGCGTCGAGTTCGAGTTGGAGTGGGACGAGGACGGCGGCGGGGAGGGCGCCGACGGAGAGTTAGAGATCGAGTAGTCGGTTCGGGGGGTTTCCGTCTACGGCACTTCGCCGGGAACCTCGACGAACGCGTCCCGCGCGGAGAGGTGATCGAGCGTGTCGTCGACCTCAACCCGGACGGACTCCATCCGCTCGACGAGCTCCTCGTACTCCTCGGTGCCGGTCGTGCCCGCGGCCTCCAGCGCCGCCTTCTTCGAGGCGAGCGCGAAGAACTCCTGGCTCCGCTCGTCGAACGCGGCGCGGTGGAGGAGCACCTCGACGAGCGTGAGCAGGTCCTCCTTGGTCACCGGCTTCGTCTTGTAGTCGTCGAACGGCATCTCGACGATGTCGACGTCGGGCTCGACCGCGGTGAGCATCGCCACGCGGGCGTCGTACCCGTCGCCGCGGATCGCGTTTAGCACCTCGTGGCCCGACATGTCGGGCATCCGGCGGTCCAAGAGGACGACGTCGACCGCGTCGTCCATCGCGTCGATCGCCGCCTCGCCGCCGGTCGCGATCCGCACGTCGTACACCGGGTCGAGGTACACCCGGTACAGCTCCGCGAGGTCCGGCTCGTCGTCGACCGCGAGGACGGTCGCGTCCGAGGTTCCACTCATCGGCGGAGCCTCCCCGTCCGGGTCTCGCGGTTCGCGAGCGCCGGACCGGCGCGTCCGCCCGCCGTTCGTGCGTCCATATCAACGACTTTGTTCGCTCCGCGTTAAAACGTTCACATCCGGTTATCGAGACTGATATCGAACGGGCAGTCGTGCGGTCGCTCGGGTTTGGCGGTCTCAGCAATCGCGCGCTTGCTCGGGTTTCGCGGCCCCGACAGTCGGGCGCTCGTCGACGCCGATCCAACGGTCTCTCCGTGACCCAAAGGCACATTTACGCCCGCATCTTATCCGGGAACAACGAATGTCTCACAGCCCCTCACTGCCCGACCGCCCGCGGTTGGAGCTCGACCCCGAGATGAGCGACGCGGAGCGGCTGGAGGCGATCCGCCAGCACTACCGGCGGATCGTTCAGGTGAACGAGGAACTGGAAACGCGGCTCGCGGACGCCGAGGGGCGCCGCGGCGAGCTAAAAGACGACGTCGAGCAGCTAAAACGCGAAAACGAGGTGCTGAAGACCTCCTCGCTGTACATCGCGTCCGTCGAGGAGATCACCGACGACGGCGTCGTCATCAAACAGCACGGCAACAACCAAGAGGTGCTCACGCAGGCCGCCTCGCGGCTTGACGAGGACCTCCGCCCCGGCGACCGCGTCGCGATCAACGACTCCTTCGCGGTCCAGCAGGTGCTCGACGACGAGACCGACTCCCGGGCGCAGGCGATGGAGGTCACCGAGTCGCCGGACGTCGAGTACGCCGACATCGGCGGCATCGACGACCAGATCCGTGAGGTCCGCGAGGCCGTTGAGGACCCCCTCGAAAACCCCGAGCAGTTCGAGAAAGTCGGCGTCGAGCCGCCGAGCGGCGTCCTGCTCCACGGCCCGCCGGGCACCGGGAAGACGATGCTCGCGAAGGCGGTCGCCAACGAGTCGGACGCGACGTTCATCAAGATGGCCGGCTCGGAGCTCGTCCGGAAGTTCATCGGCGAGGGCGCGCGGCTCGTCCGCGACCTGTTCGAGCTCGCCGCCGAGCGCGAGCCCGCCGTCATCTTCATCGACGAGATCGACGCGGTCGCCTCGAAGCGCACGGACTCGAAGACCTCCGGGGACGCCGAGGTCCAGCGGACGATGATGCAGCTGCTCTCGGAGATGGACGGCTTCGACGACCGCGGCGAGGTCCGGATCATGGCCGCGACCAACCGCTTCGACATGCTCGACGAGGCGATTTTGCGGCCGGGGCGGTTCGACCGCCTCATCGAGGTGCCCGAGCCCGGCCCCGAGGGCCGCGAGCGCATCCTCGAGATCCACACCCAGGACATGAACGTCGCCGACGGCGTCGACCTCGGTTCCGTCGCCCGCGACCTCGACGGGTACAGCGGCGCGGACATCGCCTCGCTGGCCACCGAGGCCGGGATGTTCGCCATCCGCGACGGCCGCACCGAGGTCTCGCAGGCGGACTTCGAGCAGGCTCGCGACAAGCTTCAGGACGCGGACAAAGAGGACGAGCAGGTCATCAACTACCAGTACTGAGGCGACGACGCGATTGAGGTTCGGTTTTTGCGGGGTGCTGTAGGGTGCGTTACTTGGGCTGAAATTCCAGCGGTTCGTTTATAAATCGGTACTGGCAGATTGGCGGCAAACACCTCCAAAGCCCCAGCCGCTCGTTTATAAGTGACTGCTACCGGATCGACGCCGACCACCTCCAAAGCCCCAGCCGCGAGGGCGGCGCACGCTCGCTGCGCGCTTCAGTCGCTCACTCCGTTCGCTCCTTCCAGTGCTTACGTCGCCTGCGCCGCCCTCGCGGCTGCCCCTTTGAGTCCCGCCCCGCACCGCTCCGCACAGCACCTCACGCCTCCCCAGCCTCGTCAGTCGCCTCCGCTTCGCTTCGGCGACTGACTCCCTCGCGCGTGCTCCTCGCGGCCGCCGGGGGCGGCCGCTCGCAGGCACGCGCCACCGCTTTTAAATCCGGTTTATTATTGTCCGCGCCGGCACTCGGGTTCGTAACCCCTTACCGCGCCCGCCGCCGATTCGCCGTCAATGAACACCATCCACGTCGCCGGCGGCGTCGGGGTCGCCGACACGGCGATGGCCTCCTACGACGCCGCGCTCGCGGACGCGAACCTCCACAACTACAACCTCGTGGCGGTCTCCTCGGTCGTCCCCGCGGAGGCGACCGTCGAAGCGGTCTCCGAGGTCCCTGACCTCGGCCCCGCCGGCAACCGACTCACGGTCGTCGAGGCGCGCCGGACGATCGGCCCCGGTGACGAGGTCGACTTCCGTGAGGGCGGGCGCTCGGGCGCCGAGGGTGCCGAGTCGAAGCGCGCGCCGCGACGCCACCCTGACGCGGTCGCGGGGCTGGGCTGGGCGACCGGCCCGGGCCCGGGCCTCTTCTACGAGGTGACCGGGGAGGATTCCGAGGATGTCCGCGAGCGGATCGAAGCGGGGCTCGACAGTGGCGCCGACCTCCGAGACTGGGCGCTCCCGGACCGCGAGACGCGCGTCGAGACGGTCGCCGCGGAGCCGGACCGGTACGCGACCGCGGTCGTGATCGCCGCGTACGGGGAGTCCGAGCCGATCCTCTGAGAATTTCGAGCGGCTCCGGTCGCCGGCGCCGACGCCTTTTTGACTCGGCTCCGCGTACGTATCGTGTCTTCGAATGAACGGCAACAACCCGTACGCCGGGGCACCGGGTGTGACGGACGCGGGCTCGCCCGCCGCCGTCGACCTCTCTCCGGACCAAGAAAAACAGCTCCGGCGCGCGGTCGCCGGGATCGTATCGCGAACTGAGTCGTATCTCCCCGACAGCTACGCCGTCGGCTCCGAGCTCTCAGTCGGCGCCGAGGGCCCGCAGGCGACCGTTGCGGTGAACCCCCCGGCCGGCCACCCCGTCTCGGCCGGCTTCACCCCCGACCCGGAGGATCTGGACGCCGGCATCGCGGAATCCGACACCGACGAGGTCGCCCGCGGCCTCGCCGCCAGCGCCGCGGTCCAGGTGATGGACGCCGTCGGCGACATTACGCCGACCGCGAAGTGACGCTCCGCGCCGAGACGTAATCAGTTCGAGCGCTCCGAGCCGTCCGCCCCGTTCTCGCCGTCGCTCCCATCCGCTACCGAGTCGCGACGCTGGTCTCCTTCGTCTCGTTCGTCCCGTTCCTCCAGTTCGTCACCCTCGTCGCGCGGGTACACCCGCAGGTCGCCCTCGTCCGGCGGCTTCAGCACGCCGGTGACGCGCCCGTACATCCCGAAGATGTCGTCGTACCCCCGCTCGCTTGCGAGGATCGGGACCAGCCCCGACTCCTCGACGCGGTGGGTGTACACGTCATCCTCTGCGAACACCGCCCCCTCCGGGATCGCCTCGAAGTTCCGGTAGTTGACGCGCGGCTCCCCGCCCCCCTTCGGCACCTCCTCGCTGCCTTTCACCACGGTCGTCTCCGAGAACGTCGGCGGCTCGTCCGCGATCGCGCCGTGGACCCGGAGGAAGGCGAGGCAGGCCTCGTAGCCGAACTCGACCGCCTCCTCGCTGCCCTGGCGACCCACCTCGATGGAGACCGTGTTGGGGATCGTGGAGTCGAGCGTCGTCGAGCGCAGCCCGCTCGCGTCGACGACGTGGTCGACCGGGAGCCCGGTGACGGTGCGCCGGACCGACTCCGTGAGGTCGCTGAAGATGGCGAACGGCGGCGGCGCGCTGTGCGAGGTGTGGAGCGCGAGGACCGCGTCGAACCCCTCCAGCTCGGCGGCGAGCCGCGGCGCGAGCGCCCGCTCGTACTCGTCGCTGTCGGCGTCGCCCGGGAACGCCCGGTTCAGGTCCGTGTCCGTGTAGCGCGTCTCGGCTTCGATCGCCGGTTCGTTGGCGAGGATGAGCCGGACGAGTCCCTCGGACCCCACGTCGCCGTCGCTCCCGCCTCCGTTGGACGGGTCGAGCGGGGAGAGTTCCGTCGCGAGGCGCTCTACGATCCGCACGCCGGCGGGCTCGTCGCCGTGGATCCCGCCGACGATCGCGACGCGAGCCGACCCCGCCGACTCGCGGTCGATCGTTTGCATACCGTCAGTACGTCGCCGTCCGCCCATAAATCGTCGCGATCCGCGGACGGCGGGTCAGCGACCGAACCGCTCGGCGAGCGCGGCCCGGTACCGCCGCGCCAGCCGCCGCGCGACGAAGCGGTCGCGGGGGTCCACGCCGACGAGTCGGAGCGAGGCCGCGTACGCCGCGAGCCCGACCGCGCTTCCCGCGAGGACCGCCGGGAGGCCGGTCAGGAGCGAGCGGACCGCGTACATCGCGGCGACGGCGCCGCCGCCCGCCGCGAGCGGGGTGAGGAACGTCCGGTCGAACGGCCACAGCCCCTCGAAGTGACGGAGGAGGACGACCTGAATCCCGTTCTGGACCGCGATGGCGAGCGACGTGCCGAGCGCGGCGCCCACGAGCCCGTACCGGACGACGAACGCGTACGTGAGGCCGACGTTGAGGACCGCGAGCAGCCAGTCGAGCGCCATCCGCGCGTACTGGTGGTCGGTCATCATCAGGAGCCAGCCGGTCGCGCCGACGGCGCTCCCGACGAAGACGCCGCCGAGGTAGACGACGAGCGGGAGGTAGCCGTCGACGTACGCCGCGCCGAACAGCGCTAGAATCTCGCGCCCGTACACCGCCAGCACGGCGAGGATCGGGACGACAGCGGTGACGATCTGTCGCGTGACGGAGCCGTACACCGCGTTGAGCGTCGCCGTCCGGTCGTTCGCGTACAGCTCCGAGGCGACCGGCGGGAGGAGTTGGTTGAAAGAGAGGAGCGGGATCCACGCGACCGCGATCACGACGAGGACGACGTTGTACACGCCGGCCGCGGTCGCCGTCAGCAGCGCGCCGACGAGCAGCACGTCGACGCGGTTCTGGAACACCTTTCCGAGACTGCTCATCGCGACAGGGGCCGCGTGGTCGTAGAAGCGGCGCGCCTCCGCGCGGGCACCCCGGAGCGTCGGCCGAACCCCCGTGACAGACGCGGAGAGTGGGACCGCGGCCGCGGCGAGGACCCCGGTCGCGGCGACGATCGCTCCGGCGACGCCGACGACGGAGTAGCCGAGCGCGAGCGCGCCGAGCGCGCCGACGAGCCTGACGCCCGGGCGCAACAGCTTGTTGAAGAGGATCTCGCCGCGGGCCGACCCGACCGCGCGGAAGAGCGCGGACGCGACCATCACGACGCCGAGGAGGCCGACGAGTCCACCGAACGCTCGCATCGTTCCCGAGAACGCCGGCTCCGTGACGGTGCGGGCGTTTATCGCCGGCGCCGCGAACCAGACGGCGACCGCGATCGCGGCCCCGAACCCGACCGTCGTCGCGTACGCGAGGCCGGCGACAGCGCCCTGTCGGTCCGGGTCCGCCGCGTACTCGGGGAGGTACCGCTGGATCGCGGGGACGCTGCCGAACGTCACGAGTCTGGAGAGCAGCTGAGCGATCCGCCACGCCAGCGCGTAGACGCCGTAGGCGGTCGGGCCGAGCCCGCGGGTCAAGGCGAACTCGGTCGCCGCGATCAGCGCGCGCTGGCCGGCGACCCCGCCCGAGGTGAGCACCGCGCCGTGCGCGATCGTCTCCAGCGCGTCGCGCTCGTCGTCCGGGATCGTGTCGCTGTCGCCGTCGCGGCGCTCGTCGCGGGCGCGTTCGTCGTCGCGGCGCTCGCCGCCCTCGCGGCCCTCGGCGTCCGAATCGCCCGCCTCCACGTCGCGTTCGTGTCCCACGGTCGTCTCTCTCGGTCGGTCGCGGCCCCACCGAAAAAGCGGCCCGCTTCGCGGTCGCCCTAAATGAATATAATTATCGTTCACGATGGATTTATCACTCTCATCCTGCCCACCTTCCCCATGGACGGAGGAGGACTCGCCGGCGACGGCGGCCCGGGAGAATCGAGTGAGGGTGCCGAGCGCGACCGGTCACGGCGGGTAGCGTCAGACGACGAGATCGCCGCGGACGGCGGGGTCGCCGCGGGCGAGCCCGCCGGCCCGGATCGATCGGGCGTCTCGGCCGCCGCGCTGGGCCACGACCGGCCGGACGTCGAGGCGTACCGGTCGCTCGCGGCCGACCTGCGCGACGCGGTCGCGGGCGGCGTCGAGTTCGACGAGTACGCGCAGGTGCTGTACGCGACCGACGGGAGCGTGTATCAGGCCCGACCGGCGGGCGTGGTGTACCCCCGCGGGGTCGAGGACGTGCGGGCGGCGATGCGTGTCGCGGCCGACCACGGCGTCCCCGTGCTCCCGCGCGGCGCGGGGTCGTCGCTCGCGGGACAGACTGTCGGTCCCGGCTGCGTCGTGCTCGACTGCTCGCGACACATGGACTCGATCCTGTCGGTCGACCCCGACGCGCGCCGGGCCACGGTCCAGCCCGGCGTCGTCCAAGACGAACTCGACGACCGGCTCGCGGAAGACGGCCTGAAGTTCGCGCCCGACCCCGCCTCCTCGGCGCGCGCGACCGTGGGCGGCGGCATCGGCAACAACTCTACCGGCGCCCACTCCGTGCGGTACGGGATCACCGACGCCTACACCGAGGAGCTGCGCGTGGTGCTGGCCGACGGCACGCTGATCCACACCCGCGACGTCGTCCTCGACTCCCCCGAGTACGAGGCGATCGTCGCGGGCGAGGAGGGCGGCGAGCGCGAGGCCGCGTTATACGAGACGGTCCGCGCGCTCGTCGAGGAGAACGCCGACGAGATCGAGGACCGATACCCGACGCTCAAGCGGTCGGTCTCGGGCTACAACCTCCACAAGGTGATCTCCGAGAACGACGACGGCGAGCGCGTCATCAACCTCTCGAAGCTGTTCGTCGGCGCCGAGGGGACGCTCGGCGTCGTCGTGGAGGCCACGCTCTCGCTCGTCACCCGCCCCGAGGAGATCGCGCTGGCGCTGTACGCCTTCGACTCGCTCGACGCGGCCATGCGCGCGGTCCCCGAGGCGCTGGAGTTCCCCGTGAGCGCGGTCGAGCTGATGGACGACGCGGTCGTCGAGCTGGCGGCGGGGTCGCCGGAGTACGCCGAGTACGCGGAGCCGATCCCGGACCGGGCGGCGGCCGCGCTCATGCTGGAGTGGGACTCGGAGCTGGTCGACGACTTCGAGGCGGCGGTCGCCGACGCCAACGACCGCTTCCTCGGCGACGGCGACCGCGACGCCTTCGATGTCATCGAGGCGTACGACGCGGCGACCCAGACCGACCTCTGGAACCTCCGAAAGGCGGCGATCCCCCTCCTGATGAGCATGGACGGCGACGCGAAGCCGTACCCGTTCATTGAGGACGCGTCGGTGCCGCCCGCGGAGCTCGCCGACTACGTCGCCGCCTTCGAGGAGGTGCTCGACGACCACGGCACCTCGGCCGCGTACTTCGCGCACGCCGGGGTCGGCACCCTCCACATCCGACCGATCCTTTCGCTGAAGGAGTCCGAGGGCGTCGAGACGATGCACGACATCGCCGACGACGTCACCGACCTCGTCTTGGAACACCACGGCGCCTTCTCCGGCGAGCACGGCGACGGGCTCGCGCGCACCGAGTTCAACCCGAAGATGTACGGCGAGGACCTCTGGACCGCGTTTCAGGAGTTGAAGTCGACGTTCGACCCCAAGTGGCGGATGAACCCCGGGAAGGTCGTCTACGTCGACGGCGAGACCGCCGCGGAGCGCGGCTACCCCGAGACCGCCGCCGACACCGACATGCGCGAGAACCTCCGGTACGGGCCGACGTATCAGTCGGTCGAGCCGCAGACGACGTTGGACTTCTCCGACGAGGGCGGCTTCTCCGAGCTCGTCGAGCTGTGTAACGGCTGCGGCACCTGTCGCGAGACCGACTCCGGGACGATGTGTCCGACCTACCGGGCCTCGGGCGAAGAGATCCAGACGACCCGCGGGCGAGCGAACATGCTCCGGGCGGCGATAAGCGGCGAGCTCGACGACGAGGAGATCCACTCCGACCGGTTCCAGGCGGAGGTGCTCGACCTCTGTGTCGGCTGTAAGGGGTGTCAGAGCGACTGTCCGACCGGCGTCGACCTCGCGAAGCTGAAGGCCGAGGTGAAACACGACCACCACGAGCGGGATGGGGCGGGACTGCGCGAGCGCCTCTTCCGCGACATCGACCGGCTCTCGGCGCTCGGAAGCAAACTCGCGCCGGTGTCGAACGCGGCGGCGAAGGTTCCCGGAGCCCGCAAGGCGATGGACGCCGTCGCGGGGATCGCCCCCGAGCGCGCCCTGCCGACGTTCCGGTCGACAAGCTTCGAGGAGTGGTTCGCGGCCCGCGGCGGCCCCGCGGTCGACGAAGGCGACGCGGTCGACACCGTCGCGCTGTTCCCAGACACCTACACCAACTACAGCTACCCGGCGGCCGGGAAGGCGGCGGTGCGAGTGCTGGAGGCCGCGGACGTCCGCGTCGAGGTCCCCGACGACCTCGCACCCTCCGGCCGCGCCGCGTTCTCGACGGGCTTCCTCGACGCGGCCCGGGAGCGCGCGGCCGAGAACGTCGCGGCGCTCGCGCCTCGCGTGCGCGAGGGGCAGTCCGTCCTCTTCGTCGAGCCCTCCGACGCGGTGATGTTCCAAGACGAGTACCTGGACTTACTCGACGGCGAAGACGTCGAGGCGGTCTCGTCGGCCGCGGCGGGCGTCTGCGAGTACCTCGACGCGCGCCGGGTTGACGAGCGACTGTCGTTCGACGCGCCGGCGGAGACGCTCACCTACCACGGCCACTGCAACCAGAAGGCGACGAACAAGGACCACCACGCGGTCGGCGTGCTGCGGCGCGCCGGCTACGGCGTCGACCCGCTCGACTCCTCTTGTTGCGGGATGGCGGGCTCGTTCGGCTACGAGAGCGAGCACTACGACCTCTCGCAGGCGATCGGGCGGATCCTCTTCGGGCAGGTCGCCGACAGCGACGGCGACACGGTGACGGCGCCCGGCGCCTCCTGCCGGTCGCAGCTCGGCGACCGCGAGGGTGCCGAGGCGCCCCCGCACCCGATAGAGAAGCTGGCGGCCGCGCTCGACGAGTGAGTGAGGCGGGGGCGCGCGCCTCGCTCTCGTCTCGTCGTCCGCCGGCCGGGCGCGTCCGCCCTCTACCAGCGCTGGTGGACGTGCTCGCGGACGTGAGCGTCGTACACCTCGCTTGCGGCCTCGCGCTCGGCGTCGGAGAGGGGCGGCGCCTCGCTCGCGGCCGCGTTCGCCCGCACGTGTTCGGGGGTCGTCGACCCGGGAATCACGGTCGTGACGGCGTCGTGGTCGAGGATCCAGCGCAGCGCGAACTCGGGGAGCGGCCGGTCGTCCGGCAGGCGCTCCTCGAGGGCGTCGACCGCGTCGAGGCCCGCCTCGAAGGGCACGCCCGCGAACGTCTCGCCCACGTCGAACGCGTCGCCCTCGCGGTTGTAGTTGCGGTGGTCGTCCTCGGGGAACTCCGCGTCGCGCGAGAGCGCGCCCGTCAGCAGCCCGGACGCGAGCGGGACCCGGCAGATCACGCCCACGTCGCGCGCGGCGGCCTCCTCTAAGAACAGCTCGGCGGGCCGCTGGCGGAACGGGTTGAAGATGATCTGGACCGTCTCGACGCCGGGGTACTCGATCGCCTTCAGCCCCTCCTCGACGCGCTCGACGCTGACGCCGTAGTTCGCAATCCGGCCCTCGTCCGCGAGCGTCGCCAGCGCGTCGAACGTCTCCGGCCGGTAGTAGACGTCCGTCGGCGGGCAGTGGAGCTGGACCAGATCCAGCGTCTCCATCCCCAGGTTCTCCCGCGAGCGGTTGACGAACCGCCGGAGATTCGCCTCGGTGTAGCCGTCGGGCTCGTGCGGGTCGAGCCGTCGGCCGGCCTTCGTCGCGACGGTCACGTCGCCCGCGGCGATATCGTCTGCGAGGACCTCGCCGACGATCCGCTCGGAGCGGCCGTCGCCGTACACGTCGGCGGTGTCGAAGAAGTCGATCCCGGCGTCGCGGGCGGCCTCGACCGCCGCGACGGCCTCGTCCTCCGTGACCTCGCCCCAGTCGCCGCCGATCTGCCAGGCGCCGTAGCCGACCTCGCTGACCCCGCCGACCTCGCCGAGTTCGCGGTGGTTCATGTCGGCCGAACGTTGTCCGGGCGAACGCAAGGGCGTTCCGGAGGCGGAACCGAAGGGCGACGGATTCGGAGGGTTTGTGCCGACTCCCTCGGGAACCGGTGACCGAGTCGCCGTTCTATGAGCTCTCAGTCGGCGTCTCGGTGCCGCGGTCTCCGCGGAGCGACGGGCGGACGATCGACGGGGCGACGCGTCCGTCGCCTCTCGCTCGACGGTACCAGCCGAACAGCAGTCCGATGCCGACGGCGGCCCCGAGGAGCCGAACGACGACCGCCTCCGGCGGGAGAACAAGCGACTCGGCGACCGTCTCCGTCGACGAGAGCCGAACGATCGACGCCTGCTGGGGCGCCGATCCGCCGATCATCCCCGTAAAGTTCACGCCGAAGTGAATCCCGATTGGGACGGCGAGATCGCCGCTGAGCACGTACGCGATCCCGAGGAGCACAGCGAGCCCGCCGGCCATGACGGCGAACACGTCGCCTCGCGTGGAGTGCGTGAGATAGAAGAACGCGGACGAGACCGCGACCGCGACGCCGACCGCCACGCTCCGCGGGATCGACTGTATCCCGTCCAGGCCCTCGATGGCGTTCGTGATGATGTATCCCCGGACGAACAGCTCCTCCGCGACGACGATGAGCAATTGCGACAGCGCGGTCCCGGCCACGAGGAGCGCCCACACGCCCGGTCCGCCGGTCAGCTGGAACCCCGCGAACTCGTAGAACCCTGCGGCCACGCCGGCAGCGACGCCGAAAGCGCTGATCGCGGCGCCGAGCGCGAGCCCTCCCGCGAACCGGCGCCAGACGCCGCGTCCGAGTCGCAGTCCGAGGTCGGTGAGCACCCGCTGATCGACGACCAGCGCGACGAGCACCACGCCGAGCGCGATCCCTCCCGACTGGGGGATCCCCCCGACCAGGTTGTTCGCGACCGCCGCGAGGGGCCCGTCTCCCGCGAACGGCGACGGTTGGAGCGTCCGCCCGGTGTTGGCGAAGACGAGCACCACGACGACTCCGGCGGCGAGACGGAGGGGAGCGCGAGGCCGTCGTTCGCCGTCGTTCCACACCAGCCGGAGGGGTAACCGCAGCCGATCGTTCCCGTTTCGGAGTATTCGTGACATTTCGGGGACCTACCGGGCCCTGATTCCGAATACCACAATTAAAATTTCGGATTCTTCACACGTGCCCGGGGTCGAAACGAGCTCCGGGGTCGCTTCCGGGCGGCGCTCGGTTTCGACTATACATTTTTAATTGACGGCCGAAGCGAACGTCGTCACGGCATGAAACGACTCGGGCTCTCCGTGAGCGTCGCCGGACTGGCGCTCAGCGTCGCCAGCACCCTCCTGCTTCTCACGCACGTGACCGATCAGTACCACTCGCACATCCAAGACATCGGATCGATCGCCGTCGGCTACCTCGGGGCCATCGTCTGCGGACTGTCGCTGTCGGTCACCGGCGTCGCGCTCCTGCTGTGGGGCCGGGGCGACTAACACGCGGGTCGGCTCCCGTCCGGCGCTCACTCGTGCGGGAACGGGAGGTGGGCTCGCCCCTCGTCCCACTCGGCGTTCATCACCCGCCAGCGAGGGTTGTCCCGCCAGAGGGAGCGCTCGTCGCGCTCGGCGAGTTCGTGCGCCGTGGTCACGTCGTGGCCGTCGGCTCGGTGTTCGATCTCCCTGAGCTCGTGGAACAGGATGAACCGGTCGTACTTCGACCACTTCTCCGAGACCCAGACCTTGTTCCTCGGGATGCCCAGATCGTCGGCCGCGGGCGGGTAGATCAGCTCCCCGTCGTACTCGACGCGGTAACAGGCGTTGTACCTCGCTATCTCCTCGTGAGGGACGTGTTCGACCGTCCAGCCGCGTTCCCGCATCACTTCGCGCGGCGAAGCCATAGGCGAAGCGTCGCACCGCGTACCGGTTGAAGATTCCGCCGGGTTGTGGCCCGTTCTCAATCCGCACTCACAGCACGGCCGCGAGCGCGTCCATCGTCTCGTCGACGCGGTCGACGCGCGCGTTGTGGCCCATGTGGCCGACGCGGAGGATGTCTTCGGCGTCCTCGCCTAACCCCGTCGCGAGGATCACGTCGTGCTCCTCCCGCAGCCGCTCCTGGAGCGCCTCGGCCCGCCCGGGAACTTTGAAGGCGGTTACAGTCGGCGAACTCCGCTCGGGGCCCGGGACCGTCTCCAGCCCCAGCTCCGCGCCGCGCTCGCGGCACCGCGCCGCGGCCGCCGCGTGTCGCTCGCGGACCGCGTCGAGCCCCTCGTCGAGCAGGAGGCCGAGCGCCGCATCGAGCGCGACGACCTCGGTCGTCAGGTGCGTGTACGGGAACCCGTCGTTCACGTCGCGGAACGGCAGGAAGTTCGCGTACAGTTCGTGCGGGTCGCGCTCCTCCATCGCGGCCCACGCGCGGTCGCTCACCGCGGCGGTCGCCAGGCCCGGCGGCGCGCTGAAACACTTCTGGGAGGCGCCGAGGCACACGTCGATCCGGTCGGTCGGGACCTCGACTCCGCCGAGCGAGGAGACGGCGTCGACGACGGTGAGGATCTCCGGGTCCGCCGCCTCGATGCGGTCGAGTGCGCTCCCGACGTCGTTGAGCGTCCCCGTGGGCGTCTCGCAGTGGACCATCGTCGCGAGGTCGAAATCACTCTCATCTGCCGCCAGCGCATCGTCGAGCGCGTCGAGCGGGAGCGGCTCGTCGTGCTCGGCCGCGACGAGCGTCGCGTCGCCGCCGTACGACTCGACGAAGTCGGCGAAGCCCTCGCCGTAGAGCCCGTTCGACAGGCACAGGACCTCGGTGCCGGGCTCGACGAGCGAGGCGACTGCGGCCTCCAGACCTAAGATACCCTCGCCGCCGAGGGCGACGATGTCGCGGGCGTCCGCCCCGGTAGCGTCGGGGTCGACGCCGTACACGGTCGCCAGCCGCTCCGTGAGCCGGTCGTAGATCTCCCGAAATCGCGGGTCCACGTCGGGGTTGATCAGCTCGCGGGACATCGCGTCGCGCACCGGTTCGGGGACCGCGGTCGGCCCCGGCGTCATGAGCATACGTCGACACGCGGTTCCATCGAGATAAGCGCCCGGTACCGGCCGTCACCGAACCGATCGCCACACGTACATACATATGATCGGCGAGCGGAGTTCCACACATGATACTCGACCATCACTCTCGCGCGTGGTTGGTACGGTCGGCCGGTAGACGTACTACGGCCGCCGGATCGGGGGCGTGAATGTCCCGGAAACGCCTCCGAGCCCTCGCCGCCGTCGCTGTCGTCGCTCTCCTCGTCGGAACGCTTGCCGGCCTCGCCGTCGCTCAAGAGGAGCCGCCGTTCGTCCGCGGTGAGCCCGAGCTGGACGTGTACGTCCCGGACCCGACGGTGTCCCCGGGAACGACGACGGACCTCACGGTGCAGATCGCGAACGACGGCGACGTACGGGCGGGGTCGGACGCCCGGCGAGCCACCGTCACGACCGCCCGGAGCGTCGTGGTCGACGTTCGAAACGACGGCTCGCCCCTCGTCGTCGAGACGGGTCGGTTCGCCGTCGGATCGATCGGCGAGGGCGCGGTCCGGGAGGTCCCCGTCTCGGTCAGGGTTCCGGCCGACGCGGAGCCGGGACGGTACTCGCTCGACGTGCGGCTCGAGTACTCGCACACGTTCCTCTCGGCGCCGCGGAGCGGGGTCGTCCAGGACCGATCGCGGACGCGGACCGAGTCGATATCGGTGACCGTGGACGACGCGCCCCGGTTCGCCATGCGGACGGTCGGCACGGACGTCCAGGTCGGCGACTCCGGGACGCTCGTGGCGAACGTGACCAACGTCGGCGGGGAGCCCGCGCGCGACCTCTCGGTTGAGCTCGCCGCGAACGGCCCCGATCTCGCGCTCGGCGAGACGCAGCGGAACACCGCGCGGGTCGACCGGCTCGACCCCGGCGAGAACGCGACGGTCAGGTTCCCGGCGAGCGTCGACGCGGACGCCGCCGCAGAGTCGTTCGGCCTCACCGGCAGCGTTCGGTACACGGACCCGGACGGCATCCGCGGCGCTCACGAGGGGATCCCGGTCGGGCTCCGACCGCGCGCGGAGCAGTCCTTCTCGGTCGCGGTCGACGACTCCACGCTCCGCGTCGGCGAGAACGGGAGCGTCAGCGGGACGATCACCAACGACGGGCCGAGCGACGTCAACGGGGTCGTCGTCGCGGTCGGCGACGGGGCGTTCGCTCCCCGCAGTCCGCGGTACGCCGTCGGCGACCTCGCCGCCGGCGAGAGCGCCGCCTTCCGGTTCCGCGGTGAGGTCCCGGCGGGCGCCGACTCGGTCCCCCAGCAGCTGGTCCTCTCGACGAGCTACCGGAGCGCCGCCGACACCGTCCGCACGACCCGCGAGGCGGTTCGCGTTCCCGTCGCCGAGCGCCGGGACGCGGTGACGGTGTCCCCGGTCGACTCGGAGTTCGCGGCGGGCGAGGACGGCGTGTTGCGGCTCGACGTGACGAACCGCCGCGACGTCGAGCTCCGCGACGTCGAGTTGCGTCTCGCCGTCGACCAGCCGCTGGAGAGCGAGTTCCGAACCACCGTGGTCCCGTCGCTGGCGCCCGGTGAGACGGGGCGTGTCGCGTTCGACCTCGCGGTCGACGGCGAGGCGCCGGCGAGTCGATACCCGGCCAGCGTCGAGATCAGCTACACCGACCCCGACGGAGTCCGCGTCACCGGCGACACCGCGACCGTCGCCGCCTCGGTCGTCGAGTCGCCCGGCGGCGAGGTCCCCATCGAGTCCGCCGTGTTGGTCGTCCTCCTGCTCCTCGTCGCCGCCGGGGCGTGGTGGTTCTATGTCCGGTGAGACCGACCGCCCCCTCGTCGTCGAGGGGCTCACGAAGGACTTCGGAAGCGTGGTCGCGAACGACGACGTGTCGTTCGCCGTCGACGAGGGCGAGGTGTTCGGGTTCCTCGGCCCCAACGGCGCGGGGAAGTCGACGACGATACGATTGCTGCTCGGGCTGTTGAAGCCCACTTCGGGGACAGCGAGGGTGCTCGGCGCCGACATCCGCGACGAGGACGCGCTGACCGAGGTCAAGCGCCGGATCGGGTACCTCCCGGCGCACCTCGGGTTCGACGGGGAGGCGACCGGCGAGGCGGTGCTTGACTACCACGGCGCGATGAAGGGCGAGCGTCGCCGCGAGGAGCTGCTGGAACTTTTCACCCCGCCGGTCGAGAGACCGGTACGCGAGTACTCGACCGGGAACAAGCGGATGCTCGGACTGGTACAGGCGTTCATGCACGACCCCGACCTCGTGATCATGGACGAGCCGACCGGCGGGCTCGACCCGCTCAAACAGGAGGCGTTCAACGAGTTCGTCCGCGACGAGCGCGAGCGGGGCACGACCGTGTTCTTCTCCTCGCACGTGTTGAGCGAGGTCCGACGCGTCTGCGACCGCGTCGGCATCCTCCGCGCCGGGTCGCTCGTCGAGCTCGAGGACGTCGAAGCGCTCCTTCACCGAAGCGGGAAACACGTGCGCGTTCACGCGAGCGACGCGGCGGTCGCGACGATAGCCGACCTCGACGGCGTCGTCGACCCGGAGCGATTCGCCGAGGGCGTCCAGTTCATCTACGCCGGCGACGTCAACGCGCTCCTCCGCGCGCTCGCGGCCCACGACGTCCGCGACGTTGAGATCGGCGAACCCCCGATCGAGGACGTGTTCGCGCACTACTACGGGAGCGACGGGGCGGAGGCGACGAATGCTTGAGACGGCTCGGTACGAGGGGAGGCGGCGCCTCCGCGGCGCCGCGATCCTCACGGCCGGCGTCGGGGCGTACGCCGGGTTTATCGTCTGGTACTTCACCGTTCTGGAGGGGGTCGACTACGAGGACGTCTTCGAGGACCTGCCGCCGGCGATGCTGGAGGCGTTCGGCATCGAGAGCCTGTCGACGGTCGAGGGGTTCCTCGGCGCACAGGTGTTCAACTTCGTCTGGCTGCTCGGGCTGGGGCTGTACTTCGCGTACGTCGGCGGCGGCGTCGTCGCGCGAGACGTCGAGACGGAACGGATGGATCTCCTCCTGTCGTTCCCCGTCACGCGCTCCCGGCTGCTCGTCGAGAAGTTCGCCGCGCTGCTCGTTCCCATGATCGCCGTCAACGCCCTCGGCGGCCCGATCATCTACCTGTTCGTCGTCGCCGTCGGGGAGACGGTCCCCCTCGATCACCTGTTCCTCACGCACCTGCTATCGGTCCCGTTCCTCCTCGTCTGCGCGGGGATCGGCCTCGTGTTCTCGGTCGCCGTCGACCGGGCGGCGGTCGCCGAGCGGGGCGCCGTCGGCACCGTGTTCGTCCTCTACCTCGTCGAGTCCGTCGTCGGCGGCGCCGAGGGCTACGACTGGATACAGTACCTGAGCCCGACGCAGTACTACGAGCCGACGCCGATCCTGATCGACGGGTCGTTCGAGCCGATCGACTCGGCCATCCTGCTCCTCGCGTTCGTCGGCCTGCTCATCCTCTCGCAGGCGCTGTTCGAGCGTCGAGACATCTGATCCGGAGTGTTTCGGGGGGTTTGGGCCCCGCCGGGCGGATCGCCCGACCGATCGCCGCCGGTCCGGCCGACACGCTCATATATTTCTGTCGCCTGCGTTCCGGTACGATGATGCTTCCGACCCACGTGCTGGCGGGGATGCTGCTCGCGGCCCCGCTGGTGCGGGCGGCGCCGGAACTGGCGCCGATCGGGTTCGCCGCCGGCTTCCTCGGCGGGCTCGTCCCCGACCTCGACATGTACACCGGCCACCGGCGGACGCTCCACTACCCCGTCTACTACTCCGTCCTCGCCGTCCCAGCGCTCCTCGCGGCCGTGGCCGCGCCGTCGACGCTCACCGTCGGCGTCGCCTTCTTCCTCCTCGGCGCGGCGCTCCACAGCGTCGCCGACATGTACGGCGGCGGCCTGGAGCTCCGCCCCTGGGAGGGGAACTCCGACCGCGCGGTGTACGACCACCACCGCGAGACGTGGATCTCCCCCAAACGCGGCGTCCGGTACGACGGCGCCGTCGAGGACCTCGCGCTCTCGGTCGGGCTGTCGATCCCGCTGCTCCTCTTAGTCGAGGGCCCCCTCCGACAGATCGTGATCGGGACGCTGGCCATCGCGGTCGTGTACACCGTCCTCCGGCGCCGCCTCGCGGAGATAGCGGCGGCCGTGATCCCCCTGCTCCCGGCGGCGTTCGACCCGTACCTCCCGGACCGATACCGGTGATCGCGGCGGCCGATCAACGTTATTAGGTGCCCCCACTCGTTTCATCCGATAACAGTCCGCGCCGGTGACCGCCGGTCCCGGCGCGCAGAACCCACCATGCAACAGTACCTCGACCTCGTCGACGACGCGCTCTCGACGGGCACGTACAAGCCGAACCGAACCGGCGTCGACACCATCGCGACGTTCAGCGGGCAGTACACCGTCGACCTCGCTGAGGGATTCCCGCTCCTGACCACGAAGAAGATGGACGGCTACCGGTGGAACTCGCTCATCCACGAGGTGCTGTGGTACCTCTCCGGCGAGGAGCACATCCGGAACCTCCGCGAGGAGACGAAGATCTGGGACGCGTGGGCCGACGAGGAAGGGAAGCTCGACACCGCGTACGGTCGATTCTGGCGTCGCTATCCGGTTCCTGAGAGGGCAGCCGAACTCCCCGGCGAGACGTGGCCCGACGACGCCGACCGCTGGGTCACCGTCGAGGAGGACGCCGACGGGACGACGCGGCGCACGTTCGACCAGATCCAGTACGTCCTCGACACCCTAGAGGAGAATCCCCACTCCCGCCGGATGGTCGTGAACGCGTGGCACCCGGCGAACGCCGCCGTCTCGACGCTGCCGCCCTGCCACTACACCTTCGTGGTGAACGTTCAGGACGGCCGGCTCAACCTCCACCTCACGCAGCGCTCGGGCGACATCGCGCTCGGCGTCCCGTTCAACATCGCGGCGTACGCGCTGCTCGCGAACGCGCTCGCCCAGCGGACCGGCTTCGAGGTCGGCGAGTTCGGCCACACCGTCGTCGACGCACACGTTTACTGCGGCCGCGGCGACCGCGGGAAGTGGTACGCGAACAACCTCCGCTACGTCCAAGAGCGGCTCGCGAGCGTCGAGCGCAAGAGCGACTACCTCGACGTGAAGAGCTGGGTCGAGCGGACCGCCCCCGACGAGCCGAACGGCCAGGAGGGGTACGACCACGTGCCCGGCCTCCTCGAACAGCTCTCGCGGACGCCCCGCGACCGCCCGCGAATCGAGATCGCCGACAAGCCGCTCGACGAGCTGACGCACGACGACGTCGAGGTCGTCGACTACGACTCCGCGGACGGCATCTCGTTCGCGGTCGCGGAGTGATGGCGGACGCCGACGATCCTGCGGCGGAGCGCGACGCTGACCCCGACCTCGTCCTCGTCGCCGCCGTCGCGGAGAACGGCGTGATCGGTGACGGCGGCGGGATGCCGTGGCACTACCCCGCGGACCTGGCACATTTCAAGCGGCTGACGACCGGCCATCCGGTGATCGTCGGCCGGAAGACGTACGAGCGCATCGCCGACCGGCTCGGCGGCCCGCTCCCCGACCGGACGAACGTCGTGTTGACGACACGCGCGATCGACGACGCCGACCTCCCGGGCGGCGCGGTCGTCGCGCACGACGTCGAGTCGGCGCGCTCCCGCGCGACCGCGGACGCCGCCGACCGCGGCGTCGACGCCGTCTACGTCATCGGGGGCGCGACGGTGTACGAGGCGTACCTGGCGCGTGCGGACCGGATGGTTCTCACCGAGATCCCGGAGCGCCCGGAGGGCGACACGCGCTTCCCGGAGTGGGACCCCGAGGCGTGGGACGAGCGGGAGCGCGAAACAGACGGCGACCTCGCGTTCGTCACCTACGAGCGGCGCGACGGGGCGTAAGCCTACTCCAGGAACCGCGATTCCACGTCGCCCGAGGGCATCATACACCGGTCCTTCTTCCCGAACCAGCGGTACCGGTTGTCGGCGACGAAGTCGTACACGCGGTCGCGGACCGCCTTGGGCACGTACCGGAACGGCGAGAGCAGCCGGTAGCGACCGCCGAGCCCCGTCGCGATCTGGATGATCGCCGACGACTTCACGTAGCTCTCGCCGTCCTCGATCAGGACGATCGAGTCCAACTCCTCGGTCGCGAGGTCGTGTTCGGCCAAGAGAGCCTGTCCCACGTCGGACTGGAGCGAGGCGAACCGGTACTTGCCCTCCGGGTCGCGGGGGAAGACGAACTGTACGAACCCGCTACAGAGGTTACAGACGCCGTCGAAGAGTACGATCGCGGCGTCCTCCGGGATGTCCTCGTCCATCACCTTCTGTGTGTACGCGGCCGTCGCAGTTCAGGATTCCGGTGGGAGCCGATTCGTGTCTCGCGGTGGGGGCCGAGAGACACGAACGGCAGTGCCGTCTCACGGAAAACTTATGCCGGTCCCTCGGTGTCTCCAACAAGTTGGATCAAAAGAGCATGGCTGGAAACCCCTCCGCCCCGGACGTGCGGTCGCGGGTCACCGCCGCAGTCGGGCGGCTCGCGGCCGCGGTCGCCGCGCGGGTCTCGGTCGACCTGCGCGCGCTCGCCGCCTTCCGGATCGGGCTCGGAACGCTGGTGATCGTCGACCTGCTCCTGCGCTCGCGATCGCTGACCGCCTTCTACACCGACTACGGGGTGCTGCCGCTCCGTGCGTTCCTCACGGATTACTCGACGAGCCACTCGCTGCACGCGCTCTCCGGCGAGCCGTGGGCGGCGGCCCTGTCGTTCGCGGTCGCGGGTGCCCTCGCGCTCGCGCTGATCGTCGGGTACCGAACGCGACTCGTGACGCTCGTCTCGTGGGTGCTGCTGGTGTCGCTTCACGCCCGGAACCCGATGGTGTTGAACTCGGGCGACAGCCTGCTTCGCATGCTGCTCTTCTGGAGCGTCTTCCTCCCGCTCGGCGCGCGCTGGTCGGTCGACGCCGTCAAGCGGGCGGACCGGGGAACCGGCGCAGAGTCCGATGGCGCCGCCACCGACGACGGCGGCTCTGCGACGGGCGGCGACGGCGGTTCCGCGACGCGGGGGCCGAGCGGGACCGCCGTGGCGAGCGTCGCCACGATGGCGGTCCTGGTACAGGTACTGGTGATGTACCTGACCAACGCCGTCCACAAGTACGAGAGCGACCTCTGGATGGGCGGCGAGGCGGTCGCGTACATCATGCAGGCCGACCAGTTCACCTACCTCCTCGGTAACTACCTCGCCGAGTTCACCGGACTCCTGCGGGTGTTCACGCTCCTGTGGGTCGCCCTGTTGTTCGCGTCGCCGCTGTTGCTCCTGCTCACCGGGATTCCGCGGGCCGCGCTCGCCTCGCTGTTCGTCGGGATGCACCTCGGGATGGCGGTCACGATCCGGGTCGGCCTCTTCCCCATCGTCGTCATCGGGTTCATCCCGTTCCTCCAGACGCCCGTCTGGGACGCCTTAGAGCGCGCCGCCGACCGCCTGAACTGGGCGACGCCGCTCGCGCGCTGGCGGGCCCGTTTCGAATCCCTGGCGAGGACAGCGCTCTCGGCCGGCGCGTCGCTCCCGCGACCGGCCGCGTCGGAGCGGCTGGAGGGGCTCCGTGACCGGGACTTCGCTGCGGGTCTCGCCCGTGGACGCGTCCTCTTCTCGACGATCCTGCCCTACGTCTTCCTCGTGTTGATCCTCCTGTCGAGCGCGGCGTCGGTCGGCTACGCCGAGGTCCCGGAGCCCGCCGACGACGCCCTGGACGCCGCCGAGATGGATCAGTCGTGGCAGATGTTCGCGCCGGATCCGATCCGCACGACGCGGTGGTACGTCGCGGTCGGGACGCTCGAAGACGGGACCGAGCGGGACGTACTGCGGGACGCGGCGGTCACCTTCGACAGACCGGCGCGCGCGGAGACCGCCTATCCGACCTCGCGCTGGCGGAAGTACCTCAAGAACGTCTACGGCGCCGACAACGAGAATCACCGCTCGTACCTCGCGAACTACCTCTGCGGGAACTGGAACCGCACCCACGAGACGGCCGTCGAGAACGTCACCGTCTACCAGCTGTACGAGCGAACCGACCCCTACAACGGGAGCGTCCAGGCCGCGAACGAGTTCGAGCTGATCGAGTACGACTGCTCGGGCGAGTTCGTTCAGAACGAGTGAGCCGGGCGGCCGAGCGCGCTCGGGGGGCGTCGCTACCGATCGAGACCGGCGTCAGGACGCGTCGCCGTCACCGTCGACGGCGATTTCGACCTCGATGAGCCGCGCGATCTCCGCCGGGAGGCTCTGGTCGGCCGCCGGCGTCTCGACGGTGACCATGCCGAACGGCGCGACGTCGAAGACGACGAGTTCGGCGCCCGGCCGGACGCCGGCGTCGGAGAGGTAGCGCAGCTCGGCGTCCCCCTGATGGCGGATCCGTTGGACGATCGCGCGGTCCCCCTCGTCGGCGTCGACGAGCCGGACGGTCTCGCTCGCTTCCGGGAGCGAGAGGTCGGCGTCCGGAATCGGGTCGCCGTGCGGGTCGACGGGCGGGTTCCCGAGCGCCTCGGCGATGCGCCCGCTCAGCTTCTCGGAGACGTGGTGTTCGAGTCGGTCGGCCTCGTCGTGGACGTCCACCCAGCTGTAATCGAGCTGCTCGGTCAGGAACGCCTCTAAGAGCCGGTGGTGTCTGAGGATCTCGAGCGCCACGACCTCGCCCTCGTCGGTGAGCGTGACGCCCTTGTACTCCCGCCGGTCGACCAGCCCGCGCTCCTCCAGCTTCTTGATCATCGAGGAGACGGTCGGCGCGGTGACGTCGAGGTAGTCGGCGAGCGCGGAGGTCGAGGCCCGCTCCCCGGTGTCGCGCTCGATGGCGTAGATCGACTTGATGTAGTCTTCCATCACCGCGCTGATGACGTCCGCCGACGCCCTCGGGCCGGAGTCGTCGGCACCGATGTCGATCGCGGCCCCGTCACCGGCGTCGCCGGAGTCGTCGTCGGCCTCGCGTCTATCGCCGGAGTCGGCCTCGCGCTCGTTGCCCGTCACCGTCGGTCACCCCCGGTTCCGCCGCCGACGTCGACGCCGTCGATCTCGATCCCCTCCATCTCGCTGGCCGCTTGCTCGCCGCGGGCCGACTGGAGCTTCCCGATCCCGACCGCGCAGACGTAGATCCCCACGGCGATGAGCACGATGATCCCGCCGGCGGTGACGCCGCCGTAGTAGGCGACGCCGATGCCGAGGAGGACCGCGAGCTCGGCGAGGACCACCGAGACGACGAGCGACTCGGTGAAGCTGCGCGACACCTGCGTCGCGCCCGCCACGGGCACGACCAGCATCGCCGCGACGAGGATGACGCCCATGATCTGCATCGCGCCGACGACGACCATCGCCGTCAACATCACCATCACGCGGTTGTACCAGTTGACGGGGATCCCGGAGACGGCGGCCGCGGTCTCGTCGAAGGTCACGTAGAGGAGCTGGTTCCGGGTCACCGCCACCGTTCCGACGATGACGACGAAAAGCACCAGCAGGATTCCGGCGCTCTGCGGCGACACCGTCGAGAGGCTCCCGAAGAGGAACTGGTTCACCCCGACTGCGAGCCCGCCGGCGTTGAGGCTGATGAGCGTCGTCCCCAGCGCGAACCCCGTCGAGAGGACGATCGCCATCGAGACGTCGTTGTACGCGTCCGTCGTCTCGGAGATGAGCTCGATGAACAGCGCGGCGATCATCGCCACGATGACGGCGGTGAGGTACGGCGACACCCCGAGATCGATGACCGCGTTGAGGAAGAGCCCGACCGCGACCCCGGCGAAGGCGGTGTGCGCCAGCGCGTCCCCGATCAGCGCGAGCTGCCGGTGGACGAGGAAGGTCCCGATGAGCGGCGCCATCACGCCGACGCAGAGCCCGACGAGGAGCGCGCGGTGCATGTACCGGTAGCGGGGGTTCAGCATCTCCAGTCCGGTGCCGTAGTACACCCAGTCCATCAGCCAGTACCACTGCGCCAACACCCAGCGCAGGGCGGCGAAGAGGGCGTCCCCGACGGCGGTGAAGCCGCCCTGAAGCGCCACCGCCGCCGACCCGTCGACCCCGGCGAGAGTCAGCGACCCGTCGACCCCGGCGAGGAGCCACGCGAGGACCGCGGCGGTCAGCGGGTCGCTCATTCGTCACCCCGCGTCAGGAAGCGCGCCTCGGTTCCGAACGCCCGCGCTAAGGCGTCGCTCTCGACGAACTCGTCGGTCGGGCCGTCGAAATACACCTCGCGGTTGAGACAGACGACGCGGTCGGCGTGCTCGACGACCGCGCCGAGGTCGTGCTCGATGAGGACCACGGTGATGCCCGCGTCGTTGAGCGCGCCGAGCAGGTCGTAGAACGCGTCGACGGACTCGGCGTCGACGCCGACGGTCGGCTCGTCTAAGATCAGCAGGTCGGCCTCGCCGGCCAGCGCCCGGGCGATGAACACCCGCTGGCGCTGGCCGCCGGAGAGCCGCCCGATGCGCCGGTCGTCGAACGCGCTCATCCCGACGGTCGCGAGGGCGTCGTCGACGATCTCCCAGTCGGCGGCGGTGAGCCGTCCCGAGACGACGTTGGCGGTCCGCCGCGCCGTGCGGAGGGGGTCGGCGGCGAACTCGTCGGCGAGCGCGCCGTCGGTCACCCGGTCGAGGCCGAGGTACGGGAACCGGCCCATCTTCACGACCTCGCGGACGGTGATGGGCATGTCCTCCGCGGCGGTGGCCCGCTGGGCGACGTAGCCGACGCGCTCGCCGTCGTTGAACCCAGCGGCGTCCTCGCCGAACAGCCGGGCCGTCCCGGTGTCGGGACCGAGCAGCCCGAGCATGAGCCGCATCAGCGTCGACTTCCCGGAGCCGTTCGGCCCCACGACGGCGACGTACTCGCCGGGCTCGACCGTCAGCGACACGTCCTCGACGACCGGCGTCGCCGTGTAGCCGAAGGTGACGCCGGAGAGGTCGACGATCGGGCCGTCTGCCTCGGGGACGGCGGTCTCGGTCTCGCGCGCTGTGCTTCCCGTGACGGTCGCGTGGTCCGCGTCGTTCGCGCTCATATCGGTTCGAAGTTCCGCCACTCGTCGACCCAGCTGTCGGTCGGCGCCGCGGCCTCCGGCGTCTCGTTCCCGAGGACGATCTCGAAGGTCGGCATGTTGATGTTGTACGCGATCTCCTCGTACCCCCAGTCCTCCGCGACCCACTCGTCGCGGACCCCGGCGTACGGCGTGACGGGGAAGTAGGCCTCGACGGCGGTCTCCCGGACGAGCTGCTCGGCCGGTCGCTGCGACTCGAAGACGCCGTTGGCGATGTACCGGATGTCGTTCTCGCGGATGACCCGCGTCGCCTCGCGGATATCCGCGGGCTTGACGTCCCCGCTCGCCGCGAGGCTGGTCACCAGCGGGCGCATCCGGACGCCGTACCGCACTCCGATGTACTGGAAGGCGTTGTGTGCGGCCAGCTGGACCACATCGCGGTCCGAGCGGTCGAAGATCGCCTGGTAGTCCGCGTCGATGCGGTCGAGCACCTCGCTTTTGTACCGGTCCGCGTTCTCGCGGAACTGGTCCGCGTGGTCCGGCGCCACCGCCGCGAACCCCTCGGCGATGTTGTCGACCGACCGCTTCGCGCGCCGCGGGTCCAGCCAGAAGTGCGGGTCCTTCCCGCGCTCGGCGCCGACGCCCTCCTCCTCGCGGTCGAGCGACGCCGCGAGGTCCACGAGCTCGACCCCCTCCCGGGCGTTTATCAGCGCGGTGTCCGCGCCGTCGGCCTCGAGCGTCTGAATGGCGCGGTCGGCCCACGGCTGGAAGTCCTCTCCGACGTGGACGAACGCGTCCGCCTCGATGATCCGCCGGGTGATGCTCGCGTTCGGCTCCCAGCCGTGGCCGTGGAGCCCCGTCGGCACGAGGTTCTCGACGGTCAGCGGGGTCCCCTCCGCGACCTTGCGGCCGAAGTCGTAGAAGCTGAAGAAGGAGGCCACGACGACCGGTCCCTCGTCGTCGCTTTCGGCCTGGCCGGCCCCGACTGGCGCGCCCGGGAGCGACGTACAGCCGGCGACGGAGGCCAGCGCCGTCGCCGCCCCCGCGCGCACCGCGTCACGTCGCGTCACAACTCGGTCGTCGTCGCGTTGGGTGGGCATAATAGAAGTCACATCCAATTTTTTGACTCATCTAAATCTAAGGTTGGTCGGCTCATATATGACTTCCGCCTAGCGTCGTCACTGGTCGGTACTCGGTCTGTGGTGCCGCCGGCCGCCCGGCGCCGCTCACTCCGTGAGAAACGCTTTGCCGCTGACCGACCCCTCTCGCCGCCCGCTCACTCCTCGAGAACGGTCGACCCGCGGCCGATCTGCGTCTGATACGCGCGCGCCTCGATCCCGGCGCCGGCGAAGGCGTCGAGCATCCCGGCGGCGACGTCGCGGCGGTCGCGCTCGCGGCAGGCCGCGATCACCGCGGGGCCGGCGCCGCTGACGGTGACGCCGGTCGCGCCCGCGTCGAAGGCGCGCTCGCGGACGTCGTCGTAGCCGGTGATCAGGCGGGCGCGCTCGGGCGTTACCACGGAGTCGTTCATACCGAGGCCGACGAGGTCGGGGTCCGAGCGGCACATGCCGATCGCGAGCGTCGCCGCGTTGCCGACCGTCTCGACCAGCTCCTCCATCGAGGCGCTCTCGGGGACGACCCGGCGCGCGTCGCGGGTCGAGACCGCCACGTCGGGGAGGCAGACGACGAGGGGGATCGCGGCGTCGACGGATCGGGTCCCCTCGGCGGTCGTCACGGTGAACCCGCCGAGGATCGAGGGGGCGACGTTGTCAGCGTGCGCGACCCCGGAGACGACGGCCTCGCCCTCGGCGGCGATCGGGACCAGCTCCTCTCGGGAGAGGCCCCGGTCGTACAGCCGGTTGAGTGCGACCGCGGCGCCCGCGGCGCTCGCGGCCGAGGAGCCGAGCCCGGAGGCCGGGCGCACGCCCTTGTCGATGTGGATGCGCGCGGGCGCGTCGAGCGCCTCGACGACGGCGCCCACGGTGTTCTTCTCTGGGTCCTCCGGGATGTACTGCGCGCCGACGCCCGTGACCTCTATCGTCGTCTCGGCCGCCTTCTCGACGGTGACGACGTCCGCCGGCCGCGAGAGCGCCGCCCCGAACACGTCGAAGCCGCTCCCGAGGTTCGCGCTCGTCGCGGGGGCCCGTACCGTTACCATGGCGGGGAGTGTCTCCCGGGGGGCAAAAAGGAGCGGGATCGAACAGAACGACGGCGGGGCCGGTCGCGGTCGGCGGAGGGAGAGTGAGAGGGAGAGAGAGAGGAGGGGACGCGTCGAGGGCAGTTCGGTCGGGCGCTCCGTTTGGCGTCGTTCGGCCGAGTCAGCGGGCCATCGTCCACAGCAGCGTACCGACTAAGACGAGCGGGATGCCGAGGAGGATGAACGTCGGCGGCATCGTCGTGTACGGCGCCATCAGGAAGATGACCCCGAAGACGGCCAGAATCGACGCGATGACCTTCTGGGACTTCAGCGGCGCTGCCCCCAGAAGCGACACGAGGAGCCCGAACAGGATGATGTGCCCGAGGTGGTAGTTGAGCAGGAACGTGTCGATGACCAGCGGCGAGATCATTCTTGGCTGGAGGTGCGAGCGATTCGCGCATTAAAGTTCCGTTTCTCGTGGCCCGGGGCGCTCACCGCGTGCCGATACTATAAGGGTCGTCGGTCCGACCGGCGACCGTGCGACTCGTTCAGGTCATGATTCCGGCGGGCAAGCGGGCGGCGGTCGTCCGCGCGCTCGACGACGAGGGGGTCGATTACGTCGTCACCGACGAGACGAGCGGCCGGGAGTACACCGCGGTCGCGACGTTCCCGCTCCCGACGGCCGCCGTGGAGCCGGTCCTCGACCGGCTGCGGGAGGTGGGGATCGACGAGAGCACCTACACCGTCATCGTCGCGGCCGAGACGGTCATCTCACGGCGGTTCGAGGCGCTCCAAGAGGAGTACGAGGAGGACGCCGACCACGGCGGCCACCACATCTCGCGCGAGGAGCTTCAGGCGAAGGCGGAGGGCCTCGCCTCGGACCTCGGGACGTACGTGTTGATGACGGTCATCTCGGCGGTGATCGCCACCGCGGGGCTCCTGCTCGACTCCCCCGCGACCGTGGTCGGGTCGATGGTGATCGCGCCGCTCATCGGGCCCGCGATGTCGGCCGCGGTCGGCACCGTCGTCGACGACGAGGCGCTGTTCCGGCGCGGCGTGCGGATGCAGATACTGGGCGTCGCGGTCGCGATACTCGCGGCGACCCTGTTCGCGTTCGCGCTGCGTACGCTCGCGTTGGTCCCGCCGGGGCTCGATCCGCTCGAGCTCGCGGAGGTGTCGGAGCGGCTCGCGCCGAACGTCCTCGTCTTGGTCGTTGCGGTCGGCGCCGGCGTCGCGGGCATCGTCTCGCTGATGACCGGCGTCTCCGCGACGCTGGTCGGCGTGATGATCGCGGTGGCGCTCATTCCGCCCGCGGCCGCGGTCGGGATCGGTCTCGCCTTCCGGATCCCGCGGCTCGTGATCGGCGCGGGCGTCATCGTCGCGGTGAACGTCCTCTCGATCAACCTCTCCGCGCTCATTATGCTGTGGTACGAGGGGTACCGGCCCCAGCGCTGGTTCCGGGAAAACGAGGCCCGCTCGGCGGTTCTGAAGCGGGCGGCCGTGCTGGCGGTCGCCATCGCGCTCCTCTCGGTGTTCCTCGGCGGCGTCACCTACGAGTCGTACGTCGCGTCGACCACCGAAGCGGACATCCGCGCCGCCGCGAGCGACGAGCTGACGGCGCTGGACTCCGAGTTCGAGCTCCTCGAACTGACGGTCGACCGAAGCGGGACGGTTCCGCCGCTCGAGACCGAGCGGGTCGTGATCACGGTCGGCGTGCCACCGGGCGGGACCGTCGAGGGCATCGCGCCCGTACTCGACGACCGGATCGAGGCGGTCGTCGACAGCGAGGTCGCCGTCGAGGTCCGCACGGTGACGGTCGAACGGGCCTGAGCGCCCCGCTGGCGGGTCCCCTCGATCGCCAGCCGCTCGCTCGGTTTTCTCCGCGTGACCGGAAGAGCAAGTGATTTTTACCGGGCCGTCGTGGCCTCCGCCAGTGACGGACTCAGAGCAACCCGACGACGATTCGATGCGGGAGGTCGTCGAGCGGTCCCGGAGCGGCGCGCCCGCGGTCGGCGAGGCCGTCCGGGACCGGTTCTCCTCGGACGAGGTGTTCCAGCGGATCATCGCGGCCGCGGACGAGGAGGTGACCTCGGGGAGCCGCGAGCTGTTCTTCAGCGGGCTCGCCGCCGGGCTGGCGATCACGATCACGTTCATGCTGTACGCGTCGCTGACGGCGTCAACCGACTCCCATCCCATCCTGAGCGTACTGCTGTACCCGCTCGGGTTCATCTACATCATCATCGGCGGCTACCAGCTGTACACCGAGAACACGCTGCCGCCGGTGGCGCTGACCCTCGAACGACTCGCGAGCCTCCCCACGCTCCTCCGCCACTGGACGATCGTGCTCGCGGGCAACTTCGTCGGCGGCGGGATCGGCGCGCTCGTGCTGTCGTACGGCGGCGTCTTCACGGGCGACACCGTCGAGGCGGCGCGGTACATCTCCGAGGGCGGGTTCAGCGTCGGCACCGTGCCGCTGTTCTTCAAGGCTGCGATGGCGGGGCTCGTCGTCGCCGGGGTCGTGTGGGTCGGCTTCGCCTCCACCGACTCCGTGAGCCGGATGCTCGTCGTCTACCTCGCGTTCCTCGCGATCCCGCTCGGCGACCTGTTCCACGTGGTCGTCTCCTTCACCGAGGTCCTCTACCTGTTCTTCGAGTACAACATTCCGCTGTACGGCGCCGAGATCAGCCTCTACTCCGGGATGGTTGGCTTCGTGATCCCGGTGTTGCTCGGGAACACTATCGGCGGCGTCGTCTTGGTCACGCTCGTCAACTACTTCCAGACCAGCGAGGAGCGGCTCGAAGAGGCGCGCTTCGAGGGCGTCAGCCGTCGCCTGACGGTCCCCGAGTGGGTGTTCGGCCGCGCGGCCGGCCGCTCGTACGTCCCCATCCTGGACGCCACCGAGGCGACGCTGTTCGCGGGCGAGGGGTACCGGATCATGGTGCCGATCACGAACCCCCGGACGGACGGTCCGATCGTCGAGCTGGCGGCGCGGCTCGCGAGCAGCCACGAGGACGGCGTCGTCCACATCGTCCACGTCGTTCAGGCGCCCGAGCGCATGTCGCTGTCCTCCGGCGACGCCGGGCGTCGCATCGCGGACGTCTCCGCGGAGGGGATGGCGAACCTCCGGTCCACCGCGGCAGAGTACGACGTCGACGTGTCGACCTCCACGGTCGTCTCCCACCGCTCGTTCGAGGAAGTGTTCAACATGGCCCGTCGGACCCGTCCGGACGCGGTGCTGATGGGCTGGGGCGAAGACCAGCTGTGGAGCGCCGCCCGCGCCGAGCGCCCCATCGACGAGCTCACCAACCAGCTCCCCTGTGACTTCCTCATCCTCAACGAGCACGAGCTGGACACCTCGCGGATCCTCATCCCGACCTCCGGCGGTCCGGACTCGGACCTGAGCGCGGAGGTCGCGAAGGTGCTCTCCGACACCACCGACGCCGACGTGACGCTGCTCCACGTGGTCGACGGGCCCGAGAACAGGGGAGAAGGCGAGCTGTTCCTCGCGAACTGGGCCGAGGAACACGGCCTCGAGGACGCGGAGCTCGTTGTCGACGACGGCGGCGACGTGGAGGCGGGCATCTGCGACGCCGCCCTCGACAAGACCCTCGTCATCATCGGCGCCACCGAGAAGGGGCTGCTCTCCCGACTCGTCTCGAACTCGCTGCACCTCGACGTGATCCACGACGTCGACGCCTCGGTGCTGCTCACCGAGCGCCCCAGCAGCCGGTCGCTGCGCGAGCGGCTGTTCGGCTCCGGCCGCCGGGCGACCGACATGTCGTCTGGCGTCGAGCGCGACCGGGAGCAGTCCGAGGGGACCGACGTGCGGGCCGGCGAGACCCGCGAACCCGACCGCGGCGACGACGCCCGCGGGAACGGGGGATCCGACGGCGTCGACGCGGGCGGTGCCGCGGGATCGGGCGACGCCGCGGACGCGGCCGTCGACGCCGCTCTCGACGACGCGGACGAGAATGGTGACGACGAGGCGGCCGGCGACGATGAGGCCGCCGGCGACGACGAGGCGGCTGGCGACGACGAGCGCGTCGGTGACGAAGGCGAGGCGGCTGGCGACGACGAGGCGGCCGGTGACGACGGCGCGGTCGACGAGCAGCCGCACCTCAACGACACGTTCATCGCGGACCACGACGAGGCGGACGAGGAGGCCGCAGACGAGGCGGACGATGAGGCCGCAGACGAGGCGGACGAGGAGGTCGCAGACGAGGCGGATGACGAGGACGCCGCCGACCGCGACGACGCGCGATAGGGAAAGCGGCTCTTTGCGCTATCGGCGTTTTATAGGCGTCCGCGATCGATCGGGCGGATATGAACAGGCGACTGACGGCACTCATCGGCATCGCGGCGCTCGTTGCGCTGGCCGGCTGCTCGGGGCTCGCGGGCACCGCGACGCCGACCGACGGCGACGAGGCGCAACTGGAACGGAGCATCGAAGTGACGGCCGCGGGCGAGGCGACGTCGGCGCCCGACCGCGCCACGCTCAGCGTGGCGGTCACGGCGACCGGCTCCGACGCCGAGGCGGTGCGCGACGAGCTCGACGCCGGCGACGACGAACTGCGGTCGGCCCTGACGGAGTGGGGACTCAGCGACGACAACATCCGGACCGAGGAGTACGATGTCCGGGAGAGCTACGAGACGCGCGACGACCCGAACCGGACGCGGTACGAGGGCGTCCACCGGTACGCGATCGAGCTCGACGACGTCGACGCGGTCGGCGAGGTCATCGATGTCGCGATCGACGCGGGCGCCGACCGGGTCCAGCGGATCCAGTTCGGGCTGAGCGAGGAGACCGAACGCGAAGTGCGCGAGGAGGCGATCGCGACGGCCATGTCGAACGCCGACGCCGACGCGGCCGCGCTCGCGAACGCGAGCGACCTGGAGGTCGTCGGCGTCTACGAGGTGTCGACGAGCGAGTCGGGGTCGCAGCCGTACGTCAGGGAGAGCTACGACGCGGCGGCCGGCGGCGGCGACGCGGGCGCCTCGACGTCGGTCGAGACGGGCGACGTCAGCGTGCGCGTCTCGGTGAACGTCGTCTACGAAGCGGTTCCGGCCTGACGGCCGAACGGGGACGCATCGATCTCGGGGTGCTGTTGAAATCCCCAACCCGTGCTACGTTCTCAGAGGCGTGCTGAATACAGCGCGCGACTCGGCCACGGACCGGGTATCTTTTCTCGACGATAGACAGAGCTCAAAGAAGTGATAGAGATCGGTGCGTGGGTTCAGTAGATCAGTAAATCATGTCTCAGTCCATTCAGACGAGTCTCGAGGTCTTGTTCAATGTTACCTGCTGGCCGGCGAGCTGTTGTCTCTCCATACTGGTCGAACTCCGTCTCAATCCGAAATGTCAGCGACTGACCGGCCGCTTCCTCTACAGCAATCCTCAGGTCACGATGATCGACGATCTGCCGAAGCCGGCCTGTTTCACGACTGAGCGTCACCTCGATCCAGCAGTCGTCAAGTTCCAACTCGCGAGTACGTCGGAGCGGAACGACCTGCGCGTATGCATCCGGACCCGCAACGCGGTAGGTGACGGTCTCGGCCGATTCGTCTGTTTCCGTCCAGTCGGTGTGGTGCGGACGGACAAAATCGAGCCGAGTAGCATCGTCAGCATAACCGAGGCTGTTGGGAGTGGCGTGCGCATCCGAGACACGAACCGTACCGTCTTCAGGGACTGGCGCATCAAAGTCATAGACTTGTTTCCCGTCGGTGAAGTAGTGAACAGTGGTTAACGGAAGGTTCTCCGTGTTCCCGAGTATCCGAGCTGAATGTGCTAATTCAAGATAATTTTCATGTGGGAACATCTCAGTACTGAGTTCCTCACGAATCGGGTGGCTGCGGGCCATCGGTGCGGTATATGTTGTTAGTGCTCGGAGTTGGCGGCGGCGCGAGTGCTGGTACCACCGTCGGAACACGTCGAGGTCGTACGGCGCTTCACCGGTCCAGTCGTCGAGGACCCGCACCCGAGTGATCGCCCGGTGATCGGCCGCGTGGCGATGTTCCGCTGCCGCGATGATGCGCTCACGCGGTGAGTCGCCCGTCGGAAGCTCTGGGTCGTACGGACGGATATCAGCTATTCGGATCCCAGCGTATCCACCGCCGGTGCCGACGACGGTCGTGGCGGCCCCAGCAAGGAACTGGCGGCGGTTCATTCGGTAGCCCCCCCCGTTTCATCCGCTGGATACCACACATTGATCGGCAACAACGACGACTCGCCGGCCGGCGTCCAGTGAATCACAGTCTCTGCCGGGGTCGAGAGCTCGTGGACTACGGTCGATTTGGGAGTGAGTGGAAACGCCGCCACCGGGTTCGTTTCTTCGGGGCCGATCCACACGGTTTCCGTCTCGTCGTCATTCTCTGAGACAACAGCTACCCGCTCCGTGTTGCTGGTTGTGAGACGATTTCCGCGATCGAACCGGACTGTGAGCGTCGAACGTTCGGAGTTCCAGTCAAACGAAAAGAACATGTTTGGGGGGCTTGCCGGATACGAATCTGTTGAGGGCTCACTCGGCGCTAGCGAACACCCAGCAAGCGCCGTGGCAAGCGCGGCTCCCCCTGTTGCGAGAAGTGTGCGTCTGGAAGGCATACTGTCACTCAAACTCGACAGGGCCATAGGCTTTTTGTATAGATTTTTGAGCGAGAAAATTAACCACTGTCGGACGTTACGATGATTGATTGCGGGAGTGAGTGTAGTACGTTGTGAGCGAGGCCATTTATAAGTAGAATCGCGGCGTTGTCGGCGGCTGTTTATAAGTGACTGACGCTGCTGAGATGACGGCCTCCAAAGCCCCAGCCGCGAGGCGGACGCACGCTCGCTGTCGTTCGAGACGCCGAAGGCGTCTCGTGATGACGAGAGAGCTCCGCTCTCTCGAACCACGCTCCTCGGTCGCTCACTCCGTTCGCTCCCTGCGGTGCTTACGTCGTCATCAGAACGCTTCGCGTTCTGATTGGCTCACGAGAGCTCCGCTCTCGTGAACGCCTGCGTCCGCCTCGCGGCTGCCCCTTTGAGTCCCACCCCGCACCGCACAGCACCGCACCTCACACCTCCCCAGCCTCGTCGGCCTCCCTCCGCTTCGCTCCGGTCGGCCGACTCCCTCGCGGGCTGGCTCGCGGCCTAGCGGCCGCTCGCAGGCGCGCCACCGCACCCTCTATTTATAAGCGCTCGTCGCTGTTGCTCGCGGATGTTTAAATACCACATCGCGGCCGCCGATCTGCGATACCCACTCCCGTGACTACTCGCCGTCGCGGGTGGGGAGGTCGGGCTCGTAGCCGACCGCGTCGACCGCCATGTCGAGGACGTCCTCGACGTTCTCGTCTTCCGTAACGCTCATCGTCGCGTCGACGGACTCCGCTTTCACCGCCTCGAAGCGGTCGTGTTTGTTCGCCACGGTGAGCAGCGGCACGTCGGATCCGAACAGCTCACGGACCTCCTCGCGCAGCTCCAGCTGGACGTCGAGGGGGTAGCCGCAGTCGCCGGAGGGGTCGATGACGAAGACGACGGCGTCCGCGAGGTGTTCGAGGGCGCTCACCGCCTGCCGCTCGATGTCGTTGCGCTCGTCTTCCGGGCGGTCGAGCAGTCCGGGGGTGTCGACGATCTGGTAGCGAACGTGGTTCCGGTCGAAGTGGCCGATCTGGACGCCCTTCGTCGTGAACGGGTACTCCGCGATCTGGTTGGACGCGCGGGTGACGCGGTTGACGAACGAGGACTTCCCGACGTTCGGGTAGCCGGCGACGACGATGGCGGGCTCGTCGGGGTTGATCTCCGGGAGGACCTTCAGCTGGTCGCGCGAGTCGCCGATGTAGCGCAGGTCGTCTTCGATCTGGTCCATCACGTCCGCCATGCGCGCGAACGCCTGCTTGCGGTGTTTCCGCGCGGTGTCGACGTCGGAATTGCGGATCTTCGTCGTGTACTCGTCGCGGAGGTCCTCGATCTGCCGGCTGGCCCACATCACCTGCGAAAGCGCCTGCCGGAGGCGGTCAACGTCGACGATGGCGTCGGCGAGCTCGTAGTAGAACGGGTCGACGTCGAAGCCGAAGTCGGGCCACGAGGTGACGACGTTCTCCAAGTTGTCCGAGAGCACGTTGCCGGCGGTCCGGAGCATCGACTCTTGGGCGTCGTGGCCGCGCTTCGCGCGCCCGGCCCGCGCCGCCCGCGAGAACGCCTTGTCGACGAGTTCCTCCGCGCGCGGAGTCGTCGGGAGGCCCTCAAATATCATTGTTATCCGAGTTTCGCCGCCGACGCGTATAAGAGCGTCCGTTCGCGGACCGCCGCGACACGGCGGCACACGGTCGGATGCGGAGGCTGACGAGAGCGGACGCCGCGCCGCCGTCCCGTCGGACGCCGCGGGCCCGAGGACCCGCAGCGAACGAGATGAACGATTGTTATCTTTATCACGCATATTTCGAGACGTTCTTATGCTTCAAAGGAATACGACGGCGCATGGCACGCTCGTTCACGCCGACGGCGTACGAGGACCTCGACCCGGACCGCCGCCCGAGCCTGGCGGCGGCGCTGGTCCCAGTCCTCGCCATCGTCGCGTTCCTCGGTATCGGCTCGGCCGTCCTCGGGTTAGACCCGCATCCGCCGCTCCTCTGGAGTATCGCCTTCGTCGGCGCCTTCGGGCTGTGGCTCGGCTACGACTGGGAGGATCTGTACGACGGGATCGCCAACGGCCTCGTGATGGGGCTCCAGGCGATCCTCATCATCTTCACCATCTACGGGCTGATCGCCACGTGGGTCAGCGCCGGCACCATCCCGAGCCTGATGTACTACGGGCTGGAGGTGCTGTCGCCGACGACGTTCCTCCCGGCGGCCGCGGTCCTCGCCGCGGTCGTCGCGTTCGCGATCGGCTCCTCGTGGACTACGGTGGGAACGCTCGGCGTCGCCTTCGTCGGCATCGGCGCCGGACTCGGCGTCCCCGCTCCGATGACGGTCGGGGCGGTCCTCTCGGGCGCGTACGCCGGCGACAAGCAGTCGCCGCTCTCCGACACCACGAACCTCGCGGCCGGGGTCACCAACACCGACCTGTACGGCCACATCCGCCGCATGCGGACCGGCACCGCGATCGCCTTCGGGCTCGCGGTCCTCGGCTTCGCCGCGCTCGGCCTCCGCACGAGCGGGACCATTCCGGCGGGCCGCATCGCCGAGATCCAGGGCGGGCTCACGGAGACGTACGCGATCACGGTCGTCGCCTTCGTCCCGCTCGTCGTCACCTTCGGGCTCGCGCTGCGGGGCTACGCCGCGCTCCCGACGCTCGTCGCCGGCGTGTTCGCCGGCGCGTTCACGACGATCCTGCTTCAGGGGACCGGCTTCGTCGCCGCGTGGGAGATATTCATGTACGGGACCGCGCCGGAGTCGGCCTCTGAGACCGTGAACGACCTCCTCGCCACCGGCGGCCTCACCGGCTCCGCGTGGACGATCACGGTCGTCGTCGCCGCGCTCTCGCTCGGCGGAATCTTGGAGCGCACGGGCGTCCTCGCAGTGATCGCCCACGCGTTCACGTCGGCCGTGCGGAGTCCGGGTGCGCTCGTCGCGGGGACGGGCGTCTCCGCGATCGTCATCAACGCGCTCACCTCCCAGCAGTACATGAGCATCGTCCTCCCGGGCGTCACGCTCCGGAACACATACGACGAGTTCGGCCTCGACAGCGACCAGCTCTCCCGCGCGGTCGAGGCCGCCGGGACCCCGACCGGCGCGCTGTTCCCGTGGCACGCAGGCGCCGTCTTCATGGCGAGCGCCACCGGCGTGCCGACGCTGGAGTACGCGCCCTACTACCTGTTCGCGTTCCTCTCGCCGCTCGTGTTATTCGTCATGGCCGCGACCGGGTACACCATCGACGTGAATCCGGTCTCGGCCGGGGCGCCCGCCGCCGACGAGCCGGCCGCGGCGACCGACGACGACTGAGCCGCTACTTCCGAGGTCCTCAGCCCGGACGCTGTAACGCGAGACTGTACATCCGTCCGACTGATTCCGACCCGATCTCGGTCGTGAGTCGACGAGCAGTCTCCGACAGCGTATCGCCCGCTTCACCGGGACATTCCGCGGCCATGGAGGCCGCCTCGTCGGCGTGTGCCGAGACGTGACTCTCGGTCCAGGGGACCGGCTCCAGGAGCGTCCGCTCCCGCTCGAACTCCCAGCCGTGGCCCGCGAAGAACCGTCGCAGGAACGCCGCCGGGTAGAAGCTGAGCGCCGGGCGGCAGCGGGCCAGTTCCGACGCGGCGTTTTCGACGGCGAACAGCTCGCCGATCGCGGCGCCGTCTGGCAACGGGTCGTAGTCGTCGACGACGAGGTGCGCACCCGGGGCTGCGACCCGAGAGAGCTCCTCAGCCACCGTCGACAGCGCCGCGGGATCGAGGACGTTACACAGACCGTGCGCGGTGATCAGGTCGATGGAACCGTCGGGTAGCGGGACCGACCGGAGGTCCGCCTCCAGCACCGCCAGTCGGTCGGCGTCGTTGCCGCGGTCGCTACCGTCGCCGCCGCTATCGGCGACGCGTCGGCGCGTCGTCCGCGCGTGGTCCCGGTCGTTCGTCACGGCGTACACCCGAGCGGCGCCGTTCGCGAGCAGTCCGGCGGTCGCGTTCCCGACGCCCGCACCGGCCTCCAGACAGCGTCTCCCGGCCACCGGTCGATCGCCGAGCGCGGTCGCGACCGTGTCTGGCACGTCCATTCGTCTCGCTCAGTGGTGAAGCTGTTCGGGAACCGGGCTGTCGTCGTGGCGCACCCGTTCGATCAGCGACCGCTGGGCGGCCTCGTCCATCCCGTCGTAGTCGGTCGCGGCCTCGAGGATCATGGTGACGAGCTTCGGATCGCCGGCGCTGACGACGCTGGTGAGCCCCTGTGCGGCGGCGAAGTCGAACCGATCGCGGATCTCGTCCGGCGCGGTGACCGGCCGGTACCAGTTCGCGAACGGTCGGTCCGCCTCGGGAAGCTCGTCGGTCGGCGGCCACGAGCCGCCGGCGAACGCCTTGATCCCCAGCGTGCCGACGTTCTTCTCGTCGGCGCGGGCGAGGACCGCCTCGTAGTCGTACTCGTCGTCGTCCTTCCCCGCGACGACGGGATTCAGGGGAAACATCACCGACTCGAGGTCGTCGATGCGGTCGAGCGCGTCGAGGATGAGTCCCGGGTCGCCGTGGCTCGTCAGGCCGATGTGGTCGATCAGCCCCTGCTCTTTGGCCTCGCGGAACGCCGTGAGCGCCCCGTCGTCGCCCGTGATCTCGTCCAGCTCCTCGTCGTACTCGAGCCCGTGGACCTGATACAGATCGATTTTCTCGACACCGAGGCGGTTCAGCGACCGGTCGAGCTTGCGCCACGCGCCCTCGTAGGTCCGCTCTTGGGTCTTACAGCCGAGGAATATCTCCTCGCGGTGTTGGCGGAGCTTCGGGCCGAGCTTCAACTCCGCGTCGCCGTACGTCGGGGCCACGTCGAAGTGGTTGACCCCGTAGTCGAGGACGTGTTCGACCAGCTGGTTCGCGCCTTCCTGTTCGAGCCAGTTGAGCGCGATCGCCCCGAACGTCATGACGGTGCTGTCGTGGCCGGTGTCGCCGAGCGGGCGGGTCTCCATGCGTGCCACGTCACGCCGGGGAAACATAACGATTGGCGGCCTTGACGACGCGGGACGCGGCGACGGAAATCGGTGGGCGGCCCCGGAACCGACTCCGCCCGCGAGCGCCCTCGACCGGTGCGGTTATGACCGCTCGGTGACGGGTTCGTCCCATGTTCGAGCGGTGGCTGTACGCGTGGGGACTCGCCTCGGTCGCCTTCGGCGGCGCGTCGCTGGTCGTCCCGCTGTACGTCGTCGACCTCGGCGGCGGGCCGTTCGTCCTCGGCCTCTTGGCGGCCGTCGCCGCGATCGTCGGCGTCCCCGGCGCCCTCTGGTTCGGTCGCGTCGCCGATCGCACGGGCCGGCGTCGGCGCCTCGTCCTCGTCGCGCTCGTCGGCGCGACCCTCGCGGTCGCGGTCGTCCCGTTCACCGACCGGATCGCCGCGGTGATCGCGGCCAACGCCGTCGTCTGGTTCGCCTTCGCGGCCGCGACGCCCGTCCTGACGCTGCTCGCGGTCGCCGACGCGCCGGAGGCCGCCTGGAGCGAGCGGATCGCCGACCTCAACCGATACCAGGGGATCGGCTGGGCGCTGGGGCTGCTCCTCGGGACCGCGTGGACCGTCGGCGGGGCCGCCGTCGCGTCGCCAGCGGCCGCCACCCGAACGCTGTTCGCGCCGCTCGCGGTCGCCGCCGGCCTCTCCTGTGTCGCCGCCGCCCGGACGCTCCCGGCCGACCCCCCGGGTGCCGACGCCGACCACCCGGCTGCGTTGCCCTCCGGAAACCGCGTGCGTCGCGCCATCCGCCGCGCCGACCGGTTCGCCGTCCGCGGCGCGACGCTCCCCGGAGCGCTCACTCGGACTGACTTCCGCGGGCTGGACCCGCGTCGCCTCGCCGCGCGCTTCACGCCCGCGCTCGCGGCGTACTTCCTCGCCGCGCTCCTGTTCCTCTCCGGCTTCTCGGCCTTTTTCGCGCCGCTGCCGGCGTTCCTCACCGAGATCGGGTTCGGTTCCGGCGGCACGTTCGCGCTGTACTTGGTGAACAGCGTCGCGGCCGCGGTCGCGTTCGGGACCGCCGGCCGCCTCGCGGCCGACCGAAACGTCGTGCGGCTCCAGGTCGGCGGGCTGGTCGCCCGCGCGGTCATGCTCCCACTGGTCGCACTCGTCGGCGCGGCGCTGGGCGCGAGCGCGCTCGGGTTCGTCGCGGTCGGCGTCGCGTTCGCGGCGGTCGGGCTCACGTGGGCAGTGATCGCGGTCACCGCCGGCGTGCTCGTCACGCGCCTCGCGCCGCCGGCGATCCGGGGCGAGGCGCTCGGGGCGTACGCGGCGCTCGGGGCGCTGGCGGGCGGAATCGGCAGCGTCCTCGGCGGCTGGCTCGCGGCGATCGGCTACGGGCTCGCCTTCGCCGTCGCCGGCGGGCTGGTCCTCGCGGGCGCGGCGGTCGCGTTCGCGGTCGGTCGTCGGATCGACGGCGACGCCCCGCAGGCGTCCGGGGGCGACCCGACCTCTCGGGCGTGACCCGATGACGGGTTCTCGCGTTCGACACGTTTACGCGCCCGCCGCGCCGTCCGTCTCATATGAGCCTGGAGGTCGCCGTCGCCGCCCCGTTCAAGACCCGGGCCCAAGACCGGCTCGGCGAGGGGGAGTTCGTCGTCGCGCTGTCGCTGGAGCGGGAGTGGTTCTCCCCCGACCAGGCGAAGCGCCTCGTCGACGTCGCCGTCGGTCGCGGGCTGCTGGCGTCTGAGGACGGCGACCTGGTCCCGCAGTTCGACCCGGCCGAGGTGACCGTCCCGGAGGGGTTCGCCCCCGACGAGTCGGTCCTCCGCGAGCAGTCCACCTTCGAGAGCGCGCTCGACGCCATCGTCGCCGCGGGCGTCGAGAAGCAGCGCGCGGTCGCCGCGATCAACGAGCGCCAGCGCGCCCTGTCGATTACAATCGAGGCCGCCGCGGTCCTCTACGCCCGCGAGCAGGGCGCCGCGGTCGACCGTCTCGCGGCCGACGTGCGCGAGGAGCTCGCCGCCGAGGCGGGCGACGACGGGACCGACGCGACCGGCGGGACCGACACGGCCGAACCGAACGACGCCGACGGCTCGGAGGCGGCCTGAGATGGTCACGGACCGCCTCGGCGACGGCGTCAGGATCGCCGAGCTGCTCGCCTCCGAGGTGACCGGCAACGAGAGCGACCTCCGCGGGCTGACGGTCGTCGACGCCGACCGCGACGTGGAGCCGACGGCCGACGGGGCGCTGGCGTACCGGATCGCCCGCGAGCGGTCTGAAACGGACGAGGGCGAAACGGACGAGGGCGAAACGGACGAGGGCGAAACGGACGAGGGCGAAACGGACGAGGGCGCGACCGAAGCGCTTGCCGAGGTGTCCGTCCAGCCGGACCGCGCGCTGATCGAGGCGCTCGTCGCTCCGGACGCGGCCGCGGACGCGGCGAGGGAGGCCGACCTCCGCGTGCGTCCGAAGGCGGTTCACCCGCCGCGCACGCTGGTGTTCGTTGAGGACGGGGCGCAGGTGAAGCGGGCGCTCGCGGTCCTCGAAGCGATCGGAAACGCGTCGGGTGACGAGTAGCCGACGGCCATCACCGAACCGGCAAAAAAGAAAAGCGTCCTCTCGCGCGGTCGCAGACTGCGCTTACTCCGGCTGTCCGCCGTCGCCGACGGCGACGTTCGGGCCGGCACCGGCTGCCGGGTCGACGTCGTCGCGGGAGACGTCGAAGTCGCGGACGAGCGCGCCGAGCCGCTCCGCCTGCTCCGCGAGCGAGCCGGCCTCCGTCGTCGCCTCGTTCATCGCGGTCAGCTGCTCGTCTGCGGCCTCGGCGACCGCGTCCGCCTCGTCGGCGGTCGACTGACTGATGTCCGCGACCTCCTCGGCCATCGAGACGGTCTCCTCCGTGCTGGCGGCCTGGTCGTCGGTGGCGCGGCTGATCTCGCGGATCCCCTCGCCGGCCTCCCCGGCGTTGTCAGACACCCGCGCGAACGCGTCCGCGGCGTCCTCGACGGCGTCGGCGCCGACGGCGATGTTCTCCTCGGCGCTCCGGACCGCCTCGACGGTCCCCTCCGTCTGCGACTGCGTGGCGCCGATCAGCTCCTCGATCTCCGTGGCCGCGTCCTGGGTCTCCTCGGCGAGCTGTTTCACCTCGTCGGCGACGACCGCGAACCCGTCGCTCCCGCCGCCGCTCCCGCCCGCGCGGGCCGCCTCGATGTTGGCGTTGAGGGCGAGCAGGTTCGTCTGCTCGGCGATGTCGCCGATCAGGTCGACGATCTCGCCGATGTCCTCCATCCGCTCGTCGAGCTCTTGGACGGTCCCCGCCGCGGAGTCGAGCGCCTCGCGGGACTCCTCGACGCGCTCGATCGCGGCCTCGGCGGTCTCCTCGCCGTCGTCCGCGATGTCGGCGGTCTGCTCGGCGACCTCGACGACGGTCTGCGTCGAGGAGGCGACCTCCTCGATCGTCGCCGAGAGGTCGTTCATCTCGTCGGACACCTGCCGGAGCATCTCGCGCTGCTCGTCTGCCCCCTCGGCGATCTCAGTGACCGACTGGCTGACGGCCTCGCTCCGGTCGGCCGCGGTCTCGACGCCGTCGACCGTGTTCGCGCTCGCGGTCGACACCTCCTGAGCGAACGACCGGACCTCGCCCATCGCTTCGTCGATGTCGTCCATCATGCCGTTGAACGCCTCGCCGATCTGGGCCATCGCCTCGCTCTCGCTTTCCGCGTCGAGCCGGACGGTCAAGTCGCCGGCGGCCGCCCGGTCCATCGCGGCGCTGTAGTCGTCCGCCTTCGTCTCGAGGTGGCTGTTCAGCCGCTCGACCTCCTCGCGGCGCTGTTCGACCTCCGCCTTCGCGGCCTCGACGTCCTGAATCTCCGACTGCTTCTGCTCCGCCAGTTCGAGCTGCTCGCGCGCCGCCTCGCGCGACTTCTCGATCGAGTACCAGTTGACCATCAGCGCGCCTGCCAGCGCGAGGACGAAGATCGCGTGAATGCCGCCCCAGATGATCGGGTTCTCGATCGCCGCGGTGTGGTTGTAGACGAGACTCGAGTCGATGAGGCTGAACGCGCCGTGGCCGACCGCCACGTACGCGACGCCGACGGCGAACGGGAGCCAGTCCTCGTACAGCGCGAGCACCCCGATGAACACGAAGAAGCTGAAGTGCGCCTCGATGTACCCGCCCGACAGCTTCACCATCGCCATCGAGACGGTCATGAGGCTGAACGCCGTGAGCACCGTCCGCTGGCGACGCCCGAGCCCCGACCAGCTCGCCAGTGCGGCCGTCGCGAGGATGACGGCGACGAACCCGCCAACCATCCACAGCGGCGTCGCCGGAACCTCTGCGCCGGTGATCGACTCCGTTCCGCTGTAGAGCCCGAGCCCGATCAACAGCGGAAGCTGGATCACGGTGGCGATCAGGATGTTCCGGTGGCGCGGCGCCCACATCTCTTCCGGCATTGAGGTGCCGTCAGGGATGTACCGGATCACCTCTCGTAGGCCCCCCGTCAGCCCGCCCGACCCGCCCGAATCTACCCCGGTCGCAGTCTCTGCCATACTCGTTCGTTGTCGTATGTTTTAAAAACATATCGCCTCCAACTATTATCGCTGATACCGTCGTTTAGCGCGCGTAGCAGCGCTAAGAAAACTGTGGGATCCGATCTCACGGGTCAGGTCCCCCGACGATTTTACCGGTATATTAGCGCGAGCCGAACTGGTTCGGCCGATGGCGGATCCGATCCGTCGAGCTTCGATTCCGCTCGGGGGGGTCGGGTCGCCGCCGGGGCGCGGCGGCACTCGTCGACCGCGCGGCCGACGCCTTTTATATGCGTCCGGTCCGCCGTACGGTCGTGACGCTCGATCCGATCCACGTCGAGAATATCGCCCAGCTCGCGTACGGCATCGGCGGCGACGTGGACGCGACGGACCACGACGACCTCGCCGAGCACGTGTGGCGCGAGTGGCTCCCCGAGCTCCGCCGCGACGGCCGGGTCGTGATCGAGGCGCTCGGCGACCACGAGCGCCGCCGGGCCGCCATCGACGACGTGGCGCTCGCCGAGCGCCCGTTCGAGACGGTCCACGGCCTCGATTCGGGGACGATCAACCCCACGACGTTTAAAAATGGGCTCGTCGTCGATGTCGCGCACGCGGCGATGGCGAGCTCGCCGACGGATCTCGACCTCCACCGTGACCGCACCATCGTCGCCACCGTCCACGCTGGCGACTCGACCGCCGGCTTCGACAGCGAGTGGACCCGCCGCGACGAGGGACACACCAAACAGCGCGTCCTCCACGTGCCGCGGGTGAACCGCTACGCGGAGCGGGTCGTCCACGCCCTCGCCTTGTACCTCGCGGAGGGAACCCACGCGCTCGACCGCGCCGACGAGGTCGACGACCTGCTCGTCCTCGACGGCCCCATCTACCCGAAGGAGCTCTTTACGTGGGCCGACCGCGACCCCGAGCTCGGCGCGCTCGCCCGCGAGGCGAAGCCCCGCGCGGTGATCGAGAAGTACGTGCGCCTCGTCGAGCGGTTCGTCGAGCGCGACGTGCCGCTGGCCGGCTTCGTCAAGAACCCCGCGAGCGGCACCGCGGTCCGGGCGCTCTCGCGCGCCGGCGTCGAGTCGCCGTGGCCCGACGACACGGCGCTTTTTACCCGACTGCTGGAGCGGCGCGAGCCGGACGAGGCGGCCGGAGGTGGCGGGGGGTTCGCCGGGAGCGGGAGCGAGAGCGACGCTGCCGCCCGCGGCGCCCGCCTCGACGACGACCTCACGTTCACCACCTGGTTCCGCAGCCGCGGTGGCGCGGACGCGCCGATGGCCGCCGACGGCGACGCGCTCGGTGTCGAGCGCGAGCTCGACCCGGAGCTGTACGAGCCTACGTTCATGGTCGTCTACGACCCCCGGACCGACGTGACGTACAAGCTGGAGGCGCCGTACGCGTTCACCCGGGAGGAGGAAACTCGCAAGCGGCTCACCCGGCAGGTCGTCGCCGAAGTGGCCGCGACGCGCGGCCCGCCAGAGCCGGTCTCGAAGGCGGACGAGCTGGCGCGGATCTCGGCGACGGAGAAGGCCGCGCTCCGCCGGAAGTTCGAGGAACGCCTCGGCAGCGACCAGCAGGCCACCTACGACGACCTGCGGTGGGGGAAAGAGACGTACTAAGCTGCCGTCGATCACTTATAAATAATCGACTGCGGATCGATGACGAACACCTCCAAAGCCCCAGCCGCTCGCTTAAAGAAAGTTGACTCCGGATAGACGGAGAACACCGTCAAAACCCCAACCGCTCGTTTATAAATGGTCGACTGCGGGTCGACGACAAACGCCGTCAAAGCCCCAGTCGCGAGGCCGCCGCACACTCGCTGCGCTCCTCGTTCGTTCGCTTCGCTCACTCACTGCGGTGCTTGCGTCGTCTGCGGCGGCCTCGCGACTGCCCCTTTGAGTCCCACCCCGCACTGCTCCGCACCGCGCCTCACACCTCCCCAGCCTCGTCGCCGGACTACGTCCGGCTGCAAGCGAGAGCTTCGCTCTCGCCCTGTCAGTCGCCGTCGCTTCGCTCCGCCGACTGACTCCCTCGCGCGTGCGACTCGCGCCCTCCGGGCGCTCGTCGGCACGCGCCACCGCAGAGGCTTCATTGGAGTGATCACGTTCCAGAACAGTCGAATCCGCTCTCAGAGCGCCTGTACCAGCAGCACCGCGTACGTGATCGCGTTGTAAATGCCGTGGACCAGCCCCGGCACCACCACGTTGTCCGTCCACTCGTAGAGCGCGCCGAGGACCGAGCCGAGGACGACAACAACGCCGACGTACGCCCACTGTTCGACCATCGTCCCGGAGATCGACGGGAGGTGGATCAGCCCGAACGCGACAGCCGCGATGAGGATCGCGGGGACGGCGTCGAACGCGCGCCGGACGCCGCCCTGAACGACGCCGCGGAACAGTAGCTCCTCCACCGGACCGACCACCGCGAGCGACACCGCGATCATCGCGAGGTAGTAGACCACGGGGTCGCCCGCGGGGACGACCGCCTGGTTCTGCCCGGTCGAGAGCCCGACCTGATCGAGCGCGAACAGGGCGCCGTACTGGAACGCGAAGAGGACGATCCCGCCGCCCACGATGATCGCGACCTCGCGGGCATCCGGTCGTGAGAAACGTGCTATCTCCCACTCGTCGGTGACCGCGAGGTAGCCGACGGCCCCGAGCGCCAGCGCCACGAACTGGAGCAGCGTCTGAAGCAGCTGGTAGCCGGTCGACCCCTCCGAAACCAGCCCGGCGGAGGCGGCGAGCGTCGCTGCTGGCACGGTGATCGCGTTCGCGACGAGGAACGCGAACACGATCGCGAACAGCGCGCTCGCGACGCTGAACAGCCGCTCGCCGACCGCCGAGGCCGAGAGGTCGTCGCTCATTGCCGGGACCACGGCTCGGGAGGCTTTAGGCGCACCGGAAGGGGATCGGCGCCGTCGGGGCGTCACCGGTCCCCCGACGGCGGTGGCCGCGACTTCAGTCGACCCGCAGCTCGCGCTTCTCCTCGACCGCCTCGGCCTCCGCGAAGTCGCCGCCGCCGAGCAGTCCGCGGGCCGCCTTCTTCCCCCACTCGACGGCGGGCTGCGTGAACGTCGAGACGCTCGCGAGCTCGCCGTACAGCACGCAGGCGGCCTCCATGCCGTAGAGCAGCTCGCCGAGCGCCCGCTCGTCGACGCGGTCGATCTCGACGCGCACGTTGGGGACGCCGGCGGCCGCGAGGCTCGCCTCGGTCGCCTCGAACTCGGCGTCGAGCAGGCCGCCGAGCGACGAGCCGCCGAGGTACGCGAGGCCGTCCAGATCGGTCTCGGGGATCGGCACGTCGGCGCGCTCGGTCGGGCGCACGAGCGTCACCAGCTTGTCCGGCGGCCCGGCGCGGTATAACTGGAGCTGGGAGTGCTGGTCGGTCGCGCCGAGCGCGCGTGCGGGGGTCTGCCCGAGCCCGTCCTTCCCGAGACTCTCGGCCCACAGCTGCGCGAACCACTCCGCGAACGTCTCCAGCGACTCGGCGTACGGCATCACGGCGTTGGTGAGCGCGCCGCGCTCCGCGAGCGCGTACGTTGCCGCGCCGTAGGCGTACGCGGGCGACTCGTACAGCGACCCCGAGAGCGAATCCATCCCGTCGCGGCCGCCCGCGAGTACGGCCTCGACGTCGTGGCCTTGGAGCGCGGCGACCGCGAGGCCGACGGTCGACAGCGCCGAGAACCGACCGGGGACCCCGTCGGGGACCGGCAGCGAGGGCAGATCGTGGCGGTTGGCCAGCTGACGGAGGTTCCCTTCCTCGCCCGTCGTGACGAGCGTGCGCTCGGTCCAGTCGACGCCCGCGTCGGCCATCGCCTCGCGGACGACGAGAAAGTTCGCCAGCGTCTCCGCCGTCGTCCCCGACTTCGAGACGACGTTGACCACGGTGTCGTCGAGCGGGAGGTCGGCGAGCAGGGCTCGCGTGTCGTCGGGGTCGACGTTGTCGAGGACGTAGGCGTCCACGTCGCTTTCGAGGGCGTTCGACAGCGTCGCCGCGCCGAGCGCGCTCCCGCCGATGCCGACCGTCAGCACCGCCTCGGGACGGTCGAAGCCGTCGACCGCGGCGCGGATTTCGTCCGGGTCCGCGGTCTCGGGGAGGGTCAGGGCGGCGTAGCCGAACTCGTCGTCGGCCATCCCGCCCGCGATCCGGTCGTGTGCGGCCGCGACGCGGTCGTCGAGTCTGTCAAGCGTCTCCGTCGTGAGCCCGGGGGTCGTCTCCAGGGCGTTGCCGAGGTCCACGCGCATACCTCTCTCACCGCGCGAGAGCGACTTAAAAACCGCCGACCGACCGAAGACCGAATCGAGGGGCGTCAGTCGGCCGCCGCGACCGGCTCCTCGTCGTCGAGCGCGGGGCGACCGATCAGCCGGTCGACGGAGAGCGGGCCGGCGCCGAGCGCGAAGACGGCCGACGCGAGGCCGAACAGCGCCACGTGAGCGAGGACCGGGTCGTCGGGAAGCCCGAACAGCGTCGTCGTGAACAGGACGAACGAGAGCGCGGCCGCGCCGCGGGTGAAGAAGCCCGCGATGAGCGCGAGGCCCACGGCGACCTCGGTCACGCCGGCGCCGACGACCCACAGCCCCGGATCGACGGGGACGACCGACGTGAGGTCGTACTTCTCGACGACGCGCAGCGCGCTGCCGGGGTCGGCGAGCTTCTGGATCAGCCCGAGGTAGACGAACGAGACGCCCATGCCGACCCGCAACACCGTGGGGACGTAGCGCCGCAGCGGGCCGGTCGCCCCGTCGAGGAACGACTTGAGGTGGTGGACGGGGTCGATCCGCCCGTAGTACGACCCCGGCGTGCTGGCGACCTCTAACAGCATGTCGTCGGCGCTCGGCCGACCGCCGCCGAGGACCGCCAGCGCGAGGAACACCGGGACGTACTCCACCGCGAGGACCACGAGGGGGTCGACGGCGACGAGCACCCACGCGTACGTCAGCAGGCCGGCCGCGGCGGTGATCCGCGTCGCGAGCCCGAAGAGGAGGAAGAAGCCGAGCCCGATGAAGAGGAGCCGGAGGAGAGGGCTCGCTCCTGGGTCGAACGAGAGCGTCGGCGCGAACAGGTACCCCTGGAAGCCGGCGCCGACGAGTGGGAGCCCGACCGCGAGCCGCAGCATCCACGGGACGAGGTCGCCGTAGCCGGCGAGCTTCTCGCGGAGGACGACGACGTCGACGATAGTCGGGCGCACCCAGAGGTACGCGGCGATTCCGGCGGCCGCGAGGAGCCCGGAGCCCGCGAACAGCGCCGCGTTGAACGGGTCCGACAGCACCTCCGCGGTGAACGCCACCGCGTCGAGCGGATCGCCCGAGTCCTCGGTGACGTAGTCGACGTGGGCCGCGGCCGGTCGCGCGACGAGCGTCGCGAACAGGGCGAGCGCGGCGACGGCGACCGATCGGGTACGAGCGGACATACATCGCGTACGGGCCGAACGCACCTAACGGTATTTCTTCACGAACGTTCGAATCCACCTCTGACACCCTGTTTCTCGGATTCGAACGCCAGCCGTCGACGGCGCTCTAGCGCCGACGCCAAACGCCGACCGCCTACGGCGCCCGAGCGACGACGCCGAACGTCTCCGTCCGGGTGGCGGCGGAGACGACCTCGAAGCCCGCGGCCTCCAGCGCCGCGACCGCGTCGGCGGCGGCGAACCGCTCGTCGACCGGCGGCCCCTGCTCGCCGTCGCCGTCGCCGGCCCAGTCGAACGTCACGACCACGCCCCCCGACCGCACCACGCGCGCGATCTCCGCGATCGCGGCGTCGCTCGCGAACTCGTGGTACGTCATCGTGGAGACGGCGCCGTCGAGCTCGCCGTCCGCGAACGGGAGATCCTCGACGTTGCTCGCGACGAGCTCGACGTTCTCGGGGGTTCCCTTCTCGCGGTACCGGTCGTGCATCTCGGGCTGGACGTCGACGCCGTAGACGGTCCCGACGCGCGCCGCCACGTCGTCGGTGTAGAAGCCGGTGCCGCTGCCGAGGTCGGCGACGACCTCGGCGTCGGCCTCGACCAGCGGCCCGACAAGCTCCTCCGCGGACACCCAGCGATAGCGGCCGGGGCGCTCTAACCGCTCCGCCTGGTCGGCGTCGAACGTGTGGAATCCCATGTGCGGTCTTGTACGTCGAGCGCTAAAACGCGTCCGGTCGCGCGGCGTGCGGTGGCGTCCGACTCGGGATCGATCGACCCCGCCCGCGGCTCACCACTCGGATTCCAGCGCGTCGAGGAGCCGGTCGACCTCGGCCTCCGTCGAGACCGCGTGGACCGACGCGCGGATCCCGTTCGGATGCGGCAGCGACCGGACGACGATGTCGTCGTCGGCCAGCCGCTCGACGGTCGCCTCCGGGTCGTCGACGTCGATCGTGACGAGCCCGGACTCGTACGCTCGCGGGCTGTGGAGTCTGTCCTCCGGGACTCCTTCCTTCAGGCGGTCGGTGAGCGACTCGATCCGGGACTCGATTACGTCGAGGCCGACCGCGTCGATCGCGTCGAGCGCCTCGACGAGGCCGACGTGCGCCGCGGCGGTGGTCGTCCCGACCTCGAAGCGCCCCGCCGCCGGCTTGTACTCGATCTCGTCGCCGGTCGGGTCCTCGACGCCGCGGTAGCCGATCGCGCGCGGCGCGAGGTCGGCCGCGGCGTCGCGGTCGACGTAGAGGAAGCCGGCGCCCCACGGGCCGAGCGTCCACTTGTGGCCGGCGGCCGCGACCGCGTCGGCGCCCCACTCGTGAAGGTCCATCGGGACCTGCCCGGGCGACTGGACCGCGTCGACGAGGGTGAACGCGCCCGCGTCGTTCGCGACCTCGACGAGGTCGGCGACCGGGAGGCGCGTGCCGTGCGTCCACGTGATCGCGCTGAAACAGACGAGGCGGGCGTCCGCGACCGCCTCCGCGTACTCGTCGCGGTCGATGCGACCGTCCTCGGTCTCTACGACGCGCACCTCGATCCCCTCCCGTTCGAGCCGCTGCCACGGGAGGACGCCGGCCGGGTGTTCGAGGTCGGTCCGGACGACGACGTCGCCCGGCTCCCAGTCGATCGCGCCGGCGACGCGGTTTATCCCGTCGGTCGTGCTCTCGGTGAGCGCGATCTCCGCCGGGTCGGCGCCGACGAACTCGGCGATCCGCTCGCGCACCCGGTCGTACGTGTCGAACGCGTGCTCGTACGGGTCGGTCGTTGCGGAGCCGTACTCGTGGTCCGCGACGAACGATCCGGCCGCCTCGACGACGTACTCGGGGCTCGGCCCGTGCGCGCCGAAGTTGAAGTACGCCGCGTCGCCGAGGGCGGGGACGTCCGCGCGGAGCTCTCTGGGGGTCATACGGTCGTCGTCGAGTTGGATCGTTCTCATGGTGTCGGTTTCGGCGGCGCCGCGGCGGGTGGTGCTCGAATCAGGCGTCGGCTTGGCGGACCGCATCCGCCAGCGCTTCCTCGGTCTGGGCGCCGACCATGCGATTGACCAGTTCGCCGTCCGCGAACACGAGCAGCGTCGGGATGCCCTGAACGCCGTACTCGCCGGCCAGCGCCTGGTGGACGTCGACGTCGACCTTCAGGACCGCCGCGTCGGTGTCCTCAGCGACCGCCTCGACGGCGGGCTCCATCATCTGACACGGGCCGCACCAGTCGGCGTAGAAGTCGACGAGGACGACGCCGTCGGCGACGTGGTCGTCGAACGCGTCGGCGTCAGTCAACTGGATCGGCTCTCCGGGTGCGGCTTCTGTCGAACTCATACCCGGACGTAAGCGCCGCGTGGTAATAATGGTTTTGGGTATAGTATACAATACTATCGTGTTCGGATGTGCGCCGTCCGTCCGTTCGACTGTTCGTCCGCCTGTATGAACGTCTATCCGCCCGTATGAACGTCTGTCCGCCCGTTCGACCGGCCGTCCGTTCCACGCCTCGATACGGGACGGGGTGGCGGCTGCTCGCAGGAAACATCGAAGCGAGCGAGAAAACGCCCGAACGAACCGTGTCGGGGCGGAGAGAACGCAGATAAACGGTCGACGGCGACGCGGCGCGGTCGCGAGCGGTTCGTCTACTGGATGTGGCCTTCGCGGCGGAGCTGGTCTGCGTCCTCGTCCTCGTACCGCCACTCGACGTTCGCCTTCTCGTCCTGCCAGTCCCACGGCTCGGCGAGGACCACGTCGCCCTCGCTGATCCATGTGCGGTACTTCATGCGGCCGGGGATTCGGCCGAGCCGCTCCTCGCCGTCGGCGCAGCGCAGCTGAACGTGGTTGCCGCCGAGGTGTTCCGTCACCACGGCGAACACTTCGTCGTCGTTGGGCATGCGGAGATTCTTCCGCCCGGATTCTTCGCTCATACCACCAGTAGTGCGTTCGCCCGTATAAGTGATGGGAGACGCGTGTGTGCCCCCGTCATGCGATCTGTTCGCACGAAACGGCGCCGCGGACGGTGACGTTCACTCCGCGTCGGTGACCGGGGCCGAGCGGTCGCCGCGGTCGGTGGGAGCGCCCTCGCCGGCTGCGCCCCCACCGAACGCGGCGTCGACCTGCGCGAACGTCTCCGCTTCCGTGCCGGAGTTGTCGACGACGACGTGGTCGCTCGCCACCTCGTCGAACAGCTCCTTGAAGTGGAGGTGGATCTCGAAGTCGGCGTCGCTGATCCCGTCGCGGCGCTCGATCCGGCGCTCGACGACCGCCTCGTCGCAGGCGACCTCGACGAGGTCGAACTCGGCTCCGGCCGCGGCGGCCGTCTCGCGGGCGTCCGCGCGGAACCGGGCGTCCGCAAACGTCGCATCGAGGACGACCGCGTCGCCGGCGTCGACGTCCTCGCGGGCGCGTGCGAGGAGTTCGGCGTAGACGGCCTCGGTCTCCGCGTCGGTGTACTCGGGGTCGTCGAACAGCTCCTTGCGTATCACGTCGGTCCGGCGGATCCGCCCGTCGACGTGGGCGGCGACCCGCTCGGCGACGGTCGACTTGCCGACGCCGGGAAGCCCACAGACGACGACCAGCCGCCCCGTCGACGCCTCCTCATCGGCGCCCGTAGCGGACGAGGCCGACGGCGTCGGAGCGAGCGAATCCGCCGCCTCACCGTTCGAAGTCGGCGATTCGGTCCGGTCCGGCGCTCGACCGCCTCGGTCACTCATCTACCGGTATCCTCCGGGGTGAGCTAAAAGAAACTTCGCATCGAAAGGTCGCTACGAGCGACTCTCACGCTTTCCTCCCGGTCTGCCACGTGCGGCGCCCTTCGAGCGCGCGACGAGCGGTCTCGGTGAGTCGGTACTCGTTGGTGCGCCTGTCGCGTGGCCGCTTGGCGACGAGGTCGCGCTCGACGAGCCTGTCGAGGTTCTGGTAGAGGCGGCTGTGGTTGATCGCCTCGCCGTAGTAGTCGGCGAGGTCCGCCTTCAGGGCCGTCCCCTTGCGGGCGTTCTCGTGAGAGAGCGCCCAGAGCAGGTCGCGCTGGAACGCGGTGAGGTCGGCGAGCGCATTGCAGTCAGGCGCGCAGTCCGCGCTCATGCCTCTTCCTCCGCGCAGGCGTGGCAGACGGGCACGTCGCGTGCGGCGTCGAAGCCGTCAGCCGGCGCTGGACAGCGTGCGCAGTCGGTGTGTTCGCTCGATTCGCCGGTCGTCGCGTAGGGCTTAAGCCCCGCAGTTGCCATCGTCAGCATGGTTCTGTGGTCAAGCACAGAACCCGATCCGGCTGGGTGCTGGTACACCGCAGCCGGGATTCCTACATTTCATCGCGAGCCGAGGGTTCGTCACTCGGGCTCCGTAGATACACATGAATACTATTGTTACTTGAATGTACTGGGAGTGTCCCCAATCACTATTCGGACATATATTAAATACGGGTGCGTCAGTGTATTATATGAGATATGCGGGAGAGTGGATGTCTGCTGCTGACGATCGAATTCTAGAGTATCTGTCCGAACACGAATCCGGCTCTCCTACGAAAATGAAGAAGGAGGGACCGATTCGATACTCGCGTGTTCAGGTCCATCGGCGATGTAAGAAGTTAGCCGAGAAGGGGTTAGTCAAAGATCTCGGAAACGGCGTCTACATGATCACCGACGACGGTGAGGCGTATCTCAACGGTCGGCTCGACACCGAGAATTGGGCCTACATCGATGACGACGGTGGGTCTGTCGAGGCGCAGGATCCGACGGACAGTGAGGCCCCGAATGGAGGCGCCACCTGAATGCCTGTTATGGATATCTACGGGGATCAGCGTTTATTTTCGATGAACTTCCACTCTAGCGTATTAGCGTCAACTCGTACTACCCCAATTTTCGTCGTTTCATTAATCGCACGAATATCAATCTGATCCCGAACGTGCGACTCCACGGAGAGCTCTTCAAGCCGCCACTCTTGAGTATCCAACTCCGGAGGGATATCGTCTCCAGACAGGACGTTCACCGATCGAAGTGTCCCGTACCGTTCTGACGTGACCTCCACTTCGATCGGGAGCTCAACGAGGTCACTGCTCATAGGTCGACTTGAGCGCCCCACGATATGAAATTTGCTCGGCGAGATCTGGCTCCGTGACGACCGCCTCCCGGACAAGTTGCCTCTCCAACGATTCTCCCAGTACCAACGATTAAATACGGTTGAGCGGCACTCTCCGATAGATGAGTCAGCAGGACCTGACCTACGTCGATCTGTTCGCGGGAGCGGGCGGACTCTCTGTCGGCCTCGAACGCGCCGGCTTCGAGCTCGTCCACGCCGTCGAGGTCGACGACGACGCCCGCACCTCGTTCGCGAACAATCGCGAGGGTCTGGAGCCGGAGGAGCTGACGCAGGACATCCGCGAGGTCGACAACCAGGACGTCACCGAGGTCGTCGGCCGCGACACCGTCGACCTCGTCGCTGGCGGGCCGCCCTGTCAGGGCTTTTCCGAAGTGGTCAGCCCTGACGGCAGCGACGACCGGAACCACCTCTTCGTGAACTTCATCTCGTGGGTGAACGAGCTCGATCCGAAGGCGGCGCTCTTCGAGAACGTCCGCGGGATGCAAAACACCGCCAACGGGAAGTTCCTCGACGCCGTCGAGGAGTCGTTCGGCGAGATGGGCTATGATGTCAGCTATCGCGTCGTGGAGGCGTCCGACTTCGGCGTCCCGCAGCAGCGCCACCGACTACTGGTGCTCGCGACGAAGCACTCTACGACCGAGTTCCCCTTCGACGGGTTCGAGCTGGACCCGATCGAGACACCCGGTGTGATCGCTGGGATCGGCGACCTTCCCGAAGTCGGGCCCGGCGAGGAAAAGACCGAGTACGACGCTGAGCCGAAAACGGTTATTCAGGATGACCTCCGCGGTGAGAGCACGGAGCTCACCCACCACCAAGCCGCGAACCACACCGAGGACATGGTGGAGATGATCTCACACATCTCCGACGGTGGGAACCGGACCGAGATTCCGGACGAGCTCCAGCCGTCGTCGGGCTACCACAACTCCTACTCCCGACTCGACTCGCAGGAGCCGGCCGTCGCGATCACGTCGAACATGTCGAAGCCCTCCAGCGCCCGGTGTATCCACCCGTTCCAGCACCGGGGGCTCACGCCGCGTGAGGGGGCGCGGCTACAGACGTTCCCCGACTGGTACCGCTTCGACGGCGGACTCGTCTCCGTCCGGAAGCAGATCGGCAACGCGGTGCCGCCGTATCTCGCGGAATCCGTCGGCTACTACCTCAAACAGAGCGTCTACAGCCAAACGCTGACCGCCAACGAGCGAGAGCGCATCTACAAGCTTCGGTGCGGGGGGATGGACCTCGCCGAGTTTGAGGAAGAAAAGTCGGATATCGGGGGCCACGCACAGCAGGTTACACTCGACTTCGCCAACTGATACGTGACGCGAATACAACTGAAAATCACAGTTCCGGAAGTTGTGCTTGCATTGCTTCCCTAACCTTCTCTCTGGCTTCTCGCTCGAACTCTTGATAAGTCTCACCACCTAGTGGAACCTCGACTATTCGCAACTCATTATCTTCTCGTGTGTCATGCTCGTCGTCTGAGAGTCCATAGACGGTCTCGAGGGAACCCCCCTGATCAGGATAGAATATCACCGAATCTCCCCCCACCTTCCGTTGGTAGCTCGTGACTTGATACAGGTCATTTCGTGCCGGCGAGTCACTCTCCTTCCACTTTGCGTCGGCAATCCAAACTGGTGTTCCTCGATCTCTGAGAAAAATATCGGGTTGCATTCCTTGTATTCCATCTCCTGATTCATCCCTCAGCAGATGCCCGATGTCCGAATCTGCTTCTGACTCAGGATCTCCATCTCCTTCCAGAATGTAACGAGAGCCATGGACCACGTCAGCAACGAGAGAATAGACTACTTCCTCGAACAATGTCTCTGTGTTGATGAGCAGAGATTCAAGCAGCTTAGTCTGCTGACCGAAAGTATCGATATAGCTCTCGTCGAGGATCTGTTCTGCGAACTTCACCAGCGGCTCGTATCCCTGCGTCTCCCTGGTAAGCGTGACTTCAGATGGATGTGGTGGGGTTAGGGGGAGTGTGACTATCCGTTGAAGATCTCCGATCTGGCGTCTGAGTCTATCCTCTACTGTAGGTTCTCGAACTTCTTCTGCCAGTTTAACAGCAGCAAATAGAATTAACTGATTGAGAGGAATGTCCGCTGTGAGCTCATCGTACCGACTCTCGAAGGAAGTTGCGAACGGCTCCTGACGCGCTAGTTGTTTGGTTACTTGAAGTTGACCCTTGACGTGGTCGGTCGTTCGCTGCTTGGGGAGGTATCGTTTGTGGATCCCCCTTCGTAACAGCCGTTCAATCTCTTGTGCGTAGACCTGCCCTACGACCTCAATGAATGACTCTCCAACCGAGAACCCGATCTCCCCTCTACCGGTGACAAGTTCCTCGCTTACCCGACCCGCTTTCGCTAGATAGTATAGTAGTTTGAATCCCTCTAGGCTGTCCTTGGGGAGTACCTCAAGATACGCTCCGCTGGGAAGCCCGATATGTCCAATGTGCTGTTGTATCTTGACTTTTTCAGAGGTAATCGACACACTACTTACATTATCGTGCTTATCCAGGGCAACGTAATCTTCCTCTGTGAGTGCTTGATCGGAGAGATCCGTCTCTGTTCGCTCCTGTAAAGTAATTATCTCCTCATTTGATTGTGAGCTAAAACTCATTCAGGCGAGATCTCGATGTCAAGTTCACCCTGATTGTCAATCACAAAGGTTCTGAGATTCTCTTTGAGTTTCGACGGCGTCATACTCAGAACGTCGTTTGTTGACTCATTAATGAATTCAGAACCTCCACGTAATATACTCTCTTCTAGTTGTTGAGTGTCTTCGAAGAAGTACTCCTCCAGGAGCGGTAAGATATCGTATCTCCAGACATCGGTTAGCTCGATGTCTCGTGGATCTTCAGTATCACTCATCCAGGTGTCCGGGTGTAAATACGCGTGACCGATTCGTTTCCCCTTTCCAAGTCCTCGAACGGCAGTGATCCGTTTATTAATGATCTCGAGCGCAAGCACCGATGCTGCTACCATTGCCTCAACGTCCTTCCGACCTGTCTCGACTAGCTTTGCGGCTGTTTCCTTGTCTTCAGGAAATACACTGTGGGAGTCATAAAGCGCATCGTAATCAGGGCCGAGTGAAATAGCAGCGAAACGTCGTCTCAGAGCAGCGTCTAGTTTTGAAATCGATTGATCCGCAGTATTCATTGTAGCAATAATATACACGTTTTCTGGGATCGTGAATTTAGCCCCTGAGTGAGAGAGGAAGCGTTCTTGTCCGCGTTTGTCCTTTTCAAGCAGGGTGATGATTTCGCCGAAGATTTGCGGAACATTGCCACGATTGAGCTCGTCAATGACAAGCACGTATCGTGGTGGTGTTCGGTTTTCCGGTGTAGCTTCTAAGGCGAGAGCGGCTTCGTCACAGATTTCCCGGAAGATCCCTTCCTTCAGTCCATACGGTGAGCCGTTCGACATTTCAGTTCTTTTCTCGTCTTTTTCCGCCGAATCCACAGCAGCCACCCTATTTGACTCCTCACCACTGCCGGTGATGGTGTATCCCTCTATGAAATCCTCGTACGAGAAGGAAGGGTGGAACGTGACGGACTCCGTTTGATACGTGCTGGGATCTGTTCCTGGTTGCTTACCCGTCCAAAGTCTCGCAAATCTCTCTGCGAAGAATGTCTTCCCTGTCCCGGGTGGTCCGTACAGGATAACTTGTCTTTTTCTCTCAAGTTGCCGAGCCAAGTGACGGGCGAAGTTCCCGTCCAACGACCAGTTCTCATACGACCAGAAATTGAACTGGAGTTCGCCTCTCGCTTCCATAACAAATGCCTCAACTGAGTCGTACTCATATGCGAGAACCTGACTCTGTCTGTTATCGAGTCGACTCCACTGTTGGTTGGGATGGCTCTCCCAGCCAAAAAGCTCGAATAATTCTTCCTCTGAAACTACGGCATCATATACCTCTTCAAAGTAGATCGCAGTGTCAAGCGTTGATATCGGAATATCGACTGTGACCGCTTCTAGCACGGTTGCAACGGTCATATATCCCTTGTCCACGTGATGGAACAAAATTGCGTCTCCTCTGGCTAATCCACCAACGTTGTCGAGTTCATTACTGTCACACAGCCAGTATCGAACTGAATTATTCTGATATTCTTCGATGAAGAGGGGATCTTCTGGATCAAGAGTCTCGTTGGACTCGACAGTGCTTTCGTACCGATCATCTGTGTTATTGCTTTTCGGCACGTGAACTGAGATCACTTTCGTATCTATCCGCTCAATAAAAGGAAGCGTAATTGACTGATCCGCACCATCTGATGTAGTAGTCTGCGTCTCAGAGTCAGATGCTACTGAATCAACTTCTTCATTCGCTTGCTGTGGCACGTTTTTAGAGGGTGTGGCATTACTACCTGATCCGAGGAGGGGCAGAATGTCTGGAGTCCCATATTCATCCTGTAGGTCTCTGTATATCTCTTCTCCTTGAGTAGAGAGTGTGTATTCGTTAGCAGAATTCAGATCGATTACTCCTGCTAGTCGTAACCAGTCAGCCCGCTGCTTAGCCTGGCTCTTCGACTCCCAATCTAAATCGTATTTCTGATTTAAAACTGTCTGTAGTTGGCTCACTCGCAACGGAACAGTAGATACCAGTGCGATCGTGTCATAGAATCCGACGAACGTTTCACAGAAAGATTTTATTAGTACCATCGGGGTATCTGGGGCCCCTTCTCGCTGAAGTTCACGTAGTACCTGTTCACCAGTAGGGCGTAGTTCAATAGTCCGGGAATTCCTGCTAACGCGGACCAAACCCATCATTTCCATTTGCGTGAGCCAAGACTGCGGTACTGCCGAGGCCGAATTCACCTCACGTTGATAGCCTGATTGGACCTCTTCAAGTTCTGGACCATAATTCTCGATTGAAATTAGAAAGTGAGCCAATCTACTGAGTTTTTCCGTTGCTGTATTGGAGAACACCGTCAGAGAGGAACGCAGATTTTCATCATTCATGATTGATTAGAAATCTAAATCCTATAATAAATTAATTATGGGTACCTGCGAATCTCTCCCACTCTCAGGAATAGGCACTGTGAGATGTAATTTCCAGTAATGGGGGAACACAACGTTTCTAAGCGTGTCTGCTAAGTGGACAGTATATCCAAATGAGTAGATGGAGCGAAGATCGCGCAGATCACGAGCACGAGGCAATCGAGGCGTTTCTGCGGAGCCACTTCCCGAGCACCTACTTCGAAAATCAATCAGATCTGTCCGAATACGACGGTTCAGACGAGGAAATCTCTGACGCGGAGCGTGCGGTAATCGAGACGCTCGTGTCGGAGGCGGAGACGCAGTTCAAATCCTCCAAGGGGACTCTCGGACTCGCGATCGACTTCGTCGTTCTCGCCGAGGAGTTGGCGGAACACGACGACTGGCTCGCCGGCTTCGACCCCGACATCACCGTCGACGACATTCTCGACCGATACGAGAGTATGGCGAAGTCGTCGCTGACGCTGAAACGCGGTGACACACGGGAAGGGATCCGAACGTTCCACAACGAGCTGATCGAGCTGTTCCGGGAGGACCTGAACCGAACGAACTTCCCGAGCTCGCCGGGCCACCACACCGGCGAGTGGGAGCGGTACGACGACATGCTCGAACTCGCGTTCCGACTCTCCCGCGACGGTCGCTTCGTCGCCGCACAGGAGCTCTTCGACCTCGGGCTGAAGCGGTTGGAGTCGAGCGAGTACGAACGACGCGACCCGCCGTTCGAAGATCCGTTCCTGAAGGTACTCAGGGACTACACGCGGAAGGCCCCCAACGAGCAGGGTGGCTCGGCGTACCAGGCCCTCTGTTACGGGTACGTCAAAGCGGAGTGGCCGCACCTGTCCCTCCGCGCGAGCAAGGTTCGAACCGGCTCCTCGCGCCAGCAGCGCTACGGCGACATCGACGGGTACCACGGCCCCGACCTCATGATCTCGGTCGAGGTCAAGGACCGCGTCATCGACGAGTCGAACGTCAGTGCCGAACTCGGCACGATGATGAAGGTCGCACAAAACACGACCGCCATCGCCATCGCGATCTGTACAGAGGTGAGTCCGGAAGCCCGCGAAACGCTCGAAGAAGCGGATGTCCGGGTTCTGGATGACGATGATCTCGGTCGACAGCTTCGATTCTGGGACTACCACAAGCAGAACCGCGCGCTTCACGGGATGGTCCACTTCTTCGCCAACATCGAGGAGAATCCCGACGGCGTTCAGCGACTCTTGCGGTTCGTTTCGAGCATCGACCCGGACAACCGCGTCCTCGACCACCTCGCGGACTCCGACGTACAGATGGGACTCGACGAGACATGAAGCGGCCAGAGATTCAAGAGCGATTTGTCAACCGCGATGCGGAGCTCCCCTACGGACTCGAAGTTTCGCAGGTCGTGAGCGCGATCGAGAGCTTCTACGAATACTGGCACGAGGTGAACAAGTGGCACCTCGAACAAGGGTACGGGCGGTTCCACGAGCAGTTCCGAGCGAACAACGCGATTGGTGGATTTGTCAGTCACCGTCTAACCACTCGTTTTGCGGAAGAGTCTCCGAACTTCGTTCTCAACCGACTCGACGACGGATACCCGGACTTGCTCTACGACGGGACCGATCACGAATGGCCGGACAATTACGCAGTCAAGGATTCTGACAACGGTCCGGGCTTGGAAGTCAAAGCCTCGAAGGGGAACACGTTCTACGCGCACCACAATGTCGAGGGGTGGCTCCTCGGAATCCACTATCGGATAAACGCGCGGAGCAAGTCCGCCACGGACGATGCCCCCGCCCCGGACGAGACGCCGCCTATCGAGGTCACGCAGGTTCTATGCGCGAGTATGGACCACGAGGACTGGGAGTACCGCAACGCCGAGGGCTCGAACCGGACGAACACCAGCGAGCTGAAGGCGAAAGTCGGGCTTCACGAGATGAGGAAGAACCCGATTATCGAGATGGAGTCTGCGATTACCGGAGTGGGAGATCTCCTTCGAGAGTATAAACAGGCCCACGCCGAGTTCGACCCAGACTACTCGGTGTAACTGGGTAGAAACGCTCAGAGCGCCGCAGCACGCGCCGTTAAAAGGCCGATATTCTACGAGCGATGCTATCGAAGTCGCGAAATCTCAAAAGTGGGTTGGGGCAGATTTGAACTGCCGGCCTCCTCCATGTCAAGGAGGTGTCATAACCGGACTAGACTACCAACCCGCAGGGGCTTACTGACGCATCTCGTCGTTTCCGGGGGACATAATTGAACCTTTCGTTTCGGGGATCCGGACGGGGCGAGTCACCACCCGCCGATCGGGCGACGGCAGGCTCCCGGATCCGACGGCGCGAGCGGCTTTCGACCGTTTTTACCCGCTCGCCGACAGTCCGTTCGCATGGTCGATCTCACCGCCCGCACGGAGAGGCTCGACGCGTACCTCGACGAGCGCGGGCTCGAAGCGGTCTGGTTCGCGCGTCCGAACGGGTTCGCGTGGCTCACCGGCGGCGACAACGTCGTCGACGCCGACGCGCCGACGGGCGTCGCCGCCGCCGGCTACGACGGCGAACTCCGCGTGATCACCGACAACATCGAGGCGGACCGGCTCGCCGACGAGGAGCTCCCGGACGCGTTCGCGGTCGAGTCGTTCCCGTGGTACGCGGACTCGCTCGCCGAGGCGGTCGCCGAGCGCTCGCCCGCCCCCGCGGCCGCCGACTTCGACGTGCCCGGATTCGAGGCCGTCGACGGGAGCCGCCTCCGGCAGCCGCTCACCGACGACGACGTCGAGCGGTACCGCGAGCTGGGCCGCGAGGTCGCGGCCGCCGTCGAGACCGTCTGCCGGAACCTCGAACCCGAGGACCCCGAGTACGAGGTCGCGGCCGGCATCGACATCTCGCTCGCCTCCCGCGACGTGGACACACCGGTCGTCCTCGTCGGCGGCGGGGACCGGGCACAGGCGTTCCGCCACTACACGCCGAGCGACGCCGCCCTCGGCGACTACGCGCTCGTGTCGGTCACCGCTGAGCGCGCGGGGCTGTACGCCTCGATGACGCGCACCGTCGCCTTCGACGCCCCCGACTGGTTCGAGGAGCGCCACCGCGCCGCGGCGCGCGTCGAGGCGACCGCGGTCCGCGCCACCGAGGCCGCCGCGGCCGGGGCGCTCTCCGGGGACGACGACGCCGCTTCCGGCGATCCCGCTTCCGACGACGCCACCCCCGACACCGCCGGCGACATCTTCGCGGCCATCCAGCAAGCGTACGACGCTGCCGGCTTCGCGGACGAGTGGGAGAAACACCACCAGGGCGGCGCCGCCGGATTCGCTGGCCGGGAGTGGATCGCGACCCCGGACGGCGACGAGCCGGTCCGGCGGCCGATGGGTTACGCGTGGAATCCGACGGTTCAAGGGACGAAAAGCGAGGACACGCACCTCGTCACGTCCGATCTGACCGAGCGGCTCACGAAGACGGGCCGGTGGCCGACCCACGAGGTCGAACCAGTGGACCTTCCGGGAATCGAAGCCGAACCCGTCGAGCTGGCGGCGCCCGTCATTCGATAACAGGACGGACTCGGTGGAGGACGCACCGCGGCCGCGCGAACGCCGCACCGCCGCCGCGCGAACGCGGCGTCAGTAGACGTACTCGCTCTCGTCGATGCCGACGTACTCCTTCTTCACCCGGCGCTTGTTCCACTTGTAGCCGAGCAGCAGCTTCAGCGACTCCCAGCCGGAGCGGTACGGCTGCGAGAGCAGGCTGCCGCCCGCCTCGGCGGCGAGCATCGCGTCGGCCGCGCCGATGACCCGGTTCCAGTCGTCGGGCTCGTACTCCGCGACCATGTCGGCCATCGTCACGTTGCGGACGATCTCGTCGCCGATCGCCTCCTTCCAGCGGCGATTGTAGGAAGCCAAGTCTCCCTCGGCGGCGAGTTCTCCGGCGATGGCGCCGGTACGGACCGCGACGTGGTCGCCGCCCTCGTGGAACGCCGAGGTCGTCCCCATCGCGCCGCCCGCGACCGCGACGCCGGCGTCCACCGGCGAGTCGATCGGCCGGGTCGACGAGATCGGATACGTCTCCGTCCCGTTCCGCTTGCCGGCGTCCTCGACGAGCGGGAAGTCCTCCTCGACGTCGTACTCGTCGCCGTACTGCCACTCCAGGAGGCGACGGATGTACTCGCTCCCCTGCGGGATCGACTCGTCGTCGTCGTCGAGCAGCGCGTACTCGTCGCGGTCGACCTCGTCGATGTCGAGGCCGATCGGCATCGTCAGCCCGATCCGACAGACGCGGTCCGCGTTCGGGAAGATCCACGGGTAGGCGGTCTCGCCCGGCATCACGCCCCACCAGAAGACGATGGCGTCGTTCACCTCCTCGAACACGTCCTCGGGGACGCGCCGGTACTCCTGGTAGGCGATGTGGTTCGCGGTGCGGGAGGCCAGCCGCTCGGACGCCTGCGCGTCCGCGGGCAAGTACTCGTCTAAGACCCGGTTCGTCACGGTCCGCTGCGGGCCGTCGGCGAGGACGACGAAGTCGGCGCCGACGGTCTCGCCGTCTGCGAGTTCGAGCGTGTGCCGCGGGTCGTCGTCGCCCGGCGCGACCGAGAGGTCGGTGTCGACGCCGCGGACGGAGGTGCCGACGCGGTACTCGGCGCCGGCGTCCTCGGCGCGGTCGCGAAGCCAGTCGTCGAAGCGCGCGCGCTGGAAGGTGTACCCGAACTTGTCGTACGAGGAGTCGATGCCGGTGGCGGTGAGCGTGGCCGACTCCTCGGGGCCCCGGAACTCGGCGCGGTTCAGCTCGCGCTGGACGACCCCGTCGTCGAACTCGTCGGGGTGGATCCCCATGATGTCCACCCAGTAGTCCAAGATCCCGGCCGCGTCGGTCGAGTCGGGACCGAGGCGGTCGCGGTCGGCTCGGGGGACGCCCTTCTCGAGGACCAGCGCCTCCGCGCCGTCGGTCGCGGCCGCGTGCGCCGCGGACGACCCGGCCGGTCCGCCGCCCACGATCGCGACGTCTACGCGTTCCATACCCCGTGAGGTTGCCGTCCGGCTATTAAATTCACGGTCCCCGATGCGGACCGGTCTCGGCTGTCGCTCCGGGGCGACCCTCGGAGTCAGTCCGTCCTCGCCACAGCGGTGCCCAATTGATCATGTTCGATGATTACTGGAGAGAGCGGCGGAGAGACACGCTTTTACACGGTTGGGGATCTCTCTCCGACACCAATGGCACGCGAGACATGGGCGACGCGGATGGGGTTCATCCTCGCCGCGGTCGGCAGCGCGGTCGGGCTCGGGAACATCTGGCGGTTCCCGTTCATCACCGGCCAGTACGGCGGATCGTCGTTTCTGATCACCTACTTGGCGTTCGTCGCGCTGATCGGGTTCCCGGCGATCCTCGTCGAGTTCGTCATCGGGCGCCGGACCGACCGGAACCCCGTCGGCGCGCTGCGGGAACTGGGGAGCGGCGTCTGGTCGTACGCCGGATGGCTGTTCGTCATCACCGGCTTCATCATCCTCTCGTACTACAGCGTCGTGGCTGGCTGGTTCCTCCGGTACACGCTCATCGGCGTGACCGAGGGCTTCACTATCACTGACCCGGCGGAGGCGAACGCGCTGTTCGGCACGGTTTCGACCGGCCTGGACACGCTCCTCTTCCACGCCATCTTCATGCTGCTCGTCGTCGGCATCATCGCCGCGGGCGTCAGGCGCGGCATCGAACTGAGCGTGAAGGTGATGGTCCCCGCCATCCTCGTGATGCTCGTCGGGCTGGCAGTCTACGGGTTCACCCTCGACGGGGCGAGCGCGGCGTACGGCTACTACCTCTCGCCCGACTTCGGGACGATCGCCGCGAACTGGACCGAGATCCTCCCGGCCGCCGCTGGGCAGGCGTTCTTCACTCTGTCGCTCGGGATGGGCGTAATGATCACCTACGCCTCCTACCTCGGCGAGGACCGGAACCTCGCGGCTGACGCCGGAATCATCGCCACGATCGACACGCTCATCGCCGTCCTCGTGGGTTTCGTCGTCTTCCCGGTCCTCTTCACGGTCGGGATCGAACCGGGCACCGGCGGTCCCGGCGCGATCTTCGTGAGTCTCACGTCGGCGTTCGCGAGCGTCCCGGGCGGTCGGATCATCGGGATCGTCTTCTTCGGGATGGTCGGGATCGCCGCGCTCTCGTCGGCGATCAGCATCCTCGAAGTGCTCGTCTCCTACCTGATCGACGAACTCGGTGTCGCTCGCGTCCCGGCGTCGGCCGCCTTGGGCGCGGCGGTGTTCCTGCTCGGCGTGCCGGTCACGCTCGATCTGGTGTTCCTCGACCTGTACGACCTGCTCGCCGACGGTATCCTGCTCGTTCTCGGCTCGCTGCTGCTCGCGCTGTTCGTCGGCTGGGTCATCCCGGACGTCGGCCGCACGGAGCTCCGAAAGGGGATCGCGGACGCCGGCGGCCTCGACGGCGCCTGGATCTGGGCCGTCCGGATCCCGATCGTGATCGTCGTGGTCGTCTCGCTGTACCTCGGCGTCGTCGACTACGTCGACTTCCTCACCGGCGACTTCGCCGACTGGCTGGCGGCGCGGTAGGCGCGATCTCGGGGGTCGAGGTTCCCCGCCTCACACGTGTTCTTCCCGCGGTTGGACCACGACGAAGCCGCCGTCGCCGTCGAACCGCATCTGGTAGCGCTCGCCGGACTCCTGGCCGATCATGTCCGAGAGGCTCCGGTTGACCTCCACGTCCGGGGAGGTGCCGCCCCACGCGACGGTCGCGCTCGGATCGGTCGCCACCGGCGGCTCCAAGACGATTGGGTCGCCGTGGGTGGTGAGCGCAACGTAGCCGGGCCCTTCGAGGTAGACGTTGCTGAAGCCGCCCGCGAGCGCGCCGGCGAGGCTGTCGATGGCGCTGATCTCGTAGGAGAGCGACTCCTCGAAGGCGAGCACGTCCTCGCCGTTGACCGTGATCGACTCGCCGGCGCCGAGTTCGATCACCTGGACCTTCTTGCCGTCGTCCGCGAAGTAGACGTGGCCGTCGCCCTCGACGGCCATGATCGGCGTCCCCTCGCCGGTGGCGGCCTCCTTGAGGAAGCCGGTGATGCCGCCCTCCGCGGAGGCCTTGCCGGTGAACGAGACGTCGCCCGTGTACGCCACCATCGAGCCCGCCTTCGCCATGACGGTGCCGACGACCTCGACGTCGAGGGTGTAGCTGTTCTCGCGCTGGAATGGTTCCGCGCTGTCCGTCGGTGCGTTCTCTGCGGTGAACTGATCGAGGTTCATGGTACGGGGACCGAACCGTTCGGTTCGGCTGTGCGGAGATTCTGCGGTATCGGTTAAGAACTTACGGGAGACGCAAGGACTCGTTTCGGAGCCCGCGGCGCGACGACGTCGGGTCTCGCCGCGCGGTTACGGTCTCAGTACACGACCAGCGAGAGGTACAGCTGACCGATCCCCGCGATGATCATCACGGCGCCCGCAATCCGCTTCAGCAGTCCCGCGTGGGTCATCACCCGGTTGGCGTTGCTGACGAGGCCGACGCCGGTCGCGACGGTGGTCGCGGCCATCAGGACGGCGACGGTGCCGCCGTAGACGGCGAGCAGGAGCACCGCCGTCTCCGACGGGAGCGCGATCGCGCGGGCGACGACGCTGAGGAACACCGGCGCGACGCAGCCCGCCCCGGCCAGTGCGTACCCGGCGCCGAAGATCCCGAAACCGAGTACGCTCGATCGGCGCTCGGGCAGGGGGACCGATATCGACGGCATCCGCCCTGAGACCACGAGCAGCCCGAAGGCGATCAGCAGCCCGCCGACGAGCGTCTCGAAGACGGTGATGTTCGACAGCGTCGAGTAGCCGACTCGAACGGTCGCGCCCGCGAGCAGCGCGAACGTCGCCAGCACGCCGACCGCGGCCGCGACGCCGCGAGCCCCGGCGCCGAGGACGGACGCGGTGTCGGCCTCGACGGAGTTCACGTAGAAGCCGACGTATCCCGGCAGGAGGGGGTACGCGCACGGGGAGAAGAACGTGGTCACACCCGCGGTCACGGCCAGCGGGACGTTCGTCGCGAGCGAAACGTCGGTCATCGATCGGTCCGTCGGATCATTGATCGCATCGCCTGTTCATTCGTCGAGCGCCCGCTCGATTCCCTCGACGAACTCCTCGGTGGTGTGGGTTCCCGAGGTGGCCCACTGAACCCGTCCGGAGGCGTCCATGGCACGGGCGCTTGGGTATTTCCCGATCGGAAACCGCGACGCAAGTTCGGCCGTCACGTCGGCCGCAACGAGCCAGTCGCCGTCGTGTTCCGTCCACCAGTCGACTACCGTCTCCTCGCTGACCGCGTCGCCGACTGGCTCCGTGGTCACGGAGACGAACAGCACCTCGTCGCCGATCCGATCGTGGGCCTCCACGAGGGCTGGCATCTGCTCGGCGCAGGGAGGACACCATGTCCCGAAGAAGTCGACGAACGTCGGCCGATCCGGCGCCGGAATCGTCACCTCGCCGTCGCGACTACCGGGCGCCTCGATAGTGTCGATCGTCACCGGCTCGATCGGCTCCGGTCTACCGCTGTCGGTGTCGCTGCTGTCGGAACCGTTTTCGCCGAGTTCGTCGGATTCCTCGTCGGGGACGCTTCCACCGAGCGAGTTGGGGACCCCCCCGGTCGCGACGGCGCCCGCCCCCCCGAGCACCCCGACGCTCGCGAGGCCGGCCAACAGGTCTCGTCGCCTCACGCCGTGACCACCCGTCGGAAGTCGTCCACGAGCCGTTCGACGTCGGTGGCCGGCCCGCGCGGGTACGCCCGCTCGACAATCCCGCGCCTGTTGACGAGGAGGATGAGTCCGTAGTGCGGGAACGTGTACTCTAGGCTCTCGTAGTCGTTGTCGAACGACTTCTGGATTTTGAGCCCGAACTGCTCGTCGAACAGCTCCTGTCCGCTCTCGTACGTCTCTGGGCGGAGGAAGTGCCAGTTTCCGGCGTCGAGGTCAACCCCGCGCTGGCCCGCGTACTCGCGGAGGGCCTCCTCGGTGTCACGCTCGGGGTCGAACGTGGTGGGGAGGAACGCCGCTTCGTCTCCGAATCCCTCCTCCGCGGCAACCTCCTGTGCGCGCCGCAGTCGGAGGATGAGCGCCGGACAGACGCCGTCGGGGCAGTTAGTATAAAACATCGTCCAAAGGAACGCACGCTCCCCCTCGAACTGCGCTGTCGATATCTCTTCGCCCGAGATCGGGTCAGGAACGCTGAACTCGGGCATCTCGTCGCCGCGAATCGGGTGGACCGGATCCCCTCGGGTCTGTTCGGGCGGCCCGAGGATGGTTTCGTTCGCGCCCGCGCCGTCGGAGCCGGACGAGTCGGCATCGTCGGAGGGGCCGTCGGCGTCTGGGGTGCCGTCGGCGCTGCCGGAATCGCCGATGACGCCGGCGCAGCCGGCCGTGGCGGTCGCGCCGGCGGCGGCGCCGGCCGCGGCGAGCGAGCGGAGGAAGTGGCGGCGGTCCATGTCGTTGTCCGTCCTACGTGGTCGCGCGTAAATGAACCCCGCGGCTGGTGGCGCGCGCTGAACACAACCGGGGGCGTCGGAACATCGACCGGAGCGTCCCGAAGAGAGGCGGTATTCGGGGTTTCTCGGGTAGACGAACGTCCGGAACCCCCGTGGTACCGTGCCCCTCGCAAGGGTTATCCCCGAACGGGCTGTACGTTTATTCGCAATGGCAAACGGTAAGGTTGATTTCTTCAACGACACTGGCGGCTACGGTTTCATCTCGACTGACGACGGCGACCTCGACGACGACGAAGACGTGTTCTTCCACATGGAAGACGTCGGCGGCCCGGACCTCGAGGAGGGTCAGGAAGTGGAATTCGACATCGAATCGTCCCCCAAGGGACCGCGCGCGACGAACCTCGTCCGCAACTAATCTCTGAATCGCGGACGACGCGTCCGCACGCACTAACCGGATTTCGGCCGTCGCTCGACGTGATCGGCGCCATCTCCGTTTCTTTCACACTTATCACACACCGACGAGCGGCGGCGCTTTGGCGACGGCCGACAGCGTCTCGGCGACGAGCGACGCGTACTGCTCCGTTCCCGTCGCAATCGACCGTTTAAATACGAGCGCGGGCGAAGCCTCTCCAGTGAGCGATCCGATCCCGACCGGCTGTCGCCCGGTCGACGAGCTGTTGGACGGCGGCTTCGAGCGCGGCGTCGTCACGCAGGTGTACGGGCCGCCGGCGGCGGGGAAGACGAACCTCGCGCTCGCCGCGGCGGTCGAGGTCGCGGGCGGCGGCGACCGCGCCCTCTACATCGACACCGAGGGGCTCTCCATCGACCGCTTCGAGCAGATGGCCGAGGGGCGGCTCGACCGCGGCGACGGCGACGACTCTCTCGAGGAGCTCGCCTCGCGGCTCGTCATCTCGGAGGCGTACGACTTCGACGACCAGCGCGAGGCGGTCCGCGACGCCGAGGAGCTCGCCGAGGAGATCGAGCTGATCGTGTTAGACTCCGCGACGGGCTTCTACCGACTTGAGCGCGCCGGCGACACCGAGGGCGGCGAGTCGCTCCGCAAGGTCGCCAAGCAGGTGACGCATCTCCTCTCTTTAGCGCGCCGTCACGACGTCGCCGTCGTGATCACGAACCAGGTGTTCACGGACCCCGAGGGCGACCGCGACCGCGCGCTCGGGGGCAACACGCTGAACCACTGGACCGGCGCAATCCTCCGCGTCGACCGGTTCCGCGGCGGGAACCGTCGGGCGACGCTCGAAAAGCACCGCTCGAAGCCCGCCGGCGACACCGCGACGTTCCGGATTGTCGGCGACGGGCTCGCCGAGGGGACCGACGCCTGAGCGTCGCGGGCGGCGAATCGAAGCGGACGGCGAGAAGACTAGGGCAGGGACCGAAATTCTCGCGCCGGACGACCGAGGTCCGTTAACAGCGTCGAGGTCCGTTAACAGCGTCAAATCCGTGGACACCGTCGAGGTTCGCCGACGGCGTGACGACCGCGCCCGCCGGTCGGGCGCTTACCGCCTCACAGCTCGCCGAGCTTCCGGAGGAGCTGGCCGCGGTACTCCTCGTCGGCGTTGACGCCCTTGATTTCGAGGACGTTCCGCTCCAGCTTGTCGAGCGCGACGTGGAAGGCGTGCTCGGCGCCGTACCCCTCGCCGGAGCCGCCCACCTGCCCCTCGTTGGTGCGGAGGCGGATCTGACACTGGATCAGGGGCGTGCCGCGGAGCTTCTCCTTGTGCGCGTGGAGTCGGACGTGCGCGTGGATGACGTGCATGTCCGCGTACTTGTCCGCGACCTGCTCGATGGACTCGACGATGTGCTCGCGGGAGGTCCCCTCCAGCAGGTCGACGTTCGTGATCTGGACGTCCATCGAGTCCTGCTCGGTGAACGTGAGCGCCCGCAACACGTCGGTCTTCGTCACCATCCCGGCGACGGTGTCGGCGCCCTTCGGCGTGACGACCAGCCCGGACACCTCGTTGTCGAACATGCGCTGAACGACGGTTTGCGCCGTCTCCTCGCTCGTCGCCGTGACGACGGGGCTCGACATGATGTCGTAGACGGGGATGTCGAGCATGCGGTCGATGTCGCCGGCGCGGTCGCCGCTGCCCTGACGCTCCTGGTCGCGGACGACGAACTCCACGATGTCGTTCGTGGTGACGACGCCGACGAGGTTACCGTCCTCGTCGAGGGCCGGCAGCCGAGAGATGCCGTTCTCGCGGAGGAGGTTGATCGCGCGGCCGACGCTGTCCTTGTCGTTGATTCCGATTACGTCCTCGGTCGCGATCTGGCCGACGGTGATCGCGTCGAGGCTGTCGATGACGGCCTCTAAGATCTGGTCGACCGTGACGATGCCGAAGAGCTTCTCGCCCTCGTAGACGGGCGCGATCTTCACGTCGCCCTCGACGAGGAGCCGCGCGGTCTCGCGGACGTCCTCGTGGCGGTCGACCGAGGGCGCCGGCTTCATCACCGCCGACACCTTCGTGTCGTCCTCCATGCGCGAGCGCATGAGCTGCTTCTCGCCGACGACGCCGGCGTACTCGCCGTCCTCGACGACGATGATCCCCTTCGGGTTCTCTCGCTCGAAGATAGAACGGACCTTGGCGAGCCGCTCGTCGACGTCGACCTCGACGTACTCCGGCACTGCGATATCAGAGATGTTCATAGTCCAATCTGAGGGTTCGACGGGCCGGGTATTGAAAGTGCGGGAGTCGTCGCGCCATCCGGCGGGCGTCGTCCGACCGTCGAAATCCGCCTGAAGGTATTTGAGCGTCGCCGGCGAAGTCGGGACGTGAAACTCTCGACCGCGCTGATCGCCGTCGGCGTCGCGCTGATCGTGATCCCGCTCCCCGTTCCGATCCCCTTCGTCGGCGTGATCGCCGGCACGCTCGCGGTGCTCGCCGGGCTCTTCTTCCGGCTGTTCGGCGTCTGAGTCGGCCCTCTCGACGGCTGAGTTGCCACCTCCCCGGCGTGTGAAAGCTTTTTGCCCGCTACCGACGCAGAGAGAGGCGTGTACGACGCCGTCGTCCTCGACAACGACGGGGTGTTGGTCGGGCGGACGCCGTTCGACACGCTCCGTGAGGCCGCGTGGGACGCGTTTGTGAGCCTCGGCGTCGAGGACCCGGACCTCGCGCACGTCGACGATATCGCGGTCGGCGTCGACCCCGCGACCCTGACGGACATCTGCGAGCGCTACGGCGTCGACCCGGCGGAGTTCTGGCGGGTCAGAGACGAGACCGCGGCCGCGGCGCAGATCGACGCCGCCCGGAAGGGGCGCAAGACGCCGTACGACGATGTCGACGCCCTCCGTGCGTTGGACGCCTCGCTCGGCGTCGTCTCGTCGAACCAGCAGGCGACCGTTGACGCGCTCCTCGACCACTTCGGGCTGGCGGGCCGCTTCGAGGTCGCGTACGGCCGCGAACCCTCGGTGGCCAGCCTCTCGCGGAAGAAGCCCTCGCCGTACTACATCGAGCGCGCCCTCGAGGACCTCGGCGCCGAGACGGCGCTGTTCGTCGGTGACAACGAGTCGGACGTTCGCGCGGCCGACAACGCCGGCATCGACTCGGCGTTCCTCCGCCGTCCCCACCGGCGGTCGACGGAGCTCTCCTGTCACCCGACCTACGAGATCGACGACCTCCACGATCTCGTGAGCATCTGCGGGCGGGCGCCGGCCGATGCGGACGGAGAAGTCTGAGGTCGGCGGCCGAATCCGCGTCACCCGCCCCGACCAAAACGGGCATGTGGTCCGTCGCCGAAATGCGACCATGCCCTCGCCCTCCGCGACCCCGGCCACCGACCCAGACGCGCCGAACGTGCGGTCCGTCGTCGGCCGCTACCGCCGCGCCGAGCGCGCCGCCAGCTGGACTCTCGCGCTGATCGCCGTCGGCGCGTTCCTCGCGGCGGTCGCGGCGCTGTCGTTCTGGCCCGGCGCGGCCGTCGGCGCCGTCCTCCTCGTCGCGCTCCGGGTGCCCCTGTTCCGACGGCGCGGCTCGACCCGCCTCCGGACGAACGCGACGCCCGAGGCCGTCGTCCGCGAGTTCGCGACGGCGACGCCGCCGATCCTCGCGTTCCAGTGGGTCGTCGCCGACGAGGTTCGGCGCGACGGCGCGACCGACCCGACCGATTCCGTCGGCGAGGGCGCGTCCGGGGCGAGCGCGACCTACGAGTTCTCGTACCTCTTCGGTCTCAAAACGGTCGAACTCGACCTCGCCGTGGACGTCGGCGAGGGGGACCCGATCGCCGGTGAAAGCGGGACCGACGAGTCCGAGAGCGCGTCAGACCGGCCACCGTTCGCGACCGTCGACATCGAGGGGACCGCCGGCGGGGAGCCGTGGGGGTCCTACGCGGTCGCGGTGCGCGAGGCGCCGGACGGCGGGAGCGTCGTCGACGTCGAGCTGCGGCCGACGCGTCGGTTCGGCCTCCGTCGGCTCCCGCAGGGGTGGGCCGCAGAGCGGTACTACGCCGAGGCGCTGGCAGCGCAGGGGTACGAGACCGTCGAGCGGACGGTCTCCGTGACGCGGTGACTCACGCGACGAGCTCCGCCTCGGGCGCGTCGACGACCCCTCGACGGATCCGGATCTCGTCGGGGGCGACGCGGACCCGCCCGCCGACCGTCGCGAACAACCACGTGCCGGTTCGGCTCATCTGGACCCCGCCGGATCGAGATCGACCGACGAGGGAGGACACCGGGCTGAAGGGTTCGCTGCCATGGAGGGATATCTGTCACACTGCCGCAACCAACTTAAATACGCTCGCCGGGCGCGTCCGTGGACGGGACGAAGCCGGAGGCTTTTGCCCGACCGCGAGACAGGGTCGCCCATGGACCTCCCGCCCGTCGGCCTCGGTACGATGGGGATCGACGACCCAGACGCGGTCGCGACCGCGCTCGCGCTCGGCTATCGCCACCTCGACACCGCGCGGATCTACGACAACGAGGCCGTCGTCGGCGAGGGGCTCGCCGCCGGGCTGGCCGGAGACGCCGGCGCCGCGGGACTGGCCGGGGACGCCGGCGCCGCGGGACTGGCCGGGGACGCCAGCGCCGCGCTCGACCGCGAGGACGTGACCGTCGCGACCAAGCTGTGGATCGACGACCTCGCGGCCGACGCGGTCGCGCCCGCCGCCCGCGAGAGCGCCGATCGGTTGGGTGTCGACGCGATCGACCTCCTGTACGTCCACCGACCGCGCGGCGACTACGACCCCGAGGCGACGCTGCCGGCGTTGGACCGGCTGGTCGACGACGGCCTCGTGCGGAACGTCGGCGTCTCGAACTTCGAGATCGACGATCTCGACCGCGCAGTCGACCGCCTCGACGCGCCGCTCGCGGCCCACCAGACGGAACTCCACCCGCTCTTTTATAATACGGAGCTGCTCGATCACGCCCGCGAACACGGGTATCCGGTGGTCGCCTACTCGCCGCTCGCCGGCGGGCGGGTCCGCGAGATCGACGCCGTCGTCGAGGTCGCGGACGCGCACGGGACGACGCCCGAGGCGGTCGCGATCGCGTGGACGACCGCGAAGGACCCGGTGGTCGCGATCCCGAAGGCGTCGAGCGAGGCGCACCTCCGGGCGAATCTCGCGGCGGCCGACCTCGAACTGACCGAGTCGGAGATCGCCGCGATCGACGCCGTCGAGTGCGAGGAGGAGCTGTTCCCAGAGTAAATAATTCACAAACTTGGATCGAATTGGGGATGAACTGCGGTCGATGCCCACGATCCCGCGTCATTTTTATCGCGGGGGTGACGACGAGTATTCATGACAGAGATCATCGACGGCGAGGCGGTCGCGGCCGACGTGCGGGACTCGGTCGCCGACGAGGTGGCGCGGCTGGCCGACGCCGGCGTCGAGCCGGGGCTCGCCACGGTGCTGATGAGCGACGACCCGGCCAGCGAGACGTACGTCTCGATGAAACAGCGTGACTGCGAGGAGGTCGGGATCGAGAGCTTCCACGTCGAGATCGACGCCGACGCGCCCGCGAGCGAGCTGTACGAGACGATCGACGACCTCAACGACCGCGACGACGTCCACGGGATTCTGGTCCAGCTTCCTCTCCCGGACCACGTCGACAAGCGGACCGTCCTCCGGCGGATCGACCCCGAGAAGGACGTGGACGGCTTCCACCCGGAGAACGTCGGCCGCCTCGTCGCGGGCGACGCCCGATTCAAACCCTGTACCCCTCACGGCGTCCAGAAGCTCCTCGACGCCTACGACGTGGAGACCGAAGGCGCGGACGCGGTCGTCGTCGGCCGCTCCGACATCGTCGGCAAGCCGATGGCGAACCTGCTGATCCAGAAGTCGCCGACCGGGAACGCGACGACGACGGTCTGTCACTCCCGGACGGAGGACTTGGAGGCGAAGCTGGCCGGCGCGGACCTCGTCGTCGCGGCCGCGGGCATCCCGGAGTTCGTCGACGGGTCGATGATCAAGGAAGGCGCGACCGTCATCGACGTGGGGATCAACCGCGTCGACGCGGACACGGAGAAGGGGTACGAGCTCGTGGGCGACGTGGAGTACGAGTCGGCGAGCGAGGTGGCGGGGGCGATTACGCCGGTTCCCGGCGGGGTCGGCCCGATGACGCGCGCGATGCTCCTCTACAACACGGTGAAGGCGGCCGGCCTCCAGCGCGATGTCGACGTGAATCTGGACTGAGACAGAGAGGCGGTGGATTCGGTCACTTCTCTCGCAGGTCGCATTTATATACGGTTGCGTGATATCTTATAAACTGTTGCTGTCGGATCAGCAGCGAAAGCCTCCAAAGCCCCAGCCGCTCGGCTATACATAACCGACTACGGATCGACGGGTAACACCTCCAAAGCCCCAGCCGCGAGGCGGGCGCACGCTCGCTGCGCTCCTCGCTCAGTCACTCCGTTCCTTCGCTGCGGTGCTTGCGTCGCCTGCGCCCGCCTCGCGGCTGCCCCTTTGAGTCCACCCCCGACCGCCCAGCACCGCAGCCTCACGCCTCCCCAGCCTCGTCGGCCTCCCTCCGCTTCGCTCCGGTCGGCCGACTCCCTCGCACGCGCTTCTCGCGGCCGCCGAGGCGGCCGCTCGAAGGCGCGCGCCACCGCTTCTGTTTATAAATGAGTCGTCGCCGCGGTCCCGTCAGTCGTCGTCGGCCGCGGCGGCGCGGTTCCGGATCTCGATCCGGTCCTCGATTTCGGGAGCGATGCCGTGTTCGCGGGCGTACTCCGCCAGCACCTCGTACTGGATGTCGGCCTCGTCGATCCGGTGGCGCTGGGCGAGCGTCGGATACTCGTGTTCGGAGTGGAGCAGATACTCCGAGACGGCGACGGTGTAGCGCGCCTCGGGGTCGATGGGCTCGCCGCCGACGGTGGCCTCTAAGATGAGTTCGGCGTCGTCGTCCCAGACGACCCGGGCGTTCGAGACGTGGCCGTGCCACCAGTGGTCCTCGCCGAAGTCCACGTCGGGCGCAGCCATCTCGCGGAACACGTCGTGAAGCTCCGCGCCGGTGACGGAGGCGAGCGCGACGGGCTCCTCGAACGGGATCAGCGAGATCAGGTCGGCCTTCGTCACGTCGCCCGCCCACGGGTCGCCCTGCCGGAGCCCGCCGGCGTTCGACAACCCCACGTCGGCGTCGTGGACCCACCGGAACGCGTCCGCGACGAAGTTGCCGACGCGGCACTCCCCGCCGTGGACCACGTCGCCCGACCGCTCGATCGGCTCGTCGACGACGTCGACGGTCTCGTCGAGGTCGGCCGCGGCCATCCGCTCGGCGAGCGCGTCCGCGAGGTCGGGCGCGGGGTCGGCCCCGTCGGGCTCGTGGAGCGTCGCAGTCGGGGGATCGGCGTCGAGGTCGATTTCTGCGACGGTCTCCCCGTTGACGCCGGGCCGGACGAGCAGGGTGTCCGCGACGACCTCGTTCCGGCGGCTGTGGACGTGGCCGCCGAGGATCGCGTCGACATCGAGTTCGCGCGCGAGGTCGTCGTCGCCTGCGCCGAGATGCGAGAGGACGACGACGTGATCGAGCGGGTCGCCGTCGCCGGTCGCGTCCGCCTCGCTCCCCGAACCCGCCCTCTCTTCCCCGCGCTCGGCGACCGCAGTCCGCATCTCCGCGAGCGCGTCGCGCACGGCCGCGACCGGGTCGTCGAAGGAGAGGTCGGCGGCCATCGGGTTCAGCGAGTCCGTCGCGGGGTCGGTGACGCCGACGAACCCGACCGTCTCGCCGTCGATTTCATGGGTCGCCCACGGGACGACGCCCTCGTCGCGGCCGAACGGCTCGCCCGCCTCGTCGCGGACGTTCGCGGAGACGAACGTCGCGGGCGAGTCGGCGACGAGGTCGCGGAGCGCGTCGGGGCCGTAGTCGAACTCGTGGTTGCCGAACGTGTCGAAGACGGTGTCGGTCGCCTCGTAGAAGTCGAGGACCTGCCTGCCGGTCGCGACCAGCGAGAGGACGCCCGGCGCGGTCGTGTCGCCGGTGGCGACGACCGCAGCGTCGGGGCCCGAGAGCGCCCGGATCCGGCCGGCGAGCCGGGCCGCCCGCTCGGGGGCGTCGAAGACGTTCTCGATGTCGGAGTAGTGAACGAGACGGACCATTCGATACGCGGATTGAGGGGCGAGCCGGGCTTAAAAAGCGCGGAGTCCGTCCGCCGCTGCGGTCCCTCGGTCGTTGCCCCGTTCGGTCCCTCGGTCGTTGCCCCGTGATCCCCGCTCGCACACGCGCAGGTCATTGAAAGCGCTTTTATGGATGTCCGGACTACGACGGGGCACAGCCTCTGTGGGGTCGATGATGTGCCGTTCCGTTAGGGACCGACCACGGGACGGACACGCGAGCCTACACGGAGGATAGGTGAACAACATATGCCCGTTTACGTAGACTACGACACCCCGGCGGACCTCGCGGAGCGATCCCTCGAAGCGCTCGAGGTCGCCCGAGACACCGGTACAGTAAAGAAAGGAACCAACGAGACCACCAAGGCCGTCGAGCGCGGCAACGCCGATCTGGTCATCGTCGCCGAGGACGTCTCCCCCGAGGAGATCGTGATGCACCTCCCCGAACTCGCCGAGGAGAAGGGGATCCCGGTCGCCTTCGTCGACACGCAGGACGAGGTCGGACAGGCCGCCGGCCTCGAGGTCGGCTCGGCCGCCGCCGCCGTCGTCGACGCCGGCGACGCCGCCGACGACGTCGAGGACATCGGCGAGAAGGTCGCGGAGCTCCGATAACCTCCCATGAGCGCAGAAGAGGGCACCGGCGACTCGACGACCGCGGAGGTCATCGAGGTCGTCGGCAAGACCGGGATGCACGGCGAGGCCATGCAGGTCAAGTGCCGCATCCAGGAGGGATCGAACCAGGGCCGGATCATCACCCGGAACGTCCTGGGTCCCGTCCGTCTGGGCGACGTGCTCCAGCTGCGGGAGACCCAGCGCGACGCCGACTCCATCGGAGGCCGATAACCAATGGTCGAGACACGCACCTGCGATTACAGCGGTGAGGAGATCGAGCCCGGCACGGGCACGATGTTCGTCAAGAAGGACGGCACCGTCCTCCACTTCGTCGACTCGAAGGCGGAGAAGAACTACTTCCTCGGCCGCGAGGCGCGCGACGTCGAGTGGACCGAGGAGGGCCACCGAGCCGGAGGCGACGAGCAGTGAGCCACCACGACGAGCGCACCTTCGTGATGGTGAAGCCCGACGGCGTCCAGCGCGGTCTCATCGGCGAGATCGTCTCTCGCTTCGAGGACCGCGGGCTCAAGCTCGTCGCCGGCAAGTTCGTCCAGCTCGACGAGGAGCTCGCGAAGAACCACTACGGCGAACACGAGGACAAGCCGTTCTTCGACGGCCTCGTCGAGTTCATCACCTCCGGCCCCGTCTTCGCGATGGTGTGGGAGGGCGCGGACGCAACCCGACAGGTCCGCGCGATGGTCGGCGAGACCGACCCGACCGAGTCGCCGCCGGGAACCATCCGCGGCGACTTCGGCCTCGACCTTGGCCACAACGTGATCCACGCGTCGGACCACGAGGACGAGGGCGCCAACGAACGCGAGATCGACCTGTTCTTCGACGACGAGGAACTCGTCGACTACGACCTCGACACCTCCGCGTGGGTGTACGAGGAAGAAGACCACTGACGCCGCCGCTCTCGGAGTTTTCACTTTTCGCTGCGCCCACCGCCCGCCGAGCTCTCGCTCAGTCGACACACCGCGTTTCCGGTGAATTCGCATCCTGAAACGCTCGCAGTCTCTCGGTTCTCGTGAGGAACCAGCTTATAAATCGACCAGAAACGCCCCGCCGTCTCAGGTTTCGACCGCGATCGCGGTTCCGTCGTCCGCGACCACGATCACCTCGTCGCCGCCGTCGCCCGTGACGTCGGCGAACAGGGGGCCGCCGTAGGCGACGACGTCGCCGGCGTCGCCCCGGGCGATCACCTCGCCACTTTGGATCATCGCGAGCACCCCGCCGGCCCGGTTGACCGCCACCGGCGCGCGTTCGCCGTTCCCGTCGACATCACCCATGCGCGGCTCGTTGATCCGGGTCGACGCGCCGTACTGCTGTTTCCAGACGACCTCGCCGTCAAGGAGATCGACGGCCCACACGCTCCCGGAGCCGCCGACGTACACCCGCCCGGGGTCCGCGTCCCCGACGGCGATCGGGCGGTCCTGTAGCTTGACCTCGTACCGACCCGACCCGTCGCTCGCCTCGAGGGTCTCGATGTTGCCGTTCGCGCCGCCGAGCGCCAGCACGGGACCGTCGCGGCTGTCCGCCGCGTTCCAGCTCAGCGGGTTCACAGTCGGCTCGGTCGTCCAGCGCGTGCCGCCGCTCGCGTCGAGCATGTGGACCGTCGCGGGGTCACCCGCTGTCGTCGCCACGGCGAGCCCGCCCCGCTCGTCGGCGTCGGCGTCCGGCTCGACGATGAGCGGCCGACGGCTGATCTCGCCCGACAGCGAGGCCTCGGCGACCGAGTCTCCCTCGCCGTCGACGACGCGAACGCCTCCGTCCGTCGTGACCGCCGCGACCTCCCGGCTCCCGTCGCCGGTGAGGTCGCCGATGGCCGGTCGGAGCCCGGACGGACCGCCGAGGTCGACCACGAACCGCTCCGTCCCGTCCGCGGCGTCAAGGACGACGAGCTCGCCCGACGCCGTCGTGAGCGCCACAACCGGATCGCCGCCGAGCGTGCCCGCGGTGAGACCGCTGACGGCGACGGGATCGCCGCCGCCCCCGTCGGAGTCGTTCCCGTCGGCGTCTCCGCCGCCGTCACCGGTGCCGTCCCCGCCGCCGCGCTCCGCGTCCGGTCCGGCGACCGGGACCGTCCACGGGGTCTCGTCCGTCCCGGCGACCGTTGCGGTGACGACCCGCGACCCGTTCTCGACCGCGGGCCGGAGGAGGAGCGGGTCGCCGTCGACGGTCGCGATCACGGCGCCGCTGCCGTCGTCGCCCGCGGCCGGCTCGGACTCCCACACGACCGCGGCCTCCGTCGTGGCGTCGTCGACGCCGACGAACGCGAACAGCGCCACGCCGACGCCGGTCGCGCCGCCGGCCAGCAGTATCAGCGTCGCGAACAGCACGCGTCGGTCCATTTGAACCCCCTTCGGGCGTCGCCGTGAAACGGTTGTCGGATGCGCACCCCGGCCGCGGCGGTCGGGAGGCGCTCCGGGAGGCACGCCGCGAGGCGCTCCGGGAGGCACGCCGCGAGGCACTCCGGGAGGCGGTCCTACCGCTCCAGCAGCGTCGCCACGTGGTCGGCGTGCGCCTCGCCGACGAGGTCGCGCAGCGCCGCGGGGTCGCGCTCGCCGTCGGCGTTCACCAGGTAGACGGCGCCGTCGCGGTCGCCGTAGACGCCGTGGAGGTCGTAGACGAACCCGTACACGGTCGCGTCCGCCGCCTCCTCGCTCTCGCGGGCGAACGCGACCTGCTCGTGGACGTTGTACTCGACGAGGCGGTCGCGGACCGAGGTGTCGGCATCGTTGTCCGGATCGCCGTTGTCCACACCGTCGACCGCGTCGCCGACGACGGCCGGGTCGTTCAGCCCCGCCTCGACGATCGGTAACAGCGCCTCGACGTCGGCGCGGACGCCCGGTTCGGGCGGGAATTCCCCGGTTCGAGCCGCCGTGAGCGCGGCGTCGACCGCGCCGCACCCGGTGTGGCCGACCACGACGAGGACCTCGGTGTGGGTGTGCCGGAGCGGGTACGCCACGCTCCCGTCGAGGACCCGCTCGCCGCCGACGAGGGCGCTCACGCTGTTGCCGATGGCGCCGGAGGTGAAGAGGAACCCCGGCTCGTCGACGGCGAACATCCCCTCCTGAGAGACGCGCGAGTCGGAACAGCAGACGGAGACCACGCCGGGTCGCTGGCCGTCGCGCTGCCGGTCGAAGGAGCCGGACGGGAGCGCGGCGACGTGGTCGTCGTTGCGGTCGAGGAGGTCGACGAGTATCCCGCGGTGCATACCGTCTCGACCCGCCCGAAGGACAAAAAACGTCGTGGGCGCGAGGGTGGTCCTCCGCGAGAGGACGCCTCGCTGCCGGCGGAATCGCGGAATGGCGCCGGCGGAATTAGGGACTGATGCCGGCGGAATCGCGAACCGTCACCGCCGGAACTGGGCCCGTCAGGCGACGAGTCCGACCGCGGCGACCAGGAACCCGACGACGAATATCGCGAGGAGCGCGACCGTCGCGATCACGACCGCGGGCGCGAGCGCCTCCTCGTTCTCGTCGAGGACGATGTCTTCCATGTTCTGCATGTCCGAGCCCTCGTCGCCGCGGGGTTTGAACGCTTCGACCGAGGCCGCGCTACCCCCCGAACCGCTCCGTCACTGGTCGAGCCAGACGTTGTTGTAGTCGCTCAGGACCCGCGGGTTGTACTGCGAGCGCGGGTGGGCGACGAAGTCGTTGACGTAGTCGCGGACGCCGATGGAGACGCGCAGGCTGTAGCTGGGCAGGTGGACCCGGTCTTCGAGCACCGTCGGGATGATCGACTCGTAGAGCTCGCGCCGCTCGTCGATGTCGCTGGCGCGCCGGGCCTCGATGATGTCGTCCATGAGGTCGTCGTTCTCGTAGTAGGTCCCGCTGGTGGCGCCGACCTGGCCGTCGTAGAACATGTTGTACACGTACGAGTCCGGGTCGGGGCCGCCGAGCCACCCCAGCGCGTACATGTTGTAGTCGTCCTCGTTGCCGGTAGTGTACGTGTCGAGGAACGTCCCCCAGTCGTAGCGGCGCACCTCGGCCTCGTAGCCGGCCTCGTTCAGGCCGTTCGAGACCGAGACGCCGATCTGCTCGCGGAGGTCGTCCGGCGGCACGATGATCCGGAAGTTGTAGTCCTCGGGCACGCCGGCGTCCGCGAGCAGCTCCGCGGCGCGGTCGACGTCGCGGTCGTGGGCGATGTCCGCCCAGTCGTCCACCGAGAAGTCCCACGAGTCGGCGACCGGGAGCGGCACCGGCCCGTAGTTGCGCTCGCCGGCTGGTTCGATGAAGTTCGAGACCGCCTGGTCCATCGAGAACGCGTAGTCGATCGCCTCGCGGACCTGCGGGTCCGCGGTCGGCCCCTCGTTGCAGTTGAACGCGATGTAGTAGTAGGAGATGCCGGGCTCCGACTGGAGCGACATGTTGTCCGCGCTCTGGACCGTCTCCCACGTCTGCGGCGTGATCCCGTCCGCGACGTCCGACTCGCCGGTCTCTAAGGAGACGACGCGCGTCGTGCTCTCCTCGACCGGCTCGAACCGGAGCCGGTCTAAGTGCGGCAGCGTGTCGCCCCAGTAGTCGTCCCACTTCACCAGGTCGACGAACTCGCCTTCGGTCCAGTCGTCGAACTCGAACGGCCCCGAACCGACCGGCGACTCGAGGTTGAACGCGTCCCTGTCCTCCTCTCGGACCGACTCGGGGACCACGTTCCGCGTCAGCGCCAGCGTGTAGAAGGGGCCGTACCCGTACTGGAGGTCGATCTGGACGGTCCGGTCGTCAACGACCTCGATCGTGTCGATCATCTCGACGTCCGGCGCGTTGGCCGTCTCCTCCTCGACCGGCGCGAGCAGCGAGTACTTGACGTCCGACGCGGTGACCGGGTCGCCGTTCTGGAAGCGCGGCCCGTCGCGAAGCTCCACGACGTACCGCGTCCCCTCGCGTTCGACGGTCGGCTCCTCGCTCGCGAGGTGCGGGACCGGGTTCGTCCGCTCGTCGTAGGCGTACAGCGGCTCGAACACCTGCGAACACACCTGCTGCGAGTAGATATCGTTGACCACGATCGGGTCGAACTCGATCGGCGACACCTGCTGTGAGTACACCAGCTCGCCGCCGCTGACGGGCTCGCTTTCGCCCTCGTCCCCGTCTTCGGTCCCGTTGCCGCCGTCTCCGTCGGTCCCGTCTCCGGCCGTTTCGTTCCCGTCGTCGTCGGAGCCGCGGCCGGCGCACCCGGCGATGGCCCCCGCCGTCACTCCGGTCGCGACGCCGCGAAGCACGCGTCGCCGCGACGGATCGAGTTTCCGTGACATGCCACCCCTTTCGACCCGACATATATATCAGGGGACACTCGGGCAGCGTTCGACCGTACGTCGGACAACCAGAGATAATCTCCGGTAAATCGCCGTCGCCGACGTGCTTTTGTGCGTCGGGCGAGGCGGATATGCCAAGATGCCACGCGAACAGTACCAAACGAAACTGGAGGGGCTCCGCGACGACGTCCTTTACATGAGCGAAGTGGTCGCCGAGCGCCTCCGCATGGGGCTCGATGCCCTCGAACGGCAGGACGAGGAGTTAGGCGAGGAAGTGATCGCCGGCGACGCCGAGATCAACGAGCTCTACCTCGAACTGGAAGGGCAGTGTACGGACCTCATCGCGCTTCAGCAGCCGGTCGCCGGAGACCTGCGATTCATCGCGGCGTCGTTCAAGATCATCACCGACCTCGAGCGGATCGCGGACCTCGCGACGAACCTCGGAGAGTACGCCAAGCGGGCGGACCGCGAGGTGTTCCCCGACGTCGACGTCCAGCGCATCGGTGACGACACGCTGTCGATGCTCCAGGACGCGATGGACGCGTACGCGGAGTCGAACCCCGAGCGCTGTTACGCCGTCGCCGAGTCGGACGACGAGCTCGACGCCGCCTGCGAGGCCGCGAGCGAGCTCGTCGTCCGCGACCTCATCGAGCGCGACGAGCTCCGCGAGGACGAGGATGTGGAGGCGACGATGCGCAACGTCTCGCGGCTCCTCCTCACGATCCGCGACCTCGAACGCGTCGGCGACCACGCGGTCAACATCGCCGCCCGGTCGCTGTACATGATCGAGAACGACGACGAGTTACTGTACTGAGCGGGAACCGCGGTCCCTCCGAGTGGCGAGGACTCGCCGCGTCGGTGGGCCGCCCCCGACGTGTCACCGAGAGAGACGCTGTCCCCGTGTTATATCCGTCTGACCCGAGAGGGCGTACACATGGTTCTTGGAGCACTCGTCTCGTTTGTCGTCGCGCTGTTGGTCGGTGGGTTGGGAATTTATATTAGCGGCCGCGTCGTCGCGGGCGTCGACGACTACTCGCACGCGGTGGTCACGGCGCTGCTCGGTGCCCTCGCGTGGGCGATCGGATCGCTGATCCCGGTGATCGGATCCGTGGTCGCGCTGGTCGCGTGGGTGTGGGTCATCAAGTGGCGGTACCCCGGCGGGTGGAAGGACGCGGCGATCATGGGGCTCGTCGCGTGGGCGGCCGCCCTGATCGTCATCGCCGTCCTGAACGGCGTTCTCGGTCTCGGAATCAGCGCGTTCGGCGTCCCCGGCGTCTAAGCGTTCCCCCTCGTTTTCGGTCGGCCGTTCGAATCCATCACGGCGGGCGCACGGCCCCGCGGTAAACGCCGTGCTGATATACGAACCGCGTCGAATCGCGTTCGCCGCCGGCGCCGCCTCCGCGACCCGAACGCCGACTCAGTCGTCGGCGACGGCGGGCGTCTTCCGCGGCTCGGCGCGCGGTTCGGTCTCCTCGGGCGTCGGCGCCCACGCTAACTCTCCCTCGTACTCGAAGGCGCGGTGGCCGCGCGTCGGGTCGACGACCGTCAGCGAGAGCCAGTCGTTGTCCAGCAGTCCGGTTACCGCCTCGTTGTCGGCCAGGACATCGGTGACGCGGTCGACCGGCGCGTGGACGACCGTCGAGAGCCGGAGCGGTTGGTGGTACGGCTCGCCGGCGGCGGCCATGACCGACTGGAGCGGGAGGCCCGTCATGAGGTCGCCGCCGTTGCCCTGGTAGACGCCGACGTTGCCGACGGGGTTGTGGGTCACCTTCGACCCGCTCCCGTACGCCGCGTTGTCGACCGTCGAGAAGTAGTACTGCGCGTTGATCCACTGCGTGACGACCATCGGGCCGGCGAGGATCGCCTCCAGCGCGTCGCCGTCCGGATCGGTCGACCAGTCGTACGAGTGGAGGAAGGCGCGCCCGTCGAGGTCGATGTCGCTCGTCAGCTCGCGGGGGCCGACGACGAAGCCGGCGTTGCCCGCCAACCCCCACTCCGGGCGCGTCTCGGCCCAGTCGGCGGCGCGGCGCTCGGTCTCCCGAACGGCCGGGCCCTCGGCCTCTCCCCCCGTGCGCTCGGCGGCGGCGCGCTCGCGGGCGGCGTCGAGGTCCGAACGCAGCCGTTCGAGGTCCGCCGCGTGCGAGTCGGGCACGTCGCCGTCGTACAGCTCGATCTCGTCGGTCGTCGTGTTGTGTTCGGCCGCGAGGAAGACGGTGTCGTCGGGCACGTCGATCCCGCGCTCGCGCAGGCCCGCCTTCACCTCGGGGTCGTTGCAGATCGCGGCGAGCGCGCGGGCGTTCGGACCGCCCGGGTTGCCGGCGCAGGCGCCGCAGTCGAGGCTGGAGTCGTAGGGGTTGTTCGCCGTCTTGGCCGCGTGGCCCGTGAAGACGACGAGGCGACCGAACGCCTCCCACCCCATCAGCTCGAACGCGGTCGCGGCGTACTCGACCTTCTCGTCGCGGGTGAGCCCCCTCGGAAGCCCCCTGCCGGAGTCGTCGTGCTCGTGGACGCCTGGCTCGCAGAACTCGTGGTCGCCCGGCACCGCGTCGTCGGCGCCGTCGAGCAGGTCGTACACCCGACCGGGGACGAGCGTGCGGGCGGCAAGCGCGAGGCCGTAGCCGCTCCCGGCGCCCTCGACGAAGCTGAACGCGGTGGCGGGGTTCGACCGCAGCGTCTCGACCACCTCGCCGGCGGCCTCGCGGAGGGTACCCCAGCGGTCGCGGCTCGCCCGCGTGTCGTCTTCGGCCGGAACCTCGGAGACGCGATGTTGCGGGTCGACGATCGGCGGACAGGCGTCGACGGACACGTCGGCGTCGTACCCGGTGTACTCCATCGGGACGCCGAAGAAGCCGGCGTAGCCGTGCGTCTCGTAGTTGCCGGTCGCCTCGACGTGCCGGCGGATCACCTCCGAGCGCGTGTCGATACAGAACACGAGCTGGGCGTCCGGGCGACCCGAGGCGCCGCCGTCGGCGCGCGCGCCGTCCGCCTCGCGTGCCTCCCTTTCCCCGCCGCGCGCCTCGCTCTCGGCGGCGACGCGCTCGACGAGCCCGTCGCGGTAGGTGGCCTCCCACGCACTCAGGAACGCGTCGGCGATCTCGTCGCTCGGGTCGACCGCCGGCCCGTCGGAGTCCGCAGGTGGCGAGACGTCGACCCCGAAGGCGTCCGCCAGCGCGAGCCGGGCCGCGAGGTACCCCTCCAGCGTGATCGGGTACGCGGACTGCCACGCGCCGCCGTCCTCGGCGCGCTGTTTGAGCAGTCCGGCCCAGCCGGGGAGCGCGGCGAACTGCGCCTCGAAGACGGCCGCCCAGCGGTCACGGGGGTACGGTTCCATCGCGGATTCGATCGCCTCGGTCGGCGACGCCGGCAGGTCGGCGACGAGCCCCTCGCTCGGAATATCGTCGTCGTAGGCGGCGACCGACCGGAACGCGTCGTAGAACCCGGCCTCGCGGTTCGGCATCGCCCACTCCGCTAGCCCCTCGTCGAGGAACGCCGACAGCCACTTCGTCAGCACGCGGTCGACGCGCTCGGCGGCAGGGTCCGGCGCCTCCGTGTCGCCGGCGCCGCTCGATTCCTCGGCCCCTTCGGTGTTCTCCAGCCGCTCCAGCAGGGCCTCTGGGTCGGCATCGTAGCCCTGATCGGTCAGCTCCGCGTCGAGCAGGTCGGGGTCGATGCGTCCCTCGTCGAGGGCCGCCTGGAACGTCTCCGCGCGCGGGTAGCCGCGGCCGCCGAGGAGGTCCGTCGCCCGGCTCACGGCCTCGTCGAACGGCCGGTCCTCGAAGCCGGCGAGGGGGTTCGCGGTCACGAACGAGTGGACCGGCCAGACGGATCCGACGGCGGTCGCGGCCGCCTCGACGTCGTCTTCGATGGTGTCTCCGTCGCGTCCGATTGCGTCCGCGTCGTCTTGGGTGGTGGGTTCAGCGTTCATCGTACTCCTCCGTGGCAGTCAGGACGGTGTTCGGTGCGGGTTGCCCCGCGTTCATCAGCGCGACGTAGAGACGCTCGCTCCGCTCGTGGACGCCCGTCTCGATCCCGGCGTACGCCGCGAGGAAGGCGACGGCGACGAGCGCGTGGAGCGCGGTCAGTTCGGTCGGGGCGGAGACGACCGGCAGCCCGGCGAGCAGCCCCGAGACGGCCCTGTACGCGAGCGCGTACACGGCGATGGCGGGGAGCGCGACCAGCGGGACCGCCCCGTAGCGGGCCGCGGTCGAGAGGGCGGTCCGGCGGACGGTGCTCCGGGCCGCGTGGAGCGTCGTGAGCGTCACGAACCCCGCGAGCAGCAGCCCGCTGTCGACGCTCGTCCCCTTCCCCGTCAGGAGCGCGAACGTCGCGCCGCCCGCCAGCCCGGTCAGCAGGACGACGACCGCGCCGGTGACGCCCGTCCCGTCGGGTTCGTGGCCGTCTTCGGTCGGGGCGACGCGCTCGACCTCGTCGCCCGCGCTCAGGAAGTGGTACGCCTTGTAGAAGCCGTGTAAGACGAGGTGCGTGACGGCGGCACCGAAGAAGCCGAGCCCGGCCTGGACGATCATGAAGCCCATCTGGCCGACCGTCGAGCAGCCCAGTTCGCCCTTGACGTCCGACCGGACGGTCTTGAGCAGCTTTCCGGCCAACGCGCTCGCGGCGCCGACGACCACGATAGCGAGCATGAGCCACGTCTCGACGGTCACGACTGGCGCAAACCGGGTCAACAGGATGCCGCCCGCGTTGACGAAGCCGGCGTGCATCAGCGCCGACGCCGGCGTGGGAGCCGTCATCGAGGAGAGCAGCCAGCCGTGGAACGGGACGAGCGCCGACTGAATCATCGCCGCGAGGACGAGCGCCGTTCCTGCGACGAGCCACGCGGGCCCGCCGAGGGAGTCGGCGCCCGCGGCGATACCCGAGATCGTCGTCGCACCCGTCGCCCACCACAGCGCCGTCACGGCGACGCCGAGCAGCGCGCTGCTGGCGAGGAAGTACCGGCGGGCGACGCTCGCGGCGGCCCGGGCCTGCGGCCAGCCGTCGACGGTCCCGATGAGCCGCGCCATCAGGAGCCCCATCGTCAGCCAGCAGAGCCAGAACAGCGCGACATGGTCGGCCGCGACCAGCGCCATCACGGCGAGCGTAAATGCGGAGACCCCGAGGAAGAAGTCGGTCTCGTGGGCGCTGCCCGCCATGTAGCGGCGCGAGTAGCTGTGGACGATCCCGCTGAAGAACGTCACGACGACCCACAGCAGGACGGTGAGCCCGTCGACGGCGACGGCGCCGGGGAGCTCCCACGGCCCGTCGAGTCGGACTCGGGCGACGAGCGCGACGACGCTCGCGGCGAACAGCGTCCACGCGAGCCGCGTTAGTGCGACGGGGACGGCCGATGACTCGGCCGTCTCCCGGAGCGCTCCGCCCGTCGGTTTCGAGGTGCGTCCTGACATCGTTCGACTCGTCACGCGACCGCGTTCGGACTCCGAAGCGACTCCGGATCCGATTTCGGTCGCATCTATTCATCTTCGAGAACACAATGCCTATTAAAATTGTCTGTATTCACAAACTGTTCGATTAAACCGAATTATAGAACATTATGTTTATTGGAGCGGTCCGCCGAGCGGCGAGCGCGTCGGCCACCTGACGGCGCGTATTCACGAACCGTTCGCCGAAGCCGCTTCAGGAAACCATATCGTTCCCGAGTTCGCAGGGGCGGTATGGAGGAACTCTCTGGGACCGTCCTCGTCGGGGAGTCGTTCGACCCCGTTCGCGGGCGCGTCGTCGTCGAGGACGGGCGGATCGAGGCCGTCGAGGAGACGGACACCGACTCGACGGACGTCGTGATCCCGGCGTTCGTCAACGCGCACACCCACCTCGGTGACTCCGTCGCGAAGGAGGCGGCGGTCGGCCTCTCGCTCGACGAGGCGGTGGCGCCGCCCGACAGCCTGAAACACCGGCGGCTGGCGGCCGCTGACCGCGACGAACTCGTGTCGGCGATGCGCCGGACGCTCCGGTTCATGCGCCGGACCGGGACGGTCTCGTGTCTGGACTTCCGCGAGTCGGGACCCGCCGGCACGCGGGCGCTCCGCGACGCGGTCGCCGAGACGGGCGTCGACCCGTTCATCTTCGGAAGCGGCGACCCGTCCGTCCTCGACGTCGCCGACGGCTACGGCGCCTCCGGCGCGAACGACGACGACTTCGCGGCGGAGCGCGCCGCCTGCGTGGAGCGCGGCCGGCCCTTCGCGATCCACGCGGGGGAACCGGATGCGACCGACATCCACCCGGCGCTCGACCTCGAACCCGACCTCCTCGTTCACATGGTCCACGCTGAGCGGGAGCACTTGGAACGGGTCGCGGACCAGTCCGTTCCGGTCGCGGTCTGCCCGCGCGCGAACGCGGTCCTCGACGTCGGAAAGGCGCCCATTCGGGAGCTGCTCGACCACACGACGGTCGCGCTCGGGACGGACAACGTCATGTTGAACCCGCCGTCGATGTTCCGCGAGATGGCGACCGCGGCGAAACGGTTCGACGTGACCGACCGGGAGGTGCTGCGGATGGCAACCGCCGCGGGCGCCGAGATCGCCGGCCTCGACTGCGGGGTCATCGAACCGGGCCGGCGGGCGGCGCTCGTCGTCCTCGACGGCGACTCCGACAACCTGTCCGGCTCGGTCGACCCCGTGAGCGCGGTCGTCCGACGGGCGACCGGGCTGGACGTCGAGCGCGTCCTCGTCTGAACGCCCCCTCCGCCCGATCACCTCGTCTGGGTCACTCCCCGCCGTTCCGCCCCGAGTCGAACCTGCCGAAGGGCGTCGTCTCGTGGGTCCGCACGAGAACCTCGTCGGCGACGGTCACGCCCATGTCGAGGAGCGCCTGCGCCACCGGCGTGATGTCGTCGTCCGACTCGCCGACGACGGTCACGAGGAGGTTCTGCTCGCCGGTCACCAGCTCCTGGACCGACACGACGCCGTCGATCTCGAGGATGTCCGGGATAAGTTCACCGCGCTCCGGGATCGACGCGGTACAGTAGAGCAGCATCCGGAGCGGGTACCCCGACCGCTGGTAGTCGACGCTGGCGCTGTACCCCTTGATCACGTTCTCGGACTCGAGCCGCTGGATCCGCTTGCGGACGGTGCTGTCCGAGGTGCCGGTCCGCTCTGCGATGTCCCCGGACGAGGTGTTCCGCGCGTCTTCCTGTAGCGCGTACAGGATCGCCCTGTCGACGTCGTCGATCGCACCGTTGTCCATGCCTCGTCGATACGCGCGTGTTGTTTTTATACGTTGCCGGCTCGTCAGTCCGGCCCCGACGCCTCCGCCGACGTCGAACACGGTGCGTCCTCGACGTCGGCCCCGCGCGTCAGTGACTTCGATCCCGACGCCTACATACGACGCCCGCCAGTGGGTCGGATATGACCACGTACACCGCGGAGATCGACGTACGGTTCCGCGACATCGACGCGATGGGCCACGTCAACAACGCCGTTTACGCGACGTACATTGAGCAGGCGCGGACGCGGTACTTCAGCGACGTCCTCGACGCCGACCTTTCGGGCGTGTCGACGGTGCTCGCGTCGATCTCGATCGACTTCCGGCGCCCGGTGGAACTGTCCGACGGCGAGGTCACCGTCACCGTCGACGTGGCCGACCTCGGGCGGTCGAGCGCGACGATGACTCACGAGGTCCGGGTCGGCGACGCGGTCGCCGCCGAGGCCGAAGCGACGCTCGTCTCCCTCGACCCGGAGACCGGGAAACCAGCGCCGCTGCCGGAGGAACACCGGGCAGAGATGGAGTCGTATCACGGCCTGTAACGGAATCGCACCACGGCCTGTGAGGCGGTCGGGATAATCGATATCAGCCGGCCGGGCCGATCCGGACGCACACCTTCTTGACGGCGCGGACGGATCGATCGGTATGAGCGTTCGACTGTACGCCCTCGACGGGTGTCCGTGGTGCGAGAAGGCGGCCGACGCCTTAGATGAGGCGGGCGTCGACTACGAGACGGAGTGGGTGGAGGCCCTCCACTCCGAGCGCAACGAGGTAAAGCGCGTCAGCGGCCAACGCGGCGTCCCTGTCCTCGTCGACGAGGAGCGCGGCGTGACGATGGCCGAGAGCGCGAACATCGTCGAGTACGTCGAGAGGACCCTCGCATGAGCATCTACACCGGCCGCGGCGACGAGGGCGAGACCGACCTCCGGGACATGAGCCGGGTGTCGAAGTCGAGCCACCGCATCGAGGCGTACGGCTCGGTCGACGAGGCGAACGCGCTGCTCGGCACGATTCGCCCGACGGGCCACGACGACGTCGACGACCTGCTGGAGACGATCCAGAATCACCTCCACATCGTCCAGGCCGACCTCGCGAACCCCGACCCCGACCCGGACGACCCGCAGGTGGAGAGCAGCCACACCGCGGAACTGGAGGACCGCATCGACGCGTTCGACGAGGAGCTGGAGCCGCTCACGTCGTTCATCCTGCCCGGCGGCGGCGAGGCTGGGGCTGCGCTCCACCACGCGCGCGCCGTTGCGCGACGGGCGGAGCGACGCGTCGTCGACCTCGCGCGCTCGGAGCCGATAAACGAGGCCGTCGTCACCTATCTCAACCGGCTCTCCGACCTCCTCTTCACCCTCGGTCGGGTCGTCAACGCGCGCGACGGCGAGCCCGAGGAGTCGCCGTCGTACTGAGCCCGCTCCGTTCCGACCCCGGGGTCGCCCCGGGTGCCGAGCGCGCGATTTTTCCGCGTCCCGCGCGAGGTGCGGATATGACGCTCGACAGCTACGCGGCGGCGGTCGCCGACCTCGACCCGGCACCCGGCGAGGTCGAGACCGCGGAACTCGTCGTCACCGACGACGTGCTCGTGAAGGCGTTCGTGCTCGGCCCGGACGCGACGGTCGACGCCCACGAACACGCCGACGCCACGAACGTGTTCCACGTGATAGAGGGCGAACCGACCGTGGTCCGCGACGACGAGGAGGACGCCCTCGCGGCGCCCGCGGTGGTGCCGAACGAGCGTGGCGCGGTCCACGGCGCCCGCAACGACACCGACGACCGAGCCGTGCTCACGGCCACCCTCGCTCCCCTCCCCTGATGGACGGCGAAATCGATCCCGAGGAGCTGTCCGCGCTGCTCGAGGAGCGCGGCGGCAGCTCCGCCGACGGCACCGCGGACGGTCCGGTCGACGAGTCCGAATCGCTCCGTATCGTCGACATCCGCGACCTGCGGGCGTTCGACCGGGGCCATCTCCCCGGCAGCGAGTGTATCCCGTTTCCGGAGCTGACGAGTCGGATCGCGGAGCTGGAGGGCGCAGAGCGGATCGTCACCGTCTGTCCGCACGGCGTCGCCAGCCAGCAGGCGGCCCAGCTGATCGGCAGCTACGAGGGCACGCAGGACGCGCGCGTCGAGAGCCTCCGCGGCGGCATCGAGGCTTGGGAGCAGGAGATTGGTGAGCTGACCGAATCGGAGAAACCCGACGCCGATCCGGACGAAGGCCCCGAGTCGCCGTTCTGACGCGGACGGTCCTTTTAAAAAATCGAGTCAGATAGCGCGCACGCGGACCCGCCAGAAGTCGCGGAACGCGTCGTCGAGCGCTGCCTTCGGCTTCCCGGTGGCGTCGGAGACGTCGGTGACGTCGGCGCGGTCGCGCACCCGACCGAGGACGCTACGCTCGCCGACGGCGATCACACGGTCGAGATCCTTCGCCTCCGCGACCTCCGCGAGCGCTTCGTTCGCTTTCTCCAGATGGTCGTCGATCTGCCCTTCGCGGCGGCGCTCGAAGCGCCCCTGTGAGAAGCCGCCCTTCGAGTGGGCCTCCTTCACGTCGCTCGCGAACCCCTCGAAGGCGACCCGCTCGTCGCCCTCGTAGGTACCGACGGCGAAGGTGTCCGAGCGGACGACGGCGAACGCGAACCGGCCGGTCGGCCGGAACCACGCGTCGTCGAGTCGGAATCGGTCGCCCCACCGGTCGAACGGTTCGGGCTCGATCGGCGGCGTCAGCGCCGCACTCACGGCGCCGGTGTCGTCGGCGAGGACGACCGCGGGCGCGGCCCGCCGGACCAGTTCCGTGCGGTCGCCGAACCAGTCCGAGACGGTCGTCGGGACCGAGTCGGCGTCCGGGACGAACGCCGTGAGCAGCCCCTCGGGGTCGTCGCTCTCGACGGTGCGGAAGCGGTTGAGGACGTCGGCCAACCGCGCGCCGCTGTAGTCGCTCACGCGCCGGAAATCGACGGACGCCTCGGTGCCCTCGGCGCGCTCCAGCCGCTCTTCGAGCGACTCGATCCGGTGTTCGAGCTCGTTGACGCGCTCCTCGGCGCGCTGGCGGTCGGCGACCGCGTCGGAGCGCCGCTCCTCTTCGGCCTCGGCGCGGCGTTCGAGGTGGCGCTTCTCCTCCTCCAGCTCCTCGATCCGCTCTTTCAGCTCGGCGCGCCCGAGCAGCCTGTCGATCATACCGAATCCGCGACTCCCTGCGACCTAAAAGGTGCGTCTGCGCCGGCGACGCTACTGGCACCACTTATAAATAAACACTGTGCGGTGGCGCGTGCCGGTGAGCGCCGCACCGCGGCGCGAACCGCACGCGCGAGGGACGCCGCGAACGCCCGGAGGGCGTGAGCGGCGAGGCTGGGGAGGTGTGAGGCGCGGGGCTGTGCGGTGCGGGGCGGGACTCAAAGGGGCAGCCGTGAGGCCGCAGTAGGCGACGCAAGCACCGCAGCGAGCGGAGCGAGCGAGGAGCGCAACGAGCGTACTGCGGCCTCACGGCTGGGGCTTTGGAGGTGGTCCCCACCAGAGCCTGACTACCTATTTATAAACAGAACCCACGGTCAACACGAAAAACGGAGTTCTATTCCTCGTCCTACTACGCGTTCACGTATGGCTCCCACCCCTCCCAGCGCAACAACTTCTCGGCGCGGTCTGCGTCCGCCAACAGCACGTTTCGACGGTCCGGGAGCGTCTCGTCGGCAAGTTCCTGAGGGATCGCGAGCGTGCCGCTGGGTACGTCGTCGTCGCCGCCGACCGGGATGTGGCCGCCGTCGACCTTCATCACGAGCGGGGCGTCGAGTCGCTCGATCCCCTCGCCGTCCGCGTACAGCTGCTCGTTGACGCGTTCGTGGTCCGCCCGCTGGATGACGGCGCGCTCGCCGTCGCGGGGTTCCACGTACAGTTCCCCCAGGTAGTAGCCGCTCGAGAATCGCTCAAACATTCTATGCGTGGTATCCTCTACCACGACAGTATATAAGCGTTTCCCGCGGCTCACGCGCGCTGAGATTCGGCCGGGGCGCCCATCACAGTCCGATCGCGTCGCCGTCGTTCGAGCGGTAGTACGCCGCCAGCGACGTGCCGCGGTCGCGCTGGGCGTCGAACAGCTCGGCGAGCCACTCCACGGCACACGGGTCGTCGTTAGCCGCGTACCCGAGGAACTTGCCCTTGTCGCCGTGGATCGCGAGGTACGCCGTCGTCCGATCGTCGACGGTACTCAGGTACCACGCGAACGGGAGGTCGGCGACGACGCTCATTTCCACCCCGGCGTCGACGATGGAGCGGGCTCGCTCGGGGCTCTCTGCGGCCAGGTAGTCCGCGACCGACTCCGTCAGGACGTACGACAGCTCCAGCGACTCCTCGACGACGGTACGGCGGTACAGCGCCGAAACGAACTGCTCGTCGTTGGCGGCGATCGACGCCCCCCGTAACCGGTCGGCCGTCTCGGCGACGCGGTGGAACCGGGACAGCACCGCCGCCGGCGACGTATCCGTTATCGTCACCACCTCGGCGTCCGCGAGGAACCGGTGGTTCCGCGGCGACGACGGGAGCTCGTTGAGGATGTCGTTCGCCGACTCGACCGCCTCCGCGACCGCGACCGCCTCGTCGACGGTGTCTAAGAGGATCCGACCGGCGAACGTCGCCTCGTAGCCGTTCGACCCGCGCTCGACGAGTCGGTCCTCCTCGAGGGCTCGGATCGCGCGATTGACCGTCGACCTGGAGTGCTCGAACTCGTCGACGAGGTCCCGGATCCGTGCGGGGCCGTCTGCGAGACGGGCGAGGTACTGCCGACGGGCGAAGGCGAGGTCGAGCACAGGTGTACACGTGTGACCTCCGCAGTGATACGTGTTGCTGAGGAAGGACTTCTCGCCGCACACGGGTGTGACCGCACCGATGCCGTCGGCGCCCCGGCGGGTTACGGGTCGTCGCGCCGCGCGACCTCGTGGCGACCGAATCCGTACCGGAGTCGGTTCGCGAGCCGGCGCGAGAAGCGCCCCTCGTTGCGGGAGTCGAACCGCTCCGCGAGCGCCTGATAGATGATGGGGACGGGCACCTCCTGTTCGAGCGCCTCCTGGACCGTCCACGTGCCCGTCGAGCCGCCCGCGACGTGGTCCGCCACGTCGCCGAGGTCCGACCCCTCCTCGCGGAACGCCTCCTCGCAGAGCTCCAGCAGCCACGACCGGATCACGGCGCCGTTGTTCCAGGTTCGCGCGACCGACTCCATGTCGAGGTCGTAGCGCCCGTCCGTGAGCAGTTCGAACCCCTCGCCGTACGCCTGCATCAGCGCGTACTCGACGCCGTTGTGGACCATCTTCACGTAGTGACCGGACCCGGACTCGCCCATCCGGTCGTGGCCGTCCGGGCCGGTCGCCACCGCGTCGAACACCGGCACGAGCGCCTCGTAGGCCCACTCGGGGCCGCCGACCATCAGCGAGAAGCCCGCCTCCGCGCTCGCCGGCCCGCCGGAGGTGCCACAGTCGAGGTAGGCGGCGTCCGTTTCCTCGGCGCGACGCACCGAATCCTCGAAGTGCGAGTTGCCGCCGTCGACGACGACGTCCTCGCCGTCGAGGTGCGGCTCCAAGTCCGCGAGCGTGGCGTCGACCGCGTCGCCCGCGGGCACCATCAGCCAGATCCGCTTTTCCTCACCCTCGCCCGATCCCTCCAACCGTTCACAGAGGTCCGCAACCGAGTCGGCCGGCTCCGCGCCGTTCTCCGCCGCCTCCGCGGTCGCCTCCGCCGAGAGGTCGAACGCGACCACGTCGTGGCCCGCTTCCAGCGACCGGTTCGCGACGATCTGCCCCATCCGCCCGAGTCCGATGACGCCGAGTTCCATGCGCGAGGGGTGGCGACCACCCGCCGTAGTGGTTCCGGTTCGGCTCCTCTCAGCGCCTCGGCCGCGTCCACAGCCGCTCGCTCCGTCGTCGCCTACTCGCCGGCCTCTGCCTCTACCTCCCGCTCGCCGAGGTGCGCGCGAAGCGCGTCCACGTCCTTGTTGCCCGCGCCGGTGTTCAACAGGACGACCGTGTCGTCGGGGCCGAACTCTCCGGACTCAGCGAGCGCGTACGCCCCCGAGACGGCGGCCGCGCAGGTGGCGCCCACCTCCAGTCCCTCCTCGCGCGCGACCTCGATGGCGGCGTCGAGGATCTCCCGGTCCGTCGTCGCCACCGCCCCGCCGTCGGACTCGCGGATCGCCTTCAGGATGAGGCCGCTCGCGCCCGGGTCCGGGATCGCGATCCCGTTACAGGCCGTGTCGACCTCGTCGTCCGGGATCGGCTCGTGGCGCTCCGCGCCCGACTCGTAGGCGCGGACGACCGGCGCGCAGCCCGCGGCCTGCGCGGCGTACATCGGGACCAGCTCGTCGGTCCAGCCCAACTCCTTCGCCTCCCGAGCGGCCTTGTGCATCCCCACCAGCCCGACGCCGCCGCCGGTCGGGTAGACGACGCCGTCGGGCGCCTCCCAGTCGAGCTGCGCCAACAGCTCCAGCGCCATCGTCTTCTTCCCCTCGTGGCGGTACGGCGTGACGAACGTCTTCGTCGAGTACCACTCGGGGTGGTCGTCCATCGCCGCGGCGTACGCCTTCCCGGCGTCGCCGATCTGGGAGTTCCCGTCGATCGGATCGGTGACGGTGAGGTCCGCGCCGTGGACCTCCGTCATCGCCTTCTGGGTGAACCCTGCCCGCGAGGGGAGGAACACGTGCGCGTCCAAGTCCGCGCGGGCCGCGTACGCCGCGGCCGCCTGCCCCGCGTTGCCGGCGCTGTTCAGCGCGACCTCGCTCGCGCCGTGCTCGCGCGCGGCCGTCATCGCGGCCGACTGTCCCCGGTCCTTGAACGTCCCCGTGGGGTTCGCGCCCTCGTCTTTCAGGAGGACGCGGCCGACGCCCATCGCGTCCGCCAGCGCCGGGCACTCGACGAGCGGCGTGGCGCCCTCGCCGAGCGACACGGCCGTCTCGGCCGGGAACGGGAGCAGCTCCGCGTACCGCCACATCGAGCCGTCGGGCCGCAAGTCGAGCGTCTCCGGCGTCAGCTCGACCTGGTCGTAGTCGTAGTCGGGGTCGAGAACCCCGTCGCAGTCGGGACAGCGGTGCGTCGCCGTCTCCGCGTCGAACGGTTCCCCGCAGTCGACGCAGGTCAGGCCGATGAACGCGTCTGTCGTTTCCATGGGGCCCCGCTCGCGTGCCGGGGCCTTCGGTGCTGCGGTCGCGGCGGACGCCGGGCCGTTCTGCGCCGCGACCGTCGCGGGTACTTAGGTTCGAAACGTATGAAGGGGTACGCGGAGGGGCACCGCCGTCGTACGTTCCGACGAGATGCCCGTATCAGCGACCGTGTCCGATCCGCCGGGAGAACTGAGGTGGGACCGATGAGCCGAACCGACCTGCGGGTGGACCTCCCGACCGGATCGTGGCTCGGGGACGCCTCCCGGCGCGTCCCCGCGGCGACGCTCCGGGTCGCGGAGACGATCGCGGTCGACGTCGCGCTCGACGCTCACGCCGGCGCGGCCGCCGACGGTTCGACTGCGGTCGACGGCAACGATCAGCAGCCGACCGAGGGGGACCCCGAGGTGGCCGCCACGGTCCGCGTCGGCGGCACCGACAGGGACCGCGTCGAGGCGGCGCTCCGCGACCACGAACGCGTCTCGCGTGTGACGACCGTCGAGCGCCGCGGCGACGTCCGCACGCTCCGGGTGGTCGGGCGCGCCCCCGCGTACCTCCCCGCGGCGCGGGCGGTCGGCCTCCCGATCGAATCGACGGTCGAGGTCGTCGACGGCCGCGCGGCGGTGACGGTCGTCGGCGACCAGGGACGGATCGAGGCGTTCGGGCGCCGGCTCGCGGGCGACGGGATGACGGTCGGCGTCGCCGCCACCGGGGACGACGACCCGGACCGGACGCTCACCGAGGCGCAGCGCGACCTCGTCTTCGAGGCGGTTCGGGCGGGGTACTACGACACTCCGCGCCGGTGTACGCTCACGGAACTGGCCGAGGCGAACAAGATAGCGAAGTCGACGTGTAGCGAGACGCTCCACCGCGCCGAGGGGCGGGTGATGCGGCGGTTCGTCGACGGCGAGGGGCCGTTCGCTTCGGAGGCGGACGACGGGGGCGCCGCGGCTGGCGAGTCCGCGTCTTCGGAGACCGCCGCGGTCGACGACGAGAAGTTTGACGCCGCGGAGCGCGACGCGGACGACCGCGACGACGAGGAGTCCAACGCCGACGACCACGACGCGGACGAGTTCGACGCCGGCGACCGCGAGGAGCCGGTGCGGTCGGCGGCGACCGAGCCCTGACGCGGCCGATCTTCTCCAGTACCCGAGCGGCTACTCTCCGTCGAGCGCCTGCCACGAGAGCCGCGGGTTCCGTGCGGCGCCGACTTGATCGATGCGGCCCGCGGCGGTCCGGTTCGGGGCCGCGTCGAGCGCCTCGTCGGTGTCGGCGTACGCGAGGTTGAACGCCTCCGCGAGGTCGTCGAGCGACGACTGCCCCTCGATCTCGGTCGGCTCGGTCAGCATCGCCTCCGGCACCATCTCCGGCCACTTCGTCGTCGGCGGGTGGACGCCGAAATCGAGCATGCGCTTGGCGACGTCGGCCGCGTCGCGGTCGCCCGCGGTCGCGGCGAACTCGTGGTGGAACGGACCGAAGGGAACGTCCAGATCGATCCGCTCGGCGAGGTAGTTCGCGTTGAGGACGGCCTTCGCGGCGGCGTCCGCGAGCCCCTCGTCGCCGAGTCGGGCGACGTACGCGTACGCCTTGATCGACACGAGCCAGTTGCCGGCGAAGCCGTGGACCTTCCCGATCGTGTGGGGCGGCTCGAAGCGCTCGTATCCCGACCCCTCCTCGGCCTCGCGCACGCGGGGCGTCGGGAGGAACGGCGCCAGCTCGTCGACGACGCCGACCGGGCCGGCGCCGGGACCGCCGCCGCCGTGGGGCGTCGCGAACGTCTTGTGGACGTTGTAGTGCATCACGTCGAACCCCATGTCGCCGGGGCGGCCGCGGCCGAGCAGCGCGTTGAGGTTGGCGCCGTCGTAGTAGAGCAGCCCGCCGGCGTCGTGGACGATGTCGGCGATCTCCGTGATGTCGCGCTCGAAGAGCCCGACCGTGTTCGGGTTCGTTAACATGAGGGCGGCGGTGTCGTCGCCGACGGCCGCCTCAAGCGCCTCCAGGTCGACGCGGCCGTCCTCGCCCGAGGGGAGTTCGACGACGTCGTAGCCCGCGGTCGCGGCCGTCGCGAAGTTCGTCCCGTGGGCCGACGCGGGAATCACGACCTCCGAGCGGTCGTTTCCGTGGTGCTCGTGGTACGCCTTCGCGACGAGGATCCCCGTGAGCTCGCCGGCGGCGCCGGCGGGCGGCTGGAGCGTGACGGCGTCCATCCCGCCGATGTCCGCGAGGACCTCCTGGAGCCGGTACTGGAGCTCTAAGTTCCCCTGCGCGGAGCGCGCGGAGCGGTCGGGGTGGATCGCCGCGTTCGGGTCCGCCGCCACGTCCTCGGTGAACTTGGGGTTGTACTTCATCGTGCAGCTCCCCAGCGGGTACGGCCCCGAGTCGATCGCCCAGTTCATCTGCGACAGCCGGGTGTAGTGGCGCGCCGTCTCCGGCTCCGAGGGGTTCGGCAGCGTCAGCTCCTCGCGGGTGAGGTCGTCGGGGAGCGGGGAGTCCTCCCGCACGTCGACGGTCGCTTGCCCTTTCTCCGAGAGCAGCGGCTCGCGGACGTCCTCTCCCTCTCGCTCGTAGTTCGCTTGGTCGTGGATCATCTCACAGCACCCCCTCTAAGGCTTCGACGAGCCCGTCCGTCTCCCCCGCGTTGAGGTCGGTGACGCACACCTGAAGCAGGTGGTCGCCGATCGCGTGGACCGCGAACCCTTCGGCCTCCAGGTCCTCCGCGACGGCTGGCGCGGGCTGGTCGACGCGCACCGCGAACTCCCGGAAGTGGTGACGGTCGTGGACGGGCGCGGCCGCGCCGGACAGCTCGTCGATCCGGGCCGCCAGCGCCTCCGCCTCGCGGACGCAGTCGTTCGCGAGGTCGACGAGCCCGTCGGGGCCGAGCGTCGCCGCGTGGATCGCCGCTCGGAGCGCGACCCACGCCTGGTTCGTGCAGATGTTCGAGGTGGCCCGCTCCTTGCGGATGTGCTGTTCGCGGGTCTGGAGCGTCAGCGTGTACGCGCGGTCGCCGTTCGCGTCCCCGCTCGCGCCGACGAGCCGACCGGGCACCTGCCGGAGGAAGTCGTCGCGGCAGGCGAAGAGCCCGAGTCCCATCCCGTAGGCGGTCGGCAGGCCGAGCGAGCCGGCCTCGCCGACGACGACGTCGGCGCCGACCGCCGCCGGCGACTCCAGCACCGACAGCGCGACCACGTCGGAGCCGAGCGCGAACAGCGCGTCCGTCTCGTCAGCTGTCTCGCCGATCGCCGCCAGCCGCTCCTCGATGCAGCCGCGGACGGTCGGGCTCTCGGCGTACACCATGACGACGTCGTCGCCCGCGCGGTCGGCGAGCGCGTCGACGTCGGCCGTCCCGTCGGCCATCGGGTACGCCTCGACGGTCAGGTCGGCGCCGTCGCAGTAGTTCTCCAGCACCGCCCGCTTCCCCTCGCGGAGCTGTTCCGGGACGAGAACGGTGTCGCCCGAGGTCGACCGGACGCGGTCCGCGAGCGTCGCGGCCTCGCCGAGCGCCGTCGCGGCGTCGTACATCGAGCAGTTCGCGACGTCGAGCCCGGTGAGCTCGACCAGCATCGACTGGTACTCGAAGAGGGCCTGGAGGAACCCCTGCGAGACCTCCGGCTGGTACTGCGTGTAGCTCGTGAGGAACTCCGCGCGGTCCGCGAGGTGGTCGACGACGCTCGGCACGTAGTGACCGTAGTGGCCCCGGCCGAGGAACTCCGTGAGGTCGTCGTTGCGCGCGAAGACCCGGGCGCACTCGTCCCGGATCTCGCGTTCGGTGCGCGCGTCGATGCCGAAGTCGCCGTCGAAGGCGACCGACTCGGGGATGTCGAACAGCGCCTCCTCGTCGTCGACGCCGATTTCCGCCAGCATCGCCGCGGTCTCGTCGTCGGTGTGGGGCGCGTACGGCGTGCCGTTCGCCCGGCTCATCGGTGCGTCTCGCCTCGTCCGCGGTCGGTCGACCGCTCGTCTGTAGCCCGTCGGTTCGCGGGTCGTCCGTTCGCGGCTCGTCGGTTCGCGGGTCGGCGGTTCGCGGGTGTAGTGGCGTCGGAAGGTGGCGTGGTCATGGTCGTGTGTCGGGTAGGTGTGTCGTCCGGGGTCCGGGTTCCGTTCTCGGCGTCCGTCCGCGGTCCGTTCTCGGTGTCGGTCCGGCGATCAAGCGATCTGGTCGTCGTACTCGTCGGCGTCGAGGAGCCCCTCGGCGTCGCCGCCGTCGGCGGGCTCGACCTCGAGCATCCAGCCGTCGCCGTACGGGTCCTCGTTGACGAGCTCCGGGCGGTCGAACAGCTCCTCGTTGACCGCGACGACCTCGCCCGAGACGGGCGCGTACAGGTCCGAGACGGCCTTGATCGACTCGACGACGCCGAACGACTCGCCGGCCGCGATCTCGTCGCCGACCTCGGGGAGTTCGACAAACACCACGTCGCCGAGCTCGTCCTGCGCGAAGTCGGAGACGCCGATCCGAACGGCCTCGCCGCCGGTCGTCGCCCACTCGTGCGATTCTAGATACCGTCTGTCGTCGGGAACGTCGAAGCTCATTGGTCAGGGTCGCCGCGGGCCGCTCGGGATCCGGCCCGCGACACGTGTGAATCACCCTTCTGACGACGAGGAAATAAAAGGTGTGTTCGCGGCGGTCTCGACGGCGGACGAGCGTCGGACCGTCTCGACGCGCCCCGTCAGGTCCACCGGTCGAGCCCGGTCTGGACCTGCGACTCCGCGATGCGCTCGAACCCGCGCTCGACCTCGTCGGCGTCGACGCCCCACTCGTCGACGACGTACGCCCGGGCGGCCTCGACGTCGGGGTTCACGTCGGCGTCGACCGCGACGTCCTCGGCCGGCGGGTCCATGAACAGCTCGCGGATCGCCTCGGCGTTCGGGATCTCGGCGTCGCGCGCGTCGAGGACGCCCCACAGGTCGCCGTGCTCTTTCACCGCCGTCACCGCGGTCTTCGGCCCGATCCCGCGGACGCCCTCGTTGAAGTCGGTGCCGCAGAGCATCGCGACGTCGACGAGTCCCTGGCGGTCGAGGTCGAGGTCGTCGAGCGTCGCCGCGAGGTCCATCAGCTCCGGGTCGCCCTTGCTCGTCAGCTGGCGGAGCGTCGTCGGCGCGCCGAACAGCAGGGTGTCGTAGTCCTCGCTGCCCGCGTGGTCGACGGTCCCGGTCGCGGCCATGTGCGCGCACTGCGCCTCCCCCTCGGCGGGCGCCTCGACGATCGGCACGTCGAGCAGTTCCAGCAGCTCGCGGGTCGTCTCCTGGATCGTGTCGGTGAGCCGCTGGGTGCGCGCCTCCAGCCGCGCTGCCTCGACCGCGTCGCCGCGCTCCTCGGCCGCCGCCCGTCGCTCCTCGGCCTTCTCGCGCTTCTCGCGGCGCTCGGCCACCTCGTCGGCCTTCAGGTCGGTGACGGCGCCGTCGAACACCATTACCGGGATCAGGTCGTGTTCGAAGAACTTCGGGAGCCCCTGGACGACCCCGATCAGGTTCGCGACCTCGACGCCGTCGGCCGTCGTGTACTTCTCGTCGCTCGTCCACTTGACCGTCGTCGTGAGATAGCGGTACAGCCAGTTGTGCGCGTCGACGGCGACGACGCTCCCCTCCAGCTCCGCGAAGGGGACGTCGCGGATCGACGCGAGGTCGCGCAGGTCGGCGTTTCCCATTGTCGGAGTCAGGGGCGCGCCGCTCTTAAACGCCCACGGGTCCGGCGGCGGGCGGCGATCGCTCTCCGCAGTTCCCCGCCATTTCCCTGCCGACTTCTGGGCCGTTTATGTGCGTCACGCGCGTACGTGTCCGTGTCTGAATGGTCTCCCCGTTCGAGGTGTTGGAAGTCGACGAGGACGCCGACGACGAGGCGATCGAACGGGCCTACCGCGAGCGCGTGAAGCGCGCGCACCCCGACCAGGGCGGTTCGATCGAGGAGTTCCAGCTCGTCCGCCGCGCCTACCGGGAGCTGTCCGAGCGCGACGGGGACGGCGACGGGAGCGACGGTGGAGTCGACCCCGCGGACGTCGACCTTTCGGAGGGGGACGACGCGCGCGAGCCGAAGTCGACCCGCGTCGAGTTCCTCGACTACGAGGCCGTCGTCGACTACGGCTGGTCGCTCGACGACGACGAGCTGTTCCGGAAGGCCGGCCACGCCGACCTCGGCCCCGACGCCCACGGTCGCCTGCTCGTCCACCCAGACGAGAGTCTGCTGGAGGCCGCCGAGCGCAGCGGCTTCGCGTGGCCCTTCTCCTGTCGCGGCGGTGCCTGCGCGAACTGCGCCGTGTACCTCGCCGAGGGGGAGCTCTCCCAGCCGACCGACCACATCATGCCCGAGGACTTAGCCGAGCGCGGGTTCCGGCTCTCCTGTAACGGCTACCCGCTGACCGACGAGCTGTCGATCGTGTTCAACGTGAAACAGCGACCGGAGCTCGACGACCTCATCCTCCCGCCCGGGCCGTTCACGCGGCGGTGAGCCCGGGGGTCGTTCGATCTCGTCGGCCCGGTCAGCCGAGCAGGTACCGCAGCGCAGGGGCGTTCTTGACCAGTTCCGTCTCCTCTAACGCCCGGTCGATCCCGACGATTCGTCCGGCGCCCCACGCGCCCAACCCGAACAGGATCAGCATGTACACGAGCGAGCTGTCGACGAAGTAGCCGTGCGCAACTGGGAAGCCGTCCATGAGTCCGCCCTGCCACGCGGCGGTCCAGAACATCGACATCATGATCGCTCCCATCAGCGCGGCGAACCGAAACAGGACGCCGAACAGCAGCGCCAGCCCGATCAGGATCTGTCCGAACACCACCATCGGATCGATGATGGCTGCGAAGTCCGCGAAGAAGAGGAACAAGCCCCGCAGCGGGTTGGCCTCGGCGATCGCGTTCTGGAGGAACCCCACGGAACTCCACGCGAGCGGGTCGGCGAGGCCGCCCTCGAACAGCTTCTCTAACCCGGCTTGGAGGAACACCCACGCCATCACGACTCGGAGCCCGAGCATCGAGTACGCCAGCCAGGTTTCCGAGTAGTTGAACTCCACGTTGCGACCGAGTAGCTCCGCGCGAAGCGTTCGTTCAGAGGGTTGTGTAGCCATGTCTGTAACACCCAAGTGAGAGGCCATCACACACCTGTAATAATCTACCGGCGGATCCGATTATCATCAGTTTTCAAACGAAAACAAAAGAAAACTATCGCGCATACATCACCACCGAGCGGCCGAATCGAAGCGCCCGGCTCAGAACGCTTCGGCGACGGCCGCGACGACGGCGTCCTCGACGGCGTCGCGCTCGCCCGAGAGGAACTCGATCTTCCCCTCGCGGACGCCCGCGGTGGTGACGTCTGCGTTCGGCGCGAGCTCGGCCGCGCGCTCGGCCACGTCGCGGACGGAGACGTCCGCCGTCGTGCGCACGTACAGCTCGTCGGTGCCAACGCCGACCGTCGCGAACGCCTCGCCGTCGGCGCGGCGCCGGTGGAGGTCGTCGAGCAGAAGCGGCGTCGGCGGGAAGTCGTACCGGTGAGTGTAGCCGTCGGTGTCGAGCAGCGCGAACTCCACGCCGTCGACCGCCTCGGTGACGACGTTCGCGTCCGCGGTCTCGACCTCGGTCTCCAGCTTCTCGCGGAACTGCTCGGAGACGTGCGCCGCGAGGTCGCCGCCGTCCGAGAACAGCAGGTCGGCGATCAGCTCGCGCTTATCCTGGTACGACTGGTAGTACGCCTCCAGGGCGACCGCCTCGCGGAGCTCCGCGACGCGCTCGGCGTCGTAGCCCGCGTCGCGCGCGAGGTCGACGTACCGCTCGGGGGCGTCCGCCCAGTAGCTCACCGCGGGCAGGTGCCGGAGGTCGGCGCGGGCCTCGTCGTTGATCGCCGAGGCCAGCGAGGCGACGAGCGCGCCCGTCGAGAGCGTCTCGTCGCCGCCGATGTCGGACAGCTCCGGCGAGACGAGGGTGTCGACCGCATCCCGCGTCTCGGGGTCGGCGACCGCGGCGTCGACGACGACCGCGTCGACCCCGTACACCGACAGCAGGTCGATACCGTCGGCGGACTCGGTCGTCGAGCCGGCACCGACGAGCAGGAAGAGGGGGAGCTTCTCGTCGTGGCGGTCGCGGTCCTGGAGCATCCGGGTCGCGTCGTTCGTGGCCGCGTCCATCCCGTACACCGGCTCGTCGAGCGGGCGGCGGGTGAAGTAGTGGTACTCGGCGTCGCTTTTCGCGTGCTCGTCCCGGATCAGCGGGAGGACGGCTCGCTCGACCGCGGCGCCCGCGACGTAGCCGTCGGCGGTCGCCGGGTGGCGGACGACGATCGGCCGCGACTCGAGGATCGCGCGGCGGACCGCCTCGGCCGCGTCGAGGAGGCCGTCCGCGAGCTCGGCGACCGTCTCGTCGCCGGCCAGCGGCTGGAGCCCCTCTGGGCGCGCCTCGTCGGTGAGCGCCTCGGCGATGCGGCGGCGGACCGCTTCTGCCCCCTCGCCGTCGAGGAGGACGAGCGCCTCGGACTCGACCTGGACGTCGCCGCGGTGGCTCTCGACCTCGCCGTCGACCCGCACCGCGTCGCCGACCTCGACGGCCGGGTGCGCCCGGACGCCGGGCTCGACGAACGCGGCTACGTCGACCGCGCCCGTCTCGTCGCTGACCTCGAACACCGTCGGGCCGCCGGTCTGGCGGACGCCGACGACCTCGCCCTCGATCCGGACCGACTCGCCGACCGCGTCTTCGAGCGTCGTGATCGACACGCGCTCGGGCTCCGCGTCGGAGTCGGATTCCGCCTCGGGTTCGGCTTCCGCGGCGGCGTCGGCCTCGTCGTCGCCGTCGGACGCAACGGGCTTGGCCTCGTCGGCCTCGGCGGACTCCGCGTTGTCCTCGGCTTCGTCGGTCGGTTCGACCTCGCCGGACATCGTCTCCCCGCTCGGGTCGGGGTCGGCGTCGGACTCGACGACGTTGTCGCCGGCGGGCGCTTCGCCTTCGACGGCGTCGTCGCCCCGGTCTTCCTCCTCGGCTTCCGCGGTGGCCTCGTCGGTCGACTCTTCGGGCTCGGCGCCGCCCTCGTCGGCCGTCTCTTCGTCGGTCGTTTCGTCCGTCGTCTCCTCGGCCTCGTCGTCGCCGTCGTCGCTCGGCTCCTCGTCGGGGAGGTGTTCGCCGCTAGACTCCTGGACGAGGACGCCGCGGAACTCGCGGTCGGCCTGTCGGATCGACCAGCCGAGGTCGACGTTGCCGTTGTCGCGGACGCCCTTCACCTGGACGAACACGTCGTCGCCCGGCTCCCAGCTGAGGCTGTCGAGGCGGCGGTCGAGCTCGGAGCGGTGGAGCAGTCCGGTGACGCCCGGCGCGAGGTCGACGAACACGCCGAACTCGGCGTACCCGTCGACGACGCCCCGGTAGAAGCGGCTCGGAACCAGATCGTCGGGAGAGTCGCCGCGGAAGTCGAACACGACGTCTTCCTGGTGCGAGTCGCAGACGCGACCGCCCCCGACGTCGGTGCCACAGATGATACAGGATCCCATTTGAGTACACCGAGAGTCTCGGGCCTAAAACGGTTGTCGAAAGCCCGCTGGCCGACCCGACGAGAACTCGGCGAGCGCTCGGGCTCCGCGCCGCGAACGCTCGGCCGTCACGCCGCGAACGCCCGGTGGTGTCACGCGCCGAACAGCGTCCGCGCCGCGGCCACGACGCGGTAGCCCACGCCGTAGCCGAGCGCGGCGGGCGGGAGCGCGGCCGCGACCGTCCGGACCGGTCCCAGCCCGTGGACCGTGCGGAACCCGACGAACAGCAGCACCGCGGCGTACGCGCCACAGAGGACGCGGAGCTCGGGGATCGCCGGCCCGCCGAGCGCCATCGGCGAGCTCGCGTACGCAACGACCTGCACCGTCTCGCTCACGCCGCCGCGGTCGCGCAGCGCCAGGCCGCCGTCGAACTCGACGCTCGCCAGCACGACCGAGACGGTCGCGACCGCGGCGGTCAGGTGGAGACCGACCGGCGCCGCCAGCGCGACCACGACGAGGAACAGCACGAGCCCGGATAGCGCCCGCGAGGAAGGGACGACGACGGGCATCGCCGCAGGGTCCGAGGCGATCCAGCCGAGCGTGAACACCGCGGCGACCGCGACCGCGAACGTCAGCGCGGGCGCCTGGTCGCCGGGCGTGATCCCGTTCGCGAACGCGCGCCGCGGCCGGACCAGTACCTCGACCCACGTGCGCGCGATGCCGCGGAGTCCGCGGGGGCGTCCGCCCGCCGAATCGCTCATCCGAGACGTCACAGTCGGCGTTCGAACGCGCGGGATAACCCGTTTCCGGTTCGCTCCGGTGCGGAGGCGAGTCCGAGCGCCTCACGCTCTATCGCCCCCAAACTTATCAGCGCTGATACGCGGCGCACAAACCCTTATATCGGTCCCGTCTGAGTGTCGCTCGAATGGTTGGGTTCCGGAACGACGAGCGCGGATTTACCCCCTTGGCGGGGACGGGACTGCTCGTCGGCGTCGTCGTGTTACTGCTCGCCATGGTCGGCGCGGCGGTGTTCGGGCTCATCGACAACGTCGCCCCGCCGGACGCCGAGTTCGAGGGCCAACAGGAGAACGGCTCGCTGGTGGTCGTCGCGCTCGGCCCCGAGCCGGTCCCGGCCGAGGAGCTGTACGTCCGCGGCGAGGACCCCGACGGGAACGTCCAGTTCGGCGCGTGGCCGGGCGACGGCGTCGTCAGACCGGGCGATAAGGTGGTCGTGCCCAACGCCACCGGCAACGAGGACTTCGAGGTCGTCTGGGAGCCGGTCGCGTTCGACACCCGCGAGACGCTCGGCAGCTACAACGGCGAGGACTCCGCGATCGACGAGTGGAGCGAGGAGAGCGGCGGCGGCACCCCGGGCGGCGCGGTCGGCGTCTGAGGCCGGTCCGGTCGATAGTCGAGAAAAACGACCGCTCGTGAGCGCCCGCTCGACCGCGACACTCACTCGACCGCAAGCGCCCGCTCGACCGCGACGCTACTCGACGGCGACCCACTCGCCGCGCTCGTCGGCGCGCTCGATCGCCGCGAGCGCGCGCTGGACCTCGTAGCCGTCCTCGAAGGACGGCTCGAACGACGATCCCTCGGCGACCGCCGAGAGAAACTCGTAGTTCTCGTGGACGAACGTGTGTTCCCACCCGATCACGTGACCCGGGGGCCACCAGCGGTCGACGTACGGGTCGGACTCCTCGGTCACCAGCACCGTCTCGTAGCCGCGGTTCCCCTCACGGAGCACCTCCAGTTCGTTGAGGCGCTCCAAGGAGAACTTCAGGCTCCCCTTCGTCCCGTGGACCGCGATCGTGTGGTCGTTCTTGTGCCCCTCGGCGACGCGGCTGGCCTCGAAGGTCCCGGTCGCGCCCGACTTGTAGGCGACCTGCGCGCTGTACGCGTCGTCGACCGTCACGTCGCGGTACTCCTCGATCTCTCCCTCGTCGTCGTAGACGGGCCGCTCGTCGACGAACGTCGTCAACTGGCCCGAGACGCGGTCGATCCCGCCGACTGCGTCGCCGACGAGGAAGTTCGCGAGGTCGATCGTGTGCGCGCCGAGGTCGCCGAGCGCGCCGGACCCGGCCATCTCGGCGTCCATCCGCCACGCCCACGGCGCCTCGGGGTCGACGAGCCAGTCCTGGAGGTACCGCCCGCGGACCTGACGGATCTCGCCGAGTTCCCCGTCCTCGATCAGCCCCTTCGCGTAGCGGATCGCGGGGACGAACCGGTAGTTGAACGCGGTGCCCGCGGGCACGTCCGCCGCGGCCGCCGCGTCGCGCATCGCCGCCGCCTCCGCAATCGTCGGCGCGAGCGGCTTCTCACAGAGGACGGGGATCCCCGCTTCGAGGGCCGCGATCGACGGCTCCGCGTGGACGTGGTTCGGCCCGAGGTTGTAGAAGACCTCCACCTCATCGAGCGCGGCCTCCCAGTCGGTCGCGGTGTGCGAGAAGCCGAACCGATCGGCCGCGTCCGCGAGCGCCGCCTCGTCGCGCCCGACGAGCGTGTGGCGCTCGATATCGGGCGCGTCCGGGAAGAACATCGGGAGCCGCGCCATCGCGTTCGCGTGCGCCTTGCCCATGAATCGATACCCCAGAACGCCGATCTTCAGTGGTTCGTCTGTCATTGTGGTGATGTCCGCGGTCGCCGCCGCCTCACTCCGCCCAGTACGCGTCGCCCGGTTGCGTCTCGAAGACGGCGCGGTCCAGCACGTCGACGGCCTTCTCTAACCCCTCTCGCGAGGAGGTGAGCGAGTCCTCGTGTTCGATCGACAGCGCGCCCTCGTAGCCAACCATTCGGAGCGTCGAGACGACGTCCTTCCAGTGGCCCTCGTCGTGGCCGTAGCCGATCGAGCGGAACAGCCACGAGCGGTCGGCCTCCTCGGCGTAGCCGGTCGTGTCGAGGACGCCCTTCACGCGGGCCTTCGCGTCGTACACCTTCGTGTCCTTCGCGTGGAAATGGTGGATCGCGTCGCGCTCGCCCAGGAATCGGATCGCCTCCGTCACGTCGATCCCCTGCCAGTAGAGGTGCGAGGGATCGAAGTTGGCCCCGATCCGGTCGTTCGTCGCCTCGCGGAGCGCGAGCATCCCGGTCGGCTCGTACACCAGCATGTTCGGATGCATCTCGATGGCCACGTCGACGCCGTGGTGCTCCGCGTGTTCCGCCAGATCCTTCCAGTAGGGGACCGCGACCTCGTCCCACTGGTAGTCGAGCGCGTCGGCGTGTTCGGTCGGCCACGGCGCCGTGACCCAGTTCGGCGTCGAGTCGCCGGGCGCTCCGGCGGGGAGCCCGGAGAAGCAGGTGACCGTGTCGACTCCTAATTGATCCGCCAACTCGATCGCCTCGCGCAGCTCGCGGTCGGCCGCCGCGGCCCGCTCCTCATCGGGATGAAGCGGATTGTTGTGCGTCGCCAGCGCGGAGATCCGGAGGTCGTGGTCGTCGAGCAGCGCCCGGAGGTCCTCCCGCGCTGTCTCGTCCTCGAGGAGCGCCTCGCGGTCGACGTGGTCCTCACCGGGCCAGCCGCCGACGCCGAGTTCGACGGCGTCGACGCCGATCCCGTCGAGGTACGCGGCCGCGTCGTCGAGCGGTTCGTCGCCCAAGGGAACGGTCAGTACGCCGATGTCCATGCGCGGGGCTACACCGACGCCCCGAATAAGTGTTCAGGAAGGATCGATGGGGCAGCGCTCGGCCGTCGCGAACTGCGCCCTCCGGCCGCCGCCTCGCGTTCCCGCTGCGAAACGGATCGCTGCGCACCGCAAACCGCGCCGCGAACCGCATGAGGTTTTAACGGGTGGAACGCGTACGGCGTGGTATGGGAATCCTCTCTCGCGCCTCCTACGTCATCCGCTCGAAGGTGAACGCCCTCCTGAACCGAGCGGAGGACCCGACGGAGTCGCTCGACTACTCGTACGAACAGATGCGCGACGAGCTCCAAGACGTCAAACAGGGGATCGCCGACCTGACGACCCAGAAGAAGCGCCTAGAGATTCAAAAGCGCAAGCTCGAAGAGAATGTCGAGAAGCACAACCGACAGGCCCGCGAGGCGGTCCAGCAGGACCGCGACGACCTCGCGCGGAAGGCCCTAGAGAAGAAGAAGTCGAAGATGACCCAGATCGAGGAGCTGGAGGGGCAGATCGCGAAGCTGAACGACACCCAAGAGCAGCTCGTCGAGAAGAAGAACAAGCTCCAGAACCGCATCGAGGAGTTCCGGACGAAAAAGGAGACGATGAAGGCCCGCTACGAGGCCGCGGAGGCGTCCACTCGCGTCTCGGAGGCGATGACGGGCGTCGGCGACGAGATGGAGGACGTGAGCCGCTCCATCGAGCGCGCCGAGGAACGCACCGAGGAGATGGAGGCGCGCTCGGAGGCGATGGACGAGCTGGAGGACTCCGGCGCCTTCGAGGACGCGCTCTCGGACAAGGACAGCATCGACCGCGAGCTGGAAGGGCTCTCGACGAACAGCGAGGTCGACGCCGAGCTGGAGACGCTGAAAGGTGAACTCGGGAAAGCCGAGTCCTCGAACGGTGACGCCGACGTCAGCGACGAGGCGGTCGACGACGAGCTGGCCGACATCGAAGCCGAGATCGACTCGGACGACCTCGAATCCGACCTTGACGACGGCGACGGTAGCTCCGGGGACGCCGACCTCGACGAGGAGCTCGACGTCGAGTTAGAGGAGTCCGAGTCCGAGGCCGACGAACCGCGGAACTGAGGTCGCGTTCGACCCGCGTTCGGTCCCCGCCCTCAACGCGGTCCCCGTCTTCTTTCGTCCCCGCTTTCGAATCCTTACTCCGACGCCGGCCGCGCGCCGGTCCCCGCGCGGTCCTGGTCGGCGAGCCGGATCTCGCCGTCCGCGAGGTCGACGCCCTCGTACGGGTCCTCGGCGAGCAACAGCGATCCGTCGATATCTGCGTAATCGAGGAGCGGCGCGAGCTGCGCGGCCGCCGCGATGGAGGCGTTCGACTCGATCATGCAGCCGCACATCACTTCGAGGCCGTGCGCCCGGGCGGCGGCGATCAGCCGCCGCGCCTCGGAGAGGCTCCCGGTCTTCATCAGCTTCAGGTTCGCGATGTCGCAGCGGTCGGCGATCGCGGGCACGTCCGACGCAGTCACGCAGGACTCGTCGGCGGCGATCGGCAGTTCCGAGCGCTCGTAGACGTAGCGGAGCCCCTCGGGGTTCTCGGCCGGGACGGGCTGTTCGACGAACTCCACGTCGCGGTCGGCGAGCCACGCGCTCTTCGCGACCGCCTCCTTCGGCGTCCACGCCTCGTTGGCGTCGACTCGGAGCCGCGCGTCGGGTGCGGCCTCGCGGACCGCGTCGATCAGCTCGCGGTCGCGGTCGGTGCCGAGCTTGATCTTCAGCACGGAGTAACCGGCCTCGACGGCGTCCGCGGCCTTCTCGTGCACGCGGTCGGTCTCGTCGAGCCCGATCGTGAACGACGTCTTCGGGGCGTCGCTCGGGTCGAGCCCCCACAGGCGGTAGAGGGGGACCCCGAGCCGCTTCGCCGCGAGGTCGTGGACGGCGATCGAGACGGCGCAGCGCGCGGCGGGGTTACCGTTCACGACCGCGCGCAGCTCGGCCTCGATCTCGCGGATCGCGTGCGGGTCGCCGACGCGCTCGACCGCGTCGAGCAGGTCCGGCATGACCGCGGCCACCGTGTCGGCGGTCTCGCCGTAGTGGGCCGACGGCGCCGCGCCGCCGGTCCCGGTCATCCCCGCGTCGTCGGTCACGCGGACGATCACGTTCTCGGCGGCGGTCTGCGTGCCCCGCGAGATGGTGAACGGATTTTCGAGGGGCAGCGAGATCCGTTCGAACTCGGTCTCGAGGCTCATTCGCTGCCGAGCCCCGCGTCGACAATTCCGTCCACGATGCGGTCTGCGCCGTCCCGGACCGGGTCGGCGGCTGGGACCCCGACCTCGTCGCCGAAGTCGGAAACGGCCTCGGCGGCCGCCTCGCCGTCGGCCACGTCCTTCGTGTTGAGCGCACCTGCCACAACCTCGGTCTCGTGGACCGGCGTCGCGAGGTCCTCGTAGAGGTCGACGTAGTCGGCGAGCGGCGGGAGGTCGAACGACTCGTAGCCGTGGACGACCTCGCGGCCCGCGGCGTGACAGAGGACGAGGCCGTCCGCCATCGACCCGTGGAGGATGCCGCAGGTGACCGCCGAGTAGGCGGGGTGGACGATGCTCCCCTGCCCCTCGACGACGAGCAGGTCGTGTTCGTCGCCGACCTCGACCAGCATCTCCTCGACCGCGCCGGCGGTGAAGTCGGAAACGACACGGTCGATCGGGTTTCCCCACCCGGCGATCATGATCCCGGTCTGGCCGGTGGGGACGAACGCCGCGTCGATGCCGCGCTCGCGGGCGGCGGCGACGATCTCCAGCGAGGCGGTCATCTTCCCGACCGAGCAGTCGGTGCCGACCGTGAGTACCACGTCGGCGTCGACGTCGCCGGAGGCGCCCGTCGCGACCGTGAGGTCGTCGTCCGGCTTCCGGACGTCGACGAGGTCGACGCCGTGCTCGTCGGCCAGCGCGGCGAGCCCCTCGTCCTCGTTTAAGAAGTAGTGGAGGCCGCTCACCACGTCGCAGCCGGCCTCGATCGCGGCCTCGACGTCCGAGCGCCACGACTCGTCGAAGCCGCCCCCGATCGGCGCGATCCCGATATATAAAGCATCGAGGTCGCCGTCGGCGGCCGCGTGCGCGTCTGCGAACGACTCGACGATCGGCGCGTCCGCGACGTCCGGGACGTGATCCCGGACGCGGTCGCCGGCGCGGTCGCGGTCGAGAACGGCCAAGACGTCCTGGTCGCCGTAGCGCAGCACGCCAAGCGCGGTCTTCGCGCGGTCGGGGAACTTCTCGTGGGCGAGGACGGCGATCCGCTCGTTGTCCATGGTGGGTCGCTCGCCCCGGGAGTTCTTAAAGGAGTCGAGCGCCAGTCGAACGGCCGACTCGACCGCAACGACTCCATCGGACGAGACTCGAACGAACGCTGCGACATTTATAAACGAACGCTGTGCGGTGGCGCGTGCCGACGAGCGTCCAAAGGACGCGAGGAGCACGCGCGAGGGAGTCGGCCGACCGGAGGGAGGCCGACGAGGCTGGGGAGGCGTGAGGTGCGGTGCCGTGCGGGGCGGGACTCAAAGGGGCAGCCGCGAGGCGGGCGCAGGCGACGTAAGCACTGGAACGAGGGAGCGAACGGAGTGAGCGACCGAGTGAAGCGCGTGGTTCGAGAGAGCGGAGCTCTCTCGTCATCCCGAAAATCGAAGATTTTCGGGCGACAGCGAGCGTGCGCCCGCCTCCCGGCTGGGGCTTTGGAGATGTTCTCTGTTGAGTCACAGTCACCGATTTATAAGCGAGCGGCAGGGGCTTTGGAGGCGTTCGCCACCGATCTGCGATCAGCCATTTATAAGAGAGCGGCTGGGAACCACTCAAAAAGAACAGTACCGGGCTCAAAAACCGCGTATTACGCGCTGCCGTCGACGAACTGGTCTGCGCCCTCGTAGAACCAGTAGCCGTTCTCGCGCATCGCCCGGCCGAGCTCCTGATGGAACTCGACGAAGTCCGCGAACTCCTCCTGCTCGACGTTCTCGAAGATCTCCTCGACGGAGACGACCGTCTCGAAGTCGATCCGGATCGGGTGGTCGCCGTACTGCTCGACGTACTCCGCCGCCGTGAGCGGGAAGTCCTCCTCCTCGTCGATCTTCTTCGCGAGCACGGCGTGGCCGTACTGCCGCATGCCCTCGCTCCCCTGCTCGCCGTCGGGGTCGTGTGGCCAGTCCATGTCTGGGAATTCGCCGGATCGGGGATAGTGGTTTCGGATGCGGCGGTGGCGACCGACCGCTCCTCGCGACCTGCTCGACCCGCCACCCGACCGCACAAGACACTTCACCCCCGTCCGCGTGGCTCGCGACATGCGCCGCAGGGCCCTCCTCGCGTCCGCGGCCGCCGTCGGAACCGCCTCGCTCGCGGGCTGTCCCACCCCGCCGTGGACCGATGACCCCACGGCAATCGACGGCGCCGAGGTGACGTTCCGCCGCGAGTACGACGGCGACCTCGACGTCACCGGGTCCGGCGGGAACGACGTCGCCGAGGTTCGCCGACGCCTCGACGAAGCCCCACCGCGGCTGGTCGTGGCGGGCTCGCTCCTCGACGGCCCCCGCCGCTGTGAACGCGTCACGCTGTTCGAGGCAGCGATCAACGAGGGGATGCTCCGCCTCCGGATCGTTTCAGAAGACGACCCCGACTCCGACGTCGACCGCTGTTCGGACGTCGCCGAACCCCACCCGTACTCGGTCGACGTCGCGTTCGCCGACGCCCCCGTCCCTGAGCGCGTGGTCGTCCGCCACGAATCCGAGACGGTGCTGGAAGAAACCGTATAAAAGAGCTGACGCCCCTCAGTCGTCCGCGGACGCCGCGTCGTCACCCGCGGCCTCGATGTCGACCTCGATCTCCGCGGACGCGGCCTTGTACTCCGGAATCTTGGCGCGCTCGTCGAGCACGTCGTTGGTGAGGCGGTTCGCGGAGGCGGCCGCGAAGTGCGGCGTGGTCCAGACGACGCCCTCCTTGATGTCCTCGGTCACGTCGGCGCGGACGGTGATCTCGCCGCGGCGCGACTTCAGATTCACGTACTCGCCGTCCTCGATGCCGTACCGCTCGGCGTCGTTCGGGTGGACGTCGACGAAGTTCTCCGGGTGCTGCTTCGAGAGCGTGGGCGAGCGGCGGCTCATCGTCCCGGTGTTGTAGTGCTCTTCGAGCCGCGCGGTGGTCAACACGAGCGGGTACTCCTCGTCCGGGACCTCCTTCGGCTCCTGGTGGACGACGCCCTCGATGCGGCCGAGGCCGTCCTCGGTCTCGAACTCCTCTTCGTAGAGGAACGGGTCGCCTTCGTCGCCCTCCTCGTAGCAGGGCCAGTGGAGCCCCGTCTCGCCGAGCGCGTCGTAGGTCATCCCGTGCATGATCGGGCACACCTCGCGCAGCTCCTCGAACACGTCCTCCGGGCCGTCGAACTCGAACTCGTCGCCCCCGAACAGCCGCGTGCCGACCTCACAGAGGATGTCGAGGTCGTGGCGGGTGTTCTCGTGGACCTTGTGGACGCCGCGCATGCGCTGGACGCGCCGGTCGGTGTTGGTGACGGTGCCGTCGCGCTCGGCCCACGTCGTCGCGGGGAGGACGACGTCCGCGAGCTCGGCGGTCTCGGTCATGAAGATGTCCTGGACCACCATGAAGTCGAGCTCCTCGCGGAACCGGCGCTCGGTCTCGTTGCCGTCCGGCTCGCTCATGATCGGGTTCTCGCCCATGACGTAGAGGCCGTGGACGGTGTCGCCGATCGCGTGGGAGATCTCGACGTTCGTCAGCCCGGGCTCCGCGGGGATCTCGAAGCCCCACACGTCCTCCACGCTCTCTCTCGCCTCGTCGTCGTCGACGAGCTGGTACCCCGGGAGGACGTTCGGCATCGCGCCCACGTCGCAGGTGCCCTGGACGTTGTTCTGCCCGCGCAGTGGGTTGACGCCCGTTCCGGGCCGGCCGAGGTTCCCCGTGATCAGCGCGAGGTTGATCTCGTTCTGGACGTTGTCGACGCCGCAGGTGTGTTGGCTCATCCCCATCCCGGTGAAGATGGCGGCGTCGTTGGCCATCGCGTACTTCTCGGCGGCGAGCTCGATGTCCTCCAGCGGGACGCCGCACTCCTCGGCGGCCGCCTCCTTGTCGAAGTCGGCGAGCGTCTCTTTCAGGTGGTCGATCCCCTTCGTCCGCTCTTCGACGAACGCCTCGTCGATCCAGCCCGCGTCAGGCTCCGCCTCGTGGCGCTCGAGGATCGTCTTGAGGACGATATTTAACAGTGGAATATCGGTGCCCGGCTTCAGCTGGAGGTGCATGTGCCGGTCGGTGTCGTCGATCTCGAACGACCGGGTGGTCTTGTTCGCGTGCGGGTCGACCTGGATGACGGTCGCGCCCTCCAAGACGGCCTGCCGGAAGTACTGGCTGTTGGCGATCGGGTGCTGCTCGCCCGGGTTCGCGCCCTGGATCCACAGCACATCCGCGGAGTCCTCTAAGTCGGCCATGCTGTTCGTCATCGCGCCCATCCCGAGGCTGGTCCGGAGCGCCCAGACGGTGGAGGCGTGACACATCCGCGTGCAGTTGTCGACCTGGTTCGTGCCGTACCGCCGCGCCAGCTTCTGGATGAGGTAGTTCTCCTCGTTGAACGTCTTCGAGGAGCCGAAGAATCCCATCCCGTCAGGGCCGTGCTCCTCGCGAATCGACTCCATCTCGTCGACGACGCGGTCGAGCGCCTCCGACCACGTCGCCTCGCGGAACTCGCCGTCCTCCTTGATCAGCGGCTCGGTCAGCCGGTCCTCGTGGTCGACGACCTGCGTCGCCGCGCCGCCCTTGATACAGACGCTCCCCTCGTTCACCGGCGCGTCGCCCCACGGCATGAACCGCATCTCGCCGGGCTCGTCGCCCTCGAGGACGCGGATCCCGCAGCCGACGCCGCAGTACGGGCAGATCGTCTTCGTGGCGTCGTCCGGCTCACTGGACATCGGTCTCACCGCCCCCGTGTGTGCTCATACCACATGATCTATCGTCGCCGTCCATCAGTGTACCGGTGGGTCCCAACAGTGAGGGAGTGCGCGACCCAGAAAATGGGTGCGCGAGGTGAGCGAAGCGGAAGACGGATGAGGCAGAAAGTGGGCGAAACGCATTAACATCGATAGATGATGGGTTATTAATGGTAATATATAATGGAAAAACATTTACTACGGTTTGTTAACACGTTACAACCGGAATCAACATGAGAGCTGTTGTCTATCAAGGCCCGTATGACGTGGCCGTCGAAGACGTAGACGAACCGGAGATAGAACACCCGAACGACGTCGTTGTCGACATCACGACGTCCTGTATCTGCGGCTCGGACCTCCACATGTACGAGGGCCGAACCGCGGCCGAGGAGGGGATCGTCTTCGGCCACGAGAACATGGGGATCGTCAGCGAGGTCGGCGAAGCCGTCTCGACGTTAGAGGAGGGCGACCGCGTCGTCATGCCCTTCAACGTCTCCTGCGGCTTCTGTCAGAACTGCGAGGAGGGGTACACCGGCTTCTGTACCAATGTTAATCCCGGCTTCGCGGGCGGCGCGTACGGCTACGTCGCCATGGGCCCGTATCCGGGCGGACAGGCGGAGAAGCTGCGCGTCCCGTACGCCGACCACAACGCGCTGAAACTGCCCGAGGGGCGCGAACACGAGGACGCGTTCTCGCTGCTCGCGGACATTTTCCCGACGGGGTGGCACGGCACCGAACTCGCCGACCTCCAGCCCGGCGAGTCCGTCGCCATCTTCGGCGCCGGACCGGTCGGGCTGATGGCCGCCTACAGTGCGAAGATCAAGGGCGCGGCCGAGATCTACATCGTCGACCAAGTGCCGAGCCGACTCGAGCTCGCGGAGGAGCACTGCGACGCCCACGCCATCGACTTCTCCGAGGGCGACCCGGTCGACCAGATCATCGAGGCGCACGGCGGGATGGTCGACAAGGGGGTCGACGCGGTCGGCTACCAGGCGACCGACCCCGACGACGTCGACCAGGACACGGAGGACTACTCCTACCAGCCGGCCAAGGAGAACCCGGCGGTCGTCCTCAACAACCTGATCCGAGTCGTCCGTCCGACCGGTCAGCTCGGCGTCCCCGGCCTGTACGTTCCGGAGGACCCCGGCGCGCCCGACGACATGGCCGCCCAGGGGCGGCTCGGCATCGACTTCGGGAAGTTCTTCGAGAAGGGGCTCAAGTGCGGCACCGGGCAGTGTAACGTGAAGGAGTACAACCGGTACCTCCGCGACATGATCATTGAGGGGCGCGCGGACCCGAGCTGGGTCGTCTCCCACCGCGTGGACCTCGAGGAGGCGCCCGAGATGTACGAGGCGTTCGACGCCCGCGAAGAAGGCGTCACGAAGGTCCTGCTGGAGCCCTAATTCCCGAACTACTCCCGAACAACCCCTCGCCGGCGTTCCGCTTTTTTCAGACCACGATGCGCATCAGACCCGGAGCCACGCCTTCGGGTGTTCCGCGCGGAGATGCGACTGATACTGCGAAATCAGCTCCGGATACCCGTCGGCGACGCAGTGCCACTCGCAGAGGTCGCAGCTTCGCTCGACCGCGTCGTCGCCGCCCTGAACGTGTCCGCCGCGTCTGTATGTGACCATGAGAGTCCCGCCGCGGCCGACCCGCGTCGATAGCTACCGTACGACACGGACGGGGTTCACTCTGTCGGCGGTCGGGACGCGCGGCCGGGACACGCGACGGCGGTCGCGGCTTCGAGCCGACCGTCCCGTCGCTCCCGCCGAAACCGGTATGTCGATCCCTCTCGTGGTGACTCGTATGTGTAAGTACTGTAACTGGGCGTTCCACGACGAGTGGGGCCAGCTGCTGAAGTACGACGACGTCTACCAGTCGGCCGTCGGGGCCGAGACCGAGTCCACCCACGGCTTCCACGAGGACTGGGACGACCTGCAGGCGGAACTCGGGATCTGACACGGCGGCCTCACAGCGGCCGCCGGTCTCACAGCGGGAACGCGTCGGCCGCCGCCTCGTCGACCGCGGGCCCTCCGTCGGCGTCGCCGGTCGCCAGATCGTCGAGCTCGCCGCGGATCCGCGCCTCGTCCATCTCGCGGCCGATGAACACGAGCCGCGTCCGGCGGTCGTCGTCGGGTCCCCACTCGCCGATGGGGCCCGCCTGTACCGAGGGGCCGGCCTGGCTCACGCCGATGACCTCGTCGGTGCCCGCGACGTTCGCGACCCCCTTCGCCCGCACGATGGCGCCGTCCCAGTCGTCGAGCCAGTCCGCGAACGGGTCCGGGTCGAGCGCGTCGGTCGAGCGGTAGACGAACGAGTCGACCCCGTGGGCCGCGGCGGCCCCCTCGGCGTGGTCGTGGTCGTGCGCGTGGCCGTCTCCTTCCTTTCCTTCCGCTCCGCCCTCGCCCGCCGCGCCGCCCTCGCTCTCGGCTATCGCCCGCTTCCACCCCGGCGACCGCTTGGCCGTCTCGAAGTCGAACCGCCCGGTGTCGAGCACGTCGCCGGGGTCGACCTCCGAGTAGCTCGTTCGGATCCGCTTCGCGCGCGGGCCGAGCCGGTCGGCGACCGACTCGATCTCGTCGAGCACGTCGTCGGGGACCATGTCCGTCTTGTTCAACACGAGCACGTCGCAGAACTCGATACCCTCGACGAGGACGTCCGCGAGGGGGCGGTCGGCCGCGGGCTCGCCGTCGCCCGGGAGGCTCTCGCCCGCGTCGAACTCCTTCCAGAACCCGTAGGTGTCGAGGACGGTCACCATCGTGTCGAGCCGGAAGCGCTCGGTGGGGTCGACCTCGCTGTCTTCGGTCCCCTCGGTGAACGCCCGCGCGATCGGGATCGGCTCGGAGATGCCCGACGACTCGACGAGAAGGTAGTCGAACTCGCGCGACTCGGCGAGCGCCGCGGCCTCCGAGAGGAGGTCGTCCTGAAGCCGGCAGCAGATACAGCCGTTCGAGAGGTCGACGACGCCCTCCTCGTCGTTCTCGCGCGCGACGAGCTCGGCGTCGACGTTCACCTCGCCCATGTCGTTCAGGATGACCGCGATCCGCCTGTCGCCCGGGTTCGCGAGCAGGTGGTTCACCAATGTCGTCTTCCCGGCGCCGAGGTAGCCACTGAGGACGGTGACCGGGATCCGGTCGTCTGTCATGCGTGTTATCAGCCCCCACGTCCGTATGAAACGATCGATCGGGACGATCGAGACGAACGTTCATCCGTGCCACCGCCGTACCGCGAGGCGATGGACCTGAGCGAGTCGACCGTCCGGGACCGCGCCCGGGCGTACGCGGAGACGGAGCCGCTGTACGACGTTGAGCGCCAGCACGTCGAGACGGTCCCGAAGACGTTCGCCGGCGACGAGTACGGGCGGCGAGACGCGCAGTGGATCGTCCGGTGGTACTTCCGTCGGTACCTCGGCGAGTACCCGGACCGCGAGCGGCGCGAGCGCGAGGAGGCGTTCCGCGACAACGAGTTCGACGACGTGATCGACGCCATCGACGACGCCGTCGACGCGGTGGGCGTAAAAGAAGACGGCTCACCGGACGTCGCCGCCGCCCTCGACGCGCTCACCGCGCTCGTCGGGGTCGACGTCGCGGTCGCGTCCGGCTTCCTCCAGTTTCTCGCCCCGTCGCGGTTCGTCGCGATCGACCGCCGGACGTGGGCGGTCCTTGTCGCAGCGGGGGAACTCGACAACGACTACCCGGACCCGCCCTCGATCGCCGACTACCGGCGGTTTGACGAGGCCTGCCGGGCCGTGATGGACCGGACCGACGTCGACGCGTGGACGCTGTACCGGGCGCTGTGGCGGTCGTTCGACGAGCTCTCGGGCGAGTCCTCGTAGCCTTACTCGACGACCTCGACGACCGGCTCGTCGTCGATCAGGCGCGTGAGGAGGACGCGCGGCACGTTCGCGCGGAAGAGGATCTCTCCAGCGATCGCTCGGGCCGCGGCGGCGTCCGCCTCGTCGTCGACCTTGTTCACGACCGGGATCGCGGTCGCGTCCCCGGGAACGCCCTTCAGCCCGCCCGCGGGACTCGCGAGGACCATCGCGACGTCGGCGGGGCGGATTTCGTCCCCGATCTCTCGGCCCGTGATCGCGGCGACCTCCTCCGGTCGGTGGACGAGCTCCTCGGTGAGGGACTCGCCGACGACGTGCGCGCTCGCGATCGGGACGACGACGTCCGCGTTCGGCGGGATCTGCGGCTCGTGGTCGCCGGGCGCCTTGAACTCCCGGAGGCGCGCGCCGTCCGCCTTCACGAGCGTCGCGCCGGGCGCGGCGTCGGCGATCTCGGCGACGGTCTCCGTGTCGTACCCGAGGTACCGGTCCGACCGCTCGCGTTCGGGGACCAGCCCGAGCGGCCAGTCGCCGTCTTCCGCCCCCTCGATCGCGGCCACCGGGTCCTCGGTCACGCGCACCGCGGCGACCCGGTCGTCGAAGATCGGTATCCGCACGCTCGCGGTCACGACCGACCGGTCGAGTCGGTCCGCGAGCGCGAACAGCGTCGACTTCTTGCCGCCCGCGCCGACGACGCAGACGGTCGCGTCGCGGGCGTCGAGCGCGGTCGTCAGGTCCATGCCCGCACGTTCGGTCGCCGGCGGCCTCACTCTAACGGTCGGATCCGCGGACGGAGGGGGCACCGCGCGGGCGCTCGACCCCCGCGGCGAACAGATTGATACGTCTCCGCTGCGCAGGGTCTTTGAATGAGTCGGCGCCGCACCCGCCTCCTCCGCGTCGACCTCTCGACGGGCGAGACCGCCCGCGAGCGCGTCCCGCGCGACTGGCGACGCGACTACGTCGGCGGGAAGGGGCTGGGGGCGCGCTACCTCTACGAGGAGCTGTCGCCCGGGACTGACCCGACGGCCCCGGCGAACCGCCTCGGATTCTTCGTCGGGCCGCTTGCGGGCTACCTCCCGGGCGAGACGCGCTACGCCGCGGTGACGAAGTCCCCGCTCACCGGCGGCTTCCTCGACTCGTACGCCGGCGGCGAGTTCGCCGACCGGCTCGCGGGGTCGCTTGACGACTGTCTCGGCCTGCTCGTGACTGGCGCCGCCGACCGGCCGGTCCGGATCGAGGTCGAGGGAGGCCACGCACGGGTCGAACCGAGCGACGCGTGGGGCGATGACGCCGCCGAGACGGCCGAACGGCTCCCGGACGCCGGGGTCGCCTGCGTCGGTCCGGCGGGCGAGCGCGAGGCGGCGTACGCGACGATCGCGAGCGACGGTGGCGACCACCACGCGGGCCGCGGCGGCGCCGGCGCCGTGATGGGCGCGAAGCGGCTGAAGGCGGTCGTCGCCCGCGACCCCCCGCCGACGGTCCCGGACGACCTCGCCGCGCTCCGCGACCGCGATGCCGCGGCCTACGGCCGAGATCCGACCGGCGAGTGGCAGGGGGCCGGCGAGACGGTCGAGACGGTCGACTACGCGAACGAGGTCGGGATCCTCGCCGCGGAGGGATGGACGGAGACCGGCTTCGACGGCGCCGACGACATCGGTGTCGAGGCCGCACTGGAGCGCGCGACGGGCCGCGAAGAAGTCGACGACGCCAGCCAAGGTGAGGGCTCCGCCGTCCCCGGCGGCTTCCGGATCGACACGCCCGACGGCGAGGTGGTCCCGCGCGGCGCGGCGCCGATCACGCTCGGCGCGGGCCTCGGGATCGACGACTTCGACCGCGTCGTCGACCTCTGCGGGGTCTGCGATCGACTCGGCCTCGACGTGATCGGCGCGGGCAACGCGGTCGCGTGGGCGGTCCGCGCCGGCGAGGCGGGAGTCGTCGACTGTCCGGTCTCGTTCGGCGACGCGGCGGGCGCCGAGCGCCTCTTAAAAGCGATCGCGGCCCGCGAGGCGCCGCCCGACCTCGACGTCGACCCCGACCTGCCGGACGCGCTCGCGGACGGGATCGACGCCGCGGTCGCCCGGTTCGGCGGCGCGGACCTCGTGCCCACGGTGAAGTCGATGGCGCTGCCCGGCTTCGACCCCCGCGCGGCGGTCGGCGTCGCGCTCGCGTACGCGACGAGCGACCGCGGCGCGTGCCACCGCCGCGCGCGGCCACAAGACACCGAGCCCCTCGCCCGACCAGACCGGTCCCCCGCCGACCGGGTCCGTGACGTGGTCGGCGAGCAGAACGCGCGGTCCGTCCTCTGGAGCCTCGTCGTCGACGACTTCGTCGGCGAGGCGGTCTGGACCGACCTCGGCGCGGAGTGGCTCGCGGCGGTCGATCATCCTGCGGTTACCCACCCCGCGGTCGTCGACGCCGACCGCGACGGCGACGCCGAGGGCGAGACCGACGGCGCCGCGCCGGACGAACCGGTCGACGCGCTCGCGACGACCGGCGAGCGGATCTGGACGCTCACCCGGCTGTTCAACGCCCGCGAGGGGTTCGACCGCGCGGACGATGCGCTCCCCGGGGCGCTCCGCACGTCCGCGGCCGACGGCACGCCGGGCGTCGACGTCGACGCGTTCGACCGCCTGTTAGACCGCTACTACGCGGCCCGCGGCTGGGGGGATCACGGGCTCCCGACGCCCGAAACGCTGGATCGGCTCGGGCTCGCCGGCGTCGTCGACGACGCGACGCCGCTGGACGAGCGTCCGATCGACCTCGCCGCGGCGGCCGAATCGGACGACTGACTGGGTTTAAAAATGATCTCCGGCGCTCGCGCCCGCCTCAGCGGCGCAGTCCACCTTCGGACTTGATCCGCATGATGTGCCGGACGTTGAGGTAGATATCCTCCGGCGACGTCTCCTCCTCCCCGTCGTACAGGTCCGAGACGCGGTAGAGTATCGCCGAGAGCTGCTTGCTCTCCGAGCTGTCGCCTCGCACGTCCTCGGCCACGTCGCGGAGGAACTCCCGCACCTCGTCGTCCGCGGCGAACTCAGCGTCCGACGCGTCCTCCGGAACGACGGGGTCGACGCCCGCGGCGGCGAGGGGGTCCTCGTGGTCGTCGCCGGTCGTCCCGGTTTCGCCACCGGCTCCCGCGCCGTTGTCGTCCGCGCCGGTCATCGCCCCTCGCTCACCCCGCGTCGGCGGACGACGCCGGCGTTGTTCGCGACGTTCTCGACGAGCACCTTGAACGCGTCCGCGGTCTCGCCGTCCTCCAACACGACGGGTTCGCCGTCGTCGCCGCCGGTGCGCACGTCTGGGTCGAGCGGGATCCCGCCGAGGAACGGGAGGTCGTGCTCTTGTGCCAGCCCCTTGCCGCCGCCGGAGCCGAATATCTCGTGGAAGCCGCCGCAGTCCGGACAGCGGAACCCCGCCATGTTCTCCGCGATGCCGAGGACGTTCGTGTCGTGCTTGCCGAACATGCGAAGTCCCTTCACCGCGTCGTCGAGCGCCACGTCCTGCGGCGTCGTGACGATCACGGCGCCCGTTAAGGGGAGCGTCTGGAGGATGGTGAGCTGGGTGTCGCCGGTGCCCGGCGGGAGGTCCATGATCAGGTAGTCGAGCTCGCCCCACTCGACGTCCTCGACGAGCTGCGTGATGATCTTGTGGACCATCGGGCCGCGCCAGATGACGGGGTCGTCCTCGCCGGTGAGGAAGTCCATGCTCATCAGCTTCACGCCGAACCGCTCGGGGGGGACGATCGTCTCGCCGTCGGTCTCTGGGCGCTGATCGGCCGAGACCATCCGCGGCACGTTCGGCCCGTACACGTCGGCGTCGAACAGGCCCACGCGGGCGCCGAGTTGGGAGAGCCCGGCGGCGAGGTTCACCGCGACGGTCGACTTCCCGACGCCGCCCTTCCCGGAGGCGACCGCGATCACGTTCTGGACGCCGGGGAGGACCTGCTCGTCCGCCGAGAGGTCGTCCGGGATCGACGCCGACAGCTCGACGTCGAGGCCGGCCCCCGCGAGGGCCTCGCGTACGTCGTCCGCGATTGCCGACTCGTTCGGCGAGAAGGGGGCACCGAGCGCGAGCGACACGCGGACCGTCCCCGCGCCCTCGTCGACCTCGACGTCGTTCACTAAGCCGAGCGAGACGATGTCGTCGCCGAGGTCGGGGTCCCGCACGTCCGCGAGCCGCTCCCGTACGTCCGCTTCGTTCATACCCGGAGGGAGGGCCGTGGGTCGAATAAGGGTTCTGTACCCGCCCTCGCGGCGCGGGAAGGCCGCTCAGTCGATCCGGGTTCCCGCGCCCTCACCGCGCAGGAACGGCGCCAGTCCCTCCGCGCCGAACACGTACGCCGGCGCGTCGAGCGCGAGCAGCTCCCGCACCTTCGCGGCCATGCCGCCGGAGACATCGGTGGCGTCGCTCGCGCCGAGCGCGTCCGCGACCGCGTCGAAGTCGTCGATCTCGTCGATCACGTCGCCGTCGCCGTCGAGGACGCCGGGGACCGTCGAGCAGACGCCCACGCGGCGCGCGCCGAGCCCCGCGGCGAGTTCGACGACCAGCTCGTCGCCCGAGACGACCGTGACGCCGTCGCCCGCCGTCGCCACGCCGTCGCCGTGGAGGACCGGGACGAACTCTTCGCCGAGCAGCGTCGCCGTCGACCCGAGCGGGAGGTCGAGCCCGCCCTCTGCGCCCTCGGGGCGCGCCGCGAGCGACAGCGGATGGACGGGCACCGCGGGCACGCCGCGCTCGCGGAGCTCCTCTAACACCTGCGCGTTCAGCCGCTTCATCGCGCCGTGGACCGCGGCCACCGCGTGCGCGTCTCGCGTCCCGTCGGTCGTCGAGACGGCGTGTTCGCTGGCGTGGTGGTGGCCGAAGCTCCCGCCGCCGTGGACGACGACGAGCCGGTCGACCGCGCCCGCCGCGAGCGCGTCGGCGACCGCGTCGCAGGCGGCGTCGAGCCCCGCGTCGTCGAGCGTCTCGGGGCTGTCCTTCTCGGTGATCAGGCTCCCGCCGAGCTTGAGGACGACGGGGGGAGCCGACTCCTCGGCAGCTCCCGTCACGGCTCCACCACCCGGACGCCCTCGGTCGCCAGCTCCGCGCGGAACGCCTCCTCGCAGCCCTGCGTGAACGAGAGCGCGGTCTCCGTTGCGTCGCTCTCGTCGAGCGCGACGATACAGCCGCCGCCGCCCGCGCCGGTGAGCTTCGCGCCGTGCGCGCCCGCGTCCCGGGCGGCCCACACCATCGCGTCGAGCGACCGCGCGGAGACGCCGAGCGCGGCGAGCAGCCCGTGATTGAAGTCCATCAGCTCGCCCAGCTCCGCGAGCAGCTCCGGCTCGGGGTCGCTCTCGGGGTCGGCGTCCGCGAGCAGCCCCTCGCCCGTCCGGACGAGGTCCCCGACGGACTCGACCGTGTCCGCGGCGAACTCGTGTTCCTCGCGCAAGGCGCGGACGCCGGCGACCAGTTCGCCGGTGTCGCCCGCGCCGCCGTCGAAGCCGACGACGAACGGCAGGTTCGGGGCGTCGATCGGCTCGCAGTCGTCGCCCTCGACCCGGACCGCGCCGCCCATCGTCGAACAGAAGGTGTCGGCCCTGGAGGCCTGCCCGTCCTGTACTTCGAACTCGGCCCGGTACGCCCGGTCGGCGAGCTCCCGGCGGTCGAGCGGCTCCCCGAGCGCGCGGGTCGCGGCGTCGATGCCCGCGACGACCACGGCCGCGGACGACCCCAGCCCCGCGCCGAGCGGGATGTCGCTCTCGACGGTGATGTCGAAGCCGGCGTCGGGCGCGTCGGCCGCCTCCCGGGCCTGCTCGACGGCCGCGTCGACGTACCCCATCGCGGCCTCGACGAGCGGGGTCGGCACGTCGACGTCGGGGCGGTCGCCGGTGCCGCCGGCGTACTCCACCGTGAACCCGTCTAAGGAGAGGTCCTCGGCCTCGACGCGCACGTGGTCGTCCTCGCGCGGCTCGGCGGTCACGGTGGCGCGTCGCTCGATGGCCGCCGGCACGGCCGGCTCCCCGTAGACGACGGCGTGTTCGCCGAAGAGGTACACCTTCCCCGGCGCCTCGCAAACGGTCATAAGAACTTCCTCTCCCCCCGCGCTTACAGGCGTTGCGCTTGTGGGCGCGGCTGACGGCGAGGATCCGGAACGGCAAACGGCTTCGCCCCCGTCAGCTTTTCACCGGCGGCCGTCCTCGTGCGCGCCATGATCGCGCTTCCGTCGCTTTTGCGACAGTCGTTCACGAACTTCCTCGAGGGGCTGGCCGTCGCGATCCCGCGGCTGCTCTCGGGACTGGTGTTCCTCGCGTTGGCGTACGTGACGGTGCGAGTCGTTCTCGCACTCGTCCGCTCGTCGATCAGTCGGATGTACATCGGCGACCGCGAACTCGTGGGCGACCTGATCGTCACGCTCGTGGCCATCTTCCTCTGGTTCGGCGTCGCGCTCACGTTCCTGAAGGTGCTCGGCATGGGCGACATCGCGGCGAGTCTGGGCACCGCCGTCGGCTTCATCGCCTTAGGCGTCTCCTACGCGCTCTCCGAGATGATCGAGGACACGGTGGCGGGCGTCTACCTCCTCCGCGACCCGGACTTCAACGTCGGCTACCGCGTCGAGGCCAAGGGCGTCACCGGCACCGTCGCCGCCATCGAACTCCGGAAGACGCGGATCGACACGGACGCCGGCGACCGGATCGTGATGGCGAACCGCGAGATAGAGCCGCGGTGGACCCACGACGTGCCCGAGGAGACGGATGCTCCGGGGACCGACCCGGAAGACGCGCCGGCCGACGGCGGGCCGTCGACAGCCGACTGAGCACGGGCGGCGACGGTCGACGGCCGCCCGCCGGGGCGGTGCGGTCTCCCAACACTTATTTATCAGCTCCGATATGATTGTCGCGTTATGTCGACACCTGCTACCGAGACCGGCGACGGGCGCGTCGAGGGCGACACGACGCTGGCGGCGCTGTCGCACGCGTCGGCGCTTTTCGCCTCCTTCCTCGGACCGATCCTGTTCTTAGTCCTCGCGGACGACGACGACGAACTCGTCAAGCAGAACGCGAAGAACTCGCTGAACTTCCAGATCGTGATCTTCGCCGCGCTCATGATCGCCGGCGTCCTGAGCTTCGTGTTCATCGGGCTCCTGCTGTTCCCGATCATCGGGATCGTCGACCTGGCCTTGGTCCTCATCGCGACTGTGAAGGCCAACGACGGGCAGGTCTACTCGTACCCGTACACGCCGGACATCGTCTGAGGACGCTGTTTTCCGCTGAGAGACAGCGGCGGCTCGCGGGCGGTGAACGGACGAAACGGAACCGAGAACTCGAAAAACGACCGCGTTAGAGTTCGTCCTCGAAGTCTTCGAGGGCGAACACGGTGTCGGTGCCGCGGCGGTCGAGCGTCTCGTTGGCGAGGAGCCAGTAGACGACCGACAGCGCGCGACGACCCTTGTTGTTCGTCGGGATGACGAGGTCGACGTTCGACAGCTGGTTGTTGGAGTCGCACATCGCGATGACCGGGATGCCGACGGTGATGGCCTCCTTAACGGCCTGCGCGTCGCCGATCGGGTCCGTGACCACGACGACGTCCGGCTCGATGTAGCCGGCGTAGTCGGGGTTCGTCAGCGTGCCCGGGATGAAGCGTCCCGTGCGGGCGCGGGCGCCGATGGCGTCCGCGAACTTCTCGGCCGGGAACCGGCCGTACTGCCGCGAGGACGTGACGAGGATCTGCTCGGGATTGTAGTTCGCGAGGAAGTCCGCGGCCGTGCGGATGCGCTCGTCGGTGAGGCTCACGTCGAGGACGTACAGCCCGTCGTCGCGGACGCGGTGGATGAACCGCTCCATGTCCTTCGTCTTCTGCTGGGTCCCGATGTGGACACCGGCGGAGAGGTAGTCCTCGACGGGGATCAGCAGGTCGACGTCGTCGTCGGGCATGACGTCGTCGTCGAACGGGGAGGCCTCTTCCTCCTCGTCGGCGGCGTCGCCCTCGGCGGCGGCCTCGCTCTCGGCGTCGGCGGGTGCTTCGGGTTCGGCGTCGGCGGACGCCCCAGTTTCGGCGTCGGCGGACGCCCCCTCGGCAGCCGCGTCGGCGGTCGGTTCCTCGGTCGTGTCGGCCTCCTCCTCGACCCCCGCGTCGACCGCCTCGGTCTCCGCGTCGTCGTCGAGTTCGACCGCGTCGTTGTCTTCGCTCATGCGTGGTGTGGGCCCGTCATACCGCGTCGTCCGCGATGCGGACCAGTTCGTTCAGCTTGGCGGTGCGCTCGCCGCCGACCGTGCCGGTCTTGATGTAGCCGGCGTCGGTCGCCACGGCGAGGTGTGCGATGGTGGTGTCCTCGGTCTCGCCCGAACGGTGGGAGATAACCGTCTCGTACCCGTTGCGGGCGGCGAGCTCGACGGCGTCGAACGCGTCCGACAGCGTCCCGATCTGGTTCGGCTTGATCAGGATGCTGTTGGCCGCGCCCGCGTCGATCCCGTCCTGGAGCCGCTCGACGTTGGTGACGAACAGGTCGTCGCCGCAGATCAGCGTCCGGTCGCCGACCCGGTCGGTCAGCTCCGCGAACGCCTCGTAGTCGTTCTCGTCGAGCGGGTCCTCGACGTACGCGAGGTCGTACTCGTCGACGAGGCCGGCGACGTACTCGATCTGCTCGTCGGCCGACTTCGTCTCGTCGCCGTACACGTACGCCTCGCGGTCGTCGTCGTACAGCTCGGCGGCCGCCATGTCGAGCCCGAAGCGGATCTCGAAGCCCACTTCGTCCTCGACGCGGTCGACCGCTTCGTCGACGACCTCGAACGCCTCCGCGTCCGAGATTGGGGGCGCCCACGCGCCCTCGTCGCCTTTCGCCGCAGGGACGCCGCGCTCGTCGAGCACGTCCGCGACCGCCGCGTGGACCGCGGCGTTCGCGAAGACGGCCTCCGAGACGCTGGGTGCGCCCACGGGCGCCGCAAGGAACTCCTGGATGTGGGTCGCCTCCTTGGCGTGCTCCCCGCCGCCGACGACGTTGCCGAGCGGGATCGGGAAGTTCTCGCCGCGGAACGCGCCGCCGAGGTGCTGGTACAGCGGCGCGCCCAGCACGTCGGCGGCCGCCTTCGCCGCCGCCATCGAGATGGCGACCGCGCTGTTGGCGCCGATGGCGGAGAAGTCGTCCGTCCCGTCGGCGGCGCGTAAGGCGTTGTCGACCGCGCGCTGGTCGCCCGCGTAGACGCCTTCGAGGCGCGGCACCGCGTGTTCGCGGGCCTTCGCGATCGACTCGCTCGCGGGCAGCTCTATCGCCTCGTACTCGCCCGTCGAGGCCCCGCTGGGGGCCGCCCCGCGGCCGAAGCCGCCGGACTCGGTGAGCACGTCGGCCTCGACCGTCGGGTTCCCCCGCGAGTCGAGCACGCGACGCAGCGAGATGCTGGTGATCCGCGTCATCAGCTCTCCCTCCGGACCGTAAAGGGGAGCGCACCCGCGTCGTACTCCTCCGCGGCGACGAGGATCGGCTCCGTCTGGTCCGTGTCGATCAGCACGGGCGCCCCGTAGGACACCTGCAGCGCTCGCGCGCCGAGGATGCGTGCCTTCTCGTATCGATTGTATCGCTGTTCTGACATGGTTACTGGTACGGCGAGACGACGTCGACGAGGTCGCGGTGGCTCACCAGCATGCGCCGGCAGCAGTGCCGGTCGACCCCGAGGTCGTCGAGCACCTCGCCGGGGTCCTCGTCGCCCTCGCGAGCCCGCTCTTTGAACTCTTCCCAGTGTTCACCCACGACGTTGCCGCACGTGAAACACCGGACGGGGATCATCATGACTGGATCACCTCAGCGGTAGGACTTCTGGTAGCGAGCGCGCGCGCCGGGTCCGCCCCACTTCTTGGGTTCGGACTGGCGCACGTCGTTGACCAGCAGGGTGCGGTCGAAGTTCATGTACGCGTCGCGCAGCTCGGCGTCTCCGAGGTGCTGGACGAGCCCGCGGGCGATGGCGGTCCGCGTCGCGTCCGCCTGCCCGCTGAAGCCGCCGCCCTCGACGTCGATGTCGATGTCGACGCCGTCGCGGAGCTCCTCGCCCGCGATGCGGAACGGCTCCAGCATCTTGAGCCGCGCCTGCTCCGGTTCGACCAGCTCGACTGGCTGGGAGTTGATGCGAACGCGACCCTCGCCCTCGCGCACGGTGGCGCGGGCGACGGCCGTCTTCTTCTTGCCTGAGGTGTTCGTTACCATGTGACGTTGGCTCCCAGAGACTCGGAGATCGACCCGAGCGTGGTGAATTTGATGTTCGAGAGGCGGTCGAGCGAGGTGCCGTCGAGGACGACGCTCTCGACGTCCTCGTCGCGCTCGTAGGGGTTCCCGACGTACACGCGCACGTTCGAGAACGCCTCGCGGCCGTCCTCCGACTTGTACGGCAGCATGCCGCGGATGGCGCGCTTGAAGATTCGGTCCGGACGCTTGGGGTAGTACGGCCCGCTGTCCGAGCCGAGCTCCGCGCGCTTGTGGTACGTCTCCATCGTCGCTTCCTCGTTGCCGGTGATGACGGCGCGCTCGGCGTTGACGACGGCGACGGTCTCCCCGGCGAGGGCGCGCTGTGCGACCTCAGAGGAGACGCGACCGAGGATGCAGTCGCGGGCGTCGACGACGACGTCCGCGTCTATCTTCGCGAGGCTCATCGGATCACCCGCACGTTGCTTCCTTCGGGGTTCTGTTCGACGTACTGTTCAAGCGTCACCGCTTCGCCGGCCTGATCGATCTTCGTCCGGGCGGTCCCGGAGAAGTCGACGGCGGCGACGGTGACGTTCGTTTCGAGCACACCGCTGCCCAGCACCTTGCCGGGGACGACGACCGTCTCGTCTTCCTGCGCGTATCGTTCGATACGGCCCAGGTTGACCTCAGCGTGCGTGCGCCGTGGCTTCTCCAGTCGGTCAGCGACGTCCTGCCACACGTTGGCACCGGAGTCGCGCGAGACCGACTTCAGATCGGCAATGAGGTTCTGTAGTTTCGGGTTCGTCTTGCTACTCATAGCTGTCCCTCCTGAACGGAGAGTTCGTGGAAAACGGAGTGCAGGGAGCAGGATTTGAACCTGCGGACCTCTACAGGACAGCGCCCTGAACGCTGCGCCGTTGGCCTGACTTGGCTATCCCTGCGTGCACTCCACCGTATTCCGGCTCCCTTCAAACCACTTTCGGTCCCGCCGTCCGCCGGACCCGCCGCGGGCGCCTCGATCGTCGAGGCGGGGCCGCGGCTGGCGGCGGGGGCGACGGTCAGGGTGTTGGTTCGAAGGGCCGTCATTTCCTTATACTGCGACTTTCGTCTGTAGTTCGTCCGCGCGCTCCTCGATGGAGTCGATCGCGCGGAGCAGCAGTTCCTCGACGTCGAACGAGCCGTCCGTCTCGATGTGGAAGACGAACGCGCCCGGCACGTCCTCGACCGCGACCTCCTTCCCGGGGAACCGTTCCGAGAGGTCGTTGTCGAACTCGTCGGTGAGTTCGATCTCTCCGTCCGGCGTCTCGATGACCCCGCGGAGGATGTTCGGCTCGTCGTCGTCGAACTCGCCGCGGTCGCCCTCGACCGAGACGCGCTGGAGGTGGCGGTAGCCGACGGAGACGCCGCCCTGGTGTTTGGCGTGCTCCTTACCGGTGTCGAGGACCGCGTCGGCCTCGAACTCCAACCGCTGTCCCTCCTTCAGTTCGATGATCGGGACGTTGTCGTCCGCGACCTCGACGAGCGGATCGCTGCTCTCGATGTCGCCGGAGTACGCCGTCGCCGGTCCCTCGACGTCGAGCGCGAGGGTGACCTCGTCGCCGACCTCGAAGTCGTCGAGCGGCGTCGTCAGGGGGATAAGCCCCAGACGCAGTCCGATCATCTCGTCGAACATGACCGAGGAGTTCTCGACGAACCGAACGGTGTCGATCGAGAACGTCGGGACGTCGGCGATCATCGCGCGGCGGATGCCGTTGGCGAACGCCGGCGTGAGCCCGCGGATCAGCACCCGCGCGCTGCGTTCGTCCCGTTCGACGTACTGGACGTCGAATTCGTCTTCGGTCATGTCAGACTCGCTTGTTCTTCGGCGCCTTCGTCCCGTCGTGCGGGATGGGCGTGACGTCCTCGATCCGGCCGATCTCGACGCCCGCACGCGAGAGCGCGCGGATCGTCGCCTGCGCACCGGGACCGGTGGACTTGTTGAGGTTGCCGCCGGGGCCGCGCACGCGAACGTGCACGCCCTCCAGACCGGCGTCCTTGACGCGCTCGGCGACGACCTCCGCCATCTGCATGGCGGCGTACGGCGACGCCTCGTCGCGGTTCTGCTTCACCACGGTGCCGCCGGACGACTTGGCGATCGTCTCGGCGCCCGTCTCGTCGGTGACCGTGATGAGCGTGTTGTTGAACGACGCGTACACGTGGGCGATGCCCCACTTTCCTCCGTCTTCGGATTCACTCATGGATAGTTACTCCTGTGACTCCGCGCGCTCGGGGTGGAGATCGTCCGCGAGCGGGCTCGTCTCGTCGAAGGCGATGGCGCCCTCGTCGTCGACGTCCACCTTCACCGACGGGCGCGTGACGCGGGCGCCGTTGACGGTGATGTGGCCGTGGACGATGAACTGGCGGGCCTGCTGGGTCGAGGAGGCGAAGCCCTGTCGGTAGACGACCGTCTGGAGGCGACGCTCCAGCAGGTCGGTCACGTCGAGCGACAGGACCGTCGAGATGTCGTCGTTGTCGCCGAGGATGCCGATGCGGCGGAGCCGTGCGACGAACTCCGCGCCGGCGTCTTGGGCGACGTCGACGTCACCCTGCGCCTCGCCGAGCAGCCGTCGGGCCTCTCGACGCATGTTACGCAGTTCGGACTGGGCGCGCCAGAACTCCTCTTTGTTCTTCAGGCCGTACCGCGAGAGGAGATCCGACTCCTCGGCGATGCGCTCGCCCTGGTACGGGTGGTTCGGCGTCTCGTAGCCCTTGGTGTTTTTCCCGGTGCTCATTCGTCGTCACCGCCTTCTTCGTCTTCCATCTCCTCGCGGATCTCCTCGACGTTGACCCCGATGGTCCCCTCCGAGCGACCCGTGGACTTGGTGCGCTGGCCGCGGACCTTCTGCCCGCGCTTGTGGCGCACGCCCTTGTACGATTCGATGATCTTCATCCGGTTGATGTCGTGACGGCGCTTCTCGTCGACGTCCGTGCCGACGAGGTGCGTCGTCTCTCCGGAGAAGAAGTCGTTCTGTCGGTTCGTCATCCACGACGGGACGTGGTCTTCGAGGTTCTCCGCGATGTCGACCACCGCGTCGATGTCATCCTCGTCGAGGAGCCCGAACGTGGCGTTTCGGTCCACGTCGGCCTTCTCGGCGACCAGCCGCGCCGTGCGCGTGCCGATGCCGTCGAGTTCGGACAGGCTTCGCTCGACCGTCTTCGTCCCGTCGAGGTCCGCGCCCCCGATCCGAACGAAGTACTGGAGGTCTTCCTCCTCCTCCGGCGAGTCGTCCTGTGATTCTTCCGTGCTCATGTGTTGGTTGTGGTGAGTCCTACCGGCGCGATCCCGGCGGTACTCGTCCGTTCGAGCGTTGCGGCGGGGATTCGAACCCCGGAGGCAGTGACGCCACAGAGTTAGCAACCCTGCGCCTTGGGCCAGGCTTGGCTACCGCAACCCGCGTTGTATCATCGCCCTCTCGGACTCGGGACCCGACGCCCCTGCAGTTCGTGCGTTCGTTACCTCCCGCTTTCGGTACTTAAACATCACGAAACGGCCGGGTCGCTGTGGGGGTCTCGCACGGTCTCCGCGCAGGCAGCATCGACGGCCGTCAACGACGAGATTACGTCGAACGCGCCGGTTCCGTCGAGGCGACTCGTTGAAATACTCTCCAGATAGATTCCCATTCGAAGGCCGGTCGCTGAGAGATGCGACCGCTACACTCCCAGACGAGAGGCGTGGAGTTGACCGACATCGTTCCGAACAGCGACCGCAGAAAGCATTTATAGAAGACACTCGGAAGCTTCACACATGAACGACCCCGGTAGCGCCATGGCCGATTCCCCTCCGGGTTCCCTACAACCCTCCGACGACGACTCGACCGGGTCGAGCGGGTGGGACGCGGTCTGGGTCCTCCTTCCGTTCCTGCTCTTCGTCATCCTGCTCGCCGCGATGATCGTCCTAGCCAGCTGAGCGTCGACCGTTTCGGACCGTCGGAGAGCGAGGCAACGTCAACAGAGCCACCGACACCGACTATCGATATCTCCGATTTCCCGCGGGCCCCCTCGATGAAAACGCTTATTCAACTGGTGAACCGGTCAGCACAAATGGGCTCGCGGCTAGAATCGCTCCTTCTCGGGAAGTCGCTGAAACTATCGCTTCGGTATCTCGGGTACTCGGTCGTTCTCATGGCCTTGTCCTTCGGGCAACGCTATCTCGCTGGAAACTCCGAGATGGGAAACACATTCGGTTTATTTACGAGTCCACTCGGAGTCGCGGTAGTAGCAATTGTTCTGGCAGGGATACACACGTATCGAAACGACGGGATACTCGTGAGTACTGCCGTCGCCGTGATCACCGTGAGCGGCTACTCCCTGTACGCTGTCACCGCTCTTAATCACCCCCAACCCGACTATGGCCTTTTAACCGGTGCCGGGACAGCAATCTTCTATGGTCTCCCAATGGGAATTCTCGCGTCTACTGTCGCGTATGCGTTCCGGCGATTCGCCCCGAACTAATCACCTGCCGTCTCCGAGAAAAATAGAATAGAAGCACTCCGTCACTCCGTAGACTCTGGCTCTGTTGAAATCCTCAAGAAGTGATATACTCTGATCCGGTTGCGATCGATACACTGATCACAGCATTCTCACGACTACTTGACCAGCTGTAGTAGAAACCGCTAAGAGAAGTCCCATTTTCACGGAGATACGGTCGGTGAGAAAGCTGAAAGAGAGGCCGACGATAGCAGACGCGACAAAGCTGTAGGCGATAGTTGCTGGCAGAGAGAGGGTCATGGTGGGACTCTAACATGACGAGTTCATGAATATCCTCTGGTCAATACGTACGTTCAGCAACCAGCTGTTTCAGACAAGACCCTGTCTGAAGATAGGATTTCAACAGAGCAGTCGAGGCGCGCCGCCCGGTTCCGTGAGGCGTACTGTTTAGTGGGTTCCGCCGGAGTGTCCGGGTATGAAAGCCGTTCAGTTCGGCGAGCACGGCGACCGCGACGTGATCGAGTACGGCGAGTTCCCCGACCCCGAGCCGGACCGCGGCGAGGTGCTGGTCGACGTGAAGGCCGGCGCGTTGAACCACCTCGACATCTGGACCCGACGCGGGATGCCCGGGATCGACCTGGAGATGCCGCACATCCCCGGCAGCGACGCGGCGGGCGTCGTCGAGGCCGTCGGCGAGGGCGTGACGCGCTTCGAGCCGGGCGACCACGTCGCCGTGAGCGCCGGCGTCTCCTGCGGGGAGTGCGAGTTCTGCCGCAACGGCGAGGAGTCGCTGTGCGTCTCCTTCCACATCATCGGGGAACACGTCCGCGGCGTCCACGGGGAGAAGGCGACGGTCCCGGCGGCGAACCTCGTCCCGGTCCCGGACGGCGTCGACTGGGAGGTCGCCGGCTCCGCGTCGCTGGTCTTCCAGACCGCGTGGCGCATGCTCCACACGCGCGCCGAGATTGAGGCGAGCGAGAAGGTGCTCGTCTTGGGCGCCTCCGGCGGCGTCGGCCACGCGGCGGTCCAGATCGCGGACCACGCGGGCTGTGAGGTGTTCGCCACCGCCTCCACCGAGGAGAAGCTCTCGCACGCCGAGGACTGTGGCGCCGATCACGTCATCGACTACGAGGCGAACGACTTCGCGGACGAGATCAACGCGATCACGGGCAAGCGCGGCGTCGACGTGGTCGTCGACCACGTCGGTGAGGCCACCTATCCGGACTCCCTCAAGTCGATGGCGAAGGGCGGCCGGCTCGTCACCTGCGGCGCGACGACCGGCGGGAACCCGGGCGCCGGACTCAACCGCATCTTCTGGAACCAGCTGTCGGTGCTCGGCTCGACGATGGCGACGCCCGGCGAGGTCGACGAGGTCTTGGACCTTGTCTGGGACGGCACCTTCGAACCCCGCGTCCGCGAGGTGCTCCCGATGAGCGAGGCTGCGCGCGCACACGAGATGATCGAGAACCGTGAGGGCTTTGGCAAAGTGGTGGTTAGACCCGACAGTGAGCTCTGAGACCGACGCGGCCGCCGACGGCACCACCGACGGCGGCTACGTCCACGTTCCCGCTACGGACGAGGATGCCGACGCGACCGACAGCGGCGGCGACGGCTCGCGGGACCCGACGGTCGACGCCGACGAACCCGCCGCCGACGGCTTCGGTCGCAAGGGGTGGGCGCTGACGGCGGCGATATTCGTCTGCGCCCTCGTCATCCCGGGGATCATCTACGTCTACCCGTACGCCGCGGGCTGGTTCGGGCTCCCCTTCTTCGCGACGTACCTCGCGCTCCCGCTCGTCCCCGCGCTCCTCCTCGGCCTCGTCGCGGTCTGGTCGATGACGGCCGCGACCGCCGACCACGAGGAGTGAGCGGTCTGCGTGGGCGAGAGGGCTCCCGCGCGGCCGGCGCTGCCCCCGTCAGATCGTCCCGCCGCGCCAGCGAACGACAACCGTTTTGAACGACACCCGCGCAGTGGTGATATGTTGATCACCGTCTCCGGCCCGCCTGGGAGCGGGAAGAGCACCAACGCCGTCCAGCTGGCGGACGCGCTCGGTCTCGGGCACGTCTCCGGCGGCGACATCTTCCGCGAGATGGCGGCCGAACGCGACATGACGCCCGTCGAGTTCAACGAGTTCGCCGAGGAGGACCCGCAGATCGACCGCGACCTCGACCGCCGCCTCCGCGAGATCGCCGTCGAGCGCGACGACGTCGTCCTCGAATCCCGGCTCGCCGGCTGGCTCGCGGCCGACCACGCCGACTTCCGGTTCTGGTTCGACGCGCCGCTGTCGGTCCGCGCGGAGCGGATCGCGGAGCGCGAATCGAAGGACGTCGACCGCGCGCGAACGGAGACGGAGCGCCGCGAGGCCTCCGAGCGCAAGCGGTACCAGGAATACTACAACATCGACATCGAGGACCTCTCGATCTACGACGCCGCGTACAACACCGCCCGCTGGGGGCCCGAGAAGTTCCTCGACGTCCTCGTCGCCACCGTCGAGGCGTACGACCGCGACGACGACGAGGGGAAAGCGCCCGTCGAGGGCGTCGTCTACGACTTCTGAATCCGCGAGTTTCGCCCGTCATGAACGACTCACCCGACGACTCGGACGCCGACGCTCCCGCCGACAGCGAGGGACCCCTCAGAGCGCCGCCAGGAGAGCGGTCGGTGCCGGAGCTGCTCCGGTTCGGGGTCGTCAACCTCGACAAGCCGGCCGGCCCCTCCTCCCACCAGGTGTCGGCGTGGATTCGCGACGCCGTCGACGAGACGCTCGCCGCGCTCGATCCCGAAGGCCCCCCGACCGGCGGCGTCGCTCACTCGGGCACGCTCGATCCGAAAGTCACCGGCTGCCTCCCCACCTTGACCGGCGACGCGACGCGCATGGCGCAGGTGTTTCTGGAAGGAACCAAGGAGTACGTCGCGGTGTTGGAGCTCCACGGCTCGCCCCCGGCGGACTTCGAGGACGTCGTCGCCGAGTTCGAGAGCGAGATCTACCAGAAGCCGCCGCGGAAGAGCGCCGTCAGCCGCCGGCTCCGCACACGGACGATCCACGACCTCGACGTACTGGAGGTCGACGACCGGCAGGCCCTCCTCCGGATCCGATGCGAGTCGGGGACATACGTCCGAAAGCTGTGTCACGACATCGGGCTCGCGACGGGCGTCGGCGCCCATATGGGCCACCTCCGCCGGACCGCCACCGACCCGTTCGACGACCGCGACCTCCACACGCTTCAGGACCTCGTGGACGCGCTCGCGTGGGCCGAGGACGGCGACGACGCGCACCTCCGCGAGGTGGTCCGACCGGCCGAGGACGCCCTGACGCACCTCCCCGCGGTGACGGTCGCGCGGTCCGCCGCGCGCAACGTCGCGACCGGCGCGCCCGTCTACGCTCCCGGCGTGATCGACGTCGACGACGACGCCACGCAGCCCGACCGCGACGGCGACGGGGATCCACCCCTCGTCGCGTGTTTCACGCCGGACGGTACCGCGGTCTGTCTCGGGCGCGTCGTCGGCGATCCGGACGCCGACAGTGGGACGGTCGTCGACTTGGAGCGCGTTCTTTTATGAGTCTGCCATCCCCGGTTCGGGTATGGACGAGTCGGACGCAGACGGGGAAGCGGGCGGACGGATAGAACTCGGAAGCGCGAGCGCGGCACCGGGCACGCTCGACCGCGGCCGGCTCCCGGTCGCGGAGCTCCCGACGGGCGGCGCGGAGCGGCTTCCGGTCGTCGTCGCGAACGGCGCCGAGGACGGGCCCACGCTGTGGCTCACGGGCGGCGTCCACGGCGACGAGGCGACGGGCGTCGCGGTCGTTCAGGACGCGGTCGCGGCCCTCGGCGAGTGCCTCGCCGATCTCGCGGGCGCGGTCGTCGCGGTGCCCGTCGTCTCCCCGGCCGGACTGCGTCGGAACGCGAGGGAGACGTACTACGCCGACGAGGACCCGAACCGCCACTTCCCAGACGCCGACGCGGAGTCGGCGCGCCCGCCGAAGCTCCAAGAGCGGATCGACGCCCGGCTGTACGCCGCGATAACCGGTCACACACCGGACGACACGTCCGAGTTCGCCGTCGAGACTGTCGGGACGAACGCGGCCGCGGACGCGCTGATCGACTGTCACACCGCCGGCGTCGGCAGCGAGTCCTTCGCCATCCGCGATCGCGTCCTCTACGGCGACCGCCGGAGCGAGTCGGAGGCGGCTGCGCTCTCCGCGGAGCTTGGCCGGCTGATCGACGCGTTCGGCCTCCCGGTCGTCCGGGAGTACCCAGCCGCGGAGTACGTCGAGGAGAACCTCCAGCGGTCGACCGCGGGCGCCGTGCTCAACGAGGCCGGGGTTCCGGCGTTCACGGCGGAGCTGGGTGCGCACAGCGTCGTCGGCGACGCCCGCCTCGACGCGGGCGTTGCGGGCGTCTTCGGCGTCGCGGTCGAAATGGGGCTCGTGGAGGCAGAGGCCGTGCCCGAGTCGGTCGACGAGCCCGGCGTCGGCGTCGACCCCGCGCCCGTCGAGTTCCCCGTGCGGCGCTTCCGCGGGCCGACGACTGACGACTCCGGCCTCGTCCGGCACCGCGTCGCAGCCGGAGACGCGTTCGCCGAGGACGACGTGCTCGCCGACGTGGTCAACGCCGCGGGCGAGGAGCGCGGGACGGTCCGCGCCGACAGCGACGGCTACGTCCTCGGTCGCTGCGAGGGGTTGGCCGTCTACGAGGGCGACCCGATCGGCAGCCTCGCAGTGCGGGACGACGGCGACCTCGTGGTCCCGCGGGACGCCGACGAGGAGTGAAGCGAAGTCCTTAATTACCGGACCGTCGTTTTTCTGCGTGTAGTCAGGGACCGTGGGGTAGTGGTATCCTATGCGGATGGGGTCCGTATGACCTGAGTTCGACTCTCAGCGGTCCCATACGATTCTTGTTGACTCTCATTATCGGGAGTCTCGACGCTTTCTAACGTCCGAAAAATCGGATTTTGGTGCGTTATAAACCACCCAAATCGGCGGTTCCGACGAAACCGCGCAGTGCCGGTACTGCGACGGTCACGTTTCTGAGAGGTCAGGGTAGTCTTCGGTGATGAGGAATGCGACTCGACTGATCCGAATCGGAGTTGCTCGTGAACGCGTACGACTCCCGACCGGTCCGGGCGTGTATCGGATCTGGGACCGCGAGGAGCAGGAGCCGCTGGAGTACATCGGACAGTGTGAGAACCTGAAGAGTCGGCTGTATCGGCACCGGCGGAACCGGGACGAAGCGCTGGTCTTCAGCTACGCGCTCGTCGACGACGGCGACGAGAAGCACAAGCGCAGGCAGGTCGAGACGGACCAGATCGGCGCGCACTGGCTAGAGACCGAGTCGGCTCCGCGGGATCAGTTCTAATTTGAACCAACGAGCCAATTGCAGCCTCCAATTCAGCGATATACTCCTTTTGGATTTCAACCAGGAAAATAACTATCAGGCTCGCTTATATACGAGGGATTAATGCCCACAGATAATGACGAAGGGGAAGTTCCCAATCCATACGAACATCTTGATCCCAGTGCCCGCGACTGGTCAGAGATTTTAGAATCCGATCCATACACCTGCTGGGAATTCCTAATCAAGCTCTTTTCTAGTATGAACTCCAAGGAGTTGGGTCGGCAGAGAGAATCGTTTAGGAAAGCAAGGATGCAGGCTAAGGAGGTGAGAGACAATACAAAAGCACCTGAAGGAAATCAAGCAGCAAACGATATTTTTGAGATCATGCTGATCTGTGAGCGTGCTGCGGAACAAGCTCCCCCTCACTCCAGCGAGTAATATTCATCATCAGGTACACGATCTTAGACAGTATATTTAAGATCAAGCAGATCCCGAAGGCATACAATGGCAGACCCGATCTTGAAATGGGCAGGGGGCAAGCGTCAGATCCTCCCCCGAATTCTTGACCATTTCAAAGATGAAGACGACTATGAGAGCTACCACGAGCCGTTTTTTGGTGGTGGTGCCGTCTTCTTCAGAGAGACTCACGAGGACGCAGCTACAGTCAACGATATCAATCCTCGTTTAGTGAATTTCTATCGTGTGCTACAGAAAGACGTTCCTGGACTACTTGACGAACTAGATAAGCTGCGTCAGCGGATGCCCGACGACGATCCAAACTCTGAGTGGGATCATGACGAGAAGGACCAGCACGACCGCGAGATCAAGAACTACTACTATCAAGTCCGGGCACTATTCAATAAGCGGCCGAACAACCAAGACTACGACAAGACCCGTGAGGCAGCCATGTTCTTATGGCTCAACCGGACCTGCTTCAATGGACTCTATCGTGAGAACCGATCCGGTGAATTCAACGTTCCAATTGGAAACCACAAGAGTCTCGGACTCGACATGGATTCGAAACTTCAGGAGGCATCAAATGCCCTCTCTGGCGTCGAGATACTGTGCGAAGATTTTGGATATATCCTAGATAAGGCTGAAGAAGACGATCTCGTATACTTCGATCCACCGTATGATCCACAGTCTAGTTCTTCGTCATTCGTTGAGTACACCTCTGAATCATTCGGTAAAGATGAACAAAGACGCCTGAGTGATGTAGCTCTTGAACTGGATGAGCGGGGCGTCAACGTTGTCATCTCAAATGCTCCGTCAGTTACGGACTTGTACGAGACGGATAGAATGGCGAATTTCGATTACTCGGAAATTGGTGCCCGTCGGGCGATCAATTCGGATGGGGATAGCCGAGGAGAGGTAGAGGAAGTCATTATTACAAATATCGACAAAGAGGATAGACGAAGTCAGCACACCCACATACCAGACTACAACTAACTGTCCCCAAACGAGCTTAGATCTTTCACAAAGTAGTCGTAGGTCGTTTTTCCGTTATCATAGACCTTGACCTCGTCAATTTTCCGAAGCCAGCTACGAATTGTGGTTGCTCGTCGTCCGATTGTAGTACCGGTCATTCGTCTTTAGTTAAGCCTCACACCTTGGTTGAGTAGCGGTAGCGAGCGTCTCTTGTAAGATCGGTCGTTGCTGGTGGATCTTTTGTGCGTCTTCGATCAGCCGCTCCAACAGCGGCGGTGGTGAGTAGCCGAGGAACTCACCGAGTTCGTGAAGAATGAGCTGGGCGTGCGACCGGAAGGTCGCCGCCCAGCGTTCCGGTGGAAACACGATCTCGTCGTCAGCCTGCTCGGAGACCAGATCCAACAACTCACGGCTCACTAGCAGCGACAGCAACGCCGCATACAGCAAAATCTCCACCACAACAGGGCTGCTCGTGTCGAACTCATCTAGTTCGTATTGCGTCTTCAACTCACGAAACAGCGTTTCTACCTCCCATCGACACCGATATAGCGTCCCTAGATCTGCCGGGAAAAACTCTTCTCTCGGTAGATTTGTGATGTACAGATGGTAGTCGTCGGCGTCCTCGTCCCGGACGCCGACGACGCGGAACCGCTTCGTGTCTAGCGACCGTGTTCCCTCGTACTGACCCCGCTTGAACTCCGCTTCGACCTCTACGTCAATGTACTCCCGCGAGAGATCACCGACCACGTCGTGGATCTTCTCCCCTTCTAAGGGAATGGCGCGCCCGCGCCATTCCCGTAACTCCTCTGTTATCACCGGATTCGCGTTCTGCTTCAACCGGCTCACAAAGTAGCCGTCGTTCTCGTCGATCAGCGCAAAGCGGCGGTACTTGAAGTACGCTAGGTCGAACAAAACCAGCCGTCCACGCAGCCACGATCCCGTCTTGAACAGCGTACTGTCGTGCGCTTTTTCATCGGTCACATCGATCCGTTCAATCGTCTGGTCGGTGGCATTGTGGAGCAGGTGGAGCTTCGCTCCAGCCTGCTCCTCGTGGCGAGCTTGGAACTCGTCGGAAAGGAACTCGTGCAACCGCAACACCGTTCCATCAGCGATCATCACGTCCCTGAATCGGTTGATATCAGCGTCAACAGCGTCGGGAACAGCGACCTCGTCGAGACCACGCTCGACGAGGTCGCGGAGATACTCTGCAAGTGACGGTGTCAACCGGTGATAGAAGCCACCGGGAGAGATCGTCTCATCGGCTGTAGAGTTGTAGCTGCGTCTAAATCCAGCGAGTGTTCGGCTCTCGCCTGCGGCGAAGCCGAACACGAGCGCCCACACGAGGACGGGAATCTGAAGTTTGCCCTCACGCTCGACCACGCCGAGTTCCTCGGCGTGCTCTTCGAGGAACTCAGAGGGAAACAGTGTAGTAAGCCGACGCATGATTCTTGATGAGGAGGCGTCTTGGTGCACACTTGCCGCCTCCTCATTCCTCTCAAAAAGTAGCCTCGATAAGCCGCTGCTGTCATGCGGTTCTTCGCTTAGCTAAAGACGAATGGTTCATTCCCATTGATTAGTTCAATTGGAGGCCCATCTGACTCACGGGCCTCGTTCATGGCTGGATCAGTGAAGCTTGAGTTTGTCATCACAGCACCGAATCCACACCCATAGCGGTTCAGAGCACCACTAAGTTTGCGAACGACTGGCGCAGATATTTTGTCAGAGTGTTGCTTAACTTCAATTCCAAAATCGCATTGATATATTTCAGTACCCACATGTCCCAGTATGTCAATACCACCATCTCCGCCTTCGGGAGTTATCTCACTACTGGCTGGATTTTCAACAGTCTCCAAAACAAGCTTACAAACGTGTTCGAACTGAGTATCTTCGATCTCAGCAGTCTTTTTGAGAACTGTATTTACTGTCTCCTGTTTGTCCATAGAAAAGTGACAATGATGAGGAAGAAAAGTCTTAGTGTTTAGCACAGGCCTGAATTTTATTTTCACTCCCCATCTAGCTCATCAAACGTAGTTTTGAGTTCCTCTATAACTGCTTCAAACCTCTCGATGGTTTCCTCATACTCTTCTGGATTTTCCCTGAGTTCTGTAGCCAATCTGGCTTTGATGTTCTTGGAGATCTTTCCTTTCATCAACTCATCGGTATCTGTGTCTAACAGGAAGTTTTCAATATAGTCTACGACACCGCACGGAACTCTATCATAAGGGGTGTCCAGGATACGTTCCACATCCAACTCATCATGTACGTCCGAAGCGGCTCTGATGAATAATTCTCTATCAAAAAGATCCTCAATCTCGGCATCATGCTCTATATCACTCAGGGCAGTGACATCGTCATATCTAACTGTTCGGTTTTCAAGATCTGGCTCAAAATCTCTATCGTTTGTGTCATCATCCATTAGAGCAACGTGTGTTACGTCTTCAGAGGTAAGAATTCGTGAAAGGAAAGGAAGCTGGAGACCTTTTGAATCAATAAACTTCGGATCATCTTCGATATAAGACCTCCCGGTATGCATGAAGAACGAATTGAACAGGTTCAGATAACGTTTGTCGCTGGAGCCTTCAACAAGAATTGTAGTTTCACCCATAAATAAGGAATCTGAAAGAGTCCAACCAACCGCTTCTCGTGCGGTGGCTAATGGGTCAACCTGTTCTCCATCAGTCTTTGCCTTATCCAAGTTCAGTACCTCACAAAGCATCCTCGGCTAGCTGTTTCTGAAGCCTGAGTTCCGTGGTGGAACGGTTGTGCTGGTGGTCTTGACGAGAGAATCTCCGACGAATCGACGGAGAGCAGTCGCTGTCGGCGGCGGCTGCCGCCGACGCGACAGCGTTGCCACTCACGAGACGCCGTACTCGGTCGGTGACTACCGGTGGAACCGGTCGTCTGGTGGTCGATTCGCGGGGACGGCCCGACGCACTGCCAGGGCCGTCCACGCAGCCCGTCGAATCATATTCACGAACTCCTTGTACGGCCACCACCAGAGGCGACGCCCGCCTCGGCGGGGCGTCGCCACGTATTCGTAGTGGAGATACCGCCACGCGTTCTGTAACAGCAGACTCACCACAACGAACAGCAGTCTCACCGTCGCGTCTCGCGTCGTTGTTTTCGCTATCGCTTGCTCAGACAAGCGATAGCTCGACTCGATACCGAAGCGTTTCGAGTAGTGGTATCGAGCGTCGCGTGGTGTCTCAATAAACGGCGCGTCAGCGGCGTAGCCGTGACGCGCCACACCGTTCTCGTCGTACTTCCCGTTTAGGTACGTACAGTCGATGTAGACGGGAAACTCGACGGTCCAGCTGTGACCGTCGAGTTTCCCTGTCAGATCATGGTTGATGACACGGCTCCACCCTTTCGAGAGCTCTTGCTGAATCGTCTTCCCCCACCGAATGATCGGGATCACGTACGCGTAGTTATGCGCTTGAAGCAGCGTGAGGCACTTGCTGTCGTAGAATCCGCGATCAAGATAGACGGCCTTGACCTCGGTGTCAAGGCCGTCGAGGACACCGAAGAACTCAGCGAGGACGCTGCTGGCGGTATCGCCGTCTTCGAGACGGCGTACCGCCAGCGTGTAGCGTTTGTTCTTCACACGCGCGTAGAGTGTGGCGTAGGCGTGGAACGCGGTGGTTCCACGCTTGGCTTCCGAGTGATAGAGGCTCTGCGTGTCGTCTTCATTACCGTAGTAGGGCCGCAGGTGGAGGTCTGCGCAGACCTCCACCTGCTCGGGGAGCAGTTCAACGATATTTCGTCGAAGAAGGGTGTTTGCGACTCGTTCGAGCCGTTCCGGCTCGAACTTCGTCCTGAGGTGATAGAGGATCGTGTTCGCCGATGGGGAGTCTTGACTGGAGTTGCAGAGCGTCGAGATCGAGGTCCCGTCGGCGGTTGCGCCGACGAGGACCTCGTGGATGTCCTCTGTATCGATTTCAGCGTTGTTGGCGAGATTCAGAGTAACTTCCTCGTCAAGCTGGTTGACGAGGAAGTTAAGGAGTTGGTCTTCGTGGAGTTCACTGTCTGCTTGCTGCTGGTGTTTGGTCACATTCACAGCAAGCAGACGTTCTAACTAACCGGCTTTGTGAGGTACTGAAGTTATTAGCAACTGTAGTCCCTATCGGATCGTCCTCTTGTCGGGTAGTATTTCTCTTGATGATTCGAAGCCGCGCCATCTCTTTCGAATCAATAAGAGCCGGTGAATGTGTAGAATATACTATCTGTGCTTGGGTAGTTATGTAGAAGAATGCGGAAAATAATTGTTTTTCTGCCTCCGGATGTAGATGAATTCCTGGATCATCCAAAATAACTAGCGTTTGGCGGCCTTCCGATTGATCGTAAGGTTGTGCTAAAATTTTGAGTAGAAAGGTTATGATCCAACGCATTCCATCACTCCTCTGCTCAAGAGGAATCGGTGGGCCATCCTCTTCAGACAACCTTATTCGTAATATCTCTCCATCTAGTTCGTAAGAGAATTCATATCTTTCAGTTTCATCAGGATCGATTGTTCCCCCACTCACACCCTCCACAGGATCAAACTCCCAAAATTTATTTAAATAGTCAGAGAGCCGATCAACGGCGTTATCCAGAGATGTTCGCAGATCGGACGAATCATAAGAAGAGTAGTTTGTGATTTCAATATTATCGAGAGCAAGTAGCCCTTGAAGTGCTAAATTACTACGCGATTCTCGTAAATTATATTCAGATTTAGCGAGTTCTATTTGTGACTGGTCTATGATATTTGGCAGATCAGCTAATGGATCTGAGGGGTTGAATACGTTGCTGAGTGTTCGAAGAAGACCATCAGCACCTTGTTGAATTTCGGATACTTCTGGCGGTTCATACGTGACTTCATCATTGGAGTCAAGATCTGGTTCTTCGATAGGTGTCGCATTGTCAAAAGCTGTAGAAATACTCTCAAGCTGTCTTTTAACAGCATGATGAGCTTCACTAATATCATTGATATCGGCAGGGTTAATTGAGTCAATTTCATCAACTTCCGGATTTAGCTCGGAAACCTCGGCAACATTTTGAATGAACCACCAGCACAGATGGAGGTGTTCCCGATGGCGTTCAACAAGAAAACTATCTATTTCCATTGGAAGTTCTAAATTAGGGCGAGATTGATGAGTAGATATGTCAATACTTGTTCCATCCTGTTGAACGATATCTACAGCAAGATCACCGCTGGCATAATGAACAAGTTCAATATTCTTTCTCGCTAGCGCCTGACCTATAGCAGAAGGATTAGTTTGTTTTGATTGTTTATTAGCTACAGATTGATCTTCGTGCGTTATCGCTACGCTATTATCAACTAATGGTGGTGTCTTATTAATTGGAATGCGGACTGGAAATCCATCTAGATCGTCTTTCCAATGCGGGCCTAGAAGCCAAGGAATCGGTTTAATATCCTCTGCGTTAGCGCTGAGTACTCTTGGATCAAGTCTACAGCGTAAGACTTCAACCGATCGAAGCGGACCATTATAGGTTTCGTAAGAACTTAAATCGTCTCCGGAAATTGGATATTGGTCTCCAAGAAGGTTGATAGCACTAAGTATATTTGACTTTCCAGCTTCATTCTTCCCGATTAGGGTTGTAATGTCTTCTTCAAGTTCTAGACGGGCCGGCTTATTTTCTCCCTGAGGCCCCTTTCCAAGTACTGAACGGTAATTAAGAACCTCAAAACCGTCAATCATTCTCACTATTACCCTCGTACCCTACGGGTATAAATCAAACCGGATATATCAAATCTCGTAGCCTCACAATTATACCTATTACCTACGAACCACTGAATATCATGGCTGAATCATCAGGCACATCTCCTATTGACGCCCAATCGGCGCCTCTTGATGATGTTCAGATGCCGTACCTAGCCCACGAAGAAGCTGACTTTGGAGGGTACGGAGGTAAGTATACCATCCACCATTTCTATTTCCAGTGTAAAAAAGTAGGTCAAAAACCAATTCAGTTCCCTCTTGATGCCAATCCACGCCATCCTGAGAGAAATGCACAAGTAGGCGCAATGCGGGATACACTTCAGAACGATCCTGAGGATTTTGTCAACCGTAATAATGGTATTGTAATGCTAGCCTCTGAGGTCGATGTTGACGGAGGAATAGCCAGTGATGAGGCTGAAGGAACTGCTCACTTTCGCTTCGGAGAAGGTGAAGGCATCTGTAATGGTGGCCATACGCTGTTAGCTATTCAGGATCATGGTGATCACCCGAGGGCAGTGGTCCATGTTGAAGTCATTGAACTGAACGGTATTGATTCGAAAAGTACATCTCGGCGTCAAGAAATCAGCAAAATCGCTGACGCCAGAAATAACAACAACCAACTTCAGGAGCGGTCGGAAGCGAACTTCCTAGGTTATTACGATCAGTACAAGTCTGAGTTACTAAACGATACCATTGTAAACTGGCATGAAGGTGACCCACATGCGGTTGATAATGCGATTAACGCCTACCAGTTCTTCCGATTATTAAAATCTCTTGATGTTAATGAATTTGGACACCCATTGTATGATGAACGTGGTAAGAATCACAGTCAACTAGCAACAAGCGTTTCCCGAGTACACCGGCGTTGGAAAGAATCAATGGATGAATGGAAGAGTGGCGAAGGAATTGATAAAAATCGTCCATTGCGGTATTTGACACCACTAACTAACGACATAATATTCATTCGTGAAATGGTGTCACACCATCTCAAATACTTTGATTACGGACCTGGAATGCGTAAAAAGACGCTTTTTCAAAAGTACATCAAAAGCGACCTACGGGATCTTTTTATTAAATCATTTGATCATAACGATGGATATGATCTTCCTAATCCGGTTGAGGTATTATTCACCGGCCTGTTCAGAACTAACCTGTATGTTTCAGAGTCTGAAACAGGTTCGTCTGAATTAGTAGGATGGTTTAGAGATTTGGAGAAACTATGGGACCAACGTAGCAAGGCAGTGCTGAACTCACTTCACGGAAATTTCAAGGATAACGGAGACGATCCAAAAGACTTCATAAGGGCAAGCGCGCCATTCAGCAACGATCTATACATTCATGGAATGAGTGATTCAGTAGATGAATCCCCAGATATTGTATACCAAATTGGTGAAGAGGACAAAGTAAGATACGAACGAGTTGAAAATAATGATGAAGCAAGTCATGAATTGACGGTATATGAAGATCCCAGCAAGCCTGATGAATTAGCTGCGGTCAGCGGTGATATATCTGCGACCCCGATGAAACAGGTAGATTTGTCCGAGGTTTACCACTACACGACAAACAACAAGTTGTAGATATTGATTAGTGGTTAAATTTTCAGAACCCTGCTCACTCTCCCGGTCGCGTAGCATGAGGCGGCCGCGGACCCGGCTCAGGAACGTCGAGTCCGGGATCGACTCCCTCGCTCAAATACAGGCGGCCCCACCTCGTGATTGACCAGTAGATTTCCACGCGACCGAACTCGATATCGCGGTCTTCGCGCTCAACGAGTTCGATATCGACTAGCACGAACGAGCAGTTCAACACCGACGCTATTGAATGCTAGTGTTCAACAAAAATAAAAATACAACAGCGATGATAACCGGGCTATGCGATTAGCTAAAGTCCCACGTGTCCTCGAAGATCGCACTTCCGCTCGGGTCGTGGATGATCCGAACCGTAGCCTCTTCGCTCGGGAGACTGATTCCTGAAATACTGGCATTTCTCTGTTCTCCACTTTGCCAGTCACCACTTCCGAAGTCGCCTCCCCTCTGGCCATCGACCGAGACCACGAGATCCGATCCTTCGATCGACTGACCGCCGGTTTTGGTTACGTTGATGACCGACCCATTCTCGCCGTCGATCTCGAAGCTCGCCTGCGGCGCGGTGTCGCCTAACTGATCGCCGAGTCCGAGGACGAACGTCCCGATGACGGCCGCCAGGATGACTGTGATCGCGACCATCAGGATGACCCCGATAACGGGGCTCACCGCGCGGTCGTCCGTGTTGGATTGGGTGCGTGGTTTCATGATTGAACCCAGCGGTTCACCGCGGAACGGGAACTGAGAGCCTCGTGTGCCATGGGTGAGTGGCCCGCAGGTCCGTTCCGATCGGTTGCTGGTTATAAATAAAGATGCGGACCGGACTTATGTACTTAATGGGACGAATATCAGCGCCGAAAATTGAGCGCGTAGCCCCGCCTACTCGAGACATCGTCTCGAAACCCCCAACTCGAACGTCGGTTCGGGGAAGTAGCGTCGGGTGTCTGGATCGCGCGATCACCTCGGGCACCGCTCCGCAACCACTAAACGCGGCTCGCTCCTTGCTCCGGTAATGGCCGACTGGACGGAGAAGTACCGCCCGAGCACGCTCTCGGAGGTGCGCGGCAACGACAAGGCCCGCGACGCGTTCGCGGAGTGGGCCCGCTCGTGGGACGACCACCGCGAGGCGGTCGTCCTCCACGGGAGCCCGGGCGTCGGGAAGACGAGCGCGGCGCACGCGCTCGCGAACGACATGGGGTGGGAGACCGTCGAGCTCAACGCCTCCGACCAGCGCACCGCCGACGTCATCGAGCGCTTCGCGGGGCGGGCCGCGCGCAACGCCACCCTCGGCGGGAGCGCGGCCGGCGGCGGCGCGGCCGGCGGCGACACCGCCTCGCGCCAGCTCGTCATCTTAGACGAGGCCGACAACATCCACGGCAACTACGACCGCGGCGGCGCGAGCGCGATCACGAAGCTGGTGAAGGAGTCGGGCCAGCCCATCGTGCTCATCGCCAACGACTTCTACGACATGTCGCGCGGGCTCCGGAACGCGACCCAGGAGATCGAGTTCCGCGACGTCTCCGCGCGCTCCATCGTCCCGGTCCTCCGCGACGTCTGCCGCAAGGAGGGGATCGAGTTCGAGTCCGACGCCCTCCAGCAGATCGCAGAGGGGAACCGCGGCGACCTCCGCGGCGCGATAAACGACCTCCAAGCCGCGACGCAGGGACGTGACTCGATCACGGTCGAGGACGTGGTCACCGGCGACCGCGACAAGGCGCTGGGGCTGTTCCCATTCCTCGACGCGGTCCTCAAAGAGGAGTCCGCCGAGGAGGCGCTCCAGTCGGCGTACGCCGTCGACGAGACGCCAGACGACCTCTCGCGGTGGATCGAGAACAACCTCCTCGACGTGTACGAGCCGGCGGAGGCGGTCCGTGCGTACGACTTCCTCGCGAACGCGGACGTGTGGCTCGGCCGCGTGCGCGCCACGCAGAACTACTCCTACTGGCGCTACGCGACCGACAACGCGGCCGCGGGCGTCGCGGCCGCCCGCGACGGCGAGAAGGGCGGGTGGACGCGGTACGGCCGCCCGCAGTTCTGGTCGTCGTCGGACGCGACCGCGGACGAGGTGGTCGGCAAGATCGCGGCCGCGAGCGGCTGTAGCGTCGCGACCGCCCGACGCGAGGTGTTGCCGTTCCTCGAGGCCATCACCCACCACTGTAAACCCCGCGAGCTGACTGTCGCGATGGCGGCGGCCTACGACCTCGACGAGGAAGGCGTCGCCTTCGTTACCGGCTCCGGCGAGTCGACGAACAAGGTGGCCTCGATCGTCGAGGACGCGCGGGCCCGGCGCGATGAGCTGATCGAGGAGCACGCCGACGGCGCCTTCGCGTTCGACGGCCCGGACCGCGGTGACGACGCGGGCGACGCGGACGCCGCCGCCGAGGGTTCCGCCGCGGACGGCTCCGAAGCGGACTCCGCCGAGACTGGCCGCGACGACCCCGCGGACGATCAAGACACCGACGACGCGGCCGCGGGCGACGACGACGCGGGCGACGATCAGGCCGGATTGAACGACTTCATGTGACTCGCTTCCGGTCGCGCGGCGCGGTGCGTCCCTAGCGGTCGCGGTCGGCCCCTTCTCTTCGGACGGCGCTCCGTCCGGCACCCCGTTTGTCGGGCTGTGACGCAGTACAGGACGAGCGTTCCGGCTGGGGCGGTCAGACGCCGCGAGTCGGACTCGCCTCGCCTTCCGCCGGCTCCGCGGTTTCGATCGGCTCGTCGCAGACGAACTCGAACCGAGCACCGCCGTCCCGGCTCCGGGCCGCCGAGACCGTCCAGCCGTGGGCCTCCGCGATCCGCTCGACTATCGCCAGTCCGAAGCCGGTGCCGCCGGGGGCGGTCGTGTGCCCCGGCTCGAAGACGGCCTCCCGCTGGTCCGGGTCGATCCCCGGGCCGTCGTCCGCGACGTAGAACCCGTCGTCCGTCCGGCCGACGCGGACGCGGACCGCGGCGTCTCCCGCGGCGCACTCTCCCGGCGACTCTTCGCGCGTCGAGAACGTGCCGGACGCGACGCGGTCTCCGGACCCGCTCCCGGCCGGGTCCGAGCCGGGGAGGGCGTCGACGTCCTCCGGCGTCCCGTGTTCGAGGGCGTTCCGGAAGAGGTTCTCGAGGGCCTGCCGGAGCCTGTCGGCGTCGCACGGCACCGTCCCGAGCGGGTCGTCGACGACGAGGGCGGCGTCCGCGCGCTCACCGATGGTCTCCCACGCGCTCTCGACGACCGACCGCAGGTCCGTCGGCTCGGCGGACTGGACCGTCTCCCCCTCCCGCGCCAGCGTCAGCAGTTCGCCGATGAGGTCGTCCATCCGGTCGAGCGCGTCGAGGGCTCGGTCCAATCGCTCGGCCGACGCGTCCTCGTCGAGTTCGGCGGCCAGTTCGATGTTCCCGACTGCGACGGAGAGGGGGTTCCGGAGGTCGTGCGAGACGACGCTCGCGAACTCCTCTAACCGCTCCCGCTGTTGCTCCAGTCGCCGTCGGCGCTGAACGCGTTCGTCCGCCAGAAAGAGGTACCCCACCACGTCGCCGTCGTCCGTCACTCGCCCTCGCTCGTGGACCCACCGCGGCTCCCCGTCGGCAGCGACCCGATACACGACGTCGACGGGGTCGTCGTCGAGCGCCTCGCGGAGCCGGTCGCGGTCCTCGCCGGCGACACAGTCGAGCCAGCCGCCCTCCGGCCGCTCCGGCGCGTCGAGCCGCGGCTCGTCGGCCGCCTCGATCACGAACCGAGAGGGATCCCCCTCGGGGCGGCGGTAGGCGATCCCGGGGCGCCGTTCCATCGCTCGCGACACGTGTCAACGAGGCTACTCGGCCGGCATAAACCTTACTCGCCTATCACTTGTCTGACTCTGAGATCAAGTCGAAAAAACGCGAAATAATCGTCGCGCGGACAAGGCCGCCGAGAGACCTTTGTCGCGCCCGCTGATGGATCGGCGTATGCGCGCTGCGATCCTCCGGGAGTACGGCGAGCCGCTTGCGGTCCGAGAACTTCCCGACCCCGAGCCGGCCCCCGACGGCGCCGTCGTCCGCGTCGACGCCTGCGGCGTCTGCCGCAGCGACTGGCACGCGTGGGCGGGCCACGGCGAGTGGGCGGACGACCGCGTCCCGCGCGGGCAGGTCCTCGGCCACGAGCCGGCCGGCGAGGTGGTCGCGGTCGGCGACGAGGTCGACCGGTTCCGCTCGGGGGACCGCGTGGTCGTCCCCTTCTCGCTCGGCGACGGCACCTGCCCACACTGCCGCCGCGGGGCCGGCAACGTCTGCGAGGACGGGCGCGCGCTGGGGTTCGAGGCCGCCGCGCCGGGCGCGTTCGCGGAGCGAGTGGCCGTTCCGGCCGCCGACTACAACCTCGTCGAGCGTCCCGAGTGGCTCGGCGCGACCGCGGCCGCGGCGCTCGGCTGTCGGTACATGACGGCCTACCACGCCCTCGCCGAGCGGACGACCGTCGGCGGGGGCGACGCCGTCGCCGTCCACGGTTGCGGCGGCGTCGGGCTCTCCGCGGTCCAGATCGCGGCGGCGCTCGGCGCGCGCGTGATCGCGGTCGACGTCGACGACGACGCACTCGCGCTCGCGGCCGAGTTCGGCGCGGCCGAGACCGTGAATCCGGAGTCACTGCCGGAGAAGAGTTCGGTCCCCGAGCGGATCCGCGCCCTCACCGACGGCGGCGCCGACGTCTCGCTCGACGCTCTGGGGATCGCGGAGACCTGCCGCAACTCCGTCCGGTCGCTGCGGCCGCGGGGCACGCACGTTCAGGTCGGGCTCACGACGGACGCCGAGCGCGGCGAGGTGTCGCTGCCGACGGACTGGATGACCCGGTGGGAGATCTCCTTTGTCGGCTCGCGCGGGATGCCGCCGACGAGCTATCCGGACCTGTTCGCGCTGATCGAGGCGACGGGGATCGATCCCGGTGAATTGGTCGCCCGTGAGCTGTCGCTGTCGGACGTCTCGGACCGGCTCGCCGCGATGGACGAGTACGAGGTGAAGGGGGTCGAGGTCGTCACCGAGTTCGAGGGGTGACCGTCACCGCTCCCGGTTCGCGCCGAGCCCGGGGATCGCGACCCGGGCGTCGACGCGCTCCATGAACTTCGACGCCGTGAGCACCAGCGCGAGGTACATCGCGCCGAGCAGGAGGAAGACGGCCGTGTACCGGAAGGTGTCGGTCGCGACCTGATTGGCCCGGTAGTACAGCTCCGGGACCGTGATGAAGCCCGCGAGCGACGAGTACTTGATCAGGTAGACGAACTCGTTCGTCCACGAGGGGATCGCGTACCGGAGCGCCTGCGGGAGCACCACGTAGTAGATCGACTCGATCTTCGAGAGGCCGATCGCTCTCCCCGCGGTGATCTGCCCCTCGTCGACGCTCTCGACCGCGCCACGGATGTATTCGGCCTGGTAGGCGGCCCCGTTCAGCGTGAACCCTAAGATTGCGACCCACACCACGTCGCGCGGAAACACCCCCGACAGCGCCGCCGGCACGGCCGCCGCGAGATTCAGCCCGTAGTAGAGGACGAACAGCTGCGCGAGCAGGGGCGTGCCGCGCAACAGCTCGGTGTATCCCAGCGAGAGCCACGCCGAGGCGCGGCCGTACACCCGCGCGACAGCCAGCGGCACGGCGATGAAGAAGCCGCAGACGAGACTCACGCCGGTGATGACCACGGTGAGCCACGTCCCCTCGGCGAGGACGGGCGTGAGTTCGACCACGAACGCGGCGTCGGCCGCCACCGCGGCGAGCCCCGGCACCGCGGCGAACGCGCTCTCGACGGCGTCCGGCGAGACGAACGGCTCGCCGACCGGGGCGATCACGCCGCCGAGCCATCGGTTGACCCAGCTGACGACGAGCCAGCCCCAGAACAGCGCGCCGGCGGCGACGAGGAGGACCCTCCCCGCGGACGGGTCCGCGTCGGCCACGCGCTCGCCCACCGTCTGCGGTCGCGTCGCCCCCGCCATCACTCGTGGCTCGCGATGCGTTCGAGGAAGCGGCCGGTCCGCTCTTTCTCGGGCTGTTCGAACAGCTGCTCCGGCGGGCCGCGCTCGACGACCCGGCCGTCGTCTAAGAACACGACCTCGTCGGCGACCGCCCGCGCGAAGCTCATCTCGTGGGTGACGACGAGCATCGTCATCCCCTCGTCGATCAGAGCGCGCATCACCTCCAACACCTCGCCGATGAGCTCGGGGTCGAGCGCGCTCGTCGGCTCGTCGAACAGCATGAGCTTCGGCTCCATCGCCAGCGCGCGGGCGATCCCCACGCGCTGCTGTTGGCCGCCGGACAGCTCCGCCGGGTACGAGTCGAACTGGTCGCCGAGGCCGACGCGCTCCAGCTGCGCCGCGGCCCGTTCGCGGGCCTCGTCCTCGGAGAGCCCGAGGACGCGACGGGGTCCGAGCGCGACGTTTCCGACCGCGCTCAGGTGCGCGAACAGGTTGAAGCTCTGGAACACCATGCCGACCTCCCGACGGAGCTTGTTGACGTCGGTCTCGGGCGAGAGCACCTCCTCGCCGTCGAGGGTGATCGAGCCCTCCTGGGCCTCCGCGAGCCGATTGACGCAGCGCAGCAATGTCGACTTCCCGGAGCCGGACGGGCCGATCAGCACGGTCACGTCGCCCCGGTCCATCTCGAAGGAGACCTCGTCGAGCACCTGCTCGTCGCCGTACCACTTCGAGACGTCGCTCACCCGGAGGAAGTCGCTGTCAGTCACGCCGACTCCCCCTCCGGGATCGCGTAGTGCGTGCCGAGGTAATCGAGCGCACGGTTCGTCGTGAACGTGAGGACGAAGTAGATACCACTGATGAACAGGATGACTTCGAGGACCGCGGTCGTCTCCTGCGTGAACAGGTCGTACCCGCGGGTGAGAAGCTCCGCGAGCCCGATCGCGAAGACGATGCTCGTGTCCTTCAACACGATGGTGAACTCGTTTTGGAACCCCGGGATCGACCGCCGAAGCGCCTGCGGCACGACGACGTACCGGATCGCTTCGAACTTCGAGAGCCCGACGGATCGGCCCGCCTCCAGCTGGCCGTCGTCGACGCTCGACAGGGATGCTCGGAATATCTGCGACTGGTACGCCGCGCTCCGCAGCCCCAGTCCCAAGATGCCCGCCGAGACCGCCGGTGAGATCGACCCGACGCCGGTGTTCACCTGCGGGATACCGATCACGAAGTACATCACGAGGAGGATGACGACGATCGGCGTTCCGCGGAGGACGACGCCGACGGTGCTCACGAGCCGCTTCGGGAGCCCCTCGCCGTACACCTCCACCGCGCCGGCGGGGAAGCCGACGAGGAACCCGAGCAGGATCGACGCGACGGTGAGCCCGACCGTCAGCAGGACGCCGCCGGCCAGGTAGTCGACGTTCCGAACGACGAACCACCAGTCGGCGGGATCGCCGACCAGCCACCAGTCGAACGACCCGATCGCGGACCCGACGACGTCGGCCGTCAGCGGCGTCTCGCCGGAGGCGGCACTCGACGCGAGAGCGCCGAGGCTATCGGACGCGTCGAGCGCGAGGGGCCCCGCGACCGACATCCTACTCCTGCCCGAACCAGGTGTTGGTTATCTCCTGGTACGTCCCGTCGTCTTGGACGGTCGCCAGCCCGTCGTTGAGCGCGGACTGGAACTCGGACTCGTTCTGTCGGATCCCGAAGCCGAACTGCTCGCCCGTCTCCTCGACGAACGCGATCGTCACGTCGCGGTTCGCGGCGAACGTCTCCGCGACGGGGTTGTCGACGACGACCGCGTCGATGTTCCCGTTCGAGAGGTCCTCGACCGCGAGGACGTAGCTGTCGTACGTCGAGAAGCTGTCCTCCGAGATGATCTCCTCGCTGACGAGGTTCGACTCCACCTCGTCGGCGCCGGTCGTCCCCGACTGCGCGCCAACGCGCGTGCCCTCGAAATCCGCCCATCCCGACGGCTGGAAGTCACCGCCCTCGCGCACGAGGATCGCCTGGTCGGACTCCCAGTAGGGGTCCGAGAAGGCGATCGTCTCCTGCCGCTCCTCGCTGATCGTCATCGCCGCCGCGATGACGTCGATCTCCTCGTTCTGCGTGAGCGCGGGAATGAGCCCGTCGAAGTCGAACGTGGCCCACTCGCCGAGCTCGTAGTCGGTCTCTTCGACGACCGCCTCGAGCAGGTCGATGTCGAACCCGACCAGCTCGCCGTCCTCCCGCATTTCAAACGGCGGGAATCCGGGCGCGGTTCCGGGCGTGATCGTCATGCTGCCCCCGCTCTCGCCGAGACAGCCGGCGACGCCGGTCAGTCCGACCGCGGCCGATCCGCCGGTCAGCTTCAGGTACGTCCGACGGCTCACGTCGGCTTGGGTGCGGCGTGTCATACCTGTGCGAGTACGGGGAACGATTTCAACCTTTCCTCCCTCGGGCAGGTTCACCCCGCCTCTGACGGTCCGACACCGACCCTGCCAAGGTGGTTAACAAAAATCCGACGGCGCGACGCCGGTCAGTCGCCGCCGATCGGGACCGAACCGTCGCGCATCCCTCCCGTCCCGCGGAGCGTCCACGCCGCGCCCGCCGCGAGCGCGACCGCGACCCCCAGCGCGACGAGGTTGATCTGCTGCCACGTCGTGGTGTACAACACGAGGTCGCGGCCGAGCAGCAGGGTCCCGACGAGCGCGGTCATCGATCCGGCGGCGAGCGCGCGCACGGTGGCGGCGGTGCCGGCGTCGAGGCCGTCGTATCCCCCTCGGACCGCCTCCGTCGCGTACGCGACCGTCGCGACGAGCCCGAGGTGCCCGGCGAGCCCGGTGATATAAAAGGCGGCCTGTGCGGGCGGCGCGTAGGTGAGGAACGGCACCGCCCGCGAGAAGACCGCGCTGGCGACGATGCCCGCGACCGCGATCCCCGCGGCCGTGCGGAGCAGCCGCGAGTTCCCACGGCCGCCGCCCCAGATCGTCGCCAACCCGAGCAGCGTGAAGATGGTCAGCGCCACGATCAGGTGCGCGGCGTGGGTCGACACCGTGTATCCGCCGGGGACGAGCCCGCCGAGGGTGACGGTGATCGCGCCGACGGTGATCTGGAGCGGTAAGATTGCGACCGCCAGCGTCGCCGCCAGCTTCGTCCGGCGCTCGAACCCCGATCCGAACCACGTCCACCCCGCGACGCCGATGATGAGGAAGCCGGTGATCATCGCCCACGCCCGGTGGAACCACTCGATGAAGTCGGGATTGATCGTCAGCGTCGGGATGAGCTGGTCGGAACACAGCGGCCACTGGGCCTGACACGCCAGCCCGGAGCCGGTCGCCGCGGTGTAGACGCCGAGCGAGAAGAGGACGAGCGTCATCCCCGTCGTCGCCGCCGCGTATCGCCTGAACGTTAGCCACGCGGGCCGAAGACTCATTGGCCGATTTCGGGCGCGCGCGTACTTAGACCGTTCGGCCGCTCTTCGCCCGCGGGAAGCGGGCGCCGCGGGCCGCCGGCTTCCGAACGTTTTTGACTGACCAGTCAGTCAGTTTCGGTAGGTACCGAATGGACGACACGGATCGACCGATCCCCGACGCCGCGCACAGTTCCCTCCCCCAAGGCGACGCCGCGTACGGCCGCTTCCACGACCGCGACGCCGCGAGCCTCTCGGAGGCGATCCGCTGATGGGGCTCCGCGACTCGATCGACTCGCTATTTAAGGGGGCCGACGAGCTGGACCTCACCTCGGGCGACATCGGGTGGCCGCTGTTCTTCCTCTCTTTGCCGATCGTCGTCCAGAACCTCTTTCAGGTGTTGTACAACCTAGCCGACACCTTCTGGCTCGGCCGATACAGCACCGAGGCGCTGTCGGCGATCACGTTCGCGTTCCCGATCGTCTTCCTGATGATCTCGCTGGCGCTCGGCGTCTCCGTCGCAGGGAGCGTCCTCGTCGCTCAACACACCGGGGCCGGCAACCCGGACCGCGCCGCCTACGCCGCCTCGCAGACGATGGCGTACGCGGCCGTCATCTCCGTCGTGCTGGGCGTGCTGGGCTACGTCTTCGTCGACGACGTCACCGCGCTGCTCGGCGTGAACGAGACGGTCGCGCCGCTCGTCGTCGAGTATATGCGCGTCTACGCCGTCGGCCTGTTCGCCGTCTTCGGCTTCGCGGTGTTCATGGCGCTGATGCGTGGCTACGGCGACACGGTGACCCCGATGTACGTCATGGCCGGCTCGGTGGTCCTCAACATCCTTCTCGACCCGATCTTCATCTTCGGCTTCGACGCGAACCCCCTGTTCGGCTTCCTCGGACTCAGTGGGCTGGAGGCCGCGGCGCTCGACGCGACGGGATTCACCGGCTGGGGGATCGCCGGCGCCGCGATCGCGACCGTGGGCTCACGGGCACTCGCGCTCCTTGTCGGGCTCCAGATCATGTTCTGCGGCGACCGAGGGGTTCAGATCCGGCTCTCGGAGATGGTCCCGGACCTCGAGTTCGGCAAGACCGTTCTCGGTATCGGCCTGCCGGCCTCCGCCGAGGGCGCGGCCCGGTCGGTGTCGATCACCGCGCTCCTCGTCGTGGTCGCGAACTTCCCGAACGCGGTCAGCGGGGCGTACGGCATCGGCACGCGGATCTTCTCCGTGATCTTCCTGCCGGCGCTCGCCGTCTCGCAGGGGATCGAGACGATGACGGGACAGAACATCGGCGCGGAGGAGCTGGACCGCGCCGCCGAGACGAACCACTTCGGCGCGCGCGCCATGCTCGTCCTGCTCACGCTCGGCGGCGGGATCATCGTCCTCGCCGCGCGGCCGATCGCCGCCGTCTTCTCCCCCGATCCGGCAGTCGTCGACCACGCGACGACGTTCCTCCGCGTGAGCGGCCTCTCCTTCGGGTTTATCGGCGTCATGCGCGCGTACACCGGCGGCTTCCGCGGCGCGGGTCACACGATGATCGCGGCCGTCATCTCGCTCGTCACGCTCGGCTTCGTCCGCCTGCCGGTCGCGTGGGTCGCCGCCGGCTCGCTCGGCGCGATGGGGCTGTGGATCGCCTTCCCCATCTCAAACGTCGTCGGCGGCGTCGTCGCGTACCTCTGGTTTAAACGCGACACCTGGCGCGACGGGAATCTAACCGAGGAGGACGCTCCCGTCGAAGAGATCGGGTCCGGAGTCGCCTCGCCGGACAACGACTGACCCGGGCAGCGGCGTCGGTGAACAGGGAGCGCGGTCGTCGATCAGGGGTCGACGAGCGACCGCGGCGACCCCTTCCAGTCGCTATCCTGAGAGCTCTCGCTTTGCCTTCCGCGCCCGCTCGGACATCTCGCTGTTGCCGTCGACGTCCGCGAGCGTCTCGACGGCCTCCAGATTCCGCACCGCGTCGTCGAGGAAGGAGAGCACGTCGCCGGTGTACGCGTACACCATGTAATCGTCGGTCATCACGTCGACGATGGCCTGCGGGCCGAGCCCCTCGGCGCGCAGTTCGAGGACGTAGCGCATGAACTTCTCCTCGGGACAGCCGCAGTAGGGGTTCGAGTCGCAGTCGCAGTCGAGGAAGTCCTCGGCGAAGTCGAGGACGCGGTCGCGGGTCGTCTCGTCGAGCTTCGAGAGGCCGTCGCCGGTGAACAGCAGATCGAGGGTGGCGCCGGCGAACGCCCCCTTCGGGATGTTCGCCTCCAGCTGCGAGGCGAGCTGCCGGTGATTTTTCACGTAGATCTTGTCGGTGAAGGCCACAGTTACACCTTGATAGACCAGCCGCCCTCAAAAGCGACGCGGTGATCGGAGAAGCGAGCAGCGGCCCGCGCGGGCGCACTGTCCCGGACGGCATTCGATGCCACGCCCGTCCGGGAGTCGTAACCGTTATTTACCGAAGCGGGGTACTTTGCGACGCGTGTCCGGGTTAGGGTAGTGGACTATCCTTCAGCCTTGTGGAGGCTGAGACGCGGGTTCGATTCTCGCACCCGGACCTTTTCACGACGACTGTAAGGAGGAGTGACAAGGCCGGAAGGCGAGATTGAATCACGCGAGACGAGCGGAGCAAGTCTCGCTCGGGTTCGATTCTCGCACCCGGACCTTCTCGCGGCGAGCAACACCGCGAGCCGCGAGGCCCCGCAGAGAATCGAAGCAGGGAGACGCGGGCGAACGCGAGCGGAGCGACTAGTTCCCCACGGATGTCTCTCCGATAGCGTCGACCCAATGTCGAGTCTATTAGGCTCTCGACGATTGGTGGAAATTTCGGAATAGTAACAATAAACATCTGTCACGTGTACGTCCCCAACGAGATGTCGGACGACACGCTCGAAGAGCGGAAACAGCTCGTGCGGGAGGGAGTGGAGGCGATAAACGACGGTGACGCGGAGCGGCTCACAGAGCTTATCGCTGACGACGCGGTCATACACGGCCAAGGAGGCCGGGACGTCAGTGGAGTGAATCGGGTCGTCTCCGCGACCGTCGATACCGACGCGTTCCCCGATTCACATCTCGAGATCGAGGAGATGGTCGCCGAGGGAGACACGGTGGTCGTCCGGATGACCTTCACCGGCACCCACGAGGGCGACATGCACGGCGTTCCTCCGACCGGAGAAGCGATCGAAATTCGCGTGATGTCGATGTACCGAATCGAGGACGGTCAACTCGCCGAGGGGTGGTTCGTGGAAGACGATGCCGACACGCTGCGACAGCTCGGGCTCTGGCAGGAACTCACCGAGTGACTCGGGAGAGACAATCGAGCGGACGCGTTTCACAGCGATCCTCCCGGTCGTGCCCGCTATCGAATGCCTCCGGGATTCGTCGCCTTCGGCTACGTGGCGCGTTCACAAGTCGATCCGCTCGCCGTCTTCGGGAACCAGTACGCCCTCCGTCTCCGCTCTGAGCTCCTCTCGCGAGAGCAGACAGTGGTTGATCGCCTCCATGTGAACCACGGCGACGGCCGCGTCGGTTGCCTCGCGCACGGCCGCGACGTCGTCAACGCCCATCGTAATCGGCTCGCCTTGGTTGAACCGCGCCGCGCCGCCGTTGAGGACGACCGCGTCGGGGTCGAACCGGTCCAGCGTCTCCGCGACGGGCTCGTACCAGACCGTGTCGCCGGCGAGATACAGCGTCTCCTCGCCCTCGAAGACGAACCCGGAGACGGGGCCCATCCGCTCGGCCAGTTCCCCGTGTCCGTGACGGCCGGGCGTCCGGTGGAGCGTGACGCCGTCGAACGACGCTGTCTCCTCGACCGGCCGCACGTCGGTGAACCCATCCTCGACGAACGCGTCCGCCTCGGCCGGCTGGCAGAACAGGGGCACATCCGCGTCGAGCTCCGCTTTCGCCGCGTCGTCGAAGTGGTCCGGGTGGCGGTGGGTGACGACCACCGCGTCGTGCGTGAGATCGACGTCAGGCATCGGGACGAGCGGGTTGTTCCGGTCGTTCGGGGTGTTATCTATCGGGGGTAGCGCGCCCTGCGGCGCGAACAGCGGATCGACGAGGAAGGTCGTCTCGTCCACGGTCGCGAGGACCGTGGCGTTGCGAACGAGGGTGACGTCAACGCCGGCGTCAGTCGACATGTGCGTCCTACGGCGGGCTGCGAGTTGTGGCTTGCGACGGGAACGGCATCGGGCGCGGTTCTCGCGGCTCTCTCTTGGTTAGCGTTCCCGATCCGGTGCGGCGGTCGAGTGGGCTTCGGCGGCGGCGTCGTCGGTGGCGTCGACGGTGGAATCCGCCGGCGTGTCGCCGTCCGCCCTCGGGAGGTCGACGACGAAGACGGCGCCGCGCGGCTCGTTGTCCTCGACCCAGACGTCGCCGCCGAACTGCGCCGTCAGGATCGAGACGAGGTAGAGGCCGATCCCCGACCCGGAGCTGTCGATTCCCTTCTGGCCCTTCCCGAAGAGGTTCGGTCGGACCTCGTCCGGGACACCGGGGCCGTCGTCGGCGACGCGGACCCGAACGCGGTCCGCCGTGGCCTCCATCCCGACGGTCACCGTGGGCGTCTCGGTGTCGTTGTGCTGGACGGCGTTGTTCAACAGGTTCCGGAACACGGAGGTCAGCAGCTCGTTGGCGCGGACCGTGACCGACGGGAGGTCGCCGTCGACGACGAAGGTCGCCTCGGGGAACGAGTCGCGCGCCGCCCGGACCTCGCCGTGGAGCAGTTCGCCGAGACCGATCGGCTTCGTCTCCGGCGAGACGTCGGCGGCGAGCGAGTCGACGAAGTCGCGGGCGATCTCGGTGAGTTCGATGACGTGTTTCGACTTTCGCAACACGCGTTCGAGCGCGTCCCGGCCGTCGTCGTCGACGTGGTCCCGGAGCGTCTCGGCCCAGCCGTGGACCACCGCCATGTCGTTACGGATGTCGTGACGCACCACGCGGTTCAGGGCCTCGAGCTGTTCGGTCCGCTCCTCTAAGCGAATTCGGTACGTCTCTCGGTCGGTCACATCGTCGATCGCGAGCAGCTCGCCGCCCATCGCCCCGCCGGAGGTGAACGCGTTCCGAGTGACCCGATAGAACCGCTGGGCTTCCCCCTTGCCGACGCGGACGAGCCCGTCCTCCTCTCCGTCCGCCGCGAGATTCGGCAGGACCGACTCCAGGGGGTCGCCGACCGCGTCGCGCAGCTCCGGGAACAGGTCCCGAGCGGCCCGGTTGAAATCGCGGACACGGCCGGCCCGGTCCACGAAGATCGCGGCGGCGTCGCTCTCGGCGGCGAACTGGATCGCCTCGAACCGGCGGAAGTAGACGAACAGCGTCCCGAGCGCGAACAGCGCGACGCCCGGCGGCTCGTACATCAGCGGGAGGAGTCGCGAGGACGTGGCGCCGAAGACGGTTGCGACTGTCGGGATCCCGGTGAGGGCGACGAGCCCGATCAGCGGCCGGCTGTCGGTGCCCGTGTAGTAGAACTGCTCGAGGAGCATGAAGAAGCCGACGGCGATGAGGGCGTACGACAGGCCGAGCACCGCCCAGTAGAGGGGGCCGTGTTGGATCGCCAGATGGGGGAACGGCTCCGTCCGCCACGCCGTCGTGAAGTAGAGCCCGTGGAGCGGGTTCGTGACCTTCAGGAGGGCCGTCGCGGCGAAGACGCTGAGCGCGGCCTGCCGGTACGGCGCGCGTCGCGGCGACCGCCCCGTGTAGGCGGCACAGAAGTAGAGCCACGTCCCCACCGCCACCAGCGCGAAGACGAACCCGACGATGTAGAACCCGACTTTTGCCGCCGCGCCGGGCGCAACGAGGTACCCGACGTAACCGCCGGCCCAGAGGGTCACCGCGATCAGGAGCGCGACGAACCCCTCCCGCGTCTCGGCGTCTCGTATCCGCAGGGCCCGCGGCACGGCCGCGACGCACGCGACCGCGGCGGCCGCGAACACGGCCACGTGTGCGAGGAATATCGGGCTCATGCGTCGAACGTGGTGAATATCGGCGGGGACGTGGGATAACGGTTCGGAGATCTCATCGGCCTACCCGAAGATCCGCAGGAGGCGAGCACCATCGCGCCACCTCGGAGCGGACGAAGCGGGCGCCCTCAACCCGCGAGAGCCGCGGCTCGGACCACAGCGCCGCGACCAGCAACACCGTGAGCAGGGTCAGCTAGGCGAGCGTCTCGATCGCCGCGCCGCCGACCGCGAGCGGCCGGAGGAGCGACGCGATCCCCAAGATTCCGAGGACGTTGAACACGCTGCTCCCGACGACGTCCCCCACGGACATCCCGACGTGGCCCTGCCGCATCGTGACGATCGTCAGCCCGATCGTGAGTTCGCTGACGCCGAACCGGGCGGCCGGCGCTCTCGGAAGCATGCTCGTGCCCGTTCTCGAACGACGCTGTTGAAGCCGCTCCGACGGGCCGGCGCGTTGCGGTCGACGTCGTAACGCCCGCGTATTTATATGTCGCTCGCGAGTCATCCCGCCCGTTATGAACAGACGTGAGACGGCAACTCGACGAGGGCCGCTCCGGAGCGGCGCCGGGGTCGGCGACCGGGAGGCGGACGCGACGCACTACGTCGACGACCGCTCGGTGCGCGTCGAGCCCCGATGAGCGAAGACTCCGGGCCGGCGTCGACCGAAGCCGACGCGGCCGACGACGAGAGCGAGACGGACACCGCCGACACGATGCGCGAGCGAGCCGGCGAGAACCGCGTGAAGCTCTGGCTACTCCTCCGCGCGAACCGGCTCGTCGTCGCGGGGGTCCTGACGGTCGCCGTTTTCGTCGTGTTCGTCGCTGTCGCGGTCGTCTTCTCGCCGTCCCTTGCCGAGAAGGTCGGAGCGAGCGACCCGATCGAGACGCTGTTCGCCTCGATGATCACGGCGATCGTCACCGGGGCGACGCTCGTCGTCACGATCGGACAGCTCGTACTCACGCAGGAGAACGGCCCGCTCGGCGACCAACAGGACCGCATGGACGGCACGCTCGCGGTCCGGGACGACATCGCGGACCTGACCGGTGCGCCGACCCCCACGGACCCGGCCGCGTTCCTCGACGCGATCCTCGGCGCCGCGGCGGAGCGCGCCCGGGACCTCCGCGACTCGGTGTCCGATCAGGGCAGCGACGGCGACGGCGAGGGATCTGACCGCGCTGCGCTCCGCGATGACGTCGAAGACCTCGCCACGGGGGTCACGGAGAACGCCGACGCCGTGCGCGGGCAGCTCGACGGCGCCGAGTTCGGCTCCTTCGATGTCGTGTTCGCCGCGCTCAACTTCGACTACGGCCCGAAGATCGGCCGAATAGAGCGTCTCGCGGTCGAGCACGACGAGGCGCTCACCGACGACGAGCGGGACCTCCTCGGGGAACTGAAGGAGTCGCTGTCGCTGTTCGGTCCCGGCCGCGAGCACGTCAAGACGCTGTACTTCCAGTGGGCGCTTATCGACCTCTCGCGCCTCATCTTATACGCCGCGGTGCCGGCGCTGCTCGTCGCGGGCCTCGCCCTCGCGGCCGTCGACGTTGGCACGTTCCCGGGGCGCACCCTCGGCGTCGACCACGTGACGCTCGTCGTCGGGGGCGCGTTCGCGGTCACGCTGCTCCCGTTCTCGCTTTTCGTCTCCTACCTGCTCCGGGTCCTCACCCTCGCGAAGCGCACGCTGGCGATCGGACCGCTGGTGTTGCGGGACTCGGAGTAGCCGACGCCCCGTGCTTTCGGCGAGTCGGCACCCTCGTCCGCGGCACCCTCGTCCGCAGCACCCTCGTCCGCGGCACCCTCGTCCGTGAGGCCGTCGGCGCGCGTCCACGGTCGGCGGCGGCCTGTCGGGGAAGCACCCGACCGGGTCGCCAAAACCCCGAGGTCACTGACCGGAGGCGTTCGGTGCGTCGGCCCTCCGGTCCGTCACGCTGAGCCCCCCGGAGAGCAGCTGCGCGGACGGCGGAGCGAGGGTGATGCCCTCCTCGTCGAAGCGCCGCTTCACCAGTCGGCGGAAGTCCGACCGAATCGTCGGTGTGTCCCTGTTGCCCGGGTCGTCGATCCAGAACTCCGCCTGTATCGTGATCGCGTTCTCGCCGAGTTCGACGATGCGCGCGTCCGGCGCCGGCTCGTCGAGCACCGGATCGAGGGACGTGACGACCTGCTGTAGCTCCAACAGCGCCCGTTCGGTGTCCTCGTAGTAGGCGACGAACACCTGTTCCGTGAGCCGATACCGGTCCCGCCCGTAAGGCCGGGTGATCGCGTTGGCGGTGAGCTCGGTGTTGGGGACCGAGACCGTTTCGTTGTCCGGCGTTCGGACGCGGGTGACGCGGAAGTCGACCGCCTCGATCGTCCCGCTCCCGCCCGGCCACTCGATCCAGTCGCCGACGTTGAAGTCCGGGTCGGCGACGAGGAACATCCCGCTGACGAGCGACCCGAACACCTGCTGCCCGGCGATGCCGAGGGCGAACGTGAGCGCCGCGATGATGACCGCCGACTCGGAGAGTATCCGTCCGTAGCCGGCTGCGATGATCCCTGTCAGGACCGCGAACCCGATCAGAATCACTCGAAGGTACGTCTTCGTCGCCGTCTCGATCGTGGGATTGTTGCGATTCCGCGATCTGACGGCCTGGGTCGCGAGCGGGATGAGGACGAGCTGGCTTACGAGGTAGACGACGCCGAACCCCACCGTGAACCAGAACAGCTCCGAGAGCACCTGGTTGTACGCCGCGAGGAGGTCCGTCAGCCACCCCGGGAGAGCGATCTGACCGGTCATACACCGATCTGGGTGACGCAGTACGTAAAAACCCGACACCGACCCACCTGACACACCGTCGGCTCGCGGACTCCGCGCATCGTCGTCGCTCACGGACGGTTCGAACTGTCGCCCCTGACACTACCGGACGAAAATCCCAGTAGGCCCGGTGAAAGTGTATCAACCGATTTTAAGGTCTCAAAAGCCGCAAAGAACACATCTGATCAAACCCACGGATCGAGTTCTTCTCGCCCACCGAACGCATCTCGGGTCGGGTACGTATCGACCATCGTACTAAGGCCAGCCGCAACCCGGTACGCCGGCATCGTATCGTCGTAGAGGAGGACGATGCCTGCGTGGGCATCTGGCGGTAGTCCACCGAAGTCTTTCACGTCACTCGTTACGGTGATCAGTTGGTGTTCCCGCGCGTACGGTAGGACATCCGCTTCGTCATCGGCTCCCTGCCAGAGCGCGTCACGTACGTGCTCGGCGTGGATTCCTTCTTTCTCCAGGTACGTCGCCGTCTTCGGATCGATGTTCTCGTCGAGAAGGAAGCGCCACTCGGCCATCTCAGGCGGCGTCTGGGTCGACACCTTCGGGACGATCGATCGACTCGCGGAAGTCCGCTATCGCGTCTTCGCGCTCCCGTTCGGCCTCACGTATCTCTCGCGGGTGGTCGTGATAGTAGGCAAGCGCGTGATAGACGTCGGCAACGTCGAGATCGTATCGATCGGCGACCGCCTCGGGGTCCTCATCGCGCTCTTCGACGAGGGCGTACACCTGACGGACGCTGATTCGACGCCCCCGAATATGGGGTTCGGCCATCAGATCGCGTTCGATCCGGCGCGATTCTCTCTCGGACATACGTCGATATTGCGACTACTCCCGCAAAAACATACTGTCGGCTGGACTGCGGAGACACCGATTTCCGTGAAATATCGCCCGCGACACTAACGACCGGTCTCATCTCCGGCGGCGTGCCGCGTCGACCGGGAAACCCTCGTGGCGGGCGGTCGCCTGCGCGGCGACGGGCGGGTCGCGTCAGCGACCGATGTGACGCGCCTGGGTTCTCCGCGCTGTCATCGCTCCCATCGGGGAGTACTCGGGCGGGGACTAATGGCGCGCGACTGCGGGTAGCCGGCGAGCGCGGTTAAAATATCTGGTCGGCCGCTCAGTCCTTCTCGCTACCGGCGACGACCACGCGCTCTCCGTCGTCTGTCTGTTGCTCGGAGACCGAGACGGGGTCGATCCCGCGGCGGTTGGCATCGAACTCCGAGAGGAGGTAGACGAGCGCGACGAGCGTCAGCACGCCGACCGGAAGCAGCACGAACGGCGTGACTCCGAGGAACCCCCACACGAGCAGCAGCGCCACCGAGACCAGTCCGACCGTGACCGCGTAGTAGATCTGCGTGCGGACGTGGTCGATGAGGTCCGCGCCGGTGAACGTCGCGGACAGCACCGTCGTGTCGGAGATGGGTGAGCTGTGGTCGCCGAAGATCGCCCCGGAGAAGATGACGCCGACCATCACCGCGACGAGGGTGTGCCCCTCGGCGCCGCCCCCGGTGACCTCCCAGGCGATGGGGACCGCGATGGGCGTCATGATCCCCATCGTCCCCCAGGAGGTCCCGGTCGAGAAGGCGATGAAGCCTGCGACCACCATCACGAGCGCCGGGAGGACGGGCTCGGGGACCGTCCCGACCGTCGCCTCGGCGACGTACTGGCCCGTCTCCAACGCGGAGATGACCTCGCCGATGCCCCACGCGAGCACGAGGATGGACACCGCGGTGAGCATGATCCCGAACCCGTCGACGGTGTACTCCGTCGCGTCGCCGAACCCGAAGACGCGGTAGACCTTCCCGAGGACGAACCCGGACAGCACCATGCCGAACGCGCCGATCATCAGCGCCGTCGCGAAGTCCGCGTTGATGACTGCCTCCCAGAGGCGGTCGCCCGCGCTCCCGAACTCGGCCGCGAGGAAGTTGGCGAGGAAGCCCGTCGGCGCGAAGCCGCCGGACCAGAACGCCGTCGCGACCGTGACGGCGATCAGGACCGCGACCGGCGCGAAGAAGTTGATCAGCCGCGGCGTCGACGCCGGCGGCTCGCCCAGCTCGCCGGCGACGTCCTGCATCGGCTCTGCGCCCTCGCGGGTGACCTTCCCGGTCGTCCACGACCGGTGTTCGGCCGTCAGCATCTCGCCGTAGTCGCGGCCCCACAACACGACGATGGCGACCATCGCGATCGCGAGGATCGCGTACATGTTGAACGGGATCGAGGAGAGGAACACCTCGAAGGTGCTGGGTCGGTTCGCCTCGGCGACGCCCGCCTCCGCGTATCCCTCGTCGATCAGCGACAGCTGGAACGCGACCCACGAGGAGATGCCCAGCGTGGCGACGGGCGCGGCGGTAGAGTCGACGATGTACGAGAGCTTCTCGCGGGAGATTCGGAGCTGGTCGGAGACGTCCTTCATCGCCGAGCCGACGATGGCGGTGTTGGCGTAGTCGTCGAAGAAGAGGACGATCCCGAGGACCCACGCCGCCAGCCCCGCCTTGCGCTGCGTGTCGAGGCGTTCGATCGCCCAGTCGCGGATCGCGTAGGTCCCGCCGAGGTTCCACACCATGGCCACCCCGGAGCCGAGCAGCAGCGTGAACACGAGGATCGTCGCCTGGAACCCCTCGTCGGCGATGATCGCTGCGACGATCCAGTCGAACGTCTGGACGATACCGAGCCCGCCCGTGTAGATCACGGCCCCCGACCAGATGCCGAGGAACAGCGAGAGGATCGCCTTGCGGGTGACGATCGCCAGCGCGATGGCGAGCAGCGGCGGGACGATCGAGAGCGCTCCGAACTCGGACATGGCGTGCGAGTACCACGCACCCATATTTAAAAGGTGTCACCGAGGGACGGAGAACGCACGACTGCGACCGGATCGAGCCGACCCGCGAGCGCGATTCCGACCGCGACCGGCGGTATCGACGCCTATCCGAACGCACTTACGTCCCTGTCACCGACCCACGCGCAATGTCAGTCCGAGTCGGCATCCTCGGCGCGACGGGCGCCGTGGGCCAGCGATTCATCCAGTTGCTCGACGACCACCCGACCTTCGACCTCGCCGCGGTCACGGCGAGTTCGGAGAGCGCGGGCGAGACCTACCGCGAGGCGGCCAAGTGGCGCGTCGACACGCCCATCCCGGACGACGTCGCCGAGATGGAGGTCGCGGAGACGACGCCCGCGGGGGTCGCGGACGACGACGTTGACCTCCTCTTCTCCTCGCTGCCCTCGGGCGTCGCGGCCGAGGTCGAGCCCGAATTCTTGGAGGAAGGCTACGTCGTCTCCTCGAACTCCTCGAACGACCGGATGGCGGCGGACGTGCCGCTCACCATCCCGGAGATCAACCCCGACCACCTCGATCTGATCGAGGTCCAGCGCGACGAGCGCGGCTGGGACGGCGCCCTCGTCAAGAACCCGAACTGCTCGACGATCACGATGGTGCCGACGCTCGCCGCCATCGACGAGTTCGGCCTGGAAAGCGTCCGCGTCTCGACGCTTCAGGCCGTCTCGGGCGCCGGCTACTCCGGCGTCACCTCGATGGAGATCATCGACAACGCCATCCCGCACATCGGCGGCGAGGAGGAGAAGATGGAGACGGAGTCGCGGAAGCTGCTCGGCGAGTTCGACGGCGCCGAGGTCGCGCTCCACGACGCCGACGTGGCCGCGTCCTGTAACCGGATCCCCACGCTCGACGGCCACCTGGAGAACGTCTTCGCCGAGTTCGCCGACGACCCCTCCCCCGAGGACCTCCGCGAGGCGATGCGCTCGTTCGAGGGCGCCGGCGACCTCCCGAGCTCCCCCGACCAGCTCATCAAGGTGTTCGGCGAGGACGAGCCCGAGCGCCCGCAGCCCCGCCTCGACCGCACGTACGCGGACGGGATGGGGATCGTCGCCGGCGGCGTCCAGTCGACGGACGCCGGCACGAAGTACAACTGCCTCGCGCACAACACGATCCGCGGCGCGGCCGGCGCCTCCCTGCTCAACGGCGAGCTGCTCGTCGAGGAAGGCTACGTCTAAGCGTCGAACTACTCGGCGGTCATCCAGCCCAGCGACCGCGACTGTTTTTAAATAACCAGCAGCGACTGGACCGTAGATCGGAATCTCGATTTTCCCAGTGGCGCGTGCCGGTGAGCGGCCGCAGGCCGCGAACCGCACGCGCGAGGGAGTCGGGCGGCCGGAGCGAAGCGGAGGCCGGCCGACGAGGCTGGGGAGGTGTGAGGTGCGGTGCTGTGCGGGGCGGGACTCGAAGGGGCAGCCGGGAGGGCGGGGCAGGCGACGCAAGCACTGGAAGGAGCGAACGAAGTGAGCGACTGAAGCGCGTGGTTCGAGAGAGCGGAACTCTCTCGTCATCCCGAAAATCTTCGATTTTCGGTCGACAGCGAGCGTGCGCCGCCCTCCCGGCTGGGGCTTTGGAGGTGTTCGCCGTTGATCAGTTGCCACATTCGTATGGCCGAGCGGCTGGGGCGCCGGTGGTGTTCGTTGCCACTCTGCGAGTAATCACTTATAAATAAGCGGTCGATGAGGTGACCGTCCCCACTACCACGACCGATCCGCTCGCGTATTACTTCCCTTCGAACTCGGGCTCGCCGTCGCCCATGAACGCCGTGACGCCCTCCATGAGGTCGTCGGTGTTCATCACGTGGCCGAAGCCCATCGCCTCGACTTCCAGCCCGGCCTCGTTGTCCGTCCGACCGGCGTGTATCGCGCGCTTCGTGTACTTCTGGGCGATCGGCGGGCCGCCCGCGAGCTGCTCGGCCAGCTCGCGCGCCCGCTCGTCGAGCTCGTCGTCCGGCACGACCTCGTTGACGAAGTCGTAGTCGGCCATCGTCTCCGCGTCGTAGCGGTCGGCGGTGAGGATGATCTCCTTCGCGCGTCCCTCGCCGACGATCCGGGCGAGCCGCTGCGTGCCGCCCCACCCCGGGAGCAGGCCGAGGTCGAGTTCGGGCTGACCGAGCTCGGAGCGCTCGGAGGCGATCCGCATGTCCGCGGCCGTCGCGAGCTCCATCCCGCCGCCGAGGCAGTAGCCGTCGATGGCGGCGACCACGGGCTTGTCCGACTCCTCAAACTTGCCGAACGTCTGCTGGCCCTGTCGGGAGAGCTCGACGGCGTGGATCGGGTCGGCGCCGCCCGCGGCCATGCTCTGGACGTCCGCGCCCGCGGAGAAGGCGCGGTCGCCCGCGCCGGAGAGGAGGATGGCCCGAACCTCGTCGTCGGCGTCGAGGCGGTCGATCGCCTCGGCGAGCTCGTCGAGCACCTCGCCGCTGATCGTGTTCATCCGGTGCGGGCGGTCGATCTCGACGTGGCCGACCCGGTCCTCGACGCTGACGTTCAGCACCTCGTAGTCGGGGCCGCCGTCGGCGTCGCCGCTCCCAGCGCCCGCGCCGCCGCGGAAGCCGCCGGATTCGGCGGCCTCGCGCAGGTAGTCGGTCGCCTCGTAGCGCGCTTCACCGGTCTCTTCCGCGAGCGCGTCGAGCGTCTCGACCAAGGTGTCAAGCCCCTCCTCGTCCGCGAGCTTGGCCGGGCCGTCGGGGAAGCCCGCACCGAGCTTCACCGCCTCGTCGATGTCGTCGGCGTCGGCCACGTCGTTGCCGATGAGGCCGGCCGTCTCGTTGGCCATCACCGCGAGCAGGCGGCGGCGGACGTCCGCGTCGATCGCGTCGCTCGGGATCTGGGCGCCGTCGCCGTCCTCGTAGTCGTAGAACCCCTTCCCGGTCTTCTTCCCGAGGTCCTCCGCTTCGACCTTCTCGCCGAGCAGCGGGCAGGGGCGGTAGGCGTCGCCGAGCACCTCGTGCATGTACTCCAACACGTGGTAGCCCACGTCGATGCCGACCTGGTCGGCGAGCTCGAACGAGCCCATCGGGAGGCCCATGTCGAACTTCGTCGTGGAGTCGACAGCCTCCATCGTCGCGTCGCCGGACTCGACGATCCACGCCGCCTCGTTCATCAGCGGGACGAGGATGCGGTTGACGATGAAGCCCGGGCTGTCCTTCCGGACGCGGACGGGGGTCTTCCCCATCGACTCCGCGAGCCCCTCGATCAGTTCGAGGGTGTCCTCGCTGGTGTGCTTCCCGGAGATGACCTCGACGAGGTCCATCCGCACCGGCGGGTTGAAGAAGTGCATGCCACAGAAGCGCTCGGGGCGGTCGGTGACCTCCGACAGCTCGGTGATAGAGAGGCTGGAGGTGTTGGTGACGAAGACGGCCTCGTCGGGCGCGTACTCGACGACCTCGTCGTACACGTCCTTCTTGATCGCCATCTTCTCCGGGACGACCTCGACGACGACGTCGGCGCCGTCGAGCGCCTCTTCGAGGTCGACGAACGCCTCGACGCGGTCGAGCGCGGCGTCCGCCTCCTCGTCGCCAATTCGGTCCTTCTCGGCGAGCTTGCCGAGCGACCACTCGATCTGGTCGTACCCGTTCTGGACGAGCTCGTCGTTGATGTCGCGGAGCGACACGTCGTAGCCGGCGAGCGCGGCCACTTCCGCGATGCCATGCCCCATGTTTCCGGCGCCGAGCACTGCCACGCGCTGAACGTCTTCGAGTTGCATACCAGAACGGTCGGAACCGTCATGGTTGAACGTTTTCATCTTCCAAACGCGAAACGTACTGTTAGTTTATTCGGACGCGCCGAGCGCTCGAACCGAACACGGGATGAGCGCTCGAACCGAACCCTACACCTGCGTGCGGCCCCCTCCCCTCGACATGGACGACGACGTCGCGGCGACGCTGCGCGAGGACCCGACGATGGCGGCGCTAGTCGACAGACACGGTCCGCTCGACGTCGCGCCCGCGGACGACGAGTTCGGTCGGCTCTGTACCTCGATCGTGAACCAGCAGCTCTCGACCGCCTCCGCGAACGCGATCCGCGAGCGGTTCCTGGACGTGCTGGGCGGCGACCCGACGCCCGACCGCGTCATCGCGGCCGACGAGAAGGCCCTGCGCGAGGCCGGGCTCAGCGGCACGAAGGTCGAGTACCTGCGCAACGTCGCGGCCGCGTTCCGCGACGACGAGCGCGACTTCACCCGGGAGGGGCTGGCCGGCGTGAGCGACGAGGATGTCGTCGACCGGCTCACCATGATTCATGGGGTGGGCGCGTGGACCGCGCGGATGTACCTCATCTTCGCGCTCGGCCGCGAGGACGTGCTCCCGCTCGGCGACCTCGCGGTCCGGAAGGGGATAGAGCAGGCCTACAACGACGGCTCGGAGCTGTCGCGCGCGGAGATGCGCGAGATCGGCGAGGCGTGGCGCCCCTACCGGAGCTACGGCACGCGGTACATCTGGGCCGAGTACGAGTCGTAAGTGGGTGCCTGCGGTTCGTGACGGGGGCGCGGGTACTACCGCGTTACCGACTGGTAACAACGGCTTTGCCGCCGGCGACGGGACCGTACCTATGGAAGACACGAGAGAGTTCTACTACGAGCCCGACGAGAACGAGGAGTTGAGTTCCGAGGTTGTGACGGCGGTCGCGAAGGCACACGATGAGGACGTCCTCGAACAGGAGTGGATCATCAACGAGGACATCAACACGGACGCGCTCGACGGGCTGTTCCAGGATAACAACCTCAAGATGACCCTCCAGTTCGAGGCGGACACGACGACGGCCACGATCACTTCCGGCCGGGACGGCAGCCCGATCATCAAGATCGAATCGCATCGGTGAGAGCGTTCTTCGGCGAGACGTGATCCGAGACTCCGTGTCGAACACCGCTAAAACGCAGTCGTTCGTTTATAAGAGATAGATGCTGGATCGGTGGAGACCACCGCCAAAGCCCCAGCCGCTCGCTTATAAATGGTTGATTGCGGATCGACGATGGACACTTCCAAAGCCCCAGCCGCGACGACTCGCGCGGCTTGCTGCGCTCCTCAGTCGCTCGTTCCACTCGCTCCCTGCGGTGCTTACTGCGCCGTGCTTCGTCCTCGCGGCTGCCCCTTTGAGTCCCGCCCAACCGCGACCGCACAGCACCTCACACCTCCCCAGCCTCGTCGGTGGTCCTCCGCTTCGCTCCGGACCACCGACTCCCTCGCGCGTGCGACTCGCGCCCGCTGGGCGCTCGTCGGCACGCGCCACCGCAGGTGATTCCGAGTCGGTGGACGTCTCCGTCTACTCCTCTTCTTCGAGGATCTCGCCCGCCTCGTCGCGCTCCGCCTCGTCGGTGTCGGCGCGCCGACGGACGTCGACCCGGTAGTCGGTGAGGATGTCGCGGCCGAGGAGGAGGGGGTACTCCATGTGCCCGCGGTCCTCGACGCTCGCGGTGACGGTGTGCTGGTTCCCGCCGATACCGATGACGAGGTCGACGACGGGGCGGGCCTTCCCGCCCTTCACGCTGCCCGACTTGACGCGCGTCATGCTCTTGATCGGCCCGGCGCCGATCTCCGCGGCCAGCTGGGTGTCGATGCTCGTCCGGGTCGCGCCCGTGTCCGACTTCGCCATCGCCTGCGTGGAGCCGGAGGTACCGGTGACGACGACCTCCTCGATGTAGCCGATGTCGGGCTGCTCGGTCGAGCTCGGCTTCGGCGCCGGCGCACAGGAGGGTCGCGAGTCGTCGAGGGTCGCGGCGACGCGCTCGACCGCGTCGTCGTCCACCTCGCCGCCGACCGTCTCGATCGCGAGCTTCGCGATGTGGGGCGCGGGGCTCGTGCCGGTCGCTTCGAACAGGCCCTTGAAGCCGGCGGTGGGGTTCACTTCGAGGACGTACCAGCCGTCGTACCCCTCGACGAGGTCGACGCCGGCGTAGTCGAGCTCCATCACCTCGGCCGCGTAGAGGGCGGTGTCGGCGGCCTCCTGCGGCATGTCGTCGGTCGCGTCCTCGACCGCGCCGCCGAGCGCGACGTTGGTGCGCCAGTCGCCCTCGGGCGCGTAGCGGTACATCGAGCCGACGATCTCGTCGCCCACGATGTACACCCGCAGGTCGCGGTGCTTCTCGTCGTCGCGGTCGATCAGCTGCTGGAGGAACGCCTGCCGGTTCCCCACCTTCGGGTTGACGCGCTCCGTGAGGTCGACCTTCCACGTCCCGCCGCCGTGGGTCCCGATCGCGGTCTTGTACACGCCCACGTCGCCGAACCGCTCGCGGCCCTCGTTGAGGCGGTCGTTCGAGAGCGCGAGCAGCGCGTCCGGGACGCGGATGTTCCAGTCGGCGAGCGTCGCGGCCGTCGCGAACTTGTGGATCGACGCAAGCACCGCGTCCGGCTCGTTCAGCATCGGTCGGATGCGCTCGAACGTCGTCGCCAGCCCGAGCAGCTCCGCGGGCTGGTCGGTGTTCGACAAGAGGAGGCGGTTCGCGATCACGTCGACCGCGGGCTCGACGGAGACGTCGCCGTCCTCGACGCTCACCGCGGCGTTCTCCTCGCGGAGCCACACGGGCTCGTGGCCGAGATCCTCGACCGCGTTGCAGATCGCCTTCGTCTCCTTGCTGTTGTGCAGCGACAACACTCCCACCCGAACGGAGTCCGAACTCATACCTGCCCCTGCGTGGGCCGACCTAAAAGACGCGCCGATCGGTTCCAGGGCCGCCGCCCGAATCTCCGGGCCGCCATATATATACCCGGCGCCGTGTTCCGGTCTGCCATGAGCGACGACCGGGCGTTCACGTACAACGGCGGGGCGGTACCGCCCGGCGACACGCAGAACATCCGCTACGGAATCAGCGAGACGTACCTCGGCGACCCGGTGCGGATCCCGGTCACCATCGTCAACGGCGAGCGCGACGGCCCCACCGCGTTCCTCACCGCCGCCGCCCACGGCGACGAGCTCAACGGGATCGAGGTCGTCCGCGAGGTCGCCCACGAGTGGGACCTCTCGCGGCTGGCGGGCACCCTCGTCTGTCTCCCCGTCCTCAACGTCCCCGGCTTCCTCGCGCAACAGCGGTACCTCCCCGTCTACGACCGCGACCTGAATCGGTCGTTCCCCGGGAAGCAGGGGTCGACCAGCTCGAAGCGGATGGCCCACCAGATCTACGAGAACTTCATCGCGCCGTGCGACTTCGGGCTCGACTTCCACACCTCCACCCGCGGCCGGACGAACATGCTCCACGTCCGTGCGGACATGACCGACGAGGCGGTCTACCGGCTCGCGATGGCGTTCGGCTCGAAGGTGATCATCGACAGCGACGGCCCGAGCGGCACTCTCCGCGGCGAGGCGACCGACGACGGCATCCCGACGATCACCATCGAGATGGGCGAGGCCCACCGGTTCCAGCGCCCGCTGATCGACGACGCGCTCGCCGGCGTCCGCTCCGTCTTCGCGGAGTACGAACTGTTGGAGACCGACACGGTGCGCTGGCCTGGCTGGCGCACCATCGTCGCCGGCGCGGGCGAGAAGACGTGGCTGCGCGCCGACTCCGGCGGCATCGTCGACACCCACTTCGAGAGCGGATCGCTCGTCCGCGAGGGCGAGCGCATCGCGACGATCACCAACCCGTTCAAGGAGGACGCGGTCGCGGTCGAGGCCCCCTTCACCGGCCTCCTCATCGGCCTCCTGGAGAACCCGGTCGTCTACCCCGGCAACCCCCTCTGTCACCTCGTCGAGATCGGCGAGTCGACCCGCCGGGCGATCGAGGCCGGCGACGCACCGAAGCCCGTCGGCCAGCCGGCGTCGACGTCGCGGGAGTAAGGCGAGATTCGGGTCGCGGGTCGTCGTCGCGGTGCGGCGGGTCGCCGTCGCGCCGAAATCGGGTCTGTCACTCCCCACCGAGCTGTTCCCGGAGCCCGACCGCGGCGCCCGCGACGACGGCGAGGAAGCCGACGAGGAACGCGACCGGCTGGAGGAAGACGCGCTGCGCGACGACCGCGCCCGGCTCGCGCTCGACGGTCCGCGTCCAGAACTCGTACCGCTCTCCGTCGCGCTCGACGATCAAGAGTCCGTCCCCGAGCGTCGGCTCCGTCGGGTAGGTCAGCGAGTCGACGCGCTCGGCCGGGTCCTCGACGCCGAACCCGCCCTCCGGCGCGTCGCGGGCGCGGTCGAACGCCTCCCGAGCGTCGGGCGCGAGATCGGCGTACGCGACGACCGCGTCCGAGGCGTTAGAGCTGTTCTCGTCGTCGGTCCCGTTCTCTCCGTCCGTCGCGGGCGACTCGATGCCGGCGACCGACCCCTCGCCCACCGGCTGAACGGTGTGCGTGTAGGCGGGGGTCGGCTCGCCGACCGAGACGGGGAGGAACAGGGGGTTCGCCATCAGGAGGACGCCGAGCGCGACGAGCCCGGCGGCCGCGAGCGGGGTGCGCATACCCCGCGTTCGGCGGGCCGGGAGTTGAGCCTTTCCGACTTTACTCGGGTTTATAAGTAGTCACTGACGGTTCGGCGACGAACGGTTCCGAAGCCTAAGTCGCTCGTTTATAAACTGCTGCTGGCGGATCGGCGACGGCCACCTCCAAAGCCCCAGCCGTGAGGACGGCGCACGCTCGTTGCGGTCCTCGGTCGGTCGCTCGCGCTGCTCGCTCCCTCCCTGTGGTCCTTACGTCGCCTGCGCCGTCCTCACGGCTGCCCCTTTGAGTCCCGTCCCGCCCAGCACCGCAGCCGCAGCCTCACACCTCCCCAACCTCGTCAGTCGGCCTCCGCTGCGCTCCGGCCGACTGACTCCCTCGCACGCGCTCCTCGCGCCCTCCGGGCGCTCGGAGGCGCGCGCCACCGCCGACCATTTATAAGCCATTATCGCCACCGCTCGCGGATATTTAGACACGGTATCGTGTCCGCTGGTGGCGCACGTACTCCCCGCTGTTCCCCTACCGCCCGATAGTCCCCTGTCGCGTCACGGGGGCGTCGGGGTCGATGAGGAAGGCGACGACGGTCGCGCCCTCGTCGCCCGCGGTCACGGTCGGCGGGGCGCCGTCACCTTTCCACAGGACGCTCTCCGTCTCGTCGAGGTCGGCACCGTCGACGTCGACCGCACCCTCGAAGACGTACACGTAGGCGTCGCGGCCCTCGATTTCGGGGAGCGTCGCGCCCGCGTCCGCGTCGAGGCGGACGTCGTAGCAGTCGACCGCGTTGCGCACGGTGAACGGGTGGTCGGCGCCCGCGGGCGCGAACACGCGGCGCCACTCGTTCGGCGTGGGGTCGGGGAGCGGGCCGTGCTGGATCCCTGGCTCCAAGCCGAGCTCCTGCGGCCGGACGAATATCTGGAGCATCCGGAGCGGCGGGTCGTCCGCGAGCGTCTCCTCGGCGTGCCAGAACCCCGACCCGGCGTTCATCACGAGGAGGTGTTCCGAGTCGGTGACGAGCTCGTTCCCCTGGCGGTCGTCGTGGCGCATCACGCCCGCGGGCACCCACGAGACGATCTCCTCGTCGCGGTGCTGGTGCATCCGGATCAGCGTGCCGGGGTCCATGAACGACTCGACGACCGTCGAGAGCGGGCCGTACCCGTGGTCGTCGTGGTCCGGGAGGTTCCGCCCCGGGAAGTTGAACCGCGTGCGGAACTTCCCCTGGTCCCGAAAGACCTCGGAGCGCGGTGCCGGGTGAAGCCCGCGGTCGGCGTCGGTGGTGGCGTCCATTACCATCTGGTAAAATACCGTCGGCAAAAAGCCGTCCGGTGGCGGTGACGAAGCCGTCCGGTGGCGGTGACGAGGGTGTCGGGGACGGCAGGTGGGGCGCGGGCGGCAGGCACGGCGCAGGCGGCAGGCGGGACGCGGGCGGCCGCCCGCGTCGGCGACGCGCTCTTTTGTCCCGCGCCCCGCGTTTCGGTATCGTGACGACCGTCCTCTCCGAACGCGACCGCCGCAGGCGCGACGACCGGCCGGACGGGACGTTCTACGCCGAGCCGCGGTTCGTCACCCACGCCGACGACGCCTTCCTCGACAGGCTGACGGCGCTGTACGCGTCGGTGACCGAGCCCGGCGACCGCGTCCTCGACGCGATGAGCAGTTGGGTCTCACACCTGCCCGACACCGACTACGACCGCGTCGTCGGGCACGGGCTCAACGAGGCCGAACTGGCCGCCAACGACCGGCTCGACGAGTTCGTCGTCAGCGACCTCAACGCCGAGCAGTCGCTCCCGTTCGCCGACGACGCGTTCGACGCGGTCTGCTGTGCGCTGTCGGTCCAGTACCTCCAGTACCCCGGCGCCGTGTTCGAGGAGTTCTCCCGAGTCCTCGCGCCCGGCGGCACCGTCGTCGTCAGCTTCTCGAACCGTATGTTCCCGACGAAGGCGATCCGCGCGTGGCGGGCCGCCTCGATGGCCGAGCGCGCCGACCTCGTCGAGCGGTACCTCGACGCTGGCGGGTTCGCGGTCACCGATCGGATCGTGGAGCGTCCGGGAGAGGACCCGTTCTACGCCTTAGTTGGGACGCTCCCGTGACGCCTCGGGCGACTCCAGCCCAGAACCGCTCGGCGGGCGGAGGACGAAGGTCGCCAGTCCCGCCGCGACCGCGAGCACCCCGCCGAGGATGAAGGTGGGGTTCCACCCCATCGTCGCGACGAGGTAGCCGGCGACGACGCCGGAGAAGACGCCGCCACCGACCTTCGCGGTGTACAGGACCGCGTAGTTGCCGGAGGAGTTGGCCGCGCCGTAGTAGTCGGCCAGGAGCGACGGGAAGAAGACGTACAGCGGCGAGGAGAAGAACATCGCGCCGAGGACGAACGCGACGAAGACCGCGCCGTTGCCGGCCTCCCCGGCGCCCACGAGGCCGATCCGGAACAGTCCGGCGAGGAGGAACGACCCGGCCATCACGCGCTTGCGGTCGAACCGGTCTATCGCCTCGCCGAGGATCAGCCGCGAGACCCCCGCGGAGATCGGGAGGAGCGTCGCCGAGAGCGTCGCTATCAGCGCCGCGAGCCCGAAGTTCTCCGCGAACTGGACCACGTTCGCGATGACGAGGAGGTCGGCGCTCGCCATCGCGATGAACATCGCGAACAGCAGCCAGAACTGCCACGTCGAGAGCATCTCGCGCGTCGAGTAGTTGCGGCCGCGGATCGACGCCGCGAGGCCGTCACCGCCGTTGCCGTCGTCGTCACCGCCGCTTTTCCGGTCCAGCCAGTCCTTCGGGGGGTCCCGGAGGAGGAACGAGCCGACGAGCGTGACGATTAAGATTCCGATCCCGATGTTGCGGAGCACGTCGCTGTACGCCGACACGGTCGCGTTCGCCTGGACGTACGGGACGACGAGGGCGCTCCCGGCGGCGAACGCCATCGTCCCGACGCCGGTCGTCAGCCCAGTTCGGTCCGGGAACCACTTGACTGCGGTGTTGACCGCGACGGTGTAGACGATGCCGACGCCGACCGCGCCCAGCGAGTACAGCAGGTACAGCTGCCAGAGGCTCGTCGCGTAGGCGAGGCCGATGTACCCGCCGCCGGCGAGCACCGCCGCGAGGAACGTGAGCGCGCCCGGGCCGCGGCTGTCCCGCCACTTGCCCGCGGGGAACTGTGAGAGCGACTGGAACACGACGTAAAACGAGAACACCGCGCCCAGCGCCGGCAGCGCGATGTCGAGCCCCTCCGCGAGCTCCGGCGAGATGGACGACCAGACGTACTGGTACGGGCTCACCGCGGCCATCATCCCGGCCGCGGCGGCGATCTGCCACCACCGCGAGAAGCCGAGGATGTCGGCCGCGCGCCCAGCGTAGTCGATCCCGCCCGCCTCATCGTCCGCGGGACTCCCCTCGTCGTTTGCCTCACCCATCGTTGCCGTCCGTCGACCGCGTGGTGCTGTTCGGTGTCATGTCGTGTGCCTCGGTCGCGACGCGGGGCTCCCCCGTCGCGCCGCTTGGGTGCGTACCGGTACTGTTCGGACTGACCGATTAAAACGCGTCGTTGGGGACGTACTTGCCTCGTCGACCCGCGACCGAACCGCCCCTGACGGCCGGCCACGCGCAGAGCGCGTCCGGGTCCACCGCGGTGGGTCTCCATCGGTGAGTTCGGAAACAGCCTCTTGATTGCGTTCAGCCGTTACCTCGTAGTATTTACTCTTGTGACCGGGCCACGACAGACGCCGCCGACTGCGTGTGTCGTCTATCCGTCCATCATGGGCTCTGAGCCGGCATCGAGTCGCTGATCCTGATGCCGTGGGCGGTGACTCTCGTCGCGACGGCAGGTGGAACCGACCACACCGTCTCGGTGGGTACGGTCACCCCATCGATCGCGAGACAGACGAGTTTCCCTCGTCCTCGCCGCGCCGCAATCACGAATTCAAAGAGACGCGACCGGTCGTCGGTCGCCGTCACGTGGATCGTTGAGAGCCCGTTCGCACTCTCCCACGTTGCTGTGTCGGCGACGCTGAGGTCGCCTGCTGGGGTGACAGTCGTCGAGTCGCAGGCTGGACAGGATCCTTCGTGCGGGGCCGTCCCGAGGTACCCGTAATCGGTTTCGCACGCGAAGCAGTGTTCCATGGTCCCTGACTAGTACCGATCCACGATCGTCTCTGCGATGTGTGCCCGACCGGAACACGCCGGACAGGCAACTACGTCACCACCGTCTAACCCGAACACGGTCACAAACTGTTGTGAGACGTGTCCTCCGCAGTGGGCGCACTCCGGCATCGAATTACCCCAGCGAACCCTCCATCTCGAGCTCGACGAGCCGGTTGAGCTCGACGGCGTACTCGATCGGCAGCTCCTCCGTGATCGGCTCGATGAACCCCGAGACGATCATCTGTTTGGCGTCGTCGTCGTCGAGACCGCGCGACTGGAGGTAGAAGATGTCCTCGTCGCCGATCTTGCCGACGGTCGCCTCGTGGGCGACGTCGACCTTCGACTCGTTGATCTCCATGTACGGCATGGTGTCCGACGTCGACTCGTTGTCGAACATCAGCGCGTCGCACTCCACGGCGGTCGAGGAGTTCTCCGCGCCGTCCGCGATGTGGACGAGGCCGCGGTAGTTGGTGCGGCCGCCGTCCTTCGCGATCGACTTGGACTCGACGGTGGACTTGGTGTCCGGCGCGTTGTGGTACACCTTCGCGCCGGTGTCGATGTCCTGGCCCTCGCCAGCGAAGGCGATGGTGATGTGGTTGTCCGAGGCGCCGCGGCCCTTCAGGATCGTCGAGGGGTACAGCATCGTCGCCTTCGACCCCATCGAGCCGGAGATCCACTCCATGCGCCCGCCCTTCTCGGCGATGGCGCGTTTGGTGTTCAGGTTGTACGTGTTCTTCGACCAGTTCTGGACGGTCGAGTACTGGACGTGGGCGTCCTCGCCGACGAACACCTCGACGCCGCCACAGTGAAGATTGAACTTTGAGTACTTCGGGGCGGAACAGCCCTCGATGTAGTGGACTTCCGAGCCCTCCTCGGCGATGATGAGCGTGTGCTCGAACTGGCCCATCCCCTCGGAGTTCATCCGGAAGTACGCCTGGACCGGCATGTCGACCGTAGTGTTTTCGGGAATGTAGACGAACGAACCGCCGGACCAGATGGCACCGTGGAGCGCGGCGAACTTGTTGTCGCTCGGGGGGACGCAGTTCGTCATGAAGTGCTCGCGGACGAGCTCTTCGTGCTCTTGGACGGCCTCGTCCATGTTACAGAAGATGACGCCCTTCTCCTCCCACCGCTCTTGCATGTTCTGGTAGACGACCTCCGATTCGTACTGGGCGCCGACGCCGGAGAGGGCGTTCTTCTCAGCCTCCGGGATGCCCAGCTTGTCGAACGTGTCCTTGATGTCATCCGGGAGCTCCGTCCAGTCGTCGACCCCGGCGCGGACGTCGACGTCCGGCCGAATGTAGGGAATGATCTCGTCGACGTCGACCTCCGAGAGGTCCGGCTGGCCGGGCCAGTCGGTCGGCATCGGCATCTCTTGGAACTGTTCGAGCGCGCGCAGGCGGCGCTCCAGCATCCACTCCGGTTCGTCTTTGTCCTCCGAGATGACGCGGACCGTCTCCTCGGTGAGACCCTTTTCGCTTTTGAAGGCGGATTTCTCCTCCTTCTTGAACTCGAAGCGGGCCTCGGTGTTCGTCTCCTTGAGATCGTCTTGTTTTGAACTCATCAAAGTATTCTTCAGAGACTACGAATATAAGTGTGGTGCGCTAAAACACACATTTGTAACCTATATAGGTTTCTTTAACGAAAGAGAATAACTCTACGAGGTTTAATTTGATTTCTCTAATAAATGGAATTTACAATGTAGCGAGAGGGCTACGCCGCACGAACGGGATCACCGTCACTCGGTAGCGAGAACGACTCGACAGCACGCGATCGCCGCTTCGATGTGACGGTCGGCGACGGCGTCGTCCGTTTCGTCGGCCGACTCGAGCAGTGTGGCAACCTGGCGAACCCGTTTCCGTCTGGTTTGTGCGTCAAGATCGTCACTGGTGGCATCGCGGGCGACGGCCTCGGCCTCTCCGAGCCATCGGTTCGTCGCTGGCGGTACCGGACGATCTGCGGTCGCAATTAAGTGGGTCGCCAGCGCGTCGACCGCGGCCCGCGGCTCGGTTGGCACGTCGAATTCGTCGGTCATGGTTAATGTATCGGCACCCACTGTGAAGAACTGTTGCGCCAAGCCACACTCGGGGTGCTCGCGAACGACTCCAGCCGAGCACGACTCCTCGTTAGCCAGTGGCACCGTCAACCGAACCGAGCGGCCAGCAATCACCGCCGCGGCGGCACGCTCCTCGATCGGTCTCGGGCCGAAGCGTCCGATAGTTTCTCGAATTCGCCGTTCAGCTGAATGAACGTTTATGGAGAAATAGCGAGGATTAATAATAGAATATTGTAATATATTCCGGAGTACGACCGTATAGATAATGATAATCGTCTATACTGTCAAAAATCGTTAAATGGCGTCCGCTCGAAGGGTGAGGCGAACACAACTGCCCTCCGCAAACGGGCGAGGCCCCCACACATGTCCGCCGAAATCGACACCGACTCCACCGACGCCACCGATGCTGCCGACGCAGCCGATCCGACCGCAACCGCAGGGTCCGACGGTTCGACCGCGGCCGCGGAGCCCGCAGAGAGCGCCGCCGCGGACGGCGACCGCGTCGGCTCCGTCTTCGATCGCGTGCTCGTCGTCACCGGCGACGACGAGGCCGGCCGCGCCGCGGTCGACGCGGGACTGGACGTCGCCGCCGCCCACGGCGCGACGGTCGACGCGCTGTACGTCGTCGACACAGCCGAGGGCTGGGATATGGTCGTCGAGCGCCGCGAGCGCACCGGCGAGGCGCTCGTCGAGGACGCCGCGGCCCGCGGCGAGGCGGTCGGCGTCGACGTGGCGGAGCGGTTCCGGTACGGTACGCCCCACGAGGAGGTCCTCGACTTCGCCGACGCCCACGACGTGGACCTGATCGTGGTCGGCTCGGCGCGCCGCACGGGCCTCGACCGGCTCGTCCACCCCGAGACGGTTCCCACCCGGGTCCAGCGGGGCGCGTCCGTACCCGTGCTGGTCGTCGGCGCCGACGACTGACCGCGTTTCACTCGCCGCCGCGCGCGTCGCTGTCAGCGGCCGCGAGACGACCGGTTAAGTGGGTCGGACTCCAACGATCGGTGTGACTGACGTAGGCATCGTCGGCGCGGGCGCGGGGGCGGCCGCGGCGGCGTTCGTGGTCGACGGCACCGTACCCGACGCGGACGTGACCGTGCTGGAGAAGTCCGGCGGACTCTGCGGGCGGGCCGCGACCCGCCGCCACGACGACCTCACGTACGACTACGGGGCGAACTACCTGAAGAGCGACGACGACCGCGTCGCCGAACTGATCACCGAGACGCTCGACGACGAGGGGCTCGTCGACGTGACGGACCCGGTGTACACCTTCGAGGCCGACGGGGCGGTATCTCCCGGCCGCGACGCCGACGAGCACAAGTGGAGCTACCGGCGCGGCCTCACCCAGATCGCGAAGCGCCTGTTCGGCCGCACCGACGCGACGGTCCACCGACGGACTCGAGTCGAGACGATCCGACGGGTCGAGTCCGAGAGTACATGGGAACTCGACGACGCGGACGGCGAGACTCACGGTCCGTTCGACGTGCTCCTCCTGAACCCGCCGGCCCCGCAGACGGCCGAGCTGCTCCGGACCGCCGAGTGGGACGACCCGCTCCGCGAGACGCTCATCGAGGCGGTCGGTGCGGTCGAGTACCGCAGCGTCTGGACCGGGGTCCTTCACTACCCGTTCGCGCTCGATGTCCCCTACTACGCGCTCGTCAACACCGACAAGGAGCACGCCGTCGGCTGGATCTCCCGCGAGGAGTGTAAGGCCGGCCACGTCCCCGACGGCGAGACGCTGCTCGTCGTTCAGGCGAACGCCGAGTGGTCGGCAGCGCACTACGACGACGACCCGGCCGAGAACGTCGCCGCGATCGCCGACCACACCGCAGACATCGTTGGCGACGAGCGGCTGGCTGACCCCGACTGGACCGACCACCAGGGGTGGCGCTACGCGCTCCCCGAGGGTGGCGTCGACCGCGGACCGATCGACTCGGCGCGCGACGCGGGGCTATACCTGCTCGGCGACTGGGTCGCGGGCGAGGGACGGCTCCACGCCGCGCTCGCGAACGGGCTCGACGTCGGTGAGCGCGTCGCGTACGGGGTTTAAAAGACAGAATCGGCGCCGCGGTCGACCGCGGCGTCGCTGTGGGGAGAAGAAATTTTTCAAAAAGTGGTTCGACAGCGTTTCGGTCGCCGGCCGTGCGGTCGCGTCAGTTCGTCGTGATCCGGTACTCGACGGTTCCCAGACCGGGGAGCGTGAGCGTCTGGACTCGCCCGCTGCGCCGGCGCAGGGTCCGCAGGACGGAGCGCGACAGGACGGCGAGCGCGACGGTGCCGGTCAGCAGCGCGACGGTCGCGACGGGGTACGCGAACGCGAGGAACGGAACGATGACGAGCGCCAGGTACACGAGCGTCCCCAGCGGCGAGCGACCGGCGGGCGGCGACTCGGAGCCGATCGACCGATGCGCCTCCGCCGAGGTGATAGAGCCTTGGTACATATCTCACCGTAGACGCTCCGACGACTAAAACCTTTCACTTCTCAAATAGGTTTTGAGAAACGGTACCATGGTACAAGCTCGTAAAACATCTGAAACGGTTGTTCATGCGGTGTAAGCTGTACCATGATACTCATTAGTACACCTCTCAAAAATCTGTGAGGTGGTCTCGGTGACGTCGTCGAGCCCCGGCACTGGAGTCGCCCGGCGCAGGCCGCGCGCACGGGCCGGGCGTCGAATCCGCCCGTCGGGGTCGATTGGGAAGCCTCCCGAGAGGCGATCCGGCGGTGCTTTTATTTCGCTTCGACTGTTCTCGTAGATACGGACAGAGACACACAATGACACTCGACACTCCCACCACCGATCCAGCGGTCGCCGTCGCGGCGCCGGAGCGCAGGCGCGTGGTCGCCGGGCTCGCCGACGATGCCGTCGAGACGGTCGCGGATCTGCGCGTTCGCGGGCGGGCCGACGAGATTGCCGCCGAGCTCCGCGAGACGCACCTGCCGGCCTTAGAGGAGGCTGGCTATATCAAGTGGGACCGCGAGGCCGGGACGATCGAGCCCGGCCCGAACTTCGAGGAGGCCGCGGACCACGTCGACGACCTCCCGATGCCGGACGTCGAGCCCTCCGACGACTGACCGGCGCGGCCGACGCGGACGCGGCGGCGGTGTCGAGACCGGCAGACGTGGACGCGGCCCGAGACGTTTATCCCCGGGCGCGGGCGACACCCGACAGCCATGGCCGAGCCGATCCTGAAGTGGGCCGGCGGAAAGCGGCAGCTGCTCGACGAGCTGTACGCCCGGTTCCCGTCGGCGTTCGGCCGGTACCACGAGCCGTTCGTCGGCGGCGGTGCCGTCTTCTTCGATCTTGAACCCGCTCGCGCGACGATTAACGACGCCAACCCGCGGCTCGTGAACTTCTACGAGCAGGTCCGCGACCAGCCCGACGAGCTGCTCTCGCGGCTCGCCTCGTTCGACGACCCCGAGAGCGACCCCGACCCGGACCTCCCGTACGCCGAGGAGACGGCGCGCGGCCGCGACGTGGACGCCTACTACTACCAGCAGCGCGCGCGGTTCAATCGCCGGCCGTACGAGGGGGAGTTCGACCCGCTGGAGGAGGCCGCCCTCCTCCTCTATCTCAACCGCACCTGCTACAACGGCCTCTACCGCGAGAACGCGGACGGCGGGTTCAACGTCCCGATCGGACGGTACGCCGACCCCGACTGGATCCAGCGCGACCGGGTCCGTCGCGCGAGCGATCTGCTCGCCGACGCCGAGATCCGCAACGGGGACTTCGCGTACGTGCTCGACGCCGCCGAGCCCGGTGACCTCGTCTACTTCGACCCGCCCTACGAGCCGATGAGCGCGACCGCGAACTTCAACGAGTACAGCGCGTCCGGGTTCGACCGCGAGGACCAGCGACGCCTGCTCGACGTCGCCGGCGAGCTCGACGACGCCGGGGTGTGGGTCGTCCTCTCGAACAGCGGCGTGATGTACGACGCGTACGTCGAGGCGGGCTTCCGCGTCGACCGCGAGGACGCGACCCGCGCGATAAACAGCGACGCCGACAACCGCGACGCGGTCGACGAGATCGTCGCGACCAACGTCCCGCCCGCCGAGCGCCGGGAGGCCGGCCAGCGGGAGCTGTCTGGGTACTGAACTGCTCACGGGCGGAGCGCCGAGCGACGCCGGCCGCCTCGCCCGCCGACGGTTCTCGGACACCTGACCGCGGCGGGAGGGCGGGCTTTTTGACCTCCCCCGCCGACGGGTCGGGTATGACCGATCTCGACATCGACCTCGTCCTCGTGCCCGTCGACGGCAGCGAGGAGTCGCACGAGGCGGTCGATTACGCCATCGCGGTCGCGAGCGAGTACGGCGCGAGCGTCCACGCGCTGTACGTCCTCGACGAGGAGGTCGTCCGCGCCATCGACCACGGCGTGGTCGACGAGAGCGAGGTAGCCGACGACTCCGAGGCGTTCACCGACTCCGTCGCGCGCCGCGCGGAGGCCGCCGGGGTGCCCCACAGCAACTCCATCGCGTACGGCTTCTCCACCTCGGTGAAGACCGTCCACCCCGGGAGCGTCGTCCTCGACACGGCCGAGGAGCTGGAGTCCGACTTCATCGTCGTCCCGCGCGAGCCGGTCTCCGGCGACCCCGGCGAGGTGCTGGGGAAGGCCGCGGAGTACGTCCTTCTGTACGCGAGCCAGCCCGTCCTGTCCGTCTGATGGTCGGCGGCCTCCTCCCGGCGGGCACGACGCTTCCTCCCCTCCCTCACCTCCTCGTCGTCCTGCTCGCGATCGGCGCGGTCGTCGCCGCGCTCCGCCGCCGGCGTCCGCGAGTCACCGCGCGGCGCGTGCTCGCGCTCGCCCCGTGGATGGCGCTCGGCTCCGCCGCACACGTCCTCTACGTCGTCGACGCGCTCCCGTCCTCGCTCGCGCCGTTCGCCGGCTCGCCGACCGTCTACCTCACGGTCGGATCGCTCGCGGGCGCGGCGTGGCTCACCGCCGACGCTGCCCGACCCGACCGCGTCGCCGCGACGCTCGCGGCCGCCGGCGTGCTCCTCCTGGTCCCGGTCGTCGTCGTCGCGGTCGGCACCGGCCTCTCTCCCGCGGGCGCGCGCTGGTCGACGGTCGCGCTCGCGCTCACGATTCCGATCGCGGCCGCCGCGTGGATCGGCCTGACTCGCTTCCGACCCGAGGCCGCGGTCACCGGCGGCGTCGGCGCGCTCGCGGTGTTCGGGCACGCGCTCGACGGCGTCTCCACCGCGGTGGGGACGACGCAGCTCGGCTTCGGCGAGCGCACGCCGCTCTCGCGGATCCTGCTGGAGATCGGCGGACTGCCGTCGCTTCCGGTCGTCGGCGAGGGATGGCTGTTCCTCCTCGTGAAGCTCGCGGTCGCGACCGCCGTCGTGTGGCTGTTCGCGGCCTACGTCCGCGAGGAGCCGGCGGAGGGGTACCTCCTCTTGGGCTTCGTCGCCGCGATGGGGCTCGGCCCGGCGGCGCACAACCTGCTGCTGTTCTCCGTGGCCGCGTGAGGAGGGGGCCCGAGCGGCGCGCTCCCGGTCGCTTCACAGGACCGCCAGCGCGAACGCGACCGTGACGCCGGCGAGCAGGACGGCTTGGACGAACGCGCTGGCGAGGGCGCCGACCACCGCGTAGGCCGCCTGCCGAGCTGCCTCGCGCGTGTCGCCGTCGTGTTCGTTCAGCGCGGCGAGGAAGACGGTGCCGCCAAGTCCGACGACGAGTCCGATCGGGCCGAGCGGGATCAAGAGGGCGATCCCCACCAGCGTCCCGACGACGACGGTTCGGGTTGAGGCACCGCCGAGCCGCCCGGAGACCATCCCCGACGCGACGTCAGCGGCGGAGGCGAGCAGCGAGACGAGGACAAGCGCGAGCACCACGGCGAGGCTCGGCTCCGCGAACCCAGTGGTGTACGCGTAGCCGACGACGGTCAACGCCGCGAGGACGCCGCCCGGCACGAACGGGACGAACGAGCTGGCGGTCCAGACGACGAGCAGCGCGATCGCCAGTCCGGCCGCGAGGGAGACCATACGGAGGTAACGTCGCGCGCGGTGAAAACGCTTCACCCGACTCCGTCCCCGCCGCAGCCCGTCTGTCGACGCCGTCGCTCGCGACGGCGAACAGAGCCGGGCGGAGAGGCTGGTCCGGCAGCGGTGATCAGGCCGAGCCGGTCTGCCATCCGATGAACTTCTCGAACCCGTACGTGAATCCGAGGAAGACGGCGGCGAACACGACCCACCGAAACGCGTCGAACGTCCCCGTGAAAGCGAGGACGTTGAATATGTACGACAGCGATGCGCCGACAAACGCGGCCACGTAGAGGTTGCGACGGAGGTCCATGGCGGGCGCTCGGTGAGATTCGGGTTAACTCTTCCCCCGGTCCGCGTCACGCGGACCGGTCAGTCCCGGGTCCCGGCGTCACCGGAACGCCGCCGTCCCGGACGACTTGGTCTCTCGCCCGCCGCTCGCCGATCAGTCCTCTTCTTCGACGACTTCCGGGTCCTCGATGGCCGACTGGAGGGAGTCGAGCCCGTTGACCCACTCGGAGACGAGGCCGTACGCGAGGTCCTCGACGAGCTCGATGTCGAGCGTCTCGCCGTCGATGATGCGCGTGCCGGCCTGCACGACGTAGCCGAGCGCGGCGTCGAGGTCATCGCTCTCCTCGGCCTCGGCGGCCGCGCGCACGAACTCGCTCACGTCGCCGTCGACGACGCCGCCGACGACGTACTCCTCGGCCGCGTAGAAGACGGGGACGAGCGAGGTCTGGACGCCGTCGATCAGCATCACCTTGTCCTCGTCGTCGAACTCGACGTCGTCGAGGACGATCTCCCGGATGTCGCGGACCTCCTCGACGGCGCGGTCCTCGTCGATGCGGCCGTCGTCGAACGCGGCCAGCACCTTCACCACGGCGATCGCGGCGTCGTCCTGGAGGTTGAGGAGGAGCCGCGCGGAGTCCTCGTTCTCGGGGTCGATCTCCTCTTCGGCCAGCCTGTCGAGCCAGTTCTGCCAGCGTTCGTCGGTATAGAACGTTTCAACGGCGTCGTCGTCGGTCATGTCCCGTACGTCGCCCGGCCAACTCAAATGCCTTTCCTATCGATCGCCGCCCGAGACCGTGTCTCACCCGCGTGAATCCCGGAATCAGGCCTCTCTCTCCAGCGTCGCCTCGGTGTCGATTCCGTACACCGCGCGGGGGGTCTCGACGTGCGCCCGCCGGACCGCCTCGTCGTACCCCTCCGCCAGCAGCCAGCGCACGCGCCGCGGGACGGTCTTCGGGCCCAGCACCATCCCCGGTCGGTCGGGGTCGTCGACGTAGTCCGTCTCCATCAGGAACGGTTCGCCCGCCTCGGCGGCGCGCTCCAGCCGCTCCTTGTCGCTCATCACGCTCGGCGTGACGCCCGCCAGTTCGCCGGCGGCGTAGTGTTTGACGACCTTTGCGGGGTCGAGGCCCACCTCCTCGGCGACCGCGGCGAGGTCGGTCAGGTCCTCGGTGGCCTCGGTGTGGAGCTGGACCGCGCAGTCGACGTCGGCGCCCAGTTCGAACGCGCGCCGCGTGACCGCGTTCGACGCGTCCCACACCGCGTCGCTCACGTCGTAGTGCGGGCGCCCGGACTTGAGCGCGAGCGCGTCCCCCTCGGCGACGTACTCGCTCGCGACCTCTAGCCCCCCGCGCATGAGGTCGCGAGCCGCCTCGGGCGAGAAGCCGCGCTCGTCGACGAGCCGGCTGATCAGGCCGGGGTGGACGCCGAGGACGGGCCACGCGCGCCCCGGGAGCGCCTCCGTCGCGGCCGCGACCGTCTCCAGCGTCTCCTCGAAGACGGCTCGGAAGTCGTCGGGCTCGTCCGGCTCGACGCCGAGCAGCCACGAGGGCTTGTTCACCACGAGCAGGTGGGTGCCGCCTAGGTGGACGAACTCCTCGACGGCCTCGACGCCGCGGCCGTGTCGCGGGTCGAGGTGGAGGTGGTTGTCCAGCACCGGCGTGCCGAGGTCCTCGGTCATGGGAGGGCGTTCGGCCGCGCGCGATTAGAAGGATCGGTCTGCGGCGGGCGGAACTTCGGCGGGAACTCTTTCAGTCCGCGCGGTTCGCCGCGAACGCCGCATCGGACCGCGGAATCGTCACGTCCGCGAGGCCGGACTCGATCTGGTCACGGCGGTCCTCGAACCGCCCGGGCAGCACCAAGCGCTCGCCCAGTTCGTCGAGGGGCTCGTCGCTCGCGTACCCCGGGTCCGCGGTGGCGAGCTCGAAGAGGACGCCCGCGAACTCCCGGAAGTAGACCGACCGGAACCAGTGGCGGTCGATCTGTTCGGTCGGGCGCAAGCCCAATGACGCGACCGCGTCGCGCATCCCGGACTGGTCGGCGTCCGTCGGCGTCTGGAAGGCTACGTGGTGGACCGTGCCGCGCCCCGAACTGCCCTTCCGGTCCGTCTCGACGACGTCGACGTACTTGCCCACGGACCCGCTCGCGGCGAAGCGAGTCCGGTCGTTTCCGGTCGCGGCGTCCGACTCGGCGTCGGCCTCCGTCAGCCCCATCGTGCGGAGGAGCCCCTCGGTGCGGTCGGCCTCGCCGAGCCACAGCGTCACGGAGTGGAAGCCGCGGATCGCGGCCGACTCGGGGACGAATGCGGTCCACGGCGTCGTCGGGTCGTCGTCGGGGATCTCGACTTCCACCAGTTCGACCGGGAGCCCGTCGGGGTCGCGGAAGGGGAGCACCGTCTCGCCGAAGCGCTCCTCGCGGGCGTCGTAGTCGACGCCGCGCTCGTCGAACCGCTCCTCCCAGTAGTCGAGGCTCCCCTCGGGCACGCGGAAGGCGGTGCGGGACACCTGTCCGGCGCCGACCTCGCCCTCCGGCAGGTCCGTCCACGGGAAGAACGTCATGCTGGTGCCGGGGTTCCCCTCGGCGTCCCCGTAGAAGAAGTGGTACGTCCCGGGGTCGTCTTGGTTGATCGAGCGCTTCACGAGTCGGAGCCCGAGCGTCTCGACCCAGAAGTCGAGGTTGCGTTGCGGGTCGCCCGCGACGCAGGTCACGTGGTGGATTCCGGGGGTGGGAGTCGGGCCGTCGCCGCCGTTCTCGGATTCGTTGGTCATGTTACGGGGTACGACCCGGAGGGACTTGAATCGGCGCGGACACGTGTGTTACCGGGTCGGGTGTGCGTCGATGAAGAAAGTCGATCGGAGGATGCGGTTTATAAATAATCGTGAGCCGCAGCGACGTCATTGATAAACAAACCGCGGTGGCGCGTGCCTGCGAGGCCGCCTTGCGGCCGAGCAGCACGCGCGAGGGACGCGGTGAGAGAGGGGTGACCGAAGGGAGCCCCGAGCGAACCGCGAGGCTGGGGAGGTGTGAGGTGCTGTGCGGTGCTGGGCGGGACTCAAAGGGGCAGCCGCGAGGCGGGCGTACACTCGTTGCGCTCCTCGGTCGCTCACTACGTTCGCTCCCTGCGGTGCTTACGTCGTCTACGCCCGCCTCGCGGCTGGGGCTTTGGAGACGTTCGGCGTCGTTATGCGAGCGGTCACGTATAGCCGAGCGGCTGGGGCTTTGGAGGTGTTCGCCGCCGTCCCGCTGTTAGCCACTTATAAACGAGCGGCTGGGGCTTTGGAGGACCCACCGCTGGACCGCCTTTGGTTATAAATATCGTCGCTTCTCCGTATCGACCGCAACCGAAACGGAACGCGTCCGCATGCGAAAATTTCTCCGGATCGAACCGACAGATCAGCGAGCCCGCGCCATCGCTCGTTCGATCCGCTCCCGGAGCCCCTCAATTCGGTCGCCGACCGCGCCGACCGCCGCCAACACCGGATACGTGACGTTGAGGTCCTGGTAGCAGTACCCCGGCAGGTCGATCTCGTCGCCGAGCGCGAGCCGGCGCTCGTGGTCCGCGAGCACGCGCTGTCGGCGGGCCGCGATGCGGTCGCAGTCCTCGCGAAGCGCCTCGGTCCGGGTCCGGCAGGCGTCGAGCGCGCCGAAACCGAGGGCCTCCGGTTCGTCGCCGCCGCCGATCTCCGCTTCGATCGCCTCGATCTCCGTCCGGATCGGTTCGAGACGGGACTCCGCGCGCTCGACCGATTCGATCTCCGACTCCACGGCGTCGAGGAACGCCTCGCGCTCCTGAACCGCGGTCTCGACCGCGCACAGCAGCGAGCGCTTGTACTCCTCGTGGAAGCAGTCCGTCCGCGTGAGCGCGTACGCGAGCTCGGGACCGAACTCCTCGGCGACGCTCCGCTCGTAGGTGTCGTCGTACTCCGCCTCGTAGTGCGGGACCGACATCACCGTGGCGCGGTACGCGTCCCGCACCGCGACGAGCCGGGAGCCGGGCGACGCTGTACCGCCGGCTCCCCCGGTCGTCCCCCCGATCGCGCCGCGGACGCCGGCCGGTCCGCCCGCGCCGCCGAACCCGTCGACCGTGCCCGGGTCCGTCGGATCGGCATTCCCGCTCTCGTCCGGAATCGACGACACGCGGCCGCGAAACGCCCGGAACGCCTCGCGCTCGTCGACGACCCGGCGCCGCTCTACCCGGAGCTCCGCTCGCGCCGCCCGGATCGGGTCGCTCCCCTCGTCCGCGTGAGTCGCTGCCATACGTCGCGCCACGTCGAGACCGCCCGTAAACGCTTATATGAGGGGTATCGCGGCCGTACGAGCGGTCCGGACCGCTCCGGAGGGGTATATATTCTCCTCCCTGTCCCCCTCCCGTCCCCGTTCCCGTCCCGGTCGCCTGCGGACGCGGTCTCCCGTCCACCGGCCCCGGTGGACAGCGACTTTACCGCGCCGCCCCCGACCGACGGTATGGAGAAGGTGTCTCTCGCCGAGGCGTTCGACTCGTTCGACGAGACGTGGTCGCCGCGGCTCGCCGGCGAACTCAACGGGCAGGCGGTGAAGCTCGCGAAGGCCGACGGCGAGTTCGTCTGGCATCAACACGAAGACGCCGACGAGCTGTTCCTCGTCAACGCGGGTCGGCTCCGGATCGAGTTCCGCGACGAGGCGGACGCGGTGCTGGAGGCGGGCGAGTTCACGATCGTCCCGCGCGGGACCGAACACCGGCCCGTCGCCGAGCCCGAGGCGGAAATCGTCCTCTTCGAGCCGAGCGAGACGCGCAACACGGGCGACGTGGAGAGCGACGAGACAGTGACCGAGTTAGAGCGTCTCGACTAACCCTCACGCCACCACGGCCCGCGCCAGCGACCCGAACAGCGGCAGCCCCAGCCCCGCGCCGACCGTGACGTAGACGATTGGGAGCATCTCCGGCACCGCACCGGCCGACGGACCGAGCGAGAGCGCGAACGCGGCGAGACAGACCACGCCGGCGCCGAACGCGTAGCCCGCCCCCCGCCGCATCGTCGGCGCCGCGAGCGACGCGAGCGCCCCCGCGGCGATCAGCCCGAGCCAGTGGACCGACGCGAGCCCGACGCCGGCGACGAGCGCGGCGACCACCGCGAAAGCGTGCGGGCCTCGCTCGGTCCTGACGCGCTCGCGGAGCGAGGGCGACTCCGAGGGCGCGGTCGACTCCGAAGGCTCAGCCGACTCCGAAGGCTCAGCCGACTCCGAAGGCCCAGCCGACTCCGAAGGCTCAGCCGACTCCGAAGGCCCAGCCGACTCCGAAGGCCCAGTCGACTCCGAACCCCCGGTCGATTCGGGCGCGTCGCTCATTGCGACCCCTCCGTCGACGGCTCGAATCGGACTACCGGGTCGCCGCCGGCCCCGAGCGGCATCGGGCGCTGGTCGTTGTCGAGCCAGCGCCGGAGCTGGTCGTCGTAGTGCTCCGAGAAGTAGTCGCCGGAGTTCCCACCCGGGAGGACCGCGGTCGCGTCGGTCCCCGGCCGCACGGCCATCCGCCAGCTCGACCCGACCGCGGACTCGACGCGGTAGTTCTTCACGGTCGCGGGCGAGCCGTCCGCGGGCAGCTCCTCGTAGTTCAGGAACGGCGCCTCGCCGCCCAGCGGGTGACTCATCGCGCGGGTGGTGTTGTAGTCGCCGTACCGGTCCCAGTCCTCCGAGCCGGCCGCGCCGATCTCGTCGAGCGCGTCGCGGAGGGCGGCGACCGCGAGGTCGCCCCGGGAGCGCCCGTCGAACAGCGGGTCGTCGTCGGGGAGCCGCGCGAGCGTCCAGTCGCTCGGGTAGTACTCCTCGCCGAGGTCGGCGTCGGAGAAGGCGGGGCCGAAGACGCGCTCGCGGAACTTCGGGAGGTAGCGCGCAAACACCAGCGCGGCGCGGGAGTCGCGTCGCATCCGGTAGTCCCACTCGTCGAGGTCGTTGGCGGCGTCGATGACCGGCGGATCGAAGCCGTGCCGGTCGCGGACCGCCTCGACCAGTTCGGGGACGAGCTCGGCCGCGCGGCCGTCGCGCACGTCGTTCTGGAGCGCGCGGTGGAAGTCGGGGTCGGTCGACCCTTCGTCGCCGGAGTCGCCCTCCCCGCCCCCGCCGGCCGCCTCGGCCAGCCGGTCGGCGATCCGCGCGCCGCGGTACGGCGCCGCGTAGTCGACGCCGACGTAGTGGATCGGGTCGTCGATCGGGCGCTGGTTCGCCGTCGAGAGGACGTCGGGATCGATCGCGTGCGGCTTCTCCGCGAAGGGGACGAACCCCTCCCACGAGGACTCGCCGAACGGCTCGAACCCCGCCCAGTCCCCCTCGCCCGCGGAGCCGTCGAAGATCCGGTCGCCGTCGACGACTTCGCCGTCGATACGGCGGATCGGAAGCCGGCCGGTCGCGAAGTAGAGCGTCCGGCCGTCCGCGTCTGCGTACACGAGGTTCTGCGTCGGCAGGTCGAAGTCCCGGGTCGCCGCCAGCAGGTCGTCGATCCCCTCGCTGCGCCCGTAGGCCTCGATCGCGGCCGTGGTGCGCGTCGCGGTGTGGCCGGTCCACGCGACGCCGACCGTCCGCCCCTCGCGCTCGATCAGGGGGCCGTGGACGGTGCGGCGCACGCGGAGCTCGCGGTCCTCGCCGCCCGCGACCGGGATCGTCTCACGCTCGTCGACCTCGAAGTCGCGCGACTCGCCGTCGTAGCGGTAGCGGTCGCCCGCGTCGTCGATCTCGTACCGATAGCAGTCGAGCACGTCGGCGCCGAGGTTGGTGAACGACCAGGCGCCGCGGTCGTTCGCGCCCGCGATGACGAACGGGACGCCGGAGAACGTCGCCCCGCGAACCGACCGCTCGGGCGTCTCGACCGACTGCTCGTACCACAGCGGCGGCGCTTGGAGGGAGAGGTGCGGGTCGTACGCGACGATCGGCGTTCCGCTCTCGGTGTGCTCGCCGGAGACGACCCAGCTGTTCGAGCCGACGCCCGTCGGCGACTCGAAGCCCGAGAGCCAGTCGGTCAGGGCGGGGTCGACGGGGTCGGCACCCTCACCGGCATCCGCGTTCTGCCGTCGCGCGGCGACATCCGCCTCGCCGAGCCGCGTCTCCGTCCCGTCGAGGATCGGGTAGTCGTGGTCGTACCGCTTCGGGAACAGGGTTTCCGCGCGCTCCGCGCCGAGGCGGTCAGCGACGAGCGCGCGCCGCAGTTCGCTGAAGCTCCCGGTGAGCGTCCACGATATCTGCTTCTCCATCAGCATCGAGTCGACGGGGGTCCACGGCTCGGGGTCGTAGCCGATCAGCTCGAACTCCAGCGGGAGCGGGAGGTCGTCCATCGCCGCGTTGACGCCGTCCGCGAACGCCTCGACGAGGGGGCCGGCGCGGGTCTCGGCGACGACCTCCCAGGTCGCTTCCGCGGCGTCGGCGAACCCCATCGCGACGTTGAACTCGTCGCTGTCGAGCGTCGCCTCGCCGATCACCTCGGAGAGCCGCCCGCGCATGACGCGGCGCTGGAGGTCCATCGCGAACAGCCGGTCGAACGCCTGACAGTAGCCGACCGCGAAGTACGCCGCGGGCTCCGCGTCCGCCTCGATCTGGGGAACGCCGAACTCGTCGCGGGCGACCGTCGCCGCCCCGTGCGGGCTCTCGACGGTCTCGGGGAGGGACCTGTCGGCCGCGTCCCACGCCTCGCCCGACAACGGGGCGAACGAGTCGAGGAGGTCGGCGGCTTCGCTCGCCGCCAGCCCGGCGCTCCCGGCGGCGAGGACGCTCGCGAGGACCGCGCGGCGCGTGGTGTCGCGTGTCACCTCCCGACCGAGGCCGCGGTCCCTCATTATTATTCGGGTCGAACGCGGCGGGAAACGTATCCGTCGGCCGCACCTACGACGCGCCGATGGAGGTCGCGCTGATCACGGTCGGGGACGAACTGCTCTCGGGCGACACGGTGAACACGAACGCGAACTGGCTCGCTGCCGAGTTGAGCGAGCGCGGCGTCGCCGTGGCGCGGATCCTCTCGATCCCGGACGACAGGGCCGAGATCGCGGCGCGGGTCCGGGAGTACGCCGCCGACTTCGACGCCGTGATCGTCACCGGCGGGATCGGCAGCACCCCCGACGACGTGACGATGGAGGCGGTCGCGGACGCCTTCGACCGCGAGATGGCCCCGACCGACCTCACGCGCGAGTCGGTCGAGCAGCGGCTGGCCGCGATCCGCGAGCGAGTCCCCGACCGCGAGTTCGATGTCGACGTCGGGGCGGAGGCGTCGGTCCCCGAGGGGAGTCGGCCCCTGGTGACCGAAGCGGGGCTCGCGCCGGGCTGCGTCGTCGAGAACACGTACGTCCTGCCCGGCATCCCCGACGAGCTGAAGGCAACGTTCGAGACGGTCGCCGACGAGTTCGCGGGCGACCGGCGCTCGAAGTTCCTCTACACCGTCGAGCCGGAGTCGAACATCATCGCCGCCTTGGAGGAGGCGATGGACCGATTCGACGTCGCCGTCGGCTGCTACCCCGACCGCGAGGCCGACCACAACCGGCTGAAGGTGACCGCGACCGACGACGAGGCGCTCGACGACGCCGCGGCGTGGCTGCTGGAGAACGTCGACGCGAGCGAGTCGCCGGTGTCGCGGGACTGGTGAGGGCAGGCTCGCGCGAAAATGATGGTCCGACGGCGTCCGGGTCGAGCGCCGGTCCGCCGGCGTCCGGGTCGAGCGCCGGTCCGACGATCCGAACACACAGCCGCGGACGGGTTTTGTACGAGTCCGATTTATAAGGGAATACGATGGCAAAAGCAGCAATCGTGATTCTCGCCGGCAACGAATCGCACGCCGACTACGGCCGCCTCGCGAACGCCCTCGAAGCGGCGAAGGAGTTCGCGGAGACCGAGGGAGACGAGCTGGAACTGATCTTCGACGGCGCCGGGACGCAGTGGATCCCGGAGCTCAAAGACGAGGAGAGCGACTACCATGAGCTCTATCAGGCGGTCCGCGACGACGCGGCGGTCTGTGAGTACTGTTCGAGCGCGTTCGACGTCGCCGACGCCGTCGCCGACTCCGGGCTGGCCACTCTCGCGGAGTACGACGGCCACCCGAGCATCCGCTCGCTCGTCGACGACGACTACGAGATAATCACGTTCTGAGCGGCTCTGTCCGCCCGCCGGCTCGCACTCGTGCTCTGTTATATCGTCCCTCCCTGTCTCCAGCGACTGTCGGTGCATCCGACGCCTCGTCTCGGTTCCCGGGCGGAACGGACTTATCCGGACGTCGGGCCATCGTCGGGTATGATCGAGTTCACGCGGGCGGCGTACGACGACATCGTCTCCCGGGCGTACGAGGGCGGGGAGACCGAGGTCTGTGGCGTGCTTGCCGGCGAACGCGGCACCGACGGCGACCGGAGCATCGTCACGGAGACGCACGCCGCGGGGAACGCCGCGGAGACGCCCGAGATCCGCTACCTGATCGATCCGGCGGAGCAGCTCGAACTGATCGAGACGATCGAGGACGCGGGCCTCGACGTCGTCGGCTTCTACCACTCGCATCCGACCGGCCCGACGCACCCGAGCGAGACGGACGCCGCGCGGGCGACGTGGCCGGACCGTTCGTACGTCATCTGCGCGCTCGACGGCTACCCGTTCGTCGGGTCGTGGCGCTGGCGCGACGACGAGGAGTCGTTCGAACAGGAGACAGTCTCGGTTCGGAGCGAGCGCTGAGTGACCGCCCTCGCGACGCGCCACGGACTTATTCTTCGGCGGCGATGAAGGGGACGCGATGATAGTCCTACACGCCGCCTTTCCGATCGACTCCGAAAAGCGCGACGAGGCGCTCGACCTGATCGCCGACCTCGCGGAGAAGTCCCGGGCCGAGCCCGGGATGATCGAGTACCGACCGACGACGGACGTCGACGACCCCAACGTGATCCGGTTCTTCGAGCGGTACGAGGACGAGGCCGCCTTCGAGGCGCACTCGCAGACGGACCACTTCCAGGAGTTCGCGGCCGCACTGCCCGACCTGCTCGCGGGCGAGCCCGAGATCACCCGGTTCGAGGTCGAGTCGGCGAGCGACGTGGAGCTCTGAGGGGCGACGTCACCGGTCTCGTTTTCAGCGGTTTACTCCGGGGAACCGGCCTGTACGTTACGTGGACCTCGAACGGCTGCCTGCCGCGGACGTTTCGCTCGATCAGGTGTGAGTCGGTCCCGCTCGACGAGGAGTCAGTCGGTCCCGCTCGATCAGGTGTCAGTGCGTCTCTGCCAGCTCGTCCCGGTCGAGGAACGTCCCGGCCGTCGCCCGTCCATGCCTCCTCGAACGCCTTGCCGGGAACCGGTTCCGGATCACATAGCGACCAAAAACTCATCCATTTCTGTCTTCTCGGTGAATATTTTCAAAAACTAACATGTGATAATAAATACTTTTTTAATGTAGAAGCGTCGACTCCGGGAGTGTGATGTCTAACACAAAAAATACTGAAGGATCCGAAGAGACTGAGGGGAGCGCCGTGATCGGCCGCCGGTCCATGCTCGCGACGGGGGGGACCCTCGTTGCCGGAACGGCTCTCTCCGGTTGTCTCGGCGGCGGAGACGGGGGCGACGGCGGTGACGGCGGCGACGGGGGATCCGAATCGACGACGAACATCGCGATCGTCTCGAGTCCCGCCGGGTTCGACGACAACGCGTTCAACGACTTGGCGGTCGACGGGCTCGAAGCCGCACAGGAGGAGTACGACATCGAGATCAATCAGGTCGAGGAGACCGAGCAGTCGAACTACCAGTCGACGCAGTCGAACCTCGCCGAGAGCGGCGACTACGACCTCATCGTGCTGGTCTCGTACAACCACACCGAGGCCCTCACGCAGAACGCCGCGGAGTACCCCGACCAGAACTGGATGCTCATCAACGCGCACGTCGATGAGCCCAACGTGGCCGGGTACACGTGGGCCAACCACGAGATGTCCTACCTCGCGGGCGTCTTGGGCGGGACGATGACCACCGAGGAGCTCTCCCACGAAGGCAACTCGAACGATCCGAGCAACGCCCACATCGGCTTCGTGGGCGGCGTCGACGGATCGCTTATCAACGCCTTCGAGCGGTCGTACATCGCCGGCGCGGAGTGGGTCAACTCCGACGTCACCGTCGACGTCGGGTACATCGGCGATTACAGCGACACGGACACCGCCGCCAGCATCGCGTCCTCCCAGTACGACAACGGCGCGGACATCATCTTCCACGCCGCGGCGGCGGCCGGACAGGGCGTCTTCGAGTCCGCCCAGGAGAACGAACGCTTCGCGATCGGCGTCGACGCGGACCAGTCCGTGACCCTGGAGGAGTTCCAGGACGTCATCATCGGCTCTGCGGTCAAGTACATCAACGAGGGGACCCAGGAGGTCGCTTCGGCCGTCGCTGAGGACGACTTCGAGAGCGTCACGGGCGCGAACACGCTCGGTCTCGACGAGGAGGGCGTCGACCTCGTGATCGGGCAGGCGTTCGACGGCGAGATGCCCGACGTCGTGTCGCAGAACATTCAGGACGCGAAGGACGGAATCACGAGCGGCGACATCGAGGTTCCGTGTACCGCCTCCGGCTGTAACTGAGGCTCTCGCGGTTTCTCGTTGGCATTTATGATCACGGCACCCACGAACGACAATGACAGCTAAGGAGACACAACCCGCCGTTCGCATGGAGGGTATCACGAAACGATTCGGCGATGTCGTGGCGAACGACGACGTCGATTTCTCGTTAGAGAAGGGGTCGATACACGCCCTTCTCGGTGAGAACGGTTCCGGCAAGACGACGCTGATGAGCGTCCTCTACGGGCTCTACGAGAAGAACGCGGGGACGATCCACATCGACGGGGAGCCGAAAACGTTCGACTCGCCTCGGGACGCGATGGATGCGGGCGTTGGCATGATCCACCAGCATTTCCAGCTCGTAGACACGATGACCGTGCTACAGAACATCATCCTAGGTCACGAACCGAGCGATAACGGTTTCGTCGATACCGAGACCGCCCGGGAGGATATCGAAGATATCTGCTCCCGCTACGACTTCCACGTCGACAAGTTTCTCGACACCAAGATTCGAGATCTCGACCTGGGTGCCCGCCAGCGCGTCGAGATCGTGAAAAGCCTCTATCGCGGTGCGGATATCCTCATCCTCGACGAGCCGACTGCGGTTCTCACCCCACAAGAGATCAGAGATCTGCTCGACTTGATGGCGGAACTCGCGGACGCCGGCCACTCGCTCATATTTATCACGCATAAGTTGGGTGAAGCGCTCGGCGCGGCCGACGAGATCACCGTGCTGCGAGACGGAGCGGCCATCGGGACGGTCGACGCCGGTGACACGTCGGAAGAGGAGCTCGCGCGGATGATGGTCGGCCGAGAGATTCAGTTCGATCGCCCGCCTCGGGAGTCACCCAAAGGCGACTCCGTGCTCGACGTCGAGCAGCTCCGCGTACAGGGGAGCCGGGGCCTCGAACAGGTCAGCGACGTCGACCTCACCGTCCAGGAAGGGGAAATCCTCGGCGTCGCCGGCGTTCAGGGGAACGGTCAGACCGAGTTGGTCGAAGCGTTGACGGGGCTCCGTGACATCGAGTCCGGGTCCGTACGGTTGAACGGCGAGGACATCACCGACACGAACCGCCGGCAGCGTATCGATGCCGGTATCGCGTATATCCCGGAAGACCGGACGACTGAGGGGCTCGTACAGGACTACACCCTCGTTCGGAACGCACTCCTCGGGAACCAGACCATCGACCCGTTCGTCGACAACGGGATGATCGACTGGGAGACCGTCCACGACCACGCAGGTGATATCATCCAGGAGTACGACGTACAGCCGCCGAACGAACGCTCCGAAGCGAAGTCGTTGTCAGGCGGGAACCAGCAGAAGTTCATCGTCGGGCGTGAGATCGAACACGATCCGGACGTGATGATCGCGTCTCACCCGACGCGAGGGGTCGATATCGGTTCGATCGAGTTCATCCACGATCGGTTACTGGAACTGCGTGAGGCGGGGATGGCGATCCTCGTCGTTTCCTCGAAGCTCGACGAGATTCAGAAGCTCTCCGACCGGATCGTGGTGATGTACGAGGGCGAATTCGTGGGTGCGGTTGACCCGGTGGAAACGACCGAAGAGGAGCTCGGAATGCTGATGGCTGGCCACGACGCCGGCGCCGACGATGGCGACAGCATACCCAGCGGAGGTGGTCTGTCGTGAGCGGCTCGTCGGGGCGCCTCCGCGATGTCGCCGATCGGGCGGCGAGACAGATGCTGCGCGCCTCGGTCCTCGAACGGTTAGCGATCGCGACCGCCTCGACGGCGTTGGCGCTGCTGATCGGCATTACCATCGTCGCGGCGGCCGGCTACGACCCGGTTCAGTTTCTTGTCAGCCTGATCAACGGCGCGGTCGGCGGCGTGTCGGCTATCGCCCGAACGCTGCGGTTCTCGACGCTGTTCATCCTGACCGGCGTCGCGGTCGCGGTCGCGTTCCGAGCCGGTGTGTTCAATATCGGCGTCCAGGGGCAGTTCGTCGTTGGCGGTATCGCGACCATCATGTCGATCATCTGGACCGCACCGTTGTTACCGGAAGGGACCGCCGGCGGCGTCGGACTGATTCTGATCGGGTTCGCTGCGGGAACGTTCGCGGGTGGCGTGTACGGTGCGTTACCCGGCGCGCTGAAGGCCTACGCGGACGCGAACGTGATAATCACCACGATTATGCTGAACTTCATCGCGACCGGCGTCGTCGGGTGGTTGGTCCAGAACCCGTTTCGCGGTGCGGGGAACGCGGCACCGAACACGGAGCGGATTCCGGAGTACGTCTCCTTTCCCAGCATCGTGTTCGACAGTTCCGGATTCTCGGTCGTCGGGTTAGCCATCGCGCTCGCAACCGTCGCGGTCATCTACGTCGTGATGGAACGCAGCCGATTCGGGTACGACATGGTAACGAGCGGCCATCAGGAATCGGCGGCGACGTACTCGGGCGTCAGCGCCAAGCGGACGGTCGTTCTGACGATGACTCTCTCCGGGATGGTGGCGGGAATCGCCGGGGCGGTCTTCGCAATTATGATTCAGGGCTACTACACCGACCCGAGCGGTATCGGAACGTACGGGTTCGACGCGATCGCTGTGAGCCTGCTCGCCGCGAACAATCCGCTCGGCATCGTTCCGGCCGGCTTACTGTTCGGCGGGCTCGAGTCCGCCGGGTCGCACATCGGCATCTACACCGACGTTCCCGTACAGCTCATCGACGGCGTCATCGGACTCGTCATTCTCTTCGTCGCCGTGCCGGAGCTGTTCCGCATGGCTGCCGTGCGGACCGGTCTCGGGGGTGAACAACGATGAACGTCGCCAAATTCGCGAAGGGAAATAGAATCGGAATTGCGGGTGTCGCCGTTCTCGTCGCTGGAGCGGCGATAGCGGCAGTAGCGATGGACCTGCCGTTCTGGGAAATCGTCACGATCGGATTCGTGGAGCGCTCGCTTCAGGCTGCGACCCCGATCGCACTAACGGCGATCGGTGGGCTGTACGCAGAGAAAAGTGGCGTCTTCAATATCGGCGTTGAGGGGTTCATGATCTTCGGGGCGGCGACCGCGGCGACGATGATGTGGATCATCAGCGGGGGATCCCCCGGCCAGAGCGACGTCTGGCTGGCGATCCTCGCTTCGGTACTGGTCAGTCTGGTGTTCGCTGTCCTGTTTGCCATCCTGCTGATCCGGTACGAAGCGGACCAGATCGTCGCGGGGCTGGCGCTCTGGTTCATCGGTCTCGGATTCGGTCCGTTCATGGCGGTCCTCGTCTGGGAGAGCCGAAACAGCCCGAGCCTCGAGAGCATCAACGATCTGACCGTGCCGGTGCTCGCGGATATTCCGGTGCTTGGTCCGATCTTCTTTGACACGTCGCCGCTGGTGATGGTCACTGCCGTCTTGGCCGTCGCCGCGTGGAAGTTCCTCAACGATACGAAATACGGGTATTGGATCCAGGCGGCCGGCGAGAATCCGGAGGCGCTCGACACCGCCGGCATCGATGTCCGGCGCGTTCGGTACGCCGCAGTGATATTCTCGGGCGTGATGGCCGGCCTGGGCGGTGCGGTGTTGCTCGCGCAAGCGGGATCGTTCACCGGGACCGGCGAGACGATGGTTGGTGGCCGCGGCTGGATCGGTATCGTTGCCTACCTGTTCGGGAACTACAACCCCATTGGGGCAGGCGTCGCGGCACTCGTGTTCGGCGGATTAGATATGCTTCAGATCCAGCTACAGACGGTCGGTATCAACGTTCCCAACCGGCTCGTCAATCTGTTCCCGTACGCCGGTGTGATTCTCGTGCTCACCGTCTGGGGGTCCACACAGACGCCCTCTGCGGTCGGTGATCCCTACGAAAGCGAGGAGTAACACCTTCGTCGCTTTACGTATCCGGCGATTTTACTTTGTCGTAATCGCGGGAGGTGACGGACCCCGAACACGCCGATCGACTATGACCGGATGTAGATCCATCCCAAAATCGCACGACTGCGCGGGGATTGTCTACTTCACAAATGTAAGAGAACGTATTATTTGGGGCGAATTTGAACGCACCACCCTGCCGAATTCGGGCGATTTCATCGCTGTCCGGCGGCACCACACAGCACATAAGGAACTCGATGAAAACTGCCCAAGCAATCACCGAACCTCGTCCATCCACCCCCCGTGACTCGGTTCACCATGAACCATGTCACGCAAGATGTCTCCGGAAGCAGCCATCGAAAGCTTCCTCGAAGAACGCGAAGCCGAAGTGTCCGTCTCAACCTCCGCAACAACCGCTACGCCCTAAAGCGGTTCAACGAGTTCACCAACCAACACGGTTTCTGTGTATATTATCACCACACAAACAGAAAATTGAAGTGGCTCAGGAGAGATAAAATCAATAATGTATAAATTGTAACGCTTTGTTAATTATATCGATGACAACCACGCAAGCATACCTACCTTATCGGTCAGAAGACAAAATGAAACAAATGTATTCTGACCTTATTGGTGAGAAAATCTCTACTGAAGAAAACTTATCGGTCAGAAGACAAAATGAAACAAATGTATTCTGACCTTATTGGTGAGAAAATCTCTACTGAAGAAAAGTCTACAAAAGGTTGGGTTGCCTCAATTGGAGCAGCACTCCAAATACTAACTGCCTCAAGTAAAGCTAAATCACTGGAAGAAGAAACTAATGAGATTCATGATAAGAATATTGATGCGCTTAAGAAACTTGTAGAAGATTCGAGACAAGATATCGATATACCGACCTTGTCCGAGTATCCTCATTCTGATAGCGTTTACTACCAGATCCCGGGCAGGTTCGGTTTCTATCGTCATCCAGATGATAGTGATCTCACGGAAGTAAAAGGAATTACAAAAAACGGGGAGAAATTTATAGCGACTTGCTCAAAGTCAAATTTCTCCTCCAATAGCTGGTATGCGCGAGCGGAATCGTTTGATGGGATCTATCTTGACGGATATGGCCTTGCGACAGTACATTCTGGACCTCAAAACGGTTCGGGCAGATGGAAAGTAGACTTTGGATTTATCGCGCAAGTTGGCACATCGCATTCCACCGAAGACGATAGACTGGAATAACGTCGTCTTGATTCACTCGTAGCCGTCATTGAGACAGTTCACCATTTTCTTAATCCTGCTATAAAGTTCTCCGCGCCGCCACGGTTCCCGAATCCCCATCGGCGACCTCATCGAGTAAAGACACCGCGTGGATGACCGCGGCTGATGTCCTCCAGACGGACGGAGGAACCGTGTCAGCGGACTCCGCCGGAAGAGGTTCCAGTCCCTGTCTGGATGATACAGAGTGGTGTCCGGGACCGACGAGCGATATTCTCCCCTGCTTCAGCTGCTACCGGGGTGAGGACCTATGACCGACCGCGAGCGTCATCGGAATGATGAGCGTACCGTCAAGTGCTCCGTGAGTAATTGCGACGCGGAGGTGCTGGCACACGGAATCAACCTCCACGTCCATCGTTCCACCGGGGACGGACACAGGGTGACCTCGAAAACGCATGATTGCGAAGGGATAGTGTCTTCCGGGAAGAAACGCCAACTAAGTGGGTTGGGGCGGATTCGAACCGCCGACCTGCTCCGTGTGAAGGAGCCGTCATAACCTGGCTAGACCACCAACCCGCTCGTGTCGAGGTATCCGACCTCCGGACTTAAGAGTTACCTTCCGCCGAATCGTTCATGCCGCACCCGCCCGGATCGCCCCCGTGACCCACGAACTCCGCTTCCTCGAACGCTTCCGCCAGGGCGTCGCGAGCCTCCTCCACGCGCCGCTGTCGCTCGTCGGCCTCTACGCCGAGCGCGAGACGCCCCGTGAGCAGTACGCGTTCACGCTCCACGAGCCCTACCCGATCGTCGAGGCGCAGCTCCACCGGCTCGGGTTCGTCCGCAACCTCGTCTCCTCGCTCAAGTACCGCGACTACGAGACGCCCCCGGAGACGACCGTCGCGAGCTGGGTCCGGTACCCCGAAGGCGCGCTCGCGAGCGACCACCAGCTCCACCTCGCGCTGTACGCCGGCGCCGACCGCTCGACGACGGACGTGTACGCCCACTGGGAGCCGTCGTGGATCCGCCACCCGATCCGCCACTACCGCGCGACCGACGTCGACGCCGAGAGGGGCATCGAGTACGCGGTGTTACCCGCGGAGAAACGAGTCGGCCGCGACGCAGCCGCCGCGCCGGGGCCGCCGATTCGATAAGGAGTCCGTGGCGTGATTACTCCGCGGCGGTGTCTTTGCCGCGGTACTCGGCGACACGCTTCCGGGCGGACGCGACCGCCTCGCGGGCCTCACCTTCGGCGCGCTCTTCCAGTTCCTTCAGGTCCGCCTGGAGCTTGTCCAGCCGCGAGGGCTCCGGCTCCTCGTCCTCGCGCCCGACGAGCTCCTTCACCCGAGCTTCGACCGGCTCTAACTCCTCGACGACGCCCGCCTTCGCGTGTTCCGCCGCTCGACCGAGGTAGTACCGTGCGTCTTCGAAGTGTTTGCTCATATCTGTCCTTTGGACGAGGGCAGATATGATCTTTGTGGCGGCGCGGTGAGGACAGTATTCGAACCGGCCGAATTCGAAGCCGCCGGATTCGACCCGCCGGCTCACTCGCGCGCGCCCGGCGGCAGCGGGTCTGCGTGGTCCGCGATCGCCTCGGCAACGCGGTGCGGGTGTTCGTGAACGACCCAGTGCGTCGCGTCGTCGATCGCGAGCAGCCGCCCGTCGGTACAGCGGTCGACGCTCTCGTTGGCCAGCCGGCGCGCGAGGAACCGGTCTCTGCCGCCCCATATCACCAGCGTCGGGACGGTCACCTCCGTTTTCGGCGGTTCGGGGTGATCGCGGACGATCGCGCGGTACCAGTTCACCATCGCCTCGAACGCGCCGTCGCGGTCCCACGCCCGGCGGTACCGCCGCAGGTCCTCGTCGGTGAAGGTGCCGGGCTCGCTCGTGTCGCGTAACGCGTTCGTCGCGAGCCGCCAGTTCCCGGCGCTCGCGACCGCCTCGGGCAGCTTCGGAAGCTGGAACGCGAGCATATACCAGCTCTTGAGCCGCTGGTCCCACGAGCTGCGCAGCGCGCGCTCGAAGACGGTCGGGTGCGGGACGTTGACCGCGACCAGCTCCGAGACGCGGTCCTCGTGACTGAGCGCGAGCCACCACGCCACCGCGGCGCCCCAGTCGTGGCCGGCGACCGCGGCCGTCTCGCGGTCGTACGCGTCGATCAGCCCGACGACGTCGCGCGCGAGTTCGTCGATCCGGTAGTCGCGCACCGCCGACGGCTTCGCGGAGCAGTTGTAGCCCCGCTGGTCGGGGACGACGACGCGGTAGCCCGCGTTCGCGAGCGGCGCGATCGCCTCGTGCCAGCCGTACCAGAACTCCGGGAAGCCGTGGAGCAGGACCAGGAGCTTCCCGTCCTCGGGACCGGCCTCGACGACGTGGAGCGGCACGCCGTTCGCCTCAATAGCGCGGGACCGACCCGGAACCGACTCCGGGATCTCGTCGTCGGGAACCGGTTCCGGCAGCGCCGCCTCGTCGATCGGCCGGCCGGTGGGCGCGTCCTCCATACCGATCCCGTGCGTCGGCACCGCCAAATAGGTACGCTCGCACGTGGATGCGGGGGATCGAAATCCTCAAACGGCTGGCAACCGCCACTCCGGGTATATCCGCGACTCCCGAAGTCCATCCGCGGTGCGGGCGCTCTGCGGGGGTTCGCACCGTACCCTATGACATCCGATTCGTCGACCCATTCAGCCGCGGACGCGGACGCGTCGAGCGACGACGCGACCGTCTCGAACGTCGTCCTCGTCACGGTAGACTCGCTGCGCGCGGACGCCGTCTCCCCGTACGACGCGGAGCGCCGCTCGCCCGTCATCGACGGGCTCGCAAACGGCGGAACCGTGTTCGACCGCGCGTTCGCGACGGGCAACTGGACCCCCTTCTCGTTCCCCTCGATCCTCGCGTCCGAGCCCGTGTTCGCTCGGTCGGGCGACATCGGCGTCGACGAGTCGGTGACGCTCGCCGAGGTGCTCTCCGACGCCGGGATCGCGACCGGCGGGTTCAACGCCGCGAACGGCTTCCTCACCGACCACTGGGGGTACCCCGACGGGTTCGACGAGTTCGAGCCGTTCGTCACGAGCGTCGGCTCCAGCCGATACAGTCGCTACCTCGCCGCCCACCCGACCGTCGAGGCGTGGATCCAGCTCGCGTCCTCGCCGATCCGCCGGCTCGGCTCGAAGTTCCGCGGCGAGAGCGACGACCGCCCGTTCCTCGACGCCTCGCGCATGTTCGACGTCGAGGACGCGGCGACCGGGTTCGTCGACGACACGGACGAGCCGTTCTTCCTGTGGGTCCACTACATGGACACGCACACCCCGTACGTCCCCGCGCCCCGGTACATCCGCGAGGTGTCGGACGGCATCGTCGGCACCCACCAGATGCTCCACGCCCACGCTCGGACGAGTCTCGGCCTCGAAGTCGGCGAGCGGACCCTCCGCGAGCTCCGGACGCTGTACCAGGCGACGGTGCGGCAGGTCGACGCCAGCATCGGCCGTCTGCTCGACAGCCTGGACGAGGCGGGCGTCGCCGACGACACCGCGGTGCTGCTCGCCGGCGACCACGGCGAGGAGTTCCAGGAACACGGCCACCTCGCCCACTACCCGAAGCTGTACGACGAGCTGATCCACGTCCCCTTCTTGGCCGACGTCCCCGGACTCGACGGCGGCCGCGTCGACGGCCACGTCGGGCTCGACGCCATTCCGCCCACGGTCGCCGACCTCCTCGGCGTCGACCCCGCGCCCGAGTGGCACGGCGAGTCGCTCGTGCCGGCGCTGGGCGGCGACGACGCTCCGTCCGCAACGAGCGACCGTGACGACGCCCAATCGGAAACCAGCGGCGAGGCCGATGCCGACGGGCCGGACGTCCCAGACGACCCCGTCGTCTCGGTGACTGTCCGCGGCGAAGAGGTGACCCAGCAGCCGATCCCGCGGTCGCTGTCCGACGGCGACCTGTTCATCAGCGCGCGCGACGACGACTGGACGTACATCGAGAACGTCGACGCCGACGAGCGGGAGCTGTACCACCGCCCCTCGGATCCGACCCAACAGGAGAACCTCGCGGTCGACCCGAACGAGGAGGAACAGGCGGTTATCGACCGGTTCGCGCCGGTCATCGACGCCCATGCGGAGCTGCTCCGCGAACGCGGCGCCGCGGCGGAAGCGGCCGCGGCCGAGCGCGGCGAGGAGGAGGTCGACGAAGACCTCGAAGCTCGCCTCGAAGCGCTCGGGTATAAGTGATGATTCGATCGGTCCTGCGCAACCTCGCGAGCGGACCGCTCGCGGTTCAAATGCGCCGGTTCGTGGTCGTCGGCGCGCTCACCGCGGGGATACAGATGGGCCTGCTGTGGCTGTTCGACAACGTCGCCGGACTGAACTACCTCATCGCCGCGACGATCGCCATCGAGATCACGATCATCCTCTCGTACGTCCTCAACAACGCGTGGACGTTTCGCGCGAGTCAGAACACCGGCCCGACCGAGTACCTCGGCGGACTGCTCAAGACGAACCTGGTTCGCGGGACCGCGTGGCCGATCCAGATCGGCGTGCTCTACGCGCTCGTCGAGTGGGGCGGGATGACCGCGCTCGTCGCGAACGTGCCCGCGATCCTCATCAGCGGGCTGTACCGGTTCGTCCTCGACTCGCAGTGGACGTGGGGCTAACCCGCCGCGCCAGTTCGAGCCTCAGAACGGGAGTCGCGGCTCGACGCGCTCGACGAGGTCGCGGACCGCCTCCTGCTTGTAGTAACCGATCGCGGACGCCGCCACGACGATCGCGACGAGCGCCATTGCGGAGAGGAACCGCCCGCTCGCGAGCTCACCGCCCGCGTACACCGTCAACACGTACGCCGGGAGGCGCCCGACGGCGATGACGCCGATGAAGGTGGGGAGCGACCACTTGGTGAGCCCGCTCAGAAAGCAGATGGCGTCGTCGGGGAGCCCGGGAATGATGACGAACGCGAACAGCCCGGGGATGCCGACCGTGTCGACGAACCCGTCGAACCGGTCGATCACGTCCTCGTGGATGACGTTCTCGACGAAGGAGCGGCCGTAGCGTTTGGAGAGCGAGAAGGCCACCGCACTGCCGATGAGCACGCCGGTGAGGCTGTACACGGTACCCCAGAACGAGCCGAAGAGGTAGCCCGCGACGAGGGCGACGACCTGTCCCGGTATCGGCGCGACGACGACCTGGAGGGCCTGGATCCCGATGAACACGATGGGGGCGAAGATGCCGAACTGGTCGAGCCACGTCCGGAGGGCCTTGGCGTCGGTGATAAACCCGAAATAGCGGGTCACGAAGACGTAGAGCCCGACCGCGAGGACCGCGACGCCGACCGCGGCCGCGATCCCCCGCCGGCGGTCCGCCCGCGAGGAGAAGAGTTTCATTCGTGTCGTAGCGGGTGACAGAGGGCCTTGAACCTTACCAACGGGAGGACTGCGTCGGAGCCGAGAGGGAAGCGACTCACGCCAACCGCGCCGCGCTCCAGTACGCCATCCGCATCGGGATCCCCTCGCCGTCGCGATATTCTGCCCCGTCCGGCAGGAACCGGAGTTCGTCGACCGGACGGCGGGCGACGACCGCAAGCCCGAGCGCGTCGACGGCGTCGTCGACGGTGGGATCCGCGGCGTCAGCGACGGCGGCGGGTGCGTCCGTGAGCCCTCGACAGATCCGCCCGAGCGCAGCGCCCGGGCCGGCGAGGTGCCCGTCAAGGGCGTCGAGCCGCTCGCCGACGCCCGGTGCCGTGGTCTTCGAGCGTTCGAGCGGGCTGCCGTTGAGTCCGCGGAAGCACACCTCCGGGTGCGCCTCCAGCACCCGGTCGCGCGCCGCCTCGTCTTCGCAGAGGAACGCGTCGACCTCGCCGACCGCCGGCGCGATGTGATACGACTGCCGACTGAGTCCCTTGTCGAGATCCGCTCTGTTCCGCTCGCTCACCGTTTCGTAGTCCGCGCCGTTTCTCGCGGCCTCGCACGCACCCCGCGACGGGACCGGGAACACGCTACTCGGCCGCTCGGCGGCCGATCGCGCGGCTGAGTCGACGGCCTCGCGTTTCGCCAGCGTCGCCGCGTCGTCGGGGAGGCCGATCGGTACGTCGACCAGCATCCGGTCAACGCCGTCGTTCCATAGCGCTTCGAGGTTGCGTTCGAGGCGGGGCTCCGGTTTGCTGTCTCCGTCGAACACGACCGCGAGCCACGCGCCGCCCGCCCAGTCGACGCCCGCGACGGTCTCGGTTGGCATCGCTGATCGGTTGTCGCCGCGGCCTATTCAATCGGTGCATCTGAAACCGAGTGCCGTCGCTCGTCGGTCAGAAATGCGGGAGAAGTGGGCCGGCACGAATATTGAATCACCGTGGCGCTACGCGCCACGTGCCCCCGCTCGCTTCGCTCGTGGGGACGTGGTTACGGCCACCCGAACGCGGTCGCTCGTCGGTCAGAAATGCGGGAGAAGTGGGCCGGCACGACGGCGACTTAGGGCTCTGAGCAGCCCGCTCGGTAGTGTCTATTTCTCGATTCATCTTACTGGGTGTTGAAATCAATTTCATGGTCGAAGTCGAGTTTTTGGAGGTGATCGCGACGGCTGTTCATCTGGTCGTGATAGCGAGACCACCGCTGGGACTCGGTCGCCCAATCGTAGTGATCGCGGATGGTCTGGACCGAAGCGTTGACGCGCTGCGCGACGACCTCGGGAGGAATCCCCGCGTTGAGCATCCACGTCACCGCGCCCGTTCGAATCCGGTGCGGAGACCGAGACGACGGGCACTTACTCGCATGCTTGAACTCGGTGTAATCGCAGCTGGTCCGCTGCTTTCCGTGCGGGCAGTCCGAGTGGAGACACGGGAGAGTTGCGACGTACGACCAGGTGCGGATCGTGTTCTCGGTCGGCCGCCCGTACCGACTCGCGAGGTAGGGCTGCCGATCGTGGTCGTCGCGAACGTCGTAGCGGTTCCCGAGGAACTCGCGCAGAACGCTCGCGGTTTCATCAGGGACCGCGACCGCACGTTCCCCGTGCTGTTTGTTCTTGAGCGGGGTACTCGTCTCCGGGCGGTGATGGAACTCGACGTACCCCTCGCTGGGGTACACGTCGTGAACGTCGAGCGCGCGGAGGCCTCCCTGCCGCGCGCCGGTGTGCCACGCGAGTTCGAGGAAGGTGTGCTGTCGGGTTGCCCGATGTACGTCGGAGTCCCGGTAGTAGTTGAGCAGCGAGAGCGCCGCCTCGGTCGACAGGCTCTCCGAGTTCGCGCGTTCGGACGCGTCGATGTCGGGGACGCGCACCGAATCGGAGAGACCGTCGACGGCGCCGATCTGTTCCAGGTACTCGGTGAACTTCTGGAGCGTCCACATCTCCCCTTCGAGGGTCGCCGGTGCGACGGCGCCGCTGCGCAGCTCGTAATACTCGTCGAGGTCGTACCCGCGGAGATCACCGACGCGCTCGACACCGATACCTTCGCACCACTCGACGAACAACTTCAGCCGGTACTTCCACGACTTGACGCTGGCGTCGGTTGAGTCGGACCGCCGTCGACGAAGGTAACGGGTCACCGCCTCCCGCGGGGCGAGTTCGCCGGGATCGCGCGAGCGGTCCCGACTCACAGGTAGCCCTCCGGGGCGTCAAGGATCGGGTGATCCGGGTGTGCCTCAGCGAAGTGGTCGAGGTAGCCCGCGACCTGCCGCGCGTACCGGGTGAACCCATCCGGCGGCTCGGGCTCGATCCGAGAATCACAGACCGGGCAGGTAGAGAGGTCGCGAGCGGAGCGACTGTTCACACCGGCTCACCCCAGTTGTCCGTGAGATCGGCCCAGCAGTCCGGGCACATCGCGAAGTCTTCGAGCCGGTTGCGATCGTCGACGGATCGAATCTCGCCTTGAATCCAGACGTGCCGATCATCCGGTTCGAACCGGGACCGGCACTCCGCGCAGTAGAGGGTGGTCATCGCGCGCCCCCATCGAGGTCGTGATCGTACGGTCCGGAGTCCGTGAGCAGCTGGACCCGGTCGCGTTCGAGAAGGGCGTCGGTCTTCTGGTCGCGCAGCTCGTGGAACACGCCGTCGGCGTCGTCGCGGCGCGCGCAAAGCTGACACCAGAAATGGTGATTCGTCGGTTCCCACGTTCGGTGGCCGCGGGGACAGAGGAACCGCCACCGATCAGCGTCATCTTCGATCCGGACAACTTCCTTTGGAGGCATCACCTTACGGCGACGGGGTGGTATATAAAAGGAGAAATCCTTGTACGGGGAGCGGAACTGAAACTGAAGCCGAGCGGGTCCGCTGGTTGTCGCGCGATCACGTCCGCCGTGGGGGGATTGAATACCCCCGGCCGTGTTTGCTGACATGGCTTTCGTGGCTGGTTCACGGAAGCCCACGCGGACCTGCTGTTCCAGCAGCGAGGTCCGCTATTCTGGGACAACCGTTATTTGGCCCTACAACTCATTGCCATTTAGTTCTGGCGGAGAAACTAGTTCTAGTGAAAAAACTATTTCTCCGATGATAATTAGTAACCACGCAGAAGAACGGATTGTAATGGCAGGGAGAGATGAAGTAGTAGACGATTCAGAAATAGTCGATATATTTGAGTCAGCAACCGAACCTGTTTTGACCACGAAAGAAGTCGCCAACGAAATTGGATTCTCATTGACAGGGGCCAGAAAGCGACTGGCCAAACTGGAAAGTAGAGGAATAATTAAAAAGAAAAAAGCGGGCAACAGTTCGATCTGGTGGTTAGAAGAAGACAGATGATTCTACCTCCAAAAAATAATAGTCGGGCTCAATACCTCCTACCAATTGGTGTCGTAATTGTATTTACTATATTATGTATATTGGCAATCACATCCATCGGATATTACTACAATTACATCGAATCAGAGACAATCAATCTGATAATAAGTTCAACGGGCACTATCGCAACTTTGCTGTTTTTTATAGCAACAATATTAACAGTTAGACAGAATCGAAGATCAATCTTGCGAGCTGAAAAAGAACAATCAAAACCATTGGTTAGAGGGACTGTCGAAGAGATCCTTCAGCCAATTATTGCCACGTTGGTCCATAACCAGAATGAGTTAAAAAAGGGGTGTAGAATTTCTTTCCGATCACACGGAACCGAAGCCTACTATGATCTCACAGATCCTCTTCGTCCAATTGCGAAAGAAAATAAAAAAAGCCATTTGACGATGGACGGCTCTAAAGAGCTTCCAGAAATAGAACCAATTTATTATAGTATATTTGCTGAGAGATGCGGAGAAGCCACTAGTAAAGTAGAAAACTACAATACAAAGGTTCAGAGACTTGAGGAGGCTACAGAGGAGGTAGGGGATTCGATAGAGGATTCTGGGAAAACTTGGTTCACTATTTGTCAAAGTACGCTCTTCTGTAGGAGATTGTTGATACTGCTGAGCTGTCGCTGTGGAGTCGAAGAGGACAAGGACACCGCGTCAGCGGTGTCCGACACGAATGATTCCGCTGGATGTGTTTGGGTCGGAATCGGTCGCAGCGGACCTGTTACAGCAGGTTCGCTGGCGTGACGGCGTTTCCTGTCCTCGCTGCCGTTCTGACCGAACGGTCAGAAACGGCAGCTATGGGCAGTTTCAGCGGTATCTCTGTAAGGATTGCGGCCGCACGTTCAACGACAAGACCGGCACGATCTTCGCTCACTCGAAGATCGCACTCCGCAAGTGGCTGTTTTCGATCTACGCGTTTTTGCGGTTTAACACGAGTCTCAGGCAGTTACAATGCGAAATCGAGGTCGCCTACAAAACGATTCACAGGCGTGTCGAGCGCTTCGCTGAAGCGCTCGACGCGCCGTCACTCGATCTCCGCGGCCCGGTTGAAATTGACGAGTTCTACGTCTCTGCCGGCTTGAAAGGCCGCGAGCGCGACCAGTGGTCGCGCTCTCGCGGCCTCTCTCGACGCGGGCGCGGAACGTATGATCAAGACAAACCGCCCGTGTTCGTTCTCGTGGATCGTGGCACCGAGCAACGGTACGTTGTGCCGGCGAAATCCGCAGACGAATCGACGATCCGGCTCCTGCTGGCAGACCGCCAGCAGGAGCCTCTCACTGTCTATACAGACGGATTTCGTGCGTACGATCCGCTTACTGAAGACGAGCAATTCGACCGCGAATACGTCGTTCACGGAGACGGTGAGTACGCCGACGAGACGGTCCACGTGAACACCTGCGAGAGCCACGCGTCGCTGGCGCGACGGTGGCTCTCGCCGCATCGAGGCATCTCAAAAGATCGCCTCACACAGTATCTCCGAGCGTTCCAACTCAGACGAGAACTCTACCGCAAACCCGGACGAAAAGCGCTCAAACACGCCGTCAAAGCAACTCTCTGAAATCAACAATGTGCTACACAAGAGCGTGTCAAAGTATATATGACATACAGGATCTGGAAGCGGATACCATTGCTGTAGATCTCTCTGAAACAGAGTCAACACTCAAAGAGATAGCTCTGGAGGCGACTGATCTATCTAAAAAAGAGTGGGAAGAAAAAATAGCATACAAAAAATTATCGCAGATCTTAGCCTGCGATATTATCTACTTGCGGTCTAATCCGAGTAATAAAGGGGAGTTAAAAACTTTCTACAATGAACACTACCACCTGTTTTCTCGAGATGTTTCATATGACTGCTTAGATGCCATAGAAGAGTATGAAAGGGCAAGGCGGGAATTATTGGAACTGAACGAATCATTGCGTAAAGAATTAATTAAACATGAAAGTGATTTGATGTCAGAGTTCAACATCGGGCCGAATTGAGCGCGACCCCCCACAAGGAGGGGTCGCGCAGGCTCCCGCCCACTGAAGGGGTGGGTGGGTCGGTAGGTGGATAGCCGTATCGTGCTGACTTGTCTAGGAAATAAATCGACTGTCTCTAGACACACAAAATTGTGCGTGGATTGTACTGGGGAAAGAAATATACAGTATCTGGACTGTCATGAGGCTCAGTCGATCACATCGGGTTAGAGGAAGTGTCTGCTTTGGGAAGATGTGCAACAACCCGAAGCAGACAGCGAGATAGAGGAAGAGCACCTGCTTAATTTTGTCGTCAACAGTCTTGAAGAGGAGCTTTCGGTAGATCTCGGAGAAGACGTTGAGGTCTCTACGGAGACATTGTACGAGGTCCTCGCCGGCGCCAGCGCCGGCGGGACCTCGATCAATCACGTCTGCGAAACGACTGACGACTCACCACACGCTAATACCGTCCGTGGACATCTCACCGATCAGTTTGAACTGGATTCGGTTGAATCGGTTGGAGACACGCTGCTTCAGCGAGATACGCTTGAGACACTTCCAGATCGACCGGTGGAGGTCTGCGCAGACCTCCACCTCGATCCCTACTACGGTGATGAGGACGAAACCGAGGCTCTGTACTCCTCACAGGCCAAGCGTGGAACAACGACGTTTCACGCCTATGCGACGCTCTACGTACGTGTCCGCAACAAACGATACACGCTGGCGGTTCGCCAGCTTGTCGCTGGCGATACCACCAGCGATGTCCTCGCTGAGTTCCTCGAACTGCTCGACGGCCTTGACCTCGGCGTCAAGGCCGTCTACCTCGATCGTGGATTCTACAACAGTACCTGCCTCGGACTGCTGTCCAAGCACAACTACGCCTACGTCATGCCGATTGTCAAGTGGGGCGAGACGATTCAAGACGAACTCAACAGAGGCTGGAGCCGCGAGATCGAACACGATCTCGCCGGTGAGGTGACGTTCCCCGTGTTCATCGACTGCGTCTACCAGCAGGGACGATACGACGAACACGGGGTGGCGCGTCACGGCTACGCCGCTGACGCGCCGTTCATCGACACACCACGGGATGCCCGAGAACACTACAGCAAGCGCTTCGGCATCGAGTCGAGCTACCGATTAGCTAAGCAGAGCCTCGCTTTCACCAGTTCTCAGGACGCTGGGCTCCGGCTGATGATGTTTGTAGTGAGCCTACTGCTTCAGAACAGCTGGCGATATCTCCACTGGAAGTACGTGGCGGCGCCCCGCCGCGGGGGGCGCCGCCTCTTGCAGTGGTCGTTCACGGAGTTCTGCGAAATGACGCTTCGCGCAGCTTGGACAGCACTTGGTGTGCGTAGGTCTGTTCCAGCGAACCAGTCACTTGACGACCGGTTCTTCCGGTAGCTGTCCACCGGTCCGGACAGCGGTCGTGAGTGGCGACGCCGTCGCGTCGGCGGCAGTCCGCCGCCGACAGCGGCGATCCATCCCGAAAATCATGCTCACTAGCGGTTCGAAGATGCTCCACAGCTAGTTCGGTTTGGTTCACCGTGATCAAACGGGGTTACGCGGCTGTCGATGTGATCGACTGAGATTCGTTACCACCGCCCGATTCCTGACCACGCCACCATCAAAGAGGTCACGTTCAAGAAGGAGACGACTGGCGAGTGGTTCGTCTCCTTCGGCCTCGAAACCGACGACGCCGATCTCCCCGAGAAACCCGACGTGGAATCGCTGGACGCGAGCAACAGCGTCGGCATCGACCTCGGAATACTCAACTACATCCACACTAACGACGGTAAAACCGTGGATTGGCTCGACCTCGAAAACGACTACGAGCGACTCGGACGCGAACAGCGTAAATTATCTCGGAAGGAGAAGGGGTCGAACAACTACGAGAAACAACGAGTCGAAGTTGCCAAAGTCAAGCGTCGAATTCGCCGGAAGGTGCTGGACTACCAGCATAAGATAACGACATGGCTCGTCCGCGAGTACGACGCCGTATTCGTCGAAGACCTGAACGTGAAGGGGATGCTTGAACAGTCGCACAACACTCGAAACAAGCAGGATGCGGCGTGGCGACAGTTCATCACCCTGCTCGAGTACAAAGCAGAATTGTACGGCAGTCACGTCGTGCAGGTCGAAGCCCGAGGCACGAGCAAAAAATGCGCGTCGTGCGGTATGGAGACAGTGAAACCCATCTGGGTCAGGGAACACTCCTGTCCGTCGTGTGGATTTAAGACAGACAGGGACGCGAATGCGGCGATGAACGTCTTACAGAGAGGCTTTGCTGAATTAGGGCTGGGATGGCCCGAAGACACGCCCGTGGAGACTGTGACCGCTACGGACACGACTCACTTTGAGTCCGTGTCTGCAAGTCATGTCGTGGAAACGGGAAGCCTCGGGGCTTGACCCCGAGGCGATTCACATTGACGACGTTGCGCCACACGTCTGTTCGGTGTACGCAATCGACCCCCAAGCGGAGATACACGAGTTTCACTGGGAGGAGGGGGTGCCCGATACTGTCGAGTTCGTCGAGAGCGACGTAGCGGATCTGCCGCTTACCGACGGCGCGCTTGATACCGCATTCTCGACGATGACGTACCATGAGCTCGCAAGCGACAACGCAGTCGCCGAGTTAGCTCGCGTCCTTCGGTCGGGTGGTCGGCTCGTGGTCTTCGACTGGTCGGCTGACGGCGACGGCGAGACTGGCACACCGACCGACGAACGATTCGGCGCCCATGACGCCGCCGAGGCGCTGATGGCCGCGGGTTTCAAGATCTTTTGTGTGGATACTCGGACTGAGACGTTTGCGCTCGTTGCGCTTGCTCCTCGGGGCCAGTTTCGAAGCGGACTATTTACTGAGAGATAGCGAGCCAATTGCTGAGAACCCTGTGAGCGAATCAGCGACGACCGCGACGGTCCAGTCGGCAAGTCCGATCATGAACCTGGCGACCGTAGTCCGCTCATCGGGATCAATGCCACCCTGACGACTACCATGAGCGGTAGTCTAGTGAGAAGCAACTCGCCAAGCGCGGGTCTAACGAGTCCTTGACAACTTCTCCGCGCTGAAGCGCGAGGCTTCCTCTTCGATTCTCGGTGAAAACTGGGCTAGCTTTCGGCAGCGGGAGCAAAATCCTCGGACTGACTGTACTTTGTTTCGAACTCTTGAATGAGTTGACCCATTTTTGCGTACCAGTCGTTCAACATTCGCTGCATCTCCCCCGAAATCTTCTCAGGATCGGTTGGCTGGTAGACGTGGTAGTAGCCACCCTGGTCGTAGTTGATCTGCTCTTCGCTGATGAGGCCTGCCTGAAGGAGTCGCTGGATCGCGCGGTAGGCGGTCGAGCGCTCCCGGTCGACGGCCTCGCTGATCTCGTCGACTGTCAACGGCTCATCGCTCTCGACAAGCCTCTCAAAACAATGCCTGTCCAACGGCTTGAGACCGTGGAAACACTCCAGTAAGCCCTCACACTCTATGTCGCTCTGGAGCTGTTTGGCCAACGAGTCTGGCATAGTATTACGAGTAAGTACGGCCCGTGTTAATAAAACACTTGTGTATATAACCCACAATACTGTATACGAAGCCCCGAACGCGTCGGTTTCGTCGATCACGAACCGCCAGGTAGACTGCGGCGGCGGTTAGACGAGGAGTTGGATGTCCGCCTCGGCCATGTCCTGAATGGCGGTCGCGGCGCCGACGCCGGTGGTGACGCCGTCGTAGAAGTCGTCCTCGTCGTAGTCCATCAGCTCGATGGTCATCTGACAGGCCTGGAACTCCACGCCCATCTCGAGGCTCGTCTCGAGGAGCTCCTCGACCGTGGCGGTGTCGTTGTCCGTGATCCGCTTTTCCATCATCTTCGTCGTCACGCGGTCCATGCCGGGAAGCGCGGCGACGGCGTTGGGGACGGGCATGTTGGGGTTCCCGACGGAGCTGAGCTGGAGGCTCTTCGACCGCTCCTCGTGGAGCATGTCGAGCCCCCAGAAGGTAGTGAAGACGGTCACCTCGTAGCCGAACGCGGCCGCGGTGCTGGCGAGGATGAGCGGCGGATACGCCATGTCCAGCGTCCCCTTCGTGGCGATGATGCTCATCTTCTTGCCGCCGTCCTCGGCGGTGGCCTCGGCGAGCGCGTCCTCGAGCTCGTCGACGCGCGCAGCCAGCTCCGCGCGCGAGGGCGCGCCCTCGGCCGGCCCGTTCTCAGCCGGCGCGTCGGGTGTGTCCGTGCTCATCGTTACTCCGTCTTGCGGACGTAGTGGTTGTATACGTCGTCGCCCTCCGTCTGGTCGACGAGCTCGACGCCCTCGGTGCCGTCGGCCCAGCCGTCGATGTCGCTCATGCTACCGGGGTCCGTCGCCACCACCTCGAGGACCTCGCCCGCGGCGAGGTCGTCGATGGCAGACTTCGTCTTCACCACTGGCATGGGACACGATGCGCCCTTCACGTCGAGCGTCTCCGCGATGTCGAATTCGGCACTCATTGTGTATCTGCCCCGATGTCTGTATTGGAGCTATCGCACAATATTCCCTGGTAAAGTAAAACTGTGTCGGTTCTTGGGAATACTGCTAACTATTGTATAAAGTAAAACCGGTTTAGACGGTTTATGAAACCACTAGGAGCAGAATCGCTCGTGTACACGCGAATCCTGCGGGCGATAGTATTGTTTAAAATTGGAAATACTATGGCAATCCTTTTGTGCGTCGGTCCGATAGAAACGACCGCGAAACATGAACGCCGATGACTTTCCGACTCCGGATGTCGATGTCGACTCCGTCGACCCGGAATCGCTCAAAGACCGAATCGACGCCGGCGAGGACGTCACGATCCTCGACACGCGCATGACATCCGACTACGAGGAGTGGCGCGTCGACGGCGAGAACGTCACGTCGATCAACGTGCCGTACTTCGAGTTCCTCGAAGACGACATCGATGACGACGTCATCGACCGGATCCCCGACAACCGCGAGGTGACCGTCCTTTGTGCAAAGGGCGGCGCCAGCGAGTACGTCGCGGGCACGCTCGCGGAGCGCGGCTACGACGTCGACCACCTCGAAGACGGGATGAACGGCTGGGCGAGCATCTACGAGGCCGTCGAGGTCGACCGCTACGACGGCGCCGGCACGCTCCTCCAGTACCAGCGCCCCTCGTCGGGCTGTCTCGGCTACCTCCTCTACGACGACGGCGAGGCCGCGATCATTGACCCGCTCCGGGCGTTCACCGACCGCTACCTCGACGACGCCGACGACCTCGGCGTCGACCTGACGTACGCCATCGACACGCACGTCCACGCCGACCACATCTCGGGCGTGCGCGACCTCAACGCCGAGGGCGTGGAGGGCGTCATCCCCGACGCCGCCGTCGACCGCGGCGTCACCTACGCCGACGAGCTGACCACGGCCGAGGACGGCGACGCCTTCGAAGTCGGCGACGCGGCGATCGAGACCGTCCACACGCCCGGCCACACGACCGGGATGACCTCCTACCTCGTCGACGAGAGCCTCCTCGCGACCGGCGACGGGCTGTTCATCGAGAGCGTCGCCCGTCCCGACCTCGAAGAGGGCGACGACGGCGCCCCCGACGCCGCGCGCATGCTGTACGAGTCGCTTCAGGAGCGTGTGCTGACGCTGCCCGACGACACCCTGATCGGCGGCGCGCACTTCAGCGACGCGGCCGTCCCGGCCGACGACGGCACCTACACGGCGCCGATCGGCGAGCTCGTCGAGGAGATGGACGCGCTCACCATGGAGGAGGACGACTTCGTCGAGCTGATCCTCTCGGACATGCCGCCGCGCCCGGCCAACTACGAGGAGATCATCGCGACGAATCTCGGTCAGAACGCCGTCGACGACGACGAGGCGTTCACCCTCGAGCTCGGCCCGAACAACTGCGCGGCCAGTCAGGACTCGCTCGCGGGTGACTGACGACGCCGATGGTTGCTGACCCAGTACTGCTTCAGGCGGTCGCCGAGCTGTTCCCCAACGGGATCAGCCGGTACGCCGTCGGCGGGCTGCTCGTCGGGCTCGGGACCGTCGTGATCTACGTCGGCACGGGCATCCCGGCGGGAGCGAGCACGTTCCTGGAGTCGACGCTGTCGTACGTCTCCGACCAGTCGCGATTCCAGCGGTACGTCGGCTCGCGGGACTGGCGGGTCGTGTTCACGGCCGGCATCATCCTGGGCGCACTGGCGTTCGCCGCGACGGTCCAGTCGGGCGTCGTCACGACCTCGCTGTACGAGCCCGGAACGACCGGTCAGCTCTACGAAGTCGCCGGCGTGACGCTGTGGACGACGGACGTCCAGCCGTGGCGGCTGTTCCTCGGCGGGATCCTGGTCGGCATCGGGACCCGCGTCGGGAAGGGGTGTACGTCCGGACACGGCGTCTGCGGCGTCGGCTCGGCGTCGAAGACGTCGCTGGCCGGCGTCGCGACGTTCCTGACCGTAGCGATCGGGACCGCACAGGTCGTCGCCGCGTTGGGGGTGAGCCCGTAGATGGCTGACCGACATCCCTTTTTCAAGCCGCTGGTGTTCGTCGGCGGGCTGATCTTCGGGTTCGGGCTCGGGTTCAGCCACATGGCGCGGCCGGAGGTCGTGGTGAACTTCCTCCTGTTCGAGGACCTCGGCCTCCCGTTCGTGATGTTCGGGGCCGCGATCGTCTCCGGCGTCGCGTTCGCGCTGCTGCCGCGGATCCGTGACACCGCGCCCCTCACGGGGAGCCCGTACGAGCGCCGGCTGAAACCGTTCGACCGGAACGTCCTCGTCGGCGGCGCGGTGTTCGGCGTCGGCTGGGGGCTCTCGGGGATCTGCCCGGGCGCCGCGTACGCCAGCCTCGGGGTCGGCAACGTCACGATCCTGTGGGCGCTCGGCGGCATGTTCCTCGGCGCGTACGCGCAGGGGTACTGGCGGAGCCGCAGTCGAGCCCCCGAGGCCGCCGCGGCGGGCGCGGACTGAGGCCCCGACGCGATGGACCCCGCTCTCGTCGCCCTCTTCGTCGGCGCGGCGCTCGCCAGCCTGTTCATGACGTGGGTGATCGGCGCCGGGTTGAGCGGCGCGACTCCGTTCACCCCGGCCGTCGGCGCGAACGCGGTCGCGACGATGCGGGCCGCGCTGCTCGTCGGCGTCTTTGGCTTCGCCGGCGCTGTCACGCAGGGCGGCAACGTCTCAGAGGCCGTCGGGAGCGGCCTCGCCGGCGGGATCAGCCTGCTCACCGGCGTCATCCTCGTGCTCGTGTTGGGCGCCGGGCCGATGGCGGTCGGCATCGTCACCGGGGTCCCGTTCGCGACCGCGTTCACTGTGACCGGCGCGGTGATCGGCGTCAGGCTCGCGCTCGGCGGGACGCCGGTCTGGGCGAAGTACGTAGAGATCAGCGCCGTCTGGCTGTTGGTGCCGTTCGTCGGCGGCATCGCGTTCGGAATCGCCTCGGTCTTCCCGCGGCCCGGGGTCGCCGAGCGGTACAGCGTCCCGGTCCTTGTCGGGCTCGTCGGCGCCGTCCTCGTGAACGTCCGGTTCAGCTTCCTCGGCGACGGGCCCGCGCCAGGGACCCTCCGCGGGCTCGGACAGCGGAGCCTCTCGATCGAGAGGCTCGCGTCGGCGGTCCACGATCACCGGCCTCGCGGCGCTGGCCGTCGCGACCGTCGTCTGGTGGGACATGAGGCGTGACGAGTCCGGCAGCCTACGGCGTGTGCTGCTCTCGGGTCGCTCGTCGCGTTCCTCGCGGGCGGGAGTCAGGTCGCGCTCGCGGTCAGCCCGCTGCTCCCGCTGCTTGACGGGGTAGGGATGATGTCGACGACCCCGTCTTCGTCGGCGGGGGTTTGAGATGCTCGTCGGCTCGTGGACCGACGCGGCCCGGATGATCAAGTCGCTCTCGCAGGACTACTCGTCGCTCGGGCCGCAGCGCTCGATCTCGGCACTCGTCCCGTCGTTTCTGATCGCGCAACTGACGGTGCTGCTCGGCGTGCCGGTTTCGTTCAACGAGATTGTCGTGAGCGCGATCATCGGGAGCGGCGCCGCCGTCGGCGGTCGGGAGGCCGTGGACGCGGAAAAGATCCTCACAACGGTGGGGGCGTGGGCGGGCTCGTTCGCATTCTCATTCGCGCTCGCGTACGCGACTGCCACGGTCGAGTTATAAACATCGCACGCTGCGGCGTCGACTTTTTAAACAGTCCGGGGCGGCGGCACGAGGAAGACGTTGCCCGTCGCGCGCGCAACGATCTCCTCCGAGACGCTGCCCAGCAGGAGCCGCCGGATTCGGCTCCGACCCTTCGACCCGACGAGGACCGTCGACGGGGTTGCCTCGGCCTCGACGGCGAGGATCTCCTCGGCGGGGTCGCCGCGGCGGAGTTCGGTCCGCGTCTCGATTCCCCAGCCTTCCAGCGTGCTCGCCCGCTCGGCCAACCGCCCCGCCGGGCCGACGCCGTCGTCGGCCCCCACGTCTTTCGGCGATCGGGCGTGGACGAGCGTCGCCTCCTCGGTCGCGTGACGGAGGTAGCAAAAGGCTTCGAACGCGCGGGCGGCGTGCTCGGAGAAGTCGGTCGCGAAGAGGACGCTCCGGGAGAGGTGCTCGCGACGGACCGTCGGGTCGTTGACCGCCCGCTCGACGCGGTTGACTAAAAGCGGGACGACGGTGGTCCGGGCGAGGTTACGCGTGGTCGAGCCGACGACCCGGTTCTCCAGCGGACTCTGTCCCGCGAACGACGTGCGTCTCGACGGCGAACCCCGCGGCCTCGATCACCGCACGGTACCTGTCGAGCCCCCGTCGGCGGCGCTCCTCGAAGTCGACGCCGGGCATCCCGGGGTGGACGTTCGCCGAGACGACCGTGACGAGGTGGATCGTCCGAACGCCGATGCGGCCTAGACAGTCCAGACACGTCTCGTTCTCGATGGCCGCCTCGCTGGCGGCCAACAGGTCGTTCGCGCACAGGGCCCGCATGTCGACGCCTTGGGCGGGCGGCGACAACACGGTTGCGCTCGGCCCGAAAGGCGTGCGGCCGAAGACGTGCGGCGACCGCAGCGCAGACGACGCGCGGGGCCCACCGGATGCGGAAACCTCTCCGTAAGTTATCGATACTCCGACCGGGGTTACCGGAATATAGTATTGTACGATCAGCCCAAAACCGTTATAGGCACGAAGCAGGTAGGAGAGGGTGAAGAGAAATGTGCCAGAATCGAATTTCCGCGTTCGGAAGTCGGAGGATGAGTCAATGGCTGGACTAGAGATACCCAGCTGGGACCCGGAGACCGCCCTGCTTATCGGCGCGATCCTCCTCGAAGCGTTCGTGCTGTACGTGGGCTACGGTGGCCTCGAACGGCTCGTCGGGCCGTACCTAATGGACCTCATCGTCGGGGGTAACGCGAGTGCTCGGTAGCCTTCTCAGCGGGCCCGGCTTCCTAGGGACGAGCCCCGAGATGCTCGCCCTGTTCGCCGGGTTCGGCCTCGTCGTCGGGGTCCTGTTCGGGTTCTTCGGCATGGGCGGGTCGTTCCTCGTCACCCCCGCACTGCTAATGCTCGACTACCCGGCGCCCGTCGCGGTCGGCAGCGGGATGGCGTTCGTCTTCGGGACGGCCGTCATCGCGACGCTGAAACACCACGACCTCGGGCAGGTCGACTACAAGCTCGGCGTGATCATGATCACCGGGACGACCATCGGCATTGAGGCCGGGCGCGCCAGCGTCTACTACCTCGAATCGATGGGGCTCGCCGGCGGCGTCATCAGCGTCGCCTACGTCGTCCTGCTCGGCGGCGTCGGCGCGATGGTCACCCGCGACGCCCTGAAGGGCGACGGCGGGGGCGGCGTTGACCACGAGGCGACCGACAAGGACCTCGACGAGTACGAGATCCCCGAGATCGCGAAGAAGATCCAGCAGACGGTCCGGATCCCGCCGATGGTGACGCTCCGCGGCGACGTCCGCGTCTCCGCGTGGGTCATCACGGCCGTCGCCTTCGCGACCGGCGTCCTGTCCGGGTTCCTCGGCGTCGGCGGCGGCTTCATCCGGATGCCCGCGATGATCTACGCGATCGGCGTCCCGGTGCCCGTCGCGGTCGGGACGGACCTCTTCGAGATCGTCTTCTCCGGCGGGCTCGGGAGCTACCTCTACGGACAGGGCGGCGGCGTGAACCTCGGTATCGTCGCCCCGCTGCTGTTCGGGAGCGCGCTCGGCGCGCGCGTCGGCTCCGCGGCGACCGCCGTCGTCGACGCCGACGAGATCAAGGTGTACTTCGGCGGAATGCTGCTGGTCGGCTCCGTCGCCGTGGGTATCGGCGAGGTTGGCTCGTACCTCGGCAACGCGACGCTCGAGCTGCTCGGACTGGTGCTCGTCATCGGCGCGGCGGTCGTCGTCGCGGCCGCGGTCCTCTACACGACGGTCACGTCGCTCCGCGTGACGCGGCAACAGCAGACGTCGACCGCCGACTGAACCGGGTTTCGCCGTCGGTCCCGCAACCCCGATCTTGTACATTTGCTTCAGAACGGCTGACGAGCGAAAGCGATCGGTCCGTCGTGCGCCGACGCGGTCGGCGCGCCGAGTCTCTCCCGCCTCTCACAGCCGCTCTTGGCCGCCCTCCTGTGCGAGGAGGACGACCATCGAGAGCCGGGAGATGAAGATGAGCGTCGGCATCACGGCATACTGGTAGAGCGCGTCGTCACTGCTCTGATGGCATGAAAGCCTGCTAAGTCCCTAGAGTGTGTAAAGAGGCTCTGGGGCGGTTAAAGGCCGATGACTCAACAGCGTCTTCGAACGAATGGCTCTGATTGGCCTACTGGCAAGGACGCACTATCATGGGAGGTCGCCCGAGTAGGCGTGGCTCCCTTCATATACTTCCCACTCCAGAGGAATCATATCTCGGTCGCGAGTGACAACACTGTCGCGTCGGCGGCAGCGCGCCGCCGACAGCGACGGTCCATCTCGAAGATCACACTCACCAGCGCTCCGAGGACACTCCACGGTCAGTTCAATCTGACTTACTGCCATCAGATGAGATTACGCGCCTGTCGATGTGATCGACTGATCCTATATCCATCTTCAATTAATACCCACATCTGAGTTGTGTAGCGGTGGTGAGTGTCGCTCGTAAGATCAGCCGTTCCTTGTGGATCTTCTGGGCGCCTTCGATCAGCCGATCAAGAAGTGGCAGCGGTGAGTAGCTGACATAGTCACTATTCACGACACGTCGAGTCGATCATAGAATGTCCTCGGTTCGACGATATCGATCCCACGGAACGAGTCGAGGCCGAGCAGATGTCCGTCGCCGGAGACAACGTAGTCGACGCCACCGGCGACGGCCGCTTCGAGGAATTTGTCGTCGTCGGGGTCCGCTCGACTGCCGTAATATCCTCTTGGGGATCGACAAACTCTGAATAGTATCGGATCAGTTCGACTTCTTGTTGTACCTCGTGTTCGCTCATCTGAAAGCGCTCCGGATACTTGAGCAGCGTTTCACGGAACTCGGTGAGCGTTTCCACCGAAACGACGACCTGGTACTCGCGTTCGAACCCCTTGACCAGCAGTTTGTGTGGCACGCCCGTTGCGATAACACCCGAGATGAGAACGTTCGTATCCAACACCGCCCTCATTCGTCGCTGCTTCGCGCCTCGTGGACGAGTCGAGTGACCTCATCAAGAGACATGTCGCTCGCGTCTGCTCGATTCTCGACACGCCGTTGAAACTCTTCGATCGACGGGAGGTCGACTTTCTTCAACACGAGACCGTACTCCGTCGGGACAACCATGAGCTTCGTTCCCTGTTCGAGTCCGAATTGATCTCTGAGTTTACTCGGGATTGTGATCTGTCCCTTCGAGGTTACCGTGGTTACTTCAGGTTGGTCGGAAGCCATCGTCTGTAAGAATTCCTTACTCAAGAGGTTGAATCTACCGGTCAATTCGCAGGCTCGTTCTCACGGCTGGTTCACGGTATCCTACTCGGAATTAATAGAGTCGAGTCGCTGTATCCAATCTCTATATTCAGCAGTCAGTAGCAGCCTATATCACATATCGAATAGTTGTTTCGCTAGGTTGGACAAGAGCCATCTACAAATTGGCCTACGATTAGGCCTATAGATCAGTATAGAGAACGCGACTGAACCGTCGGCTCGAAAACCGGATCCGCACCCGGGTCGGACTCGACATCGCCCGTGACATACGAGATCTTCTTCCGCTCTCGCTCGGCAGCTGCCGGACTCATTTCTCCGAGGTAGTGGTTCCGGAACGTCTCCCAGTCCTCCCACCCACTGAAACTCATTACCACGGCGGGGAGGACGCCGCAGTCCCACAAGAGATGCCCGCCCCACGTCCGCCGGAGGTCGTGGACGTCGAGGTAGGTCCATCCCTCGTCACTGGTTGCCGCGTAGCGTCGCTCGCCAGCTCGCTTCACCCAGCGATAGATCGAGTTCGGCTCAACGCCAACGACTGGCTCGTCGGGATCGCACTCGTACGAGAGTGTTCGAACGGAACTGGCGAGTTCTTTCGGGATCGGCGTCTCCCGATATTTCCCGCGCTTCGCGTAGTCGTTCCACACGCCGAGGAAGCCGTCGGGGGCGTGCGTAAAGTCGTTGCTGGTGACGCTGGCGATCTCTTCGCGACGGATCCCGGCCTGAACGCCAAGTCGGAACGCGATCTCCTGCTCGGGAGACTTCGCCTCGTCGATGAGCGCTGCGACCTCATCGTTCTCGTCACTCTGGCTGGGCCAGACCCGCTTCCCGTCTCGTTTGCGGTAGTCGTCGAGTCGTATAGTAGGCTTAGCAAGTAGAAGCTACTAAAAAACGTGTAGAATAGATGCCTGAGGGGCAGTTTGAGAGTTAGATCGGACTAATCGGTAGGCGAATACCGGATTCTACTACCCCAGATCGGGGGCCACTACTGCGACCAACAATCTGCTTCCTATGAGCGTACTCGAAACGGATAGTCAGCTCTATCCCGCAACCGGCAAACTAGTCCAATCCTCAGATACCATATCTATTAAGTACATATCGATGAAATTACAGAACATGGTCAAACAACATATTTTCACACAGATGATTTCCGAACAAGACGAGCCAGCACTGTATATCAATCCCCGCTCTGAACAAATCGCAGCCTTCGCAGAGGAAGCAGTAACGGTTGAGGACCAATCCAAGGTCCGGCTGCTCGCAGACACAGGTGAAATCAAAGACGCCTTCTACAGTTTCCTCACAGCATCAAAAATCGCCGAACTGATCCGCCGAGATCAACTTAGCCTCCGAACACTTAGAGAGCCAGTCCAGAATACCATCTTCACAACCGAATCTGAGACTGTAGTCCCTGTGATGGACAAGCACAGTATCTCGAGTTCAGATCCCGAGCTGGTCTCATCAGTCTACGGTGAGTTCGACTCCAGATTCGAGGCTGCCGAGCAGTATCACCTCCGGACACCTGCCCTCTCAGTAGTGAAACAGACGCTCCGAGAAGAGATCGGCGACGATATCGCAGCCGAGCTCGACGAAGTCCTCGCACACGCTGAAGAAATTTCCAACAGCAACGAATACCTCAGTATCGTCGAGATCATGCTTATCCTCGCAGCCCGCAACGAGGTCCTCCTCTACGACATCTCGAAATGGGGAGAGGATACAGGTATCGCTTCGAAAGCAACCTTCTCACGGGCCAAATCAGCACTCGAAGATGCTGGCCTCATCGAGACTGAAAAAGTCCCACTAGACATCGGTCGCCCCCGACTTCGGCTTATCGCAACCGACGAGCTCGCGACAGCAAACCTGAAAACACTCTCCACCGAGATTCGGTCTTCGCTGTAGCATCCCCCCCACGATAGCTACCGACTATCGAGACGAGAATACGGTACTTCTCCGACTCAAGCGTGAGATGAAGCAGTCAAAATCACTGTATAGGGTGTGAAACGTATTCTATAACACGCAGTCACCAGATCAATAGTATTTCAAAACTCGAATGAGTAAATTGCGACATGTACGATCTCACTGGCTTTCAGCGCGATCTGCTGTACGTAGTTGCCGGACTTGATGACCCCCACGGACTCGCGATCAAAGACGAGCTTGAGGACTACTACGAAAAGGAAATCCATCATGGTCGGCTCTATCCCAACCTCGACACGCTCGTTGAGAAGGGACTCATCGAAAAAAGTCAGCGGGACCGACGGACCAACGAGTACAGCACTACTCGCCGGGGCACTAGAGAGATCGAAGCTCGGACTGAATGGGAAGCCGAATATATTGACCACGACGGGTAATCGAACCGCTGCGTTCGAGGACTGTTTGACTCTAGTATTTCGCGTCCCTCAAAAGCCGAACCACACTTCGAACTCGACCTAAACACCCGATAGAGGAGCAACAACTGTTTGTCAATAAGAAGAACATTTAATTATGATCGAGATATAATTATGAACTATGAACAAGACAGAACAGTCAAATAACTCTGAAAAAGAGATTGTCGCCGTCACTAAGCACGGCCAGGCGACCATCCCAAAACGGTTCCGCGAGAAGCTCGGGATCGAAGCGCCTGGGAAGGTGTTGTTCCGGGAAACCGAAGATGGAGAGGTGATCGTTGAACAGGTCCGCTCACCGAGCGAGATGCGCGGCTTTGCCGCCCGTAGCGAAGCGAGTACGGACAAGCCTGCGTCCGAGATCCTCAAAGAGAAACGCGACCAGGACCGGAAAGAACGTGACTCGCAGTTCTCAACTGAAGAGTAATGTCGGCTCCTGACCGCGTTGTCTTCGACGCCGAGCCACTGATTGCACACGCCGACGATGAACCAGGCAGCGAGGTTGTAGAAGAGTATCTCGACGCGGTCGCAGTCGAGGACACCGTCGGCTACGCCAGCTACGTGAATCTCGCTGAGATCCGGTACACAATCGCCCGAAAGTACGACCGCGACACAGCCGACGAGTATCTCGACTGGCTGACTGATCTCGGTATCAAAACGGTAGATGTCGGCGATACTTGGACGGACGCCTCGGAGTATACGCTTAAGTATAATCCTGCGCTTGGCGACTCGTTCGCGCTGGCAACGGCTGAACATGTCGACGCGACGCTCTTAGTTGGCGGTGACGACGATTATGACGATGTCTCTGATATCCCGATCGAACGGTTCCGCGACGGTTCCGCGTAGGTACCCGTTCGAAGATCTGACTTGTCTGTGACCCCCAACATTCTATGAGTGTCTGACGCACTCTTATGCCTCTCCGATATCTTTGCTCTCTTTGAGGACAAAGACACGTATGAGACTCGGAGTTACCAACCAGAAAGGCGGTGCCGGGAAGACAACCACGACACTGAACGTCGCCGGCGCACTAAACCAGCGCGGCCATGATGTTCTTGTCATCGACCTCGACCCACAGGGACATGCCACTGAGGGGCTCGGCTTCGAGGATCTGTACGACGATCCAGATCGTGACTCGCTGTTCGACGTCCTCCCTGATCTCGACCGGATGGGCGACCTCGAGCAGCTAGCCGTCGAGCACCAAGAGGTCGACGTCGTTCCCAGTCACGAGCGGATGATCAACGCCGAGGATGAGCTCGCGAACGTGATGAAGCGTGAGGAGCGCCTTGACATGCTTTTCAACGAGAGCGACGCCGATCAGCGCTGGGACTACATCCTCGTTGACTGTCCCCCGAACCTCGGTGTGCTCACCGACAACGCAATCGTCGCGACGGGGAACGTCCTGATCCCCGCGCAGGCGAAGTCGACGAGCATCCGCGCAATCGAGCTCCTGTTCAAGCAGTTGCGGTCGATCGAGTCCGCATTCGGCGATGTCGACGAGGTTGGACTCGTCGCGAACGAGGTCGGCGTCGACGGCGAGGCCGAGGAGATGATGGAGTGGTTCAAAGACATCTTTGAGGACAGAGAGAACTGTGAGGTCTTTGAGATCAGAAAGCGCGTCGCGCTACAACGGGCGTGGAACGCCGGCGTCTCCATCTTCGAACACGAGGAGGACTGCGACATGGAAGAGGTGTACCTCGATGTCGCTGAGCACTTGGAGGACTATGCTGATGACTGACAGTGATGAGAAGCGCGATCGGAACCCTTGGGACGACCGCTACGACCACGATGACGACAATCATGACGATGCCGTCCCCGAAGACGACCTGTCGACCTCAGAGACAGAAGAGACATCAAACACAGCAAATACATCAAAGGACTCAAAGACCTCAAAGAGACCAGAAACCACAAAGATGTCAAAGAGCAAAATGAACGCAGAGAGCGAGAAGAACAGAGAGAGCAGCGGGACTGTCCGAGAGCGAAAGAACGTGAACATGTACCTCCCAGAGACGCTTGTTGACGACCTACAACTACGCTACTCGGAACTGAACGTCAAGTGGCGACGACAACACGGCGAGGACATGCCGAAGAACGAGGAGTTCTACCCGGCGGCAGTTCGGGCAGCGCTGGGAGAGTCGTCTATCGAGGAAGAGCTCGGCCTTGAGAAGTCATAACCTCGGAGGATGTGTTTGATGCGTGCCTTCTATTTTCTACTCAAATATGTGGAATAATATACTCACTCTAGCTTCGCTTTCTATTTTTCAGGCTCTGTTGAAATCCTAAGGAGCTGATAGGATTGGTGTGCGAGATACAGAGCGTGTAGTCAGCACAAGAACTGCGTATTTTCTCAAAAGATTCCAGAATCAGCCGATAGAATGTGCTTGTATACCTAAAACACGCGTGCTTACCGAACTTGCTGCCAAGATGGATTCACTTCGAGTTTTTGAATAGCTGGTTTGAGTTCCGATTGAATCGCCCCGTAAAATCGTTCTCGACCGACAGGAGTCCGGATACAGATAATGGCTGTTTCACTGGTAATCTCGAAAATCGACAGCCGCCACTGATTATTCTGATGAGTCCATTTACCAAGAATCGCTGCTTGTTCGTCCTGAACGGTGGAGTTGCCCAACTCCCAACTCTGCCGGGTTAGATGAGACAAGTCGAATGGTACCACATCAGGTAACGTGGCAGGGCTCCCACTTTTACCTCGGTTGTTACGGGCTGCCATAGCACGATATTTCGAATTGTTCATCAAAAATGTGTCTATCTTGGCGACTGGGACGAGACCGCCATTCGGGGCGATTATCCGAGAACTGCTCATTACGAAACAGAGCGCGCAGCCATACAGTACGAAGAAACCGCTCTATATGTTACGCTGATACAGACAGGGCTACGTGACCGGTATGCGCTCTATATTCAGCACAGCTGCAAAAACATATCACCTGCTGAGGATTTCAACAGAGCCGTTTAGTTGTAATAGGACCTCATTTACATACACCAGTAGCCTCAATTTGAACTGTAGCATCGTTCGGCAACTGCTCGACGCCAACGAAGGTCCGTGACGGCCGTTGACCCTCAAAGAATTCGTCGTACGCCTGCGTAACTGCCTCTAATTGGCTCATGTCAGTCAGGTATACTGTGGTTCGCATTAGTTCCTGACGACTGACGCCAGCTTCAGCAGCGACAGTGCGAACGCGTTCAAGCGCCTTGAGTGTCTGTGTTCGGACACCCTGATCTAACACTGTCTCTTTGCTAGGCACTTGACCATCGAAACATACCAGTTGTAAACCGCGATTTCGAACACTGTACGGAGTTGTTAACGAACTATCTCGTTCTTTTCGGGTTATGTTTTCGGACATGTTAGTCACTTAGCTTCGAGTTTCCTGGGGGTTTGTTATTGGCTGCTCGAAATTCGAGGAACTCATCGTACTGCTCAACAACAAGTGTCGAGTCCGCCCGCGGCTTCGCAGTACAGATGAGTACGTAGCCTGCCTCCCGGTCTTCAGTATCGTACCGACGCGCGTTTGGATGGACAACGTCGCCGTCAACCAAACGAGCAGCACAGGTGATACACCAACCTTGTTGACAGTCAGCTGTGAGCCACACACCCGCCGAACGCGCGGCCGCCAGAATCGTCTCGTTCTCACTGACCGCAAATTCGTGTGTTTCGCCGGCTTCGTCCAGCGACGACTCCTCGGGAACGACGATCGTGACGGTCCACGTATCGTCCGACGACTGTGTCATAAATGAGGGGGAGAGTGGAGGCCGTTGTTACTCGCTCAGGCGGAGTCGTTGAACGGGTTGTTCTTCGTGTATGGCGCGTCGCCCGGTTCGCCGCGCGCGAAGTGCCCGGCCGGGTTGATCTCGTCGTCGCGCTCCTTGCTCAGCAGCTCGATGAACCAGGCCTCGTGGTCCATCTCCTCGTTGAGGATCCGCTGGGCCATGTCGTAGGTTCGCGGATCGGCCCCACGGGTCATATCACAGATCTCGCTCCAAGTGCGAATCGCACACCGTTCCGCTTCGAGCAGTACCTCGAGGATGTCTTCCACCGCGAGGTCCTCGGTGTCGAAGCCGCCGCTGTCGTCCATCGGTGTCGGTACCTCGGCGTCGGGACAGGAGGCCCGGTCGGCGAAGTCCCTGATGTCGTTCGGCAGCGACCCCTCGAGTTCGTACACCCGGGGGACGACGAGCTCGAAGTGGGCCCGGTCTTCGAGACGGGCGTCCTCGGTGATCTCCTTGTAGTCCTCCTCCCCGGCGAGGTGCATCCGGAGGTTCGTGTAGTAATAGTAGGTCGTGAACTCCGCGCCGATCGCGTCGATCAGCTTCTCTCGGAGCTCCTCGGGGTCGACGCCTCGTTCGCGAATGACCTCGGCGCCGACTCGCTTGCTCGTGTCGCCCGGTTCCACGGAACCGCTGCCGTGTTCTTTCTCGTTTGCCATCGCATCTCTACATACCCCGGTAACAGTAATCAGAATTGCTTTGGCAATAGATGAAATTTGATGTTAAAAGAATGAAACAGCAGTAAAAACAATTCTTTTGTATATCTACTATTTAGCAATAGATGAATGAACGGTGAGCCTGAACCCGCCCAAGAGACACGTGAGTTTGAGTTTGTCCTCCAGTTCGAGTCAGGAGCCGATGAGTTGATGGATGTGTTCCGACAATACGAGAGCCTCTCGTTGTGGTCGTCCGCGATCTTCGTGAATGACAGCTATATGTGGCGGCTCGACTACGCGAAGGGGACGAGCGAAGCGCTGGACGCGTTCGATGAGGTGTTTCTTAACGAAACCCGCTGTAACGAGTGTTTCGACGTCGTAGATTGTGATACGGACCGGTCATATTGCGTCCTAGATCGGCAAGAGACCAGCCGAACTATCTACACACTTCGCCGGGAAATTGACAGCTGTCATTCACTTCCGCATATCGTACTCGATCATATTCAGACAGGAACCATATTCGAATCCCGCCGAGTCGGTGACGAGTACCGGTGGCGCATTCTCTTTCCTGGTAATTCTCCTATTGGAGACATCTACGATACACTGGAAGCACAGCTTCGGGAGGGCGTGTCGCTTTCGGTGTCGCATATCACTACTGGCAGCGACTGGAAGGCGACCGAACGCCTCGCAACGGACTTCTCGCCAGAACACTGGGAAGTGCTGAAGGCGGCGGTCAAGCACGGCTACTACGAACGGCCGAGACAAGTTTCTGTCTCCGATCTTGCGTCGATACTTGATGAACCCCGTTCTACGGTTCAATATCGACTACGAACCGCAGAGGATCGTATCGTGTCGGAATTTGTCGAGCGAACACTGTGAACGGTGCTGGCTACGAGCGGTAGATATCACGATTGCTGAAAAGCCCCAGCATCGAGGATATGAAACGGTGTTCTGAGCTCCGCCTCCGGCGCTACCCGTGACCGTCTCGTATTGACTACAGAAGCTACGGCTCTGTGGATATAAACCACCGTAGTACAGTCCTCGAACGGGGGAATTATACAACTTCTCTTTTATTTCCGTGATCAAATATACCTATGTTCTCGACGGTGCTTCCCGACGTCTTGATTCAGGGATGGGCGCTACAGCTCTCGCCGGAGCTTGCGAGCCGTGCGCAGTTCGGCTGGACGATCAGCGTTCACATAATTTTCGCCTCGCTCTCGGTCGGGTTAGCGCCGTTCATCGTCTACTTCACTTGGAAGGACGTTCGGACCGACGACGAGCGGTTCACACGGCTGCGATCATTCTGGGTAAAGGTGTTCGCCGCCGGATTCGTCATGGGAACGGTCACTGGCATCCCGATGAGCTTCCAGTTCGGGACGAACTTCCCGCAGTTCGCCGAGGTGGCTGGAGAGCTGATCGGTGGGCCGCTCGCATTCGAAGCGAAGATGGCGTTCTTCCTTGAGGCTGTTTTCCTCGGGGTATTGCTGTTCGGTCAGGAACGCGTCAGCGATCGGACCTACATTCTCTCGTCGGTACTGGTGGGAGTCGGGGCTTGGCTGTCGGCCTTCTGGATCCTGATCGTCAACGCTTGGATGCAGACTCCACAGGGCTTCGAGATGATCACGCGTAACGGTATGGAGGTCGCAAAGCTAACCGACCCGCTGGCTGCGTTCTTCACGCCCCGGATGCCGTGGATGTATGTACACATGGTCAATGCGTCGGTTATTTCTGTCGCGCTGCTGGTCGCCGGGGTCTCGGCGTACATCGTCTGGAAGAAGCGCGATGCCGCTGCGTGGAACACTGCGTTGAAACTCGCGGTTATCATCCTGCTCGTCACCGCTCCTCTGCAGGCAGTCCATGGTGACGCGTATGGGCGTCACGTCGCAGATACACAGCCACAGAAGTTCGCAGCCATGGAAGCTCACTACGATACCGGCACGGCGGACTTACACCTGCTCGCGTTCCCAAAGAGCATTGACGCAATCACCGATCCGAAAGCCGAGAACCTCTTTACTGTGAGTCTTCCGGGGGTCGGGTCGTTCCTCGCTACCGGTGGTGACTTTGACGCCGAAGTGCTTGGATTAAACGAGTATGAGGAGAACCCGCCCGTAGCGATAGTGTTCTGGTCGTTCCGGTTCATGGTCGGACTCGGATTCCTGTTCATCGGGCTGGCACTATGGGGCGGGTATCTCATCTACAACGGACGCCTCTCGGAGAGCAGTCGATTCCTGAAGACGATGATCGCTGCGTCGCCGCTCGGCTACGCGGCGCTTCTCACGGGGTGGTACGTCACCGAGATCGGCCGACAACCGTGGGTCATTCAGGGCGAACTCAGAACTAGTGAGGCCGTTTCCTCGACATTGAGCGGAACCGAAGCGACTCTGACGCTCGTCGGCTTCGTCGTTATCTATATCGGATTGATCTTGGTAGCCCTTCATGTGCTGCGGTGGCTGGTCGAAGACGAGCTCAGTGAGCTCGGAGTGAGGGCATCGGACGACGATCGCTGGTACGGTCCGGTCCCGAAGGTGAGCGACGATGACTGAGCTGGTGTTGCTCGTCGACGCGTATCTTGTCGACGCGCTCCCCGAGATCTGGTTCGGTGCCGTCATGTTTGCGCTGGCGATGTACATAATCCTCGACGGGTTCGACTTCGGAATCGGGATGCTGTACGCGACTCGCAACAACGAACACGAGAAGGAGACATTCTTGACGGCGTTCGGTCCGGTTTGGGACGCAAACGAGGTATGGGTTGTCGCCTTCGGAACGATGCTGCTAGCGGCGTTCCCGCCGGTGTACTCACGAGTCTTGGCGGACCACTACCTGCTCGCGATTGGGTTCGTGCTCGCGCTGCTGTTCCGCGGGCTCGGCCCAGAAATGCGCGAACAGCGCGACGACGAGCGCTGGAAGCGGTACTGGGATTTCTCCTTTATCGGAGGGAGCTTTCTCGCGCCGCTGCTGTTCGGTACTCTCGCTGGTCGGTGGATCTTTGACGCGCCGACACTATCGCTGCCGGCACTGCTGACTGGTGTCGGCCTGGTGACCGTCTCGGTCGCCACCGGGGCAGCCTTTCTGACAGCTAAAACCAGACCACGGCTAGCGTCCGACCTGCGCACGTACGGAATCATTGCGACGCTGGCGTACTTGATCGGAGTTATAGCTCTGCTGACAACTGTTGTCGTAACTGATGCCGGAGGTGCTGCCGAAACAGTTCTTTCACTTCCCGTAGGTGCGATTGTCGTCTTGTCGGTTGTTGCGGGAGGAGGGGGAAGTGTTCTTGCCCTGCGCGGCGAGTACCGTGCTTGGCTGGTGAGCGCACTCGGGCTTCCTGCGCTGTTGAGCCTGCTGGTCGCGCTCCTGCTGTATCCGAATATCTATCCGCCAACTGGCTTGACGGTTCGAGAAGCGGTTGTCTCACCGTTAGCGCTGAATCTCGTGACGATTCTCGGATTTCCGGCGCTTCTCCTTGTACTGTGGTACTTCAAATTCCTCTATGGCGTGTTTAGCGGTCCGATCGAGGGTGAGGGATACAAAAATTGAACGTGGATACCACCGCGTTGGCACCAACGTTCTTTTTGACATCTGTTCGGACGTGGACCGTTGCGACGGTAAGCTAGATACAGACCTGCTAGGTGGGTGGGTCGGTGAACTACCCCATCCTACTCGCTCACGGTGTTAGCCGTTTGCTCCTTGAGGGTGGGGCTTCCTGTTTCCACGGCGCGCTTTACAGACACAACGGTGTCCACAGGGAGCGCAGTCTCCACAGGCGTTGATTCGGAGTGAACCACTCCTACGTATTCAAGACCGGGAAAAAGAATTATCCCAACGCGGTCGGGGATTCTCTCCTTCAGGGCGGGGAGGATGTCAATTGCTTGTGCTGCTATACAAGTAAACCGACGCGATCACAAGGAAAGCTTCCGCAACTTTCGTGACGGTGACAATTGGGTTAATCGCCCCGTTCATGTAGAACGCTTCGACCCCCCAACCTTGGAACGGGAACAGCGCGAGAATCGTCACTAATGAGTACACTGCAGCCGCGAGGAAAAACGAGCGTCGCCAGAACCGGGTGAAATACAGTGCTGCTCCGCCGAGGAAACCCAGTCCGTTGAGTACGAAGAGGACCGCCAGCACAACGCTCATCTCAATAGCCCGTGTCGTCGCCACGAGATGAATGATCCCCGTAATGAAAGCCAAAAGAACCGCCACATACCCCACTGATTCCGACGGCCACTGAATAATACTGTTCGACTCTGTTGTATGGTTTGTACCCATAAGCACAATATTATTTGGACATATAAAACGCCACACCGTTATATAGGAACCTGGGAATCGGCCTCTGTCCACGTTGAGGCGGGCTCGCATCCAATGCGGCTCCTGTACGTACCGTCGACGAGTGGAGAGGGAACGGCCGTCTTCGCGACGAATCTCCGAGTCGGTCCCGAGGAAGCCGAGACGTTCTGTCAGCGCTACAGCCGCCGGTGGCAGATCGAGAGTGAGTACAAATCGATCAAGGGCGACTTTCTCGCCAAGACCTCCTCGAAAGATTACCGTGTTCGCCTATTCTACTTCGTGTTCGCGGTCCTCTTGTACAATATCTGGCGGCTCACCGATTTCCTGCTGAAAGCAGGTGTCGACGGAGAGATGGACTACGCACCCGTGTTGACTGCGGGTGAGTGTGTTGAGCTCGTTGCCTCGGCGTTGATCCCGCACGACTAATCGGTTGAGCTCTCGCTGGGTCCGCCGCTCAAGAGTGACAACCGTATTCAGCAGCGCCAAAATCCACGCAATTTCGTACGCTCGTCCGGTAGTTCGAGAGTAGGGATTCAAAATCGATCCCCGACTGCTGAGAATCACCACGACTTGATGGCGATTCGATCTAAAACTAGCCTATCCTCCGAAACTGTGGAGAGCGAAAAATAGCGATTCCGTATTGCGACATACACTATACAAACAGACGAAATGAGGTGTCTCCCGCAAACACTCCACTATCGAAGTGTATCTTCGGCGGTCTGACCCCCTGATTCAGGACGACAAGAACGGCTTCTCGCAGGTGTAAGCGTGGTGGATACTGGGTTTCCGGTGAGGGTATGGTCAGATTCCGGGATTAGAGAGCCTATCTCGAACACTGACCCCATCACCCTTACTGTCCTGCGGTTTCAGTCTTAACCAACAGCCGGCAGTTCTACCACCGATCGTTGGTTAAGATTGAGCAGAGTGGCTTTCCCGGAGCATACGGATCGGTGTGTATGGGCGATATCTTCCGCGTCAACTGCCCGGGCTGTGGAGAGGAGAAGGGCCCGATCACGACGCATCCCGGCACCATCGGCATCCACTGCTCGTGCGGGATCACCGCAACCGTCGACATCGGTGCGCAAGAAATCGATGAATGGTGGGAGCGGGAGAACTGACCTATTGTAACTCTAGCGAGGCCCGGATGGTGCCCCGACCTCGAGGGCAAAAGCGAAAGCGACACCGTACCGGGTGATGATGGACCAGACGAATGAGTGCCCCGTCGCTCCCGACCGGCTACGACGTCTCCAAGCACGTCCCAGCTGGCCGTCGTGACTGTCTGCTCACAGTCGGGTTCGACCAGCACCAGCAACACATCCCGCGCTTCCTCGTTCAGCTTCACTATCGCGTCGCGACCGACCCGATCGAGTGGACGGCAATCGCCCGGATGGACCACAACGAGACGTCGACACTCGGGCATGACGTGTACCACGAGGGGCTCCACGTCGATGTCGCCCGCCACTCGCAGCCGACTGTCCACCTCCAACTCGCGCATGCGCCGCTGCCGAGAAGTCGAGGATCAGTCATCCGCGGCTGTGCCGATTACCTCAAACGCGAGGCCGAGTACTTCGTCGATGTCTTCGAAGAACGTCGATCGCCGGGGCGCCCACCGTCGTGGTCGGATGGTGGCGAACCGACACCCACGTTTATACCTTCGCGCCGGGTAGAAGGAGACATGAGCCGTGAAGCCCCGGCCGACGCCGACATGGTCTCGGACGAGGAGCTCACCGAGCTGCTCGCCGATGCTGAGGGGACGACGCCCGAGGAGATCGAGCGCGGTGCTGCCGAACTCGAGATCGCGCCGCCTGAAGAGGCGGCCGTCGTCGACGTCGACGAGTAGCACTACTATTTCGAGGTTTCTTCAGTACCACTGAGCAACGGCTACAGCTGGATCCACCGACTGGCGGTTCTATCCTCGGAAACAATCCAGATCGGCTAGATATTGGTCACCGTTGACAGTCGCCTCTTTGGAGATTTCTACTGAGGTTGTTGGCTTAGTGTTGGATATGAGTGTCGTCGGGTTGGATGTCATCAGCTAAGGGAAGAGCCGCCAAAAGGCGCTTGAAAATCTCGACGAGGCACTCGAAGGCTACCATGGCGAATGTGACGTCACAAGGGATACCGAGCCTCGTGAGGCGGAGATCGATCCTGAGCGCAATACGTCCGGCTCTCTCGACGATTCAGAGGTCTTCGAGTAGTTGCTCCAGCTGTCGTATGCGCCATTTTCCGGGAGAGGTGTCGTGAAAGTACTGGTCCACAACAGGAACCACAAGTGGCAGCGGACACAGAGATCACGCGAGCCTTCGTAGAGAACCACCAGAATATCACGACGGTAAGACTCGAACTGTACCTGTCCCACTCAACGGTGAAATCAGCGAGGGAACGCTTCAGGAGATCGCCGGCCAAGCGGGCGCAAAAGATTATCAAGAATTCAAACGCTGGATCGATGACGCCGTCAGTACGCTAGGAACTGTCGACATCCAGATAGAGAGCTGCTCATCATGAGGTACTGTGGAACTCACCTAGACGGAGTGGCCACGTTTGTCTGAGCTGTACAAAGCCGGTGAACGCTTGAGATGAGAGTATAAGATGTGAAAGACGCCCTCAGCGGTCGCGAGCGACCGCCGGGCAGTCGTGGACGGCAATCCGTTCTGGGAGGCCAGTCGCTCCACAGACAGGACACTCCACGAGCGGCGTCGGCGGAAGGTGCTGGCACTGCTCGCGGGCTGCCTCGAGATGTGCGCGGACGACGGGCGACTCACACCGCGTGATTGCCTGTACAAGATGCATTTCAACCGCTTCGCGGGCCGTCCGTTCGGGCGTGCGCCGATTCCGGCCGGTCATCGCGATCCTTCTGGTCGTCGGGTGGCAATAGTCAAATATCGAGACGACGGTCTGTCGGTGGGCGTTCCCATCATATTATTGAGGCGAGAACGGCCGCTGACCACACCAGAATCACCGCTATCCGGAGTGACCAACGCACCCATCTTTCCCACCTCACCCCACTTGGGAGATACAAATGATCTATCTCAAAGCGATCCAACCATCCACTACCGCCATATCACCATGGGTCAAGCAGGCGAAGACAGCACCGCAACCGCACCGCAGGTCCCGTAGCCAGAAGAAAAAAAAGCGCATTGACGCTGTTGTAACTGGGGTGGTAGCTACAGTGTTGCTCACTATCAACGGGGTTTCCCCATCGATATCCGCCTCGGAGCCGCGCAGTCGGTGGCTCCGAGTGAACCATGTACTCCAGATTCCTTTGGCAGCCGACCCCAGCTCGGGACCACAACTCCCAACCGAAACTGGGAGCCCAAACCACGGTGACGGCCTGATCGCTTCTTAGGCGACCTACATGGGTTGCAACCTTTAACTCACCTCCACCTGCCGCACGCGACAGGTGGCTTCTCCACGCTACCAGGGCATACTTAGCTCGAGATTATCCCTAACCGTATAAGAAGTTTAGCAGTTTTCTAAAATCGACTCTAGTGGGCGTAGAGACCCTCTACCGTGAAAAATAACCGCTAAGATCGGCCGCTACGACGTGGCGGTGCCGTCGTCGTCACAGTCGTCGCCATCATCGTCTTGGGCGGACTCGTCACAATCATCGTCAGTGTGATCATCGGGGATCAGTTCGACATCAGGTGCCTCGAACTCATCTGGATCGAAGTCCTCGCGTTCGTGGACGAGATACTTCACACTCACTGGAACGCCCCCATCGTCGCCGAACTGGTTCACTGCTTCTTCACGAGTCAGGGGTGGTCCCTCGTAGTATTCGTGGTGGTACTCGTTCCACGCATGACGGTGCTCGATCGGGAGCTGTCGATGCCATATCCGGTAGGGCGGCTCATCCACCTTGTGGATGTGGACGTGACAGCTCTGACACAGCGGGATCACGTTCTCGACACGGTGGTCCGTATCGTCGCCGTTGACGTGATGGAAGGAGAGTTTGTCTTGGTTACGCGCTCCAGAATCAGTTTCAAGCCATTCCTCTGGGGTTCGACCGCAAACCACGCATTGCCGGCCCCAACGGTCGAAGACTGCCTGTTCAAGGTGTGTTGGTCGCATTGAGTTGGTGTGGATGGCCGCTCGCATGGCTGGTCGGCTGTACCCGACCCTGACAAGTGTGTGTCTACACCGAGCCGCGAGCGGCAAACTAGTTGGAAATCGAGACGGTCTTATGGGAGCTCTCTCCCAGTCGGGACGCTACGCTATCTCTGTTCACCCCACTCAAATCGGGAGATACAAACGAATCCATCGAGGCGATCGCTAACTCCCGGAAATCATCCACATCACCCCGTAACTCAAGTCGAACTGCTCTCACGCTATGGAGTTTTTACAGCAGACAATTGATCGTTCCCAGCTCAGAGCCGATACAGTTGCGGCAGAGAGCCGATAGGGAGTGTCGATGACGGTGAGCCAGCGTGGGTAGTGAGTGCAGTTGAGTGGAATTGGTATGCCAAAATGAATCATTCAACAGGCAATCTGAGAGGCTGAGATTGATGTAGACACACACGAAACGGACACGCAAGCATGACTGATGATTCGTTTCCGGTCACCCCCGGTTCCAGCGAGTATACGACGCTGGGTTTCCTCGTCGCACGCTGCGGTCGGAGGTTTTCGCCTGACGAGATCGCAGCTCACACCGATATTTCTGCGACGAAGGTGTCGAACGCGGTGGCACAACTCGTCGAATGGGGGCTGGTTCAGCAGGCAGCCACCGACTTCTATGTCGATTCAGACCAAGCTGAAGAGATACGCCAACGGCTCAGGTCTCTAGATGCCGTTGTTCAGCTTTTTGAAACAGCACCGACTGACGACGCCTACGCCGAACCAGGGTGGACAGATGAAGTTCCATCTCTTAGTGCGGGCCAAGATAACCGCTCGTAGCGCCAGTTGCTAAACGACTGGCTACCCTCCACCGCGAGGAGTTCTTACTGTGATTCCAGTGAAACCACCCCTCCTATTCTACGTGATTCTACAACAGGAACCGAGAGGTAACATACTGTGAGATTCGTGCTCTGCATCTCGCACAGCACTACTGACAAGCACCGAATGAGCAACCTGCAAATTACCAGCGGGCAGTTATTGGAGGGATAGCTGGGTATATTGCGTACTCGATGACGTCAAAATGGGGTGCCGCAGGTTACGCTGCCGCGGTTCTGACTCCGATGATCCGGCAGATGCTCAAAAACGAGTAGCCCTCGGTTGGCCATCCACCCTGTCTTTCTGAAAACAAAATGTACTGAGAATGGGGCCACGATTATGTGAGACTATCAATCTCTTCTAGTGCTTCCGTGGCCACATCACCGAGTTCACCGGCCTCGATGTGAGAGTACCGCTCTCGTACCATCTCTTCGGAGTTATCGAGATACCGGGCCGCCACCGTGTACCCAAACGCGCGGACAAGTACCTCGCCCATCCCACGACGGCCACCGTGCGGAGCAAGATAATCGTGTTTCGGATGGTCGATATCGATCTCTGCGGTCTCAGAGAGCCGTTGGAGAATCGACCGTGCGCCGTCCGTCGTGATCGACGGCGGCCGAATGCCTTCATCAAGCGCTAGCAGGAGGTCGCGGGCGTATTCGTCTCGGCACTCAGTAATCGTTTCTGGGCGTTCCCCTCGGTCGGCGAGCTCTTCCTCGACGAGCCCTGCGAGCGTCCGTTGGTCGAACGTCGGAAAGACCGGCCAGCGGTCCGTCGGTGGGTCCATCAGCTGGCGGTAGCTCCGGAGCGGCGAGATCACCGGGTCGGGAAGGCTGGCGGCGTCCCACTGCTGTTTCTTCCGGTAGACGTCCATACTCCCGTCGTCGAGCGACAGATCCTCCCAGCGGACGCCACGCCGGCGAGGGTCGTTCGGATCCCGGAGCAGTTCCCCGACACGAACGGCCGTGTACGCGAGGACGAACACCAAAGCCCGGTCACGAGTCGCCTTCAGCGCCGCGTAGCGTGCTCGCTGCTTGTCGATGGGGTCAGTATCCCCCGGGAGTGTCGTGTACGCCTCGACGGCGTCGCGGGCCCGTTCGTCGACGTGGCGGGTGAGGGCGTGGCGCTGTTCGGACGTCCAGGCCTGCTGGTCGCCTGGCTTGCGGCCATCGTCTGCCGGCAGCGGCGCCATCGCGCTTGCGCGCTGCGCGTAGTGTGCTTCGAGATACCCCTCATTGACGCACCAGCCACACCACGCAGAGATATAGCGATAATAGGTTTGGACGGTGTTCTGTTTGAGGCCACGGTCGCCAGCGAGATGTCGGGCGTACTCCCGGAAGACACGTCCGTCGAGGTCCTCGAAGGTGGGGTCGCGGTCGGCGTCGTCGGAGACGATCCCGGTCCAGTCATCGTTACCGCGGTCGCCGGCAGCCCATTCGGCGAACCGCTCGAGCTCACGCGCAGCGTTTCGTCGATAGTTCCCGCCGTCGCCGCTGCGGCCTTTCCCCTTGTCCTGGAGGTAACGTTCGAAGCTGTCGTCAAGAGCGTATTCAGACTGGGAAGACCGATCGTCGATCATCGGTCTTCACCTCGTTGCCGTGTTACCGGAATTCGTCGGCTGTGATCGTTTCGAGATATTCGACGCTGACGTACCGAAAGTCGATACGGTCGCTGAAGCCATGTTGCGGAAGAAGCGTCTGGGCGGCTCCTCCTGCGGGTTTGTCGGTCGTTAAGAGCACAACGTGATCGGCCCGTCCAGTGTCGAGTAGTTGGGCAGCAAGCCCGACGAGTGCCGTATCCGCTTTCTCGATGCTGTCCTCGTCGCGGTCGGTCTCGCTGGCGATGAACCGACGCGTTTCGTCCATTACCGTCGAGACGAGTGGATTGGCGTAGTCGAGCTCGTCGGCAACAACGATCCAGCCTTCTTCGAATCCATCGGGATAGGGTATGTTTCCGGAGGGGTATTCGTCTGCAACAGGATCGCCTCCGAGTTCCTCGTACACGCGCTGTGGGATCCGTAGCGAGACATCGGCCTGTCGGAGAGCTCGACGAAGCCGTTGAAATTTGTTGTTGTCCGGTCCACCACACCGAACGAAGACGCCAGTATCGGCGATATAGACCGTTGTCATGTAGCCGCGTCGGCGTACTCGGTGGCAACTGGCTCCAGCGCTTGGAGGATAATCTCGGCTTCAAGCGGAGAAAGGTCAAGTTCTCGGGCTGTGATTCGATGGTTGACCGTCCCGTCGACGTACTCGTAGGCATATTCAAGCGCGACAGCAAGGCCGTCGAGGCCATGGCGCTCAATGTAGACATCGATGTCTGTGTCCTTCTCGCGGCGGGCAACAGCGGCGATAAGTGCTGGCGTGATTGTTTGGGTCTCGCCGTCGGCCGAAAGCGTGAGGGCGATTGACTCAGCATCGTATTCGTACGGGCGCTGCTCGCGAGTTTTCTGTACTAATCCCGCTGTTTCGAGGTTCTGGACGTAGTCGTAGGCAGTTCCCTGCGGGATCTCGAGTTCGTCGACGATCTCGGAAACAGTGGTGGGGCCGTGCTGCAAGATGTAGGCGTAGATGCGGGCGAGTGCGGGAGTTTCGAGAAGGTCGGCCACCGTCTGGAGCTGCTGAATGGGTGGCTGGCCCGATTGGGGAGGTGATTGCGCCATCTTGATTATGAATTATGGATAATTCATGATAAGGCTTCCGGCGACAGATTGGAGTTCGCAACAGATCCGAGACAGGCTGGGGGACAGCCGCTAGTAGCGTCTCTACCCCGGGGGAAGCGTCTTTCTGAGCCGATTGTACCATTCGTGCTTCACCGACGGCGTCGGGGTACTTCAAAGTGGGCGTGATTATTGCGCTAATTCCTCCCACTCGGTAGCACGACAAACCCGCAACGAGCGTTTTTCGGTTTCGTTCACACGATGTCCGATATCAATTCCTTATGTAACATATAGACAACACCGGGAAGCAAGAGTTACATAAGGAATTACGACGGTGTTGAGCAGCTACTATAGCCACCCGATTTCGGCGGGTGATCAGCTGTCTTGCTCTTTATCAATACCTCTAGAACACTCGTCACAGTCGACATCGACCGTGGCGGCTCTGTTAAAACCCTCAGATTCTGATAGTTTGGAGAGGGTATGCTGGATACACAGCGCGTATCTTGTACAGAATCATCCCGCAATTTGATCAAAGTGGATCGGTCAGTACAGGGAATACACGTATTGGTCAGTACGACGAAAGAATTATAGCCATATTAAATACTTACTAAGTATGGAACGCAGACGACTCAAGACTGTTATTGGGATAGCAATGTTGGGAATGGGACTGGTACAGGCGTCTCTCTATGCCGTGCAAAGCGAATGGTTACCTACGGGTTTAGGTATATTCTTCTCGCTACTTGGGATTGTGTATCTATGGGCCGAGGTCTACTCTACTGCACAGTAGGCAGGCATATTCTATCGGCTGATTCAGGATTTATTTGAGGAAAATAACGCAGTTCTCGTGCTGACTACAACCTCTGTATCTCGCACACCAATCCTATCAGCTCCTTAGGATTTCAACAGAATCAGTGAAGTTGTAGCCAATTATTTGCCTCCCACCGATGATTTCCACTCAAGCATGACCGGAATCGTGATCCTCCCCGCTGGTCGCGACGACGCGTTTGAGGACTACAAACAGTTCATCCGAGATGGGCACCCAATTGAGGATATTGAGTCTTATCTTATCTCAATAACGAGGACCTCGAACTATTTCGGACGACATCTGACGACGATCTCGTCCACGTCTGGGGTACCTCAGTGGACGTGACATGGCAAAACGTCGGATATGGCCTTAATTTTACACTCGTCAGGGACACGTTTCTCTTGGGCGACAATCTGGTCTCACACTACGGAGTCAATGCTTCCAATGGCTGTGTTGAATCGCCATACGAAGGCGAGGTAGGCCGCTAAATCAAAGGAGTTGAAGCGGGAGAGTTCCGTTGACCATGACGCAAATCTCCCGCTTCATCGGGGAGGTTGTACCGGTTGCTCAAAGAGTTACTGGCGATGGAGGCGAATCCGCCGCCCCGGAAGGTGGCGGCGGATTCGCCGACTACGCACTCGTTTCCCTTCACTGTCTGCGGATTTACCTCGATTCGTCGTACCGCATGACGATCGACCTGCTCAAAGAGATGCCACAAATAACCGGGGAGATCGGCCTCAACGCGGCCGATCTCCCTGCGCCGTCCACGTTGTGTAAGGCGTTCGACCGGATAAGCATGAGCGTCTGTCGAGTGCTGCTGCGCCAGTCGGCGCAGCTGCACGATCTCTCTGAACACGCCGCGATCGACGCCACGTTCTACGACCGCTCACCAGCGAGCCGCCACTACTGCCAGCGAATCAGCTACCGCGTTCAGAAGTTGAAAGTCACAAAACTCGTCGATACAGCGTCGCAAGCCGTCCTTGACGTTCACTGCTCAACGAACCGGGAGGGAAGTGACGCCGATCTTGCTGAGCAGATCGCCCGCCGGAATGCGGGCGATCTGCGGTCTCTCGCGGCCGATAAAGGCTACGACAAGCAATCGCTCCGCGAAGGATTACGCGATCTCGGGATCAGACCGCTGATCAAGCACCGCATCTTCGCTCCGTACGACCACGCACACAACGCCAGAATCGACGATAATTGCTACAATCAGCGCTCTATGACCGAAACTGTGAACTCGGCTGTGAAGCGCTCGCTCGGCTTCGCCGTGCGAGCGCGGTCATGGTTTCGTGAGTTCCGCGAGATCGCGCTGATGTGTGTCGTTTATAACATCAAACGCTTCGTCAAACAGTGAATCTCTCCGCCTTACAGCGATTCAACACGGCCCTTCCAATCGTCATGGTCGGTAAGAAGAGTGCGGGTCGTATGGGTGTGCTGGGAGTGACCAGTACGCCACGGATCTTCCGACTGCTGAGACGTAGTTAATCGCCAATCTGTGCCGTGATAGAAGTGAGAGTAGATCAACGACTGCCAGGACAGGGGGTCGATCGTCTCCGCCCTCACACACTCCGGCGTTTCGAGTGTTTCAAGCTATACGCCGGTATCGATCGACGCTGAGAGCCAGCAGATCTCACACACCATCTGTTCAATAGAGTTAGTCGAGTTAGCGTTGAACCAGTCAAAAGAGATCTGTATCAAAACTTGTCGAGAGTCATGTCTCCATCAATCCGGTCAAACAACTCTTGTAGGCGACTATCTCCTTGGAGTACATCACGCACGATGTCTGCACGAATTGAGAACTCGTACTCATAGTAACTCCCACCTTTCGGGCCTTTGTTTTGCTCGCGAACGTCAAGAAATCCTTTCAGCGTCAACTGGGACAAGCGGTTATGAATAGTGCGGTCGGTACGGACATCCGCGTCAATACGCTTTGCAGCCAACACATACCGCTCGTAGATCCGATTTCGCTTAGCTGGGAGCGCACTCTCCTGCTCGAGCAACAATAGTCCGTACAGTGTTAATTTTGACTGTGTGGGGAGTCGTCCTAGTTCCTCTCGCACTTTATCCCGCTCAACTGCTTCATCCGCACGACGAACATGCTCCTCAGTGATACAGTCACTTTCCTCGTCACGCGCCATATCACCGGCCTTGTACAACAGCTTGAGCGCTTGCCGGGCGCTCCCAGAATCTTGCGCCGCGAACGCTGCACATAACGGGATCACATCATCTTCAAGAATATCTGATGATAACTCGAACGCTCCATTATCAAGTTGCGATGCAGTCGTATCGTGGAATGCTTCGGATGCTCGTTGCTTCAAGATGTTCCCGAGTTCATTCGCATCATATGGTGGAAAATGAATCTCCTCGTCGCACAGGGAGTCTTTCACCCGTGCAGAAAGGTTATCTCGGAATGTGAAATCGTTCGAGATCCCGATAACCCCGACAGACGTCTCTCTGACATTCCCATTATCGTTAGCGCGAGGAAGTTTGTATAGGATGTCGTCATCATTTCCGATAGCATCGATCTCGTCTAAAACTACTAGGCAATGCGTAGCGTCGAGTTTTTCGAGTTCCTCGAATAGCATCGTGTATATCATCCCAGATGGATATCCAGTCGGCTTGATCTGCTCCTCCGGCTCTCGAAACTCGTTTATCAGATTCGCAGCTACCTGGTAGCTCGAGTTCAGCGATTTACAATTCAATTCGGCAAAGTGTACATCAACGTCATCTAGATTCTGTTGATCCTCGTCTAGCCGCTCAATAATCATTCGAGATGAGAGCGTCTTTCCCACGCCTGTCTGCCCATATAGAAACAGGTTTTTCGGTGGTGCTCCGTTGATCACGGGTTTCAGAGCCGACTGGTACTGCTTGAGTTCGTTATCTCGCTCGATTAACTGATCAGGCCGATACCCGTCTCGAAGCACTGCTTCATCAGCAAAAATTGTAGAATCGGGTTTGAACCGTTCCAGCCCCATTATTACTCGACTTGTAACCACGGCGTTACTTAAAACCACACCTTCATGAGTGTCATCCGTTTCATCTGTGTACACCATGCCTTCATGAGACATAGATACACCACACAGATACGGTGGTGTTCGCGAACAAAACTAGACAGAGATGACGAACCCCCTCCCCCCACTTTTCACGAGAGTTCCGCGGTAAAGACGGTGGGGGAGGGCCGAGATCACTTCACTAACACGCAAACCTTTATATCACATCGCTCGGAACCATACCCGCACGGCTATTGTAGCGGTTAATTGTGCTGTAGAAGAGTGCTAAGAGAGTACAGACATCGTTTCACTACCTCGTCTCTAACAGCAACTCTCGTGAAAAATGGGGGGAGGGGGATTGTAGACAGTACGACCACGTTGGTATGTTCGTACAGAGAAACGAGAGCTGGAGCAACTCTCGTGAAAAATGGGGGGAGGGGGATTGTAGACAGTACGACCACGTTGGTATGTTCGTACAGAGAAACGAGAGCTGGAGCAACTCTCGTGAAAAGTGGGGTGGGTGGTAGCAGACAATCGTGTGCTTGGTGAACTGTAGGTCTCGATTTTAGTTGTGTGCTGGATATATTCGAGAACTCTCGTGAAAAGTGGGGGGTGGGGTAGTAATCAGGACAGATGGAACTCGCGAAACGACTTCTGTCACCCCACACCCAGACGATACTGGGGACCTTGGAAAGATCCTCTGAGGACAAGTTCGAGCCATTAACCAACAAACTGGCGCTTCTGCTGCTATCTGTTGGTTAATCACGGTGAGCTCAATCACGTACGCCCGTGTGCTTTTGTCTCGCAGTACTGAATCGCCAGTATGTCGTTTCGAGTGACGTGGGACAATCTCCTCGACAACGTGGAGGAACTTCCGGCAGACGCCACACTCCTCACTCCGCTCTCTCGGAAGCCGTTTCACATCACTGATGTCCAGCAACACCGAGTACTGATCGAGTATCAGGCCGACAGTGAGACCGTCCCGCTCCAGAGAGAGCAGTTTGAGACGCTGTTTGAGCGTGTCGTCGATGCGACTGGGTCGTTCGATCTCGATCGCCTCCCACCCGGAGCTGAACCGTATGCCACCGTCATGAGTCTCCATCCGCGATTCACTATCGATGACCGGGACGGCACCCTCTCTGAAAGCGAGACGCCAACAGCGTCGCCACTCGTCGATGCGCACACGGTCGAACACGACGATGGCCCACGAGAAGAGCCCGATATCCCAGTGTACGCAGACGCGCTCCTGTTGATCGACGCGCTCGAGCAGCACGATGTGACGTCACTAACGGAGTTGGACGTGCCGACGCTGGTGAACCTCTATACATTGCTGTCGGATGTCCAGCGCAATGCCAACGATCTTCGACAGGACGTCCGTGGCGTCTTGCTTGACCGTCTCCATCACGATCAACCCGTGAGTGGGCAATACGGGTCCGTTCAACGAGCTGTCCGTCGGAATCGAACACTCAAAGATGACGAAGAAGTCCTTGAGCTACTGGAGACAGAAGGGATCGACCCCGAGCGCGTGCTGACCGTCGACACGAGCAAACTCGACGATGCGCTGGAAGTGACGTCACTCTCTGAATCCGACGTATACGAGATCGAGGAGAGCGAGTATGTACGGAAGGCCGACGTCGACGACGAAATGAAAGAAAGCCGTCTCCAAGGGCTGAAAGATCAGTTAGCTGGAGCCGACGAAGACACAACCGAGCTCCAAGCTGAGATCGAAGAGTTAGAGCAGCGTATCACCGATCTCACCAGTTTTGACTCCGGGACATCATTCCATACTCCTGGTGGGTAGCCGGTACCCACATCCGTACCCGTTGGGAGACGACAGACCGGCCACGGGAATTGGCTAGATACTGTATCCGAACCTTCCCCGAGGCTGGTCTTTATCGGTGTCATGGACGAAGCCATCGTATGAGCGATTCGGCGTCTCCAAGCGCCTCGGTCTCCTTGTCTGGGCCGACCGACATTCCAGCAGTTCTGAATCGGGCTGGCATTGACCACGTCGGTGTTCATGATCAGCGACTACTGGCTATCTATCGCACCGGTATCTTCAATGTGGTAACTGAGACGGAGTCGGTGTCGAATGCGCGCACACTCGAGATCGAATGTTGGGAAGCACCGCTCCCGTCTAGTGGTGATGAGCGATCACCACAGGAGCTTCTTGACGACTTTGCCGCCGTGTTTGAGCGTGGCGATAAGTCCTGAATCGTCTATCGAGTCTCTCGCTCGCAACGACAGTGAACAGTAGAGAGTGACAGGAACACTAGAGTCAAGTTCTCTAGCACGAGTCAAAACATACATAATCTATGGATATTTCTGAGACACTCCAAACGTTGTATACTGCGACTGTTGAGAAAGGCGATGGAATCTACCAGATCACCGTGCCGGAACGCGAAATAACCACCGGGACAATCGCTGAAGATGAGACATACCGTGTTGCGCTCATTTCGACGGCCGCATCGGATGTGGACGACACCGAGACCACTGATTACGAAGATCAGCAGCACGAATACGACGGTCCGCCTGTCGAGGAAGGTGAACAGCAAGACGTTAAAATCGAGAACATCGGTGACCAAGGTGACGGGATCGCGAAAGTTGAGCACGGTTACGTCGTGATCGTTCCCGGAACGAGTGTCGGAGACCGAGTCACCGTCGAGATACAACAGGTGCGTGAGAACGTTGCGTTCGCTGATGTCGTTGATGACACCCTTCGCGGGAAAGTCTCAGTCGATCACATCGGGTTAGAGGAAGTGTCTGCTTTGGGAAGATGTGCAACAACCCGAAGCAGACAGCGAGATAGAGGAAGAGCACCTGCTTAATTTTGTCGTCAACAGTCTTGAAGAGGAGCTTTCGGTAGATCTCGGAGAAGACGTTGAGGTCTCTACGGAGACATTGTACGAGGTCCTCGCCGGCGCCAGCGCCGGCGGGACCTCGATCAATCACGTCTGCGAAACGACTGACGACTCACCACACGCTAATACCGTCCGTGGACATCTCACCGATCAGTTTGAACTGGATTCGGTTGAATCGGTTGGAGACACGCTGCTTCAGCGAGATACGCTTGAGACACTTCCAGATCGACCGGTGGAGGTCTGCGCAGACCTCCACCTCGATCCCTACTACGGTGATGAGGACGAAACCGAGGCTCTGTACTCCTCACAGGCCAAGCGTGGAACAACGACGTTTCACGCCTATGCGACGCTCTACGTACGTGTCCGCAACAAACGATACACGCTGGCGGTTCGCCAGCTTGTCGCTGGCGATACCACCAGCGATGTCCTCGCTGAGTTCCTCGAACTGCTCGACGGCCTTGACCTCGGCGTCAAGGCCGTCTACCTCGATCGTGGATTCTACAACAGTACCTGCCTCGGACTGCTGTCCAAGCACAACTACGCCTACGTCATGCCGATTGTCAAGTGGGGCGAGACGATTCAAGACGAACTCAACAGAGGCTGGAGCCGCGAGATCGAACACGATCTCGCCGGTGAGGTGACGTTCCCCGTGTTCATCGACTGCGTCTACCAGCAGGGACGATACGACGAACACGGGGTGGCGCGTCACGGCTACGCCGCTGACGCGCCGTTCATCGACACACCACGGGATGCCCGAGAACACTACAGCAAGCGCTTCGGCATCGAGTCGAGCTACCGATTAGCTAAGCAGAGCCTCGCTTTCACCAGTTCTCAGGACGCTGGGCTCCGGCTGATGATGTTTGTAGTGAGCCTACTGCTTCAGAACAGCTGGCGATATCTCCACTGGAAGTACGTGGCGGCGCCCCGCCGCGGGGGGCGCCGCCTCTTGCAGTGGTCGTTCACGGAGTTCTGCGAAATGACGCTTCGCGCAGCTTGGACAGCACTTGGTGTGCGTAGGTCTGTTCCAGCGAACCAGTCACTTGACGACCGGTTCTTCCGGTAGCTGTCCACCGGTCCGGACAGCGGTCGTGAGTGGCGACGCCGTCGCGTCGGCGGCAGTCCGCCGCCGACAGCGGCGATCCATCCCGAAAATCATGCTCACTAGCGGTTCGAAGATGCTCCACAGCTAGTTCGGTTTGGTTCACCGTGATCAAACGGGGTTACGCGGCTGTCGATGTGATCGACTGAGGTTCCGTTTCACCATCCAGTATCTCACCGACGAACTCTTTGTGAGCTGGGTCGATGTTCAGATGCGCGAGCATCGAGGGGACAGAGATGTCTCTACCGTGTACGTCGATGTAGTCTTGAACACGCTCGCGAATCAGGCTCTTTCGCGGTGATTCACCGTAGGACCAAGCACTGTCGGCACTCGGCCACCGTTCGGCAAGTGACCGATCCGGGTCCGGTTCCGGCGCCGGAGCAGCTGCGTCAGCGGCCCAACGAAGATCGTCGTCGAGCGCGGATTCTGTCTCGGGTGGGCCGTCGAGCTGGTCCTGGTCGACCGTCCACGGGGAACCGCAGCAGGAGCAGACGACATCGGCGCCGCGGCCGTCGTCCCAACGGATGCGCTCGCCGTGCGCGTCGACCTGTCCGGACTCTTCGTTTTCGGCCCGCTGTTCGCACCGATCGGCGCGGATGGCTTGATTCACGGTCTGTGAGCGGGTGGTCCGCTGGCGGGCAGCCGACCAGTAGACGGCTCCCCACGCGATGTACTCAATCGGCTTTTCGAGGAGGTCCTCGGTGTAGCCACCCATGTACGCGGCGAGGTACGACCCGAGATTCCCGACGTCTGCGTTCATCGAGATACAGCCGTCGTCTTCCTGAAGGTAGTCGTCGATCGCGTCGTAGTTGTGCGCCGACCAGCCGGCGGGGTCGCAGACCTCTAGGTGCTTGTCGATCACCCGTTCGAACTCGGAAGCCACCGGGAGGAGGTCACCGAACCCGGCGCCATCGAAGTAGACGCCGACGTGAATATGAGTGTAGCAGGCATTGAGGCCGGCTTCTTTGTCGGGGTCCGCAGCGGTGCCCATTCCGTGCGGTTCCGCTTGGAGCCAGTAGCCCCACTGTTCCGAGTCGAGGTCTAGGTGATACTCCATCACGTTGCGAAGCGTGTCGCGAACGCCGCCGTAGCTGAACGAGTCGTGAATCGCGTCCATCTGTTCGACGGGTGGGAGCCGGTTGCCGTCGGGGACCGACGAGGCGGTCAACGTGAGCATCACTGTCACAGGGTCATCCCACGCGGGAGCGGCTTCGCCACCAGACGGGCGTTTACCGCCGGACATCTGTCGCTGGAGCGCGCGAGCCCGTGCGTACTGCTTCTTGCTGTACTCCTTCCCCCACGCGTCGGCAAGCGGTACGTCGAACTCGTCGCCCGATTCCCGATCTTCGAAGCGGGCCATCATTCCGCTGTACTCGTGGTGGGCGCGCAGGAAGGCGTGAATCGCGTCGAGCCACGTTCCGGCCGAGCGAGAGCGAAGCGAGTCAACGGCGAACGAGTCTTCGAGCGGGTGATCGGGGTCGACGAACTCTTTTTCCCAGTCAGCTTCCGTGACGATGCGGCGAAGCTTGCGCCCGTGCGCCTCCGAGAGCGGGAGGTCAGCGAGGTGTGGATACTCGGTAGCGAACTCCGTCACCCGTTCGACGATCGGATCGGCGTCTTCCTCTAATTCGGTGAGAGAAGCCGTTACAGAGTTAGTCTCCTTGGAAGGCCAAGACGCGGCCGGGTCGTCGGGCGCGCTCATCGCTCACCTCCGAACATGAGCAACCGCTCAGCGACAGCACCGCCGCTCGTTTGGCGACCTTCGGTCGCCTGTGCGCGGTCGGCGCCGTTCGGTCCGCGTTCGGCGGACCTCACGGACCGCAAGGTCGCCGACCGCTTGGAGAGACTGGCAGGGCTCGCCTCGAGGGAGCGAACGAGATCGTGCCGGAGCCGTGGGGAGGTGGACCGGCGCGCAGCTGGCCGGCTCACCGTTCGGGATTCGAGAGCTCGTCAGGACGCCGGGGGCAGTCGAGCGCGTGGCCGTATTCGAGCTGGCTCGACGAGTTCCGAGTACACCGGCAGCCGCAAGTCGGACACCAGAACTCTCCGGGTCCGTCCGTAGTCAGGGCTGGCCCTGTGGAGCCGTCGGAAAGACTCACAGAGACCACCCCGTAGAGACGCTAAGACCTGTCAGTAGAGGCTGGAAAAAGTATAAGGGGGTAGTGGGCCGGCACGAATTTGAATCGTGGTTACGGCCACCCGAAGGCCGAAGGATACCAAGCTACCCCACCGGCCCGCACTCGATTGAAGGCCGCTCGTTCTTTTAATCCTTCCGAAAGGGGGGCGATCAGAGCGACTCGGTCGGAGTGGTAGTCGGTGATCTCTGGGTGATCCCACAGCAGCTGCGGACGCCGCTAAGGGTCGGTCGTTCACTTATAAATGGTTGCTACCAGACTGACGGAATACGCCTCCAAAGCCCCAGCCACTCGCTTATAAATGGCTGACAGTAGATCGACGACGAACACCTCCAAAGCCCCAGCCGCGAGGCGGGCGCACGCTCGCTGCGCTCCTCACTCGGTCGCTCACTTCGTTCGCTCCCTCGTTGCGGTGCTTACGTCACCTGCGCCCGCCTCGCGGCTGCCCCTTTGAGTCCCACCCCGCACCGCAACCGCAGCCTCACGCCTCCCCAGCCTCGTCGGCCTCCCTCCGCTTCGCTCCGGTCGGCCGACTCCCTCGCACGCGCTCCTCGCGGGCCGATGGCCCGCTCGGAGGCGCGCGCCACCGCACCGCGCGATCGTTTATAAATCTCCGTCGCCGTCTCCGTTGTCCGATTCGGGAATATCGAAGTACCGATCGCGGTGCGTCCGACAGCCTGGGTTGAACGCGGCGCCGCAGGCGGGGCAGGCGTCACCGCCGTCGAGGTATGTCTGGGCGGTGAGCGTCGTCTCGCAGGCGCCGCAGAGGACCGCCGGCTCGTCGAAGCGCTCGCGGGGCCACGGGACCGCCTCGTGGTCGGTTGCCGCGTCGTGACAGGCGTCGCAGGGATAGTACGTCTCACAGCAGCCGAAGCGGAGCGCGACCACGTCGACGGGGCTGTCCCAGTGGGCACAGCGCGTCTCGGGGTCGACGTCGATTCCGCGCAGGGGGACCTCGAATCTGGGGTCCGTGTCGGGCGCGGTCGTCGTCTCGCGGTCGGAGGATTCGGTCGGGTGCGTGGGCATCGGTCTCGCGGTCAGTAGCTGGCGTACCCGTCGGTGTCGAGCCAGTTGTGGACGACCGTGATCGTGTGGTCCGCGTGGAGGAGCTCGGGGCCGACGCGCAGCCGGCGTTCTGCGCGCTCGGCGACGGCGTCCGCCTCCTCCGGCGCGAAGTCGTGGTGGTCCGAGAGGACGAACACGGGGTCCGTCGGCGGCTCCGCGTCGACGAGCGGGTCGCCCTCCTCGTGGAGTTGGACGAGCGTCCCGTCCGGGCCGCGGCCATCCTCGCCGACGAGGCGGTCGAGCGTCGCGTCGAGGCCCATCCGGCGGAGTTCGACGCCCGGCGAGACGTCCGCGGGCATGTGGCCGATCGCGTCGTCCTTCGCGGCGAGCGCGTCGCGGACCCGCGCGGCGACGTTGCGCTCGTCCGGGTGGAGGTGGCGGAGGGTGTCGGAATCGAAGGTGACCGTGAACTCGTTGGCGACGACGAGGTGGATCCGGACCGACTCGCGGATCCCGTGCGAGAGGAAGACGCCCGCGCTCACGCACCGACAGCAGAGGTCGAGCCGCCCGGCCCCCGGGATGTCCGACAGCGAGATCGCGTCGGGGTCGGTGGGCACGTCGCGGCCGATGACGACGAACTGGCGCATATCCGGGGCTCGCCCCCGATCCTCATAAGGCGTGCGACCCGACTACAGGTATGAGCCTCACCGGACTTTGCCAGGTCTGCGAGGCGGCGACCGCGACCCGCACCTGCGACCGCTGCGGCCGCGCCGTCTGCGACGACCACTGGGACGAGACGGCCCGCGCCTGCGCCGGCTGCGCCGCCGGGCGCGGGTAGCGGGCGCCGAGCGGCACGCGAGCCTACCGGTGCCGGTTCAGCCGCTTCTTGAGCCGCTTGGCCGCGTCGCCCGCGGCGCCGAAGTACGTCGCCTCGTCGCCGGGCCGGCTCGACTCCTCGCCGGCGAAGATGATCCCCCGCGAGGAGTTCACGAGGCCGACGTCGACCGGGAGGTCGGGGCGGGCGGCGAGCCCGTGTTCGACCGCGGCCTCGGCGTCGCCCCCCTGCGCGCCGACGCCGGGCACGAGGAAGGGGATATCGGGGACGATCTCACGGACCGTCTCCAGCTCCTCGGGCGTCGTCGCGCCGACGACGAGCCCGACGTTGTCGTTGGCGTTCCACACGTCCGCGAGCGCGGCGACGCGCTCGTAGAGCGGCTCGCCAGAGGCGAGTTCGAGGTCTTGGAGGTCGGCGCCGCCCGGGTTCGAGGTGCGACAGAGCGCGAACACGCCCTTGTCCGCGCGGTCGAGGAACGGCTGGAGCGAGTCGCGCCCGAGGTACGGGTTCACGGTGATCGCGTCGACCCAGTCGAGGACCTCGGCGTACTGCCGCGCCGTGTTGCCGATGTCGCCGCGCTTCGCGTCGAGCAGGACGGGGACGCCCTTCCCCTCGGCGTACGCGGCGGTCTCGCGGAGCGCGCGCCAGCCGTCGGGGTCCTCGTAGAAGGCGGCGTTCGGCTTGTAGCAGGCGGCGTGCTCGTGGGTCGCGTCGATGATCCGTCGGTTGAACGCCCACCGCGGGAGGTCGGCGTCGGTCACGGTCTCGGGGAGCCGGCTCGGGTCGGGGTCGAGCCCGACCGAGACGACGCTGTCGACCGCGTCAATCCGGTCCGCGAGCGTCTCGAAGAAGCTCATACGCGCCCTGCGTCGGCGTGCGCACTAACCGTTGTGTTCCGCGGGCGCTCCGGCGGGGACCGGAGACGCCGGCCGCGGCCGCCGCGTCGGCACGTCGCAGCCTAACAGGAGCAGTAGTACTCGCGGTCGACGAACTCCGTCTCGAACAGCTTCGCGGCCGGGCCCGGGTCCGAGGGGCGGTAGACGCCGGTCGTCAGGTTCCCCTCGTGCTCGAACTCACCGGAGACGAGCCGGCGCCAGTCGGCGGCCGACAGCTGGTCCCAGAACGTCTCCTCGCCCGCGAGCAGCGAGAGGTAGTCGCGGAGGTACACCCACCGCGTCGGCTCCACGCCGTCGGACTCGTACTCGGCGTCCGTGACCGCGGCGTACGCCGCCATCGGGAGGTTCGCGCCCGCGGCGACCGGCATCGAGATCCACTTCCACGGCCGGGTGTTGACGTCGAGGAGCAGGAACTCCCCGCGGGCCTCGTCGTAGACGAACTCAGATTCGCTGATCCCGTGGTAGCCCGCGTCGTCGAGGACGGCGAGCGCGCGCTCCTCGATCGCGGGCTCGTCCGCCGTCTCCACGAGACAGGAGGTGCCGAAGTTGCGCGGGAACCGCACCGCGGCGTTGCCGACGACCGCGAGTGCGTCGTCGCGCCCGGACGGGGGGACGTACGACGCCAGCGAGTGGTCCTGCCCGGTCTCGATGTCGACGCGCTTCTGGGCCATCACGGCGATCCCCTCGTCGCTCGCGGCCGCGACGACGTCCGCGAACTCCTCGCGGTCCGCGACCTCGATCACGTTGGTGCCGAACGCCTCCTCGAAGTCGCGCTTGAGCTCCGGCTTCACCACCAGTGGGAAGCCGAGCGCGTCCGCGGCCTCGTCGACCGTCGCGTCCGCCTCGCGCGTCCCCGCCGCCGCGGTCTCCGCAAGCCGGTACGTCTCCGGATAGGGCACGCCGAGCCGCTCGCAGGCCGCGTACAGCTCGGACTTGTTCAACACGTCGTCGAGCGTGTCGCTCCCCGCGAACGGGAGCCGCACGCCGTCGGGGTCGGCCTCGGCGTACGAGAGCGCCCATTCGTCCATACAGCCGAACGCGACCGCCTCCGTGCCCGCGGCGTCGACGATCGCCTCCACGTCCTCGCGGAACCCGTCAAGGTCGTCGAGGGGGTACGTCACCGCCCCGGCGTAGTCGACCGCGTCCGAGGGCGGCGCGAGCCCGTCGTGGGTTACGGCCCCGGTCTCGGTGCCGCCGTCGCCTGCGTTGCCGCCGGCCGCGCGGTCGAGCGCGATCACGGGCACGTCGTGGGCGTCGAGCGCGCGAGCGACGCCGAGCCCGGTGATGTGCGCGTTGCTGACGAGCGCCGGCGGCCGGTCGAACTCGGCGGCCGCGAGCGCGTCGATCAGTCCCTCGGTGGACCGAAAGGTGTCTGCCATACCCGGTTTCGGCGGTCGACGCACAAAAGGCCTCGACGTACCGGCCCGGAGTGCCCGTATCGGTGACGGGGCCCGCGCGAACCTCGCCCGCTTCGTGGCTCGCGCGGGCGACGCGAGCGGCTTTTCAGGGCGCGTCGCCTCCGGATCGGTATGCGCGAAACCGAGGACGACGACGCCGAGCGCGCCGACGGAGGAGGCGACGAGTCCGGCCCGACCGACGAACTCCCCGACCGTGTCCGCCGGGCGTTCGCGGACCACGGCTCGTTCGAGCGCGAGGGCGACGGCTGGGTCTCGACGACGACCGCGTTCGACGGGCGCGTCCGCGCCGAGCAGGCGGACGAGGGGAGTGTCGAGTTCACGGTCACCGTCCGCGTGCCGACGCTGTCGGCGGTCACCGCCGACGAGGTCGCCGACGTGGTCGAGGACGGCTGGGCCGACACGTTCGAGCGCCGCGCGGTCGACGTCGGCGGCGTCACCCGGAAGCGGCGTGAGTTCGATCCCGTCGTCGAGCGCGAGGGCGATGAGATCGTGGTCATCTACGATCTCGCCGACATCAACGAGCGTCGCGGGGTCGACGACGCGGGCGCGCTGATCGATTTCGTCGAGGGGACGTACGTTCAGGGCGTCATTCCCGGCTACGAGTACACGGCGCCCGTTTCGGACCTGCTCTCCGCGGCGCGCCAGCAGGGCGGCGGCGGTCCGGTCTGAGCAGCAGCGGGACAGTCCGCCCAGTGTCGGCTCGGGCTGCGGCCGATAGGGGGAAGTGTCGGCGGTCCGTACGGCAACCATGCTCGCGCTGTTCGGGTTCGGCAGCCTCCTCGCGCTGGTCGCGTTCCACACGTTCCTCGCCGGAGTCGCGACCCGGTTCTTCCGGATTCAGCTCTCGACGTCGTGGGGGTCGGTCGTGTACACGCTCGTGTTGACTCCCCTGCTGTTGCTCGTCTCGACGCTCGTGTTCACGGGCGCGCTCGGCGTTGGGACAGGGATCAACGTCGGGAGCTCGACGATCCTGTTGGCGCTGCTCGTCGCGCTTCCGCTGGCGCTCGGCGTCGCGATCGACTACCTCTACGTCCCGTCGCCAGACGAGTACGAGCTGCCGGACACCCGCTGAGGATCGTCGCTTAAAAGCGTCAGCGGTCGACCAAGTCGGCGACTATCTCCTCCACCCGGGCGACCACGTCCTCCGGCGCCCGCGTCGCGTCGACACGGTGGAACCGACCGGGGTCGGCGTCGATCAGGCGCTCGTAGTTGTCGCGCACGGCCGAGAGGTAGCCGTCGCGCTCGAACTTGTCCGTCCGCCCGGCACGCTCGGCCGCGGTCTTGGGATCTAACTCGAGGTAGATCGTCGCGTCCGGCGGGCGCGAGAACGCGGCATGGATCCCGCGGACGTACTCCAGCGGACGCTGAATCCCGGCGTCGGCGCGCGCGAGCGTCGCCCCCTGATAGGCGAACCGCGAGTCCGAGTAGCGGTCGGAGATAACCAGGCCGCCCTCGGCGAGCGCCGGTCGGACCGTCTCCGAGAGGTGGTTCGCGTGGTCGGCGGTGTATAAGAACAGCTCCGCGAGCGGGTCGGCGTCCGGGTCGCTCATCGAGCGCCCCACCGCCTCTCCGTACCAGCTGTCGGTGGGCTCGCAGGTGAACGTCGCGTCGGGATACACGTCGTGGAGCGCCTCCCAGACCGTCGTCTTGCCGCTGCCGTCGAGCCCCTCCAGCGTGATCAGCATGGTCGCGTTCCGCCGCGGCGACGAATAAACGGCCCGGGTCCGGTCCGGGCGTCCGGGGCTCTCTCGGTCCGAGCGCGGCGCCGTCCGACCGCCCTTTTTAGTGACCCCTCCCCGAACGGCCGGCATGGTCGTCGACTCGTCAGCAGCACGCGCGCCCGGAGGGGACGGATGGTAGCGGTCGCCGTCTCGCTCTCGCGGGTAGCGGCCGCCCTCGTGTTGGTCGCCCTCAACGGCTTCTTCGTCGCCTCCGAGTTCGCCTTCGTCAGGATCCGAGCCACCTCGGTCGATCAGCTGGTCGAGGAGGGGAAGGCCGGCGCGGAGACGCTCCAGGAGGTGATGACCAACCTCGACGACTACCTCGCGGCGACGCAGCTCGGGATCACGCTCGCGTCGCTCGGGCTGGGGTGGATCGGCGAGCCCGCGGTCGCGGCGCTCATCGAGCCCGTCCTCGGTCCGCTCCTGCCCGACGGACTGGTTCACCTGGTCGCGTTCGCGATCGGGTTCTCCTTCATCACCTTCCTCCACGTCGTCTTCGGCGAGCTCGCGCCGAAGACGATCGCCATCGCGCAGGCCGAGCGCATCTCGCTGCTCCTCGCGCCGCCGATGAAGCTCTCCTATTTGATTTTCGCGCCCGGTATCAAGGTGTTCAACGGCACGGCGAACGCCTTCACGAGCCTGATCGGCGTGCCGCCCGCCTCGGAGAGCGACGAGACGCTCGAAGAGCGGGAGATCCGACGCGTGCTGGCACGGGCCGGCGAGGCCGGTCACGTCGACGAGTCCGAGGTCGCGATGATCGAGGGGGTCTTCGAGCTCGACGACACCGCGGCCCGCGAGCTGATGGTCCCCCGCCCGGACGTGGTCTCGCTGCCCGCGGACGCGTCGCTGTCGGCGATCCGCGAGACGGTCCTCGACGCGGGCCACACCCGGTACCCGGTCGTCGAGAACGACGACGCCGACCGCGTCGTCGGCTTCGTGGACGTGAAGGACGTGCTGCGCGCGACCGAGGCGGGCGACGACGGCGCGACCGCGAGCGACCTCGCCCGGGAGATCCTCGTCGTCCCGGAGACGACGAGCGCGAGCGACCTCCTCGTCCAGTTCCGCGACGAGCGCCGGCAGATGGCGGCGGTGATCGACGAGTGGGGCGCCTTCGAGGGGATCGCCACCGTCGAGGACGTCGCCGAGGCGCTCGTCGGCGACCTCCGCGACGAGTTCGACGTCGCCGACCGCCGGCACACGATCCGGCGGACCGGCGACCGGACCCACGAGGCCGACGGGTCGGTCGCGCTCGTCGACGTCAACGACGCGCTCGGCACCGACCTCAGCGGCGACGGCTACGAGACGCTCGGCGGGTTCGTCCTCGACCGCATCGGTCGCTCTCCCGAGGTCGGCGACGTCGCGGAGACGGAGGCGTACGCCTTCGAGGTCACCGCGGTCGACGGCGCGCGCATCTCGACGGTCCGCGTCACGCGACGCGACGGCCCGGACGAGTCGGGCGACGCCGGAGACGGAGCGTCCGCCGACGCGGAGTCGTCCGCCGACGCGGAGTCGTCCGCCGACGCGGATCCGTCCGACGACACGGCGTGAAGGGCGTCGCGGACCGCAACTGCGCCCCGCGACCGAGGAACCGACGCGAGCGTTTTTCACCCGCGGGCGCGACCGGTCGCGTATGTTCGACCGGATCTGCGTCCCCACCGACGGCAGCGACGCGGCCGCGGCGGCCTTCGAGCACACGCTGGCGATCGCCGCCGACCACGGCGCGACGGTCCACCTCCTTCACGTCGCGGACACGACCCGCGACAGCGTGACCCGGATCGGCGGCGACGTGGTCGACGTGCTGGAGCGCGAGGGCGAGTCGATCGTCGAGGAGTCGGCCGCCCGCGCCGAAGACCGCGGCGTGGAGGCGGAGACGGCCGTCCGACAGGGCGGCGTCCCCGAAACGGTCGCCGCGTACACCGAGGAGATCGACGCCGACCTCGTCGCGATGTCGACGCGGGGCCGGCAGGGGGTCGAACACCTCGTCGGCAGCACCACCGAACGCGTCGTCCGGCAGTCACCGGTGCCGGTGTTGGCGCTCCGCCCGGGCGACGAGGCAGTTCCGTACCCCTACGAGGACATCTTGGTGCCGACCGACGGGAGCCCGGCCGCGACCGCCGCGCTCGATCGCGCGCTCCCGATCGCGGAGCGGGCGGGCGCGACGGTCCACGTCCTCTCGGTCGTCGACACCGGCGGGATCGGTATCGCGGATCACGTCGAGGTGGACGCCCTCTCGGAGTTCGCCGACGACGCGGTCGCCGAGGGCGTCGAGCGCGTCGAGGCCGCCGGGCTGGAGGCGGTCGGCGCCGTCGAGGTCGCCTCCTCGGCTGCGCGCGGGATCCGGGCGTACGTCGACGACCCCGGCGTCGACCTCGTGGCGATGGGGACGCACGGCCGGACCGGCGTGGGGCGGTACCTGCTGGGGAGCGTCGCCGAGCGCACCCTCCGGACGGTCCCCGTGCCGGTGTTGACGGTCCCGGTTCCCGAGGAGGAGTGACCCAGCGGGAGCGGGCTAGCGCCGATCGGCGGGGCGAGCGTCAGACGCCGCGGTAGGTTTACGGGCCTTCCACGCGATTAGACTCGCATGAAAGTGTTGGTAGCCGGCGGGACCGGGTTCATCGGGTCGTACCTCTGTCGCACGCTCGCCGACGACGGGCACGCGGTGACCGCGCTCTCCCGCTCGCCGGAGGAGACGCCGGACGGCGTGACGGGCGTCACCGGCGACGTGACCGACTACGACTCCATCGAGTCCGCCGTCGACGGCCACGACGCGGTCGTGAACCTGGTCGCGCTCTCGCCGCTGTTTGAACCGAAGGGCGGCAACCGCATGCACGACCGGATCCACCGCGGCGGGACGGAGAACCTCGTCCGCGCGGCCGAGGAGGGCGGCGTCGACGGCTTCGTCCAGCTGAGCGCGCTCGGCGCGGACCCGAACGGCGACACCGCCTACATCCGCGCCAAGGGCGAGGCGGAGGAGATCGTCCGCGACAGCGGCCTCGACTGGACGATCTTCCGCCCATCCGTCGTCTTCGGCGAGGGCGGCGAGTTCGTCTCGTTCACCAAGCGGCTGAAGGGGATGTTCGCCCCGGGCGTCCCGCTGTACCCGCTTCCGGGCGGCGGGAAGACGCGGTTCCAGCCGATCCACGTCGAGGACCTCGTGCCGATGATCGCCGCCGCGGTGACCGACGACGAGCACGCCGGCGAGACGTACGAGGTCGGCGGGCCGGAGGTGCTCACGCTCCGGCAGGTGACGGACCTCGTCTACGAGGCGGAGAAGAAGGGCGTCACCATCGTCCCGCTGCCGATGCCGCTCGCGAAGATCGGCCTCTCCGTCCTCGGGGCGGTCCCCGGGTTCCCGATGGGCGCGGACCAGTACCGGTCGCTGAAGTTCGACAACACGACCGCCGACAACGACGTCGGCGCGTTCGGCGTCGACCCGGCCGAACTGACCACGCTCGGCGAGCACCTCGGGATCCGATGACCGGGGGTTCGGTGACCGGCGACGCGAACGTGTCAACTCTCCTAATCTCAACGCTGGTAACGGCAACCGAAGGCTTATATACACGATCCCGTTCTGTTCAGTTCAAACGCGGAGGGAGCACACGATGAAACTCGCAATGATCGGATTCGGACAGGCGGGGGGTAAAGTCGTCGACAAGTTCTTGGAGTACGACAAGCGGACGGGCTCCGAGATCGTTCGGGCCGCAGCGGCCGTCAACACGGCGAAGGCGGACCTGATGGGGCTCGAACACATCGCTGAGGACCAGCGCGTCCTCATCGGCCAGTCGCGCGTGAAGGGCCACGGCGTCGGCGCGGACAACGAGCTTGGCGCGGAGATCGCCGAGGAGGATATCGACGAGGTCCAGGGCGCGATCGACTCGATCCCGGTCCACGAGGTCGACGCCTTCCTCGTCGTCGCCGGGCTGGGCGGCGGGACGGGCTCCGGCGGCGCGCCGGTGCTCGCGAAACACCTCAAGCGGATCTACACCGAACCCGTCTACGGGCTCGGGATCCTGCCGGGCAGCGACGAGGGCGGCATCTACACCCTCAACGCGGCCCGCTCGTTCCAGACGTTCGTCCGCGAGGTGGACAACCTGATGGTGTTCGACAACGACGCCTGGCGGAAGACGGGCGAGTCCGTCCAGGGCGGCTACGAGGAGATCAACGAGGAGATCGTTCGGCGGTTCGGTATCCTCTTCGGCGCCGGCGAGATCCAGCAGGGCCAGGAGGTCGCAGAGAGCGTCGTCGACTCCTCGGAGATCATCAACACGCTCTCCGGCGGCGGCGTCTCCACGGTCGGCTACGCGGAGGAGGAGGTCGAGGAGCGCTCCTCGGGCGGCCTGCTCTCGCGGCTGCGCGACGACGGCAACGACGAGGAGCTCGACAGCGCGCACACCACGAACCGGATCACGAGCCTCGTGCGCAAGGCGGCGCTCGGCCGGCTCACGCTCCCCTGTGAGATCGAGGGCGCGGAGCGCGCGCTGCTCGTGCTCGCCGGCCCGCCGGAGTACCTTAACCGGAAGGGTATCGAGCGCGGCCGCAAGTGGCTCGAAGAGCAGACCGGCTCGATGGAGGTCCGGGGCGGGGACTACCCGTACCGCGGCGCCGGCTTCGTCGCGACCGTCATCCTGCTCGCGGGCGTCACGAACGTCCCGCGGATCAAGGAGCTCCAGCAGGTCGCCATCGAGGCGCAGGACAACTTAGACGAGATCCGCGAGGAGAGCGACGAGAACCTCGACGAGCTCGTCAGCGACGACAGCGACGAGCTGGAATCCCTGTTCTAAGGCGCTCCACTCCTCTCGATGGAGGTCATCGTCCCCTTTTCGACCGACCGCCCGAAGTCGCGACTTTCCGACGTCCTCTCGCCCGACGAGCGACGCGAGTTCGCGCGGACGATGCTCGACGACGTGTTAGACGCGGTCGACGCGGCCGGCGGTGAGCCCCAGGTCCTTGCCACCGACGCGGTCGACGTCGACTCCCCGGTCACCGTCGACGACCGCCCGCTGACGGACGCCGTGAACGCGGCGCTGGACGCGCGGCTGGGGGTCGACGGCGAACGCGGAGAAGCCGTTGAGCCGGTCGCCGTCGTGATGGCAGACCTCGCGCTCGCGACCCCGGCGGCGCTCGACCGGCTGTTCGCGACCGGCCGCGACGCTGACGTCGCGATGGCGCCGGGGCGCGGCGGCGGCACGAACGCGTTCGTCGCCTCGCATCAGGAGTTCCGTGTGGACTACCACGGCGCCTCCTACCTCGACCACCGCGAAATCGCGAGCGAAATCGGCGCGGACTTCGCGGCGGTCGACTCACACCGGCTCGGCACCGACGTCGACGAGCCCGCCGACCTCGCGGAGGTGCTGATCCACGGCGAGGGTCGCGCGGCGGCGTGGCTCCGCGAGGCGGGCTTCGCGCTCGACGCGGACGAGGGGCGCGTGGCGGCGGTTCGAGACTGAACCGCCGCCGAACCGCGCCGGGGCGCGCGTCCGTCCCGGCGGCGTTCACCGCCGAGTCAGCTCGCCCGTTTCTCGGATGTCGAAAGTGAGGCTCTCCGTCTCGCCTCCCGACGGGATGAAGTGGACGTGGCCCTCGTCGGTCAGCTTCGAGTCCTCCTCGTACGCGTGATAGCTGACGAGATACCGTTCCGCATCGACGACCCCTTCTTCCGTCGCCTTTCCGTCGGGTTCGACGTCGAACGACGAACTGAACGCTCTCGCCGCGGCCTTTGACGCACCGTCGTCGCTGTAGAACTCCACTTCGACGGTGTAGGGAGCGTCCGTCTGGTTGAACACGGTCAGGTCGATTCGAGCGCCGCGCGATCGGAGTCGCGAACAGCCGGCGACGGCGGCGGTCGCGGCGACACCGATCGTCCGGAGAGCGGATCGTCGGGAGGGCATGCCTTCATCATCGAGAGACGCGAGGTATCGGCTTTTCGGCTCGCTTCCGAACCCAACCGCAACCGTTCTGTGTCGCGCGGGGGCCGGCCCGGTTGCCCGGCCCGTGCCGGCCGGCCGCGACGTAACCGGATTCGGTGTCATCGAGGGATCCGCAACCGCGGTTCTTTTTAAACGCCGACCGCGAGTGACGGCCGTGTTCGCCGGGGCCGAGGAGTACGACGTCGACGTCGCGGTCGACGAGCGGGCGGTCGAGCGACTGCTCTCGGTCTGCCCGGGTGACGTCGAGGCCGCCGACCGGCTCACCTTCGCGCGCAACGTGTTCATCCCGCTCACCACGGCGTGCCGGTACACCTGTACGTACTGTACCTACTACGACGTCCCGGGGGAGGCGTCGCTGCTGTCGCCCGAGGAGGTGCGCGAGCAGTGCCGCGTCGGGGCCGACGCGGGCTGTACGGAGGCGCTGTTCACCTTCGGCGACGAGCCGGACGACCGGTACACCGAGGTCCACGAGACGCTCGCCGAGTGGGGGTTCGACTCGATCCACGACTACCTCTACCGGGCCTGCGAGATAGCCCTGGAGGAGGGGTTGCTCCCGCACTCGAACCCGGGCGACCTGACCGAGTCGCAGTTCGCCGCCCTCCGCGAGGTGAACGCGTCGATGGGCGTCATGCTGGAGACGACCGCCGACGTCGACGCGCACTCGGGGGGCCGACGGAAGACGCCCGGCCAGCGGCTCAACACGATCCGCGCGGCGGGCCGGCAGGGCGTTCCGTTTACGACCGGCATCCTGGTCGGGATCGGCGAGGGCTGGCGGGACCGCGCCGAGAGCCTGCTCGCGATCCGCGCGCTCCACGAGCGACACGGCCACGTCCAGGAGATGATCGTCCAGAACGTCGTCCCCAACGAGCGTTCCGACTTTCCCAAGCCCGACCTCGCGACGATGCGTCGCGTCGTCGCCATGGCCCGCGCGGCGCTCCCGCCCGAGGTCTCCGTTCAGGTACCGCCGAACCTCTCGCCTGCCGCCGACCTCGTCGACTGCGGGATCGACGACCTCGGCGGCGTTTCGCCGGTGACGGACGACTACATCAACCCGGCCTACGAGTGGCCTGACCTCCGAGAGCTCGAAGCCGTGGCCGACGCCGGCGGCGTCCCGCTGCGCGAGCGCCTGCCGACGTACGCGCGGTACCTCCCCGAGGACATCCGGCCCGCGGGCGTCGACCCCGCTCCCGAGCCCGACGGTCGCGAGGCGTGGATCCCGTCGACGGTCCGAGAGCGGATCGCCATGGACGACGTCCATGGCCGACGGCTGCGCGCGGTCGCGCACGGCGACGGGCCGCTCGCGGTTCGGAGCGACTGAGTCCTCGCGGCGCGACGGACTCCACGAACCGGACGTAAACAACCGCGCTGCCAGTAGTTTCTTTATATAGTCGCCGCAAAGACCCTACGATGAATCCCTTACAGCTCGACGCGATCGCGAACGCAGTCGACGTGGCGGCGATCGCGGCGACGGCGCTCCGGTTCGTCGCCGGCTTCGTCGCCGTGTTGTTGCTCGGAAAGCTCATTCTGATCCCCGGGCTTCGCCGGATCGTCAGGTCTCGCGGGTTCGACGAGGCCGTGTTGAGCCTCGGCACGAACGTCCTCAACGCCGTCGTCTGGGTGGCCGCGATCGCGATCGGCTTCGCCGTGGCCGGCTACGGGAGCTTCCTCTCGGCGTTCGCGGTGTTCGGCGGCGCCATCGCGCTCGCGGTCGGCTTCGCCGCACAGGACCTCCTCGGTAACTTCGTCGCCGGCGTGTTCATCCTCAAGGACAAGCCGTTCGAGGTCGGCGACTGGATCGAGTGGGACGGCAACAGCGGCCGCGTCGAGGAGATTGACCTGCGTGTCTCGCGCGTCCGGACGTTCGACAACGAGCTGGTGACGGTGCCGAACGGCGACCTCGCGAACAACGCGGTGACGAACCCCGTCGCCTACGACACGCTCCGACAAAAGTTCGTCTTCGGGATCGGCTACGACGACGACATCGGGGAGGCGACCGACATCATCGTCGAGAAGGCCGAGGCCCACGAGGAGATCCTCGACGATCCCGGCGTGTCGGTCCGCGTCACCGAGCTCGGCGACTCGGCGGTCGGCCTCCAGTCGCGCTGGTGGATCGACGACCCCGACCGCGGCGACTTCGTCCGGGTGCGCTCCGAGTACGTCACCGCGGTGAAGGAGGCGTTCGACGACGCCGGCATCGACATGCCGTACGTCCACCGGCAGCTCACCGGCAGCGTCGAAGTGATCGAAGAGGTCGCGGACGACGAGTAGGACGCGGGGTTCAGCGCGGTCGACGACGACGCCCGCCGCGACGCTCCGAGCGCTCGCGGGGCACCGCGCCGTTGCGCGCTCACCCGACCTCTTCTTCCGCGTCGCCCGCGTCGGGCCGGTACTGCCGGCTGACGGCCTGCCAGCGGTTCGATCGGAACCGGTAGCCGTTCAGTCCGGCCGGCACGAGCTTCTCCGCCACCAGCGCCGCGTAGAGACCGCCGACGCCCAGCGGCGTGACGAGCCCGACGAGCGCGACCGGGAGCGCGAACGCGTACAGCCCGATCATCGACGCGAGGAAGGGCCACCGCGTGTCCCCCGCGCCGCGCAGCGACCCCGTGATCGAGCCGTCGACCCCGAGCGGGACCGCCGAGACCGCGGCCGCGACGACGAACGCTGCCGTCGCGCTCACCGCGGCCGGGTCATCGACGAAGACGCCGGCGATCGGCGTGGCGGCGGCGATCACTGCGGCCGACGCGAGGACGTAGACGACCGCCGATAAGGCGATCACGTCGCGGCCGTACGCGGTCGCGAGCGACTCCTCGCCCGCGCCGAGCCGCTGGCCGACGAGCGTGCTCGCGGCGATCGAGAAGCCCCAGCTGAAGCTGCCGAGTAAGGCCCGCACCCGGCGGCCGACCTCCAGGGCCCCGACCGTCGCGTCGCCGAACGACGACGCGATCCAGAGGAGCGGGAACACCACGACCCCCTCGGCCACACGGCGCGCGATGAGCGGCGCGGAGACGCGGAGCAGCTGGCGCGTCAGCCCTGCGTCGAACCACGGCCCGGAGACGCCGACCGGGACGGGCGAGGCGCCGCGGCCGAAGTAGGACCGCCCGGTCATCCCCCACGCAAGGACGAGCCCGACGGCGGCGATGGAGACGGCGGTGCCGAGCCCGGCGCCGAACACGCCCAGTCCCGCGCCGAGGACGAGCCACGTCGTGAGGACGACGTTCAACAGCGCGCCGCCGGCGCGCGCGACCATCGGGGTGCGGGTGTCCCCGACGCCGGCGTACGTCCGGCTGGCGATCATATTGAAGAACTCGAAGGCGAGCGCGGGCGCCGTGACGACGAGGTAGGTCGTCCCCGCGGACAGCGCCGCCCCGTCGCCGCCGACGAGCCCGATCAGCCGCTCCGCGCCGAGGACGTAGCCGGCGACGATCGGCGCGACGAGCAGCGCGGCCACGATGAGCGACTGTTTGACGACGAGCCCGGCCCGCCCGCGCTCGTCGCCGCCGTAGTTCTGCGAGACGAGCGAGACGGTGCCGCCCGCGAGCCCGATGGAGACGAACTTCGCGAGCTGCCAAAACGCGAAGGCGTACCCGAGCCCGGCGACCGCCGAGACGCCGAGCGCGTACCCGATCACGGCGAGGTCGACGGTGTTCTTCGACATGATCGCGAACCCCGTCACGATCCGGGGCCACGCGAGCCCCATCGTCTCGTCGAGCCGCGACCGATCGATGACGCCGGCCCGGTCGAGCGCGCCCGCGACCGCCTCGCCGACGCGAGCGGCGCCGTTCCGGAGCCGGGATAGCATTGGACCGCGATACGGACCGGGCGGGCTTGTGTCTGTCCGTCCGCGTCAGGAGGGAGCCCTCTCCGTCGTCGTCAGCCCTGTTCGAGCAGCGACCGAGCCCGTTGGACGTAGCTGTTCGCGTCCCAGCTGCGGGCGTCGCTGACCTCGTCGAGAATCGCCCTCGCGTCGCCCGCCGAGAGCGCGTCGGTTCGGACGAGCGCCGAGAGGAGCGTCGGCGTCGTGACGAGCCGCGTGTCGGCGAGCGACGCGTGGATCAGGCCCACCTGATTGAACTCGTCACAGAGCAACAGCGCGGCGTCGAGGTCGTTCGCGAGGGCGACGGAGGCGTTCTCGCCGTCGTCAAGCGGAAACTCCGCGTCGAGGTCGACCGACCGAGTCGCGATCGATCCGGTTCGGTCGAGGACGGCGGTCGCGGCGCGACCGTGCGCGTCGTCGTACGAGGCGGTCTCTCGGAGTTCTTCGGCGACCGCCGTCGGGACGATGACCTCGTACCGTTCCACGCAGATCGAGAGGGGATCGGGGTCGTCGCCGGCGGCGATCCCGAGGCTCACGAGGCCGGAGGTGTCAGCCACGAGCCGGGACATCTACGCGTCGGCGACCTCGTCGACGAAATCATCGTCCAACTGCCGTTTCAGCACGCGGAGGTTCGCGGCTTCCTCGGCGCCGACGAGCGCCTTGAGCTGCTCGAAGGAGATGTCGTCGTCGTAGTAGGCGGCCGCGATCTCCTGGGTGAGTGCGTCGTCGTGGGCCGCCTCCTGGAGGTACTCCCGCAGCGCCGTCACGAGGATGTCCGTCCGGTCCTCCCCGAGCACGTCCGCGAGCGCGTCGGTCCGGTCGATGAGTCGGTGCGGCGCCCGGAACTGGACACGTTTCTTGTCGCTGCTCATTATGTGTACAACGTGAGCCAACGTACTTAGCGATTGGCGTGTGTACAGTGTGAGCCTCGGGGGTCGGTTTCAGGGGCCCGTCTCGGTGAGCCGGTTCCGGAGCGCAACCGTTTTTATCTGACCACCGGAAGATACCACACATGAATATCAACGAGTGGCGGACGTACCTCGTCACAGCCGAGAGACGCTCCGCCGGGCGGACGACCCCGGACGTGGTCGCGGCTGCGCTGGAGGGTGGGATCGACGTCGTCCAACTCCGCGACAAGGGGAGCACCGACCGCGAGCGATACGAAACCGGAGTTCAACTGCGCGAGCTGACCGCGGAGGCGGGAGTCCCACTCGTCGTGAACGATCGGATCGACCTCGCCGCGGCGGTCGACGCCGACGGCGTCCACCTCGGACAGTCGGACCTCCCGGTCGAAGTTGCCCGCGAGCAGTTGGGCGAGGAGGCCGTCGTCGGCGTCTCGGCCTCGACAGTCGAGCAGGCGACGGCGGCCGAGGCCGCGGGCGCGGACTACCTCGGCGTCGGCGCCGTCTACGGCACCGACTCGAAGGACGTCTCCGGCGACCGGAACGGGATCGGGACCGAGCGGATCGCCGCGGTCGCCGACGCGGTCGAGATTCCGGTGATCGGGATCGGCGGCATCGACGCGGCGAACGCGGCACCCGTCGTCGAGGCGGGCGCAACGGGTGTGGCGGCGCTGTCGGCGATCACGGCCGCGGAGGATCCAGAGGCGGCGACCGCGGCGCTCCGGGACGCGGTGACGGAGTGAGGGGGGTCACTACTCGCGTTCGAACTCGGGGGCGAACAGCCGCGCCGACATCGGCGCCGGGTCGCCCTCGGTGAGGTTGTACTCAGAGAAGTCGTCGACGCCCGCCTCGCGGAGCAGGTCCTCGTCGTAGAAGCTGTTGCCCGTACACTCCGCGGGGTCGCGCGCGAGGATTTCGAGCACCGCGTCGGAGACGATCTCCGGGGTGCGCCAGTCGTCTTCGGTCCCGAGCCCGAAGTAGCGCGTCGCGCGGGTGTCGATGGTCGTCACCGGCCAGAAGGTGTTACAGCCCACGTCGTCGCTCGCCAGCTCCTCGGCGAGCGAGAGGGTGACGAACGACATCCCGAGCTTCGACCACGCGTACGGCGCCTTGCCCGGCGAGCGGTCGGTCGTGACGGGCGGGGCGTTCGTCAGCAGCCACGCCTCGTCGAGGTCCGCGAGGTGGTCGGCGAACGCGTGCGCGACGAGGTGCGTCCCGCGGACGTTCACGTCGGTCAGGAGATCGAAGCGGTCGGCCGGCAGGTCGGCGACGTTCGCCAGCTGGATCGCGCTCGCGTTGTTGATCACGATGTCCACTTCGCCGAAGCGGTCGATCGCCTCCTCGACGACCGCCTCGACGCGGTCCTCGTCGCGGAGGTCGAGTTCGAGCGCGAGCGCCTCGGGCCCGCGCTCGCGCACCTCGCGGGCCGTCTGCTCGATCGACCCCGCCAGCTCGGAGTCGTCGTCGTCCGTCGTCTTACCGGTCGAGACGATGTTACAGCCCCGCTCGGCGAGGGCGAGCGCGATCTGTTTGCCGATGCCGCGAGTCGTTCCGGTGATGAACGCCGTCGAGCCCGAGAGATCGGGGTCCGCGAGTGGCATACCACCCATTCGACCGACCGCGGGATAATTCTCGGTGGTCGATCCGCGAAAGCGAGGATGCGATATTTACTGCCGACGAGCGGCTGCGACGATCACTTATAAATACCAACTGCGGTGGCGTCGGCGGCGGCTCTGCCGCCGGCTGCCAGAGGGACCTTCGGTCCCTCGCTGGAGTCAGTCGGCCGGAGCATAGCGGAGGCCGACTGACGAGGCTGGGGAGGTGTGAGGTGCGGTCCCGCGAGCGACCGGAGGGAGCGAACGGGAGCACGGAAGTCGCAGCCCGCGCAGCGAACGGTGCGAGGTGCGAGCGGAGCGAGCACCTCGGTAAACGAGCGGCGAAGCCGCGAGTAGTGAGCGAGCAGGAACGTCTTCCGTCGGTTGCGATGCGGGGCGGGGCGGGACTCCAAGGGGCGGTCGTGAGGTGGGCGCAGGCTCGCTGCGTCCACCTCACGGCTGGAGCTTTGGAGGTGTTTTCCGCCGACCCGCAGTCGGTTCTTTATAAGCAATCGACTGAAGCTCCGGAAGTCTTCGACACGCGCTCGTCGATTTATTCCACGACCGCGAGCGCCACGCCGTTTACGTCCCGGACCCCGACAACCTGGTGGCGCCAGCCGTCGCCGGCGTCGACACAGAGCGTGCCTGCGTCCGTGACCGCGACGGAGACGCCGCGCCCGTACCCGAGCGCGACGGCCGTCTCGTCTACGGGCAGATCCGCGACCGCCCACGTCTCATCATCCCACTCGCCCGCGGCCGAGTGAACGAGCAGGTCGCCGTCGGCGACCGCCATCGCGTGGCCGTCGCCGTCGGCCGCGACCGCGTCCGCCGCGCCTTTTAAGGCGGTCATCCAGCCATTCCCGAGCCAGTAGAGCCCCGCGCCGGTCGCCGCGAGCGGCATCCCGGCGCCGGCGACGTCGCGGGCGTCGTCGAGCCCAACATCCGTGAGTCCGCCGCCGACGATCCGGTACACCCCGTCCGCGGCCGCGACGAGCGCGCCGTCGACCGCGCGGGGGTCCGCGACGGTTCCGAGCCGGGCCGTCGACGCGACCACCGTCCCGCCGTCTTCGAACTCGACGCGCTCGATCGCGCCGTCCTCTCGCGCGGCGATCACTCCGTCACGACCGCCGGCGGCGCCGACCGCGACCGCCGGATCGTCGTCGACTGCCTCGAACGCGGGGTCGTCACCGACCGCGGCGACCGAGAGCCCCTCGGGCGTGGCCGCGACGACGGAGTCCGCCCGCTCGTCGCGCGCGAGGACGGCGACGTCGCGGGCCGCGTCGCGAGCGACCATGTCGAACGCGCCGATCTTGTCGGCCGACAGCGAGACGCGGACGATCCCGGACCCCGTCGCGACGTAGGCGTCGGTGCGGCCGGCGCTGCCCGCGTACACGCGCTTTTCGTCGATCGAGATGTCGTCCTCGGCAGGAGCCATCGGGATGGCGTTCTCCGCGGCGGGACATAAGCCCCGCGCGCCGGCACTCTCGTCCTGGGCTCTGGTACCGCCGCGCGTTCCGACGCCGCGAGAACGCCCGCGCGTTCCGACGGCCATTTGAGCGCCCCTCGCGTACGTCGATTCGTACAGATGGTCGCCGCCGACCTCGCGACGCTGCTCGCGGACGTGGTCCCCCGGCTTGCGCGGATAACGGCGTTCATCGCGGGCGGCGTCTTCGCCGCCAACGTCGCCGTCGCGTTCGGGCTGGTCCGGTACGTCGCCGGGATCGCGGGGTGGCTCACGCGCCCGGCGAACCTCCCGGACGAGGTCGGCACGGCGATCCTCACGACCGCGGCGTCGACGACGGCGGGCTACGCCACCTTGGCGGAGTACCGCGAGGCGGGCCTGCTCGACGACCGGGCGACGCTCGTCGCGGTGGTGATGAACACGTTCTTCGGCTTCGTCCAGCACGTGTTCACCTACTACGTGCCGGTGTTGATCCCGATCCTCGGGGTCACCACCGGCGCCGTCTACGTCGGCGCGCGCGCCGGAATCGCGCTGCTGATCTCCGTCAGTGGCGTGATCGCGGGCGGACTCCTCCTCTCCGAGTCGAACGTCGACCGCTCTGCGCTCGCCGACGTCGACGCGACCGGGCCCGAAGGCGACGACCGTACCGACCGCGAGCGCGTCCGCGACGCGGCCGAGAAGTCTTGGGGGACCCTCCGCCGGATCGTCCCGCGGCTCGCGGTCGTGTACACGCTCGTCATCTGGCTCGTCACGACCTACGACGTGACCGCGCTGACGAGCGTCGCGGAGCCGATCACGGGCCTGCTGGGGCTGCCGGGCGCCGCGGTACCCGTCATCGCCGTGTTCACGCTCGACACGACCGCGGGCGCGGCGACGCTCGCAGGGACCGAGGCCGGCACCTTCACCACCCGGACCGCGGTCGCGTCGCTGCTCATCGGAAGCATCCTCTCGTTCGCCGTCTCGACGTTCCGGCGCTCGATCCCGTTCCAGTACGGGATCTGGGGCGCCTCGTTCGGCACGAAGGTGATCGTCGTCAACACCGCCCTCAAGCTCGTCTTCATTTCGGCGACTGTCGCGCTGCTGCTCGCGCCGGTGTGGTGAGGGCGCCCCGGCGTGGCGGGCCCGCGGCGACAGCCCGCGCCGGGGACGCCCGAATCAGTAGGTTCAACACCGCCCCGGACGGATCGGCGCGCATGGCCCTCGAAAAGGACGTGGACTGTCCCGCGTGCGGCGAGACCCGTTCGTTCTACCGGACCGCGGCGATGACGCTCCACCTCGGCGAGAAGACGAAGTGGCGCTGCCCCGACTGCGAGTACGGCTACGTCGAAATCAACGGGATCGACACCCTCCCGGCCTGATCCGGCCGCCCAGTCGCTGTTCTTCGTTCTCACCACCGCGCCGCAACACTCAGTAGCCCGGCGGCTGAGCCGGATCGCATGAACCGGACACGGCGGCGGTCCGCGGAGGCGAGAGCGCGTGGTCGGTGAGGCGCGAAATCCCGAGAGCGACGTCGGCCCGCTCGACGGGCTCACCGTGTTGGACCTCTCGCGCGTCCTCGTCGGCCCGTTCTGTACGATGCAGCTCGGCGACCTCGGCGCAGAGGTGATCAAAGTTGAGCGACCCGGTCCGGGCGACCAGACGCGGACGTGGGTTCCGCCGGCGTTCAGCAAGGGTGACGGCGGCGGGAGCGGCGAGGGCGGCGAGGGCGACGACGAGGGGAAGGAAAGCGCCTACTACGTCAGCGTCAACCGCAACAAGCGCTCGATCCAGCTGGATCTCACCACGGAGGCGGGCCGCGCGGTCGTCCGTGACCTCGCCCGCGAGGCCGACGTGCTCGTCGAGAACTTCCGGGTCGGCAAGACGGAGGAGTGGGGGCTCGGCTACGAGGACCTCGTCGAGGAGAACCCCGAGCTCGTCTACTGCGCCATCTCCGGCTACGGCGAGTGGGGCCCGGACCGCGACAGGCCCGCGTACGACATCATGATGCAGGCCCGCGGCGGCTTCATGTCGTTCACGGGCGTCGAGGGCGGCCCGCCCGTCCGGATCGGGGTCGCGCTCGCCGACGTGGGCGCCGGCATGTACGCGACGCAGGCGATCCTCGCGGCGCTCTTAGAGCGCGAGCTCGGCGACGGCCGCGGGCAGAAGGTCGACGTGAGCCTGCTCGACGGCCAGGCCGCGTGGACCAGCTACATGGCGACGAACTACTTCGCCAGCGGCGAACCGCCGGGGCGGATGGGAAGCAAGCACCCGAACATCGTCCCCTACCGGGCGTTCGAGACGAAAGACGACTACATTGTCGTCGCCTGCTCGTCAGACCGGTTCTGGCCGCCGCTGTGCGAGGCGCTCGACCGCCCCGACCTCCTCGCGGACGAGCGGTACGAGACCAACGAGGGGCGCGTCCGGAACCGCGAGGAGCTCGACCGCGAGCTTGAGGAGACGTTCGCCGCGATGACGACCGACGAGGCGGTCGAGCGGCTGGACGACCACGACGTGCCGGCGAGCCGCGTCCGCGACGTGAGCGAGGTGTTCGCCGACCCGCAGATCGAGGCGCGCGGAATGCTGGCCGAAGCGGAGCACCCGACCGCCGGGACTGTTCAATTTCCGGGCTCGCCGATGCACTTCTCGCGGACGCCCACGACCGTCCGCCGCCACCCGCCGGCGCTCGGCGAGCACACGGAGTCGGTGTTGCGCGAGTACGGCTACGGCGACGGCGACATCGACGAACTCCGGAACCGCGGCGCGATCTCGGAGTAGGTTCGGGCCGGCCGGGTTATAAAAAAAAGAAGGGTTGCGAGGAGCCCTACAGGATCCCCGCCTGCTCGGCGCGCGCGACGATGCCGCGGGCCATCTTGTCGGTCGCCTCGTCGACCATCTCGCCGTCGACGCTCACGGCGCCTTTGCCCTGTTCTTTCGCCTCCGCGTAGGCGTCGACGATCCGGCGCGCCTTCTCGGCCTCCTCGGGAGAGGGCGCGAACGTCTCGTTGGCGGGCTCGATCTGGCTCGGGTGGATCGCCCACTTGCCGTCACAGCCCAGCTGGCTCGCCCAGCGACAGGAGTCGCGGAACCCCTCCGCATCCTCGATCTCGGCGTAGGGGCCGTCGATCACCTGTAACCCCTGCGCCTTCGCCGCGTGGGCGATGCGCGCGAGCTGGTAGTGCCAGTAGTGGCCGGGGTAGCCGCCGCCGGAGCCGATGGTGAGGCCGGCGGCGCCGACGTTGGCGGTGTAGTCGCCGGGGCCGAAGACGAGCGACTCCAGGCGGTCGCTGGCGCGGGCGATGTCGGCGACCTTCGTCATCGCCTCCGGCGACTCGATCTGCGCCTGGAGGCCGATCTCTCCGACCGGCAGGTCGTTGTTTGCCTCGACCTGCGTCAGGAGGTTGTCGACGGTGGCGATCGTCTCCGGGTTGTTCGCCATCGGCACCATGATCGTGTCGAGGTACTCGCCGGCGCGCCCGACGACCTCGATCACGTCGTCGTAGAACCACCTGGTGTCGACGCCGTTCATCCGGTAACAGGGCCGAGTCTCGGACCAGTCGTATTCGATGAGCCCCTCGATGACGTTCTCGCGGGCGTCGATCTTCGCCGAGGGCGCGACGGAGTCCTCTAAGTCGAGGAACGCCTCGTCGGCGCCGGAGTCGGGCGCCCGCTCGATCATCTCCGGGTCGGAGCCCGGCGTGGCGAGCTGGCTCCGCCGGAGCGTGACGTCTTCCGGCCCGCCCATCAGTCGTCGCCCTCCGAGGCCGTGATCGGGTCGTTCTCGTCTTCGGTGAAGCCGGCCGACTCCTCCTGGCGCTGCCGCGCCTCGGGGTCGAACTCGGCCTCGACCTCCTGGTACCGCGGGACGAAGGAGAGCTCGTGGTGGCTCTCGGTTTCGTGACCGATGTACCGCTCTTCGAGGTCGAACTGCGCCTCCTCGTCGTTCTCGGCGATGTTCTCGAAGTCCTCGTAGGCGGCGTGAGCCCCCGAGTGGAGCCCGTACAGCGTGATGAAGATGTACTGGTAGCCCAGATCGCCCAGCTCCTCGAAGGTGAGCGGATCCTCCTCTGCGCCCCACTCGAACGATGAGGAGTAGTTGAAGGCGAGATCCAGATCGGGGTGGGTCTCGTGGATCGTCTCGGCGTACTCGACCGCGTCCTCGCGCGAGGGGTCGGGCATCTCGGGCCAGACGAGGTCGACGCCGGCGTCGGCGTAGATCCGGCCGCGTTCGAGGTGCTCCTCCCAGTCGCCGTTGGCGGAGCCGTACGCGTCGGTGCGAGCGATGATGACCGTGTCCTCGCTCTGCTTGGCGTCGACCGCGGCCTCGAACCGCGAGCGCGCCTGCTCGCGGGAGACGATTTGCTTGCCCGCGATGTGGCCGCAGCGCTTCGGCGAGGTCTGGTCCTCGATGTGGACGGCGGCGACGCCGGCCTTCTCGTACTCGCGGACCGCGCGTCGGACGTTATGGACGCCGCCGTAGCCGGTGTCGCAGTCGGCGATGACGGGGAGGTTCGTCGCCTCGACCATGCGCTTGGCGTTCTCGACCATCTCCGACATGGTGACCATCTCCAGGTCGGGGAAGCCGAACTGGCCGAGGACGGTCGAGTAGCCGCTCATGTAGGCCGCGTCGAGCCCGGCCATCTCCGCGAGGCGGGCGTCGAGCGCGTGGTAGATCCCGGGCGCGAACGTGTACTCCTGCTCGTCGAACAGCTCGCGGAGCTTCCGGCCGGCCGGGTTGTCGATATCTCTCGTGAAGACGTCGTCGTCGAGTTCGTTGGGATTCATCGGATTACTGCGTGGAGTCGTCGGCTGCGGTGCGGTTCGTCGTCGCGCGTCGCTCGTCGGCGCTGCGGCTGTCCGCGGAGCGTCGGTCGGCGCGGCGTCCGCCGTCCGTGCGTGCGGTGGACGCGAACGTCGTGGAGTCCGGTCGCGGGCCGTCGCCGGTGCCCGTCATGGGAACGGCGCGGCGCGTCGCGTTCGCCGTCATCGCGACCCCCCGTCCGTCCGCGTCCGCGAGGCGGGACGCAGGTCGGGGACGAGCGGCGCGTCGCGCTCGCGGTCCGTCGGCGGACGCGTCGGCCGGCGCGTGTCGGTTGTCGTCGGCTGCCGGGCGTCGGTCGTCGACGGCTGCCGGGCGTCGGTCGCCGTCGAGGAGCCGGGCGTCCGCGTCCCCGTCGATCGGCGGGTCGCGATCGTCGGGACGAGCGGCGCGCCGGCCTCCTCGGTGAGGGGGATGCGGCCGGGGATCGTCCGCGGAGGAGTAGTCGTCGGGTTCGAACCGGTCGTTCGATCGGTCGTGCTGTCGGTGCGTCGGGTCGTGTCGTCGGGCGTGTCGTTAGGTGTCGTCATCGGGTCGTGTGGGCGGTTGCGGCGGTCGTCTGGTGATCGAGTCCGTGCGTCGGGTCGCTGCGTGTCCGTGTACGGGTACTGCCATTGCGAACGGAGAAATTCGGAGGAGGATAATAAACATAATGATTGATAATGATAATATTCGTTAATGTGTATTACCCGTTTAAATGGTTCGTGACAACATGGAACATGGACGAGGCGGCCGTCGCAAAGTCGTGGGGCGCCGCCGACGTCGACGACGCCCGCCTCCCGGACCGATCGCTTATTGGCTCCACGCGCGGAGATTCGGGTAGTGAACGAGCGCGACGCCCTTCGGGCCCTCACCGCCGACCTCCCGCACGCGGGCGACGACGCCGCCGTAATCGACGGGACGGCCATCACGACGGACATGCTCCACGAGCGGACCGACTTCCCGCCGGGGACGACGCGGTACACCGCCGGCTGGCGCGCGGTGGGCGCGTCGCTCTCGGACGTGGCCGCGATGGGTGCCGCGGCGAGCGCCGCGGTCGCCGTCTACGCCGACGAGGCGTTCGACCGCGAGGAGCTGAATCGATTCGTCGCGGGCGCGGTCGACGTCTGCGAGGCGGTCGACGCCGAGTACGTCGGCGGCGACCTCGACGAGCACGTCGAGTTCACCACCGCGACCACCGCGATCGGGGACGTGACCGAGGCTGGCGCCGTTACCAGAGACGGGGCGCGGCCGGGCGACGCGCTCTGCGTCACCGGCGAATGGGGCCGCTCCGCGGCGGCGCTGCGGCTGTTTAAAAAGGACGCCGACGAGGCGGTTGAGCGCGCGAACGAGCTGTTTCGGTTCACGCCGCGGGTGGCCGACGGGGTCGTGCTGGCTCCGAGCGCGACCGCGATGATGGACTCCTCGGACGGGCTGGCGCGGTCGTGTCACCAGCTCGGCGAGGCGAGCGAGGTCGGAATTGAGGTGGATCGGGATGCGGTTCCGGTCCATCCCGCGGTCGAGGAGGTGGCCGAAGATTCGGCGGAGCGGTTCGAACTGGCGGCGCACTTCGGCGAGGACTTCGAGCTGGTCTGTGCGGTGCCCGAATCAGAGGTTGATGAGGTCGAAGCGGCGTGTCCCGCGGGGCTCACGCGAGTCGGAACCGTGGTTGAGGCGTCTGATGAGGGGGGCCCGCGTGTCCTCGCCGACGGCGACCCCCTGCCCGACCGCGGCTTCACGCACGGAGACGAGTAAGTCGGCGAAGCCCCGGCCGTTCGTTTATAAATAATCGACCCCAGAGCGACTGCGAACACCGCCGAAGTCTGAGCCGCCTGTTTATAAATAATCAACTACCGATTGACGGCGAACACCGCCGAAGCCCCGGTCACGAGGCGGGCGCACGCTCGCTGCGCTCCTCACTCAGTCGCTCGCGCTGCTCGCTCCTTCGTTGCGGTGCTTACGTCGCGTGCGCCCGCCTCGCGACCGCCCCTTCGAGTCCCACCCCGCACAGCACCGCAGCCTCACACCTCCCCAGCCTCGTCGGTGGTCCTCCGCTTCGCTCCGGACCACCGACTCCCTCGCGCGTGCTGACTCGCGGCCGCCGATGGCGGCCGCTCGCAGGCACGCGCCACCGCAGAAATGTTTCTGCCCTGTGTGCCGACTACCGCAGGAACTCGATTGCCGCACCCTGTCCGAAGCCGACGCAGAGCGTCGCGAGGCCGCGCTCGGCGTCCTGCTTTTGCATCTCGTGGAGCAGCGTGACGGGGAGGCGCGCGCCGGAGGCGCCGAGCGGGTGGCCGAGGGCGATGGCGCCGCCGTTGACGTTGTAGCTGTCTTCGTCGATGCCGAGCTCGCGCCGCGAGTACTCGCACTGCGAGGCGAACGCCTCGTTGAGCTCAACGAGGTCGTAGTCGTCGATGGTCGTCCCGGCGCGGTCGAGCAGGCCTCGCGTCGCGGGCACCGGACCGATCCCCATCACGGTCGGGTCGACGCCGGCGACGTTGTTCGTGCCGACCTCGGCGAGCACGTCGAGGCCGTGCTCCTCGGCGAACGCCTTACTCGTCACGACCGTGAGCGACGCGCCGTCGGAGATCTGCGAGGAGTTCCCCGCGGTCACTGTGCCGTCGCCGGTGAAGGCGGGCGAGAGGCCGGCGAGCTTCTCGGCGGTCGTGTCCGGGCGGATCCCTTCGTCCTCCTCGACCAGTCCGTCGTCGGTCTCGACGGGGACGATCTCGTCGTCGAACCGGCCGGATTCAGTCGCCTCCGCGGCGCGCTGGTGGCTGCGGGCGGCGTACTCGTCTTGCGCCTCGCGGCTCACGTCGTACTCCTCGGCCACCTTCTCGGCGGTCATCCCCATCTGAAGCTGGAAGATGTTGTACTGTTCGGAGAGCTCGGGGTGGAGGTGTTCGTAGGAGTCGCCGTCCATCGGGACGCGGCTCATGTTCTCGACGCCGCCCGCGATGATGCAGTCGCGGTTGCCCGCGGCGATCGCGTCGGACGCGGAGATGACCGCCTGCATCGAGGAGGCGCACCACCGGTTGATCGAGGTGGCGGGCACCGACTCGCCCAGCTCCGAGAGGAGCGCGATGACGCGCGCGACGTTGTTGTCCTGCTCGGTCCGCTGCTGGGCGACGCCCCACATCAGGTCGTCGACGTGCTCGCTGGTCAGTCCCGTCTCTTCGAGGGCATGGTCGATGAGCGTCGTCGAGAGGTCCTCGCTGCGGACGTCCGCGTAGACGCCGCCGTCTTTCCCCTGCGGCGTTCGGTAGGCGGCCGCGATCACGGGCGTGGTCTGGTCTGTCATGAAAGATAACAGGTGAGTCGGCGTATTAAAACGCCGTGGAACGAGCGAGAATCGATCCGAAGTTTATCGTTTATTTTCGAGCAGGCTCTCGCCGGTCATCTTCGCCGGGCGGTCGAGACCGATCAGTTCGAGCAGCGTCGGCGCGATGTCGCAGAGCGACCCGCCCTCGCGGACCGCGCGGCCGCCGTCGTCGCCGTCGGGTGTCAGGTAGACGAACGGGACCGGGTTGAACGTGTGGGCGGTGTGGGGGTCCTCGGGGGTCCCCATGTCGTCGGCGTTGCCGTGGTCGGCGGTGACGAGCGCGTGGCCGCCGGCGTCGGCGATGGCGTCGAGGAGGCGGGAGAGCTGCGCGTCGACGGCCTCGACGGCCTCGACGGCGGCGTCGAAGTCGCCGGTGTGGCCCACCATGTCCGGGTTCGCGTAGTTGAGCACCAATAGGTCGGGGTCCTTCTCGTCGATGATCGCGAGCGCCTCGTCCGTGAGCTCCGGCGCCGACATCTCCGGCTGCTGGTCGTACGTGGGGACGTCGGGGCTCTCCACGATCTCGCGCAGCTCCCCGGGGAACTTCACCTCGCGGCCGCCGTTGAGGAAGTAGGTCACGTGGGGGTACTTCTCCGACTCCGCGATCCGGAGCTGCGTGAGCCCCGCGTCGGCGACGACCTCGCCGATCGTGTCCTCGGGGATCGCCGGTGGAAACGCGACCGGGAACGTGAACGTCTCGTCGTACTCGGTCATCGTCGTCATCCGAACGTCAGGCTGGTCGAGCTCGAACGCCCACTCGGGGCGCGTGTCGGTCAGCATCCGGACGAGCTGGCGGGCGCGGTCCGCCCGGAAGTTGAAGAAGATCACGGCGTCGCCGTCGTCTAGTGCGGGCTCGCCGTCGACCAGCGTCGGCGCGATGAACTCGTCCGTCTCGCCGCGGGCGTGGGCCTCGCGGGCGGCCGCGACCGCGCTCTCGGCGCGGTAAGGCGCGTCGCGCTCGACGATCGCGTCGTACGCCTTCTTCGTTCGTCCCCAGTTCTCGTCGCGGTCCATCGCGTGGTAGCGCCCCGTGACGGTCGCGACGTGGCCGGTGCCGCGCTCGTCGGCCTTCGCGGTCACCGCGGCGAGGAACTCGTCGGCGATCTCCGGGGCCGTGTCGCGCCCGTCGGTGAACGCGTGGCTGGTCGCCGGGACACCCGCGTCGGCGGCGGCGTCGATCAGCGCGAGCAGGTGTTCGACGTCGGAGTGGACGCCGCCGTCGGAGACGAGCCCCATGAAGTGGACCCGGCCGCCGGTCGACTTCGCGTGCTCTACGGCCTCCGCGATGGCGTCGTTGTCTGAGAGCGAGCCCTCGTCGAGCGCGTCCGTGATCCGGGTGTACGCCTGTTTGACGACTCGGCCCGCGCCGATGTTCAGGTGGCCGACCTCCGAGTTCCCCATCTGTCCCTCGGGGAGCCCCACGCGCCGCCCGTGGACGACGAGGCGGCCGTCGGCGCCGCGGGCGGTCGCGTCGTCGAACGCCGGCGTGTCGGCGACCGCGACCGCGTCTCGGCCCACCGGGCGCCCCGAGGGGTCGACCGTCTCGCCGTCCTCGCCGTCGCCGCCTCCCGCGCCGCTTCCGAGTCCCCAACCGTCGAGGACGATGAGTGCCGTCTCCATACGACCCGTTTCGCTCCCCGGACTAACTACCCTTCGCTCCGGCCGATAGGGGTGCGCCGGCGGGCGTGCGCCGATGGGCCGATTCCGGGACCGCACGTTCCCGACCCGCGCTCCGGAAGCCAGCCTTTTATATTCGCGACGCTAACCACACGTTAATGGACTCCGCGGTACTGCTCGATCTCCTCGGCAACGAGAACCGGCGGCGCATCCTCCGGCTTCTCGCCACCAAGCCCTGCTACGTCACGGAGATCTCGGAGTACCTCGACGTGAGCCCGAAGGCGGTGATCGACCACCTGCGGAAGCTGGAGGAGGCCGGTCTCGTCGAGTCGACGACGGACGACCAGCGGCGGAAGTACTTCCGGATCGCGCGCAGCCTCCGGCTGGAGGTGAGCGTCTCGCCGTACGGCTTCGGCGCGAAGAGCGCGTACCCGGCGAAGAACAGCCTCGACATGTCCGGCCGCTGTCCGCACCTCTCGATCGAGGCCCCCGACGGGTCGGGCTCGACAGGCGACCTCGCGGACCTCGCCGAGGAGTTCGCGCGCCTTCAGGACCTCGACCGCGAACTGTCGCTGGCCCAGCGATGGGTCCAGGGCCGCGTCGAGGACACCCTCGCCGAGATCGACGAGCGGCTCGGTGGGCAGGCCGACAGCCGCTTCTTCGCGGCCGTCATCGCCGCGGTGGTCGAGACGGACGGCACGCCGGCAGCGGTCGCCGACGAGGTCGGCGCGCGGGAGTCGACGGTCAAGGGCGCGCTCCGCCAACTCTCCGACGTCGGCGTCGTCTCTCGCGATACCGACGGGTACCGGGTCCGGTAGCGTGTACCGCTCCGGGTACCGGATCCGGTAGCGGGTCCCCCTCCCGAACGAATCCAGCGAACGCGACCGTTTCCGGAACCTTTTGGCACGCCGCCGGAAGAGGGCGGACGTGAGCCGTCTCAGAAACCTCTCGCTGTTCTTAGTCCTCGCCGCCGTCTGGGGGTCCGCGTTCGTCGCGATCAAGGCGGGGCTGGCGTACTTCCCGCCGGTGCTGTTCGCGGCGCTCCGGTACGACGTGGCGGGGATCGTCATGCTGGCATACGCGGCGTACGCGGTCGACGACCCGATCCCCCGCGGGCGCGACGCGTGGCTGGAGGTCCTCTCCGGGGCCGTGTTCATCATCGCCGCCTACCACTCGTTCCTGTTCGTCGGCGAGACCGACCCGGCGGTGACGAGCGCCGTCGCGGCCGTCATCGTCAGCCTCTCGCCGCTCCTGACAACGGTGTTCGCCCGCGCCTTCCTGCCCGCGGAGCGGCTGACCGCGGTCGGCGCGCTCGGCCTCGCGATCGGGCTCGTCGGCGCGGTCGTCCTCGCGAACCCCGATCCCGCGAACCTGACCGGCGGCGGCACGGTCGCGAAGCTGCTCGTGTTGCTCGCGGCGGCGTCGTTCGCGCTCGGCTCCGTCCTCTCGCGGGCCTCCGAGGCCGACATCTCAATCGAGACGATGGAGGCGTGGTCGATGCTGCTCGGCGCCGGCCTCACCCATCTGGTCTCGCTCGCGCTCGGCGAGTCCGTCGCCGAGGCGGTCTGGACGGGAGAATCGCTGCTCGCCTTGGGCTATCTCTCGGTCGTCGCGAGCGGGATCGGCTTCCTCATCTACTTCGATCTGCTCGACCGGCTCGGTCCGATCGAGATCAACCTCGTCTCCTACGTCGCGCCGGTGTTCGCCGCGGTTGTCGGCTGGCTCCTCCTCGACGAGGGGATCACCGCGACGACGGTCGCCGGCTTCCTGATCATCTGCGTCGGCTTCGCCTTAGTGAAACGCGACGCGATCCGCGAGGAGCTTCGGACGGCCGGGCTGGTGCGGTGACCGGTCCGACCGCGCGCTGCCACCCGAGCCGCCCGCGCCGCAACCGTCTTGTCGACGGGCCGACGACTCTCGCGATGTGAGCGCCGACCAGATCGATCCCCAGGCGAAGCGCGCCGCGGCCCGCCAGTCGCGGATACCTCTCCCGCACGGCGGCTACAAGCTGAAACTCCTCCGGCTCCTGACCGGCCCCCTGACGCGGCTCCAGAACCGGAACCCGCCGAGCGTCGGCGCGACCGAGTCGATCACCCTTCCCGGCCCCGCAGGCGATCTCGACGCCCGGCTGTACCTCCCGGACGGCAACCCGCCCCATCCGACCGTCGTCTTCTTCCACGGCGGCGGGTTCGTCCTCGGGAGCATCGAGACGCACGACTGGCTCTGCCGCCATCTGACGCGAGAAAGCAACTGTGCCGTCCTCTCCGTCGAGTACCGGCTCGCGCCCGAACACCCGTTCCCGGCCGCCGTCGAGGACGCGTACGCCGCCGTCGAGTGGGCTGCGGACTCGACGGAGCGGCTCCGCGGCACCGGCGACGTCGCGGTCGCGGGCGACTCCGCCGGCGGTAACCTCGCTGCGGTGACTGCCCTCATGGCCGCCGAACGGGACGGGCCCGAGATCGAGCACCAAGCCTTGCTGTATCCCGGGATCGGTATCGACCCCGAGCAGGAGTCGGTCCGCGAACACGCCGGGATCGTCCTCTCGCGGGACGACATCGAGTGGTTCTCGGCGGCGTACTACCGGAGCGAGATCCACCGCCGGAACCCGTACGCCGACCCGATCAACGCCGGCGACCTCTCCGGGGTCGCGCCCGCGACGGTCGTCACCGCCGGCTTCGACCCGCTCCGCGACGGCGGAAAGGCGTACGCGGAGCGCCTCGTCGCGGACGGCGTCGCGACGCGGTACGAGAACTACCCGTCGATGGTCCACGGATTCATGACGATGCAGGAGGTCGACCGCGCCCGCGACGCGATTGCGAGCGTCGGCGACGACCTCGCCGACGCGCTCGACGGTTGAGTCCCCGACGTCCGACGCGAGCCTCCGAACTCGCCGTGCGAACGGCTCGCAGAGCGCCGGTGGGTTTTATTCGCGCGTCGTCGTCTTCGCCGGTATGTTCCCGGAGACGATCGAGACGGACCGACTCCGACTCGAGGTCGGCGGCCCCGAAAACGTCGACCTCGACGAGTGCTACCGGATCTGTTCGTCGGATCTCGGCATCGACGAGGTGACCGAGTACGTCACCTGGGACCCCCACGGGACGAAGCAGGAGACGCTGGAGTTCCTCGAACGGAACCGCGAGCGGTTCGAGGAGCGGGAGGCCGTGGGATACGTGATCCGGCCGCGCGAGGGGGAGGACGGCGCGGGCGAGATCGCCGGCTTCGGCGGCTTCGACGTCGACTGGGAGAAACGAACCGCCCTTCTCGGTACGTGGCTCCGCAAGCGGTTCTGGGGCCGCGGCTACTCCGGCGAGCGCGCCGCCGCGCTGGTCGAAGTCGCGTTCGACGACCTCGATCTGGCGGTCGTCGCCGTGAGCCACCACTCGGACAACGAGAAGTCGCGGCGCGCGATCGAGCGGTACGTCGACCGCCTCGGTGGACGACGGGAGGGCCGCCTCCGCAACGCGATCGCCTTCCCGGACGGGAGCGTTCACGACGAGGTCCGGTACACGATCTCGCAGGCGGAGTGGCGCGAGGCGACCGCCTGACCGGCGGGAATTCCGGCGTGCGCGGACGTTTCAACCGACGGTTCCGTTGAATTACGGTGAGGATCTCGACCCAACAAACACTTACGGCGCCCGAAACGACACCGAGCGCATGTCCTCGTCACCACCCGGTGGAACGACCGCGACGACCGGTTCGGATCCGAGCATCGCCCGAGAGGCGGTCGGCGGCGCAGTGGCCGGCGCCGCCGCCTACCTCCTCGGCTACCTGTCCGTCTACGTCACGCAGAGCGGCCGGATCGAGGAGGGGCTGTCGGGCCTGAACTTCCTCGCCGACCTGTTCGGGGGCGACCCCATCTCGGCGTGGCAGGTATCCGGCTGGATGTTCTACAACGCGCACTTCGTCGAGACCACGTCCCCCGCGGTGTTCGGCGGCACGTCGTCGCGGAACCTCCTCATGGAGGCCGAGGGCGCGGGGTTCCTGCTCTTGGTCCCGCCGGTCCTGCTGCTCGTTGCGGGCCTCGTCGCGGGTTGGGTCGCCGGCGCGGACTCCCCCCTCGACGGCGCCCGTTCGGGGGCGCTCGTCGCGGCCGGCTACCTCCCGCTCGCGGTCGTCGGCGCGTTCCTCTTCCGGTACGCGGTCGGTGACGGGAGCGTGGCGCCCGACATCGTCACAGCCGTCCTCCTCGCCGGCGCCGTCTACCCGCCCGTCTTCGGCGCGATCGGCGGCGCGGGCTCGTCGCTGTTGAGTAACTGACTCGGAGAACTCTCGGGCCGGTCGGCCCGGATTAGTACGCCTCGTCCTCGGGATCGAACCGGTCGCCGTACTCGCGGACGGGGTCGACGGGCTGTCCCTCGTCGGTCTCGGGCGCGACGTAATCGATGAACGACTCCACGTCCGGCTCGCGGACGCGCACCTCGACGTCGATTTCTCCGAGCTCGTCCGACTCGCCGACCGCGAAGTTGACGACGCCCTCGAACGCCGCCTGCTTCTTCAGCGAGAAGGCGAACCCCTCGTCCGTGCGGTTCTGTCGGAAGACGCGCCGCGCCGTGTCGAGGATCTCCTGTTCGTGGAGCACGTCGGAGAAGGCGTCGAGGCTGTGCGTCTCGGAGACGAGCCGCCCGTCCTCGTGGACCGGCTCGGCGTCGGGGAAGACGTTCTCGACCGCGTCGGTGACCCGGTCGGTCACCTCCGTGTCGTGGACCGGGGTCTCGATCCGGACGTCGACGCTGTAGATCACGCGCCGTCACCTCCGGCCTCGGGCGCCTCGGCGTCGGCGGCCTCGGGCGTCTCGGCGGCGTCGCCGTCGGAGCGGTCCGACTCCTCGTCGTCGACGCCCAGCACCTCGCGGACGCGCTCGCGGAACGCGGCGAGGCTGTCGGTGTTGTCGATCTCGACGTCGGCCCGCTCTAAGGTCTCGCCGAGGCCGAGTTCGACCTCGCGCTCGTCGCGCTCGCGGAGCGCCTCTAGGTCGGAGTCGGAGTCGTCGCGGCCGCGCTCGCCGAGGCGCTCGGCGCGCAGCTCGAACGGCGCGCGGATCGCGACGAGCGTGAAGTCGTCGCCGAACGCCTCGCGGAAGCGTTCGAGTTCGACGGTCGAGCGGAGGCCGTCCACGAGGACGGTCTCGTCGCGGTCGCTCTCGGCGGCGGCCTCCCGAATCCGTGGGAGCGTCCGTGCGGCGATGGCGTCGTCGCCCTCCTCCTCGCGGAGCGTGCCCGCCATCCGCCCGTGGTGTTGCGCCGGGTCGAGTCCGCGGCGGCGACACTCGGCGCGGATCACGTCGCCCATGACGACGACGGGGATGTCCGCCGCCTCGGCCACGTTCGCCGCCTCCCCCTTCCCGCTGCCGGGGAGGCCGACGGTTCCGATAACGTTCATTACCGGCGGATACTCCGCTCGCGGACTTAGGTCTGCTGTTGGCCCGCGGGCGGCGCGAACCGCGGGCGTTTTTTAGACTCGGGGGATCAGAAGCGAACGAGGGCACGTAGCTCAGCCCGGATAGAGCGTCGGACTTCTAATCCGATGGTCGTGGGTTCGAATCCCACCGTGCCCGTACAGCGAGGTACAATCAGATCCGCAGGATCACTCGGGCTCTACCTCAAGGGACGCCAAATCGATGATAAATTGAGACTCCCGAACCTGATAGACGATTCCTCCGTTTTCTTCACTGTACGACTTACTGACGACCTCCGCTTCAACGAGCGTCTCCAACGCGGAATGTATGGACTGGCGACGCCTTTCCTCGTACTCCTTGACAAATATCTCATGCGCGGCCTTGCTCGTTATCGGTCCGTCTTCAAGTAGTATCGAGACCAACCAGAGACGTGTTTCGTTGGAGAGAGCAGCACAGAAATCGAGTAGATTCATCATTCTTTGTTTACGACAATACTGGGAAGAAGATTCGTCAAAAGATAGTTTGACTCGTAAATTAAATATTTGACACAGGTTGATACGGCTTTCGTTGCCATTCGTTTATATGGCAGATTGTCGGGACAGCAACGATTCTTCAAACGACGGTGACGTGGAAGAGTTTGATTTTGAGGATGTGCTGTACGAGTACTTCAGTGACTTCGACTGGGACTACACCGGTATCCTAAAAAACGACGGCGAGACGATCCCTATCCCGAAGGTATCGAACTGTGTTACGGCTATCTTCGAGGTTGACGCTCTGAATACCGCCGAGGAGATGGCTGCCGAACTGGGTGCGACGGTTATCGAACCCGAACACTCGCGGCAGTATCCTGACGTCACGCTGCGAGGGGGAGCGTTTGGCGATCAGCTCATCGCGTTAGACGTCAAGACCGCTCGGCTCAAATCTGGTGGAGAGCGGATCAGCGGTATGACGCTCGGGAGCTACGGGCAATACTTCTCGAACCCGAATACGGACACGCAGTGGACGCGGTTTCCGTATGCCGAGTTTGATGAACACTGGATCGTGTGCTTCGCGTATCAATGGGACGACAAACTCGATAGTCGAGAGATGGTGTATGAAGTTGAGACAATTGTCGGGCAAAAATGGGAACTTGCGTCTCGGACCTCTGGGAGCGGGACAACGACAGCGATCGGTTCTCAAACGGATATGGATGCGCTTCGGCACAGGGATGCCCTTTTTGACTCTGAAGAAGAGTTCGAGGAGTACTGGCAGGAGTATGGGAACGACTAAGATGGCCGTCAAATAAATAATTGACAAGTCAACACGAAATATGACCGACCAAATGCGGTTCAATACGAGAGGCGATGGCGATGACTTCTACGTAACATCCGACGCTGAGTTCCCATCAACGAGATATCAGGGTAGTAAGCGAAAGATATCAGACTGGATTTGGGAGCATATCAGCAGAGTTGATTTTGACTCTATCCTCGACGCATTCGGCGGCACAGCTGCTATATCCCACAAATCTAAGCAATTCAATAAACGCGTCGTCTACAACGACTACCTACGGTTCAATCACCAGATTGGACTCGCGATTATCGAAAACGACGGTGTCAAATTAACCGACGACGACGTTGACTTCCTCCTTCAGTCTCACAGCGATCTTGAGTACCCTGAGTTCATTCAGCGGGAGTTTGAGGGGTTGTACTTCACCGATGAGGAGAACGCTTGGCTTGATCGAATGCGTGTCAATATCGGTGAATTCGATAACGAGTACAAGCAGGCTATCGCATACAGTGCGCTCGGCCAGTCCTGCTTGGCGAAACGTCCATACAACCTCTTCCACCGAGCAAACCTCTACATGCGGACGAAAGACGTGGAACGCTCTTTCGGAAACAAAACGACGTGGGAGAAATCGTTTGAGGAGCATTTTCGAAAGAACGTCAACGAATTCAATCGCGCTATCTTCGACAACGGCCGCAACAACCGCGCATTTAATGAGGACATCCTCGACTGGGACCCTCCCGAAACTGACCTCGTCTACCTAGATCCGCCGTACTACGACCGAACGAAACAGAACGGCGCAACCGACTATCAGTTCTACTATCACTTCCTCGAAGGCTACCTACAGTACGACGACTGGCCTGAGATGATCGACCACAGCGTGAAAACCAAGCGTCTCGATCACGAGCCGTCACCTTGGACGGACCCAGACCGGATTTACGACGCCTTCGAAGAGCTGTTTGAAATGTTCTCGGACAGAACTATCGCTCTCTCATACAACACTGCTGGTCTCCCGACACCCGAGGAGCTGAACGAGATGCTAAAACAACACAAAGACACCGTCATCGCGGAGGCGAAAGAACATCAGTACGCTCTCTCAACGCACGAGGACAGCGCTGACGAACTCCTGTTCGTTGCCTACGATGAGCCGCTCTGATACGGCGAGGCCATCTCGTCGAGAGACATAGCGACATCGAAGAGTAGCACTGGTGGATAGAGTCCGAGAGTCGAATCAACGTTCGCGCTGTTTCTGAAGACGACGAGGGGCCGTATTCGTCTACGAAGAGTGAATTGGTTCGTAATCCAAAAAGCGGTGGCAACTGTATCACTGAGAACAGCTAAGCGGTGCGGTCCGACTGACGGTCGAGAATAGAGAGTTCGCTGAGTCGTTCAGTACGGTGCTGGTCGTCGGATCGGTTTAAGCTGGACGCCGGGATGGTTACAAGAGTTGGGTCAGTCCGCCGCGCTCGGCGTCCCCAGATACTTCTCGTTCAGTTCGTACTCGCCGTCCTCGCCCTCGACTAGGTACTCGCCGTAGTAGGGCACGCGGTTCGCCACCACTTCCTCGAAGGTCTCCGCGATCTCCTCGCGCGTCATCTCGCCCATCGAGCGGAGGTCGTCGTTGCGGTTGAGACACCCCTTCAGGTACCCCTCGTGGGTGACGCGGACGCGGCCGCAGTTGGCACAGAACTCCTCGTTCTCGACGGGGTCGACGATCTCGACCATGCCGCCCGTCTCGTCGTCGCTGTCCTCGCCGACGAAGTACCGCTTCCGGTCGTGCATCTCGCGGTGTTCGACGCGGTCCGCCTTCTCGGCGAGCCAGTCGTGGACGCGACCGATGTCGACGTTCCACTCGGGCTTGCCCGTCAGCTCCGGCATGTACTGGATGAGCTGGAGCTGGAGCCCCTGGTTGTCGGCGACGTGCTCGACCATCTCCTCGACGTAGCCCGCGGTGTGCGTGAACACGACCATGTTGAGCTTCACGGGGTCGAGCCCGGCGTCGACGGCGGCCTTGACGCCTTCGAGGACCTTCTCGTAGGCGCCCGATTTGGTCACCTCCGCGAAGTCGTCCGGGTCGAGCGCGTCCTGCGAGACATTGACGCGGTCGAGCCCGGCGGCCTTCAGATCCTCGGCGCGCCCGGGGAGGAAGGTCCCGTTCGTCGTCATCGAGACCTCCATCGAGTCGGGCGTGCGCTCGATGATCTCCTCTAAGTCCTGCCGCAGCATCGGCTCGCCGCCCGTGAACTTCACGGCGTCGACGCCGTACCCCTCGACGACCTCCAGGAAGCGCACCACGTCGTCCGCGCTCATCTCCTCGTCGCTCGGCTCCATCGGCCCGCGCGTGTCGCCTAACCCCTCGTTGTGACAGTAGACGCAGTCGAAGTTACACCGGTCGGTGAGCGAGATCCGTACCCCCGTCACCTCCCGTCCGAAGTCGTCCGCAAGTGGGCCGGCCATGAGAGACGGAAGCGACTACGCGCGCTTAAATATCCGGGTCGAACGTGTGGGTGCGTAACAACCAGCGGTTACGTCGCGGCCGCGACGGCGGCGACCGCGGGGTACGAGTCCGGGTTCAGAGCGACATGCGGAGCCCGTCGGTCGCGACGCGCACCTCGCCGTCGAACCCCGCGTCGCGGACCCCCTGTTCCATTTCGCGCTCGCGGCCGCCGGTGTGCGGGTAGAGGTGCGAGAGGAGGAGCGTCCCGATCTCGGCGCCCGCGAGCGACTCGCCGAGGCTCGTCGGCCGCGGATGGTTCGACACGTCGACGTCGTCCGGGAACGAGCAGTCGTGAACCAGGAGATCTGCGCCGTCCGCGAACCGCCCCATCCCCGCGAACGCCTCGGTGTCGCCCGAGAGCGCGAGCGGCCCGTCGCTGGCCTCGACGTCCGAACTCGGCGGCGAGAAACGGTAAGCGAACCCCTCCATCGAGTGCCGCGTCTCGCGCGCGGTCACGTCGAACCCGCCCGCGGCGAACGACCGCGACGCCGAAACCTCGCGGATCGCCAGGTCGATCCGCCCGTCGAGGTAGTCGTGAACGTCGAGCAGGCCGTCGACGAGCGACTTCGTGCCCGCGGGGCCGACCACCTCGAGGTGTTCCTCGCCGGCGAGCCAGCGCGCCTTGAGGAGGGGTAAAAGCGCCGCGACGTGGTCGAGGTGGTGATGCGTGAGCAGGACCGTCGAGACGCCCTCGTAGCCGGTGTCGGTGCCGGCGAGCCGCTGGAGGACGCCGCTGCCGCAGTCGACGAGCAGCGACCGGTCGCCGTCGTCGAGGAGGTAGCCGGCCTGCGCGCGGTCGGGGACCGGCATCGCGCTGCCGGACCCGAGCACGGTGAGTTCCATGTCGACCGGTCGCGTCCGAATCCACCTAATTCGCTCGGACGAGTCGGGACCGCGGCCGGCGATCGGGGCGGTTCGCTATTTGATGAGGAACACCGGCACCGACGCGTCGTCGGCGACGCGGTCGGAGACGCTGCCGAGCGACCGGATCCGCTCGCGCGGCGACTTCCCCTCCGGGCTCATCACGATCACGTCGATGCCGAACTCGTCGGCGTACTCGACGATCTCCGTGTCCGGCGTACCGTGCGCGATGTGGGTCTCGACGTCGAGCCCGGCCTCGCGCGCCGCGTCGGCGACGGCGTCGATCGCGGCCTCGCCCTGCGCTTCGAGGTCCTCGACGACCTCCTCGTGGAGGTCGCCCGAGTTGGCGGTCGTGACTCGCTGGTCGACGACGTACAGCGCGTGGATCGTCGCGTCGTGGTCCGTCGCGAGCCGTATCGCGTGCTCGAGCGCGCGGTCGACGGCCTCGCTCCCGTCGGTCGGCACCAGAATCTCGTCGTACATGTCTCGACGTTTGCCCGGCCGGGGCTTAACGGTGGGGCCTCGGCCCCGGCGTCCGGGAGCGCCGCGCGGGCGGGTCGGCGCGGGGCGGCGCGGGGCGCGTTACTCGCCGCGCCAGCGGCCGCCGATCTCCTCGCGCCGCATGCTGTTCGCCTCGCCGTCACGGAAGACGCTGACGCGCCCCGTCTCCTCGCTCAGCGTCACCGTCGCGACGACCTCCGGCCGGACGGAGGTCTCGATCGCGCTCATGTGTCGCGACCCCATCCACGGCTCGTAGCTCACGTCGTCCACGAGGTCGGCCTCCTCGTCGCGGGTGCCGAGGTCGCGGAACCGGACCATCTGGCTCTCGACCTCGCCGTCGACGGCGACGACGATCCCGCCGTCCTGCTCGACGCTCACCGTCTCGGCGGCGGCCGCGAGCGCGTCGCCGTCGAAGACAGACGGACAGGTGTCGCGGGGCCAGCAGTTGTCGCCCATCGGGTCCGCGTACGCGCCGTAGTCGCTGTCGCCGATGACCGCGAAGTAGAGCCCCGGCCCCTTCACGTGCGGCTCCTCCCACCCGTCGAAGGAGACGCTGACGTGCTCGGCGCAGTAGGTCAGTCGGTCGACGACCTCGCGCACCCGATTGTGGTCGCCGTAGTCGATGGCGAGGCCGCTCATCGCCGTCTCTCCTCCCGGTCCCGTCGTCCGCCGCGGTTGCCGCCGTCGGTCACGAGCGAAAGGATGGGCCCCCGGTATATAAGCGCAGCCGAGTCGGGCGAGGGGTCGCTACCGCCGCCACTCCGTGAACAGCCGCGTGTCGAACCGGTCGGCGCGGACGAGGCCGACGCCGAACGCGGCCGCGACCGCCGCGGGCAGGAGGTTCCCGAACCAGACGTTGATCGAACCCCAGAGGAGCACGAAGCTCACCATGTCGTCGAGCATGAACTCGCAGTCGCGGAGGCGCTCGCGGATCCCCGCGGCCGAGAACGCGCGGTCCAGCGTGACGACCGCGACGATCGCGGACAACACCCAGCCGGCGTAGTTCGAGAGCGGGACGCCGTAGAACGCGCCGCCGCCGAAGTCCCAGAAGCCGAGCGACACGGCCCCGGGGTCCAAGACGACGTCCATCGCGACAACGACCGGGATCACCGTCGCCAGCCGCACCCACACGCTGTCCGCTCGGGGGCCGAGCAGCAACAGGCAGAGCAGGTAGGCGTTCATCACGAGCGGGATGAAGAAGACCGGGAGCGCGACGGGGACCCCCCCGAGCATCGGCCCGAGGTCGACCGTGTACGCGAACTCGCCGTACGGCCACCCGGTCGCGACGCCGACAGATTCGATGAGATACGTGTACGCCATCAACACGCCGATCCAGCCGACCGCGCGCCGGTCGATCGTCGGTAACACGCCCACGACCAGCGGCGAGCGCATCACGACCACGCCGAACAGCACGAACCACGGGTGGAACGCGAACGGTTCGGGAATCCACCCCTCGGCGCTGCCGACGAGCGCGACGGCCCCGACGAGCGGGAAGACGACCGCGATGGTGAAGCGGTTCTCGCGGACGAGTCGGTCGAGCAGCGCCTCGGCCTCGCGGCGCGTGTCCGGCGCGCGTTCGCGGAGCGCGTCGAGCCCAGAGGCGGTCGCGGGGGCGGACGCGCTCTCGGTCGAGTCGGCTCCGGTCGATCCGGTCCCCGCCGAGCCGCCCTCCGGCGACCCGCCGTCGCCGTCGCTCACGGCAGTGCCTCCCACAGCGGGTACACCCGCCAGAGGCCGCCCATCGACAGCAGCGTGCCGACGACGGTGTTGAGCGCCGGGAACCACCAGTACGCGCGGTCGACCGAGACCGACGAGCGCGCGACCCACGCGACGAAGACGGGGTAGACGCCGAGCAGCGCGCCGAGGCGGAAGTCGACGAGCCAGAAGCCCGCGGCGGCCGCGGTCCACGCAGCGAAGCAGTACGCGTACGTCCGCCCCTCGCCCAGCAGCGTTGCGGTCGTGTCGATCCCCGCCGTCCGGTCCGGCTCGATGTCCGGGATCGCGGAGAACGTGTGCATCCCCATCGTCCAGAGCCACGCGCCGGCGAGCGCCGCGAGCGGCGGGTGAACCCCCGCGACCGTCGCGTACGCCGCGGCGCCTGGCAGGGCGTACAGCCCGTTCGACAGCGAGTCGAGGAACGGTGTCGTCTTGAAGCGCAGGGGCGGCGCGCTGTAGCCGACCGCGAGGACGAGGAAGCCGAGCAGGTACGGCCACGCGACGCGGGGCGTGATCGCGAGCGTCGCGAGCCCGAGGAGGCCCGACGCGACGACGGCGGCGACCACCGGCTTGCTCCCTTGCCAGCGCGCCTCGCGGCCCTCCTTCTTCGGGTTCAGCTCGTCGATGTCGGCGTCGAACACGTCGTTGACGCCGTAGAGGAACACGTTCGCGGGGAGGAGGAAGTAGCCCGCGAGCGCGACGGTGACGGGCGTGAACAACTCGCTTACATCACTAATTCCGTAGGTGACGCCGACCGCGACGGGACCTGCGAGGTAGAGCCAGAAGCGCGGCCGCGACAGCACCAGCAGGTAGCGGAGCCCCTCGCTCCCGCTCCCGGCGGATCGGCTCCGGTCGTCTCCGGCGGATCGGCTCCGGTCGTCTCCGGCGGATCGGTTCTGGTCGCTCACGGCGCTGATCACACGTCGTCGTCGGCCATCGCTTCCGCGGTCAGCCCCCCGCTGATGAGACACATCGGGACGCCGATGCCGGGCGTCGTCGTCGACCCCGTGAAGTAGAGCCCGTCGACCGCGTCAGAGGTGTGCGGCGGGCGGAGCAGCGACGTCTGCGTGAGCGTGTGCGCCAGCCCGAGCGCGCTGCCCGCGTAGCTGTTGTACCGGTCCGCGAAGTCGTCGACGGAGAACGTCTCCTCGACGACGATCCGGCCGCGGAGGTCGGTGTCGGTGTTCTCGGCGATGTCGTCGATGACGAGGTCGCGGTACCGATTCCGGATTTCGGGGGTGTCCGCCAGCCCGGGCGCGATCGGCACCAGCGCGAAGAGGTTGCTGTGCCCCTCTGGCGCGACGGTGTCGTCGGTCTTCGAGGGGACGCAGAGGTAGTAGGCGGGGTCGTCGGGCCACTCGGGGTCGTCGAATATCTGCGCGAAGTGCTCGTCCCAGTCGGTTGGGAGGACGAGCGTGTGGTGTTCGAGGTTCGGCACGTCGCCTTCGACGCCGAGGTACAGCAGAAACGCGGAGGGGGCGTACGTCCGCGACTCCCAGTACTCCTCGGTGTACTGCCGCTTGCGCTCGGGCAGGAGCTCCTGTTCGGTGTGCGCGTAGTCGGCGTCGGAGACGACGCGGTCGGCGAGGTAGCGCTCGCCGTTCTCGGTGTCGACCGCGAAGGCGCCGTACCGGCCCTCGATGCCCGTCACCTCGGCGTCGGTGACGAACTCGACGCCGAGCTCCTCGGCAAGCTCGACGATCCCGTCGACGACGGCGCCGATCCCCCCGTCGGGGTAGTAGACGCCCATGTTGTAGTCGACGTGGCTCATCAGGTTGTACAGCGCCGGCGTGTTTGTCGGCGAGCCGCCGAGGAACACGAGCGTGTACTGCATCAGCTGCTGGAGCTTCGGGTGATCGAAGTAGTCCTCGACGTGCCCCTGCATCTTGCCCAGCAGCGAGAGCCCCCACGAGTAGCGGAGCACGTCTTTGTCCACGTAGTCGCGCAGCCGCGGGCGGTCCTCGTACACGAAGTGCTCCATCCCGATCTCGTAGGTACGCTTCGACTCCTCGAGGTACGCGTCGAACGCCTCGCCCGCACCCGGCTCGTACGACTCGAATATCTCCTTGTTCTTCTCGCGGTCCGGCAGCACGTCGACCTTGTCCCCGTCCTTCCAGAACACGCGGTAGTGCGGGTCGAGCCGCTCTAGCTCGTAGAACTCATCGGGGGACCGGCCGAAGTGCCCGAAGAACCGCTCGAACACGTCCGGCATCAGGTACCACGACGGCCCCATGTCGAACCGGAAGCCGTCGACTTCGAGCCGGCTGGCGCGGCCGCCGAGCTGCTCGTTCTTCTCCAACAGAGTGACGTCCGCGCCGGCGTCAGCGAGGTAACAGGCCGTCGAGAGCCCGCCGAATCCGCCGCCGATAACGACGACGGACTCGCCGGCCACACCGTCGATGTCCGGGACCACGTCCATACTCGAATGTAGGAGCGGCGACGGTATAAATCCGGCCAGACGCCGCGATGAGAGGATACCACTAAGTCGCCGCCGCGCGTAGCCGTTTCCACATGGATCTGACGGTCGCGATCACCGGCGCAACGAGCGGGATCGGACGAGCCGTCGCCGAGGCGTTCGTCGACGAGGGGGCGTTCGTCGCCGTCTCCGGACGCGACGGCGCGGCCGTCGATCGCACCGTCGCGGCGCTGAACGGCGGGGATGACTCCGGAGGAGAGGCGGAGGCTCCCGAAGACGGCGACGGCGAAATCGACCACGCCGAGCGCGGCACCGCTTGGGGCGACCGCGTCGACGTGCGCGACGAGTTCGACCTCGAGCGCTTCTTCGAGCGCGTCGCCCGCGAGGCCGGCCCGGTCGACGTCGTGTTCGCGAACGCCGCCGTGTTCCACGGCGCGCCGGGTGAGAGCCCGACGGACGAGCTCTCGTACGCCGACTACGACGACACGATGCGCACGAACGCGCGCGGCGTGTTCGCCACCATAACCGAGGCCGTGCCTCACCTCGCCGACGACGCGCGCGTCGTCGTGCCCTCGGGCGCGGTCGCGGCCGAGTCGAAGCCGGGGATGGGCGCGTACGCGGTGTCGAAGGCGGCCGCCGAGGCGGTCGCGCGCGGCTTCGCGGCCGACCTCGACGCGACGGTGGGCGTCGTCGACCCCGGGCTCGTCGCCACCGACCTCACCGGCAAGGAGCGCGCCCGCGACCCCGACAGCGTCGCGCCGCTTTTCGTCTGGGCCGCCACCGAGGCGCCCGCCGAGGACCTGAACGGCGAGCGGTTGGGACTGCGGGAGTGGAAGTCCGCGACGCGATAATACTGACTCGTGACTCGTCCCGTCGAGACTCGACGGTGAACACCGCGAAATCCCTAGCCGCTTCGAGTCTCACCCTAACCGCACGGCACCGCCACCGCCACGATCCCTTATAAATAACCGATCCCGTTCCTGGCTTAACCGATCCCGTTCCTAGCTTGAATCCCCCTACGCGCTCGGCAGGTCGATCGGCTCGCCGTCGGCGTAGACGGACGGATTCCGGATGATGCCGTCGAGGTGGAGCGGCGCGTCTGTCTCGCCGCCGATGCCGGCGTTGTCGCCGATCGCGATGTGGACCGTGCCGCCCGCCTTCTCGTCTAAGAGAACCGAGCCGACCAGTTCTTCAACGCCGCCGTTCGTCCCGATTCCAAGCTCCGCGAGGTTGTACGCCGCGTCGCCGACCGCCTCTGCGGCGGCCTCCACGTCGGCGCGGATCGCGTCGTCGGCGATCTCCGTCACGAACCCGTCCTCGACCTCGAACGCGAGTTCCTCGCCGTCGTCGAGCAGGCCGTGAGGCATCATCGTCCCGTCGACGACGAAGGTCCCGGTCGCGGTCTCCGGGGCCACGAACACCTCGCCGGCCGGGAGGTTCGAGAAGTCGCCCGAATCGCGGACCATGCCGGTGTCCGCGAGCCACTCGCGGTCGCCGATCCCGAACGTGATGTCGGTGCCGGCGGGCGCGGTGACGCGCACCTCGTCGGCGTCGTCGATCTGGTCGAGCACGTCGTCGCAGGCGGCGTCGATGGCGGCGTAGTCCGCGTCGAGCCCGGTCGTGAACACGTCCTCGGTGATCCCGGGGAGCGTCGCGCCGCGCGCGCCGGCGTCGCAGGCCGCGCCGCGGGCGCGGGTGTGGCTCAGGCTCTTCGTCGTCGGTGCGAGGAAGACGTCCGCCTCCCGCATCGCGGCCGCGACCGGCGCCGGCGGCTCCGTCCCGTGCTGGTCCGCGGGCGGGTACCGAAGGACCGTCGCGTCGTCGGTGACCGCGCTCGCGGCCGCGTAGAGCGCCTCGCCGATCGGCTCGCGCTCGTCGTCGGTGACCACGACGACCGACTCGTCGGGGGCGACGTTCAGACACTGTTCGACCGCGGTCGCCGCGGCGTCGGAGAGGTCGGCTGCCATGCTCGCGTCTCCGTCCGGCCGAGCGTTAGGCCTTGCCATCGACGTTTTTACTCCGTTCCGTAATCGAATTATTTACGTCCGGTGGCGATCGGCGTCGAATTAACCGATCGATTACTCGTGGGGTAGTTAATTTCATTTTGCGTTCCTCGAAAAGATTATACCGGTTCCCGCGCGATTGGGAGTCATGATACGCGTGGGCGTCAACGGGTACGGGACGATCGGGAAGCGGGTCGCGGACGCCGTCGCGGCCCAGCCCGACATGGAGCTCGTCGGCGTGACAAAGGCCTCACCGGACTACGGCGTCGAGGCCGCGGCTCGACGCGGCTACGACCTGTACGCGGCCGTCGAGGACCGCGCCGACGAGTTCGCGGCTGCTGGCGTCGAGCTCGCCGGTGCCCTCGGCGACCTGCTCGACGCCGTCGACGTCGTCGTCGACTGCGCTCCCTCCGGGGTCGGCGAGCGCAACGCGCCCGTCTACGAGGCGCACGACACGCGGGCGATATTTCAGGGCGGCGAGGACGCCGCCGTCGCCGACGCGTCGTTCAACGCTCGCGGCCGGTTCGAGGCCGCCCGCGGCGCCGACTCGGTCCGAGTCGTCTCCTGTAACACCACGGCGCTCTCGCGGCTGCTCGCGCCGCTCGACGAGACCTACGGCGTCGAGAAGGCGCGCGTCACGCTCGTGCGCCGCGGCGGCGACCCGAACGAGACCGACCGCGGCCCGATAAACGACATCGTCCCCGACCCGGCGACGGTCCCCTCCCACCACGGCCCGGACGTCAACGAGATCCTCCCGGATGTCGCGGTCGACACCGCGGCGCTGAAGGCGCCGGTCACGGGGATGCACACCCACAGCGTCAACGTCACCTTGGAGACGGCTCCGGACTCCGCGGCCGTCCGCGACCTGCTCGGCGACGAGAGCCGGATCTTCCTCGTCCCCGAGGGCGCCGGCATCGACGGCGCCGGCGCGCTGAAGGAGTACGCCTCAGACGCGGGGCGGCCCCGCGGCGACCTCTGGGAGAACTGCGTCTGGGAGGAGTCGATAAGCGTGACCGGCCGGGACCTCTACCTCTTCCAGAACGTCCACCAGGAGGCCGACGTCGTCCCCGAGAACGTCGACGCGATCCGGGCGATGGCGAGCGACGTCTCCGCGGCCGAGTCGGTCGCGCGCACGAACGAGACGCTCGGGGTCGGCCTCGAAAGTCGGATCGGAGACGGCGAACTGGCTCGCGCGGAGCTGCCGGCCGACGACTGACGGGCTCCGAGGGTCTCTTCCTTCCTTACTGACCGGACGCGCCGGTCACTCGCGCGGTCGCGTGACAAGGAACGTCCGCCCGCCCCGCCGTTCGAGGTGGACCTCGCTGCCGTCGACGCGGTTCGCCCGGATCCGGTCGGGCAGGCGGTCGGTTCGACAGTCGGTGACGTCCACGCGGGTCGGCGTCGCGTACCGCGGTCGGTCGGCGGTGACTGCGCTCATACCTCTCCGTCCGACCGGAACGCCCCTATAAGCGAGCCATCCGCGGAGTGAAAGTGAAAGTAGACGGGTCCGGGCCGCTGCCGGGAGATCCGAGCGCAGGCGGCGCGGCAATCGCCTCGTTTTCCCCTCGCTTTCGCCTTACCGACGCAGGTCGGTCGCCTCGTCGTCCGCGACGAACCGCACCGTGAAGTAGTCGTAGCCGCCGTAGGCGGCGTCGAGCGCCCCCATCCACCAGTTCCAGCGCTCGACGAGCGAGGAGTCGTCCGGAGCGTCTTCCATGTGCCCGATCACCCCCGTCACGGTCAGTCCGTGGCCGCGGTCCTCGGAGGGCCGCCCGGAGTCGACGAGGTCGCGGGCGGACCGCGAGACGGCGCGCCGATCGGCCTCGGTCCCGCCGAAATCGTCTTCGAGTGCGCGTTCCAGACGCTGTCTGTCCATGCCTTCGCTACGTGCCGCGGGTATATCAGTCGCGTGGTAGGGGGTGGCACGTCCGGTGGCGCCGAGGGGGTTCGACCGGACGCTCCGCCGCTCGCTGGTGAGCGCGCAGCCGGCTCACAGCCGGGCGGCGAGCGCGAGGAACAGCAGCGAGAACGGGGCCGTGAGCAGCGCGAGCGCCAGCCCGCCCGCCCCCTCGCCGGCCGCGACGGCCATCAGGACGCCGACGACGAGCGAGAACGAGCCGAGGGCCGCGAGCGTGAGCCGCTCCGGGACGCTCGCGCGGTCCGGCCCGTCGCTCGCCGCCAGCGCCGCGTCGAGCGCCGACTCGACCTCGTCGGCGCGCTCGACCGGAACGAACAGCCACGGCGTCGACCGAAACCACGCGTTCCCGCGGTGCGCGAGCAGGAACAGCGTCGTCCACGGGAGGTCGATCCGCCGCGTCCGGACCACGGAGTCAAGGCCGTCGCTCCGGGTCCGGTCGTCGCTCGGGTACCGCCGCTCGATCGTCGACTCGGCCGGGTCGAGTCGGACGACCACGCCGGACGACTGGACGACGGCCGGCACGAACCAGACGAGCCAGAACAGCGGCCAGAGGGCGGGGAGGAAGTCGGTCGGGAGCGCCAGCGCCGCGGCGACGACGGCGCCGAACCCGGCGAGTGTCCATCCCGGTCGGAGCGCGTCCGCGACCTCGCGGAGTCGGGAAACGGTCAGCTCTGAGACCGAGGTCTCGCGGTACCAGACGTACAGGGAGGGGAGGGTGGCGACCGCGAGCGCGAACAGGAATCCGATGCCGACGGCGGCCTCGGCGAGGCCGACGCTCGGCAGCGCGAGTTCGCCGGCGGCGGCACCCGTGAGTACGGCGACGCCGACGACGCCGATCGAGACGAGGACCGCGCCGACGACTCCGACGGTCGCCCCGGCCGCGAGCGAGCGGAGGCGGTCGTGACGGACCGGCCCCCACTCGATCGGGTCGCGTTCGGCGGAATCGACGGCGTCCGCGGTGGAGGCTGCGAGTCCGCTCTCGGAGGGCATACGACCAGAATTGTCGTCGATTCAATAAAAGCGTGCGGCCGATAGGCTCCGGCGGTCCGAACGACTACGCGCTCGACTCGTCGAGTTCCGCGTCCGCCGTCGGCGGCTCGGCGGGCTCGACGTTGCCGAGCCGGAGCGCGTTGCCGGTGACGCCGAGGCTCATCCCCATGTCGCCGACGACCACGGCCATCGCGACGCTCACGTAGCCGAGGGGGGCGCCCGCGGCGAGCAGCGCCTTCACGCCGAGCGAGGCGCCGATGTTCGTCCGGATGGTCGAACTCGCGCGCGAGGAGAGGTCGATCACGTACGGGAGCCGCGTCAGGTCGTCGGCCATCAGCGCCACGTCGGCGGTCTCGATGGCGGTGTCGGTGCCGGCGGCGCCCATCGCGATCCCGACGTCCGCGGCGGCGAGCGCCGGCGCATCGTTGATCCCGTCGCCGACCATCGCGACGCCACCCTCGGTCTCGGCCGCGAGCTCGCGCACGGCCGCGACCTTCTCGTCCGGGAGCAGTTCCGCACGCACCTCGTCGACGCCGACGCGCTCGCCGATCGCCCGGGCGGTCCGCTCGTTGTCGCCGGTGAGCATCGCGACGCGGTCGATGCCGAGGTCGTGGAGCCGGTCGACGACCCACGCCGCCTCCGGGCGGACGGTGTCCGCCACCGCGATGACGCCCTCCAACTCGCTCTCGGTCCCCACGAGGACGACCGTCTTCCCCTCGGCCTGGAGCTGCGGGATCGTCTCGCTCGCTAAGTCGAGGTATCGGCCGTGGTCGCAGGGCTCGGCCTCGGCGGCGGCGTCGACGCCCTCTGCGCCGTCTCGCTCCTCCAGTACGGACCCGCCGTCCGAGCGGACGTGGGCGTGGCTCAGGTCGAAGCCGAGGTCCTCGAACAGCGAGGGCTTGCCGGCGTAGTGGGTCTCGCCGTCGAGGTCGGCGCGGACGCCCTCGCCGGTCAGCGCCTCGAAGTCGGTGACATCGACGTCGGCGGGCCCGGCCTCGTCGTCGGTCACGACAGCGTCGTCGGGCTCGGCGCCGTCCTCCTCGCCCCGCGCGACGATCGCCGCAGCGACCGGGTGTTCGCTCCGGCGTTCGATTGCGGTCGCGCACGCGAGGACGTCGTCGGCGTCGCGGTCCCCGAGGGGGACCACGTCGGTCACCGACAGCTCGCCGCGCGTGAGCGTCCCGGTCTTGTCGAGCGCGACGGCGTCGACGTCGCCGGCGGCTTCCAAGTGCTCGCCGCCCTTGATGAGGACGCCGTTGCGCGCGGCCGCGGTCACGCCGGAGACGACGCTGACGGGCGTCGAGATGACGAACGCGCACGGGCACGCGACGACGAGCAGCGTGAGCCCGCGGACGAACCACGTCTCCGCGCCGCCGCCGACGAGGACCGGGCCGAGCGTCGCGGTGGCGATCGCCCCCGCCACGACGATCGGGGTGTAGACGCCCGCGAAGCGGTCGACGAACCGCTCGGCGCGCGTCTCCTCGCCGTTGGCCGCCTCGACGAGTTCGACGACGCGCGCGATGGTCGACTCGCTCGCGGGCGCGGTCGCCTCGATCTCGAGGTAGCCGGCCTCGTTGATCGAGCCCGCGTACACCTCGTCGCCCGGCTCCTTCTCCGCGGGGACGGACTCACCCGTGATCGGCGACTCGTCGACCGCGCCGGAGCCCTTCTTCACGACCCCGTCGAGGGGGACGCGCTCGCCGGGGCGCACCGCCAGCCGCTCGCCGGTCGCGACGCTCTCGGCGGGCACCGTCTCCTCGTCGCCGTCGCGGATGACGACCGCCTCGTCGGGCGACAGCTCCATCAACTCGCGGAGGGAGGTGCGCGCCCGGTCGATGGAGTAGCGTTCGAGCAGCTCGGCGACCGAGAACAGCACCGCGAGCGTCGCCGCCTCGAACGGGAGGTCGACGAGCAGCGCGGCGACGACCCCCACGCTCATCAGCAGGTCGATGTCGAGGCTCAGGCCGCGCAGCGAGTAGAGCCCGTTCCGCAGGATCGGCGGCGCGGCGACCGCGATCGCGAACAGGAAGGCGATCGACGCGCCGGTGACGCCCCACGGCCCGAGGAAGCCGACGCCGCCGATAGTGGCGAACGTCGGGTCGAGGCCGGGGAGCAGCCACTCCAAGGCGAGCCCGACCGCGAGGAAGACGCCGCCGACCGCGGTCGCGATCGCGCGGGGGCTCGTGAACAGGTCGTCGGCGACGCCGTCGGACTCGGCGTCCGCGACCGCGTAGCCGGCGCCCTCGACGGCGGCCGTCAGCGCCTCGACGTCCGTCAGGTCGGGGTCGTACGTGAGGACGACGACGCCCGTGGTCGGGCGGGTGTCGACCGAGAGAACGCCCTCGCGGTCGAGCGCGCCCTCGACTTTCCCCGCGCACGACGAGCAGTCCATGTCCGGCACCGCGAGCCGGAGCTGCGCGCCGTCGGGCTCGTCGGTCGCCCCACCGCCGGAGCGGTCGGTCCCCGCGCCGTCGGGGCCGTTCGATTCGCGTGAGTCGCTCATTGGCTGCTTCTATCGGCCGCAGCGTTATTAATTCGGCTGCCATTCTCAGGAGTCATCTTATAAATAGTTATTAAAATTTGAGTAGATTATAGCAACTAAGCCGCGAGTATGTAGCCACAGGTCGGCTACCGCGGCGCATGACAGACTGGCGCGCCGTCGGCTACGGATTCGTCGTGATGCTGATCGCTGGCGTGTTGGCGACGGCAGCCTCGGTCGTGGGACACGCGGCCGCCGGGTTCGTCGGCGGCCCGCTCGGGAGCCTGTTCGGGGGCGCCGGCGTGTTCGTCGTCGGGCTGTTCCTCACGTTCCTGTTCGCGGTCGACTCGGCGCTCGCGGGCGCGATCGGCGGCGTCGTTGGGGAGTGAATTCGGGTTTTTGATATTGTTCGGATCGACGAAGTCGTCAAGTGCGACTTGATCGGTGGCGCGTGCCGACGAGCGCCCGCAGGGCGCGAGTCGCACGCGCGAGGGACGCGGCGACCGGAGCGAAGCGGAGGGAGCCGCGAGGCTGGGGAGGTGTGAGGCTGCGGTGCCGTGCTGTGCGGGGCGGGACTCAAAGGGGCAGTCGCGAGGGCGAAGCACGACGACGTAAGCACTGGAAGGAGCGAACGGAGTGAGCGACTGAAGCGCGCAACGAGTCGCGCGAGCCCTCGCGGCTGGGGCTTTGGAGGTGTTCGCCGTCGATCTCTAATCAACTATTTATAAGGGAACGACTGGGGATTTGGAGAGATCCGTCACTACGGTCGGCTCACCATCTTATAAAAGAAGAATCGCAACGACTCCGGAACCGCCTACTCCGCGAGCATCTCCTTATGAAGCGCTTTCGACGGCGTCGAGGACCGCGTCGTAGTCGGGTTCGTTCGTCGGGTCGTCGGCGACCCAGTCGTAGACGACCTGGCCGTCGTCGTCGATCACGAACACGGCGCGGTTGGCGATGTCGTAGAGCCCGAGGTCGGCGATGTCCATCTCCAGCCCATACGCTCGGATCGCGTCGCCGGCCATGTCGCTCACGAGGTCGAACTCGATCCCGTGTTCCTCGCGGAACGCGCCCTGCGAGAACGGGGAATCGGCGCTGATCCCGAACAGGGTGGCGCCGGCCTCGTCGAACGCGTCGGTGCGCCCCTGGAACGCGACCATCTCGTTCGTGCACGGCGGCGTGAACGCGCCGGGGAAGAACGCGAGCACGACCGGCCCGTCGCCGATGTGATCGTCGAGGTCGAACGATTCGTGGTCGCTCGTGCCGACCGTCGCGGTGAACGTGGGTGCAGCGTCGCCTGTGGATACCATCGCCTCACAATACGGCCGATTCACGCAAAAGGCTTGTCGCGACCGCGTTCGGTGTCGGTATCTGAACACGCCGAGTTCGGGGGCGGTCGGCGGCTATTCCCGGTCGAGGTACTCCTGCTGGATCGCGACGATTTCCGACGAATCCTCGCAGTCGGCGTACCGCCGGAGCGGCTCCGCGTTGAGTTCGAGGAACGTCTCTCCCCACGTGAACTTCGCCAGCACGCGCTCCGCGTGGTCGCGCTCGCCGAGGATGATCAGCGCGGCCGCGAACGCCTCGACCGTGGTGAGCCGCATCGGGCGCCCGAAGTTCACGGGGTTGCCGGCGACGAGGTACGGGAGCGCGCGGTGTTCGCCCGGCAGCGAGAACATCTTCTCGCCGGCCGACTCCCACGAGCAGTCGAGCGCGACCAGGGCGTTATCCCGCGCGCGGTCGGCGTCCGCCGGCGAGAGCGCCCGCTCCGCGTGGGGATTGAGGACGACGCCGTACGGCGTGGCCCGGTCCGAGCGGTGGAGCTCCGCGAGGTCGAAGCGCGCGAGCTTCCGGGCTGTACACTTGTCGGGGTCGTCGTCGCCCTCGTACCGGACGTGGAGTTCCACACCCCGCGTTTGACGGAGCCGCCTATAAGCGGTGCGGACGGATTCGGCGGAAAAATTGACGAAACGGCCGCCCGGGACCCCTCACGGGGCGCGGGTCGTCGTCGCGATCGGCTCGGGCTCGTCGCTTTTCGACGGAACACGCGTCCGCGTCTCGATCGGCTCCAATTCGTCTTCACTCGTTGGTTCTCGCATCGCGGTCGGCGGTCGCCGCTCACCGCACAAAACTGTTTGGCCGAATGAATCGGTATTCCGGGTATATCCTAATATACATTTCTCATATTGCGATCAAACCCTCTTTCTATACAATAATACACGCTATAATTAGCTTATTAGTGTATTCTACTTCATTTGCCATCCGCTCGCCCTCGGATACCGTCAAACCGGCCCGGTACCGGCGGGGTTTTCCACGTCGCCGCGCAGGATTTCGTATGGAGCTGTTCGCGGTTCCGGACCTCCCGGAGATCCGGGAGGGAGACGACCTCGCGGCCATGATCGACGAGCGCGTCGAGCTCCGCCCGGACGACATCGTCGTCGTCGCCAGCACGGTCGTCTCGAAGGCCGAAGGTCGCGTCTTCGACCTCGACGACTTCCCGCCGAGCGAGCGCGCGGAGGCGGTCGCCGACAGACTCGCGGAGATATCCGGCGAGGAGAAGGACCCGCGCTTCGCGCAGGCCGTCATCGAGGAGTCGACGGAGCTCGTCATGGAGGCGCCGTTCCTCCTCACCGCGACGCGCTTCGGGCACATCGGCGTCAACGCCGGTATCGACCGCTCGAACGTCCCCGACGGCGACCTGCTGTTGCTCCCGGAGCGCCCCTCCGAGAGCGCGGAGCGCATCCGCGAGGGGCTCGCTGCCGACCGCGTCGTCGTCAGCGACACCTGCGGGCGCCCGTTCCGCCACGGCCAGCGCGGCGTTGCGATCGGGTGGGCCGGAATGCCCGCCAGCCGCGACTGGCGCGGCGAGCGCGACCGCGACGGCCGCGAGATGGGCGTCACCGTCCAGAACGTGATCGACGAGCTCGCCGCGGCCGCCAACCTCGTCGCGGGCGAGGGCGACGGCGGAACTCCCGTCGTCGTCGTCCGCGACTGGGCGTTCGGCGACCACGACGGCTCGAACAACCACTTCCGCGAGGTCGAGGGCGACTTCGTCCGGCAGGCCCTGCGGGAGTGGACCTTCGACGAATAATCATGCTCGGAATCGAACTCACCCCCGAACACGACCTGTCCCGCCTCGTCGACCTCGGCGTCCGCGCCGAGGACGCCGGCTACGACGCCGTCTACTCGACGTGTCACTACAACAACCGCGACCCGTGGGCGTTCCTCTCGCGGCTCGCGGCCGCCACGGACTCCGTCCGGCTCGGTCCGGGCGTCGCGAACCCCTACGAGACTCACCCCGTGACGCTCGCCTCGAAGGTTGCTACCCTCGACGAGGCCTCCGAGGGCCGCGCCGTCTTCGGCCTCGGCCCCGGCGACCCCTCGACGCTGGCGAACCTCGGGCTCGAAGACGAGCGCGGGCTTCGCCCCGTGCTGGAGGCGTTCAAGACCGCCCAGAAGCTCTGGGCCGGCGAGCGCGTCGACCACGAGGGAACTTTCGACGCGACGGACGCGGGCCTCAACTACGAGCCCCCACAGGGCGCCGCGATTCCGGTCCACGTCGGCGGCGAGGGACCCCACATGTGCCGGATGGCCGCGAAGCACGCCGACGGCCTGCTGTACAACGGCTCGCATCCGAAGGACCTCGCGTGGGCCCGCGAGCAGGTCGACGACGGCCTCGCGGATCGTCCCGACCATCGCGGCGAGTTCGACCTCATCGCCTACGCCGCCGTTTCGATCGCCGAGGATGAGGCCGCCGCCCGCGAGGCCGCCCGCCCGCCGGTCGCCTTCATCACCGCTGGCGCCGCGCCGCCCGTCCTGAAGCGCCACGGGATCGACCCGGACGCGGCGACGGAAATCGGCGAGCGCGTCTCCGCCGGGGAGTTCTCCGCCGCCTTCGAGCGCGTGACGCCCGCGATGGTCGACGCGTTCTGTATGGCGGGCACCCCCGAAACCGTCCGCGAGCGCGCCGCAGCCGTCGCCGACCACGCCGACGGCCTCGTCGTCGGATCGCCGCTCGGCCCGGACTTAGAGAGTGCCGTCGACCTCGCGGCCGAGGCGGTCGACGGGCTCTTCTGACTCCGAGTGACACCCCCGCGAATTCTCATCCCCTGACAATCGAGAATCGGTCCTGATAACCCCGGCGGGAGGTTCATATGCCGTTCTCATAGAGGTCCGATCATGTCCACGACACGACAGCGCCGCCCGGGGATACGCGGGCGGTACGAGGCCCTCCTGTGGCAGACGATGGACGCGCTCGGGGTCTCGGAGTCGATAGAGCGCAAGGTCGTCACGGCGGTCGGCATCCAGTTTATCGTCACCGTCGGCATCTTCCTCACGCAGTTCGTTCTCTCCGGCACCGCCGCGTACGTCGTCTCCGGCGCCCTGTTCGTCGGCGCGGTCGTCGCCATCTACAACACGCTGCTCATCGTCCGCCGCGACTTCGTCGCCCCGATACGGGCGTTAGAGCGCGAGGCGGAAGCGATCGCCGCGGGCGAGATCGACGGCGAGAGTGACGTCGAAGCAGCCGACCGATCGGACGACGGCGACGCCGCGGCTGCCCTCGATCCGACCCAGCCCGACGAGATCGGGAGCCTCGTCGGCGCGTTCGGCGAGGTCCACGGCTACCTCACGACCGTCTCGGCGCAGGCGGAGGCGCTCGCGGCCCAGGAGTTCGACGACCCGGCGCTCGACGAGGACGTTCCCGGCTCCTTCGGCGAGTCGCTCGACGAGATGGCCGAGAACCTCGCCGCCTACACGGCCGAGCTGGAGTCGCTCGTCGATGCCTTCGGTGACGCCGCGGAGCGCGCGCAGAATGGTGATCTGACGGCGACCATCGACGCGGACGCGCTGGCGACCGACGAGGAGCGGTACGCCGAGCTCGTCGACAACTACAACCGGCTCGTCGCGACCCTCGGCGAGACGCTCGGCGACGTAGGCGCGTTCACCGCCGACGTGGCCGGCACCGCGGACGACGTGCGCGCGAGCATGGACGAGGTCGACGACGCGAGCGGCGAGGTCGCCCGCTCGGTCCAGGAGATCTCCGACGGCGCGGCCGAACAGACGGACGAGCTGGAGGCGATCGCCGGCGAGATGAACACGCTCTCGGCGACGGTCGAGGAGATCGCGGCGAGCGCTGACGACGCGGCCGAGACCGCCCGCGACGCGGCCGAACGCGGTCGCTCCGGCCGCGAGGAGGCGGCCGAGGCGATCGCGGAGCTGGAGACCCTCGAAACCCGGATCGGTGAGACGGCGGCCGCGGTCACCGACCTCGCGGAGCGGGTCGGCGAGATCGACGAAATTGCGGCCGTGATCGACGAAATCGCGGAGGAGACCAACCTGCTCGCCCTGAACGCCTCCATCGAGGCCGCGCGCGCCGACGGCTCCGGAGACGGGTTCGCGGTCGTCGCGGACGAGGTGAAGTCGCTCGCGGAGGAGACGCGCGAATCCGCGGCGGAGATCTCCGGGCGCATCGAGGAGGTACAGACCGCCTCGGCGGAGACCGCGGCAGACGCTGAGGAGATGGAGACGCAGGTCGCGGAGGGCGTCGAGACGATCGAGTCGACGCTGCGGGAGTTCGAGGGGGTCGTCGAGGACGTGACGACGGTCGACGAGACCGTCCAGGAGATCAGCGACGCGACCGACGATCAGGCGCGCACGACCCAGGAGGTCGTCGACATGGTCGACGGCGTCGCGTCCGTGAGCAGACAGACCGCGACCGAGGCCGAGACCGTCGCGGCCGCGGCCGAGGAGCAGACCGCGACCGTCTCCGAGGTGACGGGGCAGGTCCACACGCTCTCGGACCAGTCCGACGAGCTGCTCGCGCGGCTGAACGAGTTCGAGGTGCCGGACGGCGCCGGGCGGACCGCGACCGGGGTCGGCGGTCCGGCGGACGGTTCCGGGACGCGGTCGGCGACGGGCGCCGACGACGACTGAGGAGAGGGACGAGCCGAGCGGCCCGTTTTTCGGCCGCCGCCCGACTTTCGACTTCTACTCGGAGCGCCCGCGCCCGCCGAGCGCGGGGAGGTTCACGCCGATCTCGTTGAGCAGCGCGCCGACCGCGGCGTAGCCCAACACGGCGACGCCGCCGACGAGCAGGAGCTGTCCGACGACGACGAGCAGCGCCGACAGCGGGTCGCCCGCGCCGAGGATGAGGTCGTTCAGGAAGATGTCGACGAACCGGCCGAGGTCGCCGACCAACCGTGAGACGAAGTCGATGAGCGCGATCATGGGCCACGGTTGGGCCGGGGGGTACTTGGGTGTTGAGTTCGCGGCGGCCATTCGCCGCGCCCGGTCGCGTCACGAACGGGGCGACGGCTACGCCTCGGGGGCCGCCGTCTCTGCTGTCGCCGCCTCCGTTGTCGGCGCCGCTTCCTCGTCCGAGTCCGCGTATCGCAGCGCCCAGCCGATCAGGACGCCCTGAAACGGCAGCCGGATCCACGCCGCGAGCCGCGCCGCCCCGACGAGTCGGTCTGGGACGAGGTCGTCCATGGTGTCACTCCGAGCGAGGTGGACGTTCGCCGGGAACACCGCGACGAGGAGGGCGACGATCCCCCACGCGGACGGGCGTCGCGTCCGCGGGATCGCGACCCCGATCCCGAGGAGTATCTCGGCGATTCCGGAGAGGTAGACGAGTCCCACCGGACGGGGGAACGCCGGTGGAACTGCCTCGGCGAACCGCTTCGGAGCGAGGAAGTGAGCGATCCCGGCGACGACGTACGTCGCGCCCATGAGCGGCGCGAGCGAGGGCCCGGACTCCGTTCCGTCTGCGTCGGTCAAGCGGGGTTGGTCTGCGTCTGTCATACCTCGCCACACGAGTGGGAGCCGTATCAGTCCTCGCCGGCGGGCGCGGAGGGCCGACCGACTCGCGCGGCGCGTCGGTGGCCGAGAGTTCCGGGAACCGAACCCCTTACGAACGGGCGAGCCCTACCCCGTCGTAATGAACACGTTGTTCTGGGTGCTGACGGGGGTCCTCGCCTACTCCGCGGTCGCGATGTGGCTGCGGAACGAGGGGATCCTCCCGGACGCGTTCAGGGTCTCCGGACCGGTGTTGACCCTCCGGACGCTCCGCGGGCGCGCCTTCCTCGGCCGACTGGCGGCGCCGAAGCGGTTCTGGCGCGCGGTCGCCAACCTCGGCCTCGGCGGGGCTCTGGTGGCGATGGTGGCGTCGTTCGCGCTCATCCTCTCGTCGGCGATGTCGGCGTTCACGAACGCGCAGCCCTCCGCGATCCAGCAGCCGCAGAACTTCCTCATCATCCCCGGCGTCAACGACTTTCTCCCGCTGTCGGTCGCGCCCGAGATCGTCGCCGGCCTCGCCGGCGCGATGGTGGTCCACGAGGGCGCGCACGGCCTGCTCTGCCGGGTCGAGGACATCGACATCGACTCGATGGGACTCGTCTTCTTCGCGCTGCTCCCGGTCGGCGCGTTCGTCGAGCCCGACGAGGAGGCGACCCAGCAGGCCTCCCGCGGCGCCCGCGCCCGGATGTTCGCGGCCGGCGTTACCGCGAACACGGTGCTGACGATCGTCGTCTTCGCGCTCCTCTTCGGCCCCGTCGTCGGCGCCATCTCGCCGGCGGCCGGCTACGCGGTCGGCGAGGTGAACCCCGGCTCCCCGGCGGCCGCGGCCGACCTCTCCCAGGGTGACCGCGTCGTCGAGGTGGCGGGGACGCCGATCGAGACGAGCGGGGAGTTCGAGTCCGCGATCGCCGACGCGGGCGACTCCGTCGCGCTCACCGTCGACGACGGCGAGACGCGGGAGACGGTGACGGTCGACCGCGAGCTACAGGTGGTCGGTTCCGCCGGCGGCAACCCCCTCGGCGTAACGATCGAAGAGGTGCCCGTGACGATCGCGGCGGTGAACGGCGAGTCGGTCGCGACCGAGTCCGGCTTCTTCGACGCGGTCGGCGGCGACGAGCGCGCGACGCTGACGGTGACGGGCAACCAGACCGTCATCGATCAGGTCCGCGACGCGCCCGGCGCGGAGAACGCCTCGGGCGTCGAGACGGCCGACGGCGAAGCGGCGGTCACCGTCCCCGACGTGCCGGTCGGCGCCTACGTCGTCGGCGTCCAGGAGGACGGCCCGATCCACGACGCGGGCGCGGCCCTCGGCGAGCCGCTGACGATCGTCTCGGTCGACGGCGAGCGCGTGGTCGACAACGGGGCGCTCTCGGATGTCCTCGGCGAGCGAGAGCCGGGCGAGACCGTCCCAGTCACCGTCTTCGACGCTGACGGCGAGCGCGACACCTACGACGTGGAGCTCGACCCGCACCCGAACCGCGACGGCGGGTTCATCGGCGTCAGCGTCTTCCCGGGCACGAGCGGGCTCGCGCTCGACGACGTGGGCGTCACCGAGTACCCCGCCGGCGCGTACCTCGAACTGCTCGGCGGCGACGGCGGTCAGGAGGCCGCGGACGGGCTCCCGCTCGGCGGGATCACGGACTCGCCGCTCGGCTTAGTGTTCGTCGCGCTCATCCTTCCGCTCGGTAGCCTGTTCGGGCTCCCGTTCAACTTCGCGGGGTTCACCGGCGACCTGACCAACTTCTTCGTCGTCGAGGGGCCGCTCGCGGCGCTCGGGGGCGGCGTCTTCCTGCTGGCAAACCTCCTCTTCTGGTCGGGGTGGATCAACATCCAGCTGGCGCTGTTCAACTGCCTGCCGGCGTTCCCGCTCGACGGCGGTCGCATCCTCCGGATGGTCGCCGAGGCAGTGATCAGTCGGGTCCCGATCAGCGACCGACACGCCGCGGTGCGGACGATCACGGTCTCGTCCGGCCTCGTCATGCTGGCCGGCCTGATCGCGATGATTTTCGGCAACCAGATCCTCACCGCGCTCGGCCTGATCTGAGGCGGTGGCGCGTGCCGACGAGCGCCCGGAGGGCGCGAGGAGCGCGTGCGAGGTCGCCGGCGCTACGCGCCGGCTGCCAGAGGGACCTTCGGTCCCTCGCTGGAGTCAGTCGCCGGAGCGAAGCGGAGGCGACTGACGAGGCTGGGGAGGCGTGAGGTGTGGGGCGGTGCCGGGTGGGACTCAAAGGGGCAGCCGCGAGGGCGGCTCAGGCGACGTAAGCACTGGAAGGAGCGAGCAACGCGAGCGACTGAAGCGCGCAACGAGCGTGCGCCGCCCTCGCGGCTGGGGCTTTGGAGGTGTTCGCCGTCGATCCGTCAGTACGGATTTATAAGCGAACGGCTGGCGTTTCCGAGATCATCACCGCACCGTCGTTCACGGATAAACAGCCGACGGCAACACCACAACCTGATTTATAAACAACTGATCAACAACACTAGTTCATACTGCTTCGCTACCGTTCGCCGCCATTACCGTACTGCGCGAGATACGTCGGACTCCTCTCCGTTGAAGAGTCGTAACAGAGCGAGGGAAACGCGTTTCCCCCGCCGACGCGACGCCTCCGTATGACCCACTCGCGGACCGTCGAACTCGAAGGCCATCTCATCGACAGCGGCACGATGCAGCGCTGCTTCGGCGCGGTGATGGACCTCGGCGGCTCGTTCGACGTCGAGCAGTTCGACGTCGGGAAACACGAGACCGAGGAGTCGTACTGCCGGCTGACCGTCTCCGCGGACGACCCCGAGACGCTGCGGGACATCCTCCACGAACTCCACCAGAACGGGGCGGTGTTGGAGGACCCCTCCGAGGTGGACCTCGTCGCGGCGCCCGCGGACAAGGTGGTGCCGCCGAACTTCTACTCGACGACGAACCACCCGACCGAGGTGTTGTACGACGGCGAGTGGATCGACGTCGAGCGGATCGAGATGGACTGCGCGCTGGTGGTGGATCCCGAAGGCGCCGCCGACGGCACGACCCGCGCCTACACCAAGACGCTCAACGCGGTCGAGGAGGGCGACCTCGTCGCGACGGACCAGTCGGGAATCCGCGTGAATCCCCCCGAGCGCCCGCGGAGCGGCGGCGGCGCGTTCGGCTTCATGCAGGGCGGTGTCTCCGCCGAGCGCCCCTCGGAATCGACGATCCGCGAGGTCGCCGAGGAACTTCGCGCGGTGAAGGAGGACGGCGGCAACGTGATGGTCGTCGCGGGGCCCGCCGTGATCCACTCGGGCGCCGGCGACGCGCTCGCGGACCTCGTCGCCGCGGGCTACGTCGACGCGCTCTCCGCGGGCAACGGGTTCGCCACCCACGACCTGGAGCGCTCCATCTACGGCACCTCGCTCGGGATGAACGTCGAGACGCTCGAACACCCGCGGAAGGGCCACAAACACCACATCTGGACCATCTCAGAGATCATCCGGGCGGGCGGGATCGAGGCCGCCGTCGAAGAGGGAATCGTCACGGAGGGGGTGATGTACGAGTGCGTCGAGAACGACGTCGACACCGTCCTCGCGGGGTCGATCCGCGACGACGGCCCACTCCCGGACACGATCACCGACGCGGTCGAGGCCCAGAACGCGATCCGCGAGCAGGCGCACGACGCCGACATCGTGCTCATGCTCGCGACGCTGCTCCACTCCGTCGCGGTCGGCAACTGCCTCCCGTCGACCACCAAGACCGTCTGCGTCGACATCAACCCCGCCACCGTCACCCAGCTGCTCGACCGCGGCTCCGCGCAGGCGATCGGGATGGTCACCGACATCGGAACGTTCGTGCCGACGCTCGCGGAGTTCGTGTTGGAGGAAGAGGAATGACGCTCGAACTCCGCCCCTACGACCGCGAGCGCGACGCCCACGGCCTCTACGACCTGAAGCTCGCCTTTGAACGCGGTCTCGGCGAAAATACGGGCGGCGACGAGAAGGCGGCCGCCTACGAGGACAAGCTCACCGACGCGTACCGCGAGCGCTGGCTCGACTGGGTCGTCCGCTGCGTCGCCGAGGATCCGCGGTGCGTGACCGTCGCGGTCGACCGAAGTGAGGCCGAAAGCGGCGCTTCGGTCGTCGGCTACGTCTTCGTCCTCCCCGAGCGAATGACCATGATCTGGGACGCGGCTGTCCTGAACGAGATCTACGTCGCGCCCGACCACCGCGGCACCGGCGTCGCCGACGACCTGATGGACGCGGCCCTCGCGCTCGCGGCCGACCAGGACCTCCCGCTCGACCGGCTGGTCCTCGACGTCGACCCCGCGAACGAGCGCGCGAAGGGGTTCTACGACCGCCACGGCTTCGAGCCGTGGGGCGAGATGGTCGCGCGGCCGCTCGAGGAGTCCTGAGACCGCGGACCGACCCCGTTCCGACTCCCGAAGCTACAAGCGCGCGCGACCGCTCTCGACGGCCGTGATACAGATCGGGATCGTCGGCTGCGGCGTGATCGGGAACCGCCTTGCGGCCGCAATCGAAACCCACGACCGCTACGAACTGGCGGCCGCCTGCGACCTCGACGCCGACCGCGTGGCGTCGCTCGCGGCTGACCACGGCACTGACCGCACCGCGACGACGACCGACCACGCCTCGCTCGTCGAGCGCGACGACCTCGACGCGGTGTACGTCGGCGTGCCGCCGCTCGCCCACCGCGAGGTCGTCGCCGACGCGCTCGCGGCCGACAAGCACGTCATCTGCGAGAAGCCCATCGCGGCCGACGCGGAGACCGGGCACGAGCTCGTCGCGCTCGCGGAAGAGACCGACCGCGCCACGGCCGTGAACCTTCCGTTCCGCTACACGCCGGGGTTCGTCCGCCTGCGCGAGGCGGTCGCTGCGGGCGAGATCGGCGAGGTGCGCCGGGTCGAACTTTGGTTCAGGTTTCCGCAGTGGCCCCGCGAGTGGCAGGACGTGGCGTGGCTTGAGTCGCGCGAGCAGGGCGGCCCGCTGCGTGAGGTCGGGACGCACTTCATCTTCGGCGTTCAGGAGCTGTTCGGCCCGATCGAGTTTCTCTCGGCGGATGTGGGCTACTCGGGGCCCGAAGCCTACGAGGACGACGTGGTCGGGAGCTTCCAGACCGACGGGATCCGGGGGACGATCGACCTGCTCTGCGACCATGAGGGCGAGGAGGAGAACAGCATCACCGTCGTCGGCGACGAGGCGTCGCTGTCGCTGACGGAGTGGTACCGCCTCGTGCGGAATCGCGGGCGAGAGGGCGAGGAAACGCTCGTCGACGAGCGCGGCGACACCGTGAGCGCGCTCCTGACGGAGTTCGCGAGCGCGGTCGACGGCGACGGGAGCGATCTCGTCTCGTTCGCGGAGGCGACGCGCGTCCAGGCGGTGCTCGACGCGATCCACGCCTCCACGGGCGACCGGGTTCGGCCGGGAGACGACGGCGACCGCGGTCGGCGGAGAGACGGTGGCCGCGAGAGATGATCCGATCGCGGAGTCGTCGGCCGGGAACGCCCGACAGGAATTATGTGTCTCTCGGACGCATCTCCGCGTATGAGCTACCTCGTTGCGACCGACGGATCGACGGAGAGCGACGAAGCCGTCCGGTACGCGGCGCGACAGGCGGTCGCGTTCTACGAGACGCTCGAGATCGCCCACGTGTTGACCCCGGACTCGGAGCTCGTCGACGGGACGATCGTTCTCCCGGGCGAGGAGGCCGCCGTCGAGGCCGGCCAGGACGTCTTGGAGAACGCTCGAAGTATCGCCGAGGAGGCCGTCGGGGACGAGTCGATCGACGTGGCGACCCAACTCCTCACGGGGCGCCCGGCGGACGCGATCACCGAGTACGCGACCGACGAGGCGGTTACCGCCATCTACGTCGGCCACCGCGGGCTCTCGGAGGAGCGCGAGCAGGTCGTCGGTAGCGTCGCGAAGAGCATCGTCGACAAGGCCGACGTGCCCGTGACGGTAATTCGGTAGGTGTCAACCCGGACGGACGTCTACGTCGGTCCGAGCCGTCCGTTTTCACCGTTTTCCGCCGCTTGCCGGGCGTCACAGGCGCCGGAAAGAACCGCCATTATCGGGCGTTCAAAGCCGCGGGCGGCCATATCGTGAGTGATGCCTGAAGACGTACTCGTCACGGCGGACTGGGTGGAATCGAACCTCGACGCGTTCCAGGACGACGACTCGGACCTCCGGCTCGTCGAGATCAACAACCCGACCGTCACCGACGAGTCGGAGTACACGCCCTACGAGGAGGGCCACATCCCCGGCGCGCTCAACTTCGAGTGGGACGCGGTGTTCACCGACGAGACGGAGCGCGACATCGTCTCGAAGGGGAACTTCGCGAAGCGAAACGGCGAGGGCGGCATCGACGCCGACACGACGGTCGTCGTGTACGGCGGCGGCCGCGTCCCGAACTGGTTCGCGCTGTTCGGCTACTGGATCTACAAGTACTACGGTCACGACGACATCCGCGTGATCGACGGCGGGAAGGGGTACTGGGTCGAGAACGACTACCCGCTCTCGACCGAGGAGCCCGACTTCACGCCCCGCGACTACGAGGCCCGCGGCCCCTTCGAGAGCGTCCGCGCGTACAAGGACGACATCGACAAGGCGATCGAGGAAGGGATCCCGATGGTCGACGTCCGCTCCCCCGAAGAGTTCTCCGGCGAGGTCATCGCGCCCGAGGGGCTCAACGAGACCGCCCAGCGCGGCGGCCACATCCCCGGCGCGAGCAACGTCCCGATCGGCACCACGCTCAACGAGGACGGGACGTTCAAGAGCGCGGACGAGCTCCGCGAGCTCTACTCCGACGCGGGCGTCGACGGCGACGAGTCCACGATCACCTACTGCCGCGTCGGCGAGCGTTCGTCGATCGAGTGGTTCCTCCTGCACGAGCTGCTCGGCTACGACGACGTCCGCAACTACGACGGCTCGTGGACCGAGTGGGGGAACCTCGTCGGCGCGCCGATCGAGACCGGCGAGTAAGCGCCGTTCGCGGTCGCTGACGGCTGCTCACTCTTTTTAAATACTCCCGCTGCGGGGAGTCGCCGTCTCAGTCGTCCAGCGAGGCGACCCCGGTCCGCTCCGCGCCGATCCGGCGGTCGAGGAAGTCGTCGAGCAGCTCCAGCGAGCGGATCTTCTGGTCGATGTCGCCGGAGCCGTGGCCCTCCTCGCCAAGCTCCTCGTACTCGTAGTCGGTTCCCTCCTCGAAGCCGGCGTCGTCGAGCGCGTCCCTAAGGATCCTGGCCTGCGTGATCGGAACTCGGGGGTCGTTGACGCCGTGGACGATCAGGAGCGGCGCGTCGACGTTCTCGACGTAGTTCACCGGGCTGCGCTCGCGGTAGATCGCCTCGTTCTCCTCGGGCTCGCCGAGGTTCTTCACCAAGAGCTCCGTCCGGAAGTGCGGCATCGTGTTCTCGTACATGTCGAACAGGTCGCTGACGCCGACCCACGTGATCCCCGCGGCGTACAGGTCCGGGTACTGAACCATCTGCCAGTTCGCGGAGTAGCCGCCGTAGGAGCCGCCGTAGACGACGACGCGGTCCTCATCGAGCCAGTCGTACTCGTCGAGGACGTGCTCGGCGCCGGTCGCCACGTCGCCCTGCTCGGCGCCGCCCCAGTCGTCGTACAGCTCGCGGACGAACTCGCGGCCGCGCCCCGTCGAGCCGCGGTAGTTCACTTGGAGGACGGAGTAGCCGCGCGAGAGCAGGAACTGGACGCGGTAGCTGAACCGCCGACTGTCGTGGTGTCGCGGGCCGCCGTGGGGGTTGACGATCAGCGGCGAGGGGCGTCGGCCCGAGTCGAACAGCAGGCCCTCGATCTCGAACGCCTCGGAGGGGTCGTGGTCGACCGCCCGCGCCGGGGTCTCGGGGACGCCGTCGGAGACGAACGAGACCGTCTCGGGCTCGACGAAGTCGTCGGGGTCGAACGGGCCGTACTCGGCTTCGAACACCGTCTCGGTGGCGTCCGCGTCGAGGTCGTACGCGACGAGTTCGGGCCGCCGGCTCGACGTGGTCCGGTACGCGAGCAGGCGGTCGTCGGCCAGCCGCCCCTCCGTCACGTTGGCGACGCCGGCCGGGAAGTCGAGTTCGTGACCCTCGCCCGTCTCGACGTCGTACACGACCGGGACCGTTACGGCGCCGCGCGTCCGGCTCGCGACGAACCGGTCGCCGGCCTCGAGGAAGTGGCTCGCCGACTCCTCGAACTCGCCGTCGCCGAACCAGGTCACCGAGTCGCCGTCGGCTGCGTCGGCGCCGTCCGAGGCGTCGCCCCCGCTCAGGTCGACGATCCCAGTGCGACCGAGATCGGCGCTGTTGTCGTTGATCAGCAGGCGGTCGCCGTCCGGGCCCCAGTCGACGGGGGCGACCTCCGCGCCCACGTCCCCGACGCCGAGTTTCCGGGGGTTCGAGCCGTCCGCGTCCGCGACGTACGCGTCGAGGTTCTCGTAGGTGTCCGTCTCGTTGGTCGCGTACGCGATCCGATCGCCGTCGGGCGACAGTTCGCCGGCCGCGACGGCGCGCTCGTAGTCGGTGACCTTCTCCGTCTCGCCGCTCGGGAGGTCGTGCCGGTAGAGGTTCATCTGCCCGTCGCGGCTGGATCCGAACAGGAGCGTCTCACCGTCCTCGCCCACGTCCTGAAGGTGGATCTGGCCGTCCATCTCGACGACCGGTTCGCTCTCGCCGTCGAGCGACATCGCCCAGATGTCGTGCTGTTCGTCTCCGGCCTCGTCGCGGTGGTAGAAGAGGCGGTCGCCGTTCGGGTCCCACTCGAAGCCGGCGCGGACCGACCGCGGGACGTCGCCGTCGCTCAGCTGCTCCAGCGAGCCGTCCGTCGGATCGCAGAGGTGGAGCTCGTTGCGACCGGTGACGTCGTAGTAGAGGGCGACGGTCTCTCCGTCCGGGGACACGCGCGGACTCGCGATCGTCGGGAGCGAGGCGAGCTCGCGCAGTACGTCGGTGTCGTCTGAGTCTGACATCCGTGTTAAGACGGCGACGGAACCCTATTCAACGTTTCCCGCCGCCGAGACCGCTTTTGACTGGCGTCGGCTGACAGCCCTATGCGCCGGCCAACAGACCCATCCGCCGGCCGACAATCCCATGCGCCGGCAGCCCCTACGCTCTCAAGAGATGACGCCGGGCGATGACGCGCCGCTCCCGACGGCCCCCCACGCGGAGGCAGTCCAGTCAGCCTCGACGGCCGGCGGCAGCGGCACCATCGTCTGGCACCGAGACGACCTGCGTATCGGGGACAACCCCGGGCTCGCGGCGGCCGCGGCGGAGACCGACCGAGTCCTCCCGCTTTTCGTCTTCGACCCCGCGTTCTACGGCGAACGGGGGATGGCCTGCGATGCCCGGATCGAGTTCCTCCACGACTGCCTGCGCGACCTCGACCGGCAGTACCGCGACGTCGGCGGCGCCGGCCTGACGTACGCTCACGGCGACCCGCTCGACGTCCTTGCGCAGTTCGTCGACGCCGGCTGGGACGTCGTCGCGACCGCGACGGCGTCCGGTCGGTACGGCCGGCGGCGAGACGACCGGGCCCGCGAACGGCTCGGCGTCCGGTTCGTCGCGGGCGACGGACTCGTCCGCAACGCGGACCGCCCGCGCGAGAACTGGAGCGATCACGTCGAGTCGTGGCTCGCGGCCGACCCGTTCGACTGGGACCCTCGGTCGGTCGCGATCGAGCGCGTCGAGACGCCCGTCGACCCCGACCGCGTGAGCGACGCGTACGGCGTCGACTCGGCGAAGACGCAGGTGCCGACGGGCGGACGCGGTCCCGCCCGAGAGCGACTCCGCGCGTTCGCGGAGGAGATCGCGGCGTACCCGGGATCGATATCCTCGCCCCTCGACGCCCGGGAGGGGACGAGCGGTCTCTCGCCGTACCTGCGGTTCGGCTGTCTGTCGGTCCGCGAGGTCCACCGCCACGTCGACGAGCGCGCGCCAAACGGGCGCGGCAAGTCGATGTTCGTCTCGCGGCTGTTCTGGAACCGCCACTACACCCAGAAGCTGCTCGACTGGCCGGGGTGGCTCGACCGCGCGGTGAACCCGGTCTACGAGGGGTTCAACCGCGACCGGCACGACCCCGACCTCGTGGCGGCGTGGAAGGATGGAGAGACGGGATTTCCCATGGTCGACGCGAGCATGCGCTGCCTGCGGGAGACGGGGTGGCTCAACTTTCGGATGCGGGCGCTGTGCGCTAGCGTCTACTTCCACGTCCTCCAGCAGCCCTGGCGGATCGGCGCCGACCACTTCTACGAACACCTGATCGACGGGGACGCCGCGATCAACTACACCCAGTGGCAGTCGCAGTGCGGCCTGATCGGTCGACCCGGACTGCGGTTGTACGATCCGCGCAAGCAGGTGCGCGATCAGGACCCGGACGGCGAGTTCGTCAGGCGGTGGGTCCCCGAGCTCGAACCGCTCCCCTCGGTTCACCTCGACGCCCCCGAGAAGACGCCGCTCGCGGTCCAGCGCGAGGTCGGCGTCCGCATCGGGGAGACGTACCCGTACCCGGTCGTCGACTACGAGGCGGCCCGCAGCGAGTTCCGCAGGCGCTACGGCGCGGTCTTCGACGCGGCCGCCGCCCGCCTCGGTGACGAGGAGATCGCGCGCCGAGCGTCGCTGTCGGGCGGGGTCGAGGCCGCGAGATCGATCGCGGCCGACCGCGGTGACCCGGACGGAGCGGCCGGCGACGACGCTGGCGGAACCGCCCAGACCGGTCTCGACGACTTCGGGTGAGGGCAGCCGGGGGTCCCGCTGTCCACCATGCGACCACTCGCCCGCCCGGCGCGGGAGTGACGGCCAGAGATACCGAAGGTGGAAAGGTTCATACGGTCGTGCGCCGTATTGTGGTGTATGAACCAGAACGTCGGTGCGACGGACAAGCGCGTCAGGACCGCGGTCGGCGCCCTCGCCGGTGTCGCCTCGCTAGCAACGCTCGCCGGCGCTGCGCCGCTCCCCGACCTCGCCGCCCCGATACTGGGCGTCGTCGCGATCGCGATGCTCGCGACCGCCGCGACCGGGACCTGCGGCCTGTACGCCCTGCTCGGCGTCGACACCTGCCCCGCGGACGCGGGCGGCTCGCGCTGAGCGGGCGACACGTCCTCGCGGAGAATCCGTCGGTACCGGGCTTTTGAAACCGGTTTCCGCTGGGGGCGACGGCAGTCTCAAGTGTCCGGGATGCGTACCAATCACATGCGCTACAGTAGCCCGAGCCGACGGTATCTCGCGGCGGACCGTGACCGCGCCCGAACCGTGGTGACCGCCGCGTGAGCGCCGATCCGACCGTCCTCGTGATCGGTGGCGGCGCGACGGGAACGGGGATCGTCCGCGACCTCGCCATGCGCGGCGTCGACGCGACGCTCGTCGACCGCGGCGGCCTCGGGAGCGGGACCTCCGGGCGCTCGCACGGCCTCCTCCACAGCGGGGCCCGGTACGCGGAGGCGGACGCAGAGGGCGCCAAGGAGTGTATCGAAGAGAACCGGACGCTCAGGTCGATCGCCGGGGCCTGCGTCCGCGACACCGGCGGCCTGTTCGTTCGCCTCGACGGCGACGACCCGGACTATCTGGAGGAGAAGCTCGCCGCCTGCGAGTCGCTCGGGATCGAGACCGAGCGTCTCGACGCCGACGCCGCCCGCGAGGCGGTGCCGGGGCTCGCCGACGAGGTCGAGGAGGCGTTCCGCGTCCCCGACGGCGTCATCTACCCATCGCGGCTGGTCGCCGCCAACGCCGCGGACGCCGAGCGTCACGGCGCGTCCGTCCACCCCCGCGCGCCCGTCGAGGACGTGACGGTCCGCGACGGGACGGTCGAATCGGTCCGGGTCGGCGGGAGCGTCGACGAAACGCTCTCGCCCGACGTCGTCGTCAACGCTACCGGGGCGTGGGCGGACTCGATCGCGGCGATGGCGGGCGTCGAGGTCGGGATGGCGCCGAGCCGCGGCGTGATGGTCTCGGTGGAACACGAGGGGCTCGGCCCGGTGTTGAACCGGTGTCGCGATCCCGACGACGGCGACATCGTCGTGCCCCACGACGGCGAGGTCGTGTTGGGGACGACGAGCGTCCCGGTCTCGGACCCGGACGACTACGAGCGCGCCGACTGGGAGGTCGAGCGCTCGATCGAGGAGTGCGCCGCGATGCTCCCAGCCGTCGCCGACGTGCCGACCGTCAGGACGTGGTGGGGCGTGCGCCCGCTGTACGCGCCGGACGAAGCGGGGCAGAACCGACGCGGGATCTCCCGCGGGTTCACGCTGCTCGACCACGAGCGCGACGGCGCCGCCGGCCTCTACAGCGTGGTGGGCGGGAAGCTGACCACCTACCGGCAGATGGCCGAGACGACCGCCGACCGCGTCTGCGACCGGCTGGGGGTCGACGCAGCCTGCGAAACCGCGACCGAGCCGCTCGCGCACGCCGGCGACCCCGAGCGGCTGGACGAACTCGTCGAGGAGTACGGCGGGGCGAACCCCACCGACGCCGACGTGGTCGACGCGCGGGCGGACGACTAGTCGAGAGGACTGCTGCGGGAACGCCTGCGGGTTCGAGGCTGAACCACGGGGTTGAGGCCCCGACGGCGCAACCGATCGGTATGCCAGTCGCGACGGTCGGCGAGACGGCGACCCACGAGGTAGCGATCACCGAGGAGACGATAGAGACGTTCGCGAAGCTCTCCGGCGACGAGAACCCGATTCACCTCGACGACGAGTACGCCGCCGAGACGATGTTCGGCGGCCGCGTCGCGCACGGAATCTTATCGGCCGCGGTCGTCTCCGGCGCGCTCGCGCGGCTCTCCGGCGACATCGTCTACCTCTCGCAGGACCTGTCCTTCGAGAAGCCGGTCTTCCCGGGCGAGACGGTCGAAGCGACGGTCCGCGTCACCGAGGACCTCGGCAACGACCGCCTTGCGGTCGAGACCACCGCGACCGTCCCCGAGCGCGACGAGCGCGTCCTCTCCGGCGAGGCGACGGTGCTGTCGGTGCCGCACGGCGACGAGTGAGTGACTGACGCAGGCACACACCCGGCCGATTCAGTATATAAATAAGAGACACGTTGCGGCGGTGGCGCGTGCCTCCGAGCGGCCGCCCTCGGCGGCCGCGAAAAGCACGCGCGAGGGAGTCAGTCGCCGGAGCGAAGCGACGGCGACTGACGAGGCTGGGGAGGCGTGAGGCTGCGGTGCTGTGCGGGGCGGGACTCAAAGGGGCAGCCGGGAGGCGGGCGCAGGTGACGTAAGCACCGCAACGAGTGAGCGGAGCGAACGAGTGAGGAGCGCAGCGAGCGTGCGCCCGCCTCCCGGCTGGGGCTTTGGCGGTGTTCGTCGCCGATTTGATGTCAGTCATTTATAAGTGATCGGCTCGGGATTTGGAGATGTCTGCCGTCGATTCACGGCTAACTATTTATAAGCAGTCAGCCTCGCCACCGGATCACGGTCGCCGACCACGTATACCCCGTTCCGGCCGCGAGCAGGCAGACAAGGTCGCCGGCTTCGAGCCGACCGGTCTCGACGCCGCGCTCCAGCGCGAGCGCCTGATCGACGCTCTGGACGTGGCCGTACTCGTCGAGGTAGTAGCCGTCGCTCGCGGGGTCGAGGCCAAGCTCGTCGAGGACGCGCTCGTGGAACGACCGCTTCATGTGCGTGAGCGCGACGAAATCGAGGTCGTCGCGGTCGAACCCGGACCGCTCTAAAGCGGTGTCGGCGACGGAAAGGTACGCGGGCAGCGACACCGGCCCCAAGCGTTCCTTCATCCCCTCGGGGTCGGGCACGTCGAGGGTGTGGAGCCCCTCGCGGACCGTCTCCTCGCTCGCTGGGCGCTTCGACCCGCCCGCGGGCATCACCACGTCGTCGGCGAAGGAGCCGTCGGTCTCGGCCGCGCTCGACTCGACCACGGCGCGCGCGCGACCGCCGAAGGGCTCGGCGTCGCCCTCGTCGTCCCGCGCATCCTCCGTCGCCGCCTCGACGACGAACGCGCTCGCGCCGCTGCCGAAGTTGAACATAAACGAGCTGTCCTCGTTGCCGTAGTCGACGAGGTCCTCCTCGCGGCTGGCGGCGACGAGCAGCGCGGTGTCGATCGGCTCCGTCTCCAGCTGGGCGGTGATCTGCCGCAGCGCAATCGGCGCGCCGGCACACAGCGTGTAGCTCTCGGTCGCGTACGCGTTCGTCGCCCCGAGTCGGTCGGTGATCGCCGCCGCCGCCGACCAGACAACGTGGTCCTTGTACTCCGAACCGTGGTAGACAACGACGTCGAGGTCCTCCGGATCGACGGCCGCGTCCGCGAGCGCGGCTTCGGCCGCCTTCACGGACATGTCGGTCGCGTGGTCGCCGTCAGGCGGGCAGACGTGCTTCTCGCGGACGCCCATCTTCTCGACGACGACCTCCTCGGGGATGCCGCTCTCGGCCGCGATGGCTTCCCCGGTGATGGTCTCGTCCGGGACGTAGGTCCCGACTCCGGTGATCGAGGCCGTCATCGGTCGCCTCCGGATCGGTCGCTGTTCGACTCGTCGCGTTGGTCGCTGTTCGACTCGTCGCGTCGGTCGCTGTTCGACTCGTCGCGTCGGTCGCTGTTCGACTTGTCGTGTCGCGTGGTGTCAGTCATGTGTCGTGAGTCCGAATCGTATCGTGTCGCCGTTCCGCGTCCGCCGCAACGGCGCGGCGGGCCTGCGACGCTACTTCCGATAGCGCCGCAGTTGGTCCGGGAGCCGCTTCCCGACGGTGCCGCCGAGCCGGTCGCGCAGCGTCCCGAGGATGCCGTTCGGGACGAACAGCACGAACAGCACGAAGACGATCCCGAGGTACAGCGGGGCGCGCCCGTCGACCGCGGTGTTGACGAACAGCTCCAAGCTGACCCCGAAGAGGTCCGCTTCGAGGACGCTCGCCGGGAGCCCCTCGCGCAGCAGCGTCGCGATCCCGCCGCTCTCGGTGGAGAGGACGTCCTCTAACCCCTGGTTGAACAGGGTCCCGTAGATCGGGCCCGCGAGGGTGCCGAACCCGCCGACGATCGTCGTGATCAGCGCATCGGCGGTGACGAGGAAGTAGAACGTCCCGTCGGGCGCGACCGACCGCGAGTAGGCGGCGAAGATGCCGCCCGCGACGGCCCCGAAGAAGCCGCTAATGGCGAACGCGGCCAGCTTGAATCGGTAGGTCGGGTAGCCGACGGCGCGCGCTCGCTCCTCGTTTTCCCGGATCGCGATCATCACCCGCCCGAACGGCGAGTGGATGATCCGCTGCATCGCGAAGTAGCAGACCACCACGACGACCCCGAGCGCGTAGTACGAGACGACCGTCGCCGACAGGTCGATCCCGAGCCCGAGCAGGTTCTCGACGCTCTCGCCCGTGAGCCGCCCCACGTCGAGACTCAGCGCGTCGACGTAGGGAACGCCGATGGCGAGCGCGTCGCCGCTCACCGTCGTGCCCTCGGTCGGATTGCTCGAGACGTACCCCCACGAGCGGATCAGCTCGTAGATCACCTGCGCGAACCCGAGCGTGATCATCGCGAAGTAGACGCCCGTGAGCCGGAACGACACCGACCCGATGACGAGCGCGAGCAGGCCGGCCAACACCGCGCCAAGGAGGAGCGTGATCATGAACGGCGTCCCCCCGGGGATCCCCGGCACCTGCCCGTTCGCGGCGAGGACGACGAAGTACGCACCCGTGCCGAAGAAGGCCGCGTGACCGAACGAGAGGTAGCCCGTGTAGCCGCTGACGAAGTCGAAGCTCATCGCGAACAGACCCATGTACAGCACCACGACCATGAACGTGATCGCCGGGAGGAACGCCTCCGCGAACGGAGCGGCCGGCGTCGCGAGCAGCGCCTCGTAGACGAGCGGGTACAGGAGGAACCCGACGATCACGGCCGCGTGAACGACGTGATCTCGCAGGTACTCGCGAAGACCACCAGCCGCGGTCGACGGCGGGATCGGATCCGTCTCGTCGACGGGAGCGTCCGGGTCGGCCGGAGCGTTCGGGTCGGCCGGAGCGTCCGCGTCCACAGAAGCGTCCGCATCTCCGGGAGCGCTCGCCTCGGTCGACGCGTCCGCGTCCACGGAAGCGTCCTCGTCGGCGGGACGGTCGGGGTCGCTAATGGCCCCCCACCTCCTTGACGCCGTAGAGCCCCTGCGGGCGGATGATGAGCATCACCACGAGCAGGAGGAAGATGGTCACCTCGGAGAGGCCGGGGAAGGTGACGATCCCGGTGGTGAACAGCCACGTCGTCACCGAGTCGGCGATCCCGACGATGCCGGCCGCGACGAGCGTTCCGGTGAAGCTCCCGAGCCCGCCGATGATGACGACGACGAACGCGTACAACAGCACGTCGATGCTCAACAGGACGCTCGGCCCCCAGATCGGGTCCCACATCAGCAGGACGCCGCCGACCGCGGCGAGCCCGGTGCCGACGCCGAACACGACGGTGAACGCCTGCCGCACGTCGATGCCGAGCGCCTGGACCATCTCGGTGTCCTCGCTGCCGGCGCGGATGTAGAGCCCGTACAGCGTCTTCGTCAGGAAGGCCCACACCGCGACGGCGACGAGCGCGCCGATGGCTATCTCGAAGAGGTATAGGCGCCTGACGCCGATCCCGAGCAGCTCGGTCCGGCCCAACAGCACGTCCGGCGCGGTGCCCATCGGCGCCTGCCACTGCGGGTTCGGTTGGATTCCGCGGAGCGTCAGAATGATCCGGGCGAGCTCCTCGATGATGAGCGAGACGCCGAACGTCAACAGGATCTGGTAAGTCGGCGTGCGATCGTATATCGGTCGGATGAGCGCCACCTCCATCGCGCTCCCGGCCGCCGTCGTGACCGCGAACACCAGCGCCAGCACGACGAAGAAGACGAGTATCGTCGCGAGCGTCCCGGTGTTCGCGCCGACGACGAGGACCATCACGAGGCCGCCGAGGTACGCGCCGACCATCGCGATCGCGCCGTGCGCGAAGTTGAGGACGCCCATCAGCCCGAAGACGAGCGTCAGGCCGACCGCGATGGTGAAGTACACCGCGCCCTTGCCGATCCCTTCTGCGAGCACGCGAGCCGCGGTCCGAAGTCCGTCGACAGCGCCGCCCGCCGCGAGGAGCGCGGTCGGATCGACGAGCGGTGTGATCTGCGAGACGGCGGCCGCGAGCGGTGCGAGGCTCATGCCGTCAGGTACCTCCGGATTCGTTCGTCCTCGCTCGTGACGCCGGCCGTCTCGCCTGCCTCCACGACGACCCCGTGGTCGACGAGGTAGAACCGGTCGGCGAGGTCCATCGCCAGCCGGAAGTTCTGCTCGACGAGGACCATCGTGGTGTCCGCGGAGGCCGCGCGGAGCGCCTCGACGACGTCCTCGACGATCTGCGGCGCGAGCCCCTCGCTCGGCTCGTCGACCAGCAGCAGGTCGTTGTCGCCGACGATGCCGCGGGCGATGGCGAGCATCTGCTGTTGGCCGCCGCTCAGGTCGCCCGCGTCCTTGTCAGCGAATCGGTCGAGCGCCGGGAACAGCTCGTACGCCTCCGCGATCCGCGCGTCCGGGTCGGCCGCCGAGTGCGCGGCAACGCGGAGGTTCTCCGCGACTGTGAGATGCGAGAACACGCGCCGTTCCTCGGGGACCCACCCCATCCCGCGGGCCGCGATCTCGTGGGGCTCCATCCCCGTCACGTCCGTCCCGTCGAACCGGACGGTCCCCTCGCGGGGCGGCGTCAGCCCGAGCGCGGTGCGGAGCGTGGTCGTCTTCCCGACGCCGTTCCGGCCGACTAGGGCGACGATCTCGCCCTCCTCGACCGACAGGGACAGCCCCTGAAGGATGTGGCTCTCGCCGTAGTAGGTGTGGACGCCGTCGAGTTCGAGTGTTGTCACCGCGGCTCACCTCCGGCGCGCACCCGGCGGCCGCCGTCGGCCAACACGTCGCCGTCGCGATCCGCGGTGTCATCGCGGTCGGCGTCGCCGCCGCTCCCCTCGCCCGCGGCGGGCCCGTCTCCGGACCCCTCGCGCCCGTACCCGCCGAGGTACGCCTCCTGAACGGCCTCGTCGCCGCGCACGTCCTCAGGCGGCCCGTCGGCGATCAGTTCGCCGCGGTGGAGGACGGCGATCCGGTCGGAGATGTCCATCACCACCTCCATGTTGTGTTCGATGAGCATCACCGAGTGGTCTTCGGCGACGTCCTCGATCAGCGCGACGACGTCGTCGACGCCCTCGCTCGACACGCCGGCGGTCGGCTCGTCGAGCAGGAGGAGGTCGGGGTCGCCCGCGAGCGCGACGCCGATCTCGAGGCTGCGCTTCTCGCCGTGGCTCAGGTTCTCCGTGACGGTCTCCGCTTCTTCCGTCAGCCCGATCCGCTCGAGGATCCGCGTCGCCTCCGCGTAGTGGTCCTCGAAGTCGGCCACGTTGCGCCACAGCTTCCAAGAGTCGTTCCCGCGGCCCGCCTGCGCGGCGACCCGGACGTTCTCCAGCACCGTCAGCGTCGGGAAGAGGTTCGTGATCTGGTACGAGCGGTGGAGCCCCGCGAGCGCCGTCTCGTCTGGCGAGGCGGCGGTGATGTCGATCGGCGATCCGCCGCCCCCGTCCGTCGCCCCGCCGTCCGGGGCCGCGCCGCTCGGCGGATCGAACCGGATCCGTCCGTCTGAGGGCTCTAACACGCCCGTGAGCAGGTTGAAGAACGTCGTCTTCCCCGCGCCGTTCGGGCCGATGATCGAGCAGAGCTCGCCGGCCTCGAGGGCGAAGTCGACGCCGTTGACGGCCGTGATGCCGCCGAAGCGCTTCGTGAGCCCCTCGGTCTCCAGCAGCATTACAGCGAGCAGCTCGCGTCCTCTTCGGGGACCATCACGTCCTCGACGTCGAGGCGCTGCTCCGGCTCGCCGGGCATGATCGGCGCGTCCCAGGTGTCGGCGAACTCGTCGCTCGTCGGCACCGGCCACGCGACCGTCATCTGCGAGGCCGCCTGGTTGTTGTGCTCCTGGAACGTGTACGCGTCCGCGCCCTTCGGCGTGTCCGCGACGGTCATGCCGCGGAGCGCGTCGGCGACGTCGGCGCCCTCGGTCGAGCCCGACTCGCTCACCGCCTGCGAGAGCGCCGACGCCATCGTGAACGTCCCCGAACTGAACAGGTCGGGCACGATGCCGTACGCCTCCGTGTGCATGTCGATGAACGCGTCGTTGATCTCATTGTCGTACTGGTTCCAGTGGTACCGGGTGGTGAAGGGGCCGAGCCCGGCGTCTTTGATGTCCTGCGCCGTGAAGTCCTCGCCGAGTGCGGACTCGATCGTCCCGCCGATGAGCTGGGTGGTCAAAAGCGCCGCGAAGCCGCCGAACACCTGGATGTTGTACGACACCGCCGCCGAGAGGAACTGCGGCAGCGTCGCCGCGGTGAAGCCGCCGACGACGCCCGACGCGCCGTCGGAGATCGCCTGCTCGAAGAGCCCGTCGAACTCGGAGTACCCCTGCTCGACGAAGCGCGGTTCGAGGACCTCGACGCCCTGGGCCTCCAACACCTCCGTGTAGTTGTTCGCGACGCCCTGCCCGAACGCGTTGTCCGACGCGAAGATTGCGACGGTGTCGATGTCGAAGTTCTCCGCCACGTACGTCCCGCCGGCGCGCGCGTCCATCGCCGTGTGCTCGCTCGCGCGGAACGCCAGCGGGTGACAGAACTCCTCGCTGACGGTGATGTCGGCGTCCGCGGCGGGACCGATGAGGAACGGGACCTCGCTTTCGTCGACGACCGTGTCGATGACCCGCCGCGCGCTGTCGGAGGAGGACGCCCCGAACAGCACGTCGACCTCCTCGTCGACCACGAGGTCGGTCGCGACGCTCTGGGCCGTGTCCGGGCTGAACCCGGTGTCCTCGACGATGATCTCGTAGGTCGGGCCCCCCTCGGGCTCGACCGTGTACGTCCCTGGCGTGGCCTCCTCTATCGGGTCGAGGTCGTGTTTGTACGCCAGCCCGGAGAAGAACCCGCGGAGGCTGATCTGCCCGTAGTACTGGAGGTCGCCGGAGGTCGGCTGGATCGCGCCGATCCGGATCGTCTCGCCGGAGAGGTCGCCGCCGTCGGAGCCGTCAGATCCGTCCCCACCGTCGGAGCCGTCCGATCCGTCGCCGCCGTCTCCCCCGCCGGAACAGCCGGCCAGTCCGGTGAGTCCGGCCGCGCCGACCGCGGCGCCGGTTCCTCGCAGATACGCTCGCCGTGTGTGGTCGTCTCGCATACACTATTCGAGGACGGACACCACCATGAAGGGCCGAGTTAAGATGTTAACAGTTCTCGCAATCCCGACGAAATTCGGCGAATGTCAGGTCGAAACAGCGTTTTTCGAGCGCCGGCGCGCGGTCGCACCCGGCGACATCCGGTGCCGGGGGCTTCACTCGCCCGGCCCTACTCCAGCCGGTCGAGCGCGGCGACGACGCTGCGGAGGAGCTTCTTCTCGCCGCGGCGCATGTTCTTCGAGACGGCCGCGGTCGAGACGTCGAACTCGTCGGCGAGCGTCGACAGCGTCGCCTCGCGCGGCGACTCGAAGTACCCCGCGTCGGCCGCGGACTCGATCGTCTCGCGCTCGACGTCGGTCAGGTCGCGACACGCGTCCAGCATCGTCGAGGCCGCGTTCGCGTTCCGCATCGTGTCGAACAGCGCCTCCATCGAGAGCTCCGAGCGGTCCTCGACGACGAACTCGTTGCCCTTCTCTAAGTCGTGGAGCGCCGCCTCCGTCGTCGCCTCGTCGTCGAACCCGACCTGCCAGCGCTCGGAGCCGTCGGCGATCAGGAAGGGGCCGGTGATGTAGCCGCCGTGGTCCGTGATCGTCGACATCGCGTTCGTCTCCTCGATGACGGTCCGGATGATCGCGGTGCCGTCCTCCTTCGAGAACAGGCTGTACTCGGCCATGTTCTCGTGGTCGCGGAGCGCCGAGAGCCCCTCGCCGAGCTCGTACCGGTCCGGCGACTCGACGAGCAGCCGCGTCTCCAGCTGTTCCGCCGCGGTGTCCAGCTGCCAGTGCATGGCGGAGAAGGAGACGTCGTGGTCCGCGGAGGTGTCGATGAACGGGCAGTCGAACTGCTCCATATCCATCGTGACGTCGAGCATGCCCCCTCCTTATTTTCCGCATACATAATGGTTGTTCCTGTAAAATCCGCGCCGCCTACTCTCCGAACCGTTCTTTCAGCGCCGCGCGGTCGATCTTCGAGGGGCCCGAGGTCGGCATCTCGTCGACGAACGCCAGCTCCTTCGGGATCGCGTAGCGTGCGACGCGCGAGGCGAGGTGCGACTCGACGTCGTCGAGCGAGAGCGACTCGTCGCCGACGAGGATCGCCTTCCCGACCGTCCCCCAGCGCTCGCTCGGGACGCCGATCACGACCGCCTCCTCGATCCCGGGGTGGTCGGTGAGCGCGTCCTCGACGCGGGGCGGGTAGACGTTCTCGCCGCCAGAGACGAACATGTTCTTCTTGCGCCCCTCGATGTGGTAGTAGCCGTCCTCGTCGACGCGCGCGAGGTCGCCGGTGGACACCCAGTCGCCGAACGTCGCCGCCGTCTCCTCGGGTTCGTTCCAGTAGCCGTCGGCCGCGGCCGGCCCCGCGAGCTCCAGTTCGCCGACCGTGCCGTCGGGGACCGGCCCGTCCTCGTCGACGACGCGCGCGTCGACCGCGAGCGCCGGGACGCCGACGCTGCCGGTCTTCTCCGGCGGGAAGTCGTCGGGCATCGCGAAGTTGTTCGGGCCGCACTCGGTGAGCCCGTACCCCTGTGAGATCTCGACGCCGCGGTCGCGCCACGCCGCGATGACGCTCTCCCGACAGGGCCCGCCGCCGCTCTTCACGAACCGGAGCGAGGAGAGGTCCGTCTCCCCGAACTCGTCGTGGCGGGCCATCATCCGCAAGACGGCGGGGACCGCGACGAGCGTCGTCGCCGACTCGCGCTCGACGTCCCGCAGGACGCGACCGGGATCGACCTCCGGGCTCAGGAGGATGCGCCCGCCCATCTGGAAGAAGGGGACCGTGAGCACGTTCCAGCCGCCGGTGTGGAACATCGGGAACACCATCGGCGTCACGTCGTCCTCGCGGAGCCCCCACGCCGTGATCGTGTTGAACGCGTTCCAGCGGATCGCGCCGTGGCTGATGACGGTCTCCTTTGGGGTCCCGGTCGAGCCGCCGGTGTGCAAGAAGAGGTGCGGGTCCGCCAGCGACAGGTCGGCGGTCTCGACGGGCGAGCCGTCCGCCGGCAGGTCCCGGGTGTACGGCCGCCACGCGTCGTCGCCGTCGGTCGGAATTGAGCGGACGGCGGGCTCGACGTCGGCCCGCTCTAACGCGTCGATGACGTCGCCACCGAACGGAGCCTCCACGAGGAGCAGTTCGGGGTCGACGGTGCCCAACACGGCCGAAAGGTCGCGCTCGGCGAGCCGGTGCGAGAGCGGCGCCAGCACCGCCCCCGTCTTGGCGGTCGCGAAGAACAGGTCGACGAGCTCGACGCGGTTCCGCGAGACGACGGCGACCCGGTCGCCCGTCTCGACGCCGGCCTCGCGGAGGAAGCGCGCGGTGCGGTTGGCGCGCTCCTCCAACTCCGCGTACGTGTACTCGGCGTTCGCGGCCGTGTCGGTGACGGCGACGCGGTCAGGCGAGAGTCGTGCGCGGCGGGCGGACAGCGATCCAACCCAGTCGTAGGCACGGTCGCCGTGCGGGTGCGGTCGCGGGTCGGCGTCGGACTCGGCTCCGGTGCCCTCCGTGCGGTCGTCCGACTGCGGATCGTTCTCTGTCGCCATCTCAGGCGACCTCGCCGAGGAAGGTTCGGATGCGGTCGTTGACGCGCTCGCGCTCCTCGATGAAGAAGAGGTGCGGCCCCCCCTCGAACAGCTCGACCTCGGCGTGCGGGAGGAGTTCCGCCAGCAGGTCGGCGTTCTCGACCGGGAGGACGCGGTCCGCGGTCCCGTGGAGGACGAGCGTCGGGAGGGACAGGTCATCCAGCCGGTCGCTCGCGTCGAACGCCGCGACCGCGGCCGCCTGCGCCTCGCGGCCCGTCGGCGTCGCGTCGCCCGCGAGCCGCCAGTCGACGATGCGGTCGACCAGCTCCGGCTCGCGCTCGTAGAAGCCGTCGGAGACCGCGGGCTCCATCAGGTAGCGGATCCGCTCGCGGGGGTCCGCGTCCTCGGGCGCGGAGAAGATGTGCTCCTGGACCGCCGGCGGCGTCGGAGCCGCGTCATCGCCGCCGGGCGACGTACACAGCAGCGTCAGCGAGGCGACGCGGTCGTCGGCGAGCGCCAGCTCCTGCGCGATCATCCCCCCCATCGACGCGCCGCAGACGTGGACCGCGTCGGCGCCGCGGTCGTCGAGGACGGCGGCGGCGTCGGCCGCCATCCCCGCCGCCGTGTACGGCCCCTCCGGAACGTCGGAGTCGCCGGTGCCGCGGTTGTCCGGGCGGAGCACCTCGTAGTCGTCGGCCAACGCCTCGGCGAGCCACCGCCACATCCACCGGCCGTACCCGAGCCCTTCGAGCAGCAGCACGGTCGGTCCGTCGGGGTCCCCGTCGACGGCGTAATCGATCGTCACGCCGTCGCGTGTCACGCTTGGCATACCCGGATCGACCACGCCGCGGTCTATCAACCCGCGTGTTAACGTTTCAACCTCCCCGGAGACGAGCGGGAGGCGTGCGCCGGCACCCACACTCAAGTCGGTCGCGGGAGACGGCCCCGCATGGACACCGCGAACTTCCTCTTCGTCTCGGCCGACGCGGCGCTGATAAGCGATCTGGCGTGGCAGGTCCGCCGCGAGGGCCACGACGTGAAGTACTACATAGAGGCCGAAAGCGACCGCGAGATCGGCGACGGGTTCGTCCCGAAGACGGACGACTGGCGCGCCGAGGTCGACTGGGCTGACGTGATCATCTTCGACGACATCTGGGTCTCGGGACCCGACCAGCGGGAGGGTCCCGGAACGAACGAGCGGGGTGGCACCCCGCGAGTCGGCTCCGACGTCGGGACCGGTGCGCTCGCGCAGGAACTCCGCGAGGAGGGGAAGGCCGTCGTCGGCGGGACGCCGAACACCGACCGCCTCGAAGAGGATCGGGGGTATGCGATGGAGGTGTTAGAGGACCACGGCGTCAACACGGTCGAACACCACGTGTTCCACGAGTTCGACGCGGGGATCCAACACGTCCAGGAGAACCCCGCGCCGTACGTTATCAAGCCGCTTGGGGAGGTCCAGAACGTCAAGCGCCTGCTGTACGTCGGCAACGAGGACGACGGCAGCGACGTGGTCGACGTGCTTCGGGCGTACAAGAAGGCGTGGGGCCACCGGATGAAGGGGTTCCAGCTCCAGCGGAAGGTTGAGGGCGTCGAGGTCGCCATCTGCGGCTTCTTCGACGGGAACGAGTTCGTCGACCGGGTGAACTTCAACTTCGAGCACAAGAAGCTGTTCCCGGGGAACATCGGCCCGTCGACCGGCGAGATGGGGACGTCGATGTTCTGGGCGGGGAAAAACAGGCTGTTCCAGGAGACGTTCGGGAAGATCGAGGGGTGGCTCGCCGACGAGGGGTACGTCGGCAGTATCGACATCAACTGCATCGTCAACGAGACGGGCATCTACCCGCTGGAGTTCACGCCGCGGTTCGGCTACCCAACCATCGCCTTACAGGAGGAGTCGATCGAGTCGTCGACGGCCGAGTTCTTCTACGACCTCGCGCACGGGAACAAGCCGGAGCCCGAGGTCCACGGGGGCTACCAGATCGCCGTCAGGGTCGTCCTGCCGCCGTTCCCCTTCGACGACGAGCAGACGTACGACGAGAACTCGCGGAACGCGGCGGTCGTCTTCGAGACGGAGAGTCGGGAGGGAATCCACTTGGAGGACACGAAACAGGTCGACGGCCAGTGGCGCGTCGCCGGCGAGAGCGGAATGCCAATCGTCGTCACCGGGAAGGGGGAGACGATGGGCGCGGCGCGCGAGCAGGCGTACGACCGAATCGACGACGTCGTGATGCCGAACATGTACTACCGCGACGACATCGGCGAGCGCTGGGTCGACGGCGACGGCGACCGGCTTCAGGCGTGGGGGTACCTCGGCCCGTGATCGAGAAAGGGAGTAGGTGAATTACCGTGACGGGGCAGCAGTTTATAAGCTGAGATTGGATGTTGTCATCGGCTTTTATATGGGATCGGAGAATCTGCGGTGAACACCGCCAAAGCCCCAGCCGCTCGCTTATAAACGGTTGCTGGCGGATTGACGGCGAACACCTCCAAAGCTCCAGCCGCTCGCTTATAAACGGTTGCTGGCGGATTGACGGCGAACACCTCCAAAGCCCCAGCCGCGAGGCCGCAGTACGCTCGTTGCGCTCCTCGCTCGCTCCGCTCGCTGCGGTGCTTACATCGCCTACTGCGGCCTCGCGGCTGCCCCTTTGAGTCCCACCCCGCACAGCAACCGCACCTCATCCCTCCCCAGCCTCGTCGGTCGCCGTCGCTTCGCTCCGGCGACTGACTCCCTCGCACGCGCTCCTCGCGGGCCACGGGCCCGCTCGCAGGCACGCGCCACCGCAATAGTTTCTCAGTTCACGGAGGCTGCCTCCACGAGTTTTTAACGGTCCGGACCACTACACGGGGTATGCCGAAGTACTCGACGGGCGGCGGCGGCGGCGGCGACGACGGCGACGCGTGCGAGCTCTGCGGTCGCGAGACCACGGACCTCCGGAAGGCGACGGTCGCCGGCGCGAAGCTGCTCGTGTGTTCGAACTGCCGGCCCCACGACGACGCCGGCAACGCGCCGAGCGGCGGCGGCGGATCGCGCGGCGGCAGCTCTGGCGGCAGCCCCGGCGGTGCCGGCTCCGGCTCGGAGGCGACCGAGAGCCGGAAGAAGGAGCTCGCCCGGAAGCAGGCGAAGATGTACGACTCCGCGACCGGCGACTCGAAGCGCTGGGAGGAGGAGGGGACGAGCTACGAGGCGGACCGCCTCCCGTATCTCGTCTCCGGCTACGGCGACGTCGTCACCGAGGCGCGACAGGACGCCGGGCTGACCGTCGAGGAGGTCGCCGCCGAGCTCGAACTCGACGAGGACGACCTGCTCGCGGTCGAGGACGGGCGGGCCGCAACCGCGAACGTGGGCGGGTCCGTCGTGCGCGCGCTCGAAGAGCGGTTCGGGATCGACGTCGTCGACGAGTGACTCCCGTCCACCCCGTCACCGAGCCGAAACGGCCAATCCGGCGCGCGGCGACCAATCGCCAATGAAGGCGATCAAGGACAGCGTCCACGGCCACGTCCGGCTCGGCGACGTCGCGGCCGAGCTGGTCGACACGCCGGCGTTCCAGCGGCTGCGACACATCAAACAGCTGTCTACGGTCCGGCTCGTCTACCCCTCCGCGAACCACACCCGGTTCGAGCACAGCCTCGGCGTCTACCACCTCGCGCGCAGCGCGATAGACGGGCTCGGCGTCGACGACGACACGGCCGCGCACGTCCGCGCCGCGGCGATGCTCCACGACGTCGGGCACGGCCCGTACGGCCACCAGACCGAGGGGATCATCCGGCGCGCGACCGGCCGCGACCACGACGACGTGCGGTGGCTGCTCACCGACGCCGACCGCGAGGTCTGTCAGGTGCTCGAACGCAACGGGCTCGACCCCGAGCGCGTCGCCGCCCTGATCGACGGCGAGGGGGCCTTGGGGCCGCTCGTCTCGGGCGAACTCGACGTCGACCGCATGGACTACCTCGTGCGCGACGCCCACCACACCGGCGTCCCGTACGGCACCGTCGACACCGGCCGGCTCGTCACCGAGCTCCGACTGCTCGACGGCGACGGCAGCGGAGCGTCCGCCGACCTCGTCTTGGACGAGGGGAACGTCGCCACCGCCGAGAGCCTGCTCGTCGCGCGCTCGCTGATGAACGCCGTCGTCTACCGCCACCACGTCTCCCGGGTCGCGGGCGCGATGCTGGAGCGCGCCTGCGAGCGGTACCTCGACCGCACGGAGACCGACGTCGAGGCGTTCCGTCGGATGGCGGACCACGATCTGCTCGTCGAACTCCGCGACCGCGTCCCCGCGCTCGGCGAGCGCATCGAGCGGCGCGACCTCTACAAGCGCGCCGTCTGGGCCGAGATCGACGAGGTGCCGGCGGGAACGGTCGACGCGGGCCGCGCGGAGGAGCGGGCGGCTGAACGCGAGATCGCGGACGCGGTGGGGATCGACCGCGACGCGGTCCTCGTCGACATCCCCTCGCGCCCGGCGCTCAAGGAGTCCGGCTCCGCCGTCGTCGTCGACGGCGTCCCACAGCGGCTGGAAGACGCCTCGGAGCTCGTGACCGGGCTCCGGGCAGCCGAGCGCCGCCGCTGGACGCTCGGCGTCTACTGTCCCGCAGAACGCGTCGACGCCGTCGCGGCCGCGTCGCGGGAGGTCTTGGGGCTGCGCGCGGCGGGGCGCCCCTCTGTCTGAGCGCCGCGGTCGACGGCGGCGCCCGAGCCCGTCGCTTCTGTGTCGACTCAGTTCTCGACCGACACCGGAACCGCCAACACCGGCCGGTCCGCGTTCAACACGACCGTCTGCGTGGTGCTGCCGAAGACGGCCTTGCCGGCCGGGCTCCGCTTGCGGCCCGACACGCAGATGAGGTCTGCGTCGACGGCGTCGGCGGCCTCGATGAGTTCCGTGCCGGCGTCGCCGCTGGCCTCGTAGTGGGTACAGGTCACGCCGGCCGCCTCCAACACCTCTCGGGCGCGCCGCACGGTCCCGAGCTGGTGAACCGACGCCCCCTCCGGGTTATCTTGGAAGACGTGACAGAGGTGGGCGGTCACCTCGTCGGAGTCGCCCGGCAAGTCGACAACCGCTTCGGCCTGTGCCGTCGCTCGCGATTCGTCGTCGAGCCCGATGCCGATGAGTACGTCGTACATACGCGACCGTTCGCGGGCCCGGATGATAAATCGTGCCGCGAATTCGCGGGCGACGGAATCGGTCCGGGGCGGAATCGGTCCAGGCCGGATTCGGCCCGCGAGGACAGAGGCCCGCGGCGGCGCTACCCCGACCCGGCCGACACTCCCAGCCTTTTATCCCGTGCCGCCGAAGGCGAACGCATGCTCACGGTCAAGGACACCGTCCACGACCACATCGAGATCGACGGTGTCGCCGCGGACCTCGTCGACACCCCCGCCGTCCAGCGGCTCCGCCACGTGAAACAGCTCGGCACGGTCCAGCTCGTCTACCCCTCCGCGAACCACACCCGGTTCGAACATAGCCTCGGGGTCTACCACCTCGCGAGCCGCGCGCTCGACCACCTCGGAATCTCCGGGAAACGCGCCGACCGCATCGAGGCGGCGGCGATGCTCCACGACGTCGGGCACGGGCCGTTCAGCCACAACCTCGAATCGCTCACCCACCGCCGCACCGGGAAGTACCACGACGACGTCGACGAGCTGCTCACGACCGGCGCGGTCGGCGAGGTGTTACGCGACCACGACCTCAACCCGGACCGGATCGCCGAAATCGTCGCCGGAGAGGGCCCGTACGCCGGGCTCGTCTCGGGCGAGCTCGACGTGGACCGCATGGATTACCTCGTGCGCGACGCCTACCACACGGGCGTCCCGTACGGCACCATCGACACCGAGCGGTTCGTCCGGGAGCTGACGTTCGTCGAGCGCGGCGCGGGCGCGGACGGCGACGGCGGGGGCGGACCCGATCGCGACGGCCCGGAGCTCGTCTTGGACGAGGGGAACGTCCAGACCGCCGAGAGCCTCCTGCTGGCCCGCGCGCTGATGAACCCGGTCGTCTACACCCACCACGTCGCGCGCATCTCGAAGGCGATGCTGCGCCGGGCCGCGAGCGAGCTCCTCGACGCGACCGCGACGACGGCGGCCGAGCTCCGGCGCATGGACGACCACGACTTCCTCGCCGCGATCCGCGACTGCCGGGCGACCGCCGAGCTCTCCCGCCGCTACGACGAGCGCGACCTGTACAAGTTGGCGGTGTGGGCCGAGTACGACGACGTTCCGGAGCGCGTCCACGAGGCGGACCACGCGGCCGAGACCGCGCTCGAACGCGAGATCGCCGAAGCGGCGGGCGTCGCCCGCGACCACGTAATCTTAGACGTGCCGCCCGAGCCGACGATGCGCGAGTCGACCGCGCGCGTCACCGTCAACGGCGAGATTCGGCGGCTCGAACGCCAGTCGCCGCTCGTCTCCGCGCTCCGGACCGCCCAGCGCAACCAGTGGCGCCTCGGCGTGTACGCCCCCGAGCCGGCGACCGACCGCGTGGGCCGCGCGGCCGCGGACGTGCTCGGCCTCGACCCCGACGGGCTCGTGACCGAGGTGCGCGGGGCGATGCCGACGACGCTCGACGAGTTCGAGTAGCGGGCGACCCGCGGCTTCGGGATACGCTGTCGGCGGCGTTCGGTGTGCGCCGTGGTGACACCCCGGCAGCAAACATAAATGATCGGACGGCGCGCGCACACACATGGCCGACGCCCACCGCGAGAACCGCCGCCTCTGGAACGAGTGGAGCGACGCGTTCCAGGCGCTGTGGAACGCCGACACCGACGAGGGGGGCGCGCCGCCGGTGCCGACGCCGTTCGACCCGGACGGCCACGCGGCCACCGGTGCCGAGTTCCCGCCATCGATCAAGGACGCGGCGTTCTCGGAGGCGGCCTTCCAGCTCGTCTCGGACCTCGACGCCGCCGTGCGCGAGGCCCGCCGCGTGCTCCGGCCGGGCGGCGCGTTCTATCTGGCGGTGACGGCCCGCTCCGAGGTGCTTCCCGTGAGGTTTTAAGCTCAGCCGGCGAGCCTCCGGTATGCATCTCGAAGGGACCATCTTGGTCGGTCCCGACTTCGAGCCGGTCGAGGGCCGGGTCATCGTCGCGGACGGCGAGATCGTCCGGATCGAGGAGGAGTCCGTCGAGAGCGACGAGGTGATCCTCCCGGCGTTCGTCAACGCACACACCCACATCGGCGACTCGATCGCCAAGGAGGCGGGCGAGGGGCTCTCGCTCGACGAGCTCGTCGCGCCGCCGGAGGGCCTGAAACACCGCCTCCTCCGGGCGGCGGGCCACGAGGAGAAGGTGGCCGCGATGGCGCGCACCCTGCGGTACATGGAGTCGACGGGGACGGGGACGTTCCTGGAGTTCCGCGAGGGCGGCGTCGACGGCGTGCGCGCGCTCCGCGACGCGCTCGCTGGTGAGGGGGTCCCGTTCGACGAGCGCGCGATCGAGGCGGTCGTCTTCGGCCGCGACGACCCCGACGTGCTCTCGGTCGCGGACGGCTACGGCGCCTCCGGCGCCCGCGACGCCGACTTCGACGCGGTCCGGGCGGCGACGCGCGAGGCCGGCAAGCTGTTCGGGATCCACGCGGGCGAGCGCGACGCCGACGACGTCAACGCCGCGATGGACCTCGATCCCGACTTCCTCGTCCACATGGTCCACGCCGAGGAGATCCACCTCGAACGGCTCGACGACCGCGGCACGCCCGTCGTCGTCTGCCCGCGCTCGAATCTCGTGACGAACGTCGGCGTACCGCCGATCCGAGAGCTTGCGGAGCGGACGACGGTCGCGCTGGGCACCGACAACGTGATGACCGACTCGCCGTCGATGTTCCGCGAGATGGAGTTCGCGGCGAAGCTGTCCGACCTCCCCGCCCGGGAGATACTGCGAATGGCGACGGCCAACGGCGCCGAGATCGCCGGGCTGAACCGCGGGGTGGTCGAGCCCGGCGCGGACGCGGACCTGCTCGTCCTCGACGGCGACTCCGACAACCTCGCCGGCGCGCGCGACCTCGTCCGCGCGGTCGTCAGACGGGCCGGCCACGCCGACGTCTCTCGGGTCGTGATCGGCGGCGAGCCCGTGATCCCGCGCGACGACTGAGGCGCGGCGGGCGGGGCGACGCCGGGCACCGAGCTCCTCCGCCGACGGAGTGAAACCGCTCCCGGCCCTGTCTCCTCCTATGACGACGCTCTCGCTGCTTGCCGGGCTCGCGCTGGGTCCGGTCGTCGGCCTCGTCGCGACGCTCGCGATGGATCCGGTGATGGCGCGGCTCCCCGAGGGAACGACGGCGCCGAAGGTCGCCGCGGGCGTGCTCACTGACACCCCCGTCGACGACGCGCCCGAGCGGCTGGCGACGTGGGTCCACTACGTCGCCGGCGGCGGCTCCGGCCTGCTGTTCGTCGGCCTCTTCTCGGCGGCACAGGCGGTTCTCGGCGTCGGAACCGCCGTCGCGCTGGTGGTCGCGGGTCACGCGATGGTCGCGCTGATGGTCGGCTTCTTCGCGCTCGTCCCGCTGCCTCGCACGTCCGGGCTCCCGCGCCAGCGGCTCGGTCAAATCCGGCGCGACTGGGCGGTCTCCGCGGCGGCGTACGTGCTCGTTGCCGCCGTCGCGGTCGCGGTCGCGACCGGGTTCTGACCCCGCTTTGGTTGGCGACGCGTCGTCTCGGTCCGGCGACGACCTTGACCCGGGAGAGAAACGGTTTAGTCGCTGGCTCCGGCCCGATCGGGTATGCACGCCATCACTCGATCCGGGTGGATCGAGGTCATCTCCGGGTCGATGTTCTCGGGCAAGACGGAGGAGCTGCTCCGACGGCTCCGACGCTCCGAGATCGCCGGGCAGTCGGTCGCCGTCTACACGCCCGCGATCGACGACCGATACGGCGAGACGACGATCGGGAGCCACACGGGCCGCCAGTGGGAGGCCACCGTCGTCGATAACGAGGACGACGGCCCGCTCGAGGTTCTCGACGACGACCCCGCCGAGGTCGTCGCATTCGACGAGGCGAACTTCTTCTCGGACGCGCTCATCGAGGTCTGTAACGCCCTCGCGGACCGCGGCAGCCGCGTGATCGTCTCGGGCACGGACCAGACGTTCCGCGGCGAGCCGTTCGACCCCCTCCCGCAGCTCATGGCGACCGCCGAGTACGTGGACAAGCTGCAGGCCATCTGCTCGGTCTGCGGCGAGCCCGCCTCCCGGAACCAGCGGCTCATCGAGGGCGAGCCCGCCCACGTCGACGACCCGACGATCCTCGTCGGCGCCGAGGAGTCCTACGAGGCGCGGTGTCGCGACTGCCACGTCCTGTTGACCGGCGACCGCCCCGACGAGGAGCGACCGTTCGAGAGCGCCGAGGCCGACTCCGCGAACGACTGACACCGTCCTCGCGCTCGGTGCCGTCCGCCGCGGACCACCGCCTCAGCCTGCCCGGGGCGCCTGCCGATAGGCCCACAGGTGGCCGTCCCCATCCGGCAGGTCGATCGGTCGATAGGTCAAGATCAGCGTTTCCCCGTTCGCGAGCGCGAGCCGTTCCCCGTCCACCGGGCGTCGCTTCTCGACGATCGCCTCGATCCGCTCGACGAACGCCTCGGGGTCGGCGAACTTCTCGCTCAGTTCGACGGCGAGTTCCCGACAGTCGCGGCCGGCGGCGGTCTCCGGGTCCCCGTCGACGTCGAACTGGTCGTACAGCCGCTCGTTCACCTGAATTACCTGTCGGTCACTGTCCTCGACGAGCATCCCCACCGGGAGCGCGTCGAGCGCGGACGACAGCACGGCGTTCGTCCGCTCGATCTCGCGTTTCCGCGCCTCCGCATCGGTGACGTCCTCGAACTGTGAGAACACGCCGATCACCGATCCGTCGGCGTCGGTCACCACTTGGTTGTGCCACGCGCAGCGGATTCGCTCGCCGTCGCTCCGCACGTTCTCGTTGACGCTCTGGTACCCGCCCTTATCCGAGAGCAGGTCGCGTTCGAGCGCCGCCACGTGGCGGTACGCCGATTCGGGAACGAACGGGATCCACGTCCCCCCGAGCAGTTCCGACTCGTCGTAGCCGAGGATCTCCTCCGCGGCGGGGTTCACCCGGACGATCCGGTACGCGTCGTCGAACTCGATCGTTCCCAGCGGCGACTGGTCGATGAACCGCGAGAGCCGCTCCTCGCTCTCGGCGAGCGCGACCCGTGACCGGTGCTGGTCGACGGCGTTGCGCACCCGGTTTGCCAGCACCTCGTACTGGTCGTTGCCGCCGCGCTTCTGAATGTAATCCGTCGCCCCGGCCGAGATGGCCTCGCTCGCGATCTCCTCGCTCCCCTTCCCCGTGAACAGAATGAAGGGAATCTCGATCTCCCGGTCACGGACTCGCTGGAGGAGCGTCAGCCCGTTCGTTCCGGGCATGTCGTAGTCGGAGACGACGCAGTCGATCGGCTCCGCGTCCAGCGCCGCGAGCGCGTCGTCGACGTCAGTTTCGGACGTCACCTCGAACGACTCGTCGATCCGTTCGAGGTAGGTCGCGGTCAGGTCGAGGTAGGCCGGATCGTCGTCGACGTGGAGCACGCTAACTGTCGACGCGTCCGCCGCACCAGAGTCCGCGGAAGGCCCCGACATGTAAACTCGTACCGAGACCTGTCAGATATACGTTCGGGTCAGGCGGGTCGACGCCGCGGGCGAGCTACCGGCTCACGCCGCGTCGGCGTCGGCGTCGCGTCCGTCCGCGGTCGCCTCGGCGCCCGCCGCGGCGTCGTCGTCCGCGGTCGCGAGGCGGAACAGCCCCACGAGCGCGGCGGCCGCGACCAGCGCCCCTTCGGCCTTCGCGGCCGCATACGTCCACTCGCGCGGCTCCGCCTCGCCGGCGTTCCGGTAGACCGCGCGTGTCCAGAGCGCGACGGCGCGCCGCGGCGCGACGGCTTCGAGCAGTCCGCCGATCCCGGCCACCAACAGCAGTAGCGCTTTCATACGCCTGCTTCGGTGGCGACCCTCAAAAGCGGACCGGCGACCGGCGCCCGCAGAGGGGGAGCCGGGTCGCTCAGTCGTCGGTCACCGGTTCGGCTGCGTTGAGGTAGCGCCGACAGGTCGCGGCCGCCCACTCGCGGACCGCCGGGTCGTCCGTCCACAGCAGCGCGGCGACGCCGGCGTCGTCGATCAGCCCGACGACCGCGCGGTCGTCGGCGAGGATCACCGACACCGGCGACTCGCCGTCGTGGCGGTACGCGTCGACGCCGCGGTCGGCGAGCGCGCGCCGGACGACCGGGCCCGTCATTCCGGCGAGGCGGTCGGCCGCGGACCCGGTGAACACGACGCGGACCGCTCGCGGGGCGCTCGCCCCCAATTCGGAACCGCTCTCCCCCTCCGTCCCGTCGGCGCCCGTCGCCAGCGCTTCGTTCAGTCGCGTGGCGAGGTCGGCGTTGAACCGTGGGACGACGGCGACAACGCTGCCGGCCGCGCCGACGAGTTCCGCGAGGCGTCTCGCGGGGGTCGAGGCGTCGCTCCGGGTCGCGTCGTCGGCCTCCGATCCGTCGCCGCGCTCGACGAGTTCGATCCGCTTGTCGAGACTCGCGGGGTCGGCGTCGACCGCGCGAGCCACGAGCGATCGGAGGACCGCCGCAGGCGACGCTGCGTCGTCGCTCACGCGTCTCGCTCGTTCGCGGCCTTCGAGTCGCTCTCGGCTCCCGGCCACCGGTCTGGCGCGTCCGGGCGTTCCGGATACGACTGCCGGCCGCCGCTCGATTTCTGTGCGAGCAGCCGCGCCGTGGCGCGCCGGCGGTCACCGGGCCGCTCCGTCGTCGTCTCGTCGTAGTAGCGCACGCTCAGCGCGAGGCCGGCGCGGAGCAGTTCGTTCGCCGCGAAGCGGTAGCGGTCGTCGCTCGGCCCCGATGGCGACGGCTCCGCCGACCGCAGGTGGCCCTCCACGAAAAGGTAGCCGCCCGGCGCGAGCGACTCGGCGAGGTCCGCGAACCGGTCGAGCGTGTGGAAGTAGCTCATCGTGACGAGGTCGTACGCCTCGGTCGGGAACCCGTACGTCGAGACGTCGCCCCGGATCGTCTCGATCCGGTCGCCAATCCCGCGTTCCGCGGCGCGCTCGCCGACGATCCGGAGCCCCTCCGCCGAGGCGTCGAGCGCGTCGACGTCGTAGCCGCGGTCCGCGAGGAACACCGCGTTGCGGCCGGTGCCGGCCGCGACGTCGAGCGCGCGACCGCCCGGTAACGACGGCTCGTAGGCGCGAAACACGGGGGACGGCTCCGGCGCGCTCGGGTACTCGCCCGACGCGAACCGCTCGTCCCAGTCGGTGTCGGTCACGGTCGCCCTTCGACGCGCCGGGGCGTAAACCTCAGGGGCGCCTCGCTCGGAGTGAGGGGTATGGAAGACGCTTCGGACCCCGCGGAGCGCCTGAATGCGCTGTTAGCGGACGGCGACGAGACGCTCGCGACCGCGGAGTCGCTCACGGGCGGGCTGGTGGGATCCCGGGTGACGGACGTGCCGGGCGCGAGCGCCTACTTCGACCGTGGGTTCGTTACGTACACGTACGACGCCAAACGCGAGCTGCTCGGCGTCTCCCGCGAGTCGCTCGACGCCCACGGCGCCGTGAGCGAACCGGTGGTCCGCGAGATGGCGGCCGGCGCGCGCGACCGAGCGGACGCGGACTGGGCGGTCGCGACCACCGGGATCGCGGGGCCGACCGGTGGCACCGACGAGAAGCCGGTGGGACTCGTCCACTTCGGCGTCGCGCACGCCGCGCCGTGGGGGTCACAGGAGTCGTTCGTCCGGACCGAGCGTGTCGTCCTCGACGGCGACCGCGACGCGGTGAAGCGGGGCGCCGCCGAGCGCGCGCTCGAGGTGCTCGTCCGGACCATCGAGGACGTCGACGCTGAGAGCGTCGCGGACCCGGACGGGTGAGCGCGGGGTCGACCGAGGCGTTCGGCCCACGGTACCACGTGCGTTTATCTGCTGACGGCGCGTATTGCCGATATGATCGAGCGCGTACTCGTGGCGATGGACGGCTCCGACCTCTCCGAGCGCGCGCTCCGCTACGCGCTCGACGGCCACCCCGACGCCGAGATCACCGTGTTGAACGTCGTCGGCGGCGCGTCGCCGATGATGGGAGAGGCGATGGGTATCGCGCTGTCGGACGACGGCGAGGAGGGGATCCGCGAGGCCGCTGAGCCGGTGTTCGAGCAGGCCCGCGAGATCGCCGCCGAGTACGACGCGGAGATCGAGACGATCGTGGAGGCCGGGCGGCCCGCGCGCCAGATCATCGAACACGCTGAGGAGTTCGACGTCGTCGTGTTGGGTACCCACAGCGGGTCGCTCGCGGACCGGCTCCTCGTCGGCAACGTGGCCAAGACGGTGTTCCAGCGGTCGCCGGTGCCGGTCACGGTCGTGCGGTGAGTCGGTTTTCCGCCGGGTGGCTTGGCCGGCGGCGCGGCCGTCCCGGTCGCTACTCGATGTAGGCGTTCCCGACGACCGCGACGACAAGCGCGGCGATCACGATCCATGTGAGCGGTTCGACCGCGAGGAGGCGGAGCGGCCGCGCGACCGACTCGTCGAGGCCGAAAAGCGCGCCGCCCGCGAACCCGATCGCCAGCACGAGTGCGCCGACGATTCCGGCGACGCCGAGCAGTGCGCGGTCCGACGAGTCCATACCCGACGTGAGCGTCGGGACTACTTAAGAAATGTCCGGCGGGCGGTCGCAAAAGGGGCTGAAGCCAGGGCAGGGATTTGAACCCCGGAAGTCTCGATTACAAGTCGAGTGCATGAACCACCCATGCTCCCCTGGCGCGTGCGGCCGTACTCGGTCCTCCTATGTGTGCGTGTCGCTTTCCGCGAACCCGGCCGGCGTCAGTCGCTTTCGGCCGCGGGTTCGGGGTCGTCATCGCTCTCTTCGCCGTCCTCACCCCCCAACGCCTTCGTCAGCTCCACGCGGTGGAGGTCGTAGCCGTGTCCCCCGTAGAACGCCCGGGCGCGGTCGTTGTCGGCGAGCGCCTCCAGCGCAACGCGGTCGGCGCCCGCCTCGGCGAGCGCGCGCTCGGCCGCGTCGAGCAGCGACGCGCCGATCCCCTCCCCGCGCCGCTCCGGAACGACGAAGAGGTTGCTGACGGTCCCGCGGACGGCGTCGCGCTCGTAGTCGCCGCGTTCGAGCGAGAAGCCCACGAAGCCGATCGGGTCAGGCTCGCGGTCGTCTCCGCCGTCCGTCTCCGCCGCTCCGTACGGATCGCGAGCGACGAGCAGGTCGCCCGTGACGACCGACTGCGCGGCCCACTCGCGGACGGTCGCGCGGTTCGCCTCGGCGCGGAGCGTCGAGCCGTGTTCGCGCTGGCCGGCCGCGAGCGCCACCCACATGTCGGTGACGGCGTCGACGTCGTCGGCGGTCGCCGGCTCGATCCGCGCGTCCGTCTCGCCCATGCGATCGCCTTCGGCTCGCGGCGTGTTGAGGCTGCCGGCCGGCGAATTGCTCGCCTCGCCGCCGGATCAGATCTCGCGGCAGTTCGGGCAGACGGCCTGCCCGTTCGCGGTGACGAGGTCGGGGACCAGCGCGCCGCAGTTCTCGCAGACGCCCTGCGTCGAGGCGCCGCTCGGCGCGCCCGCGACCGAGTCGGCGCCGCCGTCGGTGCCGGCGGACTCATCCCGTGACGCGGCCGCCGTGCGCTCCGCCGTCGCCTCCGGGTCCATCGTCGCCTCGGCGCCCCGCTCCGCGTCGGAGTCCGCGGCGGCCGCCGTCGACAGCACCGTTCCGTCGGATCGGCTGGTGCCGGCCGCGCTCTCGTCGGCGAAGCCGTCTACGCCGGCGCCCGTCCGCGGGGCGCCCGCGGCGAGCGCGTCGCCGTCCGTGACCACGCCGACCGCCTCCCCGTCGGCGACGGCGACGACGCGGTCCGCCCCCTCCGAGACCAACCGCTCTTCGACCGCCGCCAGCGAGTCGTCCGGCGACACCGTCGGCAGCGGCGGGCCCATTACGTCGCCGACGGTGAGGGCTTCGGGGGACGGCTCCGCCGCCGAGTCGCCGCCGACGCCGGTCGCGGAGAGCAGCGCGTCGAGCGCGTCGCGGGACTCCAGGCGCCCGACCGGTTCGCCGCCGCGCACGACGACCAAGCAGTTCGTCTCCTCGTCGACCAGCAGCGCGGCCGCCTCCGGGAGCGAGTCCGACTCGCTGACGCCGAGGAACTCGCGGTGCATCACGTCACGGACCGTGGTGTCTGTTCGCATACGACTCGGATCCGCTCCGACCGGCTAAAAGCTGCCCCCGGTAGGGTTTTATCCGCGCCGATCGTAGGATTGCGATCGGTTGGCACGATCTTCGGTGTGGGAAGCGTGTGGAACGCGGATCGAGGAGCGTAAGCGGCAGGGATCGAGGTCCGCACGCGGCGAGGAAAAGGGAGCGTTCAAACCCTCCGACGTTCGAACTGCGATATGGCCATTCCCTCGTTCGTGATCGGGATCGCGGGCGGGACGGGCGCCGGGAAGACGACGGTCTCCCGGCTCGTCACCCGCGATCTCGGCGACAGCGTCACCCGGATCCCGCTGGACAACTACTACGAGGACCTCTCGCACCTCGACTTCGAGGAGCGCCAGGAGGTCAACTACGACCACCCCTCCGCGTTCGAGTGGGAACTCCTCCGGGAACACTTGGAGTCCCTCTTGGAGGGCCAGTCCGTCGAGATGCCCCAGTACGACTTCGAGGTCCACAACCGGAAGGAGGAGCGCATCACCGTCGAGCCGACGGACGTCATCGTGTTGGAGGGGATCCTCGCGCTGTACGACGAGGAGATAAACGGCATGATGGACCTCCGGCTGTTCGTCGAGACCGACGCCGACGTGCGCATTCTGCGGCGTATCCGTCGGGACGTGATCGAGCGCGGCCGCGACCTGGAGGGCGTCATCGACCAGTACCTCTCGACGGTGAAGCCGATGCACGAGCAGTTCATCGAGCCCTCGAAGAAACACGCCGACGTGATCATCCCGGAGGGCGCCAACAGCGTCGCCGTGAACCTCTTAGAGGAGAAGCTGCGCGCCGAAGTCGAGGGCGACGCGGTCCGGAGCTGGGAGCGCGGCAGCCTCGAACAGGAGCTCGGCGAGAAGCGCTCGCTCGACGTCGACGGCGACGATTGAATCGGCCTTCTCACGGCGGTAGAAACGCGGGTACGACTAATTATCCCCATCGCGTACGTCCAGCCATGATCCGAGCGATCATCGGCGTCCTCGGCGCGCTCACGGTGCTGGTCCCGGACCGGATCGTCGCCGCCTTCGAACGCATCGCCGTCGAGAACCCGGACGAGGTCGAACCGAGACGCGGAACGCGGCCGACGCTTCGGGCCGAAGGCGCGGTCGTCGTCGCGCTCGCCCTGATCGGCGGCCGAGCCTACGCTTGGGCGATGTACGTCACCGGCGCCTTCGGGACCGTCCTGCTCGTCGCTCCGCGGGCGTACCGCGCGATCGCGCCGCGGCTCCTCTACGGGGACCCGGACGCCGTCGAGTGGAGGCCAGAATTCGATACGTTCCTCCGGCTCGTTGGCGCAGCGTACGTGCTGTTGGGAGTCCGAGAGATTCGCCGGGACCGCGAATCAGAGTGACTCCGTCGCCCGCCGGCTATCGTCGCCGACTCGCCACGCGCTCCTCGGCGGTCTCGGTGCTGACGAGCTCGTACAGCGTCGCCCGCCCGCCGTCTTCCTTCGGGCGGAGGACGCGGCCGAGCCGCTGGGTGAACTCGCGCTCGCTTCCCGACCCGGAGAGGAGGACCGCGACGTTGGCGTCGGGCACGTCGACTCCCTCGTCGAGGACGTTGGCGGCGACGACGCGCCCGTAGGTGCCGTCGCGGAAGCGTTCGAGGATCTCGCGGCGCTCCTTCGCGCCCGTCTCGGCGGTGATCGCGGGGAGGAGGAAGCGCTCGGAGAGGCGGTAGACGAGGTCCGTATGGGCCGTGAACACGATCACGCGGTCGTCGCGGTGGCGGTCGAGGATCTCCGCGAGCCGGTCGACCTTCCGGTCAGCGTTCATCATGATCTCGCGGGCGTCCTGCTTCGCGAGGAGCGCCTCCCGGGCGGCCGGATCGTTGCCGGAGCGCTTGACCAGCTCCTGGTAGTCGCTCCCGCTGGAGAAGGTGATCCCCGCGTCGCGGACGTACTCGACGAAGGTGCCCTGTTTCTCCTCGTAGCGCTCGCGTTCCGCGTCGGTCAGGTCGACTTCGATTCGCCGGATGTCGTAGGGCGCGAGGTGGTCGCCCGCGAGGTCGTCCACGTCGAGCGCGTAGACGCGGTCGCCCACCAGCTCCGCGACGGCCTCGTGAGCGCCGTCCGGGCGCTCGAAGGTGGCGGTGAGCCCCAGCCGCGCCGGCGCGGCGAGCAGGCGCGCGGCGTCGCTGTACCCCTCGCCGCCGAGGTGGTGGACCTCGTCGAAGACGACGAACTCGAAGGCGTCGCCCACGCCGTCCGCCTTCAGGTACGCCGAGTCGTACGTCGACACCGTGATCGCCTCACGGCGCTGCTCGCCGCCGCCGAACCGCCCGATCGGTACGTCGAACTCGCGCTCCAGCTCGCGCTGCCACTGGTCGAGCAGGTCGACCGTGGGGACGACGACGAGCGTCGGCACGCCCAGTTCGACCATCGCGCGGATCGCGATCACTGTCTTGCCCGCGCCGGTCGGGAGCTCGATCACCCCGCGGTCGCCCGCCTCGTGCCACGCGTCGAGCGCCTCTCGCTGGTACTCGCGGAGCTCGTAGTCCGTGACGAGCGCGTCCGGCAGCCCGACTTCCTCGGCGGCGCGGTCGCTCGCGTCGAGGACCCGGTCGTCGACGGAGACGCCGGCCACCCGAAGCGCGCGCCGGAGTTCGGCGTAGCGGTGCGCCGGCGCGCGACCGGTCCCCGTCCGGGGGTCGGTCTCGACCCCGGGCAGCGGGGGGAGGGTGTCGGCCGCGAGGTCGGCGTCCGCGTCGACCCGGATCGTGCCGTCCTCGTAGGTCACCCGGACGTCCATCGCCCGGAGTTGCCGACCGACTTACAAAGGCCCACCGCCTCGCCCCGGTATGCGCGCGGCCGAACTCGACCCGGACCTCGCCGCGGCGATCGCCGAGATCGAGTCGCTGGGACTGCCCGCGTGGAGCGACCTCTCCGTCGATGCCGCCCGCCGCCTCGAAGACGACCTGTTCTCCGGGGCACCCGAGCCGTCCGTGGCCGAGGTGAGGAATTTCGCGTTCGACGGCCCCCACGGCGAGGTGCCGGTGCGGGTGTATCGGCCCGAAAGCGCCGTCGAAACGGCGGAAGGTGCGTCGCCCGCTCGCGCCCTCGTCCACTTCCACGGCGGCGGGTGGACGCTTGGCACGCTCGACTCTGTCGACGGGATCTGCCGCGAGCTCGCGGTCCGCACCGACGCGGTCGTCGTCTCCGTCGACTACCGCCTCGCCCCGGAGTACCCGTTCCCGGTCGCGGTCGACGAGGCCGCCGCCGCGGTCGAGTGGGTCGCGAAGACGGCCGACGAACTCGGCGTCGACTCCGACCGCATCGGTGTCTCTGGCACCAGCGCCGGCGGCGCGCTCGCGGTCGCGGCGTCGCTCCGCGCCCGGGAGGTCGGCGACCTCCCCCGGCCCTCGGGCCAGTTCCTCCTCTACCCGATCGCCGGTCACGACTTCGAGACGGACTCCTACCGGGAGAACGCGGACGGCCCGCTGCTCACCCGCGACGACATGCGGTGGTTCTACGAGCAGTATCTCAGGAGTCCGGTCGACGCCGCGAACCCCTACGCGGTCCCGCTCGTGGCGGACCACCTCGGCGACCTGCCGCCCGCGACGGTCGTCACCGCCGGGTTCGACCCCCTGCGCGACGACGGGGTCGCGCTCGCGGAGCGGTTCGAGCGTGAGGGGACCCCGGTCGAACACCGTCACTACCCGGCGATGGCACACGGGTTCTGTAGCCTCGCGGACCGCGTCCCGAGTGCGGAGGCCGCGCTATCGGCGGTCGCGGCGGACGTGCGCGAGCGTTTATAAACACCCGCGAGGCGCCGGCGTCAGCCTCGCGCCTCGGGTGTCGACGCCGGTCAGGCGTCGACGCCGGTCAGGGGTTGACTCCTGTCAGGCGTCCACCGTCGTCTTCACGATGCTCACCGGCGCGGGCGACTGCCGGGAGACGCGCTCGGTGACGGAGCCGAGCATCCTGCGGTAGTCGCCGGAGCGCGTCTTCGACCCCATCACCGTGAGGTCGACGTCCTCCTCGTCGGCGTAGCGGAGGATCTCTTCGTGGGGGACGCCGTACCGCAGGGCGGTGACCGCCTCCACGCCGGCGTCACGGGCGTGCTCGGCGACGGCGTCGAGCGCCTCGCGGCCGGTCTCTTCGAGCGTCTCCTCCGCGCCCTCGGCGCCGTCGACGAACTCGTCGCCGGAGTAGGCGTTCACGACGTCGCTGTCGACGACGTAGAGCACGTGGAGCGTGGCGTCGTAGCGGTCGGCGGCGTCGATCGCGTGGTCGATCGCGCGGTCGACGCCGACGCTTCCGTCGGTGGGCAGGAGGACGTTGTCGTACATACGCGGCGATTCGTCGGGCGCCCGAATAAATCGGTCGCCGTTTCCCGAACGGTTAACACGCTGTGTGCCCCCCTGAATTCCCATGACCGAGGCCGCGGACCGAATCTTCGTGAACGGGGAGGTACACACGCTCGCGGACCCGGACGACGGCGGCGACGCGGTCCGCGAGGCCGTCGCCGTGCGCGACGGCGAAATCTTCCGGACCGGCCGGACCCACGACGTGGAACTGCTCGCCGGCGTCGACACCGACGTGGTCGACCTCGACGGGCGCGTCCTCCTCCCCGGGTTCGTCGACGCGCACACCCACCTGACAACCGTCGGTCGCTATCTCGTCCACGCTGATCTCTCCGCGGCGGACTCCCCCGACGAGGCCGTCGACCTGCTCGCCGAGCGCGCGGCGGAAGTGGAATCGGACGAGGACGGAGCGGAGAGTGCGGAAAACGCCGACTGGGTGCTGGGCTACGGCTACGACGAGTCGACGTGGGACGAGTCGCGCTATCTGACCCGCGCGGACCTCGACCGCGTCTCGACGGAGCGCCCGGTCGCAGCGTTCCGCGAGGACATGCACGTCGCCGCGGTCAACGGCGTCGCGCTCGACCGGTTCGCCGAGGCGCTCGCCGAGGCGCCCGACGAGACGGTGCCGACCGGCGACGACGGCGAGCCGACCGGCGTCCTCCTCGAGGCCGCCATCGACCCGATCTATCGGGCCGTCGAGCCGGGACCGGCCGAGACGCGCGCGGTCGTCGAGGCCGCGCTGGCGCACTGCGCTGAACGCGGAATCACCGGCTTCCACGACATGGTCCGCGACTCGCACGCCCCGCGCGTCTACCGCGACCTCGACGCGGCCGGCGAGCTGACCGCCCGCGTCCGGATCAACTACTGGAGCGACCACCTCGACGCGGCGCGGGAGGTCGGCCTCGCGACGAACGCTGGGAGCAATATGGTCGAGACCGGCGCGATCAAGTCGTACACGGACGGGAGCCTCGGCGGCCGGACCGCCCGCCTCTCGGAACCGTACGCGGACGCCCCTGACGAGACCGGCCAGTGGGTCGTCGACCCCGAGGAGCTGAACGAAACGGTGGCGGACGTGACCGACGCCGGGTTCCAGTTCACCGCCCACGCCATCGGCGACGAGGCGGTCGACGCCGTGCTCGACGCCTACGAGGACGCCTCGCGGACCGACCCGGGCGAGGCGCGCCACCGGATCGAACACGTCGAGCTGGCCGACGACGACGCGATCGAGCGGCTCGCGGAGACGGGCGTCGTCGCGAGCGTCCAGCCGAACTTCCTGAAGTGGGCCCGGGAGGACGGCCTCTACGAGGAGCGACTGGGGGAAGAGCGGACGGCCCGGACGAACCGCTACCGCGAGATGCTCGACGCGGGCGTCGAGCTCGCCTTCGGCTCGGACGGGATGCCGATGGACCCGCTGTTCGGCGTCCACCAGGCGGTCACGGCCCCGGCCGAGCCCCAGCGGCTCACCGTCACTGAGGCGCTGCGCGCGTACACGAGCGGCGCCGCGTACGCCGGTTTCGACGAGGACCGGCTCGGAACGATCGAGGCGGGGAAGCGGGCCGACCTCGTCGCGCTCGACGCCTCGCCGTGGGAACGCGACGACGCGATCGACGAGATCGACGTCGCGCTGACGGTCGTCGACGGCGAGGTCGTGTTCGACGGGCGGTGAGTCGGCACCGAGGTCGTGTTCGATGGCCGATGAGTCGGCGCGCACGGGCCCGGCCGGGACCCGTGGAACCCGCAATCGCTGCCAGAAAACGGCAGTTATTAATCGTGTAGATTCAATTCAGCGGTATGGCAGAGATAGCCATCGAGTACGCCGCGGGGGACCGCCTCCGGTCCGAGGCCGAGACCGCCCGACGGCTCATCGACGCCTACCTCGGCGACCGTCCGGACGTCGACCGCGTCACGCTGTCACCCTCCGGCGAGTCGGTCTTCTGCGTCAGCGTGGAGGGCGACCGCATCTGGTGTACCGACCCCCGCGAGTGGATCGACGCGATGGAGGCGGTGACCGCCGCACGGCGCCGGCTCTCTGAGGTCTCGTAAGGTCCGCCGTTCCGCAGCCCGGTGCCGTCCCTCACTCCGAGCTGTCGGTCCGGTCGTCGTCTTCGGCCGCCTCCGACGCGTCCGCGTGCGAGTACGCGAACTCCCGCAGCAGCTTGCCCGCAACCGCCGCCGCCTGTCCGTCGTCGCGGTCGTTCACTTCGACGACGTCGAACCCGTCGGCGAGCGGCGCGACCGCGCGGACGAGGTCGCGGACCTCTCGGGGCTCCAGCCCGAACGGCTCCATCGTTCCCGTCCCGGGCGCATAGGCGGGGTCGAGGCCGTCGATGTCGACGGAACAGTAGACGGAGTCGTCGTCGGCGAAACCGTTCTCGTCGAGCGCGTCGAGCCACTCGCGGGCGTCCTCGGGCGCGACGACCTCGACGTCGGCGTCGGCCGCGCGGTTCCACTCCGCCTCGGATCCGGTCCGAGCGCCGACGATCACGGCGCGGTCGACGCCGAGGTCGTCGAGGCACCGGCGCGTGACGCAGGCGTGGTTCCACGGGTTCCCGTCGTACGCCTCGCGGAGGTCGAGGTGCGCGTCGGCGACGACGAGCACGTCTGGGTCGACGGCGTCGACGCCCGCGTACGTGACGGTGTGCTCGCCGCCGAGGAGGAGAGGGGTCGCGTCGTCGTAGACGACGCTCCGCAGCTCGGCGGCGAGGTGGCCGAGGTACTCGGGAACGTCGTCCCACGGGCGGACGTCACCGGCGTCGTGGACGCCCAGTGCGGAGAAGCGACTGTCGGTGCGGCGGTCGTAGTCGTCGTACGTCTCGGCGAATTTCCGGACTCGGTCCGGTCCGAACCGAGTGCCCGGCTGAAAAGTGGTCGTGGCGTCGAGCGGAGCGCCGACGACCACGTAGGAAGCAGCTTCGCGGTCGGTCGTCGCCCCGGGGAACATACCGACTACCCGATGATCTTCCGTTGGCCCTCGTAGTCGAGGTACTCAATGTTGTCGTCCGAGGTGAAGTCCTCGCCCTCGGGGATGCGCATCGTGAACGTGTCGTAGGTGTCTAAGTCCATCACCTGGACCTCGTCGCCGCTGACGTTGACGACCTGGCCCTGCTTTCGCTCGATGATCGGGACCCACACCTTTGCGTCGACCGGCTGCGAGAGCGAGCGCTTCTTGTCGTCGAAGACGCCCTTCCCCTCAACGCGGGCCTTCGCGCTGCCGTGTTTGCCGGGTTTGGCGGTGCTGTAGTGATTGATCTTACAGGGCGCGCTGTCCATCATCACGTAGCTGCCCTCCTGGAGTTCGCGAACCTGCTTCTGCTCTCGCGGCATGATCTGCCTTTCCCGCGGCGCGTGTATAAACGGTTTGGAACGCCGTCGGGCGTGGATTCACCGGTGGTGGCGGCGGTCAGGGGTCCAACTCGTCGACGTACTCCTCGGGCTCCTCGTCGTCGTCGACGTTCCCGTCCGGCGGGACGAGCTGTCCCGTGTACAGGTAGCTGACGAGGAACATGACGATGAAGCCGACGCCGACCGCGGCCGTCGTCCGCACGACGAACGGGAAGTCGACGAAGTAGAGCGCGCGGTCCGCGATCGCGATGGCGACCGCCGCGGTCACCAGTATCTTCTGCTCGTCTGTGGGGTCGCGGACGAACTCGACCACGTCCTCCTTGAGGTCGCCGAACAGACCCATCAGACGTCACCCCCGCTCGTCGCGGCCGAGTCGGATTTCGCTGTTTGCTCCTCGATCACGCGACTCACGCGGTTGAGCCCCTCCTCCAGCTCCTCTGTCGGGAGGCCGAACCCGATCCGGAAGCGGTCCGGGAAGCCGAACAGGTTCCCGGGCGCGAGGACGACGCTCGCCTCCTCGACGACCGTCCGGCAGAATTCCTCCGCGTCGTTGAAGCCCTCGGGGACAGTTACGAACGCGTTGACGCCGACCGGATCGAGCCAGTCGAGGTCGTGGTCGTCGACCCAGTTCGCGACCGTCTCGCGGTGCTCGGCCGCCAGCTCGCGGTTCTCCGAGAGGATCCGGTCCTCGTGCCGCCCCATGGCTTGCTTCGCGACGTGCTGCCCGAACAGGCTCGGCGAGATGGTGGTGTAATCCTTCCACTGCCACGCGCGCTCGACGACCGGTTCCGGGCCCGCGATCCAGCCGAATCGCAGTCCCGCGAGGCCGTACGCCTTCGTGAGGCTGGTGGTGGAGATGCCGTGCGCGCCGTAGCTCGCCACCGGCGGCTGGGGCTCCTCGGCGAGCAGTCGGTACACCTCGTCGCAGAGCAGGTAGGCGTCGTGATCGACGGCGACGTCGTAGGCCGCCCGCATCGCGGCCTCGTCGTGGTACTGTCCGGTGGGATTGTTCGGGTTGTTGACGACGATGACGGCGGTGTCGTCGCGGGCCGCGTCAGCGACGGCGTCGGGGTCAAGCTCCCACTCGGGGGGCTCCAACTCGACGCGGGTCACCTCGCCGAACGCGTCCGGGACGGCGTGAAGCGCCTGATAGGTGGGAGTGACGACGACGGCGTGGGTGCCGGAGCCGACGCCGGACTCTCCGTTCTCCCCGTCAACGGCGCCCTCGTCGCCGAGCAGCGAGAGGAACGTCAGGAAGTTCGCCTCTTGGGTGCCGCAGGTGAACAGCACCTCGTCGGCGGAGCGGTCGTAGCGGTCGCCGACGGACGCCCGGAACTCGGGGTCGCCGTTCGTCGGGATGACGTAGCCGAGCTTCCCGGGGTCGAGATCGAACCGACTCGCGTCGAGCGACCGGATGCCGCTTTCGGCCAGCATGATGTCGGCCTCGTGTTCGTGCTCCGCGAACCAGCGTTCGAGGCCGAACGGGTCGATGCGCATACCTGTCTTCGGGTGGGCGCGAGGTTAGGTGCTGTGGTTGCTGGTGGTAGTCGAGAGGCGGGCGTGTTCCGTGTTAGGACTTCGAGACTTCGACAAGGAACGCTTCCAAATCTTAGTGGATTGCTTATAAATGGCTGATAGCGGATCGGCGGTGAACATCTCCAAAGCTCCAGCCGCTCGCTTATAAATCGTTGTCTGTGGATCGACGGTGAACACCTCCAAAGCCCCAGCCGGGAGGCGGGCGCACGCTCGCTGCGCGCTTCACTCGGTCGCTCACTCCGTTCGCTCCCTCGCTCCAGTGCTTGCTTCGCCTGCGCCCGCCTCCCGGCTGCCCCTTTTAGTCCCGCCCCGCACCGCTCCGCACAGCACCTCACACCTCCCCAGCCTCGCGGTTCCCTCGGGGCTCCCTGCGGTCGCCCCTCACTCACCGCGTCCCTCGCGCGTGCTCCTCGCGGCCGCCTCCGGCGGCCACTCGGAGGCACGCGCCACCGCAGCAGGCGCGCTATTTATAAATGAACGAGTCGACTGCGCGGATTATTTAAATACTCACTCGCGGTTGCCGCGGCCACCGCAACGACTTTGCTCGCCGATTGCGACACGCCGACATGGTTCTCAACCGGCAACGGCTGCTGGGCGTGCTGCTCCTCGCCTTGGCGACGCTCGCGGCGGCCGTGCTGGCGGAGGTGTTACGGACGGTCGTGTTCGCGGTCACCGTCGCCTACGTCCTGTTCCCGCTCCGGCAGCAGCTCGTCGATCGCGGCCTCTCGCGGCGGATCGCGTGCGCCGTTGCGACCGCCGTCGCATTCGGCGGCGCCACGCTCCTCGTCGCGCCGCTGTTGTACGCGCTGTACCGGCGCCGCTCTCAGCTGATCGAGATCCTCGAACGGATCCCGGACCTCGTCCCGATCAGCGTCGGCGGCTTCGAGACGGTCGTCGAGATCGCGCCGTTCGTCACGGCCGCAGAGGCGTGGGTTCGGGGAATCGCGATCGCGGTCGCGGGCGCGGCGCCCGTGCTCGTCTTGGAGCTCGTCGTGTTCACGTTCCTCGTGTACGGCATCCTCTACCGGCCGGGAGCGGTCGGGACGGCGGTCTTCGGCGTCGTCCCGGCCGAGTACCACGACATCCCCGCCCGACTCCACAAGCGGACGCGGGAGACGCTGTACTCGATCTACGTGCTTCAGGCCGCGACCGCGGCGGGGACGTTCCTCCTCGCGCTCGGCGTGTTCTGGGCGCTGGGCTACGGCTCGCCGGTCCTGTTGGCCGTCATCGCGGGCATCCTTCAGTTCATCCCCGTCGTCGGCCCGAGCGTCCTCATCGTCGCGCTCGGGGTCGGTGACTTCCTCGTCGGCGAGACCGCACGGGCGGTCGCCGTGGTCGTGATCGGGCTCGTCGTCGTCGCCTTCGTCCCCGACGCGGTGATTCGGACCCGGCTCGCGGGCTGGACCGGGAAGATCTCTCCCGGGCTCTACTTCGTCGGGTTCGTCGGCGGCATCCTCACGCTTGGCGCGGTCGGCGTCATCGTCGGCCCCCTCGTCGTGTCGCTCTTGCTCGAAGTGATCGACATGCTCTCGGAACACGGCGCGTCGTCCGAGGGCGTCGAGGATGAGTCCGTCGCGGCGGCGGCCGAGTCAGGCGAAGGGAGCGATGACTCGGCGGACTGACCGGCCACCAAGCGCCTGAATTCACTCTTCGCCGCCGGTACGGCTTTCCCTCCGCCGACCGTCTCTCCGGTATCTGATGGCCTCGACGGATCCACCCACCGCTGTCGCCGACGCGCCGACGCTTACAGCGCGACGGCTCGACGGCCTCGCCGACCGCGTGGCCCGAGCGCGGCCCGCGAACGACGGCGACGACCCGAGCGGCGACCCAGACGCGCTCGACGTGTTCGCCCCGGCGACCGACGAGCGGATCGGGAGCGTCCCGGCCTGCGACGCGGACGACGTCGCGGCCGCGGTCGAGCGCGCCCGAGCGGCCCAAGAGGAGTGGGCCGAGACGCCCGCGGCGGAGCGCGCGCGGATCGTCGAGCGGTTCGGCGAGCTCGTCGCGGACCGCCGAGAGGAGCTGCTCGACGTCCTCCAGATCGAGACGGGCAAGTCCCGGCGCACCGCGGTCGAGGAGCTGTTCGACGTACCGAGCGGCTGCTCGTACGTCGCGAGCGAGGCGCCCGACGCGCTCGCCGAGGAGCGGCGCCGGGGCGTCGCGCCCGGGATCACGACCGCGACGGTCACCCGCGAGCCGGTCGGCGTCGTCGGCGTGATCTCTCCGTGGAACTACCCGCTCACGCTGTCGATGGCCGACGCGATCCCCGCGCTGGCCGCGGGCAACGCGGTCGTGCTCAAGCCCGACGAGAAGACGCCGTACGGGGCACTGCTTCTCTCCGAACTGCTGGAGCTCGCCGGCCTCCCGGACGACCTCTTTCAGGTCGTCACGGGCGAGGGCCCGACGATCGGCCCGCCGCTCATCGACGCGGTCGACTACGTCGCGTTCACCGGCAGCACGGCGGTCGGGCGGACCATCGCGGAGCGCGCGGGGCGGAACCTGATCGGCTGCTCGCTGGAGCTCGGCGGCAACAACCCGCTCGTCGTGTGCGGAGACGCGGACGTCGGCGAGGTCGCCCGCGGCGCGGTCCAGGCCTGCTTCTCGAACGCGGGCCAACTGTGTCTCTCGGCCGAACGGATCTACGTCGTCGACTCCGCGTATCAGGACTTCCTCGACGCGTTCGTCCGCGAGACCGAGGCGCTGACGCTCGGGGTCGGCTACGACTACGACGCCGACCTCGGCTCGCTCGTCGACGCCGACCAGCTGGCGCGCGTCGAGTCGCACGTGGAGGACGCCCGCGAGCGAGGCGCGACCGTCGAGACCGGCGGCCGGGCGCGCCCCGACGTGGGGCCGTACTGCTACGAACCCACCGTCTTGACCGGTGTCGACCCGGACGCGACGCTCGCCTGCGAGGAGACGTTCGGTCCAGTCGCCGCGGTGACGCCGGTCCCGGACGCGGCGGCCGCAGTCGAGGCAGCCAACGACTCGCCGTACGGACTCAACGCGAGCGTCTGGACCGCGAACCGCGAGCGTGGCGCCGAACTCGCCCGCGAGATTGACTGCGGCACCGTGAACGTCAATGACGCGTTCCTCGCGACGTGGGGCGCGAACGACGCGCCGATGGGCGGGTTCGGCGACTCGGGACTCGGCCGCCGACACGGGCCGGAGGGGATTCAACGCTACACAGAGACCCGAACGGTCGGGGTCTCGCGGGTCGGCCCGCTGACCTTCCCGGATCGAATTCCGACCGACTGGTTCGTGCGGGGCGCGTTCGCCGCGATGCGAGTCGGTCGGCGGGCGCGGCGCGGCGTCGACGCGGTCCGGCGGCGCCTGTCGCGTCGCTGAGCGGGTCGAGTCGAGCCGAGTCGACTCGACGGCGCCCGTTCGACGGCGCCGAGAAGGGTGGTTACTCCTCGTCGTCGATCAGGTCGCCGAACACGGACGCCGCGGTGTCGGGGACGTCGAAGTCGTGGTAGTGTTCGCCCTTCTCGTTCGAGAGGATGTTGAGCGCGGCGGCGGCGCCGTCGCCCGCGGAGATGACCGCCTGCCACTCCTCGGCGCGGGCCATCGCGCCGGTCGCGTAGACGCCCTCGACGCTGGTCTCCATCGAGACGCCGACGCTGACGGTGTCGTCGTCGTCGAACTCGCAGCCGAGCGACTCCGCGAGGTCGCGGTTCGCGCCTGTCGCGAGAACGACGTAGTCGGCGTCGTACTCGGCGTCCTCAGTCGAGACCGTGAAGCCGCCGTCGGCCGCCTCGACGCCGGTGACCTTCTCGCCCTGGTGGCGGTCGACGCCGAAGTCGTCGACCTGCTGGCGCGCGGTCGCCATGAACTCGCTGCCGCCGACGGAGCCCACGCCGAGGTAGTTGAACAGGTGCGCCTTGTGCATCCACGTTCCGTCCGTGTCGAAGAGGGTGGTGTCGAGGCCGTTCTTGCTCGCGAACAGTCCGGCGCTCAGCCCCGCCGGGCCACCGCCGACGATTACGACGTTTGTCATACGTGACACAACGCACCCCGACGCATAAGGGTTGACGGAAGCGGGGATCAGCGAGGGTGCGGTGCGAGGAGAGCGGTCCGCACAGCCGGCGTGCCCCGGTCGACGCGCGACGAGCCGAGTCACACGACCGAGCAGAAGGTATTTGCGCCGACCCCCGAAGGGTGGCGTGTAATGAACGGTCGGTCGCGGAACGAGTCGACGCGGGGGTCGCTTGGGGAGGGACGGTCCCGGTTCCGCGACCCGCGTGTCCGCGTCGCAGTCGCGGTCGCGGTCGGCGTCGTCCTCGTCGCGCTCGCGGCCGGGACCGCCGCCGTCGCGGCCGCCGACCCCGCCGCGGCGTCGGTCCACGACGGAGCCCCCTCGACGACCGAGCGGGTCGGGTCCCCGCTCGCCGGCGAGAACGGGACGGTCGAACTCGTGGTACGGTTCGATCCGGTCGACGACCCCGCGGTCCTCGGCGCGACGGAGGGGGTTCCCGCGACAGGCGCGAACGCGACCCCAACCGTCGCCGACCTCCGGGAGCACGCCGACGCCGAGCAGGCGGCCTTCGAGTCGTTCGCGGCCTCGCGGCCCGGCGTCACGGTGGAACGCGAGTTCTGGCTGGCGAACGCGCTGCTCGTCACCGTCGACGCGGGGCGCGTGTCGGCGGCCGACCTGCGCGCGGTCGAGAACGTCTCCCGGATCCACGAGAACGTCGTTATCGAGCCGATCGAGGGCGCTGTCGACCCCGCGCCGGGAGGGACTGTGAACCCCCAGCTCGGCGCCGACCCGAGCGGCCGGGCCGTGGCCGGGGTCCGGCGGATCGGCGCGCCGACCGCGTGGGGGGAGTTCGACACGCGGGGTGCGGGCGCGACCGTCGCGGTCGTCGACACCGGGGTCGACCCGGGCCACCGGGACATCGACCTCGCGGGGTGGGCGTCGTTCGACGAGAACGGGACGCTCGTGAGTGACGACGTCGCGGACGCGAGCGATCCGGACGGCCACGGGACCCACGTCGCGGGGACGGCGACGGGCGGGAACGCCTCGGGGACGTACATCGGCGTCGCGCCCGAGGCGACGCTGTACGGGATCGACGCGTTCGAGGAGAACGGGACGGCGACGTTCGCCGGGGTCGTCGCGTCGATGGAACACGCGACGACGACGGCCGACGCCGACGTGCTCCAGCTGAGCCTCGGCGCAAACGGCACCTTCCGCGGGTTCATCGGCCCTGTCAGGAACGCCCGCGCGACGGGGACGATCGTCGTCGCCGCCGTCGGCAACGAGGGCGCAAACGCCTCCTCGTCGCCCGCCAACGCGTACGACGCGGTCGCCGTCGGCGCGGTCGACGAGGAGCAGCGGGTCCCGCCGTTCTCGGGCGGCCAGCGGATAAATTCGAGCGAAGCCTTCGGCGAGCATCCGGCGGACTGGCCCGCGACGTACGTCGTCCCCGACGTGACCGCGCCCGGCGTCAGGATCCCGAGCGCCGCCGCCGGCACGCGCGAGAGCTACGTCTTCCGACAGGGGACGAGCATGGCGGCGCCGCACGTGAGCGGGGTCGCGGCGCTCGCGGTCGCAGCGACCGACGGGAGAGCCGCCGCCCCGACTATCGAATCGGCGCTCGTCGACACTGCGGTCCACCCCGAGAACGCGACGGTGCCCGACGCCCGATACGGGCACGGCGTCGTCGACGCGCCCGCCGCCGTGAGGGCCGCCGTCGAGGCGGCGCCGCCGGAGTCGGTCGCGAGCGACGCGAACCGGACCGAGACGAACGCGACCGACGGGGCGGCCGGAGGCGATTCGGAGGGCGAACGCGACGATACCGACAACAGGACGCCCGGATTCGGCGCCGTCGCCGCGGTCGTCGCCGTCGCGTTCGCGAGCCTGACCGCGGCCGCCCGCACAGGGAAAGAGTGAGGGCGCCGGTCGCCGTCGACGGCGTCGTCGACCGAGTTCGCCGTCACTCCGCGAAGTCGCTGAGCGAACCGTCGTCGTCGCCGCGGTCATCACCCGAATCACTGTCTCCGTCGCTCGTATCCCCGTCGTCGCTGTCGCCCGTCTCTCCGGCGTCGCCGTCGCTGGCGCCCGAACTGGTCGCGTCGCTCGCGCTCGGATCCTCGGCGTGCGATTCCGAATCCGCCCACGGGTCGTCGGGATCGACCGGCTCGACGGCGCGGTCGAGCTCGTCCGCGTCGTACTCGACGTCCTCGTCGAGGATCATCGCGAGGCGCTGCCAGCGCGCGCTCTGCTCGTCTTCGCCCTCCGGCCCGACACGGGCGCCGTGGGTCTTGAAGAATCGGGTGCCGCGCCCGCGCTTCGACCCCTCGCCGGTGTGGCCGTCGAAGACCGCGTCGAACCTTCCCTCCGGTTCGAGGTCGCCGACGGGGAAGTCGTGGGCGGGCTCTTCGCCGCGCTCGCGGGCCTCGGCCCGGATGTCGGCGACGGCGGAGAAGTAGGCGTCCGCGTTCGACGCCTCGCGGGTCGAGCGGGCGCGGGCGACCGCGAGCGCAGCATGGATCGCACAGAGGCGGCCCTTCCACGCGTCCGGCTCCCAGCGCTCGGTGGCGAGCTCCTCGTAGCGCTCGATCAGGAGCGCGACCTCGTCGCCCGCGCGGAGGTCCTCGACGACGTAGAGGTTGAGGCGGTCCCAGAGGTTCCACGCGTACCCGGAGCGGGCGAGCTCCCAGGCCGCCCACGCGGCGACCTCCTCGTCGGAGCGCCGGACCGCCTTCTGGAGGAGGCTGGAGACGACGTAGCGGCTGTACCCACCGTCCGTCTCGTTGGCCGCCTTCTCCTCGCCGAAGTCGTTCTCGCCCGTCGCGTCCGGCGTCGTCTCGGTTTCGAGGCTCCCGTCCGACCCGAACGTCGCCTGTCTGTCGTCGCCGTCGGCCATGCCCTCGCTCCCGCCGCGAGCGACTTAACTGCCGCGCGGCGAGGCGGTCCAGTCGCGACGAGAGCGGCGTTCGAGTCCGTCGATCCGCGCCGCGGTACGGCGGATCACACCTGCTCTGAAAGGGAACCCTTAAGTCGAATCCGGCGGCTATGTTTCGGTAACCGCCCTTAGCTCAGCTTGGTAGAGCAGTCGACTGTAGATCGACTTGTCCCCCGTTCAATTCGGGGAGGGCGGACTGAATTTCTACACTTGTGAGCGATAGCGAGCGGTTGATGGCTTTACTTTTCGCGAAGGACAAGGTTGGGTGAGTTACCACCGTACCAATTCTTCGTGGGCGCGGCGCTGCCGCTGTTCGGTTTCGCGTCGATCTAGCCGTACTATCCGGCGACGGGCGCGGGCTTCGCGTTCATCGGCCTGCTGGTCGCGCTCGACGACGTGATTGAGCATATGACACCGTATTCGACGCCGCTTGATCAGGTGTGGAAGCGGGTGCTCCACCCGTTGGTAAAAAAGATAGAGGTCTGCGTGGGGTAAACCAGGTCTATCGGAGCTTAGAGGTTATCTTCGATGGCATCAATCGCATCTTGCTGTGCTCTGGATAGATCTTCGAACGATTCTCGAATTCTTTTCTCGCGTTGTTTGCTTGCCCTATTCCCAAATCTCCCGAGCGTAACCAGCCTGATGACTCGATCAAGCAGTGCCCCAATATTTTCGAAATATTCCGTTAAAAAGTCCATCTCAGCGGTTGTATCTAATTCACGTTGTGTCTCTAAGCTATTCTCGACTTGCTCCAACCGCGTGTAATACTCTACGATCAGATCAACCTCCTCGTCACTCAACAATCCAATCATGTCCGCGTTTGATTCATATATTGTAGAAGGGGCTGTGATCCCCTCAACGCTCACTCCCACCTGATAATTCTCAGCGAGATCCTCATAATAGCGCACCTTCCCAATTTCCTCTTTCAACCCACGACGAAGGGATTGAACCTCTCGCTCGTATTCTTTCTCTCGTTCCTCTTTCCGCATTTCACGGTCTGCCTTTGTTTCTTCAACCATTCGTCTTTAGCTAAGCGAAGAACCGCATGACAGCAGCGGCTTATCGAGGCTACTTTTTGAGAGGAATGAGGAGGCGGCAAGTGTGCACCAAGACGCCTCCTCATCAAGAATCATGCGTCGGCTTACTACACTGTTTCCCTCTGAGTTCCTCGAAGAGCACGCCGAGGAACTCGGCGTGGTCGAGCGTGAGGGCAAACTTCAGATTCCCGTCCTCGTGTGGGCGCTCGTGTTCGGCTTCGCCGCAGGCGAGAGCCGAACACTCGCTGGATTTAGACGCAGCTACAACTCTACAGCCGATGAGACGATCTCTCCCGGTGGCTTCTATCACCGGTTGACACCGTCACTTGCAGAGTATCTCCGCGACCTCGTCGAGCGTGGTCTCGACGAGGTCGCTGTTCCCGACGCTGTTGACGCTGATATCAACCGATTCAGGGACGTGATGATCGCTGATGGAACGGTGTTGCGGTTGCACGAGTTCCTTTCCGACGAGTTCCAAGCTCGCCACGAGGAGCAGGCTGGAGCGAAGCTCCACCTGCTCCACAATGCCACCGACCAGACGATTGAACGGATCGATGTGACCGATGAAAAAGCGCACGACAGTACGCTGTTCAAGACGGGATCGTGGCTGCGTGGACGGCTGGTTTTGTTCGACCTAGCGTACTTCAAGTACCGCCGCTTTGCGCTGATCGACGAGAACGACGGCTACTTTGTGAGCCGGTTGAAGCAGAACGCGAATCCGGTGATAACAGAGGAGTTACGGGAATGGCGCGGGCGCGCCATTCCCTTAGAAGGGGAGAAGATCCACGACGTGGTCGGTGATCTCTCGCGGGAGTACATTGACGTAGAGGTCGAAGCGGAGTTCAAGCGGGGTCAGTACGAGGGAACACGGTCGCTAGACACGAAGCGGTTCCGCGTCGTCGGCGTCCGGGACGAGGACGCCGACGACTACCATCTGTACATCACAAATCTACCGAGAGAAGAGTTTTTCCCGGCAGATCTAGGGACGCTATATCGGTGTCGATGGGAGGTAGAAACGCTGTTTCGTGAGTTGAAGACGCAATACGAACTAGATGAGTTCGACACGAGCAGCCCTGTTGTGGTGGAGATTTTGCTGTATGCGGCGTTGCTGTCGCTGCTAGTGAGCCGTGAGTTGTTGGATCTGGTCTCCGAGCAGGCTGACGACGAGATCGTGTTTCCACCGGAACGCTGGGCGGCGACCTTCCGGTCGCACGCCCAGCTCATTCTTCACGAACTCGGTGAGTTCCTCGGCTACTCACCACCGCCGCTGTTGGAGCGGCTGATCGAAGACGCACAAAAGATCCACCAGCAACGACCGATCTTACAAGAGACGCTCGCTACCGCTACTCAACCAAGGTGTGAGGCTTAACTAAAGACGAATGCTGCGCGAGGTAATTCGTGAGATTGAACAGCGAGCTGAGGCGCGAAAGGAGACACTTTACTCTACGTTCCAAGGATGGCTGAGGCTTAGTTCACACGAATCGGTACAAGACGAATTGACTCAACTCCGGGCCCAAGACGAGGAAGATTTCTGGATTGTGATCGACGCTCACGATGTCGCCGCAAACGTATCGTGCGAAACAGAGCTAGCGACAACGAATCCAGCAGAATTCGCTGATGACCAGATCAGAGAGGAGATTTTGGGGGCAACGGCCATCGATAGTATCGAATTAGTGTTTGTTTCGAGCGAATACTCGCCATCAGCGCTCAGTGACGATCACAGTGACGGGAGCGTCCCGATGGATGTATCTGGAGACGATGCCTGACCACACTACTATCGGATCCTCGCCGCGTTGATTTGTACTTCTCGGGAGTGACTACGATAGTGCGTCTCCCCGGGATTCGTCCTATTCGTGATCTCTAAGTCCCGAGCGCGGACCGTGCGCGACGACACGACTGTTATCTCTCTCCCTTCCACTCGGTACCACACGAGCGCGTAGCCGCCGTCAGCGTCCGCGAGCGTCTCGTGCTGGTCCTCCCAGAAATTGAACGTCGGTCGGCACGCCGTTGACCATCGACCCCTTCACGTTCCACGGGCGGCCGTACTCATCGCTCGCGTCGAACTTGAGCCCGTCCACGACCGGGTAGTCAAGCGCGATTGAGTAGTGGTGTGTTGCCCACATATCGACATGTTTCTCATCCAAATGATTCGCCGATGAGCGTGGTCATCGACACCGCGCTCGCGAACCTGATTCAACCAGATCGAACATCCGTGAAGCTTGTGACAAATTCGATCCAGCGATGATCCAGTGATTCAATATCGTTGTCGTCGGCTTACGATCTAGGGCTCGTGCCGAGAACCGATGGCAGTAGCTCTCTAACCTGAATTAAAAATAGAAGGTGTCAGATTAGACTCCAGAGAAGTCGACTTCTTCTTCGAAGATCGCATTCCCGCTCGGATCGTGGATGATACGCACTGTTGCGGAGTCACCAGTCGGACTGGGGTATGACGCGTTTCTCGACTCACCGCTTTGCCAGTCACCGCCGCCGATCGCGCTGCCCTCTCTTGTTCCGTCGACGGACACAGTAAGGTCGTCCCCGTTAATCGCCTGACCGCCAGTTTTTGCGAATGTGATATTACTCGAATCGACGTTCTGGATGTCGAAACTCGCCTGCGGCGCGGTGTCACCTAATTGATCGCCGAGTCCGAGGACGAACGTCCCGATAACGGCCGCCAGGATGACGGTAATCGCGACCATGAGGATGACGCCGATGACGGGACTCACTGCCCTGTCGTCCGCGTTGGATTGATTGTTTGGTTTCATTGTTTGAACCCAGCGGCCACCGCCGAACGAAATTCCCGGATACTCGGGCGCCGTCATTGACGCCCAAGAAACCCCGATTTCGTCCGGATCGGTTGCTGGTTGCTACAGATTATGCGTGGCCTACTTATGTACTTACTGGCGCGAGTATCACCGGAGAAAATTAGACGGACAGCGTCAAATCAGTTGGCCGAATTACATCAGCTATGAAACCCACGGCGAAAGCCCTCTCCCGGACCTACAGCGATCGCGTGTATCCGGACCCGTGGGAGAAGGTCCTCGACTACCGCCGCGTCCGCGAGTACGCCGCCGACCACCCGAACGCCGGCCGGGTTCGCGTCGGCCGTGCGCTCCACCTTCCCGCCGAGCGCGTCCGCGGCTGGCTCGAAGACGCCGTTCCCGATCCGGTTCGAGGCGTCAATACGGCGATCGATCGCGGTTGGCTCGACCCAAACCCCGAGGAGGAAACAGCTGGCGCGCTCGTCGACCTGCTCGCGCACGTCCTCGCCGGCGGGAGTATCCCTGCCGGGAACTACGTCCCGGCCGTGACGCCGGGCGAGCGAGTCCCCGCCGCGGAGATTCGAGCGGCCTTCGAGCGCGTCGGCGTCGAGACGCGCACCCGCAACGCCGACACGTCCGGCCGCGCGACCGAGATCGTCCCCACCTGTGACGGCACGGTCCTCGGTCGATGCCTCGTCGCGATGGGCGCGCCGACCGGCGTGAAAACGTCGCTCGACGGCCTCCCCGCGGTCGTGTGGGACGTCCCTCGACCGGTTCGGCGATCGTTCGCGCGGATCTACGTTCGACACCGTGGGCTGAACTACGCCGACAAGTCCACGACGCGCGTCCAGGTCGAACGGCCGAGTTCGTTCATCGCGGAACTCCGCGACGTACTCGACGACGTGATCGACGAGCGCGTGACCACGGCCGACGCCGGGCTCACCATCTCGGCGGCCGCCGCCCGCGAACTCGGCGTCGAGTAGCGCCGCCGGGTCAGTCCGCCGTTCTTCCCGCGCTCACCGATACCCCCATCTTCATGAGCCGGTGAGAGCATTGTCCTGTCATGGCAAGCGCGGCGTCGCCGCTCTCGGAACCGCGCGTGTTGGCACACGCGAAGCGCCGTCTGTTTCCCGACGACGCGGACGACGGGTACGCGGTCGTCAACACCCAGTTCTCGTCCGACCGGTGGCTCGCGAACGAGGCCATCGATCCGGCGATCACGGACGAACTGGCGCCGTTCAACCACGTCCGCGTCGGCTCCGGCTACCCCGACCTCGTCGGCGTGCGGCTGCTGAGCGACCAGCTACTGGCCGTGGACCGACTGGGCGACGACCCGCCGCTGGTGGTCGTCGAGGCGAAGGGCCACACGACTCGGAGCGACGCCGACGTCGAGCGCGGCATCGTCCAGGCGTACGACCGGCTCCACGAGGCGAACGCCGCGTACGTCGCGGTCCCGGCGGACACCGTCTCGCAGTCCGCGCGGACGCTGGCTCGCGAGCTGAACGTCGGCGTCCTCGGCGTGGCCCCCGACGGCACCGTCGATCCGGTCGAGACGCCGCGCGTCGTCGGGAACCGAACGACGACCGAGACGACGGCCATCCGGTTTCAGGCCAGCGCGCAGGGCGTCGCCGGCAAGTCGTTCGGCCTCAACCACCCGAAGAACTACCTCGCGTACCCCCTCGCAGTCTCCCACGAGCGCGACACGGAGCGAGTCCTCGCGGAGCACGTCGTGCGCGCCACCGACGACGCCCGGACCGGAGCCGCCTTTCTGAACCTCATCGACGACCAGCCCGCCGCTACTCGGCTGACGCCCCTCGGCCGGGAGGTCGTCAGGTTCGCGTTGCGGGAGTACGGGTCGGTGGACGCTGCGCTCCGGGCGTTCGACGACTGGAAGCGCTCGCGGGAGCGCTTCTGTGACCTGGCGCCGAAGTGGGGCATGCTCACCAGGCGCGTCGTCTACGACTATCCGGCGACGCAGCTGCTCGTCGAGGAGCTCCAGCACATGCACGAGGACGGGATCAGCGAGCCGAGCCTTCCCGACGTCGTCGAGTACCTCCACGCGCTGCACCCCTCGTTCACGATCGAACTGTTCGTCCGCGGGGACGACGATGTCCGGAGTCGCGTCCTGAACGCCGACGGGGAGTTACAGCGCGAGCCCCTCACCGACGGGGATGTCTACCATTCGCCCACCGTGTTCCAGCTCAAGGCCATGCTGTATCACGCCGGTATCCTGACTTCACGGGGTGCGGAACCGTCGAATCTGGACCCCGCGGCCGACGTGTGGGCGTTACGCGAGTCGGTGTAACTCGATTCGGTCTCGGTTCCGAGACGTGCCCCAAGCGTTATTACACAATACACGAATTATGTATTGTATGTCAAAAACCGCCGAGAGCCCTGAGAGCGCCGTTAATGGCCTCCTGTCGGTGGCTCAGCTCTTGGAGGAGCCACGACTGGCGCGGTTGTACACGTTCGTCCTCCGTGAAGGAAATGTCACGATTGACGGCGTCGTTGACGCATTGGAGATGCCGCGGACGACCGCGTACTCGGACACGGGCACGCTCGTTGAGCTCGGGGTATTGACGCGAGACGAAGAGCAGAAGACGCACATCTATTCGGCGGTCCCGATCACCCTCACCGTCGATCTCGACGGGGACGAATACACGGTTACTCCGACCCTCATCGAAGCGATCGGACGCGCACCCCGAGATCGGGACCTCGATCTCCTGCTCGAAAAGCACGGCCTGGGAAAGCTCGCGGCCGCACTAACGTACGCGATCCCCTACGCCGAAGGCGAGATGTCAGAGCGGGTCGCCGCCCGTGAACTCGATCTGCAGCCCGCGTTCGCTATCGCCGTCTTACAGGCCCTCCGAGAGGTCGTCCTCGACATGGAGTCGGTCGACCCGTACTTCGAGGACATCCGGGGTGCCCGCGAGCGACCGCCCGAGACAGAGAACTGACGGCAGCAGCGATGAGTGAGGCATTCGATCCGATACAGGCGGACGTTCTCTGGGTCGCGGATACGGGGCTGTTCGTCGCCTGTGGCCGCCAGCAGAACAACAAGTACACCGCGCTGGAGCAGTTCACCCGACGGAACGATATCACGTTGGTGATTCCACAGCGCGTGTACGACGAACTCGGCGGCGCACCGGATCGGAGTACACCGGGCCAGACTCCGATCAACAGCGCGATCGATGCGGGGTGGGTGGCGGTCGCTGACGAACCTGACTACACGAACAGCACCGTGTCGCAGGTGATGGACGACGTGCGGACGTTCATCGCACGGACGTCGAACCGACGGGAGGACCAGATTGAGAAAGCGGATACCGCGCTCGCGGCAGTTGCGGCGGAACGTCTCGGCGCGGGCGACGGAGAGTTCGCGTGTGTCGTGACAACCGATATCGACGCCGGTGAGGGGATCGTCTCCGTACTCTCGCGAAACGGGTTCGACGATCGCGTTCAGTTCAAGAACGGTTTCGAGTTGATCGAGGAGATCACCAGCTGAAGAGTAACGTATCGCTGTACGGGTGAGACGAGCGAGGCGGCGTCCCCGCTATCTTTTTGTGACTCGTCCGGCTCGCGGTAGTCGTGCCTATTCGGAGAGCGAAACCCGCGGAGTCACTCTACGCGGAGGTCGCCGACTACGACCTCGTTGTGACTCCCGACGCCGCGCTGGCGAGCGCGATCAACCGCCGACTCGACCGCCCCCACTTCGGGACGTTCGCGACCACGCCGCGCCGTCTCGCCGCCGGCCGGCGCGAGCAGGCGGAGGACCGTCGCGCGTTCCTCAAGCTGGTCACCGAGACGGACCACGACTGGAAGGCGGTCGCGTACGCCGTCGGGAACGTCCTCCAGTGTTGGGAACACACAGGCCGCCTCGACGCGATCTTAGCGTACGACGCGTACGTCGACGACGCGACCCGCGAGGTCGTCGAGGTGATGCGCACCCTCCGCACGACGTCGAAGCGGCTCTCGGAGTTCGAAATAGACGACGGGCAGTCCGTCGCGGTCGTCGGCCACGACCAGCTGACCGAGCTGGAGCGGAGCGTCCTCCCGGACGCGTTCGACCGCGTCGACCTCTTCACCGACGAGGCGTTCGACTACCCGCCCTTCCACGTCTTCGAGTCGGCGACGGACATCGTCGCCGCGCTCCTCGACACGGTCTCGGCGCGCAACGCCGAGCACGTCGCGGTCGTCCTCGACGGCGGCGGGAAGTACTCCTCGCTCGTCGAGTCCGCGTTCGAGGCGGCGGACGTCCCCTTCTACGGCGGCCCGGGATTCGCAGACGACCCGCACCACAGGGCGTTCGTCCGACTTCTCCGGCTCTGCTTCCGGGGCTCTGAGACGACCGTCGGCGACGCCGTTCCGGTCCTCACGCAGCTGGGAATCGACGCCCCGATAGCCGACCACGAGCGACGTCTGGCGGCGGTCGACGGACTGAGCGTCGAGTGGCTGCGGACGTTCCGCGACCGTCTCGAGGACCGGACGTTCGCGGAGGCGCTCGACGCGTACGCGTCCGAGGCCGGCGTCGAACTGAGCCGGCTCGACGAGGAGCTGGGGAGCCTCGGGCTCGCCGACGAACCCGTAACGGACGGCGCCGTCGACCGGCTCGCCTACTACCTCCAAACGTACGAGGTCCCGGTCGACAGAGACAACGAGGGCGTCCTCCTCGCCGACGCGAAGTCCTCCGCCTACGTCGACCGTCCCGTCGTCTTCCACCTCGGCATGGGGGAAGAGTGGACGCACTCGGCGCCCAAGCGACCGTGGGTGGACACCGAGACGCAGTTCGAGCGCTACGTCGGGAGCTTCCAGCGCCTGCTCCAGAGCGGCGACCGGCAGTACTACCTCGTTCAGGACGCGGCGGGCGGCGAGCCGATCACCCCCTGTCTGTACCTCGGCGACCTGCTCGACGAGGAGTTCGACCGGTTCAGCGACCTCGAATCGGTCGAGCATCGACGGCGACCGCGGTCGACGGGTGACGGCTTCGACCGCCGATCGACCGGGATTGATCCCCAATCGGTCGAGACGGTCAGCCAGTCGACCCTGAACAGCTACGTCAACAGCCCGCGGGACTACCTCTTCGGGCGGCTCCTCGACACCCCCGATCAGGAGCGGTTCGTCGAGGGGAACCTCTTCCACGACTTCGCGGAGTTCTACGTGAACCACCCGGACGTCGTCGCGGCGGCCGAGGCCGACGATCTCGTCGACGCCATGATCGCGGAGGCCGAGGCGTTCTTCTCGGCCGCCGACGAGACGCTTCGTCGTCGGAAATACCGCATCGGCATGGACCTGATCGCGGAGTACCTCGACGAGGAGGGGCCGGAGTCCGACGACTTCCTCACGCCGGCGTCGGGGTGGGGGACCAACTTCTTCGCCGAGCACTTCGACGAGCCGGTCGACTCCCCGCTCACCGAGCGCTGGTTCGAGGACGACGCGCTCGGCGTGAAGGGGAAGATCGACCTCGTGCGGTCGCCGACCCAACTCCTCGATTACAAGAGCGGACGCAAGAAGCGAGCCTCGCAGGTCGTGGGCGGCGCGGCGCTCGACCCGCCGGCGGACACGCCGAACTTCCAGGCCGCGCTGTACATGACCTACTACCGGACGGTTCGCCCGGACGAGCGGCTGGAGTTCACGTTCTTCCACTTCCTCGAACCGATGGCCGACGTCATCGCGGGCGACGCCGACCTCGAAGACGCGCTCACGACGGTCACCTACCACCCGGTCGCCTTCGACGAGTACGTCGGCTCCCGGGAGGCCTTCGAGCAGCTGCTGGACGGCTACGCAGACTGCCGTGAGACGTTCGAGGACCTCGGATACGCCGCCTACGAGGAGATCGTGGCGCCGCTGACGTTCCCCGAGACGACGGACAGAGGGGAACTGCGCGACTCCGAGTTCGCCGAGCGATTTACTGCCGCGGTCGACGCGGAGACCGCAGCGGACGTCGACGCCGAAAAGGGGACGGATCAGGCGATCCGCGAGTTCAACGGCGTCCGCAAGCAGGCGTTCTTCCGCGAGGACCTGGACGCCTTCGAGGCGTTCGTCGACGAGCGCCTCGACGAGCTCAACGCCCGGCGGGCCGGCGCGGAGCGGTTCCCGATCGACGGGCTCGCCGGCGAGCCGAACTACCGGCGCGTGGACAACCGCGACCTGCTGCTGGAGGGCGACCGATGAGCGAGCCGACACCGAACGACGCCCAGCGGGAGCTCATCGAGTCCACGGAGGGGTCGTACCTCGTCGACGCCGGCCCCGGGACGGGGAAGACGTTCGCCGTCACCCGCCGCTACGGCCGGATCGTCGACCGACCGGACGTGGAGCCGGACGACGTGCTGCTGGCGACGTTCACGCGGAGCGCCGCGACGGAGATGAAAGAGCGGATCGTCGACCACAGCGGGTACGGGCTGCGGGAGCTGGCCGACGCGCCCATCCGGACGTTCCACTCGCACTGCCACGAGCTCCTCCAGGAACACGGGTACGCCGCGCCGACGCACCTCGGCCTCGACGAGCGGATCACGGGCTCGACGCGGATCCTCGAAGACGAGCTGATCGAGGCCGAGCGGTTCCGCGAGTTCTTCGGCGGCTTCCGCGACGACCACCCGGAACACGCCGACTTCTACCGAGCGCTCTCCGCGCCGGGCGAGCTGCTCGACCTGATCGAGGAGCTCGCGTCGAAGGGGATCTTCCCGACGACGGACGGCTGGTACCGGGACGGCGAGTCCCACCTCGACGGCGACTTCGAGGAGTTCGAAGCGCGGTTCGACGCAGCGAACCAGCCCCGGAACGACGGCCGGAAACAGTCGGAGCTGCGCGAGGATCTGAGCGGCTTCGGCCGGGACAAGGCGTACCGCGCGGACGCGCCGTCGAAGTCGACGCTTCGGGGCGGCCGCGGGACGAAGCGGCTCGACGACGACGTGGCGCGGCAGGTCTTCTACGAGGAGCGGGACGGGCTCAAGGCGTTCGTTCACGACGTCTACGTCGAGTACCTGCGGTTCGCGCTGCGCCGGAACTACCTATCCTTCAGCTTCCTCCAGCTGTTCGCGTTCGTCCTCCTCTGCGAGGACGAGCGCGCCCGGGAGGCGGCGGAGTTCGAGTACGTCATGGTCGACGAGTTCCAGGACACCAGCGAGGTCCAGTTCAAGCTCGCGCTGCTGCTCTCCGGGACGGACAACTTCTGCGTCGTCGGCGACTGGAAGCAGAGCATCTACTCGTTCCAGTACGCGGACGTGGACAACATCTTAGAGTTCGAAGACCGGTTGGAACGGTTCGCTGCCGACCTCAACGCCGACGCGGATCGGGTCCCCTTCGACGCGCCCGACCCGACCCGGATCGAACTGCGGGAGAACTACCGGTCAACCGAATCCGTCATCGACCTCTCCGAGCGGGCGATCGTGACGCCAGCCTCGAGCGGCGACGCGGTCGAGACCGATCTCGACGATGTCGTCGGGCTCTCCTCGAACGCCGCCTTCGACAACACGGTCGTCGAGGGGATCCGCCACGAGGACGAACACGAGGCCGTCCTCTCGAAGGTCCAGGAGATTGTTGGCAGCGACGACTATGCCGTCGAGGGCGAGGACGGCGAGCCGCGCCCGCCGGAGTACGGGGACGTCGCGGTGTTCACGCGGACGCGGGACTACGGACGGGAGCTGCTCGACGTCGCCGCCGAGTACGACTTCCCGATGGCGTACGACGGCGGGGTCGAGCTGTTCCGCACCGATCCGGCGAAGCTGCTGCTCGCGTGGCTCCGGATCCTCGAGTCGGACGCCGAGCGCGGCTGGGCGGTGGTGCTCGAACGGATCGGGTACGCGTTCGACGAGATCGACCACGCCCTGGAGACGGAGTCGTACCCGACCGAGCCGAGGGAATTCCGCGACGAACTCCGCGAACTGGAGTCGGTCGGGGCGGTGGCGCGCCGCGTCCTCGACCGCTACGGGTACACGGGCGACGTCGCGGACGTCCTCCTCCACACGGTCCAGTCGGTCCACGACTCGACGACGGCCACCCGCGGCGACGTGATCCGGCACATCGAGCGCGGCGTGGAGACCGGCAGTACCGTCGACGTCCGCGCAACTGCGGGCGACGACGCGGTGACCGTTCAGACGATTCACACCGCGAAGGGGTTGGAGTACCCGATCGTCGTCATGGCGAACATGAACGAGGGGCGCTTCCCGCCGCGGGCCGGCGGGTCGAGCGTGATCCAGTACCAAGATCCGGTCGGCCTCCGCCAGCGGAAGATCTACTCGGAGGAGGCAGATCACCCGCACGTGTACGACAACTGGCGGCACGACGTCATCAGGCGTTGTCTCCCCCGGGCGTACGACGAGGAGCGGCGCCTGCTCTACGTCGCGGTCACGCGAGCGGAGAACCACGTCGTGTTCGCGGCCGGGGAGGATCCGAACACGTTCCTCGAGGAGCTCCCGGTCGCCGTCGAGGAGTTCGAGCCGGACGTCGAGCCGCTCGACCGCGGCGAGCCCGCCGACGCGGAACTGCCGTTCGCGGTGACGGCGCCCGACGGCCCGATCGGTCACTCACCGCACTCGCTGATGGACGAGTCGGTGTTCGAGGATGCGGGCGAGCGGACGGAAGCCGGCCCCGAGCCCGAGACGGAACCCGAGACGCGGGGGATGGACTTCGGCTCGCGCGTCCACGACTTCGCGGAGGCGTACGCGCTCGGCGACGACGTGACGCCGTCGAATAACCACGAGCGCCGGATCGTCGACCTGCTCGACGGCCTGTCGGGCGAGAAATACGTCGAGGAGCCGGTGACGCTCCCGATCGACGTCGACGGACGCCGCGTCACCGTCTCGGGGATCGCAGACCTCGTCCACGTGACCGGCGACCGGGTCGAGGTGATCGACTACAAGACGGACTCCACGCGGCGCGCCGAGTCGGAGTACAAAAAGCAGCTCAGCGTCTACTACCACGTCCTCGACGAGTGGTTCGCCGACAAGGCGGTCGAGACGAGCCTGTTCTACACGAGCGACGGGACGCGCGAACGGATCGACCCGCACTCGATCGAGGAGCTGCGAGCGCTCGTGCGGGCGGCCGAGTCGGATCCCGAGTGACGCTCCGAAGAGTCGGGCCTCCCGTCACTCGGTCAGGTCCGGCAGCGTCACCGTGAGCACGTTCCCGTCGTCGTACTCGAAGTCGATGCTCCCTCGCAGGTTCTGGACGCACCAGTAGACGATCCACAGCCCGATCCCCTGCCCGTGCTGGAGCGGCGTCTCGTCGCCCGCGCGGAGTGTCTCGACTTCGATGTCTGGGATCCGCTCGTTGTCGTCGCGGACCTCGAAGGCGACGTCGCCGTCTGGCGCCTCGGTGACGCTGACGAACACCGCTCGGTCGGACGCCTCCGAGTGAACGATCGCGTTCTCGACGAGATTTCCGAGCAGCGCCGAGAGCAACGTTGGATCCGTTCGAAGGCGGAGATCCGATGGCGTGACCGTCCACTCGACCGTCGCGTCGTCTTGGACGGCGGAACGGCTCGCTTCGACGTCGGAGAGGACGGCCGACACGGAGAGGCTCGTCGGCTGTCGGTCCCGTTCTTGAAGGCGTTCGAACGTGCGCGCCTTCTCGCCGATGGCGAGCAGCCGATCGCTCGCGGCGCCGATCTTCCCCGCCCGCGCCGCCTGCTGCGGGTCGGCGGCGTCGGCTTCGAGCAGGCTCGCGTAGCCGCCGATGACCGTCGTCTCGTTGCGGAGGTTGTGTCTGAGAACTCGATTTAACACCGCGAGCTGCTGCTCTCGCTGCCGGTCGGCGGTCACGTCGTACAGGACGAGCATGCTCCCGACCGCGGCGTCGCTCTGGTCGGTCAGGCTCGTGTACGACACGGCGAAGGTCCCGCCCCGCTCCGCGCCGAGCGTGATCTCGCCGGTCTCGCGAAGCGTCTCCAGCTCGACGCCGAGGGCCGCGTCGAGGGCGACGGGAAGTGGATCCGAGAGCGCGGTCGGAAACAGCGCCTCCGCGCGGTCGTTCACCCGGACCACCTGCCCGTTCGTGTCGAGGATGAAGACGGGGTCGGAAAGCGACTCCAGCCCGGTCTGTTCGGCCATGCGCTGCGTCGCCGGGTTCGTCGCGAACATGTGCGTCCCGACGAACGCGTACGCGTCGAGCGCGACGTGGACCAGCATCAGCGGCGCCGTGAGATGGAGCTGCGGAACCGGACCCAGCCCGAACAGCCACACGGACACGCCGACCGACGGCGGGACGGTGCTCAGAGTGACCGCCGTCGCCTCGCGCCGGTACAGCGGCCCGTAGCTCAGTATCGCACCGATCAGCAGGAGCGATCCGACGCCGGCGGTGCCGATGGAGAACAGCAGGGCGAAGACGCCCCACGGCTGGACCGTGTACGTGGCCGTCGCCAGCCCGAACACCGGTGCGAGCTGGAAGTCGGCCCACACCAACTGATACACGGGGTTCGTCGCGACGAACACCACCGTCAGCAGCGGAACGGCGGCGGCGACGCCGAAGAGCGGCGTCCGAATGAGCTCCCCGCGCCCGGTGTAATCGAGGCCGAACGCGAGGAAGAACGGCCCCATGAAACAGACGCAGACGAACGAGATCGCGCCGAGCGCGGTCCGAAGCGTCGGGTCGGAGACGAGGAGCGCAGCCCCGTAGGCAAAACAGAAGACGGCGACGGACGCCATGTTGCCCATGAACCAGTCTGCTCCCGACCGGTCCCGCTGGCGGTACAGGTACTGTAGCAGGTACAGCGCGCCGAAGCTGGCGCCGAAGGAGGCGAGGACAAACCCGATTCCGAGCGCCCCCAACGTCATTTCTCGTTGATAACTCGGCACGGAGTCGACTATAAGATTGTGAACTGTCTCCGGTCATCGCCCCGCTCGAATCCGACGCGGATCGGTCGAACCGGGAGGCCCGACGTTCATCCGGCACAAGCTTGATGCCTATTAGACATATAATAGGAAGTGAATATGCCCGAAAAACATCAAACGATCGCGGGAGCAACCATCGACTACGGCGCCGCCGACCGCCTCTTCCCCGTCGAGGAACTGGACGCGACGGTGGTACAGTACCGGGACGCGCAACTGGCGCTCGACGACGTCGACGGGTCGGCCGTGGTCGCCGTCGCGCCAACGAACCTCGCGAGCGGCTACCGCCTCGCTCAACACCCGCTTACCGCGATCCGCGTCGACACGCTCCCCGCCGCGGTGCGGACGCGTCTCGCCGACGAGCTCGACGCTCCCCTCGACGCGTTCGAGTTCGTTCGGATCGGAAAACGGAACAGCGAGAGCGCGAACCGCTCGCTCGCCGAGTTCGCGGATGCTTGACCCCCGATCCGTGGGGGGCTGGGCGCCTGACCGCGACCGTTCCCGCCGTCGCATGACCGCAACCGCACGCACCGACGCATGACCGAGAGTCTCGCCGAGGAGTACCCCGAGGCTGCCCCGTTCATTCAAAAGGCCGTCGACAGACACGGCGAGGAGTGGGTACTTGAGAACTACTACCGAGAGATCTATCCGCTCGGGCAGGTGATGCGGGTTCCGGAAAAGGAGGAGCTCCCGTTCTACGATCCGGACGAACACGAGGCGATGACGAACGAAGAGAAAGCGGAGATGTACGGCGCGTGGGCCGAATACCGGGAGAACCTCAAAAACGGGACCAAGCCGGGAGAGTGACCCCGCCCGGCTTCCCCGAGGGGCCCTGTCGGTCGGGACCGGTTTCGGACGGGAGCGTGTCGCGTGGACGCTCTTCTGTAGGAGATTGTTGATACTGCTGAGCTGTCGCTGTGGAGTCGAAGAGGACAAGGACACCGCGTCAGCGGTGTCCGACACGAATGATTCCGCTGGATGTGTTTGGGTCGGAATCGGTCGCAGCGGACCTGTTACAGCAGGTTCGCTGGCGTGACGGCGTTTCCTGTCCTCGCTGCCGTTCTGACCGAACGGTCAGAAACGGCAGCTATGGGCAGTTTCAGCGGTATCTCTGTAAGGATTGCGGCCGCACGTTCAACGACAAGACCGGCACGATCTTCGCTCACTCGAAGATCGCACTCCGCAAGTGGCTGTTTTCGATCTACGCGTTTTTGCGGTTTAACACGAGTCTCAGGCAGTTACAATGCGAAATCGAGGTCGCCTACAAAACGATTCACAGGCGTGTCGAGCGCTTCGCTGAAGCGCTCGACGCGCCGTCACTCGATCTCCGCGGCCCGGTTGAAATTGACGAGTTCTACGTCTCTGCCGGCTTGAAAGGCCGCGAGCGCGACCAGTGGTCGCGCTCTCGCGGCCTCTCTCGACGCGGGCGCGGAACGTATGATCAAGACAAACCGCCCGTGTTCGTTCTCGTGGATCGTGGCACCGAGCAACGGTACGTTGTGCCGGCGAAATCCGCAGACGAATCGACGATCCGGCTCCTGCTGGCAGACCGCCAGCAGGAGCCTCTCACTGTCTATACAGACGGATTTCGTGCGTACGATCCGCTTACTGAAGACGAGCAATTCGACCGCGAATACGTCGTTCACGGAGACGGTGAGTACGCCGACGAGACGGTCCACGTGAACACCTGCGAGAGCCACGCGTCGCTGGCGCGACGGTGGCTCTCGCCGCATCGAGGCATCTCAAAAGATCGCCTCACACAGTATCTCCGAGCGTTCCAACTCAGACGAGAACTCTACCGCAAACCCGGACGAAAAGCGCTCAAACACGCCGTCAAAGCAACTCTCTGAAATCAACAATGTGCTACACAAGAGCGCGCGTGGATTTTTGCCGACGCCAGCCGCAGAGGGTTCCATGAGCGACGACCCGGCGGGCACCGAGGCGGAAGGGTCCGGCGCGCTCGACGGGTTTCGGCGGTTCTTCGCGCTGGAGCGAGACGTCCTCGTCCTGTCGGTCGCGCTGTTCGCGTTCAGCCTCGGCTTCCAGATGACGAACCGGTTCCTCCCGGAGTACCTGGTCGCGCTCGGCGCGTCCGGCTTCGTCGTCGGGCTCTTCGGGACGTTCGGCAACGTCATTTCGGCGCTGTACCCCTATCCCGGCGGCGCCGTCTCGGATCGGATCGGCTCTCGATACGCGCTCACCCTCTTCGGCCTCCTGTCGACGCTCGGCTTCCTCGTCTGGCTGGTCGCGCCCGGCGTCGGGTCGTTCACCGTCGGCGGGCTCACCGTCGAGCCGTGGATCTGGATCTTCGTCGGCTTGGTCCTCGCACAGGCGTGGAAGTCGTTCGGGCTCGGCGCGACGTTCGCGGTGGTGAAGCAGGCGACGGCCCCCTCGCGGCTGGCCGCGGGGTTCGCCAGCACGGAGACGTTCCGGCGGACGGCGTTCCTCGTCGGCCCGGTGCTGGCGGCCGTCCTCATCGGGCTTCGCTCCGAGTTCACCGTGAGCTTCCAGTTCGTCCTCGCGGTCGCGGTCGTTTTCGGCGCTCTCGGCACGCTGGTCCAGCACGTCCTCTACGACGCGAGCGACGACTCCTTCGGCGGTTCGTTCGCGGGCCTCGACCAGGTCCGTCGGGACCTCCGTGAGATGCCGGCACCCCTCCGGCCGCTGCTCGTCGGCGACACGCTCGTGCGGTTCGCGAACGGGATGGTGTACGTGTTCTTCGTTCTCGTCGTCACCCAGTTCTTCGAGGTCGGCCTCGATACCACCGTCGCGCTCGGCGGGTTCGCGTACGGCGTCGACCTCTCCCCGCAGGCCTTTTTCGGCTACCTCCTCGGCATCGAGATGCTCGTCGCGCTGTTGATCATGGTCCCCGCCTCGAAGCTCGCGGAGCGGGTCGGACTGAAGCCGGTCGTCGCGGTCGGGTTCGCCGTCTACGCCGTCTTTCCCGTCGTGCTGATCTACGCGCCGGCGCTGGCGGGATCGGCGCTGCCGCTCTGGGCCGTGATGGTCGCCGTGTTCGCGTTCTCCGGCCTCCGGTTCGCCGGGCTGCCGTCGCACAAGGCGCTGATCGTCGGACCGGCGGAGCAGGGAACCGGCGGCCGCGTCACCGGGACGTACTACCTGATACGGAACACCATCGTGATCCCGAGCGCCGCCGTCGGCGGTTACCTGTGGGACTTCGTCAGTCCGGAAGTCGCGTTCACCGTCGCGGCCGTCATCGGTGCCGTCGGCACGGGATACTTTCTCGCGTTCGGCGAGGAGTTCGAGGCGTACGCCTGAGCCCGAGTCCTCCACTCAGTCGGCCGGCTCAGGCCGATCGCCGCCATCGACCCCTCGCTGCCGTTCCGGAAGCGGCCCGTCGTACCCCTCCGGGACGTACGGGCAGAGGGGGTCGCTGCCCGTCGGGTCGCCGGTGGCGGCGTACGCCCGAGAGCGGCTCCCGCCGCAGACGTGCCGGAACTCGCAGGCGCCGCACTTCCCCGAGAAGCCGTCGGGGTCGCGGAGCGACTCGAAGAGGTCGGAATTGCGGTAGACGTCGACGACCGACCGCTCGCGGACGTCGCCGGCCGACTCGGGGAGAAAGCCGGACGGGTACACCTCGCCCGTGTGACTGACGAAGGCGAACCCGCGCCCGGCCGTGATCCCGCCGCGTCGCTGAGCGGCGCCGTCCGTCTCGCCCGCCTCCGCTCGCTGGATCCCCACCCGGCGGTAGAACGGAGCCTCGGTCGTCTTCACACCGAAGCGCTCCTCGTCGGACACCTCGTGGAGCCACGCCATGGCGTCCTCGGCGCGCTCGGGCGAGACCGGGTCGAGGACGCGCCCGCGACCGATCGGGACGAGGAAGAAGACGCTCCAGAGGACGGCGCCGAGCTCGCGAACGCGGTCGCGGATCGCGGGGAGGTCCTCAACCGTGTCAGCGCAGACGGTGGTGTTGACCTGGAGCGGGATCCCGGCGTCGCGGGCTGCGCGGGCCGCCTCGACCGTGTCCTCGAAGCTCTCCTCGCCGCGGAAGGCGTCGTGGCGCTCGCGGGTCGACCCGTCGAGGCTGAGCGCCATCCGCGCGATCCCCGCGTCGCCGAGGTCGCGGACGCGCTCGGGCGTGAGCGACCGCGTCCCGCTCGGCGTGATCGTCATCCGGAGCCCGCGGTCGTCGCCGTGCGCGACCAGCTCCGTGAGGTCGTCGCGCGCGAGCGGGTCGCCCCCGGAGAGGACGACCAGTTGCCCGTCACCGAACTCGGCGGCGTCCTCCAGCAGTCGCTTTCCCTCCGCGGTCGTCAGCTCGTCAGGGTGTCGCTGCGGTTTTGCGTCGGCCCGGCAGTGCCGACACGCGAGCCCGCAGGCCTGCGTCACCTCCCAGATGAGGACCAGCGGCCGCCGGTCCGTGTCGAGGTCGTCGAACATCGCTTACGCCCGGCTACGATCCCGATCCGTTTGGGGTCGTTCCCGAACGTGTTCCCCACTGGTGGCAGCGAGCGGTAGCCGAGGTAGTTCGACGGGTATTTCGCCGGGGGCGGCGACCTCCTCTTGAATGAGTCGCTACCGGACGGCCGGCCGCTTTCTGTTGCTGTGTGCCGTCTGGGGAACGGCGTTCATGGCGACGGACGTCGGCCTCGCAGATCTCCCCGCGGTACCGTTCGCAGCCGTCCGCTTCGACGTCGCCGCCGTGCTGCTGTTCGCTGCCGTCCTCGCCTCCGGTGTGGACATCCGTCCCAGGACCCGCGACGACTACGTCTACGTGCTCGTCGGCGGTGCCCTCATCATCGGCGCCCATCACGCGTTCCTCTTCGCCGGCCAGCGGTACGTCACGGGGGGCGTCGCCGCCGTGCTGTTGGGGCTCGTCCCCGTGGTGACGCCCGCGCTCACGCGGCTCGTCTCCACCGACGAGGAGTTCACCGCCGCGACCGCGCTCGGCGTCGCGCTCGGGTTCGTCGGCGTCGTCGTCATCGCCGACCCCGACCCCGCGAACCTCGCGGACAGCGTCCTCGGTGTCGCGCTCGTGCTCGCATCCGCGCTCGCGTTCGCCGTCGCCGCGGTCGTCACCCACAGCCGATCGCCGTCGATGCCGTTCCTCTCCACACAAGCGTGGATGATGGCTGTCGGCGCGGCGGTCCTCCACGCCGCCGTCCTCGCGCTCCCCAGTCAGTCGTTCGCGACCGCCGCGTGGACCCCGTCCGCGCTCGGCGCCGTCGCGTATCTCTCCGCGGTCGCCGGTGTCGGCGGCTTCCTGCTGTATTTCACTCTCCTCGACGACCTCGGCCCCATCGAGATGAGCTTCATCGAGTACGTGATCCCCGTGTTCGCGGCGCTGGCGGGCTGGCTCGTGCTCGGACAGGAAGTGACGCCCGCGACGGTCGTCGGGTTCGCGTTCATTCTGGCGGGGTTCGTCGCCGCGAAGTGGCGGACGCTGCGTGGGATATAGTGCGTATAAGCGCTGCTACCGCCGTACCGGCCGTTCGAGAATGTCGAATATGTCGATTGCTTTGTACTCGCGATTTCGCTGTCGGCCGGTCGCTTCGACAACGAGGCCATCCGATTCGAGCTCTCCAATCGCATTGTAGGCAGTCTGTCGACTCACATCGAACCGGTCCGTGACATCCTCTGCGGTGAAGTACGGTAGTTCGAACAGTCCTCGGGCGAGCTTGTGGCTTGTCTTTTGGTTCGGATACTGCGCTTCGTACCCTCGCCGGAGTTCGAGTAATTCGAATGTTCGCTCGTAGGAATCCTTCGCTTGTTCCTCAATGCCCTCGATAAAGAACGCAATCCAATCGCGCCAGCGGCCTTCTTCGCTAACCGCACGCATCGTCTCGACGTACTCCTGTTTGTTTCGATTAAAGTAGGCACTCGGATAGAGGTACGGATCAGACAGATAGCCGGCCTTGTGTAGCTGGAGGACGATCAAGATGCGTCCGAGACGACCGTTGCCGTCCGAGCAGGGATGAACCGTTTCAAACTGATAGTGAGTGATCGCAAGGTCGACCAGCGGATGATACTCACCGTCCATCTGTATATACGCTTCAAGCGAATCCATCAGCTCCGGGACGCGGTCCGCCGGTGGTGGAACGAACGGAGGCTGTTCGCGACGTGGCGACGGAATATGAACGTCGTCATCTCGCCACTCACCAACGACGTCGCCCTCGTTCCGAACTCCTTCGAGTAGTGTCTCGTGGAGCGATTTGAGCAACGCGACCGAAATTGACTCACCGCTTTTAATTGCGTCAAATCCGTCCCTGAGTGCGCGCTCGGCGTTGAGAACTTCCCGTAAGTCGCGGCTCACACGCCCAGAATCGCCGGACTTCCGGCGTGTGTGATACGCGTAGACTTCGTCCATCTCGACGTCTGCGCCCTCAATTTCTGCTGTTTCGACTGCTTCGAGCCGAAGGAGCGACGTATACAGTACCGGTGAGAAATCGACAATCGGGCTAATCCCGTCGATGCGTCCGAGTTGGAACGTCGCATCCGATATCGTCGATGCGAGATCCTCGTCGATCTCGATCGGCGACGAGAGCGGCAACTTCTCTGGAATGTAGTAGGGGCGTGGATGCGACTGTTGGTAGTGCCCCGGCGCATCTGGTGGTAAATTCTCTGTTCTCATTTTGAATTAGTTGGCATCTAACGCGCCTTAATCATATTGATTATAAACACATTTGGATAAGAGGGGTCGAAGACAGTTCCAAATCAAATTCTAGTCATCTCGTTGTGCTACAACTGCTTCCGTTCGTGCGTCGCTAACGTCTCTGATTAGCTCTTTCTTCATCGCCGGCGATGGTAGGACGAGAGCGGCCGGCGCGCTCGCCGTTGGCCGGCCAGATCGCCGTGACGACCGCGTCGGTCGCGTCTGTCTCGACCGCTGCGTACGCGAACCCGCGGTCCTCCAGCCGCGGGAAGAGGAACTGTGGGGTCCGGTCGTTGTACTGGACCAACACGTCGTCGTCGCCGAGTGTCTCGACGCGTTCGAGCGTCTCGCGCAGCGGCTTCGGCGGCCCGAGGTTCCGAACGTCGAGGGAGACGGTCTCCCCGTCCGTCGGCGCGTCCGTCCGCTCGGCCACCGCCCGTTCGACCGCCGCCGGATCGCCGAGTTCGGAGCTCATGTTTGACGATACGGAGCCGATCCCCGAGTCGTTTGTGACGAACATGTTCCGGCGAGCGCGGAGCCGAAGGTACTTCCACGCCGGCGCCGAAGCGGCGGGTATGGCACAGGCACGCCTCCGCGTGACGATTCCCGACGGGCCGTGGGTCGGCGACGTCTCGCGGGAGTACCCCGACGCGCGGTTCCAGGTGTTGACCGCGACGCCCGACGACGGCGCGGGGTTCGCGCTGGTTCGGATCACCGCGGACGACACGGACCCGATCCTCGAGACCATCGCCGATCACGACACGATCACGCACACCTCCGTGATGGCCGAGGACGACGGGATGATCACCGTTCAGGTCGAGGCGCTCGTCCCGCTGTTACAGATGGTCGCGCGCAAGGCCGGCGTCCCCATCGAAATGCCGGTCGAGATCCGCGACGGCGTCGCCCGCGTCGACGTGACGGGCGACCACGAGCGTGTCGCGAAGTTCGGCGAGGCCCTCCGCGACGTCGGCGCGGAGTTCGAGGTCGAGTACGTCCAACAGCGCGTCAACCCCGGCGGGTCGCTCACGGAGCGCCAGCGCGAGGTCCTCTTCGAGGCGGTCGACCGCGGCTACTACGACGTGCCCCGAGAGACCACGCTCACCGAGGTAGCGGATCACGTCGGCATCGCGAAGTCGACCTGTAGCGAGGTGCTCCAGCGCGTGGAGCGTACCATCGTCCGGGAGTTCGTCGACGACCTCCCGCGACGCCCGGTCGACTTCGAGTCGCCCGAGGACGACGGGATCGAGCGGATTCAGTAGCGGCGACCGAGAAGAGTCAGCACGGTCGCCGCACGCGACCGACTTTTTCAGAGCCGACGGCGACGGACGAGCAGCGCGGCGACCGCGACGGGGACGACGACCCACGCGACGAGCGACGCCGCGAGCGCGACTGTCGACAGTCCACTCCCGGCGAGGACGGCGGTGAACCCGCCGCCAGCGGTGGTGCCGAGCCCGCTCAACACGAACACGCGGAACGCGCTCACCGGGTTCGAGTACACCAGCGCCGACAGCGCGGCGTCCGGCAGCTCGGTGGCCGCGACGATCCCGAGCGCGAGCAGGTCGTGGACTAACACGAACCACACCCACACGAGCAGCGCCGCGCCGAGCGCGTGAGTCTTCTCGCGGGCGACCGTCGACAGCAGCAGCGCGACCGCGAGGAACGCGGCCCCCACGGCGACCGTCCCGCCGAGGAACCCGAGGAACGCGGAGAACGCGTCCGTCCCGAACTCGCGGACGATCAGCGCGCCGCTGAAGCCGAAGCCGAGTATCGTCGCGCCCGCAAGCACCGCCAGGCGTCCGAGGTACGTCCCGGCGACGACCTCGCTCCGGCGGACCGGCAGCGAGAACACGACAGCGAGCCACCCCTCGTCCTCGCGGCCGACAATCGCGTCGTAGCCCAAGGCGAGCGCCGCAAGCGGGACGAGGTAGGCGGCGAGGCTCGTCAGCGACGCGACGACGCGCTCGGCGCCCGCCGGCCCGACCGCGGAGCCGCTGAAGGTTAAGATTACGCCGCCGAACACGACGAACAGCGCGGTGAGCGCGAGTGCCCACCGGCTCCGGACCGCCAGCCGGTACTCCGTGACCGCGACGACGAAGACGTGCCGGAGCGCCCCGCGGGCGCCGCCCGCGGTCGCCGTCTCGGTCGGCTCGGCGGTCGCCGTCGACTCCGAGTCGCCGGTGTCCACGTTCGGCCCGCCGTCGAGCGCGCCGACCGCGCCCGCCGCGTCCGGGTGGCCGCCGTCGGGACGCGTCGCTTCCTCGGTCCCTGCGTCGGACCGATCGCGTGAGTCGCTCATGGCGCCACCTCCTCGCGGTCGGCGGTCGCGTCGTCGGCCCGACCCTCACCGACTCGCGCGTCGGTCGTCGAACGACGCGCCGCGTCGTCTCCGACCGCATCCCGGAACGCCGCCCGGAGCCCCTCGCGGTCGCGACCGGGGCGGGTCTCCGAGTCGCCGTCGCCGTCGCGGTCGGTGGCGGCCTCGGCCTCCGCGGCGAGCTCGTCGACGGTCCCAGCCGCGCGCACCTGTCCGTCGTGGAGGACGGCGGCGCGGTCGCAGAGCCGCTCGACCTCCCCCAGCACGTGCGAGCAGAACACCACCGTCGCGTCGGTCTCCGTCGTTATCTCCTCGACGATGGCGTGGAACTCGTCGACGCCGCGGGGGTCGAGCCCCGCCGTCGGCTCGTCGAGGATGAGCACGTCCGGGTCCGGGAGCAGCACCGTCGCCAGCCCGAGCCGCCGCTGCATCCCGTTCGAGTAGCCCGAGACGCGGCGGTCGGCCTCCTCCGGTGTCAGCCCGACGCGCTCGATCGCCTCAGCGATCCGGCCGTCCTTCGGGAGGCCGCGCATCGCCCGGTGAACGCCGAGGACCTCCCGGCCGCTGAGCCCGTCCGGGAACCCAATGTGTTCGGGGAGGTAGCCAACCCGCTCGCGGATCCGCCGCCCGTCCTCGGTCACGTCGGTGCCGCCGACGCTGACGGTCCCCGCGTCCGGTCGGTCGTGGCCGACGAGCAGCCGGAACAGCGTCGACTTGCCGGCCCCGTTGGTGCCGATGATCCCGAACGTCGAGCCGCTCGGGATCGCAAGCGAGAGCCCGTCGAGGGCGGTCACGTCCCCGTACGTCTTCCGCACGTCGGTCGCGTCGATTCTCATGGTGTGTCCTCCGTGTCCGCGGTTCGGTTCGCGGCGCCGGTCGCGTCGCCGCCGCGCTCGCCGCCGCTCGCCGCGTCGCGCGGCTCGTAGGCCCGCCAGTCGTGGTTCGGCTCGACGAGCGGGTGCCGGTCGACGACGCCGGGCGTCTCGATCACCGGGAACGAGCTCTCGGCCAGCCGCACCGCCTCGAACGCCGGGCTGTTCGCGAACGCTGCGGCCTGCGGGTTGTCGGCCACGAGGTTCTCGACGATCCCGATCGGTCGGTGCCGGATCTCGCTGACTCCGTCGCCGTCGCGGTCGGCCACCTGCGCGCCCGACCAGTAGTTGCCGCGCTCGCTGCCATTCCACGCGACGAGCGAGTTGCGGGCCGTCCGGACCGCGCGCTCGTTGCGGACGAAGCTGTTGCCCGCGACGACCTCGCTCCCGCTCTCTGCGGCGCTGTGGATCCCGATCCCGTTGCGGTAGATCAGGTTGTCGACGAGCCGATTCCCCTGGGCGTTGTAGAGGTAGAGCCCGTTGCGGTTCGCGACGAGGTGGTTGCCGGCGATCGTCGACTCCTCGATATCCTTCGCCATGATGCCGTGCCCGCTGCTGTCGTCGTTGCGCAGGGCGGTGTTGTTCCGGACGGTCAGCCCCTCGCTCACCATCAGCGCGTAGCCGACGCCGTTGTCGGCCGCGACGTTGTCGACGAGCGTGTTGTCGTCCGAATACATGTAGTGGACGCCGTAGCGCGTGTGGCGGATCGTGTTGTTCTCGGCGCGCACGTCCGTCGCCCACGAGAAGTAGATCCCGTCGCGGGTGTCCGTGATCTCGCTGTCGCGGACGACGGTCCCCTTTGTCTCGTACAGGTGGATCCCGTTGCCGCGGTCGGTTTTCGGGTACACGTCCTCGCGGCCGTCGATCCGCACATCCTCGATCACGGCCTCGTCGACGCTGTCGACCCAGATCCCGTACGCCGTGTCGGTGATCCGGACCGACTCGATCCGGGCGCTGTCGCCCGCGACGAAGACGCCAGCGTCCTCCGTGCCGAGGTCGCTGCCGGAGCCGCGGACCCAGACGCCCGAGACGGTGACGTTCTCGCCGCTCACGGTGAGCACGCGCCCCTCGGCGCCGCCGTCGATCACGGCGCCGTCCTCGCTCGCGACGATCCGCAGGTCGTCGACGCTCGCGTTGACGCGCTCATCGAACCGGCCGTCGAGGACGATCGTGTCGCCCGGCTCGGCGGCGTCGATCGCTGCCTGCGCCGAGGCGAACGACTCGCCGTCGACGGTGGCGGTCCCGTCGCGGTCGGGCGCGGTCACGCCCGTCGCGGCGAAGTCGGTCGTGACGTCGAGCCCGGGGGCGCCTGAGGCGTTCGGGACGGCGGCCGACCCGCTCGCGTCCGCGGCGCCGCCCGCCCCCCCTGCGCCCGCGCCGGCCACCGGGAGCGCCACGCCGAGCGCGACCGCGACGACCGCGACGGCGCAGGCGGCCGCGAGGAAGCCGACCTCGAAGCGGTCACCCGACATGGCGATCACCCGACATGGTCGCCCCCGCCGACGTCGCGGTCTCGGTCGGCGCTCTGGTCTCCCGTGACGCGCTCGCGGATTTTTCCGGGGAGCGCGCGGGCCAGTTCCGGGAGCTCGCTCACGGTCGCCTCGATGTCCCGCGCGAGGTAGGCGGCCACGAGCAGCAGCACCGCGAAGACGGTCATGTACCCGCCGGGGCCGAACCACGCGAAGCCGCTGATGTTGGCCACCTCGTAGGGGCCGAGCAGGGGCGGCGTGAACGACTCGATGCCGCGGAGCGGCGCGTCCGGATCCAGCGAGTGGCCGGCCTGATACAGCCGGTACTGGATGAACGCGAACATCCCCACGAAGACGGTGATCGTCCCGACGAGCTGGGCAGTGAGCCCGGCCTTCAGCTTGCGGACCGTCGGCGCGAACGCGACGAACGCGCCCGTCAGGGCGAGCCCGACGAACACGACCGGCCCGAGCAGCCACTCGGGGACGTCGATCGCGGCCTCGTTGACGGGGTAGTTCGGGTCGATGAACACCGGGTCGGGGTAGTAGAACCCGGCGTACTTGTTGAGCCCCTGTACCTCGGCGAAGTCGCCGCCCAGGCGCGGGTAGGCGTACAGCTCGATGAGCAGCTCCTGACCGGGGTACTGCGGCGCCGTGAGCGTGATCTTCCACACCGGGACCAGCAGCGCGCCGACGAGCAGCGCCGCGGCTACCAGCGGGAGCGCGCGTCGGATCTCGGCCAGCCGCGCGAGCGACGAGTTCATGGCGTTACTCCTCCGGTTTGACGATGAGCCGCGAGCGCATCTCTAAGTGCAGCGCGCTGCAGAAGTGCGCGCAGTAGATCCAGTAGACGCCCGGCTCGTCCGCGGTGAACGTCGCCTTGCGCGTCTCCTGCGGAGCGAGCCGCATGTGGACGTCGTGTTCGGGGATCGCCACCGAGTGGAGCATGTCGCTCGTGGTCTCGATGTTCGTCACCTGCATCTCGATCTCGTCGCCCTCCTGGACGACCATTTCCTGGAACCCGTAGTGGTTCCGGGTGGAGTACATCTCGATCTCCACGCGGTCGTCGCCGACCCGCTCCATCGTCTCCTCGCCCTCGGCGGTGTAGTCGAGTTCGAGGTCCTCGGGGTCGTACGTCGCCTTCGGGTCGATCTTCGATTTGTGACAGATCGAGGCGTCGTGCGGCTCGGCCTGCGCCGGCGAGTCCTTCACCAGTTCCATGCCGTTCTCGTCGTCGCCGATGTAGATCAGCTGGTCGTTCTCGGGGTGTTGTGGGCCGACCGGGAGGAACCGGTCCTTCGAGAGCTTGTTCAGCGAGACGAGCCAGTCGCCCGCGGGGTCCTCGGTGTACGACTCCGAGGCGATGAGGTGGCCGGGGTTGTAGTGGACGTCGATCTTCTCGATCACCGGGCTCTCCGAGCGCGCCTCGGCCTCGACGGCCTCCTCGATGTCCCACTTGACGACCTGCGAGTCGATGAACAGCGTCGTGTACGCGTGGCCGCGCCCGTCGTAGGCCGTGTGAAGCGGACCGAGCCCGAGCTTGGGCTGGCCGACGATGGCGTCGGCGGGGTCGTCGACCTCGTCGATCTTGTCGATCTCGATGATCGACGCGGTCGGGTCGAGCTTCCCGCTGATGATCGCGTACTTGTTGTCCGGCGTGACGCTGACGCCGTGGGGGCTCTTCGGCGTCGGGATGTAGGTGACGATGGGCTCGTCGCCCTGGTTGAGCGGGCTGTCCTTCCGCCCGTCGACGACCGGAACCTCGTTTATGGTCTCGTACTCCCCGGCCTCGACGGCCGCCTCGATCCGCGGGATGTCGAACGCCTTCACGTCGTCGCGGTCGGCGCGGGTCATCCCGGACTCCGTGGCCGCCTCCTCGGTGTTGTAGGCGCTGGTGAAGAAGTACCGGCCCTCCTTGCTCCCGTCGCCGTTGTCCATGTTCCCGTCGATGAGGACCTCCCACTCGACGTTCATCGACTCGGGGTCGATGGCGGCGAGGACGGAGCCGTACGAGTCCGGATCCTCGAGGTCACCGGTCCCGTCGTTGGGAATCGGGGTCCGGAACTCGCCGACGCCGAAGATGAGGTCGGTGTCGGGCAGCTGCGCGCAGGCGCCGTGGGTCCCCTGCTGGTTCGGGATATCGACGATGGCGTCCGTCTCGAAGTACGTCAGGTCGATCCGGGCCATCCGGCCGTTCGCCTTGTCGTTGACGTACGCGAACCGACCGTCGTAGTCGCCGTCGGTCTGGCTAATTCGCGGGTGGTGGGTGTCCCCCCACGTGTAGCCGCCGGCGTCTTCGAGCATCTGCTTGCTCTCGTCGTCGAAGCCGTAGCCGCGCGAGGCGTCCGGATTGAACACCGGAATCCGGATGAGCTCGCGCATTGACGGGAGCCCGTACACGCGGACGTCGCCGGCCTGCCCGCCGGAGAGGATCGCGTAGTACTCGTCGTGTTCGCCCGGCGGCACGGAGTTGTCGACGCCGCTCGCCGAGGCCGTCCCTTGGACGTCGTCCTCACTCAGCAGGCTGGTACAGCCCGCCAGCCCGCTGAGTCCGCCGGCGGCCGCGCCGGCCTTCATGAAGTCGCGGCGACGGACGCCGGGAAGCATCGAGTCGAACCCGTCCGTCGAGCCTGTCGTCTGGTCGCCCGATTCTCCCGCGTCCGTGGACCGCTGTGTGTCGTTCGACATAGTGGATCCGCGAGCGGCGATTCCCTCGCGACAGTCGGACGTTGCGGACTCCCGTATATAGCCTGTAGAGCGGCTTGCTGTGCGGTAGGAAGCGCGCGAACACGTTCGGCGATCGCCCCCCGCTTTTCAAGGGCGTGAGAACGCGGTCCGGGCGCTGACCGTTCGATACCCGGTGAGTACAGCGGAAAAAGCGTTTTCGTCCGGTCGGCGTCCGGAGCGCGGCTCAGGCTCGCCGCGTCGTCACTGAACGACGACGGCGCCCTTCATGCCGACCGACTCGTGGGGCGTACAGACGTACTGGAAGGTCCCCGTCTCCTCGAAGGTGTACTCGAAGGTGTGGCCCTCCTCTTGGACAGTCTCGCTCTCGAAGTCGCCCGACTCGGCGGAGACGTTGTGCCCGCCGCCGTTACCGGTCCACTCCCAGACGACGGTGGTGCCCGTGCTCACCGCAACGGCGGCCGGGCCGAAGGAGAGCCCGTCCGCCGCGCCGACATCGACCGTGACCTCGTCCTGGCCGGTGGCGTCGACGGTCTGCTCGTAGTTGTTCGCGCCGTCGAACCAGCCGCCGTAGTCCGGCTCCTCGCCGAGGTACTCGACGTCGCCGCCGTCGCCGCCATCGCTTCCGTCTCCCCCGTCGGAGCTGTCGCTCCCGTCGGAACCGTCGGAACCGTCGCCGCCGTCACCGCCCCCGCCGGAACACCCGGCGAGCAGGAGGGTCGCGCCCGCAGCAGTCGTCGCCTGTACGAATCGCCGCCGATCGAGCGTCGTGTCGTCTGTCATGTGGTCGGTCATTGGTGGGGTGTAGTTGTAACGCCCTGTGCGCTGCCTCGGCGTGCGGGAATTCAGCGAACATGTTCGGTTTTTGCCCGCCGCCCGCCGCCCTCCGAGAGGTGGGCCGCGCGTCTCCGGTCGCCTACGGCTCTCCCCGCGGAGCCAACACGATCAGCGCGGTCCCGTCCTCGCGGGCGGTCGGTTGCACGGTCCGCTCGCCCTCGAATCGGAGCAGCTCGCCGGCCTCGACGTGGTGGGTCTCTCCCTCGAGGGCGACGTCGAAGGCGCCCTCCAGCGCGTGGAACAGCACCGTCCTGTCGGGGTGATCGTGTTCCGCGACGCCCTCGCCGGCCGCCAGCGAGAGGCGGACGGTCTTCGGTTCCTCACCCGGGAACACCGACGCGTGCGGGTCGCCGTCGAGCTTGTCGAGCCGGACCGTCTCCGACTCTGCCCCCGACGCCGCCTTCGGTAGTTCGGCGACGAACCGCTCCGGTCCCTTGCGCTCGACCGCGTACGCCTCGTCGTCGAACGCTGGCACCTCGGCCGACAGCTCGTAGTAGAGCGGCTTCGGGTCGTGGTCGTTGACGATCGTGAGCGACTCGCCCGGCTCCAGGTCGGCAAACGCGTCGTGGATCCGGTCGTGTCGCTCGTTCGGTGGGATCTCCCTGACGTCGAGTTCTGCCATCGCCTCACCCTCGACGCTACACCCGCATGTCGGGCGGCGCGAACACGTTCGGGACCGGCGGAGCCGCGGGGGGCCGCTCGACGACCCGACACGTCACCTGTCGCCGAGTAGTCCGTCGATCCGCTCGCCGATCCGGTCCATTGTCGCGTCCGAGAGGCCGTGTCCGTCCCCCGGGTCGATCCGGAGATCGACCGCGGCGCCGGCGCGGTCGAAGACACGCGCGGTCGCCCGGACGCGTTCCGCGGGCACGTACGGGTCGGCCTCGCTGCTGTCGAGCGCGACCGGCGTTCCGGCGAGGGGACCGACCGCGTCGCTCTCCGACCCCTCGCTTTCCGCCCCCTCGACCGCTTCGACCTCGGTCGAGTCGACCTCCTCGCCCGGCAGCGCGGCCGAGACGACGAACGCGCCCCCGAACCTGCGGGGTCGACGCCGCAGGAACTCGGCTACGACAGCGCCGCCCTGCGAGACGCCGACGAGGACGACGCGCTCGGGCGGGACCCCGGCGTCGCGCGCGACGTCGACCGCGCTCGCGACGCAGTCGACCGCCGAGGTCAGCGCGGGTTCGTTGGCCGACAGCGGCGCCTCGTGCGGCGCCGGGAACCACGTCGACCGGACCGCGCCGGGCGCGAGCAGCGTCGCGCCCGACCGGTAGAACTCGTCGGCGAGGCGGACGAGGCCCTCGGCCGTGCCGCCGCGGCCGTGGACGAGCACGACCGCGACCTCGGCGGCCGCGACCGGGGCGCCGCCGGTGACGAGCGTCGCTTCGGCGTGTGGTCCGGAGACGCCGGGGATCCGCCGGCTCATCGCTCCGTTTCTCCCGCCCCGTCGCGTCCGCCGGTTTCCCCTGGCCCGTCGAACGTGGGGAGCTGCGACTCGATCAGCTCACGGTCGTCCTCGAACCGCGGCGGAAGGTAGAGGTCGGTCGCGTGGCCGGTCTCCTCGGGGTCGGCGAGCCCCGGGCCGGGAGGCCCGTCGGGGGTCGGCGCCTCGGTCGCGAGCTCGACGAGGAGCCCGCCGGGGCCGCGGACGTACAGCGAGTGAAAGAAGTGCCGGTCCTTCACGCGAGAGACGTCGTACCCGCGGTCGCGGAACAGCGTGTGCCACTCTAAGAGCGTCTCGCGGTCCGCGACGCGCACCGCGGCGTGGTGGAGCGTCCCCGGCCCCTCCCGGAGGTACGCCGCGTCGCGGTCGAGCAGGTCGACGGCCGTCGCGCGGTCGCCGGGCGCGCGGTACCGCACGCGGTCGCTCGCCTCCGCTTCGTACTCGAAACCGAGCGTCTCCAGCACGCTCGCGGTTCCATATGGGTCCGCGGGGAGCGCGGTCACTCCGTGGAGTCCGCGGATCGCGTGCTCGGGCGGTACGGGGCCCTCGGTCCAGGGGTCCGACCCGCTGCTCTCAGTTTCGACCAGTTCGACCCGGGTCCCGGAGGGGTCCGCGAGCGTCAGCCCGCGGTCGCCGAAGCGCGCGTCGGAATCGAGCGGGCTCGCCTCAACCCCGCGGTCGGCGAGGCGCTCGCGCCAGTAGTCGAGCGACTCCGGCGGCACGGCGAAGGCGACGGCCTCGTACCCCGGCTTCCCGGTCCGTCCGGGGTCGGCGTTCGGGTCGGGAAAGACGGTGAACACCGAGCCCGGCGACCCGGTCGCGTCGCCGAAGTAGAGGTGGTGCTGGAGGCGGTCCTCGTAGTTCACCGTCCGGCGGAGCAGGCGGAGCCCGAGCGTCCCGCCGTAGAAGGCGGCGTGGGCCTCGGGGTCGCCGACGATCCCCGTGACGTGGTGGAGCCCGGGGGTGTCAGAGAGCATGGGGCAGATCGGCGCCGCGCGGGAAAGTCGGTGTCGGTGGGGGCGATCGCCGAGGCTCGCGAACGAGGCCTCAGGAGAGCCACAGCAGCCGCACGTTGCTCGCGGTGAGGTACGTCCCTGTCGCCGTGAGCAGCACCGGCGGGAAGTAGTACAGCAGGCCGTCGCCCTCGCGCGCGCCCTCGACGCTGATCCAGAGCATGACGAGGTAGACGGCTATCTTCAGCGCGACGAGCCCGGAGAGCCCGAACGACTCCAGCGCGAACCGCACGACGGGGTTCGCTTCCTCGATGGTCGGGACGTATCGGAGGAAGGCGATAGTGGAGACCACGTCGCCGACGCCGTACGTCGCGGTCGCCGCGATCCACAGCCAGTAGAACTCGTTCGGGCGCCGGCGGTAGGCGGGGCGTCGACGCGTTCGGTCTCGGGATCGGACCACGACCGGAGGTGTCGGCCGCGCGACGTGAATCTGCCGGTCCGCGGAGCGTCGAGACTCGTACCGCTCCGAGAAGCCCCGCCGCCATCCAGCCAATTTAAAAGGGATCGCGCCGTCTCGCCGGGCGTGACGGAGCCGTCGACCCGCGAGGAGAAGCTGGAGCTCGGCGTCGAGCTGCTGGCGCACCTCGAACGCGAGGAGCTCGACCTCGCCGCCGCGGTCGACCGGATCGAGACGATCACGACGAGCCCGGCGCTCACCCGCGACATCCTCGACGCGGCCGAGAAGCGCGGCGTCATCGACCGCGAGGGCGCCCGACTGCGGGTCCGGCGCAACGGGACCTACGTCGAGTACGACAGTCAGGTCGTCGCGCGCGAAGGCGAGTTCGAGTGCCGGCGCTGCGGCACGTCGATTTCGACGGGCCATTTCATCCAGTTGGACGCGGGCGAGCTCGGCCCCTTCGGCTCCTCGTGTATCCGGAAGGTGACCGGGCGAGAGTCGGAGTCGCCCTCGGAGTCGGAGTGAGGTCGGCCTCCGTCCCTCGGGGGAGTAGGCACCGGCCCTGCCGTCGGACCGCCGACCGAACTCGCCGGAGTATTTAGGTCGGCGCCCGAAGCGACGGTAATGACCGCGCCGAACCGGAACGTCTTGTGGGCGAACGCGCTCGTCGACGAGCTCGTCGCCGCGGGCGTCGACGCCGTCGTCGCCTCGCCGGGCAGCCGCTCGACGCCGCTGACCGTCGCCGCCGCGGGCCACGAGGAACTCACGGTGTTCTCGCAGCTCGACGAGCGCTCCGCCGCGTACTTCGCGCTCGGCCGGGCCCGTCGGACCGGCCGCGTGACGCCGCTGATCTGTACCTCGGGCACCGCCGCCGCCAACTACCATCCCGCCGTGATGGAGGCGAGCGAGGCCCGCGTCCCGCTGCTCGCGCTCACCGCCGACCGGCCGCCGGAGCTCCGCGACTCGGGCGCGAACCAGACCGCAGACCAAGAGAAGCTGTACGGCGACGCCGTGCGCTTTTATAAGGACCTCCCGGAGCCCGCCGCGAACGACCGGGCGCTCCGCTCGCTCCGCACGACTGTCGCCCGCGCCGTCGCGGCCGCCGAGGGCGCCGACCAGGGACCGGTCCACCTCAACGTCCCGTTTAAAAAGCCGCTGGAGCCGACGCCGGTCCCGGGCGACGTGCCCGACGATCTCCCGGAAGCGGCCGAGCGCGGTCGCGACGGACCCTACGTGGACGTGACGGCCGGCGCCCCGGAGCCGGGCGACGACGAACTGCGCGCGCTCGCGACCGAACTGGGCGACGCGGACCGCGGGCTGATCGTCGCCGGCCCCGCCGACCCGCCGGGGATCGACCCGGAATCGGTCACGGCGCTTGCGCACGCGACCGGGTTCCCGGTGCTGGCCGATCCGCTCTCCGGGCTCCGGTACGGCGGGCACACGCGCGTCGCGCCCGTGATCGGGAACTACGACGCGTACCTCTCGGCCGACCTCGCGGGCGGCCGGGAAGAGGGGGACGACAACTCCACGGACGCGGCGCGTGAGTGGGCCGACCCGGACCTCGTCCTTCGTCTCGGCGCCTCGCCCACCTCGAAGCGTCTCCGGAAGTACCTGGCCGAGACGGGGGCGGACCAGTACCAGGTCGACCCCGCGGGGCGCTGGCGCGAGGCCGAGTTCGCCGCGACCGATCTCGTCGTCGCCGAGCCGAGCCGGCTCTGCGCCCGTCTCTCACGGCTCGTCGCGGGTGGGAGCGGCGATCTGGACTGGCGCGCGCAGTGGGAGGAGGCGGACCGGGTCGCCGAGGCGGTTCACGGCCGCGAGGCGGAGGAGCTGGACGAGGCGGTCGCGAACGGCGAGTCGGACTCGGTCGGCTCCGGTTTCCACGAGGGAGACGCGCTCCGCGCGGTCGCGAGCGCGCTCCCCGACCCGGTGACGCTGTTCGTTTCCAACTCGATGCCAGTCCGCGACCTCGACCGGTTCGTCGGGCCGACGACCGCGAACGTCACCGCGCTCGGCAACCGGGGCGTCTCTGGTATCGACGGGATCGTCTCCAGCGCGCTCGGTGCGGGCAGCGGGACGACCGACGACCTCACGCTCGTTGTCGGCGACATCGCCTTGTACCACGACTCGAACGGCCTGCTCGCGGTCGACCGCTGCGACGTCGACGTCACGGTCGTGACGGTCAACAACGACGGCGGCGGCATCTTCCACAAGCTCCCGATCGAGTCGTTCGAGCCGCCGTTCACCGAGTCGTTCAAAACGCCGCACGGGCTTTCGTTCGAGCCGCTCGCCGAGCTCCACGGCCTCGAGTACGCGCGGATCGACGCGCGACCCGACGCGCTCGCGGACCGCGGCGAGAGCCCGGTCGAGCGCGCACAGGCGGCCGCCGCCGACGTCGCCGCCGCCGTTTCACGGGCCCACGAGGAAGAAGGGTCGCACCTGATCGAGGTCGACACGGACGCCGAGGCCAGCCACCGCACGCGCGAGCGGCTCGCGGCCGCGGTCGAGCGCGCGATCCATGGCGAGAGCGCGGCGCGGGGCGAGGGGGCTGATTCGGCGTAGTCACGCGGGCGTCCGACTCGCCGGGGTCAGGGGACGATCGGGCTCGGTCCTTCGCTGCGGCGTTCGCCGAGCGAGACCCCGGCGTACGCGACCACCGCGAACTGGATCCCGACGCCGAGGCTCGCGCCGAGCGCGAAAACGGCGGTGACGACGGGACCGCGGTCCGGGCTCAGGTACCAGAGGACGACGGCCGAACCGAGCAGGAAGGAACCGGTCGCGCTCGCGCCCGTCGCCAGCGCGGTCAACGTGGCCGAGACGTCAGTGTTCCCCAGACCGGCGAGGAGCGCGGCGCCGAACAGCAGGCCGTAGACCAGCAGGAACGCCGTAAACTGGGCGCTCACGAGGTACGTCGAGAGCGCCTCGGCCGACGGGAGCGAGAGGGACGATTCGAGGAGGATCGGCGAGAGCCGTCTGATTCCGCTGACCGCGAGCGCGACGATCGCGGCGACGATAGGGGGGAGGGCTGCCGTGCGCATACCCGAGAGCCCACGCCGGTATTACTTATAAATCTCGGTCGTGAGGGGTGCCTGAACGCCCTGATTCCGGCTCACGCCACGGCGACGACCGTCTCCGCGCGCACGTCGTGGTCCGTCGCCGTCGCCTCGCCGACGATTCGATAGGTCCCGGATGCCGGGTCCCGCCACGTCCCCTCGTAGCCGACCGCCTCGCCCGGGCCGATCGTCTCGCTCCCGAGCGCCTGCGTGTACATCCGGCCCTCGCCGTAACGCCAGACAGGGTCGGTCTCGTCCGCGGCTGTGCCCGCTGTACCCTCGTCCGCCGGGTACGCGGTGAACTCCGCGCGCTGGCCGGTCCGGAAGTCGAGCGTGACCGGCTCTGAACCCGCGTTTTCGATGCGTAGCGAGAGCGCCACCCCGTCGTCGGACTCGGTCGCCGCGAGCGCTGCCTCGAGCATGGTCGCGTCTGCGACGCCCGCGGGGAAAACTCCTCGGCGGGCGCGCTCCGGCTCCCTCAAGGGCCACGGGCGAGAGAAACGGCCGACGACGCCTATAAACCCCGCCTCCCCGTACCTCGCGGCGTGCAGGTCGTCGGCTACGAGACGGACGTCGCGAGCGACTCGCCGGACGCGGACGGCGACGCCGAACGGACTCCGAATGCCGAGGCGGACGGACCGATCGGCGGCGGGCTCTACGTCGCGAGCGGCGGGACCGTCGACTACGTGGACGCGAGTCCCGGCACCGAGCTCGCCTTCGGGCTCGGCGACCGCCGCTGCGCGGGGACGGTCCACGAGGGAGATCACATCGTCTGCGACGCGCCGGACGCGCCGTACTGCGACGACCACTCGCACGTCTGGGTGTGCGCCCGGTGCACTGGGACGTGCCTGAAAGACGAGATGGACTGCCACGAGACGCACGCAATGTACCTCGCCGCGTTCGCGCCCAACGTGCTGAAGGTCGGGGTCACCAAGGAGTGGCGGCTCGGGACTCGCCTCCGCGAGCAGGGCGCCGACCGCGCGGCGCATATCCGGACCTTCCCGAACGGGCGGATCGCCCGCGAGGTGGAGGCCGAGCTGGCAGCCGGCGACGACCTCGTCGACCGCGTGCGCGTCCCGACGAAGCTCGACGGGTTCGGGCGCGCCGTCGACGAGGCCGCGTGGGAGGCGCTTCTCGACCGGTTCGACCCGATCGAGCGGTTCGACTTCGACTACGGGCTCGACCTCGACGAGCGCCCCGTCGCCGAGACGATGGCCGCGGGGACCGTCCGCGGCTGGAAGGGGCGGGTAATCGTTCTCGACCGCGGCGGCTCGACGTACGCGGTCGACGCGCGCGAGCTCGTCGGCTACGAGCTGACGGACGCGGTGCCCGAGCGCGAGCTCCAGTCGAGTCTCGGGGCGTTCGGCGGGTGACCGGGGGCGTCCTCTCGCTTTTGTTCGGCGACCCGTTCGCCGTCATGAACACGGTTGGGCTCGTCGCGTTCGCGCTGGTCGGCGCGAGCAAGGCGGTCCGAGAGGAGTTCGACCTCTTCGGCGTCGCGGTCGTCGGGCTCGCGATGGCGTTCGCCGGCGGGGTCACCCGCGACCTTCTCGTCGCCCGCGTCCCGCTCGCGCTGCGCTCGCCGGTCGAGATCCTCCTCGGGCTCGTCGGCGTCGCGCTCGCGGTCGGACTGAGTGCGTGGCTCGCCTCTCCCGACGAGCACCCGGTGACGCTCGTCGCGGACGCCGTCGGCCTCGCCGCGTTCGCCACGACGGGGGCCATCGTCGCGACGGACGCGGGGGTGTCCGCCTTCGGTGTCGTCGCCGTCGCGACGATCAACGCCGTCGGCGGCGGCGCGCTCGCCGACATCCTCCTCGACCGCGCCCCCTTCATCCTCTTCGAAGACTTCTACGCGAGCTGCGCCGTGCTGGGCGGCGTCACGTACTGGCTGGTCGGCGCGCTCGGCGGGCCCTCGGGAGTCGCGGCCGCGGCGTGCGCGGCGGTGACGGTCGCCATCCGGCTCGTCGCCGTCGCTCGCGGGTGGCGGCTCCCGACCGCGAAGCGATTCGGCGACCGCTTCGACGGCTGATCTCTTTAACGACCAAATCCCTTCATGACCAAATCCCTCAGCGACCGAATCCCTCGACCGCGACGACGCGACGGACGCCGAGGTACGCCGCCGCGGCGATACCGGCGTACGCGACCACGAGGACGCCCGTCGTCGCGTCTGCGCTGTCGATGGCGAGCCGCGCCACCGCGTTCGCGGGGCCGCCGGCCATCGCCGTCGCGCCGCCGAACAGCACGAGGACCGCGACCGAGTAGAGCAGTTGGGCCGCCTGCCGGTCGGGCGCGACCGCCGCGATGCCGACCGCGACGGCGACGACGAGCGTCGTGAGCGCGGTCATCAGCGCGAGGATCGGGCCGACGTTCGCGACCGAGGTGCCGTTCGCCTCGAGGAGGAGCAGCCACAGCAGGGCTTGGCCGGGAGCGATCCCGATCGCCGCGGCCGCCTTCCCGTCGACGATCTCCGCGAGCGTGACGGGCGCGACGCGGAGGAGTTCCATGGTTCCCTGATCGAGCTCCTCGGTGATCGAGTCGACGATCAGCGACCCCGAGATGAACACCGGGAGGAAGACGAGGAGCGGGATCAACACGGTGTACGTGAACGTGAAGTACGGGCTGGTGTCGCTCCGGTCGGGCAGGGGAAGCGGCGACTCGTCGAGGTACGAGGCGCGGGCGTCGCGCTCGTTCAGCTCGTAAGTCCGCAACAGCTCGCGGAGCTGCACCACGATCACCGTCGTCTCCACGGTGGAGTCGGGGGCGGTGACGGCGGCCGACACCCGCCCCGACTCCGTGCGAGTGGTGACCACCACCGCGTCGGCCGCGTTCCGATCGAAGGCGCTCCGCGCGGCGCTCGCGTCGTCGTACCGCGTGACGGAGGCGCCCGGCACCTCGCTCGCTGCGCGCTCCAAGTCCTCGACCGCGTCGCCCGCGGCCGCGACCTCGATCTCCGCCCCGTCGAGCGCGCCCGGGTCGTACATCGAGACGAGCCCGACGACGAGGAACGACGAGAACATCGCGATGAACAGCTGTATCCCGATCGCCAGCAGGATCGTCTTCTCGGCGCGGAGCCCGGCGAGCTCGCGCCCGGCGATCGTCAGGCGGCTATCCAAGGCTCACCACCCCCACGTTGTAGGCGGCGTGCCCTAGTGTCGCCAGGGTCAACGCCACGGCGTAGGCGGTCCGGCCGCGGCTCGCGCCGACGCTCGCGACGCTCGTCGTCGCGACGTGGAGGACGAGCGGCGCGAAGAACAGCGCCGCCAGCGCGAGCGGCGGCAGCCCGGAGAGCCCGGCCACGTCGGCGAAGGCGGCCCGGCCGAGGAACAGGTCGGTGAGCCCGACCGCCTGGACGACCGCGGTCGCCTTCTCCGCGAGGAAGAACCCGGTTCCCGAAGCGAGACCGACCGCGAGCGCGACGCGGAGCGTTTCGTCGCTCCCCCCGTCGCCGTCCCCAACGCGGCCGCTCCGCTCGAAGACGCCGCGCTCGAAGCCGGCGTAGAGGCCGACGCTCTTCGCGACCTCCTCGATGAACGCGATGGTCACGAGCAGCACCGGGATCGACACGGTGACCGGCAGCGCGAACAGCACCGCGACAGCCAGAAGCTCCGCGACGAACACGAAGGGGAGCGTACAGGCGGTGAGGAACGCGACCGAGCCGAGCGCGCGGAGTCGTTCGCGGTCGAGAAGCCCCCGCCCGACCGCCCCGTCGCCGGCCGGTACCGGGGAGAGCCGGACCGCGAGCGCGTCGAGGAACTTCCGCGTCACTGGCTTCTGCGAGAACATGTCCTCCTCGCGATAGACGCCGAGGCCGAGGCCGAACAGCAGCGCGGCCCCGACCGCCATCGGCGCCGTCGAGAAGAGTACCTCGCCGGCCGAGACGGCCTCGCCCTGGAGGTCGAAGACGACGAGCGTCAGCGGCGAGACGAGCGCGACGGGCGTCACGTTCGTGAAGATGGCCGGCACGAACGCATAGGTGGTCAGGAGGACGCTCACGCCGACCGTCACGAAGGTGAGCTCCTTGAACGAGCGCGCGAACATCGCGCCGACGAAGGTGGCCCCGAGGAACGTCGCCGCGACTGGCGCCACCGCGACCACGGAGAGCGCCCCGCCGCCGACGAGGACCGCGATGAGACTCGTGACGACCGCGGCGGCCACGGCGTACGGCAGCGTCTTGCCGGCGACGATCTCGGCCGGCGACAGCGGCGTGACGAGCAGCGGCTCTCCCCGGCGGTTCGTCCGCTCGTCGAGGATCGAGGAGCCGTACGCCTGGATCAGGAAGTTCATCGGCACGAGGAAGGCGAACGCTAACAGCAGCGAGGTGAACGGGAACGGCGGCGTGATCGACCCCGGCGAGCCGACCGTGTTCGCACCGAAGGCGGCGCCGCCGATCGACGGCACTGCGAAGCCGCCGTCGTCCGATCCCGCGCCGTCGTCGGTGGAGTCGGGCCCGCCCGTCGCGCTTCCGTCGCCGTCGCCTCCGTCGCCGTCGCTCGTGGTGTCGCCGCCATCGCTTCCGTTGTCGCTACCGCCGCCCCCACCGTCCGAGCCGTCCGTCGAGCTGCCGTCGCTCCCGCCGAGCGTCGCGCCGTCGTCGACGCCGGCCGTTCGGCCGACGTACCGGAGCGTGACGACGACCGGGAAGGCGGCCGTCTGGTTCGGCTCGGCGCGCATCAGCCGCTCGTTGTGCGACGCGACGGCCTCGCGGACCGACGCGGCCGCTGCCTCGCCCTTCTGTGTGTTGCTCGCGCGCACGACGACCTCCTCGACGTCGCTGGCGTCGATCGATCCGTCGTCCCCGGAGCCGGGTCGCACCACCGTCATCACGACCGCGTCGGCGGAGTCGCCGAGCGACGCCGACCCGGCCGAGACCGGGCGCAGCGACGGCGCGTCCTCGATCGCGTCCGAGTACGGCGACTCGGCGTCGACGCCGACCCGGTACACGTCTTGATCGACATCGAGCCCGGCGACGCCCGTCGCCACGCCGACGCCGACGACGCCGCCGGCAACGAGGAGGAGGGCGACCCCCGCCGCGAGCGTCCGGCGGTCGACGCCCCCGGACGCGCGGGCGGACTCCCACCTGGCAACCCGGAGGACGCGGCGGACGCCGACCGCGAGCCGGCGGCCGACGCGGCGCAGCCTGTCGATCACTCGGTCGCCTCCGTCGTCGCCGTTTTCCTCGTCTCGGTTTCAGATTCGTCGCTGTCGGCATTGCCGGCGGCATCGCCGCCGTCGACGTCGCTCGCGGCATCGCCGCCGTCGTTCCGTCCGTCTACGCCGAGGTCGCCGGTGTAGCGCCCGGGCATCGGCCGGCCGACGATGTCGAGGAACACGTCTTCGAGGCTCGGCTCGCGGCTCCGGATGTCGACGACCTCGCCGCCGGCGTCGTCGACGGCCTCGCGGACCGCCGCGACCGCGTCCATGCTCGGCACCTTCGTCCGGAAGCGGTCGCCGACCTCCTCGGTCGTCGCGTCGAGCTCGTCGAGCGCGGGCGTCGCGGTCGGCTCGGCGTCGGTGAACACGCGGTACGTCGTCTCGCCGTGTCGCTCGCGGATCCCGTCGACGCTCCCGCGGGCGACGATCCGGCCCTCGTTCATCACCACGACGCGGTCGCAGACGGACTCGACGTGGTAGAGGTTGTGCGCGGAGAAGACGACCGTCTTCCCCGTTTCGCGGAGCTCGCGGGTGAACGCCAGCACGGAGTTCGTCGTCACGGGGTCGAGCCCGGAGGCGGGCTCGTCGTACACCAGCACGTCCGGGTCGTTGACGAGCGAGCGCGCGATGGCGACCTTGCGTTTCATGCCCTTCGAGACGTCGCCGAGGCGGCGCTCGCGGTGGTCCAGTTCGAGGCGGTCGAGCGCGGCCTCGATCCGCTCGTCGGCGACGTCCCGGGGCACGTCGTAGAGGTCGGCGAAGAAGCGGAGGTACGACAGCGCGGTCATCTCCTCGTACAGCGGCGACTCCTCCGGGAGGAACCCGAGGTGCCGGCGCATCTCGGGGTCCGAGGCGTCGAACCCGGCGACGGTCACCTCGCCGTCGGTCGGTTCGACGAGGCCGGCGATTATCTTGAGCGTCGTCGTCTTCCCGGCCCCGTTCGGGCCCACGATCCCGAACACCTCGCCGTCGTCGACGGCGAAGTCGCTGTCGACCACGGCCGCGAAGTCACCGTAGGTCTTCCGCAGCCCCGACACCTCGATCATGCGCTCGGCTCCGCCGTCGGCCGGGTTAAACCCACGCCCGCGGTTATCGGCGGCGAGAACGCGGTGACGGCGCGGCTGGCGAGGGTTTGCTCGGCGGTCGCGACCCGCTCAGTCGTCGCCCCACGCGTCGCCGTGGGAGCGGTAGCCGTCGAACTCGCCGGTGTCGATCTCGCGTTCGATCTCCTCGCGCGTCGCCGCGTCGAGCTGGACGAGGTGACAGAGCGGGTGGCCGGGGGCGGCGACGGGGTTCTCCAGCGACCCGACGATCAGGCCGTCGAAGGGCGCCTCGACGGCGTGCTCCTCCGTCTTGAAGTGGTTCGTGACGGTGCAGATCGTCTCGCCCTCGTAGACGAGCGGGTACGGCCCCCACTCCATCTCGACGAGGCCGCCGGTGTCCGCGCGGAGCCACCGCTTTGTGCTGTCGGCGGCGGTCGACTGATACCAGCCGGGCCAGTGGACCGGCTCGCCGGGGGTGAGCCCGTACTCCGCGAGGACACTCTCGACCCCCTCCAACGCCTTCTCGATGAGCACCGGCTGGAACCGGTGGGCGCGCCCCATCTCGACGGTCACGGTCGGAATTCCGTCCGCGGTCGCCGTCGACCGGAGCGACCCCTCGTCGCCGGTCCCGTACAACACCACGTTCGTGGCGAACGCCCGCGCGAGCCGCCTGACGTCGGCGTCGTCGAGGTCGGCGCGAGCATGGTAGATCGTCGTCCGGTTGCGCGTCGAGGTGTGGAAGTCGAGCCCGAGGTCGCACTGCGCGACGAACCGCCGGTAGATCCGGTTCGCCATCCGCTCGGTGGTGTTCGACCGCTCCTTCCCTGGGAACGACCGGTTCATGTCTTGGTCGTAGATCGGGGTGTCGCGCCGCTGCGCCTCGTAGGCGGGGACGTTGCACACGTGGAGACAGACCAGCGTCCCGTGGATCTCGCCGGGCGAGTAGCGGTCGGCGACCTCTTGGACCACCTTCACGCCGTTGAGCTCGTCGCCGTGGATCCCGGCAGAGAGGAACAGCGTCGGCCCGCCGCCCTCTCCGTTTATCACCGTCACCGGCATCTCGATCGGGTCGCCGAGGTAGGTCTCGCCGACCTCGTACCGGATGTGCCGCTTCTCGCCGGGGTCGACGACGCCGTCGTACCGGAACGGCTCCGGCTCCGACGCAGAACTCGGCAGGGGGTGCGGATCGCTCATGGGTCGGAGTCGCGGCACGGGGACAAAATCCCTCGGGCCGTCGGGGGCCGCGCGTCGGTCTCGGCAGTTCGGCGGCCGTCCGATCTCGGCGGCCGCCGGCGCGTCACTCCGTGTATGGCTTCTCGATGCTCGCGTCGCCGCTGATGTACGCGTTCATCCGCCGGGTGATCCCGTCGAACAGCGTGATGAGCGGCGAGAGGGCGCGCTCGACCAGCCGCACCGGCGACGCGACCCGCAGCGACCAGGTCTCCGCGTTGCCGAGCCCGAAGGCCTTCGGGACGATCTCGCCGAAGACGAGGACGAGGAAGCTCGTACACAGCGTCGTCACCACAATTGCCGGCCCAGGCGGGAGGTAGCTCGCGATCAGGACGGTCACGATGCTCGAAATGGCGATGTTGACGACGTTGTTCCCGACGAGCAGCGTCACGAGGAGCCGGTGGGGGTCGTCGTGGAGCTCCTTCAGCACATCTCCCCGCGGGTCGTCAGTGCCGGCCTGTTGGTCGAACCACTCGCTCGGCAGCGAAAAGATGGCGGTCTCGGAGCTGGAGAAGAACGCGCTGAACCCCAGCAACACGATCACCGCTGCGACCCCGATTACGCCGAGTGTGGCTCCGACCATGCCTCGTGTCGAGAAAGGAGGCCAAAGAGGGTGTCGACGGGTGCCGATTTGTGCGACGGGAACCGACGCGGTCGCGCGGCTCTCCGGTCGTGTGACGGGCTGATGCCGGGACCGTTCCGGCGAGAAACGACGGTCGGCTGGCGTTACTCTTCTTCTTCCTCTTCCTCGACGGCCACGCGGCCTCGCTCCCAGACGGCGTCCGCGGACGTGTCGTTCGGTGCTGTGTGCGAGATGTCTTTCATGGTGTCGCGATCGCTTGCCATATTGACCTTCGATAGCTCGGAACCCCGTATTAACCCTTCGTGGAAAGAGATAATGAGTCCTGATACCATATAAGGTATTAATATTGAGCAGTCCGGTGACGCTCCGATTGATGGACGAATTGTGAATTAGTACTGTCGAGCGCGTCGGAAACCGGAAGAACGTACAAATACGAGCGGCGGACCGTAGCGATGAGGGGAACGGGCGCCGGAAGTGGTCTCGTGTTCGGAACCCGCACCGCGGCCGGAGACGCCGACTTCGACGGCCGAGTCTCCGTGGTCCGTGAGGGCGCGACGCTCGCGGTCGGTCGTGACATCGACGCGCCGCCGGAGCGGACAGCCAGGGCGCTCCGCGACACGCGCCGGTGGCTCGACTGGAGCCCGTCGGTCAGCGGCGTCGAGAGCACGGATCGGTTCGTCGAAACTGGGACGACCGGACGGGTCCGAGTCGTGGGCGCCTGGATCCCGTTCCGGGTGACTGGGGCGACGCGCCTCCGGTGGGACTGGGTGGTGGCCGGAATCCCCGCGACCGGGCACCGCGTCGACCGGTACTCGGAGGATCCGGACAGGTGCCGGGCGGTGATCGAGGTTCCGCTGATCGCGGCCCCCTACGTCCCGGTCTGTCGGCGCGCGCTCGACCGGTTCGCGGCGCTCGTCGAGGGGGAGTGACTCCAGCGAGGCCCGGGCGTTGAGACGTCCGGGCACTGAGAGTTCTGGGCGCCTCAGTTCTCGTAGCCCTTCTCGAACGGGTCGATGACCTTGCTTCCGGGCTCGTCCTCGTCGCGGGTGAAGCCCGGCCCCTGGGTCGCCAGTTCGAAGACGAGCCCGTCGGGGTCGGTGAAGTAGATGCTCTTGAAGTAGGTGCGGTCCTTCACCTCGGAGACCTCGACGTCGTGGGCTTCGAGGTGGGCTTGCCACTCCTCAAGCGTCGCCTCGTCTTCGACGCCGAACGCGAAGTGGTGGCTCGCGCCCGGGCCGGGCGTCCCCTGTGAGTTCGGATACTCGAAGTAGGTGACGGTGGTTCCGGGCTCGCCCGCGGGCGTCGACGAGAAATAGTAGTGCGGCGTCCCGGGGTCGTCGTAGTTCTGGGTCCGCTTGACCGTGTGCCAGCCGAGGACGTCCTCGTAGAACGCGGTGGTCTCCTCGATGTCGGTACAGATGTTCGTGACGTGGTGGAGCCCGGTCGTCGGCGGCGCGTCGGTCATGATCTGTGCGATCGCTTGTCGGGAGGACAGTTAGTCGTACTGGCGGTTCGAAGCGGTCGTCGAGCGGCGGCGAAAAGGGAACGGAAGCGTGTGCGTCGGTCGGAAAAACGTCGCGTGTGCGGCTCAGAACAGGCCGATGCCGACCGCGTAGGGCCACGAGCTACCGCCGACGGCGAGGAGCGCCAGCGCGGCGCCGGCGCCGTAGACGTTCTTCAGGAAGCTCGTCATCTCGTTCTGCTTCTCCTCGGGGTCGTCCATCGACCAGAAGTCGTGCATCGTCACGGCGGAGACGAGGAGGAAGAACGCGAGCGCGCCGGCGGAGAGGACGGGGAAGGCGCCGGCGGCGACGCCGAGCCCGCCGAGAACGAGGACGGCGCCGGACGCGATAACGGAGAACTGCGGCGCCGGCAGGCCCTTGAACTCGGCGTAGCCGGCCATCGTCTCGAGGTCCATGAAGTGGTTGAGGCCCATGAACGCGAGCGTGACGCCGAAGAGGATCCGGCCGAGTAAGAAGAGTTCGCCCGCGAGAGGGGTGTCGAACTGGAGCGGTAACGTCGCGAATTCAGCTAACATCGTGTAACCTGCTATACGGACGTAACCTATTTATCGCTTCCCGGACAATACGGTTAGTAGGTAACACCGATGTCATCACAGGACCTTTCGGCGGCGGAGTCGGCGGAGACGGCGGAAGCGGCGGACTCGGGCGCTGACGGGGCGACCGAGGCGACCGCGACCGAGGCGACCACACCCGACACGCCCTGCCCGGTCATCGACTCCATCGAGCAGATCGGATCGCAGTGGCGGCTCGTCGTCCTCCACGAGCTGTTGAACGGCGAGGCGCGCTTCAACGAGCTCAAACGCGAGACGGACGCGAACGCTCGGACACTCTCGCGCGTGCTCGACGACCTCCAGGAGACCGGGTTCGTGGATCGGCGGTTAGAGGAGGACTCGCCGGTGGCGACGTACTACAGTTTAACTGCCAAAGGCGAGTCGCTCGCGCCCGTCTTCGAGGAGATCGACGACTGGGCCCACGAGTGGCTCGCGGAATGTGACGCGTAATATTTCGGGATCTGTACTGTTGTTTGTTTATAAGTGATGCTTGGCCGCGTGGCTGTCTATTTATAAACCGCTGCTTCCAGACTGACGGACGACACCTTCAAAGCCCCAGCCGCGAGGACGCCGCACACTCGTTGCGCTCCTCGCTCGTTCGCTCCGCTCACTCGCTGCGGTGCTTACGTCGTCTGCGGCGTCCTCGCGGCTGCCCCTTTGAGTCCCGTCCCGTCCCGCACGGCACCGCAGCCTCTCACCTCCCCAGCCTCGTCGGCCGGCCTCCGCTTCGCTCCGGCCGGCCGACTCCCTCGCGCGTGCTGGCTCGCGGCCTGACGGCCGCTCGCAGGCACGCGCCACCGCACCGCCTTGTCTATTTATAAGTGAATGGCGCCGCAGTTCAGATCTTTCGAGATATCGGGGGTCGGAACGGCGTTCAGCGGCGAAACGCACACCCTTCTCCGGCGCATAGCGATCGATGTGTACGCCGGACTGAAGAACACCCCCTGCTGTCTGTGCGGCCGCGACGACACCCACACCCGGATCGCGGTGCCGCCGCGAGCGCTCCGGCTGATGGAGAACGGAGGGCCGATCGCGTGGCGCGACGTGGTCGGCACGGTGACGCTCCGCTTTTGCGCCGACGACTGGGACCTCGTGAGCGACCTCGCCATCGAGATGGACACGCATCCTCTCTCGCGGTGTAACGCGGCGCACGTCTCCCTCGACCTCCGCGAGGACCACGAGGCGCTGCTGTCCGCGACGAAGGCCGAGACGGATCAGACTGAACTGGAGGCGCGGCTCGCGAGCGAGGCCGAAGCGACCCTCGACGCGGTCGACGACCCCTATACCGAGGAACGCGACGTGGTGGAGGCCATCGTCGTGTTGCGCGCGCTGGAGGAACTCGGCGTGCGGGACGGTCCCGGCCGCGGCGCCGAGGGCGCTGCCGGCACTGGGGAGTCGGCGACCGCGGACGACGACTGACCCGGCCGCGTCACCGTCTGATCTCGAACCCGTCCTCGCCCTCGGGCTCGCCGTATTCGGCGTCGACGTCCTCGACCTCGGCGGCCTCGCTCCCGGTCTCGCACCACGCCACCATGTCCCGGACGTCGCCCTCTGGCCCCTCGAAGACGGCCTCGACCCGGCCGTCGTCGAGGTTCCGCACCCAGCCGTCGACGCCCGTCTCGCGGGCGGCGTCGCGGGTGCTCGCTCGGTAGAAGACGCCCTGAACGCGGCCCGAGACGAAGACGTGCGCGCGAACGCGGTCGGTCATCGCTCGGTCGTGCGTCGTCCGCCCTGTTAAACGCCCCGCCCGCAACCGACGCCTACTAACTCCCGGGCGCCGAGGTGGGCGATATGAACCTGTTCGGAACCGCCGGGATACGCGGCGGCGTCGAGGAGCGCGTCACGCCGTCGCTCGCGCTCGCCGTCGGGCGAGCCGTGGGCGCCGAGATCCGATTGCGAAGCGAAGAGTCATCCTCCGAGCCGAGCTCCGAGCCGACCGTCGTCCTCGCCCGCGACGGGCGGGTGACCGGCCCGGCGCTCGCGGCCGCGATGGAGGCCGGGCTGGCGGCGGGCGGCGTCGACGTGCGCCGCGCCGGGCAACTCCCGACGCCGGCGCTCGCGCACGCCTCGCGCGGTCGCTACGGCGTGATGCTCACCGCCTCGCACAACCCGCCGACCGACAACGGGATCAAGCTCTTCCGCGACGGCACGGAGTTCGACCGCGACGCAGAGCGCGCCGTCGAGGAGCGGGTCGCCGACGAGGCGGCGGTCGCGCCGTGGGACGAGTGGACTGAAGCGACTCGGACTGACCCGCTTGACGGCTACCTCGACGACGTCCGCGAGTACGCCGCGGGGTTCGGCGCACCTCTCGACGGCCTGCGGGTCGCGGTCGATTGTGGCAACGGGATGAGCGCGCCCGCGACGCCGACCGTCTTGCGGGAGCTCGGCGCCGACGTCGTCACGCTCAACGGCAACGTCGACGGCCACTTCCCCGGCCGCGGGAGCAAGCCAACCCCGGAGACGCTCGCCGATCTGCGCGCGTTCGTCGCCGACGCTAACGAGGGGGTGGACGATCCGGGCCGCCAGCGGCCGGACGCCGAGGGGGCCGGCGACGGCGACGCCGAGGGGTTCGCCTTCGGCATCGGCCACGACGGCGACGCGGACCGGATCGTGATCGTCGACGCGGACGGCGAGGTCGTCCACGAGGACACGGTCCTCGCGGTGCTCGCGGAGCGGTACACGCGCGAGAGCGACGCCGCGGACCCCGTCGTGGTGACGACGCCGAACGCCTCCGGACGCATCGACGAGCGCGTCCGGGCGGCCGGCGGGCGCGTCGAGCGCGTGCGGCTCGGCGCGCTCCACGAGGGCATCGCCGCCGTACGGGAGGAGGCCAACGAGGCCGGAACCCTCGGCGAGGCGGGCGCGGTCGGCGAGGCGGGCGCCGCCGGCGAGGTGGGCGACGACACCCGCATCGTCTTCGCCGCCGAGCCGTGGAAGCACATCCACGTCGCCTTCGGCGGGTGGATCGACGGCGTGGCCTCCGCGGCGGTGATCGCGCGCCTCGTCGCCGACGAGGGGCTCGACGCGCTCCGGGAGCCGGTCACCGAGCGTCCCTACCGCAAGGTGAGCGTCTCGTGTCCCGACGACGCGAAAGAATCCGTGATGGACCGGCTGGAGACGACGCTCCCGGACGCGTTCCCCGACGCCGCGGTGGACACGGACCACGGCGTCCGGCTGGAGTTCGCGGACGCCTCGTGGACGCTCGTGCGGCCTTCCGGCACGGAGCCGTACGTCCGCGTGTACGCCGAGAGCGACGACGTCGACGCCCTCGTCGCAGAGGTCGAGGACGTCGTCGAAAGCGCGGTCGCGGCGGCGTAGGCGACGGACGATCCGGGCGCCGCGACCTTCGGCGCTCGGTTCGGGTGCCGCGACCTTCGGCGCCGGACGGCCTCCGCTTCCGGCCCTCGTTTACGACCGTGAGGAATCCGGGTTCGTGGATCGGAAGCCGGGATCGACCGGCGATTACCCCGGTATTCCGCCGGCTGTTTTCACGAACGTGTCACCTCGATGCGGCGGGGAACGACGAATTTATGGCGCGTTCCGACGGGGATAGTAGTGAGATGGCATCCGACTTCGATCGGCGGCGGTTCATCAAGGCGGCAAGCGCAGCGGGCCTCGTCGGCCTCGCCGGGTGTAGCGGCGGCCCGAGTGGCGACGGAGGCGACGGGGGCGACGGCGACGTGCCGGCGCGGGTCGGCATCGTCTACTCCGACGGCGGCCTCGGCGACAACTCGTTCAACGACGCGGCCCAGCAGGGCATCCTTCAGGCCGAAGAGGAGTTCGGCATCGCGTACGACGAGTCGGAGCCCGACGGCGCCGGCGAGTTCGAGCAGTTCCAGCAGCAGTACGCCGGGTCGACGGACCCCGCCTACGACCTGGTCTCCACCATCGGGTTCAACCAGGGCGACGCGCTCAGCCAGACCGCGCCCGACTACCCCGACCAGGACTTCATGATCGTCGACACCGTCGTCGACGAGCCGAACGTCGCGAGCTACCTGTTCCGCGAGCACGAGGGATCGTTCCTGATGGGCGTGCTCGCCGGCCGCCTGACCGAGACCGAGTTCTCGGCTGGCGCCGGCGAGACGGACCCGGACTCGACGACCGTCGGGTTCGTCGGCGGCGTCGACAGCCCGGTCATCCGCCGGTTCCAGGCCGGCTTCGAGGCCGGGGTCGACTACGCGACCGACGACGTCGACGTCACCTCGAGCTACGTCGGCAGCTACGCCGACCCGACGGGCGGCCAGGAGGCGGCGCTGTCGATGTACCAGAGCGGGGCGGACATCATCTACCACGCCTCGGGCGCGACGGGCGTCGGCGTGTTCCAGGCCGCAGAGGAGGAGGGCCGGTTCGCCTTCGGCGTCGACCAGGACCAGTCGGTCTCCAACGAGTCGTTCGCCGACGTCATTCTGGCGTCGATGGTGAAACGCGTCGACACCGCGGTGTACGAGTCGATCTCGAACGTCATCGACGACGACCACCAGGGCGGCTCGACGACGGCGCTCGGGCTCGACTCCAACGGCGTCGAGTGTGTCTACGGACAGGAGATCGGCGACGAGGTCCCGGACGATATCACGACGGCCGTGGCGGACGCGCGCGACGAGATCATCGCCGGGAACATCGAAGTCCCGGAAACGACCGACTGAACGCGGCGCGACGGATCGCGGTCTCGGGACTGACCCCCCGACCGCGGAGGTTTTCTGCTACTCTGGTCGGACGACAGACAGGACGACGCGCGTTGGCTCGGAATCCGCGCGTTTTTAGGCTCCGACGCGGAGTTACGGGTGAATGAACCCGGCGGTCCACTTGGACGGCATCACGAAGCGATTCCCCGGGGTCGTCGCGAACGACGACGTCGATCTCGCGGTGGAGCGCGGGAGCGTCCACGCCCTGCTCGGCGAGAACGGGGCCGGCAAGACCACGTTGATGAACGTGCTGTACGGCCTGTACCAGCCGACCGAGGGGACCGTCCGCCTCGACGGCGAGGCGCAGTCGTTCGACTCGCCGCGGGACGCGATCGACGCCGGCGTCGGGATGATCCACCAGCACTTCATGCTGGTCGACCCGATGACGGTGTGGGAGAACGTCGTCTTGGGCAACGAGCCGAAGACCTGGGGCGGACTGCGCGTCGACAGGGAGGCGGCCCGCGAGGCCGTCGTCGAACTGAGCGAGCGCTACGGGTTCGACGTGGACCCGGACGCGACCATCGCCGATATCTCCGTCGGCGAACAGCAGCGCGTCGAGATCCTGAAGGCGCTGTACCGCGGCGCCGACGTGCTCATCATGGACGAGCCGACCGCGGTGTTGACGCCCCAAGAGGTCGACGAGCTGTACGGCGTCTTCGACGAGCTCACCGAGCAGGGGAAGACGATCATCTTCATCTCGCACAAGCTCGGCGAGGCGCTGTCGGCCGCCGACGACATCACCGTCCTCCGCGACGGGGTCAACGTCGGCACGGTCGCTGCGGCCGACGTGACGCGCGAGGAGCTCGCGGAGATGATGGTCGGCAGAGAGGTGCTGATGGACCCCGCGACGTCGCCGCAGGAGGCGGGCGACCGCGTGCTGGAGGTGACGGACCTCAGCGTCGAGGACGACCGGGGCGTCGAGGCGGTCTCGGACCTCTCCTTCGAGCTCCGGGGCGGCGAGATCCTCGGGGTCGCCGGCGTCGACGGCAACGGTCAGTCCCAGCTCGTCGAGGCGATCACGGGCCTGCGCGAGTCGGCGTCGGGCGACGTCCGCTACCGCGGCGAGTCGATGGTCGGGAAGACGCGCCGCGACCGGATCGACCGCGGGATGGCGTTCATCCCCGAGGATCGACAGGAGCGCGGCCTCGTGATGTCGTACGACCTCGTCGAGAACGGGATCTTAGGGAGCCAACACGACCCGCCGTTCGCGAACGGCGGCCGCCTCAACTGGCGCGCCGCGCGGGACCACGCGGAGTCGGTCATCGAGCAGTACGACGTCCGGCCGCCGAACGCCGGGTCGGAGGCCGAGTCGTTATCGGGCGGCAACCAGCAGAAGTTCATCGTCGGCCGCGAGTTCGAGCGCGACCCCGAGCTGGTCGTCGCCACCCACCCGACCCGCGGCGTTGACATCGGGTCGACGGAGTTCCTCCACGACCGACTGCTCGAACTGCGCGCCGAGGGGAAGGCCGTCCTCCTCGTCTCCTCGAAGCTCGACGAGGTACAGGGGCTCTCCGACCGCCTCGCGGTGATGCACGAGGGCGAGTTCACCGGCGTCGTCGACCCCGCGACCGTGACAGAAGAGGAGATCGGGCTGCTGATGGCCGGCGAGTCGCTCGACGACGACTCCGTCGAGGGGGCGGCGATCCACGACGCCGCGGCCGACGGTGCGAATGACACGGCGGGTGACGGCGCGAACGGCGCGTCGGGCGACGGGATCGACGGAGCGACCGGCGGCGACGAGGGGGTGGACGCGTGAGCGACTCGGACCCCGACACGGACGGGGATCCCTCCGTCTTCGCCCGCGTGGTCGCGCCGTTCGTCGACCGGAGCGTCGCGGAGCGGCTCGTCATCAGCCTCGCCGCGATCCTTCTCTCGATCGTCGTCGGCTTCGCGCTCGTGCTCGTCTCGGGGAGGATCGCGCAGTGTTCGACCGCGGCCTGGACGATGCCGATCACCGGGCTGGGGTTCTGTTATAATCCGTTCGAGGTGTACGTCGTGCTGTTCAACGGCGCGCTCGGCTACCCGTTCGCGGTCGGCGACCCCGGCCTCTTCAACCCCGGTTGGACGCCGTTCAACCTCTCGTTCGGCCTGACGCTCTCGGAGACGACGCTTCTGATCTTCACCGGGCTCTCCGTCGCCGTCGCCTTCCGCGCCGGCCTGTTCAACATCGGGACGCAGGGCCAGCTCGTCGTCGGCGCGCTCGCGACCGCGCTCACTGTCCTGGCGCTCGCACCCCTCCTCCCGGCCGGCCCCGTCGCCGGCCTCGTGCTGATCGTCGTCGGGACCGCGGCCGGCGCCGTCGGCGGTGGCCTCTGGGGCGCGATACCCGGCGCGCTCAAGGCGTACGCCGACGCTAACGAGGTGATCACGACGATCATGCTCAACTTCGTCGCCGCGAACGTCGCGTACGTGCTCGTGTTGGAGGTGTTCCGCGCCGAGGGCTCCTCCGTGGTCGCCACCCGGTACGTCCCGGAGTACGCGCAGTTCCCGTCGGTGCTGTTCCCGCCGTCGACCGACTTCTCGCTGCTCGCGCTGCTGGGGGGGATCGGCTTCATTGGGGCGCTCTACTACTTCGTCGAGCACACCTCGCTCGGGTACGACCTCCGGACGAGCGGCGTCCAGGCCGCCGCGGCCGAGTACGGCGGCGTGAACGCGAAGCTCACCACCGTGCGGGCGATGACGCTCTCCGGCGCGCTCGGCGGCATCGGCGGCTCGGTGTGGGTGCTGATGTCCGAGGGCCGGTGGATGGCCTCGATCCCGGACCTCGGCTTCGACGGGATCACCGTCTCCATCCTCGCCGGAAACAACCCGATCGGCGTGCTGCCGGCGGCGTTCCTCTTCGGGATCCTGAAGGGCGGCGCCCTAGAGATCGGGTTCCGCACCGACGTCCCCACGGAGCTCGTGGCCGTGTTGCGCGGGCTCATCATCCTGTTCGTGGCGATGCCGGAGTTCTTCCGGATGATCGGCCGGTATGCCGGCGTCGACGGCGCGGGCGGTGCGGGCGGTGCGGGCAGTGCGGGTGCGACGGACCCCGACGAGTCCGCGGGTGGCGACGGGGGTGAGACCGATGCGTAACCCGCTCTCGCCGACCTCGCTCTTCCAGTGGGCGAGCGAGTCGAGCTACGTGCGCTCGCTTCTTGCGGGTACCGTCGGGGTGCTCGCGGTCCTCGGCGTGCTCGGGGTCGCGTTCCCCGAGTCAGTGGCCGGCGACCTCGCCGGGATCGTCTTCTCGACCAGCACGGCGAAGTCGACGGCGCGGCTCGCGGCGCCCATCGTGCTCGCCGGGCTCGGCGGCATCTTCGCCGAGAAGTCGGGCGTCATCAACATCGGGCTGGAGGGACTGCTCATCATCTCGGCGTTCGTGTCGGTGTACGCCGCGTCGGTCGTCGGCGTCGGCAACGCCGTCCTCGGTATCCCGGCGCTCGGGGTCGCGTTCCTCGCCGGCATCGCCGCGTCGACGTTCCTCGCGGGGGTGTTCGCGGTCGTCTGCATCGAGTTCAAAGCCGACCAGATCATCGCCGGGCTCGCGGTCTGGCTCATCGCCTTAGGGCTCGCGCCGTTCATGTCGACCGTGTTCTTCGGCGGCGTCAACACGCCGAACCTCGGCGTGAGCGTCGGGTGGCAGTACTCCGCGACATTGGTGGTCATCGCGACCCTCGGCTCGTGGTGGCTGCTGAACCGGACCGCGTTCGGCAAGCACCTCCGGGCGGCGGGCGAGAACCCGAAGGCGCTCGACACGGTCGGCGTCTCCGTCTCGAAGGTGCGCTACGCGGGCGTCCTGCTCTCAGGCGTCCTCTCCGGGGTCGGCGGCTCGGCGCTGGCGCTGTCGATCGGCCAGTTCGTCGGCTCCGGCGAGACGATGGTCCAGGGGAAGGGGTTCATCGCCATCGTCGCGTACCTCTTCGGCAACTACAACCCGCTCGGGACGCTCGGCGCGGGCGTGCTGTTCGCCGGCCTTGATGCGATGCAGATCCGGCTCCAGCAGCTCGGCTACGCGGTCCCGGACACGCTGGTCCAGACCATCCCGTACGTCGTCGTGATCGTCGTCCTCGCCTTAGTCGGCCGGACCCAGATTCCCGAGGCGGCCGGGGAGCACTACGAGACCGAGGAGTAGCGCCCGCCGCCGGACCGGCGGGTCCCGGATGCCGCGACCTCAGTCCGACGCGCCGGTCTCGTCGGCCGGCGACGGGAGCCGGAGGTCGGCGAAGTCGTCGGCGTCGCCGACGCCGGTGACGACCTTCACCTCGTCGGTGATCGGGACGCCGACACAGGAGAGGCGGGCGTTCGCCTCGCGGATCTGCTCGTCCGAGAGGATCGACTGCCCGGGCATCGCCACGTCGCCCTCGACGACGATCACGGCGCAGTTCGAGCAGGCCCCGCCGCGGCAGGCGTACGGCCACGAGCGGCCGCCCCGCTCCGCGGCCTCCAGGATCGACTCGCCGGGCTCGACGAGGAAGCGACCGTACTCCGGGAGGTCGAGGTCGGCGTCGGCCGCCTTCGCGAAGAGGTCGTCGTCGTCGAGCGACCAGCCGCGCTCGACGGCGGCGTCGCGGTCGAGGTGGTAGACGGTCGACGACGTCCCCGTGCGGACCGGCTCGGCCGACCCCTCCGCGTACCGCCGAACCACGTCGGCCGCGTCCGCGACCGGCTCGTCGGCGAGGTCGTCGAACCAGTCGCGGACCGTCGTCGGCGCGAGGTTCGACTCCGCGGCGATCGCCTCGATGTCGACCCCTTCGAGACGGGCGACCGTCGAGACGAACCCCGGCGAGTCGAGCGCCGCGATCGTTTCCTCGACCCACGCCTCTGAGCGGCCGTACCACGAGGCGAGCTCCGACGTACCGATTCCCCTGTCGTACGCGACGGCGACCATCAGCGCCGCGGTCGCCTCCGCCGACCGGACCTCCGCGAGCCACGCGCGCAGGCGGTCGGCGTCGGCCTGTTCAAGGTGACCCATACCACGGATGTCCGCCTGCGACCCGTTAAACGGTGAGCCTGAACAGTTAGGGTCCCCATACGCTCGCGTCCGACGGCGGGCCGCCGAGAAATGCGTCCCCGCGAGGCCGACCGAAACGGGAGCAAAGAGTTTTGCCGGGCGCACGACACGGTCCGGTAATGGATATCGACGAGTACGACGTCGTCGTGGCGGGCGCCGGGACCGCCGGCTGCTACGCCGCCGCGACGATCGCGAACGAGGGGCTCGACGTCGTCATCGTCGAGCGGAAGGACGCTGAGGAGGCCGGCCACATCGCCTGCGGCGACGCCCTGAAGGGGGCCGACGCGTTCCCCGAGGCGATCCCGAAATCGCGCCTGGAGCCGGCCTTCACGAACACGGGCGTCGACCACGGCCGCTTCGAGATCCCGCAGGAGGACACGATCCTGGAGATCCCGGTCCCCGGCGAGCTCGCCGTCATCGACCGCTGGGAGTACGGCCGCCAGATCATCGCCGGCGCCGAGGATGCGGGCGTCGACTTCCACTACGACACCGTCATCAACGACGTGCTTCAGGACGAGACCGGCCGCGTCACGGGCCTCCACGCGGTCCGGAAGGGCGAGCCGCGGACGTACGCGGCTGACGTCGTGATCGACGGCGCCGGCTCGCTCTCGCTGCTCCAGGACAAGGCCGACTTCGAGGAGACGACGTTCGACACGAACGTCCGGTACTCGCAGTTCTGCTCGGCGTACCGCGAGATCGTCGAGGTCCCGGAGCCGGTCGAGTGGGACGACGCCCTCGTGTTCAAGGCGACCGACCGCGCCGCGGGCTACCTCTGGTACTTCCCGCGGACGGCGACGGAGATCAACGCCGGGCTCGGCTTCCAGATGACCGAGGAGCCGATGCAGCTCGTCGAGTCGCTGAAGAAGGACCTCCGGGACCGCCCCGAGTTCGAGGGCGCGGAGGTGCGCGACAAGCTCGGCGCCGCGCTGCCCACGCGACGCCCCTACGACTCGGCGGTCGCGCCGGGGTACATGGCGGTCGGCGACGCCGCCGGCCACGTGAACCCGACGACCGGCGGCGGCATCGCCGGCGCGGCGTACGCGGGCAAGTACGCGGGCGAGCAGGCGGTGAAGGCGATCTCGGACGGCGACGTGAGCGAGGAGAACCTCTGGCGGTACAACACCCGCGTGATGGACCACTTCGGCGGGCGCTACGCCGGCCTCGACGTGTACAACGTCCTCTCGACCGCGGTCGACGTCGACGACCTGATGGGCCTGCTCGCGTCGCTGCCGGGCGAGAAGCTCGCGGAGGCGCTGTACGAGGGGTCGACCTCGATGTCGTTCGGACTGAAGGTGAAGGCCGCGGTCAAGTCGTTCGGCTACTGGGGGACGATCCGCAACTTCTACCAGACGAAGTCGCTGGCGGACGAGCTGATCGGCCACTACGACGAGTACCCGACGAGCCCCGCCGCGATGGCCAACTGGACCCGCGAGCGCGACGACATCATGGACCGCGTGTACGAGACGACCGGCGCCGACGCGAAGTACTGAGGCCGTGAGCGGGTACCGACTCACCACCGTCGAGACAGTTCGGGAAGAGGGGTCGTGGGCGTTTACGGCCCGCGAGGGCGACGAGGACCGCGAGGTGTTTCTCGTTCCTTGTGTCGACGAGCCGGACGGTGGGGCGGCCGAGGAGGGTGTGGATGAGAGCCAGCCAGTTCGCGCGTGGATCAACCGCTGTACGCACGAGAACCAACGGCTCCACCGCGAAGGCGTGGGCGCCGTGACGCGGGGCGGCTCCGTCGTCTGCCCGAAGCACGGCTCGGCGTTCGATACGTGTGAGGGCTTCTGTGACAACGGCGAGGCCGCGGGGACAGAGCTGCGCTCGATCGATATCGAGGTTCGCGACGGGGCGGTGTTCCTCACCGACGACGACCTCACGTACCTCTACGAGGGGCTGCCGGACGACGACGGCGACGACGAGGGACCGGCGTCGAGTTCGCACCTGACGTTATGAGTCGAGTACGCGGTGCGTGGATAGCGTACTGGCCGTCCGCGAGGATTGGACGCTTTCGCTTATAAATCGCAGATCGCTACCGACACCTCCGAAGCCTCAGCCGCTCGGCCGTACGCTTTTGCTTATAAATGTCCGATCGATACCGACACTTCCGAAGCCCCAGCCGCTCGGCCGTACGCTTTTGCTTATAAATGTCCGATCGATACCGACACTTCCGAAGCCCCAGCCGCGAGGTGGGCGCACGCTCGCTGCGCTCCTCACTCGGTCGCTACCGCTCCCTCGTTGCGGTGCTTGCGTCGCCTGCGCCCACCTCGCGGCTGCCCCTTCGAGTCCCACCCCCCACAGCTACCGCACCTCACACCTCCCCAGCCTCGCCGCTCACGCCCTGCGGGCGTTCGCGGCGTCCCTCGCACGCGCTCCTCGCGGCCGCCGAGGGCGGCCGCTCGGAGGCGCGCGCCACCGCATTCGTTTATAAAAGTCGTCGAAGGCGTTTTAAATACTGGTCAGAAAAGCGCTCCAGATCGCTACGGTCGCGTCTCGGCGACCCGCCGGATCGCGCCGGAGATCACGTCGATACCGATCGCGATGTCGTCCTCGACGACGTCGAAGTCGCTCGTGTGGTGGCCGCCGGGGTGGTCGGTGCCGACGCCGAGGTAGCAGGCGAGGCCGCCCTGCTCTTGGACGCGGTTCATCAGGAACGTCGCGTCCTCGGAGCCGCCGAGGTCGTCGCTGTCGACGATGCTCGTGACGCCGGAGACGTCGCTCGCGGACTCGCCGACGAGCTCAGCGAGCGCGTCGTCGCTCGTCGCGCTGGGCGCCTCCCCGAGCGTGGAGACGTCGACCTCGCAGTCGTGCATCTCGGCGGCCGAGTCGAGGACACGGTCGGCGTGGTCGGACATGTATTCCGCGAGCTCCGTCGTCTGCCCGCGCACCTCGCCCTCGATGTACGACTCCTCGGGGATGATGTTCGTCGCGGTGCCGCCGCCGACGAGCCCGGCGTTCACCCGCGTGGGTCCGTCGGCGTGCCGCGGGATCGCGTAGAGGTTCTGGATCGCGGCCGCCATCGCCTGAACCGTGTTCCGGCCCTCTTCGGGGCGCGCGCCGGCGTGGGCGGGCTCGCCCGTGAACTCCGCGAGGAAGTGTCGCACCGCGAGGAACCCCTCGATCCCGCAGACGACCTCGCCGGAGGGGTGATCTAAGCCGACGTGGACCGCGTAGAGGTAGTCGACGTCGTCGAGGTGCCCCGACTCGGCCATCGGCTTCCCGCCGGCGACCTGCTCTTCGCCCGGCTGGAAGAACACTTTCAGCGTCCCCGAGAAGTCGGAGTCGAGGACCGCATCGAGCGCGCCGAGCCCCATCGTCGCGTGGGCGTCGTGGCCGCAGGCGTGCATGAACCCCTCGTGTTCGGAGCGGAACCCCTCCCCGACCGGGACGTGGTCGCCCGACTCCGACTCCGTGATCGGGAGGCCGTCGATGTCGACGCGCAGGCCGACCACGGGGCCGTCGCCGCGCTCGACGACCGCGACGCAGCCGGTGTAGCCGCCCGAGAGCTGTTCGAGGATTTCGGGGTCGGCGCCCGCCTCGCGGGCCTGTTCCTCCCACTCCGCCAGCTCCTCGTCGTCGGGAACGTTCAGGCGCTCGTCGGTCGCCAGCGCGTCGGGGCCGACGTGGAGTGCCGTCAGGTCCCGCTCGCGGAGCTCTTCGACGATGCGGGCGGTGGTGTAGAACTCGCGCCACGCGGGCTCCGGGTGGCGGTGGAGGTCGCGGCGGAACGCGCGGTACTCGTCGTTGTCGAGAACGCTCATACGTCCGGGTGGCCCGGCGACCGCTTAAACGATCGCCTCGCGGAGAGCGACGCGCACCGCGCCGAGACCGCCCGCCCGCGCTCGAATCACTCCTCCGCCGGCCCCATGCGCTCCGTGTAGTCCCACGCGTGGAGCCGCTCCGGCTCGATCCGGATCTCGACCTCGTCGCGCTCGGGGCGCAGGAGCCTCTCGGCGGTCGCGTTGTCCGTCCCGCCGAGGTACTTGGTCAGGAGCGAGCGGAGGAGCCGCTTCTCCTCGTCGGGGACGACCGTCGCGCGGCCGCGGCCGCGTATTCCCTTGTACGGCGGGTCGTTCGTCGACACGTCGAAGGAGACCTCGTCGTCGTGCTCGACGAACTCGACCAGGTCGGCGTTTGCGCTCGTCGCGCAGCGGATCGCGCCGGTCGGCTCGTCGGAGGCGCTTCCAGCGTCCGCGTCCCACGCGAACCACAGCGAGACGATCCACGGGCGGTCGCTCGGCGTGCGGCAGCCGAGGCGGACCGGGACGCGCGCGTCGGCGAGGAACTCGTCGACGCGGTCACGGTCCCACGGGCCGGTCGAGTCCATATCGATCCCTCGGCCGCGTTCCGCCTAACAGTTGCGGCGGGGCATCGATACGGGCCCGTACCGCGTCGGCCCCCGACCGCGGAACACAAGAGAATTGACCGTCCCCGCGCGAGTGGTGGTATGACCGACTACTTCGAGGTCCACGAGCGCGACGGCGCCGCCCGCCTCGGGGCGGTCCGCCTCGCCGACCCCGTCACGACGCCGGCGCTCGCGGACCCGTTCCTCGACGACGCCGGGAGCCTCTGGGCCGGCGACCGCGAGGTGCCCGACGGCGACGAGAGCGCCCTCACGGTGTTACCGCACCGATCGTTCCCGGCCGGCACGCGCGAGGAGGTGCGCGAGTCGTTCGCGGTCGACCATCCCGACGCAGAGTTCCCTTCAGCCGCAGTCGTCGACAGCCGGAGCGCCCGCGACCTCGGCGCCGACGCGTACCTCCTTTCGGACGCGCAGGGGTTCGTCGGCCACGGCGAGGCGTTCCGTGACGCGGTCGTCCGCGCGAAGGAACGCCTGCCGCCGGACGCCGCGCTCGGCCTCTCCGGCGTCGCGACCCCCCGCAACGTCGCGCTGCTCGCGTACGCCGGCGTCGACCTCGTCGACGAAACGCTCGCGCGGACGAAGGGCACGCAGGGGATGTACCTCACCGTCGACGCGGAGCACTTCCTCGAGGACCTCGACGAGCTGCCCTGCGCCTGTCCCGCCTGCGCGAAACCCCGCGAGGAGTTCACGCGCGCCGACTGCGCCGACCACAACGTCAACGCCCTCCGCGCCGAACTCCGCCGCGTCCGCGAGCGGATCCGGAGCGGCCGCCTGCGAGATTACATCGAAGGACAGGCCCGCCACGAGGGGTGGCTCACGGCCGCGTTCCGCGAGTTCGACGACCAGTGGGTGTACCTCGAAGAACGCACGCCGCTCATGCGCGACGCGGAGGTGACGGCGGCGTCGGCGGAGACGCTCGACCGTGTCGAGATCCGGCGGTTCGCCGACCGCGTCACGAGCCGGTACCGGAATCGGTTCACCGACCAGCCGCTCGTCTTAGTCCCCTGCTCGGCCACCAAACCGTACAGCGACTCACAGAGCCACCGCCAGTTCCACGACGCGATCCAGTGGCGCGGCCACACCGTCTCGATGACCTCGCCGATCGGCGTGGTGCCCCAGGAGCTGGAGACGACCTATCCCGCCCAACACTACGACTCCGTGGTCACCGGCGACTGGAGCGGAGACGAGATCGGGTTCGTCGCGGAAGTCCTGCGCCGGTACCTCGAACGCAACGACTACTCGCGCGTGATCGCGCACGTCCCCGAGGACGGCTACCGCGAGATCTGCGAGCGGGTCGAGGGCGCGGTCGACCTCGACTTCGAGTACACCTGCGTCGACCACCCGACGACCGACGAGTCCCTCGGCGAACTGAACGCGGCGCTTCAGGGCGAGCCCGCCTACAGCAAGCGAGAGCGCGAGCACAACACGGTCCGCGCCATCGCCGACTACCTGCTCGGCGACGGCGCGGGCGACGATCTCTTCGGCGGACTCGGCGCGGGCGGCGACGGAACCGGCGCGTACGGCAGCGACGGAGCCGGGGCGTACGGCGGCGAGGCCGACGTGCGCACCACCGGTCGCTACCCGAAGCTCCAGGTGTGGGGCGACGACCCCGACGCGGGCCGCGAGGGCGAGCCGGGCGAGCAGCTGGCGACGATGGTCCCGCAGTACGGCACGCTCTCCTTCACCCTCGACGGCGCGCGCCGCTGGGTCGAGAGCGACGCGCCGACGAAGCGGGTCGAGATCGACGGGTTCGTCCCGCGCGGCTCCGTCCTCGCGCCCGGCGTCGTCGACGCCGACGACGAAATTCGGGTGGGCGACGAGGTCGTGGTCGAGGGCCCGAAGGCGTTCGCGGTCGGCCGCGCGGCGATGTCCGGTCCGGAGATGGCGGGGGCGACACGGGGGGTCGCGGTCGAGGTCCGGCACGCAGACGAGAAGTGACCGAGCCGCGAAAGACGATGCGGTAGGGGGCCTACGCGCTGTTTTTCTGGACGTACTCGCGGGCCGCCTCCCGGATGACGTCCTCCGGGCCTTCGACGCACTCGCGTCGGAGGTCGGGGTACTGCCCGTCGAGCTTGCTGGTGACGTACCCGTCGAGGTCGGCGACCTCCTCGACCGGCATCCCGTCGAGGTGCTCCGAGAGGAGGCTGGCGACGGCGCGGCTGACCGCACAGCTCCGGCTCTCGAAGGCGATCTCCTCGATACGGCCGTCGGCGATCGTGACGTGGAATTCGCCGTCGTCGCCGCAGGTCGTCTCCTCGGAGGACTTCACGAACGTCGGATCGGTGAGGGCGCCCGAGTTACGGGGGTGGTGGTAGTGTTCGCTGACGAGATCGTGGTAGCGGTCGGAGGCGAGGTACGCGTCCAGGTCGTCTCGGGCAGTGTCGACGACGTCGAGGAGGCGGTCGACGTCCGCGCGGGTGTTGTAGACGTAGAACGACGCCCGCGCGGAGCCGGGGATGTCGAGCCGGTCGTGGAGCGGCTGCGTACAGTGGTCGCCGGCGCGGATGGCGATACCCCGGTCGTTGAGGAGGCTGGAGAGGTCGTGGCCGTGGACGCCCTCGACGTTGAAGGAGACGAGGCCGGTGCGCTCCTCGCCGACGCCGGGCCCGTACGTCCGGACGAACTCTCGGTCGGCGAGTTCTCGGAGGAGGTACTGCGCGAGCTCGTTCTCGTGGTCGCGGACGGCGTCCATGCCCAGTTCCTCGAGGTAGTCGACGGCCGCGCCGAGCGCGATGCCCTCCGCGATCGGCGGCGTGCCGGCCTCGAACTTCCAAGGCAGTTCGTTCCACGTCGAGTCGGTGAGCGTGACGTTCCGGATCATCTCCCCGCCGAACAGGAACGGGTCGAGCTCCTCCAGAATCTCTCGTTTCCCGTACAGCCCACCGATTCCGGTGGGCCCGGCAAGCTTGTGGCCGCTGAACGCGAAGAAGTCCGCATCCATATCTCCCACGTCAACGGGCCGCGTCGGGGCGGACTGGGCGCCGTCGACGACCGCGTACGCGTCGTGGTCGTGCGCGAGGGCCGCGAGGTCCCCGACGGGGTTGATCGTCCCGAGCACGTTCGAGACGTGGGGCGCAGAGACGACCGCGGTGTCGTCGGTAACGAGGTCCCGGGCGGCATCCATGTCGAGGTGGCCGTCGGCCGTGACTGGAATGTGGCGGACGGTCGCGCCCGTGCGCTTGGCGATCTGCTGCCAGGTGACCAGCGTGGCGTGGTGATCCATCTCCGTCGCGACGATCTCGTCTCCCTCGCCGAGGTGCTGGCTGAGGCCGTACGCGACGAGGTTGATGCTCTCGGTGGTGTTCTTCGTGAAGACGACCTCCTCGCGGCCGTCCGCGCCGAGGAAGTCGGCGACGCGGTCGTGCGCCTCTTCGTAGGCGAGCGAGGCCTCGTGGCTGAGTTCGTGGATCCCACGGTGGATGTTCGCGTTGTAGCCCGCGTAGAACTCCTCGAAGACGTCGTACACTTGGCGGGGCGTGTGCGTGGTCGCGGCGTTGTCGAGGTAGGTGAGCGGATGCCCGTTTACGCGCCGGTCGAGCACGGGGAAGTCCGCACGTACCGCGTCGGCATCGAAACTCATGTTACTACCAAGACATCAGTTCTTCTTAAATAAACCCCAGATGATATTGGTACTCAATAACGCGGTCGACGGCGGCTACATGGCCGACGAGATCGTCCACTTCCTCCCCGACGCCCGCGCGTACCGCTACCCGCACGAGGACGGCGACCCGAGCCTTGAGGGCGTGGACGGCGTCGTCATCGGCGGAAGCGAGATCGGCGTGTACGACGAGTCCGACCAGCCGTGGATAGGGGCCCAGAAGCGGTTCGCGCGCCGACTCGTCGAGGAGGGGGTCCCGACGCTCGGCATCTGTTTCGGCCACCAGATTCTGAACGCCGCCCTCGGCGGCGAGGTCGTGGACAGCGGCACGTCCCGGCTTCAGCTCCGCGACGCCGAACTCGACGCCGACGAGCCGCTGTTCGACGGCGTCGAACCGAGCGTCCCCGTCCTTCACTCCGACGTCGTGACCGAGCTCGGCGACGGGATGGAGGTGATCGGGCGTGCGGACTACTACGAGTACTTCGCCACTCGACACCGCGACCGGCCGGTCTGGTCGGTCCAGTATCACCCCGAATTCACCCCGCGGATCGCCGACGAGTACGACGACTGGGAGGCGGCCGACGGGGCCTTCGAGGACTCCACCGCCACCCGCACACTCGCCAACTTCGCGGAGCTCGTCGAGTCGTCCGGGCGCGAATCGTAGCGGTTGCGGGCTCGGACCCGGGAAGGCGTCGAGACGCCTGCTGTGGCGTGGCATCGCCTCTGCTGACCGCAGTCCGAGACGGTGGTAGGCGGTCACCGCGGGAGTGGAGTTCTCCCTCGCTCCCCCCGACTGTTCGAGGTGCCTGTGCGTCGGTCGCGCGTCACGCGCGCCGGTCCGGGAACACCATCACCGGGACGTCCGCCTCTCTGATAAGGCGGCCGCCCGGGTCACCGGTGATCGTCCGTTTCCAATCGTCGATGTCACGGGGGGTGAACGCGACGAGCGTCGCCTCGGTCATGCCGACGGCGTCGACGAGCGCCGCCGCGACCTCCTTCGCCTCGAGCGTCAGCCACTCGAACTCGAGGTCGTCTCGGTAGAGGATGTCGAAAAAGGTATCATAAGTCGCTCCCGCGAACTGGTCTCGGCCCGTCTTGATCGTCGTCTCGCCGCTCTCACCCCGCGTCACGTGCGTCACGATGAGCGTCGTGCCCGAGTCGAGGTGCGGCCGCAGCGCCCGCGCCGTGGCCTCGGCGTCGTCGGGCCCAGCGATCGGCACCAGGATGCGTTCGAATAGCTCGTCGTTCACGAGCGTATCCTCTAAGGGCGCGAACAAAAGCGTGCGGGGCGTTCTCGGTTGTCGACGGTGCGACTCGCAACGCCGGTCGGCAGTCGGTGGTGAACGCTCCTTGGAGTGATCGCCCAGACTCGAAACCGTTCGTTGGGGGTTCGTCGGGATCGCACCCCCGAAAGCCGTTCACTCCTCGTCGTCGGCCTCTGCGCCGGCGAGTTCGGAGACCACTGCCTCCGGCTCCTCTGCGTCCTCAAGGAGCAGCCCGGTCCCGCCCGCGGCGATCATGCCCACGCCGATCGCGCGCAGCTGCCGGATGTACGCCGGCTTCGCTTCGAGGTCGGAGGCGTTGTCGAAGTTCTTTCCGAGCATTTTCTTCGTGAGGCGGACGCTCGCCTGTGGGAACAGCGCCGTCACGACACCCTGTAAGAGTATCAGCGCTGCCCCGAACAGACGGCCTTTCTCGCAGTCTTTCATGTTGATACGTACGCGTCGGTGGCGCATAAGTATTGCTCGCATTATCCAATACTGGTTTCGCTCCACCGTCTGAATTCGCCCCTCGTTCCATCTGCCATACAGCTTGTAGTTAAGAACAACACTGTTCTACTGAGACAGCGTTCGCATACGGTTCGCGAGGCGAGGCGGCGAAGCGACTCGTCGCCCGCCTCAGTCGTCCGCGGTTGCTTCGGGCCGGTACGCCTCGCTTATCTTCTTCCACTTGCCCGAGCGGAACCGCAGGTAGTTGATCGCGGCGGGAATCGTCGTCTCGGCCATGAACGCGAGGTAGAGTCCCCACAGCCCGATGGCGGGGAGCGCGACCTCCGGGATCGTGACGCCGACCAGCGGAAGATCGATCGCCGGGGTCGCGTCGTGCGCGCCGACGTACGCGAGGGGTATCGACACGCAGAACATCCCGAGGAACTGGCTCGCGAAGGGGATCTTCGTGTCGCCCGCGGCGTCGAGGGGGCCGGCCGCCCCGCCGGAGACGCCCTGGAAGATCACCGCCGCGCAGGCCGCGTACACGAGGTTGACGGCGATCGGGATCTCCGGGCTGTCTGGCGACTCGGCGAACAGCGAGACGATGTCGGTCGCGAAGGTCGCGATGAGTACCGCGGAGACCGCGTACGTCGCCACCGAGAAGCGGATGATGTCGCGGGCGTACGCCTCGGCCTCGTCGGGGCGCTCGACGCCGAGCTCTTGGCCGACGAGGCTGGAGGAGGCAAGGCCGAACCCCCAGCCGGGGGTGTTCATAATCCCCCAGATGCGGCGGGCGATGACGAACGCGGCCACGGTGTTCTCGCCGAACACGTCGAGGATGGCGAGCATCGGGAACTCGGCGGCCGTCCACACGAGGTTGCGCGCGCCGACCGGCACGCCGATTTCGATTAGGTCGCGGAGCATGCCGGGGTTGAGGTACGAGCCGGCCGGGTCGATGGCGACCGGGAACTCGCCGACGAGCGGGGCGCTCCCCCGAACGAGGCCGACCGTGAAGCCGGCGACGGCGAGCACGTTCGAGAGGACGGTGCCGACCGCGGCGCCCTCGACACCCCAGCCGAACCCGAAGATGAACAGCGCGCTCAGGACGATGTTCGCGACCGCGCCGCCCGCGCGGACCTGCATCGCGGTGTAGGCGTCGTCGCAGCCGACCAGCACGCGGCTGCCGACGAGGTTGAGCGCGGCGAACGGGACGCCGAGCCCGACCACGCGGAGGTAGTCGGCGCCGTACGCGATCGCTCGCTCGTTGCTGCTCAGCACGTCGATGAACGCCGGGGCGTACAGCCAGAACGCGCCGCTGACGGGGACGCTGATCGCGATCACGAGGAGCACGCTCGACCGGACGGCGTCGCCGAGCTCGACGAACGCCTCAGCGCTGTACCGCTGGGAGACGAGGGCGATGGTGCCGCCGGCGACGCCGCCGCCGAGCGCGAACGCGAGCCCCCAGTAGGGGCCCGCGAAGCCGACGCCGGCGACGGCGCTGGTGCCGACCGCGACGCCGACCATCGCGACGTCGACCGCGTTCTTCGACATCCGGGCGATCCCCGTCACGATCCGCGGCCACGCGAGGTCGGTGGTCCGAACCACGCGGTGGCGGTCGATCAGCCCGGCCCGAGCGAGGGCGAAGCCGATGTAGAGGATGAGCGCCCGGAACGGGTTCGGGATGCGAGAGATCAGGGCACGGAGGGAGTCCAGCAGGCGAGACACGGCAGGTGCGCTCCTTTCCCGCTGGCGGCTAAAGGGGTTTCGTCACGCGGCAGACGGTTCCGGATCGCGGGGGTCGTCGCTCCCGATCGCCCCGCGACTACGCGCCCGAGACGAGGTACACCGCGGCGGCCGCGAAGACGATCCCGAGCCCCTTCCGTGCCGTGAACGACTCGCCGAGGAACAGGAAGCCGATCACCGACGAGAAGACGAGGAACATCGCGAAGATGGGCGTCACGACGCTCACCGGGCCCAGGGAGAGCGAGCGGTACAGCGCGAGGATGCCGATCCCGAGGAATACGCCCGCGGCGAGCACGTGCGCCAGCTTCGGCGAGGCGAGGTGCGTCGTGAACCCCTGTCCGGTGTAGGCGATCACGCCGACCGCCATGGCGACGAGCAGCGTGTTCGAGACGACGACGGCGACGTCGCTCGGGATCGCGTTCGGTCCGGTCGTGGCGACGCGCATCAGCGGGGAGACGAGCGCGTACGCGCCCATCGCGAGCAGCGCGTACGGGAGATACGTCGTGGCCGTAGCGTCCATACGTCGGGGTCGCCGCCCGGAGGCAAGTGCCTATCGACCCGCGTTCGGCGGCGGCCCCCGCGAGGCCGACCCGTCGGTCGGCGCCGAGTCATCGAGGGGCGGATCCGGGGACTCCCCGTCCGGGTCGGCTCCCGGTGTCCCCGAGCGGTCGACCGGGACGCAGACCGTCACGACCGTCCCGGTCGGCTCGCGCTCGTCGAACGAGATCCGCCCGCCGATGTGGTCGACGCCCCACTTGACGATCCATAAGCCGATCCCGCTGCCGTGTCGCAGCGGCGTCTCCGTGCCGCGGTCCAACACGTCGTACTCGGCGGGGTCGATCCCGGGGCCGTCGTCAGCGACGGTGACCTCGACCCAGCCGTCCGCGACCGCGGCGTCGATCCGCATCCACGGCGCCTCCGCGTCGTTGTGTCTGACCGCGTTCGTACAGAGGTTCCCCAAGACGACCTCCAAGACGGCCGGAACCGGGACGGCCGCCACCCGACCGACGTCGATCCGGGCGTCCGGGGCGGCCGCTCGAGCCTCCGCGACGGCCTCGTCGACGACGTCCGTGAGCGGTGCCGACTCGGACTCCTCCGTCGGGTCGAACAGCTCGCCGGCGGTCCGGGTGCGCTCGCTGAGTTCGAGCATCCGTCCGGCGCTCTTCTCGATGATCGACAGGGCGCGCTCGTCGGTCGGGTCCGAGCGGAGCTGTTCGGCGTACCCCTGAATGAGGTTGGTCTCCGTCCGAACGTCGTGACGGAACACGCGGTTGAGCACGTTGAGCCGCTGTTGTTGGCCGAGGTACGCCCCGACGTCGTGGAAGGTGATCACCCGGGCGGTGGTTCGGTCGTGGTCGTCGACCACGTCCCGTACCGTCACCTCGTACGGTCGCTGGCCGTCGCGGCCGACGATCGGAATCGCTCGCGGCTTGTCCCCCTCGGCGTCGACGTCGCTGACCGCGTCGTACCGCGGCACGACCGCCGACGCGGACTCCCCGATCGCGGCGCGCCGGTCGATGCCGAACGTCTCGGCCGCGCTCTCGTTCAAGTCGACGAGGAGCCCCTCCGTGCCGACGACGAAGACGGGGTCGTGGAGCTGCTCGAAGACGAGCTGTCGTGCGCGGCGGCGGGGGGCCGGCGCGAGCGTCAGCAGCCGGAACCGGGAGAGCGCGAGCAGGTACGCCACCCCGGAGATCACGAACACGAGCGGGGTGGGGTCGAGCCCGGGGATCGGGATCGCGCCGGAGAGGTACGCGATGCTGCCGGCCCACGGCGCGGCGGTCCCGACGAGCAGCGCCGCGCTCTGCCCCCGGAACGGGCGCGCGTCGTCGCGGATCAGCTGGATCAGGGGGACCGACCCCGCCGCGCCGAGGAGGTAGGTGTACCCCGCGATGATGTAGTACAGCGGGCCGGGGACGACGTCGAGGAACGTCCCGACGACGGTCTCGCGCACGACGCGGTCGACCGCGAGGAGGTTGCCCGGGTCGCCGGCGGCGGCGACCGCGACGGTGGCGGCCGGGACGACCGACACGAGCGCCACGGAGAACGGTGTCACGTAGCGGTCGTAGCCGGTGTACGCCAGCGCGAAGAAGAGCCAGCCGACCGGGATGGCGACGACGCCCACCCACTGGACGTCGTACCAGAGCGCCTTCGCCGGCAGCGTCGCCGCCTCCAGCTCGAAGACAAGAAACGTCGCCCACCAGACCTGACCGGCAAGCAGCACTGCGAGCCACGTCGCGCCCGGCTCCGGTCGCTCGCGCCACGCGAGGATCGCCCCAGCCAACCCGACCGTCACCGCGACGAGGAGGGCGACTGACAGGGGACTCAGCGCGGCCATATCGTTTTTTACGCGCATTGGTTTTATAACTCATCGGATCGATTCGTCTTATTGAAAAAATCGGCCGCTGGGCACCTCGGAGCCGTGTACGTCGCTGCCTCACCCGCCGATCGCGAGGAGGACCGCGCCGGCGACGAGGTAGCTGGCGTCCGGCGCGACGCCGAGCGCCGCGCCGCCGAGCCGGTCGGCCAGCGCGGTGACGGTCACGGAGACCGCGAGACCGACGCCGAGTGCGGCGATGGCTAGCGGCGACGCGGCGCCGGTCGCGGCGGTGGCCGCCAGCAGTCCGGCCGCGACCGCGTCGACGGCGAACAGGACCCGCCGCGTTCCGGTGACCCCGTACACGACGGGGAGCGTCGCCACGCCCTGCGCTGTGTCGGCCGCCACGTCCCTGACGTTCGGGACCTCGACGTCGACGAACGAGCGGGCGAAGACGTAGGCGAACAGCAGGCCGACCGCGGGCGTCCCCACCGAGTCGACGGGGACGCCGGCGAACGCGAGCGGGGCGGCGACGACGGCGACCGCCCAGGCGAGCGCGACCGCCGCGGAGTTGAGGAGGAACACGTCCTTCAAGCGCGGCACGGAGACCTCGCCGAGCGGTGCGAGGAGATCCCCGGCAGTCGGCAGCCAGTCGGTGGCGTAGCCGATCCACATCGAGCCGGGGACGAGGACCAACGCGAGCGCCGCGGGACCCGCACCGGCCGCCAGCGCGACGGCCAGCCCGTAGCTCACCGCGGCGGCGACCATCAGCTGATCGGCGTAGCGGAGCGCGATCCGCGCCCGTAACGGCGTCGAGCCGGCGTCGCCCTCGGCGTCGGCGACGTGGTCCGCGGCGTACACCGCGAACGCGGCGAGCCCCACCGCGACCGGCGCGGTCGAGAGCGGCACGCCGAGCGCGACCGTCACGACCGCCACCTCGACGGCCGCGACGAGCCCCGTGAACGGCGCTCCGACCGCGAACGCGGCGATCTGTCGGAGCGTCCCCGAGTCGGGGGGTGTTGTGTGCGAGCGATACTGCGCTGTCGTGCCGTCCGGCGCGGACGGCCTCGTGGGTTCGTTTGCCATTTGAACGTTCGCCGCTCGAAGACGGCGAACGTCCGGAATGGGGGATCGAAACGTATCTATCCACTCCGTACGGCGTTAATAAAACGTGAATTCTCGCGGTATCAGTTCGGCAAGTCCGTCGTCACGGGACGGGTTCGGGCTTCAGTACGCTTTTGACCCGAGCGGCCGATCGCTCGCGTATGGATGGAACCTTCGACCACGTGATGATCCGCGTCGAGGACTTAGAGGAGAGCCTCGACTGGTACCAGACCCACCTGAACTACGAGGAGAAGGGCCGCTGGGAGGCGGACACGTTCACCAACGTCTTCCTCGGGCCCGAGGACGTCCACGAGGACGGCGCCCTCTTAGAGCTCACGTACAACCACGACGACCGCACCTACGACCTCGGCGACGCCTGGGGGCACATCGCGGTCCGCGTCCCCGAGGACGCGCTGCAGGAGTCGTACGACCAGCTGATGGACGAGGGCGTCGAGGACTACCGCGACCCCGAGTCCTGCGGGAACCGCTACGCGTTCGTGAAGGACCCCGACGGTCACGAGATCGAGATTGTCAAGCGCGACCACGGCGCGAAGTGGAGCATCGACCACACGATGATCCGCGTCGAGGACGCCGACGAGGCGCTCGGCTACTGGACCCGGAAGTTCGAGTACGCCGAGTTCCCCGGCCGCTGGGAGGCCGACTCGTTCTCGAACTACTTCGTGGCGCCCGAGGACGCCCCGCAGGAGGCGATGAAGCTCGAACTCACCTACAACTACGACGGCCGCGAGTACACGATGGGCGACGCCTGGGGCCACGTCGCGGTGCGCGTCGACGACCTCGACGACGCCTGGGACGACCTCATGACCCGCGAGGCGCCCGACTACCGCGACCCCGAATCGTGCGACCACAACTACGCGTTCACGAAGGACCAAGACGGCCACGAGGTCGAACTGGTCACGCGGGACTGACGAGAGTCCGCGATAGGCCGACCGTTCGAGCCCAACGTTTCTCCCGTCGCGCTTCGATCCGGTTAGTCCGCGGACTCGACCCCGGTGACCTCGAACCGCGCCCCGCCCGCCTCGCTCTCGACGGCGCGCACCGACCACCCGTGCGCGTCGGCAACCTGCTCGACGATCCGCAGTCCGAACCCGGTCCCCGACTGCGAGGTCGAGTGGCCGGTGTCGAACACCTCCTCGCGCCGGTCCGGGTCGATCCCCGGCCCGTCGTCGGCCACGTAGAAGCCGTCCGGGAGCGTGCCGACCGTGACCGTCACGTCCTCGCCGCCGTGTTCGATCGCGTTTCGGATCAGGTTCTCCAACAGCTGCCTGAGCCGTCCCTCGTCCGCGAGGATCGTCCCCTCGGCCTCGCTGCGGAGCGTCGCGTCCACAGTGTCGACGGTCCGCCAGCAGGAGCCGACGATCCGTCCCAGGTCGACCCGCTCGGCGTCGGTCACGGGCTCGCCCTCGCGGGCGAGCGTGAGCAGGTCGTCGATCAGGGCGGTCATCCGGTCGTGCGCGCGCTCGACCGCCGCCAGGTGGTCGCTGTCGCACTCCTCGCGCGCGAGTTCGGTCCGGCCGCGCGCGACCTCCAGCGGGTTCCGGAGGTCGTGTGACACCACGCCGGCGAACTCCTCTAACCGGTCGTTCTGCCGCTCCAGCTCGGCGGTCCGCTCGGCGAGCCGCCGGGTGCGCGCCTCGGCCTGAAACGCCGTCTCGGCCGCAGTCGCGAGGATGCCGGCGAGGTACTCGTCGACCCCGTCGAACACGCCCGGCTCCGTCTCGCCGATCGCGATCGTCCCGTACTCGCCGATCGGGACGATCAGCAGGCTGCGGAGCGCCGTGCCGGCGTCGAGCGCGTCGGTCGCCAGGATGTCGTCGTACATCCGCGGCTCGCCCGCCTCGAAGACCGCCCAGTTGAGGCTCTCCCCGTCGGGTGTGAACGTCTCGCGCTCCGGGAGCAGCTCCTCGGCCTCGGGCGAGACCGCCGACGGCACCAGTCCGCCCGCCGCCTCGTCGTGGACCCGGACGGTTACGATCGAGAACCCCAGCACGTCGGTGGCTGCCTCCACGGCCCGCTCCGCGATCTCCGCCCGAGACTCCGCCCCGACGAGCGTCCGGGTGGCGCCGTGGAGGCGCTCGACGCGGCTCTCTCGCTCGATACGGTCGAGCGCGGCCTCGAGGTGGCCGGAGAGGATCTCGGCCACGAGGACGTCGGTGTCGGTGAACTCGCGCGGCTCCGGGGAGGAGACGACGAACAGCCCGTGGTTACCGATCGGGCGCAACACGAGGCTCTCGGCGGGCGAGGACTCGTCGAGCCCCTCGTACGTCGACAGCTCGTCGATGACCACCGACTCTTCGCCCTCGAAGGCGTCCCACGCCAGCGCCGCCCGCGTCCCCGGCGGCGCGTCCCGGTCGTACGCCGGCTGCGTCTCGAACAGCGCCGGCACCGACTGGCCGAGGGCGGCCGGTTCGAGGCGGCCCCCGTCGTCGGTGCGCAGGTGGATCCCGCTCAGGCCGGCGTCGATCAGGTCGTCGACCGCTTCCACCGCCAGTTCGGCCGCCTCTTCGGTAGTCCGGGTGTAGTTGAGCTCTCGGGTCCACTCCCGGAGCCGGGAGAGGGTCCGCTCGCGCTCCTTCCGCGCGGAGACGTCGCGCGTGGTGACGACGTACCCCTCGATGCCGTCGGTCTCGATCCGCTCGCTGCCGACGGACTCGAGCCAGCGGTACTCACCGTCGGCCGTCTCGAACCGGTACTCGGCGGTCGGGAGATCCTCGCCGGGGGTGAGTTCGCCGAACGCGGTCCTGACCGCCTCCCGGTCCTCCGGGTGGATGTAGTCCAGCGCCCGCTCGCCGAGCAGGTCGGACGGAGCGTGGCCGGTCACGCGCTCACAGGAGGGGCTCAGGTACCGGAACCGCCAGTCGCTCGACAGCACCGCGACCACGTCGCTCGCATGCTCGATGAACGCCCGGTGTCGCTCCCGCTCGCCGTCGTCGCGGATCACGCCCACGAACCGCCGCTCGCCGTCGACCTGGTACTCGCCGTACGACAGGGAGACGGGGATCTCGCTCCCGTCGCGGTGGAGCGCGTTAAACCGAACGTCCGACCAATCGACGCCCCGCTCGCCCGTGTCGAGGTACCGCTCGACCGCCTCGCGGTGGCGGTCCCGGTGTCGTTCGGGCATCAGCGTCGTCAGCGGCTCGCCCTCCAGCTCCGACGGTTCGTACCCGAACACCGACTCGACGGCCGGGTTCGCGAACCGGATCACGCTGTCGGTGTCGATCGACACGATCGCGTCCGACGCGCCCTCCGCGACCGCGCGGAACTGCTCGACCGCCTGCTCCGCCTCCCGCTCGGCCCGCCGCTTCTCGACGGCCTCGACGATCCGGTTCGCCAGCCGCTCGTACCGCTCCGTGCCGCCGCGCTTCTGGAGGTAGTCGGTGACGCCGGCGGAGATGGCCTCGCTCGCGACCTCTTCGCTCCCCCGCCCGGTGAAGAGGATGAATGGGAGATCCGGGTCACGCTCGCGCACCTCGGCGAGGAACGCGAGCCCGTCCGTCCCGGGCATCTCGTAATCGGAGACGATGCACTCGATGTCGCGCTCCGCTAAGACGTCGAGCCCGGTGGCCGCGTCCGGCGCCGTCTCGACCGCTATCTGGTCAGCCTCGCGCTCCAGAAACGTGGCGGTGACCGCGCGGAGGTCCGGGTCGTCGTCGACGAGGAGGACCGTAATGCGGTCGGACATGTGTTTCGACTACCGACGACCCGGATATAACGGTTTTGGCGTTGACACGCTCGGCACAGAAACGCACCCGGAGACCGGTTTCCGCTTCGGCTCACCGAGCCCGTCGGTCGGCTATCGCGCTCAGCGCTCGCCCGCGGGCCGGAAGACGACGAGCCGCTCGCCGTCGGTGGTCCGTTCGCCCACGCCGACCGCGACCGAATCCCCGATTTCGACCGCGGGCGCCTCGTCGTCCGCGCCGCCGTCGCGGACGATCCCCGTCAGCCGCGTCGGGCCGAAGTCGACCACGGCGGTCGCGTACGGCGCGTCGTCTGCGAAGCGCGGCGACGGGACGTGGACGACGCTGTACGTCTCGACGGTCCCCGTCTCGTCGAGGGGCTCCCGCGAGAGGTCTGGGGAGCCGCACTCGGGACACACCCGCCGCGGGGGAAGGGAGCCGTGCCCCTCCGGGCAGACCAGGGCGAATCCGTCTCCCTCGGCGAGCGCGTCGAGCCACTCGGCGTAGCCGCGGTCCGTCGACGACGAGGCGTCCGCCGCGTCCGCGCCGTCGCCACTCATTCTGCCACCTCCAGCACGTGGACGACCGCGCTGGCGACCGTGCCGCCCGCGTTGTGCGCGACGCCGACCTCGGCGTCCGAGACGTGCTCGCTGTTGGGGTGGTCGCCGCGGAGGAGCCGGGTCAGCTCCGCGATCTGCGAGCCGCCCGTGGCGCCGACCGGGTGCCCCTTCGCCTTCAGCCCGCCCGAGAGGTTCACCGGGAGGTCGCCGTCGGCGGTCGTGACGCCCTCGCGGGCCGCCGCGATCCCCTCACCGGGCTCGAACAGCCCCAGCGACTCCAGCGCCAGCACCTCGGCGATGGTGAAGCAGTCGTGGACCTCGGCGACGTCGACGTCGGCCGCCTCGACGCCGGCGTCGGCGTAGGCCGCGTCGGCCGCGTCGTCGGCGGCCGGCGTCCGTGCGAGGTGCTCGCGGTCACCGAGCGCCATCCGGTCGGTCCCCTGTCCGGTGCCCGTCACCGCGACTGAGGCGTCGAGGTCGTGCTCGGCCGCGTACTCCTCGGAGACTAACACGAGCGCGCTCGCGCCGTCGGTGATCGGGCAGGCGTCGTAGAGGTGGAGCGGCTCCGCGACCGGCGGGGCGTCCATCGCCTCCGCGACGGACACCTCCTTGCGGTACTGGGCGTACTCGTTCGGCAGGGCGTTCTCGTGGTTCTTAGACGCGACGTGGGCGAGGTCCTCGCGGCTACCCCCGTACGCGTCGAAGTAGGCGTTCGCCATGAGGGCGTACGCGCCCGGGAAAGTGACTCCCGCGCGCACCTCGTAGAGGTCGTCGGCCGCGATGGCGAGCCCCTCCGTCACCTCCGCGGTCGGGAGGTTCGTCATGCGTTCCATCCCGCCCGCGAGGACGACGTCGGCGTCGCCCGCCGCCACCGTCCTGACCGCCTCGCGGACCGCCACGCCGGCCGACGCGCACGCCGACTCGTAGCGCGTCGCCGGGCAACGGACGCCCGCGGCCTCTGCCATCAGCGGCGCTTGGTGGCCCTGATGTTCGGCGAGCGCACCCATGAAGTTCCCGTAGTTCAGCTCCTCGACGTCGGCCCTGTCGACCGCCGCGTCCTCGAACGCCCGCAGCGCGGCCTCGCCGAACAGGTCGCGGCCGGTGCGCTCCGGGTGGCTGCCGAATGGGGTGAGCCCGACCCCGGCTACGCGTACGTCTGACATACACGAACGATGATCGGGGATGCGGTTTAGCTCTGCCGGAAGCGGGGGTTCCGGTCGCCGAACCGAAGCGAACTGCCGCGGAGAAAACGAGGCGAATCCAGCGAATGCGTCCGATTCAACCGATGTAGCGCAGGTCGTCGTCGGGCACCGCCGGTCCCTCCTGCATCTCGCGGATCTTTCCGACGACCTCCTCCATCTCCTCGGCACGGTCCTCCAGGCTCTCGTAGTCGAGGGTGAACTCGAGGACGGTCTCAAGCGTCTCCAACACGGCGCGCGCGCTCTTCGGGTCGACGAGGTAGCCGCTCGTCTCGCCCATCAGGCAGGCGGCCTCGAAGCCGCGCCGGCCGCCGAGACCGAGCACGAGCCCGGAGACGCCGACGATGCCGCCGGCCGGCTCGTCTGCGCGGAACTCCACGCCGGCGTCTTCGAGGTCGTCGAGGAGGGAACCGTCGGAGACCGCGCCGAGGACGGTGTACTCGTCGACGAGCTCGCCGGTCGGGACGCCCCCGAGCGCGAACGCCCGCTCGGCGCCGAACTCCTCGGCCACGTCCAGGAACGTCGAGGTGAGCTTGTAGTGGCCCGCGTTCGACCCCGCCTGGTGGTTGCCGGTCAACACGAGCAGGTCGGCGCCGTCGGTCTCGACGGCGTGGAACTCGGCGCAGGTCAGCTCCGCGACCCCCTCGTCGTCGACGCTCACCTGCGGCGGGAACTCCGTGGCGTACACCCGGCGGACCAGCTCCCCGTCGAACTCCTCTAACAGGTGTTCGGCCGCCAGTTTCCCCACGTGGCCGACGCCCGGCAGCCCCTCGATCAACACCGGGTCAGCTAACTCCGGCGTCGCGACCTCGTCAATCTCGATATCCTCCATACCCTGTCCGTCCGGGCGGCGGTCACAAGAGCGTGGCTATTCGGGCGGCTCGCGATCGATCAGGGCAGAGGTGAGGCCGCCGCGTCCTCGACCGATTGACCGCTACTCCGAGCGCCGCCGCGCCCGCCGGCGGTACTCGCCGTAGGGGTCCTCCGGGCCGAACGGCGCCGGCGCGCTGTTCTCGGTCGGGCCGTCACACGCCGGACAGCGGTCGCCGAGCGCGTACACCGGTCGGTCGTGAGCGGTCTCCCAGTTCGCGCAGACGCGGATATCTGATTTCACGGATTGAAAAGGCGTCGCGGGGTCGAGCCGTCGTTACTCGTCGTCTTCGCGCCGTTCGCGGTGGAACTCGCCGACGCCGCCGGCGGCCTCGATCGACTCGCGGGCGCGCTCGGCGGCGGTTTCGAGCTGCGACTCCGCCGTCTTGTAGTCCGGCGCGCGGACCTTGATCCGGTACTCGGGCGAGCCCACGTAGCCGACGTCGAGCTCGACGCCGTCCGGGACCTCGCCGTTCCCCTCGGCGGCCGCGAGCGCGTCGCGGACGTCGTCGACGCCGTCGGGGGCCGCCGACTCGAGGTCGACGTAGCCCGTCACGTCGACGTACGGGACCGAGACGTTGTCGCGGGCGGCCGTGACGACCGCGTCGGCGGTATCGTCGTCGACGTCGACGTCCTCGAGCGCCTCGTCGCCGCTGATCGCGGCCGACTCGAAGGCGTCGTAGAGGCTCTCGTACTCCGCGAGGAGGGCGTTCGCGACCGACGTGTAGCGGTCGTCGTCGACGTCCTCGCCGAGCGCGATGAGCATCCAGTTGTCGGCCTTCTGGGCGTTCTTCCAGTCTTGGATCGTCTCCTTGCGCTGGTGTTCGTTGACGTCTTTGATCGAGAGGTCGATCTGGTTCGACGACTCGTCGACCTCCAACACCTTCGCAACGACCGTCTGTCCCTCGCGGACGTGGTCGCGGACGTTCTTGATCCAGCCGGAGGCGACCTCGCTGATGTGGCAGAGGCCGCGCTTGTCCTCGTACTCGTCGAGGTCGACGAAGACGCCGAAGTCGGCGATCTCGTCGACGTCGCCGACCACCAACTCGCCGGGTTCGGGCCAGCCGCTGTACTTCATGACGGAGCGGTGAGGCGGTTACCGCGCCTCAACGGTTTCGACGATTTCGCCGTGAAGCTCCGCCTCCCCGCCGGTAGGGGTCGCGAGGGTCGTGCCGCAGACCGCACACGACACCGTGGAGGAGGCCTTGCCGAAGACGACCTGTTCGTTCTCGCAGTCGCCGCAGGCGACGCGGTGGAAGTCTCCCGCCATGCTTACTCCTGGAACGTGAGACGGCCGGCGCGCCATCCCTCGCGCATGTGGGCCTTCCCGCAGTCGCCGCAGCGGTACTTCAGGTGGGTCTTCTTGGTCGGCTTGTCGCCACCGGGCACCTTCGAGTACCCGCCGGCGTTGCCGATGGTCGCGAGCGCGCGGCGTCGCTGCCGCGCGTCGCGCTTCATTCCGGTCGCGCGACCCGATCGAACCTTCTCCACCTCGTGCTCCTGGTGGGAGTCACAGTTGGGGCAGTACGTGTTGAAGCGGCGTGGCATTTCCATGGATATCGACCTTATGGCGCGGTTCGTCGCCGACGCTTAAAACGGGTTTGGTCTGGGGCGCCCGCAAGCCGGCGCGCGCGGCGGTCCGCGCCCGCCCTATTTCTCCCACTCCGCGACCGCGCGCACCGGCGACCCGTCGGCTCCGCGCAGCCGGAGCGGGAAGGCGTACAGCCGGAACCGCTCGGGGAGACCGTCGAGGCCGCAGAGGTTCTCGACGATCGGCAGCGAGTGGCCCAAGAGGACGTCGTGGGCGGGGGTGCCGTCGGGCTCGTCGTCCCCGGTCGACCCCCCGTCGGCCCCTCCGCCCGCGGTCGGCGTCGGGTCCGGTCCGAACGTGTCGAGGCCGACGCCGACGCCCGCCGCCCGACACCGTTCGGCGGCAGCTTCGGTCAGGTACGGGTGGTCGCGGTATCGATCGGTCCCCCAGTGCGACTCCCAGCCGGTTCGGAGGACGAGGAGGTCGACGTCGGGACCGATCGCGTCCGGTTCGGGCAGCGCGCCGGGCGTGATGGGTTCTCGCGGGTCGAGAGGACGGCAGTCGACGAGCCGGGCATCGAAGGCGAACCGCCCGATCGCCTGCTCGTCGATCGCCTCGCCACCGGGAACCGTGTGTTTCGGCGCGTCGACGTGCGTTCCCGCGTGGGTGCCGGTCCGGAGCTCGCTCGTCGCGTAGCCGTCGGCCTCGTGGGTCGCGTCGGGTTCGAGCGTCACGTCGGGGTCGCCCGGGTACGTCGGCATCCCCGTCTCGATCGGTCGCGAGCAGTCGCGGAACACGGTCGACGGTGGGGCCGCGTCGCGGTTAAGTCGGTCGCCGTCGGCCGCTTCGCGACCCAACAGCGTCGGGTGGGCCACCCCCGAGGTTCCGCGGCCCGAACGTATTTCCTGCGCCCGCCGCTGGATGCGTTCATGTCGGAACTGCCGCTGGACGCGTACTACGACCTGACGCAGGTCGGCGAGGTCGCCGTCTCCCCGACCGGCGACCGCGTCGCCTTCACCGCGACCGAGTACGATCAGGCCGCCGACGAGGCGGTCACCTCGCTGTTCGTCGCCCCCACCGACGGCTCTCGCGAGCCGCACCGGCTGACGAGCGCGTCGGGCGCCTCCGCGCCGACTTGGGGCCCCGACGGCGACCGACTCGCGTTCGTGGCCGCCCGCGACCGCGACGCCGAGCGACGGGTCGGCTGGCGCGACCGAGACGAAGAGGGCGACGAGGACGAGGGAGAGGCGTCGGAGGCGGACGACGGGAGCGACGACGGCGGCGACGACGAATCACCCGACAACGGCGACGAGGAGCCCAAACCGCAGGTGTGGATCTTCGACCTCGCCCTGGGCGGCGACGCGCGTCAGGTCACCGAGCGCGACGAGGGCGTCGCGGGCTTCGACTGGTCGCCGGAGGGCGACCAGCTGGTGATCGAGTCGCGCGACCCGACCGACGAGGAGTCGGAGTACCTCGATCAGGTGCGCGAGGAGGGCGGTCCGATCGAGACGACCCGGCTCCAGCACAAGGTGAACGGCGCCGGGTGGACCGACGACGTGACGCGGTACCTCTTCGTCGTCGACCTCGACGACTCCGAGAGCGACCCCCGCCGGCTCGACGACGCGTACGGCGGCGGCGCATTCGAGGACCTCGCCGGGATGGACCCGGCGTGGGGCCCGGACGGCCGGATCGCGTTCACGTCCTGCCGGCTGGACCGCCCCGACGACACCACCGTCCGCGACCTCTACGCGGTCTCGCCCGACGGCGGCGACGCGGAGCGGCTCACTGGCGGTGACCTCTCCCACGGCGTGCCGGCGTGGTCCCCCGACGGCGACGGGATCGCGACGGTCGCCAGCGACCCCGAGGACCCGCCCGCCCCGGCGGAGGTGTATCTCGTGGACGAGGGCGGGGATGGGGCGGCTTCGCTCACGGCCGACCTCGACCGGACGGTCGCCCGCGGCGGCGCAATCGAGTGGGTCGACGGCGCGATCTACACCCGGATCGCCGACGAGAGCCGCACGCGGCTGGTCCGCGTCGAGACCGACGGGACCGCGGAGCGGATCTTCGAGGCGCAGGGGCGCGACCGCGCGATGGCCGGGTTCGACGTCGCCGACGACGGGTCGACGGCGGTGACGGTCCTCTCGGACCCGGAGTCCGGGGCCGACCTGTACGCGGTCGACGTCGACGACCTCGATGAGGAGTCCGAACCAGACTCCTTCCGGCGGCTCACCCGCGTCAACGAGTCGCTCGTCGACGAGTTCTCGATGCCGGAGGCCCGCCGCGTCGAGTGGGAGTCGGACGGCTGGACGCTCGACGGCGTGCTCTACCACGACCCCGACGTTGACCCCGATGACGGCGATCACCCGCTGGTGGTGGCGATCCACGGCGGCCCGATGTCGTACGACGAGCCCGTCTTCAGCTTCGGGCACGCGGCGCTGACGAGCCGGGGCTACCTCGTCTTCCGCCCGAACTACCGCGGCGGCACCTCCCGCGGCCGGGAGTTCACCGCGGAGCTGACCGGGAAGTGGGGGACCGCCGAGGTCGACGACATCGCGGCGGGCGTCGAATCGCTCGCGGAGCGCGGCTGGGTCGACCCCGACCGCGTCTTCGGCCACGGCTTCTCGTACGGCGGCATCGCGCAGGGGTTCCTCGTCACGCAGGAGCCCGACCTGTTCACCGCCGCAGCGCCGGAACACGGCATCTACGACCTCCGTTCGGCGTTCGGCACGGACGACACCCACGTCTGGCTGGAGGCCGAGTTCGGGCTCCCGTGGGAGAATCCCGAGGCGTACGACGCGTCGACGGCGGTCCTCGACGCCGGGAACATCGAGACGCCGCTGCTGGTGATGGCCGGCGGCGAGGACTGGCGCTGTCCCCCCTCGCAGTCCGAGCAGCTGTACGTCGCCGCCCGGAAGCAGGGGATCGACGCGGAGCTGGTCGTCTATCCCGACGAGCACCACAACATCGGCGACCCCGACCGCGCGATCCACCGGTTGGAGAAGATCCTCGACTGGTACGAGACGCACGATCCGACGGTGGAGGCCGAGGCGGACAACTGAGCCGCGGCGCTCCTTCTTCGAGCGCGGTGCGTCCCCTCCGAGCGCGGCGCGGGCGCTCAGTGTTCGACGAACTCCACGAGCACGCCGCCCGTCGACCGCGGGTGGAGAAACGCCACCTCGTGGCCCCACGCGCCGGGGCGCGGCTCCTCGTCGACGAGGTCGATGCCGAGCTCGCGCGCGTCGTCGAGCGCGGCCGCGAGGTCGTCGACCGCGAGCGCGACGTGGTGGACCCCGGGCCCCTCGCGATCGAGGTAGTCCGCGATCGTCCCGCCGGTGTCCGGTTCGAGCAGCTCAAAGTAGCCGCCGCCGTCGAGTTCGAGGAAGACGACGCGCATCCCGTCGAACGCTTCCTCGTGGGCGACCGGTGCGTCGAGCAGGCCGCCGAACAGGTCGGCGAGGGCGGTGGCGTCACTCGTCGCGACGCCGACGTGGTCGAATCGCATACGTGTCAGATCTGGCGCCGGCGACTTATAAGGACCGAGCGAGTTGGGGTCCGAGCGATCCTCCCCGCACGCCCCGCCGGGATCCAAAGGTTTGGGTGCGGTCCGATGGAAGTCAGGGGTGACTCCACCCGTGAGCGACTCACAGACCGACGCGTCGACAGAGCAGATGAGTTCGCGGAACATCCTCGGCTCGCTGCTGGAGAGCGGGCTCCACGAGATGAACCGGGAGCGCTCCGGACTGCTCCTCTCCGGGCTGTCGGCGGGGCTCGACATCGGGTTCGGCCCGCTGATGATGGCGGTCGTGTTGACGCTCTCGCCCGGCGGTTTCGGCGACCTCCCGACCGAGCTGCTGCTGGCGAGCGTCTACTCCATCGGCTTCATGTTCGTCATCCTCGGCCGCTCGGAGCTGTTCACCGAGCACACGACGCTGGCCGTCATCCCGGTCCTCGACCGCCAGGCGTCGGTCCGCCAGCTCGGCCGGCTCTGGGGGCTGGTGTACGTCGGGAACATCGTCGGCGGGCTGCTGTTCACGTTGCTCGTGACGCTGCTGATGCCGGAGCTCGGCGTCGTCGACCCGGCGGCGTTCGAGACCATCGCCCTGAAGCTCGTCGACCACGACCTCACGTGGCTGTTCGTCGGCGGCGTCTTCGCCGGCTGGCTGATGGGGCTGCTGGCGTGGCTCATCACGGCGGCGCAGGACACGACCGCGCGGATCCTGCTCGTGTTGATCGTCACCGGCACGATCGGCCTGCTCCACCTCCCGCACTCGATCGCGGGCAACGTCGAGGTGCTGTTCGGGCTGATCGTCTCACCCGCGATCACAGTCGCCGACTACGCCGCGTTCCTCGCGCTGGCGACGCTGGGCAACGCCTTCGGCGGCGGGGTGTTCGTCGCGCTGCTGAAGTACGGGCACGTCGTCCGGGGCGCGAACTGAGCCGTCCGCGAACGACGCGCGTCGCGACCCGACCTACCGCCCCGGCTTGTACTCGCCGAATTCGTCGCGGAGCACGTCCGAGACCTCCTGGACCGTCGCGTACGCCTTCACCGCGTCGACGATGTGGGGCATCACGTTCTCGGACCCCTGTGCGGCCTCGCGCAGTCCGGCGAGCGCGTCGTCGACCGCGTCGTCGTCGCGCTCGTCTTTCACCCCGTTCAGCCGCTCGCGCTGGTTCTGCTCCTGGTCAGGGTCGACCTCCTCTAAGTCCATCTCCGGTTCCTCGTCGACCTCGAACTCGTTGACGCCGACGATGATCCGCTCGCCCTCCTCGATCTCCTGCTGGCGCTCGAAGGCGACGTCTTGGATCTGCCGCTGGACCCAGCCGCTCTCGACGGCCTCCAGCATCCCGCCGCGGCGGTCGACCTCTTCGAGGATCTCGAACGCCTCCTCCTCGATCCCGTCGGTGAGGTCCTCGACGTAGTACGAGCCCGCGAGCGGGTCGATCGTGTCGGCCGCGCCCGACTCGTGGGCGAGGATCTGCTGGGTACGGAGCGCGGTCCGGACGGACTTCTCGGTCGGGAGCGCGAGCGCCTCGTCTTTCCCGTTCGTGTGGAGGCTCTGGGTGCCGCCGAGGACCGCCGCGAGCGCTTGGTAGGAGACGCGGACGACGTTGTTCTCGATCTGCTGGGCGGTGAGCGTCGAGCCGCCGGTCTGGGTGTGGAACTTCAGCTGCTTCGACTTGGGGTTCTCGGCGTCGAACCGCTCGTCCATGATCTGCGCCCACATCCGGCGGGCGGCGCGGAACTTCGCGGCCTCCTCGAAGATGTTGTTGTGGGCGTTGAAAAAGAAGGAGAGCTGCGGGGCGAACTCGTCGACGTCGAGCCCGGCGTCGATCGCGGCCTCGACGTACTCGATGCCGTCGCCGAGGGTGAAGGCGATCTCTTGGGCCGCGGTCGAGCCCGCCTCCCGGATGTGGTACCCCGAGATGGAGATGGTGTTGAACGACGGCGTCTCGGTCGCGCAGAACTCGAAGATGTCCGTGATCAGCCGCATCGACTCCTTCGGCGGGTAGATGTAGAGGTTCCGCGCGATGTACTCCTTCATGATGTCGTTCTGGATCGTCCCCCGGAGCTGGTCGCGCGGGACGCCCTGCTTGTCGCCCATCGCGACGTACATCGCGAGCAGCACCGCGGCGGGGGCGTTGATCGTCATCGACGTGGACACCTCGTCGAGCGGGATGCCGTCGAAGACGGTCTCGAAGTCGTCGAGCGTGTCGATGGCGACGCCGGAGCGCCCCACCTCGCCCTCGGCCATCGCGGCGTCGGAGTCGTACCCCATCTGCGTCGGGAGGTCGAACGCCATCGAGAGCCCGGATGAGCCCTCGTCGATGAGGTAGCGGAACCGGTCGTTCGTCTCCGCGGCGGTGCCCATCCCCGCGTACTGGCGCATCGTCCACAGGCGCCCCCGGTGCATCGTCGAGTAGACGCCGCGGGTGTACGGCTCCTCGCCGGGGTAGCCGAGGTCCTCGCGGTAGTCCACCTCGACATCGGCGGGGGTGTACAGCGGGTCGACCTCCTGACCGCCGGTGTCGGTGGTGAACGTCTCCTCGCGCTCGCCGAACCGCTCGACCGTCTCGCCGTAGGTACCGTCCTCCCACGACTCCTTGGCCTCCCGGATCGCGGCGAGTTCCTCAGGGTCGTACATTATTGAATCGGTCGACCGAACGGGACTTAACAGTTTTCAGGGCCGCGGCGGTCGCCGGGCGGGTCCGGCCGCCTCTGCCCTGCCCGCCCCGCCGTCCCGATTTAAGTGTCACGCGTTCGAGTCGCGGGTATGGACGTGCTCACGGACCCCGCGCGTCGGTTCCTGACGGCGACGGCGCCGGACCACACCCCCATCCAGGCGGAGATGGCCGACCTCGCCGACGAGTGGGGGTTCCCGATCATCGGCCCCGAGGCGGGGGCAGTCCTCCGCCTGCTCGCGCGCCTGACGGACGCCGACCGCGTCTTCGAGTTCGGCTCCGGGTTCGGCTATTCCGCCACGTGGTTCCTCCGCGGCGGCGCCGGGAGCGTGGTCTGTACCGAGTTCGACGCCGACGAGGCGGAGCGCGGCGTCGCGTTCGCCGCCGATCACGGGTACGCCGACCGCGTCACCTTCGAGGTCGGCGACGCGATGGAGACGATAGACCGCTACGAGGGCCCCTTCGACGTGGTCCTGATCGACCACCAGAAGGGACGGTACGCCGACGCCTACCGGACGGTCCTCCCGAAGGTCCGGTCCGGCGGCGTGATCGTCGCGGATAACATCACTCGCGGCCCCATCGACTTCGAGACGCTCGTCGCGCACTTCGAGGCGGGCGAACCGCTCCCGGACGCCGCGGTCGACGAGGAGACGCGCGGCATCGGCGAGTACGTGGGGACCGTCCGCTCGGACGACGCCGTGGAGACGGCGATCCTCCCGGTCGGCTCCGGCATCGCCGTTTCGACGGTCGTCCGATGAAACCGAACGAAACGGTTATCATGTCGAATTGAAAACATCAATCAACATGGAGGAACCGGTCGGAGCCGACGAGGGCGAGGGGCCGCGAGCGGCGTCGCTCGTACGCGTCCTCGCGGTCGACGACGAGTCGGGGTTCGCCGACGCGGCGGCCCGCCGCCTTGAGACGCGCGACGGCCGGACCGAAGTGGTGCCGGTCGAGGGCGCCGAGGCGGCGCTGGAAGCGCTCTCGTCGGCCTCGTTCGACTGCGTGGTGTCCGGCTACGAACTGCCCGAGACCGACGGTGTCGAGCTTTTGGAGGCCGTTCGCGACCGACACGGCGACGTGCCGTTCGTGCTGTTCACCGGATCCGGGTCGGAGGGGGTCGCCAGCGACGCCATCTCGGCCGGCGTCGACGAGTACGTCAGGCGAGACGAGCCCGCCGACCAGTACGCGCGGCTCGCGGGCGCTATCGAGGGCGTGGTCTCCCAGGCACGCGGCGACCGGCGGCTGGCCGCCCATCTGGAGCGCACCAGCGACGCGTTCTGTCAGGTCGACTCGGAGTGGCGGCTGACGTACCTCAACGACCGCGCGGTCCGGATGACCGACCTCGACGCCGACGAACTGCTCGGGGAACGGATCTGGGATCTGTTCCCGGAGACTACGGACACCGACGGCGAGGAAGCCCTCCGCGAGGCCGCCGAGACAGGCGAGCCGGTACGGTTCGAAGAGCACGTCGAGCGGCTCGGCGCCGACCTCGTCGTGAACGCCCACCCCACACCCGACGGCCTCGCGCTGTACTTCCGGGACGTGACGGAGAAGCGGGAACGGGAGCGGGAGCTCCGCGAACTCTCCGAGCGGCTCCAGCTGGCCGTCGAGGGCGCCGACGTCGGCGTCTGGGACTGGGATGTCCGCACGGACGAGGTCCGGTTCGACGAGCGGTGGGCCGCGATGCTCGGCCACGAGACCGACGAGATCGACTTCGACCTGTCGACGTGGGAGGACCGCGTCCACCCCGACGACATCGGCGACGCTTGGGACGCCATCGAGGCGCACTTCGCGGGGGAGACCGATCTCTACCAGTCCGACTACCGGATGCGGACCGCGTCGGGCGACTGGAAGTGGATCCGCGACCGCGGCCGAGTCGTCGAGCGGACGGACGACGGCGAGCCGCTCCGGGCCGTCGGGATCCACATCGACGTCACCGAGGAGAAGGAACGCGAGCGAGAGCTCGAGCGGTACCGCCGCATCGTCGACGAGCTGCCGGAGTCGGTGTGTATCTACGACGCCGACGGCCGCATCGCGCTCGCGAACGACCACACCGCCGACGTGTTAGCGGCCGACCCCGAGGCGCTCGTCGGGCGCGAGAGCCGCCTCATCGACCGCATTCAGGCGGCGGGCGACGGAGACCGTTTCGACGCCCTCGTCGATGGCGACCGCGACTCGCTGGCCGGAACGGTCGAGGTCGATCTGCCCGGGAAGCCCGAGGCGATCGTCGACTACGGGCTGACCCGGCTCGTGATCGACGGGGAGTTCGACGGGGTCCTCGGCATCTCCCGCGACGTGACCGACGAGCGGCGGCGACAGCAGCGGCTCGAACGCACCACTGCGCGGCTGGAGGCGCTGTTCGAGCGCTCGCCGGACATGATCGACATCCACGACGAGGCGGGCGAGATCGTCGACGCGAACCGGGCGATGACCGACGCGCTCGGGTACGACGACGGGGAGATCGTCGGCATGGACGTCTGGGAAGTGGACACCGAACTCGACCCCGACGAGGGCGTGCGGCTCTGGAACGGGCTGGAGATGGACGAGACGGTCCGGCTGGAGACGACGTTCGCTCGCGCCGACGGCTCGACGTTCCCCGTCGAGGTCCACGTCAGGCGGATCGACGTCCAAGGCGAGGACCGCTTCCTGGCGAGCAGCCGCGACATCTCCGAGCGCAAGGCGTACGAGCGCCGCATCGAGCGGGAGAACGAGCGGCTCGACGAGTTCGCGAGCATCGTCTCGCACGACCTCCGAAACCCGCTCAACGTCCTCTCGGGGTACCTCCGGCTCGCCCGCGAGACGGGGACCGACTCCTACTTCGACCGCTGCGAGCGCGCGCTCGACGAGATGGAGCGGCTCATCGAGGATGTGCTCGCGCTCGCCAAGCAGGGCGAGGCGGTCGGGTCGTTCGAGCGCGTCCACCTCGGCGATCTGGCCGCCGGGTACAGCGACGACGCGTTCGGATCGGCAGGCGGCGAGGATCCGTTCGGCGGCGAGGCGAGCGGCGACCCCGACGACACCGCTGACGGCGAGACGGAGGCCACTCCGATCGGGGTCGAAGTCGACGCCGACGGCGAAATCTGCGCCGATCCCGGGCGGGTCCGCCAGCTCCTCGGAAATCTGTTCCGAAACGCCGCCGAACACGGCGGCGACCGGGTCGTCGTCGGCGACCTCCCGGACGGCTTCTACGTCGAGGACGACGGCCCCGGGATCGACCCCGACGAGCGGGAGACGGTGTTCGAGAGCGGCTACACGACCTCCGAGACGGGGACCGGCTTCGGGCTCTCCATCGTCCAGCGCATCGCCGAGGCGCACGGCTGGGACGTCACGGTCACGGAGGGAGAGCGCGGCGGCGCCCGGTTCGAGTTCACCGGCGTCGACCGCCCAGAGCCGTCGCCGCAGGAGTCAGAGTCGCCCGGCGAGGCGGTCGAGCCGCAGGACTGAGCGGGCGGGTCGCGCGTCCGAACCGACTGCGAAAAGGAACGGTCGACGCGGCGGTAGGCCCTTAGAACGCGCCGGGGTAGACGCTGACGTCGGCGTGGAGCCCCTCGCGGAGCGCGCTGTGGACGTGACAGATGCCCTCGGCGCGCTCGGCGATGTCGGCGGCGGTCTCCTCGTCGAGGTCGGCCTCGATGTGGACGTCGAAGGCGATCGATTCGAGGTCGTCGTCATCGTCGAGCTCGGCGCTCGCGTCGATCTGGATCGTGCCGAGGTCCTCCTCGCCGCGCTGGCTCCCGCCGACGCGGAGCGCCGGGAGATAACAGGAGGCGTACGTCGCGACGAGCGTCGCGTTCGGGTTCGGGCCCGTCTCGTCGGTCGCGTCGATCTGGAGGTCGAACTCGCCGACCTGGCTGGTGCTCGCGTACCCTTCCTCGGAAACCGTGGACGTCTCGATGTCTGCCATAGTCGAGTGTCCGTTCGGCCTCCCGGCGCTAAAGGCTGCCGACACGGGACGTGGCTGCCGGGGAGGGAGAGCGGCGCGATCGTGGGCGACGCAGTGGTGACGCGATGCCGACGCTGCGCGTTCGAACTCCCGTCGAAAAATGGCGGAGTCACCGGTGGCCCGCTCGCCCCGAGGTCGTTACTCCAGCGTGTACGTCTCGTCGCCGTCGAGGACGACCGGCTCGGCGGCGGCGCCCGCGGCCTTCACCTCGTTGACGAACTCGCGGGTCTCGATCTCGATCGGGCCGAACGAGTCGTAGTGCATCGGGAAGACGACGTCGGCGCCCACCCAGTCGGCGGCGATGCCGGCGCCCGCGGGCCCCATCGTGAAGTGGTCGCCGGCGGGCAAGGCGGCGGCGTCCGGTTCGAGGTACGGGGCGATCACGTCGACCATCTCGGACATCAGGCCCGTGTCGCCGGCGTGGTAGAAAGTGGTGCAGTCGCCGTCCGACTCCTGTGTCGGCTTCTTGTCGCCGATGACGAACCCGGCCGGCATGCCGGCGGAGTAGTCGGGGTCGTTCTCGATGCCGTTCGAGTGGTCCGCGCGGACCATCGTCACCCACGCGTCGCCGCACTCGACGGTCCCGCCGATGTTCATCCCGCCGGCGGCGACGGCGTTCTCGAGGCCGAAGTTCTCCTGGACGTAGGCGGTCAGCTCCGGGGTGGCGACGACGGTTGCGTCCTCGAACTCGGCCGCGTCGGCGATGTGGTCCGCGTGCCCGTGAGTCAAGAGCAGGTAGTCGGGGTCGAGCTCCTCGGGGTCGACATCGGTCTTCGGGTTGTCGAAGAACGGGTCGATGAGTAGCTCCGTGTCCTCGACGACGACGTGCCACGTGGAGTGGCCGTGCCAGGTGAGTTCCATAGTCCGTCCGGTATATCTCGGCGCGCCGTAATAAAACTCGACGCCGCGGAAGCCGTCGCCCGGCGGCGAAAGCAATTAACAGTGAGAACGCGAATCTCGATTAGATGCCCTCCGAGACCAGCGACCCCGGCGGCCCGCCGGCCGCCTGCCCCGCCTGCGGCGAGGCGGTGCCGGCCGGGGCGAGCTTCTGCCCCGACTGCGGCGCCGACCTCAGCGACCCGTCCGACCCCGCGTACTGCGCCGCGTGCGGCGAGGCGTTCGACGACGATGACCGGTTCTGTTCGAACTGCGGCGCGTCGCGGTCGGGCGGCGGGTCCGTCGCGTCGGGGCGGTCGAGCGGCCGGCCAGAGCGGTCGGGCAACGCCGATTCGCCTTCAGCCGAGGAGAGCGAGCGCGCCTTCCGCCGCCGCGTCCAGGACCACCTCGACGCCGGGTGGGACATCGAACGGGACGACGGGGACCGAGTGGTCCTCGTCGACCGCGGTATCGGCTCCGTCGGCATCCACATCCTCCTGTTCATCTTCACCAGCGGCATCGGGAACCTGCTGTACGGCTGGTGGCACTACTCCAAGCTGGCGGAGCGGCGCCGACTCGTCCGGGGTGACGAGACGCCGGCACGCGCCCCGTCGAGCGTCGAGGACGCGGGTCGGATGGAGACCGCCACCGCGTACGTCCTGACCGCGCTGCTGTTGTTGATCGGCGGCTGGATCGGGTTCCTCGCGGCGACGAGCAGCTCCCCGCCCGCCGCGCTGATCGGGCTCGCGTTCGCCGGGCTCGGCCTCGGCGTGGCCCCGCCGGTCCGCCGGCGACTCGACCGCCGCCACGGGCTTACGTCGTTCGGCCGGCAGAAGACGGTCGACCACCGGGTCGTCCGGCCGCCCGAATCCGTCGACGAGCCCTGCGTCGTCTGCGGCGAGGGGTTCGAGCGCGGCCTCGTCAGGCGGCGCCGCGATGAGACGGTCGTCGCCGGCATCCCGGTCCGGACCCACTCGATCCGCCACAACCACTACTGCGTCGACTGCGCGCAGTCGGAGCTGTTCGGCGACCGGATCGGGGCGCCGTCGCTCGACGACATCGCGGCCGACGACGGCGGGATTGACACCGCGTCCGGTGACGACGCGACCGGGGATTCGACTGACGAGACGACGACCGACTCGGTTCGCGAGACGACCGATTCGACCGAGTGAATCGGTGAGCCCTCGCCGTCGCGGTCGTCGCTTGCCTCTCCGGGAACGCTTTTCGGGCGGCCGCCCGTTCGCTCGCGTATGTACCGCGCACGGTACCGCGACCCGGCCGGATCGATCCGCGAGGGCGAGTACGACCCGGCGACCGACACGGTCGCCTTCGGCGGCGACGAGTACGCGCTCTCGGACCCCGCGATCGACGTGCTCGCGCCGACCAACCCCTCGAAGATCGTCTGTATCGGCCGCAACTACGCCGACCACGCCGCTGAGCTCGGCAACGACGTCCCCGACCGCCCGCTGCTCTTCTTGAAGCCGCCGAACGCGGTGGCGAGCCACGGCGACACCGTGACCGTCCCCGCCGGCAAGGACCGGATCGACTGGGAGGCGGAGTTCGCGGTCGTCATCGGCGAGCAGTGCAAGTCGGTCGACGCCGCGGACGCGATGGACGTCGTCGCGGGGTTCACCTGTATGAACGACGTGTCGAACCGCGACGACCAGAACCGCGAACAGAACTGGGTGCGTGGGAAGGCGTTCGACGGCGCCGCGCCGCTCGGCCCGGTCCTCGCGACGCCCGACGAGGTGCCCGAGGACGCGAGCGTCGAGCTCCGCGTCAACGGCGAGACGAAACAGTCGAGCGACCGCGAGCACATGATCTTCGACGTGCCGACGCTGATCGAGGAGATCACGACGTACCTCACGCTCGAACCCGGCGACGTCATCGCGACCGGCACCCCCGAGGGCGTCGGCGCCCTCTCCGACGGCGACACCGTCGAGGTGGAGATCGAGGGCGTGGGGACGCTCGAACACGACGTTCGCGTGCCCTGAGCGGCCGAATCTCCAGCCGGATCGCCGTCTTTTGCGGTTCGGTACCACACCTCGTTTCCGGTGAACGCTTATGTGTCAGCCCCCGGAGTCGGAGGTATGGAGACCAGTTCGTTCGTCGCCGGTTCCTGACGGTACCGTCGCGGCGCGCTCCGACCGGTTCGATCCCGACGGACGCGCCGACGAGGCCGTACGCGGAGCGAGACGCTCCCCTCTCCGGGCCGACGCGAGCGCCCGACCGAATGTCACGAGACGACGACACGACGAACGAGCGCGACGCATCGAGCGGACCAGGACCGAGCGGAGCAGGACCGAGCGACCCCGACGCCGTGCCGGCCGACGCGACCCGAGCCGTCGTCGCGGCCCGATCCGACGGCGATCCGGCGGACACGACCGAGGTCCGGGAGCTCGCCGCCGCGGCCGGCTACGCGGTCGTCGGCGAGGTCACGCAGCGGCGCCGCGAGGACCCGACCTACGACCTCGGCCGCGGGAAGGCCGAGGAGCTGATGCGGCTCGCGGCCGACGTCGGCGCCGAGGCGGTGATCTACGACGGCGGGCTCTCGCCCGGTCAGACGTTCTCGCTGGGCGACCTGCTGCCGCCCGGGACCGCGGTGATCGACCGCCCGCGCCTCGTGTTGGAGCTGTTCGCGGACGCCGCCGACTCCCGGGCCGCCGACCGCCAGCTGGAGCTGGCCCGACTCCGCTACGAGCTCCCGCGGCTCCGCGAGGCGGTCGCCCGCGACGCGAGCGAGGACGTGCGCCTCCAGCCGGAGGGCGACAGCCGCGTGCTCGACGTCGAGAAGCGGATCGAGTCGGCCGAGCGAGCCCTCGACGAGATCGCGGACGAGAGGGCGGCGCGCCGGGCGGAGCGCCGGGCCGCCAGGTTCGACCTCGTCGCGCTCGCGGGGTACACCAACGCCGGGAAGTCGACGCTGGCCCGCCGGCTCGCCGACGAGGTCGACGACCCCGAGTTCGGAGGGGAATCCGAACCCCGCGGCGGTGACCCCGGATACCCGGACGGCGCCGAGGGCGACCCGGCGGACGGCGACGGCCCGCTCGCGGTCGCGGACCGGCCGTTCGAGACGCTCTCGACGACGACGCGCCGAGCGACGGTCGGCGGGCGGCGGGCCCTCGTCACCGACACCGTCGGCTTCCTCGACGGGCTCCCCCACGAGGCGGTTCGCTCGTTCCGGACGACGATCGACGCGATCCGGGCGGCCGACTGCGCGCTCCTCGTCGTCGACGCGAGCGACGAGCCGGCGGCCCTGCGCCGCAAGCTCATGGCGTCGCTGTCGGCGATCGAGGCGACCGACGGGCCCGTGATCCCTGTGCTGTCGAAGGCGGACGAGGTCGGGGCAGACGGGCTCGCGGCGGCGGTCAATGCCTACGAGGGCGCGGTCGCCGACTTGGACCCGCGGGACGCCCCCGTCGTCGACGCGCTCCGCTCGCCGATCCCGGTCAGCGTCCGCGACGAGACCGGGCTCGCCGACCTCGCGGACGCGGTGGCGGACGCGCTGCCGACGGCGACGGCGAGGGCCGAGGCGCCGAACGGCGGCGACGCGCAGGCCGCGCTCTCGTGGGCGTACGACCGCGGCGTCGTCGCCGGCGTCGACTACGGCGGCGGGACCGTCACCGTCGATCTCGCCGGACGCCCCGGGGTCGTCGAGGAGGCCGAGCGACGGCTGACCGGCGAGGCTTCACAGCGGTGACCCGCGGCCGCCAAGACCACGCTTAAGCCCGGCGGCCCCCGAGTCCCGGGCATGCGACCACGGGATCTCTCCGATCACTCGCCGTACGTGCCCGGGCGAGGCGTCGAGGAGGTCGCCCGCGAGCGCGGGCTCGACCCCGACGACCTCATCAAGCTCTCCTCGAACGAGAACCCGCACGGCCCGAGCCCGGCGGCCGTCGAGGCGATCCGCGAGCACGCCGACCGGGTGAACCAGTACCCGAAGTCCTCGCACACGGACCTCACCGCGAAGATCGCCGCGAAGTGGGGCGTCGACGACGAACAGGTGTGGGTGTCGCCGGGCGCCGACGGCTCGATCGACTACCTCTCGCGGGCCGCGTTGGAGCCCGGCGACGAGGTCCTCGTGCCGAGCCCCGGCTTCGCCTACTACGCGATGTCGTCGCGGTACCACCACGGCGAGGTGACGGAGTACGAGCTCTCCGCGGCCGACGGCTTCGCGCAGGACGCGGAGACCGTCCTTGGCGCCTACGGCGGCGAGCGGATCGTCTACGTCACCTCGCCGCACAACCCCTCCGGCTCGACGATGCCCCTCGACGAAATCGAGGCGATCGCGGACGCGACCGCCGAGGAGACGCTCGTCGTCGTCGACGAGGCGTACGGCGAGTTCGCCGAGGTGGACAGCGCGATCCCGCTCGTCGACGAGCGCGACGACGTGGCGGTCCTCCGCACCTTCTCGAAGGCGTACGGCCTCGCGGGGCTCCGGATCGGCTACAGCGTCGTCCCCGAGGCGTGGGGCGAGGCGTACGCCCGCGTCAACACGCCGTTCGCGGCCAACGAGCTCGCCTGCCGCGCCGCGCTTGCCGCGCTCGACGACGACGAGCACGTCGAGCAGTCGGTCGAGACGGCCCGGTGGGCCCGCGAGTACATCGCGAGTGAACTCGACGCGCCCACCGTCGACTCCGCGGGCAACTTCGTCCTCGCCGCGGTCGGCGACGGCGAACGCGTCGCCGAGGCGGCTCAGGAGCGCGGCGTGATCATCCGCGACTGCACCTCGTTCGGGCTCCCGGAGCACGTCCGGATCTCGACGGGCACCCGCGAGGAGACCCGCGAGGCGGTCGACCTGCTCAACGAGACGCTGGCGGACCTCGAACTCGGTGTCAGCGCGTGAGCGACACCGAGACCTCCGATGAAAGCGACCGCGGCCGCGCAGACCGCGTCGCCGTCACGGGAACCCCCGGAACCGGCAAGTCGACCGCGACAGCGCTGCTTGAGGGCGAGTACGACGTGATCCACCTCAACGACCGGATCAAGTCGGACGACGAGCTCTGGACCGAGCGCGACGACGACCGCGACACGCTCGTCGCAGACCTCGACGCGGTCCGCGAGCACCTCGGCGACTGGAGCGGCGTCCTCGACTCGCATCTCGCGCACCGATTCGACGTCGACCGCGTGGTCGTGTTGCGCTGTCACCCGGAAACGATCGAATCGCGCTTGATCGAGCGCGGCGAGTCACCGGAGACCGCCGCCGAGAACGCCGAGAGCGAGGCGCTCGACGTGATCCTCTCGGAGGCGGTCGACGAGCACGGCGTCGAGAACGTCTACGAGGTCGACGCGACCGACCGCGACCCAGAGGCGGTCGCCGACGCGATCCGCGCGGCGATCGACGGCGAGCGCGAGCCGAGCGCCGGCACCGTGGACTTCATCGATTATATATGAGCCGGCCGCGAGCGTCGAGACGATAGATGACTCTCGACCAGTACCGCTCCGTCGCGGACCGCCTGCTCGGCCCGTGGGTGTCGGCGGCCGACAGGCTGGGCCTCTCGCCCGACCAGGTGAGCGTACTCGCGTTCCTCGTCGCCGTCGCGGCCGCCGGGGCCTTCGCCGCCGGGTCGAGTCCGCTCTACGCCGCCGGCGCCCTCCTCGTCCTCCTCAACGGCTGGCTCGACGTCGTCGACGGCGCCCTCGCGCGCCACCAGGGGGTCGCCTCCGACGGGGGCGACTTCCTCGACCACGTCCTCGACCGCTACGCCGACGTGGCGATCATCGCGGGGTTCACGGCCGGCGTCGAGGCGTACGCGCTCGGCTTCGCCGCCGTCACGGGCGTCCTCCTCACCTCCTACCTCGGAACGCAGATCCAGGCGGTCGGCATCGGGCGCGAGTACGGCGGGCTCCTCGGCCGGGCCGACCGGCTCGCGCTCGCCGGGATCGTCGGCGTCGCCGCCGCGGTCTACTCCGCGCCGATCATCGCCGGGCTGAACGTCGTCGGCCTCCTGCTCGCGCTGTTCGCCGTCGTCGGGCACCTCACCGCGGTCCAGCGGTTCCTCGGCGCTTGGCGCGACCTGTGATCGGCGGGGTCGCCCCTCAAAACGGCGCGTCCGTCGACCGAGTCCGTGCGGCCGGATCCCCCGTTTCCCCCATCGGACTCGCCCCGATTCCGACGCCCTCCTCCCCTTCGGCCTCCACGTCGCCTGTTTCGAGGTACGACTCCTCAAGCTCCGCGAGCCGGTCGTTCACTGCCTCGCTCTGGTTGTGCATCGGGGCCGCGCGGACCCGAACAAGGTCGTACTCGTGGCGCTCGGAGAGGCCGTTCCACGCGCGGAAGGCGCCGATGGTCAGCGTATGCGTCTGCGGGCAGAAGGGCGTGGTTGGCGTGAACTCCGCGCGGAGCACGCGGTCGACGTCGCCTTCGTTGATGGCGTCCCCGTCGACGTCAGCGGGGGCGACGGCGTCGGCGGCGTCGCCGCGCTCGACGGCGTACCGGAACCCGGCGTTCCCGTGGCGCGTGTCGAGGTTGAGCCGCGCGAGGTTGTAGTTGAACGTCATGTCGTACACCGTCCGCTCCTCAAAGCAGTCGCGGGTGAGCCGGTGGAACGCGAGGTGGTCCGCCCCCGTGAGGACGTCGTGGCCCTCGAGGAACCCGCCCGGCCGCGGGAGGTTGTCCGCGACGAACTCGTCGTAGCCGTCGAACAGGCCGTCGTCGTCGGAGCCGAAGGGAGACGGGAAACTGGGCATGTGCGTAACGTGGCGGCCCTCCGGGGTACTCCTGACCCCGTAGATGTTCGGGGCGTTGCCGGTGATCGGCTCTCAGCCGTTTTCGTCCGCCCCCGAACGGAGTTCCGCCGCCCGCGCGTGGACGCTGTCGACGGCGTCTCGGACGACCGACTCGTCGACGTCGAACGCCCGCGCGGCGTAGGTCACCGACAGCTGGACGGCGAGGTAGGTCATCCGAACCTCCTCGTCGGCGCTGACGATCGAGGGCGGGACGCCACGCCTGCCGGTCTGCTTCTCGTCGAAGCCGCCCGCAATCGCGTACAGGTCGGCGTACAGCCGTGCGGCTTGCGGGAGGTCGAACGACGCGATCCGGCGGTTCCGGTCCTCGAAGTGGTACACGTCGGGACGGTTTCGTTCCTCGTGAACGATCCGACTGCCGTCGTCGTACGCCTCGATCACCGTTTCTTGTGAGTCGGTCACTCGAACCAGCCTCTCCGAACGCGTCACGAAACGAGGGAACGATTTAAAAGCGTCCGGTCGGAACGAGGGGGTATGCCCACTTTCGAGCTGAACCTCTCGGACGACGTGTACGCGGAGTTTCAGCAGCTGGCGGACGAGGAGTTCGTCTCCGAGGAGCAGGCCGCGGAGGACCTCATCGCGTCCGGCATCGAGGCGTACAACGTGAGCGTCGTCGACGACGAGCCCCGCGACGAGATGCTCGACGGCGCCGAGAACAACATGTTCGACACCGCGGAGGATCCCGGAAGCATCGAAGACGACCGTCTCTGAAGCGCCGTACTCGGCCGCCTAACCACGTTTTCCCGCTCAGTACCCCAACCCGAGCAGCCGGTTCGCCGACAGCGTCGCCAGCCCGAGCGCCATCACGCAGGCGAGCAGCCCGAACGCGACCGCCCACCCCGCGGCGTCCGAGACGGCTCCGACGACGACGCTGCCGGAGGCGCCCGTCACCATGTACGCGGTCCGGACGAGTCCGAAGCCGGCGCCGCGCTCGGCGTCGGACAGCAGGTCCATAAACCGCGACTGGATCGGCGCCCCCCACGACATCGCGAGGCCGACGAGGCCGACGGCCGGTATCACGGCGAGGAGTCCCAAATCAAGCGTCGCGGCCGCGACGAGGGCCCCGTAGCCGACGACGCCGGCGCCCATCGTCACCATCGCGGTGGCGTCGCGGCCGATCCGGTCGGACACCGAGCCGGTCACCGGCTGGGTGCCGCCGTGGACGAGGAAGTAGGCCGAGAACAAAAGCGCCGACAGCGCGCTCGACAGACCGGTTCCGACCTCTAAGAACGTCGGGAGGAAGGAGGCGGTCGCCTGCCACGTGAACGCGCCCATCGTCGCCAGCGCGGTCGTGTAGAGGATCCGCGGCCGAGAGAGCAGCTCGGCGAGCGGGCCGACGGCGAACCGCTCGCCCATCGGCTGGTCGGGGCGCAGGGGTTCGGTCGGTCGGACCCGCCACGCGAACAGGGCGAAGACGGGAATCGCGACGGCCGCGCCGAGGAGGACGCCGGCGCGCCAGCCGTACCGCGACCCGACCAAGGCGGCGGCGGGCGGCGCGGCGAGGCCCGCGAGCGGCCCGCCGGCCACGTGGACGCCGATGGCGCGGCCGGTGTCGTCGAACTGCCGCGTGAGGAACGTCGTCGCGACCGAGTAGTGGAGCCCCGCACCGACGCCCAGCGCGGCCGCAAACAGCCCGAACGCGAGGATCGAGGGCGAGGCGGCGAGAAGCACCGACGCGACCGCGGTGGCGCCGACCGCGACGAGGATGACGCGGCGCTCGCCGTAGCGGTCGCCGAGGACGCCGGAGGGGAACTGCGCCAGCGCGTAGGTGAGCCACATCCCGCTGAGCGCGAGCCCGACGGTCCCGTTGGTGACGCCGAACTGCCTCGTGATCTCCGGGACGAGCGGGCTGACGACCAGCCGCGCCACCATCGTGCCGGTGAACGCGAGCGTACAGAGCGCGAGCGCCGTGTGTTCGTACCGCCAGTTCACGGTCGCCGTTCCCGGTACGGGTCAAAGCGGCTTCCGATCGCGGTCAGACGGGCCGGAGACTCGACCGGTCAGACGAGGGGGCGGTTCACTCAGCGACGAACCGAATCGGGTAGTCGGTGAGGTTCTCGTAGCCGTCCTCGGTGACGACGACGAGGTCCTCGATCCGGACGCCGCCGACCTCGGGGTCGTAGAGGCCGGGCTCGACGGTGATCACGTGGCCCGGCTCCAGCTCCTCGCCCCCGCTCGAGAGCCGCGGCGACTCGTGGACGTCGAGGCCGATCCCGTGGCCGGTCGAGTGGATGAACCCGGTCTCGGTCTCGGGGTCGGTCCGGAAGGTGGGCTCGCCCGCCTCCTCGTACACCTCGCAGGCTGCGGCGTGGACGTCCTCCCCGGTCGCGCCCGGCTCGACCGCGTCGAGCGCGGCCTCCAGCGCGCTCTCGGTGAGGTCGTACCACTCGCGGAGCGTCTCGTTCGGCTCGCCGACGCAGAACGTCCGCGTCATGTCGGCGTTGTACTTCGTCGCTTTCGAGCGCGGGAAGATGTCGACGATGATAGCCTCGTTCGCGCGGAGCGGGCCCGACCCGCGGTCGTGGGGGTCCGCGGCCTGCGCGCCGCCGGCGACGATCGTCTCGTCGAGCGCGCAGCCGTGGCGCAGCAGCGTCACCTCGATCTCCTCGGTCACGCGCTCGCTGGTGAGCGGCTCGCCCTCGCGGAGCAGGACGCCGGGCTCGACGTCGCCGTCCGCCGGAACGTCCTCTCCGGCCACGTCGGCGCCGGCGATCAGCTCCTCGGCGGCGCGCATGGCGGCCTCGTTCGCCGCCTGCGCCTCGCGAATCGCGTCGATCTCCTCGTCGGTCTTCACCGCCCGGACCGCCTGGAGCCGGTCGTCGGTGTCGACGGCGACGTCGACACCGCGCTCGCGGAGGGCGTCCGCGGTGCCGACCGGGCCGCGCGGCGGCATCGAGACGGACTCGACGCCCTTGTCGCGGACGAACGCGGCGTACATGTCGTTGCGCTCCTCGCGGCCGCCGTACTCGTAGTCGTAGTCGGCGTGGCGCTCCACGGTGTCGGCCGCCGCCTCGCTCGTCGCGCGACCGTACTCCAGCCCGCTGACGAGGAGGTGGACCTCGCCGTCGGCGTACAGCGTGAGGAACGGGTCGGGGCCGGTGAACCCGGAGAGATACAGCTGGTTGGCGTCCTCCTGCGAGGCGTCGAGTAGGTAGCCGTCCGTATCGAGGTCCGCGAGGCGGTCGTCGAGTCGCGCTCGGTTCATACCTCCTCTGTTCGGGCGACCGTCAAAGCGGTTGTCCTCGCGGAACCGCGAGGGGCCTCCGGAGCCCCGACCGCTCGCGAAACGCCTATATATCATACCTCGCTCGCCACCCGTCAGTCTCGCGCTCGTCGTCGTTGGACGCCGCCGCTCGACGATACCGAATTATACAGGGTTCTACACGCTGAATTCGGCCGTGTCTCGGCGACGCCAAGCACGCAAACATTTAAGTGCGTCGCTCACTTACCCGAAGGTGAGGAAAACACCGAGACCCGTCTCTCGGTTTCGTTGTTCCCTCCACGCACCAAACCAATGAGCGAGAACCTTCGAACGTACACGACCGAGAACGTCGACGACGAGAGCGAGACCGAGTCGGAGAACGAGGCAGAGGACCTACACTGCCCCGAATGCGGCGGCCAGCTCGCGACCGACACCGAACACGGCGAGACCGTCTGCGTCGACTGCGGCCTCGTCGTCGAGGAAGACGAGATCGACCGCGGGCCGGAGTGGCGCGCGTTCGACTCCAAGGAGAAGGACAGCAAGTCCCGGGTTGGGGCCCCGACGACGAACATGATGCACGACAAGGGGCTCTCGACGAACATCGGCTGGCAGGATAAAGACGCCTACGGCAAGTCACTGTCCAGCCGCCAGCGCGAGAAGATGCAGCGGCTGCGGACGTGGAACGAGCGGTTCCGCACACGCGACTCCAAGGAGCGCAACCTCAAGCAGGCACTCGGCGAGATCGACCGCATGGCCAGCGCGCTCGGCCTCCCGGACAACGTCCGCGAGACCGCGTCCGTCATCTACCGCCGCGCGCTCGACGAGGACCTGCTCCCCGGTCGCTCCATCGAGGGCGTCTCGACGGCATCGCTGTACGCCGCGGCCCGACAGGCGGGGACGCCGCGCAGCCTCGACGAGATCGCCGGCGTCTCCCGGGTCGAGAAGGACGAGATCGCGCGGACGTACCGCTACGTCGTCCGCGAGCTGAAGCTGGAGATCCAGCCCGCCGACCCCGAGAGCTACGTCCCGCGGTTCGCCTCCGACCTCGGCCTCTCCGACGAGGCCGAGCGCCGCGCCCGCAGCCTGCTCGACACGGCGAAGGACCAGGGGATCCACTCCGGGAAGTCGCCGGTCGGGCTCGCCGCCGCCGCCGTCTACGCCGCCTCCCTGCTCGTCAACGAGAAGGTGACCCAGAGCGAGGTCAGCGAGGTCGCGAACATCAGCGAGGTCACCATCCGGAACCGGTACCACGAGCTCCTCGAGGCCGAGGACTCGGTCGCGCTGAACTGACTCCCTTTTCCGGTCGGTCTCGGTCAGTCCCGACGTTCGCCCGAGCCGAAACCGCGAAGGCGGCGCGTTTCTACCCCGGATTATGGAGACGACTCGCCACTTCACGGCGACGACGTACATCGTCCACGACGGGGCGACCGCGCTTCACGACCACGAGCGGCTCGGAATCAAGCTCCCCCCCGGCGGCCACGTCGACCGCGACGAGCTCCCGCACGAGGCCGCGCGCCGCGAGGTCCGCGAGGAGACGGGGTTGACCCCGGAGCTCGTCGCGACGGAGTCACAGATTACGGGCCCGAACACCCGCGGGCTCCCGGAGCCGGCCCACCTCATGCTCCACGACATCAACGTCCACGAGGACGGGTCGGTGGGCCACCAGCACGTCGATCACCTCTACTACGCCCGCGTCGACTCCCGGGAGATCGCTCCCGACGGCGACGACGAGGTCGACCCGGCGCGCTGGCGCTGGTACACCTCGGCGGAGCTGGCGGCGAGCGACCTCCCGGACGACGTCGTCGACCTCGGTCGAGAAGCCATCGCCGCGGTCGCCGACGACTGACCGAATCGGTCGATCACGCCGACCGATCCGGGTCGCAGTCGAGCGGTTCGAACAGCCATTTGCGGCGTCAGACGGCCGTCTCACGCTCCGGAAGGTATTTGGGTCGGTGTTGGCGACGTAAACGCAAGGATGGACGCACAGCGACGGGAAGCGATCACCGAGTGGGACGACCGCTCGTTCTCCGACGGGTTCGCGGGGCTCCGGCGGATCGTCGACGACGGGTTCTCCGGCGCGGCGACCGACGGGACCGGGTGGATCTTCCTCGTCGACGGGCGCGTCGTCGGCGTCGTGGACGCGACGCTCGACGCCTTCGCCGACGCCTCTGGGACCGTCTACCGGGCCCCGGACGACGCGCTCCCCGTGCTCTTCGCGATGCAGGAGCTGGGCGGCGAGCCGCGGGCGAAGTACTACACCAACGACACACCCCTGCGTGAGGCGGACCAGAAGCTCTCGCAGGGCGGGTTCACCGGCTACATCGAACTGTCGGAGAACGTCCTCTCCGGCGACTACTACGTCGCGTACACCGGCGGCGAGTCGATGGCGGCAGCGTACGTCGGCAACGCGCGGCGGCTGGAGACGGGCGACGACGCGTTCGACCTCGCCGCCGACGAGGTCGGCATCTACACGGTGTACGAGGTCGACCTCGACGTCCGCCCGCTCCCAGACGGCGACGACGCGGACGACGCGAACGCTGCGGGAGCCGCGGGCGCCGTGGCCGACCCGACTGACACCGCCGATTCTGACGGCGCGAGCGACGCGGACGACGGATCGCCCGACGGGCTGGCGGACGACGGGAGAGACGGCGAGTCGGAGGCGGACGAAGACGACGATGAGGACCACGACGGTCCAGCGGGCGCCGTCGACCCCGCGCCGAGCGCAGGCCGAGACGGCGAACCGACCGCCGCGAGCCGAAGCGACGAATCGCCGGGCGTCGACGCGAGATCGGCCGCGGACAACCGCGACGAAGCCGAGAAGAGCGACGAGGCAGCGGGGACGGGCGGGTCGACGCCCGACGAGGTCCGGATCGGCGACACCGAGTCCGCCGGCCGAGACGCCGACGGTTCAGCTGAGACGGGCCGCGCGCGCGGGTCGCCGACAGAGTCCGAGGCGACGCCCGCTCCGGCGGCCGAAACCGGGGAATCGCCCGACCCAAACGCCGCCGACGCGCCGGACTCCGAGGACGTCTTCTCGGAGGAGGCCGAGTGGCGGGAACAGAAGTCGATCCCGGCGCTCGACCCGTCCGAGGCGGCCGGGGAGCCCCGGAGCGCCGAGGAGCGCCGCGCCGCGTCGTCGCAGCGCTCTCGCTCGGGCGACGACCGCGGTCGGGTCGAGCGGAGCGGGTCGAACGCGAACGGCGGGTCACCGTCGCCGCGCTCCACCGAGACGGCGTCGGGGCCGTCGGCGGTGTCGAAACGCGACGGGCGCGACGCGCAGGGCGGCGCCGACCCCGAGCGGCTCCGGAAGCTCGAGGCGGCCTTAGAGGAGACGGAGACGGAGCGACAGTCGCTCGCGGAGGAACGCGACCGGCTGGCGGCCGAGCGCGACGAGATCGAGTCGGAGCGCGACGAGCTGGCCGACGAGGTCGACCGGCTCGAATCCGAGGTCGACGAGCTACGGGAGGAGCGCGACAAGCTCCGGCGCGAGCTCTCGAACGCCAAGGAGCGGCTCCCCGACGCAGAGCGGACGCTCACGCCCGCGGAGGCGCGAAACGGGACGAACCTGTTCATCAGGTACGACTCGAAGGAGGGCGCGACGCTGGCGGACGCCCATGAGGGGAGCGCCGACCGCGAGGCGCTCCGCGAGAACCTCCGGGTCGAACACCACACGAGCTTCGAGACGGAGGGCCTCGCGGTGGACGGGCAGCCGTTCGCGGAGTTCTTAGAAGACACCATCGAGTACGGCTTCACCCGCTGGCTCGTCGAGGATCTCCCGTTCGAGGTCCGCGGCACCGGCAACGAGGGGACGCTCCGCGACCTCTACGACGCGCTCCCGGAGATCGACCGCGCCGAGATCGGCGGGACGGTGTCCGTCGAGCTCCGTGAGGGCGGCGAGGAGGTCCGCGAGCAGCGGTCGTTCGACCTCGTGTTGCGAGACCGGATGGGTCACCCGCTTTTCGTCGCCGACCTGAACGACAGCCGGGACCCGACTGCCGAGGGCACGCTGGAGTCGCTCGTCGGGAACGGGCGCGACATTGCCGAGTCGAACGAGACGTTCGCCGGCGCGTTCGCGGTGACGGAGAGTTTCTTCGAGCCGGGCGCCTTAGAGACCGCGAGCGACGCCGTCGGCGGCGGCCTGTTCAGCCGGTCCAAGCGAGCGAGCTTCGTGAAGCTCTCACGCAAGCAGGGATACCACCTGTGTCTCGTCGAGGCGCGCGATGGCGGGTTCCACATGACGGTCCCGGACCTGTAGCCGTCACGGGACCCTATCGGAGACGGTTACGCGGGGCGCAGAAACGCGGCAGTTACGTCACCGGTCGAAATCGAAATCCCGGTCAGTTCTCGAGTTCTGCGGCGTCGTCGATCCGCATGGAGCCGAGCTTCTCGACGGTCTCGTCGAGCTTCTCGTCGAGTTCGTCGACGAACTCGTGGGTCCGCTCCGTGGTGATCGCGCCCTGGCTGGACGGCTCGATGAGGTTCTCCTCCTCGAGGACGCGCAGCGAGTAGCGGACCTTGTGGTGCGGGTAGCCCGTCTCGTTCGACATCTTCACGATGCCGATCGGCTCGTTCTCGATGACCATCCGCAGGACTTGGAGGTGACGTTCCAGCATGTCTACCTCCTTCTCTAGTCGATCTATCATGGCACATGTTAACTCGTCATGCCCCTGTTTAAAAGTTGCTGTCGGCGGCCGGGGAGGCCACGTCAGATCGCACGCTTTGACGTGGGAGTAGTTAACGTGTTCGATCGCGGCACGGCAGACTGGTCGCACGCACGAGGGAGCGCGCGACGGGAGGCCTCGCGGGGCGACGCCGAGAGAATACACGAACGAGCGTATTCTCTGTGGTGGGCGTATTTTTTTGATCCACGTCTGTGTCGGTCTCGCGGTCACAGACCGTAATCGGTTTTACCCCCCGCCGGGAATCGGCATGTCGTATGACACTCACCATCGTCGGCTCCCAGCTCGGCGACGAGGGCAAGGGCGCGCTCGTCGACCGGTGGGGAGGGGACGCGGACGTCGTAGTCCGTTATCAGGGCGGCGACAACGCCGGCCACACCGTCGTCGAAGGCGGCGCGGAGTACAAGCTCTCTCTGGTTCCCAGCGGCGCGGTCCGGGGAACCGTCGGCATCCTCGGCAACGGCTGCGTCGTCAACCCGCGCACGCTGTTCACCGAGATAGACGACCTGCGAGAGCGGGGGCTCGACCCCGACGTGCGCGTCGCCCGCCGCGCGCACGTCATCATGCCGTACCACCGCGTGCTGGACGGGATCGAAGAGGAGGTCAAGGCCGACGACGACGCCGGCGACGAGGTCGGCACCACGGGGCGCGGCATCGGCCCGACCTACGAGGACAAGGCCGGCCGCCGCGGGATCCGGATCGCGGACCTGCTCGATCCCGATGCGCTCCGCGAGAAGCTCGAATACGCCGTGCCGCAGAAGCGCGCGCTCGTCGAGGACGTGTACGGCCTCGAAATCGAGGGGGATGACGACCGCGCCGAAGCCTTCGACGTCGACGCGCTCCACGAGGAGTTCGCCGCGATCGGCGAGCGCCTCGCCGACGAGGGGATGACCGTCAACTGCTCCGACTACCTCCACCGCCGCCACGCGGCGGGCGACGAGATACTCTTCGAGGGCGCACAGGGGACCCACATCGACGTCGACCACGGGAACTACCCGTTCGTCACCTCGTCGAACCCGACCGCCGGCGGCGCGGCGGTCGGCTCCGGGCTCGGCGTCACGACGGTCGGCGACGGCGAGGTCGTCGGCATCGTGAAGGCGTACCTCTCGCGGGTCGGCGAGGGGCCGCTCCCGACCGAGCTCGACGGCGACGCCGACGAGGAGGCGCTCGCCGACGAGATCCGCGAGAAGGGCGGCGAGTTCGGCACTGTGACGGGTCGCCCCCGCAGGATCGGCTGGCTCGACCTCCCGATGCTCCGCCACGCCGCGCGCGTCTCGGGCTTCACCGGCGTCGCGGTCAACCACGTCGACGTGCTCGCCGGGCTCGACGAGCTGAAGGTGTGTACGGGGTACGAGCTGAACGGTGAAGAGCTCGACACCGTCCCCACCACCACCGACCGGTGGGAGCGCTGCGAGCCGATCTACGAGACGCTCGACACGTGGGAGGAATTCGACTCGGCCGCGGTCGCCGAGGCGGGCTACGACGCCTTACCGGAGGCCGCACGCGAGTACTTGGAGTTCCTCGCCGACGAGATCGACACCCCGGTGTACGCGGTCGGCGTCGGCCCCGACCGCGAGGAGACGATCGAACTGACGAACCCGTTCGACGAGTAGCGTCGCCGCCGCGGGGCAAGTCCGGCACAGTGTGCGGGTATCGCGGACGACCGACGCTTTTGTGAGTCGAAGGCGATCCCCCAGACATGGCCGAGCCCTCCACCGGTCCGTCAGACGGCGCGCAGTCCGCTCCGGAACCGCTCGTCGAACGCACGTTCGCACACCTCTCGCGGTTGCTCCCGCTCGCGCTCGTCCCGCTCGCGACCGCGCTGTTGAACGGGAGCGACCTGCTGGCGGCGTCGCGGACGAACGGAATCTCGATCCGGGCGTCGTTCCCCGTCTACCGGTACGACCTCTGGAGCTTCATTGAGTCGCCGACCGGCGGCGGGCTCTCGGTCGCGCTCCCGTTCGGCACCGTGGAGTCGGTCGTGCTCTTCGTCCCGCTGCTCGGCGCCTACGTCGTCGTCTCGGGGGCGCTGAGCGCGGGGTACTTCGGCGCAATCGCCGAGGGGATCACGACCGGACAGTTCGACTTCGCCGCGGGCGTGCGCCGGTTCGGTGTCCGGATGATTCTCCTCGAAGCAATCGTTATCGTCGGGTTGGCGGCCGTCTTCCTCCCGCTGCTCGTCGTCCCGCCGCTGTTTGTGGCCGCGGTCCTCGTGGCGCTCGTGCTCTCGTACCTGTTTTTCCCGACGGTGTACGTCCTCGCCTTGGAGGACCGTGGCATCGAGTCCGCAGCCCGGCGGGCGCGCGAACTCACGGCCCGTCACCAGCCGCTTGGCTTCTTCCTCGCCGTCGCACTCGTCACGGCGCTCTGTTCGGTTCCGCTGAGCCTCCTGACGCACGCTGGGCCCGCGGGCGCCCTGCTCGCTGCGGTCGTCGCCGCGCCGCTGGGGCTCGCGTTCAACGTCGCGACCGCGCTGAAGGTCGCCGAGATGGCCGACGTGGAGACGGTCGAGTGAGCGCTCGACCGGGGTGAGCCGCCCGTTTCTTACTGCGGGTCGACGTCGTTCAGCGCGGCGCGGTCCTCGTCGGTAAGCGACAGGTCCGCGGCCGCGAGGTTGGACTCGAGGTGGTCGACGCTCGACGTGCCCGGAATCGGCAGCGTCACGTCGGAGTGGTCGAGAAGCCACGCGAGCGCGACCTGCCGCGTCGTCGCGTCCCGGCGCTCGGCGACCTTGTCGAGCGCGTCGGCTGACTCGTCGTCGCCGACCGCGTACATCGGTCCCCACGGGATGAAGCCGACGTCGTGGCGCTCGCAGGCGGCCAGCACGTCCTCGTCGTCGCGGTGGCCGACGTTGTAGCGGTTCTGGACGGTGGCGACGTCGACGATCTCCATGGCGGTCTCCAGCTGCTCGACGGTGACGTTCGAGAGGCCGACGTGGGCGATCTGCCCGGCGTCTTTCATCTCCGCGAACGCGTGGACCGACGCCTCGAAGTCGGTGTCGGGGTCCGGGCGGTGGTACTGGTAGAGGTCGATCGTGTCGGTGTCGAGCCGGTCGAGGCTACACAGCACCTGGTTCTTTAGGAAGTCGGGGTCGCCGTGGGGGAGCCAGTCGCCCTCGCGGTTGCGGAGTAGGCCCGCCTTCGAGGCGACGACGACGTCGTCGGGGTCGCCGAGCGCCTCGCCGATGAGTCTCTCTGAGACGCCCGGCCCGTAGGAGTCGGCGGTGTCGACGAAGTCGACGCCGAGGTCGACGGCCCGCTCGAGTACGTCCTTCGCCGCATCCTCGTCATCGGGGCGACCGATGATGTCCTCGCCCGTGATTCGCATCGCGCCGAAGCCGAGGCGGTTGACGGTCAGGTCGCCGCCGATGTCGAACGTCTCGCTCCCGCTGGTGGTGTTCGAAGCCATGGACGAGCATTCGCGTGCCACCCGGAAAGCCGTGGGGATGGCGGAAGGGGACGTGGCGGAGCGGGACGGAACGCGCTCAGGGAGGGAGGTGTCGGTCGTACACGTTCCGGCGGTGACCGACGGCCTCAACGCGGATGACGTCGGCGCCCCGATCCCACGCCACGATAGCGCGGTAGTCGCCGGCTCGCAGCTTGTAGTACGGGTACCCGGAGAGAGATTCCAATCGGTGCTCGGTCCACTCCGTCGCCTCGTCGACCTTGTTCAGGATCCGGTCGGCGGCCTGTGGATCGAGGGATTCGAGATGAGAAAGCGCCTGCTCGGTGTACTCGACCTCAGTCATCCAGACCCAGCCGTTCGCGGGCTTCCTCGGCCGACACCGTCTCGTCGCGTTCCGCCTGCTCCCGACTCTCCGCCAGGTCCGACAGCGTCTCCTCGGAGAGCGTCACCGACGGGTCCACCCAGTCGCGTAGCGCGTCGCGGATCGCCTCGGACTTGCTCGCGTACCCCCGTCGCTCCCACTCTTCGTCGATCCGGTCCAGCAGGGACTTCGGCACCCGAACGTTGATCTTCTCCATCCGATCGTCGCCGGCGTTCGCGTCGGTGCTCATATGCTGTGATACAAGTGTATCACTGAAAAGGATTCGGGGCGCGTGTGCGACGCCGGACTGTCGCGTCTCTGGCTCCGCCCGTGTTGCGTCCGTCGCTACTCATAAACCGCCCCCGCGTAATTTAGGGGCATGGACGCCAAGCGCGAGGTACTCGACGTGTTGGCGCGGAACGCCCGCGAGGACATCGACGACATCGCGGCCCAGACGGGCCTCGACGCGGACGCGGTAGCGGACGCGATCGACGCGCTGGAGGCGAAAAGCGTGGTTCACGGCTACCAGGCCGTCGTCGACTGGGACCGCGTCGACGAGGGGAAGATCCGCGCGGTCGTCGAGATCAACGTCGAACTCGACCGCGAGACGGGGTACGAGCAGGTCGCGGACCGGATCGCGAAGTTCCCCGCGGTCGACGCCTTACACCTCGTCTCCGGCGACTACGACTTCGCCGTCGAGGTGCTGGGCGAGAACATGCAGGACGTCTCCGAGTTCATCTCCGAGCAGGTCGCGCCCATGCCGGAGGTCACACAGACGGTGACCCACTACATCATGGAGACGTACAAGGACGGCGGGATTCGGTTCGAAGACGGCGACGACGACGACCGCCTCTCCGTGTCGCCATGAGACTGTCGGACCGCGCGCGCACCCTCCCCGAGTCCGGGATCCGGAAGTTCTTCGAGCTGGCGGAGGCGCGCGACGACGTCATCTCGCTCGGCGTCGGCGAGCCCGACTTCTCGGCGCCGTGGACCGCGCGAACCGCCGCGATCGACTCACTCGAACGTGGGAAGACCTCCTACACGTCGAACCGCGGGATGGCCGCACTCCGCGAGCGGATCGCCGACCACCACGAGCGCTACGACCAGTCGTACGACCCGGAGTCGGAGGTGCTCGTCACGACCGGCGCGAGCGAGGCGGTCGACCTCGCCTTCCGCGCCCTCGTCGATCCCGGTGACACCGTCGCGGTCCACGAGCCGACGTACATCTCCTACGGGCCGGGGATCGAGCTCGCGGGCGGCGAGCAGCTGACGGTTCCGACCCGCGCCGCGGACGACTTCGCGCTCACCCGCGAGTCGCTGGAGGCGGCCGGCGCGGCCGAGGCCGACCTGCTCGTGCTCTGTTACCCGAACAACCCCACGGGCGCGACGATGACCGACGAGGAGCTGGCCGAGGTCGCTACATTCTGTCGCGACAACGACCTCCGCGTGGTCGCCGATGAGATCTACGCCGCGCTCACTTACGGCGCCGACCACAACTCGATCGCCACCCAACCGGGGATGCGCGAGCGCACGGTCGTCGTCAACGGCTTCTCGAAGGCGTACGCGATGACCGGGCTCCGGCTCGGATACGCGCTGGGTCCCGCGGAGGCGATCGACGCGATGAACCGGATCCACCAGTACACGATGCTGTCGGCGCCGACGACCCCGCAGTACGCGGCCATCGAGGCGCTCGACCGCTGCGACGACGAGGTGACGGAGATGGTCGACGAGTACAACCGTCGCCGGCGACTGGTCGTCTCCCGGTTCAACGAGATGGCCCTCGACACGTTCGAGCCCGGCGGCGCGTTCTACGCGTTCCCCGAGTGCGGCGGCGACGACGAGGCGTTCGCTGAGGAGCTGCTGGAGGCGGAGGGGGTCGCGGTCGTCCCCGGCTCCGTCTTCGGCGAGGGCGGCGAGGGGCACCTCCGCGTCTCGTACGCGACCTCGATGCGCGAGCTGAAGGAGGCGACCGACCGGATCGCGGCGTTCGTGGAGGGTCGATGACCGAGTCCGTCAGGGACCGATGATCGAGTTGGTCGAGGACCGATGATCGACAGGATCTGGCACGGCTGGACGACCCCGGAGGACGCGGACGAGTACGAGCGGCTGCTCCGCGAGGAGATCCTCCCCTCGTTCGCCGACGCGGACAACGACGGCTACCGGGGCGCCAGACTGCTCCGCCGGGAGCCCGACGGCGAGGAGGTTGAGTTCGTCACGATCCTCCGATTTGACTCCATCGAGTCGGTGAAGGCGTTCGCGGGCGAGGAGTACCGGGAGGCCCACGTTCCGACCGCGGCCCGCGAGGTCCTCGAACGATTCGACGACCGCGCGCGACACTACGAGGTCCGCGAGGAGCGCGAGTACTGAGCGGCGACCTCTCATCTCCCCGTCGCCGCGAACGCGCGACGCGTAAACGAACAACTCCTCGCGAATTCATCGCCGTTCGCCAACGATTATCACGTTCGATCCGGATCTACGGGGCATGGAGTTCCAGCTAACGGACGAGCAGAAGCAGCTGCGCGAGGAGGTACGGAAGTTCGCCGACGAGGAGATCCGGCCGGTCGCGACCGAGTACGACGTCGACGAGGCGTACCCCCACGAGGTGATGGACAAGGCGGCCGACATGGGCCTGCTCGCGCCGCACGTCCCGGTCGAGTACGGCGGGATCGGCTACTCCTCGCTGGAGAACGCCATCCTCACCGAGGAGCTGTTCGCGGCCGACCCCGGGATCGGGCTCTGTATCTCCAGCGCCGGGTTCGGTGCGGAGGCGCTGATGGAGTTCGGCACGGAGGAACAGAAGGAGCGCGTCCTCCCCGAGGTGACCGCCGGCGACGCGGTGATGGGCTCGGCCATCTCGGAGCCGCAGGCGGGCTCGGACGTCACCTCGGTCGCGACGCGCGCGGAGAAAGACGGCGACGAGTGGGTGATCAACGGCTCGAAGATGTGGATCACGAACGGCACCGTCGCCGACTACTTCGTCGTCGTCTGCGAGACGGACCCCGAGATTGACGACCGCTACTCCGGCTACTCGCAGATCCTCGTCGAGGGCGACCGCGACGGGCTCACCCGCGACAAGATCACCGGGAAGCTCGGAATCCGCGCGAGCGACACCGCGGAACTGCGCTTCGACGACGTGCGGGTGCCCGAGGAGAACCTCATCGGCCAGCGCGGGATGGGCTTTCTCCAGCTCATGCAGTTCTTCGACGAGACCCGCACCGCGGTCGCCGCGCAGGGCGTCGGCATCGCCCGCGGCGCCGCCGAGCGCGCGCTGGAGTACGCCGAGGAGCGCGAGCAGTTCGACCGTCCGATCAGCGACTTTCAGGCGATCAAACACAAGCTCTCGGAGATGCACACGAACACCGAGGCCGCCCGGTGGCTCACCTACCGCTCGGCGTGGGCGGTCGACAACGAGTCGGGCGACCTGACCGCCCTCGCGTCGATGGCCAAGGAGTTCGCCTCGCGGACCGCGGTCGAGGTCGCCGACGAGGCGGTCCAGGTCCACGGCGGCGCAGGCTACGTTAACGACCACGACGTCGAGCGGCTCTACCGCGACGCGAAGATCACCCAGATCTACGAGGGGACCACGGAAATCCAGAAGAACATCATTGCCCGCGAGCTGCTCGACGAGGGGATGTGAGCCGGCGGGCGTCGGCCACCTGCCGTCCCCAACCGGTACGTAAAATCACGAGGGAGCGTAGGTCCCCGGCATGAGCGACCACGCGGGCGCCGAACCGGGCGACGACGTGATCTTCGACGCGAGCGACGAGGCGGACCCCGAGGAGCGCCTCAAGCGCCAGCGCGACGACCTCCGGCTGTTGAACCAGGTGATGCGACACGACATCCGCAACGACCTCCAGCTCGTCGGCGCGTACGCCGAGCTGCTCGACGACCACGTCGACGAGGAGGGAAGAGAGTATCTGGAGGTGATAAAGCGGAACACCCAGAGCGCCGTCTCGCTCACCACGACCGTCCGCGACCTCGCGGAAGTGATGCTCCGGGACGACGCCGAGCCGAGCCGGGTCGCGCTCGACCGAGTCCTCTCACAGCAGGTCGAGGAGGTCCGCTCCGCCTACTCCGAGGCCGTCTTCACCGTCGAGGGGTCGTTCCCCGAGGCCGAGGTCGTCGGCGACGAGATGCTGAGCTCCGTGTTCCGGAACCTTCTCCGGAACGCGGTCCAGCACAACGACGAGACCCCGCCGAAGGTGACGGTGTCCGCGACGGTCGAGGCGGCCGACGGCGTCGCCGAGGTCCGGATCGCGGACAACGGACCCGGGATCCCCGAGGGGCAGCGCGACGAGGTGTTCGGCAAAGGCGAGAAGGGACTCGACAGCCCGGGCGCCGGGATCGGACTGTACCTGGTCCGCTCGCTCGTCGAAATCTACGGCGGCGACGTGTGGATCGAGGACAACGAGCCGAAAGGCGCCGTGTTCGTCGTCCAACTGCCGCTCTGTGAGGGATGATAAATAGTAGACTCGGAGCCGATCAATTAAAAAAAAAACAACGCGGTGGCGCGCGCCTCCGAGCGGCCGATAGGCCGCGAGGAGCGCGTGCGAGGGAGTCAGTCGCCGGAGCGGAGCGACGGCGACTGACGAGGCTTGGGAGGTGTGAGGTGCGGTTGCTGTGCGGTGGGGTGGGACTCAAAGGGGCAGTCGCGAGGACAGCGCAGGTGACGTAAGGACCACAACGAGGGAGCGAACGAAGTGAGCGACCGAGTGAGGACCGCAGCGAGCGTGCGCTGTCCTCGCGACTGGGGCTTTGGCGGTGTTCACCGCCGAGTCACTAACAACGATTTATTCGTCGTCGTACTCCATCGCTACCGAGTTGATACAGAACCGCTTCCCGGTGGGCTCGGGGCCGTCATCGAACACGTGGCCGAGATGCGAGTCGCAGTTCGCACACCGGACCTCGGTGCGGCGCATCCCGTGGCTGGTGTCCACCGTCGTGGTCACGGACTCCTCCTCGGCGGCGTAGAAGGCGGGCCAGCCGCAGCCGGACTCGTACTTCGTCTCGGCCTCGAAGAGGACGGTACCGCAGGCCCGACAGCGGTACTCCCCGTCGTCGGGATGGTGGTCGACGTACTCGCCGGAGAACTTCGCCTCCGTGCCGCTCTCGCGGAGCACGCGGTACTCCTCCTCGGAGAGCCGTTCGCGCCACTCCTCGTCGGTCAGTTCCTTCGGGTCGCGCTCGTCGGTCTCGCTCATACCACCGATACGGCCCCCACGGGCAAGGGGGTTGCGGCGGTCGGGGCGGCCGCGACGGCGCGTCGGTGTCGACCCAATTGGTTTCACCCTCGCGGCGGATCGGTTCGCATGGCACGCGAAGTCACCCACGAGGAGCGCGGGCCGGCAAAGCTCGACGAGTCCGACATGGGAGACGACGGGATGATATACGTCTGCCAGTGCGGTCTCTCAGACGAGAAGCCGCTCTGTGACGGCTCGCACAACGCGACGACCGACGAGGACGACGGCGTCGTTTATAAATATCCGAACGACGACGCGGACGCCAAGCGGCGAGAGGTCGACGAGATCGTTTACGCCGACGAGTAGGGCGCCCTCGACGACGCGCTTAGATCACGCCCATTTCCCCGAGCCGCTCGGGGAGGTAGGTGTCGGTGACGAAGTCGAGGCCGCGGCTCGCGAGCGACTGCTGTTCGGACTTCTTCCCGATGTCGAGCTGGAGCTCGATCTGCTCTTCCCAGTAGTCGGTCTGGAAGCGCGGGTCCTCCAGCTCGGATTCTAAGGCGTTGATGTCCGAATCCGAGAGCGGGTCCGAGGGCAGGTCGTACTCGACGATGTCCTCCGGCTGGATGCCGATGAACCGCGCCTCGGGCGTCGCGAGGTACTTCGAGAGGTGCGCGGACTTGATCGAGCCGTACGCCACGGAGCCGTAGATCCGGTAGGACCACGGGTCGCCGTCAGTGAACACCACCACCGGGAGGTCGAGCTCGTCGCGGAAGCGCTTCGTCAGCCGGCGCGTGGCGCGCGCGGGCTGGCCGCCGAGGTGGACGACGAGGGCGTCGTGTTCCTCGTCGAACCCGTTCTCGACGAGCCGGTCGCGCATCCCGCCGGTCTCGACGCAGAGGACGAACTCGGCGTCGTTGTCGAGGAACTCGATGGTGTCCGGGTTGTTGGGGATCTGGTAGCCGCCCTGGCCGACGTCGAGCTGACAGTGGATCTCGCGGTCGCCGCGGTTGGTCTGCTCGCGGATCTCCAGCGGGCCCATCACCTTCGCGCCCGACTCCTCCGGGCGCATGTGGAAGTCCTCGCGGGTGACGCCCGTGACGATCTCTAAGTCCTCGACGAGGTCGTTCGACTCGTCTTGGCTCTTGAACTGCGCCTCGTCGTTGTCCCACGACTCCGAGAGGTAGTAGAGCTCACGCAGCGTCGACGAGCGGTCGTCGTCGAGCTGATTCGCGAGGAACTCGATCGTGTAGGCTGCCTTCAGTAGCTTGCGCGCGCCCCGGACCGAGTTGGCGCTGCGCGTCGAGGTGCGGTCGCCGTAGGTCCAGACGCCGCTCGCCTCGTCGTACTCGATGTTGCTCTTCGTCCGCGTGGGAAGCGTCATCTCCGGGATCTTCCCGTCGGCGAACTGGTCGTAGAAGTCCGCCGCCAGGTCGATCAGCTCGTCTCGTGCGTCGCTTTCGGTCGTCATTTAATCGTTCACCGTGAGTTTCTCGGTCTCCACGCCGCCGACGCTGACCTCGAACTCGGGGTCGCCGTCGACCGCGTACGTCAGTTCCCGCTCGTCGCCCGAGGGCACCTCGGGCTTCCACTGGACGAACCACTCGCCGTCCATGTCCACCACCGTCCCGTCCGAGAGGTCGGTGGGCTCCGTCGAGACGATGTCCGTGATCTCCAGCTGTTCGTTCACGTCGGAGTGGTTCTCGACGACGAGCGTCACCGTCTCGTCGTCCACCTCGCGCTCGACGCTCACGTTGTTCATGATCCGCGCCAGCGCGCCGTCGATGTCGGGGCGCGGCCGGCCCGTGACCTCCGAGACCTTGTCGGCCATCTCCGGGAGGATCCGGCCGAGCACGTCCTGTTTCTCCCGGCGCTGCTGCATCGAGCGCCGCTTGTTGAGGAACGACTTCAGCTCGCGGGCGGCCTCCCGCACGGCGAGCTCGATCTCGTCTTCGATCTCGGGGACGTTCGCGAGCGCGTCCTTCGACTCGCTCGTGAACGGAACGTTCGTGGAGGCGACGTGGATGCTTATCACCGCCGGCCCGTTCGGCATCCCCGAGCCGCCGGGCTGGTCGAGCCCGTAGTTGCGCCAGCCGATCGACTTTATCACGTCCGTCGTCGCGCAGGCGCCGCGCTGGTAGACGAGCGGGACGCGGTTCGCGAACCGGAGCAGTTCCACCGACCCCTCCGCCGGAATCTCCCCGCCGTAGGCGATGCCGGCCTCGACGATAAACGGGTCGCCGCCGTGGACCTCGGCGTCGCGGGTCGCGGCCGCGTAGAAGTCGGCGTCGTACTCCTTCCGCAGCCCGGCCTCGACCAGCTCCGCTGTGATCGGCGCGAGGCAGTCGGTCGGCGGCGCGAGGATGTCCGTCGTCCGCATCGCTTCGAGCAGGTCGGCGGCGGCGTCGCGGTCGCCCCCGATCGCCTTCACCTTCGGCGGGTCGTCCGGCACCGTCTGCGCCCGCGACCAGAACGCCTCGACGACGTTCTCGCGGGCGGTCTCCCCGAACGTCGCGTCGCGCTGCTCGGCGACGAAACTGGCCGCGTCCGCCACGAGCCGTTCGAGGTCGTCGCGGGTGATCCGGAACGCGTCGCCGTCGAGGTTCTCGAAGCGCCGTGCGAGCGCCTCGGCCATCGCCTGAACGGCGGCGTCGTCCTTCCGCGTCGACGTCGCCTCGTCGACGAGGGCGTACACATCGGGGACGAGCGGCGACTCTTCGACCTCGTCGTCGTCCGACTCTGTGTCCGCGTCACCCTCGCTGCCGATCCCCGTCACCGCCCGCCACGCGGCGTCGACCGCGTTTTCGCGGACGGTCCCGCCGAACGTCTTGCCGGTGTCGCCCTCGACCGTCTCCGCGGTGTTGTCGACGATCTCAGCGAGTTCGGAGCGGGTGATCCGATCGTGGTTCCCGAGCGTCTCGGCGACGCCGTCCGCGAAGGCGGTCGTCGCCTCCGCGCCCTTGTTGGCGACCGCGTCCGCGACCGCGCTCGCGACGTCGCGGTCGTCGTGTGCGCGCGGCGGCGACCAGGCGAGCTCGCGGCCGTAGTACACGTCGCGGAAGTTGTCGATCACGCTGTCGGCGGTCTTCTTACCGACCCGCGTGAACTCCTCTTGGAGGAACCCGGAGACGGAGTACGACTCGGTCGCCTCCAGCATCTTGATCAGCGTTCCGAGCTCGACGCCGTGCGGGTGCGGGCGGATCTCCTTCGTCTCCGCGGGCAGCTCGTCGGTCGCGCGCTCGAACTTCAGCGGCTCGTCGAGCCCGGGCTCGCGCAGTTCGAGCCGCGCGTGGGGGTTGACGACCGCGGTGTGTTTCACGTAGTCGTGGAGCTGCTGGCGGGCGCGCATGTTCGCCTCCATCTCCAGCTCGATCCGGGTGCCGTGCGGGCGGTCCCAGGTCGTCTCCTCGTCGGCCTGGATCTCCGGCTCGTTCGTGTCCGTGTCGATGATGAGCTCGAAGTACTGCGCCCGCGACTGGCCCTTCGGGCGCGAGGTGATCTTCGCCGGCTGGCCGGAAGTCAACTGAGAGTACAGTACAGCCGCTGAAATCCCGATCCCCTGCTGGCCGCGACTGTTTTTCACGCTCAGTGCGCCCTCGTTGGAGACGACGAAGTTTTCATCAGTCCCGGATTCGCCCGGAACGGAGATGTCGTACACGTACTCCGGCGGCTCGGTCTCGGTTACGTTCTTCACCGAGAGCAAGCACATGTCCGTGTCCGTGATTCCGTGTAGGTCGGTGACCGTTTCCCAGAGCGAATCGAGCAAACCTGTCGCGAAGCCGGCGTCGTCGAGGAGCCCGTACTCCTGAAGGTTGTGTGCGTACCTCGGCTCGTCGATCTGATCCCCGTCCAGAGCGCGTTCGATCAGTGAGGCGTAGGTCTCCGCGTGTTCTCGGTTCGATCCGATTCCGGCACCCATCAGCAATCCGGGAATCGTGTCGGGTACCGTTTCAGTGTCGGCGTCGCTGACACGCACGTCGTCGAGTAGCGCGGTCGGGACTCGCTTGTACTGCTGTGTCCGCGGGGAATCCGAGCTTTTGAGCGCATCGACGGTATCGATGTCGGACCCGTACACCTTCGTCCGGTACTTCGTGGAGATACCGTCGCCGTACCCGTCGGTGTCTTCCGAAACCTCCGTACTCGCGAGGACGCCCTGCATGTTCCAGAGCGTCGAGACCTGACGAGCTAACGTCTCGCTTCGCGTCGTGTGAGACAGTTCGTTGCTCGGGTGCGAATCGGACCCGTCTCCCTCGTAGAGCGCTCCGATAAACCGGCGCTGGAGGTCCGGATCGAGGTCGAAGACGAAGCCCGGAACCCGCTTATTATCGGCGGCATCGCCGCAGACGGATTTCAAGAACAGCGCCAGCGGAGAGCCGAACGCCTTCACGCGCGTCGAGTTGCGCTCTCGTTCGACTGTCGTCGTCGCTCCACCGATCGTCTGTACTGCCTGTTCCGTCGCTTCGATCAGATCCGATTCATGGCTTCCGAACGTGAATCCGACTTGTCGCGGTCCCGCGTGTCCCTCGGACACGTAGTACGCCAGCATCTCGACCAGCGACTCGTCGACCGGGAGCGACACCGGAAGCGTCGTCTCGTCGCCGCCGACCCGGTACGTCTTGAAATCGCAGTCGGCTGCTTTCTCTTCCCAACCGAGTTCCAAGACCGTCTCCGCCGGGAGATACCCTTTCTGGATGTAGTTCTGGTCGAGGCTGTCCTTCAGGATCTCGACACCGTCGTATCGGTAATACGTGCGCTTTCGGTCGCTTTCTCCCGTCGGCTTCCGGCGAACCGTCTCTTCGGTCTGGAGCTGCTTGAGCGTCTCTTGTTCGAAACCGTAGACGTAGACACGCCGATCGGCAAACTCCTCGCGGTCGACGTGCTCGAGGAGATTGATCTCCTCGACGGTCCGATCGGTCGATGGTAGCGTGCGGGGCGTGAGGAGCGTGTCTCCGGATTCGAGTTCGCCGGCTTTCACCTCCTGTGTGTCTCCGTTCGAGTCGACGCTGAACACGCTGTGGTTCCCGGTGACCTCGACGGTTCTCCCCTTCTGGGTCTCTATCTCGTAGGTACGTTCGTCCGTTTCGTGACGGATCGCGTGAGTGACCGGCTGCCAGCTCATTTCCTGCGTCTCGCGATTGAACGATGGAACTTCAATCGCGTCGGGGATCGGAGCAGTCGCGTCACCGTCTCCCGAGAGGTACGCGTCACAGAGTACCCCGATAGGGATGTACTCCACGTTTCCGTCCCGTCTAACGAGCAGTTGTTGGTCCGGAGTTAGCGACTGCTCCCTGGCATGAAAACGACTCCCATACAGGAGCTTCCCGAACACTTTCGGGAGCTGTTCTTTCGTGATGCCCGGCCCGTTGTCCTCGATGACGAGCCGGTAGTAGTCGCCCACCTCCTCGATCTCGATGTAGATGTCGGGGAGGTACCCGGCCTCCTCGGTCGCGTCGAGGGCGTTGTCGACCGCCTCTTTGACGGCAGTGACGAGCCCGCGGGCGCCCGAGTCGAACCCGAGCATGTGTTTGTTCTTCTCGAAGAACTCGGCGATGGAGATCTCGCGCTGGCCCTCGGCCAGCTCCTCCGCGATCCCCTCCTCGTCGCCGATCGTCGACTGGAAGGACGTCATTCGGTACACCTTCCTACCTCCGAGGCACCTAAAAACGCACCGGCGGCGAGGTGAAAGTGGAGCCCGGCGTCAGACGTCATCTCGACCGGCTGTGTGGGTCGCTCTCGCGGACAGAGTGCCGAGACGAGCGCAAACCGCTCCGTGTCGACCGCTCGGCGCCTCACGCGCCGATACATTGAAATAATTTAAATATATTGAATAGTTTGACACGGTGACGTGTCACTTGACACCAACTGTGTCGGGAGGGAGCACACTGATGACAGACGAAGACGCGACGGGAGGGGCGAACCGAGCGCGAAGCACGACTCGACAGCGGGAGGCGAACCGACGGGCGGTGCTCCGGGGCGCGGCCGCGGCCGGCGCCGCTCTCGTCTGGGGGGCGGGGGGCGTCGCGGGCGAACCGGGACGAGGTCGGGAAAACGGCCCCGGCGGATTTCCGCCGACGGGAATCACCGAGTACGGGCGGAGCGTCGACCTCGGGAACGGGTCGGTCAGGACGTTCACGACGGAGACGCCGTCGGGCAAGCCGAAGTACCACGGGGTGGAGTTCGGCCGGGCGGCGCTGGAGGGGTTGCCGGACACGGCGGCTCTCAAGGACGCCGACAACCGCGACGAGGACGACAAGTACGGCGCCAGCGGGCAGGCGACGACGGTCCACTTCAAGCAGTCACTACAGTTCTTCGTCGAGTTCCCGGCCGCGGAGCGAACGCCGTTTACGTTCCTTGGACTCAACTGGAATCCGGACGGTCACTTGGGCGGCAAAGGCGCGTGGGAAGCACCCCACTTCGACATCCACTTCCACATGCTCGACCCGGAGACGGTCGACGCAGTCGAGGGGCCGCAGCTCCCGCCGTACGACACCGGGAACGGCGAGTACACAGACGGCCCGGCTCCGGATCTCGACGGTAAAGTGGCGGAGACGAGCTTCGATTACGACCAGCTTCCGGACGGGTACGAACGCTCGCCCGATCCGGTTGCCGACCAGCGCTACATCACTGATATGGGCGAACACACGGCTCCCGCAGACGCACCCGAACTCCCGGATGGGCCGGGTGAGCCGGGGACCCCGGAAGATTTCGATAACACACTCATCCAAGGGTTCACCGGCGACGCCGAAACGTCGCAGCTGGCGTTCGTCAAGCCGATGATCACCCGGGCGTTCCTCAAGGACTTCGACGGCAACGAGACGTACGAGGTCCCGCAGCCGCAGGAGTACCCGCACGAGCAGCAGCATCCGACCGAGTACGGCGTCCGCGACGTGCCGTCGAAAGACGCGATCGCGGTTGTGCTCGGGGGGTTCGAGCAAGTCTGATCGGACGGCTCCGACCTCGCTTCGGTACAGATTTTTCGGATCACCGGTTCGGGCGCCGACAGGTTTCTCCCCGTGACGCCCCTTCGATACTTCATGGCAGACTGGACGACCGACGAGATGCCGCGACTGGACGAGAAGACGGTCGTCGTCACGGGCGCGAACAGCGGGCTCGGCTTCGAGGGGACCCGCGCGTTCGCCGCCCGGGGCGCGACCGTCGTGATGGCGTGTCGGAGCGTCGACCGCGGCGAGGAGGCGGCCCGCGAGATCCGCGCCGACGCGGGCGGCGAGGTCGACGGCGAACTCGACGTCCGCGAGTGCGACCTCGCTTCGCTCGACTCGGTCGAGTCGTTCGCTGAGGACCTCGGCGCCGACTACGACGCGGTCGACGTCCTCTGTAACAACGCCGGGGTGATGGCGATCCCGCGGAGCGAGACCGCTGACGGCTTCGAGACGCAGTTCGGCGTCAACCACCTCGGGCACTTCGCGCTCACGGGCCGGCTGTTCGACCTCCTCGACGCGGCGGAGGGGATCGACGGCGACGCCCGCGTCGTCACGCAGTCGTCGGGCGCCCACGAGCAGGGCGAGATGGACTTCGCCGACCTCAACTGGGAGGAGTCGTACGGCAAGTGGAAGGCGTACGGGCGCAGCAAGCTCGCGAACCTGCTGTTCGCCTACGAGCTTCAGCGGCGCCTCGACGCGACGAATGGCGACAGCGACGAGACCGACGAGCCCGACGAGCCCGGGATCCGCAGCGTCGCCTGCCACCCCGGCTACACCGACACGAATCTCCAAATGCGGACGGCGGCCGAGAGCGGGAACCCTCTCATGAAGGTCGGCATGAAGGCCGCGAACGCGGTGCTGGGGCAAGACCCCGAGATCGGCGTTGAACCCATGCTATACGCGGCGACGACCGACGTCGACGGCGGCGCCTACGTCGAGCCCGGCGGCCTCATGAACATGCGCGGCCACCCGACCGTCGGCCGGTCGAACGACGCCTCCTACGACCGCGCGGACGCCCGGAAGCTCTGGGAGTACTCGACCGAGGCGACCGGCGTCGAGTACCCGCTCTGAGCGGCACGACACTCTGGGACCCCGTGCGGCCCAGTTCCGCGACTTACAGGAAGGGCGCGTCGGACGAGCACGTGGTCTGCGAGAACGCGACGCCGCCCTCCGGGTTGAAGCGGACGAGGACGCCGATGTCGTACGGATCGTCGTCGGAACAGTCCGGTTGGTAGTGATAATGGTGCGAACTCCGGGTACTCCGGTCTTCGACCTCGATCCGGTACGGCCGGTCCGAGAGGATATCCTCGACCGTCCAAGGGTCGTCCGAGCCCGCGTCCGGCGGAACCTCGACGTTTTTGCGATAGACGAGCGCCTCGCTCCGCTCCGTGACGTCCGACCGGAGGAACCGCACGCCGAGGTCGACGGCGGTGTCGCGCACGTTACTCACGGTGAGGTCCAGCATCGGCCGCGGAGCCGGGACCGCCGAACACCCCGCGAGGCCGGCGAGAGCGCCCGCCGCCCCTGCTCGGAGGAATCGTCTGCGGGAGGGCATGTCACGCGCGTTTCACCGGAGCGACTTGAAGATCCGGCTTCCGGCGCCGGTCTCTCAAACGCGTTAGTGGAGCGTCCCCTCCCGCACGTGGGCGTCGTGCGCGAACAGCGCATATCCCACGTCGACCGCGCGGTGCCCCGTTTCGTCGGCGATCTCGCGGATCGGCTCGATCATCGTCACGTAGTCCGCGGCGTTGAACGACTCCTTGCGGCCGTCGAGGTAGCCGAGCCGCTCTAAGGACGCCCAGACGCGCGTGTCGACGACGGCGTGGCGGTCGCCGTCGAGCGCGGCCAGCACGCACGAGGCGGTCGGTGCCTTGAATCCCGCGAGGCCGGTGATCAGGTGGATCGCCGAGAAGTCACCGTCGACGGCGCGGGCGTTGCGCGTCACCTCACGACACCGGGACTCGGGGTTCTTCTCGACGTGGTAGGCGCTCCGCGTGGACGACTCGTAGGCGATCTCGTACAGCTGATCGCGGGTCAGGTGCCCCTGCGACCGGTACCGCTCGCCGAACTCGTCGAGCCGCTCGGGGAGGACGCCCTGCGTCTCGGCGTAGCGGTCGAGGTTCTCGGCGACGAACGCGTCGAGGTCGTCTGCCTCCATGCGAATCGATCCCGGCTCGCCGACCAAAACGGCGGCGCCGTCGCTCGCGGTGATAATATACGCGGAACGCGTTTCGAGAGCTGTCCGATTTCGCCGGTAGCGGATGCCGCGACCGAGCTACAGCCGAGTGAGGTTCGTCGCGCGCGGACCCTTGTCCGCCTCCTCAATCTCGAACTCTACCTCCTGTCCCTCCTCGAGGTCCGGGCCGCCGACGTCTTCCATGTGGAAGAACACGTCCTCGTCAGCGTCGTCAGTCTCGATGAATCCGTAGCCGCCAGTGTCGTTGAAGAAGTCAACCTTGCCTGTCGCCATCGCACCCTAACAGTCACCCGACGTGGTCATAAGTGTTGCGTGCCGCGCCGGATCGCCGCCGCGTGCGCTCTCTCCGGGGTCTTCGGCGCTCGTGACGGGAATTTCGGCGTTGGACCGAGCGCGTGCGACCGACGAGTCCGCTCTCGCGCTCAGTCGCCGACCGTGACCTCGTCGCCGACGCGGAGCGTCTCGCCGCGGTCGCGCTCGGGTATCCGCGCGATTGTCATCAGCGAGTAGTAGTGGTCGAACGCATCCTCGTCGGCCCACTCGGGGAACGTCGCCTCGCGCCGCTCAACGAACCGCTCGCGGAACTCCGGCGTCGGCTCGCCGGTGTCGGGGTCGCGCTCGGGGACGACGCACCGCCCGCAGGGCGTCACGCCCTCGACGCGGACGCCGCCAATCTCGAACGCCGGCGCCCCGTCGCCGACGAACCGGTCCTCCCAGAACGCCGGGACGCCCGCCACCTCAATGTTCGCGCGGAGGCGACGACGCGCGCTCTCGACGGTCATCCCGTCGAACCACGAGGCGACTTCCTCCAGCGTCGCCGTGCTGACGACGGAGGGGCCCATCTCACGCCGGTCGACGAATCCTAGGGATTCGTCCCGCCGCAGTCGGAGCTCCGCGTCGAAGAAGTCGCCGAACCACTCGGCAGCGTGGGCGGGCTCCCCGTCGAGGTCGAACCGCCGGACGGTCCCATCGGGCGTCTCGACCCGGAGCGTGCCCGACTCGGTGTCGAAGTCGGTCGCGAGGTCGTGGACTCGGTCGGTCCGCTTCCCGTTGATCACGTCGCCGTCGGCGTCGAACAGCGCGAACTCGCGGTCGCGTTTCAGCGTTCCGCCGTCGAGGACTCGGACGCCGTCGACGTCAACCCCGTCTAACCCCTTCACCGGATACACCCTGAGTCGCTCCAAACGGGCCATGACGTGGGTACGAGGCGCCGCTTCCAATAGTCTTTCTTCGCCGCGTTCCGGGGACTCGGTGGAGTGAGTCGGTCCGTGGACTCGGACCGCGGACGGAGTCGGCGAGTTCCGACCGATTTCGCACCGTCGTTTCCCCCTCGGAGGTCACCACCCCTTGATCGCTTTCGATCCGAAGATCCCGGCCGCTGAAATCTTTGGTTTCGAAGGGGAAAGCGCACTAAGGGAGTAGCCCGTAGTACCAACCAAGATGAGCACCAGAACGACCCACCTCGACATCACGGGGATGAGCTGCGCCAACTGCTCGGCGAGCGTCGGCGACGCCGTGGAGTCGATAGACGGCGTCTCGCGGGCGGACGCGAACTACGCCACCGACGAGGCGACTGTCGAGTACGACCCGGAGGCGACGTCGCTCGCGTCGATCTACGACGCGATCGAAGACGCGGGCTACGGCGCGGTCTCGGAGACGGCGACCGTCGCGATCACCGACATGACGTGCGCGAACTGCGCGGACGCCAACCGCGACGCGCTCGAAGCCGTGCCCGGCGTCGTCGACGCCGACGTGAACTACGCGACCGACGAGGCGCAGGTACGGTACAATCCCGCGGAGACCTCGCTGTCGGCGCTGTACGACGCCGTCGAGGACGCGGGCTACTCGCCCGTCCGAGAGAACGAGGGCGCGGACGGGCAGAGCACCGACGGGGAAGGGGACGGCTCCGGCGAGAGCGCGCGCGACGCGGCTCGAAACGCCGAGATACGAAAGCAGCGACGGCTGACGCTGTTCGGCGCCGCGCTCTCCGCGCCGCTGCTCTTCTTCCTCGTAGACAACCTCCTCCTCGGGGGTGCGGTCGTGCCGGACCGCGTGTTCGGCGTTGGGATCCACTGGGTTGCGGCCGCGCTCGCGACGCCGGTCCAGGTCGTGCTCGGTCGACCGTTCTACGTGAACTCCTACAAGGCGCTGGTCACGAACGGGCGCGCCAACATGGACGTGCTGATCGCGCTAGGCTCGACGACGGCGTACGTCTACTCGGTCGCCGTCCTCCTCAACCTGGTCGCCGGGAGCGTCTACTTCGACACGGCCGCGCTCATCCTCGTCTTCATCACGCTCGGCAACTACCTCGAGGCCCGCTCGAAGGGGCAGGCCGGTGAGGCGCTCCGGAAGCTCCTGGAGATGGAGGCCGACACCGCCACCCTCGTCGACGAGGACGGGACCGAACGCGAGGTCCCGATCGACGAGGTCGCGGTCGGCGACCGGATGAAGGTCCGCCCCGGCGAGCAGGTCCCGACCGACGGCGTCGTCGTCGAGGGGCAGTCGGCCGTCGACGAGTCGATGGTGACGGGCGAGTCCGTCCCCGTGGAGAAGGCCGAGGGCGACGAGGTCGTCGGCTCCACCATCAACGAGAACGGGCTCCTCGTCGTCGAGGCGACGAAGGTCGGCGCGGACACCGCCCTCCAGCAGATCGTTCAGACGGTGAAGGAGGCGCAGTCCCGCCAGCCGGAGATCCAGAACCTCGCTGACCGCATCTCCGCGTACTTCGTGCCCGCGGTCATCGCGAACGCGCTGTTCTGGGCGGTGGTCTGGTTCGCCTTCCCCGAGACGCTCGCCGCGTTCGTCGACTGGCTCCCGCTGTGGGGCCAGGTCGCGGGCGGGCCCGGCGCGGTCGGCGGGACCGTCTCGGTGTTCGAGTTCGCGATCGTCGTCTTCGCCTCCTCGGTCCTGATCGCGTGTCCCTGCGCGCTCGGCCTCGCGACGCCGGCCGCGACGATGGTCGGGACAACCATCGGCGCGCAACACGGCGTCCTGTTCAAGGGCGGCGACGTCCTCGAACGCGCGAAGGACGTCGACACCGTGGTGTTCGACAAGACGGGGACGCTCACGAAAGGCGAGATGGAGCTCACGGACGTGGTCGCGGTCGGCGAGCTCCCCGACGGCGGCACGGTCGCCGAGGGCGAGGAGGCGCCGATGACCGGCGACGACCTCACGGACGCCGGCGACGACGCCGCGACCGGCGCGCGGGCCGACGAGGACGAGGTCCTCCGGCTCGCCGCGAGCGCGGAGCGCGGCAGCGAACACCCGCTCGCGCAGGCGATCGTCGACGGCGCCGAGTCGCGCGGACTCGACCTCGCCGACCCTGAGTCGTTCGAGAACGTCCCCGGACACGGGGTGAAAGCGACCGTCGAGGGCGACGAGGTGCTGGTCGGTAACCGGAAGCTGCTGCGCGACGCCGGGATCGACCCCTCGCCCGCCGCCGAGACGATGGAGCGCTTAGAGAGCGAGGGGAAGACGGCGATGCTCGTCGCCCGGATTCGAGACGGCGCGGACGGGGGCGAGCTCCTCGGCGTCGTCGCCGACGCGGACACGGTGAAGCCGAGCGCGAAGGAGGCGGTGAGTCAGCTCCGCGACCGCGGCATCGACGTGATGATGATCACGGGCGACAACGAGCGCACCGCCCGCGCGGTCGCCGAGCAGGTCGGGATCGACCCCGACAACGTCCGCGCCGGCGTCCTCCCCGAGGACAAGTCGGACGCGGTCGAGGCGATCCAGTCCGACGGTCGCCGGGCGATGATGGTCGGCGACGGCGTCAACGACGCGCCGGCGCTCGCGGTCGCGTACGTCGGCACCGCCATCGGCTCCGGGACCGACGTGGCCATCGAGGCCGCCGACGTGACGCTGATGCGCGACGACCCGCTCGACGTCGTGAAGGCGATCCGCGTCTCCGACGCGACGCTCCAGAAGATCAAACAGAACCTCGTGTGGGCGCTCGGCTACAACACGGCGATGATCCCGCTGGCGTCGCTCGGGCTGCTCCAGCCCGTCCTCGCGGCCGGGGCGATGGCGTTCTCGTCGGTGTCGGTGCTGACGAACAGCCTCCTGTTCCGCCGGTACGACCCCGACGGCGACTACCGGCTCCTCGGGTTCCTGCGGCGCTGAGCGCGGACTGATTTTTCTCCCCGCCGCCGGTCCCGAAGCCCCAAGACGACGCGGCGCGTACCACGGCACATGTCGACCCTCCTCGTCGTCGGCGGCAGCGGCTTCATCGGACGCGACGTCTGCCGGTTCGCGGTCCGCGACGACCACGAGGTCCGCAGCGTCTCGCGGAGCGGCCGCCCCGACGTCGACGAGGCGTGGGCGGACGCCGTCTCGTGGACGAGCGCTGACCTCTTCCGCCCGAACGCGTGGCGCGACCGCCTCGACGGCGTCGACGCCGTGGTCCACTCGGTCGGAACGCTCACCGAGGCGCCGACGGAGGGCGTCACCTTCGAGCGCGTCAACGGGGACGCGGCCCTCCTCACGGCGCTGGAGGCGGAACGCGCCGGCGTCGACGCGTTCGTCTTCCTCTCCGCGGCGGCGAAGCCGCCCGGTATCCGAAACGCCTACCTGACGGCCAAGCGCCGCGCCGAGGCCTCTATCGCCGACCTCGACCTCGACGTCGTCACCCTCCGTCCCGGTCCCGTCTACGGTGCGGGACAGCCGCACGTCCCCGGCGTCGCGGACCGCGTCCTCCGGTTCGTCGCGAGCGCCCCGCCGCTCGCGTCGCGGCTCGGCGAGGCGCGGCCGCTCTCCGTCGACACCGTCGCGCGGGCGACGTACCGCGCCGCGCTGAATCCGGACGAACGGCTGCTCGACGTCTCCGACATCCGCGACCTCGCCGGGTGAGCGGCGCGGCGATACCTGATTCGAAAAAGGCCGTCAGCGCGCGCTGCGCTCCTTGGCCATCTCCAGCGAGATGAAGAACCCGAAGTAGGCCGGGATCCCCGCGAGCATGAACATGTACAGCACCCACTGCGGGGCCGTCGAGAAGGCGACGTTGTACAGCGACGACGCGATCCCCACCCACACGAGCGCGAACAGCAGGTCCTGGAGCATCCCGGTGCCGTTCTCGCTGAGCACGTGCCGGGCGCGGTCGGCGACGCTCGGGTCGGTCGGCTGGTCGTCCGGCGTCTCCGGGGCGTCCGAGTCGGGCATGAACTGAGTGTGTGCGGGGGGTTACGTCGGTGTTGCGGAATCGCGCGGCGTCGAGCGCGCGAGGAAACGGTTCGCGGGTCGTGCGGAGGTCGACCGCGGTGCGACCGAGAGCGTCCCGGCCGGACCGGGGCTCAGTCCTCGTCGAGGTAGTCGACGACGAGGATGGGGACGTGCGTCGAGCGCAGGGTGCGCTCCGTGACGCTACCCAGCAGCGCGCGGCGGACGCCCGCGCGGCCGTGACTCCCCATCACGATGAGGTCGATGTCGTGGTTCTCGGCGTAGTCGCCGATCACCTTGTGCGGCCGGCCGCCCGAGACGTGCTCGACGACGTCGACGCCGCGTTCGTCGCCGCGGTCGGCGACCACGCCGGTCGCCTCGTCGGCCTGCTCTTTCAGCTCGCCCATCTCGTCGAACCGGCCCTGCTTGAGCCGGTCGACCTGCTCGGTGCCGAGGCTGAAGTTCACGGAGTCGATGTCGACCACGTACAGCGCGTGGACCTCGGCGTCGTACTTCTCCGCGAGGTCGAGCGCGTGGTCGACGGCGGCCTCCGCGACGTCGCTGCCGTCAGTGGGAACGAGTATTCGGTCGTACATGGATTACTCCGCTTCCTCCGTGGTTTCGTCGTCGTCCATTGCGCGGCCGCCGTCGGTCGCCATGTCCTCGCCGCCGTCGGTCGCCATGTCCTCGCCGCCGTCGGCGACGACGTCCTCGGCGGTCTCCTGTTGGCCCATCGGCTCAGGGCTGTGACACTGCCGGACGATCCGCTTCGTCTCGAGTGACGGCTCGTCGGTGGCCATCGAGACGGCGATGGTGACGACGAACACGATCGGGAGCGTGATGAGCGCCGAGCCGATGGCCGGCATCCACTGCGCCAGCCCCGCCGACAGCGGCGCTTCCAGCGAACCGATGTACGTCGGAACGATCTGGTTGATCATCGGGATCGACCAGAGCGTCAGCCCGGTCGTCATGCCCGCGAGTGCGCCCTGCCGGTTGGCGTTCTCCCACCACATGCCGAGGAAGAACATCGGGAACAGGACGGAGCCGGCGAGCGAGAACGCGTAGCCCACGAGCGCCGCGATCGAGGACGCGGGGTTGAGCGCCGCCAGCGTCGTCAGCGCGCCGAGCGCGACGATCGAGAGGCGGCCGACGAGGATCTGCTGGCGCTGCGTCGCGTCCTCGTTGATGATGTTCGTGTAGATGTCGTGGCTGATCGCCGAGGAGCCGGCGATGAACAGTCCGGCGACCGTCGCGATGGCCGCGGCGATACCGCCCGCCGCGACGATGCCGACGAACCAGGACGGGAGCCCGGACAGCTGCGCCGCCAGCACGACGATGACCTCGCTAGCCGCGCCCGTCATGCCGGGGTCGCCGTACGTCGCGCCGACGTTCTGCGAGTAGAGGTCGGTCCCGAACGCCGCGAACGCGGGAGCGCTCCAGTAGAGGATGCAGATGAAGAACAGCCCCCAGACCGTCGACCAGCGGGCCGTCCGCTCGCTCTCGACCGTGTAGAACCGGACGAGCACGTGCGGGAGCCCGCAGGTACCGACGATCAGCGAGAACGTCGTCGCGACCCACAGGTAGTAGCTCGACGAGGCGAACGGCTCGGAGAACTCGCTGCCGAGCTGGCTGATCAGCGCGCCGTACTCCAGCTGCGGCAGCACCGTGGAGTAGCCGTTCGTGTAGCCGACGACGAACAGCCCGACGACGAACGCGAGGATGAGGATGACGTACTGGACCGCCTGGTTCTTCGTGGCGCCCAGCATCCCGGACAGCGTCAGGTAGCCGACGGTGACGACCATCATGGCGACGACCATCACCTGGTACCCGTCGAGGCCGGGGATGAGACCGCCGTAGTTACCGAAGATGTACAGGCCGACCAAGGCCATCCCCTTCGCCTGCCCGATGGCGTAGACGAAGCCGATGAGGAACGTCGTTATCGCCGCGATAGCGCGCGCGGTGTCGGAGTTGAATCGATCGCCGACGAAGTCCGGCGCGGTGTACTTCCCGAACCGGCGCAGCTGCGCGGCGAGGAAGATGAGGAGGATGAAGTACCCCGTCGTCCAGCCGACGACGTACACCAGCCCGTAGAACCCTGCGAGCGCGATCGAGGCCGCCATCCCGAGATAGGACGCCGCGGACATCCAGTTCGCGCCGATCGCCATCCCGTTCTCGACGTTCCCGATGGACCGACCGGCGACCCACATGTCCTCGGTGTCGGCGACACGGAAGACGAACCCGATCGTGAGGAACAGTCCGAGCATCCCGATCACGAGGACCGCGGGGCCCAGCTTGAACGAGATGTTGAGCGCCTCCGGCAGGAGGTCGCTCTGTAGGAGGAGCGAACTCGCCGTCATTCGTCGGTCCCTCCGTCGGTCGCGACGTCAGCCGTGCCGTGCTCGATACCGTACTTCTCGTCGAGCGCGTCCCGCTTGCGCGAGTACCAGAACGCGAGGATTAGCGCGCTGGTCGGCGCGCCGAACGCGACGAGGAAGTAGTGGAGTGGGAACTGTAAGATTGGCATCGGCTGCGTCATCACCTCGGGCGCGAACCGCGTCAAGGTCACCGGCCCCCACACCGCGAGGACCCAGATGGCGAACCCCGACCACACGATGCGCAGGTGATCGCGCATGTACGGCGTGCTCGGGTTCAGGATGTTCACCTCCGCTCCGAGGTAGTCGGTGTTGTTGTGCGCCTGTGCGGCTCCCGAGGAGGCGACGCCGCCGTCGGTGACCGCGTCGTCAGTTGCGCGGCCACCGTCGGTGACCGCGTCGTCAGTTGCGCGGCCCCCATCGGTGACCGCGTCGTCAGTTGCGCGGCCACCATCGGTGACCGCATCGTCGGTTGCGCGGCCACTATCAGTGACCGCGTCGTCTCGTTCGCGTGAGGTATTGTCTGTCATGTTTTGTCGTATGTTGGGAATCGTTTGTCTCGTATTTTCGTGATGATTGTCGTCGTGTGGTCCGTCGTGGTCGTGAGTGGAACAGTTGAAAACGGGCCGCCGAGCGCTACTCGGCGTCGGCCTTCTGTTGGATCTCCTCGACGATCTCGGGGTTCCGCAGCGTACTCGTGTTCCCGAGCTCCTCGCCGTCGGCGATGTTCTCCAGCAGGCGACGCATGATCTTCCCGGACCGGGTCTTCGGCAGGTCGGGCGTGAACACGACCTGCTCGGGCCGGGCGATCGGGCCGATGGCGTCCTCGACGGCCGCGACGATCGCCTCGCGGAGTTCGTCGCTACCCTCGTAGCCGTCCTCGGTGGTGACGTAGGCGTACACCGCCTCGCCTTTGATGTCGTGGTTCCCGCCGACCACCGCGGCCTCGGCGACGCCCTCGACGCCGACGATCGCCGACTCGATCTCCATCGTCCCCAGCCGGTGGCCGGAGACGTTCAGCACGTCGTCCACACGGCCGAGGACGGTGATGTAGCCGTCGTCGTCGATCTTCGCGCCGTCCTCCGGGAAGTACACCCAGTCGTCGGGGTCGTCGCTGTCGGTGTCGGAGTACTCCGCCCAGTACTCCTCGATGTAGCGCTCGTCGTTGTTGTACAGCGTCCGGAGCATGCCGGGCCACGGCTTCTGTACCGTGAGGTACCCGGCCTTTCCGGGCTCTACCTCGTCGCCGAGCGTGTCGAGGATCTGGACGTCGAGCCCCGGCAGCGGCGGCCCCGCGGCACCGGGCTTCATGTCCTTGACGCCGGGCAGCGTCGTCACCATCATCCCCCCGGTCTCGGTCTGCCACCACGTGTCGACGACGGGGCACTCCTCGTCGCCGATGTGCTTGTAGTACCACTTCCACGCGCGGGGGTTGATCGGCTCGCCGACCGTGCCGAGCAGCCGCAGCGAGGAGAGGTCGTGACGGTCCGGGAACTTCGAGCCCCACTTCATGAACGCCCGAATCGCGGTCGGAGCGGTGTACAGCTGGGTCGCCTCGTGCTCCTCGACGATCTCCCAGAGGCGGTCGCGCTCCGGGTGGTCCGGCGTCCCCTCGTACATCATCGTCGTCGTGCCGAGCGACAGCGGCCCGTAGACGATGTACGAGTGCCCCGTGATCCAGCCGATGTCGGCCGAACAGAAGTAGGTGTCATCCGGCTTGATGTCGAGCACCGACTGCGAGGTCCACGACACCCACGAGAGGTAGCCGCCGGTCGTGTGTTTCACGCCCTTCGGCTTCCCGGTCGTCCCCGAGGTGTACATCAGGAACAGCATGTCCTCGGCGTCGCGCGTGACCGGCTCGACCTCGGCGCCCTCGTGTTCAGCGACGAGGTCGCCGTAGTCGATCTGGTCGTCGCCGAGGTCGTGGCCGAAGTCGTCGCCGTTCGGCCCGAGCCGGTCGACGACCACCGTGGTCGTGTCGTGGTCGACGCCCGCGAGCCCCTCGTTCGCCTTGTCGAGGTGGTCGAGCGGGTCGCCGCGGCGGTAGTAGCCGTCGCAGGTGACGAGGTACTCGGAGTCCGCGGAGTTCATCCGCGTCGCCAGCGCGTCGGCCGAGAACCCGGCGAACACGACGCTGTGGGGCGCGCCGATGCGCGCACAGGCCAGCATCGCGATGGGCAGCTCCGGGATCATCGGCATGTACATCGTGACGACGTCGTCCTCCTCGACGCCCTGCGCCCGAAGGGCGGCCGCGAACTCGTTCACCTCGCGGTGGAGTTCCTCGTACGTGTACGTGCGGTCGTCCTCGTCGACCGGCTCGCCGACCCACTCGATGGCGGCCTCGTCGCCGCGCTCGTCGAGGTGTCGGTCGAGGCAGTTCGCCGACGCGTTCAGCTCGCCGCCCGTGAACCACTCGTAGAAGGGCGGGTTGCTGTCGTCGAGCACTTGGTCATAGTCGGTTTCCCACTCCAGCAGGTCGGCGGCCGTCTCCCAGCACTCGGGCCAGTTCTCTTCGAACTCCTCGTATATTTCTGGGTCGGAGACGTTCGCCTGCTCGACGAACGACTCCGACGGCTCGAATACCTCCTGTTCCGCTAATCTCGCTTCCAGTTGGCCGTCTCCCTCTGTCATGGTACGGTCGTATCCAACCAATATCGGCATATAAACGCTGACGCTAAATACGAAAAATCGTGATAGACTCCGGCCGAACGGGCCGGGAGTCGCACCGTCGGCCGCTGTCGGCGTCCCGTCGACCGTAGGGTGGAGCTACCGTCCGGTCACCCGCCGGGCGGGGTCGCGCGCTCGTCACCCTCCCGAATCGGTCGGTCCGCGTCGTCCTCGAAGACGCCGTCGAGGAGGGCGCGCTGGGCCTTCCGGAGGTGGTTGTGGAACGTCGGCGAGGAGACGCCCATCGCGTCGGCCACCTCCTCGGCGGTGCTCCCGCGCGGCCAGTCGAAGTAGCCGCCGTGGTACGCCGCCGACAGCGCGGCCCACTGGCGGTCCGTGAACCGGTCCGCGACCCCGTCCCGCAGCGATGACTCCGTGCGCGGCGAGCGCGCGACCGACTCCTTGCTCGCGAGCCTGACGCCGGCGAACCGGTCGCGGAGCCCGTCCGCGACCGGCCGGACGTTCGTCCCCTCGGGGAAGTCAGCGACGACGCGGACCCGACCGTCGGCGGCCGACGCGTCGCGCACGGTGGCGCCGTGGTCGATGAGCGCCCTGACGAGCGACCCGTCCGCGAGCCGGACCGACGCCGAACAGCCGTCCTCGCCGGTCTCGATCACCCGGAAGTCGGAGACGCCCGTCGCCGCCTCGACGACCGCCGCGACGTCCTGCGGGCGGGCCCCGTCGACGGAGAGGTAGGCGCGAGAGACGTCGTCGTCGACGTCGACGGTCGACGCCAACTCGATCCGACAGCCCAGCCGGTCGCTTGCGCGGGCGAGGAACGCCCGCTCGTCGGTCGTGTGGAACTCGACCTCGGTGACCGCGTCGGAGTGGAGCAGCTCCCGCCACCGGTCCGCGGTGATCGCGCGGCCGAGACACCCTCCGAGGGCCGCGAGCGCTCGGCGTTCGACCTCGCCGACCGGCTCGTCGTCGTCGGCCGCGACGACGCAGAGCGCGCCGTGGACCACGCCCTCGTAGGCCGCCGGGACCGCGACGGCGGGCCGCCCCGCGGTCTCTTGGCGTCCGGCGGTCGCCGCGGGCGCCCCGTCGGTGATGGCGTCCAGCCACGGCCCCCCGGCGGTCACGCCGCGGTCCGCGAGCGTCTCCCGGTCGACGCCCGCCGCCGTGGCCACGTCGGCCCGCTCTCCCCCGACCGCCCGGCGGACGACCCACGCCTCAGCCCAGCGGTCGGCCTCGATCAGTCCGGCGGCGACGGCCGCTGCGGGGTCCGCTGACCCGGGGTTCGCGAGCGCCTCGAACCCCGGTAAGACGGCCGTCCCGGCCCGCTCCGCGGACGCGTCGCCGGCCGGCTCGTCGCCGGCGATGGCGGCCGCGAGCGCCTCGCCGTCGAGCGGGTCGAGGTACGGGTCGAGCGTGCCCAACGACTCCCAGCCGCCGGCGTCGCGGACCGCTCGCGGGTCGACGTCGCGGTCGACGAGCTGTCGCCGCGCAAACGTCTTCCGGAGGGAACTGGGGGTGACCCGCTCGTCGAGCGCGGCGTCGGTGAGGCCGGCCGCCCGCGCCGCGGTCTCGCTCACGATCATCTGGACGCGCCGAGGTGAGACGTCGACGTACGGGTCGTCGTCGTCGAGCCCCTCGCTCGTCGCGTACCGGTCGAGCTCGGCCGCCAGCGACGCTGAAACGACGGTCTCGCGGTCGACCGATTCACCGTCAGCCGGGAGCGATTCGCCGTCCGCGCTCTCGTCGTCGCCCGCGGGGACCGCGAGGAGGCGCGCGCCCGCGACCGACTCCGCCTCGCGCAGGTGTCGCGGCGCGACACGGGTGATCTCTTCGGTTCGGAGTCCGGCCTCGCCCGCCAGCCTGACGACGAGCGCCGCGCGATACGTCTCCGCGGCGGTGACGAGCGCGTCGTAGGCGTCCGCGTCGAGGCCGTCGACCATTCGTTTCGGAATTCAACTAGTAGCCGAAACAAAACTGTTCCGGAAAATGGCCTTTTCGCGGCAAATAATCCGACTCCGACGCGAAGGATCTTCTTACCGCGGTTGCTTCTCGACCAAACGGTTTCGGCTCTGTTCTACGGTCCGAAACGCGGTCGCCGGTCACCCGGACGCGCTGACGCCCCAGGAGACGTGGTCCCACAGACGCTCGTAGCCGTAGTAAGTGAGCGTCTTTATGACGTTGGTCACGAAGCCAATGCTCGCTGCCTGGCCGACGTCGCCGACGACGAGCCACGCGACCAGCACCGTGATCGTCACCATCAGCGCCCGGTAACAGAGGGTCTTGGCAATCGCGCGGCGACGGGCGTGAACCGCGTCCCGGGTGAAGACGCTCGTGGCCATATCGGATCGTTGGACCCGCGCCGATAAGTAACTATTACACGTGTCTTAGGATCCGAAACGAAACCGTATTTAATTACTATTTCTCCGCACGGTCGACTCGATCTCGCCCACGACCTCCGGGTTGCGGAGCGCGCTCACGTCGCCGAACTCCTCGCCGCGGGCGATGTCCTCTAAGAGTCGCCGCATGATCTTCCCCGAGCGCGTCTTCGGGAGTTCGGGGGTGAACACGACGCGGTCGGGGCGGGCCACGTCGCCGACGGTGCTCGCCAACCGGTCGGCGACGGCGTCGCGGAGGGCCTCGTCTGGCTCGACCCCGCTCTTCGTCGTCACGTACGCCACGATGTGCCCGTCGCCGTCGCCGACGACCGCGGCCTCGGTCACGCCGTCGGCGTCGACGATGGCCGCCTCCAGCTCGCCGGTGTTGAATCGCTGTGCGCGGACGTTGATCACGTCGTCGACGCGCCCGAGGATCGTGACGTAGCCGTCCTCGTCGACGGTCGCGCCGTCGCCGGTTCGGTAGCGCCAGCCGTCCTCGCCCTCAACCCAGTACTCCCGCAGGTAGCGTTCTTCGCCCTCGCGGAGGCCGCGCAGCATGCCCGGCCACGGGGAGGCGAGCGTGAGGTACCCCGACTCGCCCGGATCGACCGGCTCGCCGTGCTCGTCGACGACGCGCGCGTCGATCCCCGGCAGCGGCGGGCCGACCTTCCCCGGCTTCATCGGGGTGATCCCCGGCAGCGTCGCGAGCGCGATGGCCCCGGTCTCGGTCTGCCACCACGTGTCGACGACCGGCGCGTCGCCGCCGCCGACGTGCTCGCGGTACCAGCGCCACGCCTTCGGCGTGATCGACTCGCCGACGGTCCCCAGCAGGCGGATCGACGAGAGGTCGTGCGACTCGGGGTACTCCGCGCCCCACTTCATGAACGAGCGGATCGCGGTCGGCGAGGTGTAGAAGACGCTCACCGCGTTGCGCTCGATCAGGTCCCAGACGCGGTCGCGGTCGGGGTAGTCGGGCGACCCCTCGTACAGCACCGTCGTCGTCCCCGTCGCGAGCGGGCCGTACACGCCGTAGGAGTGCCCCGTGATCCAGCCGATGTCGGCGGCGCACCAGTAGGTGTCGTCGGGGCGCACGTCGAGGACGTTCCGCGTCGTCCACGCGACGTGCGCGAGGTAGCCCCCGGTCGCGTGCTCGACTCCCTTCGGCCGCCCGGTCGTCCCCGAGGTGTACATCACGAAGAGGAGGTCGGTCGCGTCGCGGGCGACGGGTTCGACGGTCTCGCCGTCGTGCGCGTCGACGAGCGCGTCGTACTCGTGTTCGTCGTCGCCCAGCGAGACGGTGAGCTCGTCGCCGAGGCGGTCGACGACGACCGCGGCCGACAGCTCCCCCTCGGCGCGGATCCGAGCGTTGTCCGCCTTCGACTTCTGGTTGAACGCGTCCTCCCGCCGGTAGTAGCCGTCGCAGGTGATCAGGTACTCGGAGTCGGCGGCGTCGATCCGCGTCGCGAGCGCCTCCGCCGACAGCCCCGCGAACACGACGTTGTGGGGCGCGCCGATGCGAGCGCACGCCAGCATCGCGATGGGCAGTTCCGGGATCATCGGCAGGTACAGCGTGACCACGTCGTCTTCCTCGACGCCGAGGTCGCGGAGCCCGGCCGCGAGCGCGTTCACCTCGCGGTGGAGGTCGAGGTACGTGTACGACCGGCGCTCGCCGCGCTTCCCGAACCACCGGATCGCGAGCTGGTTCCGCCGCTCGTCGAGGTGGCGGTCGACGCAGTTCGCCGCGGCGTTGAGCCGCCCGTCCGGGAACCACTTATAAAAGGGCGGCTCGGAGTCGTCGAGGACCGTCTCGTACTCGCGGTCCCACGTCAGGAGGTCGGCGGCCGCGTGCCACGCCTCGGGGCCCTCACGATCGAACCGCTCGTACACCGCGGGGTCGCTCGCGGCGGCTCGCGTCCGGAAGTCGGCCGGCGGCGGGACGGCGTCCTCGTCCCCCTCGACGAGCCGACCGTCAGTTCCGGGGTCGTTCATGACACTGTATGGCCCGCGGAGGCCCGTATACTTTGTCCGGGTCTCCGCCGAGTGAGAGTCGGCGTCGAGTGGGGGTCGGTGCCGGACGCGGCGGTCTCGTGGAAGCCGCCGGTCACCGGTCGCGGCCGACTGACCGCCGCGGCTCAGGCCGATTCCTCGGCGGGCGGCGCCGAGAGCTCGGCGGCCTTCGCCCGGGCGCGGGCGACGATGGAGGGCTTCGCCTCGAAGTCGACCGTCACCTGGTCGCCGGCGTACGTCTCCTCGGCGACGTGCCCGTGGTCGTGGACCCACGAGACGAGGCTCATCGCGTCGTCCGAGACGGGGAGGACGAGCCGCTCGCGCTCCCAGTCGGGGAGTTCGCCCTCGACGCGGTCGCGGAGCTCCGCGACCCCCGCGCCCGTCTTCGCCGAGACGGCGATCGGATCGGGGGCGACGCCCGAGAGCGCGCCCCGCTTGTCCGCGAGCTCACCGGGCTCCAGCCGGTCGATCTTGTTGAACACGGTGACGACCGGCGCCTCGTTGCGCTCGTAGAGGGTGTCGTGGCTCGTCACGAGCTTTTCGCGCATCTCCTCGACCGGCTCGCTGGCGTCGACGACGAGTAACACGAGGTCGGCGCGGTAGACGGAGTCGAGCGTCGACTCGAACGACTCCACAAGCCAGTGGGGCAGGTCTGCGATGAACCCGACCGTGTCGGTGAGGAGGACGTCCCGCTTCTCCATCTCTGCCCGGCGCGTGGTCGTGCCGAGTGTCGTAAACAGCATGTCCTGCGACTCGGCGGTGGTGTCGAGGTCGCGGTGGCGCTCGGCGTTCTCGTCGACCTCCAGCTCGTCCGCGAGCCGGCGCATCAGCGTCGACTTCCCCGCGTTGGTGTAGCCCGCGAGCGCGACCAGGTCGAAGCCGGAGTCACGGCGCTGCTCCCGGCGCGCCTCCTCTTTCTCCGCGATCGACTCCAGCTCGTCGCGGATCTCGGAGATCTGCCGTTTGATGTCGCGCTCGACGCTCTCGTCGTACTCGCCGAGGCCCATGAACCCCGGCCGCTCGTCGCGCTTCGCGAGGCTCGCCTTCGCCTCCGCGCGCGGGAGCTCGTACCGAAGCTCCGCGAGCTCGACCTGGAGCTGCGCCTTCCGCGTGTTGGCGCGCTGGCCGAAGATCTCGAGGATGAGCGTGAACCGGTCGACGACCTCGACGCCCTCGGGGAGCTCCCCGCCGATGTTGAACGTCTGGTACGGCCCCACGTCGTTGTCGATGATCACCGCCTCGGCGTCCGTCCGGCGAACGAGGTCGCGGAGCTCCGCGACCTTCCCCTCGCCGAACATGAACGCGGCGTCCTCCGTGCGCGTCTGAGTGAGTTCGCCGACCACGTCGTAGCCCGCGGCGGCCGCGAGCTGCGATATCTCGGTGAGGTCGGCATCCCCGGAGTCGACGCGCTTGGCGACGACTGCGCGGCGACCCTCGGTCGGCGACTCGGCGTCGGCGTCCGCCGCTTCGGGATTCCCGCTCATCGGAGGAGGTCCCGGGCGGCGTACGCGGCGTGGTGTGCTGCCTGCACTGTTTCGCGCTCGCCTATGCTCTCGACGTATTTAAACTCGGGCTGGAAGCTGACGCCGACGCGCGCGGCCGGCTCCTCGTAGAACTCGCCGCCCTCCGCGACGACTGGCCCTTCCGGCGGGGTCGGGAGGTTTCCGACCGCCTCCGCGGCGAGCGCGACGGTCGCCTCCAGGGTCGGCCCCTCGCGCGCGGCGGCGAACCCGATCCCCTCAACCGATCGGATCCGAGAGGAATCGACCCGCGCGTGGACCGCGGCCGCGACCATCAGGTACTCACCGTCCTCCTCGTGGCGGCCGCTGATGTCCACGCCGACGACCTCAGGGACGGGCGTGGCTCACCACGGTTCGACCGGTCCGCGCGTCCGCGTCGACTGCCTGTGCGTCCATGCCAGGATGTTGGTCTCCGGGCGAATTGAACGTTTCCGTCGGGCGTCCGACAGCGGCGCCGCTTAGGTGGACGCACGGCAGCGGCGGCGCTCAGTCCCGCAGGTCGTCGACGACGGCCGCGATCCGGTCGACCGCCTCGTCGACGTCGGCCTCGTCGACGTCGAGGTGCGTGGTGAACCGCGTCGTGTAATCGGCGAACTCGACGCAGCCGACGCCGGCCTCTTTACACGCCGCGTAGAGCGATTCGGCCGGGATGCCGGCGTCCTCGGTGTGCGCTACGACGATGTTGGTGTCGGGCGCGGGCGCGTCAACGCCGTCGAGCGCGTCGAGGCCGGCCGCGAGCCGCTCCGCGCTGGCGTGGTCCTCGGCGAGGCGGTCGACGTTCTCCAGCGCGCGGAGCCCGGGCGCGGCGATGATGCCGGCCTGCCGCATCCCGCCGCCGAACAGCTTGCGGACGCGGCGCGCGTCCTCGATGAACGCCTCGTCGCCGGCGAGGATCGAGCCGACGGGCGCGCCGAGCCCTTTCGAGAGGCAGAAGGTGACGCTGTCGACGGGGTCGACGATGTCGCTCGCGTCGACGCCGAGCGCCACCGCGGCGTTGAACACGCGCGCGCCGTCGAGGTGGACCGGCACGTCGGCGTCGCGGGCGGCCTCGGCCGCGGCCGCGATCCGGTCGACGGGAATCGCCGTTCCGCCTCGGTAGTTGTGGGTGTTCTCCAGAGAGAGGAGGCCCGTTCCGGGGCGGTGGAGATCCTCGTCGACGAGCCCCTCGCGGACCGACTCGGGCGTCGGGACGCAGCGCTCGCCGGCGTCGATCGTCCGGGTCTGGACGCCGGAGAGCTTGGCCGCACCCGCCAGCTCCCACCGGTAGATGTGCGACTCGCGCTCCAAGAGGAGCTCCTGGCCCGGCTCCGTGTGCGCGTGGACCGCGATCTGGTTCGCCATCGTCCCCGAGGGGACGTATAAGGCGGCCTCCGTGCCGACCGCCTCGGCTGCCCGGCGCTCCAGCTCGTTGACGGTCGGGTCGTCGCGGTACACGTCGTCGCCGACCTCGGCGGTCGCGGCCGCCTCGCGCATCTCCGCGGAGGGCGCCGTGACGGTGTCGGACCGCAGGTCGATGAAGTCGTCGTCGGACATCGGTTGTAGGTCGTTCCGTGGCGGCGGGCATATATCCCGCGCTCGCGGCCGATCGCGGCGGCGAGGGAATTTCGGCGGTTCCGAGCGCGGAACGAGCGGTTCCGGGTTCGGTCCCTTCTTAACGGCCGCGGTCGATCCGTGGCGTATGGCAACGGAAGCCGCGCCAGACGACGCAGCCGACGCACCGGACGCCTACGACGCCCTCCTCGACCGCGTCCAGCGGTGGAACGCGGTCGGCAGCGCCTCCGGCGTCCTCGGCTGGGACCAGCAGGTGATGATGCCCGAGGGCGGCACGCCCGCCCGGTCGAAGCAGCTCTCGGCGCTCTCCTCGGTCCACCACGACATGGTCACCGCCGACGAGACGGGCGAGCTGCTCGACGAGCTCGACGACGCCGACCTCACCGACGAGCAGGCGGCGGTCGTCCGCGAGGTCCGCCGCGAGTACGAGCGCGCCGACGCCGTCCCGGTCGAGCTGGTCGAGGAGATCTCCGAGACCGGCTCCGAGGCACTCCAGGCGTGGGAGGAGGCGAAGGCCGAGGACGACTTCGACGAGTTCGCGCCGTACCTCGAGAAGCACGTCGAGCTGAAACGCGAGTACGCCGAGCACATCGACCCCGACCGCGACCCCTACGAGGTCCTCTTCGAGGAGTTCGAGCCGTGCCTCTCGATGGAGCGCGCCGAGTCGATCCTCACCGAGCTCCGCGAGGCGCTCGTCCCGATGATAGAGGAGATCCGCGAGTCCGACGTCGAGCTCGCCGTCGACACCTTCGAGGGAACGTTCCCCGAGGACGACCAAGAAGCGCTCTCCCGCGAGGCGCTGGAGCTCGTCGGCTACGACTTCGACCGCGGCCGCCTCGACGTCTCCTCGCACCCGTTCACCTCGGGCAACCAGTTCGACTGCCGCGTGACGACTCGGTTCGACGAGACCGACCCGCTCGGCGCCGTCGGCTCGACGATCCACGAGTACGGTCACGCGCAGTACAACCTCGGGCTCCCGCAGGAGGAGTTCGGCACGCCGCTCGGCGAATCCCGCGACCTCTCGGTCCACGAGTCGCAGTCGCGCCTCTGGGAGAACCACGTCGGGCGCAGTAAGGCGTTCTGGGACGAGTTCCTCCCCGTCTTCCAGGAGCACTTCCCGCAGACGGAGGAGGCGACGGTTCAGGACGCCTACGAGGCGTTCAACCAGGTGTACGAGGACAACCTCATCCGCGTCGAGGCCGACGAGCTCACCTACCACCTCCACATCGTGATCCGGTTCGAGATCGAGCGCGACCTGATCCGCGGCGACCTCGACGTCGAGGACGTGCCCGAGGTGTGGAACGACAAGTACGAGGAGTACCTCGGCATCCGGCCCGACACCGACAGCGAGGGCTGCCTCCAGGACATCCACTGGAGCCACGGCAACTTCGGTTACTTCCCCACCTACTCGCTCGGCTCCGTGATGGCCGCCCAGCTGTTCGAGGCCGCAGAGGCGGAGATCGACGACCTCGACGGGAAGATCGCCGACGGCGACTTCGACGACCTCCAAGACTGGCTCGGCAAGAACGTCCATCAGCACGGCTCCCGCTACGAGACGAACGAACTGGTCAAGCGCGCGACGGGCGAGGACTTCTCGGCGGACGCCTTCCTCGAGTACGTCGACGAGAAGTACGGCGAGCTGTACGGGATCTGACGTAGCTGCGAGGATTCGTCTGCTCCGCGACCGATTAGGGGAGTGGATGAGTCAGACCGGCGGCAGCGGTACGATATTTAAATACCCGTGAGCGGCGACGATTACTTATAAATGAACACGGCGGTGGCGCGTGCCGGTGAGTGCCGCAACGCGGCGCGAACCGCACGCGCGAGGTCGCCGGCGCTATGCGCCGGCTGCCAGAGGGACCTTCGGTCCCTCGCTGGAGTCAGTCGCCGGAGCGAAGCGACGGCGACTGACGAGGATGGGGAGGCGTGAGGCTGTGCGGTGCTGTGCGGGGTGGGACTCAAAGGGGCAGCCGCGAAGCCGCCGCAGACGACGCAAGCACCGGAACGAGTGAGCGGAGCGAACGAGTGAGGAGCGCAGCGAGTGTGCGGCGGCTTCGCGGCTGGGGCTTTGGAGGTTATCTCCGCCGATTCATCGCTAACCAGTTATAAGCGAGCGGCTGGGGCTTTAGCGGTGCTCTCTATCAGCCTACGGATGTTTATTTATAAACGATTGACGGAGACTTTGGAAACCCCCACCGCGGACTCGCCGCCACTTATAAACAACCACTCGGCCGATCTGCGTCACCTCCGCTATTGATCGCTGTACTGACCGCAACCGTGCTAGCCACCCCGAAAGAGCGTATGCTGCGAAATGCGTAATCCGTATTTCGTACTGCTGTGATATCGTGTATTCAACCCATGCGTTCAAACGCCGTTACACCCCCAGCCGGAACCCGGTCATCAGGACGATGATCGCCAGCATCACGGCGCCCTCGAACAGGCCGACGATCAGGTTCTTCTTCTCGATCGATTCGAGCCGCGAGGCGTCCGGGTCCGGCGACAACGTCTCGTAGTACGCGCTGAGCTGGAGCCGGTGGGGGACCGCCAGCCCGAACGCAAACAGCCCCCAGCCGAGCCCGAGCGCGAGCCCGGACCACGCGCCGCCGAACCCGTAGCCGAGCCCGAGGTCGGGCGTCAGCAGGACCGTTCCGGACAGCACCGTCGTCAGCGAGAAGCCGACGAGGAAGAAGACGGCCTTCGGGATCAGCGTCTCGTTCACCGCCGCTGCCGCCTCCTCGTCGAGGCCGCCTAGCGTGGGGCCGATAATCGCCGGGAAGATCATCGCGAACCCGAACCACACCGCGCCGGCGGCGACGTGCGTGTAGAAGAGCAGTTCGGTGCTCGCGAGCGCGAGGCTCGCGGCGAAAAACGCCAGCGGCACGAGGAAGGTCCCGGCCGCGAACGCCGGGTTCGCGGCGTCCGCGAGGTGCCGAACTCGTTCGACGAACCCCAACTCGGCGACGCGACGACCCCCTTCGGTAGCGACTGCCATGCCAACCGGATCCGTGTTGTCTGTGAAATGCGTTCTGGTCGACACGACTGCCGCCGGTTCTCGCCCCGACCTGGGGTTCGTCGCGGTCGCGCGACCCCTACTTCTCGATGATGCTCTCCTCGACGGCCTCGCCGAAGTGGCGCGCGACGTCCTCGTAGTAGACGAGCGCCTCGTCGCCGGGCTCGACGTCGGTGACGGGCTTCCGTCCCTCGCTCGTGGCGATCTTCACGGTCTCGGCGTTCTGGATGAGCGTCTCGATGCGGTCGGTGCCGTCCTCCGTCTCGATCTCCGCCTGGATCCGGAACATCGGGCGCTTCTCGATCTTCACCCGGCCTACGACCGCCTCGCGGGTGTGGCCGTCGGTGTCGACGACTTGGACCTCGTCGCCGCTCGACAGCTCGGCGAGGTAGTTGGTGCCGCCCTCGGCGTTGCGGACGTACGCGTGGACCGCGCCGGCGTTCACGCGGAACGGACGCGAGGCGACGTACGGCGACTCCGCGGTCTCGGCGTGGACGAAGAACAGCCCGCGCGACATCGAGCCGACTAACATTCCCTCGCTGTCGTCCATCAGCGACCCGGTGTCGATACAGACGCGGTCCGCCATCCCGGTCTGTTCGACCTCGGTCACCTCGGCGTGCCGGAGGTCCAGCGTCTCGCGGTCGGCCGCGTCGCGGGCCTCGACCGCGCCGCGGATCTCGTCGGGGTCGTCCGCGTCGAGGAGGACGCCGTCGGCGCCGATCTCCAGCGTCTCGAAGGCGGTCCGGGCCTCCGCGGCGGTCGTCGCGCCCGCGACGAGGTGCGTCTCATCGCCGACCCGCGCGATGAGGTTCTCCAGCGGGATGATCGACCAGTCCTCGCCGATGACCACCGTGAACTCGGCCTCGTCGGCCGCGGCCTCGGCGAACGCCTCGTACTCGGTGCCGAGGACGCGGACGTACGCGCCCTGCGCGCGGTCGTCGCGGCGGCGCAGCGTGGTCAGGTCCGCCGACCCGGAGAAGTCGTCCGGCATCGAGACGGTCCCGTCGCCCTCGCCGCCCTTGCCGACGAAGTACGCATCGGCCTCGACGTCGCTTTCGGCGTCGTCGATCACGTCGGCGTCGGATCGGAACGCCGCAACGTTCACGTCGCCCAGTTCGCGGACCCGGCCGACGTCGTCCTCGTCGACGAGCACCCAGTCCGCGCCGGCCTCGATGGCCGTCGTGACCCGTCGCTTGCGCGCCTCCCAGTCGCCGACGTCGCCGTCGGCTTTGACCCAGACCGTGCGTGTCATTGTCGAAACCTCACGGCGCGCCGGCTTGAAAACTGCGAAAGGGTCGTGCGTTGCGGGCGTCGGCTCGGCGGACGACAAAGCACTTATCGCTGAGATAGTATCGTCTGACGTACACCCCCGCATGACGCAACCAAGCCAGCGCCTCTCGGATGCTGGGTCTCGATTCGCCGCGGCGCGCGAGTCCCTCCGCGAACGCGCCCGGCCCCACCTCGGGATCGATCCGCGGGCCCTCGGCGCGTTCCGAATCGGGGTGGCGCTGGTGATCCTCTCTGACCTGCTGATCTACCGGCTTCCGGCGGTGCGGACGTTCTACACGGACGACGGCGTCCTCCCCCGCGCGACGCTCGCCGAGGTCTTCCCGCTGTTGGAGCGGGCGTCCCTCTACGCGATGTCCGGGTCCGCGCGGGTACAGACGGGGCTGCTCGCGGTTACCGCCGTCGCCGCCGTCTGCCTGCTGGTCGGCTACCGCACGCGGGCGGCGGCGGGCCTCTCGGTCCTCCTGCTCGCGTCGCTGTACGCGCGGAACCCGTACGTGCTCAACGGCGGGAACACGGTGCTTGTCGCCTTCCTGTTCTTGAGCCTCTTCCTCCCGCTCGACGCCCGCTGGTCGCTCGGTGCGGGCCGCCGGAGCGTTCGCGGGGAGCCGAACGACGCTGACGGAGGTGCGGGCGCCGGGGGAGGAGACGCCGGTGACCCGCGGATCTGTTCGATCGGCACGGCCGTCACGCTCCTGACGCTCGTGTCGATATACGCGGCGAACGCGGTCTCGAAGTACCGGAGCGGCGCCTGGATGTCGGGGACTGCCGTCCCCCGGATCTTCCAGTTGGGCGAGTTCACCGTCGGGCTGGGGCCGCTCGTCTCGGAGTACACCGCGGCCCTCACCGCGATTAACTGGCTCTGGATCGCGCTCCTCTCCGTCTCCCCCCTGCTGGTCGTCGCGACCGGGGGGCGCAGGACCGGGATCGCCCTCGCGTTCGTCTCAGCGCACCTCGGCATGGCCGCGACGATGCGGCTCGCGGTGTTCCCGTTCGTCATGGGCTCGGTCCTGCTCCTGTTCCTCCCGCCCGGTGCGTGGGACCGCGTCGAGGCCGTCGCGTCGAGGGTCTCCGAGTCCACGGGGCTCGCGGGGACCGATCGACCGCACCGGAGCGACGGCGGGACCGACGCACGGACCCCGTCTCCGACCCCGTCACGGACTCGCCGCGGGATCAGGGCGTGCGCCGCCGCGCTGCTCGTCGGCTTCTTCCTCGCGCTCGTGTGGTGGCAGGCGGCGGGGATCGGGCTCGTCGACCTCCCGGCACAGGAGTCGACCGGACAGCTGTCGGAGGTGAGCTGGTCGTTCTTCGCGCCGAACCCTCCGGACGCCTCGGGCTGGTACGTCGTCGCGGGTACGCTCGAATCCGGCGACACGATCGACCTGCGCGACGGCGGCGCGGTCTCGTACGACCGGCCGCCGGACGCGGCGGAGACGTATCCGTCGACCCTCTGGCACCAGTTCGGCTTCAGAATGAAGAGCGCCGGCGAGTCGCAGTATCGACCGGTGGCGGCGTACGCCTGCGAGCAACCGGACCGCGACCTAGAGTCCGTCGCGGTCGTCCACGTCGAACAGGCCGTCGACGCGGACGGTCCGGTCGGGGAACCGGACGCAGAAGAGCAAGTGCGCGTCGCCTGCTGAAGCGGACCCCGAACGCGACCGACCCGTTACGCCTCGACGAACGCGACCGGCCCGTTACGCCTCGATGAACCCACCCGCCCGCAGCGCCTCCTCGACGGCGGCGTCGTCGTGGACCACCGCAGAGACCGCGCGGGCGATCCCCTCGGGGTCGTCGTGCTGGAAGATCGACCGCCCCATCGACACGCCGGCCGCGTCGCCGTCCATCGCGCCGCGCACCATCTCCACCGTCTCGCGGTCAGTCCCCTTCGAGCCGCCGGCGATGACCACCGGAAGCCGGGTCGACTCCGTCACGCGCTCGAAGGAGTCACCGTCGCCGGAGTACCCCGTCTTCACCACGTCCGCGCCGAGCTCCTCGGCGAGCCGGACGGCGTGCCCGAGGGCCTCGGGATCGGTTTCGTCGACGCCCGGGCCGCGCGCGTACGCCATCGCGAGGACGGGGAGTCCCAGGCGCTCGGCGTCGGCAGTGAGCTCCGCCAGCTCCTCGATCTGGTCCGGTTCGTGGTCGGAGCCGACGTTGATGTGGAAGGAGACGGCGTCGGCGCCGGCGCGGACCGCGTCCTCGGCGGTGCCGGTGACGCGCTTGTCGCTCTCGTCGGGGCCGATCGTCGTCGATCCGTTGAGGTGGACGATGTAGCCCGCGTCGTTCTTGTTCTCGTGGACGCGGGGCGCGATCCCGCGCTGGGTGAGCACCGCGTCCGCGCCGCCGCTCGTGACGCCGTCGATCGTCGACTCGATGTCGACGAGCCCCTCGACGGCGCCCATCGTGATCCCGTGGTCCATCGGGACGATGAGGTATCGGTCGTTCGTGGAGATGCGGTCGAGTCGTGCCGAGAGTCCTGCTGTCATTGTGGGGTGGGTCGTTGTGTGAGAGTGTGGCAATCGGAGGTAAGTGGGTTTCGTTCGGGGACGTATTGGTTCGTTTCGGCTCAGGCGGACTCGACCGTCCCGGCCCGCGAGCGGTAGCCGCGCTCCGCGCCGTCCTTCAGTTCGCGGGAGAGCGCCTCCAGTCGGTCAGCGACCTCAGCGGTCGACAGGTCCTCGGTGACGCCCTCGGCGACCACGTCGACGAGCGCCGAGCCGACGATGATCCCGTCGGCGCCGCCCGCGACGATGCGCTCGGCGTGGTCGCCGGTCGAGATGCCGAATCCGACCGCCTTCGGCACGTCGTACTCCCGGAGTCGGTCGAGGCTCTCCGTGGTCTGGTCGGAGACGTCGTCGCGGGCGCCGGTGGTCCCGAGCCGTGCCTGAACGTACACGTACCCCGACACGCGGTCCATGAGGCGGTCGAGGCGGTCCGCGCGCGTCGTCGGCGCGACGATGAAGACGAGGTCGAGCCCGAACTCGTCGCACGCCTCGCGCAGCGGGTCCGCCTCCTCGGCCGGCAGGTCCGGGACGACGAGGCCCTCGATGCCGGCCGCGGCGGCGCGCTCGACGAAGGGACGGGGGCCGGTCTCGTCGCCATATTGGTAGATGAGGTTGTAGTACGTCATACAGACGAGCGCGGCGTCGACGTCCAACTCCTCCGCGAACGCGAAGAACCGCTCCGGGGTCATCCCAGCGTCGAGCGAGCGGACGAGCGCCTCCTGGATCGTCGACCCCTCCGCGATCGGCTCGGAGAAGGGGAGGCCGAGCTCGATCACGTCGGCGCCGCCGCGGTCGAGCGCCTCGACGTACGCCTTCGACGACTCGTAGTCCGGGTCGCCGACGACGAGGTATGGGACGTAGGCGGGGCCGTCCGCGAAGGCGGCGGCGATGGCCTCGGAGTTGCCCGTCTCCGCCATTCAGATCCCCTCCGTGAACATCGACATGTCGGGCGCGTTCGGGAGGTCACGCTGATCGGTTTCCTCGATGGCTGCGTCGAGGTCCTTGTCGCCGCGCCCGGAGACGTTCACGACGACGCGCTCGCCCAGTTCCTCGTGGTGTTCTTCGAGGAAGCCAAACGCGTGGGCCGTCTCCAGCGCGGGGATGATCCCCTCGGTGTTCGAGAGCCGGTGGAACCCCTCCAGCGCGGCGTCGTCGTCGACGGCGACCGGGCTCACGCGCCCCTCGTCGACGAGGTACGCGAGCTCCGGCCCGACGCCGGCGTAGTCGAGCCCGGAGGACACCGAGTGGCTCTCCATGATCTGGCCGTCCGAGTCCTGGAGGAGCTTCGTCCGCGCGCCGTGGAGGACGCCCTCCTCGCCGGCGTACAGCGACGCGGAGTTGGGCGCAACGCCCGCCTCCTCGTCGACTTCGAGCGTGGAGCCGCCGGCCTCGACCGCGTGGAGCGCGACCGACTCGTCGTCGACGAAGTCCGCGAACGTCCCCATCGTGTTCGACCCGCCGCCCGCGCAGGCGACGACATCGGTCGGGAGCCCACCCGTCTTCTCGATCGCCTGCTCGCGGGCCTCCTCGGAGATGACCGCCTGGAAGTCGCGGACCATCACTGGGAACGGGTGCGGACCGACGATCGACCCTATCACGTAGTGGGTGTCCTCAACGGTCGCCGCCCAGTCGCGCATCGTCTCGGAGATGGCCTCCTTCAGCGTGCCGCGGCCCGTCGTCACCGGCTTCACCTCAGAGCCGTTGAGCTTCATCCGGAACACGTTGGGGCGCTGGCGGTTGATGTCGCGCTCGCCCATGTAGATCGTACAGGGCATATCGAGGTGCGCGGCCGCCATCGCCGTCGCGGTGCCGTGCTGGCCGGCCCCGGTCTCCGCGATGATGCGCTCCTTGCCCATGTACTTCGCCAGCAGGACCTGCCCGAGCGCGTTGTTCAGCTTGTGCGCGCCGCCGTGGAGGAGGTCCTCGCGTTTGAGGAACACGTCCGTGTCGTAGCGCTCCGAGAGTCGGTCGGCGCGCTGGAGGGGCGTCGGTCGCCCGCCGAAGTCCGCGAGGCGCTCCCGGAACTCGTCCATGAACCCGTCCTCGTTGTCGAGGACGTAGCGCTCGTAGGCGTCGGTCAGCTCTTCGATCGCAGGCATCAGCGCCTCCGGGACGTACTGGCCGCCGTAGCGGCCGAACTTCCCGTCGTCGCGGCCGCGCTCGCGGCCGGGGCGTCGTGAAAGCTCTCCAACCTCGCTCGTCGATGATTCGGTCTCGCTCATGTGGGTGTCTCCGTGGTGTCAGTCGTGTCGTCGAGTGTCGGGTCCGCGTCTTCGTCCGTCTCCGCCCGCACCAGTTCGCGCGTGTTCGCCTCCACGTCGCCGTCCATGATGGCGCTGCCGACGAGCAGGGCGTCGGCGCCCGCCGCCCGCATCCGGCGGACGTCCGCGGGCGAGCCGATGCCGCTCTCGGCGATCAGCGTCACGTCGTCGGGGACGCGGGGCGCCACGGACTCGAAGGTTCCGAGGTCGACGACAAGTTCGGCCAGATCGCGGTTGTTCACACCGATAGTCGTCGCGCCCGCGTCGAGCGCGCACTCCAGCTCCTCGCGGTCGTGGACCTCCACGAGGACCTGAAAGCCGCGGTCGCGGGCGGCCGCGAGCAGGTCCGGGAGGTCGTCGCCGACGAACCGGGCAATCAGGAGGACGACGTCGCTCTCGACGGCGTCCAGTTGGGCCTCGTCGACGACGAAGTCCTTTCGGAGGACCGGCACGTCGACTGCCTCGCGCACGCGTTCGAGCGTGTCAACGCTCCCGCCGAAGTGCTCCGGCTCGGTGAGCACGCTCAGCGCGGCCGCCCCGCCGGCGACCATCCCCTCCGCGAGCGCGACCGGGTCGTCCTCGCGGCTGCCCTCGGTCGTCGGGCTCGTCGGCTTCACCTCGGCGATCACCGGAACGCGCCCGTCGGCCTCGGCCCGGTCGAACGCGGCCGAGAGGTCGCGGGGGGAGACCGAGACGGCCTCTCCGGCCCCCGCGGCCGCGTCAGCGCGGTCCCGTGCGGCGACCAGGATCGATCTGACCGCCGGCGCCAGCTCGTCTGGATCGTCCATTACTATACACTAATGTACGTATCTGTTCATAAGGCTTGCGGGGGGACCGGACCGACCCACTCGGCTCCCGGCCGGCGGCGCGAACCGGTCTTGCGGGAGACATTTTAAGTGATCAACCCTACCAATGAAGGGTATGAGTGTATCGGGCACGTCCGGCGTTTTCGCCCGCGAGTTCGACGCGATCGACCGGACAGTCCAGATAGGTTTCGCGGGGGGCCGCGTCATCTCGGTGTCGTTCCCCGACGAACCGCCCGGGGACGCCGACGGCGAACACGACCTGTTGGACCGGATCGGCGCGTACCTCGGCGGCGAGCGCGACGAGTTCGCCGAGGTGGCGCTCGGCCTCACCGTGCCGACGGATCAGCGAGAGGTGTTGGAGGCGCTCCGGAGCGTCCCGTACGGCGAGGAGATCTCCGTGAGCCGACTGGCGCGGCTCGGCGGGTTCGACCCCGACGACCCTGACGACTTAGATACCGTGACCGGCGCGCTCGACGACAACCCGATCCCCGTCCTGCTGCCGGACCACCGGGTGAGCGGCGGGCCGTACGCGACGCCGGGCGACGTTCGGAGCGCGCTCCGGCGCGTGGAAGGAATATAAGCCGACGGCACCGCCGCGAACGCGTCGGTCAGATATCGAAGTCGGGCGTGTCGAACGCGCCCTCGTCGGCCTCGACGTCATAGCGCTCGATTCCGGTGAGCGCGAGATCGAGCGTCGCCGCGGCGTCCCACCGGCCCGTGTTGATGACGAGGTCGTAGATGGAGCGGTCCGACAGGTCGACGCCGTAGTAGGACTTGTATCGCTGCTCCTCGATGACCTCGCGGACCTGCATCTCCGAGGTCATCTCCTCGCGGCCGGCCGTGCGGTCCGCGCGGACCTCGTCGGGTGCGTCGAGCCAGATCCGGATGTCGGCGCGGTTGCCGGCGATCCAGCCCGCGAGCCGCGACTCCAGCACGAACGCCTTGTTCGCGGCGCCCCACTTCTCGGCGATGCGGCGAAGCCGGCGGTCGAGCGCGCGGTCGATCTCCTCGGATTCGCCGGTCTCGGCGATCAGCTGCGAGAGGCTCATGTCCCGCTCGGCGGCGATCTCGCGGAACAGTTCGCCGCCGGAGACGTAGCCGCAGTCGAGCGCCTCGGCGATCCCCTCGACGAGCGTCGTGGCCCCGCAGCCCGGCGGGCCGGAGACGGTGACGAACAGGTTCCGGTCGATCCGTCGGTCGGGCTCCGGCGAGGTGCCGCTCATACGTGTTGCGCCACGGATGGCCGCCGGATAAACGGGTCGGTTGCGCGAATTTCCGCGGAGCCGACGCAACCGATTTCCCTTCCCGAGCCCTCGTGATCGCCGTGAGCGAGACCACGGATCGCGGCGACGAGGCCGCCGCCCGGGCCCTCCTCCGCGACGCGGTCGAGCGCGGCGCGATCGCGGACCCCGACTTCGACCCGGAGACGGTCCCGATCGCCGACGCCGACGTCCTCGCGCGACTCTCGCCGCCGGTCCGTCGCTGGTGGGTCGAGCGGTTCGGCGGGTACGTCGGCGAGAACGGCGGCTTCTTCACCCCGCCGCAGCGCGAGGCGATCCCGCACGTCGACGACGGGGAGAACTGCCTCGTCGCCGCGCCGACGGGCAGCGGGAAGACGCTGGCCTCCTTCCTCGCGGTCCTCGACGACCTCTTCGCGCGCGACCGCGCCGGGGAGCTGGACAACTCCGTCTACTGCCTGTACGTCTCGCCGCTGAAGTCGCTCGCGAACGACATCGAGCGCAACTTGGAGGCTCCTTTAAATGGTATCGGCGAAGCGGTGGCCGCGGCGGAGGTGGGCGACGGCGACGCGACGGGAGACTCCGACAACCCCGATGACGCCTACGACCCCAGCGTCAGACAGGCGATCCGCCACGGCGACACCTCGAAGGCGGACCGACAGGCGATGCTCTCGGAGACGCCGCACGTGCTCAACACCACGCCGGAGACGCTGGCGATCCTGCTCAACTCGCCGAAGTTCAAGGAGAAACTCCGCACCGTCGAGTACGTGATCGTCGACGAGATCCACTCGCTGGCCGCGAACAAGCGCGGGACGCACCTCTCCGTGTCGCTGGAGCGCCTGACCGAGTTGGCGCGGAACGGTGAGCGGGAAGGAGAGACCGAGATCACCCGGATCGGCTGCTCGGCCACCGTCGAACCGCTCGACGGGATCGCCTCGTTCCTCGTCGGGCGCGAGCGCGTCGCCGGCGAGATCGGTGAGGTTGACGGGTTCGAGACGCGCGCCTGCGAGGTGGTCGACGCGCGGTTCGCGCGCGAGTTCGACCTCGAACTCCGGACGCCCGCGGCCGACCTGATCCACACGCCGCGGTCGGCGGTGACCGATCGCTTCTACGAGTCGCTCCGCGAGCTGATCGAGTCTCACGAGAACACGCTGGTGTTCACGAACTCCCGGTCGGGCGCCGAGCGCACGCTCCAAGAGCTCCGCCAGCGGTTCGACTACGACGAGTCGGACTCCGGGTGTCACCACGGGAGCCTCGGCGAGGCCCAACGGACGCGCGTCGAGGAGGGGCTGAAGTCGGGCGAGCTCGACGTGGTCACGACCTCCACGAGCCTGGAGCTCGGCATCGACATGCCCCACCTCGACCTGGTGGTCCAAGTGGGCTCGCCGAAGTCGGTCGCCGCCCTGCTCCAGCGCGTCGGGCGCGCGGGCCACAGCCCGGGCGAGACGGTCGAGGGGCGCGTGTTCGCGCTCGACCGCGACGAGCTGATCGAGTGCGCGACGCTGCTCGCCCGCGCCGAGGACGGGTTCGTCGACCGCGTGTTCCCGCCCGAGGGCGCCTACGACGTCGCCGCCCAGCATGTCTACGGGATGGCGATAAACCGGATCCGGCCCGACCGCGAGATTCGGGAGGTACTGCGCCGGGCGCACCCGTACCGCGGCTTCGACGACGCCGCCTACGAGCGGCTGTTCCGGTACCTCACCGGCGACTACGACGGACTAGAGGCGAAGAACGTCTACCCGAAGGTGTGGCGCGACGCCAACGACCCGCCTGACGGCGAGCACCACTACCCCGAGTTCCCGGTCGGCGAGACGCTCGTCGGGAAGCGCGGGCGGCTCGCGCGGGTCATCTACATGACGAACGTGGGGACCATCCCGGACTCGTTCACCTGCGACGTGTTCACGCGCGACGACGAGTGGGTGGGTACCCTCGACGAGTCGTACCTCGACACGCTGGACTCGGGCGACGTGTTCGCCCTGGGCGGCGAGCGGTTCGCGTTCCGCTACCGACGCGGCTCGAAGGTGTACGTCGACCGGACGAGCGAGCGCCCGACCGTCCCTTCGTGGTTCGCCGAGCGCCTCCCGCTGTCCGCGGACCTCGCTCGCGAGGTGCTCGCGTTTCAGGCGGAACTCCTCGACCGGCTGGCCGGTGACGGTCCGAACGCGGGGCCGGCCGCGGTGCGCGCGTGGCTCCGAGAGTTCCCCCTCGACGAGAACGCGGTCCGCGCGCTCGCCCGCATGTACGACGAGCAGGTCCGGTACGCGGGCCCGGACTCGGTCTCGACGCCCGACCGCATCGTCGTCGAGGAGGAACTCGACCGCAACGAGTACAAGCGTCGCTTCTACGTCCACTCGATCTACGGCCGCCGGTTCAACGACGGCCTCTCGCGGCTCGTCGCGGCCGCGGTCGCGAACCGCACCGACGCGAACGTCGCGGTCGCGGTCGCGGACCGCGGGTTCTCGCTGGCGCTCCCCTTGAACCGCAAGGTCGACGTGGCGGGAATTCTAGCTGACCTCGACCCGGAGACCGTCCGCGAGGACCTCCGCGAGGCCGTTCAGGGGACGGACCTGCTCCAGCGCTACTTCCGGATCAACGCCGGGCGCGCGCTCCTCATATTAAAGCGGTACAAGGGGTACGAGAAGTCGGCCGCCGAACAGCAGGTCTCCGCCGAGATGCTGCTGTCGTTCGCGGCGGATCTGGAGGAGTTCGCGGTGTTAGAGGAGACGTACCGCGAGCTGCTGGAGGACCGGCTGGACGTCGACGGGATCCGCGAGGCGGTCGGGCGGATCGCGACCGGCGACCTGACGGTGGAACACCGCGTCGTCGACTCGCCGAGTCCGCTCGCGTTCGGGCTGGCGACGCTCGTCGACTCCGATACCGTCATCGCCGACGACGAGTCGGCCGTCCTCCGCGAGTTCCACGCCCGCGTGATGGAGGAGATCGGCGAGACGCCGCGGAGCGCCGGGAGCGAAGAGGCCGGTGACCGCGGCGTCGGTGACCGCGATGCCGAACCGCCCGCGGACCGCTGACCGGACTGAGACGGCGGATTACGGCCTGAGCGGCTGGGTCGGGATCGGGTCGGGAAGCCCGTCCAAGATCAGCGTTGTGTAGTGGAGGAAGACGACCAGCGCCGCGAGCGACAGCAACAGCAGGAACAGCAGGACCAACCGCTCGTCGCTGCGGACGACCGCGGCGGTGTCGGCGAGGAAATCCGTCCGCGGGCGACGGCCGATCATCGTTGACAGTTGCGGTCGCGTCCGCTTAAAAGTGACCGCTAGAGTGGCCGAGTCGGCCGAGTTGGACGAGTTGGGCGAGTTGGCCGAGCCGACCGACTCGCTCGCGGCCGCTCAGTCGTCCGACGGCGACACGGGTGACCGGCCGAGCGGCTCGCCGTCGACGGGCTCGTCGGGGTTCGCGTCGACGGCGGCGTCACTCAGCCCGAACTGGGCGTCGATGTCGGCGTCCTCGCGGACGTGGACGGTGCCGCGGTGGACTGCGATGGCGTCCGCGAGGTGGAGCCGGACCGCGTCGAGCAGCACCTCGGCTTCGAGGGGCTGCCCGCGGCGCTTGATCTCGTCGACGTCGGCGCCCGGCGGCACGTCGAAGGCGCGCTGGGCGATGACCGGGCCCTGGTCGAGATCGGTCGTGACGTAGTGGGCGGTGACGCCCGCGATGCGGACGCCGGCGTCCTTCGCCTGCCGGTACGCCTCCGCGCCGGGGAACGCCGGCAGCAGCGAGGGGTGGACGTTGATGATCCGGCCCTCGTATCGGAAGACGACCTCCGGCGAGAGGATGCGCATGTAGCGGGCCAGCGCGATGAGGTCCACGTCGTACTCGGCCAAGAGGTCGAGCAGGCGCCCCTCGTCGGTGTTGCCGTTGCCGTCGCCCACGTCGTAGAACGGCTTGTCGTAGCGCTCCGCGAGCGATCGGAGGTCGCCGCGGTTACCGATGACGACTGGAATCTCCGCTTCGGCGCCGTCGTCGGCCAGCTCGCCGTTGGCCTCGGCCTCCAGCAGGGCCTCGGGCGCGTGCGTCTCCTTCGTGACGAGCAGCGCGACGCGTCGCGCGTCGCGGTCGCTCGGGAAGCGGACCTGGATGTCGACGTCGAGCTCGCGGCCGAGCTCGGCGAGCGCGCGGCGGAGCTCGCCGCGGGAGGTCTCCATCTCCGAGGCGTCGACGCGGGTCGTCATCCGGAAGACGCCCTCGCGGACCGCCTGATCTAAGTCCTCGATGTTGATTCCCCGCTCGAACAGCAGGGAGGTGACCCGCGCGATGAGTCCGGTCTTGTCTCCTCCGACGACCGTGATCTCGGTCAGTTCGCGGGTCATGCGACGATCACCTCCGCGGGTTCGAGCGGCTGCATACACCCTTCCCAACAGGCGGAGGGGTTTGCCCCTTTCGTTCCGCGCGGTCCCTGCCTCCCGCAGGAACGACCGATCTGTATCCACGAACGTGCCCATAAACGGCGTTCCAAAACGGTTTTTACACACGACTCCGCACCAACGGGTATGACCGCGTACACGGCGACGGTGACGGTCCGGCTGAAGCGGGGCGTCCTCGACCCGGAGGCCGAGACGACCCAGCAGGCCCTCGAACGGCTCGGGTTCGAGCTGTCCGACCTCCGCTCGGCGGACCGGTTCGAGGTCGACCTCGACGCCGCCGACGCCGACGAGGCGGCCGCGCGCGCCGACGAGATGGCCGAGCGGCTGCTCGCGAACCCCACGATCCACGACTACGACGTCGCGGTCGCGGAGCGATGACCGTTTCAGTCGTCCAGTTCGGCGGCTCGAACTGCGACCGCGACGCCGTCCGCGCCCTCGACCACCTCGGCGTGGACGCCGAGCGCGTCTGGCACGAGGACGGCCTCCCCGCCGATGCCGACGGAATCGTCCTTCCCGGCGGCTTCTCCTACGGCGACTACCTCCGCGCCGGCGCGATGGCCGCCCGGGCGCCGATCATGGAGGAGGTCCGCGCGGCGGCCGACGACGGCGTCCCCGTAATCGGCATCTGTAACGGCGCGCAGATCGGCTCGGAGTCCGGACTCACGCCCGGCGCGTTCACCACGAACGCTTCCGCGCGCTTCCAGTGCGAGCCGGTCCACCTGCGCGTCGAGCGCGCGGACACGCCTTGGACCGCCGCCTACGACGAGGGCGACGTCATCGAGGTCCCCATCGCGCACGGTGAGGGTCGCTTCGAGATAAGCGAGGACGCCCACGCCGACCTCGTTGCCGACGACCGCGTGCTCTTCCGCTACTGCGACGCCGACGGGAACGTCACGGAGGGCGCCAATCCGAACGGCTCGACGGACAACGTCGCCGGCGTCCTGGGCGAGCGCGAGACGGTCGCCGTGCTGATGCCGCACCCCGAGCGCGCCACGCTCCCGGACCTCGGCCGCAGCACCGACGGCGCGGGGATCCTGCGGGCGTTCGCCTGAGCGGACTCACAGGCCTACCGCGTTCGCTCCGCATCCCCGGTCAGATCCGATCCGGCGCCCGGTCCCGTGCCGGGCCCGTCAGTCCCTTCACGCTCCAGTTCGCGTTCCAGCGCTCGCTCGAACTCTCCCTCCGTGAGTTCGCCGTCCGCGTAGCGCCGCTGGAGGCGCTCGACCGGGGTTTCGTCGCTCCGGGCCCGGGCCGGACCGTCGCCGGTCTCCGCCGTGAGGGCCCGTATTCCGACGACGCCCGCGGCGAGCAACGCTCCGACGGTGAGCAGCGCGAGGAGCGGAACGAGGAACGTCGCGCCGCCTACTCCGCCAGCCATCCCCGAACCTGCCATCCCCGAACCTGCCATCCCCGAACCTGCCATCCCGCCCATCAGGGGCGCGGTCGCGAGGGTTTCGAGAGTAGCCATGTATAGTATTTACACTTCTATGAATAAATACTCCGCGGCCGTTTGTGCCCCGCGAGACCGCGCCGACGCCGGTCGGCACGCTGCCGGGCGTTCGGGGACGGGCGCCGTTCCGCCCCAACGGCTTTTGCGGCTGGACGCCGAAATGACGAGCGTGAACGCGCGACACATCGACCACGTCAACCTCCGGATCCCCGAGGACGGTGCCGACGACGCCCGCGAGTTCTACGGCGAGCGGCTCGGGTTCGGCATCGAGGACGCGCTGTACGCGGCCGACGAGAAGCCGTTCTTCGACGTGCGGCTCTCGGCGACCGCCGTGATCCATCTCTGGCCGACCGACGAGTTCGAGCGGCCGACGAAGACGAACTACGACCACGTCGCGGTCGTCGTCGAGGAGTCGGTCGACGAGATTGAGGCCGAGCTGGCCGAGGCCGGCGTCGAGGTCGAGAAGACGCTCGACTCGCCGCTCGGCGCGACCGGCGAGGCCGGCGCGGTGTACGTCCGCGACCCGTTCGGCTACCGGGTGGAACTGAAGGCGCGGGTCTGAATCTCTCTATGGACGAAACACAGAATAGTACGGAACGGATCGTACTGTTCCTTGACGAAAGCGACGATCGCGCGTGGAAGGCGGCGACGATCGCCGAACGACTCGATCTGGAGACGGACGCCGTTAGTGCGATCCTTTCCCGATTGAAAGAGCGTGACCTCGTCCGTCACAAGGGGTCGTTCTGGACAATCACCGATGACGAAGAACGACTCCGAGCCGCATACCGACTCCACCGACACCACAAAAACGCAGACGGTCAGTACGGCGAGGAACGCTTGGAAGAGATAGAAACGGAAGACATGGAAGTGGTTTCGTGACTGTAATCCTACGCTGTCACCTGAACGGTTAGCAACGTTTCACTTTTAAGAGGGTGCGCACCAGAGATTTCGAAAAGATGGACGAGGAGACGGTGTCGGACTACGTCGAACGCTCCCTGTCGCTCGTCGAGTCGTCTCCGCAAATGGACGAGCAGAACACGCGTTCTCGGTTGATTGATCCATTTATAAGAGATGTTCTTGGATGGGACTTCTACTCCACGGAAGTCGAAATGGAATACTCGGTCCAGATGGGGTCTTCAAAAAAGAAGGTCGACTACGCGCTGTTCGCCGACGGTTCTCCGGCTCTGTTCGTCGAAGCGAAAGGCTGTGACACGCCGATCACCGACGCGTACGCCGACCAACTACGGAGCTACATGCGACAAGAGTGGGTGGACTGGGGGCTACTCACGAACGGAAAGACGTTCGCCGTGTTCCGGCTTAAAAAAGATGGCGCTACCCCCGACGTGGAACACCTCGGAGAATCTGCCCTCGCCGACCTCACCGCGAACGACTGGATGCTCGCCGCGCTCTCGAAGGATTCGATTCAGTCGGGTGCCTCGACGGAGATTTATCAGCGGGTGGAGCGTCGACGGCAAGCGATTTCGACGCTGTCCGAAGAGAAAGACGACATCGCGGATTCGATCCGTGAAACGGTCGTCGATCGAGTCGGCGAAGTTGTCTCCCAACCGGCCGAGTCGCTCTCAAAGACGCTCGTCGACGATTTGATCGCGGAATTGGAACGAGATCAGAATGACAGTCGGGTGGACAGTGAAGATCATGCCCAGTCGTCGACCCCCACGAAAACCACCGGACCTTCGGACGCATCTGGATCGTACGTCGTGGAACTCATCACCGAAGCTGGGTCAACGTTCGTCAGCGGTGAGAGCCAGTCAGACGTTATGGAGGAGGCCGTGGATTACCTCATCGAAAATCACAGTCTGATCGAAGCGTACGCGCCGCTTCCGTACGTTCCCGGACAGAAAATTGCGATGCTGAACGACGAGCCGAACCACCCGAACGGCGACGAGATGCGAACGTACCGCCAGGTCGGTGACGACTACTACGTCTACACATCGTTAAATAAGCGAGACAAGAAACGGCATCTCCGCAATTTTGCCGACGCCTGCGGTGTCGACATAGACTTTACAGGCGAGTGGTAACCCCGCCCCGAACCTGTTCGCCCCACCGAGCAACCCTCGCCCCGACGCGGCCGTTTAAGACCCCCGAGCGACAGGGTCGGGTATGAGCGAACAGCAGCCGAAATCCGACGACGACGAGCGGCGGCGTCGCCGGGAGGACGTGGGTAGATTCGCCGGCGGGAAAGACGAGAGCCTGCGGAGCAGAGACGTGACGGAGGGGCCGGACAAGGCGCCGCACCGCGCGATGTTCCGCGCGATGGGGTTCGACGACGAGGACCTCTCCTCGCCGATCATCGGCGTGCCGAACCCGGCGGCCGACATCACGCCGTGTAACGTTCACCTCGACGACGTGGCGGACGCCGCGCTCGACGGGATCGACGCCGCGGGCGGGATGCCGATCGAGTTCGGGACGATCACTATCTCCGACGCCATCTCGATGGGGACCGAGGGGATGAAGGCGAGCCTCATCTCGCGAGAGGTCATCGCGGACTCCGTCGAGCTCGTCTCCTTCGGCGAGCGCATGGACGCCCTCGTGACCGTCGCGGGCTGCGACAAGAACCTTCCCGGGATGATGATGGCCGCGATCCGGACGGACCTCCCCAGCGTCTTCCTCTACGGCGGCTCGATCATGCCCGGGCAACACGACGGGCGCGACGTGACGATCGTCCAGGTGTTCGAGGGCGTCGGGACGTACGCACAGGGCGACATGGACGCCGACGAGCTCGACGACCTGGAGCGCAACGCCTGCCCCGGCGCGGGCTCCTGTGGCGGAATGTTCACCGCGAACACGATGGCGTCGCTCTCGGAGGCGCTCGGGCTGGCGCCGCTCGGGTCGGCCTCCCCGCCCGCCGAGGACGAGGAGCGCTACGCGGTCGCCGAGCGCGCCGGCGAGCTCGCGATGGACTGCATCGAGAACGACCGCCGCCCCTCCGACATCCTCACGCGGGAGTCGTTCGAGAACGCGATCGCGGCCCAGACCGCGATGGGCGGCTCGACGAACGCGGTGCTCCACCTGCTCGCGCTCGCGGCCGAGGCCGACGTCGACCTCTCGATCGAGGACTTCGACGAGATCTCGCGGCGCACGCCGAAGATCGCGGACCTCCAGCCCGGCGGGAGCCGCGTGATGAACGACCTCCACGAGGTCGGCGGCGTGCCGGTCGTGCTCCGGCGCCTGCTGGAGGCCGACCTGCTCCACGGCGATGCGATGACCGTCACGGGTCGGACGCTCGCCGAGGAGATCGCGGAGCTGGAGGCGCAGGGCGACCTCCCCGACGACAACGAGATCGAGGCCGACTTCCTCTACACCATCGATGAGCCGAAGGAAGAGGAGGGCGCCATCAAGATCCTCGACGGCAACCTCGCGCCGGACGGCTCGGTGCTGAAGGTGACCGGCGACGACGAGTTCTACCACGAGGGGCCCGCCCGCGTGTTCGAAAATGAGGAGGACGCGATGGAGTATGTCCAATCCGGAGAGATCGAGTCCGGCGACGTGATCGTCATCCGCAACGAGGGGCCCCGCGGCGGTCCGGGGATGCGCGAGATGCTCGGCGTCACCGCGGCCGTCGTCGGCGCGGGCCACGAGGACGACGTGGCGCTGCTCACCGACGGCCGGTTCTCGGGCGGCACCCGCGGCCCGATGATCGGCCACGTGGCGCCCGAGGCCGCCGCGGGCGGCCCGATCGGCCTCATCGAGGACGGCGATTACATCACCGTCGACATCCCCGAGCGTGACCTGACGGTCGACCTCTCCGACGAGGAACTTGACGAGCGCCGCGAGGCGTGGGACGCGCCCGAACCGCCCTACGAGGGCGGCATCCTCGCGAAGTACGGCCGCGACTTCGCCTCCGCAGCCGACGGCGCGGTGACGAACCCGCGGCTCACCCGAGACTTATAAGCGAGCCGGGCGCCCCTTTTGCGGATTTTAGTTATGCTGTGGCGCGCGCCTCCGAGCGGCCGCCCTCGGCGGCCGCGAGGAGCGCGTGCGAGGGACGCCGCGAGCGACCGGAGGGAGCGAGCGGCGAGGCTGGGGAGGCGTGAGGCTGCCGTGCTGGGCGGGACTCAAAGGGGCAGTTGCGAGGACGGCGCAGACGACGTAAGCACCGCAGCGAGCAGCGCGAGCGAGGAGCGCAACGAGTGTGCGCCGTCCTCGCGGCTGGGGCTTTGGAGGTGTTCACCGGCGATCCGTTGGCAACGATTTAAAGCCGAGAGACCGGGATTTTGGAGGCGAGTTCCACAGCGCAGTCGATCACTTATTACAGAGGATAGCAATAAATCCGAAATTCCGTGTTCAGAGCCACTCGGTTTACTCCCCGCTCACTCCACCGTCGGTCTGTGCGGTCCGGACCGACTCGGCGCGCCAGACGTTGCTGCGGCGGCCGGCGCGCGACAGCTCCATCTTCACGACCGAGCCCACCGGCAGGTCCGCGACGCGCTCGCGGGCGTCCTCGTCGGCGTACTCGACGACGTGGAACGTCTCGTTGCGCGGATGGGCACGTACCGTGGTACATTCGTGATCGTTCTGTGCGGAAATGACGGTGTACGCGTTCGATTGTGACATCTTATCTCCGTATAGCTGGACATCCTACTTCAAATCTCCGTATATTCACTACGGTCGTGACCGAAGTCGTAATACGGATATAAGGTCTTGAAGTTCCGAAGCGATCGGGACCGAGTCGAGGATTGTCGTTCAGCGGAATCACCATACCTATTTCCGGCGACGGCGAAGGCCAGTCATGGACCGAGGCGACGGGCCGGAGAACGAGACGAACGCCGGCGGCGAGACCGCCGCTGACGACGTGACGGACGCAGACGGCGTGACGGACGCGGACACCGGCGGCGTGGCGCTGTTCGTCGACGGGCCGAACGTGTTGCGCGAGGAGTTCGACGTCGACCTCGACGACGTGCGGCGGGCCGGTGAGGCCGAGGGACCACTCGTAACGACCCGGCTCTACCTCGACGAGCACGCGACGCCGGGGCTGATTCAGGCCGCGGAGGCACGCGGCTTCGAGGTCGTGATCACGAGCGGCGACGTCGACGTGAAGCTCGCGGTCGACGCCGCTCGGTTCGCGGCCGAGGGCCGGATGGACACCCTCGCGATCGCCTCCCGCGACACGGACTTCAAGCCGGTCGTCGAGACCGCGAACGGCTACGGGATCCGAACGCTCGCCATCGCGCCCGGCGAGTTCGGCCGCTCGGACGCGCTCCGGAACGCCGCCAACGGCTCCGTGACGCTCGACGGAGACGAAGTCGACGGCGAGGGCGACGTGGCCGAAAACGACGGCGACGAGACGGGCACCGAATCGGCCTCGACGCGATAAGGATTGAAACACGGTGTCGACGGCGATTATTTATAAACGAATGGTGGTACCGCGGTGAACGCTTCTGAAACCCCAGCTGCTCATTTATGTATTTTTTATATGGGATCGCCGGGGAACACCTCCAAAGCCCCAGCCGCGAGGATTCGCGCGACTCGCTGCGGTCCTCAGTCGGTCGCTGGCACTCCCTCCTTGCGGTCCTTGCGTCGTCGTGCTTCGTCCTCGCGGCTGCCCCTTTGAGCCCCACCCGACCGCGACCGCACAGCACCTCACACCTCCCCAGCCTCGTCAGTCGCCTCCGCTTCGCTCCGGCGACTGACTCCCTCGCACGCGCTCCTCGCGACCGCCGAGAGCGGCCGCTCGGAGGCGCGCGCCAACCGCACCGGTTTTATAAATAACCGCTATCGCCTGTCTGCGTCACCGCCGTCTCCCCCGCCGAAGCCAACCCAGAAGCAGCGCACCGACTCCCCCCGCGAGTCCCGCGAAGCCGACGAGGACGACGCCGGTCGCGACGCCGCCGTACCGCGCGGCCGCCGCGTCGACCCCCACCCGAATCCAGCCGAGGTTCGGCACCGCGAACAGCGCCTTGCCGGCGATCCACTCCTCGGGGACGACCGGCGCGATGCCGGCGCTCTGGTCGTACAACTCGTTCGCGTCGCCGTACGTGACGTACCCGTCGTACGGTGCGGGACAGGTCGTCAGCTCCCCGCAGTCGCCGGCGAGGAGCGCCGGGTCGGCCCGCTCCGTCCAGTCCTCGCCGGCGTCGACCGGGAACGCCAGCCGGTGGAACACCGGCCTCCCCCCGACGCCCGGCACGGTGTAAACGACCACGTCGCCCGTCTCGCCGAGGCGCGTCGGGGCGTCCGAGTCGGCCGCGGTCGAAAGGTCGCCCCACGGCGCGCGGTCGGTCGCCGTGACGACGACGAGGTCACCGCGCTCGACGCCGGGCGCCATGCTGCCGCTCTCGACCGCGACGAACGGGGGCCACGTCCCGACGAGCGCGCCGAGCAGGACCGCGATCAGAAGGACCGCGACCGCGGGCGCGACGAGACTGCGATCGGGGCGACGGCTGCTCACGCCCGATACGGGGGCCGGCGACCGCTTGAGGCTGTCGCCCGAGTCGCTCCGGCGGAGTCGTCGACGACCGCCGGATCCGACGGCGGGGCTCCCCTCCCCCGATGCCACAAAGGCTTAGGCGCGTCCGAGTGAGGTGCGAATATGACCGATCGCCTCCCTCCGCTCCACGGATCTCACGACGCGCGCGGCGCCAAGTTCACCGACTTCGGCGGCTGGCAGATGCCCGTCGAGTTCGACTCGATCCAGACCGAACACGCCGCAGTCCGCGAGTCCGTCGGCGTCTTCGACGTCTCGCACATGGGCGAGATCGAGGTCGCCGGCCCGGACGCGACCGATCTCATGAACCGGCTCACGACCAACGACGTGGGCGCGCTCGACCCCGGCGACTCCCAGTACGCCGCGATCACGAACGAGGAGGGCGTGATGCTCGACGACACGGTCGTCTACCGGCTGCCCGACGGGACCACGGCCGGCGAGGCGGCCGCGTCGCTCGCGGCCCTAGAGGACGCCCACGACGGCGACCTCGACGCGCCCAGCGGCGACCCCGCCTACCTCTTCGTGCCGAACGCGGGCCACGACGGCCAGATGTACGACCGCTGGACCGCCCACCGCGAGGAGTGGGACCTCGACGCGACCGTCGCGAACGCCACCGACGACTGGGCGATGCTCGCGGTCCAGGGCCCCGACGCGGCCGACGCGCTCGACGAGGCCACGCCCCGCGACCGCGTCGTCGACCTCTCGAAGTTCGAGGCGACGTCGGCGGCCGTGGCGGGGGCGGAGAGCTGGGTCGCACGCACCGGCTACACCGGCGAGGACGGCTTCGAGGTGATGTGTCCTGCCGACGCCGCCGAGTCCGTCTGGGACGCGTTCGTCGACGCGCCGCGCGAGGCGCAGCCGTGCGGACTCGGCGCGCGCGACACGCTCCGCACGGAGATGGGCTTTCTCCTGTCCGGACAGGACTTCGACCCCGAAAACGAACCCAGAACGCCCTACGAGGCCCGAATCGGCTTCGTCGTGAAGCTGGACACGGAGTTCGTCGGTCGCGACGCCTTGGAGGCCCAGAAGGAGGAAGGCGTCGACGAAAAGTTCGTCGGCGTCCGCCTCCGCGAGCGCGGCGTGCCCCGCGGCGGCTACGCGGTCACCGACGGCGACCTCACCCGCGTCGGGAAGCTGACCTCCGGGACGATGAGCCCGACGCTCGACGAGCCGATCGGCCTCGGCTACCTCCACGAGACGTACGCCGACGCCGGCACCGAGGTGAGCGTCGTCGTGCGCGGCGACGAGAAGCGCGCCGAGGTCGTGATCCCGCCGTTCCTCGATCGGTGAGGATAGTCACCAAATCACGGGCAACCCTCATGAGACCGGCCTGAGAAGCGCCGGTATGGCATCGACGGATCCCGCAAGCGACGCGACCGGCGCACCGGAGTCCGACCTCGCCGTCGCGCGAGCGACCGATCCCCGCCCGATCGAGGACGTCGCGGCCGATCTGGGGCTCTCCGCCGACGACGTCGAGCGCCGCGGCGACGGCGTCGCGAAGCTCACGCACGCGGCGGTGCGCGAGGCCGTCGGCGGCGAAGCGGGCGCGGCCGACGGGGCGAGCGCGTCCGACGGGACGACCGTCCTCGTGACCGGGATGTCGCCCACCCCGAAGGGCGAGGGGAAGACGGTCACGACCGTGGGGCTCGGCCAGGGCCTCGCTAAGCTTGGCGAGCGAACCGCGGTCGCCGTGCGCGAGCCGTCGCTCGGCCCCGTCTTCGGGATCAAGGGCGGCGCGGCCGGCGGCGGGTACTCGCAGGTGCTGCCGATGGAGGCGATCAACCTCCACTTCACCGGTGACATCCACGCGCTGACGGCGGCGCACAACCTCCTCGCCGCCGCGCTCGACAACCACCTCCACCAAGGGAACGACACGGCGGTCGACGCGCGGCGGGTCCACTGGCCGCGCGCGCTCGACGTCAACGACCGCGCGCTCCGCGAGACGGTCGTCGGCCTCGGGGGGACCGCGAGCGGCGTCCCCCGCGAGGACGAGTTCGTGATCACCGCCGCCTCGGAGCTGATGGCGGTCCTCGGGCTGGCGTCCGACCTAGAGGATTTAAAAGCGCGAATCGGTCGCATCGTCCTCGCCGTCGACGCGGACGGCGAGCCGGTCACCCCGGCGGACCTGGGCGTCACGGGCGCCGCGGCCGCGCTGCTCCGCGACGCCTTCCGGCCGAACCTCGTCCAGACGGTCGAGGGCGTCCCGGCGTTCGTCCACGGCGGCCCCTTCGCGAACATCGCGCACGGGACGAACACGCTCGTCGCGGACCGGGTCGGCGCCGCGCTCGCCGACTACCTCGTCACCGAGGCCGGCTTCGGCGCCGACCTCGGCGCGGAGAAGTTCGGGAACATCGTCGCGCGAGAGGGGATGGTCCCCGACGTCGCGGTCGTGGTCGCCACCGTCCGCGGCGCGAAGCGCCACGGGCTGGAGATGTGGCCGACCGACTTCGACGCGCTCGGTTCACCGGACCCCGACGCGGTCCGGGCCGGCGTCGACAACGTCGCGAAACACGTCTCGATCGCCGAGTCGTTCGGGATCCCGACGGTGGCCGCGATCAACGTGTTCGGCGACGATACCGAGGCCGAACTCGCGGCGCTGGAGGAGGCGATCGCGGACCGCGGGATCCCGGTGGCGCGCTCGACCGCCTACCGCGACGGCGGCGCCGGCGCGACCGACTTGGCCGAACTCGTCCGCGAGCGCGCCGGGACGGGGTCGTACGCGCCGCTGTACGAGACGGACGCGCCGATTCGGGAGAAGATCGAGACCGTCGCCCGCGAGGTGTACGGCGCCGCGGACGTCGAGTACGTCGACGGCGCGGCAGACGACGTCGAGCGCGTCGAGCGGTGGGGGTACGGCGACCTGCCCGTCTGCGTCTCGAAGACGCCGTACTCGCTGTCCGACGACGCCGCGCGCACCGGCGTCCCCGAGGGGTGGACGCTCACCGTCCGCGAGGTGACGCCCTCGGCGGGCGCCGGCTTCGTCGTGGCGAAGACCGCCGACGTGATGACGATGCCGGGCCTTCCCGCCGAGCCGGCCGCCGAGGACATCGACGTCGACGCCGACGGCGACGTGACCGGGCTGTTCTGAGGCGTCGACGCTCGCCGGGCCTTTAAGCTGACTGCGCTCGCGTCCCGTCGATCGCCCTACTCCCCGACCGTCTCCTTCCGCTTCTCGACGACCTCGACGTCCGAGATCCGCGTGTCCGGATACCCCCCGTCGGCGTCCTTCTCGGCGGCCTTCACCATGTCCCAGACGGTGTTGAGCCCGGTCGTGACGCCCTCCAGCGCCTCCATCTCGCAGCCCGTCTTCCCTGTGGTCTCGACCGCGACCGTCAGCTCGATCCGGTCGTCGCCGACCGCGAACTCGGTGTCGACGTTCGTGATCGGGATCTGGTGGCACATCGGGATCGTCTCCCAGGTGTGTTTGACCGCTTGAACCGCGCCGATCCGGGCGGTCGCGAGCACGTCGCCCTTCTCGACCGCGTCCGCCTCGACCGCGGCGACGGTCTCCGGCGTCAGCCGGATCTCGCCGCGGGCGACCGCGCGCCGGCTGCTGTCGGGCTTCGCGCCCACGTCGACCATCTGGACGTCGCCGGACTCGTCGGTGTGGGTCAGCGCGTCCGTCCCCGCGGACTCCGCGCTCGGTCCGCCGGCCCCGCCGCCTTCGTCCTCACTCATTACGCATCGCCTCCGGCAGCCGGTCGGGTAAGTCCGTCGCCACCAGTCCGCTCCCGTTCGCCTCCGCGGCGGCGTCGCCCGCGCGCCCGACGACGTACGCGCCGACCGCGGCCGCGTGAAACGGGTCGGTCACGGCCGCGAGCGCGCCGACCGTCCCCGCAAGCACGTCCCCCGTCCCGCCGACGGTCATCCCGGGGTTGCCGGTGCGGTTCAGCCGCACGTGGTCGCCGTCGGATATCACGTCGACCGCGCCCTTCACGAGCAGCGTGTGGCCCACCTCGGCCGCGAACTCGCGGACCAGTTCGGCGCGCTCGTCCGGGCCTTCAGCCGTCTCGCCGCCCATTCCGACGAGTTCGCCTTGATGCGGCGTACAGATCAGGTCGGCGCCGGTGTCGACGTCGGGGACGGTCCGGAGCGCGTCCGCGTCAACGACCGCGCGCCCCTCGAACGCCGTCAGGAACTCGCGAACGAACGCCTCGGTGCCGTCGCCGCCCCCGAGCCCCGGTCCGAGGACGACGACGTTGTTCTCGGCCGCGAGCGACGCGACTCGCTCGGCGTGGGCGGGGCCGACGCGGTCGCCCGGGAGCCCGTGGACGATCAGGTTCGGCGAGAACCCCTGGACCGCGCCGGCGACGGACTCGGGACACGCCACCCGGACGAGGTCGGCCCCGGCGCGGAGCGCGGCGAGCGCGGACAGCGTCGGCGCGCCGGTGTACGGTCCCCCGCCGACGACCAGCACCTCGCCGTTCTCACCCTTATGCGAGTCGGGGTCGCGGCCGAGTCCGAGCAGGTCGCCGGGCCCGGTAAACCGCTCCGCTGCGGCCGGGATCCCAATGTCGGCGACCGTGACCGCGGCGTCGAGCGAGTCCAGTCCGGGCTTCTCGTCGTGGAACGTCACCACGCGGTCGGCGCGTACCCTGACCGAATCCTGGCCGCCCGTCGGGTCGCCCGTGTCGGCGTCGATCCCTGATGGAACGTCGACCGCAACCACCGTCGTGTCGCTCGCGTTGATCGCTTCGGCCGCGGTTCGTTCCGGCTCTCGGAGGCCGCCCGAAATTCCGGAGCCGAGCATCGCGTCGACGACGGCGTCGGGGGTAGCGCCGTCGGACACGCCATCCTCGATGCCGGTGAGGTCGAAGCTCCGAGAGTCGGTGACCGTCTCGGTCGAGATCTCGGCGCTTTCGAGCGCGTCCCAGTTCTCTCTCGCGATGTCGGTTCGGATCGTCTCGGGGCGGCCGAGCAGGTGAACCGCGACGTCGTATTCGTCGAGGAACCGCGCCGCGACGAGCGCGTCGCCGCCGTTGTTCCCGCGGCCGCAGACGAGCGCGACGGTCGCGCCCGGCTCCGCGACGGCTCGCACCTCGCGGGCGACCGCGTTGCCGGACGACTCCATCAGCTGTTTCCGGGGCACGCCGAGCGCGGCCGCGTTGGCGTCGACGGCCGCCATCCGGTCGGTCGTGATCATGGCAGGCGGTTCGAGCGCCGACGGATTAAGCGGGCGGGGTCGGGGCGCGCCGCCGCTGCCGGCCCCAGAGCGCCGTCTCCGGAAATGAAAATGTTGAAGCGGTCAGGTAGTGAAGTCCGCGAATGACCGTGGTACTCGCAGTAGCCGTCGGCGCGGGCGACGACCCGAGCGCCGCCCCGACCGGCGCAGTCCCCGCCGACAGGCCCCTCTGCGGCGCCCCCGGCCGCCCCCAACCCCCCAACCGCCAGACGCGACCATGAACATCGGCTTCTTCACCGACAGCTACTTCCCCGGCATCGACGGCGTCACCTACACCATTCAGGCGTGGCGCGACCGCCTCGAGTCCCGGGGCCACGACGTGTACGTCGTGTACCCGGAGAGCAGCCACGAGCCCGACGCACGCGAGATACCGGTCCCCTCGCTGCCGAACCCCTTCTACCGACAGTATCGCCTCCCGACCTACCGCCGCCTGTCGACGCTCCCCGACCTCGACGTCGTCCACTGTCACGGCCCGGCGTCGACCGGCCTCATGGGGCTCCGCTACGCGAAGCGGTACGGCGCGACGTCGGTGTACACGCACCACACCCCCGTCGAGGACTACTTCGTTCAGGGGCTCAAGTCGGAGCGGCTCGCCTCACTCGCCGGGCGGGCGTACGTGGCCTACGAGAACCGCTTTTTGAACGCGTTCGACTGCGTCACGGCCTCGACCTCGCGGATCCGCCGCGACGTGAAGCCGTACCGGCTCCCCGTCGGGATCGAGATGGACCGGTTCCGCCCGAGCGAGGGCGCGCGGGTGGCCCCGATCGCGACCGACGGCGGCTCGACCGCGGCCGACGCGCCGGTGGTCGGGTACAGCGGCCGGATGACCCACAAGAAGAACGTCGACGAGACGCTCCGGCTCGCCGAGCGGCTGCCCGAGGTACGGTTCGAACTCGTCGGCGAGGGGCCGGTCCGCGCGGAGCTTGAGGCGGACGCGCCGGAGAACGTCCGGTTCCACGACTTCCTCCCCCGCGAGGAGCTCCCCGACTTCTACGCCGCGCTTGATGTCTTCGTCACGGCGTCGACTTGCGACACGCTCGGTCTCTCGACGCTGGAGGCGAACGCCTGCGGCACCCCGGTCGCCGCCGCGGACGTGGCGCCGTTCGACGAGACGATAGGCCCCGAGAACGGCTCGCGGTTCGTGCTGGGCGACCTCGACGACATGGAACGCGCGGTCCGCGACTGCCTCGACGGCGACAGGGACACCCGCACGGCCGTCGAGCAGTATTCGGTGGAACAGACGATAGACGAGCTCGAATCGATATACGGGGTGACCGCGTAGATGGGTGCGGACAACGTCGACGCCTTTCAGCGGTTCATTTTCTCGGTGCCCTCGCTCAGGGTTCAGTCGGCCGCGCTCGTCGTGCTCAGCGCCGTGTACGCCGTCGGCACGTTCGGCGGGATCTGGCTTTTCACGCCGTTCGCGCCGGATCCGTCCCGAATCGTGCCGGTGGCCGCGCTCATCTTCCTGATCCCGTTCGTCGTCGCCGCGGAGCTCTTCCCGCGGGTCCTCGACGGCTACCCGCGGCCGTGGAGCTACTTCCTGGCGCTCACCTCGCAGTCCGTCCTGTTCGTGTACGCGCTGGTGCTCACCGGCGCGAACAACGTCGGGAACGCCTGGAGCATCATCTGGCTGAGCTTCATCACGCTGTACCTGATCAACATTCTGGTGCTCGTCGTGTCGACGGGCATCGACCGCTCCGACCGGATCCTCCTCGTGTCGCTGACGGAGCCGGCGCTGCTCATCGCCGCGTTCTACGCGCTGGGCGGCAGCGACCTCGGCTTCACGACGTACCGGCACGTGTTCGCGTTCGCGTCGCTGCTCATCGCGGCGGGCTTCCTCGTGCTGGTTCTCGTCGTCGTCGACTACCTGATCAAGAGCAACACCGACGTCTCCGCGTTCGCGCTCACCTCCGGGCTCCTTCGGAACGACCGCGAGTCGCTGGACTTGGGCGTCGAGGCCCGCCCGTCCGTGGAGACGTTCGCCGTCGACAACGGGAGCCGTCTCACGGTCGCGGCCCCGTGGGTCCATCCCGGCCCGCTCGGCGGCTTCGGCGGCGGCCAGCTGAGCGGGAACCTGATCGATGCGCTGAACGGCGGAGCGGAGACCGAGGCGGCCGAGCGCGCCGAGCCCGTGGCCGACGGGGGAGTCCAGACCGCAGCCGAGGGCGACGCCGGGTTCTTCTTCCACGTCCCGTGTACGCACAAGGAGGACCTTTCGAACCCGGCGGACGCGGAGCGGATCCTCGACGCGGTCGCCGATCCGGACCGGACTGAGCGCGCGTCTCGGCTTATCACCGAGTCCTACGGTGAGCAGGAAGGATACGCGAACGTCCGGTTCCACGGCCGTCGGCTCGGCGGCAAGCAAGTGATCGTCCTCCACGGCGAGGGGATCGACGACTACGACACCGGCGTGTTCATGCGCGACGTCGACCACGACGACGTGCTGCTGATCGACCAGCACAGACACGACATCCAGAACGGCCCCGACGTGGAGATCCAGTACGGCTCCGCCGAGGCCGACCGCCTGAAGCGCGCGTTCGACGACTTCCGCGACCGGCTCGCCGACGCGGAACTCGCCGACGACTACGCCGCCGGGTTTGCCGTGACGCGGACCGGGCAGGACGCGCTGGCGATGATCGAGCGCGTCGACGGTCAGGAGGTCCTTTGGATCGGCGTCGACACGAACGGGCTCACCCCGGACGTGCGGGCGACCGCCGACGCGTACCGCGACGAGTTCGACGCGGTGATCCCCTTCTCGACGGACACCCACGCGTCGATCCACGAGCTGGCGAACATGCGCGAGTCCGACGTCGACGCCATCGAGCGCGCGGTCGACCGCGCCGTCGACGACGTCGCGCCCGCGACGGTCGGGTTCGAAAGCCGCCGCACGGAGCCGGTGAAGCTCCTAAAAAACGACTACAACGGGCTCGTGTTCAGCGTCAACATCCTCATCCGCCTCACGCTCATCTCTCTCGTGACGCTGTACGCGCTGCTCGTGCTGTGGCTGTTCTTCTAAGAGGTCCCACGCCGCGCCGCACGCGACCGCGGATCGCCGGTGGTCGCCCGAGCGCTTTTTGCCTCCCGCCGCAACCGCGAATCGTGCCCTCGAAAGCCCTCCTCCTCGGCACGGGCCGGACCGCCGCCCGTGCGCTCGGCGCGGTCGCCGTCGCCGTCGTCGCCGCGTCGCTCCTCACCGTCCTGCCGTGGGAACCGGTGCGAACAGCCGGGCGATACGCGCTCTGGGCGGGTCTCGTCGCCGTCGCGGTCGGTACAGCGGGATACGTCGGCCGGCATCAGGGCGGCCTCCTCGTTGGATGGGCCGCCGTCTTCCTCGCCGCGGTCTGGATCTACGTGGTGCCGCCGCTCGCGGCGCTCATCCGCGGCGACGGGGTCGCTGACGGCGGCTACGCTGTGCCGCGCCCGTCAGTTGTCGGACTCGATCCGCGCGCCGAACTCTTGACCGGATTGCGGATCGGTCCGGTCGTCGCGCTCGTGCTCGCGCTGACGCTCGGGAGCGCGGCGTTCGCGCTCGGCGTGGCGCTGCGCCGGCGTTCGGTACGATAGCTCACCGTGTCGCGAAATTCCGGCTCACTCGAACGCCTTCACGCCCAGCGCGGAGGCCGACGCCCCGCCGATCACCATCGGGAGCCAGTAGACGGCGCCGCGGAAGACTAAGACTGCGGCGGTGATTGCGGACGCGGCGACGCCGGTCGTCGGGACAAGCAGGCCGACGAGCGCGGCCTCGATGCCGCCGAGCCCGCCGGGGAGCGGCGTCGCGCCCGCCACGTACGACAGCGGGACGACGAAGATCGGGATCAGCGGCGAGATCGGGTGGCCGACCGCGGCGAACGCGGCGGTGAGCGCGGCCGCCTGGAAGAGCCAGCCGAGCAGCGAGAGCGCGACGATCCCGAGGAGCCGCGGGCGGTCGGTGCCGACGCGCTCGATGTCGGCGAAGAAGTTCCCCAGCCGGTCCGCGAGGCCGGCCTCGATCGTCTCCGCGTCGAACCGGTCGAACCGCCCGAGGAACGGTCCGACCGCGCCCGGGACGCGGTCGACGACCGCCACGCGGTAGCGCCAGACGAAGGCGATCGCCGAGACGATGGCGGCGATCAGCCCGACCGCGCTCGCGACGGCGAACCCGACGCGGTCGCCGACCGCGGTGGTCGCCGCGTACGACCCCACGCCGAGGAACACGAGCGACACCGAGGGGACGACGTTGAGCACGTCGACGCTCGCGATGCCGACGAGCCCGGTCTCGTACCGCGCCCCGCTCACCTTCGAGATGAGCGCCGCGGCGACCGGCTCGCCGCCCGCCTGGCCGAACGGGGTGACGTTGTTCGCGAAGGCGGCGCCGCTGTAGACCAAAAAGGCGGTCCAGACCGACATCTCGACGTCGAGCGCGCCCAGCACGGCACGGAGCATCAGGCTCCACGCCGCGAGCCAGCAGAGGCCGAGGCCGGCGGCCGCGGCGACGAGGACGGGGTCCGCGGCCGCCAGCGCGTCGACGACGCGGTCGACCCCGACGACGACGAAAAGCACCGCGAGGAGGATGACGGCGCCGCCCGCCCCGAGAATCAGCGCGCGCCGTTGTTGACCGTCCATAGTACAGGTGGCGCCGTAGCGAACTTGAAACGTCTGCTTCGCGGCCGCCGGGCCGGACTTCCTCCGATCTCCGATTCGTCGACGCGGTCGGTCGGGCCGAGAATGAGAATACATACGTACCGGCGGGCCGACGACCCACCCAATGGAAGATCAGCGGTTCCTCGAGTCGGAGTGGGATTACTGTCTGGTGCTCGACGCGTGCCGGTACGACGTGTTCGCGGACGTGTACGACGAGTACCTCGACGGCACGCTCGAGAAGCGGCGCAGCGTCGGCTCGTCGACGCCGGAGTGGGCCTACCGCACGTTCACCGGCGACCACGACATCGCATACTTCTCCGGGAACCCCTTCATCAACGACCTGGGGATCCCGCTGAACGAGCTGAAGTGGGGCGCCAGTTGCGACTACGAGTGGACCGCCTCCGAGCACATCAGCGACATCCACGACGTCTGGAAGACCGACTGGGACGACGACCTCGGGACGGTCCCGCCGGAGGGGCTCGCTGACGCGTTCCACCGCAATCAGGACGCCGTCGAGCGCGCCGACCGTACCGTCCTCCACTACATGCAGCCGCACGCGCCCTACCTCTCGCGGGGGAAAGGCCAGAAGCTCAAACAGATCCAGAAGGGGATCAGAGAGCAGGGAGAGGAGGAAACGGGTGACGGCGCGAGCGACGACGACGGCGGGCTGCTCTCCTCGCTCAGCGACTCGGTCCGGCCGAAGATCGAGAGCCGGCTGGACGACAGCGAGTTCGCCCAGAAGGCCGGCCTATGGCTCGAACTCGACCCGAAGGACCTCGTGAAGGACGGCACACGCGTCACCGCGCTGTCGATGTACGAGGAGAACCTCCGGATCGCCTTAGAGAGCGTCTCGGAGCTCGTCGAAGAGCTCGACGGCGATGTCGTCGTCACCGCCGACCACGGCGAGGCGTTCGGCGAGGAGGGCGTCTGGGAGCACCACATCGAGACGTACATCCCCGCGCTGATGGAGGTCCCGTGGCTGGAAGTCGAGTGAACGGCCGCGCCAGAGGCCGCTCCCGGTGCCTGAAATGAAAGTCAGCCACTTCTTCGAGTTCGAGGAGCACGTCACCGGCGGCATGGCGGCGTCCGTCGACCACCAACGGAAGATGTTCGATCGGGTGGGGATCGAGTACACCACGGAGCCGACGCTGGACGCCGACGTGCTCCACCTCAATTTGATGGGGCCGCGCTCGGTCTGGTACGCGCGCCGCGCCCGGAAGGCTGGGATTCCCGTCGTCGCGCACACCCACGTCACCGCCGAGGACTTCGGCGACAGCTTCCGGTTCACGAACGCGCTCGCGCGGCCGCTGAAGCCGTACCTGCGGCGCGCGTACGGGCTCGCCGACCGGCTGATCTGCCCCTCCGAATACAACCGCGACGTGATCCGCGAATACACGGACGTGCCCACGACCGTCGTCTCGAACGGCGTCGACCGCGAGAAGCTCGACGGGTTTGAGTCGCTGGAAGAGGAGTACCGCGAGCGCTACGACCTCGACCCGCCGACGGTGTTCATGGTCGGCCACGTGATCAAGCGGAAGGGGTTGGAGACGTTCGTCGAGACGGCCCACCGGATGCCGGACATCGACTTCGCGTGGTTCGGCCACATCGACCGGTCGCTGAAGGGGCGCGAGACGAAGCGGCTCATCGACGAGGCGCCGTCGAACTGCACGTTCACGGGGTTCGTCGACGACATCCGCGGCGCGTACGCCGCGGGCGACGTCTTCTGTTTCCCGACCCACGAGGAGAACGAGGGAATTGCCCTCTTAGAGGCGATGGCGGCCGGGAAGCCGCTCGTCGTGCGCGACATCGAGACGTTCTCGTGGCTGGAAGACGGCGAGGCGTGTCTGAAGGTGGGCAGCGAGGGCGACGGCGGGAGCGCGCCGGGCGGAGACGACGACGCCCGCGGCGACAACGTCGAGGGGTTCGTCGACGCGATCGACGAGCTCCGCGACGCCGACCGCCGCGCGGAGCTCGGCGCGACCGCCGCCGAGCGCAGCGAGGCGTTCTCGCTCGACGCGATCGCCGATCGGTACCGCTCGTTGTACGCGGATCTGGTGTAGACCGCCCCGAACGGCCGATTATCGGTCACTCACGGAAACTTGCGAAAACCGCAGTTGGTATGTCCGCCCGTCGACTGCGTAGAGGCAAATGACTCGAGTGAGCGTTATCGGCTGCGGTAACATGGGTGGCGCCCTGCTCCGGGGACTCGCCCGTACGGAGGGGTACCATCTGACGGCGATCGACCTCGACCCCGAGGCGCTCGCCGCGATCGAAGACGCCGTCGACGAGACGACCGACGACGTGGCGGCGGCGCGCGACGCCGATATCGTCGTCCTCGCGGTGAAGCCGGACATCGCGCCGGCGGTCCTCGACGACCTCGACCTCCGCGCCGACCAGCAGATCGTCACCCTGGCCGCGGGGCTCCCCCGCGAGTTTGTCGCCGAGCGCACCGAGGCGCCAGTCGTCCGGATCATGCCGAACCTCGCGGCGGAGACCGGCGACATGGCCGCGGCGGCGACGAACGAGGGGCTCACCGACGAGGTCCGCGCGATGCTCGACGACGTCGGCGAGTTCGTCGAGGTCGACGAGTCACTGATGCACGTCTCGACCGCGGTCAACGGCAGCGGGCCCGCCTTCGCCTTCTACCTGATCGACGCGATGAAGCAGGGCGGGATCGACAGCGGGCTCGACCCCGAGCAGGCGGAGACGCTGGCCGCCCAGACGTTCAAGGGCGCCGCGGAGACGGTGTTACGCGACGACCGGAGCGTCGACGAGCTCATCGACGCGGTCTGCTCGCCCAACGGAACGACCATCGAGGGGATGGAGGTGCTGTGGGACAGCGACGCCGACGCGGCGGTCGAAGAGGCCGTCGCGGCCGCAGAGCGCCGGTCCCGCGAGCTTGCTGAGGCGTTCGACGATGCCTGAGGACGCGAGCCTCGAACGGGTCGGCGCGACGGACGGGGAACGCGTCGAAGCCGCCAGACAGATGGCGGCCGCGGCCGACCGCGTGATTGTCAAGGCGGGGACGAACTCGCTGACCGACGACGACTCCCGGCTCGACCGCGTGAAGCTCGACAAGCTCGTCGCCGACGTGATGGACCTCCGCGAGCGCGGCACGGAGGTCGTGTTGGTCTCCTCGGGCGCGGTCGGCGCCGGCACGGGCCGGCTCGACGAAGGGCCGGAGTCCCGGGACGGCGTCGACTCCATCGCGGAGAGTCAGGCGCTCTCGACGGTCGGCCAGGGACTGTTGATGCGCCACTACACGCAGAGCTTCGAGCGGTTCGACCAGGACGTCGCGCAGATCCTCGTGACCGGGACCGACCTCGACGCACCCGAGCGCTTCGACAACTTCACGAACACCGTCGAGACGCTGCTGTCGTGGGGGGTCATCCCCGTCGTCAACGAGAACGACGCGGTGGCGACCGACGAGCTGCGGATCGGAGACAACGACATGCTGTCGGCGTCGATCGCGATCGGGCTCGACGCCGACCTCCTCGTGACGCTCACCGACGTCGACGGCGTCTACACCGGGAACCCGAAGCGCGACGACGACGCGGAGCTGATCGAGGCGGTCGACGACGGCTACGAGCGGCTCCGCGAGATCGTCGGCGGCGGCACCGAGACCGACTTCGGCGGGATTCGCACGAAGGTGGAGGGCGCCCATGACGTGAGCCGCCACGGGATCCCCGCGATCATCGCGGGCTCGGCAGAGCGCGACGTGTTAGCGCGGATCGCAGCGGGTAAGCCGACGGGCACGCTATTCGTGCCGAAGACGGGTGACGAGCATGAGTGAGAGCCACACCGAACCGGACACCGACGTGGAAGCGGACACCGACGAGCTGGCCCGCCGGGCCGAGCGCGCGGCCCTGCGGCTCGCCAACGCCGACGAGGCGACCCGGAACGAGGCGCTCCGGTCGATCGCCGACGCGATCCGAGAGCGCGAGTCGGAGATCCTGGAGGCGAACGCGGTCGACGTCGAGGAGGCCGAGGCGATGCTCGCGGACGGCGAGTACACGCAGGCCCTGGTCGACCGCCTGAAGCTCGACGAGACGAAGGTCGAGGAGATCGCGTCGATGGTCGAGTCCGTCGCGGAGCAGGACGACCCGCTCGGCGAGACGCTGGCAGCGCGCGAGCTCGATGAGGACTTGGAGCTGTATCGGGTCGCGGTGCCGATCGGCGTCGTCGCGACGGTGTTCGAGTCGCGGCCCGACGCCCTGGTTCAGATCGCGGCGCTCGCGCTGAAGTCGGGCAACGCCGTCGTCCTCAAGGGCGGCAGCGAGGCCAGCGAGTCGAACCGCGTCCTCCACGAGGCGATAATCGAGGCGACCGCCGACCTCCCCGACGGGTGGGCCGCGCTCATCGAGGCCCACGAGGAGGTCGACCGCCTGCTCGAGCTCGACGACCGCGTCGATCTGGTGATGCCGCGCGGCTCCTCGGAGTTCGTCTCCTACATCCAAGAGAACACCCAGATCCCCGTGCTGGGCCACACCGAGGGGATCTGTCACGTCTACGTCGACGCGGACGCCGACCTGTCGATGGCCGAAGACGTGGCCTTCGACGCGAAGGTCCAGTACCCGGCGGTGTGCAACGCCGTCGAGACGCTGCTCGTCCACGAGTCGGTCGCGGACGCCCTCCTCCCGGACCTCGTTGCGCGCTACGAGGAAAGCGGCGTCGAACTCCGCGGCGACGAGCGGACCCGCGAGGTCGTCGACCTCGCCCCCGTGGCCGACGACGACTGGGACACGGAGTACGGCGACCTCGAACTGTCGATCAAGGTCGTCGACGACGCCTACGACGCGATCGACCACGTCAACAGGCACGGCTCGAAACACACCGAGTCGGTCCTCACCGAGGATCCGGAGACGGCGAAGGCGTTCATGACCGGCGTCGACGCCGCGAGCGTCTTCCACAACGCGTCGACGCGGTTCGCGGACGGCTACCGCTACGGGCTCGGCGCCGAGGTCGGCATCTCGACCGGGAAGATCCACGCCCGCGGTCCGGTCGGGCTGGAGGGGCTCACGACGTACAAGTACTACCTCGAGGGTGACGGTCACCTCGTCGCGAGCTACAGCGGCGAGGACGCTCTCCCGTTCACTCATCGCGAACTCGACGCGGAGTGGCCGCTCGACGGAAAGTAGGGCGAGCCGCCGCCCACAAGCCGCCGTCTCCCTATCCCTGTAGGAGGTTCATCACTTCGTCGGCGACGTCGGGCTCGACCGCGACGATGTAGCGGCTCCCCGGCGTCAGCGTCGTATCGGGCCGGGCGATCCGCTGGCCGTCGTCGTCGGAGACGACCAGCGCCCCGGCTGGGAAACGGACCTCGGAGAGCGACTTGTCCGCGGCGGGCGCTCCCTCCGCAACGCGGATGAGCATGATGTCGAGGTCTCCGGTCACGTCCGCCAGCGTCTGGACGTCGCTGCCGATGACCTCGTTCGCCGCCACGCGGGCGCCGGCGCGTTCGGGGAACAACACCGCGTCGACGAACCGAGTGTATGCCGTGCCGGCGGCGCGGTCGATACGGGCGACCGTCCGAATCTCCGGGGCCAACTCCGCCGCGGCCAAGCAGACAGCGAGGTTCAGTCCGGTCTCGCCCGTGAGCGCCGCGATCGCGTCGGCCCGTTCGATGCCGGCCTGCTCGATGATGTCGGGGTTCGTCGCGTCGCCCCGTATCACCGTCGCGACGTACTCGTCGGCGATTTCGGAGACGATCCGCTCGTCGCGCTCGATGATCGTCACCTCGTGGCCGCGCTCCGCGAGGATCTCCGCCGTCTGAAAGCCGACGCGTCCGCCGCCCGCGATCACGATGTTGAGTGCGCTTGGCATTGGTTCAGTCCTCCGTCTCCGGGGTGATGTCGGTGTCGGCGACCGCCGGTCCCGCCTCCGGCTCCGCGCGAATCCTGTTGAGCACGAGGTACGCGACGACGCCGAGCAGGATCCACCCGGCGCTGAGCGCCAACGCCAACGGGTCCGTCCGCAGCAGGTATTCGACGAGCACCCCGGTCAGAACCAGGTTGAGCGCGATGCCGATCAGCGGCGGGGCCGGGTAGAATGGCATCTCGTAGGGACGGTGCATGTTGGGCCGCTCGCGGCGCAGCCTGATCACGGCGACGTTGACGATGACGAACGACAACAGGAAGAAGAGGCTCGACATGTTGCCGGCGCTCTGAGTCGGCAGCGCGACGGAACCGAGCATTACCACCGCGCTGGCGAGGATCGCGACGAACGGCGTCCCGTAGCGGTGGTGGATCTGACCGAACGAGGGGAGCAGCTGTCCCTCGCGTCCCATCGAGAACGCGACCCGCGAGGAGGCGATCACGACCGCGTTCAGCGCGGTCAACGTCGAGAACACCGCGCCGAAGACGACGAGCGCGCCGCCGTTCTGAATGATCGGGATCCCCGTCGGCATAAAGGAGGTCGCCGCCGTGGCGATCCCCGCCTCCCCCGCGTCCGCGAGGCCCCCCGCCCCGAGCGTCCCGACGGCGACGGTGACGACGGCCAGGTAGACGACCACGGTCACGGCGAGGCTCACGAAGATAGCCTTCGGAATGTTCTCGCGCGGGTTCTTCACCTCCTCCGTGACCGTGGTGATGAGGTCGTACCCCTCGAAGGCGATGAACGTGAGACCCATCGCCGGGAGGACCGCACCCGCCCCGCTGCCGGCGGGGAACAGCGGCTGGAACTCGGCGCCCGAGAACATCGGCGACGCCAGCCCGAAGGCGACGAACACCACCAGGATGCTCACTTTGATGATCGTGAACACCGTCTCGGCCTTCCCGCTGGCGGCCGTGGAGACGGCGTTGAGCGCTACCAACCCGAAGACGGCGACGAACGCCAGTAGGAACCCGGGCGCGACCGCGGCATCGATGACCGGGATGACGACGGCGCCGACCTCCCCCGGCGGGCGGACGACCCCGTACACGTGGAGCAGTTCGAGGAAGTTCGGGGCGAACCCGAGGGCGTACAGCGCGCCCGCTATCATGTAGGCGAACCAGAGCATCCACCCCATGATGAACGACGAGAGGTCGTCGAATATCTCGCGGACGAAGGCGTACCCGCCGCCGCTCTTCGGGATCGAACTGGCGAGTTCGGCGTACGAGAGCCCCGTGAACGCGGTGACGACGCCGTTCAGGGCGAAGACGATTATCGCCGCCGGACCGGCTATCTCGGCAGCCAACCCGGTCAACACGAAGATCCCCGCGCCGATCATCGCTCCCATGCCGATCATCGTCGCGTCGAGCAGTCCGAGCTCGGCCTCCGGTGACCGAGTCTGACTCCCGCTCATCGCTCCGGGTCTTCGGGTCCCGTGTCGTCCATCGTTCGCTCCGATGTATTATATTCTCTCCACTTTATCTCTCGGGTGAATTTGGCCGGTCTCGGAATCGTGGCGGGGGCTGATATCTACGCTCGAGAGGCGCCGCGGAACCCCCCTCCCGGACGCACAGGAATTCAGGCCGGATTGAAGGATCAGGGCGTTGAAACGTGACTCGATGAGCCAGTCAAAGCGGTTCGTCATCGCCGGCGGCGGGCGCGTCGGGCTACAGACCGCCGAGAACCTCACCGAACAGGGTCACGAGGTGCTGCTGATCGAGATCGACGGGGACCGTGTCGAGGAGCTGTCCGACGCGTATCTCGGCCCGGTGATCCACGGCGACGCCACGCGCCAGTCGATTCTCAGGCAGGCGGACTTACCCGACGCCGACGCCATCGCCGCGCTCACCGACAAGACAGAAACGAACACGGAGATCTGTATGACGGCTCACTACCTCGCGCCGTCGATCCGCACGCTGGCCAGATCGGAGACCCGGACCGAGCAGGAACACGACGAGGTGGTCGATGCCACGCTCCTCCCGCAGTCGCTCAGTGGCGACCACGCGGCGGATATGCTCACAGGCAAGGAGATCCGGACGCTCGTGTTCCCCACCGCGGACCTCGATATCATCGAGGTGACGGTCGCCGAGTCTGCCCCCGTGGCGGGCCGCCGGCTCGACGAGATCGCCCTCCCGGCAGGCAGTCTCCTCATTTCCACGTCGGATCGAGAGGCGCTCGCCGGCCCCGAAACGATGCTGGAACCGTCGGAACAGTACATCCTCGCCGTTGAGTCGGACGTTGTCGACGAAGTGGTCAACCTCTTTCGCGGCTGAGTGTCGCCGAGACCGCCACGGACGACCGAAGCGGCCTCACTCTGCGTCTAGTGGCTGTGCGTGATTTCGCTGCAACATGGCAGTTTAGATTTCTACAAACAACCAATTGAGAAACATTTATGAGATTAAACCCATCTGCGCGGCATTCGTCTTTAGTTAAGCCTCACACCTTGGTTGAGTAGCGGTAGCGAGCGTCTCTTGTAAGATCGGTCGTTGCTGGTGGATCTTTTGTGCGTCTTCGATCAGCCGCTCCAACAGCGGCGGTGGTGAGTAGCCGAGGAACTCACCGAGTTCGTGAAGAATGAGCTGGGCGTGCGACCGGAAGGTCGCCGCCCAGCGTTCCGGTGGAAACACGATCTCGTCGTCAGCCTGCTCGGAGACCAGATCCAACAACTCACGGCTCACTAGCAGCGACAGCAACGCCGCATACAGCAAAATCTCCACCACAACAGGGCTGCTCGTGTCGAACTCATCTAGTTCGTATTGCGTCTTCAACTCACGAAACAGCGTTTCTACCTCCCATCGACACCGATATAGCGTCCCTAGATCTGCCGGGAAAAACTCTTCTCTCGGTAGATTTGTGATGTACAGATGGTAGTCGTCGGCGTCCTCGTCCCGGACGCCGACGACGCGGAACCGCTTCGTGTCTAGCGACCGTGTTCCCTCGTACTGACCCCGCTTGAACTCCGCTTCGACCTCTACGTCAATGTACTCCCGCGAGAGATCACCGACCACGTCGTGGATCTTCTCCCCTTCTAAGGGAATGGCGCGCCCGCGCCATTCCCGTAACTCCTCTGTTATCACCGGATTCGCGTTCTGCTTCAACCGGCTCACAAAGTAGCCGTCGTTCTCGTCGATCAGCGCAAAGCGGCGGTACTTGAAGTACGCTAGGTCGAACAAAACCAGCCGTCCACGCAGCCACGATCCCGTCTTGAACAGCGTACTGTCGTGCGCTTTTTCATCGGTCACATCGATCCGTTCAATCGTCTGGTCGGTGGCATTGTGGAGCAGGTGGAGCTTCGCTCCAGCCTGCTCCTCGTGGCGAGCTTGGAACTCGTCGGAAAGGAACTCGTGCAACCGCAACACCGTTCCATCAGCGATCATCACGTCCCTGAATCGGTTGATATCAGCGTCAACAGCGTCGGGAACAGCGACCTCGTCGAGACCACGCTCGACGAGGTCGCGGAGATACTCTGCAAGTGACGGTGTCAACCGGTGATAGAAGCCACCGGGAGAGATCGTCTCATCGGCTGTAGAGTTGTAGCTGCGTCTAAATCCAGCGAGTGTTCGGCTCTCGCCTGCGGCGAAGCCGAACACGAGCGCCCACACGAGGACGGGAATCTGAAGTTTGCCCTCACGCTCGACCACGCCGAGTTCCTCGGCGTGCTCTTCGAGGAACTCAGAGGGAAACAGTGTAGTAAGCCGACGCATGATTCTTGATGAGGAGGCGTCTTGGTGCACACTTGCCGCCTCCTCATTCCTCTCAAAAAGTAGCCTCGATAAGCCGCTGCTGTCATGCGGTTCTTCGCTTAGCTAAAGACGAATGATCTGCGCGGTTCCTAACTCATATCGCACCCTTTGAGAGAGGGTGACCTGTCTGGTAGTGCTACGTTCTTCGCCACTTGTAACGACAAGTAAGTACGCGTCATAACATATATGCCTCTCCATGTCGAACATCAAGTATGAGCGGATCAAGCTACGACAAGACGATTCAGTTCCGTGCCGGAGCCGAAAAAGAGGCCGCGGAGCTCCTCGATGAGATCCACATCGGTGGCGTCAACGTGAGCGAACTCGCCCGAGTCGGGCTGGTCGAAATGCTCCGACAGTCGTTAGATGAACAAGACAAGATTGCGGTGTACGAACGATACAGTCGTGGTGAGATCGGTGAGGACGTGGCCCGTGTCCTTCTCGGTGAGAAACTCGATAGGATGGAAGAGGAGAAAGAGTCGTTCGAGGCGGCTATGGAACGAGACACGTCTGAATTCTTGACGGACAGCGATGGCGAGTGAGGCTCGCTATCCGATACTGGCTGATACGAGTTCTTTGATCGCGGTTGCGAACACCGCTCAGTGGGAACGACTGAAAGACGCGATTCATCTTACAACGACAAACGTCTGCAAGCACGAACTCCAAAACCACGTCAACTCGAACAAATACCCGCCTGAGGGTAGCCGTGAGCACTACTTGAAACGAGGAAGCCAACGTGTTCTTGAACATCTAGACGAGGATTCGTCGCCGTGGTCGTGCGTAACTGTCGTTCCCCGCCCGCATGGGCCAGATGCAGGCGAGCAATCGCTCAAGCAGGAACTTTCTGAACACGGTTCGTCGTATCAGATTGTAACGATCCTTGACTCAGCTGCGAGACGGTCAATTCGGCGTCTCATCAATGACAACGGGTACGACATCGACGTTGTGGGACCACCGTATCTCCTCTACATCTTACTTGACAACGACCTCATCGAAAAGCCTGAATTCTGCGAGGCAACCGTGGAGATGATTCGAACGGAAGGGTGGACTGGGTACGAGGTTGTGAAGAACGCGTGGAGTAGTATTCCCGTTGATTGTTCCGAAATCCTTGACGACGAATATGATGACGCCCTTCCACCGAAATGATCTGGCTTATACTGCCAATCTGATCAGTAATGCTGGTAAGCTGAACGAGGAATAGCTACAGTCTATCTCCGTAGACTGAATCGAAGCGAGTGTACACCGCTGCAAATGCGATAAAGACAGCAATTGCTCCGATACCGACACCAATCCATTCTCCGTATGGAACACCGTATTCTAACAGACCAATTGCAAGCCGTTCTCCAACAAATGCCATCATCATGATGACGCCTAAGCCGAGGAGAAAGCTCACAACGAAGTTCCGTTCGATGATGTTCTGTTCCATACAAGATATTTCTCGTAAGGGGTAATAGGTTTTCCGTCCTTCTTGATGCTCAGTGCGCAGTCGTAGTGATCTACGGTCTCAAGAAACAATATCTCGAAATAAAGTCACTCGGAGAGTTATTCCTTAGTAAAGAACTCATCATCATAATCTCGATCCGAGTCTTCACCGGAGAAGCCCGTCACATCTTCACCGAACGGATCAACGTACGGATCGCTGTCACTGCGTCTCGCTAACTCCTCTTTCGTCTTCTCACCCTCAATCCACTCCACCAGTTCGTGCTTTCCATCCTCAACTTGTGCCTGCATATCAAGCATTGTTCGATACGCGTGGACGATGTCTAATCGCTCCATTTTTGCTACTACATACTGCCCACGCTCTGTAACCCGATACTGATTCTTCACCGATGTCTCCCGGTCATCGATTTCTGGGGTAATCAGCCCGAGGTCTTTCGCTTCCCCAATCCGCTTCGACAAAGTTGATGAACTAATCTGTAATCGCTCGTTCAGATGCTTGAATCGTTTTGATCCACCTTTCAATACGACAAGAAGGCCGATCCCGCCACGCAGCTCAAAGAATTCCCTAAGCGTGTCTGCCATGTGTCACACGCTATACCCTGTTGGCATCCGTAGTCAAACTTTCTTCTACTCTGAACTTAGCTTCGTTCCAAAACACAATTTGATTTGGAACAATTTGGAAATCGAATTATCCTGTACGCACATCGCGTTTAACCACCTATAGCGTAGGTTAAGGCAGGTTTCCGGAAACAACACCCCGATACTTACACTTCGATTCGAAGTAATATACTGGTACGCTATGAACGGCTCCCCACTATTCGGCCACGGTCTGCTCGCGGTCGGGAGCCACGCGTCAACTCCTGCTTCCCTTCAGCGTCACCAAGAGCTACGACTTCCGGAAAGGTGGTGTCGATGACAGCGTCTGAAACACCGTCTTCAGACGAAATCCTTCGGTCTATTGAGGCCCAGACAGAGGATCTGTGCCACATTCACGACCACATCACACGCATCATCACGAATCTCGACATCGGTGCCGAGTGGTTCAGCGGGTACGACGACCCCGGTCGTGCGAAGTTCGATTTGGAACCAATGGTTCGGTTATTCCTCTACAAGCACGCACGCGATCTGAATCAGTCGGAGCTCGCCCGCCGCTTGCAAGGCGCTGCGTACGTGCATCTCCGTCTCGGATTCGACCGCCCGATCTCACAGCAGATCATCAGTCACAATAAGCGAGAACGGTTCGTCCCGGACGAACGCCGACTGCTGAAAGACGCTGCTGAAGTCATTCGGTCAGTGTACAGCGATCACGACATCATCCGGACGAATGAGCCAGCACTTGACCCTGAAACGGTTCAGCACGACCAGGTCAGTGACACGGAGATCATGGACGCGGTGGAGCGTGCGACTGAACTTGGGTTCAGTGAATTCACCGCAGATCGCGCCAGTAACGCGAAGTACCCGTTGGAAGCGTATTTCGAGCGACAAGGGTACCTGAATATGTCTCGGGCCGGGACAACGACTCCATCGCGCCGGTTCGCCCGGCTTAGCGAACGAGAAAGCGTTCCGCACGGCTCTTCGCATAACCGTACGATGAAGAAGGTCGCCAAGCCTGACTCGCAACTCACGTTCGATGAATTCGTGACTGGGAAGCAGGTTCCGGCGTGGAAACGAATCCGTGACGAAGTCCTCGAACCGTTCCACGCGGGTGTTGAAAACATTTTAGACGAACTTACGCATGAGGAGTACGATGATGCTGGGTTCACGGAACCGGTTCACGCGGCGATAGACATCACTGCGTGGAATTTCTATGCCTCGCCGTTCATGTCCGAGAAACAAGCTCGTGACTCGGACAGAGACCCCATCAGAGTGACCATTGACGGGGAAGAGAAACTGTTGGACCCCGAGCATCCGGATTTGGTTTCCGGGCTCAAAGACAGCGATGAGCGTGGATACAAGTTTGCGACCATCACGATTATCGCAGAAAACACACCGATTGTCCTCGGGGTGGAACCCGTCCGTGATCAGCGGAAGTGGGAACACGAGATGGGATGGGATGTTGAGCGAACGTCTCGTGCTGACATCGTAGAGAGATTGTTAGAGCAGGCATCCCGGCACGTGGACATTCACAAGGTGTTCCTTGACCGTGGGTTCAGCAGCAAGGAGACACGGGACGTGATCGACCGGCGTGGATTGCTGTACGTGCTGGGGAAGCCAGCCCGTGCGAAGGTAGATAAGGAGAATATTGAAGAGATTAAAGACCACGACACGTACGACAGTCGTATCGGGCACGGGACGCACGAGTATGGCGGTCGTGAACACGACATCACGTACATCTACACGCCGTCGAAGAAGGACGGTGACAAGTACGCGGTGTTCACGGTGAACGAGCACATCGATCATCACCGGGCAGAAGCGCTGCTTGGACAGTACGGCCAGCGGATGGAGATTGAAAACGAGTACAAGACCACCAAGAAGCACTTCCTGCCAACAACGGCATCGAAGGACTTCCGCATCCGGTTCCTGTACTTTGTGGTCGGTACGCTGCTGTATAACGTGTGGCGAATGGCGAACTTCGTGCTGCGAGACGCAGTGGATGTCGATCTTGGTGAATCCCCGCCGATTCTTGCGGGGGAGCTGATCGAGTTGGTCGCGTTCTGCCTGTTCGACCCGCCTGACTGACCGCCAGATTTCTCCGTGTGAGCCTGTTTTCACGAGCGGTAGCTCTGTTTTTTCAGCGATATTTCCATCTGAGATCTCCCTGATTAGCACGCTAATTGTAATCTAATTGGGATTTCTGTCGCGGGGTTCGTTCGTACGACCTGTTTGGTCTCCTGATCCATCGCTCACCCTCTCATTTCGTTTGTAGAAATACCAAACAGTCAGTTTGGGTTCGCACCGCTTGCCGATTTCTATATAGCGATATAAGATACAAACATTTGAATCCAGACAGAATTGCGTTGTAGAACAGACGACGTAATTCAGAATCGACTCGAAAACGCGGGACCACTTCGGAATAATTACCCCCGCCGCTTCCGCATCGACGCCCATGGTCGACTCCGACTGGGGCGACTGGCTGCCGCGCGCGGTCGCGGACGCCGACCCCGACACGGTTGCGCTGTGGTACCTGGGCTGTAACGGCTTCGCGATCAAGGGGAGCGAAGGGACGGTCCTCTGGATCGACCCGTACGTCGGTACGGGCGACCCGCCGCGGACGATCCGGATGATTCCGATCCCCTTCGATCCCGCGGACGTCGAGGACGCTGACGCCGTGTTGGCCACGCACGAGCACACGGACCACGTTCACGGCCCCTCGCAGGCGCCGATCCTGGAGAACACCGACGCCGACCTCGTCGCGCCCGACGACTCGCTCGCGGTCGCCCGCGAGGAGGAGGCGTGGACCGAGGAATACGATGTCAGCGAGGCCGCCTTCACGGAGGTACAGGAAGGTGACGAGCTGCGGATCGGCGAGTTCACCGTTCACGTTGTCGAGACGCACGACGCCGACGCCACGCACCCGGTCGGCTACATAATCGAACACGACGCCGGCACGGTGTTCCACGCCGGCGACAGCAAGCCCTCGCCGTCTTTTACGGGGCTCTCGGAGCGGTTCGACATCGATCTCGGGATCCTCGCGTTCGGCTCCGAGGGCACGGTTCCCGACAAGGAGACGGGCGAGCCGGTGCAAACGAAGTGGTACAGCGACGAGAACGAGATCGCCTCGGCCGCGAACGACCTCGGCCTCGACCGGCTGGTCCCCACCCACTGGGACATGTGGAAGGGCCTGACCGCCGACCCGACCGCGCTTCATGACCACGTGCGGAGCTACGAGTCGCCGAACCGGCTGGAGATAGTCGAGATCGGCGACCGGATCGACCTGTAAACTGGAGTCGAGCGGGCGTTTTCGCGGCGTTTCGGTTATCACCCACGAAACCCGGCCCGTGGAATTTAAGCCCCTGCTCCGGGACGTGCGGGTATGAGCGAACGGACGGCAGAGGCGGCCACGACCGTCGACGAGGACGGCATCCGCGTCGAGAAATCCTTCACGGACGACGCGTTCCCCGTGCCCGCGGTGATGTACACCCTCTCTTCGCACCGCGAGGACCCCGTACGGGTGCGTATCGTCGACCGGATCCCGGAGTCGTTCCCGATGGATCGGGTGGGGTTCCACCCGGAGTACGAGAGCGAGAACTGGACGGCGTACAAGGACCATCGAGTGGAGTTCGAACGCGTGATCGACCCCGACGAGACCGTGGAGACGGTGTTCGGGATCCGCGACGACGACCCCGACCTCGACGGGTTCCTCGGGACGCCGGTGATCGAACACGTCCCGGTCGGCGAGGAGATCGAGGACGTCCTCGGCGCCGGCGACACGGACGCGGTGCGAGAGGTACTCTCCGGCGACCGCGCGACTCTTCCCGGCATGGCGGAAGACGACGAGCTGTTGCCGGAGGATCCGGGAGAAGAGGCCGCCGAGGCCGAGGGCGAAGCGACAGAAGACGACGCGGAACCGGATGCTGGCGGCGAGGAGCCGGAATTCGACGACGAACCGGAACTCGACGAAGAACCCGACGCGCCCGAACCCCGTGCGGTCGACGAGGGCACGGCCGCCGTGACCGCGCACGAGGGAGACCCGATCGGCGCCGCGCCGGAGGCGGAGCCCGAACCGGTCGAGGCCGACGAGGAAACCAACGAAACGCCCGAAACCGACGACGAGACCGTGGACGAAACGGTCGGGGACGAGGTCGAGAGCGACGGCGACGACTCCGAAGCCGACGAGCGCGACGAGCCCGCGAGCCTGCCCGGCGAGGGCGGCCTCGCGGCAGCGCTGGCAGCCGAGATCCGCACCGGCGCGGCCGAGGAGGAGGACATCGAGACTATCGAGGAGGCGTTCGACGGTGGGGTGCCCCGCAGCGTCGACGTACGAATCGCCCGCCTCCAGTCGAGTGTGGCCGACATCGAGGCGTACGCCGACGCACTCGCCGAGTTCATCGACGGCGAGGGGACGGCGCGGGAGATCCTCGACGGGATCGACGAACGCGTCGACGACGTCGAGTCCGAGGTCGACGCCCTCGACGACCGCCTTGACCATGCGGACGACGAGCGCGAAGAGATCGCGTCGGACGTCGACCGCGTCGACTCCGCGGTCGGCTCCGCCTCCGAGGCAGTCGACGCGGTCGACGAGCGGGTGGACGCCGTCGAAGACGACGTCGAAGGCGTCGAAGGCGACGTACGCGCCGTGAAAGCGGACGTGCGGGCGGTCGAAGGCGAGGTCGCGTCCGTCGACGAGTCTGTCGAATCGGTCCGAGACGCCGTCACGACCGTCGAGACCGACGTCGACGACCTCGCTGCCGACGTCGACCAAGTCGAGGGGCAGGCCGACGCGGTCGAAGACGCGGTCGACGACCTGGGCGACGACGTCGAGACGCTGTACGAAGAGGTCGACAGGGCGGCCGAACGCGCGGAGAACGCCGAGGATCTGGCCGAAAATGCGGATGAGCGCGCCGCAGACGCCGCGGAGCGCGTCGACGACGTGGAGTCCGGGCTCGACCGCTTCGACGAGGAGTTCGACGACCTGTGGGACGACCTCGCGGAGGTCGACAGCCGGCTCACCGACATCGAGGGACGCCTCGGCGAGGACCTCGACGACGTGGCGGCCGAGATCGAGGAGATCAACGACCACCTCGACGAACTCGACGAGTTCCGCTCGCGTCTCAACGAGGCCTTCGGCCCCTAAACCGACTATTCTCGACGCTGTTGCGCCGCTTTAGAACGGCGCAGTCGCGTCCCGCCGCACCGGTTCAAAAACGCAACCCGTTTTACCCGCCCGACCGCAGATCGGTCAATGACAGATCCGGTTCCGGTCGCCGTCCCCCGCAAGGGGCGTCCGCTCGAAGCGGTCTTAGAGCGGATCGCGGCCGTCGCGGACGACGACCGCTTCGACCGGCTCGCGGACGGCGTGAGCAACACGCTCCGGTACGAGAAGGCCGTCACGAAGGGGTCCGTCGACGCCGACGCGGGCCCGTACGAGCGGCTCGCCGAGTACTCCGACCCCGCGACCCCGGCCGAGCCGGAGTTCACGCTACTGCGCGACGACCGGAACGGGAAGCCGCGTCGGATCGTCTTCGACGCCGCGACGGTCGATCTGGGCGACGTGATGGTCAAGCTCGTCGGTCGCGAGGAGCCGTTCCGCGCGCTTCGAACACACGAGTTCGCGCTCGGATTCGACTCCGCGGACCTCGTGTTAGAGGAGGTGGTCGGGATTCGAGACGCCGGACTCGGCAACATCTCCGACATCAACGACCGCATCGACCCGGTCGACACCGACGTGCGCGTCGTGACCGGCCTCGGCGACACGGTGTATCACACCCTGATGGGACGTGAGGACCGGCGCGCGCCGAACACGACGTTCGACCGCGCGTACCTCGCCGACTACGAGGGGCCGCTGTGTATCTCGCCGCGGTACGAGCGCCTCGTCACAGCCGTGTTGGGCACCGACGCGCTCGACGGCGTCGAGTTCGTCTATCCCGACGCTGACGAGGAGGAGGAGGCCGCGATCGCCCGGGTCGGCCTCGGCGTGTACCTCACCGTCACCGGCTCCACGGCGCGCGAACACGGCCTCTCCGTGGGCGAACACCTCTTCCCCAGCGAGACGGTTCTGATGCGTAACGGGGCCGAGACGGACGATTCCGTCTCTCGCGTCCTCCGGGCGCTTGAGCACGAGGCGGCCGACTCTGAGATCCGCGTCTGAGTCCGGTATTGTATAGCGGCATAGAATATACGTGTGCGGGCTTAGATGGACTTCGGCCCCAACGCGTGGGATCGACTCGTCGCGAGTATCCGCTGTCGGCCGACCGCAGCGATATGCTCCGTTCTCTTTCGAGAGCCAAGATGATCGGCCGATGTCGTACTCCGGACGCACGCGTGTGAGTCGACGGAGGAGACTCACGACGAGTTGAGCGGCGTACTTCGGCAGGCGTTTCGGTGGGATATGCTACTGAAAGAGATATTCGAAAATCTGTACCTTGATGATACGATCTAGGGTATCAGAATTCAGGATATTTCTTTCTCAGCGGGCGATTTAGGGTATCACTCCCCGAGATAAGGTCACTTATCCGCAAATCTGGGATAGATTGAAGTCACGGCCGTGAGAACCACCGACCCAGAACGATGGGAGGCGATCGACAGTCGGTGAAGACGTACGTGCCGACGGAACAGAAGGAACTGTGGCGTGACCACGCCGACGAACTCGACATGTCGCTGAGCGAGTTCGTCAGGACGATGGTACAGGCCGGGCGCCGGGGGTTCGCACCGACCGATTCGGGCGAGCGCGAGGAACCCGCTTCCGAGGCCGCCGACCCTGGGGGTCACGACCTCGAAAGGGGCGTCCGGACGGCTCTCGAATCGGGCCCCTGCTCGTGGGACGAACTCGTCGAGGCGGTGGTCGGCGACGTCGAAGACGAGCTGGAGGCGACCCTCGACGACCTCCAAGAACGAAACCGGATTCGGTACAGCGGCCGGGATGGGGGGTACGTGTTGACCGATGAGTAGCACGCGCGCGGCCCCCGATCCCGAGGACCCGGTCGGCTACTTCCTCGAGGACCTCACCTACCATGGGAAGACCGACCGGACCCGGGAGTCGTACGAGCGCGTCCTCCGGCGATTCGAGGAGTTTCTGGACGACACCGGACCGGAGTCGGCGACCCACCGCGACTGTATGTCGTTCGTCCACTCGCTACGGGGCGACGTCGCGGACAGCACCGTCGCGACGTACGCGGCCTACCTCCACCGGTTTTACGGGTACATGACGGAGGTCGGCGCCTTCGACGGCAACCCGATGACGCTGGTGATGGAGGAAATGGACGAGACCGTCGACAAGGATCCGGCGCGTCGCGACGTCTCGATCCCGGCGATGCGGTCGTTCGTCGCCGGGATCCGCCACCCGCTCCACCGCGCGCTCGTGGTCACCCTCCTGAAGACCGGAATACGGGTCGGCGAGCTCTGTAACCTCGACTTACGGGACCTGTCGGTCACCGATCCGGGGCTCGAAGCGGCGTACTCGCTCGGGGGGCGCCCGGCGCTGTCCGAGCGGCCGGACTCGATATTCGTGACCGCCGAGGCGACCGTCGGCGAGGAGCTGAACGGCGAGGTGCGAACGGCCGCGAATAAGCGGAAGCGCGGGACCGTGATCCCGGTCGACGACGAGCTCCGTCGGGCGCTGAAGGGGTGGCTCGCCGTTCGACCGGATTCGCCGTCGCCCGCGGAGCCGCTGTTCGTCGGTACCGCGGAGGGGTGGGGCGAACGGCTCCGACCGCAGGCGGTCAGACACGTCGTCGAGCGGTACGCCCGCGAGGAGGGGTGGTACCGGACCGGCGGCGGCGCCGACGAGAACGTCACGCCCCACTACTTCCGGCACTTCTTCACGACGCACCTCCGCGACAGGACCGGCGACCGCGGCGTGGTGAAGTACCTCCGCGGCGACGTCGCCGACGACGTGATCGACACCTACACGCACAACTGGGGGGACCAGGTGCGAGAGGTCTACAAGACGAACGTGTACCGGCTTCTGGTGTGAACTGCTGGGGACGGGTAAAATTCTGTGTTTTGTGTGGCAACGAGAATTTGCTTAGTGCCGAACAGATAAACTGTATCTCGCTATATCGAAATAGCAGTGTTGCCGACGCTTCTGTACAGGCCGTAGGCCACCGAGAACACCGGGGAGAAGGCGTTACTCGGCGAGTCCTTCGTAGTCGTCGAGCCAGCCGGTGACGACCCATTCGAGCGCGACGTCGCCGTCGTTCAGGGTCAAGATGAGGTCGTTAGTGAGGAGAGATTCGGTCATGGCTTGTGGTGGTTCGTTCGGCGGGCGGATTTTGGGGTGGTCCAGCCTCGGTACGTCGGCCATCAGATAGGTTACTTCGCACGGTAGGGTCGTGGATTAGGACTTGCGCCGAACCTCGTCGTCGCTGATGTCGGCGATGCGGCTGGATTCGAGCTCGTAATCGTCCTCGTCCGCGTCTCCCCACCCGAGCCGCGAGCGAATGGGGTCTGCGATTCCGGGAGGGGGGTCGACGTACGCCCGCCCGTTTTCACCGTCTTCACAATCTCGATCTTCTTTCTGGTGGAGTTGACGACCCGCTTCCCCTCGTCGTCCTCGGATATCTTCGTTCGTTTCAATGCGTCCTCTCGGATGGGAGTCGGGCGGATTGTTATGGACGCCGTATCGGAGCGGTCCATCGGTAACGCCGCGTTACCGGTCGATTTGAGCCCCACCTGCGGCGACTCGGCCCCGAGACGTGGAGCGCGAAATCGGTCTCATCGTTGGCGTCGATACCGGCTGTTGACCGGTTCGCCTCGAACGATTACCGTTTCGTGTTGACACCGTGTCACTCATGTGTTGTGGCGCTGTGAACCCGACGATGGCGCTCCTCGAAGTGACCGCCGCCACCGGCCTCTCAGTGGTCGCCGGGACGGCGGTCACAGCCCTCCTCTGCATCGGGCCCCGGCAGGTGTCCCGCGCGATGACCGAAGCCGACGACCGCGTCCGCGAGATCGCCCCTTACCTCGGGGCGGCGCTCGCGCTGCTCGCGGTCAAGCAGCTCACGCAGGGGTACCGTCTGCGCTTCTCGCGGGCGCTCGACTGGAACATCACCGACGAGCTGTACGCCCTAGAGGGCGGGTTCGTGGCCGTTCTCCAAGACCTGACCCCGGACGCGACGCTGGAGTTCTTCACCGTGAGCTACATGGTCGGATTTGCGTTCCTCCTCGTTGCGGCGCCGGTGACGTACTTCCTCTCGCCGGGACCCGGACAGCGACGCCTAAAGGAGCTGCTCGTCGCGTACCTGCTGAACTACGCGGTCGGCACCGTCTGTTACACCCTGTTCATCTCGTACGGGCCACGGAACCACCTGGAGTCGGTCTCGGGACTGATGTACCGGGTGTACCCGCAGACGCAGGACCTCACGGCGGCGGTGGCCTCGAACACGAACGTGTTCCCGTCGCTTCACACCTCCCTCTCGGTCGCCGTCGTCGCCGTCGCGTGGCGCTCGCGACGGACCCACCCCCGGTGGACGCCCGTCGCCGCCGCGGTCGCGGCCGCCGTGGTGTTCTCAACGATGTACCTCGGGATCCACTGGCTCTCCGACGTCGTCGCCGGCGCCGCGCTCGGGATCGTCTCCGTCTCCGCCGCCGCGCGGATCGTGAACCAAGCGGAGTCGCCGACGCTCGCGGCTCACGGCGACGAACGCGGGGAGCCGACCGCCCGGGCCGGCGACGATTAGGGTCCTGCTGCTCGACCCGGAGAGCGGCGAGCCGTACACGGTCGAGGCAGACGGGACCGTCATCGTCGGCGACCGGTACGGCTGGGCGATCGCGGAGAGGATCGGCGCGGCCGCGGCGCTCGCGGAGCGGGCAAGCGAGCGAGGCGACGAGGGAGCGGTCGATCGGTTCCGCGAGTGACGCGAGCGGTTCGTCGACCGCGCCGACGCGTACCGCGGTCCGGCCGGGCTCTGGTACAAGAAGCTCCCGCCCGCGGGGACCTAGGGCGAGCCCGTCTCGCCGGAGCCGCCGGGCGTCGAGCCGGACTACCACCCCGCGAGCGCCGCCTTCGAGGGCTGTCGCTCGGGGATACGGTGAGTCTGCGCAGCAAAAACCGAAGCCGCGGTCACTCCTCGTCGAGCAGGCTCTCGACGAGGTCCTCGGGGTCGAACAGGGTGATGTCGTCGTACCCCTGGCCGGTGCCGAGGAAGAGGATCGGCTTCCCGGTGACGTACGCGACCGAGATGGCGGCGCCGCCCGAGGAGTCGGCGTCGGCCTTCGTCAGGATTGCGCCGTCGATCGCGGCGGCGTCGTCGAACTCCTTCGCGCGGTTGACCGCGTCCTGGCCCGCGACCGCCTCGTCGACGAACAGCGTCATGTCCGGGTCGACGACGCGGTCAATCTTCTCCAGTTGGGCCATCAGGTCGTCGCTCGTGTGGAGCCGGCCCGCCGTGTCGCCGAGGACGACGTCGATGTCGTTCGCCTCCGCGTACTCGACGCCGTCGTAGATGACGGCCGCCGGGTCGCCACCCTGGTCGTGGCTGATCAGGTCGCGTCCGAGCCGGTCGGCGTGCTCGCGGATCTGCTCGTTGGCGCCCGCACGGTAGGTGTCACCGTTCGCGAGGACCGAGGAGTAGCCGCGGTCGGCGAGCCACTCGGAGAGCTTCGCGATGCTCGTCGTCTTCCCGACGCCGTTGACGCCGGTGAAGACGATGGTGACCGGCTTGTCGGCCTCGGCGATCCGCTCTTCGAAGTCGAACTGGCCGACCGCGATAACGTCGAGGAGGGCGTCGTGAAGCGCCGACTCGACGAGCTCGCCGGTCGTCTGGACCTGCTTTCGCGACTCGCCGAGCATGCTCTCGCGGACGCTGTCGAGGATCTGCTCGGCGACGCTCATCTCCACGTCGCTTTCGAGCAGGGCCATCTCGAGGTTCCACAGCGGCTCCTCTAAGTCCTCCTCCTCGATGATGATCCGGCCGGTCGCGAACGCCTTCGCGCGCTGGAAGGTGCTCGGCTCGTCGTCGCTCGACGACGAGTCGCCGTCCGCGGTCGGCTCGTCGGAGTCGGTCTCGGCTGCGGCGGCGTCGGCGTCGTCTGCGGGGTCGGCCGAGGCGTCGCCCGCGTCGCTCTCAGCGGCCGCCCCGTCGTCCGGCGCCGCTTCCTCCTCGACCTCGGTCGACTCCTCGACGTCCTCCCGGAAGCCGGAGAGCTTGTCTTTCAGTCCGTCGAACACGGTCTACTCTCCGTCTTACTCCCCGTCTTCTTCCTCGGTCTGCTGCATCTGCTGCATCTGCTGCTGTTGCATCTGCTGTTGCATCTGCTGAGCCTGCTGTTCGAGCTCGTCGCTCTCGGACTCGAGCTCGTCGACCTCTTCTTCGGTCTCCTCGATGCGGTCGCCGAGCGCCTCCTGCTTGCGCCGGAGGACGTCGATGGCGTCGTCCTGCTCCTGCTCAGCGGAGTAGTTGCCGCCGAGCGAGACGATGACCTCGTCGATGTCCTGGACCTCGGCGCGGAGGTAGGCGCCGCCGCCGAGCGGGACCTGAACGGTCGCGCCCGTGTCGAGCGTCTCGATGGCCTCGATCGCGTCGTCGATGTCAGCCTGCTCCTCGCGGTAGTCCGCGATCTCGGCTTCGAGCGCCTCGATCTCCTCGTCGAGTTCCTGCAGTTCCTGCGAGAGCTGCTGGAGCTGCTGTTGTCCGCCGCCCATCATTCCTCGGACACCTCCTCGATGTCGATCTGGGTGCGCTTGCGGTTGTGCTGGCTCCCGACCGTGGTGTAGATTCGCTCGCGGGCGAGGTCCTCGTTTTCCGCCTCAACGTCCTTCGTGAACGGCTGGTCGCCGTCTCGACTCTGGAACCGTCCACTCACCGTGTAGGTACTCATGTTCCCCGATCCGGCAGGGACAGGGAAGTATCTTCCTAAAAAGGGACAGGCAGCGAGGCGGCCGAGGTCGGAACGAATCGGCCTCGAACAACGGCGGAAGAGTCCCGAAACGCGGCTTTCAACCCGAGAGATCCGCGCGACGGAACCGAACGACTGCGAGGGCGACGAGGACGGTCGTCGCCGCGAGCAGGACCGCCGCGCCCGTGAGGTCGTACTCGCCCAAGACGAGGACTGCGGAGGGGTCATAATGCGCCGTCGGGCTAAGGTCTCCCGCCTCGGCGTAGTCGGTACTCGCGACGACGGACTCGAACATGAACAGCGCGAACAGCGCGCCGAGCGCGACCCGCTGGGCGATCCCCGGGCGCGAGACGAGCGTCGACACGGCGATGCCGACCGCGACGCAGGTCAGGTGGTACGGCACCGCCAGCGCGTGGACGGCGACGAGCCGCTCGACCGCGATGGTCTCCCCGACCGCGAGGACGCCGACGTACGCGACGACCGGGAGCACGACGTTCAGGAGCGCGACGAGCGGAACCAGCCCGAGGAACCGCCCGATAACCACGTCGCGGCGCGCGACCGGCGCCGATAGCGTGAGGTCCATCCGGCCGGAGGCGACGTCGCCGGCGATCGTCCCCCCGGCGAGGTACGCGAGGTAGAGGCCGACGAGGAGCAGCCACGCGAACTGGTAGAACTCCACCGCGAGGAACCCCTCGATGGAGGAGATGGCGATGATCCCGAACGCCTCTCGGAGCGCGGGCGGGAACGCCTCGACGTACGCGTCGAGGTCGACGTCCGCGGTCGCCAGCGACGGGAAGAAGGCGAGGAACAGCAGGAGGAACGCGGAGAGCAGGCCCGTCACCACGGCCGACCCGCGGGCCCGCCCGGCGGCGTCGTACCGCGCGATCGCGAGCCACGGGGTCGCGCGGTCGCTCATTCGGCGTCACCTCCGGGCGCGGCGGTCGAATCCGACGGCGTCTCGGCGGCGGTGGTCCCCCCGGACCGCCGTCGCTCGCCGCCGACCGGTCCCGGGACGTCGCCGTCGTAGAAGGTCATGAACGCCTCCTCGAGCGGTGCGTCGACGACGTCGAGGTCCAGCACGGTGTAGCCCGAGAGCAGGTCGATCAGCGCGTCGTACTCGCCGGTCCAGGTGAACGAGACGGTCTCGCCGACGCGGAGGTTCATGATCCCGCGGCGCTCGAAGTCGCCGCGCTCGACGTCCTCCGCGACGCGGACCCGAACCTGCTTTCCGCCCCGGGATCGGAGTTCGGCGACGGACTCGACCGCGACGAGGTGCCCCTCTCGGAGGACGCCGACGCGGTCGCAGAGCGCTGCTACCTCGCCGAGGACGTGCGAGGAAAGAAGGACGCTTGCCCCGTCGTCGACGCGCTCGCGCACCAGGGCGGCGAACTCCTCTTGCAGCAGCGGGTCGAGCCCGGAGGTCGGCTCGTCGAGCAGCAGCAGGTCGGGGTCGTGCATGAACGCGGCTACCAGCGCCACCTTCTGCCGGTTCCCCCGCGAGAGGTCGGCGATGCGGCGGGACTCGTCGAGGTCGAACCGGTCGACGAGGTCGTCTCGGCTCGACTCGCCCTGAAGTGCCGCCTGGTGGTCGAGAAAGGCCTTCGCAGTGCGGTCGCGGTCGAGTCCGGGGTCGCCGGGGAGGTATCCGATTCGCTCGCGGGCGCGGCGGGACTCGACCGGATCGGTCGCGTCGCGGCCGAGCAGCGTCGCGCCGCCGCTCGTCGGCGAGAGGAATCCCAACAGGGTGCGGATCGCGGTCGTTTTCCCCGCGCCGTTCGGGCCGAGGAAGCCGAACACCTCGCCGTCCTCGACAGCGAAGGAGACGTCTTCGATCCCTCGGACGTCGCCGTAGTACTTGGAGAGGTTTCGACACTCGATAGCGGGCATACCGCACCCAACTCCGGTGCGACTCTTAAATGTGTAAGTGCGATACGAACTGAGTTGAGAAAGACGGGGAGCGTCGGCGAACTGCTCAGTCGATGAAGCCGAGCGTCTCCTCGATCCGGCCCAGTTCCGGGCCGGTCGTGTCCTCGCCGACGACGTACCCCTCGTCGGTGGCCACGAGGCCGGAGCCGACGAGCGGCGCGCCGTAGTTGACGGTGCCGAGGTCGGCGCGGACGTCGAGCGCCTCCTCGACCGCCTGAAGCTCCGACTCCGTCGACTGCGGGTGACAGAGCACGCCCGTGTTGTTGGCGACCGCCGCCGTGCCGACTGTTCTGACGTCGCCGAGGTCGCCCCGCGTCACGGGGACGTCGAGGGCCTCTTTGATCACCTGGACCGACTCGCGCGAGAGGTCGGGGTGGACGTACGCACCGTAGTCGTTCGCGAGGACGACGTTGCCGGCGGCGTTGATTTCGCCCGGCAGCTCGCGCACCGTGACGCCGGCGGCGTCGGCGATGCGGTCCTTTTCGCGCTCGGTCGCACGCGAGGAGACGAGCACGCCCTGCTCGTTGCCCGTCGCGAGCGCTCCGACCGTGTTGGACCGACCGACCGTCGTCAGCAGCGGCTCCGCGCCGAGTTCCGCGCCGAGGTCCTCGGCGAGGTCCTCGTCGACGTCCGGCCGGACTAACAGGAGGTCGTCGACGGCGCGGGCGAACACGCCCACGTACGACGAGCCGGTGAAGGTCGCCCGTAACACGTTACTCGGCGTGTTCGGCCTCGACGACCGGTTCGCCGTCCTCGACGAACCGAGCCGCGCGGACCCGCACCGTGCTGGGCGGGTTCTGTCGCCCGTTCTCCCAGACGGCCTCGTTGACGGAGCCGTCGATGATCACGTCGCCCTCGTCGACGGAGAAGTGCTTGGCGAGGTGCTGTCGCGTGATCTTCATGGCGTAGTCGGCGCGCTGCTGGACGGGCTTCTCCTTGGCGTCGCGGAGCGGGACGGTGACGACGCGCTCCTCGAAGTCGTTCGTCGACATTTACTCGTCCAGGTCGTTCCGGCGCCAGTTGCGCCGCTTGGGGTTTCGCGTCACGTTCATGTCCGTCTTCATCATGACCCACGCGGGGACGCGGGTGTTCTGGCGCTCCGCCTTCGCCAGACGCTTCTTTTGAGCCTTTGACTTGTCTCCCATAGTGGCGCACACTTTCCACGGAGCGCATAAAACCCCTTCCATACGGGGTCGGACGCGAGTCGAGGGGATCGGCCCACTGCTCCCCCGACGGCTCTACAGCTCCCGCTCGGCGATCCCGGCGTAAATCCGGTAACAGCGGTCGAGGACGTCGAGGCCCGCGCTCTCGGTGTCCGTGTGTGCCTCGCCGGGCTCGGAGGCGCCGCAGACGAGGCAGTCGGTGCCGGCCTCCGCGAGCCACCCCGCGTCGGTCGCGTGTGGCTTGGTGACGTGTTCGGGCGCGTCGAGGCCGCGCTCGTCGTGGACCGCGCGGGCGACGTCGAGCGCGGCGTCGGCAAACGCCGCGTCGCCGCAGGCCATCGGCGGGAGGTCCTGATCGACGACGAGCTCGACGCCAGGAGTCGCCTCGGCGACGCCAGCGAGGTCCGCGCGGCCGCCGGGGACCGTCCGCTCGTCGACCGTCGCCTCGCAGCGCTCCGGGATCACGTTCCACGTCTCGCCGCCGTCGACGATCGTGACCGCGAGCGACCCCGATACGTCGTTCCCAAGGACCGTCGCATCGGGAACGTCGAGGTCGCGCACCCCATCGATGGCGTCGCAGGCGCGGTAGATCGCGTTCTCGCCGGCCTCCGGCTCCGAGGCGTGCGCGGCCTCCCCGTGCGCGACGAGCCGCGACCCCCGTCGTCCGCGATGGGCGACGACCACGTCCGTGACGCCCGGCTTCGAGTAGTTCGTCGACCCCTCGGCGACGACCGCGCGGTCGGGAGCGAACCCGGCGTCGATCGCGTGGCGCGCACCCTCGCCGCCGATCTCCTCGCCGACGAACGAGGCGAAGATCAGCTCTCGGCCCGCCGGCGGCGTCGCGTCCCGGAACGCGAGCATCGCGGCCGCGACCGACCCCTTCATGTCGGCCGTGCCGCGGCCGTAGATCCGCCCGTCGCGGCGCTCCACGACGTACTCGCCGTCGAGTCCCTCTCCCGCGGTCTGCTCGGGCGCCGGCGGCACGACGTCGTGATGGCCGACGAAGGCGAGCGAGTCGGCGTCCGGATCGTCAGTCGCGCCCGCGAACGCGAGCACGTTGCCGGCGTCGTCGCGCTCGACGGTCGCGTCGGTCTCCGCGCGCAGCCACTCCTCGATGGCGTCGCCCGCGGCCGTCTCGTCCTCGTGGGAGGGGATCGAGACGAGCCGCTCGGTCAGGTCGACGAGTTCGTCCATGTCACCAGTGGCGGCCGTCACCGCTTAAGCGCGTCCCTCGGGGAGCGTTCCGGACGGTCGGGGCGAGAGGGACTGGCGGTCAAAGCGAGGCGAACCCGACCTCAAGTCGTGAACAGCTCGGTGTCGTCGGGCACCGCGAACAGCCCGAGTCTGACCCCGGCGTCGAGCCAGCCGTAGCCGTACGAGTAGGAGGCGAGCGCGTTCACCGGGTCGCCGTCGTCGCGGAAGTGCCGGCCGTCGTCGAGGTACGACTCGGCCATCTCCGCCACGTCGGCGGCCGCCTCGCCCAGCGGCGTGTCGGCCGGGGGACGCGGCTCCGCGACCGCCAGCGCGTCCGCGAGCATCCGCTCGTAGCGGTCCGTCTTCTCCTCCAAGTCGGCGGGCATGCCCGGTGGTTCCCGCGAGCGACCAAAAAGGGGTCGGGGGAGCGAGATTTATGTTCGCCGCGACCGGGGGAGGAGACGATGCCCTCCGACGGATCGGCGGAGAGCGGTCACGGCCCGTCTCGCCCGCTGGACCCCACTGGTCGCGGGGCGCTCGCGCTCGTGCTCGCGACGAACCTCCTCCCGCTCGCCGGCGTCGTCGCGTTCGGCTGGCGCGTCGGCGAGCTGCTCGCGGTGTACTGGATCGAGGTGGCCGTCTTGGTCCTCGCGCACGGCGCCGCCGCGATGTTCGCACGGCGACCGATCGTCTTGGCGGACCGCTCGTTCTACATCACCGGCTACGACGACGACGCGGAGCGCGACGCGGTGTGGGAGCGCGACCCGGAGCCGATTCACCTCGTCTCGTGGCTGCCGCCGATATACCTCCGGAATGCGCGCGTCGTCCGCCGGTCGCTCGGCATCTTCGGGTTTCTCCTCTTCCCGCTCGTCCCGGTCGGATGGGACGCGATTTCGTACCTCACGCCGACCGTCGGGCTGGCGACGCTCGGCGTCTGCGGCGCGCAGGTCGCTGAGGTGCGGCGCGAGTTCTTCACTGACCGGGCCTACGAGGAGCTGTCACCGTACATGGTCGTCGAGGCCGCCCAGCGCGTCGTCTACTTCTACTTCATGATCGGAATGCTGACGGTGATTCCAGTCACCATCGGCCTCTTCGCGGTCGAGGCGGCTCTCGCTCCCGGGCTGCTCGACCGCGTCGCCGACGCGTTCGGCGTCGGGGTCCTCCTCGTCCCGTACCTGCTCCCGATCACGCTCGCGAAGGCGGTCGTCGAGTGGAGCCGCCGCCGAGCGGTCAACGAGGACAACCCGGACGGCATTGCGACGTGGTTTACCGGCGAGGACCCACGCCGCGAGTGGAAGAAGGAGGAGGAGTCCGCCGGAGACGGGTGACCGGCTGGCAGGGAACGGCGAAAGCGCAACGCCGATACGCTCGGCCGCGAAACGAGGGCACATGTACGAGGCCGTTCACGCCTACCCGGACGGGGAGGCGACCGTCGCGCGCCACGCCGCGACCGCCGCTCGCCACGGCTACGACGGGATCGTGGTGCGGACGCGCGACGCGCTGGACCCCGCTGAGGGAGGCGGGCAAGGCGGTTCGGCCCCAGCCGACGCAGACGAGAGCCCAGTCCGCGACCAAGACGCGCTCGGCGAGGAGTACGGGATCGACGTCGTCGACGCGGTCGAGATCGACGACGACGACCCGACGAGCGCCTCCGGCGCGGTCGGGAACTACCGCTCCGACCGGACCGTGGTCTGCGTCGTCGGGGGCGACGACGCCCTGAATCGCTTCGCTGTCGAGCAGGCGCGCGTCGACGTCCTCGCCCGCCCGATGGCGGACGGCGGCGACTTCAACCACGTCCTCGCGAAGGCGGCGCGCGACAACGGCGTCCGCGTCGAGTTCGACTTCGGCCCGGCGCTGCGCGAGACCGGCGGGAAGCGGGTCCGGGCGCTCGCGGACCTCCGGAAGCTCCGCGAGATCGTCGACCACTACGACGCGCCGTACGTCGTGAGTGCGAACGCACGCTCGCACCTCCAGCTGCGAGCGCCCCGGGAGCTGGTCGCGGTCGGCGAGGCGATCGGGTTCGACGCCGAGGCCGTCCGCGAGGGGCTGCGAGCGTGGGAGGACCTCGTCGAACGCAACCGGGACCGCCGCTCCGAGGCCTTCATAGAGCCGGGGGTCCGACGTGGCAGGTATGAAGAAGACGGTTGAGGAGCACGCCGAGCGGTTCTCCGAGAAGGCGGCCGAGTACGACGACTCGAAGAGCCAGGAGTACCACGCCTGCGCGAGCCTCGTGATCGACCACGCGGCGCCCGAGGCCGACGACGTGGTCCTCGATCTTGGCGCCGGGACTGGCGCCATCGCGCTCGCGGTCGCCGAGGACGCCGAGCGTGTTCTCGCGCGAGACGTTAGCGAGGGGATGATGGAGGAGGGGCGCCGGAAGGCGGCCGACCGCGGGCTCGACAACGTCGAGTTCGCGTACGGCGAGTTCCGCGACCCCGGCCTCGACCCGGACCAGCGGGTCGACGTCGTCACCTCGAACTTCGCGCTCCACCACCTCGCTGACGACGAGAAGCGCGAGGCGATCCGGGTGATGGCGGAGACGGGCGCGCGGCGGATCGTCCTCGGCGACGTCGCCTTCTTCGAGGAGCCGGACCCCGACGCGCCGTTCTACAGCCCCGAGGTCGACGACCCTGCGACGGTCGGCACGTTGGTCGAGGCGTTCACCGCGGAGGGGTTCGCGGTGACCACGGTCGAGCGCGTCCACGATCAGGTGGCGGTGATCGTCGCGGAGCGGATCCGTGAGCTGCCCGCGTGATCTCTCCGTGAAACATCTCCCGAAACACCTCCGGCCGCGGTGGCGCTACATCGCAGTCGGAATCGAGTCGTGGGCGGACGCCGAGATCGGCCGGCGGGCCTTTCAGCGCGCGCTGTGGTACAGCGCCGGCAACCTCCTCGGGGACGCCGGCAGCGCCGACGCCGACCTCACGCTGCTGTCGTTCGCGCACGCGAACGGGACCGGCGAGGCCGTCGTCCGCGTCAGACACGGACACGTCGACGACGCGCGCGCCGCGATCGCCTGCGTGAGCGAGGTCGACGACGAGCCGGTCGGAATCCTCGTCAGGGGGATTTCGGGGACGGTGCGTGCCTGTGAGGAAAGATATATGGGTCGCGCGACCCCCAGTTCGACACAGCGAGACGTCGCGTTCGAGGGCGCCGAGCGGCCCGCGGTCGTGCGCGGAGACACGTGCGATCTGTGGGGCGGGTCGGCCCGCGTCGGCGCGACGACGTTCGACACCGAGTGATATCATGCAGGGCCAATCTCAACAACAGGCGTACGACCGCGGCATCACAATCTTCTCTCCGGACGGCCGACTCTACCAGGTCGAGTACGCCCGGGAGGCGGTGAAACGAGGGACGGCGAGCGTCGGGATCCGCGCCGAGGACGGGGTCGTCCTCGCGGCCGACAAGCGCGCCCGCTCCCCCCTCATGGAGCCGGAGAGCATCGAGAAGCTCCACAAGGCCGACGACCACGTCGGCGTCGCGAGCGCGGGTCACGTCGCCGACGCCCGCCAGCTCATCGACTTCGCGCGCCGACAGGCGCAGGTGAACCAGCTCCGCTACGGCGAGCCCGTCGGCATCGAGACGCTGACGAAGAACATCACCGACCACATCCAGCAGTACACGCAGGTCGGCGGCGCGCGCCCGTTCGGCGTCGCGCTCATCGTCGGCGGCATCGAGGACGGCGAGCCGCGCCTGTTCGAGACCGACCCCTCGGGAACCCCCTACGAGTGGCAGGCGCTCTCCATCGGATCGGACCGCAGCGACCTCCGCGACTACTTAGAGGAGGAGTACGAGGAGGGCATCTCGACGGACGAGGCGGTCGGGCTCGCGCTCGATACCCTCGCACAGTCGAACGACGGGGAGCTCTCCCCCGACGGCGTCGGCGTCGCGACGATCACCGTCGACGACCCCGAGTACGCCGAGCGCCCGGCCGACGAGATCGAGGAGATCCTCGCGGAGCGGGACCTGCTCCCGACCGACGAGGACGAGGCGGACGGCGAAGACGCAGACGAGGAGTAACGCGCCCGTTCGCTCCCGGTCGGCGGGGACGTTCCGCGCCGGGCCGGGAGAGTTATGCCGTCGGAGACTGACCGGAGAGGCGTGCAGAAGACGGCACTCATCACCGGCTGTTCCTCGGGCATCGGCCGCGCCGCGGCGCACGCGTTCCTCGACGAGGGATGGACCGTGTACGCCACCGCGCGGAACCCGGCGGACGTCGAGGCGCTCGGCGAGGCGGGCTGTGAGCTCGCCACGCTCGACGTCACCGACCAGGACGACGTCGACCGCGTCGTGGACCGCATCTTAGACGAAGAGGGAGCGATCGACGCGCTGATCAACAACGCCGGCTACGGCCAGTTCGGACCGATCGAGGACGTCACGACCGACCGCGTCCACGACCAGTTCGACGTGAACGTGTATGGCCCGCATCGACTCATTCGGGCAGTCCTCCCCGCGATGCGCCGCGAGCGCGACGGGACCATCGTCAACGTCTCGTCGGTCGCGGGCCGGGTGTCGATGCCCGGCGGCGGCGTGTACAGCGGGTCGAAGTTCGCACTGGAGGCGATGTCCGACGCGCTCCGGAACGAGGTCGCGGACCTCGGAATCGACGTGGTCGTCGTCGAGCCCGGCCCCGTGAAGACGAACTTCTCGAAGCGCGCACAGGCGGAGGCCGGCGCCGATCCGGACGGGGACGACGCGGAAGCGGCCGACCCCGACGATCGCGAGGGAATCGAGCGGACCGACGCGTACGACGAGTTCTACGCGATGTTCGAGGACGCGAAGCTGATCGGCGGCGACGGCCCCGGCGCGGTCGAGCCGGAGCTCGTCGCGAACGCCATCTACGACGCCGCGAGCGCAACCCAGCCCCCGGCGCGGGTCCAGCCCGGCACGGTCGCACGCGTCGGCGTCCTCGCGCGGTTCCTCCCCGACGCGCTGCTCGACAAGGCGTACGGGCTCGTCAGGAACGTCACGTCGTAAGGCGGCGCTGACGACCGATCACGCGTCGGGACCGACCGCGAACGGGCTCTCTTCTTCCCGCCAGTTCCACCCCGGGAGTCGCGTCTGGAACCCCGCCGCGAGCGCGGCGTCGAGGTCGTCCGCGCCGGCCGTGCCCGCGCCAGAGCGGTCCGCGTCGGCCGTGGCGTCCCGGTCCACGTAGAGGTCGGCGACGTGGAACGTCGCCTGCGCGAGCAGCGAGAGGGGGCGGCCGCCGGCGATCGTAGACGCGAGTTCCCGGCCGAGGACCTCGTCGACGACGAACCCGGGGTAGTCGCCCGCCACGTCGAGGTCGCGAAGGAGCGCGACGCAGGCCGCGACGTTGACCGCGACCTCGCCGTCGGCGAACACGGCGTCGACCTCGCGACGGTACGCGTCGGGCGCCACCGCGTCGACGTCCGTCTCGAAGAGTCGACCGAGGCGGTCGCGGGTGTCGTTGAGTATCGGGACGACGACATCGGCGCGGTCACGGACCCAAGCGTGTTCGTCGCGGACCGTCTGCGGCGTAACGCGCATGGGCGGGGTTGGGCCGCCTGCGGCTTGCCCTTTGCGAAGGCTTTTATAACGGCGGGGCAGTAGCGTGAACCAAGCGGGTTTTCGCTGGCTGTTCCCGCGTACGGAACCAGTACGGACAGTACTTCCACTATGCCTACCCCGTCACGGTCGATCGATCGGCGGCGAGTCGCCGCACGACGCGCGACGCGATTCGACGACGACGGCGGCCTCGACGACCCGCAGTGAGATATGAGTCAAGTCGACAAGCAACTCGATACGTTGAAATCCGAGATAGAACAGGAGATTCCGAACGACATCACGGTCACCGACGTGAAATACGAGGGGCCGGAGCTGGTCGTGTACACGCGCGACCCCAAGCGCTTCGCGGGCGACGGCGACCTCATCCGACGGCTCGCCTCGAAGCTCCGCAAGCGGATCACGGTCCGTCCGGACCCGAGTGCCCTCTCGCCGCCGGCGCGGGCCGAAGACGAGGTCCGCGAGGTGATCCCGGAGGAGGCCGGCGTGACCGATCTGGACTTCCACGAGGACACCGGCGAGGTCGTCATCGAGGCCGAGAAACCCGGCATGGTGATCGGCCGCCGCGGCTCGACGCTCCGCGAGATCACCCAAGAGGTCGGCTGGACCCCCGAGGTCGTTCGGACGCCGCCGATAGAGTCCTCCACCGTCTCGAACGTCCGCGGCTTCCTGAAGAACGAGCGCGAGGAGCGCCGCGACATCCTCGAACGCGTCGGCCGGCAGATCCACCGCGAGGAGATGTCCGACGACGAGTGGGTCCGGATCACGACGCTCGGCTGCTGTCGCGAGGTCGGCCGCGCGGCCTTCATCCTCTCGACGCCCGAGACCCGGATCCTCATCGACTGCGGCGACAAGCCCGGCGCCGAGGGCGAGGTGCCGTACCTCCAAGTGCCCGAGGCGCTCGGCGCGGGCGCGGCGACCCTCGACGCGGTCGTGTTGACCCACGCCCACCTCGACCACTCGGCGCTGGTCCCGCTGCTGTACAAGTACGGCTACGACGGCCCCATTTACACGACTGAGCCGACCCGCGACCTGATGGGCCTGCTCACGCTCGACTACCTCGACGTCGCCGCGAAGGACGGGCGGACGCCCCCCTACGAATCCGCGCAGGTCCGCGAGGCGATCAAACACACCATCCCGCTGGAGTACGGCGACGTGACCGACGTTGCGCCGGACGTGAAGCTCACTTTCCACAACGCCGGCCACATCCTCGGCAGCGCGGTCACCCACTTCCACATCGGCGACGGCCTCTACAACGTCGCGTTCTCGGGCGACATCCACTACGAGGACACGCGCCTGTTCAACGGCGCCGTCAACGACTTCCCGCGCGTCGAGACGCTCGTCTTAGAGTCCACCTACGGCGGCCGCAACGACTACCAGACCGACCAGGAGGACTCCGAGGAGGCGCTCAAGGAGGTCATCAACGAGACGTACGAGCAGGGCGGGAAGGTCGTCATCCCCGCCTTCGCCGTGGGGCGCTCCCAAGAGATCATGCTCGTCTTGGAGGAGGCGATGCGCGAGGGCGAGATCCCCGAGATGCCCGTCCACCTCGACGGGATGATCTGGGAGGCGACAGCGATCCACACCACCTACCCCGAGTACCTCCGCGACGACCTCCGCGACCGCATCTTCCACGAGGACGAGAACCCGTTCCTCGCCGACCAGTTCAACCACATCGACGCCGGCGAGGACGAGCGGCAGGAGGTCGCCGACGGCGACGAGTGCATCGTCATCTCCACCTCCGGGATGATCGAGGGCGGGCCGATCATGTCGTGGCTCCGCCACATCGGCCCCGACCCGGACTCGAACCTCGTCTTCGTCGGCTACCAGGCGCAGGGGACGCTCGGGCGCCGGATCCAGAACGGTTGGGACGAGATCCCGGTCGACGGCTGGGGCGGCGGGAGCCGCGGCGACACGCTCACCCTGGAGATGGGCACCGAGGTCGTCGACGGCTTCTCCGGCCACGCCGACCGACAAGGGTTAGAGAACTTCGTGAAGACGATGAACCCGCGTCCGGAGAAGGTGTTGTGCGTCCACGGCGACGAGAGCTCCGTTCAGGACCTCTCGTCCGCGCTGTACCATGACTACAACATGCGGACGTTCGCACCGAAGAACCTGGAGACGTTCCGGTTCAAGTAGGCGGGCGACACCCTGTGTGACGCTCTGTCGTGCCGTCGTCAGCCGACGCGGGCGGGATCGACGGATCGACGACAATGACATCGAAGTTACTTTTACGATCCGAACGGTCGGTTCGGTAATGGCCACCTATGAGGCGTTCGACCGAGGCGTCGAGGTGAACGGGCAGACCGTGCTGACGATCGTCGAAGAGGCGATGGGGCGCTTCTCCGAGGCGTATCGGGAGCGGGCGCTGCGGGCGCTCGCTGCGGAGGGGATCACCGACCCGGACCCGGAAGAGTGGTATCCGCAACAGACCTGGTTGAACGCCTTCGAGACCATCGCCGAGGAGCTGCAGCCGCACGTGCTCGACCGGCTCGGGGAACAGCTCCCCGAGGTCGCCGCGTGGCCGAACGAGTTCGAGACCGTCGCTGCGGGGCTTCAGTCGATCGACGAGGCCTACCAACAGAACCACCGCGGCGGCGACATCGGCTACTACGAGTTCGAACGGAAGGGAGACCGAGCGGGCGAACTCACCTGTCACAACCCCTACCCCTGCCGGTACGACCGTGGCCTCGTCCGCGGCGTCGCCAGACAGTACGCGCCCGTGGACGCGTTTGTCTTCATCGAGGAGACCGGAGAGGCGTGTCGGCGTGACGGCGACGACGCCTGTTCGTACACGGTGTACTGGTAGCTACCGGTCGTAGGACTCGAGCGCGTCCCTGAGTTCCGCGGCGGTGAACTCCGACGCGAGCGTGACGATCTCTTGGAGGTCCTCGTAGCTCCGTCGCAGCTCCTCGATCCGCGCCGCCTCGGGCGAGCCGTCGTCGGGGAGCTGTGTCTCCGCGCGCTGGATCGCACGCAGCGTCGTCTGTATCTCGCGTTGGACGTACTGCTGGAACACGTCTTGGAGGCTGAACCAGAGTTCCCGCTCGGCCGCGTAGTGGACCCGCCGTCCGCCGCCCTCCGAGGACCGGCGGTGGACCAGTCCGATCCGCGTCAGCGTCCGTGTCACGTTGCTGATCGTCGATTTCGCGTACCCCGTTTCCTCGACGAGTTCCGGAATCGAGAGGGGCGCTTCAGAGAAGTATAAGACGCCGTAGATCCGCCCCGCGCTGCGACTGAGACCGTAGACTTCCGCCGACTGCTCCATCGACTCGATAACTCGCTCGCGGGCGAGGAGGCGGTCGTCTTCACTCATACCTGTCTGTCGTGCGCGCGACGTGATGGAAACGCTGTTGGATCATATCACGTACATATATTCCGAAAGTATTAAATTGTTTGATTCGTTTGTTCGGAGCAAGCCGAACAAACAGAACGAGAAGATCGCGATTCACCGATCCCATGCCTAGCGCCTTCCCCCACCAACCGCCAGTCACCCACGCCCCCCGAGAACAGACCAACATCGTCGTCGACCAAGACGGGACGACGGACGTCTTACAGGTCCTCTCCTCCGAGTCGGCACAGCAGATCCTGAGCACGCTGAAAGCGAGGCCGAAAACCGCCTCGGAGATCGCCACGTCGGTCGACCAGTCTGTCCAGAACGTCTCGTACCACCTGAAGCGGCTCTGTGACGCCGAACTGATCACGCCGACCGAGACGTGGTACTCCGAGAAGGGAACGGAGATGACGGTGTACGCGCTCGCGGCCGAACGACTCGTCGTCACGTTCGACGGCAGCGCCGACTGAGAGCTGCGCCCGGCTGAATCGCCGCCTACCCGCGGACGTCTCCGTCAGGCCGCTCGTCGGCCGACTCGCCCTCAGTCCTCGACCTTCCCGTCCCGTCGGTCTCGCTCCCGAGCCTTCGGGTCGCGCTCGGCGGGGTCGCCGTGCCCGCCGCCGCCCGGCGTCCGAATGGAGACCGTCGTGCCGGCGGCGACGTCGACGGACGCCTTCGCCGGGACCGCCTCGCCGTCAATCAGATTCTCGCCAAGCGCCCCGTCCTCGCCGCCGTCAAGGCCACGCGGCGCTGTCCGGCGGCGCTCAGTCAGCAGCGAGACGGTCGCGTCCGTCTCGACCGTGAGCGTCCGTTCGATGCCGAGGCCCCCGCGGTAGCGGCCGTCGCCGCCGCTCGACGGGCGCAGCGCGTAGCGCTCGACCCGGAGCGGGTACGCGGTCTCTAGCGCCTCGACCGGCGTGTTGAGCGTGTTGGTCATCCCAACCTGAACGCCGTCCATCCCGTCCTTGCTCGGGCGACCGCCGAACCCGCCAGCGATCGTCTCGTAGTAGGTGAACTCGCCGCCGCGGTCGCCAACGATCAGGTTGTTCATCGTCCCCTGTCCGCCGGCGGGGACGGCGTCCGGAACTGCCGCCGCGAGCGCCTCCAGTGTCACGTCCGTGACGCGCTGGCTCGTCTCGACGTTCCCGCCGACGACCGCGGCCGGCGGGCGCGGGTCGAGCAGCGACCCCTCCGGCGCCGAGATCGAGACCGGCTCGTAGCAGCCGTGGTTCGGCGGGATCTCCGGGTCGGTGATCGCGCGGACGACGAAGTACACCGCGCTCTTCGCGACCGAGAACGGCGCGTTCAGGTTGCCGTCCACCTGGTCGGCGGTCCCGGCGAAGTCGACGTCGATCGCGGCGCCGTCGACGGTGACGGCGACCTCGACCGGGATGTCCGCGTCCGTTACGCCGTCGCCTTCGAGGACATCCTGCGCCCGGTAGGTCCCGTCCGGGAGCTCCCGGATCTCGCTTTCGACGCGCTCGCGGGAGTAGTCGATGACGGCGTCGAAGGCGTCGAGGAGCGCGTCGCCGTGCTCGTCGAGCAGTTCGCCGACCCGCTCCTCAGCTCGCGAGTTCGCGGCGCGCTGCGCGCGGAGGTCCGCCTCGCGCTCGTCCGGCGTGCGGACGTTGGCGAGGATGAGGTCGCGGACGGCATCGTTCGGCTCGCCGCCGTCGACGAGCCGAACCGCCGGCAGGCGGAGCCCCTCCTCGTATATCTCCCGTGCGCCGGGCGGCATGCTCCCCGGCGCGCTCCCGCCGACGTCGGCGTGGTGCGCGCGCGACACGGCGTACCCGACGATCTCGTCGTCCGGTGCGATCGACGAGACCAGCGTCACGTCCGGGAGGTGCGTCCCGCCGGCGAACGGGTCGTTGACGACGAACACGTCGCCCGGCTGCGGGTCCTTTTCGAGGACGACCTCCACGGCGTCGGGCATCGCGCCGAGGTGGACCGGGATGTGTTCGGCCTGCGCGACCATCCGCCCGTCGGCGTCGAACAGCGCGGTCGAGCAGTCCTGCCGCTCCTTGATGTTCGGCGAGTACGCCCCGCGGATCAGCACGTGGCCCATCTCGCTCGCGACGCTCTCCAGCTGGTTGCGGAGGATCTCCAGCGAGACCGGGTCGATATCCGTGCCGCTCTCCGGGTCGCTCACGCGCCGCTCACCTCCGCGACCAGCGCGCCGTCGTCGCGCAGTCGGACGCCCCACGCGGGCGGGACGACGACCGTGCTCTCTGGCCCCTCGACCACGACGGGGCCCTCGACACGCTCGTCGGCCGGGAACCGATCGCGATCGTAGACGGGGGTCTCGTGGGCCCCGTCGGGGAACACCGTCTCGCGGGTGGTCCGCGGTTCCGCGTCAGGGACGCCGACGGACTCGATCGCCGGCGCGCTCCGCGTAACCGTCGCCGTCGCGCGGCAGTTCACCAGTTCGACGGGCTCGTCTGCCCGGTAGCCGTACGCCGACTCGTGGGCCGCCGCGAACCGCTCGCCGACGGCCGAGGGGTTGAACGGGCGCTCGACGTCGACGGTGAGCTCGAAGCTCTGCCCGGCGTACCGGCAGTCCGCGGCGTACTCGACGCGCGCAGCGTCCGGGTCGCTGACCTCGTCGAGCAGCCCGTCGGCGAGCTCCCCGTAGAGCGCGTCGACCGCCTCAGAGTCGACCTCGGCGAGCGGGCCCTGACGGGTCCGCACGGCGTCGCGCGTCTCGTCGGCCGCGAGCAGCCCGTACGCCGACAGGACGCCCGACGCGTGCGGAATAATAACACGCTCGACGTCGAGCCCGTCCGCGATCGAGACCGCGTGCATCGGGCCGGCGCCGCCGAACGCGACGAGGCCGAACGCACGGGGGTCGTGGCCGCGCTCGACGGTGACGGAGCGGATCGCGCGGGTCATGTCGGCGTTCGCGACGCGGTGGACGCCGAGCGCGGCCGCGACCGGGCCCTCCATCCTAGCCTCGTCGGCGAGGTCAGCGAGCGCGTCGCGGGCGGCGCCCGCGTCGAGCGACAGGTCGCCGCCGAGGTCCGTGTCCGCGCCGACGTAGCCCAACACGAGGTTCGCGTCCGTCACGGTCGGCTCCGTGCCGCCCTTCCCGTAGCAGGCGGGGCCGGGGTCGGCGCCGGCCGAGCGCGGGCCGATCCGGAGCGCGCCGCCGGAGTCGACCCACGCGATCGACCCGCCGCCCGCGCCGACCGTCTCGACGTCGACCATCGGGGTGCCGATCGGTCGATCGGCGATCACTGACTCCGTCGTCCGCTCGACCTCGCCGTCGCGGACGAGGCTCACGTCGCTGGAGGTGCCGCCCATGTCGAAGGTGATGAGGCCGTCGCGGTCGCCGTCGGTCGCCGCCGTCGCGCTCGCGCCCACGACGCCGGCCGCGGGGCCCGAGAGGACCGTCGTCACGGCGTTCCGCCTGACGGTGTCTGCGTCGGTGACGCCGCCGTTGGCCTGCATGATCTGCGGCTGCGGCAGGCCCAGGTCCCGGGCGCGCTCGGTGAGGCGACCAACGTAGCCGTCGATCGCCGGGCGGACGTACGCGTCGACGACCGTCGTCGAGGTGCGCTCGAACTCGCGGAACTCGGGGAGCACCTCGTGGGAAGCCGACACCGGGGCGTCGAGCGCGTCGCGCAGCGCGTCCGCGAGGCGCTCCTCGTTCTCCGGGTGCGCGTAGGCGTGGAGCAGGCAGACTGCGACGGACTCGACGTCCGCGTCGCGGAGGTCGGCGACGACCGACTCGATCGCCTCGTCGTCGACGGGGTCCTCGATCCCATCGGCCGTCGCGCGCTCAGGGACCTCGAACCGACGACGCCTCGGGACGAGCGGCGCCGGCTTCTCGGCGTCGAGGTCGTACAGCGACGGCCGGGTCTGGCGGCCGATCTCCAGCACGTCGCGGAACCCTTCGGTCGTCACGAGCGCGGTCTTCGCCCCGTCGTTCTCCAGCAACGCGTTGACGGAGACGGTCATCGCGTGAGAGAACTCGGTCACGCTCTCGGGGTCGATCCCGGCCGCCTCGCAGGCCTTCTCGATCCCGGCCGCGACGCCCTCGCTCTGGTCGTCGGTGCTGGGCACCTTCGCGGTGACGAGGTCGCCGTCGAGCGAGAGCGCGACGTCGGTGAACGTCCCCCCGACGTCGACGCCGATCGCTCGGTCGTCCGCCGATCTCCCGCCCATCTACGACACCCCCGCGGCGTCGCCGAGGCTCCGGACGCCGAGCGGTGCGGTGTCTCGGTCGCGTGGCATGGAGCCTCCTCGTTACCGGACGGACTTAAGACCGCCCCGTTCGGCGGTGCGGCGGCCTCACGCTCCCCGGCGCCCGCCGGCCGAGAGCCGCGTTCCCGGGACGCGACGGGGGGCGCGAACATCTTCGGGAACAGTCGGAGGGCGGCGGCGGATCGTGATCCGAACATGGGAGCAGTTCCGGGCGGAATCGACACGGCGCAGGGGCCGCCGATGACGGTCCCGCTTCGACACTTCCTCGTCGGGCTGGCCCTCCTCGGCGGCGCCCTGCTCGTCGGGGTCGGACTGGTCGTCGACGCGGTACCGGGGCTCGGCGGGCTCGTCCACGTTCACCTGTTCCTGGTCGGGTGGGTGTGCGTGACGATCATGGGCGCGATGACGCAGTTCGTCCCGGTGTGGTCGGGGACGACGCTTCACTCGCGCCGGCTCGCGAGCGCCCAGCTCGCGCTGGTGGTCGGGGGGCTGGTCGGCTTCGCGGCCGCGCTCGTGCTGGGCCGCCTCCCCTGGCTCGCGGGGTTCGGCGCCGTCATGCTCGTCGGGTTCTGGACGTTCGTCTACAACGTCGGCCGGACGCTCGCGACGGTCGACGAGCTTGACGTGACCGAGCGCCACTTCGCCGTGGCGCTCGCGTTCTTCGTCGTCCTGACCGGGCTCGGCGTTCTGCTCGCGGCGGATCTCGGCTCCGGGCTCCTCGCCGGGCTCGGCGTCTCGCACGCCGGCGTCCGCGGCGCCCACGTCACCCTCGCCGTCTTCGGGGCGGTGCTCACGACGATATACGGCGCCCTCTACCAGCTCGGAACGATGTTCACGCAGACGGAGCTTCACGGGATCGACCACCGCCTCGGCGCGGTCGAGGAGGTCGGTCACCCCGTGGGCGTCGTCGCGCTCGCGGCGGGGCGGCTGGTCGGAGCGACCGCGGTCGCCCGGGTCGGCGCCGCCCTGATCCTGCTCGCCGCGCTGGGGTTCGCGGTCGTCCTCGCCCGTCGGCTCTTCGAGATGCGCGTCGAGCGCACACCGATGCACACGCGGTACGCCGTCGTCGCGCTCGCGCTGGCCGCGTGGGTCGCGACCGCCGCGCCCGCATGGCTGCGGTCGCCGACCGCCCCGGAGCACGTGCTCGGCGGACCCGGCAGCGCGCCCCTGCTGCTGCTCGGCGTCGTCGGGTTCGTGATCCTCGGAACGTTATACCACATCGTCCCGTTCGTCGTCTGGGTCGAGCGGTACAGCGACCGGCTCGGCTTCGAGGCGGTGCCGATGGTCGATGACCTCTACGACGACCGGCTCGCGGCCGCCGACGGGACAATGCTGTTCGTCGGGACCGCGCTCGTCGTCGCCGCCGACCTCCTCGCGGGCGCGTCGGGGACGACGCTCGGGAGCGGAGCCCGGGGACCGGCGCTCGTCGGGATGTCCCTGGTGACGCTCGGCGTCGCCGTCTTCGCAGCCAACGCGGTTTGGGTTATCCGCCGGCACAGTCCCGGCACGCTGGCTCGGGTCGCCTTCGGGCGGTTCGCCGCTCACCGGGCTGTCGGCGGAAACGAAGCGGGCGACGAGCCCGCACCGACCGAGTGAACGTCGGAACGATTTCGAGCCAGAACCAGCGACGATCTGAGACACACTATCATGAACACAGTCACCCCCTCACGAACGATCGAAGCGCCCCCGGAGACCGTCCGCGACGCGATGGCGGACGTCGAGGCGTTCGTCCGCTCCTCGGGGTTCGACGAGGTCGAAGTCGACGGCGAGACGGTGCGTGTCGCGAACGATGTCGGCGTCGCGTCGATCGAGCTGACGCTGGAACTCGTCGACGACCCGGACGCGACCCTCGCCTACGAGCAGCGTGAGGGGATCTTCGAGGCGATGCGGACGGAGTACGTCGTGGCGCCGGCCGCGGAGGGAAGCGAGGTGACCGCGACGACGGAGTTCGCGCTCGACGTGGCCCTAATCGGCGACCTCCTCGACGCCACCGTCATCGAGCGGCAGCGCCGAAAAGAGCTGGCCGCGCAGTTCGACTGGCTCGAGGCGCGGTGCGCGGAGGCGATGTCCGGCGACCGGTGAGCGGGGCGACGACTGCGCCGAAACCAGTACTTAAGCGACGCCGCGATGTGCCAACCGTATGCGCATCGCGCTGATCGCTCACGACGAACTGAAAGACGAGATGGTCGCGTTCGTCGAGTCGCACACGGCGGTTCTCGACGAGTGCGAACTGGTGACCACCGGGACGACGGGGAAACGCATCGCGGAGGCCACGGGCCTCTCCGTGAACCGGCAGGCCTCGGGCCCGTTCGGCGGCGACCTACAGATCGGCGCGATGATCGCGAGCGACCGGATCGACGGCGTCGTCTTCCTCCGCGACCCGCTGACCGCGCAGGCGCACGAACCCGACATCTCGGCGCTTCTTCGCGTCTGCGACGTGAAGGACGTGCCGCTGGCGACGAACGTCGCGTCCGCCGAGCTGCTCGTCGAGGGGCTCCTCGGCGGCGATTCTCTCGGCTGATATCGCCGACCGCGGTGATTTAAACCGGGCCGACGAATGGACGGCCGATGACGCGCCCGCAACGGACCCGCGTCCGCGCCCTCGCGCTCGCGCTGCTGCTCCTCGTCGCGAGCCTCGGCGCCGGCGCGGTCGCGGGCCAGGTCACGGGACAGACCGCGCCGCCGGAGGGAACGGCGACGGAGTCGGCGGGTGAAGGGCCCGCCGCCGGTCCCGCAACCGTCGGGCCCGGCGTCGACGCGAACGGAGGCGAGGCCCCGCCGATCACGCGATGTTTCACCGGGAGCGGATACCCCATCTCGATCGGCGACGGCGAGAGCGGGGCGACGATGGAGACGGTGGTCCACCTCTCCGTGCTGACCGACCCCGGCGCAGGCAACGAATTCGGGATCGAGACAGCCGGGCGACTCGACGGGGAGCCGATCGTGACCCTCGCCGCGGGCGTCAGGCTGACCGCCCGGCAGGCGATCGCGGACGGAATCGACCCGTTCGCGGCGTTCGACGTGTTGTACACCTACGAACTCCAGCTCCCGATGTTCGCCGGCTCGGTCGGCGACGCCGACTACGAGGACGACGGCTCGCCGATCGAGTCGAGCGCCGGCGCGGTCGACTGCTGACCGGTCATTCCGAGCGCTCGACGGCGTCTCCCTCCACGTCCGGCGGCCGAACGCAGCGCACCATCGCCAACACGTCCTGTCTCGTCGCCTCGAAGCCCTCGCCGATCGGGTAGGCGCCGCCCGCGAGCAGGTACTCGCCGGCCTCCCACACCGCGAGCAGGGCTTCGACCGGAACCCGTTCACCGTCGACCGCACAGCGGCCGTGAAACACGGTGAGCGTCGCGCGCGACGCGGCCGGGTCGTCGACGTCGAGGCGTCGCTCGTCGCGGCGCGAGAGGTCGAAGATGTCTCGGTCGGCGAGGCGGTCGCGGAATCCCTCGCGGGCCCGCGACTCGACGAGTCGGGTCAGAGCGGGATTCGGCCCGGTGTCCGGCGAGATCCGGAGTCGACTCGCAAAGAAGAACGGCCGCGGCGGCGGGGTCTCGCGCTCGTAGCGCGCCGTGCCCGCCGTCACCGAGACCGGGCCGGCCTCGAAGGGGCGCTCCGTCGTCTCGGCGACGAGCGTCCAGCCGTCGAGACGGTCGCGGGGGACGACGGGCGGCTCCATGGGCGCGCATCTCCCTGGACGGGAATAAAACGGACGGGCGGCGAGAGTGGAGTCAGACGGGCGCCGAAAGCGGAGTTAGACTGGCGCCGAAAGCGGAGTTAGACTGGCGCCGAAAGCGGGGGTAGACCGACGGCGAAAGGGGAGTCGGGACGGCCGAAAACGCGGTCAGTGGTCGTCTTCGCGCCACTTGTGCTCGCACTCGGTACAGACAAAAAAGCGGGTCTCGGACTCGTCGGCCGAGCGGATCTGTTGCATGTACCAGTACGCCCGGTCGTTGTCGCACTCGGGACACTGGGCCGTCGTCGTCGGGAGCCCCTTGTCCTCCGCGTCGCTCACGTCGACGATCTCGGACTCGACCTGCGACTGGGTCGTCCACTCGTCGTCGCCGTCGTCGCGGCCGATCTCGTAGCCGCAGGCGTCGCACACCCAGTGGTCTTCGCCCTCGCCGGATTTCATCATGGATCCGCACTCGTCGCAGAACTTCATGCCCGAACCTACCGCGGATCGTATTTAAACGGCGGGATCGCGGGCGAGGAGCGGACGCGCGCTCGGGGCGCCGACGCGGCCGTCAGTCCGCGTCGACGTGTTCGGCGAGCGCGAACCGAACGCGCTCCTCCTCGGGGCCCTTCGTCTCCCGGCCGGTGACGACGACCTCGCCGATGTCGGCGGTGTTCGCGACGTGGGTCCCGGCGCAGGCGGTGCGGTCGTACGGCTCGTCCGCGTCGTCCGCGCCCGCGATTTCGACGATCCGGAGCTCCTCGATCGAGTCGGGCAGAAGGTCGATCCGCGTTCGGTAGGTGTCCAGCGTCGCCTCCGCGGTCTCTCGGTCCATCGTGTAGCTCGACACGGGCCGGCCGTCGGCGACAAGCTCGTTGATCCGAGCCTCGATCCGGTCGAGATCGTCGTCGGTGAACCGGTCGTACTCGGCGTCGAGGCGCGCGCGGTCGGCGTACAGCTGGTTGCCCGTCGTCCGCGCGTCGAACTCGTCGAGCAGCAGCGCCGACAGCAGGTGCTGTGCGGTGTGGTACCGCGAGTGCGCCGCGCGGCGGTCGGCGTCGACCTCGCAGGCGACTTCGGTGCCCGGCTCCGGGAGCGCAGGCGATTCGTCCGGACCGCCAGTCTCGCCGTTCTCGCCGTCCGCCCCGTCGACCGGTTCGATCTCGTGATACACCGTGTCTCGCATCTCGACGTCGACGACGCGCCAACGGGCGTCTCCGTCGTCGTCGGCGACCCGGATCGTTCCGGTGTCGTGCGGCTGGCCGCCGCCGGTCGGGTAGAAGTGGGTCCGGTCGAGGACGACGCGGTCCGGATCCGAGAGGACGCGTTCGACCGTCGCCTCGAACGCCGTCATCGTGTCGTCCGCGAGGTAGAGTCGCTCGGTCACGGGTGGCCGGAGGGGCGCCGGCGAGATATATCCCCGGTCCGCGGGAGCCGCCGTCCGGTCGCTCCGATGGGGAGAAGTCCTCCTCGAGTAGGGCTATCGCGACTGATACGCGGGTGTCCACGTTTATCAGCGGGCCCGACCTACGGGTCCGTATGAACGGAGGTGAGCGCGGAGCGACCGCCGAGCGCGCCCAGAGCGAGGTGCTCGGCACCGTGCTCCTGTTGGGGCTGACGGTCGCGGTCGTCGGCACCACCGTCGCGCTCGGCGCGACCGCGCTCGACGACTCCCAGCGGACCGCGGACATCCAGCGCGTCGAGGGGGCGATGACGCAGGTGGACTCCAAGGCGAGCCTCGTCGCGCACGGCGGGTCGCCCTCGCAGCGTGTACAGATGGACGTCGGTCAGGGCGCCGACTTCCGCGTCGACGAGGGGGCGGGAACGATGCGGATCGAGGTCGAGACCGAGAACGGGACTTACACCAACGAGACCACTCTGGGAGCGATCATCTACGAGCGCGGCGAGGACGAGATCGCCTACCAAGGCGGCGGCGTCTGGCGAGCGAACGCGGACGGCGCGCGGATGGTCTCGCCGCCGGAGTTCCACTACCGGGGCGATACGCTGACCCTTCCGCTGGTGACGGTCGCCGGCGAGGGAGACCTCTCCGACTCGGTCACAATCAGCGAGAGCGGCGAACGGCCCGAGGGACTGTTCGGGTCGGAGAACGTCTCGAACCCGCTCCTCGGCGGAAACGTTACCATCACCGTCGAGAGCGAATACGCCGAGGCGTGGGGGCGGTTCTTCGAGTCCAGAACCGAGGCGAACGTCACGCAACTGTCGACAGACGTGGTCGAGGTCAAGCTCCAGACCGAGACCGTTCACCCGACGCTCACCACGAGTGCCTCGGCAGTCGGAGGCGCAGACATCGCCGCGGGCGGACTCAGGCGGCTCGAAGCCGACAGCTACGACTCCAGGTCCGGTGTGTACGGTCCGGATACCGTCGACGACAATGCGATATTCCGGACCAACGGCGGGTTCGGGAAGGGTGAGGGCGGGATCGGCAAGCTAGAGGAGATCCGAATACGCGGAGATCTGCTCATGGGGGCGGACGATTTCCCGTCCGGACAGTTCGAAAAGAAGGTAAACGTGAGCGGAGAGACTCGGACTAACGTCGATTTCGTCAGCCTGAGTCCCGTCTCCGGAGCTATCAGACAGCAGATCGACGAGATGCGAGACCGCGATACGGAGCGTGAGACGGACGCCTTCGCGTTCGACGGCGGGACCGAGCGCGTGACCGAAGACACGGAATTCACCGGCGATCTAGTCGTCCCCGACGGGAACACGCTTACCGTCGAGAGCGGAGCAACACTCAAGATCGACGGCAACCTCGACGTCGCAGACGGCGGCTCGCTCGTGTTCGACACCCACGGCGGAGACATCGACGTGCTGGTGGACCGGGAGATGGTCGTTAACGGGACGAGTACGGTCCGGGCGAAGGGTGGCGACCGCGTGAATCTCCACGTCAACGGACCGATCACCGTCCGGGGCGACGAGACGGAGAGCGAAACGGCGTCGATAACGACCGCGGAGGACACGCAGCTCGAGATATTCGCTTTCGGCGGAGTCACCCTCGACGAGGGCGCGGCCGTCACGGCGGATGACGATCGGACGGAGAAGCTCTGGCTCTACGCCGGCGACGAACCGGTAGATATCAACGGTGACGACGGTCGCATCCACTTTACCGGGGTGTTGTACGTGCCGGAGAGCAAGATGACTCTCGACGGGTCGATGACGTTCAAGGGGTCGTTCACGGCGGACAAGTTCGAGTTCAACGAGGCTAGACTGATGCTTCACTACGACGAGGCGCTGCGAGATAATCAGCCATTCGACGGCAGGTCGGTCCCCGTCGTGAGCCACCTACACGTCTCCACGCACAGCGTGGTGGTCGAGTCCGACTGAGCCCGGCTGTCGTCCGGATCCGTGATCGCTCGCAACTCAGTCCGAGAACACGACCCGCGCGACGGTCCGGTGGACGACGAACCGGCCGTAGTGGTCGGCCGCGAACGTCACCGTAAGGTCCGCGGAGCCGTCCGTCGTCACGGATATCTGCTCGTGTTCTGCCGCGAGGTCGCGGTAGTACCGCTCCCAGACGACCGCCTGCGTGGAGTTGATGTCGAGCGTGACGTTCTCGGCGGCGGTCCGGTCGTCGGCCGCGACCTCTCGGTCCGTGCGCTCGCCAACAACGAGGACCGTCCGATCGCCGCTCACCGGTTCTGCGGGACCGTTGAGTCCGTACAGCGAGTAGACGACCGTCTCGCCGATCAGCAGGTCGGGCTCCCTGATCATCACGCCGTTGTCGCCGTCCATCCGGAACACCGCACCGTTCTCGTAGACGATCCGGGTGTCGCCGGCGCCGCGGTACGTGAGGGATCCCCCCTCGATAACCTGTGACTCGAATCCCGTCCCGTTGAGCCGGAACTCGGACTCGTCGTGGAACGCCAGCTCGCCGCCGCCGAGCCGAAGCTCGGTCGCGCGGCTCGGCACGCCGTCCCGGCTGAGGTCGTTGAAGTTGTCGTGGAGGACGTCGAACGCGCGCTCGACGTTGTTGTCGCGCTCGGCGAGCTGGGCGTCCTCTAACCCTCCGAGCCCGACGGTGAACGTGACCGCGATGGTCGTCGTGATCAGCGCGAACACCAGCACGAACCCGACCGTCTCGCTGACGCCGCGGTCGTCGGTAGAAAACGCCGACCCGCGGTTGGAGCCCGTCATGGCTCGCTCACCACCACGGCGCCGGCTCCGTCGTCCCCGCCGTCCGGGTCCCACCGGATCCGGAGGCTCCCGCCGTCGACGGTCGCGTTTTCGACCGCGACGCCCTCGCTCGTGCGGAACGGGATCTCAACGGTCGCGTCGGTCCCGTCGCTCTCCAGTGCGATCGTGCCCCCGGTCTCGCCCGCGGTCACGCGGATCCGATACCCGGTCCCGGACACCCTGTCGGGAAGCGTCAGGGACCGGTCGACGGTGAGCTCGTCCCGTGACGCCGTGTTGGCGACGAGCCTATCGACGGTGCCCAGGTCGGCCGCGAGCCGCTCGCCGACGACGGTGAGCTCCCCCTGCGCCGCGCGCTCGCGCTCCGACTCGACGAACGAGCCGCCCGCGACGAACAGCCCCGAGAGCAGCAGCGTCGAGATCGCGAGCGTCATCACGTACCCGACGGTGACCGACACGGCGCGGTCCGACCCGCCTGAGCGGTCACGCATCGCGCTCACCCGGCGCGAGCCGAATCACGTCGCCGTAGGTCAGCTCCGGCGTCCGGTGACCGATCTCGACCTTAACGCTGTACACCGCCTCGGTGACGTACGGCCGGGAGGACCGGTCGGGGTCAGCCCCACCGTCGCGGTCGTCGACGACGAGGTGGTACGTCCCCTCCGCCGCGTCGCCGTTCTCGTAGCGGATACTGTACGGTTCGCTCTCGGTCTGGACCGCTTCGGCCCAGACGAGCGCGTCGAACGGCTCGCCGTTGACCGTGCCGGCGGTGAAATCGACCGTGTGGTTCCCGTCCGGACGCGGCGCGAACGTCTCGGCGGTCGTCCCAGTCGCGTTCTCCACCGTCACGGTGAGATTGCCGCCGGTCGAATTCGACAGCGTCGCCGACCACGTCTCGTTGGTGCCCCCGGTCGTCCCGTCGGCCACGACGGTGAACGCGCCGCTCGTCGACTCCGACAGGGAGGTGGAATCGACCGTCAGCCGGTAGTTCCGCGTCAAGGTCGCGTTGCCCGCGACGGTCCAGTCCACGGCGTTCGAGTCCGGCGCCGTCATGTTCCGGAAGCCGCTCTCGGTCTCGTTTTGCGCGATGAAGTAGCCGTCCTTGACGGTGTCTCCCCTCACCCGAACGTCGGCGATCACCCCGTCTCGCGCTCTGAGGTCGGCGACCGTCCGGGCGTAGGTCTTCGCGCTCTCGTTGAAGTCGGTGAAGACGTTGCCGTCGCTCGCGTTCCGGTGTTCGCGGTGTAAGATTTCGGCGAGGTCCTCGGTGACGCCGTCGCGGAATTCGATCGCCTCCGCGCCGCCCGCGTCGGCGCCGCGGGTCGCGAGGTTCTCCGTGTAGATGACGGTGTTCAACAGGAGGACGACCGCGACGAAGAGGACCGCGAGCGTCAGCCCCGTGATCAGGATGATCTGTGCTCGGTCCTCGTCGCGGTCGGCGGGCTCGCGGCCGATGGGACTGGAGATGCTCACATCTGCCATGCGGTGATGCGCACCTCCACGACCGTGTACAGGATTTCCCCGTCCCCGTCAGCCGGGTCGGCGAAGTACCCCCTGCCGGGGCCGTCCTCGGCGAGGACGTGCTGGTCGTCGTCCCCGAACCGGTCGTCGCCGTACAGCGTCACGCGCGTGCTCGCGGTCGCCGCGTTGTCGCTCGGCGACCCCATGTCCACCATCGCGACGTCGCTCGTCCCGTCGCTGCTGTCGTCCGGGTAGTAGACGTCGATGTCGAACGCGATCTGGCGGTCCCCGAACGCCTCCGTCAGCGGATCGTGGAGCGGGTGCGACGCCGGCGGGATCCCCGCGTAGCCGGCCCCGTCGGTCGCGCCGACGAAGCTCCCGTTATCATAGTGTAGCAGCGCCGCCCGGAGGTTCCCGCTCGCCTCGGTCGTCGCTAGGAGGTCCCCCGCGGCGATTTCGGCCTGGTTCTCGACGTGCTGGTTCGACGTGCTCGCCGACAGCGGCGTGACGGCCGTCGCCTGCGTCGCGAAGATGAGGCCGGTGACTAAGAGCAGCGCCGCCGTGAACGCCTCGAGGGTGTGCGCCTGCCCACGGTCGTCGGGGAGGTGTTCGACGAACATCTCACCACACCCGCAGCGTGAGCCGGTAGGTCTCCGGCGGCTCCCTGTCTCCGGGGTCGTCGATGGTGACGATGCGGCTCGCCGACGAGACGCTCGTGCTGCTTGGCGGCGCGGGGCCGGCGCGCATCGCGACGGCGGTCCCGTCCGAGTCGAGCGACGCGATGGTCCCGTGCTGCGTTACGGTGAGGTTGAGTCCGCGACGGTCGGCGATGCCGAGTTCGGCGTGGAGGTCGTCGGCGTTCGCCGTCCAGGCGCAGTCCGAGTCGTCGCTCGCTGTCTCCGGATCCGTCCGGTCGAAGAACGCGAACGTACAGGCGTGCGACAGCGTCGCCGTCGACCCGGCGCCGGCGAGCGACGACTCCGCCAGCCGCGCCGCGCCGCGCTCGGCGACGATGACCGTCGCCCCCTCGCCGACGGCGTACGGCTCCAACAGCGACGGGACGAACGCGAAAGTGAACCCGACCGCGACGAGGAACACCGACATCCCCACGACGAAGTCGAGGACGGTCTGGCCGCGGTCATCCGACATAGATCCACACCCCCAGCGCCAGCGTCATCAGGATCACCGCGAACTTCACGCCGGAGATCAGCTCCGCGTCGCGGATGTAGCCGCTGATGAATCCCGAGAGGATCGCCTGGATCGTCACCGCGTGGAAGAACAGCATCGAGAGGACGTCAGGGTCGACGCCGCCTCCGCCGCCGCCGAAGCCCGCCCCGCCGCCCCCGTCGCTCTGAGAGACCAAGTCGCCCATCACGTCGATAAACTGCGTCTGGAGGATGGCCATCACACCGAGCAGCGTGATGTACGTCATCACGATGATCGCGACCTGCATCCGTGTCCGCGACTTCCGCTCGCGCTCGATGTCGTCCTGGTTCTCGGAGGCCTGCGCGGCGGTCGTCAACACGTCCGTGATCTGCGAGGAGGCCTCCTGCGCCTCGGTGATCAGCTTCACCGTCCGCGCGAGCCGGGGCACCGCGTACGAGTTGTTGAACTCCACGAGGGCGTCCCGCAGGCTCATCCCGTAGTTCACCTTCGCGTGGATCACCTCGAACTCCTCGGCGAGCTTCCCGGTCGACGTCTCCGAGACCGTCTGGACGGACTCCAGCAGCGTCTGTCCGGTGTCGTTCGCGGAGGAGAGCTTCCGGAGCGTCTCCGAGAGCTTCCCGGTCACCGCCCGGCGCGAGCGCTGGTGCCACTCGTAGAAGAACCCGAGCGGGATCAACACGACGTAGACGGGGACGTAGAGCCAGACGAACGCCGACCACACCGGCCGGGCGACCCACCCGTCGAACGTCGTCGGCGCCGACCCGGCCCCGGCCGCGACGACGACGAGCGCGAGCGCCGCGGGTACGGTCAACGCGAGGGTGTACAGCGGGTTCTCGCGGAGGAAGAGGTGCGGCGCGGCGAGGATCTCCTTCGTCTTGTGGGTCCCCTCGCGGTCGCGGATGCGGTCGAAGACGGAGAAGGTCCCGACGAACGCCTCCACGAGCCCGAAGTGGAAGAGTCCCTCCTGGCTCGTTTGTCGGAGCCGCTCGCTCCCGCCGTCCGGCTGGAGGTAGCCATCGCCGGGCTCGTCCTGTTTCACCGTCGAGACCAGCACGAGGAAGCCGGCGCCGACCAGGGGGATGAGGACGTAGACGGTCGCGTACAGCAGCCGGTCGTCGGCCTCGCCCATCATCCCCATGATGACGAGGATGATGATGAGCAGCAGCGGGAACAAGGAGAGCGTCATGTACATCTCGCCGAACAGCTCAAGCGTCTCCAGCGTCATCTCGCGCTCCTGTTTCGACGTGCGGAGGTGTTTCTCCTTTTTGTCCTTCAGGAAGCTCTCCATGTCGCCGCCGGAGTTGACGATCGAGAGCATGTCGGCGAGGAACTGCGAGAGCTCGTCTGAAGGGGTCTCCATCGACTGCTGGCGGATCGCGTTCCGGTAGTCCGTGCCGAAGTACTCCGTCTCGTTGACGATGCTCTGGAACTCGCGGGACACTTCGCCGTAGGTGTCCTCGGCGGTCGCCATCGCGCGCAGGATCTCGAGCTGGTTGAGCCCGCCGACGGAGAGCGCGTACATGAACGACACCGAGTCCGCGAGCAGGAGGTTGATCTCCCGCTTCCGTGCGGAGGCTCGTGAGTACGGGACCGCGACGAGGCCGCCGAACCCGATCGCGAATCCGATCGAGCCGAAGATCAGCCCGCTGAGAAGCACCGCCGTCGGCACGACGAGCGAGCGGAGCAGCTCCCGGATCGCGGGCGTCGGCGCCGGCATGCCCAGCGAGAGCGACGACGGGTCGATCAGCCCGAGCGAGAACACTCCGTAGCCGATCAGCGTGCCGAGCGCCCACAGCGACCCGCCGACGAGCAGGCCGACCGCCAGCGCCAGCGAGACGTACATCTCGACCTGGTCCGGCATCCGCGCCTCCGCCAGCTTGCGCTCGACGTCCGCAACGAAGTCTCCCTCGGGGTCGAACAGCAGCTCGAACACCGGGTAACACAGCTCCGCGAGGACGTTCGCGTCCATGCCGCCGTCGCCCGCGTCCACGTCGAGGCTCACGGCGCAGCCCTCACGACGGGCATGAGATTACCCGTCCTCCGCGGGCTCGACGGCGTCGAACCCCCAGTCGTCGATGTCGTCGGCCGATCCGTCGTCGAGGCCGTCGCCGCTCTTGTCTTCGGCGTCGTCGGGCTCGCTCTCCGCTTCGGTGTCGTCGCTCTCGTCCGCTTCCTCCGCAGACTCTCTGCCGTCTCCGTCTGTCTCCTCGGTGGCTGGTGCGCCGGAGGGGTCCTCTGGGACGGGTTCCGCGGCGCTGAACCCCACGCTCACGTCTGGGTCCGCGTCAGGGGCTGTGTCCGCATCCCGTTCGGTGTCCGCGTCCCGCTCGGTGTCCGCGTCCCGCTCGGTGTCCGCGTCCCCCTCGGTCGGCTCCGGGGGCGACGAGAGCACGTCGACCCCCTCGTCGAACGGCTCCCCGAAGTCGATCTGGTTCGGGTCGCCGGAGCCGTCGCCGGCTGCCTCGGAGACCCCTTCGAAGTCGCCGTGCGCAGGGTCCGGCGACGGGGGTCCCGAGGGGCCCGAACCCTCCGCGTCCCTGCGCGGCTCGTCCGGGTCGTCCGGGTCGTCCGGGTCGTTCGAGTCCGTCGCGCTCGGCGCCGGTTCCGGACCGGCCGGGTCCGCGTAGGCCGCCTCGGCCTCCCGAGCCGTCTCGGCGAGCGCCTCGCGGTCGCTCGTCGGCCGGGCCTCGACGTCGCCCGCGTGATTCATCTCTAAGAGGGCGTCGGCGACCGAGTCGGGCACCTCGCCGCGGTACGTCTCGAAGATGTCATCGGCGGCGTCGAGTATCTCCGCGGCCTCCGCTTCGCCGTCCGCGTCCGGATTCGGCCGGGGGACCAGCTCCTCCTTCTCGCGGTCGACGTTGATCAGCACCGACTCCATCTCCCGGAGGTCCTCCAGCGAGCGCTCCAGCTCCTCGTTGGCCATCAGCGCGAGCACCGTTTCCGGGTCGTTGATGAACGCCTGGAACGTCGCCGCCACCTGCGCGTAGCTGTTGAGCCCGCGGTCGATGAGGTACGCCAACACGACCCGGCGCTTGCGCAGCTCCTCGTCGAGGGTCGCCCGGCTCCACCCGCGGTCGAACATGATGTCCTCGAGGGTGTTCGAGTCGCCCATCTGGAGGAACTCGTCCGTCTCCGCCTGCCATTGGAACACGTCCTGGACGTTGATCTCGTCGTTCTCCGCGTCGTAGTGGTTGATCTCGGTGATCGACTTGTTCCGGCGCACCTTCTTCCCCTGAACGCGGGTGGAGGTCTGGATGGAGACCAGATCCAGCGCCGTGAACATCGTCTTCGAGACGTTGATCGGGTCGGTGGTGAACCGCTTGAGCACCTCGCCGACGGAGTCGGCGTGGAACGTGGTGTAGGTGGTGTGGCCGGTGGACATCACCTGGAAGGCGGTCCGGCCCTCCTCGCCGCGGATCTCGCCCATCACGATGTAGTCCGGGCGCTGACGGAGCGCGGCCTCCAGCAGGTCGAACTCGTCGATGTCGCCTTTGTCGTCGTCGGAGAAGGAGGGGCGCGTGACGGAGGCGATCCAGTTGCGCTGGGGGAGCTCCACTTCGCGGGTGTCCTCGATGGAGACGATCTTCGCGTTCGAGGGGATAAAGAGGGAGACGGCGTTCAGGCTCGTCGTCTTCCCGGAGGCGGTCCCGCCCGCGAAGATCAGGCTCTTGTGGTTCTCGATCGAGAGCCACAAAAAGGCCATCTCGTCGAGCGAGAACGTCTTCCAGTTGATCAGGTCGATCGGGGTGAAGGGGACGTCGTTGAACTGCCGAATCGTGTAGTTGGTCCCGTGGTCGGACACCTCGCGGCCGAGCGTGAGCTGGGCGCGCGAGCCGTCGGGGAGGGTGGCGTCCACCTGCGGCCGGCGCTTCGAGATCCCCTTCCCGGAGCGCTGGGCGAGCTTCACGACGAAGTCGTCGAGCTCGTCGGTGCCGTGGTAGACGTTGGTGATGATCTGCTCGTACTCGGAGTGGTAGACGAAGACGGGGGAGTTGTACCCGTCACAGGAGATATCCTCGACGTTGATGTCGTACTTGATCGGGTCGATCCGCTCGTAGCCGATGAAGTCCCGCTTGAGGTAGTACAGCAGCTTCTCGACCTGGTGGGCCGACAGGGTTCGGGAGTCCTCGGCGAGCACCGCGGGCTCCGGACGGGCGCTGATCTTCGGCCGGTCCGTGGGCGCTTCCATCGGGGGCTCGTAGCCCAGCGACTCCGCGATCCGCCCGGCGATCCCCTCGGTCGGGTCGATCCCGAACCGGTCGACCAGCGTGTCCGCGATGCCGCGCTCGTCGCCCTCGTCCTCGTAGAGCCCGTAGCGGTCGAGCAGCGTGCGCGTCTCCTCGACGATCACCTCCTCGCGGAACGCCTCGTCGCCGCCCGCAATCGACTCGTCGGCGTACTTGATCGACGTGCGGAGCTTCCCGGTGAGGAACTCGGTGAGGTCCGCCTCGATCTCCGTCCGGTACGGCTGGACGGCGTAGTACTTCGCCTCGTTCTCCTTCCGCGACCGGAAGACGATGACGAACGCGTACGGCTTGTTCACCCAGTAGCGCTCCTCCTCCTGGAAGTGCGTCTTCTTTTGCATCGGCACCGCCTTCTCTAGGTCGTACCGGTTCGTCAGCGTGGTGTGGCCCTCGTCGGTCGAGAAGAACGCGTCCTCGTCGATATCAGGGTTGACGTCCACGGTCCGCTCGTCGACGAGGTCGGCGAGGTCGGCCGCGGCGCTCCCGCCCGCCCCGAGCAGCTCCTCGGTGCGGTCCGGGTCGAAGCCGAGCGCCTCGGTCTTGTCCTCGTGGGTGAACTCGATCGGGACCGCCTCACCCTCTTCGTTCTCCTCGGTCGGCGGGTTCCCGTCCTCGTCGAGGAAGAACTCCTCGCGGTAGTTATCCCACGTGTAGTACCCCTTCAACACCGGAACGGAGTAGGGGTCGTAGCGGGCGGCGCACAGGTCCCAGAGTACGTCGCCGACCGCGGCGGCCGCGCGGAATCGATAGTCGGTCTCGCCCGGGTCGAATCCGAGGAGCGTCGCCGGGTCGAAGTCGACTCGGTCCCAGTCCTCCGGGGTCGGCGCGCGCGACGGCACCGACTCGACGCTGTCCCCGGAGGCGACGACGACACCGGAGACGCCGCCGCGCCCGACCGGACTGTCGAAGACCGTCTCGGGGGTGGTGTGGACGCGCTCGGTCTCGTCGGGGTCGTGTTCCTCGTCTGTATCCGAACGCGACTTTTCGCCCTCGTCCGCGCCGGATTCCGCGCCGGTGGCCTCTTCGTCCGAATCTGTCTCGTCCGCGTCGGATCCCGCCTCGTCCTCCGGAGCGTCGTCGGTGGCCTCGGTGTCGGCGTCCTTTCCGGGGTACTCCTCCTCAGCGGACTCATCCTCGCGCTCGTCCTTCTCGGCGGATTCGGGTGTCGCGGCCGCCGCCACGCGCTCGCCGGTCGGCACGACGGCGGCACCATCGAGGACGACGGCGTCGGGGCCGGCCACGGGCGTCCCCCGCTCCGGGGTCCCGTGGCCGGGCACGTCCGTCTCGCCGTCAGCCTCGAAGGGCGCGTCGACGCCCCGGGCGCGGACGACCTCGCCCGCGCCGTTCGGCAGGTGGAACGCGACGGCGTCCGCCGGGACGACCGGTGCGTCCGGCACGTCGGCGTACACCTGCTCCGCGGCGTCCTCGCGTCCTCGCTCTGCGAGCAGCGACCGCCAGGTGTACCGATCGGTGACGACCGGCGCGCCGTCGCTCGTTTCGTCCCGCTTGTCGGGTTCCGAGAGGTCGGACGCACCGGCGTCGGAATCGTCCGTCTCGTCTTGGTCTCCCGACTCCGCCCCCGCCGTGTCCGGATCAGTCGCTTCCGGTTCGGTCGCATCCGCGTCCGGTTCGGTCGTATCCGCGTCCGGTTCGGTCGTATCCGCGTCCGCCGTGTCTTCCTCCACCGCATCCGCCTCCGCAGTGTCTGTGTCCGTTCCGGCCGCGTCCGCCTCTGGGCCGGGGTCCGCCGCGTCCGCCTCGGGCTCCGCTGCGTCGGACGCCGATCGATCGCCCTCTGGATCGGATCGGGGGGCGGACCGCTCGGCGTCCTCGTTGGCCATAGTCGGGGGAACGGCGCGTCCGTTGAAAAAGGTGTCTCGCAAAACACCGCGATTGATAATCGTCTGCGACGGGCGGATTTTAATCCCCCGCGAACCGATCGTCGTCCGTGTCACGCGCCGAGCGACTCCGACGGCTTCGACGACTCCGCCGACCGGCGGTCAGGCGGCGGGTCCGGGCGGCGATCGCCGAGGAGCTGCTCGGGACGCCGCGGAGCCTCGCCGTCGTCTTCGCGTTCACCGCGTTCATGCTCGCGGTGGGGATCGGGTACTACGCGCCGACCGCGGGCGAGGTGCCGGTCGCGCTCTGGCCGCTGTACGCGGACTCGGCGGTCGCCGTCGCGCTCGGCGGCATCGTCCTCGCGACCCTCGTACCGACCGTGCGACGCGGCGGCGACCTCACCGCGGCTGCCCCGGCGTCGCGGCCGTTGGCGTACCTCCACACGCTCGCGTTCGTCTGGCTGGTCCAGTTCGGGGTCTGGCCGCTGGTCTCGCTCAACCTCGCGTTCGGCGAGTACGTCGCCGCGCCCGACGCCTGGATCTACTACTGGGGCGTGATCGGCACGCACCTGCTGTTCGTGGGGCTCGCGCTGCTGTTCCCCGCGTTCGGGCGCACGACGCGCGGGGCGCTCGCGACGGCGCTCGCGCTCGGCGTCGCGAATGTCGTCCTCGACTACGGGTTCGGCTACCACCCGCCGCTGTTGTACGAGCCCGGACCCGGGCTGGCGGCCGCAACCCTCGCTATCGCGGTCGGATCGGTCGCGCTCGCCTCGCGTTCGTTCCGGCGGCTGGGGGAGGAGTCGGACTGAGAAGCGTTCGGAAAGTCGATTTCGGCGAACGTCATTTAAATATCCACACGGCTACGGCGAACGTCATTTAAATATACTAAAAGGGCGCGGCGGGATCCACGCGAGCGAACGCAGTGAGCGAGCGTGGAGCTAGTCGCGCCCGTGACTGAGCGAAGCGAAGGAACGGGCGCGACGGGATTCGAACCCGCGATCGAGAGGTTAGGAACCTCTCGCCCTGTCCGCTAGGCCACGCGCCCAGAACGTGTGGAGAAAACGGAACGGCGGGAATCGGTCGGCGGAGGGGGCCGGCTTACGAGCTGGTTTCCTTGTTGGTCTCGGTCTCGGTCTCGAGCTCGTCGAGGTCGTCGTCCTCGTCGTCGAGCGTCGAGTCCGCCTTCTCGCCGTCTTGCATGTCTTTCAGTTCCTCTTCGACCTGTTCGCGGCCCTTCTTGAACTCTCCCATCGCCTGGCCGGTCGACCGAGCGAGCTTCGGGATCTTGTTCGCCCCGAACAGCAGGACCAACACGAGCAGGATGATGAGGAGCTCCGGCCCCGCCGGAATGCCGCCGATTAGTGGTGTCGCACTTACCATCTCTGTCTCGCAGTAGCCCTGTGTCGATTATAGTCTTTTTGCCTCGTCCGATCCGACGCGCGGGCCGCCCGAGTCAGTCCGGCCGGGAAAGATGCGTGAAGTACCAGCTCCCGTCGTAGCGGACGAGGGGGACAACCTCCCCGTCAGCCGAGAGCGCGTCGAGGACCGTCGCGAACGCCTCCGAGTGTGGCGGGGACTCGGCGTACTCCGAATCGACGGCCGCGTCGAGGATCGCTCGCTGGTCCGCGGTCGGATCGTCGATCGACCGGCCCCGCTCCTTGCCGACGGCCCGACGGAACTCGTGCTGCGACGAGGCGACGCGGTCGGCGCGGACGGCGACCGTCGCGACGTCGACCGACCGTTCCCCCTCGAACGCGAACCGGAGCAGTTCGCCGTCCCACTCGACCCGCTGCCCGTCGTTCTCCGGCACGAACAGGGAGCGCTCTCGCCGCTCGGCGGACGCGTACGCGAACGTGGCCTCGAACGGCGGGTAGTGGGGCGCGTGGATCAGCGACGCGTCCCCGATTGCGTCGCGAACGGTGTCCCGGTCGTGCTCCGGGAGGTCGGCAAACGGCACGCTCGATGGGGGACCGAGGAGGAACGAGTCGACGGAATCAACCTCGACCGTATAGTCGTAACCGGGCGCCTCGACGGAGCGGAGAGCCTCGGTTTCGATCCGGTAGTACTCGGGCGAATCGGTGACGACGTACGGCGCCGAGACGCCCGGCGCGTAGTATCCCTCGACCGTCGCCTCGTCGCCATCGACCGCGGTCCGGACGGCAGTCCGTCCCGCGTGGCTGACGGCGCCGATCGGCGTGCTGAACTCGTTCGAAACGCCCACGGGTGACGCCTCGTCGAGCTGAAGCGCCGTCTCCGCTCGGGCGTCGTCTCCGGAGTCACCGGTGAGACACCCGGACAGCGCCGTCAGGGAGGCGGTCGCCGCAAGCAGTGCCGTCTCTCGGCGGGTCGGGCGGTGTGGAGGGCCGGACATGAACGGGCGTTCGTCGGTGGCGCACTTGATTCTCCCCCCGAACGCCGAGCGGGCTGCCCGCCGTTGATACGGGTCGGGGAAGTCGGGACTCCGGCCGGGTTCCGCCGTCGAAACCGTGATACCCGCGGCCGACGAGATGTCTGATATGCCAGACGTCGGCGACGACGCCCCCGACTTCACCGGATCGCTCGTAGACGGCGACATCGAACCGTTCGAACTTGCTGACCACATCGGCGAGGAACCGGTCGTGCTCGCCTTCTTCCCCGCCGCGTTCTCGAACACCTGTACCGACGAGATGGAGGCGCTGCGCGACGGATTCGACCGCGACGACTGTACGCTGTTCGGCGTGAGCACCGACCTTCCGCACGCGCTCGGGGCGTACCGGACGCAGTACGACCTGCCGTTCGCCTTGGTCGGCGACCCCGACCACCGTGCGATCGAGGCGTACGATGTGATCGAGGACTTCGAACACTACGGCGTCGAGACGGTCGCACAGCGCGCCGTCTTCGTGATCGACACGGACGGGACCGTGACGTACCGGTGGCTCGCGGACAACGCCGGGCAGGAGCCGGACTACGACGCTGTCGAGGAGGCGGTGGCGGACGCGACCGCTTGAGGAGCGGAACAGTCCGACCGGAAGTCGCTTCGGTCAGGCCGGGTCGCGCAGCGCCTCCAGCGCCTCCGGGTTCTCCATCGACGAGAGGTCGCCGGGGTCCTCGTCGTTGTACACCGACTCGATCGCGCGCCGGATGATCTTCCCCGACTGCGTTTTCGGGAACGCGTCGACGAACAGCAGCTCTCGCGGCCGGAACGGCTTCCCGTGCTCGTCGCCGACCAGCGCCCGTAGCTCCTCGCGGAGGTCGTCGCTCGGGTCGACGCCCGGTTCGAGGACGACGTACGCGACGACCGCGGTGCCGGTGGTGTCGTCGGGGACGCCCACCGCCGCCGCCTGGTTGACGGCGTCGTGGTCGATGAGGACGCCCTCGATTTCGGCCGGGCCGACCTTCCGACCCGCGACGTTGAGCGCGTCGTCGGCGCGGCCGTGGAGGAACCAGAAGCCGTCTTCGTCCTTCTGCGCGAAGTCGCCGTGGTCCCACAGGTCGTCCCACGTCGACCAGTACTCCTCGAGGTAGCGCTCGTCGCCCGACCACAGCGACTTCGTCATCGAGGGACAGGAGTCGCGCGCGACGAGGTAACCGCGCCGCCCCGACTCCTCCACCGACTCGCCGGTCTCGTCGACGATGTCGATGTCCATCCCGAGCCCCGGGCCGCCGAGCGTACAGGGCTTCAGGGGCTGGTTCGGCATCGGCATCAGGAAGCAGCCGCAGATCTCCGTCCCGCCCGAGATGTTGACGATGGGGCAGTCGCCGCCGCCGACCGCGTCGTAGAACCAGCGCCACGACTCGGGGTCCCACGGCTCGCCCGTCGACCCCAGAATCCGGAGCGAGGAGAGGTCGTGGTCCTCGACCCACTCATCCCCGTGCTTGCGGAGCGCACGGATCGCGGTCGGCGAGATGCCGAACTGCGTGATTCCGTGCCGGTCGATCATCTCCCAGAAGCGGTCCGGCTCGGGGTGGTCGGGCGCGCCCTCGTACATCACCACCGTCCCGCCGAACGCGTGGTTGCCGATCAGCGTCCACGGGCCCATCATCCAGCCGATGTCGGAGACCCAGAAGAACCGGTCCGCGGGCTTCTGGTCGAAGCCGAAGTGGATCTCCTTCGCGCACTGGGTGAGGACGCCCGCGTGGGTGTGGACGATCCCCTTCGGCGTCCCGGTCGTCCCCGAGGAGTACAACAGCATAGATTCCTGGTCGCTCGGGAGATGTTTCGTCTCGTACGTCGCGGACTGGGAGCCGACCGCCTCGTCCCACGTCCGGTCGCGCTCGTCGTCCCACGGGACGGGGTCGGCGTCGTCGGCTTCGCGGCCCGCGTCGTCGCCGTCGCTCGCGGGCGTCGCCCCGAGCCGGTCGTACACGACCACCTCCTCGACCTGTCCCGCGTCCGCGATCGCCTCGTCCGCGGTCGCCTTCAGGCGGACCTCGTCGCCCCGCCGGTAGAACCCGTCGCCGGTGAAAAGCACCGAGGGCTCCGCGTCGTCGATCCGGGTCGCGGTCGCCTCGCGGCCGAAGCCGGAGAAGATCGGCACCGCGATCGCGCCGACCTTCAGGCAGCCGTAGAGGATCGCGACGACCTCGGGCACCATCGGCATGTAGAGGCCGACGGTGTCGCCGGTCTCGACGCCCGCCTCAGTCAGGTAGTTCGCGACGCGGTCGCTCTGTCGCCGGAGCTCGTGGAAGGTGATCTCGCGGACGTCGCCGGGTTCGCCCTCCCAGATCAGCGCGACGCGGTTCCGGTTCGGCGAGTCGACCGCGGCGTGGCGGTCGACGACGTTGTGCGCGACGTTGACCTCGCCGCCGGGGTACCAGTCGGAGAACTGCGGCCCCTCCGTGTCGTCTCGGACCGTGTCGTAGTCGGTGTAGAAGTCGATGTCGAGGTAGTCGACGATCTCGTCCCAGAACCAGTCGACGCCCGATTCGGGCTCGCCGGCGACCTCCGAGGTGGTGCGCTCGATGAGCGCCTCGTAGTCGTCGATCCCGTACTCGCGCATGAACGCGGCGACGTTCGTCGACTCGGCGAACGCCTCGCTCGGCGCGTGTACGACCTCGTCTATCCCCTCGTACTCGTCCATCTCGTCCGGGGGTTTTCGCGGCGACAGTAAGTAACTTTCCTGAAGAACCTACCGCGGGTCGACGCACTCGCCCGCAACCTCGACGGTCTCGCCGTCGACCGCGACCTGCCCGTCGTACACCGCGCAGGTCTCCGCGTCCCACGCGAGCCGACCCTCCCAGTCGGCACCCGTCACCGTGACCTCGTGGCGCCCGCTGGCGCCGACGGTGACCTCGAACGCGCGAGCGACGCCCGCGTCGACCCGGTCGGATTCCTCTTCGTACGTCGTCCCGTCGTCTCCCGCAACAGTCACGTCCACGTCGACGGGGTCGTCGCCGTCGTTGCGGACCGTCAGGTCCAGTCGGCCGGGGTCGGACTCACCGAGGCCGAGACAGCCGGCGGCCGCGGCTGCGAGCGCGCCGGTGCTCGCGGCGAGGAGTCTGCGTCGTTCCATGGCGATCGCTCGTCGCGGCGGGACTTCAAGCCCGGACACCGTGGGCGGGAAAACGCGGAAAAAACCGGTTCTCGGTCCGCTATTCGTCGTCCGTCTCGTCGTCGTCCGTCTCTTCCTCGTCCGCGGCGGCGTAGACCGACTCGGGGACGATGTCGACGGAGGCGACCTCGTCGTCGGGGTCGAGGTTCATCACGATGACCCCCTTCGTGTTGCGGCTCACCGTCGAGATCTCCTCGACGCGGGTCCGCATGATCTGGCCGGCCCCGCTCATCGCGACGAGGTGGTCGCCGTAGGTGACCGCCTCGATGGCGACGACCCCGCCGTTGCGGTCGCCGGTCTTGATGTCGACGAGCCCCTTCCCGTTGCGCGACTGCGGGCGATACTCGTCGAGGTCCGAGCGCTTCCCGTACCCGTTCTCGGTGACGGTGAGCACCCAGTTGTGGTAGTCGGCGTCGATGGCGGCGACGCCCGCGACGGCGTCGCCCTCGCGGAGGTCGATGCCGATCACGCCGCGGGCCGTGCGCCCCATCGCGCGGGCGTCCGATTCGTCGAACCGGATCGCCATCCCGTTCCGGCTCCCGATGACGATGTCGCGCTCGCCGTCGGTCACCTCGACGTCGACGAGTTCGTCGCCGTCCTCCAGCCGGATCGCCCGGATCCCGGTCGACCGGATGTTACCGAACTCGTCGACGGCGGTCCGCTTGATGTAGCCGTCGCGGGTGACCATCGTGAGGAACTCGTCGTCGTCTAAGTCCTCGGTGTTGACGACCGACTCGATCTCCTCGCCGTCGTCGAGGTCGAGGAGGTTGACCGCGGACTTCCCGCGGGCCGTGCGGGACATCTCGGGGATCTCGTAGGTCTTCAGCTCGTAGATCTGCCCGCGGTTCGTGAACACGAGGAGGTAGTCGTGGGAGTTGGCCGCGAACACGGAGGAGACGCGGTCGCCCTCCTTGAGCCCGGTGCCGATGATCCCCTTGCCGCCGCGGTTCTGCGCGCGGAACTCGTCGAGCGGCATCCGCTTGATGTAGTCGTCCTCGCTCATCACGACGACGCACTCCTCTTCGGGGATGAGGTCCTCGTGGGTCACGTCGCCCGCGTCCTCGATGAAGCTCGTGCGGCGCTCGTCGTCGTACTCGGCTTTGATCGCCTGAAGCTCGTCGACGATCACCTGGTCGAGCTCGTCGGGGTCCGAGAGGATCGTCTCCAGCCGCTCGATCCGCGCTTTTACATCCTCGTACTCGTCTTCGATCTCGGCCGTCTCCATCGACGTGAGCGAGCCGAGCTGCATCCGGACGATGTGGGCCGCCTGCGCCTCGGTGAAGTCGAACGTCGACTCCAGCGCGGCCTTCGCGGCGTCGCGGTCGTCGGAGTCCTGGATCGTCTCGACGACGCTGTCGACGTTGTCGAGCGCCTTCAGGCGCCCTTCGAGGATGTGCGCGCGGTCCTCGCGCTCCGCCAGCTCGTGTTCGGAGCGCCGGCGCACGACCTCGCGGCGGTGGTCGACGTAGTGCTCTAAGGTCTGTTTGAGGTCCAGCACCTGCGGCGAGCCGTCGACTAAGGCGAGGTTGATGACGCCGAACGTGCGTTCGAGGTGGCTCTCCAACAGCTGGTTTTTCACCACTTCCGCCATCGCGTCGCGCTTGAGCTCGACAACGATCCGGATCCCGTCGCGGTCGGACTCGTCGCGGAGGTCGCGGATCCCCTCGATGGCGCCCTCGTTGACGTCCTCCGCAACCCGCTCGACGAGCCGCGACTTGTTCTGCTGGAAGGGGAGCTCGCTTATGACGATCCGACCCTCCCCCTCGTCGACCTCGAACTCCGCACGGACGCGGATCCGCCCGCGACCCGTCTTGTACGCCTTGTGGACCGCGTTCCGCCCGACGATGTTCGCGCCGGTCGGGAAGTCGGGCCCCTTGACGTGTTTCATCAGGTCCTCGACGGTCGCGTCGGGGGTCTCGATGAGCTCGACGGTGGCGTCTATCACCTCGCCGAGGTTGTGCGGCGGAATGTTCGTCGACATCCCGACGGCGATGCCGGAGGAGCCGTTGACGAGCAGGTTCGGGAACGCCGCGGGCAACACCTCGGGCTCTTCGAGCCGGTCGTCGTAGTTGGCGGAGAAGTCGACCGTGTCGCGCTCGATGTCCGCCATGAGCTCCTCGGCGATGGGGGCCATCCGGGCCTCCGTGTACCGCATCGCGGCCGGCGGGTCGCCGTCGACGGAGCCGAAGTTCCCCTGCCCGTCGACGAGCGGGTAGCGCATCGAGAAGTCCTGCGCCATCCGCGCGAGCGTGTCGTAGATGGCGCTGTCGCCGTGCGGGTGGTAGTCACCCATCGTCTCGCCGACGACGGAGGAGGACTTCCGGTGCGCGGAGTTGCTTGTCACGCCCGCCTCGTTCATCGCGAAGAGGATGCGGCGGTGGACGGGCTTGAGCCCGTCGCGAACGTCCGGGAGCGCCCGCCCCGCGATGACGGACATCGCGTAGTCGATGTACGACTGCTCCATCTCGTCTTCGATGCGGGCGTTCGTCACCTGCGCCGCGCGCACGTCTGCCGGGTCCGGATCGGGGCTTTCCGAGCTCATATGTCCACCCACTCCGCCTCGGTCGCGTGCTCTTTGATGAACTGCTTGCGCGGCTCGACCGCGTCACCCATCAGCACGTTGAACATCCGGTCCGCGGCGGCCGCGTCGTCGATGTTGATCCGCTTGAGCCGGCGGTTCTCCGGGTCCATCGTGGTGTCCCACAGCTGATCCGGGTTCATCTCGCCGAGGCCCTTGAACCGCTGGACCTGCGTGGGGTTGCCGTCGCACTTCTCTTCCACGATGCGGTCGCGTTCTTCCTCGGTCATCGCGTCGTACGTCTCGCCGCGGTAGCGGACGCGGTAGAGGGGCGGCTGGGCCGCGTACACGTAGCCCGCTTCGAGCAGGGGCTTCATGTGGCGGTAGAGGAGGGTTAAGAGGAGCGTCCGAATGTGGGCGCCGTCGACGTCGGCGTCCGTCATGAGGATGATCTTGTTATACCGGACGTCGTCGATGTCGAACTCCTCGCCGATGCCGGCGCCGATCGCGGTGATCAGCGCGCGGATCTCGTCGTTCTCGAGGATGCGGTCGAGTCGGTGTTTCTCGACGTTGAGGATCTTCCCTTTAAGTGGAAGAATCGCCTGGTTCTCGCGGTTGCGGCCCTGCTTGGCCGAGCCGCCCGCGGAGTCGCCCTCGACCACGAACAGCTCGGCCTCGGTGGGGTCGCGGGTCTGACAGTCCGCCAGCTTGCCGGGCAGCGCGGTCGATTCGAGCGCCGACTTCCGGCGCGTGAGCTCCTCGGCCTTCTTCGCGGCCTTTCGGGCGCGGGCAGCCTCGGCGGCCTTGTGGACGACCTTCTCCGCGGTGTCCGGGTTCTCCTCGAAGAAGGTGCCGAGCTTCTCGTGGGTCGCGGACTCGACGACGCCGCGGACCTCGCTGTTGCCGAGCTTCGTCTTCGTCTGCCCCTCGAACTGCGGGTCGGGGTGTTTCACGGAGACGACCGCCGTGAGCCCCTCGCGGACGTCCTCGCCCTTGAGGTTGGCGTCGAGGTCGTCGACGAGCCCGTGCTCGTTGGCGTAGTCGTTGACGGTCCGCGTGAGCGCGGTCTTGAACCCGGTGAGGTGGGTGCCGCCCTCGCGGGTGTTGATGTTGTTCGCGAACGCGTGGACGGAGCCCTGCAGCTCCTCGGTCGCCTGCATCGCGACCTCGACGTGGACGCCGTCGGTCTCGTCCTCGAAGTAGATGACCTCCTCGTGGATCGGGGAGCGCGTCTCGTTGAGGTACGCGACGAACTCGCGGATGCCGCCGTCGTACTTGAACGTCTCCTCGGTGCCGTCGCGGTCGTCGACGAGCCGGATCTCGACGCCGGAGTTGAGGAACGCCAGCTCGCGCAGCCGGTTCGCGAGCGTCGACGTCTGGAACTCCGTCGTCTCGAAGATCTCCTCGTCGGGCCAGAAGCGGATCTCCGTGCCCGTCGACTCGTCGGCGTCCATGTCGCGGACGCGCTCGAAGCCGTCCTCGGCGGGCTCGCCCTGCGCAAATCGGTGGCGGAAGACGCCGCCGTCGCGCTTGACCTCGACCTCCAGCCGCTGGGAGAGGGCGTTGACGACGCTGACGCCGACGCCGTGGAGGCCGCCGGAGACCTGGTACGACTTGGAGTCGAACTTCCCGCCGGCGTGAAGGACGGTCAGGATGACCTCCAGCGCGGGTCGGTCGTACTCCTCGTGGGTGTCGACGGGGATGCCGCGCCCGTCGTCGCTGACGGAGACGGAGCCGTCGTCGTGGATCCGCACCTCGATCTCCTCGCAGTGGCCCGCGAGGGCCTCGTCGATGGAGTTGTCGACGACCTCGTAGACGAGGTGGTGGAGCCCCCGACCGTCCGTGGACCCGATGTACATCGCCGGTCGCTTACGGACGGCCTGTAGGCCTTCAAGGACCTGTATTTGGCCGGCTCCGTATTCACTCTGCTCTGACATAGGAACTTACCCTCGCTAATCGCCGTCGGGTTATAAAGCCGGCGCACGCGCGCGGGCGTGAGCGCAAACGGCAGACGCTTTGACGATCCGAGTCGACGCGCCGTCGGACCCTAATCCGGGAGATAACCGAAGTATGCGGTTCCTTCCCACAGCTACAAGCCGCGCCCCCGCGTACCGCTCCCCGATGCTACCGATCGCGGACTCCTTCGAACACGTCCACCGCGGCTGCGAGATCCGGTACGGACGAGGCCGAATCGCCGACCTCGGCGGCTGGCTCGGCGAGCGCGACCTCGACGACGCGCTCGTCGTCTGCGGCTCGAACACGGGCGCGAACGACGCGCTGATGGACCCGATACGAGAGGGGCTCGGCGACAGACTCGCCGGCGTCTTCGACGGGACAACCCCCGACAAACGGGTCGAGACCGCCTACGATCTGCTCGACGCGCGGGCCGAGGTCGGCGCGGACGTCCTCATCGTGGTCGGCGGGGGCGCCAGCCTGGACATCGCCAGACAGGCGACGCTGCTCGCGGCGGACGGCCGAGACCTCGGCGAGATCCGCGCCGACGCGGAGGACGGGCCGGAGGCGCTCGGCGACCTCGCGCCCGGAAGCGACCCAGCCTTCCCGTTCGTCGTCGTGCCGACGACGTTCGCGGGCGCGGACGTCTCCACCGGCGGGTCGCTTGAGATCTTCTCGGCGGACGAGTCTCCGACCGGCCAGCCGGTGAACGTCAGCGGGAGCGACGCGTGGCCGATCGCTGACGTCGCCGACCCCGCGCTGTTCGAGACGACGCCGAAATCGGTGCTGGCCGGGTCGGCGATGAACGGCTTCGACAAGGGGATCGAGACGCCGTACGCCGCCGACGCCGACCCGGTGAGCGACGCGGCCGCGGTCCACGGGCTTCGGCTCCTCTCGGACGCGCTGCCGCGCGTGGCCGGCGACCGGCCGGGCGGCGAGGAGGCGACCGACCGCGCGGTCGTCGGGGCGCTGCTCGTCCAGCTCGACCGCAAGATCAACGTGATCCACGCGTTCGGCCACGGGTTCGCCCGGCGCTACGACGTCCAGCAGGGCGCGATCCACGCCGTCGTCGCGCCGCACGCCCTGGCGTACCTCTTCGACGAGGTCGACGCGAGCAGGCGGGCGCTCGCGGCCGGACTAGGGATACCGACCGACGGCCGCGACGACGACGCGATCGCGGAGGACGTCGTCGAGGCGGTCGCCGAGGTCCGCGACGCGCTCGACGTCCCGAGCCGACTTCGGGACCTCCCCGAGACCGACGAAGACGACCTGCCGGCGATCGCCGAGTTCGTCGCCGAGGACCCGCCGATGGCGCGCGCGCCGGCCGACCTCGACGCGACCGCAGAGGGAATCTTAGGCGTGTTGCGCGCCGCGTGGTAGGACGGAGTCCGGCCGACTGCGGGCGCTTATGACTCGGCCGCGTACGTCTCCAGCGCGGTCAGCTTCCCGCCGTCCACGTCGACGGAGAACACATCGACGAACGCGAACAGCTCCTCGCCGTCGGCGTCGAGCAGCCGGCCGCGGACCGCCACGCCCGGACCGGCAGGATACACGCGCTCGACTGCGTGGGTCGTGTCGGTGTTCGGCCGCTCGTCGCGCATGAACGCCACGAAGCGGTCGCGTCCCTCGAAGGTTCGATCGGGGCGCCGCTGGACGAAGTCGGGGTCGAGCAGCGACGCCAGCCGGTCGTACTCGCCGGCGTCGAGCGCGTCGTAGTAGGCCCGCGCGAGCGCGGCGGGGTCGGCGTCCGCAGGCGCCACCGCCTCCCCCTCCCCTCCCTCACGCCGCGAGGGCATCGAACTCCTCGGCCGAGGTCCGGGTCCCTTTCGCGATGATCACGTCGCCGCCGCGTAGCGTGGTATCGATGTCGGGCCCGACCAACCACTCGTCGCCCGTGCGCCGGATCGCGAGGACGCTCGTCGAGATGTCGGTCGCGGGTACGCCGTCGACAACCTCGGTGCCGTCGAGGTCGCTCCCCGCGGCGACCTCGGTCCGGGTGATGATCTCGTCGGACTCCTGGACCGCCATCTCCACGACCGGGTGGACGTCGAGGTCGCGGCGGACGCCCTCGGTGATCGCGAGCGCGGCGTCGGAGATCTCCTCGGTCGCGACGCCGAGGTGGATGAGCCCGCGCAGCGACACCGGGTCGTCGGCCTCGGCGGCGGCCCGGAGCGTCCACGCCTCGAACCGCGACTGGAGCGCGTCCACCTCGATCTCGAGGTTGCTCACCTCCTCCGCGAGCTCCTCGTTGTCAAAGAGGACGGAGCCGTACGCGAGGTCGACGGCGAGCTCCGAGAGGTTCTTCATCAACACGATCGAGTCGACCGCGCGCTCGAGGTCGTCGATCGCGGGCTCGGCCTCGGGCTCCGGCTCGAACGGGTCGCCGCTCAGTTCGGGGAACACGTCGGCGACGCCCGCCTCGGGGCCGCGCAAGAGGGTCACGTCGCCCGCCTCCAGCCGCGTGGTCGGCCCGGGGTTGAGGATCCAGTCCTCGTCGCGCCGGACCGCGATGACGCGGACGCCGGTCTCCGATTCGAGGTCGATGTCGTCGAGCGTCCGGCCGGCGTACGCCGAGTCGGCGGCCACCGTCCCGCGGACGAGCGTCTCGACGCCCGCCGAGAGCGCGCCGCGCATCGCATCGGGGAGGCCGATCTCCTCGGTGACGATCTTGGCGATGTCGCCCGCGGCGTCCGCGACCTTATCGGCGGCGGCGATGACGCCGAGGACCGGCGCGAGCGTCTCCGCCTCGCTCGGATTCCGCGCCGCGAGCATTAGGCTCATCCGGGCGCGCATCTGGAGGACGTCCATCCGGTGTTCGAGCTCGACGACCTCGTGGGCGACCGTCGGGCTCCCGTGGAGGACCGCGGAGTACGAGAGGTCGATCAAAAGCTCCGCGGTGTCCTTCATCTCGACGAGCAGGTCCTTGACGCTCGTCGGCTCGTAGCGGACCGTGCGTCCGTCGAAGCGTCCCATGCGACTCCCTCTCCGGCGGCGAGTAAAAGGCTTGTTGCGGGGGCGGCGGGACGGTCGGCGCCAACCCGACGGCCGGGTCAGAGCGCGTCGCCGGCGACGTAGCCGACGGCGGCGGCCGGATCCGCGTCGCCGGCGACCGGCGCCGCCAGGTCAACGAGCGCGAGCCAGCCGAGCAGCCGGGCCGCGCGGTCGCGCCACGCGGCCTCCCAGTCGGGGTTCCGGGCCCTGTCGTGTCGCGGGACCCGCTCTCGGGTGGCCGCGAAGAGGTCGTCCGGGGTCAGCGGGTCGTCGAGCGAAGCCTCCCGCAGCGCCGCGAGCGCCTCGGGGACGAGGAGGACGCCGTCGCGGAGCCCCTCGCGAACGCGCTCGGGAGTCGGTTCGGCGTCGGCGCGGACGAACCCGCGCGAGGTCTCCTCGACGAGGCCGAGCGCGCGCAGGAACGCGAGCCAGTCGTTGGCGGTCTGCCGGTCGGGGAGGTCGCGGCGCCGACGGAGCCGAGCGCAGCAGTCGTCCGTGTCGCCCGGGACGAGCGGGACCGCGCGCTGGTACTCGCGGAGTTCGTCGAGGTCGGTCGGGGGTTCGGGGACAGGTTTGAGTCGCACGGGTTCGGGGGAATGAGATCGGGGTTTCTGCGGCGGTCAGCGGTAGCCGAACGACTCGGCGAGCAGTTCCTCGTCGGTCTCGCCGACGGTGTAGACGGGGCCGTCGACGACGTCGACGGTGACCTGCGCCGGGGCGAACACGCTCTCCGGGACGTCGTAGAAGTCCCAGTCGGCGTCCTCGAACACCTCAACGAAGGGGGTTCCGTACTCCTCGCTGGCGGTCGAGACGATTTCGCCGAAGCGGTCGTCGTCGCGCGCGACCTGGAGGTGGACCTCGCCGCCGTACGCGAGGGCGTCGTTCGTCCGGCCCATTGCCTCGGTTTCGTCGCGTGTCGATGGCGCGAGCGGCGCCGAGCCGGAGGCGTGGAGCACGTCGGTGGGCTCGTAGCCGACCTCCAGCAGTCGGAAGACGGCGAGCTCGGCGGCGCGGGCCGCGGTGGTGACGGAGCCGGCGGTCGAGCCGGTGGCGAACGTCGGGAGGAACACGCCGTCGGTGTCGACCTCGGCCATGTCGGCGACCTGCTCGGCGACTTCCTCGTCGGGCAGCGTCGTCGACTCGATCGCCAGCGTGGCGAACTCCGAGGAGTCGTAGTAGCCGACGCGTTCGAACTCGGTCTCGCGGCCGACGAGCGCGCGGGCCGGCCCGGAGCCGAGCCCCTCGAAGCCGCCCTCGGTCGTTAGCTCCCAGCCGGCCTTCTGCGAGCAGAGTAAGGCGATCGCCGGGTGGTCGGTCGACAGCTCGACGTACTGGCGCGGCGCGCCGGCGAGCTCGCCCATCCGGGTCTGGAGGTTCGCGAGCCCGGCGGTCTGGATCTCCGCGAGCAGCAGTCCCGCCTCGACACCGCCGGCCGCGTCGATTCCGAAGTCGACGACGGTGGCGCCGTTGTCCAGCTCGTAGCCGACGACGTCCAGTTCGCCGGCGAAATCGAGCGCCTCGTCGACCAGCTCGATCGCGGTCCGGTTGATGCTTTCCATGCGAGAGCCTACTCGCTCACCGTTTAAGGGGTTTGGCTGTTCGACTCGGGAACTCTCGGCATTCCACGGAGACGACATTTATAAATGAACGGTGCGGTGGCGCGTGCCGGTGAGCGGCCGATAGGCCGCGAACCGCACGCGCGAGGGAGTCGGCCGACCGAAGGGAGGCCGACGAGGCTGGGGAGGCGTGAGGTGCGGTGCGGGGTGGGACTCAAAGGGGCAGGCGCGAGAGTAGCGCAGGCGACGCAAGCACTGGAAGGAGCGAGCAGAGCGAGCGACTGAAGCGCGCAGCGAGCGTGCGCTACTCTCGCGGCTGGGGCTTTGGAGGCACTCACCGCTGCTCTCTACTCAATCATTTATAAGCGAGCGGCTAGGCTTTGGAGGTGTACTCCGGCGATCAGTCGTCTATCACTTATAAATTATCTACGAATGCGTTCGATGAGTACTCACCAGAAGCCGCCGTCGGAGTCGCCGGGGCCGCCGGCTTCGCCGGGACCAGGCGGACCACGGGGACCGCTCGGTCGTGGGTCGGGGTTGATCTCGACCGGCTCCGAGTCCGCTCCCGGATCAATTTCTCGCCCCTCTTCGAAGCGGACGAACGAGAGGTAGAAGGGTTCGCCGCAGCCGACACCCTCGGCGTCGGGTTCCCGGTACGGCTCGTCGCCGCCCACGTCGGTCCCCCGAACCCCATCGTGCGGGTCCCAGTCGACGCCGTCGCTTTCGCCGCAGACGAACCGAACACCGTCCGCCTCGACCGCGCCCCCGTCACCCTCACCGCCCTCACCCTCCTCCGCGTCGAACGGTTCCGTGGGCGCGACGTACGTCCACCCCTCCAGCGGGTACGGCGTCACCGACTTGTCCGCGAGATACCCCTCGCGTTCGAGCGCGACGAGCGTCCCGCAGTGCGGACAGTAGTACGTGACCGGGTAGCTCATACCGGACATACGAGAGCCATTGATAAACAGCCGTCGCCGCCGCGTCAGGTATTTGATCGTTCGGAGCGACGATTCGGTATCTCATCCGATACTCCCGCTGACGACTCAGACGCATCGGACGACCCCTCCAGCCTCGTCACGCGACGACGGTTCGTGTACAGCGTCGCGGCCGGGGTCGGTCTCCTCGGGGGCGGCGGGCTCTACGTCGCGAACGAGCTCGACGGCGACGCGGGCGGGTACGAGGCCCCCGACACGCAGCCGATGGTGTCGACGCGCGGGCGCCTCGACGCCGACGATCCGACGGAAAGGTCGGGGTCCTGGGCGTTCGACGACGCCGACTCCGTGGTCCTGTTCGTCCACGGGCTCGGCGCGGACGCGGCGGCGGCCCGAAACCTGGCGTACACCGCTCGGCTGGGCCTCGCCGCGGCGACGGACGCGGCGGGCGACGGCGACGCCACGGCCGAGGGCGCCCGCCCCGTGATCGGCTACTCCTGGGCATCGAACGTCGACTGGGGACCGGCCAAGGAGACCGCGGACACCAACGCCGTCCCGCTCGCCGACTGGCTGACGGCGTGGGCGGACGACGACGGACGCCCGGTCCACCTGTTCGCCCACTCGCTGGGCGCCCGCGTGACGGGCGCGACGCTCCGCGAACTCGCCGCCCGAGAGCGACCCGATGCCCTCGCCTCGGTCTCGCTGTTCGGCGGCGCGATCCCACATGACAGCGCAGCCGCCGCCGGCCGATACGGCCCCGCGATCGCGGCGCTCGACGCGCCCGTCTACAACTTCCACAGCCGGAACGACCACGTCCTCGGCTGGGTGTACCGCGCCTCGGACCGGACGCGCGCAGTCGGTCACGGCGGACTCCCTGACGCCGCGACCGCGCCCGACGGGTACGCCGACGTCGACGTCACCGATCTGGTCGCGGACCACTACTCGTACGTCGAACCCGAGGAGGGGTGTCTGCCGCGTGCGGTCGACCGGCTCGGGTTCGAGTAGCCCACCGGCGTTGCGAAACGCCTCGGGCCGCCTCGCCGAATCGCATCGGGACGCCGTGGGACACCATCCCGCTGGCTCGCCCCCGGAACCCCTTTTACCGGCGCGGTCGACCGTTCGGGCATGATCGACGAGACCGTCGCCGAGATCCGGGCGATGCGGACCCACAGCACGTCGGCGGTGGCCGTGAAGGCGACGCGGTCGCTCGCGGACCTGTTAGACCGCGAGTACGTGACCGTCGACGAGTTCGAGCGCGACCTCGAACACAACGCGGGCGTGTTGCGCCGGTCGAACCCCTCTCACGCCGCGCTCCACAACGCGATGCGCGACGTAGAACGCTCCATCGTCGGCGAGGCGACGAGCGTCGAGGGCGCGAAGCAGCTCCTCGAGGACGTGATCGCCCGCGTCGTCGACGACATCGAGACGGCGAAGGGCGAGGCGGCCGCCAACGCGGCCGAGCGCATCGAGGACGGCGACACGCTGCTCGTCCACGACTACTCGACGACGGTGCTGGAAGCGATCGAGAACGCCGCGCGCGACGGCGCGCACCTCACCGTCTACGTCACCGAGGCGCGCCCGCGCACTCTCGGCCGGAAGACCGCGCGCGTCCTCGCCGGAATCTCCCGCGTCGACGTCCGCATGGTCGTCGACAGCGCGATGGGGTACGCGCTCCGCGACTGCGACCGCGTCCTGCTCGGGATCACCTGCATCACCGGCGGGACCTACTACAACCGGATCGGCACCTTTCCCCTCGTGGTCACCGCCCGCGAACTCGGCGTCCCCGTCACCGCGGTCGGCTCGGGCGCGAAGACCATCGAGGAGTTCCGGTTCGAAAACGAGTTCCGCGACGCCGTCGAGGTGATGCGCGAGCCCGTCGAGGACGTCGAGATCGAGAACCCCAGCTACGACGCCACCCCGATCGGAATGATCGACACCGTGATCACCGACGACGGCGTCCGCGACTGAGGTCTGGTACCTTCTCGCACGCCGCGTGCCGCACCGAACGTCGCCGCACCCGCTCGAACGCCGTTTCTCCCGCCGAACGGCGCCGAGCGGCCCAAAATTCTTTGTGCGTGTACCGTGTTAACGGACACAATGAGCGTTCATCGGGGTTCCACGTCGGTCTTTCAGATTCCAGAACAGGGGGTGACGGGTGCGAACTGCGCGAGCGGCTGGTGCGAGCTGTGGGCGGTCGCGACCGAGCCGGGAGTGATCACGGCGGTCGCGCTGGCCGGCGTGCTCGCGCTGCTCGCGTTCGCGTACGTCCGCGACGCCGAGTCGGCCTGCCGCCGCGAGCGACGCCGCGTCCTCGACGAGCGGGACGCGTTCGAGTCGTTCGCCGACCGGGTCGCGGGGATCGACACCGTCTCCGTCGCGACGGACGCGACGCCCTCGGGCGTCCCCGCCGGTGCGATCCGCGGACTCGACGGCCCGGGCGGCCGACGGCGCCCCGGAGGCGGGCCGAACGCCGACAACGCCACGCTCAGGCGGGTGATGTCGGCGTACCACGACACCGTATTGTCGCTGCCGCACTACCGGGCGGAGTACGACGAGTCGGCCGCGGAGAGCCTGGCCGCGGAGCTCGGCCCGGACACGGCGACCGCGCTGGCGTCCGACGGGGGGCTGTCCAGCGGCGCCCGGTCGGCGCTCGTCGACCGGAGTCGCCGCGCCGCCGGGGCGCGCGACCAGCTCGCCGACGCGATAGGCGAGGAGATCGACGAGCTGGACGACCGGGAGGCGACGCTGTCGTCGATCGACCGCCGCCGACGCCGGCTGATCGGCCACTTGGAGGGGGTCCGGTCCGGCCGCGAGACCGACGCGGCGATCGACGTCTGGAACCGGCTGGCGGAGCTCGAAGCGGAGTGCGACGACCTCGCCGCCGATCGGCAGCGCTCGCTCGACGACCCGCCGCTGACCCCCGAAACGGCGCTCGACGAGGACCGCGAGCGCCCGTTCTACGACTACCTCTACGGCCCCACCGACGGGCCGCGGTACCCGGTCCTCGCGCAGATCGCGGAGGTCGCCGACGGGATCCGCACGGACCGGGACCGCGTCGGCACGCGGATCGCCGGCGGCCGCTGACCGCTCGCCGCCCGCTGACCGCCTAGTGGCCGCTCCGAGCGGGAAGAAACTCACAACCACCGGATTGTTTATGAAGGTAGGGCGGGACTGAGCGTGTATGAGCTGGCAAGCCGCGGAACGAGCGTTCACGGACGACGCGGTCGCCCGGGAGACGCTCCCCGAGATGTTCGAACGCACCGCTGAGCGGCACGTTGACCGGATCGCACAGCGGTACAAGGGGGGAACCCACGACCGGTCGCTCGTCGCCGCCGGGGTCGTTCCGGAGGCGCCCGCGGGCGAGTACGCGGACCTGACGTACGCCGAGATGCGCGGGATCGTCCGGAACCTCGCCGCGGGGTTCCGCGAGCTCGGCGTCGACGGCGACACGCGGGTGGCGATGTACTCGCAGACGCGCATGGAGTGGGCCCAGACAGACTTCGCGGCACTGGCTGCGGGCGCCGTCGTGACCACCGTCTACGCCTCTTCGTCGCCGAGGCAGTTGCGCTATCTTCTCGAAGACCCGGAGGCGACCGTCGTCGTCGCCGAGAGCCGCGAGATGCTCGAGGACGTGCTCGCGGTGCGCGGCGACCTCGAACACGACCTCGACGCGGTCGTGACCGTCGACGACGTGGACACCGACGATATCTCGGTCGACAACGCCGACGCCGGGCCCGATGCGCTCGACGACGTGTACACCCTCGGGGAGGTCCACGAGCGCGGCGCCGACGCGTTCGACGAGGCGGCCTACGAGGGGTGGATCGACGCCGCGGACGTCGGCGACCTCGCCAGCCTCATCTACACCTCCGGAACCACCGGGAAGCCGAAGGGCGTCCGGCTCACGCACGCGAACTTCCGCGACAACGTCTCGCAGTGTTACCGGCGGTTCGCGGACCGTCCCGACCGAGACCCGGGAGTGCCCGGCATCTCCGAGGAGACGACCACGCTCTCGTTCCTCCCGCTCGCACACGTCTTCGAGCGGATGGCGGGCCACTACATGATGTTCGCCGCGGGCGCGACGGTCGCGTACGCGGAGAGCCCCGACACGCTCCGGGAGGATTTCGGCCTCGTCCGCCCGACGACGACGACCAGCGTCCCGCGCGTCTACGAGAAGCTGTACGACGCGATCCGCGAGCAGGCGAGCGAGTCGCCGGTGAAAGAGCGCATCTTCGAGTGGGCGGTCAGCGTGGGGAAGGCCCACCACGAGGCCGACGACCCGGGCGCCCTGCTCGACGCCAAGCGCGCGGTCGCGGACAGACTGGTCTTCTCGTCGGTCCGGGACGCGATCGGCGGCAACGTCGACTTCTTCATCTCGGGCGGCGGGTCGCTGTCGGCCGAGCTGTGCGCGCTGTACCACGCGATGGACCTGCCGATTCTGGAGGGGTACGGCCTCACGGAGACCTCGCCGGTCATCAGCGTCAACCCGCCGGAGGCGCCGAAGGTCGGCACCATCGGCCCGCCGGTCATCGACACGGAGATCGCGATCGACGGCGCGGTCGTCGGCGAGGAGGTCGCGGACTTGGCCGGCGACGTGGGCGAGCTGCTCGTCCGCGGCCCGCAGGTGACCGACGGCTACTGGAACCGCCCGGCCGCGACCGCGGAGGCGTTCGTCGACGCGGACGACCTCCCCGCCGACGCCGTGACCGCCGGGACCCCGCCCGACGAGCGCGTCGGGACGGGGGAGGCGGAGCCGGACCGCGACGCCGCGGCGGCGGAGCCGTGGTTCCGCACCGGCGACATCGTCCAGCTCCGCCCCGACGGGTACGTCGCCTTCCGCGAGCGCGCCAAGCAGCTGCTCGTGCTCTCGACCGGGAAGAACGTCGCACCCGGGCCGATCGAGGACCGCTTCGCCGCCAACGAGTTCGTCGAGCAGTGCGTCGTCCTCGGGGACGGCCGCAAGTTCGTCTCCGCGCTCATCGTCCCGAACTTCGAGCGGCTCGCGGCGTGGGCCGAAAACAACGGGATCGACTTACCCGACGAGCGCGCGGCGATCTGCCGCGACGACCGGGTCCGCGAGCGGGTTCAAACGGAGGTCGACCGCGTGAACGAGGAGTTCGAGTCGTACGAGAAGATCAAGCAGTTCCGGATCGTCGAAGAGGAGTTCACCGAGGCGAACGACCTGCTCACGCCGACGATGAAGAAGAAGCGGCGGAACATCTTAGACCGGTTCGCCGACGAGGTCGAACTGATCTACGAGGAGGACTGATTCCGCCCGTCGCCGGCGGTCTCCCGAGAAAGTCCTAAACGTCGGGGGAGAGTACGGCGCTCGATGACCTCCCTCACCCCCCGCGTCGGATTCGCCGCGCTCGGCGTCCTCTGCGCCGGGCTCGGCGCCGGACATCTGGCGCTCCAGGGGAGTGGCGTTGGCTCGCTGCTCGAGTCGGCGCTCATCGTCGGGCTCTCCGGCTTCGTCTTCTATACGGTGTACGACCTGCCCGACTGGGGAATCTCGCCGACCGGCCGGTGGCGGGCGGTCCGGATCGCCGCCCTGACCGCCCTCTCGTTCGCCGCGCTCGCCGGCGTCGTCTGGCTCATCTGGCTGCTCGATCACCACGCGTTCAAGCTCTCCTTCCTGATCTCGTTCGCCGCGAGCCTCGGCGCGGCGGTCGGGTCCCGCGCGGGACCGTACGCGGTGAAGGCCGACGAGCAGCTCGTCGAGGCGCAGGAGCTCGCCACCCTGCTCTCGATCAACGACCGCGTGCTGCGCCACAACATCCGCAACGAGCTGTCGGTCGCGCTCGGCTACCTCGACGGGATCGAAGACGTCGACGACGACGCGGAGATCGCGGACCGGGCGGCGATCGTCCGGACCCACCTCGAAGAGCTCGTCGAGACGAGCGAGCGGACCCGCCGGATCGCGTCGATCTGGCGGACCGAGTCGCGCCAGTCGTTCGACCTCGTCGCCGTCGTCGAGGAACGGGTGTCGCAGGTGACCGCGGAGACGCTCGACGTCGCTGTCAGGACGGAGCTCCCTGACAGCTGCGTCGTCCGGGCGCACCCGTCGCTCCCGCTCGCGATCGAGGAGGCGCTGCGCAACGCGATCGAGCACAACGACGACGACGTGACGATTACAGTGCGCGTGGGGCGGGACGACGACGCGACGATCCTCTCGATCGCGGACACCGGACGAGGGATCCCGGAGATAGAACGGGAGACGCTCCGGAACGCCGAGGAGACACCGCTGGAACACACCGAGGGGCTCGGGCTGTGGCTGATCTACTGGACCGTCACCCGGGCCGGCGGAACGGTCGAGTTCGCAGAGAACGACCCGCACGGGACCGTCGTCCGGATCCGGCTCCCGGATCACCTCGAACCCGACGGGCCGATCGGCCCGGTCCCGGAGGGCGTCGGACTCGGCGATCGGGCGGAGAGGCCTTCCGGATGGAGCGATTCTGACTTCGCCGGAACCGGGAGAACGGACCCGGATCAGGACGGGCCCGCCTGAGCCGACGCCCCGGAGAAATACCGCTGGCGACGTGGCTCGGGTCGTTACGCCGACGAAGCCGTCGATTCCGGCCGGTCGTCGCGCTCGACCGAATCGCCGTCGACGCCGCCGGCGTCGGACCGCGCTTCTTCGACCGGGTCGCCGAACGCGTACACCGTGTTGTGACCGGTCACCTCGACCGTGAGGAAGTCGCCGACCGCGACGCCGCGGTCGCTCGCGTTCTGGACGATGATCTGTCGGTAGGCACCGTCGCGGCACTTCACGGAGTCGCCGGTCCCTTCCTCGACGACGAGGACCTCGAAGGTCTCGCCGACCATCGACTCGTACGCCTCACCGACGACCTCCATCTTCAGTTCGGACATCGCCTTCGAGCGCTCCTTTTTGACGGTCCCGCCGAGCCCCTTCATGTCGGCGGCGTCGGTGCCGGGGCGCTTCGAGAAGCGGGTGACGTTGATCTTCTCCGGGCGGACCTCCGCGAGCAGATCCATCGACAGCTCGTGGTCGGCCTCGCTCTCGGTCGGGAAGCCGACGATGAAGTCGGTCGAGAGCGTCCAGTGGTCGAGCCGGTCGTCGAACGTCTCGACGACCTCACGGAACTTCTCCACGCGGTGTTGCCGGCGCATGTCCTCCAGCACGTCGTCGGAGCCGGACTGAACGGGCGCGTGGATGAAGTCGTACAGCTCCTCGTTTGCCGCGAACACGTCGGCCAGCTCCTCGTGGATCCCGTGGATGCCGCCGGGGTTCGCCATCCCCAGCCGGACCCGGAACTCGCCGTCGATGTCGCAGATGCGGTCGAGCAGCTCGGGGAGCTTTCGGTCGCCGTTGTCCCAGCCGTAGACACCCGTGTCCTGACCGGTGACGCGGATCTCCTTCGCGCCGGCGTGGACCAAGGCCCGGGCCTTCTCGACGTTCTCCTCGACCGACGGGGAGTCGACGCGGCCGGTGGCGAACTTGGTGATACAGTACGAGCAGTTGCTCATACAGCCGCGGGCGATGGGGAGGATGCCGACGACGCCGTCGAGGACCGGTTCGGCGTCGGGGGTGACAGTGGGGCACTCGCCGTTGAGCACGTAGGAGGGAACCTCGTCCCAGTGGAGGATCTCGGCGTCGACATCGGCCTCGGCGAACATGTCGCCCTGCGCGAGCGCCATACAGCCGGTGACGACGAGCTCGGCCGTCATATCCGACAGCTCCTCGGCGCGGCGGAGCATGTTCCGCTCGGTCTTCTCGACGACGGTACAGGTGTTGAGGATGGCGACGTCCGCGTCTTCGGGGCCGTCGGCCGGGCGGTGCCCCCCGTCGCGGAGGGCGCGCTCGATCTCCCGGCTCTCTCCCCGGTTCGAGCTGCAGCCGTAGGTTTCGATGTGGTACGTCGCCATCGGAGTGAGTTTGCTACCGGTCCCGTGGGCAAAAGCGCGACGGATCGGGACGTCTGCGGGGCGAGTCGAGTTCCTTCGGGCCTCAGTCCTCGGCGACCGCGGCGGCCGGCGCGTCGGCCTCGGAGGCCGATTCGGCGGTCGCCTCCGGCTCGTCGACGGGGTCGCGCTCCGCGGGCGGCACGGCCTGGTAGACGGAGCGGCGGGCGTCGCGGGGGCACAGCCCCTCCTCGACGAGCCCGACCTCGGTGAGCTTCTCGACCGCGAACCGGACGGTGCGCGTCGAGAGGCGGGTCTCCTCGGCGAGGCCGGTCTGGTCGAACCGACCCTCGGCGTCGAGCACGTAGTAGACCAGCTTGGCGCTCGGCGGGAGCGGTTCGAGCAGCTCACGAGTTCCTTCGTCCATACGTTACGTACAGGGGCGAATCGCGCATAACCGTGGCCCGCCTGTGCGCCGCCCGCGCACGCCAACCCGGTTTTTATATACCAGTTCGCTGGCGGAACTCGAACCGCGCGCCGTCGTCGCCGTCGATCGACAGCTCCCAGCCGTGTGCGGCCGCGATCTCGCGCACGATCGCGAGGCCGAACCCCGTCCGGTGCGACGCGCTCGAACGGCCGTACTCCGTCGCCTCCTCCGGGTCGATGTCGAAGCCGACCCCGTCGTCGGCGACGAAGAACCCGTCCGGGAGCGCCCCGACGGAAACGGTGAGGTCGGCGGCGTCGGTGTCCGAGCCGTGCTCGACACTATTGGTAAATAGGTTCTCGAACAGCGTGCGAAGCCGCTCCGGGTCAGCGGCGACCGCGGCCGTCGCATCGGAGACGTCGAGCGTCGCGTCGCCGGTGTCGACGGTGCGCCACGCGCGCTCGGCGGCCTCGGCCAGCGGGACGGACTCGATCTCGTCGACCGTCCGCCCCTGCCGCGCCAGCGCGAGGAGGTCGTCTATCAGCTGGCTCATCCGATCGTGCGCGTCCTCGACCCGGTCGAGTTCGTCGAGAACGGCCGCGTCGTCCGTCAACGACCGGGCGAGGTTGGTCCGGCCCGCGGCGACGTTGAGCGGGTTCCGGAGGTCGTGGGAGACGAGCCCCGCGAACTTCTCCAGCCGGTCGATCTCCCGCTGGAGGGCGGCGTCGCGGTCGCGGAGCTGTTCGGTCCGCTCGGCGTGGTCGAGCGCGACCGTGACGTTCGCGGCGAGGACCCGGGCCAGCTGGAGATCCGTTTCGTCGAAGAAGCCCGGCTCACGCGACCCGAGCGGCATCGCGCCGTGGTCGCCAAGGGGCACGACGAGGAGGCTCCGGAGGTCGCCGTACCCGACCGCGGTGTCGACCGCGTCGAGGTCGTCGGTCACGACCGGCTCCCCGGTCTCGAACGTGTTCCAGACGCGGCCGTCGCCCGGGCCGAACGCCGGCCGGTCGCCGAAGGCCTCCGTCGCCTCCGCGCTTATGGCCGTCGGGCGGAGGACGTTCGCTTCGGGGTCGTACAGGCGGACGCCGCTGTTCGGGAACTCGAGGATGTCGATCGCCGCCCGGGTGGCCACCGCCGCGACCCCCTCGCGGTCCTCGCCGCCGAACATCTCTCGCGTCGTCGCGTGTAGCTTTCTGAGGGTCTGTTCGACCCGTTTCTGCTCGTCGATGTCGGCGTAGACGGAGTAGACGACCGACACCTCCGGCTTGTCGACGGGAATCGCGTGGAGGATGAAGTTCCGCAGCCCGTCGGTCGCCCGGCGCTGGACCTCCAGCCGAACCGGGTCGTCGTCGGCGAGCAGCGCTTCGTGGTCGAACCGCTCCGCCTCGGCCGGCATGACCGCGTCTACCACCTCGTCGTACGACGACGATGACGCGTCGTGCCCGAACGCGTCCACGAAGGCGTCGTTCGTCTCCGCGAGCGTCCGCTCTCCGTCCTCGTCGACGACGGTCCGTGCCATCGGGAGCGGGAGGTTCTCGAACAGCGCGGCGAGGCGGTCGCGCTCGGTCCGGAGCGCGGTCTCCGTCTCGATCCGCTCGATCGCGTTCGCGGCGTGCGAGGCGATCAGCTCCGCGAACTCCACGTCGGTGTCGTCGAAGGCGGCGTAGCCGTCCGACACGGCCTGAAACACTCCGTACGGACCGAGCGGGACGCTGATCGCAGAGCGCACGTCGTCGGACACCGGGTCCGCCACCTCGGCCGTGTCGAGGGCGTCGCCGTCGACCCGGTCGTGGTCCGGGGTCCCGGGAGGCGATCGACCCGGTCCGGCGGGGTCCTCCAAATCGTCGGGGTCCTCCGGGTCGACGCTGAGGTTGTCCACCACGACGGTCCGCTGCTCCCGAGCGGTGTATCCGACGACCCCCTCGTCGAGGTCGAACGCGCGGATCTCGTCCTGAGAGACGCTCTCGGACTGCGTGGCGGGAACCAGTCGGTCCCCGTAACGACTGGCGGCGACGCACCGGTCGAACTCCAGGATCTCCTCCGCCGCGGCGATCACGCGGTCGAACACCGCCGAGACCTCCTCGACCTCGGCTAAGTCCGCCGCGAACCGGTGGATCGCGGTGATCTGGTCGTTCATCTCGCGGAGGTCGCGCTCAGCCCGTCGCCGGCCGAGCGCGTTCGCGACGCTGTTGGCGAGCATCTCGTAGCGGTCACGTCCCGCGCCCTTCTGGAGGTAGTCGGTGACGCCGGCCGAGATGGCGTCGCTCGCGATCTCCTCGCTCCCCTTGCCGGTGAACAGCACGAAGGGGAGCGCGGGGTCGGTCTCGCGGACCGATTCGAGCAGTTCGAGCCCGTCGGCCCCCGGCATGTCTAAGTCGCTGACGACGCAGTCGATCCGCTCGGTCCGGACCACGTCGAGCGCCGCGTCCGGGGACTGCCGCGTAACGGTCTCGACGCCGTCGAGTATGCGTTCGACGTGCGTCGCGGCGAGGTCGGCCGCACCCGGCTCGTCGTCGACGAACAGGACGCGGCTCGCGCCGCCGTCGGTCGGTCCCGACGAGTCCGTCTCGGCCGCGCCGGCGTCGGCCGGCGGATCGTCGGGGCCCGAATTCATGTGTGTGTGTTACCCTACCGCTAATTTTAGCTTTCGCTCCGGCTACCGATATTGAAAAACGGGAGCCGAGCCGAGACCGGATCCGATGATGGAAGCGGGTCGACGCGGGGTGACGGTCGCTACAGGAAGTCCTCGACGTGGTCGGCGACCTCCTCGGGGGTGTCGCCGACGGGGACGCCCGCGTCGTTGAGCGCGTCGATCTTCGACTGCGCCGTGCCCGTGCCGGAGCCGGAGACGATGGCGCCCGCGTGGCCCATGCGTTTGCCCGGCGGCGCCGTGCGCCCGGCGATGAACCCGGCGACCGGCGTGTCCATGTGCTCGCCGATGAACTTCGCCGCCTGCTCTTCGTCCTCCCCACCGATCTCGCCGCACATCACGACGGCGTCGGTGTCGGTGTCGGCCTCGAACGCCTCCAGCGCGTCGACGAAGGACGTGCCGATGATCGGGTCGCCGCCGATGCCGATGGCGGTCGACTGGCCGAGCCCGCGCTCGGTGAGGTTGTCGACGACCTGGTAGGTGAGCGTGCCGGAGCGGGAGACGAGGCCGACGTTCCCCTCGGAGAAGATGTTGCCGGGGAGGATGCCGAGCTTCGCCTCGCCGGGGGTGATGATTCCCGGGCAGTTCGGGCCGATGAGGCGGGTGTCGGTCTCGCCCAGGCGCTTGTTCACCTTCGCCATGTCCTGAGTCGGGATCCCCTCGGTGATCGCGACCGCGAGGTCGAGGTCGGTGTCGAGCGACTCGAAGATCGCGTCGGCGGCGAACGCCGGCGGCACGAAGATGACGGAGGCGTCCGCGTCCTCGGCCTCGACGGCCTCGTCGACGGTGTCGTAGACGGGGACGCCGTGGACCTCTTGGCCGCCCTTGCCGGGCACCGCGCCGGCGACGACGTTGGTGCCGTACTCGATCATCTGGCCGGCGTGGAACTTCCCCTCCCCGCCGGTGATCCCCTGGACCACCACTCTGGTGTCGTCGTCGACGAAAATACTCATTGGGTCACCTCATCCGCGTTCTTCACCGCGCGCTGGACCGCGTCCTCCAGCGTCTTCTCGACCTCGACGAGGTCGGTGTTCAGAATCTCCATCCCCTCCTCGGCGTTCGTGCCTGCGAGCCGGACGACCACCTTCTTGGGGATCTCGTCGAACTGTTCGAGGGCCTCGTTGATCCCCTTGGCGACCTCGTCGCCGCGGGTGATCCCGCCGAAGATGTTGAACACGACGGCGTCGACGTTGTCGTCGGAGAACACCATGTCGAGCGCCTGCGTGACGCGCTCGGCCTTCGCGCCGCCGCCGATGTCGAGGAAGTTGGCGGGCGCGCCGCCGTAGTAGTCGACCAGGTCGAGCGTCGTCATCACGAGCCCGGCGCCGTTGCCGATGATGCCGACGTTCCCGGAGAGGCGGACGTAGTCGAAGCCGTACTCGCCGGCCTTCCGCTCTAAGTCGTCCTCGTAGGACTCCTGGGCCATCTCGGCGAGGTCGGGCTGGCGGAACAGCGCGTCCTCGTCGATGTTCATCACGGCGTCCGCGGCGACCACGTCGCGGTCGCTCGTGATCATGACCGGGTTGACCTCTATCTCGGAGGCGTCGTTCTCCTCGTAGAGGTCGTACAGCGTCGAGAGGATCGAGGCCACGTCGAGCGCGACGTCGGCGTCGACGCCGGCCTCGTAGACGACCTTGCGGGCCTGATACGGGTGGAGCCCGAACGCGGGGTCGACGTGCTCGCGCGCGATCGCGTCGGGGTTCTCCTCGGCGACCTCCTCGATGTTGACGCCGCCCTCGGTCGACACCATCAGGACCGGCTTCCCCTCGCCGCGGTCCATCGTGACGCCGACGTACAGCTCGTCGACGAAGTCGACGCCCGCCTCGACGAGGACCTGATCGACGGTGTACCCCTTCAGGTCCATGCCGAGGATCTCCTCGGCGTACCCCTCGGCCTCCTCGCGGTCGGTCGCGATCTTGATCCCGCCGGCCTTGCCGCGGCCGCCCACGTGGACCTGCGCCTTGATCGCGGCCGGGTAGCCGATCTCGTCGACGGCGTCGAGCGCTTCGTCGACGCTCGTCGCGAGCCGGGAGTCCGGAACCGGGATCCCGGCGTCCGCGAAGAGAGACTTCGCTTGATATTCGTGAAGTTTCATCCGTGTTGGATCGGTACCGACATCGGCTTAAATGGTTCCGATTCGGCGCGAACGGCGCGGCCGCGCGGTCGCCGCGAAATCCCCGCGAAGTCGTCGTCAAAGAGGCGCGAAATCGCCGGTGAGGAGGCGCTCAGCGGCGCCGCCGTCAGTCGAACGTCCAACTCGTCTCGACGTCCGGCGGGTCTGCCAGCGTCTGGTAGACGACGCAGTACTTCTCGGTGTACTTTTCAAGCGCCGCGCGGGTGTCCTCGTCGACGTCGCCGTCGACGGCCACGTCGAGGCGGAGGTCCTCGAACCCGACCGGCGCCTCGTCGTCGACGCCCATCGTCCCGCGGAGGTCGAGGTCGCCGCTGGCCTCGACGCTGACCTCCGCGTCGACGCCGAAGCTCTCGGCGACCGCCTGCGCGGTCAGCTGGGAACAGGCGGCCAGCGCGCCGAGAAGGAGGTCGCCCGAACAGGCGCCCCCGCCGGGGCCGCCGGCCCCCTCGTGGAGCTCCGCCTCGTAGATGGCCCGGCCGATGTCGACGCTACACGACCGGGCGTCGCCCTGCTCCTCGCCGGTCGCCGACAGCGTGATCTGCGCCGCCTCGGGGTTCTTCTCGTACTCCTTTTTCAGCGGCTCCTGCTCGGCCTGTAAGTCACTCTCAGCCATGTCCGGCACTCACACGCTCCCGCAAAAAACGTTCTGCCGGCTTCGGTCGCCGCTTCCGATAGCCCCTCGCCCGCGCCGTCTCAGTCCTCGTCGCCGAGGATGACGCGGTGGGTCATCGCCTCTGGGTCGAGCACCTCGTCGGCCTCCTCCTCGGTGAGGTAGCCGGCCTCGACGGCGGCCTCGCGGACGCTCTTGTCCTCCTTCAGCGCCGTCTTCGCGACCTTGCTCGCCTTGTCGTAGCCGATGGCGGGGTTCAGCGCGGTCGCGAGCGCCATCGACTGCTCGACGCGCGTCTCGCAGTGCTCCTCGTTGGCCTCCAGCTTCCCGACGAAGCGCTCGCCGAACGTCGCGGCGACGTTCGAGAGCAGCTCCGCGGACTCGAGGAAGTTGTGCGCGATGACGGGCTTATACAGGTTCAGGTCGATCTCGCCGCGGGCGGCACCCGCGGAGACGGCGGCGTCGTTGCCCACGACCTGCTTGTGGACCTGGTTGACCGACTCCGCGACGACCGGGTTGATCTTCCCGGGCATGATCGAGGAGCCGGGCTGGTTCTCCGGCTGCTCAACCTCGCCGAGGCCGTTGCGCGGGCCGGAAGCGAGCAGCCGCAGGTCGTTGGCCATCTTGTTGAGGCTGCCGGCGATCGTCTTGAGCGCGCCGTGGCCCTCCGCCATCGCGTCGTGGGCCGCCTGCGCCTCGAAGTGGTTCTCCGCCTCGCGGAACTCCGTCCCGGTCTCGTCGGAGATGTACTCCGCGGCGAGCTCGGGGAACTCGGGGTGGGTGTTGAGCCCGGTGCCGACCGCGGTGCCGCCGAGGGCGAGCTCGCGGAGGTTCGACTGGACGCTCTCGGCGCGCTCGATGCCCTTCGCGACCTGCGTCCGGTAGCCGCTGAACTCCTGGCCGAGCCGGATCGGGGTGGCGTCTTGGAGGTGCGTCCGACCGGTCTTGACGACGCCGTCGAACTCGGTCTCCTTGGCCTCGAGCTCGGCGTGGAGCGTTTCGAGGGCAGGGACGAGGTCCTTCTCGACCGCCTCCAGCGCGGCCACGTGCATCGCCGTCGGGATCACGTCGTTCGACGACTGCCCGTAGTTGACGTGGTCGTTCGGGTGGACGACGCGGTCGCCGATCTCGGCGCCCGCGATCTCGGCGGCGCGGTTGGCGATCACCTCGTTGGCGTTCATGTTCGAGGAGGTGCCCGAGCCGGTCTGGAACACGTCGACCGGGAACTGGTCGTCGTGCTCGCCGGCGATCACCTCGTCGGCGGCGGCGACGATGGCGTCGGCGGTGTCCGCCTCGATGAGGTCCAGATCGCGGTTCGCCTGCGCGGCCGCCTTCTTCACGACGCCGAGCGCGCGGATGAACCGTCGGCTCATCGGGATCCCCGAGACGGGGAAGTTCTCGACGGCTCGCTGGGTCTGTGCGCCCCAGTAGGCGTCCGCCGGCACCTGCATCTCGCCGAGGCTGTCCTCCTCCGTGCGGTAGTCGTCACCCATGCGCCGACCTTCCCGCGAGACGCTGTAAAAGGTACTGGAAGCCGCCAGCGCGCGGGAATATGCGGATTGATACCGTATCAATTGGTAGCACGCGACGAGAACGGGAGCGACGAAAACAAATCGCGCAAAACCGGCCGAAAATCGACGCAAACGCTTGGCACTTATATACCGGTCCGTCGGCAACGGCCGGGCGCCCATGAGCTCGAACGATTCTGCGATCGGAACGGCGCTCGACCGCGACACGGTCCGGTCGACGAGCAGACTCCTGATCGGCGCGCTGGCGGTCGTCGGCGTCCTCGCCGTCGTCACGCTGCTGCCGGGCGTCGACCGGCTCGTCCCCTTCGCACCGGTGACGTTCGCCGCGGTCGCGACGGCCGTCGTCGCGCTCGCGGTGGCGGGCATCCTCCTGTACGCCGCGCCCAAGTTCGCGCTGCTGACGCGCCTGGCGCTCGGCGAGGCCAACGCGGAGGGAGACGCTCGCCCGGACCGGATCGTCGAGAACGCGGGCGGCGTGGTCCACTGGCTCGTCGTCTTCGGCGCCGTCCTCGTCGCGTACCGCGGGCTCGCCGGCGTCGCGGTGCCCGTGTTGAACGGCGCCGCGTGGGCGTACGACGCCGCGTTCCTGTTCGTCGCGCTCGTCCCGGTCGTGTTCCTCGTCGCCCGCCTGACCGTCACGGTCGACCCGCTTGCCGAACTGGTCGCGGACCGGGTCGCTGGCGACGACGGTGCCGCAGACGACGACGCAGACGACGACACCGCGGCCGACGGGTCTGTGAGCGAATCCGACGAGACGACCGCGAGCGAGACCGACGACGGCTGACCGAAACGCCGACCGGCGGCGCCTTATTTATAAACGAACGGGAGCGTCACGAGCGCCCCGTTGAGCCCGAACGCGACAAGCAACAGCAGCCCGAGCGGCGGGTCCTCGCCCGGATAGGTTGCGAGGATAACGAGCGCGCCGACTCCCAGCGCGGCCAGCCCGAACGTCAGCGCGGCGTCCGACCACCGGTTCCACGCGTCGTCGAGCGCGGGTTCGAGCCGCGCGGGCGGCCAGTCGGGCTCGGAATCGTCGCCGGCGCGGTCGGAGCGGTCGGTCCACGGCGTCTCGTCGCCGGACTCGTCGAGCCACGCGTCGCCCTCGGTGGTCGATTCCTCGCTGCTCGCGGAGGACGACTCGTCCCAGCCGAGCAACCGTCGGACTCCCGATCGGCCCGCGGCCGCGAGCAGCGTCGCCGTCCCGAGCGCGGCGAGCCCGCCGAGGACGGCCGGGGAGGTGACGCGCGCTTCGAGGGCGAGAAAGAGCACGACGAACGCGAGCAGCGAGACGGCGGCGAGGACCCCGCGGACGGCGCGAACGAGTTCGGAAGGCATCGGGTTTGGAGGGCGTTGGAGGACGGTGGAAGGCGTTGGAAGACGGTGGCAGGCGTTGGAAGCCGGTGGGTGGGTGGAAGGCGGTGGAGGGTCTGTGGAGGGTCCGACGCGGCCGAGCGGTCAGGCCTCGTCGACCGGGAACAGCCCGGCATCGCGGAGGTCGGCGTCGAGGCTCCCGTCGCCGTGTTCCGCGTACGCCTCGGGCGTGTACGTCTTGATCTCTAAGGCGTGGACGGACCGCGTCATGTGGTCGCCGACCGCGTCGTACACGCGCTGGTGCTGGTCGACGAGCGACTCGCCCTCGAAGGCGGGCGAGACGACGACCGCGGCGAAGTGGGCGTCCTCGTCCTCGTCGTTGTGGATCCGGGGCGCGGTCACGCGGGCGACCGCGTCCGGGAGGTTCTCCTCGATGAGGTCCGCGACCGCGTCGGGCTCGATGGTCATGGTCCCGCTCGGTCGCGGACGGGCAAAAGTCGACCGGCCCGGCGCGTCGCGGACCGGGGACGAACCGGAGGGCTACACCCGGTCGAGCCGCGAGAGCCCGCGCCAGATCGCATCGACCAGCCGCGCCTCGGGCCCGTCGCCGGGATCGGTCTCGTCCCACCCTCGCGCGATGGCGTCTTCCAGGACGGCGAGCGAGTGGTTCTCGAAGTTGTTCATGCCGCGGAAGGATTCGAGCGCGTCGCGGGCGTCCTCGCCGAACTCGGCGGTGGGTTCGCCCTCGTAGAACCCGAGGTCGGACAGCGCCGACTGGACAGCGGTCGCCGTCTCACCGGTCGGCGCCCGGGTCTCGTCGGGCGCCTCGCGTTCCAGGAGGGTCACGTCGTAGATCTTGAACACCCGCTCTAACTCGTCGATCGGGCGCTCGTGGTCGTCGACGCGGACGTCGACCCAGCGGTCGTTCTTCCCGTCGTAGCCGCCCTCGGGCTTGGCGACGTACAGCGCTGCGGACTGCTCGCCGCGCCTGTCGCCGCCCGCGTCGTTGCCCGCGTGAAGCGCGGCGATCAGGCGCTCCGGGAGGCCGCCGTCGGTCCCCTCGAACGCCTCGGCCATCGCGTCGAGGGTGTCTGCGTTCTCCAAGATGTTCCCTTGGACCGTGTAGTGGTCGCCCTGCCGATCGCCGGCGTGGTCGTGGCACTCGTCGCCGGTGAACGCCGCGGGGTCCTCGTCGGGGTCGACGCTCACGACGCCTACCTGTCGCGAGGGGGCCTCGTCGTCGGGGGCTGTGAGCCGATCGATCGCCTCGGCCGGCGCGCGTCCCTCGCGGAGCAAGTCGAGCCCGTCGGGGCCGTAGGCGACGTTCGCGAAGCTCTGCGTGGCGATCGCGCCCGCGTCCGCGCTCACGAACGGGACGACAGCGCCGACGCCGACGAACTTCGACTGAACGGCGACGCCGACCGCGTCCGTCTCCGGGTCGCGGGCGGCGATTGAGAAGGTCGAGAGTTGAGGTGGCATGCGGGACCGATGGTGGGACGCCGCGATCATAAATCCGATCGTCGCGCTGCCGCCGGACGAGGCCGACCCGATCGAGGTCAGTCGGTGGTCCCGTCCGGCGTCACTCCGCCGGTTCGGCGCCGAGCTCGGCGCCGGCGCCCATCACCTCGATCCGGTTCGCCTCCACCTCCTCGTAGGTCGCGCCCCACCCGCCGACGGTCCACCGCTTCTCCCCGTCGTCGACGACCATGGAGGCGGTGCCCGTCAGCGCCAACACGGACGGGGCGCCGTCCTCGTCGCCGTCGCCCTCGGAGAGGTTTTCGGCGTCGACGACCTCCCCGGAGATGGTCACGGACCGGTCGCTGTCGGTCTCGCGCCCCTCGATCTCGACGCGGAGGGGTTCGTCTCCGCGAATCAGGTCGCGGTTCTCGAGCAGGAACTGCCGGATGTCGGCGTACCGCTTCGGGCCCGCCGCGTCGGCCTCGTACGCGACGGGCGAGGGGAGCCACATGAAAAGCAGCGAGTGCCAGAAGAAGACGTAGGTGAACGACCGGTTGCGGAGGATGAGGCCGTAGTCCTCGACCGCCGCGGGGTTCGGCGCGAACGCCGTGCGCCGGAGGTCGGAGGTGAGCACGAACGGGGCGGGCCGAGAGAGCCGGTGTGCGACGCTCACGGCGCCCTCGTAGTCGGCGTCGTCGAGCGGCTCGTCGCCGTCGCGGGCGAGCATCGTGACGTTGACCGTGACGCCGCGGTCGCGGGCGTCTACCAAGTCGCCCCGAAGCGCGTCGAACTGGTCGCGGGTGAGCGTCGCGTGGATCTGGGTGTCCGCGTCGCGGACGAACGTCCGCGCCGCCTCAAGCACGGTGTCGAACCGCTTGACGATGCTGACCGTCTGGGTGTCCAGCGTCGGTCGCTCGTAGCGCTCCTCGATCTCCTCAGCGGCCGACTCGAGCGCGGTCGCGCGGTCGGTGAGCCCGGAGACGATTGTCTCGGGGTCCGTCGCGCGCGCCTGGAACGTCTCCTGTTCGTACAGCTCCACGTACCCGAAGTCGTCGAGGTCGCGGAGCACGTCGTAGATCCGCGCATCGGGCACGTCGCTGGCCTGCGCGACCTCGGTCGCGGAGGCGGTCCCCAGTTCGAGCAGCGTGACGTACGCGTTCGCCTGATAGTAAGAGAGGTCCGCGGCCTGGAGCGTCTCCAGGAGTTCCTCGGTGTCCATGACGATAGATTAACTACTTCGGTGCTTAAAAATCACCGAGTCCGGTCGGCGCCTCACACCACCGTCTGGCGGCTCACTCCACGTCCGGGTACGGCACGGGGCCGTCGAGCAGCGGGTCGTCGGTCGACGCCATCCACGTCTCCAGTTCGTCGCGCAGTCGGTCGAGGGCGTCGACGTGGGCCGGGTCCGGGTCGCTCGCCTCGGCCGCCGGCTCGAACGGCTTCTTGTCCGAGGCGAGGTTCTCCGACTCGTGCGGGTCGGCCTCGAGATCGTACAGCTCCTCGGTCGGGCGCTGCGGGACGTGGAACTCCTCGTGGACCGCTCGGCCGGAGGCTGTCGGCGCGACGTCCATCGGGACGAACACCTTCGGCAGCACGGAGAAGTTCCGGACGTACTTGTACCGCTCCGTCCGAATCGCGCGGATCGGGTTGTAGCGGTCGTGCCACGTCATCTCGGCGAAGATCCGGTCGCGCTCGTCGTGCGGGTCCCCCCGGAGCAGCGGCGCGAACGACTCGCCCGAGACGTCCGTCGGCGGGTCGATCCCGAGCAGGTCGAGCATCGTCGGCGTGAAGTCGGCGTTGGTGACGAGCGCGTCGTGGACTGCGCCGCCCTCGACGGCGCCCGGCTGGTGGAGTAAGAGCGCAGTCTCGATCCCCGGATCGTAGCAGGTCCCCTTCGCGCGGGGTATCGCCAGTCCGTGGTCGGTCGTGAACACGAAGACGGTCTCTTTGGCCAGCCCGTGGTCCGCGAGCGACTCACGGTAGCGACCCACCGCCGGGTCGAGGACCTCCTCGATCAGGGCCGCGAGGTCGGCGGCGTCCTCGCGAACGCCCGGTTCGTCGGGAAGGTACGGGAAATCGTCGAGGTCGACCGCCTCGGGGTCGGCACCCTCGTACGTCTCTTCCGGGAGATACTCCCGGCGGAAGGGGCGATGCGGCTCCTCGATGCCGATGGAGACGAAAAAGGGCTCGTCGTCGTCCGCGCGCTCGGCGAAGAAGTCGTCGACGACATCGACGAGTTCGAGCGCGCGCTTCGTCCCGCTGTCGACGTAGTCGTAGCCGAGCCGCTCTGGTTCGTCGGGGACCTCGTGCTGGAAGCCGAGCAGGGCCGTGTCGTACCCGGCCGAGCGGAGGCGCTTCGGGAGGGTCTCCCAGTCGTCGCCGAGCGCCCAGCCCATGTGCGCGAGCCCCATGACGCCGTTCTCGTGGGGGTAGTAACCCGTCATCATGCTGGACCGGCTCGGCGAGCACTGCGGGGCCGTACAGAAGCTGTTCGCCATCCGGGCGCCGTCGGCCGCGATCCGGTCGATGTTCGGCGTGTCGACGTCGGCCCCGTAGCAGCCGAGGTGTTGACCGAGGTCGTGACAGTGAACAAGGACGAGATTCGGGCGGCCCGACGTGTCGGGATCAGAGTCGGCTCTATCGGTCATATCCTCCACTACCGCCCGATACATCCATAAATAGCCGTGGTCGGGTTTCGTCATCGATCGGTTGAGATTAGTAACTATAGCGGTAATTAATAACCAAATTTGAAGTAACTGGGCCGAGTGGGTTGGGACGACATGTCCGATGATCGATCCTGTACTACGCGGCGGGACGTACTGAAGACGACCGGCACCGCGTCGGTGCTCGGGAGCGTTGCGCTCGCGGGCTGCTCCGGCAACGGTGGCGACGGCGGAGATGGCTCCGACGGCTCCGACGGCAGCGACGGTTCCGACGGCGGGAGTAACAACCTCGAAGTCACGGGCGTCTGGTCCGGCGGCGAGCAGGAGTCGTTCAGCAAGGTGATGGACTTCGTGGAGGAGTCGACGGGCATGAGCCTCGAGTACTTCCCGCGCGACACCGACAGCCTGCTCACCGGGACTCTGATGGACTACGAGTCCGGCGTCGCCTCCGCGGACATCGTCGTGATGCCCTCGCCGGCGCGGATCATCTCAGACGCCGAAAACGGCCACCTCGCGCCGGTCGGCGACGCGTGGGACGCCGACAACTTCGCGGTCGACCCGTCGCGAGTCACCGTCGACGGTGAGGTGTACGCCGCGCCGTTCAAGATGGACCTCAAGCCCGGCTTCTGGTACCGGCAGTCGTTCTTCGACGAGCACGGCCTCTCCGAGCCGGAGAGCTGGGACGAGTTCATGACCCTGCTCGACGACATCTCGGGGATCGAGGGCGTCGACGCGCCCATCGCCTCCGGGAACGGTACCGGCTGGCCCCTCAGCGACATCACCGAGGGCTTCTTCATGCGACAGGAGGACGGCGCCTCGCTCCAGCAGGGGCTCATCGACGGCGACGCCTCCATGACCGACGACCGGGTCGCGACGGCGTTCGACGAGATCAAAATGCTCCACGAGGAGGGGTACTTCAGCCAGACGCGCGACTTCGGCGTCCAGTACGAGTACTTCTGGGACAACAGCCTCCCGCTGTACTTCATGGGCTCGTTCACGCCGGCACAGGACGCGGTCGAGGACCCGTCGGACCTCGGCGTGTTCCGGCTGCCCGGCGTCGACGGGATCTCCTCGTCGGTCAACTGGTTCACTGTCCCGAAGTACTCGGACAATGTCGACGCCGCCCGCGAGGCCCTGAGCTCGTTCGTCTCCGCCGAGGGCCAGCAGGTGTGGGTCGAGGACGGCGGGTTCATCGCCTCCAACACCGAGGTGCCGGACGACGCCTACGATATCGAGGTCATGGCGAACCTGCCGGACCTCGCCGCCGAGGTGACGGTCGTGCCCGACCTCGACGACGCGCTCGGGAACCCGTTCCAGCAGGAGTTCTGGTCGGTGCTCAAGGGGCTGTGGGCCACGCCCGACACCCCGACCGAGGAGATCATCAGCTCCCTCGACGACGCCCACCAGGAGACGCTTAACGACTGACAATGGAGTCGACGTCGACCGCGGACGACCGAGGGGAGCGGCGCGGGTCGTTAGCGCAGATGTTCGACCCCGAGGAGCTCCGGCGACGGAACCTCGTCTCGCTCGGGATGGACGTGCTCATCCTCGTGACGACGGGCTTCCTCGCGATCCTGTTCACGATGGGGTTCTGGCCGTCGGTGATCGGGCTTGTCCCAATGGCGACGCTGCTGTACTTCGGGTGGGCCTCCTCGAAGGCGTTCTTCGTCGCGCAGGTGCTCGCGATCGGCGTGTCGCTTCTCGGCACCGCGACCAGCGTGCTGCCGTACTGAGACGACCGAACCACGGATTCTCTTTCCCGCTTCGCTGGAATTTCGGGTCGGACCTACCGCCGAAGCCGCCGGCGACGGCGATGCCGCCACGCCGCTCGTTAATTTAAAAGAGCGCCTCGCTCTCGTCGAGGACGCGCCCCGGGCCGCCGACCTCCCAGACGTCGGTATCGATGCCAATCTCGCTGATTCTGCTCTCGACCTCGTCGACGTGGTCGGCGAGCGTGTTCACGTACACCGACGCGCCGGTGTCCGTCGAGAAGTAGACGGGGACGCCCTCCTCCCGGAGCTCGCGGACCGCGTTGAACACAGCGATCGTTTCGGGCTGCCAGTACACCCACCCCGCGGGGCCGGTCATCGTCGTGGCCGTCAGGGAGAGCGAGTCGTGCTCCGCCGTCTCGAAGATCCGGTCGAAGTCGCCGTCGCGGAGCGCGTCCGTCATCTCGACCAGCTGGTCTTGGACGTGCGCGGTCCGCGCCTGCATCATGTGGCTCGCGGCGGCCTCGCGGTGGGCCTCCTCCGTCTCTTTATACGCCGGGACGTGCGCGGCGACGATTCGGAGGTCCTCCTCGGGGTCGAAGTCGTCCTCGCTCACGCCCACGTCGAGGCGGTAGGAGCGGCAGTCCTCGTCGTTGAGGCCGGCGTCGAGCCGCGAGTACGCGCCCGTGACGGCCCGGGCGGCCGAGGAGGAGCCGCGGCGGGCGACGGTGGAGACCTCGGGGAGCGACATATCGAGCCCCGCGGCCTCCACCAGCGCGAGCGCGGCGGCCGCGAACCCGGACGACGAGGAGCCGAAGCCGATGTTCGACGGGAAGGAGTTCTCGCTTTCCAGCCGCACGGCGGCGTCGACGCCGGCCAGCTCGCGGACGTGGTCGACGACCATATCGATGCGCTCGGCCGCGCGCCCGTCGACCTCCTCGCCGCCGATGACGTAGGCGTCCTCGCTCGCGTCGGGCTGCCACTCGACGGTCGTGGTCGTCGCTGTCGGGGCGGTACAGAGGCTGATGCTGTCGTGGTACGGGAGCCGCAGTTCCTCGTCGCGCATCCCGTGGTACTTGACGAGCCCCTGGATCGGGTGGGCTCGCGCGGTGGCCTTGCCGGTCATACCTCGGGAAGCGTCCGGCGGGGGATTAGTCGTTGCGATGAGTGAGAGGGAGTGGTGAGTACATAACAGGACTTGGTGGCGCGTGCCTCCGAACGCCCGCAGGGCGTTCGGAGGCACGCGCGAGGGAGTCAGTCGCCGGAGCGAAGCGGAGGCGACTGACGAGGCTGGGGAGGCGTGAGGCTGTGGTGCGGTTGCGGTCGGGTGGGACTCAAAGGGGCAGCCGGGAGGAGATCGTAGGCGACGCCAAGCACCGCAGCGAAGGAACGGAGTGACTGAGCGAGGAGCGCAGCGAGCGTACGGTCTCCTCCCGGCTGGGGCTTTGGCGACGTTCTCCGGCGATCCGGTATCAACCATTTATAAACGAGCGGCTGGGGCTTTGGCGGTGTTTACCCACCCGCTAACGGCAGAACCACACCAACTAGAAATGCCCCGACACCCGCCTTCGATTTACTCTTCCGTCCCCGCGACGGCGACGAGATAGAGGGGAACCCTTTTTGACCGGTCGGCGGGTACTCGGCGCCATGACCGAGTACACCGTCGAGTTCGTCGGCACCGGCGAGACGATCGAGGTGACCGACACGGAGACGATCCTCAGCTCCTGTTTCGACGAGGGGATCGCCCAGGAGTACTCCTGCCGCGTCGGGATGTGTCTCGCCTGTTCCGCCGAGATCGTCGAGGGCGAGGTGACCCAGCCCGCGGCCCGCGGCCTCACCGACGAGGAGGCCGAGGAGTTCGCGCTCACCTGTATGGCCCGCCCACAGTCCGACCTGAAGCTCGACCGCGGGAAGTACCCGCCGAGCATCGAGGACGACGAAGCGGTCTCCGCCGAGGACGGCGCGGCCGCGGACGACGACTGAGAAGGCGGCCCTCCGCATCGGCCGCCTCGAACCCCTTTCTCCGCCGACGCCGTGCGAGACGCCCCGGACGGATCAGTCGAGTTCAGCTTCGAGCCTCGGGTTTCGGTTCGTCGTGGGGATCTCGGACTCGATGAGCTCCCCGCACGCGTCGACGAACTCGGTGTCCCGGATCTCGCCGCAGAGGACGTGGGTCTCCGCGTCGGTGGCGATGTACACGTCGATCACGTCGCGCTCCGAGTGAGACAGGAACTCGTAGGTGGTGTTCCAGCCGCCGACCGCGAACAGCGACAGGAACCCGACGAGCGCGATTTCAGTCCGGGTCTCGACCTGTCCCTGATAGACGAGAACGGCCGTTCCGACGGTGAGGACGAGCGAGAGGACGAGGAAGAACAGCCCGAGGAACGCGTGCCGGCGGAGGCTGGTGTCCCGGCCGAACTCGACGCTGTTCGCCTCGCTGACGGGGATCGAGACCGCGGCGTCCTCATCCGATCGGGTGTACGTGAGTTCCCCGTCGGACGCGGCGAACACCCCCGTGTTCTCGCTGTCGATGACGTATTCGTCGACGTGTGCTTCCGTTGTGAACTCCATGGCAGGCGCGCCGTGTCGCGATGACACCGTCGCATGCCCGGTATGTAATCTTTGATACCTGTCCGCTTCCGTACGTTCCGTCTCGGTGTCCGGCGCGCGCGACCTCTCGAATCCTCCTCGACGACTCGCTGAACCGTCCGCCGATCGGATCCGCGAACCTACATCGCGACAGCGACGGCGTTGAACAGGGCGAACACGCCGACGAAAGCGAGCAGGGCGCTCGCGACGGCTCGACGGGGGTGTTCGCGACGGAACGCCCCCGCGAGACCGTAGGGGACGCTCAGTCCGAGCGTCGTCGCGAGGAACATCGCGACGTTCCGGAGAAGCTCGGCTCCGGCACCGGGGTAACCGCCGGGCGTTCCCATCGTCGCCAGAAACCCGACGAAGACCGAAACGGCGAGACTGACCGCTCCCCAGACGGCCAAGAGTGCGATCTCCCACCAAACGACCGCCTTTGCGAACCGGACGTACGCGACCAGCGAGATCGCGAGCGGGAGGATGAAGACGGCGAACAGCTGGAGGTTCGAGCCTCGAAGCGGGGACCCGGGGACGTTCGCGACGAGGAGGGCGACTCCGAGCGCGAGCAGTCCTATCAGGATTGCCGATACCGTTCGGGTGTCTGGCGTCTGTCTGGAGGGCGCCATGCGCGGGTGTCTCCTCGAAAACGGTAAATACCTTTTTGCGATCCGTTCGACGGAGCCGAACCCCTTCGCCCTCAGTACGGCACCGCGTACAGCGCGATCGCGAGGAACGGGATCAGCGCGATCAGCATCGCGATGGCGTAGCCGAACATCTCGCGCGCCTTCACGTTCGTGATCGCGAGCAGCGGGAGTGCCCAGAACGGGTTCAGCAGGTTCGTGTGCGCGTCGCCGACCGCGTACGCGATGGTGGCCTGCCCGTAGGGCACACCGAGCTCCTGGGCGGCCTGAAGCACCGACGGGCCGACGACGAGCCACTCGCCGCCGCCCGAGGGGACGAACAGGTTCGCGACGGAGCCGACGATCCACGCGACCACGGGGTACGTCGCCGCCGTCGACACGCTGAGCAGCCCCTCGGCGAGCAACAGCGCCAGCCCGGAACTGGCCATGATCCCCTGAATGCCGGCGAAGAAGGGGAACAACAGGACGATGCCGGCCGCGGCCCCGGCGGCGTCGTTGAACCGGTCGCGGTAGTACGCCGGGCGCTGGTAGATGAGCAGGCCGGCGAAGAGGAAGCCGAAGTTGACCGCGTTCAGCGTAAACGCGCCGAGCCCCTGCCCGGCGAACTGGACGGCGAGGATGGCGACCCCCGAGAGCGCGACCAGCCCGCCGATAATCCGGCTGTTGTTTAGCCGCTCGGCGGGGACGTTGGCGACCTCCGCCGGCGGCTCGTCGACCGGGTCCGCGGCGTCGGCGGCGTCGGTGCCGCCATCGGTGGCCGCGTCGTCGCTTGCGCGTCCCCCGTCCGCCGGCGAATCGAACAACTCGGACTCGTCGACGTACTCGGTGATCCCCTTCGCGCGACTCCCCGAGGGCGCGAGGACGTACAGCACGGCGCTCGCGAAGACGATCGAGAGCACGGTGAGTGTGAGCGCGTACGGGTGGAAGATGGTCTCGGCGGCCGGCACCGTCGACGTCATGAAGTCGAACCCGGTCCCCTCACCGATGTTGTTCGCGTCGGTCAGTTGGAGCGGCGCGGAGCCGGAGATGCCCCAGTGCCACGTCAGGCCGAGCCCCATGTAGCCGGCGACCGCCAGCAACGGATAGTGAATGGTAATGTCCTTCTTGTGGGCGACCTTCCCCATCTCGCGGGCGAAGATGGCACCCATGATGAGGCTGAACCCCCAGTGGACCCACGCCAGCGACATCGAGATGAAGCCGACGAACGCGGCGGCCTGCGCGCCGGAGTTCGGAATTTCGGCGAGCCGCTGGAGGATCGCGTTGACCCGCGGGTGGTACGCGATGACGAACCCGGTCATCAGGATGAGCACCATCTGCATCGAGAACCCGAGGAACGCCCAGAACCCGCCGTACCAGAACTCCAACAGTTCTACCGGCCCCGAATCGGTGGCGATCAGCCCGGCCACGTAGACGATATACGTCAACAGAATGGCGAAGACGAACGGGCTTGGCATCCACCGTTCGACGGCCTCAGACATTCGAAATCCGATACGTTCGATGATGCCAGCCTCGTCACTCGCTGCCATACACGCCGTATCCAGTATCCTACAGTATAAATAATGGGATACGGTCACACGGCGTGACACGTTCCAGATCCGAACTCGCGGGCGCACCGACCGCGCGAGGCGGCGCCCTACTCGACGCGCTCGAAGCGGTGCCGCACCACATCGGCGTCGTCGTCCCAGTCGAAGTTCCCGCCGTGAGCGTGGACCATCCGCTCTTTGTACGCCTCGAGCGACGGCGACCCCTCGCGCTTCGCGTCCTCGTCGGTCATGTCGCCGAGCGTGCGCTCGGTGACCTCGGTCAGTTCGAAGGCGACGCCGTCGATCTCGAACGTGTCGCCCTCCTCGCCGTACCGGTTCCCGCGGTGGAGCTGCGTCACCTCGCCGTCGAGGGCGGCCTGCTTCACGCGGTCGTTCGGGAGCAGATCGGCCGGATCGTTCTCAGACATAGTCCGTCGTTTGGCCCGGATCGGTTTATAAGCGTGGACGGGTGTCGGTGGCCGCCGAGCGTGTGAACGATCACCGCGTTCTGCGAATCTCGAAACCGTCGTTCGGGGGGATCCGCACGGACGTGAACACCCGTTTCGACGGCCGAGCCGAGGGATTCAAGATACTGCCGGGTCCCATCTCAGACGATGCGACAGGACCACCTCATCACCGCGACCCAGCTCTCGCGGGATGACATCGAGGCCGTGCTCGACCGGGCCCGAGCGGTCGCCGACGACCCCGCCGCCTACGCGGACCGGCACGCGGGCCGCGTGCTCGCGCTCTGCTTTTTCGAGCCCAGCACGCGCACCCGGATGAGCTTCGACAGCGCGGCCAAGCGCCTCGGGATGAACACCATCGACATGGGCGACGTCGACTCCTCGTCGGTGTCGAAAGGGGAGTCGCTCTCGGACACCGTCCGCGTCATCGAGGGGTACGCCGACGCCCTCGTCCTCCGCCACCCCAGCGAGGGCGCCGCGACGCTGGCGGGCGAGCGCGTCGACGTCCCGGTCGTCAACGCCGGCGACGGCGCGGGCCAACACCCGTCCCAGACGCTGCTCGACCTCCACACGATCCGCGAGGACCACGGGCTCGACGACCTCACGATCGGGATCATGGGCGACCTGAAGTACGGGCGGACGGTCCACTCGCTGGCGGCCGCGCTCACGGAGTTCGACGCCAACCAGCACTTCATCAGCCCCGAGTCGCTGCGGCTCCCCCGCTCCGTGCGCTTCGACCTCCACGAAACGGGCGCGCAGATCCGCGAACACGAGGAGCTCGACCCGGTCCTCGACGAGCTCGACGTCCTGTACGTCACCCGGATCCAGAAGGAGCGGTTCCCGGACGAAAACGAGTACCACCGCGTCGCGGGCGAGTATCAGATCGACGCCGAGACGCTCGACGACGCCGCCGACGACCTCACCGTGATGCACCCGCTCCCGCGCGTCGACGAGATCGCGCCCGACGTCGACGAGACCGACCACGCGCGCTACTTCGAACAGGCACACAACGGGATCCCGGTGCGGATGGCGCTGCTCGACACCCTCCTGGAGAACGCGAATCCGGACGGCGACGAGGGGACGGAGGTGGACCGATGAGCGAACACGAACTGCGCGTCTCGAAGATCCGCGACGGCACCGTCATCGACCACGTCGAGGCGGGACAGGCGCTGAACGTCCTCGCCATCCTCGGCATCGACGGCTCCGAGGGATTCGGCGTCTCGGTCGGGATGAACGTCCCCTCCGACCGGCTCGGCCGCAAGGACATCGTGAAGGTCGAAGACCGGGAGCTGTCGCAGTCCGAGGTCGACGTGCTCTCGCTCATCGCGCCCGAGGCGACGATCAACATCGTCCGCGACTTCGAGGTCGTCGAGAAGAACCGCGTCACCCGCCCCGACGGCGTGACGGGCGTACTCTCCTGTCCGAACCGCAACTGCATCACCAACGCCGACGAGCCGATCGAGACCCGCTTCGACGTCGTCGCCGACGGCGTCCGCTGCGACTACTGCTCGACGATCCTCCGGGCCGACATCGCCGACCACATCGACGTTTGACGGCGGGGTGATCCCGGCCGCAGTCGACGAGGCTCCGGTAGATTTTAGCGCCCGCCGCCCGACACGTCACGTATGAGCAAGAAACTGAAGCTCGTCTTGGTCCTGTCGCTGGTCGCACTCGCGTACTTCCTGTTCGCCGGCGACAAGCAGCCGGTCGAAGTCGAATAACCGCGCGCCGCCGCGCTCGCGCCCTCCGCGAACCGCATCGGCCGGCGAGTCGCATTGCCATCCGAATCGTATCGCGCGTCGGTCGCGTCCGCGCTCGACCGTCCCGATACCGTCCGTTTTTACCGACCTGTCCCGTAGCCGGACCCATGTACGGGGTCGTCACGCGCAACGCCGACGAGGTCGAGATGGAGCCGTTCGACCTCGGCTTCTACGAGGTCAAAGACGTCACGGGCCGGGCGGCGGAGCCCCTGCCGAACGCCGTGAACATGGTGTCGTGTTTCGGCGACAACGCCGCCGCGAGCGAAAACGACGACCTCGTCCCGGTCGATGAGCGCGGCGAGCCGGCGACCCGCGACCGCGAGTACTTCGACTGGGCGTACATCTGCCCGACGCACCCGGAGTACCGCGAGGGCCTCATGGAGATCATCGCGGACTGCGCGGCCGAGAACGGCGACGTCCGCCTCGACGATGTCGGGTTCCCCCGCGAGGGGTTCTGCCACTGCGACCGCTGCGAACGCCGGTTCGCCGAGAGCGACCGGGACGACTTCGCCGACTGGCGCGCGGACGTCATCACCGAGTTCGTCGCCGAGGCGGCCGAGCTGGTCCCCGATCGCCTCCTGCTCACGTTATACCCCGACCCCTACCCGGACCACCTCTACGAGCGCGCCGGGCTCGACATCGACCGGCTCGCCGAGCACGTCGACGAGTTCGTCGTCCCGCTGTACGACACGGAGTACGCGACGACCTACTGGCTGGAGACGATCGCGCGCGGGTTCCGCTCGCGGCTCGGCGGCGACTACGACCTCCACGGCGCCCCGCCGGAGACGCCGTTCTCGCTGGAGCTGTACGCGGTCGACGTCGACGTCGACGACCTGATCCACGCGACCGAAGTGGCCGAGACGTACGCGAAGGACGTGTTCTTCGGCTACGACGCGAACAACGCGGCCGCCGCGCTCCGGCGGAAGGACGCCGACTCGCGCGACGGCGAGGTTCACCGGCCGGACTGACGGACATCACGTCCACACGGCGACGTGAACGAGGGTTTATCAGTGGCCGCGGTCGAGACCCACGTGACCGGCCGCCGGCGTGCGACATAACCGGTCGTCTCGCGTTCGCGTGAGGCGGCCGCCTTTCAACGTCCGCGCCGTAGCGGCGGTCACTCTACACCGTTGAGCCGTCGGCTCGTCGATTTCTTCGGCTCTGTCGGAATTACAAAGCGACAACGATGCGAGATTTAAACGGAGCGAGTGACGGAGACGATTGTTTACAAAGGACGGCGGTGGCGCGTGCCTCCGAACGCCCGCAGGGCGTGAGGAGCACGCGCGAGGGAGTCGCGACCGTAGGGAGCGACGAGGCTGGGGAGGCGTGAGGTGCTGTGCGGTGCGGGGCGGGACTCAAAGGGGCAGCCGGGAGGCGGGCGCAGGCGACGTAAGCACCGCAATGAGGGAGCGAACGAAGTGAGCGACCGAGTGAGGAGCGCAGCGAGCGTGCGCCCGCCTCCCGGCTGGGGCTTTGGAGGTCTCAGCCGCGGAGCTGGAGTCGGCTATTTATAAGCAAGCGGCTAGGGCTTCGGAGCCGTTCGTCGTCGATCTCTTGTCAACTACCCCGTAAACTGCCAGCTCCAACTAGTGAACCGTGCGGTCGTCGCTCGTGTCGATGTCCTCGATCGGGTCGGCGTTGCCGAACTCGGGCGCGAGTCCGTCGCCCGGCTCCGCCCAGTCGACCGCGTTTCGGAGGACCTGCCGAACGTCCTCCTCGTAGTAGATCGGGTACGTCTCGTGGCCCGGGCGGAAGTAGAACACCTTCCCGCTCCCGCGACGGTAACAGCAGCCGGAGCGGAACGTCTCGCCGCCCTCGAACCAGGAGGTGAACACGAGCGTGTCGGGCGCGGGGATATCGAAGCGTTCGCCGTACATCTCGGCCTCGTCCAGCTCGATCCGCTCGCCGATCCCGTCCGCGATCGGGTGGCTCGGCTCAATCGTCCACAGCCGCTCGCGCTCGGCGGCCTCGCGCCACTTCAGTGAGCAGCTGGTGCCCATCAATCGTTTGAAAATCTTCGAGTAGTGCGCGGAGTGGAGAACCAGCAGTCCCATCCCGTCGAGGACGCGCTCGTGAACGCGATCGACGACCGCGTCGCGCACCTCGTCGTGGGCGGCGTGGCCCCACCAGACGAGCACGTCGGTGTCGTCCAGCACGGCCTCGGTGAGCCCGTGGTCCGGGCCCTCGTCGAGGGTCGCGGTGCGGACCTCGTGGCCGCCCTCTTCCAGCGCGTCCGCGACGACGGCGTGGATCCCGTCGGGGTAGACGTCGGCGACGACGTCGCTCTCGCGCTCGTGTCGGTACTCGTTCCAGACCGTGACGCGTGCCATACGCGGGGTCGACGCCGAACCGACTTGAGCGCTCGGCCTTTTGATCCGAGCCGACCCGAAGGTACTTGTTTCGCGTGCGACAGGATGCGGTATGGCTGGTCCCCGACAGTTGTACCGCAGAGCAGACGACTGGGCGCGCGGGCTCTCCCGGCTGCGCTACGCCCTCTTTACCGGCGTGATCGTGACGGTCTCTGTCCTCGCGGTCGGCGTCGTTCTCGACACGTCGACGACGGTCTACGCGGTCACGATGGGCGTCACGATGGCCGTGCTCTACTACGCGTTCGACGTGAACGCGGAAGACGACTGAGCTTCAGAAAACGACTGACCGGCGCGAGTCGAGTCAGGCAGTCGCTTCGACGTCGGCGAGCCGGTCGGCCAGGTACGCCGCGATGGAGACGGCTTCCTCCTCGACGAACCGCGCGATCTCCTCGCAGTCGGGCGACTCGACGACGACCGTCGGGATCAGTTCGATGTCGTACTCCTCGACCAGCTCGCCCTCCTTGCCGTTCGGTCCCTTCGTCACCGGGTACGCCTCGATCCGGTCGTCCGGGACCCCGGCGGCCGCGAGCGCGGCACCGAACTCGGGGAGCTGGCGCTGGCAGTCGCCGCACCAGTCGCCGCCCCACACCTTGAACACGTAGTCGTCGGCCGCGAGCGCTTCTAGGACGGCATCGTCGAACGCGTCCGCGTCGAGGTCGGCGGCGGGCGCGAGCGTTTCGAGTGTCATAGGAACTCGTTGGTCGCGGAGGCACCTAAACGACGCGTCGGTGGCAAGACGAAGTCTTGATCGTTCGCGACGGGAACGCACCGATGGTCCGGCATTAGGTCGATCTGAGTGTTTTTAAACAATGGATCGTCGCGCACACCTCCGAAGCCCCAGCCGGGAGGACGGCGCACGCTCGCTGTCGCCCGAAAATCGGAGATTTTCGGGATGACGAGACGCCTCCGGCGTCTCGAACCACGCTCCTCAGTCGCTCGCGCTGCTCGCTCCTTCCGGTGCTTACGTCGCCTGCGCCGTCCTCCCGGCTGCCCCTTCGAGTCCCGCCCCGGTCCGCACCACACAGCACCTCACGCCTCCCCAACCTCGTCAGCCGGCCTCCGCTTCGCTCCGGCCGGCTGACTCCCTCGCACGCGCTCCTCGTGGTCGCCGAGGGCGGCCACTCGGAGACGCGCGCCACCGTGTCTACCTCGGATTTTACCCATTATTTATAAACGAACTCGAGCGCTGGGAGATGGCTTATAAACAGAGACGACCGTCGCGGCCGACATCGATTGCCGGAGTCCGGGGGGCCTTTGGGTCGCGACCGCCTCCGATCGGGTAATGGACGACGACATCCTGTCGACGCTCGGCTCGCCGCTGGTGCGGGTCGACGCGCCCGCGGGAACCACGGTGGCGGCGAAAGTCGAGTCGCGCAACCCGGGCGGCTCGGCGAAGGACCGCCCCGCGCTGTACATGATCGAGGCCGCGGAGGAGGCGGGCGACATCGAGCCGGGCGACCGCATCGTCGAGCCGACCTCGGGCAACACCGGCATCGGGCTGGCGATGGTCGGCGCAACGCGCGGCTACGACGTCACCCTCGTCATCCCGGAGGGGAAGTCGATCGAGCGCCGCCGCCTGATGAAGGCGTACGGCGCGACCGTCGAACTCGTCGACGGCGACATCTCCGACGCGAAGGAGCGCGCCGACGAGCTCGAAGAAGACCCGAACACCGTCCAGCTCCGGCAGTTCGAGAACCCCGCGAACCCCCGTGCGCACTACGAGACGACGGGGCCCGAGATCCTCGACCAGGTCGGCGACCGGACCGTCGACGCGTTCGTCGCGGGCGTCGGCACCGGCGGCACGCTCTCCGGGATCGGCCGCCGCCTGCGCGAGGCGTTCCCGGACGTCCGGATCGACGCGGTCGAGCCCGCCGATAACGCCGTCCTCTCGGGCGAGGAACCGAGCGTCGACGGCTTCCAAGGGATGGGGCCGGGATTCGTCGCCCCCAACCTCAACGTCGACCTGATCGACGAGGTCCACACCGTCGAGCTCGAAGCCGCCGAGGCCGAGTGCCGCCGCCTCGCCCGCGAGGAGGGAATCTTGGTCGGCCAGTCGTCCGGCGCCTCGAACCTCGCCGCGAAGGACGTCGCGGCCGAACTCCGCGAGAGCGGGGCGTTCGCGGGCGACGAGCCCCTCGTCGTCACGGTCTTCTGGGACAGCGGCGAGCGCTACCTGACCGCGGGTACCTTCGACGAACCGGACGAGGCGTGAACGCCCCGCTCCGCGGCCACCCGGGAGTTGATTAGCGTCCGGCGCGCAGTCCGCCCGTGAACACGCGCGCAGAATCGACGGCATCAGACGAGGGGTCGGGAGACCGATCGGCACCCCCAGATCGCCGCTTCGACGGGCCGTGGCTCGCCGCGCTCGCGGCGACCGTCGGAGCTTGGACGCTGCTGTACGCGCTTGACTGGGCGTTCCTGACGCCCGAGACGCCGCTCGGCGCGACCGTCGGCTTCGCGCACGGCTACCTGCTCGCCCCGCTGGCGACCGCGACCATCCTGCTCGACGCGCTCTCGCTCGCCGAGCGGAACGTCGTCGACCTTGGCGTTTTTAAATGGATCTACGCGCTCGTCGCGCTCCCCGCGCCGCCGGTCGCCGCCGTCTACTACGCCCACCGCGAGTGGCTGAGACCCGGCGACGCGAACCTCCTCGGGGGACCGTGATGTCGGCCGACGATTCCGGTAACGACCCCGCCGACGGGTCCGCCCCCGAGACCGGCACAGTCGACGCGCTCGTCACGGCGCCCGAGAGCGGTGCGCCGCCCGTCCACCGCGATGCGGTCGAGATCCGACCCGACGGCGTCGCGGGCGACCGCTACCGAAGCGGCGACGGCCACTTCCAGCTCGACGCCTGCGCGGTCACCCTCGTCGCCGCGGAGGCGCTCGCGGCGGTCCGCGAGGAAACCGGTATCGACGTGCGTGACGGCCGGCACCGCCGGAACGTCGTCGTCGACGGGTTCGGCGCGGAGATGGACGCGCTCCTCGACGCGACCGTCGCGATCGGCGACGCAGTCCTGCGCCCGACCCGGCGTCGGCCCCCCTGCGCGCACGTGGAAGAGCTCGCCAGCGAGGACGGGCTCGCGTCGGCCCTGCGGAACCGCGGCGGGCTCTGCTGTGACGTGGTCGAACCCGGTCGCGTTTCCGTCGGCGACGCGGTGCGGATCCGCGAGGCCGACCCGCGAACAGCCGGCGCGGCCATCGCGGAGCGGCTCGCCGAACGGGAGCGAATCGCGGACGAGGAGCGAATCGCGGACGAGGAGCGAATCGCAGACAGGGAGCGAATTGCGGACGAGGAGCGGACCGCGGACTGGGAGTGAATCCCCCGACCGCTCGCCGCGAGAGGACGGTTTATAGGGGTCGCGTGAGTCGGCCGAGACGAGACGTGAGCCGCGAAGTCGACGCCACGGACGTGCGGAGCCCCTCGTCAGCGAGCCGACCGGACACGGCGGCGCGGAGGCGGCGGTCGGCGTGAACTGGCGCTACCGCCACACGGTGTTGACGCTGTGCATGCTTGCCTTCTTCGTGACGTACTTCGCCCGGCTGGCGATCAGCCCGGTCGTCCCCCTGATCATCGACGACTTCCAGGTTTCGAACACGGCGGTCGGCGTCGCGCTCTCCGGCATGTGGTTCGCGTACGGGCTCTCGCAGTTCCCGAGCGGCATCCTCGCCGACCGGTTCGGCGAGCGCCGCGTCATCCTCGTCGCGGTCGGCGGGACGACCGCGATGAGCCTCCTGCTCGCCGTCGTCCCGGTCTTCCCCGCGTTCGTGCTGGCGGCGGTGCTTCTCGGGCTCGCGGCGGGGCTCCACTACGCGGTCGCGACCACGCTGCTCTCGCGGACGTTCGACGACCTCGGCACCGCGGTCGGGATCCACTCGCTCGGCGGCCCGCTCGCCGGGCTCGTCGCGCCGGTCGCCGCGACGTGGGTCGGCGTCCGCTACGGGTGGCGCCCCGGCGTCGCACTCGCCGCGCTCGTCGGCGTCCCCATCTTCGTCCTGTTCGCCCGGCGGGTCCGTCCGACCGAACCGCGACGCCCGGACCAGCCGATGGCCGAGCGGCTCCGGCTCGGGCCCCTGCTCGAACTGATCGGGCGTCGCGAGATCCTCGTCCCGCTCGCGGTCGCGACGCTCGGCACGTACGTCGCGCAGGGCGTCATCTCCTTCCTCCCGACGTTCCTCGTCGAGCTTCGCGGGTACTCGCCCGCGTTCGCCGGCGGCGTCTTCTCGGCGTTCTTCGTCGTCCGTGCCGGGGCACAGGTCGGCCTCGGCCGGCTCTCCGACCGGCTGGGCCGGGACGCGAGCATCGCCGCCGCCCTCCTCGGCGGCGCGCTCGGCCTCGGGGGATTGGTCGCGCTCCCCGACCTCGTCGAACTCCCGACCGCGGTCGGGCTCCCCGCACTCCCGACGCTCGCCGGCCTCGGGGTCGTCGTGTTCCTCGCCGGCCTCGGTTCCTCGTTTTTCTCGGCGATCGACCCGCGCTTCATGGACGCGCTCGGCGACGAGGAGCGCGGCGCCGGCTTCGGGCTGATCCGGACCGTCTACACCGTGATCGGCTCGGCGGGCTCCGTCGGCGTCGGCCTCGTCGCGGACCTTCTCGGCTGGGCCGCGTCGTTTACGGTTATCGCCGGCCTGTCGGGGGTCGCGTTCCTCGTCATCTCGGCGAACGCGCTCGTCGGAGCGGGGCGGTGACGGGGTCGGGGGCGCGCAGCGCTCGCGGCACCGCCGACCTCGCCGTCCGCGTTCCGGTCAGCCGACGTACCGCCGCCGCGTCGAGCGCTCGCCGTCGGGGTCGTACACGGCCACGACCTCGCCGTCGTCGTCGAGGGCGGGCGCGCCCCGTCCGAGGTAGTGGTCGGTCGCGGTGTCCGTGCCGGCGCCGACGTGGACCGTCAGGGTCGCGTCGGGAGCGAGCGTCTCGTCGGGGAGGTCGTCCCGCTGGCCGCCGAGGTCGATGACGTAGCCTGTCAGGTCTATCGGGTCGTCCGCGGCGTTCCGCAGCGTCACCGACTCGTCGAGGGGGCCGCCCGCCCCGTCGCCGAGGTCGCTCCCCGGTCCCGGGTCGACGGCGTCGATCACGAGGCCGTCCGGGGTCGCCTCCGCCGCGTACGCCGTGATGTCGGCGAGCGTGTACCCGTCTGTCGGGGTCGGCTGGGGGAGGCTCGGCTCCCAGCCGTCCGGCGCCGCGTTCGGGTAGGCCGCCTCATCGGCCTCGATCAGCCCGATGAGCGTCTCGGCGACGATCCGACTCCCGACCGCGCCGAGGCGCTCACCGTTCTGTTGGTACTCGGCCTCCGCGAGCACGTAGTACCACAGCGGCGCGTGCGGGTCGGCGCCGCGGCCGTGCGCTCGGAGCGTCCTCATGATCGGCGAGTCCTCGCCGAACGCCTCGTTGCGTATCGGGTCGTACCCCATCCGCGCAGCGACGTCCTGGCCGGATGGGATCCCGAGCGCCTTCGCGCGGCGGAGGTTCCGGACGGCGAGCGACGAGTCGCCCGATATCGGGAGGTCGAAGAGCGCCGGGGCCAAGAGCGGCTCAGTCTTCCGCGCGGGCTGGTAGTCGCCGTCGCCGGTGTCTAGCAGGCGCGACCAGTCGACGACGAGGTCGCTCGGGACGGGGCGGCCGCCGCGGAGGTTCCGGTCGTCCCCGGGCCCGGTCGGGAACAGCGGCACCTCGCCGACCTCCTCGTTGACGTCGAACGCGTGCCGGATCATGCTGTGGCCGAAGCGGTAGGCTGCGCCGCCGAACTCGACGGGGATCGCGGGCGTGCGTCCCGGCGGGACGAAGTGCTGTCGGCCGCGCTCCTCGATGTCGTCGAGGACGTACCGGTCGCAGATCCGCGGCAGGAAGTCGTGCCGCACGACCCACTGGTAGTGCCACCGGACGAGCCGCTGTGCGGCCTCGAGGACGGACTCGTCGTCCTCGATGAGCGCCGAGCCGGGGCCGCGCAGGTGGTCGACGACGCGGTTGTGGAAGTTGACGAACGCCAGTTGGAGCTGGGAGACCACGACGTTCTCGTCGTTGCGCGGGTCGCCGATCACCGCGACGCCCTGCTCGTTACGCTGGAGGTCGGTCCCCGGGAGCCCAGAGAGGCCACCGCCGTCCTCCCCGTCTGGCGCTGCCGCCTCGCCGGTGAGCAGTTTGCGCTCGTCCGTCTCGTGGTCGTAGAGGAAGGGCGCCGCCTCGGCGTTCGTCCGGTACAGCGAGTCGAGGTCGAGCGCCGGGGTGCGGAAGTTCCGAAGCGCCGCCGGGTCGTTGCGCCGGCCGATGTCCGAGGTCGGGTCGAACGTGATGTCGTGGTCGACAAACTGGCCAAAGATCCCGTAGCCGGCTGGGACCTCGGCGTCGCCGACCGGGTCGTCGGGCGACTCCATCATCGGCGCGCCCGCCTCGCCGTCGGCCCCGCCCAGCGTCCGGAGGAAAGCGTCGTCGCGCTCGTACGGATCGAGCCCCGGGAACTGGGTATGGAATCGGTGGCTCCTGACGGGGCCCGCCGCCGTACACGCCGCGTCGTTCATCCCGCGGTGTTCGCTCCCTCCGTGGAGCGTCACGTCGCGCGCGTTCACCGTCAGGCGAAGCGTCGTCTCGCTCCCCTCCGGCCGGTCTCGTCCTCGGACCGGCTCGGCATCGCCCCCGCCGGCGGGGTTCCGGACCGTGAACGAGACGTCGTCGATGTCGACGCCGCCGTCCGTATCGAGGACGAACTCCCCGTCGTCGCCGGTCGTCCAGTAGCCGATCCGGTCCCCGTCGCCGCCCCGTCGCTCCCCGACCACGACCCGACCCGCTAGGGGCCGGTCGTCGCCGTCCACGACGCGACAGCTTATCTTGCCAGTAGTACCCATGGTACTATAAACCAATCATCATCGAGAAAAAATTTTCTAAATGAACTTTCAACGGGTTTGGCGGATCATGTTGCTGGTTCGATCGCGGCCTGCCGACCGGGTCTCGCGTGCGAACGCGCTCCGTCCGACCCGAACCTTCGAGTCGGATCGGACCGTACGTCCGCCGTGTACGACTACCACGCCCACACGAACTACTCGGACGGGGCGTTCCTGCGCTGGATGGTCGACGCGGCCGCAGACGCCGGGCTTGACGGGATCGGGTTCGCCGACCACTGCAACGTCTCGCCGGACCCGAGCGCGCGGCGCTACAAGCGCGCGTTGGGGTTCAACCTCGACCTGACGTACGAACGGCGCCGCGAGGCGATCGAGGCGGTCCGCGAGGACGCAGCAATCGACGTGTTCGACGCCGTCGAGATGGACTACGACCCCGCCCACGAGGCGGCGATCGCCGAGTTCCTCGACGACGCCGGCTTCGACTACGCGGTCGGCAGCGTCCACGAACTGGACGGCGCGAACGTCCACACGCGCTCGCACTTCGCCGACAAGCCGGAGTCTGAGCGGCGAGAGCTGGTGGACCGCTACTTCGAGAAGCTGGTCGCCCTAGTCGAGTCGGAGCTGTTCGCGATCGCCGCGCACCCGGACCTGATCGAGCGCAACCCGCACCTCCGCGGCTTCGCGACGGAGGACCACTACGCCGCGGTCGCCGACGCCCTCCGCGACTCGCGGACCGTCCCGGAGATCAACGCCGGACGCCTGCTCGGCGACTACGGGGAGTTCCACCCGGCACCCGCGTTCCTCGACCGCCTCGTCGACGCCGGGATCGAGGTGACCGTCGGGACTGACAGCCACGACCCGGACGAGATCGCGCCCCGACTGCGAGAGGTCGAGGCCGAACTCGACCGGCGCGGGCTGGAGGCGGTCCGGCTCGACCAGATAGTGAGCAACGCCTGACGCGAGTGATTATGTCATCCCGATATCAGTGTTACATCTGGGGCACTGCCAGATTTGGTGTCTTGGGTAGTCTGGGTGTTCTATCGGTTCTGGTGGCTTACTGTCTTGGCCGCAGTTAGGGCACGCCATGCGGTGACAATCATCAAACGGATATTTTATTAATTTTCTCCCCGCAAAGCGAGCCGGCATTACGCCGGATCGAACACCGATAGGCTCGCTCCGCTCGCCTATCGAGTTCGACTTCGCGTCACTCAGTCGAACTGCGAAAATCTACGATTTTCGCGCTTCGGCTTACGCCTCGTCAAACAACGCAGCGCTCCGCGCTGCTGGCTCGATCCGGCTTACGCCTCGTCAAACAACGTCTCGCCGTCGACCATATGCTCCTCGACGGTGTCCATGTCGAGGGTGACGCCGAGGCCCGGCTTCTCCGGCACCTTGATGTAGCCGTCCTCGATGACGTCCTCCTCGACGAGGTCCTCCCACCAGCCGAGCTCGTAGGAGTGGTACTCGATCGCGAGCGAGTTCGGGATCGAGGTGCCGACGTGGGCCGCCGCCATCGTCGCGACCGGCGAGGCGACGTTGTGCATCGCGACCGGGACGTAGTACTGGTTCGCCACGTCCGCGATCTTGCGGGTCTCGCGCATGCCGCCGACCTTCGGCAGGTCGGGCGCGACGATGTCGACCGCCTGGTTCTCGATGAGGCGGCGCAGTTCGGTGACGCGGTAGCGGTTCTCGCCGACCGTGATCGGCGTGGTCGTGCTCTTCGTGACCTCCTCCTGAACTTCGAGGTTCTCCGGCGGCACGGGATCTTCGAGCCACCACACGTCGTACTCCTCGATGGCCTCCGCGAGGCGCTTCGCGGAGCCGCCCGAGAACGTCCAGTGGCAGTCGAAGGAGACGTCGGCCTTGTCCTTCACGCGCTCGGTGACCTTCTCGACGATCTCCGCCTTGTGGCGGATCTCGCCGGGCCGGAGGTGGCGGTTCGCGCGGTCCTTCTCGAACCCGCTGGGCACGTCGAGGTCGAACTTTAAGGCGTCGTAGCCGAGCTCGTCGACGACGCGCTCGGCCTCGTCCGCGCAGGCCTCGGGGTCGGCCTCCTCCTCGGTGTGGCAGTCACAGTAGACGCGCATCTTGTCCCTGTACTTGCCGCCGAGCAGCTGGTAGGCGGGGACGTCGAGGATCTTGCCCGCGACGTCGTGGAGCGCGACCTCGATCCCGGAGATGGCCGTGACGGTGACGCCCTCGACGGAGCCCTCGCCGGACATCTTCTGGATCAGGTGCTCGTAGAGGCGGTCGATGTCGAGCGGGTTCTCGCCGACGACGAACGGCTTCATCCGCTCGATGAGTTCGGGCACGCCGGCCCCCCAGTAGGCCTCGCCGGTGCCGACAACGCCCGCGTCGGTGTACACCCGGACGAGCGTCCACGGGAAGTTCCCGTCGACCATCGTCGTCTGAACGTCCGTGATCTCGACGTCGCGGCCGCCGCCGCGCGTCCCCGTGGTCCCCATCGTCTCGGCGGAGAGCTCTCGCATCGTGTACTCCGCGTTCGGGTCGTGGAGCGACTCGTAGTTTCTGCTCATACGACCCCGATTAATTCGGAACAGGGTAAACGTTTACCTTCGCACGCACCACGCCCGAACAGGTGGCTTTTCATCCCCGTGCGCGCAACGGACGGCCATGGTCGAGATCACTGATTCTCTCGCGTGTCTGTACACGGGTCGGGTGGAGTCCCGCGGCGACGAGTACGTCGTCACCGTTCCCGCCTCGGAGATCGAACACGGAAGCGTCGACGTCGGCGAGACGTATCGGATCGCCGTCTTAGATCGCTCGGGGCCCGATGAAGGGGAGTCGGCGTCCAGCGCCAACGGCGACGCCGCAGCCGTTCCGGACGCGAACGGCAGCTCGGGCGAAACCCCGTCCGACGACGGCCAGCGCCCCACCTCGCGCGGTGCGGCCGGCGCGGTCCAGCCCGATCCGCCCGTCTCGGAGGGCGAGGTACGCGACGTGACGATCGAGACGCTCGGCGACAAGGGCGACGGGATCGCGAAGATCGAGCGCGGCTACGTCGTCATCGTTCCCGACGCCGAGCCCGGCGAGGAGCCGACCGTCGAGATCACGAGCGTCCGCGAGAACGTCTCGTTCGCGAACGTCGTCGAGGAGTAGCGCCGCGCACCTGAGGTCCCCGTCTCCGCGACCGGGACCCGCCCGCCGTCACGCGTTCCTTCTCACTCCGGCGGCTCGCCCCGCGAGAACAGCGCCCGGAGGTTCGACGGCGAGAAGAACGACGACGGCTCGTCCATGTGGACGCCGATCTCGCCCGACAGGGCTCGCAGCCCGACGCGCTGGACCGGTTCCGGGAGCGAGTAACACCGCCGGATCGCCTTCCCGAGACGGATCTCCGTGGCGAGCTCGTCGCGCCACCCGGACTCGTAGTCGGCGAGCGTCGCCGGGTCGCGCGGGTCGATCGCCGCCGCGGCGACGTCGGCCGCGCGCATCCCGTAGAGGATGCCGCCGCCGGTGAACGGCTTCGTCTGGGCGGCGGCGTCGCCGATCAGGAAGCCGCGCTCGCTCGTCGTCCGCGACGGCGGGCCGACGGGAATCGCGCCCGAGCAGCGGCGGTCCGTCGTCGCGCCGTACGCGTCGGTGAGCCCCTCGAAGCGCGCCGATACGTCCTCGCTCGGCGGTGCCGCCAGCCCGTACTCGACGCCGGCGTCGCCGCGGGGGATCCGCCACGCGAAGAACGTCGGCGCGGTGAGGTGGACGTCGACGTAGTCGCCCGCGTCCGACTCGGGGTCGAATCCGAGGACCCCGTGGAGCAGTTCGTCCGGCTCCGGGAGGTCGAGCGCGCGGCGCACCCGCGAGGTCGGGCCGTCGCAGCCGGCCACCATCCGCGCCTCGACTTCCTCGACGTCGCCCCCGGGCGTCCGAACCTCGACGACGACGCGGTCGGACCGCTCCTCGACGCCGACCACCGTGTGGTTCTCTCGCACGTCGGCGCCGGCCTCTCGCGCGCAGTCCGCGAGGGTTCGGTCGAGCCCGACGCGGTCGATCACGTTCGACACCGGCTCGCGCTTGTAGAACGGGTACGACCGCGAGCCCGGACCGCCGACGTGGAAGCGCGCGCCGTACACCAGGTTCTGGAGGAGCTCGTCGCGGGCGCCGTCGGGGACGTACTCCCACACGTCGTCGGAGACGTGGCCGGAGCAGGCGAGCGGCTCGCCGACCGATCCCTTCTCGAAGGCGACGACGTCGTGGCCGGCCTCGGCCGCGCGCCGAGCAAACCGGGAGCCCGGCGGGCCCGCGCCCACGACGACGAAATCGTACATGGAGGGAGCGAGGTGACGGAGATATTTAATTACGATGTGGTTTGTCGGTCGGACCCGGTTGTGTTGAGCCGGGAGGGGTGGACTCGTCGTCGCTATTCCGACGGGTCCCGCGTCTCCAACCACTCCAGCGCCGCGTCGAGGTCGGTCCGCGGCGGCGAGCAGGTGAACCCCTCGCAGACGTAGGCGGTCGGCTCGCCGTCGGTCGCGTCGCGGTCTGCCCAGATCGGCGGGGCCTCGGCCATGCCGAGGCGGTCGAGCCACTCGTCGAGTCCGTCTTCCGTGGCCGGGCGCGGCGCAACGAGGGCGCCCGGCAGGTACCGCTCGCCGAGCGTCTCTCGCCACTCGTCCGGCACCTCGTCGGCGGCGATCGTCACCTCGATGCCGCCGGTCTCGACGACGTTCGCGGCGCGAACGAGCGAGGCGTGTTCCAGCGGGCTCCCGCGGACTCGGTCAGCGTGCGTCCGAACGACGCGCTCGGCGATCTCCCGGAACTCCCCGTCCGTTCGGAACCCGTCGAGGAGCGCGAGCGTCTCGGCCGCGACGCCGAGGCTCGACGGCGTCGAGCGGTCGGTGAACTCCTGCGGTCGCGCGATGAGGGGGCCGGTGTCGGCGGTCTCGCCGCCTTCTGCGGTCCCCTCTCTGTCGAGGTCGCGCGTGAAGTAGATCGTCCCGTCGTCGGCGTCGTAGAACTCGTCGACGAGCGCGTCGGCCAGCTCCAGCGCGACGCCGAGCGGCTCCGGGTCGCCGGTCGCGGCGTAAACGTCGAGCGCGCCGCGCGCGAGGAACGCGTAGTCGTCGAGGTACCCCGGCCCGCGCACGTCGCCGTCGAGCCATCGACGGGCGAGCGCGCCGGTCTCGGCGTCGGCGTCGTAGAGCCGGTCGCGACAGAAGTCGAGCGCCTCCCGGGCGATGTCGGCGTACGGCTCGCCGAGGGTGTTCCCGGCCCGCGCGAACGCGGAGATGGCCCGCCCGTTCCACGAGGCCAACACCTTCTCGTCGCGGGCGGGCCGCGGCCGCGACTCCCGAGCGTCGAACAGCGCGGTCCGCGCCTCCGTCAGGACCTCTCGGACCTCGTCGGGAGACAGATCGCGATCAGCAGCCAGCTCCTCGACCGACGCGGCGATCGTCGGCACGGTCGTGCCGCGCTCGAAGTTGCCGCCGGACCGGATCCCGTACCGCTCCTTCGCCAGCGACGTCGCCGGCTCGTCGAGGACGGCGTCCACCTCCTCGGGGGTCCAGACGTAGAAGGCGCCCTCGACGTCCTCGGCTTCGGCGGAATCCTCCCGGTCGTCGCCCCGCCGACTCGCGGGCGGTCGGCTCCGCGCGTCGAGCGTGCTGAAGAAGCCGCCGTCCTCGTGCCGGAGTTCACGGTCGAGGAACGCGAGCGACTCGCTCGCGACCCGGGCGTACGCAGGGTCGCCGGCGAACCGGTAGCCGTCGAGGTATGCCATCGGCAGCTCGGCGTTGTCGTACAGCATCTTCTCGAAATGGGGGACCGTCCACTGGCGGTCGACCGCGTAGCGGTGGAACCCGCCGCCGATCTGGTCGTACATCCCGCCGTTGGCCATCCCGTCGAGGGTGCCCGTCGCGGCCGACAGGAGCGCGTCGCGGCCGCGGCCGGCATAGGCGCGCATGAGGAGGTCGATCCGGCCGGGCATCGGGAACTTCGCGCCGCCGCTCCCGAAGCCGCCGTACTCCTCGTCGTAGCCGCGGAGCGCGGCCGCAGCGGCCGTGTCGAGCAGGTCGTCGCCGGGAGGAGTTCCGCCATTCTCCCCGTCCGAGGCCGCCGCGTCCGGCGTCGGCACCGACTCCAGTTCGTCGCGCGCGCTCTCGGTCCACTGGTCGGCGCGCCGCTTCATCTCCTCGCGCTGTTCGGGGTCGCTCCAAGAGTCGGAAATCCGCTCGCAGAGCCCGCGGAAGCCGGGGTGGTTCTGCCGCGGCTCGGGCGGGAAGTAGGTCCCGACGTAGAACGGCTTCCCTTCGGGCGTACACCACGCCGAGAGCGGCCACCCGCCGCCGCCGGTGACGAGCTGGCAGACGGTCATGAACGTGCTGTCGACGTCCGGGCGCTCCTCGCGGTCGACCTTGATCGGGACGAACGACTCGTTCACTACGCTCGCGACCGACTCGTCCTCGAAGCTCTCCTCGGCCATGACGTGACACCAGTGGCAGGAGGAGTAGCCGATGGAGACGAACACAGGCACGTCGTGTTCGCGCGCGCGCTCGAACGCCTCGTCGCCCCACGGCTGCCAGTTGACGGGGTTCTCCGCGTGCTGTTGGAGGTAGGGGCTCGCCTCCCCGCCGAGGCGGTTCCGCTCGGTCGGCTGTGACATACGCCCGATTCGGCCCGGCGCGGCAAAAGGCGTCCGCACCGGGACGAGCGCCGGCCTCAGATCTCGAAAATAACCACGATTATGCGTATCTCGGACCGGACAGAGAGTAAGGTTTACACTACCGTGCGGGTATCCGTCGGACATGACGGAGACCGTACTCTTAGTGGGGGGCGGCGGCCGCGAACACGCGATCGCCCGCGCCGTGGCGGACGACTGCGCGCTGTACGCCTGCGCGAACGTCCGGAACCCGGGGATCCGACGACTCGCCGAGGGCTTCGAGACGATCGACGAGACCGACGCCGCCGCGGTCGCCGACTACGCGACCGACGTGGGCGCGGACCTCGCGGTCATCGGCCCCGAATCGGCGCTGGAGGCGGGCGTCGCCGACGCGCTCGACGACGCCGGCGTCTACGCGTTCGGCCCGCGGGCGGAAGAGGCGCGCCTGGAGACGGACAAGGCGTACCAGCGCGAGTTCATGGAGGAGAACGCCATCCCGGGCTGTCCCGACTACGCGGTGTTCGACGACATGGCGGCCGCCTGCGAGTACATCGACGAGTACGACGGCGACCTCGCGGTCAAGCCCGCCGGCCTCACCGGCGGCAAGGGCGTCAAGGTCATCGGCGATCAGGTGACCGCGGAGGAGGCGAAGGCGTACCTCCGCGACGCCGACTACGACCGGGTCGTCCTCGAAGAGCGCCTCGTCGGCGAGGAGTTCACGATCCAAGCGTTCGTCGCGAACGGCGACGTCCGGACGACGCCCGCGGTCCAGGACCACAAGCGCGCCTACGAGGGCGACGACGGGCCGAACACCGGCGGGATGGGCTCGTACTCCGACACGGGGCTCTCGCTCCCCTTCATGCGCGAGGGCGACTACGAGGCCGCCGTCGACGTCCTCGACTCCGTCGTCGACGCGCTCCCCGACTACAAGGGCGTCCTCTACGGCCAGTTCATGCTCACCGACGAGGGGCCGAAGGTCGTCGAGTTCAACGCACGGTTCGGCGACCCGGAGGCGATGAACACGCTGCCCGTCCTCGAGACGCCGTTCGTCGACGTGCTCGCCGCAGCGCGCGACGGCGACCCGCTCCCCGAGCTCTCCTTCTCGGGCGAGGCGACCGTCTGCAAGTACGCGGTGCCGGACGGCTACCCGACCGACCCCGACGCGGGCGCGGAGATAGCGGTCGACGAGGAGAGCGCGGGCGACGCGCTCCTCTACTACGCGAGCGTCGACGAGCGCGACGGACGCCTGTACACGACCACGTCGCGCGCGTTCGCCGTCGTCGGCCGCGGCGACTCCATCGCGGCCGCCGAGGCGCAGGCCGAGGACGCGCTGGCGGCCGCGGGCGACCGCGTCCGGATCCGCCACGACATCGGGACGGCGGACCTCGTCCAGCGCCGGATCGACCACATGGACGAGATCCGGAGCTGACCGGACCGCTCGCCGACCGCCGACCCGGAGCGACCCTTTTATTCTCCCCGTCCGAACGAAACGACGTGACCGACGACGACGCCACGCGCGCCGACGCGGACCCCGCCCGCAGTGACCGCCTCGACCGGTTCCCGACGCCCGGTCCTCGCAACTCCCTGTGGTCGTGGCCGGACGCGAAGTCGCCGCTCGCGGTCGTCCGCAACTACGTCGTCATCGTCCTCGCGCGGATCTGTCCGAGCCTCCGGCTGAAGAACTGGCTGCTGCGGCAGATTGGCGTCACGGTCGGGGACGGCGTCGCGTGGGGACTTGAGTCGACGCCGGACGTGTTCTGGCCCGAGCGCATCACCGTCGGCGACGACGCCATCATCGGGTACGACGCCACGCTGCTCTGCCACGAGTTCCTCCACGAAGAGTACCGGCTCGGCGACGTGGTCGTCGAGGACGAGGCGATGATCGGCGCGGGGGCGGTCGTGCTCCCCGGCGTCACGGTCGGCGAGGGGGCGCGCGTCGCCGCGAACTCGCTCGTCGCGGAGGACGTGCCGCCGGGCGCGACCGTCGCGGGCGTGCCCGCAGAGGTCGTCTCACAGGCAGATACGGCCGCAAGCGACGATTAAGCGGCGTCTTCCTCGGCCGCGTCGGAGCTGTCGGTCGCGTCCGCGTCGGCGTCCGTATCGTCGGCGGCGTCCGCGTCGGCGTCGCCTCCCTTGGCGGCCGCCGACTCCTCGGCGTCCGTGATGTGCGCCTCGGTGCTCACGCGCTCCAAGTCGACGCCGACCTCCTCGGCGACGGCGTCGAGGACGGCCCGCTGTTCGGCCATCTCGTTTTCGAGCGTCTTCACGCGCTCGGAGGTGTCTATCACCGTCTCCTGCGTCTCGTCGACCTCGTCGCGGAGCTCGCTGATCTTCTTGTAGGTGCGCTCCGCGCGGTCGGCGAGCGTCTGGATCTTCTTCGCGGTGTCCCCGAATCCCATATCGACGCGTCGGCCCGGCGATACGTGTGCTTTTCCGTTCGGTTCGGCGTCGACGGCCGCTTCGGTGCCGTCGCGTCCCGGCCGACGGTGGACTTTTGCCCGACTCGCCCGTGATACGGGTATGAGCGTCGACCGGATCATCCTGACCAACGACGACGGCGTCGACGCCGCGGGCCTGCGCGCGCTGTACGACGCGCTCGCGGCTGAGTACGCGGTGACCGTCGTCGCGCCGGCCAACGACCTGTCCTCGGTCGGCCGGGCCCTCTCCGCGGACGTCGCCGTCGACGACCACGAGCTGGGGTACGTCGTCGACGGGACCCCGGTCGACTGCGTCGTCGCCGGACTCGACGAGCTCGTCCCGGACGCGGACGCGGTCGTCGCGGGCTGTAACGAGGGAGCGAACCTCGGCGCCTACACGCTCGGCCGGTCCGGGACCGTCTCGGCCGCGGTCGAGGCGGCGTTCTTCGGCGTGCCCGCGGTGGCGACCTCGATGTACGTGCCCGGCGGCGACGACTGGTGGAAACGCGAGTTCAAGGCCGACGACTTCGCGCACGCGGTCCGCGCGACGAGGTTCCTCGTCGACGAGGCGGTCGGCGCGGGCGTGTTCGACCGCGCGGACTACCTCAACGTCAACGCGCCCATCGCGAACGACGCGCGCGCGCCGCTTCGCGTCACGACGCCCTCGACGTGGTACGGGATGCGCGCGGAGCGAAACGGTGACGGCCGCGTGGGCTTTTCCGACCCGATCTGGGGGCGGATGAACGACGGCGACGTGCCGGACCCGGTTGGGACCGACCGGCGCGCCGTCGTGGACGGCGAAGTGTCCGTCTCGCCGCTGTCGGTGCCGCACGCGGCGGAGCCGAACGCGGGGCTCGACGAGCTGGCGGACGCCTATGAGGCGGCGGTTCGGTCGTAAAAATGGACCCCACCGCTCGGTTGCGGCGGAGTCGGCGCCTTACTCTTCGTCGCCGGTGCTGACGGTGACCTTCGCCTCGCTCAGCACGCGGTCGCCCATCTCGTAGCCGGGCTCGTACACCTCGTGGATCGTCCCCTCCGGGCGATCGCTGTCGACGCGGAGCATCACCTGATGGCGCGCGGGGTCGACCTCCTCGCCGGGCTCCGGCTCTATCGATTCGACGCCCTCGTCGGCGAGCACCTCGTCGAACTTCTCTAACGTCGACTCGACGCCGGGACGGAGGTCGCTCCCCTCGTCCTGGTCGAGCGCGCGCAGGAGGTCGTTCCGGACGGGGGTGAGCCGCTCGACGAGCGCCTCGGAGGCGCGCTCGCGGATGTCCTCCTGCTTCCGCTTCGCGCGCTCCTTGTAGTTGCTGAAGTCCGCCTTCACGCGGGCGAGCTTGCTCGTCAGCTCCTCTGCCTCCTCGTCGCGCTCGCGGAGCGTCTCGCGGGTCTCGGCGAGGTCGGCCTCCAGCGCAGCCACCTCCCGGGCGAGCGCCTCGTCGTGTTCGGCGACGGCCGCGGCGATCGCCTCGCCGTCGCGGCGGGCGTCGCCGTTGGGCTCGCCGTCGGCCGATTCGTTGCCGGCCGACTCGCCAGCCGCTCCCTCGGCGGCCGCCTCCGCCGTGCCGTTCGCTCTCGCCGCGTCGCCCTCGGCGTCGTCGGGGGACTCGACATCGACGGCGTCGTCGTCGCTCATACCCGATCGAAGTCGGTCGTCGGGGATAAGCGTTCAGAACCGCGACGCGGCGAGCCCGAGTGCCCGCCCGGACCCCTATTGGCGAGCGGACAGCGCCGTGACGACGCCGTTCGTCCAGCCGAACCCGTACTGAGGCTCGTACTCGCCCAGATCGGTCGTTTCGCCCACCGTCCGGACGTCGTACTTCTCCGCCATGCGGCCGGTCTCCTCGAAAGAACTTCGCGCGAGGTCGACCCAACGGCTCGCGATCTCGTCGGCCAGGTCGTCGTGGCCGTACCGGCGCAGGCCGGTGACCGCCATCCAGTGGAGGGGCGCCCAGCCGCTCGGCGCGTCCCACTGCTCGCCGGTGGCCTCGAGCGTCGTCACCAGTCCGCCGGGGCGGAGGAAATCGCGACGGAGCCGGTCCGCGACCGCGGCCGCCCGGTCGTCGGTCGCCGCCCCGGTGAAGAGGGGCGCGACGCCGGCGAGCGTGAGGCGCGCCGACTGCTCACCGTCGGCCCACGAGTGGTCGACGTAGAACCCCGCCTCCGCGTCCCAGCAGTACCGGTTGATCGCCTCGCGGCGGTCCGCCGCCAGGTCGGCGTACCGCTCGCCGGCCTCGCTCCGTCCGACGCGCGGGAGCCACTCCGCGAGGGCGGACTCCATGCCGAAGAGGACGGCGTTGAGGTCGACCGGCACCAGTTCCGTCGTCCGGATGGTGGCGAGGTCGTCGCCCGCCAGCCACCGAGAGCTGAAGTCCCACCCGGACTCGCAGGCGGCTCGGACGTCGCGGAACAGCCCGGGTCGGTCGTCGACGTCGACCCGCTCGGCGAGCCGCCGGTCCTCGTGGTACGACTCCGGCCGCGGGCGGGCGCGGTCGTCCCAGTATCGGTTGAGGACCGTTCCGTCCGCGAGGCCGACGACGCGGCGGTGCGCCGCGGGGCCGTCGGCCGCGGCGACGCGGTCGGCCCCGTCCGTCCAGAACTCGTGTTCCGTCCGGAGCGCCTCGACGTGGGGCGCGACCGCATCGAACCCCTCCGCGCGCTCTAACACGCGGAGCATGCGGTAGAACAGCGGGACCTGCGACCGGCTGTCGTAGTACGCCCGGTTCCCGAGCGGGACGAAGCCGAAGCGGTCCAAAAGCGACGCGATGTTTTCGACCATCCCCGCGATCAGGTCGGCGCGGTCGGCCGCCGCCAGCCCCTCCGCGGTGAAGTAGCTGTCCCAGTAGTACATCTCGCGGAAGCGACCGCCCGGCACGACGTGCGGGTTCGGGAGGGAAATAAGGGTCGAGCCCGCCGAATCGGCATCATCGAACGTCCGGGTCAGCGTGCCCCACAGCGACGCGACGTGGTCCTCCATCGAGCGCGACGCGGTGAGGTCCGGGGTCGCGGCGACCGGATCCGGCAGCCGGAAGTGGTCCGCGACGAACGACTCGAGATCGAAGTCGGGTCGGTCCCGTCCGGTCAGATACCGCTCGAAGACGAGATCGGGGGAGACGCGCGGCTCGGCGTCGACGAACCGCTTGTCGTCGTCGAAGAGGTCCCGACGCTGGACGGTGCGAAAGAGCTCGCCGGAGATCTGCGGGAAATTGGTGTAGTCGAAGAGACCGGAACTCATCTTCCCCACGTAGTGAAAGGATCGCTAAGTAATTATTGAATTAGCCGGACAGAGAACGGATACTCCACAGCGGCGGCCATCCTCATATCCAAGGTCTATGATTAATTATAAGTGTAATAAATGAATACGGGCGGGTAGTTGATGACCCGCATTAGCATGCGATCGGTGAGCAAGTACTTCGACGGGGGTGACACGGTCGCCAACTACAAGCTGGACATGGAGGTGGACGACGGGGAGTTCGTGGTGTTCCTGGGGCCGTCCGGCTGCGGGAAGACGACCGCGCTCCGAATGATCGCGGGGCTGGAGGACCTCTCCGAGGGAGAGATCTACTTCGACGACGAGCGAGTCGACGGGATGCCGCCCGCCGACCGCAACGTCGCGATGGTGTTCCAGAACTACGCGCTGTACCCGCACATGACCGTGCGGGAGAACATCGAGTACCCGCTGAAGGTTAGGGGCGTTCCGCCGGAGGAGCGCGACGAGCGGATCGCCAAGGTCGCCGAGCTGTTACACATCGAAGACCAGATGGACAGCGATCCGGGCGAGATATCCGGCGGACAACGCCAGCGGACCTCGCTCGCGCGGGCGATCATCCGCGAACCGTCCGTGTTCCTCCTCGACGAGCCGCTCAGCAACCTCGACGCGAAGCTCCGCCTGGAGATGCGCTCCGAGCTCAAGCGGATCCAGAACGAGCTCGGGATCACGACGGTGTACGTCACGCACAACCAGGAGGAGGCGATGAGCATGGGCGACAAGATCGTCGTGCTGAACGACGGCACGATCCGGCAGGTCGCCGAGCCCCAGGAGCTGTACGAGCGACCGCGGACCACCTGGGTCGCGAAGTTCATCGGGTCGCCGCCGATGAACCTCTTCGAGGGCGAGAACCGCGACGGCACCGTTCAGCTCGCCGAGGGCAACACCCTCCCCATGCCGACTGAGACGTCGTCGCCGACCGTGTCCGTCGGGGTCCGACCCGAGGACATCGGCGTGTCGACGGACCCACCGGACACGGACTGGACGGTGCCGGGCACGGTGAAGACGGTCGAACCGCTCGGAGAGTACGTGCTGGTCAACGTCGAGGTGGGCGGCTCCGTGGTGAACGTCAAGGTCCCGCATACGGACGCCGTGGCGGGGGATCACGTCCACCTCACGTTCGACCCGACCGACGCGTACCTCTACGACGAGGACGGGGAACTGGTGGCCTGATACCATGTCAGTCGGAGCGTACCTGGAGGACCGGCTCGACCGCGACTTCGACGGGGAGAAGCTCACGGCGATCCTCGTGTTCATGCTCCCCGGCCTCACGCTGTTCGCCATCTTCTCCGTCGGGCCGATGCTCTACTCGGCCGTCGGGAGCTTCTTCACCTGGGACGGGTTCACCATCGGGCAGTTCGCCGGGTTCGACACGTGGATCGCGACGTTCCAAGACGACGCGATAATCAACTGGAGCAACCTCCTCGCCTTCGAGTACCCGATGGGGGCGCTCCCGCAGAACATCATCTGGATGGTGGTCCACGTTCCCTTCAGCACGCTGCTCGGGCTCGGCCTCGCGCTGCTGTTCGCCGACCTGCGCGGCCGGAGCATCCTCCGCTCGATGGTGTTCCTCGCGTTCACGACGCCCACCGTCGTGATCGGCCTCGTGCTGCTGTTCGTCTACGACCCGCAGGCCGGCATCTTCAACGGGCTGCTCCGGTCGATCGGACTGGAATCGGTGGTCCGGAACTGGGTCCAGGAGCCGCAGATCGCGATCTACGCGCTCATCGCCGGCGGGGTCTGGGTCCAGACCGGGTTCAGCATGCTGTTGTACAGCTCCGCGCTCGCGGGGATCGACCCCTCGTTGCTGGAGTCCGCCCGCGTCGACGGCGCGGGACGGTTCCGCCGGTTCAAGGACATCATCTGGCCGCTCGTCAAGCCCGTGACGGCGGTCGTGGTGATCATGAGCATGATCTGGGTGATCCGGATCTTCGCCATCGTCTACGCGGCGGGCGGCCCGTCCGGCGGTCCGGGCGGGGTGTTCTCCGTGTTGGGCCTCGAGGTGTACCAAGCGGCGTTCTCCGTCCCGATCGAGTACAGCAAGGCGATGGTCGTCGCGCTCATCGAGCTCGTGATCGCGCTCCCGATGGCGTGGTACATCGCGTCAATGGACTGATCGACAATGACCGACACACACAACGCAGACGATCCGACCGACGCCGACAGCGAGCCGAAGACCGACGGCGGGCGCGTGTACCACGAGCCGCCGGAGACCGCGCCGATCTCCGACCGACCGCTCCCCGAACGGATCCGCGCGGCGGTGCCGAGCGGCCCGCGCGCCCTTCGGTACGCGATCGCGATCGGCGTCGCGCTCCTGTGGCTCGTTCCGCTCGTGGGGCTGTTCATGGCCTCCGTCCGCCCGCTCGACCAGATCATTCAGGGCTGGTGGAACTTCGAGACGTTCACCGTCACCTTCGAGAACTACGCAGAAGCCTGGACGTTCCAGTCCGGGCCGATGCGGCAGGCCATGTACAACACCGCGATCGTCACGATCCCGTCCGTCCTCGCCGTGACGCTGCTCGGGACGATGGTCGCGTACCCGTTCGCCCGCTTCGACTTCCCGGCGAAGAAGTGGCTGTTCTTCCTGCTCATCGTGGTCATGGCCGCGCCGCCGGAGCTGGTGGCGATGGGCAACTACAACACGCTGCGGAACACCGGCCTGTTCGACACGTACATGGGGCTCATCCTGGTCCACATCGGCTGGGGGATGGGGTGGGTCGTCATGTTCCTCCGGAACTTCCTCCTCGGGCTCCCTGAGGAGCTTGAGGAGGCGGCTCGGATCGACGGCGCGTCCCGCTACCAGATCTTCAAGTCGATCGTGTTGCCGTACTCGGCCCCGGCGCTCGTTTCCGTGGCGGTCATCCAGTTCACGTGGGTGTGGAACTCCTTCTTCTTCCCCCTCGTGTTCATGCGGTCCCGCGAGAACCAGCTCGCGCCGCAGGTGTTACCCCTGATGAAGGGGCGCCTCCAGATCGACTGGGGGCTCGTCGCCGCCGGCTCGGTGCTGACGATGATCGTCCCCATCCTCCTGTTCGTCACGCTCCAGCGGTACTACAAGCAGGGGATGGTGGCCGCGGTCGCCGACTGAGTCGGCCCCGCCGCTCGGTTTTCCGTCGGAGATTTCAGTCGTCTGGGTCCTCGCCGCGCGCCCGCTTATACATCGCGAGGGCCTTCTCGCGCCGCTCGGAGTGATCGACGATCGGCGACGGGTACTCCGGCGCGGCGTTCGCGCGCTGCGTGGGCGAGAGCTCGTGCCACTCGTGGATCAGGTCGGCATCGAGCCCCCGGAGTTCGGGGACGTACTCCGTGATGTACTCGGCGTCGGGGTCGTACCGCTCACCCTGCGTCATCGGATTGAAGATGCGGAAGTACGGCTGCGCGTCGGTCCCCGTGGAGGCGGCCCACTGCCACCCGCCGTTGTCGTTGGCGGTGTCGTGGTCGGCCAGGTGCTCCCGGAAGTGGTCGTAGCCGTGGCGCCAGTCCGCGAGCAGGTCCTTCGTGAGGAACGAGGCGACGATCATCCGCACGCGGTTGTGCATGAACGCCTCCTCGCGCAGCTGTCGCATCCCGGCGTCGACGATGGGGTACCCGGTCTCGCCGCGCTTCCACGCCGCGATCTCCTCGGGGTCGTCGCGCCACGCGATCCCCTCCTCGTACGCCTTGTAGTTCTCCGTCACCACCTCGGGGTTGTGGAAGAGGACCTGCGTGTAGAACTCCCGCCACGCCAGCTGCTGTTGGAACTCCTCGACCTGTTCGGGGGCATCCTCGGGGCGCGCGTCCGACTCCGCCTCGGCCATCGCCTCCTCGGTCGCCGCGTACGCCTCGCGGACGCCGATCTCGCCGTACTTGAGGAAGGCCGACAGCCGGGAGGTCGCCTCCTCGGCGGGGTAGTCCCGCTCGGCCTCGTAGGCGAACACGGCCTCGTCGAGGAACTCGTCGAGGCGCTCGCGGGCGGCCGCAGTCCCGGCGGGGCCGATCTCGGCGTCGGGCTCCGCGAAGCCGAGGTCTGCGGGGGTCGGAAGGTCGCCGACAGCGAGACCGTCCGGAACGGCGTCAGCGGTGGTGCTTCCGGCGTCAGCGTCCCCGCCGTCAGCGACCGCGTCCCCCGCGTCGCCCCAGCCGAGTGCGTCGGCCGCGTCCGCGAGCCGGTCGGCGTCGACGAGCCCCTCAGCGGTCGGCGTCGGGGCGAGGTCGTCCTTTGCGCGGTCGGTCCACTTCTTCCAGTAGTAGCTGTACACCGAGTAGGGGTCGCCGGCGTTCGTCCGGATCGCGTCGGGGTCGTGGAGGACCGCGTCGTGGCGGGCCTCGCGCGCGACGTCGACCGCGTCGAGCGCGCGCCTGACGCCGGCGTCGCGCTCGCGGGCGAGCCCGGAGTAGTCGCGGTTCCAGACGACGCGCTCGGCGTCGAGGGCGCCGGCGAGCTCCGGAAGGACGGTCTCGGGGTCGCCATGCGCGACGAGCAGGTCACTCCCGCGCTCGCGGTAGTCGTCGCGGAGCGCGGCGAGCCCGTCGAGCAGGCGGCGGACCCGCACGTCGCTCGCGTGGTCGAGGACGTCCGGATCGAAGACGAAGACGGGCGCGGCCGGCCCCCTGTCGGCGTCGGCGTCGTCGGCCCCGGTCGCCGCCGCGAGCCCGACGTTGTCGGCGACCCTGAGGTCCCGTCGGTGCCAGAACAGCTCCATGGGATCGACACGTGCGCGTCCACCGTGAAACCACCGGGATCGCAGGTCGAGCGCTGCTCGGTGTTCCGGTCAGAGCTCCAGCCGCCCCGGAACGTTCACGCGGTCCAGCATGAAGTACCCGAGCGTGAGTGTGAGGATCAACACGCCGAGCGCCGCGGCCGCGAGCAGGGCCTCGTTGCCCCCGCCGTAATCCTCCAGCCGGAAGCTGATCACGCGCCGGGAGACCGCGATGATCGCGGCGCTCACGACGATCCGGAGGACGGGCTTGCCGCGCGCGTACGCCACGAGCGTCCGGTGGACCTCGACGATGATCAGGAGGAGGAGGACGCTGTCGAGCAGCTCGACCACCTCGGCCGGATCGGTGAAGTTACCGGCGACGAGGAGGCGGTACAGCGAGACGAACAGGTCGAACACGCCGATGAGAAAGAGCAGGAGGAGGAAGTACGCCGCGCCGAGGACGAGCCACTCCATCGCCCGGGCCGCGGGGTCCGCGGCGTCGTCGAGGTCGAACTCCATCGACAGTTCCCTCGGCGCCCGGCAGCAAGGAGTTTTGGGTGGACGCAGTCAGGAGCCCGCTTCGGCCCCGGTCAGCGATTCGAGGAGGCGGACGGCGGGCGCCTTCGCCAAGGGGTCGTTTCCGTTTCCGCAATGGGGCGACTGGATGCAGGCGGGGCAGCCGCCCTCGCAGTCGCAGGTGTCGATGAGCCGCGCAGTCCGGGTCATCAGCTCCTCGATTCGGCCGTGACCGCGGCGCGTGAGCCCGACGCCGCCCGGGTAGCCGTCGTAGACGAACACCGCCGGCCCCTCGGTGTGCGGGTGGTGCGGCGTCGAGATGCCGCCGACGTCGGCGCGGTCGCACAGCAGGTGGAACGGGAACAACGAGATGATCCCGTGTTCGGCGGCGTGGATGCCACCGTTGAACGCGTACTCGCCGCCCGGGATCGGTTCTCCCTCACCGTTCTCGGATTCGTCGTCAGGCGCCTCGCCGCCGTCGGCGCTGACCTCGCGGTCCTCGGCGCCGCCGTGGCCCTCGTCGAGCGCGTCGCCGAGGCGCCGCATTTCGCGCTCGATGTCCTCGGGGACGGGGAAGTACAGCGCCTTCGTGCGAAGCGTCGTCTCCGGGAGGTCGAGCGTCGACTCGCCGAGCGACTCCCCGGTCGCGGCGTCCTTCCGCACGAACCCCGTGATCTGCTCGGTTACCGTCACGTCCGCGAAGCGGACAGGGACGTCCTCGCGCGCGGAGAGCGCGCGCTCGTCGAGGTCCTCGTTCACGACGATGTCCTTGTCGGAGCACACCTGCGTGTAGTAGTCTGCCCACGACTGCTGGAGCTCGGCGACGTCGCGGTCGAGGTCCAGCTCGATCACCTCGTAGGTGCGGCCCTGCTGGTGGTAGATGGCCCCGGGGTGGGCGTCGCGGAGGGCGTCGGCGAAGCCGAGCGTCGCGACCGTCTCACCGCTCGACCGCTCGATCAGCGAGATCTCGCGCTCCTCGGCGGTGCGGAGGTTCACGGACTGCTGCGGGCTTGACCCGCCGGCGTGGACCCAGCGCGTGCCGGCCGCGGCCTCGCGCCGGTTCAGCACGCCCTCGTCGGTGAGGTCCGCCACCACGCCCGGGAACGAGTCGCCGAAGAACCGCTCGTCCTCTGGGGAGAGCCAGTTCTCGTCGGCCGCGCAGGCGACGTGGCCGGGCATGAGCTGGCCGTTCTCCGGGTCGCATATGGCGTCCTCGGGCGGTGCGTCGAAGAAGTCGCTCGGGTTGCGCATCAGGTACTGGTCGAGCTGGTCCTCGCCGCCGACCATCACCACGAGGGCGGGGTCGTCGCCGCGGCCGGCCCGGCCCGCGCGCTGGTGGGCGGACATCCGCGTGCCGGGGTAGCCGTCGAGGACGACCGCGTCGAGCCCGCCCACGTCGACGCCGAGTTCGAGGGCGCTCGTCGACCAGACGCCGCGCAGGTCGCCGGCGTGGAGGTCTGCCTCGATCTCGCGGCGCCGGTCGTCGGTGAGCGCCGCCTGATACGCCCCCACCTTCCCGGCGAGGTCGCGCTCGCCCCGCTCCCGGAGGTCGCTCGCGCTGTCGGTCGCGTACTGCTCGGCGGTCTGCCGAGCGCGGGTGAACGCCAGCGTCTGCTGGTCCGCAGTGACGAGGTCGACGAACAACCGCTTGCTCTCCGTGTGGCTCGACTTCCGGCGGCCGCTGCCGCGCTCCTGCCAGTCGTCGTCGTACTCCGGCGGGTTCCACAGCACCCAGTCGCGCGGCCCGCGGCCCGACGTGTCCTCGTCGACGAGCGTGATTCCGTCCGGGTCGCGGCCGGTGACGGTCGCGACGTGGTCGACGGGGTTGTTGATCGTCGCCGAACAGCAGACGAACTGCGGCGACGAGCCGAAGCGCTCGCAGGTCCGCGCGAGCCGACGAAGCGTCAGCGCGACCTGCGAGCCGAACACGCCGCGGTAGCTGTGGACCTCGTCGATCACGACGTACTCCAGCGAGGAGAAGAACCAGTCCCAGAGGCGCCCGGCGTACGGCAGCAGCGCGTAGTGGAGCATGTCCGGGTTCGAGAGGAGGACGGTCGGCCGGCGGTCGCGCACGTCGCGCTTCTCCGACTGAGAGAGCCGCCCGGTGTAGGAGTCGACGGAGACCCGGCTGCCGAAGCCGAGGTCGGCAGCGAGCTCCGAGAGCGACTCCTCCTGGTCCGCGATCAGCGCGTTCTGCGGGCCGACGTAGAGGGTCCGTCCGCCGTGATCCATCGCCGCCTCGAACGCGGGGACAGTGTACGCGAGCGACTTGCCGCTGGCCGTCTCGGTCGCGAGGACGGCGTCGTCGCCGCCGCGGACCGCCTCGATCGCGTCGGCCTGATGGCGGTAGAGCCGGTCGATCCCGCGCTCCGCGAGCGCGTCGGCGAGCCGCGGTTCGAGGTCGACGTCGGCGAACTCGGGCTCGCGCGCCGGGATCCGCCGGTGGTCGGCGATCTGTCCCTCGTAGAAGGGGCGGTTTCGCAGCCACTCGATGGCGTCGTCCACGGTTACGGTACCCTGGGGTCGGCGGGGCCTAACGGTTGCGGTGGCGCCGGGGCCCGCCCCGTGAGCGGTGTCGCGCGCCGCCCCGACTCAGTCGTCGGCGGGCGATCGCCCGGAACCGCCGTCGGTCGGTGAGAGGTCGACCGCGGGCTCGGTCGGCCCCTCGCGGGCGAGCGGCGGCCAGCGGACCTCGGTCGCGACCTGGTGATCGAGGTCGAGGCGCATCCGGAGGTCCCCGCGGCGCTCGACGACCTCGAACCCGACCGTCCGGTAGACGTTACGAGCGACGCGGTTCCCGGTCTCGACGTGGAGCTCGATCCCCTCACGGCTGGCCGCGGCGGCGTTTGCGATCACGTGCCGGCACAGCTCGGTCCCCACGCCACGATCCTGTGCGGCGGGGTGGACGAACACGGCGAGCTCGGGGACCGCGGCGTCGGTCGGCGTGTACATCGCGTGGCCGAACAGCTCGCCGTCCCGCTCCGCGACGACGTTATTTCCCTCCGTTAGCATCGACCGGATCCACTCGGCGCACCGGCTGCGGCTCACCGGGGGGAGCCCCTGCGCGCGGTCGGCGCGGTCGTACCGCTCGTACATCTCCGCGAGGAACGGCTCGTCCGCGTCGACCGCCGGTCGGATCGTCCAGCGCGCTCCCTCCTTGTCGACGAACCGCGGACAGCGCGGCGGACAGTGGGGCGTCCCCTCGCACTCGCTGCCGTCCCACCCGTCACAGGCGACGCTCGCGGTATCGGGGGTCATGTCTCGACGTTGGCGCCGCGCCGGGTTATACCAGGCCGGCTACTTTCATAGCGTGGGAACGGGTGACGGGGGTCGCCCACGACAGCGAGACGACCGCGATACGACCGAGAGGGCGGCGCTACTCGCGGATCAGTACGATCCCTTCGCGGAACACCGCGTGGTTCGGGACGACGTGTTCCTCGCCGTCCGTCTCGATGTGGGTGACGAAGAGGTCCACCTCCTGGACGACGCCGCGCTCGCCGGCGACGCGCACCTCGTCGCCGATGCCGTACGGCTGCCGGAGGAGGAGGAAGACGCCGGCCGCGGCCGAGGCGACGAGGTCCTTCGTCGCGAGCGCGGCGAACAGTACGAGCGCGAACGCGTACGCCGCGAGCAGCACAATGAGCGCGAGCGTCTGGACGCCGACCTGACTGAGCGCGACCAGCGTCGCGACGTACACGACGCTGTATTTCACGAGCGTCGGGAGCACGCCGAGTTCGGGGAGCTTGATTCCCCGGAGTCGCTCGGCGGCGAGCAGCTCGGCCTTATCGCCGACGACGATGCCGACGATGAAGACGATCACGGCGACGAACAGCCGCGGGAGGAACGCGGCGACACCCGACCAGAACTGTTCGAGGTAGTTCACGTCCGCGACGGTGAGCGCGACGATGATGGTGACGGCGACGATGAAGTAGCTCGACAGCTGTGCTAAGATCCGCACCGTCGAGGTGTCGAACTCGCGGGCCGTCCGCTCGAAGGCGGTCCCCTCGATCACCTCGGGGACGCCGGCGCGCCGGAGCAGCCGACGGTTGATCACGCCGGTGACGTACGCCAACACGAGCCCGAACGCGAGCACCGCGAGCGCCAGCCAGATCCGGTACGGCACGTTCACGAGGAAGTCGGGAACGGCGACCTGAGCCGCGGACATGGGTCAGTACTCCTCCGGATCGATCTCCAAGACGAGTTCCCCGGCCTTGAACGCCCGAACGAGCCCGTCTGACTCGGAGAGGACGATGGAGGTCGAGTTCGTGTCGCGGGTGATCGCCGCGCCGGACATGTGGCGCGCGCCGAGCCCCTTCGGGATGTCGACCCCCTCGGCGGCGGGTTCGAGGTAGCGGTACGCGGAGACGATCTTCCCAGAGTCGGAGACGACGAAGGCGCCGTCGAGCCGCGAGAACTCCTTGAGCATCACGTTCACGATGGGGTCGCCGACGTGGACGTGGCTCTTCTCGAAGGGGTTGTACGACAGCGGTCGCGACTTGTTCATCACCTTCCCCGCGTCGCCGACGACGAACAGCGCGCCCACCGGCTTCCCCTTCTGCCCCTTCTGTCCGAGCTCGATCGCGACCTCGAACACGTCGCGGATCACGCTCGGCTCCGCCCGCGAGTTGGCGAACAGGTCGTAGATCCCGGTGTGGACACCCTCGTCGACGGTCGCCCGGATCACCGCGTCCGAGCCGGCGTCGAACACCGAGGCGACGCACGCGACCTCGTCGCCCTCGGCGAGGAGTCCCTCGTCCATTGCGCCCTCGATGCCGAACCGGATCCGGTCTTTGACGTTGTCGAACGGGAGGGGGAGCTCGACGAACGTCTCCGCGTCGACGTCGTTGTCGGGCGCGACGACGACGACCTCGACCTCGGCGTCCGCGAATCGCTCGTAGAAGGAACTCGTCGGGGAGAACAGCAGCGCGGCGTCGACGTCCTCGACGAGGTCCGCCAGGTGGTCGGTGAGCGAGGCCATTATCACCCGTGACTCCCGGAGTCCGTATAGTCGTTGCGTCGTGCGGGCGTCTGACGCGATCCGGCTCAGTCGTCGGCGACCGAGACCGATCCCTCGGCCGTCGTCGTCCGCTCGTCTCGGATCAGGTCCGCCGCTCGCTCGGCGATCGCGATCGTCGGTGCGTTCGTGTTCCCGCCGACGAGCGTGGGCATCACGCTCGCGTCGACGACGCGGAGCCCCTCGACCCCGCGGACGCGGAGCTCGTCGTCCACGACCGCCGCCTCGTCGTTGCCCATCTTGCACGTCCCGACGGGGTGATAGACGGTGTGACACTCCTCACGGACGTGTTGCGCGATCTCCTCGTCGGTCTCGACGTCCTCGCCGGGCCACAGCTCGCGGCCGAGGTACTCCGAGAGCGCGTCCTGGTCGGCGATCTCGCGGGCGCGCTTGACCCCCTCGACGAGCGTGTCGAGGTCCGCGCGCTCGTCGAGGTAGTTCGGATCGATGGCAGGGGCCTCGACCGGGTCGTCCGAGGCGAGCGCGACGCGGCCGCGGCTCTCCGGTCTGAGCTGCGTTGCGCCGATCGATAACCCCCGTCCCTCCTCGGGGTTCTCGAGCCCGTGTTCCATGAAGTACGAGGGCGCGAAGTGGAACTGGAGGTCCGGCCGGGGCTCGTCCGCGTCAGTGCGAACGAAGCCGCCGGCCTCCCCGACGTTCGAGGTGAGCTTCCCGCGCTTGAAGACGAACCAGTTGGCCAGGTCCTTCAGACTCCCGGCGTCGTCCAGCGTGCTGACGTCGTCGTCCGTCTCGTAGACGGTGAACGCAAACAGGTGGTCCTGGAGGTTCCGGCCGACGCCGGGCGACGCGACCTCGACGTCGATACCGTGGTCCGCGAGGTGGTCGGGGTCGCCGATCCCCGAGAGCATGAGCAGCTGCGGGGAGTTGACGGCGCCGGCGCTCAAGAGGACCTCCTCGGTCGCGTCGACGGAGCGAGTCTCGCCGTCCTGCCTGTACTCGACGCCGGTCGCGCGACCGCCCTCAACGCTCACCTCGATCACCTGCGCGCCGGTCTCGGCGGTGAGGTTCGGGCGATCGAGCGCGGGCTTGAGGTACGCGTCCGCCGCGCTGTGGCGTTTCCCGTCCTTCTGTGTAACGTGGTAGAGCCCGACGCCCGCCTGCTCGGCCCCGTTGAAGTCGTCATTTCGGTCGTACCCCGCCTGCGTGGCCGCGCGGACGAACGCCTCGGAGGCCGGCCGCGGCGATGACTGGTCGGTGACATTGAGCGGCCCCGAGTCCCCGTGGTAGGACGAGCCCCCCGGCTCGAAGGTCTCCGCGCGCTTGAAATACTCCAGCATCGAGTCGTATCCCCAGCCGTCGTTGCCCAGCTCGGCCCAGCCGTCGTAGTCCGAGGGGTGGCCCCGGATGTAGATCATCGCGTTGGTCGAGGAACACCCCCCGAGCGTCTTGCCGCGCGGCCAGTAGAGCTCCCGGCCGGCGCAGCCGTCCTGCGGCTCGGTGTAGTACTCCCAGTCCGCGTCGGTCTTGAACAGCTCCGGGAACGCCGCCGGGATCCGCATGTTCCGGTCCTCGTCGGGCGTGCCCGCCTCCAAGAGCAGGACGCTCGTCTCCGCGTCCGCGGTGAGCCGGTTCGCGAGGACGCAGCCCGCAGACCCGGCGCCGACCACGATATAATCGTATTCATCGCTTGTCATAGTCAACCATGAGATAGTGTGGCAATTAAGTGTACTCGTGTGGCCGGACCACGAGACGGCGCGCGGATCGACGTGCTCCGCCGGCGGGACGCCGTCCGACGACGTTTTCCCTCTCTGGCGGCGTTGCCACACGTGGAACCAGATTCCGTCCGAGAGTCGTGGGAGAACCGGGCGGGCGAATACTCACCGGCGTACTACGCGCACTACGGGCCGAACGAGACGAGCGCGCTGATCCGCGAGGCCCTCGACGCGCACCTCGACCGCGACGCGGCCGTCCTCGAACTGGGGTGCGGCTCGGGCCGCCACCTCGAACACCTCGCGTCTCACGGGTTCGAGGACCTCTCGGGGATCGACATCAACGCCGAGGCGTTCGAGACGATGCGGGAGACCTACCCCGAACTCGCCGCCGACGGGACGTTCTACTGCGGCGCGATAGAGGACCTCGTCGAGGAGTTCGACGACGGCGCGTTCGACGCGGTGTACTCGGTCGAGACGCTCCAACACCTCCATCCGGACGTCGAGTCGGCCTTCGCGGAGATTGCGCGGATCACCGACGACATCCTCGTCACGGCCGAAATCGAGGACCCGACGCGAGAGTCGGCGCCGGACGAACCTGACGTGAACTACGTCGACGACGAGACGCCGCTGTACTACCGCGACTGGGGCGAGATATTCACTTCGCTGGGCCTCGTCGAGGTCGACATCGTCCGCGGCGACAGGGACACGACGCGGACCTTCCGCGTGGCCGACTGAGCGGCGGCCTCGACGGGAGCGGTACGGACCGGGGCGGCCCGGCCTCCCGACCTCCCGCGCGACTTTTACCCGCGAGCCGACTACCCCGACCACATGGCGACTCGCGAGGCCCTCTGGGGGTACCGGAACCGGTTCGGCGACGCCTTCGGGCGTACCTATTTCCGTCGCTTCGGGCCGGGCGTCGTCTCCAGCGTCGGGATCGGGACGTACCTCGGCGAGCCGACGCCTGCGGTCGACGAGGCCTCGCGCGAGTCGATCGAACTGGCGCTCCGGTCGGGGGTGAACCACGTCGACACCGCGGCCAACTACCGCTGCGGCCGCGCCGAACGCGTCGTCGGCGAGGCGGTTCGGAACGCCCCCGTCGACCGCAAGTCCGTGGTCGTCGCGACGAAGGGCGGCTTCCTCCCGTTCGACGGCGAGCGCCCGGACGACCCGAGCGCGTACGTCCGCGAGCGGTTTGTCGAGCCCGGAATCGTCGCCCCCGACGACCTCGCGAACGGCGCGCACGCGATGACGCCGGAGTTCTTGGAGTGGTCGCTCGACCGCTCGCTCGACCGCCTCGACCTCGACGCCGTCGACTGCTTCTACGTCCACAACCCCGAGACGCAGCTCGCGGCCCGGTCGCGAGAGGAGGTGTACGACCGGATCGGTGCCGCCTTCGAGACCCTCGAACGCCGTCGCGCAGCCGGAGACATCGGGGCGTACGGCGTCGCCACGTGGAGCGCGTTCCGCGTCCCGGAAGGCGACGAAGACTACCTCTCGCTCGGCGAGGTCCTCTCGCGGGCCGAGGCCGCCGGCGAGACGGTCGGCCCCGACGACGACCACGGGTTCGAGGCGATACAGCTCCCGTTCAACGTCGCGATGGCGGACGCGTTCACGCGGCGGAACCAGCCCGCGCCGCCCGGAAGCAACGCCGACGGGCCCGTCTCGACGCTCGAGTTCGCCCACGAGGCCGGGCTCTCGGTGGTGACGAGCGCGAGCGTCGGGCAGGGCGATCTGGCGGTCGAGGGCGCGATTCCGACCGATGTCGACGCGACGCTCGCGGGGGAGACGCCGGCCCAGCGCGCGCTCAACTTCGCCCGGAGCGCCCCCGGCGTCACCTCCTCGCTCGTCGGGACGACGGACCCCGACCACGTCCGCGAGAACGTCGCGGCCGGCACCTTCGACCCGCTCGGCGCGTCGGCGTTCGACGCCGTCTTCGAGTGAGGCGGGCGGCGGCCGCCACGCCGCGGAGCCGGCGCAAGAGACCGGACCGGCGGGCCACAAGACGTTTGACGGAACCCGTCCAAGCCGGTCGCATGTCCCCCACGCGACGAGCCCTCCTCCGTAGCCTCCCCCTCGGGGTCGGCGGCGCGCTCGCCGGCTGCCTCGGCGGGAGCGCGGGCGATCCGGAGGCGGAGTCCGATCGGCAGCAGGCGTCCGGTATCGAGTCGGACCCGACCGTGCTGAAGCCGCGGAACCCCGACGGCGAGAGCGTCCTCCTCGACGGGAGCGAGACGAACGACGAGGGCGAGCCGATCTCGATCGGCCGCGAACTCGTCGCGAGCGCGGACCGGGCGGCCGAACTGCTCGCCGCCGAGGGTGTCGCGGACGCGGACCGCGAGCGGATCCGGTCGTTCCTCGACGAGACGGACTACGACGCGGAGACCGTGTACGTCGCGCGCGCCATCGTTGATTCGTGTGAGCGGCTCGTAATCCGCTCGGTGTCGTGGGATCCGGGGCACGTCGAGTACGAGTACTGTAGCGAGCTCCGCCCGCCCGACGAGTCGTGCGAGGCCGACGCGCGGGTCACGCTCGCGCTCCTCTTTCGGCTCCCGGTCGCCCTCGACGGTCCGATTACCCGCTCCGGCGCCAGCGGGCACTCCCCGTGTCGGACTACCGACACCGAGTACGCGGTTATCGACGGGAACGCGACGGTGTCCGGGAACGAGACGGCGATCGACACGTGGGGTGAGGACGCATGACGCGTTGGACGACCCGGCGCCGCGCGCTCGCCGCTGCCGGCGCGGTCGCGCTCGGTTCGCTCGCCGGCTGTTCGGGAAGGGGGAGGGAACCGCGCTTCTGGGACGATCCGCCGTCGCTCGACGTGGAGGCGGTCCCACGCGAGTTCAACGACCCGATCCCCGACTCGCCGCGGCTCGTCCCTGTCGATGTCGAGCCGGCGGTCGAGCGCGCGTTCGCCGACCGCGTCGACCGCCTGCTCTCCCCTATTCCGGAGCCGTTGACCGCGGAGACGCTCCCGAACGGCGAGATCCGCGAACAGATCGAGACGGAGCGGGCGGCGGCGCGCGAGGCGTCTCCGGGCTCCGAGGAGTCGCTCCCGCCGCTGCGGGCCGCGGAGCGGTACGCGACCGCGCGCGACCACGCCGCGACCGCCGTCGGCACGTGGGCGGCGGTGACCGTCGAGGGCGACCCGGAGGCGGTGGCCGCCGACATCGGGACGGTTCGGCGGCGGGCGTCCGACACGCTGGAGGAACTACCGGGCCAGGCGACGGATCCGTTGGCTGGAGCCGCCGTCTACGGCCCGATCGAGCGCTGGTACGACGAGTCGCGGCGGCGGACGCTGGTCGGCGGGAGAGCGGGCCCCGCCTCGCGAGCAAATCCGCTCCGGACCGGCGAGTCGATCGGGGACGTCGAGCGCGTCCAGTCGTACGTTGAGGCGGGTCGGTACCTCAGCGACCGGTACCGGGACTCGCTCGCCGATCCGGTGCCCGTCGCCGAACCGCTCCGCCGCGGAGCGGAGCGGTTGGGGGCCGAGATCGGCGACCGCCTCCGGGCCCTCCACGGAGGGGAGACCGACCGACTCCGGTCGAGCCCGGGGACCGAGGCGTTCCTCGACGATCGGCCCGTCGCGCGGGACGCGCCGAGCGTCTCGCTGCTCTCGACGGCGACCTACCGGACGTTCGAGGACCTCCGGTTCGACCCGGTTCCGGTCGACGACTACGTGCCTGACCACCCGGCGACCGCGTTCACGCGGACGCTCCTCGCGCGCGTCCGGTTCCGCGGGCTCGACGCGCTCGCCTCCCGTATCGAGGACGGCGAGGCGATGTTCCCCGCGGACGCCGAGGCGGTCGGCGCCGCGCGCTCCGCGGCGATCGAATCGACGACGACGCTTGCGGGGAGCGAGGACCCGCTGGACCGATACCTGGCGACGCGGTTCCTCCCGCTGTTCGCGGTCCCGGACGGAACGCTCGCCGCGGGCGACCGGAACGCCCGGTCAACGGTCGAGGCGTTCACTGCGTACCGATGGATCGAAACGGTCACCGACGAGGCGCGGACGGTGACGGAGTCGGTCGGGGACTCGTTCGAGCCGAATTGAGCGCGATCGACGGGGACGAATCGACCGCGACGGGAGAGAGGGCGAGACGGGTGGTGACGGCGTCAGCGAAGCTCCTTGAACCGCGCGCCGCACTCCGGACAGATGCGGACCGAGAACACCTCGTCGGGGTCGTTCTCCTTTTTCAGCACCTGTTCGCAGTCGGCGCAGTTCAGCCGCTCGTAGGTGTCCTTCATCAGGTCGCCGTCGCGGAGCCCCTTGCGCGTGGATTTCATACCCGGGGTTTGTCGCCGGGGCGCATAAAAACCCTGTACGACATCGGTCTGACGAGTTCGCCGAAAGCGACGCCAAAAAGGGCGAGATGGGCGTCGACGGTGGCGGGCGGAGTGTCGAGTCAAAGCTAGGCGGCTCTGTTGAAATCCTATTCTTCAGACATATTATTGCCTGAAACAGCCAGTCGATGAGAGCTGCGTACTGAGTAATATTTCAGTTTTTAAACCAACCAAACAGTCCGAGTGAAATAGCGAATAATCCCCATAGAACTGTGCGGAAATTGGGTTGTGCCAAAGCGATACCAAGAATACCTACTCCGGCAATAACAGAGAGAATCCCGGTGAGTTTTCGATACTGCTGTAGCGACATAGATGTGAGGAGTCTATTGTATTATTTAGAGCGTTTCGTCATAATTACTTGGCTTGTACTGACCACACCCCGGTCAGAATATATCACTACCCAAGGATTTCAACAGAGCCAGCTAGGCCGCTTTCGCAACGCTTGTGTCCGGGCGCGCGGAATCGCCGCCGTGTCACGGACCAGGCTGTTCGGATCGCTTTGCGCGCTGGTCTTCCTCGTCAACTTCGCGCGCGTCGTGTTCGCTCCCCTCGTGGGCGAGTTCATCGACGCGTTCGGGATCCGCGAGGGGACCGCTGGGCTCATCGTCACGCTCGCGTGGCTCGGCTCGGCCGCCCCGCGGCTCCCCGCCGGCTGGGCGCTCACGCGCTTCACGCGGCGCAGCGTGATCGTCGTCTCCGGCGCGATGTTGACCGCGGGCGCGCTCGGCGTCGCCCTCGCGCCGAGCGTCCTCGCGCTGATGGTCGCCGCCTTCGCGATCGGCCTGGCCTCCGGCGTCTACTTCGTCGCCGCGAACCCGTTCATCTCGGAGCTGTTCCCGCAGCGCGTCGGGCGCGTGATGGGCGTCCACGGCATGGCCAGCCAGCTCTCCGCCGTCATCGCCGCGCCCGCGGTCACCGTCGCGCTGTGGTACGACTGGCGGTACGCCTTCTACGCGCTCGCGCTCGCCGCGGCGGCCAGCACGGTCCTGTTCGTCACGCTCGCGAAGCGGACCGACCTCCCCGACGCCGGCTCGGGCGACACCGACTTCCTCGCGGCCGCCCGCCGGGAGTGGAAGCTGATACTCGCCGGCGTCGTGCTGATGGGGCTCACGAGCTTCGTCTGGCAGGGCCTGTTCAACTTCTACGAGCTGTACATGATCGACAAGGGGCTGGCGCGGTCGACCGCGCGGAACCTCCTGACGGTGATCTTCGCCGCCGGCGTGCCCGCGTTCCTCGTGTCCGGCGACCTCGCTGACCGGCTCCCCCACGTGCCGTACCTGCTCGGCATCGTCACGGCGTTCGTCGGCGGCGTCGTCCTCGTCGTCGTCGCCGAAGGGTTGGCGGCGGTGATCGCGGCGAGCGTCGTCGTCGGCTTCGCCATTCACATGCTGTTCCCGGCCGGCGACACGTACCTGCTGGCGTCGTTGCCCGACGAGTCGCGCGCGTCGGCGTACGCGATGTTCTCGGCCGGGATGATGTCCACGCAGGCGGCCGGCTCGTGGGTCGTCGGCGAAGCGATCGAGGCGGGTGCGGGGTACGACGCCGTCTTCCTCTCGCTCGCGGGCGGGTTAGTGGTCCTCGTCGCCGCGTACGCGGCCCTCTACCGCCTCGGACGCGTCCCCGGCGGCGCCGCGGGATCGACGCGGGCGGCGTGACGTAGGATCGGCGTCGGATCCGGAGGGCGTGAGCCGGTCCCGGGCGGCCCGCCCCGGTTGGTGGTACCGCACCTGTTTTGGGCTTCGCTCCCGTGTGATCGGTAAATGGAGTACGTACAGGAGCGCGTGACGACCCTTCACGCGTTGACCGACCACCGGCCCGACGCCCCCACGGACCGCGCGGCGGTGGTCGTGCCGATGACCGAGCGCGAGTACGGGACGCTCGCGGCCGATCGTGTGCTCTCGACGCTAGAGACGGTCGACCCGGGTCGGGTGATCGTGCCGCTGCGCGCATCCGCCGACCGCGCGGGCCCGTTCGCGGACTGGCTCGACGGGTTCGACCTCGACGTCGAGACGCTGTGGTGCGACGGCCCCCGGCTCGCGTCGCTGCTCGAATCGCGCGGGCTCGACGGCGAGCGCGGCAAGGGCCGCGACGTGTGGCTCGCCTTAGGCCGCGCGCTCGACGAGGAGTTCGTCGTCGTCCACGACGCCGACACGAAGACCTACTCCTCGGCGTTCGTCAACCGACTGCTGTTCCCGCTGGGTCAGGGGTACCGGTTCTCAAAGGGGTACTACGCCCGCGTCGAGGACGGCTCGCTGTACGGGCGGCTGTTCAGGCTGTTCTTCCGGCCGCTCGTCCGCGCGCTGGGCGACGCCGCGCCCGGGCGGAAGCCGGACGTGTTGGAGTACCTCTCCGCGTTCCGCTACGCGCTCGCCGGCGAGTTCGCGGCGACGAGCGACCTCGCCTCGCGGCTCCGCGTCCAGCGCGGCTGGGGGCTGGAGGTCGGGACGCTCGGCGAGGCGTTCGGCCACGCCGGCTTCGCGGACAGCGCGCAGGTCGACCTGGGCCGCTACGAGCACGACCACCGCTCCGTCGAGGGACCGACCGGCCTCGCCGACATGAGCAGAGCGGTCGGCGAGGCGACGCTGCGCGCGGTCGAGGACGCCGGCGTCGCGGTCGACTACGACGGTCTCGCCGAGCGGTACCGCGAGGCCGCGGAGACGCTGGTCGACGGCTACGCGACCGACGCGGCGTTCAACGGCCTCTCGTACGACCCCGACGACGAGCGCTCGCAGGTGGCGACGTACGCCGAGGCGCTCGGCGAGCCCGGCCCCGACACCCGGCTCCCGGCGTGGGAGGACGCGCCCGTCGACCCCGACGAGGTCCGGGAGGCCGCGCGCGAGGACCTCGGCGCGGTGCGCGGGAGCGACCGGATCGACGGCTCGGTGACGGGAGACGCTCAGACGGAGCCCGCCCCGGGGGAGGACTGAGATGGCCGACGGAAGCGGCCCGAGCGTCGCCGCGCGCGACGACCTCGCCGGCGTCGTCGACATGTTCGAGTGGCTCACCCGCGCGGAGCTCTCGCGCGCGCTCTCGGAGCTGGCGTTCAAGCAGCGCGCCGAGGTCGATGAGGACGCCATCGACGCCGCTATCGACCTCGCGGTCGCCGAGTACGCGCTCGTTCCGGCGCCGGTCGAGTCGCTCTCGGGCGCGGAATCCGAACCAATCTCCGACGGGGAAACTGCCCTCGCGGTCGGCCCGGCCGCGTTCCCGACGCTCCCGGAGGGGGCGGAGGACCTCCCGCACATCCTCGACGTGCCGGACCGCGAGGTCGACCGCGAGGCGCTCGCGGACGCGGTGCTCGAACGGCTTCGCGACGAGGCGGTCGAGGCGATAGGCGAGGGCGACGACGACCGCTTGGAGACGCTGGCGGACGTGACCTACGACGTGGAGGCGTGGGCGCCGGTCGACGTCGACCCGGTCCGGACGCGGATCCTCGCCGAAGTAGACGAGGGGGCGTGAGTCGGCGAGCGACGCGATCGCCTCACCCGGAGAACTCGGACTCGCTCACGCGGACGATCACGGTCTCGTCGACGTCGCGGAGGTCGTACTCCGGCGTTTCGCCCTGTCGCCGTCGGACGAAGAGGGGCTCGACCGGCCGGCCGTCGACGAGGCCGAACACCTTCAGCCGCTGGTCGGTCTCCTCGGGGGGCACGTCGCCGTCGCGGACCTCGCGGGCGAGGTCCCGGGAGAGCCACTCGTCTTCCGCGACGGACGGCTCCAACACGAGCGCCTCCTCGACGAAGCGGACGAGGTACCAGTCGATGTCGTTGAGGAGGGAGACGGCGGCGCCGAGGCTCACGGTGTCGACGGCGACGCTGTTCTCGAACGGCTCCTCGATGTCGTAGGTGGCGAGCGCGTCGCGAGCCGTCTCGCGGGAGAGCAGCTCGTAGGAGAGCTCCACGTCGGGGTCGCCGAGGAGACACACCCGCGTCATGTCCCTTTCTCGGACCGGCCGGCGCAAATCCGTTGCGGTCGTCGGGCGGGCCGGAGCGGGGACCGAGCGGTCGTCGACGCGCTCAGAACGTCGAGACGTCGCCTTCGATGACGCTGCGGGTCACGTCGGTCACGTCGGCCAGCTCGCGGTCGACGATGGCGAGGACGTCCGCCTCGATGTCGTCCAGCTCGACGCCCTCCTCCGTGACGATCTGCGCGTCCGCGACGTGCGGCTCGTCGATCGGGCGGCCGATCTGCGAGAGCAGTCTGACCTGGAGGTCGCGGATGCCGTCGACCTCGCTCGTGACGGACTCGGCGACGCGGGTCGAGAGGAGGTTGTAGATCTTCCCGATGTGGTTGACGGGGTTCTTCCCGGAGGTCGCCTCCATCGACATCGGGCGGTTGGGCGTGATGAGGCCGTTCGCGCGGTTGCCGCGGCCGACCGAGCCGTCGTCGCCCTGCTCGGCGGAGGTGCCGGTGACGGTGAGGTAGACGGAGCCCTCGTCGTAGTCGTCGGCGGTGTTGACGTCGACGTGGACCTCGCGGTCGGTGTACTCGCGGGCGAGGTCGTCGACGTACTCGCGGACGGACGCGACCGCGTCGTCGTACTCGTCGAGGCCGTCGACGTACGCGTCGACCATCGCGGCGGCGACGGTGATGTCGATCCGGTCGCCCTCGCGTTTGCCCATGATCTTCACGTCGGGCCCGAGCTCGGGGTGGTCGTCGTGGTAGGTCGTGTTGAGCGCGTGCTCGGCCTCGTGGACGATGGTCTCCGTCTCGGTGAGCGGGGCGTGGCCGACGCCGAAGGAGGTGTCGTTGGCCATCGGGACCTCCTGGGTCTCCTCGCCGAAGACGTCCTGGAGGTCGCCCGACCCCTCGCCGAGCTTCACGTCGACGACGACGTCAGTGCCGTACTCCAGCTCCGGGATCGCCTCGGCGAGGTACTCTCGGGCGGCCGCCAGCGCGGTCGAGTCGACGGGGAGCTGCTCGCCGTCGTACTCCTTCGTGGCGCGGCCGACGATGAGGATGTAGATGGGCTCGACGACCTCGCCGCCGCCGAACGCGGGGGCCGCGCGGCCGGCGACCAGCTGCGTCTCGTCCGTGTTGTAGTGGAGCACCTTGCCGACGCGGTCGAGATAGAGCTGCGAGAGCGCCCGCGAGACGGACTCCGCGACGCCGTCGCAGATGGAGTCGGGGTGACCGATCCCCTTTCGCTCGACGATTTCGACCTCCTGGTCCTCGACCGCCTGCCGGTCGAGGCGGCTGACCTGTATGTTCCGGTCCATTACCGCCGGATACTCCGCGGGCGACGGTATAACTTGCGGAAACTCTTCGCCGACATCGAATAACCAGAGGTAATTCACAACCGCGTCGACCGGGCCCGCCCCGTCGGCGTCGATCCCGGTGACTCAAACCGGCGTTTGCGTCTCGGCAATACCTTTCAGTGGTCTGTCTGTACGGTCCGTATGGACGAACTCGCACCCTCCCGCCGTCGCCTCCTCGCCGGCGCGCTCGCGGGCGGAATCGGCGCCGCCGCTGCTGGCTGTCTCGGAACCGGTAGCGACGGCGACGCGGGCGACGGCGATGCGGGCAACGGGGCGGAACTCAGGCTCTCGCTCTCGCGGGTCGACGGGGCGCTGCGAGACCGCTACGTTCACGACCGCGACGATCCGCCCGAGGAGTGGGACGAGGCGGCCCTCGACGCGGTTCTGGCCGGCGAGTCGTACACGACTCAGGGCCGGAAGCCGTTCTTCGCGAGCCCCGACGACCCGGCGTACGTCCTCCGTGACGGGACCTACTCCCAGGTCGGCTCCGTCGTCGTCGACGAGGTCGACGAGACGTATCCGGTCCTCCGCCTCTACGAGGTCGACGGCGAGGGGTCCGGGGGCGACGACGGCGGCGATTCGGCGGGCGACGGAGATTCGGCGGTCGACGCCGGCGAGGACGGTGACCTGCCGCAGGCCGACCAGCGCGCGGTCCACATCGCGCACTTCGCGGCCCGGGCCCGCGGGAACGTGGGCGGCTACCCCGTCGGGCTGGTCCAGCGGGGCGGCTACGCGTACCGCAACGAGACCGCCCGCGCGGAGAGCGTACTACTCGACGACGGCCCCGACCGCGTCACCTACAGAGACACCACCTACCGGGTCGAAATCGAGCGAGAACGGTTCCACGAGGCGGTGTACCGGCCGACCGCGGAGGCGGTCGCCAAGAGCCCTGAACGGATGGAGGCGATCCTCCGAGCGACGCTCGTCGGACCCAGAACCGAGCCGGACGACCTGTCCGAGGAAGCCCGGCGGATCGTCGAGCAGGCGGACACCGAGGAGTACAGCGAGACGCACCCGTACTCCGACGCGTACGTCGAACTGCTCCGCGCGCTCGACGCGCGGCCCTTCATCGACGGGAACGTCCGAAAAGACGCCGGCGTCCGCGAGACTGAGGAGGAGATGATTCGGTACGGGGAGGAGTATTACGAGCGGTACCTCCGGATTTTGGACGGAGCGGATAACTGAGGAACAAGGCGTTTCGAGCGCGCCTCAGCGGACCGCTTCGTACGCCTCGGCCATCACGTCGAGCGCCTCGCGGAGCTCGTCCTCGTCGGTCGCGTACGAGATGCGCGCGTGGCCGGCGCCGCCCTCGCCGAACGCTTCGCCGGGGACGACGACCACACCGCGGTCGAGGCACTCGTCGACGAACCCCTCCGGGACGCGCGGCATCGCGTAGAACGCACCCTGCGGTGTCGGGCAGTCGATCCCGATGTCGTCGAAGCCGTCGAGCAGGATGTCGCGCCGGCGCTCGAAGGAGGCGGTCATCTCGTCGACGACGTCGCGGTCGCCGCGCAGCGCGGCCTCCGCGGCGTACTGGGCCGGCGCCGAGGCGCAGGCCTGCGCGTACTGGTGGACGCGGAGCATGCGCTCGACGCGCTCCTCGGCGCCGTACACCCACCCGAGCCGCCAGCCCGTCATCGAGAACAGCTTCGAGGCGGAGTTGACGACCACGACGTTGTCCGTCTCCGCGAACTCGATCGGAGAGTGATGCTCGCCGTCGAACACGGTGTACTCGTATACCTCGTCGGAGACGCAGAGCACGTCGTGTTCGTCGGCGATGCGCGCGAACTCGCGCACGTCTTCCTCGGAGGAGACGGCGCCCGTGGGGTTGCCGGGGGAGTTCACAATGAACGCGGCGGTGTCCTCGGTGATCGCGTCCTCGATCGCCGCCGGATCGATTGTGAGGTCGTCGCGGAGCGGCACCGGAACCGGCTCGCCGCCGGTCAGCTTCGTCAGCGCGTCGTAGGAGACGAACCCCGGATCCGGGATCAACACCTCGTCGCCGGCGTCGACGTGCGCTTCGAGGGCGACGTGGAGCGCCTCGCTGCCGCCCGCGGTCGCGATGACGTTTCCGGGGTCGAGGTCGATCCCCTGGTCCGCCCGGTGCTTCTCGGCGATCGCCTCCCGGAGCGACCGGGTGCCCTTGTTCTCGGTGTAGGCGTCCGCCTTCCCGGACTCGATGGCGTCGACCGCGGCCTGTCTGGCGTGGTCCGGCGTCGGGAAGTCGGGCTGGCCCAGCCCGAGGTTGATCGCGTCGTCGCCGGCCGCCTCGAACACCTCGCGGATCCCGCTTATCGAGATCCGCTCGACCCTGTCGGAGAACGTCGTCATATCCGTTGGAGGGCGCCGCCGCGAGTTAGTTCTTGTCACCACCGACGCCGCTCCCACACGGCTCTCCGCCCCTCACGGCTCGCGTCGTCTCGGACCCGCCCCTCCGCGTCGGTCGGCAGCGCGAACCGCCCTCGGAGGATGCTCGGCACCTCCTCGGCCCGGGCGCGCAACAGCGCGTCGTCGACCGCGCGGAGGCGAAGCAATGGCCGCCCCGGCCCCATCGGCACCTTGATCGACTCGATCAGCCCCCGATCGACGAGCGCCTGCCGGTCGGCGGTGAACTCCTGTGCCGGCGCGATCCCGACGCCGTCGGTCCCGACCCACGTCCGCAGGTCCCGGAAGAGGTGGTCGTGTCGCGCCGCGAGCGCGACGAGGAGCGCCCGGTCCGAAACCTCGGTCGTGCGGCCGAACTCGCCGGGGTCGAGCGACGCCAGCAGGGCCGCCAGGTCGTCCGCGAACCGGTCGTCGAGGGTCTCGCGCGCGGCGGCGAGCAGTCGAGTCCGCGAAGGCATCTCGACAGTCGTCGCGGACGCCGCGTCGAACCGCGACTCGGCCGTCGCGCGGGCGCCGTCGACCGCGTTTGGATCGGCGTCACCCTCCGTCGTCGCAAGCGTCCGCTCCCCGCGGGGGCCGACGACGGCGTCGGCGCGCTGGGGGCTCGCGAACAGCGTCCCGCCCGTCCCGTGGCCGAGCGGCTCGCCGGTTCGGATCCGTATCTCGTCGCACTCAATCGCCTCGGCGACCGCGCTGCCGAGGACGAGCGCGCGCGAGAGCGCGTCGACAACGCTGGGGCGGCACGCGATCCGCCACGGGTCTCCCGACGAGCGCTCGCGAGCGGCGAGCACTGACGGGAGCAGCCGGATCGGCACGCCGACCGCGACGACGGTGGACCGTCCCGCCAGCGCGGCCTCGACCGCCTCGGCGAGCGGGTCGTCGGGACGCGGGAGGACGTCGGCGACCTCGGACGCGTCGCCGAAGTCGTCGCTGGCGGCGTCAGCGTCGGTCCCGGTTCCGGCGTCGTTAGCGGTCACATCGATCGGTGACTGTCGCGATCCGAAAGAGCGTTCCGCTGGGGTCGGGGGCTGTCTCAGGAAAAGCAACGAAAGCGCCGAGTTCAGGGCGCCCGCGCGAACACGAGGTACCCCGTGTGGCCCACGCCTGCGGTGGAGGGGCGCGAGCCGCGGTCGGAGAAATCCATCTCGCGCTGGATCGTTTCGAGGGTCTCGACCTCGCTGAATCCGGCCTCGCGGGCCGCGAGGGCCGCCTCGCGGGTCCCCTCGACGAACGGGGAGTAGACGGCGAGGCGGCCGCCGGGCGCGAGCAGCTCGTCGGCGCGCTCGACGACCGCCGGAGCGTCGCCGGTGTCGAGCGTGAGGACGTCGAACGGCTCGCCCTCGGCGAGCGCGTCCAGCTCGTCGGTGAGGTCGCCGGTGCGAACCTCGACGCGGTCGGCGACGCCCGCCGTCCGCATGTTGTCGCGGGCGACGTCGGCGAACTCGTCGTCGACCTCGTAGGTGGTCACGTCGGCGCCGGCCCGGCCGAGGTACGCCGCGAGGATGCCCGTGCCGGTGCCGGCGTCTAGGACGCGGTCGCCGTCGGACGCGCCGGTGTGGCCCATCACGAGCCCCACGTCGCGGGGCATCATCGGCGCGCCGGTGCGTTCGAGGTGGTTGAACAGGTCGGGCCCGCGGAGCGCGCGGACCTCGAAGACGGTGCCGAGATGGGTCTCGACCTCATCGCCGGCCGCGACGTCTTCGGGGACCTCGATCACGCCGAGGTCGGTGCCGAACTCCTCGCCGGGCTCCAGCAGGTACTCGCGGTCCTCGTGGACGAGCAGGTACGCGGCGTCCGTCACTGCAGGTCGGAGATCGCTCGCGCGGGCTCGCCGTTGGCCGCCTCTAAGGCTTCGCGGGCGGCTTCTTTCGAGACGCCGGCCTGCTGAGCGACCAGTTTCACGTCTTCCTCGGGGATGCCGTCGTCGCCGGCGTCCGCGTCGTCCGCATCGTCGAGCGCGGGCTCGTCGCCGCCCTCGACCGCGGCCGCGCCGCCACTCGCGCCGGCGTCGGCCACTTCATCGGGGGAGCCAACGATCTGGTAGGTCTCCTGGCCTTGGGCGTCCATCTTGGTCACCTGAGCGCCGTCGAAGACGAGATCGTCGCCGTCGGCCGTCTCGATGACGACCCGCTCGGCGTCGAGCTCCTCGACGTCGATCCCCATCTGTTTCATCATCTGTTTCATCTTTCGCGGGTTCATGCCGCCGCCTCCGAACATGGTCCTCGGTTCGGCCGGACGACACAAAAAGGGTGTCGACACGGGCCGCAGGGCCGGCGCGGCGGGGAGGGGCGGCGCGCCAGATGCCGGCGGCGTCCGCCCACCCGGTCCCGGCGACACGCACCGAGACGGCTGGGTTGATACGTGTCGCGCGCGAGGCGGAGATATGTACCTCGCGGACCACACCTGGCCGGAACTGGGCGACGCGCTCTCTCCCGGTTCCGTCGCGCTCGTCCCGCTCGGCTCGACCGAACAGCACGGCCCGCACCTCCCGCTGGCGACCGACCACCTGATCGCGGAGGGGCTCGCGACGGCGGCCGCGGACCGCTCGGACGCGTTCCGAACGCCGACGATCAACGTCGGCGTCAGCCCCCACCACCGGCAGTTCCCGGGGACGATGTGGGTCGACCCGCCCGAGTTCCGCGACTACGTCGAGTCGTTCTCTCGGAACCTCGCGTACCACGGCATCGACCGCGTGGTGTTCGTCAACGCCCACGGCGGCAACGTCCAACACCTCCGGGAGGTTGGCCGCCGGCTCCACGAGGACGAGGTCGCCTACGCCGTCGAGTGGATGTGGGACGAGTCGATCCCGGAGCTGGTCGACGACCTCTTCGAGCAAAACGGCCCTCACGCCGGCCCCAAGGAGACCGCGATGATCACTCACCTCGCGCCCGAGCTCGTCCGCGAGGACCGGCTCGAAGACGCCCGGGACGGGGGTCTCGTCGACCTCGAGAGCGCAGAAACGATGGTCCACGGCGCCCGGACGTTCTACGACTCGGTCGACAACTCCGCGAACGGCGCATTCGGCGACCCGACCGACGTGACCCCGGAGAAGGCCGAGCGGCTGTTCGAGGCCGCCGCGGACCAGCTCGTCCAGCTGGCAGAGTGGATCGGCGAGCGCGACGAGGCGGAGCTGTTCCCCGAGCCTCGGGTCGAGCGGGAGTCGATTTAGTCGTCGAACCGGTCACCGAGGGTCTCCCGGAGCGCGGCGTCGACCGCCTCTCGCCGCCCGTCCAGAATCTCGAACCGCTCGCCGCGCCGGCGTTCGAGCCAGCGCAGCAGGCGGGCGGCCCAGTCGAGCTTCCGCGCCTTCATCGGGTCGACGGCGGGGTCGTCGAAGTTCCACCCCGGGAAGACGAGTTTGCCGGCCCCGACGTGGTCGGCGAGGAACGCCGCGCGGTCGCCGTCGGTGAACCCGCCGGTGTTCCGGACCGGGCCGACGGGGGCCGCCTGCGTCGTCGCCAGCGTCCACTCGTCGGCGAAGCGCGGCAGCCACTCGCGGACCGCCGGAATGTTGTCACCGTGCGCGTGAGCGGCGACTGGCACGCCCTCGCGGGTCAGTTCGGCCGCCCTCTCCGGGTTCTTGTCGAGGTCAGTCACCATGCAGTCGACGCTGACGCCGCGGTCGTCGAGGACGTCGGCGGCGGTGGAGGCCGCGACGACGACGTCGGCGTCGCGGGCCAACCCGACCTCGTCAGCGAGGCAGGGCGCCGCGCCCGCGACGGCGACCGTTTCCCCTTCCCAGTCGCCGAGGCGGTCGAGCGGGAACGGCGTCGCGAGGTCGGCGGCGACGTCGCGGGCGCGTTCGTCGGCCGCGCGGTCGAACCCGAAATCGGCGAGGATCGCCTCGTAGACTGGCTCGAAGGTCGAGAAGTTCACGGGCGGATCACGCTCCGGGAGCCCGTCGCGCCGGGCGCAGAACGGCGCCGCCGCTCGCCGGGCGAATTATGGTATGGACCGGAGTGGCACAGAGTACCCCTACCCGCGTGCCCCTCCGGCGTCCGGTCGATCGGTTGTCTACACGAGGGCATAAACTTTCTCTTAACTCACGTTGGGGTTGATACCCGCGAGCGCGGCGTCGAGCGGGTCGGAGACGTCAGATACGGCCTCTCTGACCGACTCGATCGCGGCGGGCGTCCCGATGAGGAGTCCGCGGCGGTCGTTCACGGGGCCGTCGCCGGCGGATCCGTCGTTCGCGGGGCCGGCCGAGCCGCCGGCCCCGCCGGTGCCGCCGTCGGTCGCAGAGGAGGGCGTCGGCGTCCCCGCGCGGTTCGGGTCGCCCAGCGCGAACGCCGCGCCGCTCGCGTCGCCGCCCACGGTCGCGGCGCGCAGGGCGCCGACCGCCGCGTCGTCGAGGCCGGAGAGCTCGTAGGTGCGGACGACCGCGTTGCCGGCGACGTCGCGGTCGCCCTGCGTCGCCCCCGACGCGCCGATTCGGTCGAGGTGGCGCTCGGCCTCGCGGACCGTCGTCACGTCGAGCTCCTCGACGGCGACGGCGCCGGACTCGCCGCCGTAGCGGTCGCGGGCGAACTCGGCGCCGACGAGCGCGGCGTCGCGCGTCTCGGCCACGTCGTGGGTTCGGATCACGTGGGCGCCACGCTCGACCGCCATCGACGTCGCCGCGAGCGAGACCGGGAGCGCCTCCTCGGTGCTGCGGCCGGCGATGGTCTTGAGGAAGCTCTTGCGGTTGATCGAGACGAGCAGGGGGCGGCCGTAGCCGCGGAACTCGCGCAGGCGGTGGAACGTCTCGCGGTCGTCCGCGTGCGTCTTCGCCTCGGACCAGCCGCCGAACGCAGGGTCGAGGATGGTCTTATCAGTGAGGCCGTTCATCGATAGGGCCTCGTAGATGTCGTCGACGTCCTCAATGGCGCCCGGGCGCTCCAGGTCTGGCGGCGAGGCCATCTTCGAGACAGCGGCGTCGTGTTCGCGGCAGACACGGGGCATCTCCGGGTCGGCGAAGCCGCAGATGTCGTTGACCATGTCGAAGCCGCGCGACAGCGCCTCATCGGCGACCTCGTGGTATCGAGTCTCGATCGACCAGACCGCGTCGCCCGACGTGGATTCGAGCGTCTCGACGGCGGTGTCGAGCCGATCGAGCTCCTGTTCGGCCGAGAGCACGTCGAGGTCCTTGTTGGCCGATTCGAGGCCCACGTCGACGATGTCGGCGCCCTCGCCGATCAGCTCCTCGTCGACGTACGCGGCGGCCTCCCCCGGGTCGTCGTACACGCTGGGGTCGTACGGCGACTCCTCCGAGACGTTGAGCACGCCCATGATCCGGGGCGGGTGGTCGTCGCCGATCCCCAGCCCCGCAGCGTCCACATTTCGCATACGATCAGCACGGACGCGAGCGACATAAACGGGACGAGTACCCGAGGCGCTCGCCGGGGAACCGACCACGCATTCGTTTATAAATGGTCGGCGGTGCGGTCGGCGCGTGCCTGCGAGCGGCCGCCCCTGGCGGCCGCGAGGAGCACGCGCGAGGGAGTCAGTCGCCGGAGCGAAGCGGAGGCGACTGACGAGGCTGGGGAGGTGTGAGGCTGCGGTGCTGTGCGGGGCGGGACTCAAAGGGGCAGCCGGGAGGCGGGCGCACGCTCGCTGCGCTCCTCGTCACTCGCTTCGCTCGTTCCTGCGGTGCTTGCGTCGCCTGCGCCCGCCTCCCGGCTGGGGCTTTGGAGGTGTCCGCGGTGGATCCGTTGTCAACCATTTATAAACGAGCGGTCAAGGCTTTGGAGGTGTTCACCGTGGGTCTGCGACTGGTTGTTTATAAACAAGCGCACAGCAACCTAAACTCCATTTATAAATCGAAGCGCAGCGAATCGCCGACCTCGACGCCGTGGCGGTCGGTCCACTCGTAGGGGACTTCCAACACGTACTGACCCGATCCGTCGTACTCCTGCTCCTCGCCGTTCTCGTTCGGACCCGGCTCGGACGCGTTGTGGATCCGGGTGATTTCCCGATCGCCGTCGACGTAGACGATGTCGATCCCGAAGCTCATCCGCCGCATCACGTAGGTGAGCGAATCGCGCGGCGAGTCGTACACGAACAGCATCCCGCCGTCCTCCGGGAGCGCCTCGGCGTCACTGAGCCCGAGGAGACGCTTGTCGCCGTCGTCCGCGATCGCCGCTGTCACCGACCCCCGAGCCTCGCCGTCGGGGCTCTCGACGGTCACGGTCGTCGTCTCGTAGTCGGCGTACGGTCCGGTAGGCCACTCGATATCGCCGTCGGTTCCGTCGCCCGTATCGCTCCCGCCGTCCGAACCGTCACCGTCGTCCCCCGCGTTCCCATCGCCGAGACAGCCCGCCGCGGCACCGGCGACCGCACCAGCAGTCACTCCGAGAAGCCGACGGCGTCTCATGTTCGCACCGAAGCGGTTCGAGAATTTAAATGACCGGCTCCGGCGGACGGCGTCGCGACCGCCCTCGTGCCGGGAAGGACGCGCTTTTATCGCCGCCGGAGCGTAGCGTGAGACATGGCGAAAGTGAGCATCGGCCTCCGCGGATGGCGCTTCGAGGAGGACGAGATATTCACCGACGACGAGGAGCTGAAGCCCCTCGACGAGATCCCGGAGGACCCGCGAGAGCGACTCCTGCGGCTCGTCGGCCTCGTCGAGGAGCCCTGCGACGTCTGTTACCTCGACTACGGCGAGGAGGAAATCCATCTCTGTAACGAGGCGGAGATCGTGTACGGCGAGCCGGACGGCGAGGTGCTGCTCTGTCCCGAACACGAGCCCGACCTGCTCTACTGGTTCCGTGAGGAAGGCGGCAGCGACCACAAGGGCTCGGTCGAGTTCGCCGACCGCTTCCACGAGTGGGTCGCCGCCGGCAACGAGGCCCCCGAGGACTACGCGTCCGTCGAGCACGTCGAGGAGGACCCCGACGGGCTCCCGGACCTGCCCGACCAGCAGGAGGTCCAAGAGCGCCTCGAAGCCGACTTCGAGGGCGAGCGGATCGACATCCTCGAACTCGCCGGGCGGGAGGACACCGAACGCGAGGAGCTGACCGAGGAGGAGCTCTCGGAGTCCGACCTCGACCTCTCGGCCGACTACCCGTCGGACCGATGAGCGGCGGCGAAGCGGAAGATACGGCCGAAGCGGACGACACGGCGGAGACCGACGCGGCCGAAGAGCGCCCCGGAGAGGCCGATCAGTCCAGAGAGACCGACCGGGCTCGGCAAAAGCCCGTGGTCGTCGTCGTCGAGCCCGAGACGCCGGGCAACGTCGGCACTATCGCGCGAGCGATGAAGAACTTCGGGCTCTCTGACCTCAAGCTCGTGAATCCGCCCGAGCTGGAGGAGGACGGCGAGGCGTACGGCTTCGCCGGCCACGCACGCGAGGACGTGCTCCCGAACGCTGAGGAGGTCACCTTCGACGAGGTCGTCGCGAACTACCACACCGTCGGCACCACCGCGATCACCGGCGAGGACGACCGCAGCCACGAGCGCTTCCCGTTCAAGACGCCCGCCGAACTGCGCGAGTCGCTGAAGACCGTGGACGCGCCCACCGCCATCGTCTTCGGCCGCGAGGGGCGCGGGCTCAACAACGAGGAGCTCTCGCGGCTCGACGAGGTGTGCTCGATTCCGGCCGACGACGACTACCCCGTCCTGAACCTCGGGCAGGCCGCGACCGTGCTCTTATACGAGCTCCGCGACCTCACCGTCGACGAGACGCAGCTGCCCGACACCGAGGTGACCCGCGCCCCCGAGGCCGACGTCGAGCGCTTCCACGAGTACTTCGGCGAGTTCCTCGCGGCGACCGGCCAGCGCGAGCACGTCCGTGAGAAGAACGCGCTGCTGATGCGCCGGCTGCTCGGCCGCGCGCATCCGACGGAACGCGAGATCCATTCGCTGCTCGGCACCTTCCGGAAGGCGAACACGAAGCTGGAGCACGCCGACCACCTCGCGGCCAAATACGACGAGCCGCCGTACCCCAAGGAGCAGTAGCCGTGGCCCGCTCCGTACTCGACGAGGACCTGCTGGCCGGCGTGCGAGACGTGTCGCCGCTAATGTTAGGCATCGCGCCGTTCGCGCTCGTCGCCGGGATCGCCGCCGTCGACGCCGGCCTCGGACTGGCCGAGGCGGTCGGGATGTCCGTGATCGTGTTCGCGGGCGCCTCCCAGCTCGCCGCGCTGGACCTGCTCGGCGAGAACGCCCCTCTCGCGGTCGTCGTCGGCACGGCCGTCGTGATCAACCTCCGGATGCTGATGTACTCGGCGTCCATCGCGCCGCACTTCGCCGACTACGGGCGCCGGCTCCGCGCGGGGCTCGCCTACCTGCTCACCGACCAAGCGTACGCGCTCTCGGTCGCCGAGTTCGACGAGAACCCGGACCGCAGCCGGTGGCGCTACTACCTCGGCGCGGCCGCGTCGCTGTGGATCGTCTGGCAGATCGGGACGGTCGCGGGCGTCGTCCTCGGTGCCGGCGTCCCCGACGCGTGGGGGCTCACCTTCGCCGTGCCGCTGGTGTTCCTCGCGCTCCTCGTCCCCGCGATGAAGGATCGACCCACCACCGTCGCGGGCGTCGCCGGCGGCGCGGTCGCGGTCGTCGCGGCCGGGCTCCCGCTCAACCTCGGGCTGCTCGTCGGCGCGCTGTGCGGGATCGCGGCCGGGCTGCTGACGGAGGTGACGGCGTCGTGACGGGCGCGGTCGTGACGGACACGGTCGACGCGGAGGTGACGGCGTCGTGACCGACGCACTTGCCGGGCTCGTCGCCTCCCCGCGCGCCTGGGTCGCCATCGTCGTCATCGGCGCGATCACCTACGGGATCCGGCTCTCCTTCATCCACCTCTTCGGCCGGATCGACGGGGTTCCGACGCGCGTTCAGCGCCCGCTCCGGTACGTCCCACCGGCGGTCCTCGCGGCGCTCGTCCTCCCCGATCTGGTGACGCTGCGCCCGTCGGTCGCCGCAACACTCATCGACGAGCGGCTGATCGCCGGCGCCGTCGCCGGCGCGGTCGCGTGGCGGACGGAGAACGTGTTCGCGACCATCGCGACCGGGATGGCGACGCTGTGGCTGTTCAGATTCGTCGTGTTCGCGTGAGGCGCGTGGCGTTCAAAAATTCGAGTCAGCCGAACCGCTCCGGCCGTCGCCTCGCGAGCGCGAAGGCGACGACGCCGACGAGGAGGGCGACGGCGAGCGCGCGCTCGACGCTCACGAGCCCGCGGACGGACGAAATCGCGTACGAGGCGGCCGCGAGGGCAACGACCGCGTAGCCGACCGCCGCGACGCCGAGCAGCGCGGGGCGAGCGCCCGGACTCTTCCAGAGGCGAAGCCACGTCGCCGCCGCGGACGCGGCGCCGAGGAGGATTCCGACCGGGAGCCCGACGAGCGCGGAGAACTCGATCGACGCCACAAGCAGTTCCGTGACGCCGGCGGCCGCGAGGAGGAACGCAGTCACCCCGACGCCGAGGGTCGCAACGAGTCGCCAGTTCATGGCCCCGGATCGTCGCGAGAGTACTTAAATAGGGGCGGCGGACGCGGCGGGATAGATGCCGCTCACACGGTCACAGACCCGCAAGACGTCCCCGCCTAGCGCGTCAGCGTTCGCGTTCGGTCTCACGTTCCGACGGGCGTTCGCGGCCGGGAGCGGCGCCGCTGTCGACGGGGCGGTCGAACCTGGCGTCGCCGTCCCCGTCGACCTCGCGTTCTCGGGCGGCGGCGATCCGCTGCGCGCCGTCCGCGAGCGAGTCAAGCGCGGCGAACAGACGGTACGAGAGGTACGGGCCGACCGAGAGCACGAGGACGACCCAGACGCCGAACAGGATCTGGCCGATGATCAAAAGCGAGTACACGAACACGAGGAGACTCACGGCCGCGAGGACGGCACCGATCGGCGTGCGGAGGGCCTCGGAGGGAGAGAGCGGGTCGTGCGCCATGGACGGGGGTACCGGCGCAGGTCACTTAAAAATAAGCGGACGGTGTCAGCGGGTCGCGCGAACGGACCGCGAGCGCGGACCGCAACCGCGCTCGCGACGCGACCTTGCTCAGTCGTCGGCCGGGGCCGCGGAGTCGCCGGACGAGACGCCGGTGCCGGGCCCGATATCGATGCCGAGCTCGTCGAGCTTCTCGTCGGGGACGACGCCGTCGACCCAGTCGCGGGTCTCGTAGTACTCGGCCTTCAGCTGGTCGATTTCGACGAGTTCGCCCTCGCTGGCGCCCGTGCCGGGGATGGCGTCCGGGTGCCCCTCGATGAAGCGGTTCGGCAGCGTGTCGTCCGCGCCGTCGAAGCCGGCGAGGTTGTTGAAGTAGCGCTCGAGGTTGTACACGCGCTCGCCGGCCTCGAAGAGCTCGTCCTCCGAGAGGTCGCGGCCGGTCATGCCGTTGTACTGGAGCACGTACTCCTCGATCCCCTCCGCGAACGCGCTGAACTTGCAGATGTCGAACGAGTCCGACACCGCGTGAAGGTCCTGGAAGGTGGCGGTGAGCTCCCCTTTGCCCTCCCACTCGTACGGGTCGACCTTCTCCGGGATCCCGAGGATCTCGGCGGCCGGCGTGTAGCCGCGCAGGTGGCAGGCGCCGCGGTTGGAGGTCGCGTACGCGATCCCCATGCCCTTCATGCAGCGCGGGTCGTAGGCGGCCATCGTCTGGCCCTTGACGGAGAGCTTGTTGCCGTGCGCGTCCTTCGCGTCGGCGACGCGCTCGGGGCCCTCCGCGAGGAGGTCGCCGAGGTCGCTGGAGCGGTGGCCGATCTCGTCGATGAGGTCGATCATCGTCTCGGAGTCGCCCCAGTCGAGGTGGCCGACGCCCTCCAGTTTGCCCTCCTCGCTCATCTCCATCGCCATCGCCATCATGTTGCCCGTCTCGATGGTGTCGATGCCGAGGTCGTTACACCGGTCGAGCATGACCGCGATCTCGTCGCGGTCGTCGTGCCCGGAGTTCGGGCCGAGCGCCCACGCGGACTCGTACTCGTACGACTCCATGCGGACGTTCAGGTCCTCGCCCTTGTGCGTCACGTCGACCTCGACCTCCTTCTTACACGCCACCGGACAGGAGTGACAGGTCGGCTCGTCGACGAGGATGTTCTCGCGGACGTTCTCGCCGGAGACGCGCTCCGCCTGAACGTCGACGCCGTCGGCCTCGCTGTACGCCTCCGTCGAGGTGTGTTTCGCGTTCTTCGTCGGGAGCCCGTCCATCTCCTCGGTCGCGTTCATCAGGACGTTCGTCCCGTACATCGAGAGCCCGCCCTCGTTGGGCGCGGTGACATCAGACTCGCGGATGACCTCCATCGCCTGCTGGTAGCCTTCCTGGAACGTCTCCGGATCGGCGGGCTTGGGCATGTCGGTGCCCGACTTCACGACGACCGCCTTCACGTTCTTCGAGCCCATCACGGCGCCGGTGCCGCCGCGGCCCGAGGCGCGGTCGTCCTCGTTGATGACGCAGCCGTAGCGCACCTCGTTCTCGCCGCCCTGCCCGATCGCCATCACGGAGATATTACGCCCGACCTTCCCGTCGACCTCCTCGCCGATCTGGTCGATCGTGTCGTGGACCCCCTGACCCCAGAGGTGGGAGGCGTCGCGTACCTCGACGTCGCCGTCCTCGACGAACAGGTAGACCGGTTCGTCGCTCGCGCCGTCGAGCAGGATGCCGTCGAGCCCGGCCCACTTCAGCCGCGCACCGGACCAGCCGCCGTGGTGCGAGTCGGTGACCGTCCCCGTCAGCGGGGACTTCGTCACCAGGGCGATCCGACCGCTCATCACGGTCTGGGTGCCCGTGAGCGGGCCCGTCATGAACGCCAGTCGGTTCTCCGGTCCGAGCGGGTCCACGTCGGGACCCTTGTCGAAGACGTACTTGACGCCGAGCCCGCGCGCGCCGATGTACTTCTCCGCGTCGTCGTCGTCGATCCCGCGGTAGCTGACCTCGCCACCGCCGAGATCGACCTGTGCCACACGGTCTCTGTAGCCGCCCATTTCAGTCATGTAATGCTCGTTCATTATAGAGGGACCACAGCGTGTTAGTTGTTCACCTCCGAGCGCAACGGGTACTGGTTACGGAACGAGGCGTGTCGTCAGGCCGATGTTTATAAATAAAGCGCCCCTTCGACGCGGAAATATTCGGAGACGGCGGCGGGGTGTGAACGGCTCACAGCGGCCGGCAGCGACGTGGTGTGAACGACCGGTTTCGGTCGGTATCACGGGTCAGCCGCCGAATCTCTCGAAGTCGCAGCCCATAATTGCCGGCGAGACGAAGCGCGGCCGTGACCGACCGAGACGAGCGGACGCGGGCGACCGGGCGCGGTCCGGAGCCGACCGGCCGCAGTTCGGAGCCGACCGGCCGCGACCGAAGGAGAGCGCTCGGGTTCGCGCTCGTCGTGTTCGTCGGGTCGGTGGTTCCGGTCCCGGCGTCGTCCGGCGGAGGTGGCGGTGCGCTCGGCAGCGCGCTCGGCGCGCTCCTCGACGCCCTCCCCGCCGGAGTCGGCCTCACCGATCCGTTTCATCTCGTCGGGTATGCGGTCCTCGCCGCCCTGCTCGTCCCAGCGACCCGTGAGCGTCGATTCGGCCCGCTTCTCGCTGTGACCGGCGCGGTCGCGTTCGGGTTCGGGATCGAACTCGTCCAGGCGCCGATCCCGTGGCGGTCGTTCGCGTGGCGCGACGCCGCCGTCAACGCGGGCGGCGCGGTAATCGGAGCGGGGATCGCGGCCGTTCGCGGCCGGGGGCCGGCATCGACGAGCGATAGCGACGCCGGGAGCTGACTTCCCCTGCGTCAGCGTCCGGGCGCGCCGGCGCGACCACGCCCGCGGCGGCGAACGGTCGCCGCCACGTCGGCGTTCAGCCGCGAGCGCTCGAAGTAAATGTGGTCGTACTCGCTGGACTCGTACTCGGCGTAGAGGTTGAGCGGGACCTCGTCGCCGTCGTCCGCGTCCCCGATCGTCTCCGCGAGCTCGCCATCGTCGACGCGGACGACGATGGTCTCGTCGTCCTTGTCGTAGACGACCTGCTCGGCGTCGGCGGTGTCGCCATCGGGGGTCCACACGGCGACGGTGTCTTCGGCGACCGACTCCACGTCGTCGGGCGCGTCGAACTGCGCGACGACCTTCCCGTTCCCATCAACGGTGACGGCGGCGTCGGGGAGGTCGCGGTCGACGCGCTGCATCCGTCCCTCGACGGTCGGGGCGATGGTCTCCTTCTCCTCTAAGTAGTTCACGACCGTCGTCGCCTGAAGTTCGCCCGTATCCTTGACCACGGGCTTGTCTTCGAGCGGGTAGCCGCTCCCGCCGTTCGCGATGAAGCTGTTGACGGCCACCTCGTAGGTGTCGTCGGGGTCGAGCGGCTCGCCGCCGACGTACACGTCGCGGACCAGTTCGTCCGCGTCCTCGTGGGGGACCCACTCGAAGCGCACGCCGCTGGTCTGCTGGGACACCTCCTCGCCGAAGCTCTGTCCGGTACCGCTCTCCAGCGTGATGATCTGGCCTTCCAGCGCCTCGACGAGCTCCTCGCCCGTGAGCTCCAGCGAGACGACCGTATTCGGGAACGGGAGCGTGTTGAAGATGTCTCCGCCGGTGATCTCGCCGGGGCCGTACACCGAGTCCGAGCGGATACCGCCCGCGTTCGTGATCGCGACGTCGGCGTCGACACGCTCGCGCATCGCGTCGGTGATCACGTTTCCGTAGTTCGTCTCGCGGTGGTAGTTCGAGCCGAACGTGGCGTCGAGCGGCGTCTCCGTCTCCACCACCGGCGAGTCGAGGCTCACCTCCGCGCGGTAGTCGTTGATGATGTCGGACGCGGTGGAGTCCTTCTCGATGTCGTCCGTGACCTCGATCAGCTCTCCGTCCCACGCAGTGACCTCACCGTCTTCGATGGTCAGTTCGATCTCGCTGAGGTAGGCCGCGCGGGCCCGCGCCTCCGAGATGATCGATCCATCGACCTCCTCAGGGGGATATAGCTGCTCGTCGTCGCCGACGACGATGACGTCGATGTCGTCGTCGGTGTCGTCCTCGGCGAGCGCCTCGGCGTCTTCAATGCCTGTGTGCGCGAGCGCGACGACGACGTCGACGTTCTCGTCCTCCTTGAGTCGCTTCGCCTCCGCGGGGCCGGTTTCGGTGTAGTCTTCGAGGGTGATGCCCTCCGCTTCGAAATCGATGTTCGTCTTCCCGTACGTCGCGCCTTCGTCGACGAGGCCGATGATCCCGACGCTGACGCCGCCGCGCTCGACGATATTGGTGGATTCCGTGCCGTCGAACGCCTCGCCCGTCTCGCTGTCGACGAGGTTCGTCGCGAGCCACGGGAACTCGGAGTCGGCCGTCACCTCCGAGATAGGGTCGAGCCCGTAGTCGAACTCGTGGTTCCCGATCACGTCGGCGTCCGGATCGACCTCGTTGAGCACGTCCACCGGCGCGCGCCACTGCGAGATAGGGCTCAGCGCGTGCGGCCCCACCTCGTCGCCGCCGCCGACCACGACGACCGGCCCGTCGGCCGCCGCCCGGCGCTGTTCGATGAGCGTCACCAGCCGCGGGAAATTCTTGTCCTCCGCGGCTGCCGTCTGGATGTCGTTGTACGACAGAAGCGTCAGCGTCGTCGACCCGTCGCCGTCCGCGGCCGCCGCCGACCCGGAAACGAGCGACCCGCCAAGTACGATTCCACCCGCTCGCAGCACGTCACGCCGTCCGTAGTCACGGTCCCGTGACATCGATTTCTTCCACTTAGCGGTGTTTATAAAATCTTTCTATAGATTAGTATATATTTATATTGACGGGACTTTTTACAACAGTACTCGATCGGTCGAACAGGAACCGCGACCCCGGAACGACGGGACAGCGCCGGTCCGCGAGGACGACACCGCTTTACGCGCTCGCCCGCTTCCCCCGACAATGAGCAAGCCGAGCCCCGACGCGTACGAGCAGGGGCGCGGAATGGACGCGCACAACGCCGTGATGCGCGACATCCGCGCCGAGCGCTCGGAGACGTACGACCCGACGGAGCCCACCCGCGTGTGGATCGACGAGGACAACACGCCAGACGGCGTGGTGAACTCCCTCACGATCATCTTAAACACCGGCGGCTGCCGGTGGGCCCGCGCCGGCGGCTGCACGATGTGCGGCTACGTCGCGGAGTCCGTCGAGGGCGGCAGCGTCGCCCACGAGGATCTCATGACGCAGATCGACGCGTGCCTCGACCACGAGGCCGAGGAGGCGGACGAGCCGGCCGAGCTGATCAAGATCTACACCTCCGGCTCCTTCCTCGACGAGCGCGAGGTGCCGGCGGAGACCCGAGGCGCCATCGCCGAGACGTTCGCGGACCGCGACCGGATCGTCGTCGAGTCGCTGCCGGACTTCGTCGACCGCGAGAAGATCGCGGACTTCGCGGACCACGGGATCGCCACCGACGTGGCGGTCGGGTTAGAGACCGCGACGGATCGGGTGCGCCACGACTGCGTGAACAAGTACTTCGACTTCGCCGACTTCGAGGACGCCTGCGCCGAGGCGGCCGCGGCCGACGGCGAGTTCGACGCGGCCGTGGGAATCAAGGCGTACCTCCTCATGAAGCCGCCCTTCCTCGCGGAGCCGGAGGCGGCCGCCGACATGATCGACTCGATCCGGCGCTGCGCCGACGTGGACGGCTGTCACACCGTCTCGATGAACCCGACGAACGTGCAGCGCTACACGATGGTCGACGAGCTGTTCTTCGAGGGGGGCTACCGCCCGCCGTGGCTCTGGTCGGTCGCGCACGTGCTGGAGGAGACCGCCGACGTCGACGCCATCGTCGTCTCGGACCCCGTTGGCCACGGCTCCGACCGCGGCGCGCACAACTGCGGCGAGTGCGACGACCGCGTCCAGACCGCGATCAAGGACTTCGACAAGCGCCAGGACCCAAGCGTCTTCGAGCAGGTGTCCTGCGAGTGCGAGGCCACCTGGGAGTACGTGATGGCCGAGGAGACGAGCTACAACATGCCCTTAGCGCGGTAGTTTGGGAGAACGGGCGGGCGTTCCGCGCGGACCAGCGGAATCCCGCGAACGATGGTGACGTTTGCCGATCAGTATATTCCTTATTTTAGAAATGATCGATCTATTTTCTCTAAAAATGCGTGACAGACACGTTTGTGAATCCCGATCATACTAAACGATCAGGTCGAACAAGACCCTTATAGCTCCGGCTCCTACCCAGTCCCATGAACGCAGACGCCAGCGGTTCCCCGCCCTCCCGCGGGAAGTCGGTCCTCTTCTGTCCGGAGTGTCGCTTCGAGAGTTCCCTGTCGGACGGGTGGCTCGTCGTCAGCGACGGCGACGAGCGCACCGTGGTCTGTCCGAAGTGCGGCCACGTCGCCGACAACCGGCCGGAGCGGTCCGCGCCGACGCCGCAGCACGCGGACTAGTCACTTCTTTTCCGGCGCCCGTTCCGCGAGGACGGGAATTTCCGACAGCTTCTCGTCGTCGAGCGCGTCCCAGTCGACTCCGTCCGGACGCGGGTGCGGCGTCTCAGTCCGGATCGTCCGCGCCGGCGTCACGACGAGGTCGAGCGGAACGTCGTGCGCGTCGGGGTCGGGGAGGTCAGCGTCCTCTCCGACCGCCGATTCGGGCCCGTCGAGGACGGAGAGCTCGTGGACGGTCGTTGCCACGGTCGTGTCGTCATCGACTGCGCCGATCTCGCAGAGGACCGCCCACTCCAGGTCGCTGTACCCCTCGCCTTTGCCGATCCGGGCGCCGTCGGTCGTGACGCCGACGGAGCCCGCGACGATCAGGTCGACGTGCGCGACGGCCTCGGGCGCGGTCGGCGTCCCGTACTCTGAGATCCCGGAGACGGTCGTCGCGTCGTCGATCTCCTCGGGCGGGATCTCGGCCGGATCGAGCCGGAGGAACGGGTCCGGGTCGCGGAGGCGCGGCTGCGCGACGTAGACGGTCTTGCCGGCGCGGAGCGCGGCCCGGCGGACGGGGAGCTGCGGTGCGTCGGGGTTGGCCTTCAGCGTCGCGGCCGACTCCCACGCCTCGGTTTCCGCGAGTCGCTCCGCCGCGGCGTCGGCGCCGGCGAAGTTGGGGATCCGGTCGTGGGGCGGGAACGGGAACCGCGCCTGATCGCCCTCGTCGAAGGCGTCCCACACCGCCTCGCGGACGGCCTGCTTGTCCATGTCGGAACGAGCGGCGTGGGCGACAAGTAGTCGGCGGAAACCGGATTCGGCCCGAGCAAGATCCGGTCTCACACGTGGGACGCACGGCGCCCCACCGGTAGCCGTGTCGCCGTCTTTATATATCAAATCGGTGTTGCGTCCGGACATGATCGAAGACGGACTGTCGTATCCCGTGCGCGGCGACTGGGTCGGGCGAATTGTCATCGGCGGCGTGCTGGGACTCCTCTCGGTGTTCGTCATCCCCGCGTTCGCGATCTTCGGCTACCTCGTCCGGGTGCTGGAGCGGACCGTTGCGGGCGACGACATCCCGCCGGCGTTCGACGACTGGGGAGACCTGCTGGCGAAAGGCGTCGTCGCGACGGTCATCGCGCTCGTCTACTCTATCGTCCCGGTCGTCGTGTACGGGTTCGTGATCTCGGCCGTCGCCGGGGTCGGATCGGGCGTCGGCGGCGACGTCGGCGCGCTGATCGGCGTCACCGGCGCGCTGCTCGCGCTGGCGTTCATCCCCGTGTTGCTGTTCATTTACTACGCAGTTCCCGCGGCGCTCACGGCGTACGCGGCCCGCGGCGAAGTGCGGGCGGCCTTCGACCCGGAGATCCTCAAGCCGACGCTGTTCAGCGCGGAGTACCTCCTCGCCGTGTTGATGCCGCTTCTGGTCTCGATCGGCGTGTTCGTCGTCTCGATCGTGCTCCTCGTCACCGTCGTCGGCGCGGTGTTGGTCCCGTTCGTCCAGTTCTACAGTCAAGTCGCCGTCTTCCGGATGTTCGGCACCGCGTTCGCAGACCAGAGCGACCAGATCGAGACCGGGGCAGACGGACTCGGCGACGAGACGACGGTCCCGGCCTGACGACGACACGACCGTCCCGGCCTGACGCCGCCGCCGCGACGCGCCTTTTAACCCGTTCAGGCGCGCACGGTCGGATATGTTCGAAGACCGGCCGGACCGCGACGCCGAGGTCGTCCTCGTGGGGCGCTCGAACGTCGGCAAGTCCACGCTGATGCGCGAGCTGACGGGCCACGACTTCTCGACCGGCGGCAAGCCGGGGGTCACCCGCCAGCCGAATCACTTCGACTGGGCCAGCGAGAGCTTCATGTTCACGGACCTGCCCGGGTTCGGGTTCATGTCCGGCGTCGAGGACGAGCACCGCGAGCAGATCAAGACGAATATCGTGCGCTACCTGGAGGACAACGCCGACTCGATTCTGGCCGGAGTCGTCGTGATGGACGGCAAGGCCGCGGTCGACATCATCGACCGCCACGCGGAGCGCGGGAACATTCCCCACGACGTCGAGATGTTCGGCTTCTTGGAGGACGTGGGCGTCGAGCCCATCGTCGCCGTCAACAAGACCGACAAGATCGACGACGTCGACGAGCGGCTCGACGAGATCTGTGATCGTCTCGGGCTGTACCCGCCGTGGCAGCAGTGGTCCGACCGGGTGGCGCCGATCTGCGCGAAGCGCGGCGACATCGAGGCGTTAGAGGAGTGTCTGCGGACTCGTTTTCACGACCACAACCGCGACGATTTACTGAAGTTCGTTTCGTAAATATCGGTGTGCGACGGTTGGATCGGTTGCTCCGTGAGTTCGCTTGTTCGTTTATAAGTTATCAGCGACTTGGCGGTGAAGGCCTCCAAAGCCCCAGCCGCTCGTTTATAAATGGTTGCCGACGGATCGACGGTGAACACCTCCAAAGCCCCAGCCGCTCGGTTGTACACAGGTGGCTACTGCTCAAAGACGGACACCTCCAAAGCCCCAGCCGCGAGGTCGCCGTACGCTCGCTGCGCTCCTCGGTCGCTCACTCCGTTCGCTCCCTGCGGTGCTTGCGTCGCCTACGGCGACCTCGCGGCTGCCCCTTTGAGTCCCGCCCCGCACAGCACCGCGCCTCACACCTCCCCAGCCTCGTCGGCCTCCCTACTGTCGGCCGACTCCCTCGCGCGTGCTGCTCGCGGCCGAGGGCCGCTCGCAGGCACGCGCCACCGCGTATCCATTTATAAATCGTTGACCTTGGCGGTCGGCTGATTCGCGTCTCCTCAGAACTCGAAGCCTGCCGCGTCGCGGTTCGGTCGGAGCGGGCTCTTCGGGTACGGCGGCTCGGCGTCGGGGTCGTTGTACGCCCGCGGCGCCACGTCGTTCGGCCCGTCCGGGTAACAGAGCGCGGCGAGCGTCTGGATCGCGGTGCGGCCGCTCGCGAGCTCGAACTGCCCGCCGCCGTACATCTCGATCCCGTTCCGGTCGCAGTAGGCGATCGTCTCGAACAGTGATTCGAGCGTGCCGAACCGCGAGGGCTTGATGTTACACCACCCGGGCTCGACCGGGAGCGATTCGAGGCTCTCGACGCCGTCGATCGGGTAGTCGAACGAGAGGCGGTCGGCCTGCGGCTCGACGAGCGCGCTCGTCGCTGGCGTGAACGCGGGGTCCTCCACGACCGCGCCCGGGAACGCGGCGAACACGTCGCGGTACAGCTCCGGGTCGGGCTCGACATCGACGTCGGTCCCCTCGTACCACCCCTTCAGGTCGAGAATCCGCACGGCGTCGGTTTTCCGGAGGGTCTCGAACGCCTCCTCAGGCCACTCCGGGGTGGGGTCGAGCTTGAACTCCAGATCGGCGTTGCGCGCGAGCAGCGCCTCGACGCGATCGGTCGAGGGCGGGTCCCCGAGCCGCGTCGAGACGACGAACCGGACCGGCTCCGGATCGACGCCGAGGCGCTCGCCCAGCGACTCCTCCTGCTGCCGGAGCGCTAAGTCGAGCGCCGCGCTCTCGACCGCCCACCGGCGGTGATTTCTGGATTTCTCGCTCTCCGGCGGGTTCCCGTGGAAGAGGTCGATCTCGTCGAGGCGGGCCGACAGCTCGTCGATCGTCCACTCCCCCTCGATGTCGATCGGGTCGGTCTCGGCGAGCGCGTCGTGGTCGGCGGTCTCGTAGGTCACGTCCTCGCCGCGACCGACGAGGCCGTCGCCGGAGAGCCGGTACTCCGTGGTCGTGCGCTCGAAGCCGCTCGTCGTGTCCGCAGTCTGTCGCCGCCGCACGACCGACTCGATCGTCACCGAGAGGTCCGCGATCCGCTCGTAGTGGCTCATGCTCTCGTCGAGGTCGCCCGATCACTTAAATCGGTGAGCGGGTCGGCGCTGGAACCGGTCAGGGCCCGGAGTCGCTCGCGCGGTTTCGGAGCGTCGCGATCCGGGTCCCGAGCGTCCAGAACAGCGGGACCACGGTGAGCGCGACCGCGCCCGCGGCCGCAACCTGGAGGACGGTCGTGGTGAACCACGGCGCGCTGTCGGCGTACGGCAGGGAGGTGTGGGTCACGTCGCCGATCACGGGCACGAAGTAGTCCATCAGCAGGTCGACGGTGTACCACGCGGTCGCGATCGCGACCGCGCGGAGCGGGAAGTCGGTGATCCGGTGGAGGACGAACGCCTGGACGACCATCGCGAGGTGGCTAAAGAGGAGGAACGCGTACATCGCCGGGCCGTTGAGCGCGAGGAACTCCGGGTAGAAGACGACGAGGACGTACGGCGTCCACAGCCCGAGCTTGACGTTCCCGAAGAAGGCGAGCGCCGCGAGCGTGTCGCTCGACCGGCCGAGCGCCCACGCGCCGAGCGCGAGCGCGATGAGCAGCGTCGCCCCGGGGCTGTCCGGGATGAAGATCCACATCTCGCTTGGGAGCTCCTGAAACTGGAACCGGTAGTACCAGAAGCCGAACGCGGTGCCGACGAGGTTGATCGCGACGATGACCCACGCGAACCGGAAGGCGACGTCCTCCAGCCGTTTCGGGAGCGGCGCGACCCACCGCGGGAGCGACTCGCGGTCCGGCGGGTCGCGGCCGAGCGCGCCGACGATGTCCATACCGCCGGCTCGGACCGGGCGGGCAAAGCCGTGGCGGTCGCGGCGGGCGCCACGCGACGGAAAACCGCACCCGACCCGCGGCCGCGACGAAAAGGGCTATGGGCGCCCGGCGGAAAGGCGGGGGTATGCGCCCGCGAACGCTGCTCGCGCTGCTCCTCGTCGTCCCCCTCGTGGACGCGCTGTTTTTGATCGTGGTCGCGACGCGGCTCGGGTGGCCCGTGACGGTCGCGCTCGTCGTGTTGACGGCCGTTCTCGGGATGCTCCTGTTGCGCGCCGAGGGGCGCGCGACCCTCGCGCGCCTCCAGCGCAAGGTGGCGCAGGGGAAGCCCCCGACCGACGAGCTGCTCGACGGCGGGCTGCTCATCGCCGCGGGCGCGTTCCTGCTCACACCGGGCCTCGTCACCGACGCGGTCGGCTTCCTGCTCGCGCTCCCGCTCTCGCGGGTCCCCATCCGCGTGGCCCTGAAGAAGTACGTCGTCGTCCCCTACATCGAACGCGAGACGGACGGCTTCTTCTCGGGCAACGTCTACATCGGCGGCTTCCCGGACGACGGCGAGGGCGGCTTCACGATGGGCGGCGGCGGGTTCCCCGGCGGACCGGGGGGTGGTCCCGGCGCCTCCGGCGGCCCCGACGGGTTCGACGGCGGCGACGGTGCCGACACCGACGGGAGCGCCGGCGGGAGCGCGGATGCCGGCGGCGCGTCGGCGGACGACGACGTCGTCGACGTGGAGTACACGGTCGAAGACGAGAATCAGCGGCGGACCGACTGACGGCGCGGGCGTCGTGAGTCCCCGTGAAACCGCCACACGGCGGCCGGCTCGCGAAAGGAAACCCTTAAAATCCTACCCGCGCAACGACTGAATGCGCTCACCTGGGCCAATAGCTCAGTCAGGTTGAGCGCTCGGCTGATAACCGGGAGGTCCACGGTTCAAATCCGTGTTGGCCCACCTACAACGCGCACGGTCTTTGGCCGTGCGGGATTGGTGGGCTGGGACTCCCCAGCCACCCAATTTCGTCGTTCTACACCGCTAGCGTGTCTTGTCCGGGCTAAAATTACGCCGGTAGTCGCCGCCATCACCCGATCCGCGATAGTCGGCCGAGATCGTCGCTCGTTCGTCCGTAACCAGCCATTTGTACACCGCCCGCGAGGGTGAGGTATGGAGCAGCTGGCGTGTTACGGAGGTGCGAGGAGAAAGCCCCGCCGTTCACGGCGGGGATGAATCCGACAAACCCTCTAGGAACTACGTTCGACATGCCGAACGGATATTTAAGTAGCTTGAGACCGTATTTAAACACAACCGAGGCGGTCTCCCCGCCCCACTAATCGGACAATATCGGGATTCCCTCATTTCAAGCGGAAGACACCCTCTTCCGTGCCGAAATAGGGTTGAGGCAGGAAAAAGTACCTCCGAATCCCATGCCGGGATAGGAGTAACGGCTGGTTGGCACAGCCAGTAGCCGTCATCGAGGCGTCTACAAACCGTAATCATCCCAACCCAGCGGTGCAGTGCCGTGGGAATCTTCGCCCTTCAGGGCGGAGAGGATGTCAAGACTGCGGCGAGACGTACGCGTTCGGCGACGCGGCCCGCTGTCGCTGTGGCGAACCGCTCTGGTTCGAGACCGACACCGCGGCGTTCGACTGGCCCGACGCGAGCGGAACAACGGGGAGCGACGTCTCTCTCGGACAGGACACCCTCTGGCGCTACGAGTCGGTGCTTCCCGCGGCGCGCCCGACCGGGCTCGCCGCCGCCGCGGGCGGGACACCGCTGTTCCGCGCGCCGTCGATCGAACCGCCGGACTGCCCGCGGATCCACCTCAAGCTCGAGAGCGTCAACCCGACTGGGAGCTTCAAAGATCGGGGAACCGCGGTCGGCATCGGTCGGACCGACGGCCCGGTCGGAACCGTCTCACACGGCAACATGGCGCTGAGCGTCGCCGCGCACGCCGCCGCGGCGGGCAGGGAAGCGGTCATCCTCGTGGCCGAGGACACCCCCGATTCCCGGCTCGCAATGATCGCCCAGCACGACCCGGACCTGTTCCGGGTCCGCGGCGACTACGGGCGGCTCTACGACGACACCCTCGAAGGCGACCTCGGCGTCGCGTTCCTCAACTCGGACTCGCCGCTCCGGGTGGTCGGCCAGAAGACGGTCGCGTACGAGATCTGCGAGGCGTTCGCCCCCGACGCGCCCGACGCGATCGTCCTGCCGGTCAGCAGCGGCGGGCAGGCGAGCGGGGTGTGGAAGGCGCTTCGAGAGCTGGACACGGCGGGACTGCTCTCGGCGGTGCCGCGGATATACCTCGCGCAGGCCGCGCGCTGTGACCCGATCGCGCAGACGTACCGCCGCGGGGCCTCGCGCGTCGAGCCCGTCGAAGGCGAGCCGACGGCGGCCGTCTCGATCAACAACGCCGACCCGCCGAGCGGGAACAGGGCGCTGGCCGCCGTCTCGGAGACGGACGGCGGCGTCGTCTCCGTCGAGGAAGAAACGATGATCGCCGAGAGGGACCGCCTCGCGGGCGATGCGGGCGTCTCCGTCGAGCCGTCCTGCGCCGTGGCCACGGCCGCCGTTCGGGAACTCGCCGCCTCCGGCGAGTTCGGCTCCGAAGACGACGTCGCCGTGATACTGACCGGGTCGGGGTACAAGTACGGCGCGTCCGACGCCGATGCCTCGTCGGTTCGTGAGATCGACCGGGCCGACATCCCCGCCGCAGTCCGCGACGCGGTGTCGTGATCCGTCGAGGGCCGAGGAGTCTCAGTAGCTCGCCAACGTCTCGTCGGTGGTTCCGGCGAGGTAATCGCTGATCTCCCCCTCGCGCCATCCGACCGGAGCAAGCACGCTCTCGACGGCGCGCACTGCGGCGTCCTCGTACCACGCGACGTCGTAGCGGTCGACGTCCTCGAACGCCAGCCGGACGCGCGCCGGGCCGCGAGCGTCCGCGTCGACAACGACGTACCGAACCGTCTGCCCGGGCGCCAACCCGGCCCCCTCGATCTGCGCCCGTTTCAGGGCGGCCACGGTGAGCGTCTCCCGCGAGTAATTGTCCACGTCCTTCGACACGCGGTTGTCGACGACGAGGTCGGCGGAATCGACCGCTCCGTCCTGTAACTCGCGGAGGCGGCGTCGAAGCGCGTCGCACACCGCTTCCGGAGAGCGCGTCTCGTCGAAGACGCGGAGCGCCTCGCGCTGGACGTCCTCGACCCACGCGGGGGTCGAGCGCTGGCGGCCCTCGATCCCGCGGGTCTTGACCGCGTCGCCGAGTCCGGTCTCGGGGTACGTCTCTCCGCGTCGCTTCCCGAAGTAGCGCGTCAGCGCGCCTGACGACGAGTGCCTCGTCGGGCAGAACGCCACCCAGTCGAACGCGCACTCGTACTCCAGCTCGACGCCGGCCTCCCGGCTTATCTCGTCGGCGACCGTGGTCAGCGGGCGCTGCTCGCGGCCCTCGGCGGGCGTCACCCAGATGGAGTCGACGATGCCGTGGAGGACGCGCCAGCCGGCCGCCTCCAGCGTGGTCTTCGCGTCGAGGAGGAGCTCGCGGGCGTAGGCGTTGATCGCCTCGTGGCACTCGATGCGGCCGAACTTGGCGTTGCTGAACCCCTGGTAGCCGAAACAGGAGACGAGGATCCACTTGATCGCCGACGAGGCGGCCGCCAGCCGCTCGCGCTCGTCGCCGGCGGCGTCGGCGAGGGCCGCGAGGTCAGCTTTGATCTCGCTGCGCGCGTCGATGAGCGGTCCCAGCACGTCCGGCAGGTAGCCGTCGCGGTCGCAGACCGAGTAGCCGAGCCCCGGGACGTCGTCGGTGGCGCAACACCCGCAGCGGACGGTCTCGGGCGAGAGGTTCCGGGTTCGGATGATGTTCGGGTACAGCGACGCGAAGTCGAGCTCGTGGACGTCCTCGTGGACGCCGACCTCGGGGGCGAGCGTCGTCCCGCCGCGGTCGGCGTCGTCGAGCGTCCGCGCCGACTTGAACAGCTCCGGGCGCCACGCCCGCCAGGGGACGACCACGTCGCGGCGCCGGGCCTCGCGGATCTGCATCGCCGTCAGCACCCGGCCGATGGAGGCCCAGCCGAGCTCCTGGAGGGGCAGCCCGGAGCGTTCGACGAGGTCGAGACAGCCCGCAAGCCCCGATTCGTGGTAGAAGAAGGAGTTGGACTCGTCGAGGACGACGCGCCCGGGCACCGCGTACCGCGCCGGCGAGTGGCCCACCCGCCCGTAGGAGGTGTACGTCGATTCGCTGGCGAGCTTCGTGTACCCCGGGCGGCGGCCGAGCTCGAGGTCGACCCCGACCGCGTCGGCCGCCTCGAACAGCAGCGGGACGAGGTCGGCGGTCGAGACGATCATCACGTCGGGGTCGCGGCCGTCGAGCGCGGTCCGGACGTTCGCGACGACCTCTCCCGGCGACGACCCGACCCGCTCGCCGTCGACCGTGAGGGACGGGAGCGACTCGACGCCCGACTCGTGGCGGGGGCGTTCCAAGCGCATGGTCCGGAGGTCGCGAACCGATCGGTCGGGCGCGGCCGGCGTGTCCGTTTCGAGGCAGTACCGGAGTTCGCGCGTGAGGTCGACGTCGTAGCAGGTGTACGCGTCCGGGCGGTCGAACCGCCGGACCCGCTTCGCGATCGTCCGGACGGCGTCGATTGACGCCGCGTCGACGCGGAGGAGCGGGCGGGCGGTCGTCCGGAACGTCTGGCGGTGCGACTCGACGCCGAGCGCGTCGACCGCCGCCTGCCCGTCGAGGAAGGACCGGAGGTCGCACAGCGCGTCCGAGAGCCCGTCGCGGGCGGGCGGCGTCGGGTCGGGGCCGCCCTCGCGGCCGTAGAGGTCGTCGACCGGGTCGCCGATGAACAGCGTCGGGCGGTAGTTCTCGCGGACCTCGCGGGCGACGCCGTCCGGCGTGAGCCGCCACTCGGCGACGCGCCCCTCGGCGAGGTGGTCGACCGTGAGGACCACGGCTACGCGTCGGCGAGCGCGTCGACCCGCGACTCGAGTTCGGCGATCCGCGATTCGAGCTCGGCGATGCGGCGCTCCTGTTCGAGCGCGATCGCCATCCACACCGGCGCCAGCGGGTCGGCGTGGTTGAGGTGGCCGGCGGCGTCGGCGCGGTCGCGGGCGTAGGCGAACAGCCGGTCGAACCGGGCCTGGTCCCCGCGGCGCAGCGCGCGACGGAACGGGCCCCACTCGTCTTCGATCGCCGTCAGCCGGTCCCGGTACGTCGGGGTCGTCCGGCCCATCAGCGGGCCCCCGCCGCGGCGACCGGGCGATCGAGCGCTGCGGACTCGTACATCCGGGCGCGGTGTTCGAGGACCTCGCGCCAGTACGCGAGCGTCGTCTGTATCCAGCCGTCCGCCCCGTGGTACACGAGCGTCTCCGTCTCGCCCTCGGTATCCTCGAAGCGCGGGCCGAACGCCGTCGCCCGGCACGCGAGGTGCGTCTCGGCGGCGCGGCGGAGTGGACGCGAAAACTCGTCGTCGCGGCAGCGCGTCACGAGGACGGGGGCGTCGTGGACGCGGGCGACGCGCGCGACCGACGCGACGGCGCGGATGAACATCGCCTCGGCGACGTCGCCGTCGACGTCGGCGTCGCGGTAGCGCGCGTCGAGGCCGGTCGCGAGGACGACCGACGGCGATTCCCGGGCCGCGAGCCGGCCGGCCAGCCGGTCGAGCAGCGCTGTGTGCTGGTGGGCCGTGAACCCGCGGGCGACCTCGACGCGGTCGAGGACGCGGTCGGCCGGGGCGAGCTCCCGGAGGCGCGTCGTGTTCGCTCGGTTCGCGCCGTCGACCCAGAACGCCGGGCCGTCGCTCCCGAGCACGCGGTCGAGCAGCAGCGCCTGGACTGGCGTGACGCCGAGGTCGTCGTCGACGTCGACGAGCGTGACCCCCGGTGCGAGCTCCGGGAGGTCCGCGGTCGGTCGATTGGAACGAGTGGACATGTGAGTGCGAACGGGGAGACGACAAAAAGGGGTGAGCCATACCCGGGGAGTGAAAGTGGAAGTGGCGAGCGGCGGGGCGCGTTCAGTCCTCTCGCGGTTCGGCGTCGTCGTATCGCCGGACCAGCGCGCCGACGTACCAGAACTTCAGCGCCATCGCGAGCGCTCCGGCGAGGCCGGCCCGGAGGGGTCGCCGGCGGTACGCGGCGACGAACGCGTACACCGAGACGGGGACGTTGAGCAGGTTGAGCCAGTTCGGGTAGGTGCGGTCGAAGAGGCCCGCCTTCCGTTCGCGCGACCACCAGCGCTCGGCCAGCACCACGCGAGTCATCCAGGCGTCGTCGTCGTCCGGCGGGGAGAACAGGATCGGGTTCACCGCGGTGAACAGGAGCGCAGCGCCCGCGAGTCGCGGCTTCCGGTGATAGACGGCGAAGAGGAGCGCCGGCAGCAGGACCGTGCGACTCCAGCCGCTCTTCGGATTGGAGTGGCGGCGCCAGAACCGCTCCTCGAAGTCGTCCGGCAGGGTGGGGGCCATGCGTGAGCGTGTCTCCGAGCGAGCAAATAGCTTCGTCCGAGTCAGGAGGTGTCGCGCATACGCGGTGATTTTCGACTGTCTCGGCGAGTTCGCAGAGCGATTCGGGGACGTGGTCGTCGAGAACCTTGACTGGGCCGACGTCTTCGAGAAGTGCGACAGCGAGGACACCGTGTTCTACTGCGCCTCGCCGTACGTCGACTGCGAAGATTACTATCTCGTGAACACGATCGGCCACGAGGCGCTCGTCGACGGGCTCGCAGGATTGGAGGGTGACTGAATCTGCTCGTACGAGGACCTGTCAGAGACCATTAAGGACGTGTGCGTGCTCGACCGCGACGAGAAGCGGTTCATCAACAGCGGGAAGCGTGGCGAGGCGAAGGACGCCAAAGAGCGGTTGGTGATGAGCTTTGAGCCGAATAAGAGTGGTATGGGCGATGAAACACCCGCATAGACACAATTGGAAACTCTGGGCTGGTGTTCACGTAGCACATCACGCCGACTGCTAACGAGTCGTTCTTTTAGTCCGGATCAGATTTCACCGCTCTTTACTTGAGAGACAAGGTCGTCTGCGAATAATTTGTAATAGCGCTCGGAATCGTTCTTTCCACTCAGGCCACTCAGATCGACTTCTTCCTTCGTTTCAGGCCGCACACCCCGAGACGGATGCGCAGTTGGGATGTATTTGAAACTGAAGCCGTCAACATCGAGCACTCTAAGCCCGGATGCTGAGGTACCGGTCGCGATCGGTCTATTAAATCCGCCTCCCAGCGAGTCGACATCAAATACGTCAGAGAAGATACGATAGACATCCGATCCAAGTCCAACAACATAGCCCGGATCAACCGCAGAGAGTTCTTCAGCAAGATACCCCTCGTGATTATCTCCAATCCCCGCACACTGTTTCTCTGCTGAGCGGTTATTCTGTGCCAGTTCATTACATTTCTTAGCTTGAGTCCAGTAAGCCGATAACTCGGAATCAATTCGCTCGAATAGTGGTTTGGTCAGAGATAGGCTTCCCGCGTTATCTGGGACTTCGCTTATGTCTGGATTCCGAACATCCTCAAATGAGTTCATTGTATGGTTCGTTTCGTTGTCCCCCTCGTCTCCGATACTACCTCTCCCCGGTTCATGGCCAAGAATCACAACCTCAACGTCGTCAAGATCTCCATCGCCGTACCAGGGGCGGTGACCGTGAGAGCTCTGTCGCGTGTTGCGATCTCCTGGAAAGTCAGATCGATTCGACCAGTGTGCTGGACAGTCTTCACACTGATTCTTTCCGTTTCTTGGTGTCCAATTGTCCCAAAGCCGGTTACAAAATTCAAGTGTCGTCTCACTTGGTACCATGCGAACTGATATTAGCCTATCATAATGAATGTGTAGGATTAGTTTTAAAAAAACGATCAGGCTGGGGACACTCGCGTAGTCGGAGACCCTGTCAGCTCTCTTCAGTAAATATCTCTAGCTCGGCTGTATCGTATCCGTACTTCTCCATTACCTGTCTAATCCGCCGAACACAGTCTTTTGCGGACAAATTGGTTTCGAGGTACAGCTCGGTGTCCGGTATCTTTTGAGGTCGAATGAGATCAGATTGATCGCCTTCTTTGGCGAAGTATGTCCGTGTTCGCCCTTGGATTTCCATGATCCGGTCGTGGTCGTCGACGTCGTGAAGTATCTGTGTGACCGCGGTCGTGAGCGTTTCCCCCCAAGTGTCGACGTCGTGCGTCTCGCCGAGGATCTTGATCACCGAAGGCGTCGTCCCGGTGTAATCGTCGACGTCGTCGGGCTCGCTCGACGCCGACTCCGTGGCGAGGTCGTCGCGACTGACGTTCCGGAGGAGCATGTTGACCGTCTCGGCGAACTCCTGGTACGCGCCTTGGAGGAAGACGAACTTCTCGCTCTGTTTGTCGTAGGCGTACTTCTCGGCGATCGCGTGGACGCCGCGCTCGGCGGTGGAGAGGGTCTTTTCGGGGTTCGGCGTCCACATGTCGAGCAGTTCGATGTCGCGGTTGCCCCGGCTGTACTGTCGGAGGGTGTTGTCGATGTCGGTGGACTTGCCGATCTTGATGTCCATGATTTTGAGCCCGGAGTATTCGAGGTGAGAAATCCGAATCGCGTAGACCACGTCGCTCATAGGCAGTCTCGTCTATTCGACTTCAGTAGAACTGAAGTCGCTCAGTCCTTTCTGACCCGTGCTAAACTCAGACTTTGCTTGCTCAAAGGCTTGAATTTGTAGCCGGTTCTCAGCCACTTTTTCAATATACTTAGTGAATACTGCATCTTCTGCCGTCTTGGCATCGTCAGATCCTTTATACATTATGCGGTAATCACTTCTATCAAGCTTGGGACTCGATTTTGAGAAGATTCCAATTTGAACACCAGTAGTAAGCATGTCTCTAACCGCGCTATCTATCATTTCGTCTTTTTTAGGTTCAGGCGTGCTAAGCTTGAGTTTTTCAGCAAATTTGCTTTTAAACTCTGATCTTGTGAATTCAAGAGGTTCCTCAGCATCTTCGTAGATGTCTTTTCCACGAACAAGTCGGTATACCACGTTTGACAGAGGTACCACCTGATCAGTACCTAAAGTGTACTCAATAGGATTTTCCGCAACATCATAATCAAAGCAATTCTGTATGACATCCAATAATTCCTTGTGGATCAACTCGCCACCTTCATGACATATTTCCGACATCCCATTCTTTTTCACAGACCAAACCGCATACTCTGATGGGTTACAACGCCCGTTTAATTCCGAAAAGGAGAGGCTACCGTAGTCTTCTGGCTTGATTAACGTGATGTACTGTATCTCGTCAAGAGTTTTTGATCCCGCGCCAATCTGATCCAGAATTTTATCTCTGTTGGACGGGTCACTGAATGTAGAATGTATACTGTTTATATTGGAGATCCAGCTGGGGACTGTCGAGTCATCGACCTCACATGCGACGACACACAATTGAACTCGACTGAATTCCCTTGTTCTAGCAAGTAGCACATCAGCCCCATTGTCGAGACCGACTTCCTCTGAAAGAGGATCTACACATGAAAACTTGAATCCACTCTCGGAACCGGGTGCTCTACTTGTTTGATGGAACCCAGATGAAACTGCTCTGACCAGATCTACATGCTCCTGTTCAAGACTGATGTCCGTTTGAACTGACGGCTTGATTTCTTCAACCTTGTTATCGTCCAAGATCTCTTCATATCGCTCCTTGAATCGAGCTTTTTTATTCGAATGGAAACGCTCAGCGTAATCATTCACATCTGGTAGATCCGAGATCATAGTGCGATAGGCTGAGCATTTGAATCAATATGGTCGCTTACAAAGCTGTAGATGCGCATAAACTGGCTAAATGTCGTATGCTCTCGTGGATAGACCCGGATCAAGTCATTTTTCGTCCTCATTCCCGCTCTTCCGTATGAATTCTGATCGACGATTTCTGCACTAAATCCAGGGATATCACCAAACGAAGAAGTTAGACGAGAGAGTTCAAAATCCCAATCCCTCGATTGGATATTCGCAGCAAAATTATCTACATCCCGTCTTTCCAATCCACTCTCTAGCTTTATTCCCCAAGGCTCACTCATTTCCAAGTTCTGTTCGGAAACAAACTCGTTACTCACTTGATCGAAATCAGATGTCTTTATTTTGCTTTTGACCTCACGGAGACGATCAATCGACGATTGAATAATCGTAAGTGGTTCTGAGAGCCCAGAATTAATCGTAAATACGCCGTCATTTGTAATTCTAAACTTGAAACCATTTGGTTTCTTAAAACGGACATTCGTTGGGAAGACTCCGTACTTACTTTTCACTTCTTGGAATGTTCTCCTGCCATCTTCCCCGTAGTACTGTATGGTCCTTTCAAAATCAGGGCGTGTTATTCCACCAATCGTATCCTCTGACGTCGGGGAGTGGTGAGCAGTAAAGTACGGTATTCTCACATCAGGATGCTTATTAGCAATCCCTCTGCGGATAGTATCCATTTGCTTTTTTCCAACCCATAATCGGCTAACACTGCCCTCTCTTTTGAAATACGTATCAATTGTCGCTGGTAGATCCTTTGTCTTGGTCCCAGTTGTCAAGAACACCGGACAAAAGTCATTTATGTGTACATAGAAAGGCGTATTATTCGGGCCACCAGAGATTAATAAAAGATTTCCTAGGTCTCTGATTATTTCAAATGTAGGATTCAAACTGCTAACAAGTTGCTCCTTGCTCTCAAATTCAGAGATAGATCCGATTAAACTGAGTTTCCCCTCAATTTCCGCTAACTCTACATCTTCTTTGATGTAGTCTACGAAGTCGGGGAACTCTTCGTAGGATTCTGACCCAACATCTAGAAAATCTAGTTTGCTCATGTGTTTTGGTTACACGGGCTTTCGCGTTAGGAGGTAGCCCTCAGTCTTATCTACAGTTTAGTAGGCGCCCTGTTAAACATTTCTCAAGGAAATTTGATTATCATTCGTTCAACCGATTTAATAGACGTCTTCTCTCTCGGCGTAGATCTCCCGCTTCATCAAATAGGTCTTTGTGGTCAGACATTGGGAGCGTCTGGGTTGACTTATCTTTCGGGTCTTCCTCATGAATCATTCTAATAGTTGCTTTATGCCTAATGAGAGTTGAATAGAATTGGACAATCTCCTCTACGGTTTCTTGATCTAGCCGAGACAACGACTCTGTATTATTCTCATAAACTAGCGTAGGTAACGCTTCCGCGGGTGGGATCGCGTCGGGAGGAATTCGTTCCTTTGTAGGAGTTTTGTCCAAATCGTGTAAGCTGACAGGGAGTTTAGAAAGAGTCGATAGCTCACGCAGCTCCGCGACAAATGCCTTCTTTAGTCTCTTCCGCCGATCTTTCTCTCGTTTAATGTACAGCAAGAAACTTCCAAAGACCGTTAGAACCGCTGGTATCCAAACGCCATCAGCAAGCCCAACAAGTATATTCGGTATTTCAAATACGCTTGGCGTATTTTTAAATATTATTAGAAATAGTACGGAAGTAATTATGGATCCAAGTACAAAAGCAAGAGTTGACTTGCCGGTTATTGATATAACTCTCTTCAATATTGACACTGCTTTTGATCCACTCATTTTTGGGGACACTTGTACGATTTTACAACCCTATTCCAATGATATTAGGCCAGTATTCTAATTGAAGCATCGTGTATTGAGCTGTAGCCATCATCAATTCAACTGGATCTGTTCTGTAGATCATCAACAGCAACCTCCCCTGTAAGATAACTCTGACCAGAGTCTGTAATCTCGTATCTGCCGCGCTCGATTCGGTCAACAAGGCCTGCCTCTGACAATTTGGAGAGTCTTCTTCCTACAGCTTCTCGACTCTTGTCGATATTATACGCGATAATAGTAGGAGAAAGGACTAGACCCGCATCAAGCACCTCAAGGACTCGGTCATCCATGGGTGTCATCCAATCTGCGGGCTGGCGCATATCCTAAAACATTAATTGGCTCTCAAAATCCTACCGGATCGCTGATAATAATCACGGTACAGTGACTCAAAAATCACGCTTTAGTGATTAGATTTATCATCACGTAGTCGTGATTCCTCAATCACGGAAGCACTCTCGCGGACTCGTCGCTCCTCGATGGGTCCACTCTGAAAGGATGCGGACCCCGCTGCTAGGGACAGCGGGTCCGCGTGGGCTTCCGTGAGGTAGCACGAAAGCCATGTATGCCTTCGCCACTGGGGAGCAAGAATTCCCCGGACTGAACGCCGACGGATCGACACTGACTGACGAGTACCCGGCAGCGCTCGCGACGCTCGTCCGCGCCGATTGGGGAGCTACGGTTTGAGGTACACACCCACCGAACCCCTCATTTCGATTTCCCGCAACGATCCCGACCACAGCAGTTTACACGCAGTTCTCCGTCGGGCGGGGTATAGATCCCTTCGACAACGGCGGTAGCTGCGCGAACGGCCACTACTTCGCGTCGCCGAAGCAGGCGGGCGACGGGACCTATTATTGCCCCAAGTGCAACGTCAAGAACGTCTCGCCGGGCACGGACGACGTCACGGACAGCGGGCGCTGCCGGAAGGGCCACTACTTCGAGGCGCCGACACAGCTGGGCCACGGCGCGTTCGCCTGCCCGGCCTGCGAGTCGACCGACATCGAACCCAGCGACGAGGCGTTCGAGAACGGCAGCGTCTGCGAGAACGGCCACGAGTTCCGCGTGCCGGACCAGAGCGACGCCGGCGTGTTCCGCTGTCGGGAGTGCGGCAGCCTCGATCTGGAGCCGAACTGACCGCCGGCGGGCGCGGCGACGATTCCCCGGAGAAGGCTGCGACATCCCCGGAGGCAGGGGGGCGTAGACCCCCGGGGCCACTATGTTTAACCGGTCAGCGTGAGTCGGTAGCAACGACCATGAAGAAGCTGATCAACGATCCGGACGACGTCGTCGACGAGATGCTGGAGGGGATGACCGCGGCGCATCCCGACCGCCTGCGGCGCCTGCCGGACACGCAGGTGCTCGTGCGCGACGACGCGCCGGTCGACGACAAGGTGGCGCTGGTGACCGGGGGCGGCAGCGGCCACGAGCCGACCCACGCGGGGTACATCGGCGACGGGATGCTCGACGGGGCGGCCGCGGGCGACGTGTTCTCCTCGCCGACCGCCGACGAGTTCGAGGAGCTGATCGGCGCCTGCGACGCGGGCGACGGCGTCCTCGCGATCATCAAGAACTACGAGGGCGACGTGATGAACTTCGAGACCGCCATCGAGCTCGCGGAGATGGAGGGCGTCGAGGTCGAGAGCGTCGTGGTGAACGACGACGTCGCCGTCGAGGACTCGCTGTACACCTCCGGCCGCCGCGGCGTCTGCGGGACGATCCTCGTCCACAAGGCCGCGGGCGCGAAGGCCGCGCAGGGCGCCGACCTGTCCGAGGTCAAGCGCGTCGCCGAGAAGGTGGTCGACAACGTCGGCACGATGGGCACCGCGCTCACCTCCTGTGTCACCCCGGAGAAGGGCGAGCCCACCTTCGACCTCGGCGAGGACGAGATCGAGCTCGGCATCGGGATCCACGGCGAGCCCGGCACCGAGCGCACCGAGACGATGCCCGCCGACGAGATCACCGAGCACCTGACCGAGGCGGTCCTCGACGACCTCGACCTCGACGAGGGCCAGGAGGTACTTACGGTCGTCAACGGGATGGGCGCCACGCCGCAGATGGAGCTGTTCGTCCTCAACCGCCGGCTCCAGGAGCTGCTCGGCGAGCGCGGCCTCGAGACCTACGACGCGTGGGTCGGCGACTACATGACCTCGCTGGACATGGCCGGCGCGTCGATCACGGTGTGCGCGGTCGACGACGAGCTGAAGGAGCTGTTCGACGCGCCGGCCGACACCCCGGCGCTGACCGTCAAATGAGCGACGACGGAACGACCGGCGACGGGACGAGCGACGACGGACCGGCGGTCGTCGCCGCGGTCGAGGCGGTCGCCGAGCGCATCGAGGCGGAACGCGACCACCTCACGCAGCTCGACTCCGCCATCGGCGACGCCGACCACGGGGGCAACATGGCGCGCGGCTGGGCCGAGGCGGCCGACGCCGCGCGCGACCTCGACGACGCGGACGCCGAGACCGTCGCGAAGACGGTCGGCAAGACGCTGATGGGCGAGGTCGGCGGCGCCTCCGGCCCGCTGTTCGGCGGGTCGCTCGTGTTCGCGGCGGCCGAGCTCGACGAGGGGATCACCCCCGAGACCGCGGTCGCGTTCGCGGAGACCTACCTGGAGAAGGTCGAGGACCGCGGCGACGCGCGCGTCGGCGACCAGACGATGGTGGACGCGCTGACGCCCGCGGTCCACACGTTCAAGAAGTCGATCGAGACCGACGACCTCCCGCCGATCGAGGCGCTCGCGAAGGCCGTCGACGCCGCCGAGCGCGGCGTCGCGTTCACGGTCCCGATCAGAGCCCGAAAGGGCCGCGCCTCCTACCTCGGCTGGCGCTCCGTCGGCCACCAGGACCCGGGCGCGACGAGCGCGCTGTTCATCCTCGAAGAGCTGCTCGCGGTCGCCGCGGCGCGACTCGACGTCGACGTGCCCGAAACGGACGCGACCTCGCCGACGATCCCGGACGAGGATCCGGACGAGGCGAGCGACGACCCCGCCCCGGAGGACGACTGATGGTCGGGCTCGTCGTCGTCTCGCACAGCGAGCGCGCCGCCGAGGGGATCGCGGAGGTCGCCGCCGAGATGGCCGGCGACACCCGCATCGAACCGGTTGGCGGCGACGGGAAGGGCGGTATCGGCACCGTCCCGGACGCGATCGAGGACGCCATCGACGCCGCGGCCGGGGGTGCGGGAGGCGATGGCGACGCGGGGGACGGAGGCGATGGCGTCGTCGTCCTCGTCGACCTCGGCAGCGCGGTGATGAACGCGGACGTCGCGGTCGAGCTGAGCGACGCGGAGGCAGTCATCGCGGACGCGCCCGTCCTCGAGGGCGCGGTGAACGCGGCGGTCGCGGCCACCGACCCGTCGGCCACGATCGAATCCGTCCGCGAGCAGGCGGAGGCGGCCCGCGACATCGAGAAGCTGTAAGCCGAGGACGGCCTTTTATTCCGGGTCGGTCTACGCCGCGCGGTCGTCGAGGCCCAGCACGTCCAGCACCTCGCGGCGCGTCTCGCAGGCGAGCGCGTCGGCCGCGAGCGACCGGGCGTCGTCCCCGTCGACCTGGCGGACCCGGCGTTTCACGTCCGGGACCGTCACCGCGCTCATGCTGAGCTCGTCGAAGCCGAGGCCGACGAGCAGGTCCGTCAGTGCCGGGTCGCCCGCCATCTCGCCGCACATTCCCACCCACGCGTCGGCGCCCGCGTCCTCGACCGCCGCAGTCGTGCGGTCGAGCGCGCGCAACACCGCCGGATGGAGCGGGTCGTGGTAGTCGGCCACGGCGTCGTTCCCGCGGTCGGCAGCCATCACGTACTGCGCGAGGTCGTTCGTCCCGACGCTCAGGAAGTCGAGGCGCTCGGCGAGCGCGTCCGCGAGGAACGCCGCCGCCGGCGTCTCGACCATCGCGCCCAGCTCGGGGACCGCGTGGTCGACGCCCTCGCTCGCGAGGTCGTCGGCGACCTCCTCGACGGCGTCGACCGCGCGCTCGACCTCATCGACCCGCGTGACCAGCGGGAACATCACGGCCAGCCCGTCGCCGTCCTCGGTCGCCGCGGCGCGCAGCAGCGCCCGGAGCTGCGTCTCGAAGAGGTCGGCGTGCTCGTTGAGCGACAGCCGAATTCCGCGCCGCCCGAGGAACGGGTTCTCCTCGTCGGGGAGGTCGAGATACGGGACCGGCTTGTCCCCGCCGACATCGAGCGTTCGGACGACGACGCGGTCGTCCGGGAACGACGACAGCGCGGCCGTCACGGCCTCGTACTGCTCGTCCTCGCTCGGCGGCGCCTCGCGGTCGACGAAGAGGAACTCGGTCCGGAACAGCCCGATCCCGTCCGCGCCGCGCTCGGCTGCCGGAGCCAGTTCGGCCTCGCCGCCCACGTTGGCCGCGACCTCGACGGGCCGGCCGTCGCTCGTCTCGACGCGCTCGCGGATCGCCTCCGGGCCCGCTTCCCGGACCGCGGCGCGCCGCTCCTCGTCGGGGTCGACGACGACCGTTCCGGCCTCGCCGTCGACGAGGACCGTCTCGCCGTCCGCGACAGATTCGAGTTCGGCGCCGACGCCGACGACCGCGGGGATCGCGAGCGACCGCGCGATGATCGCGGCGTGGGAGGTCCGACCTCCTTCGACCGTCGCGATCCCGGCGACTGCGTCGGGGTCGAGCGCGGCGGTGTCGCTCGGCGTGAGGCGCTCCGCGAGCAGGATCGTCCCGTCGGGGAGCGCGGCGAGGTCAGTGACGGCTGGATCGGCGGCGGCCGGGTCGTCGGTGCCCGGGCCGCCGTTGTCCGCGCCGAGGAGCGCGCGAAGCAGCCGGTCGCGCACGTCGCGCAGGTCGTCGGCGCGCTCCGCCATCCGCCCCTCCATCCCCTCGAACTGCGCGACGGCCTCGTCGAACCGGTCCGCGACGGCGTGTGCCGCCGGCGTCCCCTCACCGATCGCGGCCTCGACGTCCTCGACGATCGTCGGGTCGTCGAGGAAGCTCTCGTGGGCCTCGAACACCGCCGCCTCCTCCTTGCCCACGCGCTCGGCCGTCCGGTCGCGGGCCTCGCGCAGGGCCTCGCGCACGTTGTCCCGAGCCGCCTCGTAGCGGTCCAGTTCCGCGGCGACGTCGACCGACTCGGGATCCGGGCGGTCGGGGAGCGTCAGGTCGTCGTCCGGGCGGTACCAGCGCGCCGTCCCGACGCCCGAGCGCGGCGTGCTGCCGACGCCGTCGAGCGTCCTCACGGCGCGTCCTCCCCGTCCGCGTCGCCGCCGTCCGTCTCGGTTCCCTCCCCGTCCGCCTCCTCCTCCGCCGGCTCCTCGACTGGGCTCGTGAGCAGGTCGCAGACCGCGTCCAGCGCCGCCTCGGCGTCGGAGCCCTCGGCGACCACGCGGACCGACTCGCCGTGCTCGACGTTGAGCCCGCTGACGGAGAGCATGCTGTCGGCGCGGACGAGGCCGTCGTCGCCGTCGTCGTCGCGGCCGATCGACACGTCGGCGTCGAATCGGTTCGCCGTCTGTACCAGCTTCGAGGCGGGTCGCGCGTGGATGCCGGCCTCGGGTTCGACCGTGACGGTCCGTTCCATGGAAGTGGGTTGGACCCTGGCGGGTAATAGCTGATCGGAGTCGCGGGGACCCGGACGCAGGGGTCGGAGCGGTCCGGGCCGACTACGATGCCGCCCCGGCTACGGCGCCGCCTGCTTCGTCGAGACCAGTTCGATCACGTCGCGGTGGGAGAGCTCGTTGTCGGCGCCGACCTGCCGGCCGCTCCGGCAGTCGGTGCCGTGGAGGAGCCCCTCGCCGATGTCCGAGTGGATGTGGTACGCGAAGTCCTCGGTGGTCGAGCCCTCCGGGAGGATGAAGCAGTCGCGGAACACGCCCTTCTCGTCTTTGCTCCCGTTCGCGGAGCCGGGGAAGACGGCGATACAGCCCAGCACGTCGAAGACGGCGGCTTCGAGCGCGCCCTGGACCCCGGTTCCGTCGTACTCGTCGACGAACTCACCGATCTGGTCGAGGCCGGTCTCCTGCTCGCCGGAGACGTCGCCGACGACGTCGAAGTCGCTCTCGCCGGGCGTGTAGTCGACGACGCCGGCGTCGTCCGCGTTTTTAAGCGCTTTCTCCGCGTGGGCGCTCGCGGGGACGAAGGAGAGGTGGTCGTAGTCGGGGTCGGTCGTTATCTCCTCCCAGTTCGCCTGGGCTTCCGGGGTGTCCATCTTGTTGGCGGCGACGACCATCGGCTTCGTCCGCTTGCGGATCTCGCGGGCCAGCTCGATCCGGTCCATCTCGTCCCACGTCTCCGGGTCGAGTTCCAGCCCCTCGGCGAGGATGACGCGCTTCATCCGGTCCTTGTCGATGCCGAACGCGGACATCTGGTCGGCGAGCTCGGCCTCGATCGCCGCGTCCGCGCCGTGGTAGCGTGTCTCGAACTTCTCTAACCCCTTCTCTAACACGTCGAGGTACCACGCGTCCAGCTCCTCCTCCAAGAAGTCGATGTCCTCGCGCGGGTCGTGGCCCTCGGTCGCCTCGCCCTCGATGTCCGTCTTGCCCGAGAAGTCGACGACGTGGATCAGCACGTCGGTCTCGTTGAGGTCGGTGAGGAACTGGTTGCCCAGCCCGCGCCCCTCGTGGGCGCCCGGGACGAGCCCGGCGACGTCGACAAGCTTGACGGGGACGAACCGCGTCCCCTCGCGGCAGACGCCGACGCTCGGCGTGCACGTCTCGTCGAACTCGGGCGCGGCACAGTCGACGCGGACGTACGCCTCGCCGACGGTCGGGTCGATGGTGGTGAACGGGTACGCGCCCTCCGGCACGTCGTTCATGGTCGCGGCGTTGAAGAACGTCGACTTCCCCACCGAGGGCTTGCCGACGAGACCGATCCGATAGCTCATTACCACCAGTGCGCGATCCGCGGTAAAAAGCGATGCGAGACGCGCCGTGGCGTGGTGAGCGGTGACGAGGATCGGGATCCGGGGCCGGTCGGGCGCGGTTACGCGTCGCCGTCGGACTGCCCCGGCTCGCCGAGCGCCTCGATCGGGAGGACGTTCTGGAGCGCGGCCTGCGCGTCGGCGGCGCTCGCGAACGTCTCCTGGTCGACGTCGGCGAGGAGGTCGCCGAGGTCGGCGTCGCCGTCGGCGAACAGCACCGTCGTGCCCGCGAACGACTCGGCGAGCGCCTCGCGGTCTGCGGGGTACTCGTGGTCTTCGAGCGTCGGTTCGAGCCGGGAGAGGTTGATCTCGTCGGTCATACCGTCCCATCGGCGGGACGAGGCATAAACGCGCGCCCTGGTATGGGTTCGACGGATACCGGCGAGAAACCGGCAAGAACCGCAAAGAGTTATCCGCCGTCGGTGACACGGTACATGTGAACATGCCCCTATACGACCGAATTCTGGTTCCGACCGACGGCTCCTCGGAGGGGGAGCTGGCGGTGTGCCACGCGCTCGACCTCGCCGCGGTCCACGGGGCCTCGGTCCGCGCGATCTACGTGGTCGACACCGCGCGGTACGCCGGGATGCCGATGGAAACGACTTGGGAGGGCGTCGGCGACCTGCTGTACGACGACGCGGAGGCCGCGCTCGAAACCGTGTGCGAATTCGCCGCGGACCGCGACGTCGACGTCGAGACGGCCGTCGTCGAGGGGTCGCCCAGCCGCGAGATCATCACGCACGCGGAGGAGACGGGCTGTGACCTCGTCGTGATGGGGACCCACGGCCGCGGCGGCATCGACCGACTGCTTCTCGGCAGCGTCGCGGAGAAGGTCGTCCGCGGCTCGTCGGTTCCGGTGTTGACCGTGCGGATCGGTGACGAGGAGGCCGCCGCGAGCGCGGCCGAGTCCGCGAGCGCGAGCGGCGCCGCGGGAGGCGAGGAGTCAGCGACCGCGGGCGGGACGGGGGCGGCCGGAACCGACGCGGACGGGTCGGTCTCCGACGCGACTGAGACGGGGTAGGAGGGCGCGGCGACCGCGCTCCGGCAGGCCGGACTCACTCCGCGTCGCGGAGGTGTTCGCAGTCGCCCGCGTGGACGCGCCGGCGCCCCTCCTCGGTGTCGACCACCAGCGCCCCCGGCTCCGCCACGTCGACCGCGGTGCCCTCCACGACCCCGTCCGCGGTGTCGACGCGAACGCGCCGGCCGAGCGTGCTCGCCCGCTCGCGCCACGCCGGGAGAACCCCGTCGAGCGCCGACGGCGACTTCGTCAGCTCCGCGTAGCGTTCGAGCAGCGTCGCGGCGAAGCGCCGCCGGTCGACCGGGGCGCCCTTCTCGGCCGACAGCGACGTCGCGCCCGCGGGCAGCGTCTCGGGGTCGATGTTGGCGTTGACACCGACCCCGACGACGAGCCAGCCGACCCGGTCGGCCTCGCCCTCCATCTCGGTGAGGATCCCCGCCAGCTTCCGGCCGCCGCGGCCGGTCGGGTCCGAGTCATCCGCCTCGTCCGATTCGTCCGCCTCGTCCGCCTCGTCCCCCACGAGCACGTCGTTCGGCCACTTGATCCGCGCGTCCACGCCGGCCTCGCGCGCGGCGTCGGTCGTCGCCACCGCGGCCGCGAGGGTGAAAAGGGGCGCCCGCGCGGTCGGCACGTCGGGGCGCGTCAGCACCGACAGCCAGACGCCGCCGCTCGGCGCCACCCACTCGCGGTCAAGGCGCCCCCGGCTCCCGGTCTGTTCGTCGGCGACCACCGCGACGTCGGCGGCGCCGTCTCCCACGAGCTCGCGGGCCCGCTCGTTCGTCGATCCGATCCGGTCGTGGTACTCCACCGAGTAGGGGGCGTCGAGCCCGAAGGCGATACCCGCCCCGGAGTAGCCCGGGTCGTCGGGGGCGACGTACCCCTCGGGCGTCGACTCGACGGCGAACCCCTCCTCGCGGAGCCCCTCGACGGCCTTCCAGACGGCCGCCCGCGAGACGCCGAGCGAGTCGGCGAGGGCGGGGCCGGAAACGGGGCCGTCGTCGACCGCGAGGGCGTCCAGCAACGCGCGCCGCGTGTCCATGTGGCCCGATTACCGCCCGCGCCGAAAGCCGTTCCGGGTCTCGAACGCCCGGGCGGGTCAGGCACGCTTTGTGCCCGGCGCGCGAAGGACCGGTGATGAGCGACGACGACCGCGGCGATGGAGACGGCGACCCCCGCGGTGGCGACAATGGCGGCGACGGCAGGGCTGACGACGAGTCCGAAACAGTCCCGCTCGTCGTCCTCGACGGCGACGAGCGCGTCGAGTTCGATGTCGAACGCGGCCGCAATCTCCGTCGGGTCCTCCTCGACGCCGGGCTGTCGCCGTACGCGCCCGCGACCCGCCGGTTCAACTGCGGCGGTCGCGGGCTCTGTGCCACCTGCGGCGTCCGCGTCCGCGAGGGACCGCCGGCCGACCACTGGCACGACCGCCTCGCCAACCGGTTCGGCTATCCACGGCTCTCCTGTCAGATCTCGGTCGACCGCCCGATGACGGTCGCGCTGGTCGACAAGCGCGTGTGGGGCGGGCGACGGTCTGACGCGGGAGAGGGGGAGGACGGCCCGGATAGCAGCCGCTGAGCGCGGCGAACCGACGGACCCCACACCTCGTTTCCGGTGAAACGGCGAACGGTACCGCGTCACACGCGACCGCGCAGCGTCCGCGCGGCGACCGTCGACGCGAAGGGCGAGCGCGGCACAAAAGCCAAGTCCGCGGGCCCGAACCGTCCGGTATGCAACCCTCCAAGGAGCGCGAGTCGTCCGACGACGACCCGATGGACGACCTCGACGACCTCCTCGATGACGACCTCGCGGGCAGCGGGGGGGCGTCCGGCGCCGATTCCGGCGACGCCGCGGCGGCCGAAACGGCCACCGAGAGCGGGCGGAGCGCCGGGAGAACCGGTAGCGGCGGCGAATCCGGCGGCACCGGCAGAATCGGCGTCTCGGGTCGGTGGTTCTCGGCGAAGGCGTTCGGACTCGCGCTCGTGGCCGTCGCGGTCGGCGTCTTCGTCGGCGGCCTGATCCCGCTCATCGGCGGGACGGTCGGGACCGCGGGCGGCGTGTTCCTCGCCGCGTTCCTGCTCGGGCTCGTCCTCTCGACGCGCCGGTACGTCGAGACGGGGATCGCCGGCGGTGCGGCGGGCGCGGCGAGCGCGGTGACGAGCGTCCTCGGCGTCGGGTTCCTCCCGATCGGAATCGACTACCTCTCGCAGTGGGGACTTCCGCTCGTCGCGGTCGGCGGCGGCGTCGGGCTGGTGCTCGCGCTGCTCGGCCACTACTTCGGTCGCGACCTGCGCGCGGGGCTCAGTCAGGATATCGGCGAGTAAAGGTTCGAAACCGTCGGCGGCGACCGCCTCAGTGCGCTCGGAGCGCGTCCTCGACGCCGACGTAGGCGGCGATCTCGTGGCGTTCCAAGACGAGGAAGCCGGCGAGGATCGCGACGAAGCCGAGGATCGCCTCCGCCTCGATCAGGCTGCCGAGCAGGACCCAGCTCCCGACGGCGGCGACGACCGGCTCCGCGTAGCCGACGAGGTGGAGCTGGGCCGGGCCGACCTCATCGAGCAGCGCGAAGTAGATCAGGAACGCGACGACGCCCGACAGCAGCGTGAGGTACGACAGCGACGCGACCGACGTCGCGTTCCAGACGATCGCCGCGGGCGACTCGCCGAGCAGGGCGGCGCCGACGAACAGGAGCCCGGCGCCGGAAACCATCGCCCACCCCTGGAGCGCGGCGATCGGGAGGTCGGTCCGGAGCGGGCGGAGCAGCACGGCGCCCAGCGAGAAGGCGACCGCGCCGGCGAACGCGAGAGCGACCCCGAACAGGGCGGCGCTCCCGAGTCCGGCCTCCATCGGGTCGGCGATCACGATCACGCCGAGGATACCGAGGGCGAACCCGCCGATCTCGAAGGGGCCGAGGCGCTCGTTCGGGAGGAGGACGGCCGCGAACACGGCCGTCAACACCGGTGCGAGGCTCACGACCACGGCGGCGACCCCGCCCGAGATGCGGAGCTCCGCGACGTAGAGGAGTCCGTGGTACGCGGCGATCACGAAGGCGCCGGCGACGGCGACCCCGAGCCACTCGTCGCGACCTCGGGGGACCGTCCTGCCGGAGGCGACCGCGGCGACGCCTAACACGATCGCGCCGGCGATCGCGTAGCGGACGCCGGCGAACAGCAACGGCGGGAAGTAGTGTAGCCCGGCCTCGATGGCGACGAAGGAGGTACCCCACAGCGTCGCGAGGAGGACGAACGCCGCGAGGATCGATTCGGGAGTGGGGAGTAGGTTCCGCAAGTTCATTGACTACCGATTCAAAATTATCTGAGATAGTTAAACTCATCTCTTGAATTCGGCGAGATCGGAAATGATCAACCACACATACGAATTGCGTGCGATACGGTTCCGAAATGAGCGCGAATCTTGAACTCGACTCCAACCGTATCGGTCGCAATATATAACAGACCATCACGGGAAGGGGACGTATGGACGAGCGCGACGTGCGGCTGTTGAAGGCCATCTCCGATCTGGGCACCGGGAGCCCGGAGCGGCTCCACGAGGAGACGGGGATTCCGGTGTCGACGATCCACTACCGCCTGAACAACCTCCGCGAGGACGGCGTCATCGAGAACGACCTGTACGACCTCGACCACGAGGCGCTCGGGCTCGGCGTCACGGTCATCGTCGAGGTGCTCGCGAGCTACGAGGGGCCCTACGAGGAGTTCGCAGAGGAGCTGCTGGCGGTCGAGGGCGTCACGGAGGCGTTCTTCACGATGGGCGAGACGGACTTCGTCGTCCTCGCGCGGCTCTCCTCGTCGGACACCGTCGAGCGCCTCATCAGCGACTTCGAGGCGATCCCGGAGGTAGAGCGCACGAACTCGACGTTCACCATCGCCACGCTGCGCGACGAGCCGCGCGCGCCGGCGACGTACGACCTCGACACGCTGATCGAGGAGCTGACGGACTGACCCGGAACGCCGGCCGGTCGGTCAACGCGTCTCGTCGTCGAGCCCGGGGATCCGTCGGGCGTCCCCGCCGTCGGGGTAGCCGATCGGCGGTTCGAAGCGCCGTCGGGCCCGATCGGCGGCGGTGGCGCCGAGATAGCCGAATATCGCCATCATGGGCGCGTAGCCGATCATGTCGCCCATCGAGTAGACCGCGGTGGCGAACAGTAGGTCGGGGTCCGTTCCCGGCGTCGGCACGCCCCCGATCCGGTAGACGAACACGAGCAGGTACAGCGGGATCGTGGCGAGCGCCACGCCGAGGAGCGCGTTGTTCGCGCTCGCGTCGTAGAACCCGCCGAGCATCGTCGCGATCACGCCGACGGTGATGGCGGCGGGGAGCATCCACGCCGGGCGGTTCAACACGAACAGCACGGTCACACACAGGAGGATCGTCGTCGCGGTGACCGCCGCGACCGTCCCGCGGTCGAAGTCGAACCCCGGGTCGAACGGCTCTCGCATAGAGCGGAGTTCCGCACCGACGAACAAAAAGTGTCGGGGGCGTCACGTGTTTCGGGTCGGGCCGAAGCGGGTCTCACTCGGCCAGCAGCGAACGCCCCACCGACCGCTCGACGTACAGCAGTGCCACGAGGCCGAGTATCACGAGCGTGTAGGAGAACGCGGCGAATAGGGCGTCCTGCGTCGACGGGTACTCCGTGGTGCGGAAGATGATCACCTTCCGAACCATCGCGATGACGCCGGTGTAGATCACCAGCCTGACGATTCGACGGGTGTCGCTCTGCTCGATGTAGGCGACCACCGTCTCGTACACCTCGACGATGATGAGCAGGAGCAGTCCCGTCTCGATGAATCCGATGACCGTGTTCGGATCCGTTATCTCGCCGGTGGGGACGGACTCGGCGATCTGGATCGCGAGGTCGATTACGCCGATGCCGAAGAGGAGCGCGAAAAGCGCCGCCGCGGCCAGCTCGACGCCGTGGATGAAGCGGTTCGTCGCGTCGGAGACGCGGTCGCCGCGCGTCTTCGCGACTGACGGGTTGGGCGTCCGGTCCGGCGAGGACGGGTCGTCAGACGGGTCGGCCGGAGACGAGTCTGCCATCTGGGGTCCCTCGGATCGAAGCAGGGCCTTCCGACACGTAAAAAACGGGCCTAACGGACGGAGCGGACGCTACGACCGCTTGCCTATCTCCTCGCGTAACACGTCGGAGACGACCTCGCCGTCGGCCTTCCCGCGGAGCGCGCCCATCGCCTCGCCCATCAGCCCGGAGAACGCGCCCATCCCCTCGGCCTCGATCTGGTCGGCGTTGCGCTCGACGACCTCGACGACCGCCTCGCGGACCTCCGCTTCGCTCACGCCCGAGAGCCCGGCCGCCTCGACGGCCTCGGCGGCCGACAGTGAGGGCTCCTCCGCGAGCGTCGTTAACACCTCGGGGACGCCCTCCTTCGCGAGGTCGCCGTCCTCGACGAGGTCGAACAGCGCGAGGAAGTGGTCGTCGGTGAGGTTCTCGACGGGCGCCCCGTCGCGGCGGATCTCGGTCGTCGTCGACTCCAGCGTCGACGCCGCGAAGGTCGGGTCGACGCCGCGCTCGACCGCGGTCTCGAACAGCGGGAACCGCTGGCCGAACGCGACCTGCTCGGCGAGCCCGGCGTCGAGGCCGAACTCCGCTGCGTAGCGCTCGGCCTTCTCGTCGAGCAGCTCGGGCGTCTCTACGTCGGAGGGGTCCGGTTCTACCGGCGGCACGTCCGTCTCAGGGTACATCCGGGCGGCGCCCGGGAGAGGGCGGAGGTAGCGCGTGGTCCCGTCGTCGTTGGCGCCGCGGGTCTCCTCGGGGACGCCCTCGATCGCGGTCTCAGCGCGGTCGGCCGCGGCCTCGATCGCGAGGTCCGCGGTCTCGGGGTCGGCCGCGACGATGGCGACCGCGTCCTCGGGGCCGGCGCCGACCGCGTCGCGGAGCGCGTCGACCTCCTCGGCCGTGACGCCGTACGCCGGCAGCTCGTCGGTGTGGAAGATGCCGCCCGCGCCGTGGCGCTTCGCGTGGTCGGAGAACTCGGTGCCGAGCCGGCGGTCGGGCTGGATCTCGCGGCCGACGAGGCCGTCGAAGCCGAAGAGGGGGACCGCGGTGACCTTCCCGCCCGAGTCGAGCGCGCCGCGGATGACGCCCGACTCGGTGTCGGCGAAGACGTCGGTCACGTCCGAGACGTCGCCGACGCTCGCGTCGCGCTCGCGGAGCTCGTCGCGGATCTCGAGCAGTTCGGCCTGCCGCCCGACCTCGCCGCGGACGATGTCCTCGATGCCTTGGAGGTCCTGAACGCCCTTCACCTCGACGCGGGCGCCGTCCGCGATGGAGACGTTCACGTCCTGGCGGATCGTGCCGAGCCCGCGCTTGACCGCGCCCGTCGAGCGGAGCAGCATCCCGATGCGCTCGGCGGCCTTCCGGGCGCCCTCGGGGCTGCGGATGTCCGGGCCCGTGCCGATCTCGACGAGCGGCACCCCCAACCGGTCGAGCGAGTAGACGACGCCGTCGTCAGTCTCCTCGACGCGCTTGGCGGACTCCTCTTCGAGCATGAGGTCGACGACGGACACCGAGCCAGACTCCGTCTCGATCTCGCCGTCCTGTCCGAGGAGGATCGAGCGTTGGAAGCCGGAGGTGTTCGAACCGTCGATGACGAGCTTCCGCATGACGTGCGCCTGGTCGACGACGGAGAGGTCGAGCAGGTCGGCGATCTGGAGCGCCACCGAGAGCGCCTCGCCGTCGACGCGCCGGGGCGGCTCGTCGTCCTCCTCGACGAGGCAGGTGGTGTCGTACGCGAGGTAGGTGAACTCGCGGTCGACGCGGCTCTCCTCCATCGCGGCGTCGTCGAGTTCGCCCAGTTCGCTCTTGGTCGGGTGGAGCTGCCGGGTGATCGACCGCTCGGCCTCGTCCGGGTCGCGCTCGACGGTCGGGGAGTCGCAGAACAGCTTCGTCTCCGTGTCGAGCTGCTGGTGGATTTCCAGCCCGGCGACGAGCCCCAGCTCCTCGTAGTCGTACTCGGGGGTCGCGTCCGTACTCATTACGCCTCACTCCGACGGCGCGCGACTAAAAGGGTGGCAGTTCGCGCGAGCGATGCGGAGCGACATAACTGTGGTTGTTTATAAATGACTGAAGCGGTGGCGCGTGCCTGCGAGCGGCCGCCCCCGGCGGCCGCGAGACAGCACGCGCGAGGGAGTCAGTCGGCCGGAGCGTAGCGGAGGGAGGCCGACGAGGCTGGGGAGGCGTGAGGTGCCGTGCGGTCGCGGTCGGGTGGGACTCAAAGGGGCAGCCGGGAGGGCGCCGTAGGCGACGCAAGGACCGCAAGGAACGAGCGGAGCGAGTGACTGAGGACCGCAGCGAGCGTGCGCCAGCCTCGCGGCTGGGGCTTTGGAGGTGTTCACCGCTGATCCGTTATGAGATATTTATAAACGATCGGCTGTGGCTTTGAAGGTGTCCACAACCACAGCGTTCCGATCGTAGTTGCCACTCGCCGAGTAACGTTCGAAAGGAATTGTGCGTGGGTGCTGTCGTAGAGACAACACCTGCATCGTTGGGGGTGTGCCCCGAGCGATGCGTGGGACCGGATTTGAACCGGCGGACCTCTACAGGACAGCGCCCTCAACGCTGCGCCGTTGGCCTGGCTTGGCTACCCACGCTCGCGGTGTTCTGTCGCGTCTCCACGTACCCTTCCCCTAATTAAAAGCCCTTCCATTTGGCGGGAGCGTGGCGGAGTTTCGCAGACCGGCGAGCGGCGGCGCGCCGCCGCGGCTCGGCGACCGCAACCGGCACGCGTTTGGGGGTCGCGTCCCACCACACGAACATGTCCGACTGGGCCCGCGAGAACGTCCCCGTGTTGACCGCCGTCGCCTCCGGCGTCGCGCTCGCACTCGTCTTCGCGGCGGTCGGCGGCGTCGTTCCGAGTTCGCTGCTGCCGCGCGCGAGCGACGCCGTCCTCGCCGCGATCCCACACTTCAACGCCGCCGTCTCCGCGACCGCCATCGCCACTATCGTCCTCGGCTGGCGTGAGATCTCCCGCGGGAACGTGGAGCGCCACCGGAACTTCATGGTGACCTCGTTCGCGCTGTTCGTCGCGTTCCTCGGCGCGTACCTCTACCGGCTGATCCTCGTCGGCACGACCGAGTTCCCCGGCCCCGAGGCGGTCTACTCGTACGTCTACCTCCCCTTCCTCGCGATCCACATCCTGCTCGCGATCGTCTGCGTCCCCTTCGTCTTCCACGCCCTCTTCCTCGCCGCGACCCGCCCGTACGAGGAACTCTACCACACCCGACACGCGCAGGTCGGGCTCGTCGGCGCCGTCCTCTGGCTGATCTCCTTCACGATGGGGATCGGCGTGTACCTGCTGCTGTATCACGTGTACTGAAAACCACCAGCAGAGAAACCGTTGCGACCGAGGATTACGCGTTTCGGTCCGCGTTTCGCTCGGCCATCTGGTGTGCCGCGTAGAACAGCGGGACGAGCAGCGCGCCGGCGAAGCCGAAGCCGAGCGCCAGCGTCCCGATGTCGCTCGCGGAGAGCCCGCTCCCGCCGCCGGAGCCGCCGGAGCTACCGTCACCGCCGATGATGTCGTCGTCGACGTCGCCGACCGCCACCGCGCCCTTCATGCCGACGCTCTGGTGCGGTTCGCAGGCGTACCGGAACACGTCGCCTTCGCTCGCGTCCTCGAACGTGTACTCGAAGGTCTCGCCCTCCTCCGCAACCGCCGACCCGCTGGAGAAGACGTCGTTCTCCTCGACGACGTTGTGGCCGCCGCCCTCGCCGGTCCACTCCCAGGTCACGGTCGTCCCCTGATCGACGAGGATCGCGGGCGGGTCGAACAGCAGGCCGTTCTCGCCCGCGCCGACCGAGACGGTGACCTCGCTTTCCCCGCGGAGGTCCTGTGTCCCCTCGTAGTTGCCGACGTCCTCGAACCAGTCGCCGTAGCCGGACGCACCGCTCCCTTCGCCGTCGCCGCCGTCGCCGCCGTCGCCGCCCTCCGCCTGCGGGTCAACGAGGTCGTCGTCGACGGAGCCGACCGCGACGACGCCTTTCATGCCGACCGACTGATGCGGCCCGCAGTAGTAGTTGAACGTGTCGCCGTCGCCGGCGTCCTCGAACGTGTACTCGAAGGTCTCGCCCTCCTCCGCGACCGCCGACCCGCTGTCGAAGGTGCCGTCGTCCGCGACGACGTTGTGACCGCCGCCCTGTCCGGTCCACTCCCACACCACGGTCGCCCCCTGATCGATGAGGATTGCGGCCGGGCCGAACAGGAGCCCGTTCTCGCCCGCCCCGACCTCGACGGTGACCTCGTCCTGTCCGCGGTAGTCGTGGGTGCCGTCGTAGTTGCTGACCCCCTCCAGCCAGCCGTCGTACTGCGCGGCGGCGGTCCCGCTTCCGGCCGCGACGCCCGCGGCGACCGCCGCCCCGGCGGCCCCGGCGCGGAAGAACCCGCGGCGGCTCATCGACGCGGCGTCGTCCTCGGCAGCGTCGGCGTTCCGTGTCATACCTCTACGTCTGATCGTGAGCGTATTTAAGCCCCCGATACGTCTCGCCCCGCCGGACCAGTGCCGAACGTGTGCGGGGTCGCGTTCGAAAAGGGAGTCCCGCTCAACCACGCATCTGCGCCGCTAATCGTCCGCCGGCGTCGGGTCCGAGACCGGCGCGTCGACGTCGCGGTCGGTCGCCTCGCCCTCGACGTCGAAGGGGTACTCGCCGGTGACGCAGCCGAGACAGAGGTCGGCGCGGCTCTCGCCGAGCGCGTCCGCGACCGCGTCGATGGAGAGGTACGACAGCGAATCGGCACCCACCTCTTGGCGGATCTCCTCGGTCGAGGCGTCGGCGGCGATCAGCTCCTCGCGCGTCGCCATGTCGATGCCGAAGTAGCAGGGCGCGAGGATCGGCGGCGCGCCGATCCGGAGGTGGACCTCCTCGGCGCCCGCCTCGCGCACCAGCTCGACGAGCTGGGTCGAGGTCGTCCCGCGGACGATGGAGTCGTCGATGATGGTCACCGACTTCCCCTCCACTGTCGACCGGATCGGATTCAGCTTCAGCCGGACCGCGCGCTCGCGCTCGTCCTGTGTGGGCATGATGAACGTCCGGCCCACGTACCGGTTCTTCATCAGCCCCTCCGCGAACTCCACGCCGCCGTCGTCGGCCGCCCGGGGCTCGCCGTCGGCCGTGGTCTCGCCCGCGGCGTCGGCGTAGCCGGAGGCGAACGCGCGCCCGGAGTCGGGGACGGGCATCACCACGTCGGACTCGACGCCAGACTCCTCCCAGAGCTTCCGGCCGAGTTTCCGGCGCACCTCGTACACGAGGCTCTCGTCGATGACGGAGTCGGGGCGGGCGAAGTAGACGTGTTCGAAGAAGCAGTGCGCGGTCGACTCGCGCTCGACCAGCTGATACGTGTCGTAGCCGGTGCCGTCGGGGTCTAAGACGACGAGTTCACCGGGTCGGACGTCGCGGATCAGCTCGCCGTCGAGGGTGTCGATCGCGGCCGACTCGCTGGCGATGACGTAGCCGCCGTCGATCTTGCCGAGACACAGCGGGCGATTCCCCAGGGGGTCGCGCACGCCCAGCACGGTGTCGTCGTGGGTGATCGCCAGCGAGTAGGAGCCGTGGATGCGGTTCATCGTGTGTTTGACGGCGCGCACAAGGTCCTCTTCGAGGAGGTTGCGCGCGAGGTCGTGGGCGATCACCTCGGTGTCGCCGTCGGAGGTGAACGCGTGGCCCGCGGCCGCCAGCTCCTCGCGCACCTCGTCGGCGTTGACGAGGTTCCCGTTGTGCGAGAGCCCGAGCGATCCGGACTTGAACGAGACCGAGAAGGGCTGCGCGCAGCTCTTGTCGAGGCTGCCGGCGGTCGGGTAGCGAACGTGACCGATGCCGGTGCCGCCTGACAGCGACGCGAGGTCCCCCTCCTCGAAGGCGTCGCCGACGAGGCCGCGCTCGACGTGGCTGTGCTGCTGGAACCCGTCGTGCGTGACGATCCCGGCCGACTCCTGGCCGCGGTGTTGGAGCGCGTACAGCGCGTAGTACAGCGGTCGCGCGGCCTCCCGGTCCTCGAGCGAGACGCCGACGACGCCGCACTTCTCCCGCGGTTCGTCGCCGCCGTAGTCCCCACCGGCGTTCATGTACGCGAGGGTCGGGCGGGCGGCGATAAAAATCCTCGTGTTCGTGGCGTATCTACTCTCTTCTCGCGGCGAGTTATGCGTAATCGTGGATAAAAAGCGAACGTCCTCCTGCTGTCACGCGGTCCGACTGAGAACCGTCACGCCGTCTCCTCGCCTCCGACAAACTCGTCGAGGCGCGCAAAGTAGTCCTCTCGGGGCACCTGGTACGCCCCCCGGTAATCCACCTCGCCCGCGACGAACCGCTCCGCGACGTCGACCGCGCCGGCCGCGCCCGCCTCGCGGCTCTCGTACGTCTCGGAGACCGCCTCGATCTCGGGCTCTAAGAACAGCACGACGTGCCACTCCTCGGTCGCGTACTGGCCCGAGCCGGGGCGCGCGTTCCGAGCGCCGTTCGTCAGGTAGATCGTCGGGAGACACTCGTCCGGGAGGTCGCCGGTCCCGAAGACGTCGGGGCGGTAGACGAGGATCGCCCGCCCGCTGGGCTCCTCGTTCCACACCAGCCACCCCTCCGGCAGCGATTCGAAGGCCATGCGCCTCCTCCGTCGCGGAGGCTTGAAAACGTCGCGCTCGGGGCGGACGGGGAGCCCCGCGGCCGAAAGGGAGCCTAGTCGACGATGTCCGACCCGCCCGGCGGGAGGAACTCCTGGAGCAGGTCCGCGCTGGCGACCTTGCGGACGAACGACTGATCGTTGAACCGCTCTTTGAGGTTCCGGTAGGCCATCATCGCGGCGTCGTTCTGCGCGTACATCCCCGGCTCGAAGGTGACGTGCGCGGCCGCGCGGTCCACGATCGCCGACGGCGGCCCGCCGATGGCGCGGGTGACCGGCTCACACTGGACACCGACGGCGATCCGACAGGCGACGTCCTCGAAGTAGGTGCGGTCGCCACGGATCACGAAGCTCCCCTTCTCGATGTACTCACCGCTCTCGGGGGTCTTCGACACCTGATCGGGTTCGACCATGTACGCGTCGCCCGCGCCGCGGCCGTCCTTCCAGTCCGACGAGTACGAGACCGCGAACTGCGCGGCCTCCCGCAGCGTCTCCTCGGAGAAGTCGACCGGCTCGGACGACTCCGACGGGCCGGACGCCTTCAGGAGCGTCACCGGTCCCCCGTGCGCCTGCGTGTGGAAGAACCGGTCGTGCTTGCTCATGTACTTCTTCACCAGCTCCTCGTTCTGGTCGGCGTTGCGTCCGCCGATGACGAGGTAGCCCGTCGAGGTGTGGAACCAGCGGAACCGCTCGAACCAGTCGTCCGGGCTCCGGATCGGGATCGACGAGCGGGCGAGCCAGTCCGTCTCGTACTCCTCGTCGTCCTCGCCCTCGCCGTCACCGTCGTCGTCACCGCTCCCGTCGTCGGCCGCCTGCTTCTCCTCCCACTCCGCTTTCCGCTCCTTGACGGCCTCCAGCTCCTCGCGGGTCGACTCGATCGCCGCCATCGCGCCCTCCTTCTTCTCCTCGACGCGCTTCGCCTCCCGGTAGAGGCGGTCGGCGTTGACCTCAACCCCTTCGCTCGCGTCGAGTTCGACGCGGACCGAGCCGCCGCTCTCGCCGTCCTCACCGCCCTCCTCGTCCAGTTCGACCGTCACCGTCCCCTCGCCGCCGTCGACGTCGACGACGGCCTCCGCGGCCGGAATCCCCCGCTCCGCGCCGGCCGCGAGCGTCTCCCCGATCTCGTCCCACGGCACCTCGTTCTCGCGGGCCTCGCGCACCGTCGAGATCACCTCGTCGACGAGGTCGTAGTTCGCGTACAGCAGCTCGGCGCGCTCCCGTTCCGCCTGCGCCTGCTCCTCGAACCCCTCGATCGCCCCCTGCTGCTGTTCGATGATCCGCTCCTGTTTGGCGATCTCCTCCTCGAAATCGGGGCGCGAGGCGCTCGCGTCCGCGGGCGCCTCGCCCTCCTCGGTCTCCTCGCCTCCGAGCCGGTGGAAGTACTCGTCGACCGCGGCGTTGAAGGAGTCGAACCCGACGCTCGGCAGGTCCTCATGCTCCGCGAGCGGGAACGGCGTGACGTCGACGACGCGGGGGTCGCGGTCGGCGTCGTCGTCCACGGACTCCTCGTACACGCGGGGGTCGACGTCGCCCGAGCGGAGCCGCTCGTCGATCCTGGAGAGCGCGTCGTGGAGCGCGCCGAGCTGGTCGTCGGTCGCCTCGTCGATCGGCGTCTCCTTCGGCACGCCCGCCCGGGTACACACCTCCTCGGCGTAGAGCCCGCCGAGGTTCAGCTGCGTCGCGAGCGTGCGCACCACGTCGCTGTCCGACTCGCGCATGTGCCGGTCGAACCCGCCGCGGCTCACGGTGAGGGGGTTGAGCCGAGAGGCGGGGTACTCGTACTGCGAGCCGGGCGCGACGGTGCGGGACTTGAGCCGGACCGTCGACAGCGCCCCGATCACCTCGCCCGTCTCGTCGAGCGCGGCGACGTTCCCCTGGCCGAACAGCTCGGCGACGAGCGTCGTGTTCTGGTCCTCGCGCTCGAACTCGAAGGTGAGGATGCGGTCGAACTCGTACTGCTCGACGCCCGCGAAGTCGGCGCCCGACATCCGGTTCCGCAGCATCTTCGCGAAGTTCGGCGGGCGACCGGGCGCGTCCGCGACGTTGTCCGGGTCCGCGGCGTGCGCCCGTTTGATGTCCCCGACCTCGATCATGAGCTCCACGCGGCCGCGGTCGAAGTCGCGCAGCTTCAGCCGGAGCAGGTCGTCGTCGTAGAGGTACGCCTTGTCGACCTTCGCGCCCTCGTACCGATTCAGCTCGGTGACGAGCGCGGCGAGGTCGATGCTCGACAGCTCCCGCTTCTGGTCCATACTCGAAAGAGACCGCCGGGCCGGAAAAAGGCGTGTCGTTGTCGGGACGAGCCGCGGCGCAGGCCCCGCGAGCGCGGTGGAAGCCGTTCGTCTCTACCGCGCCTCTTTCACGAGCCGACGCAGGTCGAGGTGACCGGCGCCGTGGTACGCCTCACCGCCCGGCTCGTCCTCGGAGGCGGTCTCCCGGAGCAGCGACTCGACCTCGTCGACGCTTGCGTCAGGTCGCAGCGACCGCACCAGCGCGACAGCGCCCGACACCTGCGGCGCCGCCATGGACGTGCCGGCTTTCCAGCCGTATCCCGTTTCGACACCGTCGTCACCGTCCGGGGTTACGATCGTGGAGAACACGAGGTCGTAGAACCACTCGTCTCCTCCACCTATCGCTTCGGGGTCATAGTCTCCACCTGCTGCGCTGACGTCGACCGCGCTGCCGTAGTTCGTGTAATTAGCCGGCGAGGAGGTCGGATCCGTGAGCCGCTTCAGCGCGAGGTCCTCCCGGTGCTGCTTATCATCCCAGAGGAAACCGATTGGACCGGTTGCGGAGACGCCAAAGACTCCCTCCGCTTCCGTCGGGAGACTCAGGATGCCCTCGCCGTCCATGTCGATGCCGTCGTTGCCCGCGGAATTGACCACGAGCGTACCCTCCTCACGGGCGTACGCGGCGGCGCGCTCGTAGGCCTCCTTGAGGGCCAACAGGAACGGGTACTTCTCGGGATCGACGAAGGGGACCGGGTAGCCCAGACTCAGGTTCGCGGCGTCACAACCCCTGTTCGCGGCCGCGACGATCGCCGCGATAACGTCGCCGGTCGCACCCTCCACGTCGGAGAAGACACGGAGGGACACGACCTCCGCGTCCGGCGCGGTGCCGAGCACGCCGTCGCCGTTCGCGTTCGTCGCCGCGACGGTCCCAGCGACGTGGGTGCCGTGGTCGCCGGCCCCATTCGGACGGAAGTCGTATTCGTCGGTCGTGAAGTTCTCGGAAAGGTCCTCGTTCACCACGTCCTCCAGATCGGGGTGAGCGTCCGAGACACCGCTGTCGATCACGGCGACGCGAGCGCCCTCCCCCGTGGTCGTGTCGTGGATCGTTCGCCGGTTATCCGGGCGATCGGAGAGATCGCCCAGGCGCTGGGCGCGTTTGTCCCACTGAAGTTCGTTGTTGGACGGGGCTTCGCCCTCATCCCATGCGGGACTACCGCTTTCATCAGGGGCCTTATCAACCTCTACCGGAGGCCCCGTATTCTCCGGAACAGAGCCTGTATTGTCTTGATAGACCGCGACATCTGGGGTCGTCGAGTCAACTCCTGGTACCGCCTCGGGATCGCCCCGAGCCGCCAACAGGTCGATCTCGGAGATGTCGTGGACGATTTCCACCTCGTCCGGGACGTCACTTCGGTCGACCTCTCGTAAGTCGATGAGGAACCGACCCGCCGCGGGACCCTCACCGCTTTCGGCGGACGCCAGCCCCGAGAACGTCGTTGCTACACCTGCCGCACCGATGCCCTTTAGGAGGGATCGTCTGTCAAAAATCATGGCCACCATCTATCATGTGAGATGGTGTCAGTAGACAAGAAAAAGTTGTAAAAGAATCTTTCTTAAATTCAAGAAAACTAACATTATGTTTATTAATATACACTATATTGACCGCTTAGTTATCTATTTTAGTCAACGCAGAGGCGAATAGTCAGTCCGGCCGGCCTGGTACAAAAAGTTCGAGATGGATCGGGCGTGATCGTCGTTGGAACACGCTCACTCAGATCCGCTTCGACACGTACGGTCCGTCCTGCCGGTATCCCAGTTTGTTCCGGTAGTACTCTCGGGCGCCTATGCCGGAGATGACCGCTATCTTCTCGTAGCCCGCCTCGCGTGACAGTTCCTCGGCACGTTCGAGGAGACTCGTCCCGTACCCCTGATGCTGCCAGTCGCCGTCGCCGCCGATGCCGACCTCGTTGCCGTACACGTGGAGCTCGCGGACTAAGGCGGCGTCTTTGAGCTCCGGACGGATCGGGTCGCCCTCGGTGCCCGGCGCGCCGGGCTGGTCGGGCGCGAACGAGGGGAATCGCAGGCGACAGAAGCCGACGAGCAGGTCGCGGACGGGGTCCTCGAAGGCGATGAAGTGCTCCGTCCCGCCGCCGGCCTCGTAGGTGGTGACGTCGAGCTCGACGTCGTCCGGGTCCGGGTCAGCGTCGTTGTGGCCGACCTCGCGGGCGCGGATGTCGCGCTGGACGATCCCCTTCTCCTCGGCGCGCTGCGCCGCGAGCTGGCGGAGGTTCGACTTCTGGACGCCGGCGTCGATGAAGTCCGCGGGGATGTCGCGCTGGACGCGCTGGAGCCGCGTGTACTTCGGAATGAGGTCCATCACCTCGGCGACGAGGTCGGCCCCCTCCTCGCTGGTGAGCGGGTCGAAGTCGTCGCGGCGCCAGCGGTCGTACACGCGGGTCCCCTCGACGACGAGGGTTGGGTAGATCTTCAGGTAGTCCGGGCGCCAGTCGGGGTTGTCGAACAGCTGGCGGAAGTCCTCCAGGCACATCTCCCGGGTCATCCCCGGCTGGCCGGGCATCATGTGGAAGCCGACCTTGAACGCGGCGTCGCGCAGGCGACGGTTGGCGTTCCGGCTCGCTTCGTTGCCGTGTCCGCGATGCATCTCGCGGTTGATGCGCTCGTAGGTGGTCTGGACGCCGACCTCGACTTTCGTCCCCCCGAGATCGAGCATGCGATCGATCTGCTCGGGGTCGCACCAGTCGGGCTTCGTCTCGAACGTCGTCCCGATGTTGCGGATCGCGTTCGTCTCGTTTTCCGCGATCACGTCTTCGAGGTACTCGAACGAAGTCTCCTCAGGGTCGGGCGCGAACGACTCGCCCTCCGCGGGCTCCGGCTCCTTCTCGAGGTCGTAGTCGTTCATCGCCTGGAGCGCGCGCTTCACGAACCACTCCTGGTAGTCGTGCGAGCGCGCGGTCATCGTCCCGCCCATCAGGATGAGCTCGACCTTGTCGACCGGGTGGCCGATCTTCCGGAGCTGTTCGAGCCGGAGGGTGACCTGCCCGTACGGGTCGTAGTCGTTCTGCTCGCCGCGGGCCGCGGCGGGCTCGTGGCCCGTGTACGACTGCGCGGAGGAGAACTCCGAGGCCGGGCCGCCGGGGCAGTAGAGGCACTTCCCGTGGGGGCACAGCTCCGGCGAGGTCATGATCGCGACCGGGGAGACGCCCGAGGCGGTCCGGACGGGCTTGCGCTGGACCACCTCGATCACGTCATCGCGGGCCTCGGCGGGCGCGTGGTCGAGGATCTCGGTGTTCTTCGGCACCTTCGGGGAGCCGAACTCCGAGCAGGCGTCGAGCTTGGCGCGCTCGAGGTCGTCGCGCTCGATCTCGCCCGCGAGGATGCGGTCGACGAGGTGCTCGCAGGTCCGGACGAACGCCTCCGGCTGGTCGCCATCGCTTCCGGCGGCGCTGTCGGACTCGGCGTCGCCCGCCGCGTCGGTACTCATTACGCTCCGATCGACGGGTTTCGGAGTTAAGCGTGTCGCACCCGAGAAACCGGCCGGTTTTAGGCCGGCACCCGCGTAGCCGCCGCCGTGTTACGGAAGGACCTCCTGCGCGTCTCCCGGGCCGGCGGCGGCTACCGCCCGCAGTTCGCGACCCGGGAACACCGCCCGCTCGCGGCCCGCGTCCTCGGGACGTTCGAGTCGCACGTCGGCGAGCGCCGCGGGGACCTCGACGACGCGCTGGCGGACCTAGAGGCCGACGCCGCCGCAAGGAACGGCGACTTCAAGCTCGTCCGCGGGCTCGCGGCGCTCGTCGAGCGCGAGTGCGAGTTCGAGACGCGCGCGCCGGTCCCGCCGCGCCGCGTCCGGCGGGCTGCGTTCGAGGCCGCGGAGGCAGTCGGCGTCGCGAGCGAAGCGGACCGAGAGACCGCGGTCGGCCGCGCCGCGGACGCGCTCGGGATAGAACCGGCCGACGTGGAGCGGTCGCTGTACGCCGACCGCGACGTCGAGCAGGTCCTCACTGACGCCGACGTGCGCTGGGACTCGGATTCCCTCTTAACGCAGTACGACCTCTCGCTCGCCCAGACCGCGCTGTTCGACGCCACCGAGGTCCGGGTGCGGTCGAACAACCCCAAGCGCCTCGTTTCCGCCGTCAAGCGCCTGCGGTTGATGTACGAAGTGGAGAAGACCCCCGAGGGACGCGAACTCGTCGTGACGGGCCCGGACACGTTGTTCTCGCACACGCGACGCTACGGGACCGCGTTCGCCAGACTGCTCCGGACGGTCGCGGAGTCGGCGGAGTGGGAGCTGACGGCGACGATCGACGACCGCGGCCGCGAGCGCACGATGCGCCTCTCGGACGGCGACGTGACGGTGCCGGACGTGGAGCCGGTCGCGGAGCCCGACTTCGACAGCGGGGTCGAGGCCGACTTCGCCGGCCGGTTCCGCGGGCTCGACCTCGACTGGACCTTGGTGCGCGAGCCGGAGCCGCTCGAAACGGGCGCGAGCGTGATGATCCCGGACTTCGCGTTCGACTACGACCACGCCGACTTCAGGCTCTTCTTCGAGGTGATGGGCTTCTGGACCCCCGAGTACGTCGAAAAAAAGCTCGGTCAGCTCGCGGACGTCGAAGACGTGGACCTCCTCGTCGCCGTCGACGAGAGCCTCGGCGTGGGCGAGGAGATCGCCGCGCGCGACCACCGCGTCGTCACCTACTCGGGGACGGTGCGCGTGAAGGACGTGGTCGACGTGCTCGACGAGTACGAGGCCGAGTTCGTCGCGGACGCGGCCGCGGACCTCCCCGACTCGCTCTCGCCCGACACAGACGCGATCGGACTCGACGACCTCGCGGACGAACACGGCGTGAGCGTGGAGGCGATAGCGGACAAATCATTCCCCGACCACGAGCGAATCGGGCGGACCCTCGTTCGGCCCGCAGTGTTGGAAGCGATCGGCGAGGAAATCGAGGCCGGGATGTCGCTCTCGGAGGCCGAAGCGGTCCTCGACGAGTACGGCGTCGACGACGCGAGCGCCGCCCTCTCGCGGCTCGGCTACCGCGTCGAGTGGGAGGGGCTCGGCGGCGGGACGGTGCGGGAGAAATCGGAATAGGATATTTAAATCGGTGCGGTGGCGCGCGCCTCCGAGCGCCCGGAGGGCGCGAGGAGCGCGTGCGAGGGAGTCGGCCGGCCGGAGCGAAGCGGAGGCCGGCCGACGAGGCTGGGGAGGTATGAGGTGCTGTGCGGTCGCGGGCGGGTGGGACTCAAAGGGGCAGCCGCGAGGCGGGCGCAGGCGAAGTAAGCACCGCAGGGAGCGAACGAAGTGAGCGACTGAGGAGCGCAGCGAGCGTGCGCCCGCCTCGCGGCTGGGGCTTTGGAAGTGTTCACCGTCGATCAGTAGCCATCCATGTACGGCCGAGCGGCTGGGGCTTTGGAAGTGTTCTCCGGCGCTCTGTTGAAACGCCCTTAAAAGACAGAAACCGCTTGCTGATATGTAGAAGTGGGACGGAGAATCGGCGTCGGCTATTTCGGCCGAACACCACAGAATCGGTCTACCAAGACTTACAGACGGTTTCAACGAGGCAGAGATCCCTCGAAAATAGTACGGGTTTTAATATTCACACGAATAAGACAGTTAAATATGGATCATACTGCTCGTGAAGGGTTGATTGGCCAGATCGGGGGAGGGCTTTCGTTCGGTTTGCTTGGTGTCGCAAATGTGCTATACTCGAATCCAATCGCCGCGATCGTTTTCTTTCTACTTTCCCTCTTTGTCGTGACGCCGATCGCCTCGAAGACAGTCAACGAATGGGTGTCTCAAAACAGAACATCGTACGTGGGTATCATCGCAGTTGGCGGGTTCGTCGGCTTCTTAGATTGGATAGTTTGGTGACATCAACAGAGTCACCGCGACGGCAGGCATTTATAAGTAAGCGGCTGAGGGCCTTAGAGGCGTTCACCACGGCGGTAGCAGTTTATAAGCAACAGAACGACTCACCGCCGCGATCCGTCACTCGACGACCGGCAGGTCCGCCCGGCTCCCCTTCGGCACCACAGAACGTAGTTCATCGTAGAGGTACAGCCCAACCCCGATCGGCACCGACTCACCCGCGACCTCGTGTGTGGCGATCAAGTAGCCCCAGTCGCCCTCCCACTCCGGCAATTCCTGATCGTCCCCCGCCGCGAACCGAGACGCCTGCTCCGGGTCCAGTTCTATCACGTTCTTCGTCGCGCGCGAGCCGAACCGCGAAACCGCCCGCCCTGTCGGCTTCCAGTGCTCCTGTCGCGTCCGGAGGAACGTCATTCCGACTGCCTCCACCTCGCTGGGGTCGGTCGCCTCCCCGTTGAAGATCCAGATCTTCCCGGCGCCCTTCTCCCAGAAGCTGTACTCCTCGAACACGTCCCGCCCGATCCCGAATCGCTCGGCCCACCAGTCGAGGACCTCCTCGCGGCTCGCGCGGCCCTCCACCTCGCGGTCGGCGGGCGTCTCGGGGAGGCGGTCGAACTGCTGACCGTCGTTAGTAACTGCGTCGTCGCTCATACCTCCACCTCGCGGTCGGCGGTTCCGGTTCCGTCCGCTGTTTCACCGACACGCAGCTTCGCGCAGAAGAACCCGCCCGTGTCGTTGCGGTGCGGGTAGATCCGCTTCGCGCGCGTCACCGACTCGTCGTACGTCTCGCCCTCCCACTCGGTGACGCCGGGATCGGTGTCGAGCGGTAACTCAAACTCCATCAGCTCGCAGTCCTCGTTCGCGAGGACGTGGTCGAGGACCGCCTCGTTCTCCTCGGGCGCGAACGTACACGTGGAGTAGACCACCACGCCGCCCGGACGAGTCGCCTGAACCGCTCGCGCTAAGACCCCCTTCTGGATCCCCGCGACCGCGTGGACGTGGTCGAGCGTCCACTGGTCGAGCACGTCCGGGTTCTTGCGGCAGGTTCCCTCACACGAGCAGGGCGCGTCGACTAAGGCGCGGTCGAACTCGTCGAACGCCAGCGGCTTCGTCGAGAAGTTGCGGGCGTCCTGGTTCGTGACGATCGTATTCGTGATCCCGAGGCGCTCCGCGTTGTGCCGGAGCGCGGAGAGTCGCCCGAGGTTGTTGTCGTTGGCGACGACCGTTCCCTCGTCGTCCATCGCGTCCGCGATCTGGGTCGTCTTGCTGCCCGGCGCCGCGCAGGCGTCCCAGACGCGCTCGCCCGGCTGCGGGTCGAGCGCGAGCGTCGGCAGCACGGACACCTCCTCCTGTCCGTGCGTCCAGCCGTGGACGTACGGCCAGTTGCCGCCGGGGTTCCCGTCGGGGAGCCGGAAGAGCCCGTCGTGCCAGTCGACCGGCTCGTATGCCACGCCCGCCTCGTCGAACGCCTCGCGGACGCGGTCCGGGGTCGCCGCGATGCCGTTCGTGCGCACGACCGAGGGGAGGGGCCGGTCGCACGCCGCCCGGAACGCGTCGACGTCGTCGACGAGCGACTCGTATCGGTCGAGCGGATTCATGCCCCTCCTTTCGCGTCGGGGCGTTAGACGGTTTCGGGACTCGCGCGCGGTCGCCGCACCCCTTAGATCTAACTGGAACTCCCTCGCGCCGCACCTTTAGGTCCGCCCCGAGCGTAGGGGCGGGCATGGCACGCATCTCCGTCCTCGACGACGACGTCTCGCTGGACGAACCCACCCTGATCGAGGGGTTCCCCGGCGTCGGCCTCGTCGGCAAGATCGCGACCGACCACCTGATCGACGTCCACGGGATGACTCACTACGCGAACGTCCACTGCGACGGGCTCCCGCCGGTGGCCGTCTACCACGAGTCCGAGACGGCCGCGACGACGCCCGTGCGGCTGTACGCCGACGCCGAGAACGACCTCGTCGCGCTCCGCAGCGACGTGCCCGTCAACCCGAGCGCTGCGACGGAGGTCGCAGCGTGCCTCGGCTCGTGGTTCGACGAGACCGAGCTGTTCCCGGTCTTCCTGTCGGGGCTCGGCCGCGAGAAGGACGATGCGCCCCCGGACCTCTACGGGATCGCGACCGGCGACGGCGGCGACGCCCTCGAGCGCGCCGAGGTCTCCGAACCCTCCGAGTCCGGGCTCGTCTCCGGGCCCACGGGCGCGATGCTCGCGGCCGCGCTGGAGGACGGCCGCGACGCGGTCGGGCTCGTCGTCGAGTCCGACCCGCAGTTCCCCGACCCCGAGGCGGCGCGAGTGCTCATCGCCGACGGCATCGACCCGATCGCGGGGATCGAGACGCCGACCGACGGACTCGTCGAGCAGGCGACCGAGATCCGGAACGCGAAACAGCAGCTCGCCGAGCAGATGCGGCAGGCGACCGAAGAGAGCTCGCAGGCCGAGCCGCTCAAGATGTTCCAATAGCGGCGCCCCACTCACCCCGAGACGCGCTACCGACCGGACGAACCGCCTGCGCCGTCGCCCTCCAGCTCGTCAAGGATCGGCCGGTACTTCAGCTGGACCTCGTCCCACTCGCGGTCGGGGTCGGAGTCGGAGACGATGCCGACGCCCGCGAACAGCGTGGCGCGCCGTCGGCTCGCGACGGCCGAGCGGATCGCGACCGCGAACGCGCCGTTGCCCGCGGCGTCGATCCAGCCGACCGGCGCGGCGTACCAGCCGCGGTCGAACGGCTCCGTCTCGCGGATCGTCGCCAGCGCGCGGTCCGGCGGGAGCCCGCCGACAGCGGGCGTCGGGTGGAGCGCCTCGACGAGGTCGAGCACGTGGCGGTCCGCGTCGAGCTCGGCGGTGATCGGCGTGTGGAGGTGCTGGACCGTCGCGAGCCGGCGGACGCGGCGCTCGCCCGCGGAAACCGACGCCGCGAACGGCTCCAGCTGGTCGCGCACCGTCTCCGCGACGAGCTCGTGCTCGTGGACGTTCTTTTCGTCGTCGAGCAGCTCCTGCGCGAGCCACTCGTCCTCCGCCGGCGTCTCGCCGCGCCCGGTCGTCCCGGCGAGCGCGTCAGTCTCGACGGTCCGGCCACGAAGCGAGACCAGCCGCTCGGGCGTGGCGCCGAAGAAGGCGCTCTCCCCGGGGGCGGGCTCGAACCAGTAGCGGTGGCAGTCGGGGTACTTCTCCGCGAGGCGTTCGAGCGTCGCCGCGCGGGGGAAATCGGCCGCGAGGTCGGCCTCCAGTGCCTGCGCCAACACCACCTTCCGGAGGTCGCCGTCGCGGATCCGGTCGACGGCAGCGCCGACGCTCTCGCGCCACGCCTCGCGGCTCGTCGTCCGGCGGCTCTCGCTGATTCCCGGGCGGGGCGGCCGTGATCCCGCCGCTTCCACGGAGTCGCGTCGGTCGAGCCCGGCGAACCGGTCGACCTCGCGGGCCAGGCGGTCCTCGACGGCGGACACGTCGGCGTCGGCGCCGACCGCGTTGACGGTGAGCCACGCGCCGTTGTCCGCTATCGTCAGCTGGACCCGCGGTAACACGAACCGCGCCTCCGGAAACGGTCCCCACGGGTCGCCGTCGCAGGCGCCCTCGTGGAAGGCGAACCCCCCGAAGACGCGGGGGCGAGCCGCCTCGGTGCCGGCGTGGACGTCGCCCGACTCGAACAGCTCGGTCGCGGCGTCGCGGATCGCCCCGAATCGGTCGCCGCCGTCAGCAGTGAGCGTCGCGGCCGCGCCGCCGCCGATCACCAGCGCGTCGTCGGGCGCGCTCCAAGTCGTGCGCGGCGACGGGAGCGTGTCGAACGCCGCCGCGAACGCCGGCTCGTCGATCGCCGTGGTCCGGCTGACAAGCGGCGGCGACGACCGAGAGCGCGCCCGTTCCATGCGTATCAAGTCGGGACCGGGGACCCTTTATCCTGACTATCGGGGCGGAGCGGACGGGGGAAATCGGTGCGGCGAGAACGGAGGGAGGAGTCCGAGCGACGAGGCAGCGGGACTTCAGCGCCGAGCGGTCAGCTGTAGCGCTCCTCGTTCCAGGGGTTCGCCGTGTCGCTGTACCCGCGCTTCTCCCAGTAGCCGAGCTCGGGCTCGGTGAGGAACTCCACGCCCGAGACCCACTTCGCGCCCTTGTACGCGTACTTGTGCGGCGTGACGACCCGGATCGGCCCGCCGTGGTCGGCCGGGAGGTCGTCCCCGTCGAAGCCGTACGCGAGCTGGACGCCCGGCTTCGTGCACTCGTCGAGCGGGAGGTCGGTCGTGTAGCCGTCCAGCGAGTGGAACATCACGTGTTCGGCGTCGTCGCGGACCCCCGCGAGGTCGGCCAGATCCGCGAACGCGACGCCGGTAAACTCGCAGTCGAACTTGCTCCATCCCGTCACGCAGTGGAAGTCCTGTCGCTGGGTGACGGACGGGAGGTCGCGGAACTCTTCGAGCGAGAAGGACAGCGAGTCCTCGACGGCGCCCCACACCTCGAGTTCGAACGTCTCCGGGTCCCACGAGGGCGTTCCGCTCTTCGAGAGGACGGGGAAGCCGTCGGTCTCGCGCTGTCCCGGCGGGAGCCGGTCGTCGCCGTACTCGCGGTAGAGGTCGGTGAGGTCCTCGGCGGCCTCGACGCCGGAGTCGGTCATGGGACTCGGTTCGGCCCGGACCGACGTATGAATGTCGCTCTCGGAGCCCGCCGGCGCGGGGCGATTCTCGACGGACGCGCCGTCGCAGGGGACGTCGGTAGCGGCTAGTTCGCCGTTCTCAAATGAACGTTCAGTACATCAAAAACAAACTTTTGCGTCTACGGTTTGTGTTTTCATATCAGCGGATCTCCGACGCCAATTTTATATACGCCATGCCACAAGACCCGGACAGCAAATGCCCCGAGTGAAGATAACCGTGCCGGAGCATCTGGAGATGCAGATCGCCCAGATGGTCGAGGAGGGGGAGTTCCTCAACCGCGAGGAGGCGGTCGAGGAGCTGCTATCGACTGGCATCAAGGCGTACAAGACCAGCGGCCCGCGGGACGACGACGACTCCAACGGGTTCGAAGACGAGGGGATGATGGGCCACGAAGACGAGTACGTCTTCTGACCGCGCGGCCGTTTTTCACGGCTCCCGACCTCCGAAACCGTGCGTACCGCCCTCAACAACGCTTAAAGGGCCTACAACCCGTATCCGTGGGTATGCACAAGGACGAGCTGCTCGAACTCCACGAACAGATGGTGACGATCATGGAGCACTTCCGCTCCCAAGAGACCGTCGACGGCTCGCTGTTCGACCCCTACGACGAGCTCGACGTCGACCCCTCGCACGTCCACAAGTCGAAGAGCGAGCACAAACACGCGGTGTTCGTCCTCGGCAACGCCTTAGCGAACGCGATGAGCGAAGACGAGTTCTCGCCCGCCGGCCGCGTCGGCAAGCGGATGGAGGAGCTCGCTGACGACGCCGAGAACAAGATCTGAGGCCGGACGCTCCGGCCGTCGGTCGAGTCGCGCTCCCGCTTTCGCCGCCGACACGTCGCTCCGGACCCCCGTATTGATGTGTGCGCGGCCCCCTCGACCCTGATATGGTCGCGGAGGCGCTGACGTCCGACGCCGTTCACCTCGCCGCCGGGGGCGTCGGCATCGTCGTTGCGCTCGCCGCGGTGTTCCTCGTCGACCGCCCGACCGGCGGCTGGACGCGAGCGCCCCGATCGCGGCTCCTCCTCGGCGTCCCGTGGGGGACGCTCGTCGTGATCGCCGGCGTGGTCGGGGTGTACCTGTTCGTCCAGTCCGGCATCGACGACCCGAACCGACCGGTCGTGATCCCGTTCCGGTCGTGGTCGTACTTCTACCCGGAAGGGCTCGTCTGGTCTAGCTTCGCCCATTCGAGCCGCGGGCACATCACCGGGAACCTCCTCTCCGCGCTCGTCGCGGGCGGCCTCGGTGAGTACGCGTACGGCCACTTCCCCGACGGGCGCGAGGTCGGCGGCGGGGACCGGCTCGCCGTCCGCCTCCGACAGCTCCCGAGTCGCCTGCGGCAGCTTCCGAGCCGAGTCCGTCGGCTCCCTCAACGAGTCTGGCAAGTGTCGAGCCGGATCGCCGCCGCCGAATCGCTCGCCGCGAACCCCTACGTGCGGGCGTTCCTGATCGTCCCTAGCGCCGCGGTCGCGTTCGGGCTCCTCTCCGCGCTGTTCGCGCTCGGCCCGGTGATCGGCTTCTCCGTCGTCGTGTTCGGATACTGGGGGTTCGCGCTCGTCTCCCGTCCCGTCGCCGCGCTCGTCGCGATGGCGGGAACGACGCTCGTCGGCGTCCTCTACGACGCCGTCCGGGTCCCGGTGGCGTTCGCCGAGGCGTCCCCCTCCTACGGCGTTCCGGGGTGGGCGAACATCGCGATCCAGGGGCACGCACTCGGCCTCATCGGCGGCGCGCTGATCGCGGTCGTCCTCCTGCGCCGTCGCGCCCGAGAACAGCGAGATAAGAACCGTGACGCGGGCTCGAACGCGGACCCGAACACGACCGCGGGGCGGTGGCGGTACCACCCCCTCGCGACCGCCGACAGCGACGACGTATCCCGCGCGGACGCGACCGAGCGGTCCGCGCTCCTCGTCTTCGGCGCGCTGCTCCTGTTCGGCGCCTCGCGTCGGCTGTGGGCGGTGTACTGGTACCTCGGCAACGAGCGGTACGAGCTGTACCGCGCCGTCGGCGTCGGGCTGCTCGCCCTGCTCGCGGCGATCGTCGCCGTCGCGGCCGTCTCGCGAGACGAGCCACTGTGGCCGACCCGGGCTGTCCCAGAGCCCGAGACGATCCGGGACGGGATCCGGTCGGCGACCCCGGCCGCGATCGGGCTCCTGCTGCTCGTCGCGGCGCTGGCGGTCGTCGCCGGGCCGGGCGTCGTTCCGAACGTCGTCGCGGTCGACGACGGCGACCTCCCGGGCGACCCGATCGAGGTGGAAGGGTACCAGGTGACGTACGCCGAGAACGTGGAGGACCAGCTCGTGGGCGTCGTCGACGTGGAGGCGTTCGGCCGCTCGACGTCGGTCAACACCTCGGGAGTGATCGTTAGCGATCCGGACCGCGAGATATGGACGACCGCGGTCTCGAAGGGGAACCTCGCGTTCTGGGGGTACCGCGCGGTCGACGTGGGCGGGACCGGCTGGCGCGAGACCGTCTGGGTCCAGCGGGTCGGCTGGGTCGCCGCGAACGGCGGCCCGACTTACCGGGTCGACGCGATACGGAACGAGACCCGGCGAACGCTGTTCACGAGCGACCCGGCCCGGGCCGAGCCCCGGATCGACGGCCGCAACGTCACCGTCGCCGCGACGCAGGGCGGGTTCGAGCTGCGGGTCGACGGCCCGGGCGGAAACGCGAGCGCGCCGCTCCCGGCGGCGAACGAGAGCGTGACGCTGCGGGGCGTCGAACTCGTCAGGGAGAGCGACGCCCTGTTCGCGGAGCGCGGCGAGACGCGCGTGCGGATCGCACAGCGAGAGCGGTACGAGGGGCGGCAGTAGCTCGCGCTGGCCGGTACGCGGCGAAGGAATAGGGGAGTCCTACGACCACTCGATCCGATACACTTCGGTGTCGATGTCGCGCGCCTCGTCAGTGTGGTGGTCGAACTGCGCGTCGATCCGGAACTCGGCCGCGAACGCGTGGGTCACTTCGCCGCCCTCGTCGGCGGCGAACGCCTCGATAAACTCCTGGCTGCCGGCGTTGTGGACCGAGTAGGAGACGTCCGCGAGGTCGCTCGCGACCGCGAGGAACTCGCGGTCCGCGTTGCGGTTGCCGTCCTGCGCGCCGAACGGGGGGTTCATCACGACGGTCGCGGGCTCCGCGACGTTGAGCGGGGGGCGGGTGGCGTCGCCGCGGACCCAGTGGACCGGCGCGCTGGCGGCGACGCGGCGCTCGTTGGCCCGAGCGGTCGCGAGCGCGCCGCCGTCGAGTTCGAGGCCGACGACGCGGGCAGGACCGCGCAGCGCGGCAGCCAGCGCGAGCATCCCGGTTCCGGCGCCCAGGTCGATCACGGTCCGGCCGTCGACGTCGCCGTGGAGGTCAGCGAGGTGGACGACGTGGGCGGCCAGCTCCGGAGGCGTCGGGTACTGTTCGAGGGCCGCGTCGGGGCGCTCGAAGCCAGCGACGACGCCGAGCTTGGTCGCGAGCGACCGCTTCGTCGCCATCGGTCAGGCGGCGCCGGCGCCCCCGACGCGAACGAGCTCGACGCCCTCGCGGTCGGCCCGCTCGGCGAGCGCCGCGAGCGCCGTGTCGGCCTCCTCGCATGCCTCGCCGTCGACGCTGACCTCGATCCGGCCGGCACCGAGGAACGACGCCGCGCGGACGAGGCCGCGGAGCCGGTCGGCCTCGCGCTGGCGTTCGAGCGTGCTCTCGGCGTCGAACTCCGCCTCGGTCGCGACCGCGGCGGGCTGGTAGCCGCGGGCCGCGAGCCCCCGCTTGAGGTCCCGGAGGTGTTCGGGCGCGGTGCTGTCGAGGTCCGCCGCGTCGATGACGACGGGGTCGACGTCGGCGGGGCGACAGCCGCGCAGCGTGCGTTCGATGCCGGGAGACGAGGTGGTGCTCATACGAACCAATTGGCAGAGGTTATACAAAAGTCTTTATAGATGTTTAGTAGTAATATAGAGACCTTCGGCCGCGCACGGCACGCTCCGAGATGGACCCTCTCAAACGTTGACATGGCGGTCTCGGGCCCGATCGGCCGCCCCAAATGCGGTATTTCGACCTCAAAGCACGGTCACGTTTTGTGCGTCGTGCCGGATCGCGGCGGACCGCGTCGAGGCCGTCGACGAGCCGAATCCGAATTCCCGTTTCAGAGGTTTCAGGCTTTTTCAGCGGCAAAAACCGGAGATGAGAGCGTGCTGCGAATCCTCAGGATCGATGATAGATGTGGACAAGGTTTAAATACGCGACTGACCACAAACCTTTTAATGGAACGTCCGAGTCGCCAGCGGCAACAGGAGCGGGACACGGAGCAGGAAACGGACGAATCGACGGTCTCCTGTCCGGAGTGTGACTCGGAGAACATCGTCACCGACGCCGATCAAGAGCTCGTCTGCGAGGACTGCGGGCTCGTCTTAGACGAACGGAACATCGACCGCGGCCCGGAGTGGCGCGCGTTCAACCACAACGAGCGGCAGTCGAAGTCGCGCGTCGGCGCCCCGATCACGGAGACGATGCACGACAAGGGGCTGACGACGACGATCGACTGGAAGGACAAGGACGCCTACGGGCGGTCGCTCTCCTCGGAGAAGCGCTCGCAGATGCACCGCCTGCGCAAGTGGCAGGAGCGGATTCGGACCAAAGACGCGGGCGAGCGCAACCTCCAGTTCGCGCTCTCGGAGATCGACCGGATGGCGAGCGCGCTTGGCGTCCCGCGGTCGGTACGCGAAGTGGCGTCCGTCATTTATCGACGCGCGCTCAACGAGGATCTGATCCGCGGCCGCTCCATCGAGGGCGTCTCCACCGCCGCGCTGTACGCCGCCTGCCGCCAGGAGGGTATCCCCCGCAGCCTCGACGAGGTCGCTGACGTGTCGCGGGTCCCCCAGAAGGAGATCGGCCGGACGTACCGCTACATCTCGCAGGAGCTCGGGCTGGAGCTGAAGCCGGTCGACCCCAAGCAGTTCGTCCCGCGGTTCGCGTCCTCGCTCCAGCTCTCGGAGGAGGTCCAGTCGAAGGCGACCGAGATAATCGACGTCTCCGCCGAGCAGGGGCTGCTCTCCGGGAAGTCGCCGACCGGCTTCGCGGCGGCCGCCATCTACGCGGCCTCGCTGCTCTGTAACGAGAAGAAGACCCAGCGCGAGGTCGCCGACGTCGCGCAGGTCACCGAGGTCACCATCCGCAACCGGTATCAGGAACAGATCGAAGCGATGGGCTTCCGGTAGGACGAATCGGCGATCAAGACGGCGGTATTCGACCCTTACCGGGGTTCGAGAAGTTGATCGGGTTTTTAATCGATACCCGCTGTACTACGGAGTGTGATGTACTCAGAGATCCTCGTTCCGACCGACGGCAGTCCGGCGTCGGACGCCGCAATCGAACACGCGATCGACCTCGCGGACCAGTACGGCGCGCGCCTCCACGCGCTGTACGTCGTCGACGGCGCGGCGTACTCCAGCCTCGAGGCGGGCGCGGAGGTCGTCGTCGAGGCGCTCGAAACCGAGGGCGAGGAGGCGACGGGCCGCGTGGCCGACGCCGCCGCGGACGCAGGCGTCGACTGCGTCACCAGCGTGACGTCCGGGACGGCCTATCAGTCCATCCACGACTACGTCGACGAACACGGCATCGACGTCGTGGTGATGGGGACCCACGGGCGGAAGGGGCTCGACCGCTACCTGCTCGGGAGCGTCACGGAACGCGTCGTCCGCACCTCGGACGTCCCGGTGTTGACCGTGCGACAGCCGACAGATGAGTAACCCCACCGTACTCGGCGGACCCGGGTGAGACCGATGCGCGACTGGCTCTCTCACCGCGTGGTCTCGTCGCCCGACGACACCGCCCTCGTCCGCGCCGAGGACGGCGAGGCGTGGAGCTACACCGACCTCGACCGGCTCGTCGCCGAGACGGCGGGCCGACTCGTCGCGCACGGGCTGGGCGAGGGCGACCGCATCGGCGTGCTCACGCCCCCGTACGTGGGTACCGTCGGACTCGTCCACGCGACGATGCGGATCGGGGCGACGTTCGTCCCGCTCGGCCAAGAGCTGACTCCCCGCGAGATCGCCGCGCGGATCGACCGGACCGACCTCGACGCCGTCGTCTGCGCGGAGCCGACCGAGCCGACGGCGACCGACGCGGCGGCGGAGATCGAGGGCGTCCCCGTCTACTCCGTTGACGACCCGACGAGCGCCGAGGTCACGGGGATCCACGATGTCGACCCGGCGTCGCTCGATCCGCCCGAATGGTCGTTCGAGGACCCGCTCTGCGTGCTGTTCACCTCGGGGACCACCGGCGAGCCCAAGCCCGTGCCGCTGACCGCGGGCAACGTGTACAGCTCGGCGGTCGCCTCCGGGTTCCGGCTGGGCGTCGAGGCAGACGACCGGTGGCTCGTGTCGCTGTCGCTCCACCACATGGGCGGGCTCGCGCCGGTGTACCGGTCGGTGCTGTACGGGACCACCCTCGTGCTGCGCGAGGGCTTCGACGCGGCCGGCACCGCCGACGACATCGACGCGTACGACGTGACGGGCGTCTCGCTCGTCCCGACGATGCTCAAGCGGATGCTCGACCGACGGGGGACGCTGTCGGACTCGCTGCGCGTGGTCCTGCTCGGCGGCGCGCCCGCCCCGGCGGAGCTGTTGGAGCGGTGTCGCGACTACTCGGTCCCCGTCTATCCGACGTACGGGATGACGGAGGCCGCCTCGCAGATCACGACTGCGGCGCCGCGACAGACCAGAGGCCGGATCGGGACGGTGGGCCGACCCCTCTTCGGCACCGACGTGACGGTCGTCGACGACGACGGCAACCCGGCCGAGCCGGGCGAAACCGGCGAAATCGTCGTCAGCGGCCCGACGATCACGCCGGGGTATCTCGCCGAGGACGACGGAGATGCCCCCGACGCTGACGACGAGGGGGACGATGGAGACTCACCGGACGCGGACGACGAGGGGGACGATGGAGACTCACCGGACGCGGACGACGAGGGCGACGAGGCAGACTCACCGGACGCGGACGACGAGGGCGACGACGGCGGCCCCGAGGCAGCTACAGGAGCCGAAGAGATCGACATGAACGGGATCGACCCCGGGAACCTCGACCGGTCCGATTTCGGCCCGTACGGGCTTCACACAGGCGACGTCGGACGGTTCGACGAGGACGGCTACCTCCACGTGCTCAACCGCGTCGACGACCGGATCATCAGCGGCGGCGAGAACGTCGAGCCCGGCGAGGTCGCGGACGTCCTCCGGAAGTACGACGAGATCGACGACGTGGCGGTGGTCGGTCTCGACGACGAGGTGTGGGGCGAGCGCGTCGCGGCGCTCGTGGCCGTCGGCGACCGGTTCCCGTCGACGGCGACGGCTCCCGTCGAGGGAGACGCCTCGGAGGGGGGTGACTCGGAACAGGACGACTCGCAACAGGACGACTTGGGCGACGAGCTTGCTGACCACGAGCCCACCGAGCACGAGCCCGCCGATCACGAGGCCACAGAGCAGAGCGCAGGGACCGCGACGCCGGCAGTCGAAGCCGGCGGGATCGGCCCCGCACCGATCGACGAGGCGGCGTTCGTCGCCTTCGCCCGGGAGCGACTCGCGCGGTTCAAAATCCCGAAGACGATCGCGTACGTTGACGAGCTCCCGCGGACCGTCTCGGGGACGGTCGACAGGGAAGCGACGCGCGCGCTCCTCCGCGAGCGCGGCGCGGACCCCCGGCGGAACGCCGACGCGGACCTCGAAACCGCGGGGTTCGAACCCGCCGACCCCGCCGAGCCGGCCGAATCGACCGAATCGGCCGAATCGCCGGCGGAGTCGGAGGGGGAAGCGCCGGGCGAGGCGGACCCCTCGGAAGCCGATTCCGACGACGCGACGGACGACAACTCGGCCGTGGACGAGCGGAGCGACGCCACCGACGAGCGAAGCGACGCCACCGACGAGCGAAGCGACGCCACCGACGAGCGAAGCGACGCCACCGACGAGCGAAGCGACGCCACCGACGAGCGAAGCGACGCCACCGACGAGCGAAGCGACGCCACCGACGAGCGAAGCGACGCCACCGACGAGCGAAGCGACGCCACCGACGAGCGAAGCGACGCCACCGACGAGCGAAGCGACGCCACCGACGAGCGAAGCGACGCCACCGACGAGCGAAGCGACGCCACCGACGAGCGAAGCGACGCCACCGACGAGCGAAGCGACGCCACCGACGAGCGAAGCGACGCGCCCGAAGAGGTCGACATCGCCGACGCGGAGAAGATCGCGGCCGAAGCGAGCGACGAGGGCGCGAACGCCGCGGGATCCGGTGACACCGCCGCTGTCGAAGCGGGGGAGCGAGGCGACGACGACAGCGATGCGAGCGCGGTCGACGAGGAGTAAACTCGCCCGGAGTTCTCCGTTGTTCCACGAACGTTTTGCCCGCGGAGTCCTCACGGGTCGTATGGAGCTACTCGACGACAGCGTCGTGCCGGAGCGCGCGCGAGACGTCAAACAGGAGGCCCGCGAGTTCGCCGACGAGTACATCGCCCCAAACGCCGAGGCGTACTACGAGTCCGGCGACTACCCGTGGGAGGTGCTCGAAGCGGGGATGGACGCCGGGCTCGTCGCACAGGACATCGGCGAGGAGTACGGCGGCAAGGGGTTCGACCTCGCGCAGGTGCTGGCCATCGCGGAGGAGTTCTACCGCGCCGACGCGGGCATCGCGCTCACCCTCCAGCTCGCCAGCTTCGGCGCGGAGATGGTCGAGCAGTACGGGACCGAGGAGCAGAAAGAAGAGTACCTCCGCCCGGTCGCGGAGAACGACCAGATCTCGGGGCTCGCGGTCTCCGAGCCGCAGACCGGCTCGGACCTCGCGGGGATGACGACGAAGGCCGAAAAGGTTGAAGGCGGCTACGAGCTCACCGGCGAGAAGTACTGGGTCGGCAACGCGGTCGAGGCCGACTGGCTCACCGTCTACGCGAAGACCGGCGAGAGCGACGACCGCTACTCGAACTACACGCTGTTCATCGTCGAGACGGACTCTGACGGCTACGAGGCCGAGCACATCCCGGAGAAGATGGGGATGCGCGCGTCCAAGCAGGGCCACATCGTCTTCGAGGACTGCTTCGTGCCCGAGGAGAACGTCGTCGGCAGCGAGGGCGGCGGGTTCTACGTGCTCGCGGACTTCTTCAACCACGGTCGCGTCATCGTCGGCGGTCACGGGCTCGGGCTCGCAGCCGCCGCCATCGAGGAGGCGGAGGCGTTCATCGACGAGCGCGAGGCGTTCGGCCGCACCATCGACGATTTCCAGGCCGTCCAACACACCATCTCGGACATGCGGATCGGGTTCGAATCGGCGCGCGCGCTCAACTGGCGTGCCTGCGAGAAGGTCGCGAACAACGAGGACGCCGGCTACTGGGCCGCGCTGGCGAAGACTAAGTCGACCGAGGTCGCCACCGACTGCGCCGAGAAGGGGATGAAGCTCCACGGCGGCCGCTCGATCCTCACCGACCGCCGGATCGCCCGCGTCTACCGCGACGTGCGCATCCCGGTGATCTACGAGGGCGCCAACGACATCCAGCGCAACCTCATCTACCGGCAGTCGCGGTAGGTAGCGGAGTTCGACAGTTATCAGATCCGGGCCGCGAGCGCGGCCAGTGCCTCGCTCCCGCCCGACGTGAGCGGGTCGCCGTGCCCGACGCAGGCGACCGCGAAGGGCGCGGCGCGCTCGGTGAGGTCGCGGACGCTGTCGAGCACCGCGTCGGTGTCGTAGCTGATCAACCACTCGGAAGGGTCGAGTGCGCCGTCCGACTCCGAGACGAGGTCGCCGAGCAGCCCGACGCCCAGTTCCTCGCTGACGTACGCGACGTGTCCCGGCGTGTGTCCGGGCGTGTGATACGCGGTGAACGAACCGATCTCCTCGCCGTCGCGGACGCCGACGACGTCGAGGTCGGGCAGGTCCGTGAGGAGTCCGCCGAGCCGCTGGATCAGTCCCTTGTGGTTCCGGAGCGGCGGCGACCGCGTCCCGCGGAGCAGTTGCGCGTCGAAGCCGTACGCGTAGACCGGGGCGTCGAGCTCTGGCGCCAGCGCCGCCAGCGTCCCGACGTGGTCGAGGTCGTAGTGGGTGAGGAGGACGCGACCGATCTCCGCGACGTCGACGCCTGCCTTGTCGAGGCCGCGTCGGATCGGCTCCTCGTCCCACGGCGTCCCGGCGTCGACGAGGGTCGGCACGTCGTCGAAGACGAGGTACGCGTTGACCCCGCGGCAGTCGAACCGCCAGACGCCGTCCGCGATTTCCGTCGCCATGGGAGGCGATACGGCCCGGAACGGGATGAACGCTGTCGTGGCGGAAGCGCCGGGAACCGACCGTCACTGGGTCGTGCGGTCGCGGTCGACGGCGCGGGCGACGAAAACGCCAAGGCGTCAGGGGGACACCACGGCGTATGCGACTGGAGGACTACTGGGGGATCGGCCCCAAGACGAGCGAGCGGCTCACGGAGGCGCTCGGGACCGAGCGGGCGGTCGAGGCGATCGAGTCGGCCGACGTCCGCGCGCTCGTCGACGCCGGGCTCCACCGCGGCCGCGCGACCCGCATCCTCCGCCGAGCGAACGGCGAGGCCGGGATGGACGTGCTCGCGACGGGCGACGCGCGCTCGGTGTACGACGACCTCCTCACGCTTGCGGCGGACGCGGCGCTGACCGCCCACGCGGCCGACCGAATCCGGGTTCTGACCCCGCTTCTCGACCGCGACGCCGTCGAGGAGCGACTGGACCGGGTCGTCGCCGCCCGAGACGCGTGGGCCGGCCTCGACGAGGCGGACCGCGAGGCCGTCGAGGACGCCTTCGCCGCGTACGACGAGGCCGACGGCTCCGACCTCGCCGCGGTCGAGACCGCCGTGGCGCTTCGCGAGGCGGGCCTGACGGACGGCCCGTTCGCCGACGTGGGCGCGCTCGACGGCGACCGCCTGCGCGACGCGGCCGACGCGCTCGCCGACGTGCGCGGCTCGATCGACCCCGCCGGCGACCTCGACGGGGACGACATCGAGATCGCGACGGGCGCCGACGCGGAGCTGGACCGCCTGCGCGAGCAGCTGTCGGCCGCGCGCGACCTCGCGGACTCCGCGTTCGACGTGCTCGAATCGGTACGCGACGGGAGCCTCCGCGACTTCGAGGCGCTGGAGGCGGCGACGATAGAGCACGTCGCGCGAGAAACGGGCGTCGAGCCCGCGACGGTCCGCTCGGCGGCGCCCGACGAGGCGCTCGACGCCGCCGACTTCGTCTCCGGGACGCTGCGCGACCTCGTCGCCGAACTCGAGTCGGCGGTCGACGAGCGCGAGGCCGCGGTCGCGGCCGACATCCGTGAACGGCTGGGCGACGAGTCCGAGGCCAACGAAGACGGCGCCGACGCGGACGACGGCGAAACCACCGTCGCCCGCGCCGCGACGGCGGTCTCCGACGCCGCGTTCCTGCTGTCACTCGGGCGGTTCGCGGCCGAGAACGGCCACGTCCGACCCACGCTCGTCGACGACGGCATCGCCGTGCGCGGCGCGCGGAACCCCTTCCTCGGCGGGGAGGTCCAGCCCGTCTCCTACGGCGTCGGCTCGCACTCCCTCGCGGACGAGGCGGGCGTCGCGAGCGGGGACACCCCGCCGACCGGCGACCGCGTGAGCGTCCTCACCGGGGCGAACTCGGGCGGGAAGACGACGCTGCTGGAAACTCTCTGTGCGGTGGCGCTGCTCGCGTCGATGGGGCTGCCCGTGCCCGCCGACGCGGCCGAGGTCGGGACGTTCGACCGGATCGTCTTCCACCGCCGGCACGCCTCCTTCAACGCCGGCGTGCTGGAGTCGACGCTGAAGTCGGTCGTCCCGCCGCTGGTCGCGGACGGCCGCACGCTCATGCTCGTCGACGAGTTCGAGGCGATCACGGAGCCGGGCCGCGCCGCCGACCTGCTGAACGGGCTGGTGACGCTCACCGTCGACCGCGGCGCGCTCGGCGTCTACGTCACCCACCTCGCCGAGGACCTAAGCCCGCTGCCCGACGCCGCCCGGATCGACGGCATCTTCGCCGAGGGGTTAACGAACGACCTGGAACTCCGCGTCGACTACCAGCCGCGGTTCGAGACTGTCGGAAAGTCCACGCCGGAGTTCATCGTCTCGCGGCTCGTCGCGAACGCGGGCGACCGCGGCGTCCGCGCCGGCTTCGAACACCTCGCTGGCGCGGTCGGAGAGGAGGCGGTCCAGCGGACACTCTCCGACGCCGAGTGGGCGGAGAACGATGACTGAGGAGGGACGCGGTAACGACTCCGGACCCGACAGGTTCCGGTCGATCGCGGTCCATCGGGATGACGTGGCGAACGCGCTCGAAGCCAGCCTCCGGAGCGACCGCGAAGTCGTCCTGCGCGCGACGCCGCCCTTCTCGGGACGGATGCGGGCCCGCCTCCACGCGCTCGGCGCGGGCGGTAACGGAGTCGACGGCGAGGATGCGGGGAGCGCCGACGGCTCCGACGCGCCCGCGCCGCTCCACATCGACCCCCGAGACCTCGTGGCGGACGCGCCGCCGTACCCGGAGCCGGACGAGACCGCGAGCGAGCACCCCGACGCCGACCTCGAAACCCGGCGGGAGCGACACGCGGAAGCCGTCGAGGCGTGGCGCGAGCGCGTCCGGGAGCGCGTCGGCTCGACGGTCGAGATCGAGGTCGACGGCGAGGAGCGCGCGGTCGACGTGGTTGCGCTCGGGTGAACCGAGCCGGGAAAACGGAACCGTCCTGCTTACAGCCGTAACCGCTCGACGGCGGTACCGGCGGCCTCGAAGTCGTGGTCGGTCGCGGCCGCGACTACGACGGTGTCCGCGTCGGTGTCGGCGTCGAGGTCGACCTCGAAGGCGCCGTCGTCGTCGGGCGTCACGAGCCGCGAGGTCTGTCGGGTGTGGACAGCGACGGACTCGGCGTCCGTCTCGCCCGCGACGACGACGGAGTCCTCGACGAACTCGGCGGTGGCCGTCAGGTCGGGTCCGGCGGGACGGTCGCGCTCGACGTAGCGGTCGCGGACGACGGTCGGCGTCTCGACCGGTTCGCCCGCGTCGACGCCGTGCGCCAGCCGGACGAACCCGGCCATCGACCACGCGAGGGGGGTCGCCCCCCCGGTGCCCTCGCCGAACTCCCAGCCGTACTTCGTCGGGTGTTCGCGGTCCCACACCTGCTCGGGTAACATTAGTCCGGAGTTGCCGAACCCGGCCATCGTCTCCAGCAGCGTCTCGGGTTCGAGCGCATCCTCGTCGGTGCCGCCGAAGGCGTCCGGGCCGTCGGCGCGGGCGCGAAGCTCGTACTCGCCGCGCTCACCGGTGAAGATGGGCCAGAGACGCCCGCGGCCGTCACCGGTTCCGGCCCACGGTGCGCCGGGGTCGCCGACGGCTATCTCGCCGTACGCGTCGCCGACGTAGCGGTACCACGCGGCGCCGTGGGGCGTGTCCACCCGGATCGAGTCGTCGACGACGGAGACGGAGTTGCGGACGACCGGGTCGTCGGCGGGCTTGATCCCCAGCCGGACGAGTTCGAGGAAGCCACCGTCGACGATCTCCCGCTCGTCGTAGGTCGGGCCGTCGTTGGCGATGGTACGGGGGCGACCGGAGTCGGGGTTCCCGTCTGCCGTGACCCGGAGGTAGTACGGCGTCTGCTCGTGACGGTCGGTTCCGATCGCGGTCGCGCACCACTCCTCGACGCGCGCCGTCCAGTCGTCAGCGAGCGCCAGCCACGCGAGCGCGTCGGCGCGGAGCGACTCCGGCGACGCCGCGGCGTCGCTTCCGGACTCGGCGTCGCTCCCGGACTCGGCTCCGGCGCGCCGGTCGGCCTCCGCGAGCGAGAGCGCCGCGCCGCAGACCAGGCCGGCGATCTCGGCCGCGATGCTCGACGGGGAGTAGCCGGCCTCCTCCTCCCAGCGCTCCTGGGCGGTCTCGGGGCCGTTCTCGGCGATGTAGTCGAGCGAGCGGGCGACCTGATCGTAGGTGTAGCCGGCGTCGTCGAGCGTCACGCCGCGCTCGTACAGCTGCCAGGCCATCACCGAGGGGAACCCGATGTTGTCCATCTGCTCGCCGCCCCACCGGGTCCGCCCGTCGATGTAGGTGTTCTGCGGGAGGAACCCGTCGTCGTCCTGCTGGGTGTTGTACAGGTACGCCAAGGCATCGGCGCCGCGCTCGAGGTCGTCCATCTCGATCAGCGCCGTGAACACCTGATAGAGGTCCCGCGACCAGACGAAGTTGTAGCCGTAGCCGCGGTCCTCCGCGGCGTACTCCGTCTCGCCCCACGGGACGGAGGGGCTCGCGATCCCCGCGCCGTCGTGGGCCTTGTCCTCGACGGCCGCCAGCGTCATCAGCGCGAACCGGTACTGCGCCGCGAGGTCGGGGTCGCCCGCGACCGAGTCGGGGAGGTCGCGGTCCGCGAGCCACGACCGCCACGTCTCGGCGTACGCGTCCGCGGCGTCGTCGAAGCCGCGCCCGAGCGCCCCCTCCGCCTCGCCGAGGGCGGCCGCGGTGTCCGAGTCCTCGGCGAACCCGAGCGCGACCGTGTCCGCGACGGTCTCGCCGCTGCCGACGAGGCCGGCGAGGACGACGTTGCCGACCGCCTCGGGCGACTCCTCGCCGCGCTCGCCGTCGCCGAACAGCGCGTCGGCCGCCTCGCCGCCGGCCGGGAGCGCGCTCGCCCAGTCGAACCCCTCGCCGCTGGCTAAGGCGAGCGCGGGGGCGAACGGCTCGCCCTCGTCGTCGACCAGCTTGCCCGCGTCGCGGTCGGGGTCGTCCTTCTGCGCGAGGAGGTGCGCCCCCGCGTCGCCGTCGACGCGCTCGGCGCGGTCGTTCGTGCCGACGTTGGCGATCGTCGCGTCCGCGAGCGCGTACACGTCGTACTCGCGGCTCCCCTCGAACCGGACGTCCGCGAGGATCGCCGTCCCGTCGGTGTCGACCGCGTACTCGACGCGGAGCGTCCACGTGTGTCCGTGGCCGTCGCCGGTCTCGCGGATCGTCTGGACGTATGCGAGCGCGTTGTCGGCCGCCGGCTCCGTCGTCCGCTCGATCGTCTCCGTCGCCGTGACGTGGCCAGTCTCGTCGAACGTCCGGATCGCGTAGTCGGAGTCGGGGTCGGCGACGAGGAAGTCGAACGTCCGGACGTTCATCACGTCGATCCGGGGGAACCGCGCCTCGGTGAGCGCCCCCTCGGTGAGCGTAAACCACACCGGGACCGGCTCGTCGGACTCGTAGTCAGCCGGCGTGCCGACGCCGAACTTCCGGCCGGTCGTCCAGTGAGGCGCCGCCTCAGGGCCGGTCTCGCGGTCGTGCGGGACCGGGAGTTCGCCGTGTTTCGCGAGCGTCACCGTCGCGTCGATCCGGAGCGCGTGCGACCACGCGATGGGGGTCGCGCTGTCGAGGTCGCCGTCGTCGAACGCCTGCTCCGCGAACAGCCCCGCCTCGTTGACGAAGGGGCCGTCCGGCTCGCAGATCGCGTACAGGTCGCGGGCGTCCGCGAACAGCGGTCCGGACGCGCCGCCGCGCTCCTCGACGACGCCGGCGAGCGTCGCCGCCGCGGTCGCGCCCCACAGCGTCGCGATCGACCACATCTTCGCGGCACCCTGTTCCGCCGTGCGCCAGTCGTCGCCGGTGAACCTGACGAGCCCCTCTACCGAGGCGGTCTCGCGGTGGAGCGCGTCGATCGACTGCCGGACGTGGGTGTTGACGCGGTCGAGGAAACGGTCAAACTCGCTCGTCGCGACGGTGTCGATCGGTTCGGCCGTGCCGGAGCCGTCGGTGGCGGCCGCGTCGTCGTCAGACGCGGAGCCGTCGGTGGCGGCCGCGTCGTCGTCAGACGCGGAGCCGTCGGCGCTCGGGTCGTCTTCCGCTCCGGTCTCGTCGTCGATCAGGGCGGCGTACTCGGCGGCCGCGGTCGCGAGCGCGAAGGTGCTGGCGTCGGCGCGGGCGTCCTGATCCTCCTCGCTGGCGCGCTGGAGGAACCGCTCCGTGTCGGGGTTCCAGCGTGCGTCGAGCCCCGACAGCGCCGCATCCGCGGCGTCGGCGGCGTCGGCGCGGAGGTCATCGTTGACCGGCGCGCGCGCCACCGCGGCGAACGCCCGGAGGTACTCGGCGCCGGTGTGGGTGAACCGACCGAGCGCGTTCTCCCAGCAGTTCTGACAGCGGCGGGGAACCCCGTCGTCTTCGGTCGTCTCCAAGAGGAACTCGACGGCGTCGGCGATGGTCTCGTCGATCCGGTCGCGCCACTCGGCCGGGAGGTCCGACTCGCGGCGCAGCGTCGCGAGGAAGGCGACGACCGTCGCGGGCTGGTCGAGCTGGTCGTTCGGGCCGGGCGTCGCGTTCGCGCCCTCGATCCGGGCGTTCGCCCAGCCGGGCGCGACCTTCCCGGAGTCGGCCCACACGCGGTGGGGCCACGAGCCGTCGGCGTCCTGTGTCCGACAGAAGAAGCTCGCGGCAGCGAGCAGCTCCTCGTCGGCGTCGAGGCCGAGGTCCTCGCTCGCGCCGAGCAGCGCGGTCGACACTGTCGCCTCGTCGCGGAACCAAGTGTAGCCGTAGCCGCCGGAAGTGGAGTAGAAGGGGTCGAACTCGGGGGCGGCGATCCGGCCGCCGGACTCCGCGGTGAGCAGGTCAAGCGCGCGGAGGTCGCTCGCGATCACCGACCGGCGCGGCGCGTCCTCGGGCACGTTCGGGCCGCGCCCGTCCGCGGCCTCGCGGAGGTCGTCGGCGTCGGGGTAGGCGGTGGCGATGTTCGAGACCGCCTCGATGCGGCGCTGGCGGTCGATCCCGTCGGTGAGCGCGTCCTTCGCGTCGTCGCCGGTGTCGCGCGCGGCCCGGCGGTCGACGACGGCGCGCCCGGCGAGCGTGACGCGCTCAGTGCGTCCGTCGCGCTCGAAGGGCGCCCGGACGACGACGTCCGGGGTGAGCCGTGAGTCCTCGCGGCGGTCGATCTCGCCGCGGTGCGGGAAGCCGTCGTCGGCCTCGCCGAGCAGCTCGGGGATCGTTCGCAAGCGCTGGCCGTGGGCGTTCGAGAGGCCGGTGGACGCGGTGAGGAAGTCGTGTTCGGTGCGGTGGTACACCTCGACGACGCCGCCGTCGTCGGGCCCGGCCCCGTCGTGGACCATGTTGCCGACGCGCCCCTCGACCATGTCGGGGGAGAACGCGTAGGCGGCGACGAGCTCGGCGTCGGCCGGCGGCGAGCCGCGGAGCTCGACGTGGGTGAGGTGCGTGTCGCTCACGACGAGGTCGAACTGGTGGATGGTGTAGCGGCCGGCGTCGTACTCCGTCTCGACGAGCGGCGTGTCGCCGTCGTAATGCTGGCGGGTCGTCTCGAGGTCGTCGAACCAGCGGACGCCGCGCCCCGCTGTGATCCCCATCCGAAGGCGGTCGGCGCCGCCGACCTCGGAGAGGGAGTACGAACAGTCGTGGACGGTCCCGTCCGGCCCCACGTGGACCAGTCGGCCGTCGTCGCCGGTGAACGCGCCGGCGGTCATCGAGTGCTCCGCCGGGTAGCGCTCCCCGCGCCGACGTTCGTGCTCCGTAAGGGCGGTACGCAGTCGCATACCCGCCCTGCGCCGGCCGGAGTAAAAGCCTTGACGACCGCGGCGGAGACCGCGAAACGCCGAGCGTCGCTGCCCGAGATGACACCGAACCAAGAGCAACACCGAAGACCCCGGGTGCCGATGGGCGTCACATGCACCATCCCGGACCCCCGCGATTCCTCGCGACCGGCGAGCGGACGGAGCTGGCACCGAGAGACCCGAACCCGGACGCCGCGTACGCGTGGCGCGTCGCGGACGCGCCGCCCGACAGCGAGGCGACCGTCGGCGACGAGCCGGTGACCGAGTTCACGCCCGACGTCCCCGGACGCTACCTGCTCGGCCTCGACGCGCCAGATGGCGACCACCTGCTCACGGTCCGCGCATTCCCCGCGAGCTACGAGGGCGTCGACGTCGCCGGCGGGAGCGGCACCGCGATACGCGACCGCGACGCGGGCGACGTCGACGCCCCTGTCGACTACGCCGCCCGTGAGCGACACGAGGGGGTCGGCAAACCGCGCGTGCGGGTGGACGCGAACGTCGTGGCCGGTGACGACGACAGGAAGGGAGAAGGCGCCGGCGAAGCCGTGTTCACCGCGGTCCCCTCGCCGAATCCGGAGTCCTCGCTCGACGCCGACGACCTGGCGGTGACGTTCGTCGTCGACGACCGCGACGTCGCCGACGCCGTCGCGGCGGGGCGCGCGAACCCGCGGGACGCGCTCCGCGTGAGCGAGGACGGCCGCGAGCTCCGCGTGCCGCTCGACGCGGTGCCCGACCGGCTCCGGGTCCACGCCGTCGCCGTCGCGCGGGACCCGGGCGAGGACCCGCGCGTGAGCGTCGCCGACGCGGCGGCCGTGAAGCGGGTTGGAAGCGGGTCGGCCCCGCTCGACGACACCGCGGGAGGCGAGGCCGTGTTGACGCCGGACACGCCCGACTTCGAGACGGTCCGGCTCAACGAGCCGCCGGCGTGGACCCGCGACGCCTCCGTCTATGAGGTGTTCGTCCGCACCTTCGCGGACGCCGACGAGGGCGAGGCGTTCGACGCCATCGCCGAACGGATCCCACAGATCGCGGACCTCGGCGTCGACACGCTGTGGCTCACGCCGGTCCTCGGCCACGACGGGAAGCCGCACGGCTACAACATCGTCGACTTCTTCGACACCGCCGACGACCTCGGCGAGCGCGAGGACTTCGAGGCGCTCGTCGAGACCGCTCACGACCACGGGATGCGGGTATTGTTCGACTTCGTCGCCAACCACACCGCGCGCGAGCACGAGTGGTTCCGAGACGCCTACCAGAATCCCGACTCGCCGTACCGCGACCGCTACGAGTGGCAGGAGTCGGGCGAGCCGGGCACCTACTTCGACTGGGAGCTGATCGCGAACCTCAACCACGCGAACCTCGACGTGCGGCGGTTCCTCCTCGACGTGATCGACGAGTGGGCGCCGCTCGTCGACGGGTTCCGCTGTGACATGGCGTGGGCCGTGCCCGACTCCTTCTGGCGCGAGCTCCGCGACCGCGTGAAGGACATCGACCGGGAGTTCCTCCTGATGGACGAGACGATCCCGTACATCCCCGGCTTCCACGAGGGGATGTTCGACGTCCACTTCGACGCGACGCTGTACTTCCAGCTCCGGCAGGTCGGCCGCGGGGCCGAGCCCGCCAGCACCGTCCTCGACGCGGTCGACCAGCGCGCCGAGATCGGCTTCCCGGACCACGCCGAGTTCCTTCAGTACATCGAGAACCACGACGAGACGCGCTATCGCGTCGAGTGCGGCGACGCCGCCGCGGCCGCCGCCGGCGCGGCGATCATGACGCTGCCGGGCGTGCCGATGGTGTACGCAGGCCAGGAGATCGGCCAGCGCGGCCGCCGCGACGCGATCGCGTGGGACCACGCGCGCGAGGAGGTCCGCGACCGCTACGAGCGCCTGCTCGAAACGCGGCGCGACCACCCGGCGCTCGGGCCGGACGGCGACGTGTCCCGCGTCGGCTACCACGTCGCGAGCGGCGACCTCTCCGAGCAGCCGATCGTCGCCAGCGGCGACGTCCACCCGGACGACGTGGTCGCGTTCCGTCGGCACGACGGCGAAGAGGACCTCGTCGTCGTCCTCAACTTCGCGCCGGCCGACGCGAGCGTCGCGGTCGACGTCGACCACGGCGAGCGCGACCTGATCACGGGCGAGGAATGCGTCGTCGAGGACGGCGAGGGAACCGAGCGGATCCGCGTCGACGAGGTGGCGGTGGTGCCGGTCGCGGAGGAGTAGGCGGCCCCCTCGAACCGCCGGTCTGTTTCGAGAGTCGGTCTCGGCCGCGACCCGCACGGACGCAACGCTTGAGTCGGTGGGGATCGCAGGGTGGTGTATGCGATTCGACCGCTCCGACGCCGTCTTCTGTCACGTCACTTCGCTGCCGGGGGCGTACGGGATCGGCGACCTCGGCGAGGGCGCGCGCGAGTTCCTCTCGTTCCTCGGCGACGCCGACGTCGACCACTGGCAGATCTGTCCGATCGGGCCGACCATCTCCGCCGCCGGGGAGTCGCCGTACCAGTCGCCGTCGGCGTTCGCCGGCAACCCGCTGTTCGTCGACCCCGAGGGGCTCGTCGACGACGGCTGGCTCGACGGGGGTGACCTGGATCCGGTCCCCGAGTTCCCGACCGACCGCGTCGACTACGACGCGGTCCGCGAGTACAAGCTCCCGCTGTTGCGGACCGCGTTCGAGCGGTTCGAGGAGCGGGCGAGCGAGGACGACCGCGCGGCGCTCGACGAGTTCCGCGAGCGCGAGCCGTGGCTCGCCGACTACGCGCTGTTCCGAGCGCTCTCGGACGCGCGGCCGGAGGACGTCTGGACCGAGTGGCCCGAGCCGCTGCGGACGCGCGACCCCGAGGCGCTGGCCGGCGCGCGCGAGGAGCACGCCCGGGAGGTCCGGTTCCGCGAGTTCGTCCAGTGGACGTTCGACCGCCAGTGGCGCGACCTGCGCGCTGTCGCGGCCGAAGAGGGGGTGTCGATCGTCGGCGACGTGCCAATCTACGTCGCGCTCGACTCCGCCGACGTGTGGGCGAGCCCGGAGGCGTTCCGGCTCGACGAGGGGAACCGCCCGACTGCGGTGGCGGGCGTCCCGCCGAACGCGGGCGACACCGGCCAGCGCTGGGGGAACCCGCTGTACGACTGGGAACACCTCGCCGAGACGGGGTACGACTGGTGGCTCGACCGGTTCCGGCGGCTGTTCGAGCTCGCGGACGTGGCGCGGCTCGACCACTTCCTCGGGTTCGTGAAGTACTGGGCGATCCCGGCCGACAGCGACGACCCCGCGGACGGCGAGTGGCGCGACGGCCCGGGGCGCGACCTCTTCGAGACGGTCGAGCGCGAGCTCGGCGAGGCCCCCTTCATCGCCGAGGACCTCGGCTTCGAGGAGCCGGCGATGGACGAGCTGATGGCCGAGTTCGGCTTCCCCGGCATGCGCGTCCCGCAGTACGCGGACTGGTGCGCGGAGGGGAACGAGTACCAGCCGATGCACTACGGCGAGGGCGTCGTCGGCTACACCTCGACGCACGACACGGATACGTGGGCGGGCTACTTCGAAGACCTCCCGGCAAAGCAGCGCGACTGCTTCCGGTACAACGTCGGCTCCGACCCCGACGAGCCGAGCGAGTGGGCGATCATCGACGCGGTGTGGGGCTCGGACGCGATCCTCGCGGTGACGACGCTCCAGGACCTGCTCGGGCTCGGCAGCGAGTCGCGATTCAACGAGCCCGGCACCCTCGACGGCAACTGGGAGTGGCGCGTCGCCCGCGGCGCGCTCGACGACGAAATCGCGGACCGGCTGTGGGAGCTGGGCGGGAAACACGTGCGCTGACCCGTGATCGGACCCCTCCCCGACGCGCCGGTCGTCCACGTCCTCGTGATCGCCGCGGCGACGGGGCTCATCTGGCTCGGGAGCGGCTGGTTGGCGGAGGCCGCCGAGACGCTCGCCGGGTACTACGGGCTCCCGGCGGTGGTCCAGGGGTCGATCGTCGTCGCGGTCGGGTCGAGCTTCCCGGAGCTCGTGAGCGTGCTGGTCACCGCCGTCACCGGCGTCTTCGACATGGGCGTGGGTGCGCTCGTCGGGTCGGCGATCTTCAACGTCCTCGTGATCCCCGCGGCGGCCGGGCTCGGGGGCGAAGACGAGCTGGAGGCCAACCGAGCGATCGTGTACAAGGAGGCGCAGTTCTACATGCTCGCGGTCTCTGCGCTGGTCGTGACGTTCGCGCTCGCGGCCATCTACTTCCCGGTGTCGTCGGACCCGATCGCCGGGACCGTGAACCGTTCGCTCGCGGTCATCCCGCTCGCGCTGTACGGCCTCTACCTCTTCATCCAGTACCAGGACGTCGGTGACGCCGCGATCGAGCCCGTACGCGACGAGGTCGACATCCGCCGCGAGTGGGGGAAGCTGGCGGCCGGCCTCGCGCTCATCGTCGTCACCGTCGAACGGCTCGTCGCGTCGGTCGAATCGCTCGGGGTCACGTTCGGGGTTCCGGAGTTTCTCGCCGGCGTCACGGTCGTCGCGGCCGCGACGAGCCTGCCGGACGCGCTGGTGAGCGTCCGGACCGCGCGCGAGGACCGCGGCACGACGAGCCTCGGCAACGTCCTCGGGTCGAACACATTCGACCTGCTCGTCGCGATTCCGCTCGGCGTGCTGATCGTCGGCGAGGTCGTCGTCAACTTCTCGACGGCAGTGCCGATGCTGGGGGTGTTGACGGCCGCGACCGTCCTGCTGTTCGTGACCCTCCGGACGAGCCTCGCGCTCACCGAGCACGAGTCGTACGCGCTGCTCGCGGCCTACGGGCTGTTCGTCGCATGGGTCGTCGCCGAAACGGTCGGGGCGACGAGCGTGCTCAGAGGGGTGTGAGCCCGTTTCGGCGTCGGTCGTCGTCTGCGGGAGACCGCGAAAGACGGGGGCTCAGTAGGAGTTACGACCGATGATGAGGTACAGGAGCAGCCCGAGGATCGGCGCGAAGAACACCACGAGCGCCCAGAGGATCGGCGGGTGGTCGCTGCGCGACTCCGCGTCTGAGTACGTCCACACGATCATCGCGAGGTGGACGACGAGGAAGACGAGGCTAATCAGCAGGGCGATTCCGGCGGCCGCGCCTTGGAGGAGCAACGGGGACATGCCGCTCGATATGAGAGCAGCCGGCGGCAAGTGTTTTCGGGATCGATTTCGGCGGCGATCGACGACAGGATTTGCGTTTGCTGGAGCACCGAACACCAACTCCGTTGGAATCCCTAGTGAGAGACTCATTTGAATACAGTTTCGACCAGTACAGGCCGTTCAGTACACGCTACTCACAGTATTCTCCCAACTACTGTACCAGCCGTAGTACAAACTGCTATGAGCAATGCCATCTTCACAGATATTCGATCGGTGAAATGGCTAAGAGAAAGGCCGACGATAGCAGACGCCAAGAAGCTGTAGGCGATGACTGCTGACAGAGAGAGGGCCATAATGCTTGCTAAACTGACGACATCATGAATATCCTATGGTCAATTCGCAGTCCCCGTCCATCGGCCGTTTCGGAGTAGTTGTGTCTGAAAAATAGGGATTCAATAGAGTCATCTCGACTTACTCCGGTGCGACAGCGACGCACGAGGCCTTCCGTTTGTACTCTCGGTATTGCTCGTTCGCCCATCGGAGGGCCGGTTCAGACTGCGTCATGATCACGCCCGCGACGCTCCCGCCGGAATCGTGAACGGTGATACCCGCGTGGTCTCCCGCTGGGGCCTCCATGATCCACAGCGCGTACGGAAGGTTCGTTTCGGACTCGTAGAGCGACAGCGACTCCCTCCCGAGCAGCGATTCGGTCGGCGCGGCCGGGAACGACCTGAGCGAGTCGATCACGCCCCGTTCCGCGACAATTTCGACGGTCAGCTCGTCGCGTTCGAGCTCGCCGTCGACGGTGAAGACGTCCGATTTCAGGACGGTCGGGGCGAGTCCCTTCATTTTCGTCGCCTCCGTGAGCAGCGAGGCGCTCGCCGCCGCCGCTCGGTCGGGCGCGTGTGGCTCCGAGCGCGTCACCGACGCCCCCTTGAGGAACGCCGGGGAAATCTCGGCCGTCGCCGGCAGGTGTTTCAACAGCCCGCTCGCGCGACCGATCGCGTCCGTGCCGGCGACGTATTCCGTCCGCTCGGCGAGCGCGAGCCGGCCGGTCTTCGTTACGCTGTAGGTGGATCCATCGGCGACGACGCAGTCGACGTCGGTCAGTTCGCCGATCGCCCGGTCGACCGTCGACCGCGAGACCGAGAGTTCGTCGACGAGTTCCGGCTTCCGTGCGGGAGACTCGGCGAGAGACGCGAGGATATCCTCCCGCTTCGCGAGCACTGAGCGGAGATCAGTTCCGTCGTCAGCCATTAGATTTCCTACTCAGATCGCGAATAAATAGCTGACTCTTGGACGTTCCGCGGGTCGTCGATTTTACCTCTCGTCTGAAGCCGTAGATTTTCGCTCCGCTGTCAGTATCGGAACACGTCGGTGAAAACCGTGGAGGGCCGTTCGTCAACGGGCGAGCTACCGTACGGGTGACGGACTGATTACCTCACGGGCTCGGAGAGTGTTCAGGGTGCGGTGATGTTCTCACCCGCCGGTGTCGACCCGAGCGACCCCCGCCCGGTCGAATCCCGACGCGGCCGCCGGAGACCGAACCGTTTTGATCCAGCGTCACCCGGAGTCGGTATGAGACTCCCAGTCGACGCGGACCGGCTCCGAGCGGATATCGAGGAAAACGCGGCGTTCGGTCGGGTTGAGACGGACGACCCCGAGGCGCACGCGCGAACGAATCGGACGGGGACCGAGGCCAATCGGCGGGCGAGGGATCGACTGGTCGAACGCCTCCGCGAGGCCGGACTAGACGTAACGGTCGACGCCGTCGGGAACGTCCTCGGGACGTGGACGCCGGAGAGCGCGGATCCGGACGCGGCGCCGGTCGTTTCCGGGAGCCACCTCGACAGCGTCCCCGAAGGAGGAATGTTCGACGGCCCGCTCGGCGTGTACGCCGGGCTGGAGGCGGTCCGCGCGATGCGCGACGACGGGTTCGAGCCGGACCGCCCGGTCGGCGTCGTCAGCTTCACCGAGGAGGAGGGCGGCACGTTCGGCAACGGCCTGCTGGGGTCGACCGTCGCGACCGGCGAGCTGGCGCTCGACGAGGCGCTTTCGCTGACGAACCCGGAGGGGGAGACCCTCGGCGAGGCGCTCGAACGGATCGGCTACCGCGGCGGGAGCGCGGTCGACGCCGCCACGCCGACCGACGCCGACGGCGACCCGACGACGCTGGATCCCGCGTCGTGGGCGGCGTTCTACGAGCTCCACGTGGAGCAGGACACGACACTGGAGTCGGCGGGCGCGGCGGCCGGCGTCGTGACGACGATCACGGGGATCACCCACTGCGAGGCGGCAATCGAGGGCGAAGCGAACCACGCGGGCGCGACCGCGATGGACGAGCGGACGGACGCGCTCGCGGCCGCGAGCGAATTCGTCTTGGACGTCGAGGCCGCCGCGAACGAGGTCGTCGACTCCTCGTCGCCCTCGGCTGTCGGGACCGTGGGATCGCTGTCGGTCGAACCGAACGCGACGAACGTCGTGCCCGGGCGTGTCGAGGCCGGCGTCGACATTCGCGACGTCGAGGCCGAGTCGATGGAGACAATCGTCGACGCCGCGCGCGACTCGCTCGCTCGGCTGGAGCGAGAGCGAGGGGTCGAGACCGAGTTCGAGCGCCCGTTCGACGTGGCGCCGACGCCGATGAGCGACCGGCTTCGCGAGGCCGCCCACGACGCCGCGGACGCGGCCGGGCGCGAGGCGATCGACCTCCACTCGGGCGCCGCTCACGACGCGATGCGGGTCGCGCGCGTCACGGACGCGTCGCTGCTTTTCGCCCCCTCGCGCGACGGAATCTCGCACAACCCCCGCGAGTGGACCGATTGGGCGGACTGCGCCGCCGCGACGGAAGTGCTCGCGGGAGCGCTCGCGCGCGTCGCGGTCGACGAGCGGTGACGGTCGGCCGGAGAGAGCGGCGGCGCGTGGCCGCGAGACGCGGCCCGACTCGCCGCGACGGCACAACCGTTTTGCCGGTCGGCCGCGAGCGACGAGCGTGAGACGACCACTCGGACTCGCGTCGCTCGCGGTCGGGCTGCTGGCCGGGGTCGCCGGAACGGTCGCCGGCACGACCGACGCGCTCGCGAACTGGCCGCCGATCGGCGGGTACCCCGCGCCGACCGTCGTCGGCCGGACGCTGCTCGTCGTCGCCGTCGCGGGAGTCGTGTACGGGAGCTACCTCCTCGCGGTCCGAGTGTTGACGCGGTCGGCCAACAAGCGCCGCGCGCACAACGTCCGGAACCTGCTCCGACTGACGTTCGGCGTCGTCGGAGCCGTGGCGACGCTCGCGGTGGCGACGGAGAACTGGATCGGCCTTCTCTTCTCGCTCGGCGTCATCGGGTTCGCGATCACCTTCGCGCTCCAGCAGCCGCTCTTGTCGCTGATCGCGTGGGTGTACATCGCGGTGAAACAGCCGTTCGGCGTCGGCGACCGGGTCAAGATCGACGACGCGAAAGGCGACGTGATCGGGGTCGACTTCCTCGTGACGACCCTGTGGGAGATCAACGGCGAGCTGGTGACGACGAACCAGCCATCGGGGCGGGTGGTCACCGTCCCGAACAGCGTCGTCCTCTCGTCGAACGTCGTTAACTTCGGCGGGGGCGGGTCGCCGTACGTCTGGAACGAGGTGTCCGTTCAGGTCGCCTACGAGACCGACCTTGAGTTCGCGCGCTCGGTGATGATCGAGGAGGCGACCGACCTGATCGGCCGCGACATGGCCGAGGGGATCGCCGCCTACCGCGAGGCGCTCGCGGAGACGCCCGTCGAGCTGGAGGTCCACGACGGTCCGAGCGTCAACGTCCGGCAGGAGGAGTCGTGGGTCGAACTCCGCGTCCGGTACCTCACCCACCCGCGCCGCGGCCAGCGCGTGAAGAACCGGCTGTACGAGCGGATCTTGGAGCGGTTCAACGACAACCCGGACCGCGTAGCGTTTCCGGTGAGTCGGAGTCGGTGAAGCGGAGTCGGTGAGTGGAGTTGGTGAGTTGGATTCGGTGAAGCGGAGTCGGTGAGTTGAGGAAGAGAGAACCGAGTCCGCGCGTTTCGCGGGCGGCGGATTGCCTCCGGGGAAACGCTTTCCACGATACCCACGCACTGCTAGCACATGGATCTAGAGATAGCGGGGAACGCTGCGCTCGTCACGGCGTCGTCGAGCGGGCTCGGGAAGGCATCGGCGACGGCGCTCGCGCGCGAGGGCGTCAACGTCGTGATCAACGGTCGCGACGAAGAGCGGCTCGCGGAGGCCAGATCGGAGATCGAATCGGTCGCAGCGGGCGAGGTCGTCGCCCAGCCCGGCGACCTTACCGACCCGGACGACATAGAGGCGCTCGTCGAGACGACAGTTGACGAGTTCGGCGGGCTCGACCACCTCGTCACCAGTGCGGGCGGGCCGCCGTCAGGAGCGTTCTTAGAGACCGACGACGAGGACTGGGAGGAGGCGTACGAGCTGCTGGTGATGAGCGTCGTCCGCCTCGCGCGCGAGGCCGAGCCGCACCTCCGCGAGGGCGACGGCGGCACCATCGTGAACATCACCTCCCGGAGCGTGAAGGAGGCGCTCGACAGCCTCGTGTTGTCGAACTCCGTCCGGATGGGCGTCATCGGGTTAGAGAAGACGCTCTCGAAGGAGTTCGCGCCGGAGATCCGAGCCAACGCCGTGTTGCCCGGGCCCCACGAGACGTCCCGCATCCGGGAGCTCGTGAACGACGCCGTCGACCGCGGCGAGTACGACTCCTACGAGGAGGGGCTCGACGAGTGGGCCGGCAACCCCCTCGAACGCATCGGCGACCCGATGGAGCTCGGCGACACGGTCGCGTTCCTCTCCTCGCCGAAGTCCGGGTTCATCAACGGCACTGCGCTGCCGATCGACGGCGGCGCCACCGGCGCGAACCTATGAACGCGGTCCGGTTCGACGAGGCCGAGACGTACGAGCCGGAGGCGGGGTGGCGACGGGTCGCGATGGCTGGCAGCGACCGCTTCTCGTTCGAGTGGTTCGAGAAGCCGCCGGGCCACTCCTCCCCGCTCCACGACCACGAGAACGAACAGGTGTGCCTCTGTCTCGACGGGGAGCTGACCGTCGTCACGGAGGAGGGAGAGTCGGTGACGCTCGGGCCGAACGACTCCGTCCACCTCGAAGCGAACGAGCCCCACCGGGTCGAGAACACCGGCGACGAGCGGGCGGTCGGGCTCGACGTGTTCGCGCCCGGGCGCTCGTTCGACTTCTGGACGGATCGGGAGGAGTGAGTCGACGGTGATGGGGAACATCGCGTGAAGTACCTCGCGCGCACCGCGACCGGCCGAGCCCTGCTCGGCGACGAGGAAGGGTACGTGCCGCTCTCGGCCGCGGCGCCGCGGGCGGCGACCGTCCGCGACGCGCTCCCGCTGGCGGCCGCGGGGGACCTCCCGAGCGTCGACGACGCCCCCGCCGAGCGCGTTCCGGTCGAGGATCTGACGTTCGGGCCGCCGTTGGAGCGGTTCGGGAAACTGTGGGGGATCGGCCTCAACTACGCCGACCACGCCGGCGACCTCGACGAGGAGCGCCCGGATGAGCCGGCCAGCTTCATCAAGCCGTCGACGGCCCTGACGGGGCCCGGCGGTCCGATTCGGCTGCCGCCGAGCGAGCAGAGCGAGCGCGTGACCGCGGAGGCGGAGCTTGGGGTCCTGCTGGGCCGGGAGTGCCGGTCCGTCGCGACCGCGGACGTAAGCGACGTCGTCGCCGGCTACCTGCCGGTCATCGACATGACCGCCGAGGACGTGCTCCGACGGAACCCCCGGTTCCTCACGCGCGCGAAGAGCTACGACACGTTCCTCGTCGTCGGCCCGGCGATCGCGGTCCCCGACGGGCCGGTCGACCTCGCGGACGCGACTGTGACGACGCGGGTCAACGGCACGATTGCGGCCGAAAACGAGGTGCGAAACATGCTGTTCCCGCCGGCCGACATCGTCTCGTTCCACTCCGAGGTGTCGACGCTGCGCCCCGGCGATCTGTTCAGCACCGGCACCCCCGGCGCGGCGCCGATCGACCCCGGCGACGAGGTGCGCGCGACCGTCGAGTCGATCGGCTCCGTGTCCGCATCAGTGACCGGGCGCCGGTCGTGACTCGTCGGGCGGCCGCGGTCGCGACTCTGCCACACCGTCACGAACGGACTCCGAGAGTGAAGTATATATGCGGTCGTCCACCCCGTACGGCGGACGCTTCTCTGCGATAGACGGAGCGTATCAGGAAGGTCATACCGTCGTTTTCCGCTGTTAATCGTCTTTCAGGGCATTTCTGTGATCGATACGCTGCCCCGAAGTAACAGACAGATTTATATACTTCAGCGACTAACTATACGTTAACAGACTGGCGATTGCGGACCTCGCTGTATTTTCGTCGGGGGATCGTCGGAGCAAGCCCATGACAGAGACAGACACCTACAGCGACAGCGGAACGGAACGAGACCGACTCGCGGACCCGGGCGAGGCGTCCGCGAACGGCGAGCGCACGCGAACGCGGATGGACGCGTCGGCCGAGGAGTCGGCGGACGTCGAGGAGCGCACGGAGAGCGAGCGCGAGAGCGAACGGATCACCACCTGTCCCGAGTGCGACGGCCGGCTCGCGACGGACACGGAACACGGCGAGACGGTCTGCAGCGACTGCGGGCTGGTCGTCGAGGAGGACTCGGTCGACCGCGGGCCGGAGTGGCGCGCGTTCAACTCCGGCGAGCGGGACAGCAAGTCCCGTGTCGGGGCCCCGACGACGAACATGATGCACGACAAGGGGCTCTCGACGAACATCGGCTGGCAGGACAAAGACGCCTACGGGAAGTCGCTCTCGGGGCGACAGCGGCGCCGGATGCAGCGGCTGCGGACGTGGAACGAGCGGTTCCGCACCCGCGACTCCAAGGAGCGCAATCTCAAGCAGGCGCTCGGTGAGATCGACCGCATGGCGAGCGCGCTCGGCCTCCCGGACAACGTCCGCGAGACCGCCTCCGTCATCTACCGCCGCGCGCTGAGCGAGAACCTCCTGCCCGGGCGCTCCATCGAGGGCGTCGCGACCGCGGCGCTGTACGCCGCCGCCCGGCAGGTGGGGAACCCGCGGAGCCTCGACGAGTTCACGGCGGTCTCTCGGGTCGAGAAGATGGAACTCACCCGGACGTACCGCTACGTAGTCCGCGAGCTCGGCCTGCGCGTCCAGCCCGCGGACCCGACGAGCTACGTCCCGCGGTTCGTCTCGCGGCTCGACCTCTCGGAAGAGACCGAGCGCCGCGCCCGCGAACTGCTCGAGGACGCCGCGAACGCGGGGATCACGAGCGGGAAGTCGCCGGTCGGACTCGCCGCCGCCGCGGTCTACGCCGCGGCGCTGCTGTCGAACGAGAAGGTGACCCAGAGCCAGGTGTCCGACGTCGCCGACGTCTCGGAGGTCACCATCCGGAACCGGTACAAGGAGCTGCTCGAAGCGAGCGGCACCGTAAGCGCCTGACGCGCCGTCACGTACCGATTCGACCCGGGCAGTGGACGACCGCAGTCCCCGCCTCGGCGGGCGGCTCTCTGTCGGCACCTACGTTTTTAACGCGGCCGGCTGTACAGGGTGACATGGTTGACGCGTTCGTCAGACTCGTCTGTCCGGAGTGCGGCAAGGAATGGCAGGACAATCCCGCCGAGCTTCAGGATCTTCGGTCCAACTTCAGCTGTTCGGCGTGTCACGCGACGCGTCGCCTGACCGAGTTCATGCGAACGGAACGCGACCTCGAGGCGGTCAAGCAGTTCCAGTGACGCGCGGCGGAGTTAGCTGCCGCCGCCGAACCGACCGCCGGCCCTCCCTCTCGATCGAGAATCCACTGACTGCGCAGTGACGCCTTTCGCTCGCTCCTCACATCCCTGCGAACGTCGGAAAACGATCCTGATCGATCTATCGAGAATCCACTTCTCCGCCCCGCTACTCGCGAAATACGCGGATGGTGTGGTAACGTGGCTCAAGATAATAATATAAACCTCCGGTAGCAAAGGACTGGTACTCATGAAGAAGCAGGAGCTCATCCATCTTCACGGTCTCCTCGCGGAGGTACGAAAACAGTGCGAGTTCTGGGACGACGACGTTGACCTCGAAGCCTACGAGGAACTTGGCGTGAAGCCGACATCGATTCACAAATCGAAGACCGACCACAAAGCGGCCGTTTTCAAGCTGACAGAGGGAATCACTGAGCCGATGGAGTCGTCCGAATCGGAGCCGCTGGCCCCAACGGCCGACTGAGACGTCTACTGCGAGCTACTCCTCACCGACCGCACAATCGACGACCAGCGTCGCGGCCGCCGCTCAGTACTCGGTGTCGTCCCCGGTGCCGTCGCCGGGACCGGAGTCGTTGCGGTCCGATTCGGACGTCTCCTCCGCGGCCGATGGCTCCTCCGTGGTCGAGGATTCCTCCGCGCGGTCGCTCTCTTCGGAATCGATCTCGGTGACAGAAAGCACCTTCAGCGGGATGTTACGGAGGCGTTTGCCGATCTCCTTGCGCGCGACGCGACTGGCGTGTTCGCCGCGGTCGACGTTGAACACGTCCATTTGAAGCTCCAGGGCGACGAGCGCCTCGTCGGCCGCGACGAACGCCGGGTCGAGCTGCTCGCCGCTCGGCGACGTCCGCGTCCCGGTGTCGATCTCGACGTAGTTGAGGTCCGGGTTGAGCATCTCCCCGGTCTTCGAGATGGCGATCCGGACCGCCTCGTCGGCGGTTTCCACGTCGTACACCGGAACCGCGGCCTCGACGACGACTCGACAGTCCATCACGCGTGCGAATACCACGCGAACGAGTATCAAACTTCGGCCGCGACAGGGAGTGGGAGTCTAAGGCAGTCGGCGCTCCGCGTTCCGATCACTCGCCGCCGGCGCGGAGATAGTAGAACACGTACGTCTGGGCGTAGCCGGCGAACTCGCCGCCGAACCGCTCGCGTATCGCCCGGGAGGTCTCGGCGTAGCCCCCGCGGTCGCAGTCCGGGTAGTTCTCCTCGATGGTGGTGCGGATCCAGGTGTCGAGCGGCACTGCTTCGAGGAACCCCAAGGAGAATAACAGCACGCAGTCCGCGACCTTGTCCCCGACGCCGACGAATCGCGTGAGCGACTCGCGGGCCTCCTCGTAGGGGAGGTCGGACGCCTCCAGCGGGTCTGCCTCGCCGCTCGCGATCATCTCTGCGGTGCGCTGGACGTACGGCGCGCGGTAGCCGAGGGAGAGGTCGCGGAGTTCCTCCTCGGTGCGCGCAGCCAACTGCTCGGGCGTCGGGAAGGCCCGATACGTCTCGTCGCCGAGCGCGACCGCGTCGCCGTACGTCTCCCGGAGCCGTCGCTGCATCCCGTGGATGCGGGCGACCCGCATCTGTGCCGAACAGATGAACGATACCAGACAGGGGAACACTGGATCGCGGGTCAGCCGCATTCCCTCGTAGGCGTCGTACGCGCGCTCCAAGAGCGGAAGGTCCGGCGTGGCGTCTACGATCGCGTCGAGGTCGTCGTCGAGTCGGAGCAGGTGCATCAACAGTGGCTCGGCGTCCGTCGACGCCTCCCAGCGGAGCGTCCCGTCGTGGACGCCGCCTTCCTGGCGGACCCGGACCGCGACGCGCTCCTCGGTCACGCCGGGGATCGGGTCGACGACGGTCTCGTACCACGCGTCGCCGCCGTACGCGTGAAGATCGGCGTACGTCTCGCCGTCCGCACGGTTCCAGAGGTAGCTCTGTCCGCTCTCGAGGGTCGCCTGTAGGTCGAACGGTCCAGCCAGATCGCCGACGTCGATCGCCCCGCGTTCCATCGTCTTCAGTCAGGGCGCGCGCGGACATGCGGGTTTCGGTCCCCGGACCGCCGCCGAGGACGGGTTTTTGTCCGCGCGACCCGTATCCAACGTATGCCGACGTACAGGCGGACGACTCGGGTGCCGGCCCCGATCGAAGACGTGTGGGCGTTTCACTCCACGGTCGACGGACTGCGGGAACTCACCCCGGACTGGATGCGGCTCCGCGTGGACGGCGTCGAAGGGCCGGACGGGTCGCCCGACCCCGAGGTCCTCGTTACCGGTTCGGAGATAGCAATGTCGATCCGGCCGTTCGGAGCCGGTCCGCGTCAGCGGTGGACCTCGCGGATCGTCGAGCGCGAGCCCGACGGGACGACGCCGCCCGAGCGCTCCGCTCGGTTCGTCGACGAGATGGAGGGCGGCCCGTTCCGGCGGTGGGAACACACCCACGCGTTCTACGCCGACGGCGAGGAGACCCTCCTCGTCGACACGGTCGCCTATCGGCTGCCGCTCGGCCCGCTCGGCGACGCGGTCGGGCCGATGGCGAAGGTCGGGTTCGAGGGGATGTTCCGCGACCGCCACCGACGGACGGTCAAGCGGTTCGCCGAGAACTGACGGCGGACGGCGGGACAGCGGTGCGGCGACGGCGTGCGCGGCGCCGGACCGCTACGAGGAGGGGTACGGCGCCGGACCGCTACGGCGACGCGAGTCGCGTCGCGTCCGCGCCGAACGTGAGTTCGAAGACGGCGCCGTCGTCGTTGCGGGCCTCGATGTCCCACTCGTGCGCCTCGACGATCCGGTCGACGATCGCCAGTCCGATCCCCGAACTGTCTGCCGACGAGACGCCCGAGTCGAACACCGTGTCGGCGAGTTCGACCGGGATCCCGGGCCCGTCGTCCGCAACGTACATCCCGCCGACGCCGCCGTCCGCGGTGAGCGGACCGACCTCTATCGACACCTCCGGGCCGCCGTGGTCGATCGCGTTCCGAAAGAGATTCTCCAGCGCCTGCCGGAGCCGGCCCGGGTCGGCCTCGACGCGGCCGACCCCCTCAGCGATCGTGAGCGTCGCGTTGGGCGCGCGCACCGACCCCCACGCCTCCTCCGCGACGGCCGCGATCGGGACCGGCTCGGTCTCGCCGATCGCCTCGCCGCGCCGCGCGAGCATGAGCAGGTCGTCGATCAGCGTCTCCATGCGGTCGACCGCGCCGCTCATGGCGTCGTACCGCGACGGGGAGAGTTCGTCCTCGGAGAGCGACAGGTAGCCCGAGATCACGTTCAGAGGGTTCCGCAGGTCGTGTGAGACGACCGCGCTGAACTGTTCCAGCTGTTCCGCCTGCCGGCGGAGCGCCGTTCGGCGGTCGTTGCGCGCGATTGTGTGCGCGATCAGGTCTCCGAGGGTGCGGTACAGGTCGACCTCGTCATCCGTCCAGGCGCGGGGGTCGTCGGACTCGAACGCGACGATCCCGCTCAGCTCCCAGTCGACGACGAGCGGGACGTGAACCGTCGCCGGCGCTTCCGCGATCCGGACCTCGTCGCCCTCGCCGTCCGCGTTCCCGCTAGGGACGGAGCCGCGCGCGACGTTGCCGAACGTCGACAGCTGCTCGGGGTCAGGGAACGCCTCGAACGGCCTCGGTTCCGGCTGGGACCCGTCGGGACACCAGCCGTACGCGGGGACGAACCGCCCGTCCTCCTCCCGGTAACAGACGATCCGATCGAGCTCGGCGTGTTCGCCGACGTTCTCCATCGTCCACTCGATCTTCGTCCCGACCTCGTCGGTGCGGGTGCTCATCAGCGTCGTCCCGGCGTCGAGCAACACGTCGGCGAGGCGGGCGACGTCGTCGTCGCCGAGTCGGACGCGGTCGGGGGCCAGTCGACTCGCGAGTCGCTCGGCGAGCGGGTGGGAGGCGTCGATCTCATCGGGAGCCGACTCCCAGTCGTCCGCGTCGACGGCGTCGTCCACGTCGGCCGCTAACAGGGATCGGACGGTCGCCGTCGTCGCGTCCTCGACGAGCGCGATCACCGGCACGTTCGACGGGAGCGCCGCGAGCCGCTCCGTCACCGCGTCGTCGCTCGCGGCCGCGGCGGTGACGACGACGCCGCACGTGTCGTTCAGCGGGTCCTCTCCGTCCCGGTCGTCGTCCAGATCCGTCGGGACGAACGTGCGGAGTTCCGGTCCGCTCGGGCCGCCCCAGACAGCGTCGACCGCGCGGGACACGCGTTCGCTCGCGCTCGGGTCTTCGCCCACGAACGCGACGACCGTTCGCCGGTCCATACCCAGTTCACTCATGCGGGTGGCTTCAACGTTCACCTCCAAATATCGGTGCTGAAAACGCTACGTCTGAGCCGCCGTCGCGGTGACGTAGATACCGGCGAGGACGACGCACCCGCCCGCGATCGTCGCCGGCGTCGGCGTCTCCGACAGCAAGGCGAACGCGAGCAGCGTCGCACCGACGGGTTCGCCGAGCAGCGAGACGGAGACGACGCTCGACTCGAGATGCGCGAGCGCCCAGTTGAGAACGGTGTGACCGAGCAGCCCCGGCCCGACCGCGAGCCCGACGAAGAGGAGCCACTCCCGGGCGGGATATCCCGTGAGCGGGTGTCCGGCGGCGAGGACGAACGCGAGCAGAACGACCACACAGACGCCGTACACGACGGTGACGTAGGGGATAAGCGAGATGCGCTGGCGCAGCGAGCGACCGGCCAGCACGTAGCCTGCGGCGGCGACGGCGCCCGCGAGCGCCAGCGCGTTGCCGTACAGCGGACGGGGACCGACCGCCACGCCGCCGAGGAAATCGCCGAGCGACATCGACGCCATCCCGCCGACGGCGACCGCGATACCCGCGGCCATCCGACGCGTGACGCGCTCGCGCAACAGCAGCCAGGCGCCGATCGAGACGAACACCGGTTGCGCCTGAACGAGCGTCACGCTCGCCGCGACGCTCGTCCACCGGAGGCTCTCGAACCAGGCCGCGAAGTGGACCGCGAGCGCAACCCCGGACAACACCGCGAACGCGAGGTCCCGGGACCGGATCCGTGCGAACTCTCCGCGGTACCGCCACGCCGCTATCGCGGTCAGCGGCAGGGTCGTGAACAGCACCCGGTAGAACGCGGCGACCGAGCTCGGGGCGTCGCTCAGGCGGACGAGGATCGCGCCCGCGCTCACCGCGACGACCGCGGCCGCGAGTCCCGCCTTCGGCGACACCGCCGGCTTCGAACTCATCGTATCTCGTGGGCGTTCGAGCGACGGGCGCTTACCGGTTTCGAGAGCCGATCGGTCGGCACGGCGAGGTACTCGTTTCGCTCTCCCCCGACGGACGACGCCGACGGAGATTTCACACCCCAGCGCGAACCACCGCTCATGTGTGCGGACACGTTCGGCGTCGGCATCCGCGTCGCCGAGACGGAACTCCGAGTCGTCGTCGGCGTCCCCTCCGATATCGACGCCGGGTGGACCGACCCCGAGGCGTTCCAGTCGCTCGTCGCGGAGGCCGTGTGGGAGCGACTCGATCGCCGCCCGACCCTGGAGGCCATCGCCGCGCGGTACGACACCGGTGAGACCGCCGCCCTCGGGAGCGTGACGCTCGAACCTGACGGCACCGTAGTGGAGACCGACCTCAAGCGCGTCGCGCCGCCCGACGGTCAGGAAGATACGGACGACTAAGGATCGACGAGACGGGCGACTAACGAGCCGTGTCAGCGCGGCGTCCGTTTCACTCCTCGGAGGCGCTCGCTTCGAGCGCGGCGCCGACCGCCCACGTCCGCTCTGGCCGGTACGCGGTGAGGTCGTATCGGGTCGGCCCCACGGTGTCGCCCCACGTCTCCAGCGCGCCGAGCGTGACCAGTCCCGACAGGGTCGCCCCCAGCGTCCGCGGCGTCGTCTCCGGGTCGGTCAGCGCGGCGTGGACCTGCTTCGACTGCGGGTAGTTGCGGTCGCACGTCTCGATGCCGCGCTTGGCCTCGGCCCAGTGGCGACGGACGTATCCAAAGGTGGTGGGATCCTCGTGCGAGAGCCGTTCGACCGCCGCCGTCGCGTCCGCGTCGGCACCGACGACACCGTCGACGCGACCGCCCACGCGCGACAGCAGCTCCGCTGCCCCCTCGAAGGAACAGCCGATCGCCACCTGGTTCGCTCGGCCCCCGAACCGTTCGAGGAGCCGGTCCACGAACGCGACCGCGGCGTCGACGCCGCCCCGAGCGGCGACGGGCGCGACGTCGTCGATTACCACGTCGACCGTTCCCGAGGGGACCTCGTCGAGGTGATCGGCGACCGCGTCGAGAACTCGCTCGCTCTCGGCATCGCGGCCCAGCACGGTGTACGCGAGCCCGTTGTTCGGCACCACCTGCGTTGACGCGGCGGCCCCGCTCCGAGCGATGTCGTTCACGTCCACCACCGCCTCGCGGGCCGGCGGGCCCGCCGGCCTTCGCTCCCAGCCGCTCCGCCACGCCTCGACGTCGGTTCCGAACAACACGGATACGACACGGTCCGAGGCGACTCCATCGCGAACCGACGGCTGGCCGCCACAGAACAGTCGTCCCGCGCCGTGCGATCCGTCCACGATACCTTGGGTTCATCGACAAAAGTGATAAACTTACGGATGAAACTATTAGTACTGATACGCGTTCCCGCGAGACGATCAGCCGAGCGTGGTGAGTCGTCCGTGGAACAGCGCTTCGCGAGCTCTCGAATTAGCAAATTCGGTTCCAACGGTTGCGGACCACGCAACCGAGACCGTCGGGCGACAGTCGACGAAAGCGAGTGAAATGCGAGCGCTGCGGCTCGCTGGGTATGAAAAAAGCCCACGGACGCGCTGTCCGTGGGCTTGGTGGGATGATTCCCGTATGAGTGGGTAGGCGGCGACTCGTGGTTCCCAGAGGATCGCTCACTCCAGTACTTCACGATACGCTGGTAGGCTTAACTTCCGTGTTCGGAATGGGTACGGGTGTTTCCCTACCGCTCTGGCCGCCTTCATGCCGACTCCCGGATTCGAACCGAGACTCTCTGTATCCTCTACAGCGAGACGCCTGTGTCGGTCTGGTTCGATACCAACCGTGTAAATCGTGCGATCCAGTTACCGCCTGAACTCATGCGAGTCGTGGCGCGTCAGCGCCAATGAATGTGGCTCGGTCTGTTAGTGCTCGTGGGCTTAACACCTCGTTGCCTCGGTGCGTACACCCCGAGTCTATCGAACTCGTCTTCTACGAGTGACCTCTGTGGTACCTCTTTTCCATGTGGGTTTCGAGCTTAGATGCGTTCAGCTCTTACCCCGTGTCGCGTGGCTACTCGGCATCTGCCCTTCCGGACAACCGATACACCAGTGGCGACCAAACGTAGTTCCTCTCGTACTATACGTTCGTTCACGTCAGGTACCTCACACCCCCAATAGATAGCAGCCGACCTGTCTCACGACGGTCTAAACCCAGCTCACGACCTCCTTTAATAGGCGAACAACCTCACCCTTGCCCGCGTCTGCACGGGCAGGATGGAGGGAACCGACATCGAGGTAGCAAGCCACTCGGTCGATATGTGCTCTTGCGAGTGACGACTCTGTTATCCCTAAGGTAGCTTTTCTGTCATCTACGGGTCCCATTCCGGAACCTCGTAGGTTCGCTAGACCACGCTTTCGCGTCAGCGTTCCTCGTTGGGAAGAACACTGTCAGACCATCTTGTGCTCTTGCGCTCTTCGCCGGATTCCCGACCCGGCTGAGATGATCTTCGGGCGCGCTCGATATCTTTTCGAGCGCGTACCGCCCCAGTCAAACTGCCCGGCTACCGGTGTACTCCTCCCGGAGTGAGAGTCGCAGTCACCGACGGGTAGTATTTCAATGCTGACTCGGTGGCGTGCTAGCGCACGTACCTGTGTAGCGTCTCCTACCTATGCTGCACATCGGCGACCACGTCTCAGCGACAGCCTGCAGTAAAGCTCTATAGGGTCTTCGCTTCCCCTTGGGGGTCTCCAGACTCCGCACTGGAACGTACAGTTCACCGGGTCCAACGTTGGGACAGTGGCGCTCTCGTTTATCCATTCATGCAAGCCGCTACTGAAGCGGCAAGGTACTACGCTACCTTAAGAGGGTCATAGTTACCCCCGCCGTTGACGGGTCCTTCGTCCTCTTGTACGAGGTGTTCAGATACCCGCACTGGGCAGGATTCAGTGACCGTACGAGTCCTTGCGGATTTGCGGTCACCTGTGTTGTTACTAGACAGTCGGAGCGCCCGAGTCACTGCGACCTGCTCCGTAGAGAGCAGGCATCCCTTCTTCCGAAGGTACGGGACTAACTTGCCGAATTCCCTAACGTCGGTTCTCCCGACAGGCCTTGCCTTGCGCTGGCAGAGCACCTGTGTCGGATCTCGGTACGGACATCATGCTTGCCTTTTCACGGGCCCTATGTACGGCTGACTTTCGCTATCTCGCGTTTCGCTCGCTTCGTGCCGTGACGGCGTCCACGAGTTTCCACGATTTGACCGGGCGAATGCCCGGCTCAGCGTTCCACACGGCGTCGGCGTTTACTGCACGATGGCGCTGGAATATTAACCAGCTTCCCGTCGGTGTAGTCAAGTTGTGGTACACCTTAGGACCGGCTAACCCTCGGCTGAACGGCAGTGCCGAGGAACCCTTGCTCTTCAGGCCGTCGAGGTTCTCACCCGACTATCGCTGCTACTGTGACCAGGATTGTCGTTACTGGACGGTCCACACGAGCTCTCGCCCGGGCTTCCGTCCGACCAGTACGCCAACCTACGCGGTTGCCCCTGTCAAGGGCACGGCCAGGTCTCGGTGGTAGATTTGAGCCCCGATCATTTTGGGCGCCTCAAACCTCGGCCGGTAAGCTGTTACGCTTTTCTTAGCGGGTAGCTGCTTCTAAGCTCACCTCCCGGCTGTTTAGGGCTTGAGACCACCTTCGAATCGCACTTAATCTACACTTTGGGACCTTAACCCGGCTCTGGGTTGTTCCCCTCACGGTACACAGGCTTACCCCGCGCACCGGACTCCCTTCGTCTACAGCGCCTGCGGGTTTGGAGTTCGACAGGATGGCCGACTCCTCTCGGAGGCGGGTCATCCAATCGGTAGCTCTACCCCGCGGGCTACCTCGGAAGAGGTCATGCTTCGACATGTTTCGGTTGGAACCAGCTGTTGCCAGGCTCGATGGGCCTTTCACCCCTACACACGAGTCACGAGAGGATATTGTAGAATACCAACTCTAACAGGCCTCCACGTGGCTTTCGCCACGCTTCACCTTGCTCGCGCGTAGATCGCCTGGTTTCGGGTCGCACCCAATTGACTCCCCGCGCTTGAACACGGTGGCCCTCGCAATGCTGCGGCCGTATCGGTTTCCCTGCGCCTTCCCCGGTTCACGGGTTAGACTCGTCAATCAAGTGCACTCCCTGGGTCGTTTTTCAAAACGCACGACACGACGCCGGCTCGATTCTCTTCCTACTGGAGGATCGCTCCTCGGTCGTTTTGAGAATCGCCTTATACGCCCTGTCGCTCGATCGCCAGCTGATTTCAGGCCCTATTGCACCGCCCTTCTCGGGGTGCTTTTCAGCGTTCGCTCACGCTACTTGTTCGCTATCGGTCTCGAGGAGTGTTTAGCCTTCTCAGGGGATGCCTGAGATGTTCACAGAGGATATCCGACCCCTGCTACTCTGGATTTGACGCCAACGGTACTGTTCTCTCATACGGGGTTGTCACCCTGTTTCACGCTCCGTTCCAGGAGACTTCTGAGAGAGTGTCGCGTTTTGGTTGTCAACCCGAACACCACATTGGTCCGAAGACCTTCGGTTTGGGCTGTGTCGCGTTTACTCGCGGTTACTGACGACATCGCTGTTGCGTTCTTTTCCTGCCCTTACTGAGATGTTTCAATTCAGGGCGTTCCCTATTGCGCGTGGCAATTGTTGAACGGATTCCGATTGGGAGATCTCGTGTTCTTTCCCTCCATGCGGGTCCCACGAGCTTTTCGCAGCTTGGCACGTCCGTCGTCGGCTCTCGAGCCGAGCCATTCACCAGCTGGCACAGTAGCCAGTAGTGTGTCAGCCAACTCTCCGAAGAGAGTGCTGACGGTGTCAAGTGACATAGTGTCACCCGACTGTATATGGTTCACTGACGTTCCACGAACTCGGATGAGTTCAGTGGACGTCTGGATCGCACGTATACACGGTTGTCATTGAATCGCCCCGGGTGTGACGGGGCGTTCGTCGAACCCTTCCCATCCGCGGTTTCCCGGGATGGTGCATCGGTCGTCGTGTCCGAACCGAGTCGCGTCTCCCACTTAAGAGGACGGATTCGGTCCGGACGGACATGGACTCACTGGGATTCGAACCCAGGGCATCCTCCTTGCAAGGGAGGCACTCTACCGCTGAGCTATGAGCCCACCTTCCCTGTGGGGAAGGTCTGGTGTGTGTGGTGTGAGCCGTGGTCGTTCTGCGGTGTCCAAGCCGGTGGGTGGGCGGACTGTTACAGACCAGTGCGAATGAGTAGTGACCGTCGTGGTGACGGTCGTAAGGTGAGCTCCCGCGAAGCGGGAGTCTCGGGTCGGTGGAGGTGATCCAGCCGCAGATTCCCCTACGGCTACCTTGTTACGACTTAAGCCCCCTTGCGAAGCCCAGATTCGACGTACGAGGTACGCCTCATCCGGACCTCACTCGGGTGCTTTGACGGGCGGTGTGTGCAAGGAGCAGGGACGTATTCACCGCGCGCTTGTGACACGCGATTACTACCGAATCCAGCTTCATGTGGGCGAGTTGCAGCCCACAATCCGAACTACGATCGAGTTTCTGAGATTACCGTCTCCTTTCGGAGTTGGAACCCTTTGTCTCGACCATTGTAGCCCGCGTGTTGCCCAGCACATTCGGGGCATACTGACCTACCGTTGCCCGTTCCTTCCTCCGTGTTAGCCACGGCGGTCCCCCTACTGTCCCCAGCTACCTCGCGGTACTGCTGGCAAGTAAGGGTGCGGGTCTCGCTCGTTGCCTGACTTAACAGGACGCCTCACGGTACGAGCTGACGGCGGCCATGCACCTCCTCTCTGAAACTCGGACAAGGTCATCAACCTGGTCGTCATTATTACAGTCGATGCTGGTGAGATGTCCGGCGTTGAGTCCAATTAAACCGCAGGCTCCTCCGGTTGTAGTGCTCCCCCGCCAATTCCTTTAAGTTTCATCCTTGCGGACGTACTTCCCAGGCGGTCTGCTTAGCGGCTTCCCTACGGCACAGCACCCACTCGTAGTGGGAGCCACACCTAGCAGACATTGTTTACGGCCAGGACTACCCGGGTATCTAATCCGGTTCGAGACCCTGGCTTTCGTCCCTCACTGTCGGATCCGTTCTCGCGACGTGCTTTCGCCATCGGCGGTCCGTCCAGGATTACGGGATTTCACTCCTACCCCGGACGTACCCGTCGCGCCTTCCGGTCCCAAGCCACGCAGTTTCTACCGGGCGCCCACCTGTTGAGCAGGTGGATTTCCCGATGGACTTGCGCGGCCAGCTACGGACGCTTTAGGCCCAATAAGATCGGCCATCACTTGGGCTGCCGGTATTACCGCGGCGGCTGGCACCGGTCTTGCCCAGCCCTTATTCTGGTACCACCTTACGGTACCGAAAAGCACAGGCGCTATGCCTGTGCACTTGGGATCCCCCTATCGCACTGTCGTGCAGTGTAAAGGTTTCGCGCCTGCTGCGCCCCGTAGGGCCCGGAATCTTGTCTCAGATTCCGTCTCCGGGTTCTCACTCTCATGACCCGTACCGATTATTGGCACGGTGGGCCGTTACCCCACCGTCTACCTAATCGGCCGCAGCCACATCCTTCGGCGCCGGAGCGTTTGGCATACCACTCATTCCAGTGGTGGTATGGTATACACTATTAGCCTCAGTTTCCCGAGGGTATGGAGCTCCGAAGGGTAGTTTGGCCACGTGTTACTGAGCTATTCGCCACGAGTCTGAACTCGTGCGACTAGCATGGCTAAATCGGATCCCAATAGCAATGGCCTCCGGCAGGATCAACCGGAATGAATATCCTTCGAGCCTGATTCCCGGCTCGAAGGGGGTGTTGGCGGGTGTCAATCTCGTCGAAGACGAGGGTTGACACACCATTGCATTGGTCTGTGTGGTGTCCGGCCCATCCAGCGACTTGGATGACACCGAACGACCACGGCTCACATCAGATCACCGCTTACGCCGGAGCGCAGGGGGCGTGATCCTCATTGGGTGAGTCGGATGAACCGACTCTGCGAAACCGGGCCGAGTTGAACGGCCCGAGTTCGCGGTGCGTTCTTCGCGTATCAACCGAACGGGCTTGTACACTTAAGCACGTCGGAACGCTTCGACCGGCCGCGTGAACGGCCGGTCGGTGCCCCCTCGGCGGGGGCGCCTCGCATCTCATCGAATGCCCGGGTTGTACTTAACCCCGTCGAACTATCTACGCTACGTCATGCGGTTTCATGGAGCAGTTTACAACGAGTTGATCCATCACCGAGTGGTGGCGTTCGGAGACAGCCGGCGACATCGAGTGGTTGGAGAGGAACTCGCGATCGGGTCATATATCAGAATAATATCATAGTATCTCGCACTACGTCGGGGGTTCACGCGTACGCGGGATCAGAAGTAATCCGCTTCGGGACGAGCTAGTTGTTTATACCACGGGCGTTTATAAGGGAGGGGGACACATATAAAAGCGAACGATGACGAACCCTGCAGACTCGATCGAGATTCAGAACGTTGTTGCATCGACGGGTATCGGCCAGGAGCTCGATTTGGAGGCGCTCGCGGAAGACCTCCCGGGTGCGGATTTTAACCCGGATAACTTCCCCGGCCTCGTGTACCGGACCCAGGAGCCGAAAGCGGCCGCGCTCATCTTCCGCTCGGGGAAGATCGTCTGTACAGGCGCGAAGAGCATCGACGACGTCCACGACGCGCTCGGGATCATCTTCGAGAAGCTTCGCGGCCTCCAGATCCCCGTCGAAGACGACCCGGAGATCACCGTACAGAACATCGTGTCGAGCGCCGACCTCGGGCACAACCTCAACCTCAACGCGCTCGCGATCGGGCTCGGCCTCGAAGACGTGGAGTACGAACCGGAGCAGTTCCCCGGGCTCGTCTACCGGATGGACGAACCCGAAGTCGTCATCCTGCTCTTCGGGAGCGGGAAGATCGTTATCACCGGCGGCAAGCGGACCGACGACGCCGAGGAAGCGGTCGAGGAGATCGTCGAGCGCATCGAAGGGCTCGGCCTGCTCGGCTGAGGTTGAATCGATCGGTCTGTTCGGTTGCTACCCCTCAATAAAAGGCGGTAATCGGCGTCGAGCGGCCGTCAGTCAGCGTCGAGCGGCCGAGTACGGTTCCGTTACGATTCGGCGTCGTCCTCGGTGAGGACCTCTTTGACGACGCTCGGATCCTCGAGAAGCTGGTGTTTGGTGTAGCTCCCCTCGGCGCTGCCGCCGCTGTGTTTCGACTGTTCGATGATGTCGAGGAACGCGTGTTCCTTCAGGAGGTCACGGACGCGTCGCAGCGAGAGACTGTCGGAGCCCTCCTGTCGACAGATGTTCTCGTATATCTCGTACACGCGACTCGTGCGGAACCCGTCCTGTCGACCGTTCGAAAGCGAGAGCAGCGCGAGCGCCTGAAGCACGTACCGCGAGTGCGGGGTGGACCCGCGGATGAGCTCCCGGAACCGGTCCGTCTCGGCTCGCTCGCGCGCCTGCGTGACGAACTCCTCGCGGACCGTGGGTTCGCCGTTCGCCTGCGCGATCTCGCCCGCGTACCGGAGGATGTCGATGGCCTTCCGCGCGTCGCCGTGTTCGCGCGCGGCGAGCGCCGCGGCGCGGGGAATCGTCGAGGGTTCGAGCACGTCGTCGTGGAACGCGTCCGCACGCGCCTGCATGATCTCGCGTAGCTGATTCGCGTCGTACGGCGGGAAGACGAACTCGCGCTCACAGAGGCTCGACTTGACGCGCTCGTCCATCCGGTCTTTGTACTGGATCTTGTTGCTGATTCCGACGACCCCCAGCTTACAGTCAGTTATCTTTCCGGCCTCGCCCGCGCGTGACAGCTGCATCAGAATAGCGTCGTCGTCGAGCTTGTCGATCTCGTCGAGCAGGATCAAAACGACGTCGTACCGTTGGTCGAGGATCCGCCAGAGCCGTTTGTAGTACGTGGAGGTGGAGAGCCCCTTGTCGGGGACGTTGATCCCGGTCTCCTCTGGGTCGTTGACGCCCTCGGCGATCGTCTGGACCGCCTGCGTCTCGGTGGTGTCCTGCGCGCAGTCGACGTAGGCGAACGTCGCCGTGACGCCCTCCTCGCTCGCGGTCGAGACGAGCCGCTTGGAGACGTACTTCGCACACAGCGACTTTCCCGTACCCGTCTTCCCGTAGATGAGGACGTTGCTCGGACTCTGTCCGAAGATGGCCGGGTTGACCGCCGTCGCCAGGTCGGCGATCTCGTCGTCTCGGCCGACGATTCGTCCCTCGCCCGGCAGGTGACTGATCTCGAGGAGCTCCTTGTTCGCGAAGATGGGGTCCTCCCTCGTGAAGAGGTCGTCCGCTGCGTCCATGAGAGAGACACCGGGTTTCCGGTGAAATGCGTTCTGTTTCGCGACCGCGTGTGGGGCGCGGTCGCGGGGCGGGTTGGTCGGTCGAGACACACACCGTGTTTCCGGTGAAAACGGGGGTTGGGAGGGGTGGGTGGGGGTCTGGGGTGGTCGGTCAAGGCGGACCCACGGACGATCGAGGTCAACCCGATTAGAACGACTGAGAGCCGGCCAGCAGGGTGAAACAGGCTGAACGGGAAATCCGCTTCCAGAGGAACGGACGACGAGAACAGGCACCGATCAGCGAGAGCGCGACAGTAGTGAGACGAGTGCGCCACGAGATCGCCACGAGGGCACGTAGAGTCGATGTTAGCAGATGGCGCCAGGTAATAGAACACACCCGACAGAGTGAACGGGACCAGCGACGGGGAGGCGATTGCTGGCCTATTTCACCGGAAACACGGTGTTCGACGGGGCGTCGGACGACCCCATCGCGGGGGAGACCACGTTTCCGATGAAACGAGCAGTGTGGCTCGGCGAGCACTCACCAATTTGGCTTGGCGAGCTTTACTCCAGAATAGATAATAAAGCCTGTTGTTTTGTGTCGGTCAGAATAGTCGGCTTCTCGGACAGGATGCCCAGCCCACCCAACGACCGCACCTAGTCAGCCCCCGATTTCACCGGAAACACGGTGTGTCTCTCCGCTCGTATCGTTCACTACTCGTATCGCCCTCCAGTCGTACTCCTCCCTGACCGAGAGTTTCTCCGCACGTGACCTTCTCTCCGCACATGACCCTCTCCCCGCACGTGACCTTCTCTCCGCACATGACCCTCTCCCCGCACGTGACCTTCTCTCCGCACATGACCCTCTCCCCGCACGTGACTCACGGCTCGATGACCGACTCAGCGGTCGAGGGAGTCGCGAACCTCGTACCGCACGCCGTCTTCACGAAGCCGAGTCGTGTGTCGGGAGAGCTCGTCGGTCGACACGAGCAAGAGTACATCTAAGCCGCGGAGGGCGGCCTGCGAGACGCCCGTGGCAGACCCGAACCGCACGTCGGGCCGCAGTCCGGTACGAGTCGCGAGCGCGTAGGCCTCGGTCCCACCGACGGCGACGAGGTCCGACTCGGCGGCGCGATCCCCGATCACGTCTGGAGAAGGGGGCTCCCCCTCCGTCACGGCCGGAACGGGAACAACTGTCACCACGCCCGGGTCGTACTCGACGACGCCCTCGAAGTCGGTGACGCCGACCGCCTCTCCCGCCTCACCGCCCGTGACGACGACCGCCGTCGCTGCCGAACCCCCCTCGGGGACCGCGTGTAACACGCCGTCTCGCATCTCCAGTCCGACATCGTCCCCTTCTTCGAGCGCGTCGGTCGCCACCGCGGCGTCGACGTCGACGCTTCCCAAGACGTCGTCGGACACCCGGGAGACGAACTCCGAGAGGGCGTCCGTCCGCGTGATGATCCAGTCGACTCCCTCCTTCGTCACCTCATACCGACCGCGACCGCGCTTCTCCACGAACCCGCCGTCGACCAGATCGCGGACGTAGTCGCTCACGGCCTGCGACGTTACGCCGATGACGTCGGCGATCTCTTCTTGGCTCACCGCCGGCTGTCGCGCGGCGATCTCGACGAGAACCCGGTAACGAGTCGCGTCGCGCCTGTTGTCGAGCACTCGCGGCCCGGTCGCTTCGTCCGGATCCTCGCTCGGTTCCATACCAATACTGTCGTAGTTGGAAACAAGTAAAATTGGTGTGCCGACCGGCGAGGCACGCGCGACGATTACCGACCGCCCGGCAGCCCCGACAGACTACTCCCGGCGCGGCGAGACGCCCGGCGACGGGGTGACGGCCGGCGAGCTACTCCTGGGCGTCCACGACGGCGACGCTAGCGAGGTTGACGATGTCTTTCACCTCGTCGCCCCGCTGGAGCACGTGGACCGGCTCGTCCATTCCGACGAGCATCGGGCCGATGGCCTCGGCGCCGCCGAGCCGCTGGAGCAGCTTGTACCCGATGTTCCCGGCTTCGAGGTTCGGGAACACGAGGACGTTGGCGGCCTCGTCGAGCTGAGAGAACTCGTAGGTCCCGTTGAGGATGTCGTCGACGACCGCGGTGTCGGCCTGCATCTCCCCGTCGACCGGGAAGTCGACCGCGTCGTCGGACTGGAGGATGTCGACCGCGTCGCGGGGCTTCCGAGTCCCCTCGTTGTCGACGCTCCCGAAGTTGGAGTACGACAACATCGCCGCGCGCGGCTCGACGTTGAACCGGCGCGCGAGGTCGGCGGTGTGTCGCGTGACCTCCGCCAGCGTCTCCGCGTCCGGGTCCTGGTTGACGGTCGTGTCCGCACAGAAGATGACCCGGTTTTTGAACGTGAGCATGTACACGCCGGCGACGGTGTCGGTGTCGGCCGCGGAGCCGACTATCTGGAGCGGCGGCCGGAGCGCGGACGGGTAGTGGTGGGTGAGCCCCGTGAGCATCGCGTCGACGTCGCCGGTCTCGACCATCACGCTCCCGAGATAGTTCGTGTCCCGCTTCACCAAGTCGTCAGCTTCGCGCTTCGTAATTCCCTTGCGCTTCCGGAGCTCGTACAGTCGATCGCCGTAGCCGGAGACGTCCCGGTCGTCCGGGTCGACCACTTCGGGCCGGAACGAGAGGCCGAGCTCGGCCGCGGTCTGTGAGATGGTGTCGGCGTCGCCGAGCAGCACCGGCTCCGCGATCCCCTGTTCGGAGAGCTGGTAGGCGGCGCGGATCATCTTCTCGTCGGTGCCCTCCGCGAGCGCGATCCGCTTCGGATCGCTCTTCGCTTTGTTCAACACGACCCGCATCATCTCGCGGGACTTCCCGAGCCGCGCTTCGAGCCGCTCTCGGTACTTCTCTAAGTCGATCTCCGTCCGGGCGGAGCCGGACTCCATCGCCGCCTCAGCGACGCGCGGCGCCACCTCGAACAGCACGCGGGGGTCGAGCGGCTTCGGGATGACGTAGTCGGGGCCGAACTGGAGGGGTTCGTCGCCGTACGCCTTCACGACCGCGTCCGGGACGTCCTTGCGCGCGAGGTCGGCGAGCGCCTCCGCGGCGGCCGCCTTCATCTCCTCGTTGATCTCTGTCGCGCGCACGTCGAGCGCCCCGCGGAACAGGAAGGGGAACCCAAGCACGTTGTTCACCATGTTCGGGTAGTCCGACCGGCCCGTCGCCATGATCACCGTGTCGTCGCGCGCGGCCTTCGCGTCCTCGTAGGTGATCTCCGGGTCGGGGTTCGCCATCGCGAAGATGATCGGGTCGGCAGCCATCGACCGGACCATCTCTTGGGAAACGATCCCGCCGACGGAGAGGCCGACGAACACGTCTGCGCCCTCCATCGCGTCCGCGAGGTCGCCGCCCTCGACCGGCGTGGCGAACTGGCTCTTGTACTCGTTGACCTCGCCGGCCTCGACGCGCTCCTCGGTGATGATCCCCGAGGAGTCGCACATCGTGATGTTCTCCTTGCGCGCGCCCAACGAGACGTAGAACCGGGCGCTCGCGATGGCCGACGCGCCGGCGCCCGAGAAGACGATCTCGAGCTCCGAGAGGTCCTTCTCGGAGATGTCGACCGCGTTCATCAGCGCCGCGCCGGAGATGATTGCGGTGCCGTGCTGGTCGTCGTGGAACACGGGGACGTCCATCTCCTCGCGGAGCCGCTCCTCAATTTTGAAGCACTCGGGCGCCTTGATGTCCTCGAGGTTGATCCCGCCGAACGTCGGCTCCATCGCCTTCACGGCCTCGCAGAACGGGTCGACGGAGTCGATGTCGAGCTCGATGTCGAACACGTCGATGTCGGCGAACCGCTTGAACAGCACCCCCTTCCCCTCCATGACGGGCTTCGAGGCGGCGGCGCCGATGTCGCCGAGCCCGAGGACGGCCGAGCCGTTCGAGACGACGGCGACGAGGTTCCCCTTCGCCGTGTACTCGAAGACGGACTCGGGGTCGGCCGCGATGTCGCGACACGGCGCCGCGACGCCCGGCGAGTACGCCAGCGAGAGGTCTCGCTGCGTGTTCGTGGGCTTCGTCGTCTCGATCGCTATCTTTCCGGGCGGCTCCTGTCGGTGGTACTCCCGCGCGTCGTCGTCCAGTCCCATGTCTGCCTCCATTCGTGAACGGAGTAAAAAGGTATCCTATGGTGTCGAATATACGATTCGACGTTCGACGATCCGCCGACGATCATTCGACGACCCCTCAACGCCCCCGAAAGGCCGGAATCCCCGAAACGAGCGGCGATCACTCCCCGACCGATTCCGATTCGTCGCTTGCGACGAGCGTCGATGCCAGCGGCGCCAGGTCAGAGTCGATCCCCGCGAGCGTCGAGACCTCGTAAGCGGTCAGATACGTTCGCGCCACCAGTCGGACCGGGAGCGTCACGGCTACGACGGCGACGACGGCACAAAGGAGAACAACCGCGAGAACGATCTGCCCCGCGGTCGTTCCGATCAACGCCCCGGCACCGCCGAGCGGAACCGCCGCGAGGAGGAGCGCGACGAGGCCGATCGCGGCGATGACCCCGCCGGCGAACCCGAGGACGACGGCCTGAACGATCCCGACGCCCGCCGCGACGACGGCGTGGACCGCGAAGTAGGCGACGACCTGGCCCCACGCCCCGCGGAACGACGCCCAAACTGCTCGCCACCCCGCGATCACACCGACGTCGCGGGCGACCATCGCCGGCGCGACGAACTCGAACGTGAGTCGGGACGCGACGGCACCGATCAGTGCGGTCCCGACCGAGAACACGGCAAGTGCCCCGATCGCTGCGGTCTGTGTGGTCGACGAACCAGAGAGCCCACCGAGCGAAGTCCCGACCGCGCGCGACGCCACGGGGTCGACGGCGACGACGAGCGCGAGCGCGGGGAGTCCGGCCGCGACCGCGAGGACCGCCGAAACGGCGAGCAGCCCCAGCGCCTGCCGGAACCGCTCGCGGAACGGCCGCCAGAGCGCGACCTCGGTCGTCGCGAGCGCGTCGTAGAAGGCGAGCCGAAAGGCGATCGAACACGCGACGAGCGTGACCGCGACGAGCACCGCGCCGACCGCGATTCCGGCCAGCAGCACGGCGTCGAGTCCGGCGAGCCCGGCGAGCCGCTCGGCGCCCGTACTCACGACGCGCTCGACCCCCGCCGGAACCGACTCGGGTTCCCTCGAGGTGAACTCGCGCCAAGCGCCGACTCCGCCGGCCGAAGCGCCGAACGACGACGAAGCGGCGCCCAGGACGCCAGCGCCCGACACTCCGGCGCCCCCGCCCGCCATCACGAGCGCGAGGAACGCGAGCTTCGCCCACCGGACCGCCTCGAACGGAAAGAGGAACCGCCGCGTCGCGTCGACGGCGCGGTCGAGCGCGTCGACGGCGTGCCAGGTCATACCGACCGTTCGCCGGAGAAGGTGAAATATGCTGGCAACTGACCGCTCGGCTCCCGAGCCTACACCGCCGACCCGCAGTCGTTTAGGGCGGACGCGACGAACCACCTTACATGAAGGTCCGCGGCGAACGCGAGTGCCAGTCCTGTGGCGCGCGGTGGTCGTACTACGAGACGGGCTCCGTCGCGTGTCCGAGCTGCGGCGACCTCCGCAGCGTCGGCGTCGACGCCCGCACCGCACACACCGACGCCCCCGTTTCGCTCGACCTCGCAGCCCACCGCGAGCGGTTCGGGGACTCGCCCGATACCCTCCCGCGGTCAGGGGTCGACGACCTCCAGTCCGACCTCCGGGAGTACTGCCGGAAGCGCGGGTTCATCGACGGCGGCCGGCTCGCACCGCTCGACGCGACGTACCTCGCGGCCCGCGAACTGCTGGAGGCGGTCGACTGCTTCGAGCGACTGCGCGACCCGACCGACGCCGACCGCGAGTACCTCCTCGCGCTGCTCACCGGCGCCGACAATGGCGACCGACCGCCCGCGGACGAGGTCCCGACCGCGCTCCGCGAGGCCCGGGGGATGGCGGCCGTACGCGCGGTCGAGGCGTTCCGGAGCGACGCGCTCGACTTCCTCGACGAGCTCGAAGCCGGCGTCGAGCGGAGCGGTGTCGAAAGTAATGACGCCGAAACCGGTGACAACGAAATCGATGACACCGAAAACGACGAGGACGCCCCGACGGTCACCGTCGACGGGGAGCATCCGGAAGCCAGGATCGGCCCCGCCCGCGACGCTTTCGAGCGACTCCGCGACCGCGTCACGCGCGTCGACGCGCTCGGCGGCGACGTGCCGCCCGCGGCCGCGGACGCCCTCGTTGAGGCGGCCGACGCGCTCGGTGCGTACGTCCGAACCGGCGACGAGACGGATCTGCGGACCGCCGACGACCTGATTGACGCCGCGAGCGTCGACGACCTCGACCCCGCGGGCCGCTGATATCGATCGGCGCCCGCTCAACCGAACTCGGAGACGCTACTCCGCGTCCGGCGCGACCACCGCGTTCGAGAGCGTGCCGACTCCCTCGTAGGTGATCTCGACGCGCTCGCCGGGCTCGACGAGGCCGGGGTTCGCGGGACTCCCGAACGCGATACAGTCGCCCGGTTCGAGCGTAAACCGCTTCGAGAGGTACGAGACGATCTCGTGCGGGCCGAACAGCATCAGTTCCGTGTTTGCGTCCTGGCGCGTCTCGCCGCCCACGGTCGTCTCGATGTCGAGATTCGTCGGGTCCACATCGGTCTCGATCCACGGCCCAAGCGGCGCCGACCCGTCGAAGGCCTTGCGCGCGGTCCGCCCCTGCTGGTCGAGCGCGTCGACGTCGTTCATGACCGTGTAGCCGCGCACGGCGTCCGGGACGTCTTCGGGATCGAGGTCGCGACAGCGCTCGTCGATCACGGCGACCAGTTCGCCGGCGTAGGTCAGCTCATCGGTCCACTCCGGGTACCGGATCGCCTCGCCGTGCGCGAGCAGGCTCGCCGGCGGCTTTATGAAGAAGTCCGGCTCCTCGGGCCGCTCGTACTCCATCTGATCGAGCGTCTCGGCGTAGTTCCGACCGACGCAGTACAGGGCGCTTGGCTCGCACGGCGGGAGCAGTCGCCCGTCGCGGCCGACCTCGTAGCGCCCGTCTTCGGCGACGACCGCGCCGTCGACGTAGCGGCCGGCGACGGGTCCGTCCGGTGTGAGCAGTCGAGCGAGTCGCATGCGAGAACGTCCGCGCTGCGGTCCGAAAAGGCGTCGGTGACGGCAGGACTCGGATCAGTCGCGCTCGACGTCGCGGTCGCCGTCCGCATCCGTGTCCTCACCGTCCGCGTCACGATCGCCGTCCGCATCCGCGACTCGGTCACTGTCTCCCTCCCCGATGCCGATGACGACGCCGGACCGGATCTCCAGCGCCGTGTCGAACTCCTCCCGGCGACCGCTCCCGGAGCCGATCCGCTCGACCGCGGCCTCGTGGGCGCGGACCACGGCGTCGCGTTCGCGCTCGGTGAGCCCGACGCGGTCGGCCACTGCCTCCCAGTGGTCCGGCTCGACGAGGAACGTCTCGCGGTCCGGCTCGGCCGCGATCCGCTCGTAGCGCCGGCGGTACGCGTCGATCCTGGGGCCGAGATCGGCCTGGACGCGCGCGAGCAGCGACGGCACGCGGGCCGCCGGCACGCTCGCGAGAGCCGCCGTCTTCACCAGCGCGGTACCCTCGATCGGATACGACCCCGGGTCCTGCTCGGCGTCGTCGGACATCACCCGCCGGCGCGCATGGCCTTCTGCCGGTACTTCGGGAGGAGTTCGGCGAGGACGTCGGGGTCGCCCGCGAACTCGGCGGTCACCTCGGTGAGTTTGATCGCGGCCGCCGCGGTCACCTTCTCGGCGCTGAGGGCCACCCGCCAGCCGTCGCCGTCCACGCGGGTCGCTTCCGCGGGGTCGTCGGTTCCCACGAGTTCCCCGCCCAGATTGCGGAGGTAGTGGGCCGCGAGCCGACGGGAGATGCCGCGGTACGCCACCGTCTCGCGCTCCCATCCCTCCTCCGCGGGCGGGAGGTCGATCCCATCCGCGCTCGCGTCGCCGTCGGCCTCCTCGACCGCCGCCGTGTCGTCGTCGCCGGTCTCCTCCGCCGTCGTCGACCCGTCGTCGCTCATGAACCCCCCGCGACCGGCGGGAACACGGAGAGCCGGTCGCCGTCCGCCATCGGCGTGTCGAGCCCCTCGAGGTGGAGCACCTCACGGCCGTTCTTCAGGACGTTGATCTGCGGGGCAAGGTCACCGTCGACGATCAGGCGGCCCTCCATCCCCTCGTACTCCGACTCCAGTTCGCGCAGCACGTCGCCGACAGTGGAGCCGTCGGCGAACTCCGCGTTCACCGTCTTCCCGCCGGCGGCCTCGCGAAACGTCGCGAAGAACCGCAGTTCCAGTTCCATACCCGTACGTCGTGTCGCGGCGGCTTAAAAGCGGCCGGCCGCGGAAGGTGACGGTCGAGAAATTACAGGTCGGAGAGGCGGATCCCGTCCTCGACCAGCCGGAAGTTGCGCTCGCGGTCGAGGTCGTCGGTGAGCCACTCGTGGTCGTACAGCTGGCCGATGAGTTCGAGGTAGAGGTTTCGCCACGCGATCGCGTAGATGGGCGACTGCCCCCACGCGCGCAGCTCCGGAACGAACTCGTGGTACGTGCTCGCCTGCGACTCCATGCGCTCGACCGCGTCGGCGACGACCTCGGCCGCCTCGTCCGGGTCCGCCTCGTCGAGCGCCTCGTTCAGCCGCGACTGGATTCCCGCGATGGCGCGTCGCATGTCTCGTTCGGCGGTCCCCTCCTCTTCCGGAAGCGACTCGACGACGCCCTTCGGCACGCCGAGTTCGATCTCTGGCATGCGATCCCCTCGGGGGAGCGCGCTCAAAAAACCCGTTCACCCGGCAACGGCGATCGCGGCAGAGCGGACACTCTCCGAGCCGGCGGTCGACGCCGATTGCGACCGGACGTCGCGGTTCACCGAGCCCCGTTCCGAGAGCCACCGCCCGGTCGCGTTCCCGATCGCCTCCCGGCTGGCGTCCGGCGACAGCGATGCGGGATCGTCGCCTCGCTGGGGTCCGTAGGCCCCGAACCCGGCGTGGTTGACGCCATCGAGCGTCACGATCCGGGCGTCCGCCGGGAGATTCGACCGAGACGCGCGCTCGCGTTCGGCGTCGATCACCCCGTCGGCGCCGCCCAGGACCGAGAGCACGTCGAGCCCGGTCTCGGAGATGTCGCGGTCGCAGTAGGCGGCGTGGAGGACGAGCCCGTCGTACGCCTCCGCGTTCCCGGCGGCGTGTCGACAGGCCATGGCGCCGCCGAGCGAGTGACCCCCGACCGCCCACGCGCCCACCTCGGGGTAGCGTTCGCGAACGCGGTCGGCGCGGTCCGGGGCGAGGACGGCGAGGTTGAGCGGCGCGTCCACCACGACGACGAGCGCGACGCGATCGGACGCGGAGACGATCTCGGCGGCCGTCGGGACGTAGCTCTCGTGTGCCACCCGCCCGCCAGGGTAGTAAACGAGCCCGACGGTCGACGACGTCACCGGCCCGTCGCGGACCGCGGTCCCGACCGCCGTCCGATCGACGGAGACGTTCGGATCGGCCTCGACGGCCGCGACAGCCTCCGCATCCGGCCCCATCCCGGCAGCGAAGTACGCGGCGCCGCCGGCGACGACGAGCGCGACGAGGACGAGGGCCGCGCCGCCGGCGATCGCGAGCGTCCGGCGTCCGGGCAGTCGGTTCGCGATCCCGTCGGGGACGCCCCTCACGGCGTCGGCGCGGCCTTCTGGAGGGCCGTCTCGGCGATGTTGCCGCCGTAGTCGGCCGACCGGAGGACGGAGTCGACGACGAGCCCCAGCAGCTGCGCGCGCGTCGGGTCGAGGTCGCGGAGTAGCTCGTCGATGGAGCGCACGCGCTCGTCGATCGCTCTGACGCCGGCCCGCGCTTCGTTGGCTCGCCGGGTCGCGGCGTCGGTGTCGTCGTCGAACAGCGCGTCCATCGCCGCGTCGATCACGTCGACGGCGTCACCGTGGAGGTCGCTTACCGCGTCGACGACCTCGTCGGGAAGGGGCTCGTCGATGTTCAGCGTCAGGTGCGCGATCTTCGTCGCGTGGTCGCCGATCCGCTCTAACTGGCGGGCGCTAGAGTGGTAGTCGAAACACTCCTCGCGCGGGAGCCCGAGCTCCTCGGCGGCCTTCGGCGTCCGCAGCGTGGCGCGGAATATCCGCGAGACGACGAGCCACAGCCGGTCGAGATCGTCGTCGCGGCCGATCACGTCGCGCGCGAGGTCGTGGTCACGCTCCGCGAGGGCGGTGATCGCGTCCTCGAGCATCGACAGCGAGATCAGCCGCATCCGCGTGACCGCGTTGTGGATCGAAAGCTCCGAGGAGTCGAGGAGGTCCTGGACGACGACGCGGTCGCGGGTCTCCTCTAACACCTCCAGCCCGACGAGGCTCTGGACCGCGTCGCGGATCGTCGACCGCTGCTCCGTGGTTATCTCCGCGGCCTCCAGCTCGATGACGTCGAAGCCGCTGACGTACATCGTCGTCACCGCTCGGCGCAGCGCCTGTCCGGTCAGGTCGTCGATGTCCAGCGTCCCCCGCGTCCGCTCCTCCTCGGACCGCGGCGTGAGGAACAGCGAGTCGCCGTCCGGGTGGAACTCGATCTCCGTCCCGGCCTCGACGTCGTTGTCGGTCGCCCACGTCTTCGGGATCGAGACCGTGTACGTCGAACCGCCGGTGACCTGGACCTTCCGCGTTTCCATACCCCACCCTCGGGAGCGGACCACCTTAGTTTTGATCAAAATATATACCCCCTATTCTCTCCGTCTGCGGTTCGTTAGAGTCAGATCCGTCGAAAAGCGACTAACAAGCGCGATTACGACGGAGCTAATCGGCTTAAAAACACATAAATATATAGTGGTATATAGGTCCAGTCAACGGATCGCCGACCCTCCTCACACCACCCGGTTACGCAGGTCGTCGCCGGCGTCCAGCCGCGCGACGTTGTCGGCGAGGATGTCCGCGACGCGCTCGTAGTACTCGGGTGTGTGACCGGCGTTGTGCGGCGTGATCGTCGCGTTCGAGAGCCCCCACAGCGGGTGGTCCTCGGGGAGGGGCTCCGGGTCGGTGACGTCGAGCGCCGCGCCGCGGATGCGGTTGTTCCGGAGCTCCGTCACCAGGGCGTCGGTGTCGACGATCGGCCCGCGCGCGATGTTCACCAACACCGCGTCGGGGCGCATCGTGCGGAGCGCGTCGGCGTCGACGAGCCCCCGCGTCGTCTCCGTGAGCGGACACGCCAGCACGACGTACTCGGCGTCGGTGACCGCCTCGTGGAACTCGTCGAACCCGTACACCTCGTCCGTCGGACCGCCCTTCTCGGGGGAGTAGCGCACGCCGACCGTGTCGACGTCGAACGACTCCAGCCGGTCGATGACCGCCTGCCCGATAGCGCCGAGGCCGACCACTGCGACGGTCGAGCCGTACACCTCCGTGGTCTCGTAGGTGCGCCATTCCCGGCGGGACTGCTGGCGGTACGCCCGGTGGAACTGTCGCGCGTGCGCGATCATCGACCCGACGACGTGCTCGGCGATGTTCGGCCCGTGGACGCCGGACGCGTTCGTCACCGCGACCCCGTGGTCGTCGAGCAGGTCGCGCGGCAGGTGACCCGTCCCCGCGAACACGCAGGCGAAAAGCTCCAGCTCCTCGGCGGCCGCGAGCAGCTCCTCGTCGATGGTGAGCCCGACGGCCACGCGCGCCGTCCGGATCAGGTCGCGCTCCTCGGCGGGCGTCCGCGCCCGCGCGACCTCCGCGTCGGGGAGCCGCTCGCGGATCGCCGCCGCCAGTTCGTCGGGGCCCAGTCCGTGAATCGTCTGGCGAAGCACCAGGACGTCTGGATCGCTCATGGGGGGAGTCTCGGCGGAACCGATAAAAATGGTGTCAGTCGTCAGGCGCCGGTCGGGACCGCCCGGCCGGTTAGACGCCTACGACAGTGCCGCGTCGAACGCCGCCTGAAGGTCCGCCTTCATGTCGTCGACGTGCTCGATCCCCACGGAGACCCGGATGAGGCCGTCGGTGAGCCCGGCCGCGAGCCGCTCCTCGCGCGGGATGGCCGCGTGGGTCATCGCGGCGGGCTGCTCGATGAGGCTCTCGACGCCGCCGAGCGACTCCGCGAGCGTGAACACCTCGGTCTCGCTCACGACCGTCGACGCCTCGTCGAGGGTGCCGTCCAGCTCGAAGGAGAGCATGCCGCCGAAGTCGTCCATCTGCTCGGCCGCGAGCTCGTGGTCCGGATGGGACTCCAACCCGGGGTAGTAGACGCGCTCGACCGCGTCGTGGCCCTCCAGCCACTCCGCGAGCGCCATCGCGTTCTCGCAGTGGCGGTCCATCCGGACAGGGAGCGTCTTCGTCCCGCGGAGGACGAGGAAGGCGTCGAACGGGCCGGGCGTCGCGCCGACGGAGTTCTGGTAGAAGCCCAGCCGCTCGTCTAGCTCCTCGTCGTCGACGATCAGGGCGCCGCCGATGGTGTCCGAGTGCCCGCCGAGGTACTTCGTCAGCGACTGGCAGACGACGTCCGCGCCGTGTTCGAGCGGGCGCTGGAGGTACGGCGTCGCGAACGTGTTATCGACCGCGCAGAGCGCGTCGCCCTCGTGGGCGATGTCGGCGAGCGCGCCGATGTCGTTGACGTTCATCAGCGGGTTCGTTGGCGTCTCCACCCACACCAACTCGGTCTCCTCGCGCATCGCATCCCGGACCGCGTCGTGGTCCGTCGTATCGACGAAGCTGGTCTCGATGTCGTACTCGTCGTACACCTGCGTTAAGATTCGGTGGGTGCCGCCGTACACGTCGTCGCCGGCGACGACGTGGTCGCCCGCCGAAAGGAGGTTGAGAGCGGTGTTGATCGCGCCCATCCCCGAGGAGAAACAGCGGGCGTGGCTCCCCGACTCCAGCGAGGCGAGGTTCGCCTCGAGGTCGCTGCGCGTCGGGTTCCCCGTGCGGCTGTACTCATAGCCGCGGTGGTCGCCGGGCGCATCCTGCTCGTAGGTGGAGTTCGCGTGGATCGGCGTCATCAACGCGCCCGTCTCAGGGTCCGGCTCCTGTCCGGCGTGGATCGCGCGGGTCTCGAAGCGGCGGTCGTCGTCGCCGCCGCTGCCGTCAGATTGATCGCTCATACCCGACTCTCCGTCACCGACGGCCGTGATTCTTCCCCTTCGAACCGACCGAAGAGCGGGGCGACCGACCGAAGAACGAGACGCGTCGCTCGCGGTGATAATGGATGCTCGGTCAGGGATTTGAACCCTGGTCGTCGGCTGACTTCCGAACCGGCGCCGAGGCGCCGCGTCCGCCGAAAGGCCAACATGATTGGCCGGACTACACCAACCGAGCGCGATTATCGCTTACGCCGGGGATGATTTATATCTTCTTAACTCTCCCCGACGTGGGAGGGTCGAACACGGGACGGGGGCGTTCTGACCGACTACTCGTCGACGTCGACCTTCTCGATCTCGACGGCCTCGCGGGGGTCGTCGTTCCGGCCGGTCGGCACTCCACCGATCTCCTCGACGACGTCCATCCCGTCGATGACCTGCCCGAAGACGGCGTGTTTGCCGTCGAGGTGCGGGGTCGCGTCCAGCGTGATGAAGAACTGCGAGCCGTTCGTGTTCGGGCCGGAGTTCGCCATCGAGAGGACCCCGGGCCCGTCGTGGGTGAGGTCGTCGTGGAACTCGTCGTCGAACTGGTAGCCGGGGCCGCCGCGACCGTTCTCCATCGGGTCGCCGCCCTGGATCATGAAGTCGTCGATGACGCGGTGGAAGACGATCCCCTCGTACAGCGAGTCGCCGCGCACTTCGCCGGTCTTGGGGTCCTCCCACGTGTTCGTCTCCGGCGCAGGCTCCGCGTCGGCCGCGGGGTCGTGGCGGGCTAAGCCGAGGAAGTTCTCGACCGTCTTCGGCGCGCGGTCGGCGAACAGCTCGACGACGATGTCGCCGTGGTTGGTCTGAAGCGTCACCTGCGGGTTATCGGGATTTGAAACCTCTCGTGCCATGTGCTTAAGGAGGGACGCGCGTCGGAAAACCCTGCCCATCCGTACGGACAGCTCGCCGGGCACGAACACCGCCCTTATAAACGAACGCCGCGGACGCGACGACATGAGTTCGACCCCCGTTCTGACCGTCGCCGCGCTCCTCGTCGGGGTGACGGTCGGCGCGCTGTTCGCGTTCCTCCGCGTTCCGATCCCCGCACCGCCGGAGCTGCCGGGAGTGGTGGCGATCGTCGGGATCTATCTCGGCTTCAAGCTCGTCGGCTACGCCGGCGTCGGCTTCGACCTGCTCGACGCACTGGGACTATAGCCTCGCCGGTCCGGCCTTCCCCGGCCCGGCTGCCGAGGCGGCCGGTATCGTTTTCCGCCGGGCGCGAGCAGTATCGCGCATGTACGACGACATCCTCCTGCCCGTCGCGCCCGGCGGCGAGGCGAACGACGCGATCCCGCACGCGATCAGTCTCGCCGAGCGATACGACGCGACGGTCCACGTCCTCTCGGCCGCCGACACCGCCGTCGACACGCTCGCCGGCCCGCGGACCGGCGTGTTCTCCGATCGGCTCGCGGAGGCGGCCGAGGAGCGCGTCGAGGCGGTGACCGCAGAACTGGAAGCGGCCGGCGTCGACGCGGTCGGAAGCGTCGTCCGCGGCGAGCCGCTGGACGTCATCGAGAACGCCATCGACGACGGCGCCGACATCGTCGTCATGCCGAGCCACACCCGACGGGGGATCCGCCGGCTGCTCCTCGGGAGCGTCACCGAAAAGGTCGTTCGCGTCGCGTCGGTGCCGGTGGTGACCGTGCCGATGTCCGACCCCGAAGCGGCGGGACGCGCGGACGAAACACCGGACACGGACGGCGGCGACGCGGATGAAGCGAACGACGTGAACGACGCGTCCGACGCCCAGTGACGGCCGCGTCAAACGATCGCGGGATGGTCACCCGCGCCTTCCGGGTCGCGTACGACGGCCGGGAGTACGCCGGCTTCCAGCGCCAGCCGCACGCCCACACGGTCGCGGACGAGCTCCTCGAAGCGCTCGCGGAGCACGGCCTCGTCGAGCGCGGCGACGGGTCGACCCACGCCACGCCGCCCGGCTACGCCGCGGCAGGCCGGACCGACGCCGGCGTCTCCGCGGTGGCCCAGACCGTCGCCTTCGAGGCGCCGACGTGGCTCACGCCGCGCGCGTTCAACGGCCACCTGCCGGGGTCGGTCCGTGTGTGGGCCGCCGCCGACGTCGGGGACAATTTCCACGCGACCCACGACGCGGTCCGCCGCACCTACCGGTACCACCTCTACGCGCCCGCAGCCGACGGAGGCGAGACGCCCGACGCCGGCGCGGAGGAGGCTGCCGAAGTCGATGCGGGCGAGGCCGCCGAGACCGCGCGCCGAGACCCCGAACACGCGATCGACGATGACCGCTTCCGGGCGGCGCTCGCGCGGTTTGACGGCGAGCACGACTTCCACAATCTAACGACAGACGAGACGGGGACGGTCCGCGACCTCGACGCGCGGGCGACCCGCGAAGGCGACGCGCTCGTCGTCGAGCTCTCGGCGGACGGCTTCCCGCGGGCGCTCGTCAGGCGAGTCGTCGCCGCGGTCCGCGCCGTCGGCCGCGGAACGGCCGACCTCGCGTGGATCGACCGGCTGCTCGCCGCCGAGCAGGTCTCGGGCGAGCGGGGCGTCGGTCCCGCGCCCCCGGAGCCGCTCGTGCTGTGGGACGTGACCTACCCCGACGCGGCGTTCACGGTCGACCGCGAGGCCGCGGAGAGCGCGCGCGTCGCATTCGGCGAAAGACACCGGGACGCCCGCCACGCCGCGGCCGCGACCGGCGCGGTCCGCGACCGGCTGTTCTCCGCAATCGACGAGGAGTGACTCAGGCTTTCGGACGGCCGCGCCTCGGGGCCCAGATCAGGCGGCCGATCCGCCTGCCGGCGTCTCCATGCCGTCGACGCGGACCAGCAGGGTGTTGCCGTCGACGTTCGTCGCGTCGACGACGCCCGAGAGCCGCAGCCCGGTGGCAGGTGTCGGCCCGACCGTCACGTGGTCGCCTGCGTCGAAGGGGCCGACCGCCCCACGGATCACGAGCTCGGCGCGACACAGCTCCGGGTTCGCGACGCTCGAGAGGTCGATCTCCGCGACCGTGACGTCCTCGACGGGGTCGCCCTCGCGCTCAACCGGCGTCGTCGCGGCGTCCTCCAGCCGCTCGATGCCGAGCGCGTCGTACGCCCCGTCGGTCGGGATGTAGCCGCCGTCCGGCCCGGCGACGCCCTCGACGAGGCCGAGGGTGTTGAGGCTCCCCATCCGGTTCCGGACCGTCCCCGCGTTGCGGTCGATTGCGTCGGCGATCTCGCGTCCCTGTACCGGCGTCTCCCGGCCCTCGGAGAGGTTCACGAGCGCGGTGAGCACGCGTTCTTGACTCGAACTCAATTGAATGTCGGACATGGACGAATCGAACCCTAACTGATTAATAAATGTTCGCGTATTACGACATTATATGCTTAGAACGTCTCTTGTGTGCCCAATTTATTGAAATTCGTTCGCAAAGAGAGCTAACTTCTTTCGAGACGAGTATCTATCTTCTCCAGCGGCGTTTTATCCGCACTATTGTCTCATTCTCACGGATATAATAAAAGGAACATCGTGTTTTATCCCGTATCTTATCTACTCTCAGCAAAACTGTACCAATTCCTTATACGATCTACACCGCAGGTATTTACCATCGCGACCGGAAGCGGCAGGCGACAGATGACGACCCAACGCGACGCCCGCGATCGCCCGCAGAGACGCGCCCGCATCCCGGGCGGAGTCGCCGGCGGGGCGCTTCGCCGGCGGACGATTCGGACGGGGCGGACGGCCCGCCCCGGAGAGGGAGATGGCTGACCGCGAGTCGGCGTTCGACCCGGACGACGCCGCGGCCTCCGGACGGTTAGGCGGAACCGAGTCGGACGGAGACCGGGGCGATTCCCCGTTCGGACGCATCTCCGCCTCGCTGTTCCCGGACCGAGACCCCGCGGTCGAACGCGACCGAGTCCGGTCGTTCGTCGCCGACCGGGTCGACGCCGCGGGCGCCGACGGGGTGGTGGTGAATATGAGCGGCGGGCTCGACTCGACGGTGACGGCCGCGCTCGCGGTCGAGGCGCTCGGCCCCGACCGCGTGTACGGGCTGATCCTCCCCTGTAACAAGATCGGCGCGCCGCACGCCCGCGACGCCGAGGCGCTCGCAGAGGCCCTCGGGATCGACCACGACACGGTCCACCTCCAGCCGCTGTTCGCGCAGTTCGGCGCCGTCGCCCCCGACCGCTTCGACCTCCACGACGAGCCGGTCCGGTCCGGCAACGCCGTCGCGCGCCTCCGGATGGCGATGGCCTACCTCGCCGCGAACGCGACGAACCGCCTCGTCTGCGGCACCGCGAACCGGAGCGAGCTCCTCCTCGGATACCTGACGAAACACGGCGACGGCGCTGCCGACCTGTTCCCGCTGGGCCACCTCTACAAGACCGACGTCCGGGCGCTCGCCGCCGAGCTCGACGTGCCGGCGTTCGTCGTCGAGAAGCCGCCGACCGCGGGGTTCCTCCCGGGCCAACGCGACGCCGACGACTTGGGCGCCCCCTACGAAGTCGTCGACCCCGTCCTCCACCTCGGCGTCGACCGCGGGCTCGATCCGGAGTCGGTCGTCGAGCGGATCGAGGCTGCGGTCGCCGACGGCGAACTCACCGAGATCGACCGCGAACTCGTCGCGGACCTGCTCGGACGCCACCGCGCGACGGCGCACAAGCGGCTCCCGCCCCCGGCCCCGGACGCGGACCTCGGGTAACTGAGGTGCCGATCCCGGCGCTGGACCGTCCCGCTCAGTCCCAGTCGCTGGGCCAGAGGTCGGCCGCGCGCATCCCCGTCTCGAAGTCGGCCTCGCGGAACGCGGCCGCGAGTTCGTCGCGGTCCAGCCGCGGGAGGTCGCATTCGGGCGCCGCGAACTCGGCGACGAGCAGCGCGATCAGCATCGCGTGTTCGCGGACGTTCCGGTCGTCGACCTTGTCGCGGGTGTCCGCGTGGGTGTGGCCCCACCCCCGGCCGCGGTCGCCCGAGTCGCTGTGGAGCTGGAGCGCCGGCACGCCGCGGCGCACGAACGGCCACTGGTCAGAGAACGGATGCGGCTGCGCGTCGACCTCGATCGGCTGGCGCGTCGCGGTCGACACCGCCTCCGCGACCGACGCGGCCGCCGTCGAGGCGTGCGCGAGCGCGACGAGGTCGCGGAACCGCCCCGCGCCGTCGACGTTGACGACGCCCTTCACGCGGTCGAGGTCGAGGCGGTCCGCGAGGTGTTCCGCGCCGAGCAGCCCGACCTCCTCGGCGCCGACCGCGACGACGTCGACGCCGACCGGGAGGTCCGCGTTCGCGAGAATCCCGGCCGCGGTGGCGACGGTCGCGATCCCGCAGCCGTTGTCGAGCGCGCCCTCAGCGATGTCGTGGGCGTCGTAGTGGGCGAGCAGCAGGACTCGCTCGTCGGTGTCCGGGCCTGCTTTCCCGATCACGTTGCGGCTCTCGCCTGGCGTCGTGGACGCCTCGACCGACAGTTCGGCCTGCGCGACGTCGGCTGCGGCGATTCTGTTTCCCCCGCCGACCGCGTACTCCCGGAGCCACGCGCCGGTCTCCTTCGAGACGCCGACGGCGACCGCCTCGGCCTCCTCGCCGAACGTGAGCGACCCGGTCGGGGGTAGCTGTCCGTCGAGGTGATTGACGAACACGAAGCCGACCGCGCCGGCGTCGATCGCGTAGCCGAACTTCTCCATGCGGTGGACGAACCGCCCGCCCTCCGGGGTGGTCGTCGAGGCGACCGCGATCCGACCCTCCACGTCGCGCTCGTCGATCTCGGCCGGCGTGCCGTAGCCGACGTCGACGAGTTCGCCCGCGACGCTCCCCGCCGGCGAGTACGGCAGCGCCAGCGCCTCGAACGAGCGCGTCGACGGCTCGCCGTCTCGGCCCGAGACGGTCACGTCGAGCGACGCCGACCCGCGCTGCCACGCCGGGAGCTCGAACGGCTCCGTGCGCACGTTCGCGAGCCCGGCGCGCTCGAAGGCGTCGGCGACGAGGCCGGCCGCCCGGCGCTCGCCCTCGCTGCCGGCCATTCGGCTCCCGATCGCCGTGAGGTCGGTGAGGAAGCGCCACGGCTCGTCGTCGGTCCAGGTCGCGCCGAGCGCGGGCGCGAGGTCGGCCGCGCGCTCTCGCACGCGGTCGACCGCGTCGCTCGCGTCGGATCGCGCCGCGTCTGCTGCGTCGTCGGTCATGGGCGTGCCTCCGTCGGTGACGGCTTAAGGGTGTGGCTCGCGGCACCGAAGTTTCGGGGCCGACGGGCGTCCGCCGAAACGCTACGTTAAAGTGAGGCGGTCGGGTACGTGAATTTGAGCACCGTTGGTCCAGTGGTAGGACATTAGCTTCCCAAGCTAATAGCCCGGGTTCAATTCCCGGACGGTGCATTTTCTACCTGACTCCGTCAGGTAGCGTTCGCTTCACGCTGTTCAGCGAACTCTCGAACGTAGTGAGAGAAATCATCGGACGGAATTGAACCCTATCAGTCGCGCGCAGCGAGTGAAACGAGCGAGCACGTCTGATTCCGGTTCAATTCCCGGACGGTGTATACCTGCGGCGAGCAACTCGCGAGCGGCGGCGCTCGCCGAAGACAGAGGACCCACTCTTATACTGTCGGGATGTTGACCTGACGCCATGGCAGACGTAGAGCGGTATCGGGACCGATTGCTGATCGAAATCATCGCAGAGAGGCTCGGTTTCGAGCGGCTCTCGGACGCGCTCCCAGGGGGGAGTGTCTATCCGCCGTATCTGTTTGTCGCGGTCGGACTGTTCGTCGAGTACGGGCTATTCGACGTGTATAACTTCCTCGTGTCGGGGAACAGCTCCTTCTTCGCACAGCCGAACTCCCTCGCGATCCCCGCGATGACGATCCTGGGCGTGTTCGGGCTTCGGTACATTCACGAAAGCTACGCCGACGCGATGATCGCGCTCGGTATCGATGACGAACACGTCGACATCGACACGTCGACACGGCGGCAGTTCGAGGGACTCGTCTCCCTCCGGACGCGGACGGCGGCATACGTTGTCGCTCTCGTCGCCTTCTACGCCTTCGGGGTGTTCGTGCTCGGAATTCCGCGCCTCATCGAAACCGACGGAATCGGCCTGGTCCTGTACGCACAGGCGGTCTCTTTCCCACTCATCACCATTCCGATTCTGGTGGAGCTCGGTGTCTCCTACGTCGCCGTTCATCTTGCTATCCCACGCCGGATCGCCAAGGCGGACTTCGGACTCTTCTACTACGATCCCCGGAACTTAGGCGGATTTGAGCCGATTGGCGAACTTCTCAAACGGTCCTATTACATCTACACCGGTGTTCTACTGTTGTGGTTCCTCCAAACCCACATCCCGGTCATCCTCTCGCAGTATCTCTCTTCGCCGTACCCGGCTCCAGGGCCGATTTTCCAAGCCGTGCTCTCGGCTGTCTGGCTCGTCGGCGTGGCGACGATTGGCTACTCGATGTACAGGGTCCACGCGATCATGAAGCGCAAGAAGCGAGCGAAGATCCGCTCGCTCGAACAGGAACTCAAGCAGTCGGTGAGCGACCCCTTCGACGCCACGCTGTCGGACATCGAGGACAGGGAACGATACGAGAACGCACAGGAGACGCTCGCGCACGTCGAAAGCACGAGAACCTACCCGACGACGTTCGCCATGTGGTCGCAGATATTCGTCAGCGTCCTGCTTCCGCAGGCGTTGAACATGGTCGTTCAGCTCCCCGGCTAGTCCCGGAATCAGTCGCGGTCCGCGTGCGCTCAGAAGATGTTCGCCTGGTCGTACACGGAGATGCCGGTGTCCGTGATGTCGTACGGCTTCGTCTCGCGGGAGTGGTTCGCGTCGCGGATCTTCTGGATCTCGACGGCGAGACGGGTCTCGCGGAAGTCCGAGCCGCGGACGTACTGGAGGACGAACACCGCGTCGGTAAGGTACTCGACGATGCCGTGCCGGGACGCGTACGGCGTCTCCTCGCTCGCCTCAGAGGTGAGCAGCGTCGTGACGCCCGACTCCTTCAGCGAGCGCGTGAACCCGAACACCTCCGAGCGACGCTTCGCGGGGTGGTCGTACATCATCTCTAAAAGCGAGACGGAGTCGAGCACCAGCCGGTCGGCGTCGAACTCGGCGATGAGCCGGACGAGGTCGTTGCGGATCGACGACAACGAGTTGGCCATCTCGATGGGGTCGATGGCGACGACCGCGAGGCGGTCCTCGTCGGCGTGCTCGCGGAACGACCACCCCTTCTCAGTCGCCGTGTCGAGGATCGACTCGCGGGTTTGTTCGAGCGTAATGTAGATCCCCTTCTCGCCCGATTCGAGCGCGTGGTTGAGAAACTGGAGCGCGAACGTCGTCTTCCCGGTGCCGGCTCCGCCGATGACCGACAAGAGGGACCGGCTGGGGACGCCGCCGAGGATCATGTCGTCGAGCCCCTCGATCCCGATGTCGGTCCGCTCGATTCCGGACTCGAACTCGTCGGGGTCGACGTCGAAGTCGGTCGTCCCGCCGGCGTCGGCGTCGCCACCGAACTCACCGAACCCGAAGTCGTCGTCGCCCCCGCCCGCACTCCCGCGGTAACCGCCGAACGGGTCGCCGCCACCGCCCGCCGCTCCATCGGCGCCACCGCCGCTCGACCGGCCGCCGGACCCCTCACCGCCCCGACTCCCCCCGAAGGGGTCGTCTGCGCCGAACGGGTCCGTCGCGCCGCCACCGCCGCCGGAGTCCGTGTCGGCGTCGGTACCCCCGCCACCGCCGCCGAAGGGGTCGTCCTCGCCGAAGGAGCCGAACCCAGCGTCGGCGTCAGCGTCGACGTCGCCGAACGCGTCCGCCGGGACGCCGCCGTTCGCCGCGTCGTCGCCGCCGAACTCACCCCCGTCGGACTTGTCTCCCTCCCCGACGTCGCCGCCGAAGGGGTCTTGGTCGCCCGCCTCGGAGTCCGTCTCGGCGCCCGTCTCGTCGCCGGCACCGCCGAACGGATCGGCGAACTCGCCGTCGTCGCTCGCGGTCTCCGTTTCCTCCGCCGTCTCGTCCGCACTGACTTCCACATCGTCCGTGTCGCCTTCCGCACCGTCGGAACCGTCCTCCGCACTATCGGAACCCTCCTCCGCACCGCTCACCGGCGGATCGTCGGACTCCTCGTCGGTCTCGCGTAACGCGCGTTCGAACCAGTCGTCCTCCTCGCTCATCGTTTCCGCCGCCCGTGGGGGGTCGACATGGACCGAGCAACGCGGCCGAGCGGCTTGAAACTTTCCGGCGTGGTTTCAGGTTCCGGGAACTCGGCGGGCCAGCCCGATGTCCGCACGCTTTTATCCGGGGATCGGGATGGATTCCGCATGGAAGTGGGCATCGTGGCGCGGAAGGGGAGCGAGCGGGCGGCGTCGCTCGCGGCGACTCTCCGAGACGTCGTCGTCGACGCGGGCGAGAGCGTCTGGCTCGACGAGGAGACCGCCGGCGCGCTCGACGCCGGCGACGACGCCCGGCCGGTCGACGCGTTCGGCGACTGCGACCTCGTCGTCGCGGTCGGCGGCGACGGCACGTTCCTGTTCGTCGCGCGCAACGCAGGCGACACCCCGATCGTCGGGGTGAACCTCGGCGAGGTGGGCTTTCTCAACGCCGTCCCGCCGGCGGACGCCGCGACCGCGCTCCGTGCCGAGATCCGGGCGTTTCGCGGCGGCGGGCTGGACGTCCGCGAGGCCCCGCGGCTCACCGCGAGCGCCAGCGACTGGACGTCGACGCCGGCCGCGAACGAGGTGGTCGTCCAGGGCGAGCGCCGCGGCCCGGGCGGCGGGATCGACTACGAGGTGCGCGTCGACGGGTCCCGGTACGCCGGCGGCCACGCTGACGGCGTCCTCGTGGCCACACCGACCGGGTCGACCGCGTACAACCTCTCCGAGCGCGGGCCCCTGGTCCACCCCGAGGTGGACGGACTGGTCGTCAACGAGATGGTCGCGGACGAGGGAATGCCCCCGCTCGTGGTGGACGCCGACGCGACGGTCACCGTCTCGGTCGCGGACGACGCGGGCGCGACGGTCGTCAGCGACGGCCGCGACACCGCGACGCTCGACGGTCCGGTGGAGGTGACCGTCGAGCGCGCCGCGCCGCCGATACGGATCGCGGGCCCGCCCTCGGACTTCTTCGAGGCGCTCGGAAAGCTGTCGTGAGCCGGACGCGCACGCCCTCGACCCCCGCTCGAACGCACCCACAAAGCGTTTACCGGGCGCCCGCGGACTCGGGAGCGTGAATCGCCGGTCCACGCTCGGGCGGTACGCGGTTGCGGGCGCCCTCGTCGCCGCGCTGGCGGCGCTCGCGGTCGCGGTCTCCCCCGAGGCGGGGCTCTCGCGGCTCCGCTGGCTCGCGACCGATCCGCTCCGGTTCGGGGTCGCCGTCCTCGCGCTCGCCGCCGTGCGGCCTCTTCTCGCGTGGCCGACGACCCTTCTCGCCGTCGCCGTCGGCTTCGGCTACGGCTGGGTCGGGACGCCGTTCGCGCTCGCGCTCGTCGTCGGCACCGCGCTCCCGCCGTACGCGCTCGCTCGGGCGGGACGGCTCCGAATTCGCGACGGCACCGAGACGGCCGGAGACTCGGGCATCGCAGACCGGTTCTGCCGGGCCGGCGAGCGCTTCGCGGCGGAGTCCGGCAGCGTGCGCGCCGTGGCCGGGACCCGCCTGCTGCCGCTCCCCTCGGACGCGGTGACGGTCGGGGCCGCGGCCGCCGGCGTCGGGATCCGACCGTTCCTGGTCGGCACGGCGCTCGGCGAACTGCCGTGGGTCCTCGCCGGAGTCGCGGTCGGCGTCTCGCTCGACCGCCTCGCGGCGAGCGGCGGATCGCTCGTCGACCCGACCGTCATACTCGGGATGGCCGCCGTCGGCGCGCTGGTGCTCGCCGGACCGGTCTACCGGACGTTCTTGGGGCCGGACGCGACGACCGCCTAACTCGGTTCGATATAAAAAGCGCCGAAGCGGCGAACGACTCGGAGAAAGCGAAGACCGCCCGTGCGTCGTCGCGCGGGCGATCGTGCGGGTCGTGTGCCTCTGACGGCGACCGTGTGCCTCTGACGGCGACCGTGTGCCTCTGTTCGGGAACCGACCGCAACGGCACGTGCATTCCCCCGGTCCCCGAATCCCGGGAACCGACCCAGCCCTGACCCCGAAGCCGCGGTGAAGCCCGCGCTCGCTCGCGGCGAGCGGCCGGACGCGACCGCGACTTCAACGGGGGACCGAGGGGATGCGACGTCGCTACGAGCTGTCGGTCTCGTTGTCGCCGCTCGATTCGTCGTCTTCCGAGTCCGCCGACTCCTCGTACTCCACCTCGATGCCGCTCGGCACCGGCCGGAGGATATAGCGGCCGTTCCCGCGCAGCACCGGCGCGAAGTCCGCGGTGAACGTCGTCCGCGTGTTCTCGCGGATCTCGAACGCCGCGTTGAACTTCAGCGGCGCGTTGCCCGGCAGGTCGACGGTCGCGTCGCTTCCGTCGGTGAGCGTCCCGTCGGCCGACGACACGTCGAGCTGGAGGTACGGGTACTCGCCCGTCTGGAGCTCCCGCTCGTCGATCAGCTTCGTCTCGCCGTTCTGGAGCTCGACGAGGTCGGCCTCCTGGGGCTCGTCGAACTCGAAGTACTCGCGGCCCTCCTCTGCGTCCTCCTCGTCGTCGGTCTCGTCGCCCGCGTCCGTCTCGTTGCCGTCGGCGGTCTCGTTGTCGCCGTCGCTCCCGTCGTCCGTGTCGGTCTCGTTGCCGTCGGCGTCGTCGTCCGGCTCGGCGCCCTCGGGCCCGAGCCAGAACCCTTCGACGGTGACGACGAGCGACTCGAAGTCGCCGATGTCGGCGGGCTGGTCGGTCACCTGCGTCGCGAGCGTCCCCGTCGCGCGGCCGACGCAGCCGGCGAGGCCGGTCGCGCCGAGCGCGGCGGCGCCGGTCGCCTGAAGATAGGTCCGGCGGTCGAGCGAGACGCGGTCGGACGTGCGGTCCGTCATGTTACGCCTCCTCCTCGCCGTCGGTTCCGTTGTCCGCGTCGCCCTCACCGGCGCCGTTCCCGGCGATATCGCTCACGGTCTCGCCGAGGTCGTCGACGCCGCCGCCGAGGAACTCGTTCACGCTATCGAGGATGCCGCCGACGAAGTCGGGCACCTGGTCCGGGAGGTCGCTCGGCGGCCCCGCGTCGCCCGAGGCGTTGTCCGGGCCGGGCGTCGCCGCGACGGCACCGGCGGCCGCGCCGGTCCCGATCAGTACCACCGTGGCCAGCGCCACGAGCAGCGTCGTTCGGAGTGCGTTCATAGCAACTTCCCCTCGGAGCCCTACGCCCTTTAATGGCGCAAGCCGTTCAGCCGAATTACGCCCAATTTAACTCGGTTTAACGGCCGTGAGAGCCTTCGAAACCCGGATCTCGTTGGATCGATGGGTCACTTATAAAAGACGGCGAACGGCGGGCGGTTCAATCGTCGCTCGCGCGGCGGGGGTCGGAACGAGCCTTGGCGGTCCGAATCGGTTCGCTCTCGTTACGGCTCCAGCCGGTTCGGGTCGCGCGGGAACATGATCGCCTCCTTGATGTTGTCGAGGTCGGCGACCTTCTGGACGAGGCGGTCGATGCCGAGCCCGTAGCCGCCGTGCGGGGGCGTGCCGTAGCTCAGCGCCTCGATGTAGAACTCGAAGTTGGCTGTCTCGACGCCCTCCTCCTCCATCACGTCGACCATGCGCTCGACGTCGTGTTCGCGCTGGCCGCCCGAGGAGAGCTCCTGCCCTTTATAAATGAGGTCGAACTTCCGCGAGGCGATCTCGTCCTCGGGCACGTCCTGCATGTAGTAGAACTTCTCGTCGGGGTAGCCGACGACGAAGAACGCGGGGTGGCCCTGCTCCTCGAAGTGTTCGCCGAGGAGCTTCTCGCCCTTCGTGTCGAGGTCGGTCGGGTCGTCCGGGAAGTGGCCGTACTCGGTCTCGAGGATGTCGAGCGCCTCGTCGAAGGTGATCCGCGGGAAGTCGTCCTCGGGCACGTCGAGGTCGACGTCGAGCAGGTCCAGCTCGCGCTCGGCGTTCTCCGCGACCTCGCGGAGCGCGTACCGGAGCGACTCCTCTTGAACGTCCATCACGTCGTCGTGGTCGTCGATGTACGCCAGCTCCACGTCGAACATCGCGATCTCGGAGACGTGCCGGGAGGTGGCGAAGTCCTCGGCCCGGAACGCCGTGCCCGTCTCGTAGACGGCCTCGTAGCCCGAGGCCATCAGCATCTGCTTGTACAGCTGGGGGCTCTGCGAGAGGAACGCGTCTTGGTTGTAGTAGAGGATCGGGAACAGCTCCGCGCCGCCCTCGGCGCCGCCCTTGGAGATCAGCGGCGTCTTGATGTCGACGAACCCCTCCTCGTCGAACCACTCCTCCATCGCGGTGATGAGCTCGGAGCGGAGCGTGAACACCGCGAGCGTCTCCGGCTTCCGGAGGTCGAGCGCGCGGTTGTCGAGCCGGGTCGAGAGGTCGACCTCGATGTCCTTCGAGATCTCCAGCGGGAGCGGAGAGCCGGCCTCGTCGATGACCTCGTACTCGGTGGGCGCGATCTCCACGCCGCCGGGCGCCTGGTCGCTCTCTAACGGCTCGCCGACGACGCGGACCACGTCCTCGGCGCCGACGTCCTGAACGGCCTCGAACAGCTCGGGCTCGCGCTCCTCCTTGAAGACGATCTGGATGAGCCCCTCGCGGTCGCGTACGATGAGGAAGACGAGGCCTCCCAGGTCGCGGATCTCGTGGACGTGGCCGGCGATGGCGACCTCGTCCGCGTCCGGTTCGACGTCCGACGTGTGGATTCGCTCGATCATGACGGTGGCTGCTTACGCGCAACTGGTCGGGCGTTCGGCATAGGCCTGTCGTCTCGGCGTCGACGGAACGGCTCGCCCGCGGCCGCTCCGGCGGGTTCTCGGGGACTTCCGGACCGAACCCGCCGTGGCATGTGGTAGCATAACTAACATAATTTTAATACGAAACCGATACAGGAGGCTGGTAACGGCGCTTCCCGCGCCGCGGAGCCCGACCATGACCCGTTCCACCCTTTCGACGCTCGTGTGGTCCGCGAGCGTCGCGTTCCTCGGGTGGATCGGGATCGGGTATTCGGCTCCGAACTCACGGTCCGTCCGCCCGACCGCGTGACGCGCGTCGGCTGGGGAGATTTCCCCGCGGGACGGACCATCTCCCGTTCTCTCCAGCCGCCGCTGTCCGTCGCGCGCGTCGAGTCAGACGGCCGTCTCCCTCGCGAGCGTCGCCGTCGGTGGCCCCGCTGCTGACTCCAGTCGGTGGTTCACCGTCGACGCGTTCGAGGCCGCGGACCGGTCGCCTCCCGGGTCGGACTGGGACGCAGACCGGCTGCGCCGCGTTCGACTCGCGGCGAGGGCGTATGGCGGCAGCCATCCACACGCCGTCGGTCGAGGCGACGGTGACCGTCCGCGTCTCGCAGGCGGCCGCCGGCGACCTCGTCGCCGGCGCCAGAGCACAGATCGAGCGAATCGACGGCCTCAGCGTCGAGGAGCTTGAAATCGCCGGCCTCCGGCCCGGCCTCAACGACACCACGGTCGAAGCGGTCGCCACCCTCGCGGTCGACGAGGGGGCGGCGCCCGACGCCGAGTTCGTCGCCGCCGGGATCGACGCGGCCGACGAGGTCGTCGTCGACCGCGTCCGCGAGCGGCTCGCAGACGGTTTCGGCGTCGACCCCGAACGCGTCGAGCGCGTCGACCCGCCCGACTGACCGGCGGGTCGGGGGCGTTCCGTCTGGCTACTCTTCCGCGAGTCGGTCCCGCACGTCGGCCTCGGCGCGTCTGAGCACCTCCCGGATCGGGAGGCCGGTCGCCTCAGCGACCGCGGCCGCGTCGTCGTACTCCCCGCTGACGTCGTACACCTCCCCTTCCGTCGTCGAGGCCATCTTCACGGCCACCTCGTGGGCCGTCCCGTCGACCCGGAGCGTCGCCGTCTCGAACTCGCGTTCGGCGATCCACCGGTGGCTCGCGCCCGACTGGCGCACCCCCAACGTCCCGGTTTCGCGGGCGAGGCGCTCCGCGACCGCCTCGATGTCCGCGGGCTTACAGATCACTTTCACGAGGTGACCCGGGCGGGACTTCTTCATCGTCGTCGGAACGATCGTCACGTCACGCGCGCCGGCGTCCGCGAGCGTCTCCTGAAGCCCGCCGAGGACCTCCGGTGCGGCGTCGTCGAGGTTCGTCTCCAAGACGGCGATGTCGTCGTGAGCGAGCGCGCCGTCGGCGGCGTCCGCGTGAGTGCGGTCCGCGTGCGCGTCGTTCCCCCCGTCGCCGACCATCGCGCGGAGGACGTTCGGGTGGCGTTCGAAGTCGGCGTTGCCGGCGCCGTAGCCCGCGTGATCGACGGCGAGGTCCGGGACCGCGTCGGCGCCCTCGGCGATCGCCCCGAGGATCGCGGCGCCAGTGGGGGTGAGCAGCTCGCGGTCGATCGGCCCGCCGACGATCCGGAAGTCGGCGCGGGTCGCGATCTCGGTCGTCGCCGGGGCCGGGACCGGGTACGTCCCGTGGCTCATCTCGACTGTGCCGCCGCCAGCGGAGACGGGGGTCGTGACTACCCGTTCCGGGTCGAGGTCGTCGAGCAGCAGCGCGGCGCCGACCACGTCGGCGATCGCGTCGTCCGCGCCCACCTCGTGGAAGTGCGTGTCGTCGAGGTCGGTGCCGTGGACTGACGCCTCGGCGCGGCCGAGCAGCTCGAAGGCGTCGAGCGCGGTCGACTCGACCGCGTTGGGGAGCCCCATCGACTCGACGAGGTCGACCACCTCGCGGTAGCTCCGGTGGACGCCGGCGCCCTCGGCGGACTTGTTGGCTCCGGAGGCGTTCTGCTCGTGCGTGTGATCGTGCTCGTGGCTATGGTCGTGATCGTGGGCGTGACTGTGGTCCTGGTCAGAGTTGTGGCCGTGGTCGTGGTCCGCGTCAGCCTCGGCTGCTCCGCTGTCGCCGTCGAGGAGCACGTCGACGGTCGTCGCGCGGATCCCGTTCTTCTCCGTCTCGCCGATTTCGTACCGAACCGGGAGGGCGTCGCTCACGGGGGCGAGGACATCGGGGTCGGCGCCGGCCGCGATCAGCGCGGCGCAGATCATGTCGCCGGCGGCGCCGGTCCGACCGTCGAAGACGAGCGTTCGCATGGTGCGTCCGACGCGACTGGCGGACAAATACCTCGGGATTGACTCCGACGAATCGGTCTGACAGCCGTTTATAAGCATCTGTGTGTCGGGCGTCTTCTATTTATAAAAGGCGGCGAGGCTGCCTCGGAGGCTTCCAAATCGCCAGCCGCTCGCTTATAAATGGTTGACTGCGGATCGACAGTGGCGACCTCCAAAGCCCCAGCCGCGAGGCGGGCGCACGCTCGCTGCGCTCCTCACTCGGTCGCTCACTGCGTTCGCTCCCTCGTTGCGGTGCTTACGTCGCCTGCGCCCGCCTCGCGGCTGCCCCTTTGAGTCCCGCCCCGCACAGCCCCGCACCTCACGCCTCCCCAGCCTCGCCGCTCACGCCCTCCGGGCGTTCGCGGCGTCCCTCGCGCGTGCCTGCGAGCGGCCGCCGCCGGCGGCCGCGAGACAGCACGCGCCGACCGCGTCGAGTCGGAGCGAGAGTCGAACAGGCCCGAAAATCGCCTCGAACGGGTAAAAACGTCCGTTTCGACGGGGCACGAGTCGACGGCGAAAACGCACGCTTACGACGAGGTTTTAAGAACGGACGCCTAATCGTGCTATATGATAACACAACCTGACGCGGTCGCCGGTCGCTCGGTGCGGCCCGGCGGCGGCACGGGCAACAGGCTTATTCCCGGACCGGGTCCAGATACGACCATCCCCCGCGAGGAACCATGAACGAAGTCCAACTCGAAGTGGCGAAGGCGTACCCGAACGACTCGGGGCGCGGCATCGCCCGACTCGACCCCGACACCCTGCTGCATCTGAAGCTCTCGCCCGGCGACATCATCGAGATCGAGGGCGCGGAGACGACCGCCGCGAAGGTCTGGCGCGCTGACCGCCAAGACTGGAACACCGACACCGTCCGCGTGGACGGGTTCACCCGCCAGAACGCGGACGTCGGCATCGGCGAGCGCGTCACCATCCGGAAGGCGGAGGCCGAGAAGGCCGACAAGCTCGTCTTGGCCCCGCCCGAGGAGGCGTCGGTCCAGTTCGGCTCCGACGCCGCCGGCATGGTGAAACGCCAGATCCTCAAGCGACCGGTCGTCGAGCGCGACATCGTCCCCGTGATGTCCTCGACGAACCACCCGTTCATGCGGTCGCCCGGGCAGGCGATCCCGCTGATCGCGGTCGAGACGGAGCCCGACGGCGTCTGCCTGATCACCGAGGACACCGAGGTCGAGCTGCGCGAGGAGCCGATCTCCGGATTCGAGAAGACCGGCGGCGGCATTACGTACGAGGACATCGGCGGGCTCCAGTCGGAGATCCAGCGCGTCCGCGAGATGGTCGAGCTGCCGATGAAACACCCGCAGATCTTCTCGAAGCTCGGCATCGAGCCGCCGCAGGGCGTCCTGCTCCACGGCCCGCCGGGCACCGGGAAGACGCTGCTCGCGAAGGCGGTCGCCAACGAGACGTCGGCGTCGTTCTTCTCGATCGCCGGCCCGGAGATCATCTCGAAGTACTACGGCGAGTCCGAACAGCAGCTTAGGGAGATATTCGAGGACGCGAAAGAGGAGTCGCCCTCGATCATCTTCATCGACGAGCTGGACTCGATCGCGCCCAAGCGCGAGGACGTCACCGGCGAGGTCGAGCGCCGCGTCGTCGCGCAGCTGCTGACGATGATGGACGGGTTAGAGACCCGCGGCCAAGTGATCGTCATCGGCGCGACGAACCGCGTCGACAGCGTCGACCCCGCGCTCCGCCGCCCCGGTCGGTTCGACCGCGAGATCGAGATCGGCGTCCCCGACGAGGTGGGCCGCAAGGAGATCCTCCAGATCCACACCCGCGGGATGCCGCTCTCGGACGACGTGAGTCTCGATCACCTCGCCGACGAGACCCACGGCTTCGTCGGCGCGGACATCGAGAGCCTCACGAAGGAGGCCGCGATGAAGGCGCTCCGGCGCTACCTCCCCGAGATCGACTTAGACGAGGAGGAGGTGCCGCCGAGCCTCATCGACCGGATGATCGTCAAGCGCGACGACTTCTCGGGCGCGCTGAACGAGGTCGAGCCCTCGGCGATGCGCGAGGTGCTCGTCGAGCTGCCGAAGATATCGTGGGACGACGTCGGCGGACTCAGCGACGCCCAACAGCAGGTTCAGGAATCCGTCGAGTGGCCGCTCACCTCGCCGGAGAAGTTCGACCGGATGGGCGTCAACGCCCCGAAGGGGGTGCTGCTGTACGGCCCGCCGGGCACCGGGAAGACGCTGATGGCGAAGGCGGTCGCCAACGAGACGAACGCGAACTTCATCTCGGTGCGGGGGCCCCAGCTGCTCTCGAAGTGGGTCGGCGAGTCGGAGAAGGCGATCCGGCAGACGTTCCGGAAGGCCCGGCAGGTGAGCCCGACGATCATCTTCTTCGACGAGCTCGACAGCCTCGCGCCCTCGCGCGGGCAGGAGATGGGGAACAACGTCTCCGAGCGCGTCGTCAACCAGCTCCTCACGGAGCTCGACGGCCTCGAAGATATGGGCGACGTGATGGTGATCGGCGCGACCAACCGCCCCGACATGATCGACCCCGCGCTGCTGCGCTCGGGCCGGTTCGACCGCCTCGTGATGATCGGCCAGCCCGATCAGGAGGGCCGCGAGCAGATCCTCGACATCCACACCCGTGACACGCCGCTCGCGCCCGACGTGAGCCTCCGCGAGGTCGCCGAGATCACGGACGGCTACGTCGGCTCCGACCTGGAGGGGATCGCCCGCGAGGCCGCCATCGAGGCGCTGCGCGACGACGACGACGCCGAGGAAGTGGAGATGAAACACTTCCGGCGCGCGATGGAGTCGGTGCGGCCGACGATCAACGAGGACATCCTCGCGTACTACGAGGACGTCAGAGAGCAGTTCAAGGGCGGCGGCGGCGAGTCGCTCCGCGACACCGGCGGTCGGATCGGCTTCCAGTAGCGCGACCGCCGACCGGCGACCGCTCCTGCGGGGACGTTTTTGAGTATCGCACGCGTAGCCTGAGCCATGTCAGACGACGTGACCGTCGACGTGGAGGTCGAAGTGGAGGTCGACCGCGACGAGCTGGAGATCGAACGCGACGACGCCGAGTCGATCGAGGCGACCTACGAGGCGAACGGGATCGAGATCGAAATCGAGGCGGAGGTAGAAACGCACGGCGGGAGCGACGACGAGCACGACGACGGCGAGAGCGCGGCCAAAGCCGAGGACGACGAAAGCGGCTACGAGGACTTCGAGTAGCGAGCGTCGAGGTCGCCGTCGCTCCCGTCGGCGCACCGACCCGTTCCGCTCCTTTTAACCTCGACAGCGACCAAGCGGAGCTATGTCTCAGCCCCGTGTCCCCGGCGGCGACGAGAACGCGCTGGAGCTACCCTGCGGGGAGACGATCGGCGTCGGCGAACTGGACCTCGGGATGCGCGAGTACGAGTGCGCCTGCGGCGAGACCCACGGGGTCGTGATGGACGTCCATCCCCCCGAACGGTTCCTCCCGGACTTCCTCGTCGAGGTCCTCCGCGAGGCGATCGACACGACCAGCGAGGAGATGCCGGAGTTCGACACGCCGCACCTGCTCGGCGTCGTCTTAGAGGAGTTCCCGGAGGCGGTCGTCTCGCACGACGCCAGCGAGAACGCCGACGTGGGGTACGCGATGGTGTGGGTGACGGAGTTCGACTCCCGCCGCCTCCACGAGGTCGTTGTCGAGCTCGTCGTCGAGCTGATGGAACACGCCGTGAGCCACGCCGACGACGACGAGGCGCTGTCGGCGTTCGAGCAGGAGATGGTCGAGTTCGACGTGAGCGAGTTCGTCGAGCAGTACCGCGCGGAGCGCGACCTCGAAGCCGAGGATCCGTACGCCTGAATGAAACCCCGACTCCGTTCTGTCGCGGCTCGGTAAACGGCTCAAACGGCCAAAAACGACCGGTAGAGCCCCCGCGTCAGACAATCGTCCGACTCCTGTCTCACTGAACCATATATGTTCGGAGACCCTACGTAAGACGTATGAGCGCCGGTGAATACGACCGGTATGACCGGATCCGCGGCGTGCTCGCCGAGGCCGACGAGCCGCTGACGGCGCGGGAGATCCTCGCCCTCGTCGAGGAGTGCGACGACTGCGAGGAGATCGACAGCCCGCACCGAGTCGCCACCGTGCTGGGGCGCCGGGCCGAGCGCGGCGAGGTCGAGGTCATCGCGGGCCAGCCGTACCGGTACCGGCTCGAAACCTGAGGGCGGTCGGGACCCGCTCCGGCTCCGTCCGCGTCGAGGGGGCGGTGTGCGGCCGGCCGGCGGGAGCCGCGTGCGTACTACGGCGTGACGATTAGATCGAACCGATAGATCCCGTCTCGATACTCGACGACGACGTTCCGGAAGTCGACGCGGTCGTCGTAGGCGTCGATCGGTTCTAGGTCCTCGGCGACGCCGAGCGCGACGAGGGCCTCGTCGAGGTTCTCCGACGGCGGCGCGCCCTCCTCGTAGCGGCGCGGGTCCTCGGCGATCGCGTCGTCTAACACGCCGCGAGCGCCCTCCGAAAGCCCGGCTGAGGCGAGGTCGCGTTCGACGATCGCGTCCCGCGCGTACTCGTTGAATCCGCCCGGCGAGGCGGCGATCTCGTCGATCGCGTACGTCCACTCCGGAACGGCGACGGTTCGGCGCTCCGTGACGACTCGGAAGTACTCGTCTTCGTACTCGACGAACTCGAACGGCGGCGACGGGACGAGGGCGCTGGCCTCGGCGTCGAGCCCGTGGTGGAACTCGACCGTCTGGAGCTCGTCGAACTGGGGGTCGCCGAGGAAGCCGTCGTGGCCGGCGTACACGGCGTCCAGCGCCGCGTCGAGCACGCGTTCGTCCTGGACGGAGAGGTCGAACGGCGGCTCCGCGACTGTCGCGTCGTCGGGCGGGCTCTCGTCGGTTCGGTCGAGGGCGAAGTGCCACCGCTCCCGCTCGAGGTTCCGCTCTTCCGAGATTCGAACCTCGAAGAAGGTCCCGTCGCGTTCGAGGAACGTCGGCCGCGGTCGCGTCTCGGTTCCCCACCGGTCGCGCCCGACGAGGGGCCACTGTCTGACGGTCACTTCCCCGGTCTCGAACAGCTCCGTGAGGGAGGCTTCTTTCGCCTCGGTCGTGAAGTCGACGCGGGTCGTGGCGTCGATTTCGGTCGGGTCGGGCCACAGGTACGGGCGGCCAATCGACGAGAGATCCAGTTCGTCGCCGATGAGGGCGTACGAATCGAGGCTACCGGGGCTGAGGCAGCCGGCCGTCGCGGCGGTCGCGCCGGCGGCACCGGCGGCGCCGAGCAGTTGGAGGGCGCGGCGGCGGGAACAGGGCATATCAGTCCCGAATTTGCTGACATCTCGGTAAATTCCTTGTGGTGGGCCTCTCAGCTCACCGATACGGAGAGGCAACGGGAGAATCATGTGGTGTCGTACCGACTACCGTGACACGCGATCACTTGCGAAAATCGCAAACTCGCTGCGAGATTCGTACTCTACCGCCGGCCTTATTACGATGAGCGTATTCCGTCCGCGTAATGAGCGAGGACCGGACGATTCTACTTATCGGCAGCGGACCGATTCAGATCGGACAGGCGGCCGAGTTCGACTACTCCGGCGCACAGGCGTGTCGCGCCCTCCAAGAGGAGGGCGCCCGCGTCGTCTTAGTGAACTCGAACCCCGCGACGATCATGACCGACCCCGAGACGGCCGACCGGGTGTACATCGAGCCGATCACGCCCGAGGCCATCGCGGAGGTCATCCGCATCGAGGAGCCCGACGGCGTCATCGCGGGGCTCGGCGGCCAGACCGGGCTCAACGTCACCGCCGAGCTCGCCGAGGAGGGCATCTTGGAGGAACACGACGTCGAGGTGATGGGGACGCCGCTCGACACCATCTACGCGACGGAGGACCGCGACCTGTTCCGCCAGCGGATGGAGGGGCTGGGGCAGCCGGTCCCCAAGTCGACCACGATCTCCTTAGACGACGACGAGTCGGTCACCGAGTTCGACGAGGAGTACTTCCGCGAGCGCGTCCAGGACGCGGTCGACGCGGTCGGCGGCCTCCCCGTCATCGCGCGGACGACGTACACCCTCGGCGGCTCCGGGTCGGGCGTCGTCGACGACTTCGAGGAGCTGGTCGAGCGCGTCCGCAAGGGGCTCCGCCTCTCGCGCAACAGCGAGGTGCTGATCACGGAGTCCATCTCGGGCTGGGTCGAGCTGGAGTACGAGGTGATGCGGGACGCCGACGACTCCTGTATCATCATCTGTAACATGGAGAACATCGACCCGATGGGGATCCACACCGGCGAGTCGACGGTCGTCACCCCCTCGCAGGTCATCCCCGACGACGGCCACCAAGAGATGCGCGACGCGGCGCTCGAAGTCATCCGCGACCTCGGTATTCAGGGCGGCTGTAACATCCAGTTCGCGTGGCACGACGACGGCACCCCGGGCGGCGAGTACCGCGTTGTCGAGGTGAACCCCCGCGTCTCCCGTTCCTCCGCGCTCGCGTCGAAGGCGACCGGCTACCCGATCGCCCGCGTCACCGCGAAGGTCGCGCTCGGCAAGCGCCTCCACGAGATCGAAAACGAGATCACGGGCGAGACGACCGCCGCCTTCGAGCCCGCCATCGACTACGTGGTGACGAAGGTGCCGCGCTGGCCGATCGACAAGTTCGACGACGTTGACTTCGAGCTCGGCACGGCGATGAAGTCTACCGGCGAGGCGATGTCCATCGGCCGGACGTTCGAGGAGAGCATGGTGAAGGCGTTACGCTCCTCCGAGTACGACCCCGCCGTCGACTTCGACGAGGTTGACGACGACGAGCTGGAGTCGGAGTACCTCGAACGGCCGAGCCCGGACCGCCCGTACGCGATGTTCGAGGCGTTCGACCGCGGCTACGATGTCGACGACGTGATCGACCTCACCGGCATCCACCGCTGGTACGTCGAGCGCTTCGAGAAGATCGCTGACGGCACCGCCGCGGCCGCCGAGGGCGACTTCACCGAGGCGGCGATGGTCGGCCGCACCGACGCCGAGATCGCGGCGACCGCGACCGCGGGCGGCGTCGACGCCGACGTGGGGCAGGTCGAGAGCGCGGTGCCCGACCGCACCTACAAGCAGGTCGACACCTGCGCTGGCGAGTTCGAGGCCTCGACGCCGTACTACTACTCCGCGCGCCTGCCGGAGTTCCTCCAAGGCGCCGACACCGCCGGCGCAGCCAACGAGGTCCGCGTCGACCCCGACGTCGAGAGCGTCGTGGTCGTCGGCGGCGGCCCGATCCGCATCGGGCAGGGCGTCGAGTTCGACTACTGCGCGGTCCACGCGGTGCGCGCGCTCCGCGAGCTCGGCATCGACGCACACGTTATCAACAACAACCCCGAGACGGTGTCGACGGACTACGACACCTCGGACGGGCTCTTCTTCGAGCCCATCTCCGCCGAGGAGGTGGCCGACGTGATCGAGACGACCGGCGCCGACGGCGTGATGGTCCAGTTCGGCGGGCAGACATCCGTCAACGTGGGCGAATCGCTCGAGGCGGAGCTGGAACGCCGCGGGCTCGACTGCGAGATACTGGGGACGAGCGTCGAGGCGATGGACCTCGCGGAGGACCGCGACCGGTTTAACATCCTGATGGACGAGATGGGCATCGCCCAGCCCGAGGGCGGTACCGCGACGAGCGAGGCCGAGGCACTGGAGCTCGCACACGAGATCGGGTACCCCGTCCTCGTGCGCCCCTCCTACGTGCTGGGCGGCCGCGCGATGCGCGTCGTCGAGGACGACGCGGAGCTTGAGGAGTACATCGAGGAGGCGGTTCGCGTCTCGCCCGACAAGCCAATCTTAGTCGACCAGTTCCTCGACGACGCGGTCGAACTGGACGTCGACGCGGTCGCGGACGGCGAGGACGTGCTGCTCGGCGGCGTGATGGAACACGTCGAGAGCGCGGGCGTCCACTCCGGCGACTCGGCGTGTATGATCCCGCCGCGCTCACTCGGCGACGAGACGCTCGGCCGGGTCCGCGAGGTCACCGAGGACATCGCCCGCGCGCTCGACACGGTCGGCCTGCTCAACGTCCAGCTCGCGGTGACGGGCGTGAACGACCCCGACGCCGAAAGCGAGGTGTACGTGTTGGAGGCGAACCCGCGCTCCTCGCGCACCGTCCCGTTCGTCTCGAAGGCGACGGGCGTCCCCATCGCCAAGCTCGCCGCGAAGGTGATGACCGACGACCTGACGCTTGCCGACCTCGACGTCGACGAGCAGATCCCCGAACACCGCTCTGTGAAGGAGGTCGTCCTCCCGTTCGACCGCCTGCCGGGCTCGGACCCGCGGCTCGGCCCGGAGATGAAGTCCACGGGCGAGGTGATGGGCACCGCGACCTCCTTCGGCAAGGCGTACGACAAGGCGCAGGACTCGACCGGGAAGCCGATCCCGGAGTCCGGCACCGCCGTCGTCGACCTCTCGGCCGAGGAGTTCCCGGACCCGGGCACCGAGGCGGGCGAGGCGCTCGTCGCGGGGTACGCGGAGCACTTCGAGCTGAGCGACGCGACGGACCTCATCGAGGCGGCGAAGCGCGGCGAGCTCGACCTCATCGTCTCGCGCCAGCGCGACCTGCTGGAGGTCGCCGTCGAAGAGGAGATCACCTACTTCTCGACGCACGCCTCCGCGAAGGCCGCCCTGGAGGCGCTCGACCACGCGGGCGACGACCTCGACGTGATGGCGGTCTCGGACCGCCCGAAGCGCGTCGAGCAGTGGGGGTCGACGGAGTAGCGGGCAGACTTCACGCGGCCGGAGTGCGCGCTCGTGGGCAGGAGTACTTCCGTGACATTCGGAGCAAACGCGCCCGGCTGCGCTGACGGCCGCGCTCCAACGGGCCCGCGCTCCGTATTCGACATTTTAACTTCCGACACCTCGTCGGTATGGGCATGCCACGGCAGACGGCAGGAGACGCGATTGCCGTCGTGTCCGTATTAATGGTTGTCGTGATCGTTGCCGGCCAACTCGCCGGGCAGCCGGTCCTTCTCGGGTACGTTACCTCCGGAAGCATGGCGCCGACGCTTGAGGCCGGCGACGGGTTCGTCGCCGTGCCGGCAGCGGTGTCGGGACCCGTCGAGGAGGGGGATGTCGTCGTCTTCGAAGCGATCGAACTCGACGGGGGCGAGACGACGACCCACCGCGTCGTCGGATCGACGCCGGACGGCTATCTCACGAAGGGAGACAACAACCCCTTCCGGGACCAAGACGGCGACGAACCCCCGGTGACCGAGGACCGGATCGTCGCGACGGCGCTCCAAGTGAACGGTGAGGTCGTCCGAATTCCGGGGCTGGGTGCCGCGATCACCGGCGTCCGAGACGCGGCCGGGGGCGTCGCGGTCGGGGCGGCCGGGGCGGTCGGTCTCGACTGGTCGCCGGACCAGCGCGGGCTCAGCGGGCTCTTCATCGCCGTCGGTCTGGCGCTGCTGCTGTTCATCTTCGCCGACGACCTCCGGAACGCCGGTCGACGGGCTCGGAGCCGAGACCGGTCTCGGGGAGACGACGGGCTCGACGCTCGCTGGGTCGCGCTCCTCCTGGCGCTGTTGATACTCGTACCGGCCAACGCCGCGATGATCGCGCCCAGCGGCACGCATCACGTGAGTGTCGGCGGCGGCGACCTGCCGGCTGGGACGCTCCCGGGCGACCAAGTGGAGAACGAGTTCACCGCGGAGAACAACGGGCTCATCACGATGCTCGTCGTGCTCGAAACGAGCCATCCCGAGAGCTCGTTCGACCGGACTCAGTTGGCCGTTCCGCGGGGAGAGTCGGTGACTGCGACGCTGTCGACGACCGCCCCGGAGGCCGGAGAGCGCGCGACGGTCACGGTCTCGGAACACCGGTACTTCCTCGTGGTTCCGCCGTCCCTCATCATGCGGCTCCACGCGGTCCACCCTCTCGTCGCTATTGGGGCGTTCAACGTCTTGGTGCTCGGGAGCATTGCGACGCTGGTCGGCGCGCTCGTCGGGTCCGGATCGAAGCGGATCCGAGAGCGGCGCCACGGTGCGTCCCTGAGCGTCCAGCTGCGGCGGCTGTTCAGGTAACCGAACGAGTCAGGACGACGAACTGACGGGCCGCAGTTCGAAGTAGTCGACCATCGCCGTGACCTCGTTGCCGTTGCTCGTCGTCGCGAAGATGAGGTACAGATCCGTTCTGTTCGAGCGGATGCGCCCGCTCTCGTCCGAGTCGAAGGCGAACCTGTTCGTATTCTTCTTCAGTTTGTCTTTGGGACCGTTTCCAGTGCTGGTCAGTCTCGTTCCCGCTCCGTCGACGAGGTAGACGATCCAGTCCCCGGAGGGCTGATCTCCGGACACTTCCACCCTGAGCTCGTACGCGTCGCTTTTCGGCGCGGTCGGAAAGACGAACCCGATCTTTGCCCCCTTTATCTCCGTCCCGTTGTCTCTGGATTCGGAAGAGAACGTCGCGTAGTGGCCGTCGTAACTGTTCACGTTGCCAGGAGTTGTCACCGACCCTTTCGCAGCCTCACGCGGCGGGATGTCCGTGTTCGTCGTGTCCTCAGTGTTATCTCTGTAGTTGGCGCTGTTACCGTAATCGAACCCGCAGTCGACGGTCACCGGCTCGTCGGTGGTTCGGTCCGCACTGATCGTGTAATCCGCGTTCGACGCTGTGAACGCAAGCTCTATGGTGTACTCGCCGCGGAGTCCGGCCGTCTCGTCGGAGCAGTACAGATCTATCTCGAAGGGGGCCGACCCGTCGCTGACGGTCGCGTCGATCGCTCCGATATCGTCCTCGTCGATCCGCGCACTGACGGAGATCTCGTCCGAGCCGAAGGTGCCGACGTTGTCTCGGATCTCGTACACCGTCGCAGCCCCGTCGCCGACCGTGCCCGCGTCCTTCGACCGATCGACGAATTGTAAGATCGCGTCATCGCCCTCGGCGGCGTTGACCGCCACGTCGCGATACGAAGTGATCTGCGTCGACCCCCCGGTACCGAACAGCAGGAGTCCACCGCCGCTGGCGAGAGAACCCACTGCGGCCCGTCGCGTCCACTTCTTGTTATCGCCCATCTCTGAGTTCCGGCGGCTTTCCGTCCCTGCCGAGGTTCATCTCCCGGTTCTGGTAGGCGTGATACGCCGCGGAGGCAGTGAACAACACGGCGATGATCGCCGCCCATGCGAGTCCCGGGATCGACTCCGGAAAGACGCCGGCCCAGACGGCGGCGACGAGGCCGAGCGACACCGCACCTAAGCCGAGATAGTACTCGGCCCACGGGATCGAGTCGCCGGGGACGACGTCGACGTACACGTCGAGGTCGCGCGCCTCCTCGGTCAGCTCGATCGTGCCGGTGTCATGCGTGATGATCCCCGCGCGCTCCAGTTTCGGGATGTGGTTCTGCTGGATCGAACTGTACGCGAGGTGTCGCTCGCCGGACGTGACTTCGGAGACGGGCTTGTTGTTCTCCCACGCCGCGACCTGTTCAGCGAGCGTCGAGAGTTCGGCGGTCCCATCCTCGTTCTTGATCGCGTGGAGAGAGTAGCGTCTTCGTGGATTGCTTAATATTTCATAAATTTTGTTTCGCGAAAGAGAGGGTTGCTGGTGTTCTTCGGCACTAACATGATCGGTACTCATGGACACTCCGTAGCCGCTGGCAGCTGACTGGTAATTCGGCAGGTCATGCTATTCAGTTATTATTTTATAAGCAGTTTGAATATAAAAAAGAAACGCTCCAGATCAGAATATTTTATGTGGATACCAGCGGCGGCGGCACCTACCACTTGTTCTCAGAACAAATGTTAATTCTCTGTTATTTCTATTGTGAGGTCTTCTGTTTCAGTCGCCGTCTCACCAGTGTCGACCGTCGCGTCAAGCAGCGTCGTTCCGCCGTTGGCAGTCCCGGTAGCCGTCGGCGTCGCTCCGGTATCTTCCACGTCTTCGCCGCCGATCTTCGTGATGAGCCTCGCGTTGGTCGCGTTTTTAGAGGAGAACGCGACATCGAAGTCCCCGTCGCTCACAAGCGCGAACAGGTCGTTCTGTGTGAGTATCGCGTTGCTGGGCAGTTTGTTTCCGTCCGGCCCGAAAACGATCGTCACGTCGTTCGCGACGAGGCTCACGTAGTTTTCGTCAACGCTTCCGTACGTGTCCAAACCGACGGGGAACAGCTCCTCGCCGTCGTAGAAGGTGTCGTCACCGTCTTTCACGGCGATGTTGTTCGAGGAGGTGTCGACGAGAACATCGGCGAAATTACCAGTGATGTTGTCGGCGATTTCGTTCTCCCGTTCCTCGATGGCGTCGGGTAGGTCATCGGCTTCCTCGTCACCGTTCGGATTCAGCCTGTTGATCCCGTTGTCGCCGCCCAGCACGTTCACTTCCACTTCGCGCTGCGCTTCGACCGTGGTGAACGCCCCCGACCCGAACGCCGCACCGGTTCCGACGCCGACCATCCCGATCGCACCCAGCACGCTTCTGCGGTTCAGCTTCATTGTAGACTATCATAAGAGAGGTACCCACTTACTATTACGTCGCGTTAGCGGAGTTCAGGTACCCCCTGAAGCGTCTCAGTCCCCGTAACGACCGCCGTTAGCGCGCGCAAGGCGACGCTGAAACGGCTAACGCAGTTCACTACTAAACCTATCCCAATAGTACGCACCCACGTGAGCGAACGGGCCGCACCGTCCGGAGAGATGACCGGAGCTGTCACACCGGTGACCGGCGGAGCGCGGACCCCGCGCCAGAGTCGGAGCATGCGAACGTTGAACACCCCGCCGCGGAAGTCGCAGTCGCCATGGTGCGTACCGCGAGCGGCGCTGCTATCGACCGGGCGAGCCACGACATGAACCGGTCGCTCGTCCTCCTCGCCGTGGTCGTCGTCCTGCTCGGTGGCGGCGCGGCGACCGCCGGCTCGTTCACCGGCGGCGAGGAGGTGGCGACCGACTCGGGTGTCTACCTCGTCGCCGCCGACAGCGAGAACGGCGAGACGTACGTGGAGTACGACGAGGAACAGGAGCTCCGACTCCGATTCGATTCGGTCCCGCCGGACGCGCGGACGACCGTCGACGACCTGTTCGTCGTCGGCTTCGCGGGCTACGAGGACGACGAGAACGCCACGACGGTGGAGCTCGACACCGAAACGGACCGGGTGACGCTCTACCGGATGGACACCGGCGAGACGGTGACGGGCGGAGCGATCACGCTCCGACCCGAGTCGTCCGTCACGCTGGGCGCGACCGTGGAACCGGCGACGGAGGGTTACACGGACAGCGTCCGGTTCAGCGTCCGAGTTCCCGACGCCCAGTCGGACCCGGGGACCCCTCCGGGAGATGGCGGCGGAGACGACGGTGCGGGTGGCGGTGGAGGTGGTTCCGGCGGCGGTGACGGCAGCGGTAGCGATGGCGACACAGGCACTGGTGGCGACGAAGGCGACGGCGCGGGCGGCGGGAGTGCCGGCGACGGCAGCGACGGCGGAACTGGCGGCGCCGACGGCGAGACAGACGAGTCCGGAGCGGGGGACGACACCGGGGACGTCAACGACGGTGAAACCCGCGGGACCGGCGACCAGTCTGGTGGCGACGGGGACGGCGCCGACGGAGAATCCGGGTCGATAGACGGTAGCGACGACCAAGACGGCGACGCGGGCGACCCGACCGCCGAGCCCGCCGGCGTCGGGTTTGACACGCTCTCCCTCGGCTGGTCGCTGTTCGCGGGCTTCCTGGCGGGGATCACGAACTACCTCGTCCAGACCCGCATCAGGGACGTACTACCGGCGCTGAAGACCGAACGCTCCGTTCGCAGGGAGCGGGTCCGAACGATCCTCGCCCGCGAGGCGGTGATTACGGTCGTCGTGATAGCGCTTACCGTCGTGGTGGCGGGCGTGCTCTCGAGCGCGGGCGTCACCGGCACGGCACAGCTCGTCGCCACGCTGGCGTTCTCGGCCGTCGTCGGCGGCGTCTCCGGCGTTCGCGGGTTCCCAAGAATCTGATCTCGCGCCCGGTCGGCCGAAGCGAGTGGCGCGGCTACAGCGCTTCCAGCGTCGACCGCTCCACCTCGGTCGCGGGCATCGCCTCGCCGCCGTACTCCGCGATGAACTCGTCCACGTCGTCCCCGTCGGTGAACGGGATCAGGTCCGGCCCCATCGCCCCGATGATCTCGCTGCGCGCGACGACGGTGAGTTCCGGCTCGCGGGCGAACGCCTCGCTTTCGACGTGCGAGGAGAACATCGTGTCGCCGCCCTCCTCGAACACCTCCTGGTCGACCGCGGAGTAGTCGGTGAGGAACGTCGCGACCGGAGTCCGCCCCGCGTCCTCCGCGTCGAAGCGGTACGTGTACGTACAGGTGCCACTACAGAACTGCGCCGGGCGGCCGCCCTCCGGCTCGTCGTCCTCGAAGTGGACCTGTCCGACCGTTCCGGGGTGGTCGGCGACGATCATCCCGCACTGGTCGCAGGCCTGATCGTCGTCGATCGAGACGGGTGAGACCGACGCCGACTCCTCGCCGGAACAGCCGGCGACGGCCGCGACGCCGGCGGCGGCGAGTCCCGCGAGCAGTCGGCGGCGGGGGAGCGTCGAACGGCTTTCGGAGCGGCTCGTCGGCGGGTCGGTGCTGGGTGTCGACCGGTCGGAGTGCGCCATACACGGATATTACTAAACGGACCTCTTAGCCCCTCGGGACGCGTTCAACGGCGCGTTCGAGGAACGAACCAGACGCCCTAAGTCGCCGCCGTGCGAAGCGGTCGCGTGGCAGTTTTCGACCCCGATACCGCCCGGTCGCGTCGCACCCGGCTCGCGGCCGCCGGCCTGGTCGCGCTCGCCGCGGTCGCGACCGCCGGCGCGTTCGCCGCCGACCCGAGCGAGTCGGTCCCCGAGCCGGTGCGGTTCGACGACGCGGTCGAGCTCGGGCTCTCCTCGGAGACGGACGCGCTGATGGCCGGGGACGCGACCCTCCCGCGTGTCCAGGTGTTCTACTCACAGCTCCAGTACGTCGTCGGCTACAACGGAATCGCCCCGTTCGTCGAGTCGCGATCCGACGGGCGGACGGAGCGTCAGTTCGGCTACCCGCTCGTCGCGTACGTCGAGACGTTCGACCACAGGGACCCCGGAACGACCGAGTCCGGGCTGTTCTCGGCGGCCGGCGCGGGCGGGTGGACGCCGGTCGGTGAGGCCCGGTACGTCGTCGGAAGCGACGCTCAGGGCCCCTCCGGCGAAGTCGTCGTCCCCTTCCGAGATCGCGAGGCTGCGGCGGCGTTCGCCGACGACCACGGCGGGTCGGTCGTGGGCTGGGAGGCGGTTCGGACGCGGTCGTTCGACGTCGACTCCGCGGCGACCGTGCGCTCGCTCGCCCCGGAGCGCTGGCGGACGGCGACCGAGCGGTTCGCGGCGGCGGAGCGGCGCGCGGACCGTCCCGTCTCCGTCGTCGTCGGCGAGGACGCCCCCACCATCGACGACGCCGTCGCGGCCGCGCCGCCGAACACGACGGTCCGCGTCCCGCCCGGGACCTACGAGGAGACCGTGACGGTGAACCGGTCCGTGACGATCGCCGGGGCGGGCGCCGGCAGCGAGCGGGGCGACGCCGGCACGACCCAGGTCGTCGGGAACGGGACAGGGTCGGTGCTCACCGTCCGCGCGCCCGACGTGGCGCTCACGGGGATGCGTATCGCGGGCACCGGGAACCGCACCCGCGACCCTGACGCGGCCCGCGAGTCGCGGGACCCCGAGGGCGAGGCGTGGGACACGAACATCCAGCTCGGCTACGGCCACGGCGACGCCGGGGTCAAGGCGGTCGGCGCGCCGGGGCTCGTCGTCGACGACGTCGCCGTCGACACGGACGCGAGCGGTCTGTTGCTGCGCGATGGGTCGCACGCGACCGTCTCCGACCTCCGCGTCGACGGGACCGACGAGTGGCAGGACGGGTTCATGGGCATCACCGGGATGGAGTCGCGCGTGACCGTCACGGACAGCCGGTTCGAGGGCGGCCGCGACGGGATCTACCTCCACCGCGCGGACGGCTCTGTCGTCCGGAACTCGACGTTCGCCGACAACCGGTACGGGACGCACCTCATGTACACCGGCGACGCGCTGATCGCGGACAACGCCTTCCGGAACGAGCTGTTCGCCGGCGTCACGGTGATGACGCGGCCGGCCGGTAACGCGATCGTCGGCAACGACGTCCGCGGATCCAGCGCGGGCATCCAGGCGTCTGGCACGCGGACGTACATCGGCTACAACACGCTGGTCGGGAACGAGCTCGGCTTCTCCACGAGCGCCCGCGGGTCGCTGTACGAGCACAACGTCGTCGTCGACAACGAACTCGGCGCGCGCGCGACGACCGTGGTCCCGTCGAGCCGCGTCGTCGCGAACGACTTCGTCGGGAACGGCGATCACGCCGCCGCTGGCGCCGGCGCGCTGCGCGTGTGGGCCGACGGCGACCGGGGGAACTACTGGGAGGGAGCGAACGTCGGCCCGCACGACCCCGGAAGCCGTGGGTACCGTCCGACCTCGCCGGTCGACGCCGCGCTCCACCGCGAGGTGAGCGCGGTCACGGTGCGGGAGTCGCCCGCTGCGCGGCTCCTCGATCGGCTCCGCGGGACCGTCCCCGGTGCCCGGTCCGGGAGCATCGTCGACCCGGCGCCCGCGACCGAGCCCTACCACCCGGACCGAGTCGGCGCGGTCACCGGAGCGGGCGACGGCGCAGACGGACCGGTTCGGGCGGACTGGCGGTCCGCGAGCGAGCGGGACGGAAACGCCACGGCGACCGCGGAGGGGTCGGCGTGAGCGATCGCCCGCTTGCGGCGGTCGACGGAGTCGCCCGCTCCTACGGCGGCGTCCGGGTCCTCGACGACGTCTCGCTGTCGGTCGGGACGGGCGTCACCGCCGTCGTCGGTCCCAACGGCTCCGGCAAGTCGACGCTCCTCGGCGTGCTCGCAGGCGCGGTCGAACCCACAGCGGGGTCGGTCCGGTACCGACGCGGCTCCCCCCGAGAGGGGACGGAGAAGCACCTCGGCTACCTCCCGCAGCGCGTGCCGTTCCGCGACGGCTTCACCGCCCGCGAGACGCTCGGGTTCTACGCGGCGCTCGCTGGCGGCGATCCGGACGAGGCGCTGGCGGCGGTAGGGCTCTCCGACGCGGCCGACAAGCGGGTGGCGGACCTCTCCGGCGGGATGCGACGGCTGCTCGGGATCGCGCAGGCGACGCTCGGTGACCCGGCCGTCGTCGTCCTCGACGAGCCGACCAGCGGGCTCGACCCCGAGATGCGCGAGCGGGCCTTCCGCGCGGCGGCCCGCGCGGGCGACGACGCGGCGGTCGTCGTCAGCTCGCACGACCTCGACCTCGTCGACGCGCACGCGGACGCCGTCGTCGTCCTCCGCCGCGGCCGGGTCGCCGCGTCGGGGCCCCGCGAGCGGCTCCTCGCCGAACACGGCGCCGCCGACGTTCGGGAGCTGTACCGCACCGTCGCGAGCGGGTCGGCCGACCGACCGACGACTCCCGACGGCGAGGAGACCGGGAACGACGCCGACGGTGAGGCGACGGAGGAGTCGGTCCACGTCACGGGGGTGTCCGACCGATGAGGACCCCGTTCGACGGGGCCTGGGTCGTCTTCCGTCGCGAGCTGGCGACGGTGCGACGGACGCCCGGCTACGCGGTCCTCGCGGCCGGACTGCTCGTCGTGCTCGGCGGGCTCGTCGCGGTCGGCGGCGGCGGCGCGACCGGGTTCGTACCCGCCGTCGTCGACCTACTCCTACCGACCGAGGTGCTGGTCCCGCTGCTCGCGGTGGTGCTCGGCTACCGCGCGCTGTTCGCCGACGCCGCGAGCGGCGAGCTCGCCGTGATCCGGACCTACCCCGTGAGCGCGGTCGCGTACGTCCTCGGCGTGCTGCTGGCGCGCACGGTCGCGCTCGTCGCGCTCGTCGGCGGGCCGTTCGCGCTCGTCGGCGCGTACGTCTGGCTCACCGCCGCCCCGGATACCGGGATCTTCGCGACGCACGCCGGCGTCGACTCCCCGGTGCTCTTCGTGCGCTTTCTCGCGCTCGTCGTCCCGTTCGGCGCGGCGTACCTCTCTCTGTCGGCGGCGGTGTCAACGATCGCGACGAGCCGCCGGAGCGCGGTCGCGCTCGGCGTGCTCGCGCTGCTCGCCGGGGTCCTCGGCGGCGACCTCGCGGTGCTCCGGTCGCTGTCCGCGGGGGCGTCGCCGAGCGGCGTCGCCGAGTCGATCGCATTCACCCCCAACGGGGCGTTCCGGGGGCTCGTCTTCGAACACGTGATCGGGGTCGCCTTCGCGCCGGAGGGCGGCTTCGTGGACACCGGTCGCGCGGTGGCCTCGCTCATCGGCTGGAGCGTCTTCGGGGCCGCCGCGGCGGTCGCGGCGGTCGCCTTCGGTTCGCGCGTCGACGTCGCGGTCGAGCGCCTCCGCGGGCGGCTCGGCCGATAGGCGCACCGCGGCGACGGCGGCGCTCGGTCGGTCCGAGGCGACGCCCAACTCAGTCCGAGGCCGCGTCGTCGCCGACGGCCCCGGGCGCGTGGGCGTACACGGCGTAGAGGACAAGCGCGGCGATCAGGAAGTCCAGACTGTGCGCGATGAGGTGGTGGGCCGGCATCGGCACGACGCCGAGGACCGTGCCGGCGCCCACGACCGACCGGGCGAGGAGCGCGCCGACGGCGAGGGCGATCAGTCGGTACTGTGCCCGCCGACGGCGACGGTACGCGGCGAGGCTGACGGCGAAGAGGAGAGTCGTTCCGAGCCCGGCGACGATCACGACCGCCAAGATGGGGAGCGACCCCTCTACCGACCACCCGGCGAGCGCCGGTACCGACACCGAGAGCGACTGCGCCACAGCGACCCTTGGGACGCGACCGATAAGAAGCCGTTCCCCGCGACGTTCCCAGACAGGGAGACCGCGCGGGCGGCTTTTATTCCGCGCGAGGGTAGGACGGACAGCCACGAATGTCGGACACCAGATCCCGGATCCGACGCCACGTCCATGACACCCCCGGCGTCCACTTCAACCGGATCGGCCGCGACCTCGACATCGCGACCGGGCAGGCGCAGTACCACCTCCGTCGGCTCGTCCGCGACGGCGAGCTGGCGGTCGAGCGGATCGGCGGGCGCGCGCACTACTTCGATCCGACCGTCGACGCGTGGGACCGACGGACGCTCGCGTTCCTCAGGCGCGAGACGGCACGCGAGATCGTCGTCCGCCTCCACGCGGACGGCCCGACCCGGCCGGCGGCGCTCGCGGACGACCTCGACCTCGCGAAGAGCACGGTGTCGTGGCACGTCTCGACGCTCGCTGACCACGGGATCGTCGAGAAGTCGCCCGACAGACCGATGACGGTCGCGCTGGCCCGTCCGGAGCGGACGGCCGCGCTCCTCGACGAGGTGTCGCCGTCGCTGCCCGACCGGCTCGTCGACCGCTTCGTCCGCACGGTCGACTCCCTGTTCGACGCCGAGGGCTGACGGCGTCGACGCCGCTCGGAAGGCGGGCCGTCGTGGCTCCTTCACGGGTTGGCCACGCACAGAGCCGGTCTCGTCCGTTCGCCATTCGCACCAGATCGGTTAGCGCCCTCCGGGCCGTTTCGCCGATATGGACGTTGCCAGCGCCGAGACGCTCGGTTCACTCCTCACCGCCGCCGATCCGGCGACCTGCGAGCCGAGCGGCTCCCTCTACGCGACCGACTCGCTGGGCCTCGGGGTCTTCCTTCTCGTCGGCCTGCTCGGCGGCGCCCACTGTCTCGGCATGTGCGGGCCGCTCGTCACCACCTACGCCGACAGGATGCGCGCCGCGGAGAGGGGCGGACGCAGCGGGCGCGACGACCTCACCGTGCGGCAGGTCCGCCAGCACGCGCTGTTCAACCTCGGTCGGACGGCGAGCTACGCGGTTCTCGGCGGCCTCTTCGGCCTCGCGGGGAGCGTCGCGTTCGTCACGGGACGGACGGTTACGACGCTCGCCGACGACGTCCACGCCCTCACCGGCATCGCTGTCGGCGGGATGATTGTCGCCGTCGGCGTTCGCTACGCGCTCCGACTCGAGTTCGAGTCCGTCCCCATACCGGGGTTCGACCGGGCGGCGTCGGCGGTGAGCGACCGGATCGTCGCCCGCGTCGACGCGTGGGTCGGCGACTGGCGCGTCATCGGGCTGGGGGCGGCCCACGGGTTCCTCCCGTGTCCGCTCCTGTATCCCGCGTTCCTGTACGCGTTTGTTCAGGGAAGCGCGCTCGGCGGCGCCGTCGCGCTGGGCGTCCTCGGCCTCGGGACGGTGCCGGCGATGCTACTGTTCGGCACGGCCTTCCAGTCGATGCGCCTCGAAACGCGGCTCCGGTTCCACCGCGTCCTCGGGGTCGCGTTCGTCGCGCTCGGGTACGTCCCGCTCCAGCACGGGCTCGCGACCCTCGGCGTCCCGCTACCGCACCCGCCGATCCCGTACTACGCTCCCTTTTAAACTGCGACCCGCCGAGCCGGGTCGCCGGACCGAGTCGCCGCCCGGTCGCCCCCCGCGAGACGGCGTCGCACGCGTTCGTCGCTCGCACCAGACGCGTTATGCGCCGCTCGCTCCATCGGTCGAACATGAAGCGCCGAACGCTGCTCGCCGGCGTCGGAACAGCCGCCGCCGGCTCAGTCGCGGGCTGTACCTCTCGCCTGTTCGGCGGGAGTCCGGACGGCGTCGCGCTCGACCCGCAGGAGGACCAGATCGCGGACAGCGAGGACCTCGCGTACCCCGCGTACGGGCAGCCGCTCCCGTCGTTCGAGCTGCCGGCCCCGCTCGCGGACGAGACGTTCGACAGCGACGAACTCGACCGGACTGCCCTCGTGACCGGCGTGTTCACCTTCTGTCCAGCGGAGTGCTCGATCCTGCTGCGGCAGTGGGTGACGGTCCAGCGCCGCGTCGCTGACGCGGGACTGACCGACGACGTGTACTTCCTCCCGATCACGTTCGACCCGGAACGCGACGACGCGGCCGCGCTGCGCGACAACGCCGAGTCGATCGGCGCCGACCTCGACGCCGGTAACTGGGTCTACCTCCGTCCCGAGACGCCCGAGCGCGCAAAGGCCGTGGTCGAAGACAAGCTGGGGATCGGGTTCGAGCGGACGACCGACAGCGACCGGCTCCCGGGGTACGACTTCACGCACCTCGTGGTGACCCTGCTCGTCAACCCCGACGGCGTGGTCGAGCGGGCCTACCGCGGCGAGCGGCTCGACCCGGAGCGCGTCGCGAGCGACATCGAGCGGGTCGTGGCCGCCTTCGCCGACGAGTGACGGAGAGCGGCGTCGACCGGGCGCCGCCACGCCGTCGGCGGGAGGGGAACGCACAAGCCGTCCGCCGCCCTGCGGACCGGTATGAACGTCGATATTCTGCTGTACGACGGGTTCGACGAGCTTGACGGGATCGGCCCGTACGAGGTGTTCGACTACGCGCTCGGCTACGCCGCCGAGGAGGCAGCTGACGCCGACGCCGGCAGCGACGGACGATCCGGCCGCGTCCGATACGTCACGCTCGATGAGCACGATCAGGTGACCGCGAGCCACGGGACCCGCGTGGGCGTGGACGGGACGCTTCCCGACCCGGACGCCGACGACACGCCCGACCTGCTGGTCGTCCCCGGGGGCGGGTGGAGCGCGCGCGACGAGGAGGCGAGCGCGTGGGCCGAGGCGAAGAAGGGCGACGTGCCGCGCGCGCTCGCGGCGCACCACGAGGCCGGCACGCGGATCGCCTCGGTGTGCACCGGCTCGATGCTGCTCGCGGAGGCGGGGGTCACCGACGGCCGCCGCGCCGTCACGCACGCCGCGGCGATCGAGGAGCTCCGCGAGTCGGGCGCGGAGGTCGTCGACGCGCGCGTCGTCGACGACGGCGACCTCCTCTCCGCGGGCGGGGTCACCTCCGGCATCGACCTCGCGTTATACATCGTCGAACACGAGTTCGGCGAGGCGGTCGCCGACCGGGTGGCGACCGTCATCGAGTACGAGCGGAGATACGAGGTCGCTGCGTAATCCGAGCCGCGCTCAGTCGTTGCCGTCGTTCGGGAGAGGCACGTCGCCCTTGTCGCCGGCGTCCGCCTCGTCGCCCGTGGTCTCGCCGTCGGCGTCGACGGTGATCACGGTGCAGTCGAGCTCGCCGCGGAGGAACGAGTCGATGTCGGGGTCGGAGAGCAGCTTCTGGACCATCCGCCGCCACCGGCCGGCCTGCTTCGAGCCGATGACGACGACGTCGGCGCCCTCGGCGACGATCTCTTCGAGGATCGTCTCCTCGACGAGGAAGCCGCGGCGGACGACGTAGCGAGCGCGGTCGACCCGGCCGATCCGCTCTTCGACCGCGCGCTTGAGGTCGCTGCGCGAGACGCCCCCCGAGCGCTGGTATAAGTCGACGTGGAGTATCGTGAGGTCGGCGCCGCGCTCCTCGGCGATTCGAGCCGCTTCGCGGAGCGTCGCCGCCGAGTGCGACGAGGGAGGGAATCGGACCGGAACCACGACGAGCGTCATGTCAGACCGATGGGACCCCCGGCGTCAATACGCTGTCGGTGTGGCGGGCTCTCGCGAGCGCGACGCAAACGGTCGACAATCCGGAGACGGAGTCCGATCCTACGACCCGTCTCCCCCGTCTTCGGGCGAGACGACCTCGTCGTCGCCCCTCGGGGCTTCGATCCGAACGGGGTGGCGCGTGTGTCGCGCGTGGGTTCGCGCCCAGCGCCGCGCGGGCCGCTCCGCGAGGAACCGCTCGCCGTCGGGACAGCGGTCGCACCGAGCGACCCACGGGGTCACCCCGTCCGGGTAGTGGCCGGTGTGGCGCTCGTGGTCGAGCGCGAACTGCTCGATCGCGTGGCTCCCCGGGTCGAGGTCGTCGACCTCGCGGTCGAGCTCCCACTCCCGGTCGCACCGCTCGCACGAGACGGTCGGTACCTCCCGGTCATCGGCGGAAACGGGGTCGTCGGTCACGGGCTCGCTTCGGGCCGCGCGTACTTCAACGGCGACCTTCGGGGTCCGGAACCCGCCTCAAAGCGCCGGCGGCTCGTCGCGGCCGATGACGATCTCTTGGCCCTCAACGTCCTCTAAGGCGGCGACGCGGCCGCCGATCTCGACGCGGCCGGTCTCGGTCTCGACGACGAGCGAGGCCACCTCCTCCGTGTCGACAAACGCGACGTCGACCACCTTGCCGCGGACCGTCACCTCCTCGCCGGTCTCGATGTCCCGGCCCTCGACGGTCGCGTAGAACTCCTCGTCGTCGAACTCGCGGACATCCTTCACGGCGCGGCGGATAGAGGCGTAGCGGCGCGGGAAGGGCCGTTCCTCCCCGTCGGAGGCGAGCGTCTCAGCGGTCGTCCACAGGACCGTCCCGAAGAAGCCGGAGACGAGGAAGCCGAGCGCGGAGCGGTTGAAGATGACGCCGTAGCGCTCGCGGTCGTCGCGCAGCGCGTCCTGCGTGGCGTAGACGGAGTACTCGCCGTCGCCGACCGCGAGGACCGGCGTGGTGATCCCCCGGCGGGCCCGGGCGATGGTCGCGACCTCCAGGTAGTCGAACTCCGCCGGGTCGGGCGCGTTCGACGCGGGCGTGACGAGCAGTTCGACGCTGACGCCCGCCGCGACCTTCGCGGCGAGTTCGTCGCGGAAGCGCCGGAGGAGGCCGGGCGTGAGCGAGAGCGCGAGCTCGTACTCCGCGTTCTCGATCACCTCTTCGAGGTACCGGAGGATCGTCGAGCGAGACTTCACGAGCGACACCGCCTCGGTCTCGCGCGTCGGCGCGGTGTAGCGCGCCTCCAGCTCGTCGACCATCTCCGCGAACGACGAGCGCAGGTCGCCGAAGGCGTCGTCGGGGTCGACCGCGACGATCTTCATCGGCCGCGACTCGCGGAGCTCGACGAGCCCGCGGTCGGAGAGGCTCCGGACGGTGTCGTACACCCGCGGCTGCGGGATGTCGGTCCGGTCGGCGATATCGCTCGCCGTCAGTTCCCCGTGTTCCAACACCGCGAGGTACGCGTCGATCTCGTACTCGCCGAGGTTGAACCGGTCCCCGACGCGGTCGAGGGTGTCCCGGAGATCGTCTGTCATGGTCGGACGAATGAGGGCGGGGATTATAGCTTTTTACTATGAGTCGAGTTGTACGCGTTTTCGGAGCGTGGTCCTCGCCTCGGCGGCCCCGACCGATTACATGTACATCCGGTCGTAGCTCCCCTCCGGCTCCCGCTCCTCGATCCGCTCGGCGAGGTCCTCGTAGCGGCGCCGGATCTCCTCGGCGAACGCCTCTAGCGGGGCCGCGTCGACGCCGATATCGTAGATAGCGTTCGCCGTGTCGACGAGCCGCACCGCGGCGTCGACGTCGGGCGCCTGCGCGTGGACCGGCGTGACGAACACTCCGACGCCGAGCGGCGAGTCGAGGCCGCGTTCGAGCAGGCCGGCGTTCGCCCCGTCGAGGAAGCCGGACTCCATCGCGGGGACGTCCGTGCCGTCGTCGAGGCGCGCGGCGCGGTAGTCCTCGGTGGCGACGTGGAAGGTGCGGTGCGCGTCGGGGCCGTGCGCCACGGGAACGCCCGCCAACACCGCGATCTCGTCGACCCCGTTCGCCTCCGTCCAGTCGAGGAGGGCGTCCGCGAGCAGCTCGCCGAGGAACGGCGGGACGAACTGCTCGGCGACCAAGACGGTGATGTCGCGGTCCGAGTCGGTGTACAGCCGGATCGGGTGCCGCGGCGTTCCCTTCGTGAACGGCGTGATCGACGGGGCGCCTTCGATCCGGACGTGGCCGGTCTCCGCGAGGTCGAGGTCGTCGACGAGGTAGTCGACGGCGGTCAGGCCGGCGAGCCCGAACGAGGAGAAGCCGGCTATCAGGGTCTCGCCTGGCTCGGAGTCGTGTTCGACGCTGAACCTCGGTGTCGTCGGATCCGCGGGCGGTCGGGACATACCTTTCTTTCGCTCAGCCGGGCCATAGTGGTTGCCCCGGGGCTCGCGTTCGGGGCGCCGTCGGTCGCGTTCGGGGCGCCGTCGGTCGCGTTCGGGGCGCCGTCGATCGCTGTGCCCGCGTTCTCGCGGCCCCGATCGCCACGGGGAGAAACGCTTTTTCGGATGGCCGACCGCGGATTCCCATGGTCTTCCCGGAGGGGACGCCGGTCATGGGAGTCATCTCGCGGCTCGCCGGCCTCGGATCTCGGCTCGCGGATCTACCGGGAGCGAGCGTGCTGACGGTCCTCATGTCGGTCGCGGTCGGCGTCGTCGTCGCCAACTTCGCCGTCCGACTGATCGGCCGTCCGGTCGCGCGTCGCGTGTCGCGACAGAGCGTCGCGCAGACGATCGTTCGCGGGGTCCGGGTGGGGACGATCGGCGCCGCGCTGCTCGTCGGGCTCGACGCCGTCGGGTTCCAATTCACGGACCTCCTCCTGGGGACGGCGGTGTTCTCGGCCGTCATCGGTATCATCCTCGCGCCGATCGTTGGGAACTTCATCAACGGCGTGTTCATCCTCGCCGACCAGCCGTTCGAGATCGGCGACATGATCGAGTTAGAGGACGGGACGGCGGGGTTCGTCGAGGATATCACGATCCGGTACACGAAGATATTCACCCTCGATAACACCTTCCTCGTCGTGCCGAACGGGACGATGCGCGAGCGCGACGTGACGAACCTCTCGGCCGAAGACGAGCGGACCCGGCGGTCGATCGACGTCTTGGTCACCTACGAGAGCGACATCCCGGAGGCGCGCCGCCGCATCGAGCGCGCGGCGCGCGACTGCGACGCCGTCATCGACGGCGGGCCCGACATCCGCATCGGCGTGGCGCGGTACATGGCGGGCCCGGACTGCCGGCTCCACGAGTTCGGCGACAACGGGATCCTCCTGCGGCTTCGCTACTGGGTGAAAAAGCCGTACAAGCTGGCGAAGGTCCAGTCGGACGTGAACACGAAGATCCGCCAGCGGCTCGGGGATCCGGAGGCGAACGTCACGATGGCGTACCCGCACCGGCACCTCGTCTTCGACGACACCTCCGGCGTCGCCCGCGTCGACGCGGGATCCGGGACGCCGGGGGGCGTCGACCCCGACGCGCCGGCGGCCGCCGCCCCGGATCTCAGCGAGGACGCCGAGAGCAACCGCGACGACGAGGGCAGCGGCGGGGCGGGGTAGTCACCGGATCGGAAGTCTGATAGAGCGCCCCCGCCGTTTATACGGCAGTGAGCGACGAGCCCGCTTCCGACCCGGATGGCCCCTCCGACGACGGTTCGCCTGACGGCCCCTCCGACGACGGTTCGCCCGGCGGCTCCTCCGACGACGGTTCGCCCGACAACCCCGTCGCCGGTCCGTCCGGTGCCCACGGCGACGACGACGGCCCGCTCGACGACGAGTCGATCACCGAGGGGAGCCTCCTCCGGCCACTGTTCCGCCTCGCGTGGCCGATCGTCGTCATCCAGCTGTTGCAGGTGACGTACAACATTGTCGACACCCTCTACCTCGGCCGGCTCTCGGCGGAGGCCGTCGGCGCGATCAGCCTCGCGTTCCCCCTCATCTTCCTGTTGATCGCGGTCGCCGGCGGCTTCACGACCGCGGGCGCGATCCTCGTCGCGCAGTACACCGGCGCCGACGGCGACGGCTCCGCGGGGCTCGTGGCGGGACAGACGATCTTCACCGTCTCGGTGCTGTCCGTGTTCATCGGGATCGGCGGCTACTTCTACACCCGACCCGCCCTCGAGATCCTGCCGAGCGACGCGGACACCGCGGCGACGGTGATCCCGCTCGCGGCCGACTACATGGAAGTGATCTTCGCCGGGATCCCCCTGATGTTCGGCTTCTTCGTCTTCTCGGCGCTGATGCGCGGCTACGGCGACACCCGGACGCCGATGGCGGTCATGTTCATTTCCGTCCTCCTGAACGTCCTGCTCGACCCGTTCTTCATCTTCGGGTTCGAGGGGAACCCGCTGTTCGAGTGGCTCGCCGCGGTGCCCGGCCTCGCCGCGCTCGACCCGGTCGCGCTGGAGGCGACCCTGCTCTCGGCGACCGGGATCACCGGGATCGGCATTCAGGGCGCCGCGCTCGCGACGATCCTCTCGCGGGGCGTCGCGACGGCCATCGGGCTCTGGATCCTGTTCGGGACCGGCTACGGCCCGGACGTAACCTTCGGCCACCTCGTCCCGGACCTCGATTTTATCCGGGATATCTTCCGGCTCGGGCTCCCGTCCAGCGTCGAGCAGACGACGAGCGCGCTCGCGATGATCACGCTCACGGCGATGATCGTCACGTTCTCGCCGCCCGTCGTCGCCGCCTACGGCCTCGGGAACCGCCTCATCTCGCTCGTCTTCCTGCCCGCGATGGGGCTCGGTCGCGCCATCGACACGATGGTCGGACAGAACCTCGGCGCGAACCGCGCCGACCGCGCCGGCAAGGCGGTGAAGTTCGCGGCCACGACCGGCGCGGGCGTGATGTTCCTCGTCGCGGTCGTCGCCGTCGCGTTCACCGAGCCGATCGTCGGGGCGTTCCTCGGCGACGTGCCGGACGCGCCGGCGACCATCTCCTACGCGGTCGAGTACGTCCGGATCCGGTCGGTCGAGTTCGCCTTCATCGGCGTCTCGCAGGTGATCCTCGGTGCGTTCCGCGGCGCCGGTAACACGAAGACCGCGATGGTCATCTCGATTCTCACCCTCTGGGTGGGCCGGGTCGCGAGCGTGGCGTACCTCGTGTTCGTCGCCGGCTGGGGCGAGACCGGGGTGTGGGTCGGCATGGCGCTCGGCAACGTCCTCGGTGCGATCGTCGGCGTCGCGTGGTTCTCGCGCGGCACGTGGACCGAGCGCTACATCGACGACCCGGAGCCCGGCGTCGACCCCGTCGGCGACGACTGACGCCCGGATCCTTTGAGTTCCGTCACAAGTGAGATATTCCGACCCAATCGCGCTCAATACAGGGGTAGCGGCGAGCGATAGCGGGAGTACGTGTAGTACGTCGCTCAGTCTGATGGCGTGGTTGTTTATAAGGAGAATATCGGTGTTGCTGTCGGCTGTTTATAAATAGTTGAGGCTACTGCGGTGGACACCTACAATGCCCCAGCCGCAACCGCACAGCACCACACGCCTCCCCAACCTCGTCGCTGGCGGCTGTCGCCGCCAGCGACTCCCTCGCGCGTGCGACTCGCGCCCTGTCGGGCGCTCGTCGGCACGCGCCACCGCCTGATATTTATAAGCGCCCGTCGCTGTCACTCACGACGTTCCCGTTCGGTGTTGGACTTCTGCCCAACGCTTATGCCGTTGGGTGGTGTCCCAACATGTACGGGATGCCCGCAGAGCCGTTCTTCCAGTACACGCACGTCGAAGCCGGCCTCGTCGAGAACGTCGTGCTTCCACCGACCGACGACACCGAGGCGTACCCCTCGGGCTGGAAGTACACGCTCCATCTGGGCACCCTCGACGATCTCACGCTCGTCCGGTACGACAATTCCCACGAGGATACGAAGGGACACGAGCATCACACCGCCGCTGGCGATCTCGACGGCGTCGGGTTCCCTGGGATGGAAGCGCTTCTCGTCGAGTTCTGGGCGAGTGCGGATGAGTACTGGGACGCTGTCGGCGGCGACCCACCCCGGCCGCACTGATCGAACACCACCCGACCCACCGCCACCCCAACCATGACCACACTCCACATCACCGTCGGCGACCGAGAACAGATCCGTGAGGACGCACTCCAGTTCGTCCAGGACGTCGAGAACGACGACCAAGACGGAAAGGCGACGCTCCAGTTCGGAACCTACGACGACTTCGTCGACAGTCTCACCCCGCTCCGCCTGAATCTCATCCGAGCGATCGCTGAGGAAGCTCCCGAAAGCATGCGCGAAGCGGCGCGGCTCGTCGAGAGAGACGTGTCTGATGTCCACTCTGACCTGAAGCAGCTGGAAGTACTGGGTATCCTTACGCTCGAAGAGGGCGGCCCCAGCGGCGCGATACAACCGATCGTCCCATTCGACCGCATCGAAGTCCACATCGACTACCCGCTCATCGATGACGGCGACGCTGACAACACCCCCGCGAGTGCGTAGTCGGTTCGTCTCAAGATGGGAGGATTCTCAGCGATCAATTCGCACTCTTCAGCGACCAGCCGTTTCAGACGAATATATGTCTGAAGAAAGGATTTCAACGGAGCCGGCGCTCCCCGTAACCCTTCGCCGGTGCGTTCAGTGCCTGAACAGGTAGACGCCGTCACCGTCGCGCAGCAGGCAGAATCGCGCGCCGTCGTTCTCGGGGAACGTCGTCCCCGTCTGTCGCGTGACGAACAGCCGCGAGAAGGCGTCCTCGCACACCGGACACGCCATCTCCTCTCTGTTCTCCCAGAGGCTCGTCGCGCCCGAATCGCGGAGCTGTTTCAGTTCGTGCCGGTGGTCGTGAACGTCGAACGAGGTCATGGACGGGGGTTCGGCGGGAGGGTGTTGAACGTGTCCTCGCGAGTCTCAGTTCGGAGAACGTGGGATCAGTTATCTAGCCGCATCGGCTGCTTCTCCCCGTAGGTGAGCGTGCGCCACACCCACTCGACGGGACCGAACCGGAAGTAGCGCAGCCAGAGCACGGACAGCGGCACCTGAACCGCCCAGATGGCGAGGACGATCCCGTACTGTTCGACCCGGCTCACGGAGCCGAACAGGCCGAGCCCGTGCCCGTAGAAGATTGTCGTGGCGATCACCGTCTGGAGCAGGTAGTTCGTGAACGCGGTCCGGCCGACCGCGGCGAACGCCCGCGTCACGGGGCCGTCCGGCCGGCGCTTGGCGTACAGCATGACGAGCCCGAGGTATCCGCCGGCCACGAGGAAGCTTCCGACGAAGTTGAACTGGAGGAAGAACAGCGCGGCGTCGGCGCTCCAGTCGTTCGCCTGGATGTACGCGACGCCCGCGACGACGATACCGAGACCAACGACGCCGACGCCGACGAGCCGCCGGTACAGCGTCCGCGACCGGTCGCCGGTCAGGACGCCCCACTTGTACAGCGCCATGCCGAGCAGCATGGTGCCGCCGATCTGCCAGAAGCTCTCGACGATACCGATCTGCCGGTTGAACGCGGCCGACACGCGGTGGTCGAGCTGTTCGAGCCAGCCGCCGCGGTAGGCCGCCACCTCCTGGCGGATCGCGGCCTCCGACGGCGCCCAGAACCCCCCGACCGCCTCGGCGCCGAGCGACAGCGCGGCGAACAGCCGCAGGCCGACGAAAAGCAGCAGGAACGCGACGCCGAGCCCGGCCAGCTTCCGCGCTTCGAGGTCGCGAGCGAAGATCAGGAACAACGCCGAGAGGCCGTAGGCCACGAGGATGTCGCCGTACCACAGGAGGTAGGCGTGCAGGAGGCCGATCGCGATGAGAATCGCGGTCCGGCGGTAGTGGAGCCGGACGGCGTCCTGTCCCTTCCGCTCCTTGCTCTCCGTGAACAGGACGATGCCAGCGCCGAACAGCGCCGAGAACAGCGTAATGAACTTGTTCTGTGCGAACACGTGGCCGACGAACCACGCCCAGTAGTTCGCGCCGGAGAAGTCGCCGTACGAGGTGGGGTTCGTCAGGGTCGACTCCGGCATCGCGAACACCCAGATGTTGATGACGAGGATGCCGAGCAGCGCGACCCCCCGGAGCGCATCGAGGCTGGTGATCCGTTCGGAGGGCGGCGTCGGGCCGGGATCGCGGGTCACGAGTTGTTCGACGGGAGTGCGTCCAGCACCGAATAGGTTCCCATCGCGGACGCGGTCGCCGGGGGTCGGAGCGAGCGTTGGCGGCGGGCGGGTCCACCGACGCCGACCGCCTCAGTTGCCGCTGTTGAACTCCGATCCTTCAGGCGGATTCTTGTCTGAAACAGTCGGTGGATGAGATCTGCGCAATGAATACAGAGACGTCTCGCGTTCAGGGGCATAGTGTTTATACGGAGACATTTTGTAATACCCGCTTATGAATTCATCAGGGGATGATCCTATTTGGATCGATTGGGTTGCTACCCGATTTGGTTTCGGACGGCTTGCGTCGGCGCTTCCCGGGTCTCCAGCGCCCGCGTACGTCTTTATCGGCTGTTTCGTCACAATAGATATCGCTATCCGGGTCTATCAGACAGTGACAGGCATTCGTCCCATTCTTGTGAACAATCCCCTATGGCTCGCTCAGGAGGTCGCACTCGTCGGTGCTGTGGTGGCTGCAAAATGGATACACAATGAGTACAGGTGGGTCCTTGACCGGATGGCAATCGACGACCGGGTTTCGGATCCGGGGCGTTTCAAGAAACTAGCCCCAGACCGATTCCTCTGGATTGGGTTCGTGCTTGGGGCCGCTGGGTGGTGGGCATTCGCGTTATTTATTGTGACGCCTGCTGAAGCGATACGAGTCGGCGGTCCGCTCGCGTTAGTGACCGGGCTCGTAATCATTCCTTTTGTATACGTTCCAGTCGCAATCGAATTCCTCACGGCCTATCTCGGCGTTGTCGTCCTGTTTCCACGGCGGATTATTCAGAGTGGCCTCAAACCGTACTTTCCTGACCCCGAGCGGGTTGGCGGATTTCGTCCCGTGGGGGAGCTGATCAAGAGCGCCTACTACTTGCTTATGATCGGGCTAGTCGTGTTTGCCCTTCGAGCATATCTCCCGCATCTCACAGATGTGTTCGCCTCCGAGGGCGACCCACCGGGGATCATCTATAACCTCATGTTCACGAGCATCTGGGTCGTGAGTATAATCACGGTCGCATACGGAATTCTCGTCCTTCATCTGTTCTTACGGCGGGAAAAGCGGGAGACACTCAAGAATCTCGATGAGCAGGTGCGTGACCACTACGACGCTCCGTGGGAAATACATGAATTCCGAGAACCGACAGACACCACCGAATATGAGAGGCTCCGCCGGCGTATTGAGTACGTCAAGCAAACCAAAGAGTACCCGGGAACGTTCTCAATGTGGTCCCAGCTTCTCCTCGGCCTCATCATCCCGAAAGCCGTTCAGTTACTCCTCGCACAGCTTTGATCGTACTGTTCCCGACCTCTCGAACGATGGATAGTTCGTCTGTATTTTAACGGAACGGGATGGAATATCTCACCTGTAGCGAATCTCAACGGGGCCGCTCAATCCAGCCGAACCGCCGCGCCTGTCTCCGAGGACCGGTAGATGGCGTCGATGACGCGCTGGACGCGCAGGCCCTCCTCGACGGTGTTGATCGCGGGCGCCTCGCCCGCGGCGACCGCCTCGAGGAACGTCGCCTGCTCGGCGGCGTGGCCGTCGCCCTCGCGCGTCTCGACCGTCGCGTCCGTGAGGTGGTGGCCGCCGCCGACGCCCGCCTCGTGAATGGTGAGGTCGTCGCTGCCGCGGTCGAGCGTCGCGCCCGCCTCGGTGCCCCGGACCACGAACTCGTCCGTCGCCGGGCGGTTCGTCGCCCACGCGACCTCCAGCGACACGGTGGAGCCGTCCGCGGCGCGGATGAACGCCGACGCGGAGTCGTCGACGTCGAACCCCTCGGGGCCGGCGTCGTCGCCCCACATGTGGACGTACGCGTAGTCGTCGCGGCCGCCGAACTCCGAGCGCGTCTCCCCGGAGACCTCCACGACCTCGGGATGATCGAGGAAGTAGAGGGCCAGGTCGATCGCGTGGACGCCGATGTCGATGAGCGCACCGCCGCCGGCGACGTCGGCCGACGTGAACCACGAGCCGCGGCCGGGGACGCCGCGCCGGCGCACGTAGTTCGCCTCGACGTGGGTGGTCTCGCCGAACCGTCCCTCGTCCTGGTAGTGTTTAATCACCCGCACGGGCTCCGCGAACCGGTTGTTGAACCCGACCATGCAGAACCCCTCGGCGCCACGGGCGGCCTCGGCGATGCGCTCGGCGCTCTCGAGCGTGTGCGCCAGCGGCTTCTCCAAGAGGACGTCGAGGCCGGCCGCGAGCGCCGAGGTCGCGTACTCCTCGTGGAACCGGTTCGGCGTGGTGACCAACACGGCGTCGCAGTCGTCGTAGAGGGCTGCCTCGTCCTCGTAGGCCGGGAGGCCAAACTCCTCGTGGAATCGCGCCCGTGCGTCCGCGTCGATGTCCATTCCGCCGACGAGGTTCGCGCCGCGCTCAACGAGCTTCGTCGCGTGGTGGGACCCGATGCCGCCGAGGCCGACGATGCCGACGGCGACGTCGTTCGGATGCGTCATGCGCCGGATTCACGACGAGTGTTGTTAAGGATCACGTCCTGCCGAACGCGTGGAGAACGCGGCGCGTCAGGTGACGGGCCGCAGTCAGGCGATCGGAACGGCAACGACCAGCGTCATCGCGGCGTCGACGGCCGCGGGCGTCATCGAGTCGACGAAGTCGAAGAGGCCGCCGAGCGAGTCCGCGTTCTCGACGAGACTGTCGCGCGCGTCGAGTAGCGCCCGGAACCGCTCCGGCTCGCGGGCGATCACGAAGCGACTGACGGACGCGCCCGTTCCGAGGAACGCGAGAAGGGCCAGCACCCGCGAGATCGCGAGCAGCTTCAACAGGAGCGGGAGCGCCAGCGCGAGCGCGAGCGCGGCGACGACCCCCGTGACGACCTCACCGAGCGATCCGCCGTCGGCGAGATCGACGACGCCCGCCCCGGAGAGCAGGACGAACGCCCCGACGAGGACCGCAAGCGAGCCCCACATGAACGCCGCCACCAGGCGGACGGGACCGTCGTATCCGCTCCCGGCATCGTCCGGGACGTCGTCGTGGACCCACGGGTTTCGCATACCCGCACTCTGGAGTCGGCGCTCATATAGATCGCTTCAGATCTCGGAAATGCTCGGCGTGAAACCGAGTGACTACTCGCCGGGTCGCGTCCCCGTCATCCACTCGCTGGCCTGCGGCTCGTTCGGGTCGGTGACGACTTCGACGAGCGCCGGCCCGTCCCGGCTGCGAGCGCGCTCGACGGCGTCGCCGACCGCGTTGTGTTCGCGGACGCGCTCCGCGGGCAGGCCCATCCCCGACGCGACCGCGACGAGGTCGAGCCCGGTCTCCGCCCAGCCGTAAGCGCCCTCGGGGAACTCGTACGAGCGCGACGCCTCCTCGCTGATGATCGCGTAGTCGTCGTTGTTGAGCGCGACGACGGTCACGTCGATCCCCTCGCTCGCCAGCGTGTGAAGTTCGTGGACACACATCATGAGCCCGCCGTCGCCGGTGAGCGCGACCACGTCGCGGTCGGGGTTCGCCAGCTTGGCGCCGATCGCCGAGGGGAGCCCGGTGCCCATCGTCGCCCACGAGCCGGGATTGACGTACGACCGCGGTCCCGCGGCGGGGAACGAGACGAGCGTCCACAGCCGGAATCCGCCCGCGTCGGCGGTGACGACCGCGTCTTCGGGGACCGCGTCGCGCACCGCCGACAGGACCTCGACGGAGCGGAGGGGGCGGGAATCGCGGTCGTCGCTGCCGTCGCGGCCGCCGCCTTCGGCCGACTCGGACAGCGCTTCGAACCGCTCGCGGTCGGCGGCGCGGACCGACTTCGCTCGCTCGGCGCCGTCGCGGTCGGGGGCGACGGCGCTCTCGTCGTCCATGTGGTCGTTCAGTGCGCGGAGGAAGCGGTCGGCGTCGGCGACGACGCCGAGGTCGGTCTCGTAGCCGAACCCCACGTCGTCGCCGTCGAGCGTGACGTGGACCAGCGTCTCGGGCATCGTCACGGACCAAGAGGCGGTCGCGACCGCGTCGAGGTCGGAGCCGACGACGAGGCCGACGTCGGCGTCCGCGAGGAGGCCGCGGAGCTCCGCGCTCGCGCCGCCACAGAGGACCCCGGCCGACAGCGGGTGCGACTCGGGGAGCGTCCCTTTTCCTTTATAAGTCGTCACGACCGGCGCGTCAAGGGCCTCGGCGACCGACCGGAGCGCGTCACTCGCGCCCGATCGTCTGACGCCGCCGCCGGCGAGGACGAGGGGGGAGTTCGCGTCGGCGAGCAGATCCGCGGCCTCCCTGACCGCGTCCGCGGGAGGGCCCGGCGGCGGCGAGGGGTCGCGGTCGCCGACCGCCGGCTGGGGCGTGCGGCTCGCGAGGACGTCCTTCGGGATCCCGACGCGCACCGGCCCCTGCGGGTGTTCGCGGGCGGTGCGGATCGCCTCGACGACCGCCGGGACCGCGCCCGCGGGCGAGTCCACGAGGACGTTCTCCTTGACGACCGTGTCGTACGTCTCGGGCGGCGTCTCGTGGATGCCGTCGCCGCCGCGGACCGACCGCTCCGTCTCGACGGCGAGGTGGAGCAGTGGGACGCAGTCGTTGAGGGCGTTCTTCAGCCCGTTCATCGCGTTCGTGTCGCCCGGGCCGGGGACGACGCAGGTGGCGGCCATCTCGCCCGGCTCGCTCGTCTCGGCGTATCCCCACGCCTGGTGCGACACCGCGGTCTCGTGGCGGGCGACGACGAACCGCGCGTCGCGGTCGGCGAGCGCCCGGTTCAGCGGGAGGGTCTGCTTCCCGGGGATCCCGAAGACGGTGTCGACGCCGCGGTCGAGCATCGCGTCGACGACCGCCTCTGCGACGGTCGGGCGCAGGTCGGCGTCCCTGTCGGCCGCGGGCGAGGACTCGTCAGCGTCCATGTCGCGAAGTCGCCGGAGTGCGTGTTGAAAGCTTCGCCCGCTGACGGTCCGCGAGCGGTCCCCGGTGACCGGCGCGGGAGGCGGGACGGCGAGGCACCGCGGTACATACACACTTATCTTCACGTGCGCTGTCATGTGGTATGTATGCGCTTACCAGAAACTCGTGACCTGTTCGCGAGGAAGCTACAGTTTCCGGCGCCCCGAGACGAGGTGCTGGAGACGGTCGGCGACACAAAGCTGTCGCCGCCGGACGGGGAGTCCACGACGATCCGAGCGGTCATCGGCCGATCAGACGTCGAGACGTTCGACTCGGCGGACGACCTCTACGACACGCTGATGATGCTCGTCGGCGCTCAGTTCATCGGCCGCCGGTACTACGACGACCGCGGCGGAATGCCGGGGGACGAGGAGAACGAGGTGAGTTTCTGATGTCCGTCACGCTCGTGTCGGGAGTCAACGGCGTCGGCCTCTCAAGCGTCTGTCAGGCGGTCCGGCGCGGACTCGGAGACGGGTACAAGCTGATCAACTTCGGGGACGTGATGCTCGAACAGGCGGCGGCGATGGGCATCACGACCGAGCGGGCGAAGCTCGGCACGCTCTCGCAGACCGAGACGCGTCGCCTCCAGCGTCGCGCGGGCGAGTTCGTCGCCGAGGAGGCGGAGACGACGAACGTGATCCTCTCGACGCACCTCGCGGTCGAAACGCGGACCGGCTACGTCCAGGGGCTCCCGGTCGAAGTGCTTCAGGACGTCTCGCCCGACGCGTTCGTCCTCGTGGAGGCGGAGCCGGCGACGATCCTCGAACGAAGGCGGCAGAGCGACCGCGACCTCGACGGGGTCACCGAACGCCAGATCGATTTCGAGCAGGACCTCAACCGGTCCGCGGCGCTCCAGTACGCGAGAGATCAGAACGCGCCCGTCCGATTCGTCCAGAACGAGGGGGAGATCGAGGAGGCGGCCGAGCGCCTGGCGGACTCGCTCTGACGCTCCGACCTCGTTCGGCCGATACCGCCGGCCGAGCGAGCGAGGCGAAAATCCCCGCCCCGCGGACTACTCCGCGACGTTCGTCTCGCGGACGCGGACGCCCTTCCGACCGAGGTGCCGCATCTGCCGCTGGGCGAACTCCTCCTCGCTCGACCCGCGCGTCGCGAGGACGTAGACGAGCGCGGAGCCGGTCGGACGCATCGTTCGGCCGGCGCGCTGTGACCCCTGTCGCCGGGAGCCCCCGAGCCCGCTCGCGACGACCGCGAGCTCCGCGTTCGGGAGGTCGATCCCCTCGTCGCCGACCCGGGAGACGACGAGGACGTCGAGGTCGTCGCTGTCGCGGGAGCCGTCGTGGTCGCCCGTCACGTCATCGTCGCCTCCAGCCTCAGCCCGGAACCGGCGGAACAGCTCCGCGCGCTCGTGGTGGGGCGTCTCGCCGCTGATGAACGGGGCGCCGAGCGCGTCGGCGATTTCGTCGCCCTGGTCGAGGTACTCGACGAAGACGAGCGCCTTCTTGTCGCGGTGCGCGGAGAGGAGATAGCGGATCTCCTCGACCTTCGCGGGGTTCTCGGCCGCGATCCGTCTGCGCTCTCGGCCGTCCGCGGCGGCGTACTCGTTCTTGGACACCTCGTCGCGCCACGGGACGTACCGGATCTCGACTTCGGGTTCCTGAACGAAGCCGGCCTCGAAGAGGGAGTCCCAGTCGGCGCCGATCGGCTGGCCGATCAGGGTGAAGATCTCTTCTTCGCTGCCCGTCTCGCTGACGGGCGTCGCCGAGAGGCCGAGCCGGTGTTTGCTCTGGAGCTCGGCGGTCCGGGAGTAGACGGGGGCCGTGATGTGGTGCGCCTCGTCGAAGCAGATCAGCCCCCACTCGCGGGAGTCGAAGAGGCTCCGGTGGCGGTCCATCCCGGCGATCTGGTAGGTGGCGATCGTGACGGGCCTGATATCCTTGGTTCCACCGTGGTACAATCCGATCTCGGCGGGGTCGACCGTGGAGTGGTCGAGCAGTTCCTCGCGCCACTGGTCGGCGAGTTCGCGAGAGGGGACCAGGATAAGCGTCTCGCCGCCGACCGCGGCGATTGTCGCGATCGCGGCGACGGTCTTGCCGGACCCCGGCGGGCCGACGTACACGCCGGACTTGCGGTCGAGGAACGTCTCGACCCACGTCGCCTGGTAGTCGCGGAGGTCGGTCGTGAGTTCGATCTCGACGGGGTCGCCGGTTTCGAGGTCGCGGTCGTCCTCGACCGGGTAGCCCGCGTCGTAGAGCGCGCGCTTCACCGCGGCGACGGCGTCCTCGTTGACCCACGCCTCCGTGTCCGAGATGGGCGCGCGGAGGTGGTCGTCGTCGAGGTGCTGGTCCGCGACGTTCCCCATCAGGCTCTCCGAGGCGGCTTCGAGGACCACGTAGCCGTCGGCGTGGGTGTATAACCGAAAGCGGTGCGCGCGGCGCCACTGGTCGCGCACCCACTCCTCGAGGTGGTCGTAGCGTCGCGGGAGGACGGAGCGGAGCGCACCCACGAGCGCGTCGGCGTCGTCGAACGGCGCGGCCCACACGTCCTCCTGCCGGATCCGATAGAGGTAGCCGCGCGTGCCGGGTTCGGTGCCGGTGGTGTCGACGAGGTTCGCGAACTGTGAGAGCCGCGCGCGGGTGTACTGGGTGGGGCGGTCGACGACGATCTCGCGGCGCTTCGGGAAGGTCACGACGCGCTCGCGGTTCGCCAACGCGCCCCAGTCGCGCGGGTAGAAAACGACGGGGTCGGCCTCGACATCGAGCCGGTCCACGTCGCCGCGGTCGACGAGGGCGGCGAGCGCATCACGGGCGGCCGCCTGCGTGGTTCCGAGTCGGCGGGCGACCTCACTCGCGGTCGCGACCGGGCGCTCCTCGGCTTCGAGCGCCTCGTGGAAGCGATCTAAGGAGAGGTCGTCGGCAGCGCTGTCGGGGTCGGTAGTCGCGTCATCGGTGGGGGCGTCGCCGGCGTCGTCGCCGGTGTCGTCGGTCATCACCACAGCTTCGGCCGCGACGCGGAAATGGATAGCGTCACCGGGCGAGCGGAATTGGCAGCGTCTTGGAGATCGTACGGAGTTGATACCGCGGTGAACACCTCCAAAGCCCCAGCCACGAGGGCGGCGCACGCTCGCTGCGCTCCTCAGTCGTTCGCTCCGCTCACTCCTTGCGGTGCTTACGTCGCCTGCGCCGCCCTCGTGGCTGCCCCTTTGAGTCCCACCCGACCGCGACCGCACCGCACCTCACGCCTCCCCAGCCTCGTCGCTCGCTTCGCTCGCGACTCCCTCGCGCGTGCTGCTCGGCCGCAGAGCGGCCTCGCAGGCACGCGCCACCGCACCGCGTAGCCACTGGTGAATACCGTGGAATATCGAGAGTTGTTTATAAACAAATTCGCCGGCTACCGGCCCGGCGACCGCTGTCGACACCGGCGCGAGGTGATCCCCTCCTTCGAGCGGAACCGGCAGCCGCAGTCGGTACAGCGCACGAACGGCTCGCCCGGCTCGGTTTCGAGGCGGTGCTCGCCGACCTCGAACGGTCGGGTGACCGTTCGGGGCCGGATCCGGTCCGGAATGGGCGTCGACGCCGACTCGCTCAGCGCGGCGCGCACGGCGATGGTGTCAACGTCGACGCCGTCCCACCGCGAGGCTTCGAGGGCCGCCTCGCGGTCCGCGACCTCGGTCCACCCGGTGACGACGACCGGAGAGTTCGTCTCCGTGTCGCTCACGACCACGACGAAGCGGACGCCCCCCTCGACGAGGGCGAACCGCCAGCCGTCGGTGCTGTTCCAGCGGAGCTGCCCCTCCCGGATCGCGTCGCTCACGGTGCGCGTCGAGACGTAGCGGCCGGGCTGTTCGAGCCGCTCGCGGAAGTGGTCGGTGAGCGCGTAGAGCGAGGGGTCGCGCACGGGCGGGTCCTCCGGCGTCCGGGCGGCAGACTTCCCGCCGTGCGGCGGATCGACCGATCGATACTCCCCGCTTCGGCCGGTCCGGTCGGATCGTCCGGCGCGAGCGCGGCGGCGCGCCGGCGACTCCGGCGGCGACCGAGGCCGCACGTCGTCCTCTCGGCTCGCGGCGGCGGTCGTGGAAGCGGTCCGACGCTCCGTCGATCCGGGTCCGAGGGGCTCCGCGTCCCCCGACCCGCCCTGTCGGGATGCCACTACGACACCGTACCGAGCGCGCTCTTAAGTGTGTTACGGCGACACAGGGATGGCGGCCGCGTCGACCCCGAACTGGGGGAGCGACTCGCACGCCTCGCCGTCGCCGTCCGCGTCGAGGTTGTGCGGGTCGTCCGGCGACCGGTCGAGGACCGCGTTCGCCTCCGCGCGCGTGTCGAAGTCGCCGCAGTCGTAGTCGCCGTCGTCGGGGAGCGGCGGGAGGTCTTCGTCGTCGACCTCGCTCGCCTCGGTGGGGTAGTCCGACTCGTCGAACGTCCAGAGCCCGACGCCGCGCTCCCTCGCGTCCGCTTCGGCCGCGGCGTACGCGTCCCGCTTCGCAAACTCGGTGTCGTACAGCCGCGCGTACCCCTCCGTCAGCAGGCGCTCGTTGAAGTCCTCGCCGTCGACGTACAGCACCGCGAGGAGGCGCCCGTAGCCCCCGCGACGGTCGCCGCCGGTCACGACCGTGACCTCCTCGCCGGCGAGCTCCGACTCCGCGAATGCCGACGCCTCAAGGCCCCACGCCCGGAGGTGCGCCCGGCCGGCGTCCGTCTCCGGGATCCCCTCGAACTCGCCGGGGGACGTCGACTCCGCGCTCGTCTCGGGCGTGTCGACGCCGAGGAGCCTGACAGTGTCGACCTCGCCGTTCGGGAACTCGACCTCCATCGTGTCGCCGTCGACGACGCGCACGACGGTGCCGGTCCAAGCCGTGTCGTCCGGGTCGTTCGGATCGACGCCGTCGGGGTTGTCGGGTGGTGATTCGAGATCGGCGGGCCGCGAGTCGGAACCGACGTCCGGGACCGGCGCGCCGGCGCAACCGGCCAGAACAACAAGGAGGACGACGGCGAGCGCGGCCCAGCAGACTCTCATACGGGTATCGTCGCCGCGGGGAGTGAAAAGCCGGGTGGTGACGTCGTCGTCCTCACGCTCGGCCGCGATCGAGGGGTTTCGGCGAGCGATGGACGTGGTATCTTCCGTCCCGGTGAACGTGAAGCGTGGGACGAGGGGAGCGAGGAGGCCGACGATATAACCGAGCTGATGACCACCGCCGAGGCGCTACACGCGGCGATGGTCGACCGGGGAGGGCGTCGACGAGGTAGTTAGCGAGCATACGGAGGAGCGGACGCAGGCGTTTGTATGACCGTTACCCGCTCAATTACTGGCATTCAAGTGATCTGTGGGTGAATTAATCTAACATGAGTTCTGATGAGTCAAACCTCTCAAAACAGATTGACATATTACAATCACCTCGTGTTCGGCTAGCTCTTATTATTCTGGTAACTTTCCTGTCGGTTGCTTCTATTGCTGCCGCACTAGGGGGAATATTTGAAAGGGCTGGGCAGCTCGCAGCGGTCGCGTCCGCCTTTGCTACCATCTTGTTGGTTTCATTAACTGCCCAGTATGCGATACAAACACAGCAGTTAGTTGAAGAAACCATTCGTCTTTAGTTAAGCCTCACACCTTGGTTGAGTAGCGGTAGCGAGCGTCTCTTGTAAGATCGGTCGTTGCTGGTGGATCTTTTGTGCGTCTTCGATCAGCCGCTCCAACAGCGGCGGTGGTGAGTAGCCGAGGAACTCACCGAGTTCGTGAAGAATGAGCTGGGCGTGCGACCGGAAGGTCGCCGCCCAGCGTTCCGGTGGAAACACGATCTCGTCGTCAGCCTGCTCGGAGACCAGATCCAACAACTCACGGCTCACTAGCAGCGACAGCAACGCCGCATACAGCAAAATCTCCACCACAACAGGGCTGCTCGTGTCGAACTCATCTAGTTCGTATTGCGTCTTCAACTCACGAAACAGCGTTTCTACCTCCCATCGACACCGATATAGCGTCCCTAGATCTGCCGGGAAAAACTCTTCTCTCGGTAGATTTGTGATGTACAGATGGTAGTCGTCGGCGTCCTCGTCCCGGACGCCGACGACGCGGAACCGCTTCGTGTCTAGCGACCGTGTTCCCTCGTACTGACCCCGCTTGAACTCCGCTTCGACCTCTACGTCAATGTACTCCCGCGAGAGATCACCGACCACGTCGTGGATCTTCTCCCCTTCTAAGGGAATGGCGCGCCCGCGCCATTCCCGTAACTCCTCTGTTATCACCGGATTCGCGTTCTGCTTCAACCGGCTCACAAAGTAGCCGTCGTTCTCGTCGATCAGCGCAAAGCGGCGGTACTTGAAGTACGCTAGGTCGAACAAAACCAGCCGTCCACGCAGCCACGATCCCGTCTTGAACAGCGTACTGTCGTGCGCTTTTTCATCGGTCACATCGATCCGTTCAATCGTCTGGTCGGTGGCATTGTGGAGCAGGTGGAGCTTCGCTCCAGCCTGCTCCTCGTGGCGAGCTTGGAACTCGTCGGAAAGGAACTCGTGCAACCGCAACACCGTTCCATCAGCGATCATCACGTCCCTGAATCGGTTGATATCAGCGTCAACAGCGTCGGGAACAGCGACCTCGTCGAGACCACGCTCGACGAGGTCGCGGAGATACTCTGCAAGTGACGGTGTCAACCGGTGATAGAAGCCACCGGGAGAGATCGTCTCATCGGCTGTAGAGTTGTAGCTGCGTCTAAATCCAGCGAGTGTTCGGCTCTCGCCTGCGGCGAAGCCGAACACGAGCGCCCACACGAGGACGGGAATCTGAAGTTTGCCCTCACGCTCGACCACGCCGAGTTCCTCGGCGTGCTCTTCGAGGAACTCAGAGGGAAACAGTGTAGTAAGCCGACGCATGATTCTTGATGAGGAGGCGTCTTGGTGCACACTTGCCGCCTCCTCATTCCTCTCAAAAAGTAGCCTCGATAAGCCGCTGCTGTCATGCGGTTCTTCGCTTAGCTAAAGACGAATGCCTCGCGCAGTTCATCAGTGACCTCGTAGACGCCTCTTCCGGCTTTATCATCGTAGAAATCCTCTAAATACCTCCATGCCGAATTTTCGTCCCGGTCAATTTCTGACTGAATCTCCTCAATATCACTCTCACTTAGCTCCCCCTCATAATTGACCTTCACCCGTTGGATGTTCCGAAGTACTCCATTTCTATGCTCCTCAATAATTGAGTCCTTCGCATTTCGGAAGATGTCCTCAACCTGTTTCGTAGCGAAATACTCAGTTTCGCCATTAAACAAGTACTCCCTACATTCCCTGTGATGAGGGTCAGTAAAGAAACAGAACCCGAGGATAACTCCTTTGTCAAGGAAAGCATTATCAGCCATTCTACAGGCTGTCTAGGTCGTCAGATATAGCAGTATTGTACGAATCAGCGACGCTGTCCAAAGCGGAGGTAGACTGTCTTTCTGAGAGGGCTTCCTTCCGCTTCTTTGTTATCCGACTCCGGAGGTCCTTCCTCACTTTTTCTTTTTCTGTACGCCAGTCTTCAAGCGCCTCCGAATCAATATTTGAGTACTCTTCGAACCGGAGAATAATACGCGCAGCTCCCTCGATGAAGGCTTCTGTGAAGTCGTGGAGTTCTCTCGGGCTTCGGCCAATGTCGACCAACAGGCGCATCGTATCGTCCCAATCAAGGTAGAGGTCGTGGATTTCCGAGTAACGCTCCTCGTCAAAGTTTGCCAGCATCTCATCTAGGAGTTCTTCGATGCGGGTCTTCTCATCGGGAGCGACAAATTGGCTCAGTCTGTGTTGATCTTCGTCTTGCGAAATCGTGTTTAAATACCACCGCAAATCAGCGTATGCGACAACGAAACCATCAGGTGCAAAGTTTTGGTACTGGTACTCTTCTAGTTGCTCCGCTGTTTTGTCGCCGTGTTCTCTGACTACGGACTGAACCGCGTTGTAGATGTCATCTTTGAGGTCCTCCGACAGGTGGTCAAAGTCGGACTCGCTAACTTGATCTGCCGGATAGTATGCTTGGCCACCGAAGTGATTCGCGTTGGGGCGGAACGTGACAGCTGAATTCAACTGAGCCTCCGAGATGGTACGGCCGTATTTGTACCAATACTTCGGCAGACCGACTTCTCGGTCGTGTTCTTGTGCTAACAGCCGATCAGCTAAACAGCAAAGCTTGTGGATACGGGTACGCCCCGTTTCATGGCCGTCCTGCTCGTGACGTTCCGCAGCCACCCGATAAAGAAGATACTCGGGAGGTCCCAAGTCACCGATGTCATTATCCGCCGGTGGCGACTCAGACATTCGTCTTATTCAGTCTATAGAAGACGGGTACAAAATAATTGGCGTTGTGATTACTTCCTGAACTGAGAGTAGTTCTCAGTAGAAATCATCCCAAATATGGCAATCAAATGTGCTTTACCGTTCCTTTTCAGCAGTTTCAACGATATTCATCAGTGTGTTTGCTGTATACAGCACCAGCGGGACGCGCGACCGGGTTGGTGACAGGAACGACATGTGAGATACAGGGCGTGAACTATTGGATGAACATCCCGAGCTTTGACTGTACAGTAATATTTCCCCATTCAACATTTGAGTGGCAGCTATCGCAGAGCGTTATGAGATTCTGAAGACGATTCGCCCGTTCGTAATCATCAAACTCACTAAACGGGATGATATGGTGAACGTCTAGGTCTGAGTTAGAGCTCCCACAGAGCTGGCACTCGTGGTTATCTCGCTTACGTGCTTTGCCCCTCTGAGGGTGCCAATTCGGGCCTCGATAGTAGTCTTCGTTATCTTTCCATCGAGGGTGATTCTCACCAGAATATTCACGAGATCGCCATTCAACGAGACACTCTTGCGAGCAAAAACGCGTTTTCCCCTCTCTATTCGCAGCTCGGAAATACGACTCACCGCACCACTCACAGATGAATTCCGTCTGGTTGTAATCGTAGGGGTTGTTCTCCCCAGCCATGTTCTCAGATTCAGTCGATCACATCGGGTTAGAGGAAGTGTCTGCTTTGGGAAGATGTGCAACAACCCGAAGCAGACAGCGAGATAGAGGAAGAGCACCTGCTTAATTTTGTCGTCAACAGTCTTGAAGAGGAGCTTTCGGTAGATCTCGGAGAAGACGTTGAGGTCTCTACGGAGACATTGTACGAGGTCCTCGCCGGCGCCAGCGCCGGCGGGACCTCGATCAATCACGTCTGCGAAACGACTGACGACTCACCACACGCTAATACCGTCCGTGGACATCTCACCGATCAGTTTGAACTGGATTCGGTTGAATCGGTTGGAGACACGCTGCTTCAGCGAGATACGCTTGAGACACTTCCAGATCGACCGGTGGAGGTCTGCGCAGACCTCCACCTCGATCCCTACTACGGTGATGAGGACGAAACCGAGGCTCTGTACTCCTCACAGGCCAAGCGTGGAACAACGACGTTTCACGCCTATGCGACGCTCTACGTACGTGTCCGCAACAAACGATACACGCTGGCGGTTCGCCAGCTTGTCGCTGGCGATACCACCAGCGATGTCCTCGCTGAGTTCCTCGAACTGCTCGACGGCCTTGACCTCGGCGTCAAGGCCGTCTACCTCGATCGTGGATTCTACAACAGTACCTGCCTCGGACTGCTGTCCAAGCACAACTACGCCTACGTCATGCCGATTGTCAAGTGGGGCGAGACGATTCAAGACGAACTCAACAGAGGCTGGAGCCGCGAGATCGAACACGATCTCGCCGGTGAGGTGACGTTCCCCGTGTTCATCGACTGCGTCTACCAGCAGGGACGATACGACGAACACGGGGTGGCGCGTCACGGCTACGCCGCTGACGCGCCGTTCATCGACACACCACGGGATGCCCGAGAACACTACAGCAAGCGCTTCGGCATCGAGTCGAGCTACCGATTAGCTAAGCAGAGCCTCGCTTTCACCAGTTCTCAGGACGCTGGGCTCCGGCTGATGATGTTTGTAGTGAGCCTACTGCTTCAGAACAGCTGGCGATATCTCCACTGGAAGTACGTGGCGGCGCCCCGCCGCGGGGGGCGCCGCCTCTTGCAGTGGTCGTTCACGGAGTTCTGCGAAATGACGCTTCGCGCAGCTTGGACAGCACTTGGTGTGCGTAGGTCTGTTCCAGCGAACCAGTCACTTGACGACCGGTTCTTCCGGTAGCTGTCCACCGGTCCGGACAGCGGTCGTGAGTGGCGACGCCGTCGCGTCGGCGGCAGTCCGCCGCCGACAGCGGCGATCCATCCCGAAAATCATGCTCACTAGCGGTTCGAAGATGCTCCACAGCTAGTTCGGTTTGGTTCACCGTGATCAAACGGGGTTACGCGGCTGTCGATGTGATCGACTGAGATTTCCACTGGCTCAGGCAGTCGCGGCTACAGAACCGACTCTTGTCTTTTTCTGCGTGCTTTACGCTATACTCCTCTCCGCAGACTTCGCACTGAAGAGTCACTCGACCTTTTCTGTGGCGCTCTAAAGAGGCAGCGTCCTGTATGGCGCCCATGGAGCCGTAGTGTGATTGTATTGCCCGCTGAGAATACTTTCCAAATTCATTATACTCAGATTGGGTAGGAGTCTTACCCAACTCCTCCGCAATACGTTTGTAATCTGCTAGCAGGTCATCCTTCGAAACTGAGCGGGGATTATCCTCTCCGGTCATCCGTGGCGGATCCGGATTTCTCGTGGGGATGTCGTATCTGTCGAGCCAGTCTAAGACAGTAGTATCGGAGCAACCCAACTCCTCACCGATGGCAGAAGCTGAAAGACCGTGTTCCACGTACAACTTGTACAATCGGTCCTTGTCCTGCCAAGGTGTATCAGGCATTCTGTGAAAGCAATTCTAATCTAGCTGTTCACCGCGTCGCCATTCATAGTACGTTCGAATCGATATATACCCGACCATGGCGATTGCGATGAAAATAGAAATCATCGCTATTCTTGGGAGGGTCAATGGTTCTTGAGCTGTCGCGAATATTGCGCCGCCAGCCATGCCCGCAAGAACTGCTTCACCAGCTTTGGCACCAGCGCGTAGTGCGTCAACCATTAAAATTGGTTCTGGTGGTTCTAAAAGCCGGTTGTATGCTCGTACACGGCGAGTAATGAAGCAATTCCCAAGAGACCGAATGCTGTGAGAGGGACTGTACGGAGTAGCTCTAGTACTGGATCAAACGGACCATGTATTCCAAATTGAGCTTGGATATCGTAGACCATGGAAAGCGCGGCTATTACTGTAAGTGTGATTATAGCGCTTCCTCCAATCTGCTTCGCCTGATTGTACATACACATGATAGTTATACATGGATGAAAAGAATTTCGAGCATTCCTCTAATGGAGACGACCAAATCTGCGGAGGCGGTGGGGTATCTTAGAATCTGTGGCCTTAGCCACACCCCTAACCGCCAACCGAACCTCCGGCGTCGGTTCAGCGTCGACGAGCAGCTCGTCGAGTCCGGATCCGCGCTTGTGTTACGGTCGAAATCGTCGCGAACCTGCCGATCGGGAGGACCGATCGTCCGACGCGAGGGGTCGCGATCGGTGACGCGTTCAACCCGATTTCAGGACTGGGTTCGGAAGGAACCGATTCCCCCGATTCAGTCGCGTAGCGAGCTGCTACGAGAGAATCAGGGTTAGTCGTGAAAAGCTCCGAAAGCAAGTGGGCGCTGCAGGAAGTATTGTGCTACTCGTTCGCACGCTCACTCCTAGCCCAACCCGCAGTTCCGAACCCTCGCACGCTCGGGATTCGTCACCATTTGAACCCGTGTAGCGAAGCCGGTAGCCATCGCGAGCGGACTGAGGGCGTTCCGTCGTCTCCCCCGGCATCAGGAGACAACGATGTCAACAGACGAAATCGAACCAATAGACGTACAGACCGCAGTAGACCTCTACCTCGACGACAGAGAAGACGAACTAGCAGAATGGACGTACTACTCTCACTCCTCGCGATTAGGTCACTTCGTGAGGTACTGTGACAGAGTAGCCGACGTGACCGAGCTACGGGAAGTCGACGGAAAAACGCTGTACGAGTATCGCGTATGGCGTAGAGACGAAGGCGAACTCAACCCGGTAACAGTCAAGACGCAGATGGACTCGCTCAGAGTGTTCATCCGCTGGTGCGAGGGAGTGTTTGTGCGGCAAGACCTGAGCGACCTCGTCCGGAGTCCCGACCTCGACGCCGAAGCCAACGTCCGCGACGAAATGATTGAGGTAGACCGTGCTAAAGAGATTCTCCAACACTTGAAGAAGTACGAGTACGCCTCTCTCGGGCACGTGACGCTCCATCTCTTGTGGCACACAGGAGTCCGCATCGGCGCGCTACACGCGTTGGACGTGGATGACTACCTGCGCGACGAACAACAGCTGGAAGTCCGCCACAGACCTGACACGGAGACGCCGATTAAAAACAAGGATAACGGGGAACGGAACGTCAACATCTCGGGAGACACGTGCGAGCTCCTCGATGACTGGCTAGACGTACGCCCGGACCACGAGGATGACTATGGTCGTGAACCGCTATTGACCACTTCTGCGGGCGGTGGTCGCGTACACACGACGACTCTGAGAACAGAGTGTCACAAGTGGACTCGTCCCTGTGCGATTGGTATCGATTGCCCGCACGAGCGCGACCCGGATGATTGTGAGGCTACGTCGTATGATGCTGCGTACACGTGCCCGTCGTCTATGTCGGCGCATCCGTTCAGGAGAGGAGCGTTCACTCACTGGTTACGGAATGACTGGCCCGAGGAGGTCGTGTCTGACCGGGGGAACGTGGGTATCGAGACGCTGCGCAAGCACTATGATGAGCGGACTGAGGTTGAGCGTGCTGAAGCGCGGAGGGATTGGCTGGATAAGCTGGATGATGATTTTGACGATAATATCTGATTAGTGTTTCAAACGTGTGTGAGGCTATTATTTGCTTCTATACCTCTTTTTCGGCGTTTATGGTATTGTAGCACTACTATTTACTGACCATTATTGGTGCGTGTAGGGGGAAGGGCTATATTCTCCCCCGTGTTAGGTGGTAGTAAGGACTCAGGGACACCCTGAGTGGAAGAACGAGAACAATGAACGCAACAAACGCGAATTCAAACGAAGCAAGCACCGAAAACGTAATTAACGGAGTATGGCTCAACTGTGGGTCAGCGGTATACAACGACAATCCTAACGCTCGTATCGTCGACCGAGAGGAAGATGGACTCACGCTCATCATCGAGAACGCAGCAGGAGCCGAGACGTATGATACTGTCCGACATGACCAGTTAGAGGACCTCGTCGAGGCCGTCGAGTGGCACTTAGAGCGAGAATTGGGCTTCAACCCTGATTGGGATTATGAGGTTGAGTACGTCGGAGATATCGGGAAGAGCGTCGCGGAATATATCAAAAACGCCTGAAGCTGGTGCTTTACTGGGTTCGATTCCCGGGTCAGGTCTAACTCCCGACACGGGGGTGAACGAAATGCAAGAGAAAGAAAACAAGAAAATCGAAGAAGCAACGAACGAAGCACGACGGTACCTCGCGACTCCGGTACACCAGCGCGACGCGTACGAGGCCACTGGGCTCCTCCAGCAGCTCTACAACGTGCTAACAGACGAAGAAGACGGCATAGTCGTGCCTGACGACGACTGTACAGTGTGGTCGCGATGAGTCGCCCGACCGCCTCGGAAGTCAAGCAGATGTCGCTGGACGAAGCCATCGAACTCCGCGACAAGATGATTCGCATCAACGAGAACAAGAATTTCCACCCGAAGGATGGCGGTGAATTAGCTGCTCGTCTCAGCTGGGCGCGACAACGTATCCGGGAGCTCGACGGTGATGACCAATGAGGTTTGGTGATTCCAACAAGTGGCTTCGCAAGGGATTCGAGCAACTCCGAGACGACGACCTGCTCGACATCTACGACCAGATGCTAGACGACGGCGAGGAACACACCCGGTATGGAGTCGCGCTCGTCGACGAAGTGCGAATCCGATGGTTGAAAGCGAACGAGCGGGTCTCAGAGTTAGAGACGGCCGTTGTTGACGCGCAGCGACAGGCTGAGCCGTACGATAACGGACAGATAATAATTGACGAGATGGAAGCGATGATTGACGATTTCAGTAGTGCAACCGGGGTATCTCGGTCTACTGCTGCTAAAAATATACACAATATCGCGACGGTGATGCTGGAGGCCGAACAATACGGTGAGTCGAGATGATGACTCCTCAACATACTGTAGGAGACCTCGTTCTGATTAGCCGAGCGTATTACTCTGGTGAAGAGAAAGAGAGTTTCATGGCTGTTGGGGGAGTAGTCTATGGGTCGTGGACGGGTCATGACTGGCCAGAATACGAGTTAGAGATAGAGCTCACAGAAGTAATAGAAGGTGACAAGCATCACGTTGGGGACACGCTCTATCAAATGGACGAGGAGACCTTCTCTCTTGACCGAGAAGAACTTCTCGAACTCAGAGGTGATTCGCGATGAATGTCGATGTTGACGAGCAGACCGGGACGGTCTACTACATCACTATCCGCGACGACAACGGTACAGTCGTAGACCGGTTCAAGACGATGTCTAAGGATAGAGTCGAACGAACGAAACGACGCTATGACCGACTATGAAGGTACCAGTAGCTCTTCTAGGCGGTGTCAGCGTCGGCTCACTATTCCTTTTTATCAAGGATGGGGCGACAGTCGATGTTCAGTTTGCTGCGCTTGTCGGGCTGGTCGTGGTCCTCTCCTCGTTAGCACTCCTGATGGTGATGGCTGATGACTAGAGCGACAATCCGGGATGCCAACGGTTCGTGGGTCGTGCGTATCCCGCACGAGGTCCGGGACGAGTACGAGTTGACCCCGGGAACGGTCGTTGATATCTCTGGGACAGACGGTGCGTTCCTCGTACTCGATGGCCGTCTAGACGTAGAGACACGAGCTCGATTGACAGCAGCTATTCGCGAGATTATTGGAGCGGAGTCATGATTGGCTGGCTCATCATGACGTTGTTCGCTGTAACGTTCCTCGCGCTCGTGTTGACTGTCACCGGGTACGCTCACTTGGCTCAGCGTGGTGTCCCAGCGATGTTGCTCGGCCTCTTGTTTTTCACCGCGTCATATTATTCGATGATTGGAGAGACGGTGATGGCCGGACTGTTCTTCGTTCTCACAGTCATTCTCACGCTGATGTATATGGTATATGAACCGCTCCCGGTTCGTTCCTCGCGGTCGTAGGTAGTCTGAAAAGTAGTTACAGTTTTATCAGTTGATATCGTATGTCATATATGCCTAGTACAGGCGTTTCACTATTCTTTTTTCGCCAAGATTCTCCCGTTGAAGTCGTGTGTCCGGAGTGTTCGTATTATCCTTCGTATCCTGCTATTGTGTCTTCTGAGTGTGGTCGCGAGCGAGCGGGTCTTGTTTGTGGTCAGTGCGAGCACATTTGGTGTATATCGTAGTTATTTGCCGTCATACCTTTGCAGTCGTTCTGTGTCTATCTGGGTATGTCTGGACGATTCAGTAAGCGGTATTTGATGGATTATGCGGGCGAACTGTACGAGTGGCTCCCCGCGCCGAACGAGGAGTGGACAGCGTCAGAGATTGATAAAGACCTCCGTGGTGGCCATCTCTCGAAGCTCAAGGCCGAAGGTGTTATCCGCGTGATTGAGGACCCGGAGCACCCGTCTCGGTTTGAAACGTATCGAACAGTGTCTGAAGCATACGAGTATATGTTAGAGGCATTCGCAGAGTGGTACTGATTGTTTAATTCACGCATACACCTTTGTTCTTAAGTAGTGTTGTAGTAGTATGGCAGAACTAGAATCACTGTCGAACGGCACAGTACGCTGTAAGGAGCACGGTGTGACTTTCAGCGAAGATGAGTTCACCCGGAGTGGCCCGAATATGGTTGCTCCATGTGGCTGTAAGCTGACCCCGTACGGTAACCCGCTCAAATCGTTACAGGACTTGTATAATCGTCTTCGTCGTGGTGGGGGCGGTAGCAGTGCCTGAGTACGGTTTAGAGATTCATTTTTTTGAGCAGTTTATCCGGGAAGCAGTCTGGGCAGAGTTCGACATTTCCGTTTTCTTCCCGGGTTCCGCTGTCTGCGTAGTAGTCCCAGTCGACTTCGTAACTGGGTTCGTTTTCTTCGATTTTTGTTCCGCAGTGTTCGCAGTCGATGGTCGTATTGACGCGTTTTTTGTCAGCGAGGTCGTTTTCGACTCGGCCAAAGACTAGTTCGTTTTCTTCCTTTTCGTCGTCCATTCTAAGACATTTGATGTCGAGTCACATAGTCTAGACTATTGCGGTAATTTGTCTACTGTATTACAAGACGACTATCGCACCCACAAGAACATATAAATGTGAGACCAACCGACATGTTTCTATGAGTGATGATGACAATGGCGGAGACGGGTCGAAGGATAGACAACGAGCAACTGATGAGAAGGCCAGAGTAGCGGACACGCCTGATAAGGACCCTCGTGGGAGCGACAGCAGCGGGAGTGACGAGGACTAATCTAACCATGTCTGATGATAAGAGTGGTAATCAGTCGTCGGGTGAGAAGCAAAGCGCCAACGAGCGAGCTACTGTCGCAGATACACCGGATTCTGACCCCCGAGGAGACGCTGGCGGCAACAGCGGAGAAGGTGGAGACGAGTAGATACTATGGGAGACGATTCAGAGGACGATAACCGGAATCTCGAAAAAGCGAATGTAGCCTCCACTCCGGATGAAGACCCTCGTGACGCAGAAGAGAACACTCAAGCCGAGGACGAGTGAGCACTCCGGGTTAGAATATGAGTGACGAAAAAGAAGATAGTAATGAGGATGAGAGTAGTTCTGAGAGGGATGCGCTACAGAAAGCGAACATAGCCTCTACACCAGACGAGGACCCGAGAGACGGCGACTCTGGGGAGTCTGACGACGAGTGAGGCTTGACCGCGTCTAAAGTATGGTTTCGTTCAACCTCCCGCTCATCGACCTTGTCTACGCATTTTTCGTTCTTGTCCCCGGGTTTGTGACGTATCGCGTTGGCCGATACGTCGGTAAGGTCACTGTTAACGTCGACCGATTTGACAAAACTGCGTACACTCTCGTTTCGAGCGGAATTGCGCTATCCCTACTTGTTCTCACTTACGCACTCGTTTTTGACCAGCCGCTTGAGTCAGTGGTTACGACCGAGTATTCTCTTGGGGAGCTTGGTCTAGCGTATCTCGTTCTCCTGACCGTCGCAGCAGTGAATGGGTATGTTTCTGGCTGGTTTATCGATAATAAGCTCAAGCAAGGGTTACAGACTCGACGGGAGAAAACGTGGGAAATTATGATGGACGGTGCAGAGCGACCGATAGAAGCGCGAGTGGTAACGACTGAAGGGAGAGAGATTCACGGCTATATCAACGTGTACGACACGCAAGACCATGGAAAGGACGTGTTGTTAGAGTACCCGCAGACAATCATCCGGGATGCTGACGGAGGTGTTTGGAAGACGGAGTCTATTGGAGACCACGCGTTCGTGAACGAAGCAGATATTTCTCACATCTATATTGAGTCAGAGGTCAATGTTTGATGAATATTTGAGACACCGGGAGTAGCCGTGACTAACTTATACTCGAAGGACACGATTTGTACTATGAGTAAGAAGCCCTACACTCCGGAAGACATCGCTGAAATCACAGGAGGTGACACTACTGATGTCGAGCAAGTGTTTTCGAATGATGTTATACTCGCGCCAGAGGATGTAAGTGATGACGAATGGCGTATTGCGCTCAATTTTGCTTACTCGACAGGGTGTTCAATTGAACTCTTCTTTGACGCGTGTGAATCATTCGAAGCACCAAACACAGGTGTAGGAGGGTGGATGTGAAACCGGGTCAACAACCGAGATTCATCCAACTTGTTCGCATTAAATTATTGTAATTGTTAGAGTCGACCATACAGCTAAAGTCTCGCAGTGAGATATATGAATATCCCTCGTAGGATGGCTATCAACCGGAGATGATAGCGATTCACCCACCAAGTGTCTGACCTACCAGTGTTGGTAGGACGGTTCTGGTAGGACAAAGCGATATAGGGGGTAAAACTGGGCATCGAGATTAAAAACGTCCTTGGCCTTTGTTTTATATTCTTATTTATCTCTCTCCGGTAGTCTGGGGAATACTACACAGACCGGTATTCCCACCGGTCTTGCCTCCGTTTCGTCGTCGAATCGTCCTACCAACACTGGTAGGTCGTATTCAAGTTGGTAGGTGCTTGGTAGTCTGCAAACTTTATACGGTGTGGCTCTCACCGCTATTACATCATGGCGTACACCAAATCGCGGAGGTCCCTGTATGTCTGAGGCCGCGTTCAGCGAAGAAGAGCCTGATATTTCGACAGATGATGTCCGGGACGTGATTGAGGAGTGGTTGGACGACCTCGTTGACCGTCCGCTTAGTAACTCTGAGCTCAACGACCTCCTTGCAGACCGGGAAGATAATATCCAATCGTCTGCGCTCGGGATGAAGCCTGAGACCCATCTCGAAGAGAACCTTCTCGACCCGCTCTTCGAAACTCTAGGTATCGAATACGATTCACAAGCATATGGTCAGAGCGGCGGGAACACTGTCTGGCCAGACTTCAAGATAACCAACGTCGACCCGGTTGTCATCGGGGAGTCTAAAAAATACAATAATTTCGAAGAAGGTGTCTCTGAGGTCAAGGAATATCTAGATAGGAAGTCTATCGGGGCAGATTACGGGATTGTCACTGACGGTTTTGAGTGGAACATGTGGAAAATCGAGGTTGGTGACGTTACCAAATATCCTGAGGTCACACAAGCTGATGTAGACCTCCGTGATGCAATCCTCGAAATTGCCCGTGATATTGGTGCGGTTTCTTCTCGTGGGATTACAGATGTTGATGTCGATGAACTTCTACAGGAGTTCATTTCTGCGTACGAGCACACTGCCTTCGATAGGCTCGTCTCGCAGACAGCACCCCGCCAGATTCGTGACAACCGGAAGCGAGACGTAGAGGAGTTCTATGACCTTTATATCGAGCTTCTGTTTGGAGAGGGTGATGAATACGAAGAGTATGAGACGAGCCTGCTTGATGATATAGAGCAGCCAAAAGGGACTGATGGCCGAGATAAGCGTCTGTTCGCAGTTACGTTGATGAATCGGCTTTTGTTCGTTAAATTTCTTGAGTCACGTGATGTTCTCGACGAGGGATTCCTCTCTGAACGTGTGAGATTTTATCAAGAGCACAGTGATGATATTGCTGGTACGCTCTATAGTAGCCAGATTAAACCGATATTCTACAATTTGCTCAACACCGACGAACGCAAATTGAAATATCGCTCCGGATGGTTCGACCAAGTACCGTATTTGAACGGTGGGCTCTTCCGAGCGAGTATCCACAAAGAGAAAGAATTCGATGTGGGTGACAGAATTCTGCCAGAGGTTATCGACGACCTCATCGAAGGGAGTAAACTGAATCTCTCTGGGGACGGCTACGACCCTGCTATCATCGGCTCGGTGTTTGAAAAGACGATTAATCATATCGAAAAAGAGCGAAACAGCAGTAAAGCGACTCAGAAGGAGAAAGGGGCATATTACACTCCGACAGATATCACTGAGCTCGTTATCGAACGCGCTGTTGACCCTAAGGTTCGAGATGTTCTTGCGGAGACGTTCACGGATTATTTCGAGACAGATTTAGATTTAGATGAAGATGAACTAGAGACTGTAGAGGGCTATCTTGAAGCGTTGACTCTCCCCGACCTCCTCCAATTAGCAGAAGATGAAGCAGAAGTTACGTTGGCCCCGGGTCCTGACCAGATTCGTCTCAAATTTGAAGGTGAGGCTTTGGAGACAGCGGAGGATAGTCTCACAGACTTAACTGTGCTTGACCCTGCGTGTGGTTCTGGTCACTTCTTGACAGCGGCGATGGAAGAGGTACACAGGGCTCAGATGTCGTTACGCCGGGGACAAAGTGATAATGGCGACCCCGAGCCGAAGAAACGGTTCGAGATGAAGCGGGAGCTCGCACTCTCCTCGATTTACGGGATAGATGCAGACCGTGTCGCGACCGAAATCGCGAAACTCCGGGTCTGGCTAAAAATCGTCGAGGGGAATGGTTGGGAAGCTCAATTCGGTAAACTCCCCAATATCGACGTGAACATTCGGGACGGTAACGCGCTAATCGGTCTCCCGTTACAAGGAACGACAGACACGTCGCTCGACCTCCCGATGGTCAAGGAACGTATCGACGATATTCTGGACCTCCGGATGGAGTACAAAGATGACAACATCGATGATAAGGATGAAATCGAGCAGATGGAGAAGGAAATCCGTCCCGAGCTCGACGAGGCCTTCATCGACCAGCTGAACTATATCTACAAGACTACTCCTGAGGGTCCCGATGACCTCAAACGCATCTTCGAAAGCATAGATGGCTCTGTACACCATCAGGTAGAGGAAATTCAGCTAAAGCGGAAGGACCGGGAGAACCTCAGTGATGACGAAAAAGAAACGTTCTCTGAACACGGTTTTGGAACTCACAAGATTAGTGTCTCCCTCGATGTGAAGGACCGTGAGCGGTCCCTACGCGACGATAATGATGTCGACAAGGAACCGAAAGAAGCGCTTTTAGATGAGCTTCTAGAGTTCCTTGAAGGGGATTACGAGTGTACTCGAATCCAACGCCGACCGCTCTCATTTGACCTTTCGGAAGAGCAAATGTTCGGACATCCTGCTCACTGGTTCGCTGAATTCCCTGAAGCCCGCCCTGATGACGAAGATAGCTCTGCGTTCGCGGTGGATTTCGACATCATCATCGGTAATCCTCCATATGGTGATATCCTGAGCGAGAGCGAAGATGTTCTCACAGATACCTACCAGACCGCTGGTGAGGACGTAGTCGCTCTATTCCTTGAGAGACAACTATCGCTCCTCGCAGAAGATGGGTATATTGGCAACGTCGCGAGCCTGAAAATCGCGTACAAGGATTCGATGGATACACTCAACGATATCTATCGGAAGAAACTCGATACCACATCTATATCCTGTTTCGCAAAACGCCCGAGCCACATATTCGAGGGTGCAGAAGTCAGAATTGCAATCCTTTCTGGTAAGAAGGATGTGACTGACGGCGAGGATGAGAATATAGAAACAAGCGAGTTCATCCGATTCAATGAGGACGACCGGGACGAACGGATTCGTAATCTACCTCATCGACCTGTAGACGATTATATCCTCAAAGACGACGGTATCAACGGGAGTGAAGATTATGTTGCGCTCCCCAAGATTGGGACAGAGCGTATTGAGGGAATCATGTCCAAACTTCGTGATGAGGAAACAATAATCAAAGAACGCACTGTCGATTCAGATACGGGTAACGTCATTTGGCGTCGTGAGGGTCAGGACTACTTCGTGAACCCGATGCGGGAGGAATTATACTCCGCACGCGAAGTGAGACCGTTCTACTTCGACACAGAGCTTGAAGCTCGTACAGCCTTCCTCGCCACTGGCTCGAACCTCTTCTACTTATATTGGTGCGTCTACGGCGACATGTTTCACGTGAATCTCAGCCATATCCGTTGCTTCCCGCTCCCATCCCTCGAAGACCTTCAGGAGCACGAGGACGAGATTATAGAGCTATCTGATGACCTTTGGGAAGTGATGGAAGATGGGTTCAAACCGAGCTCTAATACGTTCACGTACAAGCCGATGAAGCCGCACATCGACAAGGCTGACGACCTTCTTGGCCCACTCTACGGTCTTGATGACGACGAGATACGGTTCCTACAAGAGTATCATACACAGTACGGTCGCTCTGGTCCAGCTGATTACTCACTCGACGAGTGGTTATCTGACGAAGATGAGGAAGATGACGATGACGAGACCGAAGAAACTGATGAAGCAGCAGTAGAGGCTGAAGACTAGTATTCAATCTCTGTCTAAGAACTCGGCTACCCGCTCGCATAGGGAGTAACGCCACGGGGAGACCGTGTTGGTCATTACGTCAGCGTCTTCGAGGTGTGGCTCGACCTCGTCTTCGGTCAATTCGTCCATAGGTCTAGTTGTATTCGGGCTCAGGTAAGTGTTTTAGTCGGTTTGGGTGTCGGGGCAGTCGTGTCTGTATCATTATCCCACGAGACCGCGTGTTGGTTGTCTGCTCACTGGATGGAACTCGCCGACTGGCTCCCAGAACCCAACTGTACGTGGAAGCACCGAGATGTTCGGGCCGAGTCTCCATTCTACAGTTCTCTGTTGGTCTCCAAGGGTATTGTTGATAGGGTCGAGCGAGATGCGGATAGGGTGTGGTCGTATCGTACACGCGAGAGTGCGTACGTGCGAGTTATGGATTACGTGGAGAAAGCTGAGGAGTAGGTTTGGGCGGTATAGCTTAGCAGTCGTTCTGTGTCTGGTTTAATATGGTTGATAGATTTGATACTCTAGAAGCTGGGACTGCGAAGTTCTTCCCGGTTAGTCGGACGACGTATGAGTGTAGCGAGTGTGGAACTGAGGTTCCTCTTAAAGAAATTTTGTCTCTTTCGCATGGGTGTTGCTGAGATTGGTGGTATTGGGTGTTCAGGAAGTCCCAATTTAACACCCCCCTCGACGGTACACCTATAGTAATACAACACGTTGTATAACACGACCAATGGCTAAAACAAAGGTCCAAAAGACCACTTCTACCCTCTCAGAAGACGAAGATGGTTCACGAACACTAGTACAGTATAGCACGAGCATCCCGAAAGCCCTCGCAGAATTTTTCGAACTCGAACAAGGCGACGAGCTCGAATGGTCGAATGGCTCCGCCCGGAACAAGATGGAGGTGACAATCATCCATGGTGGTGATGAATGAACGAACTAGACGAACTGGTAGAACAAGTAACACAGAAAGTAGTGAAGTACGGTGAAGGACGATACGAGATTCTCGTCTCAGGAGACCTCGTATACGACGACCGAGATTATGCGGTCACAGTCGACCTAATCAACGAACGCGAAACTGGTCCTAATGAGTACGAACTCATTCAGTGGCACGGAGTTGATTTCCAAGTAGATTCCGCCCCAGAACGGGTGGACTCTTACACGCTGAAAGAGGCTCTCGCTGGCTGGGGCGTCGAATTCGAAGGTGATTCTCGATGAGTCAATCTGAAGAGTTCACGAGCTTCACAGTTGAAGACCTCGAAGCCTTGGATGAAATCATCAGTGAGCTCGAAGAAGAGTTAGAAGAGCTCGTACTGAATAACGGAGACCTGAACACGATAATCGTAACTCAACACGCCCTCGACGCGTTCGAGCGCCACAACTCGTTATTCGAAGGTGATTCTCGATGATGTTCGAACGAGACCCAATTGGGAATATACTGATTGTAGCTTGCGTCGTCATCGCTGTGTTCACAATATTCTTCGTAGGGTATGCGATTGGTACTCCGGACCCCGACAAAGGTGACGTAGTCTACGTTGTGGTCGTGTGCGAAAACGGGATGAGTACAGGAGGGTATGGGTACTATCCACTAAACACTACTGAGATTCATGACGACATTGAGGTACTCTGTGAGCCAATATTTGAGACAGGTGATGAGCAATGACGACGTGTGAAGAGCGAGGTTGCGAGCGAGACGCTGTCGAGTACGTCGAACGCAAGAGTCTGCTGACCACCGCTCAAACAGACTACGGGTTCTGTGACGAGCACTGGCCCGAGACAGACGATGGTATCCGCGAGCTGATGAACGATATCCGTGACGGAAAGTACGACTACGACGAGCGCCTCCAGATGTTCCGCTACAGTGTCGAGGGTCGTCCCGCGATGTACCTCCGCGAACCAGACAAGTTCCCGGACTGGGTTCGAGACGACGACCGCGACGAGCTCAAAGAGTTAGCTGAAGAGTTGATGGGTGATTCTGATGTCTAAGGCTCTCGTGTGGATTCGAAAGAGCAAGGGTCGTGACGATGACGTTGGGCTTGAACTCCAGCGTGAGAACGTACACGCGTACGCTGAAGAGCACTACGACGAGTACGATACGCTCGACCTTGGTGTTCGCTCAGGATTCAGTATCTTTGCTCTCGGTCAAACAGAAGACCGGCTTGACGCAGACCCAGAAGTTGAGTCCGCCGTCGACGACCTTCGAAACGGTGAGTACGACGCACTAGTTGCGTGGAACGATACCCGGGTGTCTCGCGACGAATACTTCTACGTTGTACAGCACGCCTGCTTACAGGGTGGTGTTGAGATAGAGTTTGTCAGCGACGATGTTGTCGACGACGAGACCGTCTTCGGCGTGATGCGAGCTGCGGAGACCGCTGTCAAGAAGAAGGAAATCCGTGAGACGAAACGAGCGCTGGCTGCTCGGGCCGACAGTGATTATTATCAGGGTCGTCCTAAGTACGGAACTCAATATGATGACGCCAAGCAGTATCTCGTCCCGGATGATGACTTCGACGACGTGTTGACGGCACTCTCAATGCGCGAGGACGGAGCTTCTTACAGCGAAATTCTGGAGAATACAGCGATTTCGGGAACTGGTACGCTACGGAACGTCCTCGACCGTCGCGAGTTCTACGAAGAGCTGGCAAGCGCTCACGAGCGTTCTAAATCCTCTCTCGTCGATGCGAAAGAGGGGGGTAACGCCTCTGAAATCGAAGTTACAGGTGGTGGTGATGAATGAACGCGCTGTTTGGGTTTGGAACGTAGTCGGAGGTCTCGAACTCGCTGCAACACTCGTAGCACTGGCCGTTCTCATCCCGTTCTTCATCAGCTTATCATTCCCTGCGTGGCTCCCGGTTGGCGTTGGTATCGCTACTGGTGAATCAATGCTCCCGACGATGCAAGAAGAGTCAACACTGGTTGTCTACGTACAGACCGGGGATTACGAACCCGGAGATATCGTAGTGTTCGACGAGTACGTGAACGAAACTCGCTCCGAACCGGGGCCGATTACTATCCATGAGTCAGTTGAGACTCGGCAAACGATTCACCGCGTCGTCTGGTCAGATAATAGTATAGTCCAGACTCAAGGAGATAACAACGAGATTCCAGACGAACCTATCACCCACGACCAAGTGTACGGCGAGGTCGTGTTCTACGTCGATTTATGACAACACGTATTCGGGGTCGAGGTCCGCTGCTACGTCGAAGGAGTCGTATATTGCTTCTTCGAGCGAGTCGAACGTGCTCAATGCCTGAGAGTCTTTTTTGATTTCGTTCCGCTCCCACCCCTCGTCTCCTTCCCAGATTTCAATACGCACTGCTCCTGCCTCAAGCCCGATAGTTGGGCAGTCAACGTGCTCATGATAGCGTACCGGGGTCTTCAGCTCCGTCGTCACGAATGTTATTGGCCGGGTTCGATAGTCGCTAACGAATGCTTCCCAGTCGACTCCGGAGTGTCTACTTGCGTTCTGTGCGGCTACAATTGCTTGCGATAGTTCTGGCTCAAATGGATTTATATCCATACTAACCAATAGTGCGTTTTTGATTATAACTGTATCTAGTTTTGTAACGTCTTACCTCAAAAATTCTGCCTAGAGGACGGCTAAGACCGTGATTCTCGTAATAAACTTACCTACTTTTCACGCTGACACATCTGGTTCGTCTTATGTCGCTACAGGATAAACACGTCTCCCGGCTTCTTTTTCATCATCACTTTGTAAGCTGACTCGACCGCTTCGTCGAGCTCATCATACCCCGAGAAAGATTCGAATCCGCTTTCACGATACCTGTTTGTCCACCCTGATTCACCCTGCGAGATTTCGATACTGAGGGTACCGCCGTCGAATTGGAGGCTTGGGCCGTCGAATTGTTCCTCAGTTTGCTTGTACCAGTTTATTCTCGTATGTGTCTCGCTAACGTAGACTTCCCAGTCGAGCCCGTTCCGCTTTCTCGCAGTCCTCGCTACTGCTTCTGCTTCTTCGACGTATTCTTCGAATGGAGTAGTATCCATACTAACCAATAGTGGTGAGACGACTATAACACTACCTAGTTTTTCGACGACAGGGTTTGACGATTCTCTCAAACTCTTGCCTGCGATACAGCTTTAGTCTTTGTTAACGTTATATGCACAAGCACTCTTCTCGCGGTCAAATTTGGTGCGTGTTCGTGGCCACACTACTTCTCACGCGCTCCGGGTCTGCCCAGCGAGGTCGTGCGCACACTAGTAATCATGCAGATTATCAACCGCACGGACGGTGACGACCGTCCCACACTAACTCGTCACGACGGTGACGCGCGATGAATAGCCAAACAACCACACACCGAGTAACCGCCGTACTCTTCGCAGTATTCCTGACGACTTCGATGTTCGTCGGATTCATAGGTATTAACTCTCAACCTGTACAGGCACAGTCTGACGACGGCGACTACGTTTACGCGACGAGCGGCGGGAGTAGCGATATACGAAAACTCGACGCGACTGACGGCTCTGAAATCTGGACATTCAGCGGTCACAGCGACAATGTCTATGCCGCCGCCGTGTCTCCTGACGGTGAGTCTGTTTACTCGTCTTCAAGAGATTATACTATACGAAAACTCGATACATCGGATGGGTCGCAGATTTGGAGCTACGGTGATGTCTCTGACTCGGCGCTCACTCTCTCAGCCGATGATGACGCTGTCTATGCTGGCTTTAACGACCAAACCGTGCGGAAAATTGACGCAGAGACTGGCACTGAGGAATGGGTTTTCACCGGACATGGAAACAGCGTACGAGATGTTGTAGTAGATGGTGACTATGTTTACTCGGTCTCTTCCGACGGAAATGTGTTCCAGATTGACGCGACTGACGGCTCTGAAATCTGGAATCATCAGCCAAACGGTGAAGGTGTCTACTCTGTTGTAACATCACCTGATGGAGAACATATCTATGTCGGCACGAATGGCGACACAGTATATAAACTAAATTCAAATGACGGCAGTCAGATTTGGTCTAAAATTGTTCACACGAGCTCTGTCTTCGACCTCGATATATCAAATGATGGGAATTACGTGTACTCCGCTTCTTTTGATGGGACGGCAGCAAAACTAGATGCGGCTGACGGCTCTGAAATTTGGAAAGTAGACCCGGGGGTATCTAGTCTTCGCAGCTTAGCTATTGATGACGAGCGGGTCTTCGTCAGTGGTGATAATACAGTCGCTCTTGACCCGTCAGATGGTTCTGAAATCTGGCTCTATACTGGACAAGATGCGGCAATCTTTGGACTTGCGACACAACCCGGAGCGGCATCGAATTTACTCTCTGGGACAGTAGTTGACGATGAAGGTGCGCCAGTGTCTAACGCGACTGTTGAGATATACGGTGTTGACCACTCTCAGATTACTGCGACTGCGGGCCAGTCACTCGAAGAACGCGCGCAGGAACTCTTAGCGGAAGCGAAGGACCCGTTCCCGGCAACTTGGCAGCCTGACCTCTCACTCCTCGGATTCTTCGACTCTGCTGAAGAAGACTACGTCGCGGTACACAGCGCGAACGTTCTGCCGGACAACCGATTCTTCGACTGGGGAGAGAACACTGGCGCAGCAGACCTAGACACTCCGCAGCTGACCGTCGCCGCTGACGAACCCCTCGTCATGACGGTTTGGGACCCAACAGCGGGCGATACGTTAGAGAACGCTGTTGACGAGGACCTCCCGGGTAAGACGACTGACGGCACGGTAATCATCAAGAAGCTCTCGATGTCTGGAGAAGTTCTGGACACTAAGGAAATCGAGACGCAGGATGTCTACAAGACTGGTGTCGCTCCGTTCTCGAAGACTCACGAAGGAGTACGCTTGTCGCTTGGACAGGGATTCTACGAGGTCTCACCAGAAGGTAGCTCTAACTCGTACGTCATCGCCAGCGTCGGCGACATGAGCATCGAGGAGATGGGCAACACGTACGCGACTAACCTCGAAGACGACGCGAACCGCTTGACTGACCGAGCGAACGAGATTGACGAGAAGCTCACGTCGGGCGAGTTTGGTCGGATTGTTGTCGAGACAGACGCTAACGGCGAATTCACTGCGGATGTCCCTAGTGCGTTCAGCACGGTCGACGTGACTGCGTACAAGGCCGGTGACTTCCTCAGCAGTGTCGACCTCGACCAGCGGAGTATCTCGGAGTTGCAAAAGGAATTAGAAGCAGCTGAGTACGGTGGGAGCATTTACGTCCCGACTCAGACCCAGACGGTCTCGACTCCGTTCCCCTCGACTGTTAACGTGGAAGTGAAGGAAGTGCTCTCGCTCCCCAACACGGGTGGAGTAGACACAACTGGAGCGGAAGACGCGGTCAACAAGACCATCAACACGACGGTAACGGCAGCGGAAGACTTGCTGGACCCAGACACGTGGGATAACGCGGCGGACGACACTAAGGAAGAAATCTACAACAGCTTACTGCGAACCGTCCTCGGCAACGATGACTTAGAGGCATGTATCATCGAAGGTGCTGAGGAAGCTGGTCTCTCGTCGACGTACTCGTGGGACAGTGTAGATGACGAAACCGCTGAACAGCAACTTGAGATAATGACGACGTGTATCGGGACGACAACCCCGGTAGACACGCCTGAGCCCGACGACATCGAAGGCGGAGCAGAAGAGGTCCTGAATGGGGCTGGCGACGTTATTGATTACGTCCTCAACCTCCGTATCCCGTTCGCGGGCTCACTCAACCCTGACACTGCGAGTGTCATCGTACGCTACGCAGACGGCTCGTTTGAGACGATGGGTGATGATTACTGGAGCGTTGATGAAGGTATCCTCGGCACTGACGCGGTCGTGATTGAGGACTACCCGCTCCCGAGCGACCAAGCGATGGCCAGTGTGGAAATCCTTGCTTCGGACGAAGACGGTGTTGACAAGGGTTCCGTCGAAGTACGCAATCCTGCGTTCAACGGCGAGACTCCTGCTCTCCAAGCGATTAAGCTCAACACGCTCGCTCCGGGTGCTGGTCAATCTGTCCAGCTCGACGTGTCCCCGACTGACGACAGCTCCTTCAAATCGGTGAAGAGCGCGAAGGTCTGGGACGGGGACGGCAACGAATTGTCGTCGACGCTGAACAACGGAGAATTGACCTTTACCGCGGCTGGTGAGGGCTCCCACCTCGTCAAGCTGACTGTAGATGACACAGACGGCAACGAGTACGTTGAGCGACTCCGTATCGGCGCGCAAGAAGACGACTTACCGTACGACCCATCTATCCGAGTGAAAAAGGGCTTCCTCGGCACTTACGCAGTTGTTGGTGACGGTGCGATTGACGGCGAAATCTCACAGCGAAACGATGCTACTACTGTCGGAGTCACTCTCGCTGACGGCGAGAACCCGTCGGCTGTACGTGTCCACTTGAACGAACTCGACGAGACGGATAACATCAAGGTCCGCTTGATGCAGGGTTCGAGCCAGCAGTCGTACGATAAGTTCACGACGGTGTTCGTGTACACCAGCCAACTCTCTGAAGACTCGCTCGTCTACCGAGACGGCAACCAGCCAATATCGGTTGACAAGGGCAAGTACGGAGTGCGGATGGACAAGACGGACGCTGAGCTCATCGTCACGTACACTGATACGGACGGTACTGTTGACCTCGGAGTCAACAACGACCCGAGCTTCGTCGACCGGATTCTGTTCTCGGTTCGCGAGCAACTTGGCGGAATCAGTGACGGCCTCAGTCTAGGGGTGATACTCATCCCGCCTGTTGTCCTCGCGCGGCGAAACGGTGATTCGTTATGAATACTAAAATCACCCCTGTAATACTCGCAGTCTTGCTGGTCTTCTCCAGCGTATTCGCAGTTACACCTGTAGCTGCTGCTGACAGCGAGGACGTATTGTCTCCAGCTATCCTCGACGACGTTGGAATCCTCGACTTTGAGCCCGGTGTCGATATCGTCCAATACGGTATTGACGGCAACCCGAGCTTCATCATCGGCTATGAAGACGGGAAGCTCGACACCCTACGCTCGTGGGCAGATGATAGTTCTTCCCGAGAAATTCAGTACGAAGGTAATGGCTGGGCGATTGTCTCGTCCCCTGCTGTTGACATCCTTGAACCGGGTATTATCTCGGAGTCGGGACTCGTTACTCAGGACTACATCACTGCGGTCGATTACAATGTTGAGGTCAACGTAGACCCAATCAACTCGCTCGATAGCGAGGACCGCGGAGCTATTGAGCTCTCACCGTGGGAGCGCGCACGTACTGTACTATCTCCATGGACGGCTGATGGTATCGCGTACGATGAGGACGCTAATGAGACGACTGTGCTCGATGCTCGCGAGTACATCGGAGCGGACTCCGTGTCTGTCGACGGTACTGGAGTTGACGTAGCTATCCTCGACACCGGGACGAACTACAAGTCCACTCTGTACGGTGACTCGATTGTCGCTGGTAAGGACTTCGTAGATGACAGAGGAACGGTGAACGCGTCTACTGGTGACTACTCAGCAATCGAGGACGGCCAAGGACACGGTAGCTGGGTGTCGAGCGCTGTGAGCGACGTGGCCCCCGGAGCAGACCTCCACATCGCGCGAGTGCTTGGAGACGATGGTTCGGGCTCGACCGAGTCTATCGTCCGCGGTCTCGAATGGGCGTGTGAAACTCAGAGCGTCGACGTAGTGTCGATGTCTCTGGGCTCAACGACGTACTCGACGGCGATTGAAAGCCAAGTCGAAGACTGTGCCGAGGACAACGGTGTGCTCGTCATCGTCGCGGCAGGAAACGACCGGCAAGTAACACGCTGGGTCGCTTCTCCTGCTGATTCGGAACACGCAATGGCTGTTGGTGCGACTAACGCTGCCGACGCCACTGAGACGGCATCTGCGTACTTCTCGAACGTCGGACCTGACTCCGGTATCACTGACCTCTCTCAAGGAGAGACGCGTGAGGCAACCATCGATATCGCAGCTCCCGGAATGGCCCTGACAACCAATGTGTCTGAGAACGGTGTTACTCGGGCAAAGACTCTGAGCGGGACGAGTATGGCGACTCCGCTTGTCTCCGGTTCAGCTGCTCTCCTCCTCGAAGCTAACCCGTCACTCTCGGCTACTGATGCTCGGGAGCGATTGACGACGACAGCGACTCCCCTTGAGCTCGCATCGACGAGTGAAGTTGGGAGCGGTCTCGTCAACGCTGGTAACGCTATCAGTAACGCGGTACCTGACGAGACACAAAGCCAGACGCAGAACGATGACGCTGACACTCGCGACGCGTTCAACTCTGCTCTCTCTGGGAACTTCTGGGACCTGCGCGTACACCTACACGCGCTTGAGCGATGAAGCTCAATATCTTACTAGTCGTCTTGCTGGTCTCCTCGTCTTTTGTCGGCGTCGTTGCCGCGGACGACGGCCCTCTCTGGGACGACGTGGAGAAGGCAACGAGCGTATACTACGACGAAGCAACGTGTGAACAGTATCAACCGTACCTCTCGCTCGACCACGTCGAAGTGAGTCCTGACGGGCTTTACTGTGCAGTCTACGAGTCACCTGACCACGATACTGACGTAATCGCGTACTGGGCGCGGTACCCGGTGCAGTTTGGCTACACTAACGCTGACAGTCACGTGGGCGACCGAGAGCCAATCTACGTCCACGTCGACGACCAGACTGGAGAGATTGACAAGGTAGTGTACTCTGCGTACCACTACTACGCGGGCGAGACCTCGTCGCCACAGATGGCCGAGGTCAACGGCTCTGACTACCCGTCTCTGTACGTATTCGAACCTCACCACCACTACGCTCCACGCACGTTCACAACGGGTGAATTAGTCGATGTGAAGCCGTTTGTGTCAAACTCTAACCTTGACGCGAGCGCGTCGCAGGACTGGGTATCGAACGGTTGGGACGTTAACCACGACGCTATCGTTGACCCGTGGAGTATCTCCGCTGGTGACAACTGGTGGCCGGATGATTCCTACGATGGGAGATTGTCTGCGGTCTACTGGGGCGCGATGCAGACCGTGTACGACGTAACCGGGTACGACATAGGCGGGAAACTCGGTTCCTTGTTCTAAATCTGTATACTAAGCAACTATGTGAGCAGCGGTATACCGCCTCCCTACGCTTGTATTCATCCATACCTACGATACACCTAAAGAGTCGCACAGCGTATTAAGCAAATAAGCTCCTTTTTCGGACCCTCCTGTTTTCCCGGGAAAATTCTGGAGCTACCACAACCAAACAATGCGAAATAAACTTATCGCAGTCTTCCTTGCCTTCGCTCTCGTAGCGTCTGGTGTAGGTTCAGTGTCTGCAGCGACGGTTACGTCGTTCGACGATGAAACTACAACTACGACTCCTACAAGCGATTGGACCGAGGGGACTACAGTAAGCTCGTTTAACGCGAGCGAAGATGAATCGAGCAGAATTGAAGTAATCCTTGACGCTGCCCCCACGGGCGACGTTAACATGGAGATTGTCGACCCTGACAGCTCTGAAGTCGTGTACTCCGCGACGATGACGCAGGTTTCGGGCCAGACGACTCACTACGAGTACAACGCCAGCCACGACGAGCTCTCCGAGCTCCCGATTGACGCTGGCGAAACCAAGACCTTCACGGTGAAGGCTGACGACGCAGGGGACGAATCCTCGACCGCGGCGGAAATCAACGTCTCCATCGCTAACTCTAACGACCGCTCTGTCATCCGTGTCGGCGACGCTGCACTCAACGCTGAGGACAGCATCGTTGCGCTCGACTCCGGGTTTGACCTCCGCGGCGCAATTGGTGACCTCTTCGAAGTTGACTCTGCATCCGTTGACGACGAGGTAATCCTTGTACAGGAAGACGCAAACGGTGACGCTGTCACTGACCGGACTGTCTCGTACGACCTCGCAGCATCTGACGTATCGGACGCTTATGATACCGCTGCTGAGTTCAATGACGAGGACGGTGAATGGATGGTTCTCTCGACCGCGTTTGTCGAGGGCGAGCCCGTTAAGGTATACAACGGAGCGCCTGAGGACACTCCCGAAGAGGGACACTACGCAGTCTACGACGAGTCCTCGGACGTACTGACCGTCCACATTAGCGACGATTACGACAAGCAGTCTGTCGACATCAGCTCGACTGGTGGCTCGTCCTTCTCCGTTGGCGACGTATTCGCTGGAGACGGCCTCTTCGACGCTAACGTATTCGCTGACAACTTCGGCGTCTCGGACATCTTCAAGGTGGTCGGGTAAACACCCGGTCTCTCTTCTTAGACAATGTTAAAAATTATTGAAAAATACCCGTATGGTGCCATTGGCGTCACAGCCACAGCTGGTTTCATCGGGTTTGTAGCAGCCGGACCTGTCGGCTCCCTCGTTCTTGGGGGCAGCACGTTCGTCGGTCTCGCTCTCGCTGGTCGCTTCCTGTAAGCAGTCAGTGACGAATTAACACACGCACGTACGGTACTCAACGCGAGTCGAGGTTCGATTCCTCGCGTGCGTCTATCCCTTCTGGGACACGTATGAATCTCAACCAAATACTTGGAGTCCTCTTTGTAGTCCTCCTCGCTTTCTCCGGGATGGCCCTACCCGCATCTGCTGCAGCAGATGACTGTGGAGCCCTCAGCGACTTACTCGGTGATTGCGACGACGCGAACGACGACGGACTCTTTAACGCAATCAAAGCTGGCGTCAGCGGTCTCATTGACCGAGCGACGTACTCAGTAGCAGGTGGCACAGACACAACCGCACAAGAGCAGGCAGACAAGGTACAAGCGACCTTCAACGCTGACAGCGCTCAAATCGCTAATTACTCGGATAAGCGCATCACCCCGACCGATGATTATGATGTAATCCGCCTCGAATTCGTCGACGACTCCGGGGACAAAGCGTCGAAGTACCTCGTCACAACGATTGACGCGAACAACTCTATCTCCAACGTCGAGATGGTTGACTCCACGGACCAGTCTATCGACGCTTACCTCAGTATTGAAGGATACGCGTTTGAGCAGTCTGAAACTGAGCTCGACCGATTTATCACCAATTACGTTGATGAGGACAAGACCCCCCAGAAGTCATACCTAATCAACAAAGCGGCTAAGTTCGACGGTGACATCAGCGGAACTCTCCTTCGCGAGCTCTCCGGGTGATTAGATGAGCCTACGAAGACAACTACGAGCGTTTCAACGGAACCTCAAGCAGTTTTTAATCGATGTCAAGCCTGACCAGATTGTCCCGCCGTTTGTGTGGTCGACTATCGCGTACTACGCGTACTCTATTCCAGTAGCGTTCGGCTTGCTCGAAGGTCGTGACGACAGTAATCAGATGCTCGTCGCATCTATCGCGCTCATCGTCGCTGCTATTGTCTCCTCAGTCGTCTCCGCGGGCCTCACGCTCTTCTTCGTCGGGGTGTTCGCTCTACTCCTTTTCGTCGCAGTAGCTCGGTGGTTCCCAGCGTTCGATTCGATTTGGCAGAAGTGGACCAAGTACCCGAGTAAGATTGTAGCGAGAGTGTACAAGCTCGTTTTCGAGTGGGACCTATGATGAAACCCAGTAACGTATTTTTCGTACTCATGCTCGTGCTGGCGAGCATCCCGCTCTCCGCAGCTGCCGCCGCTCCCGTCACCACGCTAGACAAAGACCACGCACTGTGGACCGATGACAAAAAAGAACAATACCGAGACTCCGGACTCGCCAAATCCGTCATCAACGCTCCCGACGTAACGATAACAGCCAGCGTTGACAAAGACGGCTGTAACGCTCGCTCGCTCACACACCCGGACATCGCGTACGACTTCCTCTGCATCGACTACCAAGAGGATATCAGCCGCACAATCCGACTCCACGTCCCTCGTGGCTACTTTGGGCTTCACAACGGTGTGGTAGAGAGCCTCGAAGAGAACGGTGAAGCTCGCGTCAGCATCTCGCCTGACGAGGACTACATCATCGTCCACGTCGAGGTCGACGGCCCCACTAAGATGACCATCCCGATGAGCGAGACAGGAGCCGTCATTCAACTCGGTAGAGAAACCACAGGAAACGCTGTTGAGGAATTTACCGGGTTTGGACAAGCTGGGGATGAATGGGAGTACATTGAAGCAGGCGAGTTGTCCCCCGACTCTGGAGCGTACGTGATTAACGCGCCAGAGGGCGATACAGCTAAGCACATCCTCGTAGAATATCAAGAAGAAGATACATGGGCGCGACCCGGTCGCTCTTCTGATACGTATAAACCAATCTACACGGTTGAGCGCGACGGTGTAGACAATAAACTGTACGTCCACGCTACAACTGCTGACGCTCCGCAAGTACGCTACAAACTGGAACCCGGACCCGTCGACCGCATCTTTGGATACGGTAACGAGTTGATGCGCGGACCTGCTCGTGTCATCGACTGGTTCGCTAACCTATTCTGACTATTATGAGTATACTTGACTTCCTCCAGATGGACTCGTTGCTGGGTATCGCTTTTGTAATATTTGCTCTCTTAGCCTTCATCGCGTACGGCTGGGGGCCAGTGCTACTAATTGCAATCCTCATCCTGCTCGTCATCTTGCTGGTGATTCGCGGTCTCGGCTTCCGCGTGAGCGACTTTATCAGCGGTCGAGGTGGTCGCTGATGGATGCGCGCGTACTCTTCCTTACCTTCGCCGTCTTGATGCTCTTCGCAGGATTCGTCGCCGCACAACGCTACCCTCACCTGCTCTACGCACCGTACAAAGGCATCACGTTCCTTAGGATAGTGATGTCGGGGATATTCCTGCTCTCGCTCACCTTCTTGATTTTCACCGTGTTTGGAGTTGCAGGCGGAGTGATTTCGGGCATTATCCTGTTCTTCGCGGGTATCGTGATGTACTACGACCGGCCTGACAAGGATATCAGATAATCTCTTAAGTTGATAATTTATGAACCAATTAGACAAACTCCAGCAGAAGTGTGTCGCAGCTCTCTCAAACCCACATTTAGACCCAGACGTATCTGACGAGCTCCGAGAACGATTCAACACGGTACAACGTAGAGTGAGCCGACTTGAAGACAAAGACAGCTTCAGACGCTTCCTGAGAGCCTACATTCAAGACGAATACCTCAAATACACCACGACGACGGAAACAGAGGACACGCGGGACAAACCCCTCTGTCACTGCGCAGGCGCACCGTGTGAGCTCCAACAAGGACAACTCCCCGAGCGCATCAAGCGATGGGGCTCTGTATACCGTCCCACTCCGGACCCCGACGAGCTCGTCCTCCAGTTCTCCGAAACCCACGAGACAGAGGTCGTCATCACCGAAGCACGAGACGCATGGTACGCAGAGTTCGCAGAGTGTGAATCCGAGTTTCTGGACATCATTCTCGCGGCGAAGAAAGCTAGCCGCCCTGAACTCGCATGAGTTCCTCCAGAGATATTGGCGAACACATCCGCAGTGAACGCCGAAAAGAGCTATCCATCAACCGGGAAGAGCTCATCAAAAGCGCGGTCGAACATGGTAACGAAGCTCTCTCAGAAACAGACTGGCCGCGTCTCGCTGCTATTTCTTGTGAGATACTTTACCCCGCTCTCGACATTGATGAGTACACGATAGACGATTACCACCGCGCGGTCCAAGGCCGACCGCTTGACTGGCACTGGGACGACCTGTTCTTATTCGTCGACGACCCGGATACTGACTACTGGACGAGCGAAGCACAGTCCTACGACGGCCAAGTAGCGCTCAAACACATTTTTCTTAGTCTTCAGAGCGCCGCGGTCGTCGAAGGCGTCGTCGACAGCGAACTCTCCCGAGAGATACCGGTATTCGGCTACAATCTCCAACTGGGGCGACGCTGGCTCCCGTGGATGGCTACACGTGATGATGAGCAGGTACTCCGGTCTCTCGACCACTCAGAGATGGTCATCGCCGCAGGTGCGCACGGGAGTGGTAAGAGTACAGCTGGGCAGACGGAAGCCGAGGACCATGTCGCGGCAGGTAACAAGCTCATCGACCTCCACGACCAGTCAAAGGCTGAGAACGCTCTGTACGACGTGGAAGAATCTGATGAAGACCTCATCACTGTCCGAGAAGAGATGGGGCTGCCAATAGGGTTCGACGACGAGTATTCTCGTCCCGGGTTGGAAATCTATGTCCCGATGACGAAATCATTGGACGGGCTCGAACTACCCTACAACACTGAGAGTGACGAATTCGTTGTCAAGCCGTTCGCGATTCCTGCCTCAGAGATTCCGAAAGAAGGCCTCGTGCTGATGGTCGACCAGACCGACGCGCAACAAAAGTACCTGCGTATCGCGTATGAAAAGGTAGACCGGGAGATAGACGATTGGACTCTCCAAGACCTCTCGAACGCTGTATACGAGACTAACGCTCGCGCAGACGTAGCTGACCGTATCCGGGCTAGTCTCGAAGTTCTCCAGCATAAAGGCTACATACGAGATAAACAGAGCTCGAACCTGCTCGAATGGGAAGAGATATTCCGCGACCCCAGTCTCATCACGTCGTTCACTGTGAGTTTGATGGATGACGAGGTCGAGAAGCTCGTCGTCATGCACTATCTACTTGAGAAGATTATCAACGAGCGACGACGACTCGCCCGCGAAAACACTCTCGGCAACTACCCAATGCTCTCAGTCGTCCTCCGGGAGATTCAAAAGCTCGCTCCGTCGCAGAATAAGCGGAGTGAGGACGTTCGAAAAGCATCTATCCAGAGTGCGACGACAGCGACTCTGCAAGAATACGGTGAAGACCTGCGTCACGCACGCTTAGAGATTCTTGCTGATTGCCAGAAATTCAAAGCCCAGTTAGATAACGACGTGAGAGGGCACGCTGACCGTGTCTACGCGTTCAAAGGGCAGGTAGACGACGTGTATGAAGCGTTCAAAACTCGGGTATTAAACAGCAGAGGGCTCGCAGCGACTGTCTCGCAGTATCCGACGGGCCAGTGCGCTTTGCTCAACGAGCAAGGGTACACTATGCCGATACAGATGGCTCCTCCCCGGTCTATGCACTTGGACACGAAGGTATACAGTAACGGATTAATCGCGAGGGTCAGCGTGCTCGACGAAGAAGAAATGCGAGAGGTACCGTGGGACGTGAGTGTTCCAAACAGATTGCTGTTCGAAGAGAGAGTAAATGTTGACGGCGAGGAACCCGACCGCTCAACCTACAAGTTCGCCAGTTCCTGTATCGAGGAAGACGACGAAAGCCGAGCGTTCACCGTTGACTTACACGACGCGTACCGGGTATGGGCGATGACCAACGGCGAAGGGATGGATGTGACGAAGAAACAGTTGATGGAAGACATCGTCGATTACTACTCGCTCGACAAAGACGAGGACAAGACTCGGCCAACCTACACAGATGGCAGCCGCAAAAACGCATGGAAGCGTATCTGCCTGAACGAGCGAGGTCTCGACTATCTTGATAGGGAAGATGAGAGACACAACCTCGAAGAAGTCGCTTAAAACAAGTGCTACCCCCTGTTTCCGACCTAGATTTTAGAACTGTGACGAGCCGACCTCCAACGTCCCGCGCGTATTAACATATAATTGTGCTACCGTGGGGAGGGAGGGTTTAGGGTGACAAGGGTGACATCCCGCCCCCGTGTGGCGATTTGAAGGGTGACGCAAGGGTGACGCAAGGGTGACGCTCACGGACGAAGATATATCAGCTTGTCTCCAACTACCTGCACCTCTCCCTGCTCCACCAACTGCCTCAAGGACGCATCGTACGTCTCAGGAGGATATCTGAAATCATCAACGTGCTCGCGCCGCATATCGACCGCACTAATCCCCTCACGCGACTTGCGAACTTTCTCGCGAAGGTTAGCTGTGATACGCAACCGGCAATCCGCATCCAACCGCGCTCGTGACTCCTCAAGAGAAATTAGCCCCCGGACTACATCTGTGTAATAATACTCAGCGAACGTCGGGCGACCAGAGTCGTAAAACTCAGCGACTGTACGGCCAAGCTCTACTGGGTCCCGATGAGCAAGGTGTACACCACTGATTGTGGCCACGTAAATTGGTGAACCATCCGCATCAGTCACCACTGACCACTTCTTACCACGAGCCTTCCTCAACTGCTTCTTCAACGCTTTTCGGTGTGCTAACTGCTCAGGAGTATACCCGGTCGTCCGAGACCGCCATAGCGTGATGACTACAATCGATATGATGACGAGAGCGAGCAGAATCGCGACAATATCTGGACTCGGCGGTGTCCTCATCGCCGACCACCTGAGATATCCTTAACCTTGCTGTAGAGGCGGTCACCAGCGTCCAGTTCCTCACGAACCGCCATGAGGAGGTCGCGAGTATGCCACACCGGGAGACCGTACTTGGTGGCGTTCTGGTCGACGATGAGCCAGAGAATGTTGAGCACGTCCATATCGGCGCGGGGACGCCCCTCGTCATCCGTGTAATCTGGGTCAGACGCTATTGCTGATAAGAAGTCAGCAAACAGGCGCGCGACATCTTCCCGGGAATCAACGAGAGCGTACGGGTCACCATCCTCCCGAACACTGATATCGAGCTCATCTATGAGGTCTCCCTCAGTCGGTTCAGGAGCAATTGCGAGGCCATCCGTGAAGAGTGCCTGCCGGTCTACATCCTCGTGATGCAATACGCGGCCATCGATTTGGGACCAATCAATTTGGAGGAACACCTCCTCATCAACATCAGTGGGGTCTCCACCGTCTTCAGCGTCCTCAACGAGCTCGTAACCACTATCACTCTCGACGAGTGAGTAACCAAGCTGACCGTGCGCTCGTAGGATAGCCCGAGCAATATCTGTCTCTGTTAGATGCTGGCGGAGCTGCTCGAAACCGGACCACGGATTATCGCCGAGGTACTTGCGGAGGAACTGTGAATGATTATCGCTGAAGCCGTAGTCCTGCCACGTTTTCATTGAAATCATCTGCTTCATCTCCTTCACATACTGCTTCTTCCGCGCCTCGTCAATATCGCCAATCTCAGCCATTTGACGGCGGAGAGTTCGAGCTTCTCGTCGAGCGAGCCAGACAAGGACGGCGGCGGGCAAGAATACGAGACCGATGATGAACCAACCACCGGGGCGGAAAATCAGTAGCGTACCAATTGCCAAGAAGTCGCCTGTAAGTGCGGTTAACGGGTTCTGAGCGAACATGTACCACGGGAAGACTTGCTCGTCCATCAGAGTCTCACACGACTCTACACCGTCACAGAACTCGTCGAAGAGGTCAAGTGTAAACTCGCCAAACTGCGCCCTCTCAGTGAGACGCTCGTAAGATGTCGCGAGAACAAACTCATAATCTGCTTCCTCGATTTTAATGTTAGCACGGTGTGTCACTTGGCCGGCGTCCGTTGACTCGACCCAGTAGACACCGTATGTACCCGAAACACCACCTGTGTCAAGGATATACTGCTCAGACTGCTTATCGTACTTGAGCGACCCCGAATCAACATTGAGTCCAGCACGGATAATATCCGACTCGTTGACCCCCTGTAGATTGATGCGCACTACCTCACCACTAGCCACGTACGTTCGACCGTCATCCTGTTGACGAATTCCTGAGGTCACGTAGTGGGGCTGGGTGACTGTGAGATTAGCAGTAACTTGGTTGGTTGCCGTCTCATTTCCATTCTGAGACGTTTCTCCGTTTTCTCCGCCCGATACCCCGTCTTCGTTGTCAGATGAGTCTGGTGACTCACCAGAGCCGTCTCCAGTCGATTCTACACATTCTTCGAGTTCGTTGTCGTAGACAAATCCTTCTGAACACTCTTCTTGGGCCATTCCGGGGACGGCGAAGAGAGCGAGGACCGCTAAGAGAACGAATAGTACAGTTATTTTTCTCATCGAGAATCACCTGTGCGGTCGTCCGCACGTTCCGTCGCATCCCCAGTTACGCCAGACAAGTCCACAGACTCCTGTGACTCCTTAGCGTTGATAGACCGGTTATTGAGGATTTGCGCAATCACATCTAACTCCGACATCAACCGGTCACGATTATCCGCAGTCAACGACTGCTCCATCGTAGTCATAGCGTCCAACTCTCGCTTGAGCACACGGAGACGCCCCTTAATCCGCTGATTAGTCTCCTCCTGCTCACTCACGTAGCGAGATATCTGATTGCTCGACTTAACGTCGATAGTGCGTGGAATAGACGCCTGAACGTCCGTATGAGTGGAATCAAGGTCGTCTTCGAGCTCTCCTGCGTGAGCTATGTGTACCCGTTTGATGATATCTGCGTCAGTCGACGACCCGTCAACATGGACCGTATGGTCCGGCATCCGGTAACGCAGTGTGTCGTCACCATCAGCGGCGAAACGCGGATATTTTTCCTTGTGTCGCTCAATATCTCGCCGAGCAAACCGGTCACGGATTGTCTGATACTTCTTTCCAAACCCGCGGAAGCCCATTGACGAGAGTGCTTCAAACGCTGTAGAGCCAGTCTCTGTCGTCGTCGCTCGCCCGAAAAAGACAGCTGCGGAGTCCCCGGTGTATACGACGTACTGTTCGATTTCTCCGAGTTTTTCGAGAGCTGAGCCGTGACCCCACACGTACCCTGCCGTCAGGATACCAGCAGCGATAGCAAACGGTGTGAAGGGTTCAACGGCTTGGAATTCAGGGATATACGGAGCGGAAGCGCCAATAAGTCCGATTAGGAAGAACGTAGCGACGGCGGCGAACCAACGACGGTCTCGTATCCAAGCGCTTGCTCGACCGAGTCGGCCAGTATCCTCCCACTCAGGGTCATCGTCCCCGGGAGTCTCTCTAAGCCAACCGACGATTTGCCCGCGCATCCAATTGCGCGCTCCCATCAGAAATCACCCTCGTCGAGGCGTTCCGAGATATCCTCAAACTCACTTTCAAAGCTCTCTTCGCGTCGCTTGAGCCGGTAGAGTTCTTCTTCTAACGCTTCGATTTCTGAGCGAATGCGGTATAGCTCGGCTTGGATGTCGAGCTGGTGACTCTCGATTTCAGACATCGGCATCACCTTGCGGAACAACCAGAGTACCGACGTAGCCCAGAATATACAGTACCACAAACAAGATAACAAGCGAGAGGACGACCTCGTGAGAGTTGGTCGCCATCGTCACGTACGCTTGTACGAGGTCGACGAAACTACCAACAAAATCAAGAGCGAAGTAGAACACCGGGATGAGCAAGTGGACTCCGAGGGAGAGAACAAACACTTTCCCCACTCTCTCGCTCAGCGAGTCCGCGAGGAACCACTCGTTGGTCAAGTAGTATAATATTGGAAGCAGAAGCGAAGTTATTACCAATACTACATAGTCGTAGAGATAGTCTGAGAGGTTTGCGCCAGCGTACTCCCACAATACTAATTCGAAGAGTGCGAGCGCAACGAGTAGCCCGAAAGCAGACCCGAGAATAGCACCAAGACGTGAGTAATTCATTCGGCATCACCGTGGAATTCACGCACAGCGTGGCGGATTGCTTCTGAGGCGGAGTTATAGTGGCCGCTCTCGACCGATTCATCAATTTTAGCTGCCAGTTGCGGAGGGAGGCAGACTTGGAGGCGTACAGTAGTCATATCGCAAAAAAAGTAGTCGTACAGAACTACTCTAACAATATATGGGTACTACTGGGCAGGGTAAAGGTGTATCGTAGACGATAAGAAATTATTCTGAGTCTCCGTCAACGTCAGAATCCCAGCAACGAGGGCAATCAACCATACCCGGGTAAGCCACGCCCTCAGAATGAGTACAAGAACACATAACTATCATATCTGACTACGAATCACTAATGCAAAGAGGTATCGTCACTGAGAAGCCTGCTCTAACACCTCTTCCACGTCTTCCCGGTCATACTCCCCTTCCTCCTCGAACAACTTGTCGAGAAATAGTTCGAGGTACTCCAACGTCTGAGCTTCCGACCGAGTCCATGGAGCGACGACGGTCTCCCCGGAAGGAGTCTCAATCGTATCTATGTCTCGCCACGACTGCTCAGCGATGAGCGCGTCGGCAAGCGGCCCTCGACGCCAAATACTCGACCCCGGACTCGTACGCATCAAATATCCTTTCTCCTCCATCGAGCGCAGCACTCGTCGGGCAGTATGATACTGGCCTTCCTCGAAGGGCAAATCTGATATTTTAAAGCTATCTTGCTTGTATATCATCAGAATTACCTCGTGCCAAACCGAGTCCCTCAAAGTCATACTACGAGATACGCATCTCTATCTTATAAAACAATAGTGGTCAGTGTACAAAATCCGTGAATCCCTGAAAGCTCAACACTCACTAATTATGCTATCTCAATAAAAAAGAGAGGCCGCGAACTTTGAAAGGGGGGAGAACGAGAGTGTAGAGCCCTGCACAGAGAGCGACCAAGGCGAAAACCAGACTCTTGGTCTAAACAAGTGGAGGTTGGGCTTCTACAATTACCAATAGTGCGGGGTACACTATAGGTGTATCGTCAAAACGATACTACCACTCCGGGTACCCATCATTCGGCTCTAGGAAGCTAGTTCCTTCTTGAGCGAGTAGCTGTTCGTAGACACTCACAATCGCTTCAAGTTCTGTTGCGCGCGTATCAAGGTCAACACCGTACGACCACGAGTACGCGTTAATGCGCTTAGCGATGTGACGCCACTTACCCCCATCCCGCTCGTAGCGCTCCTGTAAGTCCTCATCAGAGTGCTTCTTTTCGTACCGGATAGCGTACCGAGCAAGTTTGATGTCTGTACCGTTGCGCATCCCGTATCGCTGGGCCTTAGCGTCTTGAACGTCCCCGGGCATGTTAGACCCGCCGTCAACAGCCCCTGAGGACTGCGTATTGTGTCCGTAGTGGTGGCAGTCGCGACAGAGGCACAAGACGCGGTCTGTCGAGCGGTCGTGGTGGTCAGTGTCCCATCGACCAGACTCACCGAGCTTACCGCACACGGGGCATTCTGGGCGTTGTGACGGGTTCAAATCCCACTCGTCAGCCATGTCGTTCCAGCGGTCTTGATGCTCCCAATTTCGGAATATGTGAGCGTCACGGCTTGGTCCGAAGAACTGGTACGAGCGGAAGAATCCTACAACGAATTCTCGGACTTCCTCCGGGTCGTGTGTCCCGACTTTATTCGAAGGGGTCACAACGAGCTCGTGCCGGTATAACTTCTGTCCACACTTCGGACAAAGCGGACGGTCATAGTAGAGCAACGGAGACGGGAGACCATCGTGCCAGCCATCAAGTTCCTCGTAACAACCGGGGCAGAGTATACTCACATCCTCGTCAGCATACAATCCCTCTTGCACAGCGACAGACATGATAGCCATATCGAGTTCTTCAGACACTCCCTCAATCACTTGTTCAGGTTTGTACTCGCCTGACTGGTGAGAGAGGTCCTTTGCCCCGTCGTACCCGGCAAAATCGCTGTAAGACGCAAACGAGCGACGTTCAGCGCTCATAGGTCACCACCTCCGTTGAAATACCCGTCAGGGAACAGTATGGAATAGTGATTGAGCACGTCCAGCATCATCCACCAGATAGACCGGTGTGTCTGCTCGATATTCTCCTCGTGGAGTAATTCGCCGTCGAACGTTTCGACAGAGAGGATATAATAATCCTTGTCGCGGAGGTCAGTGTCCAGATAGACCGTCGTGTCGGTCTCCGGGCACGGCCACATAAACTGACCCTCACCAAGCTCTACAAGTTCACGCGTGTGCCAGTGCGTCGGAACCGTCTTGTTTCTCTGTTTTCCGTTCTTGTCGACGAGACCGGGTATCGCGACTGTTCTAAAGTTATTCATCGCGAATCACCAGCCACGAGGACTTCGGAGAGCCTCTGTTCGATATTCCAGAGTTCATCAGCGACGCGTCCCAGTTCTTCGGACGCCTCGTCGTCGTCAACCACCATTGTGGCGGCGATGAGCGAATATCGAGCGCTCATCAAGAGCGACTCCGTTTCAGACACATAGTTTGTCGACGACATCAGCGGTCACCGTACTCGTAAATCTCGTAGTCAATCCCGCTCTCGCGCTCCCACGGGGGCGTCGAGTCAGTCTCTTCAGCTTCCAACTCTGCTTGAAGCTGTCGCGTCGTAATGTCTGCCCACGCGAGGACAGCGAGCGACACGACCCACAGACAGAACCCTAAGACGGCCACTGCGACGAATAATTCATTCATCACCTCCACCTGCTCCAAAGAGCGATTCTGGCGTTACACCGAACACTGCGGCGAAGTGTGTGTCCAGTCGTCGTGCTGTTTCACGCGCTCCGGGCGCGTGGTCAATACCGCAATCGTTTCTCGTTTGTTCGTCTCTCATTGTTCTCGACCCCCGCATATCGCGTAAAGGTCTGTCATACTATTGGGGTACTATCAGTATAGGTTTAACTACATCACTAACCAGATATGAAGTAATAAATTATGGGAGCAGGAACCTTCTAGAGACGGATAATTAGATAATTTATATAATTTCTAAGTATATTGTGCGCAGATAAGCCAATATACCCCGCGTACATCTTGACAGTATATGTCAACTACGACAAGTGGAGTTCGAAGCAGAGGTGAACAAGGAGAAAACGAAGGGGAGAACGAAGAAACAGCAGAAGAACAAGTCCGGGGAATCATCCAACGCGCACGCGACACCGGAAGTGAGGACATCGACATGTACGAACGGCTGGTCCTAACACTGGCCGCGCGCGTCGACGACCTCGCCGACCAAGTGGAGAATCAGTCGATCACATCGACAGCCGCGTAACCCCGTTTGATCACGGTGAACCAAACCGAACTAGCTGTGGAGCATCTTCGAACCGCTAGTGAGCATGATTTTCGGGATGGATCGCCGCTGTCGGCGGCGGACTGCCGCCGACGCGACGGCGTCGCCACTCACGACCGCTGTCCGGACCGGTGGACAGCTACCGGAAGAACCGGTCGTCAAGTGACTGGTTCGCTGGAACAGACCTACGCACACCAAGTGCTGTCCAAGCTGCGCGAAGCGTCATTTCGCAGAACTCCGTGAACGACCACTGCAAGAGGCGGCGCCCCCCGCGGCGGGGCGCCGCCACGTACTTCCAGTGGAGATATCGCCAGCTGTTCTGAAGCAGTAGGCTCACTACAAACATCATCAGCCGGAGCCCAGCGTCCTGAGAACTGGTGAAAGCGAGGCTCTGCTTAGCTAATCGGTAGCTCGACTCGATGCCGAAGCGCTTGCTGTAGTGTTCTCGGGCATCCCGTGGTGTGTCGATGAACGGCGCGTCAGCGGCGTAGCCGTGACGCGCCACCCCGTGTTCGTCGTATCGTCCCTGCTGGTAGACGCAGTCGATGAACACGGGGAACGTCACCTCACCGGCGAGATCGTGTTCGATCTCGCGGCTCCAGCCTCTGTTGAGTTCGTCTTGAATCGTCTCGCCCCACTTGACAATCGGCATGACGTAGGCGTAGTTGTGCTTGGACAGCAGTCCGAGGCAGGTACTGTTGTAGAATCCACGATCGAGGTAGACGGCCTTGACGCCGAGGTCAAGGCCGTCGAGCAGTTCGAGGAACTCAGCGAGGACATCGCTGGTGGTATCGCCAGCGACAAGCTGGCGAACCGCCAGCGTGTATCGTTTGTTGCGGACACGTACGTAGAGCGTCGCATAGGCGTGAAACGTCGTTGTTCCACGCTTGGCCTGTGAGGAGTACAGAGCCTCGGTTTCGTCCTCATCACCGTAGTAGGGATCGAGGTGGAGGTCTGCGCAGACCTCCACCGGTCGATCTGGAAGTGTCTCAAGCGTATCTCGCTGAAGCAGCGTGTCTCCAACCGATTCAACCGAATCCAGTTCAAACTGATCGGTGAGATGTCCACGGACGGTATTAGCGTGTGGTGAGTCGTCAGTCGTTTCGCAGACGTGATTGATCGAGGTCCCGCCGGCGCTGGCGCCGGCGAGGACCTCGTACAATGTCTCCGTAGAGACCTCAACGTCTTCTCCGAGATCTACCGAAAGCTCCTCTTCAAGACTGTTGACGACAAAATTAAGCAGGTGCTCTTCCTCTATCTCGCTGTCTGCTTCGGGTTGTTGCACATCTTCCCAAAGCAGACACTTCCTCTAACCCGATGTGATCGACTGAGAATAAAACGTCGAGCGTGCGTACAACCAACAAAATCGGACTCGCCCGGGTAAACGAGCGGATGGACGACGTAGAATCCAAGATGGACCTCTTGAATGCCAAGAAGAACATCAACGTCGACATAGCCAGCGAGCTCTCCGTCATGGAAATGAGACTCTTGCAGGGACACGAGTTCCGACGCGTCGACGAACGAAGAGCAGCGACGCTCGCCAAGAATTACCTAGACTGGGCAGGAGGTAGTGTTGCGGGCGCGAAGCTGAAGGCCAAAGACGCGCGAAAATTCCTATCCGACGCTGAAGGTATCGACCTTGACCCCAAGCTGGCGCACCGAGCGATTGACGAGCTTGTCAAGCAGTCCGGCGGCAAGTTCGTCGTCAGATTAGAACACAACGAGAAAGTGCTTAAACTGCCTAAAGACACTATCTGGTGCCCCACAGAGGAGAAACTGCTCAAAGCGTCAGGGAAGGATATCTGAGGAATTATTTTTTTTTCGACGGTCTCTTTTGCGGGAACTGCTTGACAAATGTCGTCAAGAAGTATTGTCAAGAAATGAGTGCAGACCCACTTTTGTCGGCGGTACACCTTTAGGGTGAGCCCCCCTCCTAATTATTACAACTCGGTTACTTGCACACCGTTAGTCGCGAGTATACTAACGCAAGGATGCCGCCGCAGCCGACGCGACCCCCTCTCGCCCGTTTTTCTTGACGATTGTGCTTGACGACATTTGTCAAGCAAGTCGACTGGCTCGTTCGGGCCACCCCGGACTACTCTCATTCTCTCCCTTCATTCATCTAGAGCCCAGAGGAAGGTCTGCGCTCAGTTTACTATCTCGTGCAGGGTACGCTCGTGGTCAGTGGTGATTGACGAATCTAATAAGGTATTGAGGGGGCGTCTCTATACGTAGTAGTCGTTCGCCCTCGTTCCTGTTTAGTATAGACAAGAATCCCTGTCTAAGCGAGTAGCCTAGGATAGTCTACTTTACAGCAGAATCCTAGTCTAGGTTCTACGTTGAGTGGGGGGTGTTCATGAGAAGTAGTCGTATTGTGTGTTTATAGCGTGTCAAACGGTTTTGAGACCCGTGTCCTAGTTACCGTTGCTCACGGTTTGATACGGTTTCAGCATACGCTATGATTCCGACGACTGAACCATCGAGTGTGAGCGATTACCATAGTTATTTCCCATAGGGGTACTTTGGCTTCTGTTAGATGTCGGGATGGCGATGGGGCGCGCGACAAACAAGCCGCGACAGGTTGGGCTCTAGCGCTTCAACGAGCTACTTTTGCCCTAATGCCGCCGCTGTACAGGGGTTTCGTTTAGCTGTGGGAGGAGTGGAAAACGCATGGGCGCTACAGGATTTGAACCCGTGGCAACTTGGTCCGAAGCCAAGCACTCTGTCCAAACTGAGCTAAGCGCCCTCATCGCCGTGTACTTCCGAGAGCGTGTTAAGTCCCGCGATCCGAAAGCGCCGCCGCGCAGTCCGACGGTTCCGCGCCGGCTCCGGCGGTCGATCAATTCGGTGGCGTGACACGTTCCCGCGATCCGGTGGCGTCTCGTTCCGCGCTGGTGCCGGAATTCGGCGGCTGATCGGGTCCACGACCGCGTCGAGACGACTTGTCGCCTCGTAAGGGACGATCAAAAAGAATATTATTCGGAGCGGGCATGTTTCGGTAGTAGATGTGTCCTGGTCGTACGGCCTCGCGGCCGAACGAGTGGCTCGCGCCGTCGACGTCGCCCCCGAGGTGCGTCCATGTATGAGCTGACGCCGCACTTCGACGCCGAGGTCGAACCCGGGACCAACATCCTGTTGACCGGCCCGCCGCTAAGCGGGAAGCGGTCGATCATGATGGACATCCTCGCCGCGGGGACCGACCGCGACGAGGGCGCCATCGTCGTCACCACCAAGGACGGCGCCGACCGGGTGCTCCGCGACTACGACAAGCGGACGCCCTACGAGGGAAAGCCCGTCGCGGTCGTCGACTGCGTCACCCGCCAGCAGGGCGGCGACACCCGCGAGTCCGACCGGATCAAGTACACCTCCTCGCCGGTGGACATGACCGGCATCGGGATCAAGCTCTCCGAGTTCCTCCAGGCGTTCGGCGACCGCGGCATCGAGCGGAACCGCGTGATGGTCCACTCGCTGTCGACGCTGCTGATGTACTCGGACCTCCAGACGGTGTTCCGCTTCCTCCACGTGTTCACCGGCCGAGTCCAGAGCGTCGACGGCCTCGGGCTGTACAGCATCGACTCGACGGCTCATGACGACCAGGCGATGAACACGCTGAAGCAGCTGTTCGACGGGATCGTCACCGTCCCCGAGGACGGCGAGCCCGAGATCCGGCTCCCCTGACCGGGAGACAATGCAAACTGCCGGTTCCCAGACCGCGACGACCGTGGGGGCCGCTTAATCGTGTCGAGACCGTACGAGGAGCCATGCCCATCACCGACGACGCGGGCCTCGACCGCCTGCTCGACGCCGAGACGATCGCGGTCGTCGGCTGCTCGACGACGCCCGGGAAGGCCGCGCACGACGTGCCCGCGTACCTCCAGAATCAGGGGTACCGAGTGATCCCGGTGAACCCGTTCGCGGACGAGGTGCTCGGCGAGCCGGCGTACGACGCGGTCGGCGACGTCGAGGAGGAGATCGACCTCGTCGACGTGTTCCGGCCGAGCGAGGAGGTGCCGGACGTCGTCGACGACGTCCGCGAGCGCCACGCGGCGCGCGGCGACGCCGGCGCGGTGTGGCTCCAGCTCGGAATCAGCCACGACGAGGCGGCCGCGGCTGCGGAAGAGGACGGGATCGATGTGGTCCAAGACCGGTGTCTCAAAGTCGAACACGGGCGGCTGCGCGGGTAAGCGACAGCGGCTCTGTTGGTATCTATCCCCTCAGACGAGATAAGCTAGATTGAGGCGTTGCTGTCGGCCATCTATAAGTAGACAGGAAGTCTGCGGTCAACATCGTCAAAGCCCCAGTCGCGAGGACGGCGCACACTCGTTGCGCTCCTCGCTCGTTCGCTCCGCTCACTCGCTGCGGTGCTTACGTCGTCTGCGCCGTCCTCGCGACTGCCCCTTTGAGTCCCGCCCCGCACCGCAACCGCACCTCACGCCTCCCCAGCCTCGTCGGCGGTCCTCCGCTTCGCTCCGGACCGCCGACTCCCTCGCGCGTGCTGCCTCGCGGCCGCCGGTGGCGGCCGCTCGCAGGCACGCGCCACCACCTTTCCTTATAAAAGAGAGCCGTCGCTCAGAGCGGATTTAAATATCGCGCCACTGCCGAACACGGCGCCACGCTTACTCCGATATTACCCTTCCCACTCCTCGAAGCTTCGGTAGACGCCCTTCGAGAGGTAGCGCTCGGAGGAGTCGGGGAAGACGGTGACGACCGTGTCGTGCGGGGCGTCGATCGCGCCGTCGCGCACGTCGCGAGCGACCCGCTTCGCCGCGATCGCGTTCGCGGCCGACGAGGAGGCGACGAGGTGGCCCTCCTCGCTCGCGAGCCGGCCCATCTCCTCGTGAACGTCGCGGTCGTCGATCGCTTGGATCTCGTCGACGAGGTCGGGGTCGAACAGCTCGTTGCGCTCGGTGTCGTGGGTGCCAATACCCTCGGTCTTGTACTCCTCGTGCTCGACGTCCGCGCCGAGGAACTCACGGTACGCCGAGCCGGCGGGTTCGACCGCGACGACGTGGGTGTCCGGGTCTTGCTCGCGGAAGTAGCGGGCGATCCCCATCAGCGTCCCGCCGGTCCCGCAGCCGGCGACGACGGCGCCCACCTCGCCGTCGAGCGCTGCGTCGATCTCGGGCGCAGTCGTCTCGTAGTGCGCCTCGGCGTTGAGCGGGTTCGAGAACTGCTGGGGGACGACCGCGTCGTCGAGCTCCTCGGCGATCTGGTGCGCGCGGTCGATCGCGAACCCCATCCCGTCATCGCTCGGGGTGTTCACCACCTCCGCGCCGAGCGCGCGCATGAGCTGCTGTTTCTCCACCGAGAACCGCTCGGGGACGACGAAAATCGCCTCTAATCCGAGCTGCTTGGCGGCGACCGCGAGCCCGATCCCGGTGTTGCCGGCGGTCGGCTCGACGACGGTGCCGCCCTCGCCGACGTCGCCGCGCTCCAGCATGCGTTCAAGCATGTACTTCCCGATGCGGTCTTTGATGCTCGCGCCGGGGTTGAACGACTCCAGCTTGGCGTACACCGGCACCGCGTCCGGCGCATCGTGGACGTCGACGAGCGGCGTCTCCCCGATCGTCTCCAACACCGACGACAGGGGCTCCCGATGAGCGGTCATAGCGCGGCAAACGTTGCCGCCGGATTTGTGTGTTGCCATCGCTCCCTCCGGATCCGGGGATCCCGGGCAGCGGCGTGACTTGCCGGGACCGGGCTCGGGGGAGCGCTGTGACCGGGAGGCCCCCTACGCTGCGATCGGGCGGCCCGACGGGCCGCGTGTGCCAGTCCGCGCCGCGGATCGAACACACTTATGCCGGTCGTCCGGCTCCGATGCTGTATGAGCGAGACCGATGCGGAGGCCGAGGTGACGGTCGTCCTGCCGGACGGATCAGAGCTGACCGTTCCGGCAGGGTCGACAGTCGAGGACGTCGCCTTCGAGATCGGCCCCGGGCTCGGTCGCGACACCGTCGCGGGGAAGATCGACGGCGAACTCGTCGAAAAGTACGCCGAGGTCCACGACGGCGCGCGGATCGAGATCGTCACCGACCAGTCGGACGAGTACCTCACGGTGCTGCGCCACTCCGCGGCCCACGTGTTCGCGCAGGCCCTCCAGCGGCTCCACCCGGAGGCGACCCTGACGATCGGCCCGCCGACCGACGACGGCTTCTACTACGACGTGACCGACATCGACGTCGACGAGGATGACCTGGCCGCCATCGAAGACGAGATGGCGGCGATCATCGAGGCGGACTACGACATCGAGCGCGAGGTCCGGTCGCGAGAGGAGGCGAAAGAGATCTACGCCGACAACGAGTACAAGCGACAGATCTTAGAGGAGGAGGCCGACGGCGAGGAGGTCACCTTCTACGTCCAGGACGACTGGGAGGACCTCTGTCAGGGCCCCCACGTCGAGTCGACCGGCGAGATCGGCGCGGCGACCCTCCTCGAAGTGTCGGCCGCCTACTGGCGCGGCGACGAAGAGAACGACACGCTGACGCGCGTGTACGGCACCGCCTTCGCGAGCGAGTCCGACCTCGAGGAGTATCTCGAGCTTCGCGAGCAGGCCCAAGAGCGCGACCACCGGAAGATCGGCCAGGAGATGAACCTCTTCTCGATCCCGACGGTGACCGGTCCCGGCCTGCCGCTGTACCACCCGCCGGGGAAGACCGTGCTGCGCGAGCTGTCCGACTTCGCGAACGAGCTCAACCGCGACCACGGCTACGAGGAGGTCGAGACCCCCCACGTGTTCCGGACCGAACTCTGGAAGCAGTCCGGCCACTACGAGAACTACAAGGACGACATGTTCCTCCTCGACGTCAACGACGAGGAGTATGGGCTCAAACCGATGAACTGCCCGGGCCACGCGACCATCTTCGACCAGCAGTCGTGGTCGTACCGCGACCTCCCGCAGCGCTACTTCGAGAACGGGAAGGTGTACCGGAAAGAGCAGCGCGGCGAGCTGTCGGGGCTCTCCCGCGTCTGGTCGTTCACCATCGACGACGGCCACCTGTTCGTCCGCCCGGACCAGATCCGCCAGGAGATCGAGTCCGTCATCGAGATGATCTTCGAGGTCGTCGAGACGCTCGACCTCGAGGTCGAGGTCGCGCTGGCGACCCGCCCCGACAAGTCGGTCGGAAGCGACGAGATCTGGGAGTCCGCCGAGGACCAGCTCCGCGACGTCCTCGACTCCGGCGGCTACGACTACGACGTCGAGCCCGGCGACGGCGCCTTCTACGGGCCGAAGATCGACTTCGGCTTCGAGGACGCGCTGGGCCGCGTCTGGGACGGGCCGACGGTCCAGCTCGACTTCAACATGCCCGACCGGTTCGACCTCACCTACACGGGCGAGGACAACGAGGACCACCAGCCCGTGATGATCCACCGCGCGCTGTACGGCAGCTACGAGCGCTTCTTCATGGTCCTCATCGAGCACTTCGACGGCAACTTCCCGCTGTGGCTCGCGCCCGAGCAGGTCCGGATCCTCCCCGTCTCCGACGAGACGCTCGGCTACGCCCACCGCGTGAAGAACGCCTTAGAGGACGCCGGCTTCCGCGTCGAGGTCGAGGACCGCGACTGGACCGTCGGCCGCAAGATCCGCGCGGGCCACGACGACCGCCTCCCGTACATGGTCATCGTCGGCGACGACGAGCAGGAGGCGGGCACCGTCTCGGTGCGCGACCGCTTCGAGAACCAGCGCGGCGACGTCGACCTCGACGACTTCGTCGACCACCTCGTCGAGGAGCGAGCGGAGAAGCGGACGGAGCCGGACTTCGTCGACGCCGAGTAGCCGCCGAGCACTGGGGGCCCGATCCTCCGGCCCGGCTCTCGGGTTCCGTCGTGTTTTTCATGCTGCTCTCGGTACCCTCGCCCATGAGTGACGCATCCGCGCTGACCGACCGAGAGGGCGACGCACCGGACGTCGGCGAGCTGACGCCGCCGGACCGCACGCTGATGGGGCCTGGCCCGAGCGACGTCCACCCGCGCGTACTGAAGGGGATGAGCACGCCGCTGGTCGGCCACCTCGACCCCTCGTTCGTCGAGATCATGGACGAGGTTCAGGAGCTGTTGCGGTACACCTTCCGCACCGACAACCAGTGGACGATTCCGGTCTCGGGGACGGGCTCCGCCTCGATGGAGGCCGCGATCGGCAACCTCGTCGAGCCGGGCGACACCATGCTGGTCCCGACGAACGGCTACTTCGGCGGGCGGATGAAGTCGATGGCCGAGCGCGCGGGCGGCGAGGTCGTCGAGGTCGACGCCCCGTGGGGCGAACCCCTCGACCCCGTCGACGTCGAGCGCGCGTTCGACGAGCACCAGCCCGACGTGTTCGGCTTCGTCCACGCGGAGACGTCGACGGGCGTCCTCCAGCCGAACGTCCCCGAACTGACCGACATCGCGCACGACCACGACGCGTTCGTGATCGCCGACTGCGTCACCTCGCTCGGGGGCGTGGAGATGCGCGTCGACGAGTGGGACGTGGACGTCGCGTATTCGGGGCCCCAGAAGTGCCTCTCGTGTCCGCCCGGCGCGAGCCCGCTCACGCTCAACGACCGTGCGATGGACAAGGTGCTCGACCGCGAGGAGCAGCCCCGGTCGTGGTACCTCGACCTCTCGCTCCTCGAGGGATACTGGGGCGATGACCGCTCGTACCACCACACCGCGCCGATCACGAACGTGTACGCGCTCCGCGAGGCGCTCCGCCTCGTCGCCGAGGAAGGGATCGAGTCGCGGTGGGCGCGCCACCGCGAGGTCGCCGGCGACCTGAAGGCCGGACTTCAGGACCTCGGGCTGGAGATGAACGCGCCCGACGAGTACTGGCTGCCAAGCCTGAACGCGGTGCGCGTGCCCGACGGCGTCGACGACGGCGCCGTCATCGACCACCTCCTCGCGGAGTACGACCTAGAGATCGCCTCCGGCCTCGGTGACCTCGAAGGCGACATCTGGCGGATCGGCTGTATGGGCTACTCCGCACGCCCGAAGAACGTCGAGTACGTCCTCGCCGCGCTGGAAGACGCGCTCGCGGAACAGGGGTTCTGAGCGGGCGAAAGCGCCGCCGAGAACGACGAACCCGACCGTCGACCGTCTGGCGCGGGGTTTTTCACCGTGCGTCTCTCCCCTCGGTAAGGGTATGAACGATCTACGAACCGGACTGAGTTATGGGGACGTGCTGTTGGTCCCCCAGCGATCGCCGGTCGACAGCCGGAGCGACGTCGACCTCTCGGCGCCGCTCACGCCGAACGTCGAACTGGAGACGCCGCTCGTCTCGGCCGCGATGGACACCGTCACGGAGGCGGAGTTGGCGATCGGCCTCTCCCGGGCCGGCGGGATCGGCGTCCTCCACCGGTTCCTCACCGTCGACGAGCAGGCGGCGCAGGTCGAGGCGGTGGTCGCGGCCGGAGAGCGGGTCGCCGCCGCGGTCGGCATTAACGAGGACTACGAGGCCCGGTGCGCCGCGCTGGTCGCGGCCGACGTGGACGCACTCGTGGTCGACGTCGCGCACGGGCACCTCGACAGCGCGGTCGCGGCGGTCGAGGAGATCGCAGACGCGTTCCCGGAGACGGACCTGATCGCCGGCAACGTCGCCACGCCCGCCGGCGTCGAGGACCTCGCGGCCGCGGGCGCCGACTGCGTGAAGGTCGGCATCGGGCCGGGGTCGCACTGCACCACGCGGAAGGTCGCCGGCGCTGGCGTCCCGCAGCTGACCGCGGTCGACGACTGCGCGACCGCGGCCGAGGAGCTGGACGTGACGATCTGTGCCGACGGCGGGATCCGCACGTCCGGCGACGCCGTGAAGGCGCTGATGGCGGGCGCCGACACCGTGATGCTAGGCAGCCTCTTCGCCGGGACGGAAGAGGCGCCGGGCGCGGTCGTCGAGGTGGACGGCACGCGGTACAAGCGGTCGCGCGGGATGGCGACGACCGCCGCCGCCGAAGCCCGCGACGACAAGGGCGCGGACGTGGGCGCCGACGAGGGCGTCGAGGCGCTGACGCCGTACAAGGGGCCGGTCGCGACGGTCGCCGAGGAGTTCTGCCAGGGGATCCGCTCGGGGCTCTCCTACTGCGGCGGTCACACGATCGGACGCGCCCGAGAGCGGGCCGAGTTCGTCCGCGTCGCGCCCGGTGCGAAGGAGCGAGAGGGATTCCACACCGACGACGACTGGGAGGGAATCAGCGTGGACAGCGAGACGAAGCGGGTCGCCGACCCGACCGCGGAATCGACGGCTGAGAGCGACGACTGAACAGCGCTCCACGGCGGGTCCGCCAGTGGAAGGGCCGGCCAAGTGGCGAATCCCGGGACTCACCACCGCTCGGAGGCGGCTTCCGCCCGGTGTGTCACTGGGAGGCGATCTCACGGACCGCTTTTGCCGCGCGGCGGCCAGGCCCGACTCATGGCCGACGCATTCGGACGCGCGATCCGCGACCAACACCGCGGCGAGCGGACGGAGCCGCTCTACCAGGGCGACGGCGAGGAGACGCGCGAGCACCCGATCGGGGACTTCTATTTTTCCGATTTCGACCCCGACAGCGACGCGGGCGCGTGGCTGACGTCGCGGCTGGAGGGCCCGCTCGTCGACCTCGGCGCCGGCGCGGGCCGCCACGCGCTGCGGTTTCAGGAGTGGTTCGAGACGGTCGCCGTCGAGCCCAGTCCGGCGCTCGTCGAGACGATGCGCGAGCGCGGCGTCGCCGACGCCCGCGAGGGCGACATGTTCGCCCTTCGAGACGCGTTCGAGCGCGACCGCTTCGCGTCGGCGCTCGCGATCGGGACGCAGATCGGCCTGGCGGGGTCGGTGCGCGGACTCTCCGCGTTCCTTGGCGACCTCGCGTTCGTGACGACGCCCGACGCGACCGCCGTCGTCGACTGCTACGACCCGGACCACCCCGAGGCCGCGGACCTGCTCGGCTACCGCGAGGACCCGACACCGGGGCTCGCGGGTCGTGTCATGTGGTTCGCTTACGACGGCGAACGGGACCCGACGCTCCGCTTCAGGCTGTTCTCGCCGGACCGACTCCGCGAGGCGGCGATCGGGACCGGCTGGGAAGTCGAGGCGGTCGACCGCGAGGGGTCAGGCGACGGCCCGCACTACCGCGCTGCGCTCCGGAAGCGGTAGGCGCGCCCGTGGCTCAAAAATCCGGAATTTCCCGCACTACCACGCCGTCAGCGCCGCACGGCCGTGATCGTGGGCGAGGAGCGCGAGGAAGGCGAGGACGCCGGTAATCGCGAACGCGCCGCCGACGTAGAAGACGGAGCCCATGCTCACCTCGACCATCAGCCAGCCGGCGATGAGCGGGCCGGCCACGGAGCCCGGCCGCCACACCAGCTCGCGGATGCCGAAGCTGGAGGCGACGCCGCCGTCGTCGGTCCCCTCGTCCGCGAACAGCGCCATGCTCGCGGGCTCGCGGAAGGAGTCCGCGACGCCGAGCAGCCCGGAGAAGGCGACGAGCGGGAGGTACGCGGGCGGCAGGTCGCCGAGGATCGGGAGGGTCATCTCGGCGCCGAGCGCGGTCCCGATCGCGGCCGAGAAGGGGATCGCCATCGCGATGACGCCGTAGGCGCCCCCGCCGGCGAAGACGAACAGCGACCGGCCGTAGGCGTCCGAGAGCCGCCCGGTGAACAGCTGGCCGACCATGTTGGTCGCCTTCTCGGCGGTGACGGTGACGCCGATGGCGACGCCGGTGACGCCGAGGCCGCCGGCGGCCATCTCCGTGCTGACGTAGATCGGGACCCACGTCCGCACCATCGTCACGGCGAAGGCGTACTGGGCGCGGAACGTCGTCATCGTGAGGATCCGTCGGTTAACGGCCAGATCCGAGAAGGGGAACCCTTCGACCCGCGTGTCGTCGTCGTCGAGGACGAGCCACGTGACGGCCCACGCGGCTACCATCAGCGCTGCGATGACCGCGAAGATGGGGCCGAAGCCGACCGCGTCGTACATCGCGCCGGCCGACAGCGACCCCACGATCGAGGCCGCGAAGGAGGCGGCGTTCGCCTTCCCGATCTTGTCGGCGCGCGCCCCCACGTCGGCGATCTGTCCGACCAGCGACAGCGTCATCAGCCCCGCGCCGGTGACCACGAGCCCCTGGAGCGCGCGGACGAGAATGAACGAGCCGGAGGAGTCGACGAGCGGGAACAGCGCGTACACGCCGGCCCCGGCCGCGAGGACGCCGAGGAGGACAGTCCGCTTGTCGAACCGGTCGCCCGCCCACGCCAGCGGCACCACGGCGACGGTCTGCGCGAGCGTGAACCCGGTAGTGTACATCCCGATGACGAATCCGGCCGAAACCGTCACGCCCAGCACCGTCGTCGCCTGCGGGTCGAGCGTGTTGATGTACGTCCCCAACAGGGTGATGAGCGTGATGAACCCAAACCCCTCCGCGAACCGGGTGAGGTAGAGCGCCCAGAACTGCGTTCGACTCGCCCCGGCCGTCGCGTTGCTCACACCGGATCGGCGCCCACCGATTTAAAAGGAATTTCGGTTCGAAACTTCGAGACCGATCGACACGCTGGCGGTCGGGGGTCCGTCCGACGAGAGGTCAGGACGTGGGACGTCCTCGTCGTCGTGCGGGGCGCTGGGGATTAGGACGACGGCTCGGCGGTGTACGCCTCGGTCGCCGCGAGGAGTCGCCGCTCGACCGCCCCCGCCGAGCCGCGAACGCGCTCGGTCTCGGCATCGTACTCGACGAGTCCGGACGCGACCAGCTTCGGGAGGTGGACGTGTCGCAGCGCGGCCCGGACCTCCCGTCGTTCGTCGTCGCCCGTCGCGTCCGAGGAACCTGCCTCGTCGCGGACGGTCTCGACCAGCGCGTCGAGGTCGGCCACGTGCCCCTCGGTCCCGCTGAGCGCGCGGAGGACCAGTCGGCGCCGCTCGTGGGCGAGCGCCGAGAACACCGCGTCGACGTCGTCGCGCCCGCCGGCGCGGGCGTCGGTTTCGGGGTGATCCATCACGAGACGTGACCTCCGAGTGTCGCGGGCGTGGGTTCCCGAAAAGCGACCATATACGTCGAAGTCCGCGCGGCCGCCTATCGGTTCGCCATGACACATCATGGTTTCTCGCCTACTCGTCGTCGATCGGGAGCGTGTAGGTCGCGAGCGCCACGATCGCCCTCCGGAGGCGCTCGGTGACGGCCTGGCCGGAGATACCGAGGTCGTCGGCGAGCTCCTGCGTCGTACAGCCGCGGGGGATGTCGTAGTACCCCCGTTGAATCGCGAGCGTAAGCGCCTCGAACTGCGGTTCGGTGAGTCCGTACCACGGCTGGACGTCCGGCTCCTCGGGGTTGTACACCCGGATCACCTCGAGGTTGATCTCCTCGTCCGCCGCCGTCGTCGAGAACGCGCTCAGCGCCTCGTGGGAGGGGAACCGGACCTCCAGCTTCCACGACGCGGACGTGCCGATGGCGCTCGACACCTGCCCGTCGTTCGCCCGCAGCGCGGCGATGAGGCGATCCTGCTTCGCGTCCCACTTCAGCGTGAACAGCGTGCGGTCGTCGAACACGTCGACCACGTGCGCCTCGTCGACGCTCGAGTGTCGTTGAACCCCCTCGACGAACGAGTCGCGCGAGGAGTTGTGGACCCAGAAGAGGGGGACGGTGGCCTCCCCGAGCGGGACGAGCCGTTCGAGTTCGACGGTGGAGTTCCCCTCGACCGCGAGGATCTGGCCGAGCTCGAAGTCGTCGGACGAAACGCGGAACTCCACGATGACACTCATCAGTTGGTTCGGTTTGTTCGTTCTCGATCCCCGCATAAAGAATCGCACCTTGGTATATCAAGGTCCATCTAAATCCAGGGGGGTCGCGACGGCGTGCGAGGGAATCACCGACCGCGGCCGCGCGGCATGACACATCATCCTCGGCGACTATGTCAGTTCGAACCGAACGGGCGGTATGGCGACCGTCATGGATTTCACGAGCCCGGTCGACGAGTTCCCGCTGGGCACCGTGTTCGAGAACCTCCCGGGGGTGACGGTGGAGTTGGAACGGCTCATCCCGGACGAGACCATGATCATCCCCTACTTCTGGGTCCGCGGCGCGCAGGCGGAAGACATCGAGGCAGCCTTCGAAGCCCACCCCGGTTTCGTGAGCGTCCGACTCATCGACGACGTCGACGAGGAGTACCTCATGCGCGCGGAGTGGAACGACGAGTACTACGGCCTCCTGAGCGCGCTCGCGCACGCCAACATCGTCGTCCTCTCGGGAATCGGAACCAAGGAGGGGTGGCAGTTCGAGGTCCGCGGGGAGACCCGCGAACGGATCGGCGAGTTCCGCAGCGACTGCCAAGACCACGATATCCCGATTGAGATCACCGCGGTCCACTCGCTGCTGCCGGTCCAGGAGGACGGGTACGAGCTCACCGACACCCAGCGTGAGGCGCTGGTGCTGGCCTACGAGATGGGGTACTACGACTCCCCGCGAGCGGTCTCTTTAGCAGAGGTGGCGGCGGAGCTCGACATCTCACAGCAGTCGCTCTCCTCCCGGCTCAAGCGGGGCAACCGCCGGCTGATAGAGCGGACGCTCGCCTCGGAGTGAGCGGTCCGCCGGGCCGCTCGGGACAGCGGATCGAGCGCGGCGGCGCGGCCGACGTTTGCGGCCCGTCCGCAGTATATATACCCCCTGTACTATCAGTAGGATAATTCAACCGAGGCAGACGGCTATGTATCCGTATGTCCGCAGCAGAAACCGGAATCGCCCTCGAATCGTTCACCTCCCGCTCGACGTCGGATTCGGAGACGCATCTGGCACGATACGACCGGACGGAGACCCCGGCCAGCATGGCCGTCGCCGCGGTCGTCTCGAAGGCGCTCGGACGCGACCCGATCGAGATGGACCAGCTCTACTACGCGGTCGACGGAGAGGCGCTCGACGAACTGCTCGACTGCGAGGGCGCGGGCGACGCCGTCAGCGTGGCGTTCGCCTACGAGGGCCACGAGATAACGGTCACCAACGACGAGGTGACCGCGGTCCGACCCTCGCCCGACGAGGGGACCGACGCCCGAGGCGGTGAGTCCGCTTCCGTATGAACGCGCGAGACGACACGCTCTCCGACGATGCCGCGTTCCGAGCGGAACTGCGATCGCTGCTACGGCGCGCGCACGAGTCGGGCGTCGACGTCAAGGGCGGCTGGGAGTGCCGGAACGGCGACGGCGATCCCGACTGGGACGTCGTCGTCACGGAGGTCGAGAAGCGGGCGGACTCGGATGTGGACGCGAACTCGGACGTGGACGCGGACGCGGACGCGGACGCGGACCCGCGGTAGCGGACGCCAACTCCGCGCGAGCCGAGTAACGGCTCTATACTAAAGCTCGAAGCGCCGGCACGGACTCGGGTATACAAGCAGTCATTCTCGCCGCGGGGCGGGGCACGCGAAGGGGCCGCCCACTGAGACGATGCCCAAGCCGCTGTTGCCCGGGAGCTCGACGACGCCGTCACCGTCGACCGCCTCGGGGTCCCGCTTCTCGACGTAGGTTGGGAGGCTCCAGGCGGACCCGCTGTCGTCATCGTCCGAGTCAGCGGAGTCCTCCGAGTCGGCAGAATCGTCCGAGCCCGCGGAGTCCTCCGTCACCGCAGCGTCGTAGTCGGTTATCTCCACGCCGAAGATCGGGTCGGCGTCGGCCGTCTGTGACGGTGATTCGGCCACGACGCCGACCGCGCCGAGCGCAGCGAGCGCGGCGAGCGCGGCGATCACTGCGGCGAGCGTTGCGAGGACGGTGAGCTTCGTCGGCCGGGCGGTTGGGTCTGAGCGCATGGTCGGCGGGAAGAGGGAGTGTGACTAAAGTACGGACAGCAGATCACGTGTAAACCTCCGGCTAACACCGGTTTCGGCGGCGCCGGAGTTATTACGGTCCGAGGGCCATGGCCGGCCATGGGCGAGTCCGCCTGCGACCGTCGGTTCTGTCCGGAGTGCGACCTGGCCCTCTCCCGCGCCGACGAGACCTGTCCGGAGTGCGGAGCGCGGATCGAGTGTCGCGACGGCGGTGACTGCTGACCTCGCGAGGCCTCGCTTACATCGTGTCGGCGTACTTGTCCCGCCGGTAGAGATCGATCTCGTGCGCCGACGAGCCGGGGCGCGACGCGGCGAAGGCGATGGCCTCCGCGACCTCCTCGGGCTCGGTGACGCTCCCGGGCTCGAACCGGTCCTCGAACGGCTCGCCGTCCTCGCTGCCGAACTCGGTCCGGACCTCCGAGGGGTTGACGACCGAGACCGCCACGCCGTCGTCGCCGGCCTGCGCCGCGACGCTGTGCGCGAACCCACGGATCCACCACTTCGTCGCGGCGTACACGGGATTGAACGACCTGGGGAACTCCCCGGCGAAGCTGCCGACCGCGACGAGGGTCCCCTCGCTCTCCTTGAGGTGCGGGAGCGCCTCGCGCGCGAGGAAGAACGCCCCGTCGACGTTCGTCTCCTGCATCGCGAAGTACTCCTCGTCGGTCATCTCCGCCACGTCGCTCCCGCGTGCGAGCCCAGCGTTGATGACGGCGACATCGAGCCCGCCGAACGCCTCGACCGCGGCCTCGACCGCCGCCGCAGACGTTGCCGACTCGCGAACGTCGCCGTCCGCGACGACCGCTTCGACGCCGTACTCTGCCCGCACGTCGTCCGCGACCGATTCGAGCGCCTCGCGCCGCCGCGCCACGAGGACGAGGTTCGCGCCGCGCTCGGCGAGCGCGTGCGCCGTCGCTTCGCCGATTCCTGAGCTCGCTCCGGTGATAACCGCCGTCGCGCCGTCGAGGTCCGTCATGAGCGTGGGATCGGCAAGGACGGAGATAAAAGGTCGCGTCGGAGGAGTTTCGCCGGTCGCAGGCGTAATGGGTTTAAAAGCGGGCCGGGCGCGATTGTGAACTGCGAGAAGACGGTCGCTCGCTTCGCTCGCGCTGCGACTTCGCTACTTCAAATCGCTTCCGTCCGGTTCCCTCACCGCATCGCTGCCGCTCTGCGGTTCAGTGTACGGGCCGGGCGCGATTTGAACACGCGACCGACGGATTAAGAGTCCGTCGCTCTCCCTAACTGAGCTACCGGCCCTCACTGAGTCGTACCCGTGTCGACGTAAAAGGCCTTTTCATTCGACGGTGAGGCGACGGGCCCGGCCGCGGAGGCGCCATCCGTCGCGTGACGCGTCGCGTCTCGGCTGGCGCACCGTTTCCTCCGGCTCACGGGAGAGCGCACTCGTTAAGTGTCGCGCCGCGGAAATCCACATAATGAGTAGTGGGGCATCCGGATCCGCGCGGACCCGTTACGCCATCCTCGGCTGTGGTAGCGTCGGTCACGCGGTGGCGGAGGAACTGACCGAGCGCGGCAAGGACGTCCTCATCCTCGACCGCGACGAGAGCCGGGTCGAGGCGCTCCGGGACCAAGACCTCAACGCGCGTGTCCAGGACATCGCCGAACCCGACGTCGTCGACGAGCTCGACGACCGCGACATCGTGTTGATCCTCGCCAGCGACGTGGAGGCGAACAAGGCCGCCGTCTCCACGGTCAGAGAGACGGGCGGCGACCACTACGTCGTCGTCCGGGCCTCGGACCCCGTCAGCGAGGACGAGCTGCGCGAGCGCGGCGCCGACGTGGTGATCAACCCCTCGACGGTGATCGCCGACAGCGCGCTCCAGTCGCTGGAGACCGGCGAGCTGGAGTACATGGCCCGGCAGCTCGCGGAGATCATCGAGGAGGGCGGCGACCGGATGGCGATCCTCACCCACGACAATCCCGAGCCGGACTCGATCGCGTCCGCCACCGCGCTCCAGGCGATCGCGGAGGCGTTCGGCGTCGACGCCGACATCATCTACTCCGGCGACGTCGGCCACCAAGAGAACCGGGCGTTCGTCAACCTCCTCGGGATCGATCTCCTCGCCCGCGGCGAGGCGCCGCCGCTTTCGGAGTACGAAACGGTCGCGGCCGTCGACCTCGCGAAGGCCGCCGCGGAGGACCTCGAACTCGACGTGTCGATCGATATCTACCTCGACCACCTGGAGTCCGAGGTGCCGTTCGACGCGCGCTTCGTCGACGTCCGGACCAACGTCTCCTCGACGTCGACGATCCTCACGAAGTACCTCCAGGAGTTCGACCAGTCGCCCTCCGAGGCGGTCGCGACCGCGCTCCTCTACGGGATCCGCGCCGAGACCCTCGACTTCAAGCGGGACACGACGCCCGCCGACCTGACCGCGGCCGCGTACCTCCACCCGTTCGCGAACCACGACACGCTCGAACAGGTGGAGTCGCCGTCGATGAGCCCGGAGACGCTCGACGTGCTGGCGGAGGCGATCCAGAACCGCGAGGTCCAGGGGAGCCACCTCTTCTCGACGGCCGGGTTCATCCGCGACCGCGAGGCGCTCGCGCAGGCCGCGCAACACCTCCTCAATCTGGAGGGGATCACGACGACGGCCGTGCTCGGCATCGCGGACGAGAAGATCTACCTCGCGGCGCGCTCGAAGGACATCCGGCTGAACATCGGCAACGTCCTCGACGAGGCGTTCTCCGAGATGGGCGACGCCGCCGGCCACTCGACGCAGGGCTCGCTGGAGATCCCGCTCGGCATCTTCACCGGCATCGAGGCGAGCGGCGAGAACCGCGACACGCTCCTCCACCTCACCGAGGAGGCGGTCCGCCGGAAGCTGTTCGACGCGCTCGGCGTCGAGGGCGGGAGCGGCGACAGTTCAAACGGGTCCTGAACTCTCTCACTCGGCGCGTATCGGCGGGGTCGTTTTCCGGCTCGGAGCCGTAGCCGCGGACGGCACGCCGTATGTACGTCCCCGACGATCCGCCGGCGACCTGTCCCGCCTGCGGCGACCCGTACGAATCGGTCTCGCGGCACACCGACGGGTTCGTGGCGAACTTACTCGACAACGAGCGCTACCGGCGGGTGTGTTTCTACCCCGTAAGCGACGACGGTGACCCCGCGTTCGACTGTTATCACCACACGCACGCACAGGCCGGCACCGAAACGTAGTCCGACAGCGGCGGCCGCGTTAGAAGTCGTCGCCGTCGGTGATCGAGGTGTACGAACCGATCAGCGCGCCGGTGAGGTCCACGTTCTCCAGCGTGACGCCCTCGTCGATTACCGATTTGCTAATCTTCGAGTCGGTGATCGTCGCGTCCTCGAAGACGACGGCGCGGTCGAGCGTCGAGTCCGTGACCGTCGCGCCCGACATGACGTGGACGACGTCACCCAGTTCGGAGTTCTCGACGGTCGCGTCGTCGGCGACGAGCGTTCCGCCGTCGAGCGCGTACTCGACCGCGTCGAGGTAGCTCTCCGCGGTGCCGATGTCGAACCACGCGCCGTCGAAGGTGTACGCGTGGACCGGCCCGCGCTGCTGGAGCCACTGGAGGAACCAACCCGGCTCGTCCGGGTTGTTGTCGTCTTCGAGGTACGTGGTGAGCTTCGGGAGCGTCTCCGCGGGGAACGCGTAGCAGGCGATGGAGACGAGCGTCGACTGCGGGTCCTCGGGCTTCTCTTGGAAGTCGATCACCTCGTCGCCATCGAGCTGGACGAGCCCGTACGACTTCGCGCGCTCGCGGTCGCCCACGTCGTAGGCGGCGAGCGTCGGCGTCCCCTTGTCCTGGAAGAAGTCAGCGAAGTCGCCCAGGTCGAAGCTGATCATGTTGTCGCCGGCGACGACGATCAGGTCGTCGTCGACCCCCTCGCGGTCGACGAGCTGTTCGAGCGCTCCCACGACGCCGAACTTCTCGTCCTCCTCGACGGTCTCCTCGACTGAGAGGGTCGGCTTCTCAAAGGGACTTTCGGCGAGGTACTCCGCGAACGTGTCGGCGAAGCGCTCGTTCGTCGAGACGAACACCTCGTCGACCCGGTCGTCGGCCTCTAAGTCCTCGAATATCTCGTCGATGACGGTGTTTTCGCCCACCGGCAGGAACATCTTCGGCCGGTGTTCGGTGATCGGCCAGAGCCTTGTCGCGTAGCCACCCGCGAGTACGACTGCTTTCATACACCTCCGGTCTCACTCCGGTGACATACCTTTTGCGCCCGCGTCATCGTTCGGAGCGTTCGTGCTGTCGGTGGCGAGCATCGGAAGGATCCCGGACGGTTATACTCGCCGCGCCGCGAGGAGTCCGCATGGAGACGACGCGCCAGCGGATCGCCGACGCCCTCCGCGAGGAGCCGCGGACCGCGAGCGACCTCGCCGCGACGCTGTCGCTGCCGACGCCGGTCGTGTACGAACACCTCGAACACGTCTCGCAGTCGGTCGCGGACGGCGATCAGCCGAGCGACGACGGGGGCGGCAGCGCGGGCGAGGAGTTCCTCGTCGCGCCGCCGACCTGCCGCGAGTGCGGGTTCGACGGCTTCGACGACCCGGTCAACGAGCCCTCGCGGTGTCCGGAGTGTAAGAGCGAGCGGATCGAAGAGCCGGCGTTCGTGATTCGGTAGGAGTCAGTTCGGGGTTACAGCTCGTCGAGCAGCGTCGCGGCCGCGGCCGCGGACGAGCCCGGGCCGCGCGCGGTGATCAGGTCGCCGTCGACCGTGACGCTGGTGTCGGCGTCGAGCTCGGCGTCGAAGTCGGCGCCCGCGAGGACGACCTCGTCTTCGACCCAGTAGGGGAGCTTCCGGCCGTCGGGCATCACGTCGTGCTCGTCGACGATGTCCGCCTCCCACTCGTTGGGGAATCCGGTGACTGAACGGCCCTCGACGAGCGGCGTCCCGTCAGCCTCGTTCGTGAACGCGAGGATGCCGACCGCGTGACAGACGACGAGGGCGACGCCCTCCTCGCCCGCGACCGCGTCGAGCAGCAGCTGGCGGGCGTGGCGGTCCTGGTTCACGTCCCAGACGGTGCCGTGGCCGCCGGGGAAGACGACGGCGTCGTAGTCCGCGGCGTCGACCGTCGCGACCGGCTCCGGATCGTTGAGCCCGGGATGCTCCTCGTCGACCTCGCGGAGCTCCGCGACTCGCTCCTCGCCCCCGGCGGCCTCGGGGTCGAGCGAGCGCTCGTCGACGACCGGCGGCGACCCGGACGGGGTGGCGATCGTCACGTCGACGCCCTCCGACTCCAGCGTCGTCAGCGGCTCGATACACTCCTCGGCCCAGTAGCCTTCCTCGCTCACGACGAATAACGCGCTAGTCATGTGTACCCCATCATTCGTGGCCTCGACATAAAAGGCGCCCGCGCCCGGCAGCAGCGAGGGGCGGCGCGGGGTTTATAAGACGACGGCGTTGCGGCCGATCGGTTTCAGCCGGCGAACAGGTTCGCAAGCGCGAACAGCGCGATTCCGATCCCCACGACGCGGGTGAGCGCCACTTTCCAGTCCGCGGGCTCGACTTCGGACCACGAGCGCTTGCTCCCGATCGAATCGACCTGCTCTTCGAACTTCGCGAACTTGTACGGCCACACGGCGTTCGGAATCCCTATCGCGAGGAGGAAGACGGCGAGTACGGGGTCCATGATTTCGGTTGCTTGGGGTTCGACATTAAATTTTCTGGACCCCAAGGCTTGTGTGAGAGTCACGACGCGGCGCGGTGGCGCGTGCCTGCGAGTGGCCGCCGAAGGCGGCCGCGAGGAGCACGCGCGAGGGAGTCGCGAGCGCTTTTAAGCGCGAGCGACGAGGTTGGGGAGGTGAGAGGTGCTGTGCGGAGCGGTGCGGAGGCGGGACTCAAAGGGGCAGTCGCGAGGGCGAAGGCGCGCGACGTAAGGACCGCAGGGAGCGCACCGAGCCGTCGCGGCTGGGGCTTTGGAGGTGTCCACCGTCGATCCGTCAGCAACCATCTATTGGCGGGCGGCTGTGGCTTTGGCGGTGTTCGCTGTCGATCGGGTATCGACTATTTATAAACGGGCAGGAGGGAGTTTAGCGGTGTTCTCCACCGATCTACGGATGCCGATTTATTCGTCGCCTTGGGCGTCGACGATCACGACCTCGCCGTCCTCGACGGTGACGTTGATCAGCGTCTTCACGTTGTAGTCGGTGTCGTCGAGCTCGTTGGGCCCGGCCTTCTTGATCACGGCGACGACGTCGACGACCTCCGCGCCGACCTCGTCGGTGAGCGCGTCGAGGATGGCCTTCATCGTGCCGCCCGTCGAGAGCACGTCGTCGAGCACGAGCACGCGGTCGCCCTCCTCGACGTCGTTGATGTACATCTCGGACTCGGAGTAGCCGGTCTCCTGGAACAGCGGGACCTCGCCGTCGAGGCCGTACTGGCGCTTGCGGATGACCACGAGGGGGATGTCGGTCATCAGCGAGAGCGCGGTCGAGATGTGGATCCCCATCGCGGCGGGGGTGACGATCTTGTCGACGTTCTCCAGCTCCGCCTTCCGGATGATCCGGATGACGATCTCCCGGAGCAGCTCCGGTTCGAGCATGGGGACGCCGTCGCTGATCGGGTGGACGAAGTACTGGTACTCGCCTTTCTCGATGATCGGCGCGTCGAGGAGCGACTGCCGCAACTGGTCCATGTCGCGGGTACTCGGGCGGATTAATAAAGCGTGGCGATCCCCGGGCTCCGTGGACCGCGATCGCACGGAACGAGGGACGAGCGGACGCCGGGTTTCATCGAGTCACTAACTGCTCATTTATAAATGGGAAACTACGAATCGACGACGACCACCTCCAAAGCCCCAGTCGCGAGGACGCCGCACACTCGTTGCGCTCCTCGGTCGCTCACTCCGTTCGCTCCCTGCGGTGTCGCCGGCGGCTTCGCCGCCGGCTTTCCGTGGCGCGTAGCGCCACGCTACTTACGTCGTCTGCGGCGTCCTCGCGACTGCCCCTTTGAGTCCCGCCCCGCACCGCAACCGCAGCCTCACGCCTCCCCAGCCTCGTCGGCGGTCCTCCGCTTCGCTTCGGACCGCCGACTCCCTCGCACGCGCTCCTCGCGCCCTGCGGGCGCTCGGAGGCGCGCGCCACCGCGTCCGTTCACAACTGCGTTACTCGAACTCCGGATCGCGCTTCTCCAAGAACGCCTTCATCCCCTCGCGCTGGTCGTGCGTGCCGAACAGTCCGGCCCACGCCCGGCGCTCCAAGGCGAGACCTGTCGCCGCCGACCCCTCTCCGGCCGCGTTCAGCGCCTCCTTCGCCGCGCGCAGCGCCGTCGCGGGCTTCGCGGCCAGCTCCCCGGCCAGCTCGTCGATTCGGTCGTCGAACGCGTCGTCCGCGACGACCTCGCCGACGAAACCGACATCGGCCGCCTCCTCGGCGTCGATGCGCTCGCCGAGGAAGATCAGCCGGCGGGCGACCTCGTCGCCGACGAGATCCGGAAGTCGCTGCGTCCCGCCCCAGCCTGGGATGATGCCGAGATCGATCTCGGTCTGGCCGAGGACCGCGCTCTCGGCGGCGACCCGGAGGTCGCAGGCGAGGGCGAGTTCGCAGCCCCCGCCGAAGGCGTAGCCGTCGACGGCGGCGATCGTCGGCGCGGGGAACGTCTCGATCGCGTCCGCGACGCGGTGGCCGAGTTCGGCGTACGCCTGCGCCTCGGGCGTCGACAGGTCGACCATGTGCGAGATGTCCGCGCCCGCGACGAACGCGTCGTCGCCCGCGCCGGCGATCACGAGGACGCGCGCGTCGCGATCGGCCGCCTCGTCGAGCGCATCCTCGATCGCTTCGAGCGTCTCGACGGTGAGCGCGTTGAGCTGTTCCGGTCGGTCGACGGTGATCGTCGCGACCCCGCGGTCGTCGACGTCGAAGGTGATGGTGTCCCAACTCATACGGGCCTCGTCGCGGGGCGGCGTGAAAACGGTTCGGCAGGCGGAACTCCTCCCTGACGGAGTCCCCTCGGGAGCGGCCGCGACGTGTCGGTCAGACCTCTTCGCGGCTGTCGATCCCGGTGTAGATGAACCACGCGGTCGTGTACACGCCGACGAACAGCAGGTAGCCGACGATCAGTCCCCCGAGCTGTCGGCTCGCGAGCCCGTCAGGTAGCGTCCGCGAGAGGAGCCAGAGAGCGAAGACGAAGACGACGAGCGAGAACAGCCCCGAGATGGCGTACACGCCGAGGTCCGATGTGAGACGTTCGCGCACGCACCCACCAACGCGTTCCCGTTACATACTCCCATCGGTCGCGCGGCGGTCCCACCGGTTGCGCGGATTGCAACCCATATATGCCCCCGGCCACACGTGAGGGTATGAACGGGAACCGGTTCGGCCGACTCTTCCAGCTGACGACCTACGGCGAGAGCCACGGCGACGCGATGGGCGTCACCGTCTCCGGCGTGCCCGCGGGCGTCGAGCTCGACGAGGAGGCCATCCAGGCGCAGCTCGACCGGCGCAAGCCGGGCCAGTCGATGATCACCACCTCGCGGGGCGAACCCGACGAGGTCGTCGTCAACTCCGGCGTTCAGGACGGCTACACCACCGGGACGCCGATCGGCATGGTGATCCAGAACAAGGACGCGCGCTCGGGGAAGTACGAGCCGTACGTCACGGCGCCGCGTCCCTCGCACGGCGACTACACCTACTCCGCGAAGTTCGGCACGCGCAACTGGGGCGGCGGCGGGCGCTCCTCAGCCCGGGAGACGGTGAACTGGGTAGCGGCCGGCGCGGTCGCCGAGCAGGTCCTCGACGCCTCCGACCACGACGTGGAGATCAAAGCCCACGTCAACCGCATCGGCGACGTCGAGGCCGACCCGGTAAGCTTCGAGCAGCTCCTCGCGAACAGCGAGGAGAACGACGTGCGCTGCGCCGACCCCGAGGCGGCCGCCGAGATGCAAGAGTTGATCGAGGAGTACCAGGAGAAGGGCGACTCGATCGGCGGCTCGATCTACTTCGAGTGCCGCGGCGTCCCGCGCGGTCTCGGCGCGCCGCGTTTCGACGGCTTCCCGTCCCGGCTCGGACAGGCGATGTTCTCTATTCCGGCGACGACGGGCGTCGAGTTCGGCCTCGGGAAGGACGCCGTCGACGTGACGGGCAGCGAGCGCAACGAGGACTGGACGTTCGACGACGGCGAGTCGTTCGACCACGTCGAGAGCGACGAGGGCGACCCCGTCCCCGAGGGGAACGACCACGGGGGCCTTCAGGGCGGGATCACCACGGGCGAACCCATCTACGGCGAGGCCACGTGGCACGCGCCCACCTCGATCCCCAAGAAGCAGCGCTCCGCCGACTGGGAGACCGGCGAGGAGAAAGAGATACAGGTCGTCGGCCGCCACGATCCCGTCCTCCCGCCGCGGGCCGTCCCCGTGGTCGAGGCGATGCTGTACTGCACCGTCCTCGACTTCATGCTGCTCGCAGGCCGGATCAACCCCGACCGCGTGGACGGGAATCCGGGGCAGTACGACACCGACTATCACCCGAGCAGCCCGGAGAACGAGTAGCGGACAAGGGAGATTCGGAGCGGCTTTTCGCGGTGGCAACTGATTCGAAAATCGAGAAGTCGTTGACTCGCCCACAGGTTTATTACAGAATATTACAGACTATGACGCATGCCGATCGGTATCGACGCGTTCGACGACGAGCCGGAGGCGGCACTCGATGTCGCTCCCGGGACCCAACCGTATCGGGTCCTCGCCTTCCTCGCCGAGCACGACGACCAGGCGTTCACCCAGACCGAGATCCACGAGGAGACGGGTATCAAGCGCGGGAGCGTCGGTGCCGTCCTCTCGCGACTTGAGGACTGCGGACTCGTCCGCCATCGGGGTCGGTACTGGGCGATTGCCGAGGACGAGCGGCTCGCGTCGTTCGCCGCGCAGCGGGCGGCGAGTTCGGCGTCGACGACGGACGATTACTACGGCGAGGACGAAGCGTGACCGAAGAACGCGGTCTGATCCTCACTCCACCGGCGTCCACTCGCAGGCGTTCCCCGCGGTGAGGTCGTTCTCGTCGACGTGCGCGGAGAGGCACGCGTAGTTACAGAAGTACGTCGGCGAGCCGCAGCCGTCGTCGCAGTCGCGCACGCAGATCGGGTCGTGATCGAAAATCTGCGAGCCGCAGTACGCGCATGGCTCGTCGGCGTCGGGCGTCGAAACGGTCGTGGACATGGCCGGAGACAGGGCGCGCCGCGTTGAAAAGGCGTCGCGGGTCTGTGCGACTCACACAACGATGACGGCGTCGACGACGACGAGCAGGACGAAGCCGACGAGGAAGGCGCCGGTCGCGGCGTCCGCGTGTCCGTGGCCGTGCGAGGAGGGGATCAGCTCCCGGAAGACGACCGCGAGCATCGCGCCCGCCGCGAACCCGGACGACACCGGGAACAGGCCGGCTGCGACCGTCACGAGCAGGAATCCGAAGAGGGACGCGACGACCTGCGGGACGACCCCCGAGAGGGTGGTGTACCAGATTACTCGGAGGTTCGACATCCCCGTCTCGGCCATCGGCACCGCGAACGCGAACCCGTCCGGGACGTTCTGAAGTCCGATCACGACCGCGAGCAGCAGCGCGACCTCCTCCAACCCGGAGGCGAACGCGACCCCGATCGCCAGCCCCTCCGGGGCGTTGTGGAGGGTGATCGCCCCGCCGATGAGCAGCGCCTTCCGGAGCGAGGCCTCGCGCTCGGCGAGGATACCGGCGTCCTCAGCGATCGAGTCCGGCTCGGCGTCGCCCTCCTCGCCGGCGCCGGGTTCGTCGCCTCGGGTGGCGACCTCGGCGACCGGGTCATCGGCCGGCGGATCCATCACCGCGGCGTCGTCGTCAGTCGCGCCGCCCTCCGCGAACCATTCCCGATACTCCGCGTGGAGGTGCGGGATGAGGTAGTTCCCGCCGAGCAGCGCGCCCCCGCCGAGGAGGACCCCCGCCATCACCGCCCGGAGCGTTCCCTCCTCCATGCCGGGGAGCACGAGACCGAACACACTGGCGGCGACCATCAGCCCGGCCGCCAGCCCGAGGGCGGCGTCGTAGATCCGGTGGGTCACTCGGTGCCGGAAGAAGACGGGGAGCGCCCCGAAGCCGGTCGCGAGCCCCGCGACGGTCGTCACGCCGAGGACCGAGGCGAGCGTTGTCATGCGTTCCGTGAACGCGGCCGAGTTCATAAAGGGGTGGGAGCGAGGGTCGCCGGTCTGCGGTCCGGGCCTTGGTTCAGCGAACCGCGATCCCGCGGAGGTCCCGTCCGTACGCGGCGACCGCGAGGGCCAGCGTCGCGAGCGCGCTCGCCGGGAGGACGGCGAACCAACCGGCGGTCGCGCCGACGCCAAAGCGAACACCCAGCCCTGCTGCCACCCACAGGGTTGCGGCCGCCGCGAGGACGAGGAGGCCGCCCGTGACCCGGCGGTCCTCGCGGCCGAGCGCGACGCCGCTCGTGGCGCTGCCGGCCGCAAGCAGGTGGAAGCCGAGCGCGAGCGGCCACGCCCTAATTGAGGGCGGGAGCGTCGCGAACGGCCGCGGCTGGTCGAGGAAGTACGCCCACACGGGGTAGCCGCCGAGCCCGCTCCCGTCGCCGCCGAGCGTGACGAATCCCCAGAGGCTCACCAGCGTCGGGGCGTCGTCGCCGCCGGGAACGACCGCCATCGGAACCGCGAGCAGCGCGACGACGAGGAGCCACTCGACGCGGCCGCTGGTCGACGGGGAGTCCGACCGCGAGGCGGGTCGCGGCGTCGGTTCCGTCGCCGGGCGCGAAGCGCCGTCCGGTTCCTCCATGGGAGCGCTTCGACGCCCGCGAGTAAGTATGGTCGGGACCTCGCGGACGCCGAGGGGCTTTTACATCCCACCGCGAGAAGCACTGCTCATGCCAGCCCTCCGCTCGATCCGTCCGGCCGTCGGTAGCGTCGCGAAAAACCCCGTCCTCGTCGCCGTCTCGGCGCTGTTCGCGCTCGCACAGCTTCCCGACCTGCTCGTGGGACCGACGGGGAACCCGGAGCTGTCGGCGGCGGTGTCCGCGCTGACGTTCGGCGCCCTGATCCTCGTCGCCCCCTTCTTCCAGGGCGGCCTGCTCGCGATGGCGGACGAGGCGCTCAACGGGACGACGCGCCTCGCGACGCTCGTCGCGGGGGGAAAGGAACACTATCTCCCGCTGCTGGTCGCGTACCTCGCGCTGCTCGGGGTGAGCCTCGCGTTCGGCTTCCTCGCGTTCTTCGGCGCCCTCCTCGGGATCGCCGGCAGCGTCGCGAGCGAGCCGTCCGGGTTCGTCACCGTCCCCGCCGAGGACGTCACGCTCCTCGCGGTGCTGGCGATCATCGTCGTCGGGCTGTTCGCCGCGTACCTGCTCGTCACCTTCTTCCTCCAGTTTTACGCGCACGCGGTCGTCGTGGACGGCGCCGAACTCGTCGCCGCGTTCCGCCGCAGCGTCCGGCTCGTGCGATCGAATCTTGGAGCCGCGCTCCTGTACACCGTCCTGCTGACCGCCGGCGGGGCGGCGTTCGGCCTCCTCGTTGCCGCCGCGTCGCTGACGCTCGCGCCGCCGGCGGCGATGGAGTCCGCCCCCGCGTGGGTGCCGACCGTCGAAGTCGGCACGCTCGGGACCGTCGGGGTCGGCGTCGGGGTGATCGCGGTCACCGGCGTCCTCGGTGCGCTGTGGGCGACCTACTCCGTGGCGTTCTACCGCGCCCTCTCGGAGCGGACGCCCGCGGACGGGCGTCAGGCGTAACTCGCCGCCGCCCGTACGCCGCGTGTGAACACCGACGACGGCGGCCACCACGACGCGGCGGTCGACGCGCTGGCGGTCCGAGAGTACGAGCGCGCGGGGAACCGCTACACCCGCGGCGGGCGACGCGTGCTCGCCGACCCGCGACCGGAGGTCGACCCCTTCGAGCCGGACGAGAAGGGGTGGGTGGGCCAGGGACTCCAACAGCTGCTCGCGGCCGCGGTCGCCTACCGCGTCGCCGGCGCGGACGAGCGCGCGAGCCGGCGCGCGGCGGAGGGGATCGCCGCCGCCCGCGACTTCGAGTCCGTCCTCACCGGCCCGGGGCAAGGGGCCTGCCTCGCGGAGTTCGTCGCCGACATCCGCGTCGCAGGCGGTCTCGGCGGCGCCGACGACGCGTACGACGACGCCGCGGAGCGGTACGCGGCCGCGGGCAACGAGATAGATTCGCCGCAGGCGCTCGCGACGACCCCGCTCTTCGAGGCCGCGGCCGCGACGATCAAGCAGGTCGCGCGCGGGCAGGCCGACGGCGAGATAGCGATCAAGTGGGAGGACCTCCACGGCGCCGACCCCGACCGCCCGGGCGAGTTCCTCGCGCACCGCGCTCGGTTTAAACGGCAGCGGTTCGCGGGGCTGGTCGAGCGCGCGGTCGACGCCGGGCATCTCGCGGCGCCGCGGGGGACGACCGAGTACGACAACGACAACCACCGCTGCCCGAACTGCGGGTCGAACCACGTGAACTGGGCGGGCACCGGGATCCTCTGTCTGCGGTGTTCGCGCCCGACCGAGCGGGTCTGAACTGCGGGCCCACCTGCGGACGTAAGGTAAGCAGCGGAGCGCGCGCCGACGGCCGTCAGCCCAACAGGCTCTCGCCGTCGAACTCGGCGTCGGCGTCGACGTCCATCAGGTCGAGGACCGTCGGCGTCACGTCGAAGAGGTTCGCGTCCGCGAGGTCGAGGTCGGGGTCGGTCGCGTACAGCAGCGAGTTCTCGAACTTGTGCATCCCGTTGCGGGGACCCTCCGTGAAGACGGCCTCTTTGCCGGAGAATCCGGACTTGAGGTCGAACCCGTCCGCGGGGATGACAACGAGGTCGGGGGCGATGTCGTCGTGATCGCCGTCGAAGACGGTCTCCCCCTTCACGATCCGCTTGCACACCTGCCGGCCGTCGGGCCCGGTGAGCGATTCGAGGTCGTCGATGAGCTCCTCGCGCGTCGCCTCGTACTCGGACTCGGGGACGACCCCCTCCGGCTCGCGGCCTTCGAGGTTGAGGTAGAAGCGTCCGGGGATGAGCGAGTACGCGCGCGTCTCGTCGTCGATGTCGGTCAGCGAGTCGTGGTCGTCGTCCGCGTAGGAGAGCCACCCCTCGTCGGCGAGGAACTGGTTACAGTTCACCTCCCACTCCAGCTCGGTGAATCCGTGGTCGGAGGCGACGACCAGCGTGGCGTCGTCGTCAAGTGAGTCGCGGATCTCGCCGATGTACCCGTCGAGTTTTCGGTAGAACTCGAGGAACTCCTCGGCGTACTCACCGTCGTTCGCGTAGTCGCCGAAGAGGAAGTGATTCACTCGGTCGGTGCTCATGAAGACGCCGAAAAAGAGGTCCCAGTCGTCCTGCGCGAGGTAGTGCTCGAACGCCTCGTAGCGGGCGTCGAGCGTCGCGTGCGCGTTCTCGATGAACTCGGTTTTGTCGTCGTCGTGGCCGAGCTTGGCGTTGACGTCGATGCGGTAGTCGAAGCCGTCGAGCGTCTCGCGGACCGACTCGTCGCTCGCGGCCGACTCCAGGTCGGGCGAGAGGAAGCCGGAGACCATCCGCTGGATCCGCGTCGACGGCGGGAACGTGACGGGGACGTTGAGAACGGTCGCGTCGCGGCCGGCGTCGGTGACGCGGTCCCACAGCCGGGTCGCCTTCACGTGCCGTCCAAGGGGAACGTACGTCTCGTAGGAGTCGCGCTCGCGGTCCTGGAAGCCGTACACGCCCGTGGCACCGGGATTTACGCCGGTCGTGAGACTCGGCCAGCACGCGCTCGACTCGGGCGGGACGATGCTCTCCAAGCGCCCCCCGGAGCCGGTCTCGGCGATCTCGGTCAGGTTCTCGAAGACGTCGGGGTGGTCCTCGACGAGGTCGAGCGGTACGCCGTCGATCCCGAGGAAGACGACGCGCCCGTCGTCGTCGCCGCGGAGCCGGTCGAACAGACCCATGGACGCTGATTCTGGAGGCGGCGGCATATCCCTTGTGTTCTGCGGGATTACGGCGGTCGAGACGGTCCGGATTCACGTGTTCGATTCAGAAAGCCTATTCACTCCCGCGGCGACATATCTGGCGTATGAGCGATGACTTCCCGGCGAGCGTCGACGTCGATTACACCGACGGCGAGGGGGAGACTCCCGAGGACTACCCGTCGATCCAGCACAAAATCGAGAAGGCGGTCGAGGTCACCCGCCGCGGGCTCGAACAGTACGACAACCCGGCGGTGATGTGGACGGGCGGCAAAGACTCCACGCTCACGCTGTACTTCATCAACCAAGTCGCCGAGGAGTACGGCTACGAGAAGCCCACCGCGGTCTTCATCGACCACTTCCAGCACTTCGACGACATCACCGACTTCGTCGAGCACTGGGCTGACGAGTGGGAGATCGAGCTCGTGTACGCTCGCAACGAGGACGTCGGCGACTACGTCGCCGAACACGGCCTCGAACCGGGCGACGACATCCCCGTCGACGCGCTCTCGGAGCACAACCAGCACCATATCCGAGACATTCTGGAGTACGAGGAGGAGACCTTCCCGTTCCTGCTCGACACCTACGTCGGAAACCACCTGCTGAAGACGGTCGCGCTCAACGACGCCCTCGAAGAGTACGACATCGACGGCGTCATCTCGGGCGTGCGCTGGGACGAACAGGAAGCCCGCGCCGACGAGACGTTCTTCTCGCCGCGCCACGACCCCGACCTGTTCCCGCCGCACGACCGCATCCAGCCCATCCTCCAGTTCGCCGAGGCCGACGTGTGGGAGGCCTTCTGGAACTTCGTGGTGCCGGACACCGTCGAGGCGTTCCCCGACGAGGGGTACATCCCGCAGGCCGACGACGACCTTCCCGAGGGCGTCACCCAAGAAGACATTCCCATCTCGCCGAAGTACTTCGCCGGGTTCCGCTCGCTGGGTAGCGAGGTCAGCACGGAGAAGACGACCGAGGAGCCCGCGTGGCTCCAGAACCTCGAGGACACGACCGAGCGCGCCGGCCGTGCCCAGGATAAGGAGGACCTGATGGAGCGCCTGCGCGACCTCGGCTACATGTGATCGACGGCGGGAACTGACCCGCCGACCGTCGTTTCTGCGACCACCGTTTCTGCGACCACCGTTTCTGCGACCGTTGCTTCCGCGTCCAAATCTCCCACTCGCCCGTCAGCGACTGTTTTTTCAGGCCTCGCCGGCCGACGCCGTGAACCCGACCTCGCGGAGGCGCTCTGCCAGCGGGAGGCCGATCCCCGACGACGGGGTCAACACGCCGCCGTCGAACGGGGAGTCGACGTCGCCGCGCGCCAGACAGACCGCGGACTCGCCGAGCATCCGCGCGGTCGCGCCGTAGCCCGGGTCGCGGTCGGCGCCGAACTCGGCCTCGACGGTGAACGGGCCGTCGGTGGCCGTGCCCCGGCCGAGAACGCGGATCCGGAAGTGCCCCGATTCGGCCTCCTCGCGCGTCGGCCCCTCGCCCGGGTCGGGGAAGACGTACCGGCGGAGCGCGGAGCGCAGCGGGCCGACGGACATGGCCGCGGTGAACGCCCCGAGCCCGCCGGCGACGAGTCCCGCGGTCGCCGCGCCCCGCGGCCCGGTCCCGGTCGGGACCACCTCGGTACACCGGAACTCGCGCCCCCACGGGTAACCGAGGAGCGCGTTGCTCCGCCGCACCACGCGCTCGTTCACCGCGGCCATCGGCGAGGGGGCCGTCCACTCGCCCCGCAGCGCATCTCGCCGCGGCCGGCGCTGTTCGCCGGGGTCGACGCCGCTCCGCTCGCCGCGCGGCGCCAGCGAGTAGGGGTTGCGGAGCGTCTCCCGGGCGAGCGGGTCGGTCGCGGCCGCCTCGAACAGCTCGTCGAAGCTCGCGAGCGTCCCGCCGCTGACGCTCCCGCTCCCGCCGTCGAGGTAGATCCGGACGGACTCGCAGGGGGCGTCGTGTTCCTCCCTCGCGAACGACTGGACGAGCAGGGTGCCGATGTCCGCCGGCACGGAGTCGAACCCGCAGCTGTGGACGATCCGAGCGCCGGACTCGACCGCGGCCTCGTGGAACCGGTCTATCGTCTCGCGCACCCAGTTCACCTCGCCGGTGAGGTCGCAGTAGTCCGTGCCGACCTCGACGCAGGCCTCGACCAGCGGCGTCCCGAGCCGAGTGTACGGACCGACCGTCGTACAGACGACGCGCGTCTCCCGAGCGATCGCCCGCAGGCTCTCGGGGTCGGTCGCGTCGCCCACGACGACGGGCACGTCGTCCCACGCGTCGCTGCGGCTTGCGAGGTCGTCGGCAAGCGTGTCGAGCTTCTCCCGGTTCCGGCCGCCGACGGCCAGCGAGAGCTTCTCGGGCGCGTACCGCTCGGTGAGGTACTCGGCCGCGAACCGCCCGGCGACCCCGGTCGCGCCCCACACCACGACGTCGTGCGTCGGATCGGCGTCCGTCATTCGAGGGGAGATACGGGCCGCCGGCGGTAAACTGGTTGGGTCGCGGGTCCATCGAGCGGGCAAACGAGCGCGGCGGGACGGCGAACGCGAGCGTCACCGACACTGCGTGACGCGCTACCTCTTTACATACACAGCCGTAACAACGGATATGCCAGTCGGTACTCGGTTGTCACTACAGCTCGCGGACTTCGGGACCCGATCGCTCGTCACGCACGCGCTCATGGCGGTGGGGTTCGTGGGAGCGGTCGTCTCGGGGCTGTTCGTCGAGGGACAGATCGGCACCATCTCGATGGCGGCGTTCATCAACTTCACCGCCGGGCTGTGGATCTGTCAGTCGATCCACTCGCTCGGAAACGCGGCCACCGACGACGAGTACCAGGGCGTCCTCAAGGAGATTTTAAACCGTGTCTAACGAACCCGGATTCGACGCCGGCCGCTTCGGGCGAATCTTAGCGCTCGTCGGCTTCGTCACGACCGTCTTCCTGTTTCTCACGGCACAGCGACTGTCAGGCGACGCTTTCCAGATCGGCGCCGTCGCCATCGGGATGGTGGGGCTGGTCACCGCGATCATCGGCTTCCTCGTCGCCGCCGGCAGCGCGGTCGACGCCTCCTGACGCTGTTCGGCGATTGCGGGAGCAATTTTCCACGGGGGTGAAGGGGACGCCGACCTGTTCGCTGACGACTCCGTGTCGCGGATCCGGTGTCCGCACAATCGTAGTTCGAACAGTAGTCGAGGGGGATCGCTCGAGCTGAACGAGATATTCGCCAAAGCGTTATGCCGCTTCACAGAGAAATACGGCCATGAGCGTGACCATCCCCGTTGTTTCGACGCCGAACGTACTCGGGGGGAAGCCACGGGTAGAGGGAACGCGCGTCGGCGTCCACCAAGTTGGGTCGCTGGTCCGCGAGCACGATTGGTCGACGGCGGCCGTCGCCGAGGAGTTCGGTCTGACGGCCGACGAGATCGACGCCGCTATCGAGTACTACGAGTCGAATCCCGACGAAATGGAAGCGGTCGCGGCAGAGGCGGACGCGACTCGTGACCGACTGACCGACGTGAGTCGCGCGCCGTAGCGATGCGGCTCCTCTGCGACCAGAACGTCGCACGTCGGTACATCGACGCCTGTATCGAAGCGCCCGACCTTCGAGCGGTCACTGTCCGTGACGCGCTTGATCCGCGTGCGACCGATCCCGATATCGCGGCGTACGCTCACGAAAACGGGTACGTCGTGTTGACCGCGGACGATGACTTCTTCGAGTTGTCGGAACAGTGTGGCTGCCTGTATTTCCACCAACTCGATCAGCCGCCTGTCGGCGACGTACTAACTGCGATCCGGCTGATCGATGACGCGTACGACGACCATACCGAGATCGTCGAGGTCGTCCCGGACGGGTGGGCCTGAACTACTTGTACGGCTCGCACACCAGCTCGACGCCTTCCTCGAAGCTGATTTCGGGTTCCCAGCCGGTCGCCTCGTGGAACGTCGAGTAGTCGGCCATCGTGTCGTGGACGTAGCCGTCGAAGGGGCACTCCATGTACTCGGGGTCGATGTCCGTGCCGAGCGCGTCGTTGATCATCGCGACCATCTCGTTGAACGAGTACGCCTCCTGGGTACCGACGTTGTACACGCCCGTCAGCTCGTTGTCGGCCGCGAGCTCGCAGGCGCGGGCCACGTCCGAGACGTGCGTGAAGTCGCGCGTCTGGCTGCCGTCGCCGAACAGCTCGGGCGCCTCGCCGGAGGCGATCTTGTCCGCGAACTGCGCGACCGTGTTCGCGTACTCGCCTTTGTGCTTCTCGTTGCCGCCGAAGCCCTGGTACACCGAGAAAAAGCGGAGTCCCGCCACGTTCATCTCGTGGTGGTTGGCGTAGTACTCGGCGTAGCGCTCGCGCGCGAGCTTGGAGGCCTCGTAGGCGGTGTGGGCCTCCACGTCCATGTCGACCGGCGAGGGCTCGGTGCGGCTGCCGTAGATGGAAGATGTCGAGGCGTACACGACGGTGTCACAGCCCGCCTGCTGGGCACGCTCGACGGTGTTGACGAACCCCTCGACGTTGACGCGGCAGCCGCGCTGAGGGTCGTTCTCGTGCATGTTCCGCGAGGAGAGCGCGGCGAGGTGGAAGACGACGTCGACGTCGACCGGGAACTCGCCGTCGACGACCGAGGCCTCGACGAACTCCACGTCGGAATCGAGGTTCTCGGGGGTCCCGAGGTAGGTGTCGTCGACCGCGATCACGTCGTTGTCGGCCGCGAGGCGGTTCGCGAGGTTCGAGCCGATGAACCCGGCCCCGCCCGTGACGAGGACGCGTTTGTCCTGCATATTTCGTTCTCGTTCGGGCATCGGGATTATCGTGTCGGTTTCGGCGGCCCGCTGCGAGGCCCCCGAGGGACGCCCGGCGACGGCGTGAGAAACGGCACGGCTCGTCACCCCGAACCGTCTTTGCGGTGGGCGGCGACGTCCGGAGTATGTTCGGAACCAGCGGCGTTCGGGGTCCCGTCGGCGAGGACGTGACGGCCGACCTCGCGCTCGACGTGGGGCGTGCGCTCGCGACGGACGGCGCGGAGACGGTCGTGGTCGGCCGCGACGCGCGAGACAGCGGGCGGATGCTCGTGCGGGCGCTCGTCGCGGGACTCACCGAGTGTGGAGCCGACGCCATCGACGTCGGCGTCGAGGCGACACCCACGGTGGCGCGGGCGGTCGCTCGCGAGGGCGCGGACGCCGGCGTCGTCGTCACGGCCTCGCACAACCCGGCGCCCGACAACGGGATCAAACTCTGGACGGAATCCGGGCGCGCGTTCGGCGACGAGCGCAACGACCGGATTACCAAAATCGTCGAGGCGGAGTCGTTCGACCTCGCGGCGGCCGACGCGATCGGCGCGGTCGAAGAGCGGGACGTGGTCACTGGCGGCGACGCCCGGCGCCTCCACGAGCGCGCGCTCCGCGAGTCGGTCTCGCTCCCGGACGACCTCTCTGTGGTCGTCGACCTCGGCAACGGGGTCGGGCGCGTCACCGCCGACGCGCTCCACGCAGCCGGCTGCGACGTGGAGACGCTCAACGGCCAGCGCGACGGGCGGTTCCCCGGGCGCCCGAGCGAGCCGACCGCGGCGAACTGCGAGACCGCCTGCGAGGTCGTCGCGGCGACCGACGCCGACCTCGGGGTCGTCCACGACGGCGACGCCGACCGCATGATGGCGATCGACGAGCGCGGGCGGTTCGTCGCCGGCGACGCGCTGCTCGCGCTGTTCGCCCGGCGCGAGGCGGGCCCGGACGACCGCGTGGCGGTCCCGGTGGACACGAGCCTCCTCGTCGCCGACGCGCTCGCCGAGGTCGGCGCGGAGGTGACGTACACGCCCGTCGGCGACGCGTACGTCGCCGCGGAGGCCGAGAAGTCGGACGTCGCGTTCGGCGGCGAACCCAGCGGCGCGTGGATCTGGCCGGACCGGACGCCCTGTCCCGACGGCCCGCTTGCGGCCTGCGTGCTGACCGCGCTCGTCGGCGCGGAGGGGTCGTTGGCCGCGCTCGTCGACGACCTCCCAGAGTACCCGATCCGGCGGGACTCGGTGCGGACGGACTCGAAGCGGGCGACCGTCGAGCGCGTCGCGGAACTCGCCGGCGAGGAGTTCGACGACGTCTCGACGCTCGACGGGATCCGCGTGGAGACGGACGCGGGCTGGTTCCTCGTGCGTGCGAGCGGCACCGAGCCGCTGGTGCGGATCACCGCGGAGGCGCGCGGTGAGGATGACGCCGCGGACCTGTTCGAGACAGCGCGGGAACTGGTCGAGCGGGCGGGCGAAACCGCTTAGGCACCAGAATTCGACTCGTTGTGGAGTCGCTCGACCCGCTCGGCGACCCAGTCGAGAACCGAAAACAGGACGTCGAGGTGGTGTTCACCGAGCGACGACAATTCGACGCCGTTCGCGTCCGGCGGCGGATGGAAGTAGCGCTTCGGTGCGTCGGTCTTCGGGTGGCGGTCCCATCGACACTGAAACCGGGCAGTGCCTAGATCTTCGACGTAGTGGACGTAGTAGTCGCCTGTCACGAACCAGTGGACTTCGATCCGGGCGCTGTCAACCGTGTGGGGATACGCGGTCGAAGCCAGCGAGATGACGAGCGAACGGGGGGAGAGTCGGTCCGGCTCGAACCGCCACGAATCGACCAGCGGGTGCGTCTCCGCCCGCCGACCGAGCGTCCGCATCGTCGTCCGGTCGAGGCAGCCGGTCTCCGTCGCGTCATCGGGCGTATCGTCGTCCGACATCCGTCTCGGAGCGCGTCAGGCCGACGCCCCGAGGTCGCCACCGTCGCGGCCCCGCGCGTCGGCCCGTGAAACGGCCCGCTGGAGGAGTTCGATGTCGTGGCGAACCGTGCGCCACCGCGACAGCGAGTCGAGCCGATCGTGTACCGCCGCGTGGTCGCCGCCTTCGATTCGCGCGACCGTGGCGGCGTCGGGATCGGGAACACCGAACGACCCCTGGAAGTCTGCGTCCTCCTCGAGAAGGTCGTCCAGGCGCTCACGGAGTTCCGCCGGAGAATGTTCGTCGGCCAGCGTTTCGACGCGTTTCCACTCGAAGTACGACTTGTTGCGGCGATACTCGGCGGGACGACTCCCGCGCCGGTCGGCGATCCCCATCTCGGCGAGTTGGGTGAGCGCGTTTCGCGCGCCGTCCGTGGAGCAGTCCGCGCGCTCGGCGATGTCGCTCGCCGACGCGTAGTCAGTGACTCCAGTTATCACGTCGTACACCCGCTGAAACGTGGTCCGATCGCGGTTCCACCGGCGCCGCGCCTCGCTATCCTCGCTCGACGACGAGTTCCCGGTGGAGTCACCAGACATACGGTCTGATCACGACTTGAACGATATATGTCTTTGGAAAGATAGATATATCTCCATGTTGCCCCACGAGTTCGAGTTCGAGAAACACACCGCAGCCGCTAAACCCCGGCCCGCCGTCGGTCTCGAACATGTACGGAGTCGTGCTCGCGGCCGGTCGCGGGATTCGGATGCTACCACTGACGGACCGCCGACCGAAACCGCTCCTGCCTGTCGGCGACCGCTCGTTGCTCGAACGCGTGTTCGACGCCGCCCGCGACGTGGTCGACGAGTTCGTCGTCGTGACGGGCTACCGCGGCGACGCGATCCGCGACGACGCCGTCCGCGTAGCCACCGGCAGATAGTTCGGTTCGCTGATCCTGTCGCAGTCGGTTCCGAACCGCTTGACTGTGGGGCCGTCGCTGCGAACGTCTCTCACAGACTGTTCGCGCTCTGTTAGTCGAAAGAAAACGACCGGTGGACTGAACAATACCTCAGTACGGGACAGCGTCACCGTTCAGTGGTCAGGTGGCCCTGACAACTACCAGGTCAGTCCCTCGTACGTGATTCCGTCACGACGCTCGATAATTCGTCTTCCGTCGACGACGATAGCCGTCTCCATCGCGTCGAACTCCTCGTCGAGCGCGGCGAACTCGTCCCAGTCGGTGACGACGACTGCGCCGTCGGCGCCGTCGAGCGCCGCCGCGGCCGAGTCCGCGTACGTGACGTTGTCGACGTAGTTTGGGGCGTTGTCGGCCGCCACCGGGTCATAGGCGGTGACCGTCGCCCCGCGCGCTTGGAGGTCCTCGATTACCGGAATCGCGCGGGAGTTCCGCATGTCGTCGGTGCCAGACTTGAACGCGAGCCCCAGCACGGCGATCTTGGCGCCGTCGACCCTGTGGTCACGTTGGTCGGCGAGGTGGTCGGCAAGCAGCCCGACCAGCCGCTCCGGCTGGCGGTCGTTGACCTCGACCGCGGCGTTGAGCACTGCCGGCTCGTAGCCGGCCCCTTCCGCGGCCGTGATAATTGCGCGTGTATCTTTTGGGAAACATGAACCCCCCCACCCCACGCCGCTCTGGAGGAACTGCTCGCTGATCCGGTCGTCGAGCCCGATCGCGTCCGCGACCTCGTAGGCGTCGACGCCGAACTCCTTACAGATGTTCCCGATGTCGTTGATGAGGCTGATCTTCGCCGCGAGGAAGCCGTTGTTGGCGTACTTGATCATCTCGGCGGTGCGCGTGTCCGTCTCCACGACCGGCGCGTCGGCCGCCTCGACGAGCGGGTCGAACACCGCTCGCATGTCCACGAGCGCGCGGTCGTCGTCCGCGCCAAGGACGACTTTGTCCGGGTTGAGGAAGTCATGGACCGCCGTCCCCTCACGGAGGAACTCTGGGTTCATGCCGACACCGAACGCCTCACCGGCGGTCTTACCGCTCTCCGCTTCCAAGATCGGAGTGATCGTGTCTGCCGTTGAGCCGGGAACGACCGTACTCTTGACGACGACGGTGTGCCAGTCCTCTTTGGCGGCCAGCGTCTGGCCCAGTTGGCTCGCGCCCGCCTCCATGATCGACAGGTCGATGCTGCCGTCGTCGTTCTGCGGGGTGGGGAGACAGAGGAACGTTACGTCGGTGTCGAGGACGGCCGCGTAGTCGGTGGTCGCACGGAGGCGACCCGTGCCGTTGGGGCCTGCGTGGGCGGCGATCAGCTCCGAGAGCCCTTCCTCGTGGATCGGCGCCTCGCCGTCGTTGATCGTTTCGACGACCGTCTCGTCGATGTCGATATTTACCACGTCGTGGCCGAGATCCGCAAAACACGCCGCGACGGTCGTCCCGACGTAGCCGCTGCCGACGATGGAGATACGCATCTTGGCCGTCTCTTCGGGAATCACCGATAAGAAACGTGTGATTGGGGAATCTGGACTAGGCGATGGGCTCTGTGAGTTCTGAGCCGGGTTGTTCGGAAAAGCTGAGGCTGGAGAAAACAGGGTTGTGCTGTATCCGGACTGGTACCGCTTGCGTTGGCCACGTCGAACTCGCTCAACCGTCGGATCCGTTTGTCAGTTCCGCCCGTAGGTCGGTGGCCGCACGCTCGAACTGGTCCGCGAGTAATGGCGTTCCCGACTCCACCCGCTCCTCAAGAAAATCGACAGCGTCTGTGGCTCTCTCGGTCTCGCGGTCCACCGCTGCGGCGCAGTCGACGTACCCGTCGAGAGCCTGGGTGAACGCCTGTGAGAAGTGATCGTACGCGCCGTCGACGCGCTCCATGTTGTCGTCGAGCGACTCGACGAGCGCCCGATAGACTGCGGCCGCTGACGCGTCCCGGCCCTGCTCGCGGTACTCGGTCGCGAGATCGAACCACTTCGAGAAGTCGATCGGCTCGAAGACGACGTAGTATTCGGGATTCGTCTCCTCGAACCGCCGGTCGATGGCGGCGCGTAGCTCGTCGACCGACCGTGTCGAGGATTCGCCGAACCGGGCGAAAAACTGCTCGCGGAGGGTGGCGTCGGTCGCCAGCGTGTCGCGCAGGAACGCTCGTAGATCATCCGCGTCGGCGGCGTCGAGCGCTGCGTCGAGCTGATTGCCCTCGTCCGGCGGGACCTCGTCGAGACACCGAAGCAACACGGCGACGACGTGCTTGCACGCTCCCCGTCCGTCGTACGGACAATCACACCACGGGTCGAACCCGTCCGCGGCGAGGTCGACGCGAACGTCGTACTGGCGGCTCCCGCTCACGACGGCGCTCACGGTGGCGTCGACGCGGTGGATCTCGCGGATACGACCCTCGGTGAGGTAGTTCTCTCCGCGCTCGAAGACCGCGTCTGTGCAGATATCTTGGACCCCGCCCTTGGTCACGTCCATAGTACCAAGTAGTGTTCCGTGGTTACTCCGAAAAATTTGCGCTTGGATCGACAGAAGCAATCTGGATCTGCGTCGTTGCAGATTTCTGGGGCAGCGGGCAGCGGCTCGACGAGCGACACGGCGTGGATATCGGAGCGATCGCTCGCGCACAGAAGTCCCGGTCCTGACGGCGACCGTCGATCACTTCGAGCGTATCGAGAACGAGCGGGTGATCGATTGGGCTACGCTTTGACGCGTGGTAGCCGGGGAGTGAGAGAGTACGTTTCGTCTGTCTTTGTCCAGTGTCACGGAGCGATATCTGTGTCAGCTTCGTTGCGTAGTTTGAGGGCTTCGAGGATGATTTCCAGATCGAGATCGTGGGACTTGCAGTATCGATCACCCTTTCGTCGTGATGTGAGTCTACTTGATTGGGATTCAGGGGCTCTCGGACACCCCTCGCTTCGTCTGCTCTCGTCTCTGCAATGTGGTGGGCTTCGTTCGTTCGAACCACCCCTCGTTTCGTCTGATCACCATCTCGAACTCATGTGACGCGTGTTGATCGCGCTCCGTTGTTAAGGGGGGACAACCAGACACACACCACTTTTCGCAGCGTATCAGCAGGGAGTGAGAGAGTACATTTCGTCTGTCTTTGTGATCGACCTCGTATCGCTACCGCCATTACTGTTATAGACAGACGAAACGTACCCTCTAGCTTGGAAGTAGAGAAGATATTTTACTTCTTTTTAAATAACGGGACGCTTCAGCACTAGTTGACAGCGACCTTGTGATGATCGGACACCCCTCGTTTCGTCTGTTCTGCTCTCCACGGTCTGTGCTGTCTCCGTCTCACTCGAATCACGCCCCTCGTTTCGTCTGTTCTTCCGTTTGGTTTGTAGTCTGACTACGGCTGATTCTCGATCGACTCGCGCGTCTCCAAGATAATGTCGGGATCTAACGTGAGTTCGTATCGGTAGTGAACACCGCCTGCGCGTCCCTCGTTCTGTTCGGTCCGTTCGATAAACCCGAGCATCGTGAGATCCGCGAGATGGTTCTGGATGCTCTTTAGCGTAGTTAGCGGATCATGACCCCAGTTTCGTGCAATGCGTTCGTACACCGCCTGAATCTCTTTTGACCGTGCAGGAATGTCCCCGTTCACCTCGATCTGTGCGAGCGACTCTAAGATGAGCTGCCCGTGCATAGTCTGGTCGCGCAACTTGTCTTGGACACGACCTCGCTGGACACGTGCCGCAGCTACCTCGATATGGTCGTCAGTGATCGCTGTCGCTCCCTGTTCTTCAGCGACATCGCCGCCCTCGCGGAGGAGGTCAATCGCCTGCCGTGCGCTTCCGGTATCTTTCGCGGCCTTCGCGGCTGCGAGCCTAATAGCGGAGTCTTCACATGCCCCATCAACAAGTGCCTTCTCAGCTCTAGCGGTGAGAATCGATTGGAGTTCACCTGCGTCGTACGGCGAAAAGGCCAGTTCCTTCTCCATCAGCGTGTCTTTGACTTTCGGGCTCAGTGACGAACGGAACGTGTAGTTGTTGCTGATCCCGATCACGCCAACTCGTGCAGCGTCGAGATGACCATTTGCCCGTGCGCGGGGGAGTTCGTACAGCAACGAATCAGGGTCAGAAAGGTGATCGATCTCGTCGAGAATGAACAGAAATGTGCCGCCACGTGACTCCATCTCTTCGTATAAGGTTTCGAGAGCGTGCGACGTTGAAAGGCCAGTTTCCGGGAATTTCTCTCCATCGTCCTCACGGATGCTATTGATGAGCGATCGAACCGTTCTGTACACGCTGTCGTCGTTACAGTTCCGGAAATGAACGTGGAGCTCCTCGGCTTCATCTCGTCGCTCTACTTCCGTCTGGAGGGCACTCATCATGTACTCCGTGACCGCCGTCTTCCCGACACCGGTTTTCCCATAGATGAACACGTTTGCGGGATTTCGGCCGAAAAGCACGTCTTTGAGTGCCGATCGATACGCGTCAATTTCGTCGTCTCGTTCGACGATAACGTCCGGACGATACTCCTCCGAGAGAATAGATTTGTCCTCAAAAAGGGTTTCAGTCATCTCCGTGAAGAGATCTTCAGACATTGTTGATATTCTGAGTAACACTACTTACTAACTTAAAAGTGACGTTCGTCTGTTTACTGTGTTTCGTCTGTTTTCTCGTTACAGCCGGCGGGAGGATCAGTACCCGAACTCTGTGATACAGAACAGACGAAATGAGGGGTGTGGTTGATCGCTACCTGTGAAGCACCCCATCGCCCTACTGCGAGAACAGACGAAATGAGGGGTGTCTGCCCGACATGCCCCGACCCTCGGTTACTAACACGGAAACAGACGAATTGAAATCCTCTCCGCCCTGGGTCGCGTTAAGTTTGGCGTGAATTGTGGTAGACGGCGAAGGCTTCGAGCCAATTTTGAGCTGTCCCGAGCGCGACATTGCTGAAACTATTCGCAAACGATGATGTGCGTCGTTCTATTTCCCAAAAGACACGTTCGATGGCATTCCGATTTCCATGTTGAATGACTTGAAATCGATAGCCGTCTTCAGCGAGAACTGATCCGAGATAGTCTGCGTCATCGACGAGAAATTCCACGTTATCAAGCTGATAGCGCCGATGTAGCTCGGTGAGAAACCATCGCGTCGTCTGTTTATTTGCGGTTGGATAGAGGCTCACGTGGAGAATTTCGTTCGTATATGGATCAACCGCGCCGTACAGCCAGAACTGCTGGCCGTGGAGGCGGATCATCTTTTCGTCAACCGCAAGTTGATCCTCTGAGACGGTCGAGATCGGCTGTAGATCGGCTTTATGAACCCAGTTATGGATAGCGACATGACTCCGATCGATCCCAAACCTTTCGAGATGTTTACTTACCTCACGCAGTGACATACCGGCCAAGTGACAGCGGATCCCTACTTCAATCGCCCATCGCGGAGTTCGATCTCGCTCCACAAACGACAAGTCAATCCACGCGATACGTTCGCTGAGGCGGTCGAATTCTGTCATAGACACTCAGAACTCGTCCGCCTCGTCCTCTAACTTAACGCGACCGTTCAATCACCCTGTGGTTTTAAATATGAGTTTGGCTGCGTTGGGTGATTACCAAAATTGAGGCGAGAATGCCCCTTCCTCAAGGAGCGAGCACCGCGAGCGAGTAGGGAGGGAATGAATCGCCGCACACCTATATAAACCATTAAATAGACATATCTCTAATCAGCAGACCGCGATGGAGTACAGTCACCGCTATCATGCATATCCGACACAAGAGCTAGCGGAGCGACTGGAACACCACATCGACGTTCATCGCCAAGCGTACAACTACACCCTGTACGAGTACGAGAACGTGGACACCGACGACATCGGGTCCGCGTACAAACACCACGCCAGACTCCCCGACTGGAAAGACGAGTTCCCCGTGTTCTCGGATGTCAATTCGAAGGCTCTCCAACGAACCGTCACTCGGTTCTATCAGAACCTCACCGGACTTTCCGAACAGAAGCAAAACGGGCACTCAGTTGGCAAACTCACGTGGAAACCGCCCAGAGACTTCCAGAGCATGACGTATTCGCAGTCCGGCTTCGAGCTCAAAAACACGAGTGGCCGCACCGCGACGCTCTGGCTCTCCAAAATCGGAGATATCAAACTCCGCTATCACCGCGCGATCCCCGACGAAGCAGCTATCAAAGAGGTCACGGTCAAGAAGGAAACGACCGGCGAGTGGTTCGTCTCGTTCGGCCTCGAAACCGACGAGGCAAACCTGTCCGAGAAACCCGACGTGGCGTCACTTGACAAAACAAACAGCGTGGGTATCGACCTAGGTATTCTGAACTACATCCACACGTCGGACGGCACGACCGTGGACTGGCTTGAGTTGGAAGAGGAGTACGATCGTCTCCGTCGAGAGCAACAGAAACTCTCGCGGAAGGAACACGGGTCGAACAACTACGAGAGCCAGCGCGAAGCGGTTGCAAAGGTCAAACGCCACATCCGTCAGAAGGTGCTGGACTATCAGCATAAGCTCACGACGTGGCTCGTCAGAGAGTACGATGCTGTGTTCATAGAAGATCTGAACGTTGCTGAGATGCTTCAAGGCGAAGGGAACGCGCGGAACAAGCAGACTGCGGCGTGGCGACAGTTCATCACCTTGCTTGAATACAAGGGTGAGCTGTACGGGACACACGTCGTACAAGTCGAAGCAGCGGGAACGACCAAGGAGTGTGCGTCCTGTGGTATTGAGACGGCGAAACCACTCTGGGTACGAGAGCACACGTGTCCGAGTTGTGGATTTGAGTGCGACCGTGACGCGAACGCGGCGATGAACATCTTACAGAGAGGCTTTGCTGAGTTAGGGCTGAGATGGCCCGAATCAACGCCTGTGGAGACTGCGCTCCCTACGGACACCACTCGCGTGTCTGCAAAGCGCGTCGTGGAAACAGGAAGCCCCACCCTCAACGAAGCCACGCCAGTGGCTGAGTAGGGTGGGGTAGTTCACGGTGGAATTTTATTTAGAGCGATCATCTGCGACTTACAGATACTTCAGATGCCGATGGTTCCAGACAAGTATGAGGAAATGCCCGAGGAACTTTGCGATGCACTCAGCGAGGCGGGGTTTGATCCGTTCAAAGAACACTCACGGTGGGATTACACGCAGGTATTCGTCCGCCAAAATGCCAATGATGATTCACGATCACTCACTCGTCGCGAGGTCCAAGTCGAACTTGAGCAGCAGACGACAGTTGAAACTGCGAAAACAACAGCTAACAACGCCTTAGGCGATCTCGTTGATGCTGGGATTTTGACTTGTGATACGGATTTAGACACGCATCAGTACTGGCTCTCATACTCACCCGAACCGTCATCTGCGACAACTGTCGATGGGGCGATACATGATGGGGGGCCAGTTGCAGAACCAGTCGCTGGTGACGACTCTACAGATACAACAACCTCAGACGCTGATCGACTTGCTGGCTTGACGCGCCGCTACTTTGCGTTTGAGCGCGTCTGGTTAGCTGCGTTGGTAGTCGGACTAACTCTGACCTTGGTGACGCTTGTGCTGTTGCGGCTCTCAGTTCCAACGACACTTTCGATCGGTAGCGCGGCGCTTGCGTGGGCAGTGCTTTCGTTTGGGGGTGTTGTGCTTGTCGTGAGCCTCAGATATATTGTGAATTAATTGCTCTGTTGTGCTCTGTTGAATCCGCAGAAGGCGTCGAGGTCGGGTCACTCTGTGCTCGGTTCAGGAGCCCTGCCGAGAGAATTCAAAGATGGGGTCTTGGCAGAGAGGGCGAGGATGGAGATTACAGGGTGGATCGATCCGGCTCCTTGACGACAAAGAGCAGGGTAATTGCGCCTTCAGAGATCGTGATCCCTGTGCAGTCATCGGATGCAACAGAGCAGCGTGGTGAACAACAGTCTGACAGCGATCTCGACATTCTCGTCGCGTTCGACAATCCAGTAACGTTGTTCGATCTCATTCGATTGGAAAACGAACTGACGGAGGAGCTTGGTATTGAGGTCGACCTCGTGACGAAAGATTCGTTGAAACCACAGATGAAGGCTCGTGTTCACGACGATCTCGTCAGGGTATGACAGCGGTTTTGGACTACCTCGATGACTTCCTTGATAGCGTCGAAAAGATCAAGCGATATACACGAGAGATGACATCCGAGGAGTTCGTTGGCGATCTAAAGACTGACGAGACGGTCACGGCGGCGTTTTGTCACCGTCCTCCGCGTTCATGGGGAAAAGAATGCCAACACAGTTTCCTCCTCTCGTAGGGCTGCGGTACCGATATTCCCGTTCGAACTTGCTACGGGGAGGTCACTCCGGACCATCCAGTATGCTGAGGCGATTAGCGAGTGCGTCCATCACTTCCCACAAGAGTCCGGACACCGAACGTGCGTCGAATGAGGCTGGTTCGTACGTGTAGCAATCGTCGTCTTCGTCGCGTTCCTGATAATGAAGCAGCCCGTCAATATGGGGATTCGGTTCACAGTGAAAGCCACAATCGAAGCCGGAAGGTTCGCTGTAATGGACGGTATAGTATGCCTGAATTGGCGTTCGCATCCACGCATCACTCGTGCGATCAGAGTCTTCTGGTCCGGGTGATGGATCCGGAATCCACGTCATTCGGAGTGTGGCTCTCTCTCCTGAGCGGCCGAACCACGACGGATCGAGGGTAGCCTGTAGTTCTCGGTATTCACTCGGTGGCTCACCTTCGACCGATAGGACGGCTGGATGTCGCGCCAACTCGCCACGCAACTCGCGGAGGATACGATGCCGATCCCGCCCTGAGGTCGTCCCGCCATCAGGACGGACGCCGTCTGCTTGGACATACAAACCAGCATCTCGGTGACGTTCGGATTGGCCATCTGGCGTGCCCCGCTCGTCAGTCATACGCTGAGCGACGACTGGTCAGATTTCCACGTGTCGTAGTTTGTGATCGCGTCTTGGATAAGAGAGAGGTGATACCGGGCAAGTTCCCAGTCGCTTGCCGTCTGCGTCAGTTTGTACGCCTGCTCGGCAGAGACGGTATCTGCGGCCGCTCGTTCCCGGAGTGTATCCGGTGTGTCAGCATCGTACTCCATTTTCCATGCTGCTATATTGTCTTTCAATTCTGTGGCCTGCTCTGCGAGTTCTTGTTTTGTTGTCTCTTCAAGCAATGATCGAATATCACGGAGTCGGGTGTACAGTGGATCCGGATAGTAGTGGCTGGTCCCGTCCTCGTCAGTTTCCGTCACAACACTGAGCTCAACGAGTCGGCGGAGGTGATCTCGTGCCGTATTCGCGGACACGGCAGCCTGCTCCGCGATCCATGGGGCTGATCGGGGCTCCGAGAGCGTCATCGTCACTGACTTAACCCGATCAAACGCCGATGCGTGTTCCTTCCAGGTCTCCATCCATTCGGGGTCGTCGGGCGGCTTTGTGGGTGGCATACGCTGTGGTTCCGGTTCGACAGTAATAATTCTACTCCTACGCAAATTATTGAGTTCACTGAACTCTTTCCAGGATTGAAGCCGTGGGAGGATGTCAGGGCGGATTTTCTGCTTCGTTCAGTTGTGTAAGCGAGTTCTCCTCGTATGCACGCCGCCAGAGAGAATGTACAGCACGTGTAACCTGCCTGGGTCTGTGACAGTAATACAGGAGCGCTGTGGGTGCTCTGACGATGCATCGGGTGGGTTGTGAAAATGCTTGTTTGGAGCGTCTGGTTTTGGATGGTAATCAAACCGGAAGTTGACATCCTGTTCGTCAGTATGGTGAAAATTGTAGTATCCCGTTTGGTACCATCGAACATCGAATCGACACGAGTCCGCATCTCCAATCCCGTCATCGAGTCGAACGACGAGTTTCGTCGGGTCCAGTAGGCTGTCGAATCCTGCCTCGATGACGAGACCATCCAGCGCTGTGAACTCGTCTCGAATCTGTTCTACCGCGGTCTCGTCTAGCGGCCCGACTTCCCCCTCGATATCTGTGTCAGGCTCCATCTACGCTGTCGATCGTTCGCTGTCATCGCTGAGTGCTCCGTACTCATCCGATCCGGTAACACGACCGGTGTCAGCAACACGAGCCGCAGCGGCGTGGCTATCGTCAGGATCGAAATCGTAGAGTGAGAGTGCGGCCTGTGCAATCTCGAGATTCTGTTCAATCTGTTGCCAGCGAGTGATATCTTGCCAGCCATCGTCGCCGGGTTCTAGTTGGAGAGTGAGTTCGTCGACGTCAGCAACGTCGTACTGCTCTCGGAAGCTGTGTAGTTCCGTCTTGAGGTCTTGAATCGTGTCTCGGATCTCGCTTTTCGTATGTTCGCGATGAATTGCTGCGATACGCTTCATTGCCAGCATCTGAGGAGCGCGCATATATCGGGTTCCAGACTCTGTGTTGATTACTTTGACACGGCCAGTCTCCGCCAGTATCGAGAGGTATTTCCGCGCAGTTGGTTCACTTACCTGTGCCCGTTCGGCTATTGTACTGGCCGCTTGCGGTTCGGTGGTGACGTCACTGACGTGCCGGATACGGTCGAACGTGGTTGTATCCGCCTTCCACTCCTCAATAGCGGCCTCATTTACGTCTCCCTCCCACAGTTCGTGGGGAGCGTCAGTTGTGGTCATGTGTATCATCGGTTACTGGCCCTGTCCATAAAATACTTTCTTAGAAATAACTAATATTTGGTATTCTAGCCAAACTCGTAGTCAGTGTCGCGAGCGTTGACGTACTCGTCGTTGCCCGTTCGGTCCGGTACGTAACACGGACCGTGATCCGCTATGTGGAAGACAGGGGCTTCGATATCGAGGCCGCTTCGACGGTGAACTAGAAGCGGTAATCGGTCACGCACATCTTGGATGAGCGGTTCTCGCCGCGCGTTGAGCGTTCCACCCGGAGGCCGGCGTTCGGTCAGCGGCGGGAATTGGCCTTTGTCGAGATCCTGTTCGGTCATAATCCGAACGTCGAGTAGTTGGGCTAACCGCCACGCGCTCTCAGTTACGCGGCGCGCGACAGCGAGGACGGGCATTGCCCGCATGAGCATAGCCCGCAGCGCGACTGCTTCGACGGCGTCCCGCTGAACCGGGACTTGGTGCCAGTCTTTACACTCAACCACGAGGAAATCGTCAGGATCACCACGGGGCTCGTCCCGGCGGCCGATCACGTCGGTTTCGAGCCCAAAACAGTACTCGTTGCGGGCTGTTCTGTACCCCCACTGCTCGAGTGTCTCGGCGACCTGAGTTTCGAGCCAGCGCCCGTTGGTCGGATCGTGGTCCGGATCCTCGTCGTCGGGCGTGCCCACGGCGTCAATTTCGGCCGTGAAATCGAGGTTGTCGTCACTCATCAGTCGGATCCTCGATGGTGTCAGCGGCGTCTGCCTGCTGGGCTGCCTGTTCGAGGGCTGTTGCGATCGTTTGGGCTTCTGTCGGCGTGAGGACGGCGAAGGTGACCTCGCGGTCATCACCGAAGCCGAGGAGGACACGTGATCCCTCAGTGACGTCGGTGCTGTCGGTGCTGACCTGGATACTTCCGTCCGTCGCTTTCGGGCGATCGCGTCTGATGACGGTCTCGAGATCGAGTGTTGGGTCGCTCATTACTGCTCACCCCCGGTCGGAAGCTGTGTTTGTGGGGTCGCGACTGCTGTTGTCGGGTGTGGTGTCGGTGTCATGATGTCGGTTGGGTGGTCTCGGGTGTCTCGGATTTGGTGGGCGTGGCTGTTCGGCTGCCGGCTTGTGTTGGCGTTCGTCATTGGACGTATGGTATGATCGGCGTCGGCGCCGGGTTCAGTGAGGATCGAGATCGGTGGTTGTCTGTCCCATCTACCGCGATCGTCTCTCTCCGTGCGGACGGGGGGTGGGCTGTTTGATCCAGCGGGTGTAGTTGACTGTCGATGCGTCACCAGCGGCGGCGCGGTCGGATCGCTTCTTTCTGGGAGCCACGCCGTCACAGGGGGTGTCTTCGGGTGTGGCGTCGGCTTCGCCGTGGTCCACCGGCGGTGGCCCCCTTGCTGGACGGGCGTGACGCGGTCGAGATCGCGGATATCGCTCAGGCGACGGTCATAGCTACTCGCGGAGATGCCTGCTTGCTCAATGAGCTCTGAGCGGCCGAGTGGGCCGTCAGATCGGAGCAGAGTGGCGTACAGCTTTGTCGCCGTCGGCGTGAGATCGGGCCGGAAGCGCTCCGGCGGGAGCGTGGCCGCTGCGCGCTCGACCGCGGCAAGCGTCGGGGTTCGAGACTCGTTCAGCGCTCGCAGCAGGCTCGCCACGACGTCGTACGGACACGCGCTTGAGGTGTCCGCCGGGCCAAACGAGCGCAGACACAGCCGCACGAGCCGCTGGCGCTCGCGGGGTGTCCACTGAATGTTGTGGGTCATCGCGACCTCGTCGATCACCCGGCGAATGACGGGGTAGGTCGTCCCGTCGACGACCGGGATTTCGAGCGTCGGTGCGGATTCAGTGCCATCGGCGATCGCCTCCCGGACCGTCGTGAGTTCCCTCGAGAGGGTCGTGGTAATCTCGTCGTGGCATTCCGTGATTGTCGGGCCGGTCACCACCCACGACATGGTGAGATCTATCGTCGCGTCGTGGTCCGGTTCGTACGGGAGCCGTCGGCACAGCTTTGCAGGGCGGTCTTCGAACAGCATGCGGTACCCCGAATGAACGCCGTAAACGGACTGTTTGGGAGCGGTTTTGGCGAGGAACTCACAGAGATTCTGGAGACGGGTCTGGTTGCTTACGAGTGCGCCGGTATCGGGCACTCTGACGGTCGTCGTGAGATCGATCCCGACTGCGTGATACAGCTGGGTTGCTGAAGCGATTAGCCCGTGGAGATCCTCGAACAGGTCGCTGCGAGCGGCCGTGTCGTCGCTGTGCGTGAGTTCGGCGATCTGTGCGAGGAGGCGGTCTCTGACCGTTGTGATTCGCTCGCGCCACGCGTCGTAGGTGGTTTCGGCGTCGCTGTACCAGCCGACTTGGTGACCACGGCGGAGAATCCGGGCCGTTGGAATTGTCTGGCCGGGCTCATCGATCACCTCAAACTCCTGGCCGAGTTGTGTCGGGGTGAGAATGTTCGAGAGGGCCTTCTCGCTCAGTAAGGCGCCCGCGAGACGTCCCAGGGTGGCTAAGGGGCCACCCCACTGGAGGACGACGAGGGTTTCATCGTCGGTGTGGCTCAGGTACGCGACACGGCCGTCGTCGAACGGCTGGGGTTGGTCATCGACGAGGGTAATGGCATCGTCGTGGGCGACGGTGCCGAATCGCTCGTGGAGGTGGCTCGAAACGTTCTCAGGCCCAGTGAGCCACTGGACGTACTCGGCGTCTTCATCTGGATCGCCGGTTGCTGTTACCCACTCGTCGGGCGTGGGTGTCTCCTCGCCCGCCCGGCGGGGCGACACTGCACTTGTGAATTGTTGAGGGGTCGCAGTAAGACTCCCATCGAACCGGCGCTGATCCGGGTGGATGAGTTCGTAGTTGTCGTCGAGACACTGTTGGACGGTTGACTGGCCTAAGTCGGTGAGCTGGACGGTGTTGTGCTGGCTGCGCCGGTCGACAGTGACCAACTCGCGATCTTCGAGATCGAGGACATATCTGCTAATAGTACCCTCAGCGATATCGATCGCGTGATCGTGGGTGAGATCACGGTAGCTCCGGGCGTACTCGGTGTCGAGGTTGCCGAGGAGCCGGCGCTTTCTAGGTTCGGTGTCGAGATCACGGATGGCTTCCCACGCAGTCTCGGCGGTCTGGGCGTGGTCGGTGTGGGGGAACCGATCCCGGCCAGCAGTAAGATCGAGGTGACACTCGGTCCACTTGGGATATCGCTTCGAGAGATGTCGTCGGACTCTGGGAGAGGCGACAAGTCTGACGTCGAACCCGCTGGCGAGGACGGCGATCGCCGCGAGTGCGCGGACGCCCGTGCGGCGGTCTGTAAGGGAGGCCCAGGCGTCGCCGTCCAACAGGAGCGTGAGAGCGGTGGGATGCGATTCGAGTTCGCGATGGAGTGCGACCGGTCCTTTCTCGAGCGCACCGAGGTCCGCGTTGACTGGACCACGCCCCGTACCGATGCTGGTGACGGTGTCGGTGAGATCCGCGTGTCGCTGTTGGTGGTACCTAGTCAGTGTACTGGGGGGTTCGTCCCGATAGGTGAGCGCGAGTGTCGTGATCGCACGAGTGTACGCGACGGCCTCGGCGACGTCATCGGTCCAGCGGGTGTCCGTCGTTCGCCACTCCGGCAGAATTTCTCCGAGAAGCTGGGAGCTCGTACGCCACGGATCGGTGGTGGCGTGATCGCGAATGATCCGCTCGGTGTGTGACCGGAGTTCGGCGAGGAGGTCCGGCATCCACTCGGTCAGCCGAGGCGAGACTGCCGGACAGCGGATCCCCTCTAGTGAACGGTCTGTGGCGTGACTAACGAGTCGGATCCCTCGCTTGCGAGCCGCAGGCTGGCGTGTTCGCACAGCCGATCACCGCAGGGTGAGAGGCTGGCTGGTCACAGCGGCCACCATCACTCCGACCCCTCGCGTGGGTACCCACCATCAGAGCGGGCGTGTTCTCGGACAGCCGTGAGCAGCGGGGGTGGGTCTCGCTGTGTTGGCTGGGTTGGGTCTCGTGGTGTTGGGGCGTCTGGACGGACGCGTGGTTCGGTGGCTGTCGTGGGACTCGTGACGACTATGGTCGGATCAAGGAAGACGAACGTTGTTGATTGCGTTCGGGTGTTCGAACATGTCCCGATGTGACCCGTGAGGACGTACTCGCAAACGCCGCGCGTAAAGACGGTCGGGTGTTCGTGCCTATCTGATCCGCACATAATGTAGCCGATCGCGTACGCAGATTCGCCGGCCGCGCGGTAGGCGTAGGCGGTGACGTCGTTGCCTTCGTTGAGGGGTTGCCCGCAGACTTGGCAAATCGGGTCAGTCGTGTTGAGTGCGATGCGCGTGAACTGGGAGAGAGTTGCGGCGTGTGAGCTGTCGGGTCGCGTCATTCGGTCCTCCCCTCCGCGCTATGAGTGCCAGCTTGCCACGCTTGTCGAGCGGAGAGTGCGCGGCGGGCCGACTCGGTGAGTTGGTACTCGGTCGTGTCGTGGGTTTGTTCGGTAACGAGGTCGCGTTCGATGAGTTCCTTGAGAATGTTACAGATCCGGCTGTGGGAGATGCTGTCGGTGTAGTAGTCGGTGAGTGTATCGTGGAGTGGACGGCTCTCGCTGGTGTCTGTCTGAGAGAGTGCCCAGAGCAGGTCGCGCTGGGTTGCTGAAAGATCGGCAAGCGAGTGGGCAGCCTTCTCGGTTGGGCTAGACATTGTGCCCCTCCACGGTGTCCTCGTCGGCGCTGCGTGTCGTAGCGCACGTTGTACAGAGTGGGCCGTCGAAGGCAGCGTCGTAGCCGTTGGCTGGGTTGGGACACAAACTACAGCTGGAGCTGTTACGGTTCGATCCGTCGGTCGTCTCGCAGGGCTTAAGCCCCACAGTTGCCAGCATTAGCATGGTTCTGTGATCGGGCACAGAACCCGTCCCGGCCGGGTGCTAGTACACCGCGGTCGGGGTTTCAACACTTTCTCACGAGCCGAGAGTTCGTCACTGGGCTCTGTAGCTACTGATCAGTACTGGTGTTACTTTAATGTACTGAAAGTGTTCCAAATAACTTTTCGACCTCCTATTAAATATGGGTCCACCAGAGTAATCTATGAGATATGCTGGTGAATGGATGTCTGCAGCGGACGACCGCATCTTAGAGTATCTATCTGAAAATGAATCCGGCTCCCCAACAAAAATGAAAAGGGAGGGGCCAATACGATATTCTCGTGTACAGGTTCATCGCCGGTGTAAGATACTGGCCGAAAAGGGCCTTGTTAACGATCTCGGAAATGGCGTCTACATGATCACTGAAGATGGCGAGGCATATCTCGAAGGCCGTTTGGATACTGAAAATTGGCAGTATATTGATGAAGAGACTGATGAGGATACCTAGATAGCTCTACTGTCGATCTGTGAATAACGGCTAAGTGTTGTTTTCTGAATCTATAATCATTATTCTGGACTGTCAAATCAGGCTTAACCAACAACGGATCTATTTGAGCGCGGTCGTTGGTTAAAATCGCCCTGTTTAGTTCACCTCTTGGGAAACAGGTTTCGTGGTGTTCCAATATTCGATGGATTATATCGGCGATCGTTCCGGAGAAAACAGCCCTATAGCTCACGTGAAAGAACCAGACGGTCTTCTGATCTCAAATATCGGCCGAGTGAACGGTCGAATAAAGATTTTTTGAGCCCGGAGAAGTTATCGACGTTTTTGATGGTATTTACTCCGATCGAGCTGGATGAGCGTCAAGAAGCGACGTCGGAAGAGGCCGATCGCGAGCGCAATAAGTCCGATCAACCCGAGCCACGTAAGCAGGTACGCGATTCCGAGGTCAACTGTCGACACGGTCCCAGTACGTGAGACGTGAAACAGTAGCTGGGCCGCGAGAAGCACGCCGTTCGTGACGAGCACCCAGCCGACGATGTGCTCGTTCCGAAAGAACCGTGCTACATCGGCGATGCCCGGAATCCCAGAGCGTCCAAAATGAGACAGAAAACATGACGAATGTTCCGGGAACTGTCTGAAAACCGCGTTTTTAACCTCCCCGTCACGAGCGAGGGTCTCGAAGAGCGAGCCTAACCCCTCATCGGCCTTTGCGTAGTGGCCGTGCCGCGTCGTTCGCAGTACGCCGATGTCGACGAGAATATCGAGGTATTTGCCGATCGTCTCGTTATTTTCCACACTGGAGAACCACTTCGAAACTTCGGCGACGGTGTACGCCTCCGTCCAGAACGTGTCTTCGTATTTTGCGCGTGCAAGGTCGTACTGAAAAGTACAAAACAATTCGGCTAGACACACCTTTCTGTGGTTCGCGGGCAGATTTTGTTTCGAGTACGATTCTTCAGAGGTCACAAAGACAGGTCCGTCGACGGCTCCGGAGTCGACTCGCTCGTTCCACCGGGTGATCCGTTCCAGATCGTGTTCCGAGTACAACTGCTCTGGGTCGTGCCGAAACACCCGATTGCGATTGATCTCCGTGTGGCCTGGTGGGACCGGAGGAGCGGGCCGCATCGATATCAGGGTAGGACACGAATTGGCAATATGGCTTTTTGTCTCCAAATTAAATTACTATCTTGAAACAAGCGCCTTCGCGGCGTGGCATTATAAGCTTTTATCGGAATCGACGCCACTCGATTCGGAACAACGGGCAATTATTCCCCACTTGATGCTTCGAGTGCCGATGAACGGCAACCAGACGACGAACACGCTTGAACAGCACGCATCTCGGAGAGAGTACACTGTCCAACTCTTCGAAGAAATGAACAAAGAGCCGGGCACAGTCTCTCACGCAGCCGGAGGGCTGATCGCCACGACAGCGCTCGAAGACGGGGTCGATAAAGTCGTGAATCTGATCAAGGATCCACAGGTATGGAGGGTAGAGGCCTGTCTCAGTGATCGTAGTACGGCAATCAGGATTGCCGATACAGTTGTCACGGTCCCTGAAACGATCGCCACGGCGGTGCGGATCCACTACGAAGACGACGACGGGATCCGGACCCTCCCATTGTTAGGGACAGATACCTCACGAGCCCATCGATACGAGACTGCCGTCGCGCAGTTCCTCTTGACGTTCACGGAGACCGCCAACGGCGCGTCTCTCGACAAAGGCGAGCTGGCCGACAATCTCGGTCGCTGGCATCGGAACCTCACTGGCGACTCGATCAGCCCGGTGTGGATCGGGCGGACGCTTCAGGCGCTTGATGTCGAGACAACCGAGCTGGCAGTCTATGATCGGCGGTGGATCTACGGCGAACTCATGGAGTGATAACGGCTGACGCTAAACGGGCGTCGCCGGACCGTTCGCCTTAGCGCGTATCGGGAATTTCGGCCATTGGACTAAGCATTACCTATTTTTCATGAGATACATTTACCCTTCGAAGTGACATCTGATCCCTCGTTCAGTCGCCCAGCACGGCGTCTGAAATCACCACGCTGTACATCGAGTCGTCAGCGAAGAGTTGGTGTCGAGTCAATAATTACATCGCTTGGAGCATTCGAACACAGCTCCGAGATTACAGATGTCTCTGGCGTCGATTCAAGGCAGTATCTCGCTACTGGATACACCACCGACGTGGTTGACAAAGAACTCACACCGAACGACTATTACGACGAGCTCCGGGTGATTCGGTCGTCGCCGGATCTGTGTCACGAGTCCATTTGTGCGTCCGTTGAGACAGCGTCGGCGGTAACTCGGCGGAAAGAAGCTGACTGCTAATCTGTTCAGGCTACATACGACTGCGCTCGGTTAGTTATCGACGACTGCTTCGTCCACTTCATCATCCGCTTCCGGCTCCTTACCGCTCTCCAGTTCGTCCAGTCGCTCCTCGGCGCGGTCGCGGTCTTCAGGGTACCCGACGTCGATACGCCAGCCGTCCAGCCGAATCGCGTCGATGGTGCGGCCCGACTGGATGAGCAGATCGATCGCGTCGGGAAGTTCGTACTCGCCGCGGTCCGAGGGCTGAACGAGGTGGCACGCGTGGAAGATGGCGGGTGTGAACGTGTAGAAGCCGGTCATCACCAAATTGCTCGGCGGGTCGTCGGGCTTCTCGACGACTTCGATGACCTCCCCGTACTCGTTGGTGTCGAGGACGCCGTAACGAGAGGCTTCCTCGTAGGGCACTTCCTCGACGAGGAACGCGGCGTCGGCGCGGTCCTCTCGCTGGCGGTTGGTGACATCGGGAAGGTTGCCGCGGAAGACGTTGTCACCGAGCATCAGCATGAAGTCGCCGTCGACGTGGGGTTCGGCCTGAAGGATCGCGTGGGCCAGCCCGAGCTGTTCGCGCTGGTGCGTGTACGTGATCGGTACGTCGCGGTACTCGTCGCCGTATCGGTCTATGATCTGTTCGGCCTTGTAGCCGACGACGACGATGAGCTCGGTCGCACCCGCGTCGATGAGATTGTCGAAGACGTCCTCGATGAGGGGTGTCCCGTTGACCTCGACGAGGACCTTCGGCTTGTCATCGGTGAGCGGTCGGAGGCGTGTGCCCTTGCCCGCGGCGAGTACGACTGCTTGCATGGCTAGGGGATACCGAGGTAGTGGGAAATACTTTGTGAGCGAGATATCTCTTCCGAGAGTCATGTGGGAGAGGTATCTTCGCGTCCGACACCTTCCAAACAGCAGTCTTATCAGTCGAGCGCGGGAAAATCGGGTCACTCGAATGACGGACGCCAGCGAGAACATCACGTGGAGAGCAAAGCTGACGGCGTTACGTCGGGTCGCACAGTTTCGGCCAAAGATCACGGCCGTGATCGTGGTGTTGGGCGGAGCCACCGCGTTTTTGGAGGGCATCGGGCTCAGTTTCATTTGGCCCATCCTCGAAGTCGCGCAGGCTGACGAGCCAATCACGCAGGCAGAGGGTCTACTCGGTGTCTTCCTCCGGGTGTACCAGTTCATCGGGATTCCGTTTCGACTGGAGTATCTGATTGTCGGCGTCGGGCTGGCTATGACAGTCCGCTTCACGTTCTCGTTTCTCGTGACGTGGCTGCGGTCGATTCTTCAGACGACGTACGAGGAGTTGCTCCGGACCGAAGCGTTCGACTCCGCGATCGACGCGAAGGTGAGCTACTTCGACGAGGAGGGATCCGACGACATCCTGAACGCGATCATCACCGAGACGCGATACTCCGGGAAAGTGATTCGGTTCGCCGTCCAGTCGATCGAGACGATGTTTCTCGCGCTCGTCTACCTCTCGGTCATGTTCTACATCGCGCCGCGGATGGCGCTCGGCGCGTTGGCGCTGCTTGGCGGGATCACATACCTCCTGCGCGAGGTCATCGAACCCGCCTACACGGTCGGGTCACAGGTGGCAACATCGAACGAGCGCGTGCAGGAGGCAGTTCAGGCGGGAACACAAGGAATCCGAGACGTGAAGCTGTTCGGCCTCGCCCCAGAGTTATTTGAAAACTTCGATGAGTGGATCGGCAAGTACCGCGAGTCGTCAATCAACTTGGGCCGAAACAGGGCGGCCATTCGGAACTTCTACGATCTCGCGGCGGCACTCACGTTGTTCGCGCTCATCTACGCTGGTTTCACCTACAGCGGCCTCGCGCTCGGTGCGCTCGGAATCTTCTTCCTCGCGATGTTCCGGCTCGCGCCGTTAGTGAGTCGCCTGAACAGTAATTTCTATAATATGGAAGGAAATCTCCCACACCTTATCCGGACGCAGGAGTTTGTGGAAGAACTCGACGGTCGCCGAGAATCGGAGGGCGAGGCCGATCCCGGGCGTGTCTCGACGATCGAATTCGACGACGTTCGATTCTCGTACAACGACGACGAACAGGTGCTGGACGAGATTTCCTTTACAATCGACCGCGGCGAGTTCGTTGCGTTCGTTGGTCAGTCGGGCGCCGGGAAGTCAACGATCGTCTCGCTCCTAGCCCGGTTCTACGATCCCGACGCTGGTGAAATCACGGCAGACGGGACGCCCATCAACGAGTTCGATCTTCGAGCGTGGCGTGACCGCATTGCGGTAGTCCGCCAGCAGCCGTTCATTTTCAACGACACGCTGGAAGGCAACGTCACGGTCGGGAATCGTGATGCGTCGCGCGAGGCGGTAGAGGAGGTGTGTGCGATCGCGAAAGTGGACGAGTTTGCGGACGACCTCCCGAACGGGTACGACTCGCAGCTGGGCGATGACGGCGTTCGATTGTCTGGCGGTCAGCGTCAGCGTGTCGCGCTGGCTCGGGCGTTATTGACTGATGCGGATTTCCTCGTATTAGACGAGGCGACTAGTGATTTAGATTCGAGTTTGGAAAAAGAGGTCCAGGCGTCGATCGAAGCGATGGACCGCGATTACGGAATGATCGCGATCGCTCACCGGCTGTCGACGGTACAGAACGCAGATCAGATTTATACAATTGACAGCGGAGAAATTGTGGAAGCAGGGACGCACGAAGAGTTGCTCGGTGCCGGTGGTGATTACGCCGATTTGTACACTATCCAGTCAGAGGGGTGATCCGAATGAGCAATCGAGACAGTGAATATTGGTATTGGAAATCGCATCCGAACGTTTATTCTCGATAGTTTCGGTTGCTTAGGTAGAACAGATGGTCGACGTGGTATTTTCCGATGTCGACGGTGTCCTAACGGACTCGTCTATCAACATCGGTAACGACGGAGAGAGTTTCAAATCGTTCGACGTGAAAGACGGATACGGGATCGTCGAGTGGCACAATCACGATGACAATGAGTTTGTCATCGTCACCTCTCGATCTTCGGCCGCAGTCAAACACCGAGCCACGGAACTCGGGATCGATGAAGTACACCAAGGAGTGACAAATAAGCAGGAGACAATTACGCAAATTGCGGAGCGTCTCGGAGCGGACCTCAATGATGCGGCGTATATCGGCGACGACCTGAGCGACGTGGAAGCGATGGAGGCTGTCGGAAAAGCTTGCTGTCCAGCAGATGCTGTTTCTAAAGTCAAAGACGAGTGCTCCTACGTCAGCCCCCGAAACGGTGGACACGGAGCGGTACGAGACATACTTGAACATCTCAGTAATGATTCCACGACCGCCCTCGGAGTGATCCCGGCGCGATACGGATCCACGAGACTACCGGGAAAGCCGCTGGTCGAACTTGACGGGAAACCAATGATACAGCATGTGTATGAACGAGCAGATCGGGCGGACTTGCTCGATGTACTGGTCGTCGCAACCGACGACGAGCGGATCGTCGAGGCAGTCGAAGCCGTCGATGGTACCGCGGTGATGACGGATCCGGACCACGCTACCGGAACGGACCGCGTGGCTGAAGTCGCAGCGGAACTCGGGTTCGATTTCACGCTCAACATCCAGGGCGATGAGCCACTCATCGACCCGGATGTCATCGATTCGATCGTTCAGTCGCTGCGGGAAAACCACCCCGACGTCGCGACACCGGTTTCGCCGATCGACGACTCATCGCTACTTGATGACGAGAACACCGTCAAGGTCGTCGCCGACGCCAATGGACGGGCGCTCTACTTCTCCCGTTCGCGGATCCCTGCCAACGGAACTACGGACGACACGTACAAACACATCGGGCTGTACGGGTTCAAAACGGATCTGCTGCTCGACTACGTTGACATGGAGTCCGATCTCGAAGCCGCCGAAGACTTGGAACAGCTTCGATTGCTTGAAAACGGACACGAGATACAGACTGTCCTTACTGACTACGACGCAGCCGAAGTCAACGTGGAAAGTGATATACCGATGGTAGAGAAAAAACTCCGACAAGAAGATGAGCATGAAACTTAACGACGATATTTCGGTCTCCAACGACGATTCCTTTTTTCTGATCGCGGGACCTTGCGTGATCGAATCCGAGGAGTTTGTGTTAGAAACGGCGTTGCGGCTTAAAGAGATCGCAGCCCGATACGACGTTGACCTCGTATTTAAGAGTTCATTCGACAAGGCGAACCGATCGTCGATCACCTCGTATCGCGGCCCGGGGTTAGAACGGGGGCTGGAGATCCTCCAACGGGTGAAAGACGAGTACGATCTCCCGGTGATCACGGACTTCCACGTTCCCGATCAAGCGGCGCGGGTCGCTGAGGTCGTTGACGTGCTCCAGATCCCGGCGTTTCTCTCGCGGCAGACGGATATGCTCACCGCAGCGGGCGAGACCGGTCTGCCGATCAACGTCAAGAAGGGGCAGTTCCTCTCCGCCGACGGGATGGACAACGTCGTGAACAAGATCGAGTCGACCGGTAACAACCGAGCCATGCTCTGTGAGCGCGGTGCGATGTTCGGCTATAACAACCTCGTCGTCGATATGCGGAATTTGGATATTATGAAGGAACTCGGCAGGCCGGTCGTGTTCGACACGACGCACTCCGTACAGCGACCGGGATCGAAAGGCGACTCAAGCGGTGGGGATCGTCGCTTTGCGCCGACGCTGGCACGGGCTGCGCTCGGAGCCGGAGTGGCGGGTATCTTCGCTGAAGTACATCCCGATCCGCCGTCAGCTAAATGTGATGCGGCGACACAACTTCCGCTTGATGAATTCGAATCGCTCGTCAAACAATGGAAAGCGGTTGATGAAGCGGTGAAAAATGACTAGTGAAGAACAACAGTCGGTGAACGACGAGATTCGAGATGCAATCTCGCAGGCTGTTTCGGTTCAATCCGGCGCTATCAATACGCTTAGCAACGAGGAGACAATCGAACAGATCTATCGAGTTGCGCATGAAATAGACGAAGCCGATGGCCGTGTAGCATTTTCGGGGATTGGCAAGTCAGGCGATGTCGCCAAGAAGATCGTCGATACGTTCAACAGTATCGGAGTGACTTCGCATTTCGTCCATCCTGTTGAGGCGCTTCACGGGGATCTCGGGGCGCTGTCGTCAGGGGATGTAATGATACTTATCTCAAATAGCGGTAACACCGACGAAATGGTGGAACTGCTGAAATTCATCGGGCACTTCGACCCGACAACAGTTGCTATCACATCAGATCCGGATTCCGAACTCGCACAACAGTCGGAATACCATATCAACACGAAGGTCACCGATGAGGGGGCCGTTGTCGATCTCGTTCCGATGGCCAGTGCAACCGCCACGATGGTCGTCGGTGACTGTCTCGCAAACGCGCTGATGGCGATGCAGGACTTCGATAGAACCCAGTATGGCCACTTCCATCCTGGGGGAACAATCGGGAAGCGGCTTCTTTTGGACGTCAGTGATCTCCTCTATACAGATATTCCACGAACGAAGCCATCTGATACACTAGCTGAGGTTACTGTACAGATGAGCAAGGGTAGTAAAGGAATAGCAGTCATTCGTGACGAACAGGATGTTGTTCTAGGTATTTTGACGGATGGGGACATTCGACGCCTCGTTGAGGCAGAAACTGATTTTAATGAAGTAGCCGCAAGGAAGGTTATGACTACAGATCCTATCGTTATTTCACCGGAAGCTTCTGCTATTAAGGCACTTGAAATCATTGAAGGTCATGACATCACACAGATCGTCGTCACAGATAGAGAAAACAAATTTAAAGGTGTTATTCACCTACATGATATCATGAAAGAAGGCTTATCGAGTTAATTTAGAATGGCGGTTCAACTAATTCGCTTATCAAACATTGAAGTATATATGGAATGCTTTGCCTGATTAACCCATGGAGAAGCTTAGGCGGTTAGCTCAAATTGCGAGAGACGATGGGGCTTTTGAAGCCTGTAAACAGAGTATCAGATATGGTGCTAATCAGTTACCAGACTTCATCTGGTACCCGTTCGTTATTTATGGGTTACTACAAGACGGACGGAGCTTACAAGATATTGAATATCTATTACAAAACAATAGAGACCGCCATGATGCGTTAGTAGGGCCAGATCGACTATATTTGTCTACAATTTATCCAAAGACGTACACTAGGGCTCAGCATTATTATCGGTACGTATTTGCTGCGAACATAGTAGTCGAAACAGAAATGAGTAGAGTGTTGGACATAGCTGCTGGACTAAGCTATGGAACTAATATCTTCAAAACAAAATTAGATAGCGAGTTTGAGTATATCGCAGGCGATATCTCTGTAGATGCGCTCGCCTACGGTCAAAAATACTATTCACCCGACAATAGCATTCAAGCGGACGGCCAACACTTACCACTTGATGCCAATTCAGTAGATATGGTTATATCTTTTGAAACGATGGAACACATTCCTAACGTAGAAGAATACTTGAAAGAACTAAACCGTATTGTCAGTTCCAATGGCGATCTATTTTTTAGTGTCCCAAATGATGAAGACTTAGATTCAAAAGAAGAACACAACGTCAAAGAATACCCACATAGGAGCACATTTGACTATAAAAAATTTCGAAATACACTAAATGACTACTTCCCTGAACGAAACCTAACCGTATTTGCGCAGGAATATCCTTCAGATGTAAAGGAGCCCATGGAAATTCAGGGTATGCCTCCCGGCTTTTCAGAAGTAAATGGGCAACGAGAGATAGAAGACCAATCAACGTTACTAGCACACATCAACTAAGACTCCGTTCTTCACAAAGCTGGTTAGTTAGACCGACTGCTTGCTGAAGGAATGTCTACAACTGACGACGCCGCGACGGGGTGGGCGTCGTCTCTGGTGGTGGCCGTACAAGAGTTGATCATATGATTTGGTGAACAGCAGGGACTGCCCGACGCACCGCGACGGCCGTCCCTGCGAACCGCCCACCTGACGGCCGGTCCCACCGGTAATCATCGGCCGGCAATGCGTCTCAACCGGTGCGATCCTTTGTAAGACTTAGCCAATATCTTGTCGTCGCGTTAAGTTAGAGGATGAGGCGGACGATTTCTGAGTGTCTATGGCAGAATTCGACCGCCTCAGCGAACGTATCACGTGGATCGACTTGTCGTTTGTGGAGCGAGATCGAACTCCACGCTGGGCGATTGAAGTAGGGATCCGCTGTCACTTGGCCGGTATGTCACTTCGGGAGGTAAGTAAACATCTTGAACTATTTGGGATCAAGCGGAGTCACGTCGCGATCCATAATTGGGTTCACAAAGCCGATTTACAGCCGATCTCGACCGTCTCAGAGGATCAACTCGCGGTTGACGAGAAGATGATCCGCCTCCACGGCCAGCAGTTCTGGCTGTACGGCGCGGTTGATCCACAGACGAACGAGATCCTCCACGTGAGCCTCTATCCAACCGCAAATAAACAGACGACGCGATGGTTTCTCACCGAGCTCCACCGGCGCTATCAGCTCGATAACGTCGAATTTCTCGTCGATGACGCAGACTATCTCGGATCAGTACTCGCTGAAGACGGCTATCGATTTCAAGTCATTCGACATGGAAATCGGAACGCCATCGAACGTGTCTTTTGGGAGATAGAACGCCGAACATCATCTTTTGCGAATAGTTTTAGCAATGTCGCGCTAGAGACAGCTCAAAACTGGCTCGAAGCCTTCGCAGTCTACCACAATTCACGCCAAACTTAACGCGACCTATCTTGTCAAAACTACCTCGAAAATTGTACTGGCTCTCCCTCAATCATCCGCTGTATAACCGTCTTGTAAGGTTGACCTGCTAAGTCCTCAGGAGTGACCGGATACTTTTTACGGCTATACGTGCCCTCGCTCTTGTAGAACTCTACTGGGATATGCTTACGCTCAAAAAAGTAATGTGCGTATCGTTGAGCAAGACACTCTGTAGACGATGTATCGAACCCTTGCGAAAGTTCGTCTAAGTACTCTCTGTAATCCTCTGGGTTCGTTGCGTCGTGGGTGAATCCAAGATCGCGGTAATGAGGATCGCCAGCGACAATTACCGGAATCCCTTCGTAGGCCATTTCGAGACCGATGATCGAATTGTAGACGATACCCACATCGATGTCCCTGATCATCACGTATGGATTCACGTCACTATCTGGTTCAAGGAGAATAATGTTCTCTGGGAGCGTCCCACAGTAGTCACGTATCCACGTCGAGACTTGCTGATTCGTTCCGTGTTTTGCTTCGGCGGGGTGTGTTTTGATGACCAGTAATTCGTCTGGGTTAGACTCAAACCAATCTAGTGTCGTCTCTAACCATTCAAATGGATCGCTGTATGCTCCCTCTTTGGCTTCAAGAGATGCATCCCAAATAAGATTCGTGAATAGGCCAATAGCTGTGTCGAACCCCTCAACATCAACTGAAGCGTCGTCGTAGGAGACATAATCGGATTTCGTGTTGATGCCTTCCATCCGTTGTGACATCGTTTCATCAACGGTGTTCTTTTCTTCAGCAGTCAATGATGTGTCCACGATCTCAGATAGTAGATCCGCATCAGAAAACCAGGCTAGATACTGACGATTATCAGTCTTGCCGAACACAAGATCTTGAGACTTGTATCCCCAGTCAACGCTATAGCCGGTGATTCCTGCTTGTTCACCGCAGAACAGAGGGATTCCACCCTGTATATATGTTTCTTCAAACGCGACAAGCACCTCTACATCGTATTTTGAGAGTAGATTTTCAGTAGCATCGTTGATCATCATTGCGGCTGTACAGAACGCGTTCCAGACACCCTCGTTGCGCTTCGAAAGATCTGTTATGTGGTGTCTCTTGTAGTATTTTTTCAGCGACGACTGGACGAATGATGTTAGGTCGTTCTCTCGGTATGTGAATGTCGGCGGAGTAGAGTCTTTAGCAAGTGTTTCGTACTCGTCCAAATCCCGCTGAGTATTTTCTGAGAGTTTCTCAGCAGTTGCATTAAATTTGGAAGACAGCTTTTGTGGAAATTCTGAGCAACTTTTCCCGCACTCGTTGTCATCTGAATTCACGGTATTACTTGGACAGATCGGCAACATACCGTCGTTGAATAAATAAACCGGCTCATAGCCCCGGATTTTGAAGGCGTGACCGATCACGGCTTGTCTATATAAGCAGTCCGTGTACCCAGGGATCATTGGAAGTAGTACTACACCCTCTGGATTCTCCAGTTCATACCGTCTAATCTCATCATCAAGATTCCGTAAGTAGACCGGCGGGAAATAAGACGGCGAAAGATAAGACCAAGTAGAATAGAGTGCTGAAGACAGACCATCCTGCTGTTGTATTTCTACAAATCTTTTCACTTTGTCCAGTCCCATCAAATTGAGAATGTGACTCCCATCACTAAATCCTGCCGTCTAACAATACGACTGAGAGAAGTAGGGGTTACGGTTCCAACTCCGGTTGATTGATATGAATCGAACCACCCTATACGAGTATGACAAAACGGGTACTCGTAACAGGTGGGGCCGGATTTCTTGGGAGCCACTTGTGTGAACGACTACTGTCTGATGGACACGAAGTGATATGCCTCGATAATTTCGGTAGTGGACAGAGAAAAAATATTGAGGAACTCGAAGATCACCCCTCGTTTACCGTTAACGACCGCGACGTTCGTATCCCAGGATCGCTTCCGTCTGTGGATCGGATCTATCACCTCGCATCCCGGGCTTCTCCAGCGGACTTCACCGACTTCCCTGTCAACATCGCGTTAGCGAATACGCAGGGGACACGCAGACTCTTGGACCACGCCCGTGCCTGTGACGCGCGGATGGTGTTCGCCAGTACGAGTGAAGTCTACGGCGATCCCGAAGTACATCCGCAACCAGAAACTTATACAGGGAATGTGAATATTCGAGGGGTTCGTGGCTGTTATGACGAATCTAAACGCTTCGGAGAGACACTCACCGTTGCGTACCAGCGAAAACACAACGTTGATGCCCGAACTATCCGAATTTTCAACACGTACGGGCCGCGTATGCGTCCTGACGACGGGAGGGTTGTTCCGACGTTCATCACGCAAGCGCTGCGCGGTGAAGACCTCACGATCTACGGTGACGGCGAACAGACCCGCAGTTTCTGCTACGTTGACGATCTGATTACCGGGCTTGTATCCCTGATGCGTGTCGAGAATCCTGAGCACGACGTGTACAATATTGGGAAAGAGAACGAACGGACAATCAAAGAACTCGCATACGAAGTGCTGGATATTGTCGATACAACCTCTGACATCACCTATGAACCGCTTCCCGAAGATGATCCGAGCCAACGCAAGCCGGATATTACACGAGCTAAGACAGAACTAAATTGGGAGCCAGAAATACACCTGGCTGAAGGATTAGAAAAGACAATCGATCATTTCGAATCAAATCTCTTATGAAGAACACATGAACGAAAACAGTAGCTTGCTGCCGACATTACCCCAGAAGATATATCAATATTATTCAAGAAATGGGATAACCGACTTACTCAAAGAATCAGTACCATTCCTAACAAGGCGAATAGTTGACCGACAAAAGATCACAGCCGACGATATTGCCAGACAAGCGAATACTCATCAATTCTGGGAAGAGAGCAAGGAAAGTAGTTTCTCCATCTCAGAGCCGAACAACCAACGACTACGCCGGGAATTTAAATCATATCCAAAAAAATTCGACCCCCACCCTGGGACGGTGTATGAGATCAAAGACTGTGATTTGACAGGTCCCCATGCCATCGGGTTATATAAAGGAGAGAATCTCATATCCGAAACTTCTGGGTCACGTATTTCCAATATGTTTGTTGGTTCTAGAGGTGAAATCATAATACATAACACCAAATCACGGTTCAAAATAAGGCCTGACAAATTAAATGAGAGTGTGTTCCCGCTCATATGCCCAGATCCAAGTTACTATCATTGGATGATGGAATATCTACCTAAGCTTCGACTTCTTGAATTATATCAGAAAGAAACAGGGGAAGAACCTACTTTGTTGATTGAGTCAGACCCACGAGACTTCGTATGTAATACACTCAAAGCAGTTGGCTATGACTCTACTCAGTATACGGAATGGGACCAGCAAGAGACAAGAGTCGAAAAGCTAATTGTTACTACGCACCGTCCACACGTTTTCAATTACGAAACACCCGAACTATCAAATTATAATCCATCAGTCAGGGACTTCAGTTGGTTGCGTGACCGAATGAGATCGAATATGCCTGACTCAGACACCAATTCGGATAATATAAAGAAGGCCTACATTTCTCGCCAGGAAGCTAGTAGAGAGAGGATGGTGGTTAATCAGAACCAACTTAATGAAATTTTAGAAAAATACGGGTTCGAGACGTATAAACTAGAAACACTTCCCTTCAAAGAGCAATTAGAGATCTTTTATAAAGCGGATATAATTATGGGACCACATGGTGCTGGTCTTTTGAATATGATATTCGCGGACAACCCAACAATAATTGAATTGTTTCCCGAATCAGTAATAAAACCCCACTTTTACTTTTTGGCTGATATGTTTGACTTTGACTACACATCGATGGTTACCAAATCTGAAGGAAATAATTTAATAATAGATCCAGACGAGCTAGATGAGCTACTCAATGACATATCTGACTAGAAATCACAATCAGCAGTCTGATCTAACACAAGCTGTGCTCGGGCGGTAACCGAGTTATCAACCGGTTTCAGTCATTTTGTAAGCGCTTTTTATGATGAATCTAGTACCTTCACCTACAAGTCCCTGTGTATTTGCCCGTTTCAGTACGAGAAGCAGGCCGGTGGTTGGAACACCGACCCAGAGGGCTGTCAAGAGGACAACCCATGTAAATTACGCTGCTGACACAAGTGAATTATTCGGACTGACGGGTAGCACCGGGCGTGACGCCGAGAGGCTGACCTGCTTGATACGCAGGTCCGCGGTATGCTCGTACCCGAGGCAATCGAACAGAGCGACGAATTGCGTGACCGACCCGTAAAGGTTCTCTGACCGGCCTGTGGTGAGGAAGTCGAGCGGTACGAAGATGGGCTGCCATCGTACTTGTCGTGGTTCAAATGGCGGTGTTCGGACTGCAGGATCGAGCTGCGGCGGTGGAGCGCGGTCGCGGTGGATGCCGCGTACACTGAGTTGGTGACGCCGTCAGAGCTGCCTGAACTCGTCCAGTCGTACTGGGATCGACACCTGTGGGGCGGGATTCAGACTGCGGAGAACTGTCCCCGGACGCGGGAATTCACCGAGGCGTACTCGAAGCGAGCGCAGCAGTACGGCTGGGAGTGAAGCCCGACCCGTCCCCTGTGTCGACGGACGCTTGACGAACTCGGAATCAGCTGGTTGGACTACCATTATTGGCAGAAAGAGCCTGATGTCGGGATTTGCCTCTGTCGAAGCTGCCACGACGACATCAACAGTGGGGACTGCGACACGAACGTGGACTGGCACGCACGGAAGTTCGGGTTGAAGAACAAACACGACTTACAGATCCTCACACTGGCTACCCGGGAACACTTGGCCGAGCCTGCGACCTCACTCGATGCGTTCGCTGCCCGGCTCGTCGAACGGTACAACCTCATCCAGACCCCCGAGGCCGTTCGAACAATCATCGACCAGACTCGAGAAAGCGACGAGGTACAGTCCGTGAACGACCACGAACTCCCTGACTGTCCCGCTCGATGGTACCGGAATTCACCGTAGAGTATTCGCCTGTGTACCGTCCAAGTCGCAGGATTCGATACGAACCGCACGACGACGAGGACGAGTACTGGCGGATCATCGAAGAGTGGGACGGGGATCAGTGGTGTGTCGAACGGTGAGAAACGATCACTGATGTCGCGTACGAGGTTCAGTCGATCACATCGACAGCCGCGTAACCCCGTTTGATCACGGTGAACCAAACCGAACTAGCTGTGGAGCATCTTCGAACCGCTAGTGAGCATGATTTTCGGGATGGATCGCCGCTGTCGGCGGCGGACTGCCGCCGACGCGACGGCGTCGCCACTCACGACCGCTGTCCGGACCGGTGGACAGCTACCGGAAGAACCGGTCGTCAAGTGACTGGTTCGCTGGAACAGACCTACGCACACCAAGTGCTGTCCAAGCTGCGCGAAGCGTCATTTCGCAGAACTCCGTGAACGACCACTGCAAGAGGCGGCGCCCCCCGCGGCGGGGCGCCGCCACGTACTTCCAGTGGAGATATCGCCAGCTGTTCTGAAGCAGTAGGCTCACTACAAACATCATCAGCCGGAGCCCAGCGTCCTGAGAACTGGTGAAAGCGAGGCTCTGCTTAGCTAATCGGTAGCTCGACTCGATGCCGAAGCGCTTGCTGTAGTGTTCTCGGGCATCCCGTGGTGTGTCGATGAACGGCGCGTCAGCGGCGTAGCCGTGACGCGCCACCCCGTGTTCGTCGTATCGTCCCTGCTGGTAGACGCAGTCGATGAACACGGGGAACGTCACCTCACCGGCGAGATCGTGTTCGATCTCGCGGCTCCAGCCTCTGTTGAGTTCGTCTTGAATCGTCTCGCCCCACTTGACAATCGGCATGACGTAGGCGTAGTTGTGCTTGGACAGCAGTCCGAGGCAGGTACTGTTGTAGAATCCACGATCGAGGTAGACGGCCTTGACGCCGAGGTCAAGGCCGTCGAGCAGTTCGAGGAACTCAGCGAGGACATCGCTGGTGGTATCGCCAGCGACAAGCTGGCGAACCGCCAGCGTGTATCGTTTGTTGCGGACACGTACGTAGAGCGTCGCATAGGCGTGAAACGTCGTTGTTCCACGCTTGGCCTGTGAGGAGTACAGAGCCTCGGTTTCGTCCTCATCACCGTAGTAGGGATCGAGGTGGAGGTCTGCGCAGACCTCCACCGGTCGATCTGGAAGTGTCTCAAGCGTATCTCGCTGAAGCAGCGTGTCTCCAACCGATTCAACCGAATCCAGTTCAAACTGATCGGTGAGATGTCCACGGACGGTATTAGCGTGTGGTGAGTCGTCAGTCGTTTCGCAGACGTGATTGATCGAGGTCCCGCCGGCGCTGGCGCCGGCGAGGACCTCGTACAATGTCTCCGTAGAGACCTCAACGTCTTCTCCGAGATCTACCGAAAGCTCCTCTTCAAGACTGTTGACGACAAAATTAAGCAGGTGCTCTTCCTCTATCTCGCTGTCTGCTTCGGGTTGTTGCACATCTTCCCAAAGCAGACACTTCCTCTAACCCGATGTGATCGACTGAGGTTGATGCCGACCGACTCTGGCCTGAACCGGTAGGATAGGATCGACACAAAGTCTGACGTGCGGCAGACAAATCTCCAGTAACGGCTGGTCAGGATTACTTACCTTCTTAACGCGCAGGTGGTTACGATTATGTACCACAAGTTAGGCGAAGCAACGCGCCTGGGAAACCACAGGTGTGCCCGTTTAACGAGAAAACTTTCCAAACCATTCTCCTTAAACGGGCATCTGTACCTGTATTTGCTTGATCAGTGGCCGAACCTCGTGTCGCCGGGCAAGCCGTCTGATTTTCTGATCGTCGTAGCCTTTGTCACCGAGAGGGATGTCGATATTCTCGGGATTGCGCTTGATCAACGATGGGGCGATCTGGCGATCGTGTTTTCGTGTAGTCGTCACGTGTAATTCGAGAATTGCGTTCACTTTCGTATCGACCAGCAGCGTCACTTTGAGTTGCTGAATCGTGAGTTCAGCACGTTTCGTGTAGTGTTTCGAAGCGTGACTGCGGTCAAACCCTGACGCATCAACTCCAACGACTCCACTCGTCGGAAGTAGTGTCGCTGAGAGAGTCAATATGATACACCATACGGCCATATCAGGAAGATTGAACGCCTTACAGCGTTGATGGCGTAGGAAGTTCGGCTAATCCAAAGCTCGGCGGATACGTTGTATCTCGATCAGTTCGTCAAGCAGGCCAGTAAGTCGTGTTCTTCCGAACTTTGAGACACAACAGAACAACTTGCTGGGGAAGTCTATAGTGGTGTATTGAAAGTTTCGAGGAGTATCGAGAGACCGCTTGACGAGCCAGATGGATCGCTTTCTCAGTAAACCGGAGAATCTGCGACTTCGGGAGAGCCTTCATCTCGTAGAATCACACGACAAACATATAAATCTCTGAGGATTTCAACAGGGCCAGAAGATTACCACAAGCAAGGATTCCGAGAGCTCTATTGTCTATGTGAGAGCTGTATGATATTCAGGCAAAATAAATTTTTAACAGCAACATTTCTGGTATCTATCCTGCCGTACCGACGTCAGTTGCTGACCGACTTGCTCTCTGAGTTCAGCACGGCTCCAAGAACATGTCTCCTGTAGAGGATTTCAACAGAGCCATAAGTTTGAAAACGAACCGCCTCACCTTTCAATCCCTATCTGAACACCGCCAATATTAAACACGGAACTAATATATTGAACGGGACTACCGATATCACTATATGAATACAGTCTCTGAAATTGTAAAACTCATATCTGAAAGTGAACAAATAGTACAAGCTATTCGATTACTCGTATTTGCTGGATTCTTCGTTTTTACTGCTGGCTGTCTTCTCCTCCTGAACCGCTCGGACTCAGTACCCAATGAAACCGTCAAGAAAGTATTCTTACTCGCTCTCGTGATCGGACTGATCGTACCGACGCTAACAGGGAACACGTTTCCGCCGTTCGCTGGATGGTACTTTTTCACCGATCCGGCTCCCGAAAGTACAACACAGTACTCTGTAGTTTTGGTTAACGAATCCGGTGAAGAATTCGATTATCCGGTAGAAGCAGCTCCCCCGGGTCGAGTCGCTCACCGCGCCGGAGACATCGCGACAAACGAGACTACCGTCCCACCGGATCAGATGGCGAAGTTTTTGCTCGATCGGGCCGAAACTCATCGGAAAAGTATCGCAGCGAAACGATCACCTAGAGAGCGACGGCAAGACGGCTACGTTCACAACGTGATCACGAACGACAACAAGTGGAGTCCCACGGAGGCACACCAGATTGGTGACCTACAAACGATACGGATCTACCGCACCACCATGGACAGCTCTCCCGATGGACTCCGCATCGTTAGTCAGAATCGGAAATTAGTGTACAGTTACACCGGAAATACACCGCAAGGGACGAATCCATGATTAACTATTTTGCGGATGACGAGCGTTCCACGCCGATCAACGCTGCCATCGCTCGGGTGATCGTCTGCCTGTTCATTATCTGGAAGCTTTTCAAATATCAATGGAGCACTTACCCCCTGTGGCCGGCGCCGATGTACGACGTTCTCCCCATATTTCGACACCGGCTATTGTTTAGCTATATCGAGTGGGTAGTGTTGTTCTGTGCGGTGTTAGTCCTATGTGTACTTGTTGGCTATCGATTACAAGTGACTGCTTGGGCTAGCGCTGTCGTGATCACGTACCTCGGTACAGTTCGGTACGCGTTTCAGATCTCACATACTTCTGGAATTTTGTTTACTACTGCTCTCTTTCTCATTCTATTCACTATTTTCGAAGATGAACAAAAAATCAGTATCGACCAATTGAGGAAAACCCGCACTTGGGAATTGGACTCACTCACTTCTCATCTCGAGACGCGTACTGGAAACTTCCGACATCGCGGGCTAAGATGGAGCCTAGTCGTGATCGGATTCTTTTATTTTCAGGCCGGGTTTTCAAAAATTGTCCACGGGGATCCGATCGCCTGGATTCAACCGGCAAGCCTCGGCCGATACATTCTATACCGTATGGGTGACGAATCAGGTCGCTTTGTGGGTGAGTTCCTGCTTCAGTATCCATCCCTACTGACGGTTGCCGCAACTCTAACTATCCTCCTTGAAGTGACATTTTTGCTCGCAATCGTGCTAAAGAAGCCGGTTTGGCCGTTCTTCATTGGAGTCATCGGGATGCACATCGCGATCATGTACTCTGTTGGCCCGGACTTCACCGACCAAATGATGCTTTTAACCGTATTCATCCCTTGGGATACGATTCTCAAGAAGATCCAAACGACGGAGGAGTTAGTGATCGTATACGATCGACATTGCTTCTTCTGCGCAAGATCGCTTCACTTATTCAGATATCTCGACATAAGTGGCACAGTAACGTATCATAACCAGTATACAGTACCGGAGACTTTGGAAGACGAAGATCTCGATTTTGAAGAAGCGATGTATGCGTTCCAAGGGCAACAATCGTATCGTGGATATCATGCATTCCGCACGCTGTTTCGGCAGTTTGGAATCTACCCGATTGCCATCGTGATGACGTTGCCTGTTGTTGTCTACGTTGGTGAGAGGGTATACCAGCATATTGCTGACAACCGATCAAGATATTTCGTCTGCTCAGCTGAAACCTGAATCCTTGTATCATGATCTCTATTCTCACGTGTAGTGTGTCCCAGACGAAAATCTTGAACAAAATCACTCTTATACCGGGTGAGTGTAATTGCGCTAGTCCCGCACCGATCCGGATCAGTAACGCATGCCCACAGTCAGTACGGTAATACCCGTCTACAACGACGCAGACACGCTCCCACGCGCTATCGATAGCGTACTGAACCAGTCCCATCGCGTGAAAGAGATCATCGTCGTTGACGACTGTTCATCTGACAACCCTGAAAGAGTGGTTGACCGATACGACGACGAGAGAGTTGCATTCATCTCTCACGAAACAAATCGCGGTGGGGGGGCTGCCCGCAACACTGGGATCGAGGCAGCCTCGTCTGAGTTCATCGCGTTCCTTGACGCCGACGACGAGTGGAAACCGGTCAAAATAAAAAAACAACTCACAGAACTTCAGTCTCGTTCGGATGAGTGGGTCGCCGTACACTGTCGAGTGGAGAACGATCGAAGCGCCCTCAACGATCTAGGTGACAAACTGGCGACCGTCGTGGGCGCCCGAGACGCTGATCCCGCGACCGAAGGCGATAGCGAAATCATCAATGAAATTCTGAGAATGAACTGGCATATGTCGACATCTTCGTTATTAGTCAAGCGTGAAACCGTGGAGACCATCAACGGATTCGACGAGCGGTTCCAAAGACACCAAGATTGGGAGTTCCTAATTCGTGTTCTCAAACACGGAAAGTTGGCCTATGTCGACGAACCGCTAGTGATCAAGCACGGAACAGGACGACCAAGTGCCGCAGTACACGAAGACGCAAAACGGCTGTTTTTGAACAAATTCGACGAGGAAATCGCCGCACTTGAGAGCGACGGGGAAGATATCACTCACCGTCATGAGCTCCACCTCGCGAGACTGTACCTTGAAGACGGTGAGTTTGGGACCGGATTCGAGAAAGCGAAGATTTCCACCCTCACGGATGTACTGAGTGTCGCTTGGTCGCTATCGCTCGGAGTCCACTCGAAAGTACGATCAGCCTTGTCCTAAGGTAGCCGATATCAGTATGTTAATTGGACAGAAACACGGTCACTCGGTATGTCGTCCCCCTCGGTCAGCGTTGTCATGCCGACGTACGACGCCGCGGACTATATTGAACGATCTCTCGAGAGCATTCTTCACCAGTCGTTCGATGACTTCGAACTCATCATCGTCGACGACGGGTCGACCGACAGTACGATCGATCTGATCGAAAAACGAGATGACGAACGAATCCGACTTGTCGAGCGAGAAAACGAAAGTGGAATCACCTCAGCGCTGAACCGCGGCATCGATGAATCACATGGGAAATATATCGCTCGTCATGACGCAGACGACTGGTCGGCGCCCGAACGGTTCGACAGACAAGTCACGTATCTCGATACTCACTCGGATGTAGCTCTCCTCGGAACTGGCGCACACCTCGTCGACGAAGACGGAAAACGAATCGCAAAACGGCGGGTGCTTGAGGATCCCGAGGTAGGTGACTTAATCGACCACAACGAGTTCATTCACGGCTCAGTGATGATGCGCCGAGAACCGTTAGTGGATCTCGGTGGATACGATGAACGATTCCTGACCGCGGAGGACTACGATCTGTGGTTGCGACTCGCTGACCGGCATTCAGTTGCCAACATCGATGAACCTCTCTATTACTTCCGACAGCACGACGAGAGCATTTACGGAAGTAATCTTAAAATGCTCAAGCTGTACCACGTCTTAGCGACGCGTCGGGTGGACGACGGCTTCGACAAGGAGCTTTACGCTGCGATCACTACCGACGATCCGAAGAAGGCTATTGAGATGTTCACTACTGAAGAGCGCACTTGGTTTCACACGGAACTCGCGAGAGAGTCCATTCGCTACGGAAATCTCAGTTCCGGACGAGAGCACGTTCGCGAAGCGATCCGTCTGAACCCGACGGATCTTACCCTTCCTGCGATGCTGCTGCTAACCTACACGACACCAAAGATTGCCTCAGTGGTAGTCGATACGTACCGAAAAGTGATTAACGCAAAAATATCGGTAGAGAACCGTTCTGGATGAGCGCCAAGTACTGGAACCGTCACCACTAAACCCGTATTCGACCCCTCTCTACGGCATGAAGGTGTGCCAAGTCGCTCCATACGTCACGTATCCGCCGCGGATGGGCGGCGATCATCGCACACACGGCTTGATGAAGGAGTTCCCGGAGTTCGGTGACTCCGTGGTCCGCTACTGCCAGGGGGGATCCCCCGCGATGTATCGATCGTTCGATCTCCGACGATGGGTGACGATCGCAGATGGATACGAGGAACGACGACATCTCCATCCGATTCACGAGCTGCCAAAAGCGCCCATGCTGCTCGGTTATCCGAACCTGTTTGCTAGCCGGTCGCTCCGCCTGGCGAGCGACGGCCTCGACGAAATGTTCGCGGACGCTGATGTCGTCGTGGTACGCGAACCGTGGCAGCTACCGTACATCCTTGATCACGCGAACCCAGACGTCCCTGTGGTGTATTCGAGCCATAACGTAGAGACTGAGCGCTTCGGCGACATCGATCAACCGCTGTTCGCCGACAAAGTCCGGAAGCGCGTTGCGGCGCTGGAACGAAGAGCCATCGAAGAGACGGACGCGACGATCTGTACGGGAGAGCGGGACGCGAACGTCTATCGAGATCGATACGATCCAGGTGGGCCCATCATCGTCGCCCCGAACGGCGCTTATGAAGACGATCTCAGAGAACATTGCCCTGGCTCTCAGGGCGCACAGCGAGTTCGCCGCAAATACGATATTTCACAGGATTCGACCGTCTCGCTATTCATGGGAAGCAACTATCGTCCAAACGTCGAGGCCGCCGAAGTGGTGGTCGAAATCGCTCGGGATTTCCACGGCCGCAATGACCAGTTTCACTTCCTCATCCTCGGAGATGTCGGAAACGCCCTCAACGACGGAGATATTCCCCCCAACGTCACGACCACCGGATACGTCGAAGAGGATTTCGAGGCGCATTTCGACGCAGCCGACATCGCGTTAAATCCGATGCTGTCCGGCGGTGGGACCAACATCAAACAGATCGAGTACTTCGCCCGAAGCCTCCCCGTGATATCGACGCCCTTCGGCGTCCGTGGAATCGAGGTACGTGACGGCGAACAGATCATCGTCGCAGACGTCGAAGCCATGTCAGACGCGATCGAGAATCTGGCCGGCAATGCGGATCTTCGGGAGAAGATCGGAGAAAACGGGCGATTACTCGCCGCCGAGCGATATACGTGGGAAGCATCTTCTCGGACTGTCCGGACGCAATTTCGCAAAAATTTTGATCCGTTCTAACCCATTTGGGCTGGCACCCCAAGCGACGCTCGAGCGTATGATTGTCGACTCAGGCGAAATGTCGGCCACACGACCGATCTGATTAGTTATATCCCAGCTTTTCGAGGCGGTCTTCAACGACGCTAGAGACCACGGTTTTGGAGTCGTTCTCGACGTGCCAAGCGGGGAGCTGGTCGCGAAGAGATTCGTGGATATCGTATTGTAAATCGCTGACCGTAACCTCGGGATGTGAGTACCCTACCCCTACGTCGTGGCCTTTGGACGCAGAGGCCTGAAGTTGCGGTAATAAACTGAAATGAAAGAGGAGATGGCAAGCCTTATGCGCGTTTTGGGTGTCGTGATGACTAATGAGCGAAGCGAACGATCCATCGACCAGATCGGATCGGTCCCCAGCCGATCTATTTAAACGGTGGTTCCACGTTCCGGCCCTCCTTAGCGTACTGGTTTTCATGCTCTGGGCCCGGCTCCAGTCATACGGAAATTTCGTTGTCGACGGTGAGGTGTACTTCCGCGGCAACGACGCGTGGTATCACCTCCGTGAAACGTCATACCTCTTGGAAAACTGGCCGAATACGCTCCCGTTCGACCCGTGGACGGGGTTCCCGTACGGTAACAGTGTGGGCCAGTTCGGCACTCTCTGGGATCACATCATGGCCGTCGGCATCTGGATCGCCCGACCGATCATGGGCAGCGCCGAGGAGGTCATGCTCGTCATGGCTCCCATCGTCGGGGCGCTCGTCGCGGTGCCGACGTACTTCATCGCGCGGCGGTTCGTCGACCGTGTACCCGCACTCGCGGGCGCGGCGACGCTCGCGCTCTTCTCGGGTACGTTCTTCCGATACTCGCTCGTCGGCTTCCCCGACCACAGCGCGGCCGAGGTCCTCTTCCAGAGCATCGCCGTCCTCGCGTTCCTAGTCGCGCTCGGCGTCGCTGAGCGCGAGAAGCCGGTGTGGGAGCTTGTCGTTGACCAAGACTGGGAGGCGCTTCGTAAACCGATCGCCTACGCCGCCGCGGCCGGCATCGCGCTCGGCCTCTACATGTGGACGTGGCAGCCGGGTATTCTGATGGTTGGCTTCACGGGAATCTTTCTTGCGGTTAAACTCACGAGCGACACCTACCACGGGAAGAGCCCCGAGCCAGTCGCGTTCGTCGGTGTGGTGGCGATGACCGTTACGGGGCTGATGCAGCTGGTCCCGCTCGACACCTTTTCGTTCACAGCGACGCAGTACTCGCTCCTCCAGGTGGTCCTCCCGCTCGGCGTCGCGCTCGGCGCCGTCTTCCTCGCGTGGCTCGCCCGTCAGTGGGAGTCACGCGACATCGACGCGAAGACCTACCCACCCGCGGTCGGTGGACTCGTCCTCGTGTCCGCGGGCTTCGTCTGGCTCGCGATCCCGTCACTCTGGTCGACACTGACACAGAATCTCTTGAACGCCGTTGGGTTCAGCGCGAGCGCCGGACTCCGCACCATCGGCGAGGCGCAACCCCCCCTCCAAGGAGCCTCGTTCTCAGATTTCGTCCTCTCGCAGTACGGGCTCGCCTTCTTCCTCGCACTCGCCGCAGTCCTCTACATCCTTGCGCGCCCGCTCTACCGCTCCGACGACACCAACCACACGCTGTACATCCCGGCCGCGCTCGCTGTCGTCGGCTCCGTCTACGCGGTTCCGCAGGCGTACGGCGCCATCGGCGGGCTCGTCGGCGTCGACTGGCAGGTGATCGGCCTGCTCATCGCCGCCGCCTTCCTCGTCGGCGCGACGCTCCTCGTAGAGTACGACGCCGAGGAGCTGTACTTCGTCGTCTGGGCGGCGTTCATCGGCAGCGCCGCGTTCACGCAGGTCCGCTTCAACTACTACCTCGCCGTGGTCGTCGCGGTCGGCACGGCGTACTTCCTCCAGGTGGCGCTCGACGCCCTGGATCTCACCTCGATCGACGCCCTCCGCGAGATCGAGGGGTGGCAGGTGCTCACCGTCGCGGCCGTCCTCGCGGTCCTCCTCGTCCCCCTCGTCGGCGTCGCCACTCCGGTCTGGCAGGCGGGCAACTCCAGCCAGCCGGGCAGCGTCGTCCAGTGGGACGAGAGCCTCCAGTGGATGAACGACGAGACGCCCCAGCCGGGCGAGCTTGAAGGCGCGGACAACCCGATGGAGCTGTACGGCACCTACGAGCGCCCCGCGGACGGCGACTTCGAGTACCCCGAGGGCGCCTACGGCGTCCAGTCGTGGTGGGACTACGGCCACTGGATCACCACGCGCGCTGAGCGCATCCCGAACGCCAACCCGTTCCAGCAGAACGCGGGCGAGGCCGCCGACTACCTGCTCGCGCCGAGCGAGGAGGAGGCCCGAGAAGTGCTTGCGAGCCAGAGCACCGAGGGCAACGACACCCGGTACGTGATGGTCGACTGGCAGATGGCCTCGCCGAACTCCAAGTTCAACGCGCCGGTCACCTTCTACAGCGGCAACGAGACGACCCGCGACTTCAACGAGCTGCTCTACCGACAGGTGGAGGGCCAGGACGGCCAGCAGGGCGGGCTCCAGGCCGCGCTCCAAATACGGACGCAGCGCTACCACGAGAGCCAGATGATCCGGCTCTACCAGCACTACGGCAGCGCGGTCGAGCCGGAGCCGGTCGTGCTTGACTGGGAGCCGCAGACGGCACAGACCCAATCCGGCGAGCAGGTCGACATCAAGGTCCTTCCGAGCGAGGGCCAGCCGATCCAACGGTTCGATAACCTCTCTGCCGCGCGATCGTACGTCGAGGAGGACGGCTCCGCGCAGGTCGGCGGCGTGATGGGCGTTCCCTCGGAGCGGCTCGAGGCGCTCGAACACTACCGGCTCGTTCACGCCACGGAGGCGCCGGGGCGGTCGCCGTACGCCCAGCAGGCGCAGATCCTCGCCCAGCAGTTCGGCATTGACCTCCAGTCGACGTTCGGCGAGTCGCTGTTGGGCGCGTTCCGCGCCGACTTCGTCAAGACGTTCGAGCGGGTGCCGGGCGCGACCGTCGAGGGCTCGGGCGCCGAACCCGGCCAGGAGGTTACGGCGACCGTCGAGATGGAGAAGCCGAACGGCCAGACGTTCGAGTACACGCAGTACGCGACAGCCGACGACGACGGGAGCTTCGAGCTCACGCTCCCGTACTCGACGACGGGCTACGACGAGTTCGGCCCCGAGAACGGGTACACGAACACGAGCGTCCGTGCGACCGGGCCGTACAACGTCACCACCGAGCGGACGACCGGCGACGACCTCTACACCACCCAGCGCGTCGGGCAGGTCCAAGTGACCGAGGGCCAGGTCGTTGGCGCCGATGACGCCGCGGCGACGGTCGAGCTCGAAGAGCAGATTATCGACTGTCCGAGCGGCGACGCCGAGTGCCCCGTCGACGACGGCAGCGGGAGCGACGGCGGCAACACGACGAACTCTACGGACGCGGGGTCGCTGATTGGCGTCGAGCCGGCGATGACAACCACGACGACGGCGACGACGGCGTGACGGCCGCCACGTCGGCGACCGCACCGAACTGACCGAGGTCCCGAATCCGCGGTCGACGCGGCCGCCTGACACCCGGCCCTTCATAACCGCGGCGACGCTTTCTGCGAGCAGATGGCCGAACTCCGCGAGTGGGCGACGATCTATCTGAAGGGCGTGGCGATGGGGAGCGCCGACGCCGTGCCGGGCGTCTCCGGCGGCACCATCGCGCTTATCGTCGGCGTCTACGAGCGCCTCGTGGCGGCGATCACGGCCGCGACCCCCGCGCGACTTCGCCGGATACTCGCGGGCGTGCGGTCGGCGGATCGCGCGGACGCCCGGACGGCGTTCGGCGAGCTCGACGCCGGCTTCCTGCTCGCGCTCGGCGCGGGGATCGGCACCGCGGTCGTCGCCGTGCTGAGCGGCGTCGACTACCTGTTGACGACGCGGCCGGTCGCGACGTACGGCTTCTTCTTCGGGCTGATCGCCGCGAGCGCGGCGGTGCTCTTCGCCGACGTCGACCTCGCGACGCCGGCGCGGAAGGCGGCCGCAATCGGGGGCTTCGCGGTCGCGTTCCTGGCATCCGGCTACGCCTCCGCCGCGGTGGCGACCTCGCTGCCGGTCGTCGCCGTCGCGGGCGCGGTGGCGGTCAGCGCGATGATCCTCCCCGGCATCTCCGGCTCGCTGCTGTTGATCGTCCTCGGACAGTACAACTACATGGCGGGGACGGTCGGGCGGTTCGTCGACGGCGTGGTCGCGCTCGCGCTCGGCCGGGGCGCCGACGGGGTCATCGAGACCGCGCCGGTCGTCGCCGCGTTCTGCGCCGGAGGTGTAGTGGGTCTTGTCACCATCGCGCACGCTGTCCGGTACGCGCTCGACCGCGCCCGCGCCGCGACGATGGCGTTCCTCGTGAGCCTCGTCGTCGGGGCGCTGCGCGCGCCCGTCGCCGAGACGACGGGCATCCTGGCCGAGAGCGGGGAGTCGTGGCGGGCGGCCGGGCCGCGGTTCGCGCTGGCGGCGCTGGCCGGCGCCGGGCTCGTGGTCGTGTTGAACCGCTACTCCGCGGCGATCGAGTACTGAGCCGGCAAGGAGTCGGTCCCGATCGAGGAAATTGAATTAGAGCCAGTCGGAAGTGACGAACGTCACTGTCTCCATGGCTTCCCGATTGGGAAACGCTTCGACGACGCGCTGGATAATGTAATAAAGTTCCTGTGGATCAAGTGATTGGTCGGGCACGTAGAACACGCCGCTGTGCGAGTCGGCCGGCATCCGGACGAAATCGTCATCACTCGTGACGATGAGACGATCCTCCTCAACGGCGTACCGACGAATCGTGGTGTCGTCGATGCCCTCCCCGAGGTCGTTCACGTCGACGACCCGCTCTACGTCGTGGCCGGCCTTAGCGAGTTTGTCGGCGAGCGGAGCCGCGATGTTCTCGTCAAGTAGAAACGCCACCCGCATGCGCTACGATTCCGACAGATCCTCGGGGCCGGTGATGATGCTCGGATCGTCGTTTGCGGCCTCGCGTAGCTCTCGACGGCGTTCTTCGACTGCCCGCATCTCTTCGGGATGGTCGTGATAGTACGCCAACGCGTGGTAAACCTCCGAGGCAGTGAGGTCGAAGCGGTCCGCGACGGTCTGCGCGTCGAGGCCGCGCTCCTCAACCAGCGAGTGGATGTGGCTCACGGTGATTCGCCGGTCTCGAATGTGCGGCTCGTCGTGGATTCCCGACTCGTCACCAGAGACGACGGTGTTCATCTGCCTCGACATACCGACAGCTACCGTCGTAGTGGCCTTTAGTCTTTGCCGGTGGGACGGACCGCCGAATGTGTTCTGTGACCGAATGGGCTCTTTTTTGTGGCTCGCAACGCCTTTTCGGCTCCCGCTCGTACGCCCTCATATGGTCCAGATGGAATCTGACTCGGCGCTCGATCGCGGCGACGCCGCGCCCGACTTCGAACTGCCCGGCGCGGACGGGGAGACGTACGCGCTCGACGACTTCGAGACGGACGCGCTGCTCGTCATCTTTACCTGTAACCACTGCCCGTACGCGAAGGCGAAGATCGACCTTCTGAACGATCTCGCAGCCGAGTACGACGACCTCGCCGTCGTCGGGATCAACCCCAACGACGCCGACGAGTACCCGGATGACTCCTTCGCGGCGATGCGCGAGGCGGTCGCAGACGGCACGGTCGCGTACGACGCGTACCTCCGCGACGAGACCGGCGAGGTCGCCGCCGCCTACGACGCCGTCTGTACGCCCGACCCGTTCCTCTTCGGCCGCGAGGACGGGGAGTGGCGGCTCCGGTATCACGGGCGCCTCGACGACGCGCTCAACCCCGACGATGAGGCGACGGAGTTCTACATTCGCGACGCAGTCGACGCCGTCCTCGCGGGCGACGAGGTCGAGATCCCCGACCGCCCCTCCCGCGGCTGCTCGATAAAGTGGCCCGACGCCTGAGGCTCGGTGACCGTCGCCGAATGCGGCGTGCGGTCCCGGATCGGCGTTCCGCCGGAGAGGGGTTAACAAGCGTCCGGGCCGAACGGGTGGTATGAGCATGAAAGGCGACGAGCCGGACCTCCACGAGATCGATCGGTACGACGGCGGCGTCGGCTGGATCGCGTACCCCGACGAGACGATGGAACGCGCGAGCCACGCGTTCGCGGTCGAAAACGAGGAGACGGACGGAGACGACGTCTGGGTAGTGGACCCGGTCGACGCGCCCGGCGTCGACGAGTTGCTCGCCGAGTTGGGGACCGTCGCCGGCGTCGTGGTCGGGCTCGACCGCCACGTGCGCGACAGCGGCGAAGTGGCTGCGCGCCACGACGTCCCGGTGTACGTCCCCGAGTGGATGACGGGCGTCGCGGAGGAGCTCGACCCGGACGTCGAGATCGAGCGGTTCGGCTCGCGGCTCGCGGACACCGGCTTCGAGGCGATCCGGATCCGCGACTCCTCGCTGCCGCCGTGGCAGGAGGTCGGGCTCTTCGACGGGGAGACGCTGATCGTCCCCGAGTCGCTCGGCTCCGCCTCGTACTTCCGCGGCGCCCGCGAGCGCCTCGGCGTCCACCCCATGTTGCGGCTCACGCCGCCGACTGGCGCGCTCTCCGGGCTCGACCCCGAGCGCGTCATCGTCGGGCACGGCGTGGGTGTCCACGAGCGCGCCGCCGTCGCCCTCGAGGACGCGCTCTCCGACTCGCGGTCGAAGGCGCCCGGCCTGTACGCGAAGACGCTCAGGTCGGCGCTGCCGTTCTGAGCACGGGGTGAGACCGGCGGTGGGGGCGGACGGCCGCCGAACCCGCCGACCGAACGGTGCGTGAACTTTTGCCAATGCGTCCCGTAGCGACGGCTGAATTGTGATCTACGTCACCCGCGACCTGTTGACCGTGCTCCGTGAGCGCGCCGCGAGCGAGGACCCCGACGAGGTGAACGTCCGGCTCTCGGCGACGCCCGCCGGGGAGTTCGAGACCGACCTCGGGCTCGACCCGGCGACGCCGGTGGTGACCCACTTCACGCTTCCGTCGGTGGGGGGCTCCGTCAGCTCCGTGTTTGGCGTCGATCTCGGCACACCGGCTGGCGAGGGCGGCGCGCGGTTCGTTTCGCACCCGGACGGGTTCCTCGGGGTGTCGCGGACCGACGACCTCGCGGGCGTGGTGATTGTCGCCGTCCCGCCGTACGACGACGACTCGGTCGCCGCCTTCGACCGGTCCGGAGACGGGGTCGAACTCGCCGTCGTCGACGCCGAACCGCCGACCGAGTCGGTCCCGGAGTGAGCCGAGAGCAGGGGTTTGAAGCCGTCGGAGGGAGTACCCGACGGCAATGGCAGCACGGCCACCCGGCGGCGGTGATACGAAGGAGCCGGAGGCGATCGAGTTCGGCATCGCCGCGCTCGACGCCCGACTCGACGAGGCGGACGTGTCGTTTCCCGCGACGGCCGCGGAGCTACGCGACGCGCTCGGCGACCAAGAGGTCCCGTACGACGCGCAGGGCCGCTCCATCGCGCTGGCGGACGCGCTCGACCGCGTACCACAGGAGAAGTTCGAAAACGAGACGGCGTTTCTTGACGCCCTCTACCCGGTGTTCGACGAGGCACGTCGCGAGGAGCGCGGCGTGATCGCCAGCCTCCGCGACGCCCTTCCCTTCTGAAGCGGCACCGAGCGCGACGCGCCGGGTCGGGAACCGGTTACCGTGACTCCGGCCGCGCCTCGATCTCGCTCCCTTCCTCCTCCGACTCGCCGGTGTCGTACCGCTCGATGACGTCGTTGATCAGGACGACGTCGCCGACAGCGCGGACCCAGCGATACGGGACGACGACGCCGGTCGATCCGCCCAGCTGTCCGGCGAACAGCTCGTGGTTGAGTTCGGCGAGCGCGAGGCCGGTGACGGAGCGCGCGTCCAAGTCGAGCTGGATGTCTTCGATCTCGCCGACAAAAACGCCGTTGCTCGAGTACACCTCGCGACCGACGAGCGACGTGATCTCTTCGGGGGCTGCGTTCATACACGATACGGACACGAGCGCGCCTAATAAGCGTTCGTTGTCGAACGACGCGCGTCGGACATCTCCCCTCCCGCGCGTCGCACTCCGCGTCCCGCTCGCCCCCGGTTCCGCCTCACTCTCGAGGCGCGATCACTTCGATCGGGTGGAGCGGGGACGAGTCCAGCAGGGCGTCGAGCTGCTCGGTACAGGACGTCCCGGGGGCGACGACGGTGCGGTCGGTGTCGCCGAACTGCTCCCGAAGCGGCTCGCCCACGTCCATGCTCAGCTCGTAGTAGTCCGTCTTGTAGCCGAACGAACCCGCCATCCCGCAACACTCCGTGTCGGAGACGCGCACGTCGTAGCCGAGCCGCTCGAGGGCCGCGGTCGCGTACTCGCCCACCTCGACCGTGCGGGCCTGACAGTGCGGGTGGTACGCGATCCGCTTTCCGGATGCCACCGGCCCGGTGCCCTCGCTCGGCGCGCGCAGCGCCGCCGGGTCGGCACCGTTCTCCAGCAGGCCGAAGGCGTACTCCATCGCGTCGTAGCTCGCGTCCGCGAGCCGCTCGTAGGAGTCGGCCGGGAGGAACCGCTCGTACTCGCGGCGGAACGTCGCGAGATCGCTCGGCTCGATCACGACCACGTCGCGGCCGGCGTCGAGGTGGGGCGCCAGCCCGGCGTACAGATCCTCTGCGGCGGCCTCGGCGGTCGCGATCATCCCCTGCGAGAGCGGCGGGCGGCCGCTCCCGGGGAGGTCCGGCACGCGGACGTGAACGCCGAGCGCCTCCAGCGCCCTGACGGTCGCCTTCCCGCGCTCGACGTCGACGTAGTTCGTCGCGGTGTCCGGGTAGACGACGGCCTCGCGGGCCGCCTCGTCGGCCGGGACGGCGGGCCCGCCCCGCGCGTCGAACCACTCGACGAGCGACTCGCGCGCGAACGCCGGGAGGTCGCGGCGGCGGTCGATCCCGGCCACGCGCTCGGCGAGCGCGCGCACCGGGCCGGCGTTCGCGAGGCGGTTAGCGACCGGCGCGGTCTTATGCCCCCACTCCGCGAGCGTCGCGTAGTTCCCCACGAGGCGCGTGCTGAGGTCGAGTCCGCCGGGCTCCTCGTCGGGGACCAGCTCCTCGAACATCCAGTCCGTCTGGCCGGGCTCCGCCTCGCCGCGGTTGATCCGGTCGCGGACCGCGGTGTTGATCCACGGGATATCGATGCCGACCGGACACGCCGGCACGCAGCGCGAGCAGCCGGTACAGAGGTCGTTGAACTCGGCGGCGGTGTCGAGCCCTTCGATGCCGGCTTCCCAGCCCGTCGCGATCCCGCCGGAGTACGTCTCGCCGCCGAACGCGTGGCCGCCGACGCTCTGGAAGTTCCCGCAGGCGTTCGAACAGGCCGAACAGCGGATACAGTACAGCGTCTCCTTCAGTTCCTCGTCGTCGCGCATCGCCAAGCGCCCGTTGTCGATGAGGACGAGGTGGAAGTCGCGGTCGGCGCCGGAGCCGTCAGAGTCGGCGGCGAGCGGTGTCTCGTCGTTCTGGAAGTCAGGCACCGGCGAGTCCACGGGCGGCGTGAGCGTCGAGATGTAGGAGGTCACGTCTTGGCCGGTTCCTGACCGCCCGATCAGCTCGACGAACGGGGAGAAGTCCTCGACGGTCGGGACGAGCTTCTCGACGCCCGCGACCGCGACGTGCGTGTCGGTCGCGGTCACCGTCTTCCGGGCGTTCCCCTCGCTGGTGACGAGGAGCATCGTGCCAGAGTCGGCCGCGATGAAGTTCGCGCCGGTCATTCCGAGGTCGGCGCCCTCGATCAGCTCGCCGAGCCGCTCGCGGGCGAACATCGTGAGCTCTTCTGCGGTCTCGGGCGGGTCGTCGAGGTCGAACCGCTCGGCGAACAGCTCCGCGATCGCCTCGCGGGACTTGTGGATCGCCGGCGCGACGATGTGGGAGGGCTCCTCGTCGGCCAGCTGGAGCACCCACTCGCCGAGGTCGGTCTCGACGACCTCGACGCCGTCGGCTTCGAGCGCGTCGTTCACCTCGATCTCCTCGGAGGTCATCGACTTCGATTTGGCCGCGCGGTCGGCGCCGCGCTCGGCCGCGACCTCGCGGATGTACCGGTTCGCGTCGGCCGCGTCGTCGGCGAGGTAGACGGTCCCGCCGTTCGCCTCGACCGTCTCCGTCACCTCGTCGATGAGGTCGGGGAGCCGCTCGATCGCGTCCTCCTTGATGGCGCGCGCCTCGTCTTTCAACGCCTCGTAGTCGTCGAGGCGACCGGTCGACTCGTAGCGCCCCTCGTTGAACCCGCGCGTGTTCTCGGCGACCGCGTCGCCCTCGGTCGCCAGCAGCTCGCGGATCCGCTCGGCCTTCGTCTCGCGGTCGGGGTTGCCCGCGCCAGCGGCGTCGCTCGCGCCGGTCTCGGCGTCGCTGCTCATCGGACGCCCTCCGCGTCTTCGGTGTCGTTCGGTTCGTCCGCGTCGTCGTCGCGCAACAGGACCACGTGGACCTCCTTCGGCCCGTGCGCGCCGTGGACGAGCCCGCCCATGTCCGCGGTCGCGCTCGGGCCGGTCGCGAACACCACGTCGACCGACTCGTCGCGCGCTCGCGGGCCGAGCCAGTCGAAGGCGTCGGGCATGTCCGGGACGAGGTCCGCTTCCCGGAGGACGACCACGTGGCGGTCGACGAAGAGGCTCACTGGCTCCGAGCCGGCCGCGTCCGCCTCCAGCGCGACGCTCCCGTACTCGGCGACCCCGAGCGACGCGGCGGTGACGCCGGTGTGCGCCCGGCGTAAGTCGGCGGTCGTGGGATCGGTCTCGACCCGGTCCGGGAGCGTCGCGGGCGAGTCGGTGAGCCCGTCAGGCCCCGAGCGGCCGAGCGGTACCCCCACCGCCGGCTCGCCCGCGGCCGCCTCGACCATGGCTGCGCACTCCGCCGGCGGCCCCGCCGAGACCGCGACGCCGAGGTCGTCGAGCCGACGGGTGAACGTCGACGTGTCTGCGAGTGGCATGATCGTCCCTTCGCCGGCCAGCATATGTGTGTTCCGGCGGCTCCCAAGACGCGGAACCCTGGCGAGCGGACGGTGCCGCCTCGCGCGCAGACGAGGCCGACTTCCGGCGTCGACCAGTTCCGATTCGGGGACCGAATTCCCCCGACGCGGAGCCGGAAGGAGGTTTTTTCACGGTTCGACCGTGAGAGATTCGCATGGCGACTAACACCCCGGGTCCAGACCCCACGGACGGCGGGGACTTCGACTACACCGGCGGCGCGGTGGAGCGACCCGACCTCGTCGACGCGCTCGACGAGCGCGTCGCGGGCGACGTTCGGTTCGACGACTACTCCAAGCGGCTGTACGCGACCGACGCCTCGGCGTACGAGGTCACCCCGATCGGCGTCGTAATCCCGGAGTCGACCGCGGACGTCGCGGCCGTCCACGAGTACTGCTTCGAGGAGGGAATTCCCGTCCTCCCCCGCGGGGGCGGCACCTCGCTCGCCGGGCAGACTGTCAACGAGGCGGTCGTCCTCGACCTGACCGGCGAGATGGACGACGTGCTCTCCACCGACCCCGACGCGAATCGGGCCCGCGTTCAGGCGGGCGCGTACGTGGGCGACCTCAACGCCGCGGTCGAGCCCGACGGCCTGAAGTTCGCGCCCGACCCGGCGTGGCGCGACAAGTCCGCGGTCGGCGGCGCGATCGGGAACAACTCCACCGGCTCGCACTCCCTGAAGTACGGGAAGACGGACCACTACGTGGAGGAGGTGGAGGTCGTCCTCGCAGACGGCACCGTCGCGACGTTCCGCGAGGTCGCGGTCGAGGACCTCCGCGAGTCCGCCGACCCCGACAGCGACGACCTCCTCCCCCGGATCCACGCCGAGGTCGTGCGGATCCTCGACGAGGAGGCCGACCGGATCGACGAGCGGTTCCCGGAGCTGAAGCGGAACGTCTCCGGCTACAACCTTGACCGCCTGCTCGCCGAGTACCGCGGCGAGTACGGCGACGAAGGCGTCGTCAACCTCGGCCGCCTCATGGCCGGCAGCGAGGGGACGCTCGCGACGGTGACGGAGGCGACCGTCTCGCTCGTGGAGATCCCCGAGACGAAGGCGGTCGCACTGCTCACCTACGACGATCTCCTCGACGCGATGGAGGACGTGGCGGCGTGTCTCGAACACGACCCTGCCGCCGTCGAGGTGATGGACGACGTCCTGCTGGGGCTCGCCGCCGACACGCCGGAGTTCGAGGATGTCGTCGGCATGCTCCCGGACGGCACCGACTCCGTGCTCCTCGTCGAGTTCTACGCGGAGAACGATGTCGAGGGGAAGCGGAAGGTCGCGGACCTGATCGCGGACCGGGTGGGCGGCGCGGAAGGCGCTGAGGGGTCCGAGGTCGAGACGGACGCCGAGCCGAGCGCCGGCGCCGCCGAGACGACGAGCCACCCCCGCCGGGCGGCGCACGCGATGGAGGCGCACGACCCCGCGGAGCGCGACCGGTTCTGGAAGATGCGGAAAGCGGGGCTCCCGATCCTCCTCTCGCGGACCACCGACGAGAAGCACATCTCCTTCATCGAGGACTGCGCGATCCCGCCGGAGCACCTGCCGGAGTACACCCGCGAGTTCCAGCAGATCCTGGAGGACAACGACACGTTCGCGACGTTCTACGCGCACGCCGGGCCGGGCGTGTTACACATCCGCCCGCTGATCAACACGAAGGAGGTCGACGACGTCGAGGCGATGCTCGACATCGCCGACCGCGTCACCGACGCGGTGGTCCGGCTGGGCGGCTCTGTCTCGGGCGAGCACGGCGACGGCCGCGCCAGAACGCAGTGGAACCGGAAGCTGTACGGCGACGAGCTCTGGGAGTCGTTCCGCGACCTCAAGACCGCGTTCGACCCCGACTGGCTGCTCAACCCCGGGAACGTCTGCGGCGAGTTCGACATGCGCGAGAACCTCCGATTCGACGCCGACTACGAGTACGACGCCGGCTTCGACCCCGCGATGGAGTGGGCCGTCGACAACGGGATGCAGGGGATGGTCGAGCTCTGTCACGGCTGCGGTGGCTGCCGCGGGCCCCAGGAGACAACCGGCGGCGTGATGTGCCCGACCTACCGCGCCGCAGACGAGGAGATTCAGGCGACCCGCGGGCGGGCGAACATGCTCCGCGGCGCCATCAGCGGCGAGCTTCCCGACGACCCGACCGACGACGAGTTCGTCACCGAGGTGATGGACCTCTGTGTCGGCTGTAAGGGCTGTAAGGTCGACTGTCCGAGCGGCGTCGACATGGCGAAGCTGAAGGCCGAGGTCGAACACGCCCACCACGAGGAACACGGGATCGACCTCCGGACGCGGCTGCTCGGAAGGTTCGAGTCGCTCGCGCCGCTCGCCTCGAAGCTCGCGCCGCTCTCGAACCTGCCGAACAAGATTCCCGGCAGCGGCCTCATCGCGGAGAAGGCGCTCGGGATCGCGAAGGAGCGCGACCTCCCGACCTTCCGCTCGGAGACGCTCGTCGACTGGTTCGAGGCGCGCGGCGGCGCGGGCGTCCCGCGCGAGGAGGCCGCCCGCGACGTGCTCTTATTCCCCGACGTGTACACCACCTACACCAATCCGGGCGCGGGGAAGGCCGCGGTGCGGGTGTTAGAGGCCGCGGACTGCCACGTTCGGATTCCGGACGTCAACGGCAGCGGGCGCCCGCCCCACTCGAAGGGGATGCTCGACGTGTCGCGCGAGACCGCCAAATCGGCTGTAGAGACGCTCGCGCCTGACGTCCGCGACGGCTGGGACGTGGTCGTCGTCGAGCCGTCGGACGCCGTCATGCTCCAGTCGGACTACCACGACCTGCTCGACGGCGACGCCAGCGACGTGCCTGACGCCGACGTGGCGGCCGTCTCGGAGAGCGCCTACGGCGTCATGGAGTACGTCGACGCCCACCGGCTTGACGAGGACCTCCCCCTCGACGCGCCGACCGAGTCGCTCACCTACCACGGCCACTGCCACCAGAAGGCGACGAAGAAGGACCACCACGCGGTCGGCGTGCTGCGGCGCGCCGGCTACGGCGTCGACCCGCTCGACTCCTCCTGTTGCGGGATGGCGGGATCGTTCGGCTACGAGGCCGAGCACTACTCGATGAGTAAGGCGATCGGCGAGACCCTCTTCGAGCAGGTCGACGCCAGCGACGGCGACGCCCTCGTCGCGCCCGGCACCTCCTGCCGGACGCAGCTGGAGGAGGGCCCCGGCGAGGTCCCGGATCCGACGCACCCGATAGAGAAGCTGGCGGCCGCGCTGGCGTAGGGAGGCGGCTGCGGGCCGTCGGTCAGGGTTCGTCGGCGCCGGCCTTGGCCTTCACTCCGCGCTCGACCAGACGTTCGCCGCGACGAGGGCGATCAGGTACGAGAACGCGGGGAACAGCACCGCGACCGCGACGAGGAACGCCGGGTCAAGTCCGGCGGGATCGTCGGAGAGCCACCCGGTGTACTGGAGGACGGCCAGCGTAAAGACCACGACCGCCGTGTTGAGCGCGTACTCGGAGAGCGACGGGTTCGGGAACCGCATACGGTCGCTGACGCCGCCGCTCACTCAACGGTTTCGGCCCGGTCCCGCTCGCGTTCCCGCCGTCTCCGCAGTAGCCACTTGAACCCCTTCCCGGGCCCGCCCTCTATCGGCCACCCCTTCGTGCGCCACTGCGGGGGTTCGGGCGAGAACTCGGAACACGAGCCCGAACACTCCCGCGCGGTGGGGAGCTTCCCCTTCGCCGCGCAGTGGGGAACGAGCGCGCGGCCCTCGCGCCGGAGTTCGAAGTGCCGGCAGTCGGGGCGCATCGTGTCGTGGTACGAGCGCCATCCCTTCCCGTAGGCGCGCTCGGCGATCTCCAGTCGCAGCGTCTCTGTCTCGGCGTCGCGGCGCTCGCCTTCCCCCGGGGAGAGGTCGCTCGGGTGCCACGCCACGTCGGCCGCGTCGGCGTCGACGCCGCCGGAGAAGTCGGTCGCGAGGATCCCAGCCTCGACGGGCATCTCGCGGAGCAGGGCGGGCTCGACGCGCTCGCCGGTCGTCTCGGTCGCCAGCCACGCCTCGTCGGCGAGCGCGGTCTCGATGTCGTGGTCGAGCTGGTCGGCGAGCCGGTCGGCCGCGGAGCGGTCGAGGTCCGGCTTGTTCTCGACCGCGACGATCCGCTCGACCCAGTCCGGGTACGGCCGCACCCGCCGGATCTGAATCCGGTTGCCGTCGCGGCGCTTCTCGATCAGGTCACGGCCCGCGGCGCGGTGGACCGCCTGCCGGACGTAGCGCCACGGGTAGCCCGGGTGCGGCAGCGCGTCGCGGTAGAACGCCCACTCGGCGGGCGCGCCCCGGACGACGTGGAGGAGGTCGGAGTCGATGGTCCGGTCGCCGAACTCGCGTCGCGCCGCGAAGGCTGTCGGGTCGACCTCGATCACGACGGTGTCCCACCGTCGGTCCTGGGTGCCGAGCTGGCGGGCGACGATCGCCGGCCGCGACCCCTCGCTCGGGTGCCACGTCAGCTCGGCATACCGGCAGACCAGAAGCTCGTAGCCGAACTCGGCGTCGGGCGTCACTGGTCGACCCGTCGAGCGGGGCGGACAAAAGCGAACCGCTCGGGGGCGGGGCGGTCAACAACCGGGGCAGGGCGGTCGTCGCCCGCGGTTCGTCCCCGCTCCCCGGTTAGACGTACTTGCCGTTCTCCTCGTCTTTCCGCTCGTCGAGGTAGTCGTGGGCCTCCTCTAAGATGTCGCGCGGACCGTCCTGGGTGATCGTGTTGAGCGCCTGGTCGTAGTCGCGCCACTGGAGGTCGCGGTGTTCCTTCGAGAGCTCGGCGCTCGCCTCGAACGAGCGGGCGATGAACAGGTGGACCGTCTTGTGGATGGTCTTCCCGTTCGCCTCGAACACGTAGTCGTACTCCCTGCGGAACCCGTCGATCAGCCGGAAATCCTCGATCCCGGCCTCCTCGCCGACTTCTCGTATCGCCGTCTGCTGGAGCTCCTCGTCCCCCTCGACCCCGCCTTTGGGGAACTCCCAGTCCCCCGGTCGGCTCTTCAGGAGCAGGTACTCCCGTTCGCCGCGGGTATCGCGGAAGAGGATGGCTCCGGCACTGGTCGCTTCGACCGTCATTAGCCGCAGGTAAGCGATCACCCCTAAAGAGCGTGTCGGACTCCCGAACAGCGGCGAGCGACTCGGCTGCGTCGACCGGTCTCCGGGCGGGATTCGCGGCGCGGTCGCGCGCGTCAAGCGCGGGTAGATGCGTTTTTACCGCTCGGGCGGCCATTGGCGGACAACCCCCAGCCATGACCTTCGTCACGAAACTCGACTTCGCGTCCGGCGACCGCGACGTGCTCGTCGAGACCGTCCAAGAACTCAAGGAGACGCTCGAACGGAAAGGCGCCGAGTGTAAGGGCCCGCACGCGAGCCCCTCGGAGAACGTCACCGTCCCGCTGTACAAGAACCTCTCGCCGGGCGACGAGTTCTCGCCGTGGCGCTACGACGTGTACCGGCGCTCGATGGAGATCCATGGCGCCGACGACATCGCGCGCGACGTCGTCGGCCGCGACTTCCCCGACTCGATCCACGTCGAGGTCGAAGTCGACCAGAAGAAGCCGCTCGGGCACCGACGCGACTGAGGCGGTCGGCGCCCAGAACAGTTAGTCGCCGTCCCGGACGAACGGTCGACGCGGTCACGGCTGCGGTTTTTTACGGCACACGACGCGCCGTCAGCCCAGCGAGCGCCCCGCTCGTCAGCCGAGCGTCCGCAGGTTTTCCGTCTCGACGCGCTCGGGCAACCGAGCGAGCGCGCGCTCGCACCACGCGTCGTGGCCGAGCGTGATCGTCGTCTCGGAGTTCGCCGCCGCAAGCGCCACGACCCCCTCCGCGGCCGCGACCTGCGCCGCGTCGTCGGTCCGCTCTGGAACCTCCGCGGTGAGCGGGTACGTCTCCGAGAGCGCGGGCGGGTACGGACCGAACGGCGGCTTCACCCGCCACACGGCGTCGTAGTCGTGGTTCGAGGGCGCCTTAGACTCGGTGAGCAGGAGATCGTCGGGCGCCGCCAGCCGGGCGAGACGGGTTTGGTGGCGCTCGACCTCCGGACGGCGAGCCGCCTCGTGAGAGGTGTAGAAGAACGCGTCCTTCGAGCCGGGGTCGGTGCGCTCCAGTTCGTCGGCGTGGTCGAGCAGCGCGCGGTAGCCGTCGAGCATCGCCGGGTGGCCGCGGGCGCGGCGGTCGACCAGTTCGAGGAGCGTCCCCGACCGGATCGCCTCCTTGACGCGGCGCAGCTCCTCGAAGGTGACGTGGAGGTTGTGTTCGGCGAGCAGCCGCTCCGTCTCGCCGTCGTCGAACCCGCGGAGGTCGGCGGGCGTGTGGTCCGCGCACACCGGACACGAGCAGGGGAAGTAGTCGAGGTCCTCGAGGTGCTCCGTTCCCGAGACCGTCAGGTAGCGGCCGTCGCGCGCCATCAGCGCGTAGGCGGCCGAGTCGAACAGGTCGCAGCCGGCCGCCACGGCGAGCGCCAGCATCATCGGGTGGCCGGCGCCGAAGAGGTGGACGGGCGCGCCCGGGCCGAGGCCGCGCTTCGCCGCGCGCACCGCCTCGACCACCTCGGCGTAGCGGTAGGAGTTCAGGAGGGGGACCATCGCGCCGACCGGGAAGACATCGAGGTCGGTCGCGGCCGCGTGCCGGCCCGCCTCCTCGCGGAGGTCGGCGTACGTCGACCCCTGGACCGGCGCGTTGACCAGCATCTCACCGGTCTCGGCGTCCTCGGCGTCGGCGAGCGCCTGTTTCGTCGTCGCCAGCTCGCGCTCGGCCTGCTCGCGGTCGGCGTCGGGCGGCGTCGGCACGTCGACGGGAGTCGCCACGTCGCTGCCGATCTGCCGCTGGAACTCGATGATCTCTTCGGTCGTCACGTCGATGTCGCCGTACTCGGCCAGCTGGAAGGAGCCCGAGTCGGTCATGATCGCGCCGTCGAACCCCAAGAACTCGTGGAGCCCCTGGTCGAGCACGCGGTCGCGGATACGGTCCGTGCTGCGGATGATGTAGGAGTTCGTGATCAGCATCTCCGCGCCGAACTCCCCGCGGAGCCGCTCGGGCTCGATAGTGAGCACGTTGGGGTTGACCACGGGCAGGAGCGCCGGCGTCTCGACCGTGACGTCGGCGCGCGGGACCTCCAGCCGGCCGATCCGCCCGGCGGCGTCGTGGTCCCGGATCTCGAAGTGATCGCGCATACCCCGACTGCGCGGACGCGAGCGGTAAGGGTTGCGTTCGGCGGTGAGCGCCACCCGCTCGCGGCCGCCCCGTCGGCGCGGAGTCCCGGCGGCGCGCGGTCACCTCGGCGGCCGGCTCAGAGTCCCGTCGGGTGCGAGAGATACGTCGTCTCAACGCCCCACTCGTCCGTCAGCGACTGGAGCGCCCGGACGCCGAACGTCTCCGTGGCGTAGTGGCCGGCGAGGAACACCGTAATCTCCGCCTCCTGGGCGTCGTGGTAGACCTGCTGTTTCCCCTCACCCGTGATCAGCGCGTCGGCGTCGGCCGCGACCGCCTCGTCGAGCCAGTCGACGCCGGAGCCGGTGACGACCGCGACGCGCTCGATCTCATCGGGACCGAAGTCGAGCACCTGCGTGGGCGACGCCTCTCCCGCCGGCTGCCCCTCGAACCCGTCGAGCGTCTCGCGGATCGCATCCGCCGACCGCGACTCGCCCGTCTCGCCGATCGTCCCGATCGTGACCGGGCCCATCTCGCCGAACGGGTCGCGGTCGGCGAGCCCGACTTCCTCGGCGACGCCCGCCGCGTTGCCCAGCTCCTGGTGCCCGTCGAGCGGGAGATGGGAGACGTACAACGCGAGGTCGTTCTCGATGAGCGCCGCGATCCGGTCGTGCGCCTGTCCCGTGACGCGCTCGATGCCGCCCCACGAGAGCCCGTGGTGGACGACGAGGATGTCCGCGCCCGCGTCCGCGGCGGCCTCGATGGTCGCTTGCGCGGCGTCGACGGCGAACGCGACGCGCTCCACGTCGGCGTCGTCCGGGCCCACTTGGAGCCCGTTCGCGCTTGCGTCGACGTCGGCATACGCGGCCGTGTCGAGTCGGTCGTCGAGTCGGTCGACGTACTCGGAGAGCTTCATATCGGACCGTGGGTCGGGCGGGAAATAAAGCGCGGCGGTCTAGCGGGATCGGAGCGGCTCGCAGTCGCGGTCGAGCCACAACTCTCGCAGACAACGATTTATAAATAAACGATGCGGTGGCGCGTGCCTGCGAGCGGCCGCTAGGCCGCGAGCCAGCACGCGCGAGGGAGTCAGTCGCCGGAGCGGAGCGACGGCGACTGACGAGGCTGGGGAGGTGTGAGGTGCTGTGCGGTGCGGTCGGGTGGGACTCAAAGGGGCAGCCGGGAGATGGGCGCAGGCGACGGAAGCACCGCAACGAGGGAGCGAACAGCGTGAGCGACCGAGTGAGGAGCACAGCGAGCGTGCGCCCACCTCCCGGCTGGGGCTTTGGAGGTGGTCCTCGTCTATCTGTAATCAACTATTTATAAGCGAGCGGCTGGGGATTCGGAACCGTTCAGCGCCGGTCTACTGACAACCGCTTATAAACCAAAACTTAGTCGTCGAGCTCCTCGGCGACGGAGTCCGGGACTGCGTCCGGGCCGCCGGCCGCGGCGTCGGCGATGTCCGCCTCCTCCGGCCCCTCGGTCTCCGACACGAACTCGGGGTCGAACAGCCGGAGCGCGGTCCGGATCGTCTCCCAGTCGTCCTCGCCGGCAGCGTCGCGGAGCGAGCGCGTCGGGGCCGCGAGCAGCTGGCCGACGAGGGCGTCCGCCAGATCCGCGACCGTCTCGCGCTGCTCGTCGGTGAGCCCGCCCTGCGCCTCCAGCTTCGACATCGCGCGGTCGAGCTCGCGCGCCTTCACCTGGTCCGCGCCGGCGTACATCGCCGAGATGGCGTCGTCGGCGCGCTTGCGCTTGTACGCCTGGAGGATGCGGTCGAGCTCCTCGTCGATGATCGACTCGACCTTCCGGGCCTCCTCCGCGCGGCTCTCTCTGGTCCGGCGGGTGACGTCCTCGAGGTCGTCGATATCGTAGACGGTGACGCCCTCGCGGGCGCCCGCCGCGGGGTCGACGTCGCGCGGCTGCGCGATGTCGATACAGACGACCCGACCCGCGCCGTCGACGTACGAGGGGTGGACGACGAGGTCGGGGCTCCCGGTCGCGGTGACGACGAGGTCTGCCTCGGGGATGATCGCGGGGAGGTCAGCGAGCGACACCGCCTCCGCGGGGGTGTCGACCTCCTCGACGACGAACTCCGCGTGCGGCACCGTGCGGTTCGCGACGACGATCTCCGAGACGGTGGTGTCGTCGAGCGTGCGGGCCGCGAGCGTTCCCATCTCGCCGGCGCCGACGACGACCGCCGTCCCGTCCGTCAGATCGATCTCGCTCGCCGCGAGCCGGACGGCCGCAGAGCCGAGCGAGACGACGCCCTCGTTGATCTCGGTCTCCGTCCGCGCGCGCTCGCCGACGTGGAGCGCCTTCGTCACGGCGTCTTTGAGCACCGGCCCGATCCCGCCGGCGGACTTCGACTCCTCGTAGGCCTCGCGCAGCTGGCCGATGATCTGGTCCTCGCCGAGCACGAGCGACTCCAGCCCGGAGGCGACGCGCATCAGGTGTTCCAGGCTCTCCTCGTGGTCGAGGCGGCGGACCGCGCCGCCGCGCACGTCCGGCGCGAACGTCGACAGCGCCGTCGTGCCGTCGACGGTCCGGTCGGTGACGACGTACGCCTCCGAGCGGTTACACGTCTGCACCGCGAACGCCTCTTCGACCCCTTCGCGTGCGAGCAGGTCGGAGACGGTCGCGCGGACGCCGTCGCCGCCGGCGGCCTCGATCTCGTCGACGGTGGCGTCGGCGTGGGCGACGCTCACGCCGGCGATCGCACCCGTCTCTCTCATTGGTCGAGTACCTCCTCAATCACGGTGTCGGCCTCTTGCCGTCCGTTGGATCTCCCCTTTTGTAAACCCTTCCAAACCCCCCGCGACCTGACAACGCGCCGGACCGCTTCCCGGCGTTTCTCGGGGGCTACACCGTCCGCTTTCAGCTCCTCGCGGATCTCTCCCGAGAGCGCCGCCATCGCGCCGGCCCCCTCGATCTCGGCCTCGATCCGCTCCCGCAGGGCCTTCGCGAGCGCGGGGCTCGTCCCTCCCGTCGAGAGCGCCACGGTCACCGGGTCGTCCTCCACCGTCGCGGGCACCACCACGCTCCCGGGGGCCCGCTCGCCCGAGACGTCCGTCCGGTTCACTAAGATTCCCCGGTCGACCGCGGCCGCCTCCACGGCGGCGTTGACCGCGGCGTCATCGGTCGCGGCGACCGCGAGCGCCGGGTCGAGGCGATCGATCCAGTCGTCGACGGCGTCGGCGTCCGGCGCGGCGCGCACGAGCTCCACCGCCGCGTCGCCATCGGCGTCGCCGTCAACCTCGCGCTCGTCCGCGAGCGACAGCAGCCGCTCGTCGAACTCGGGGCTGACGACGACGACGCGCGCGGCCTCGTCGAACCCCCGCGCCTTCCGCGAGCCGACGGCACCGCCGCCGAAGACGACGACCGTCTCGCCCGAGAGGTCGTGGTACAGCGGGGTCACGCTCGCCCTCCGAGTCGCGCTATCCAGCGGGTCACGCCGTGTTGCTGTCCGCCCGGTCCGCGATGCGGATGCCGGCCTTCTTCAGGATGCGCGTCGAGAACAGCGTGTCCCAGTCGTCGGCCCCGACGTCCCAGTGCTCGGCCATCAGCTCCCGCACCTCCGCGATCCGGCGCTCGCTTTCCGCCTCCGTGCGACCGTGCGTCATCGCGAAGAAGTTGTACTCCCAGACGCCCGCGTGGCGCGGGCGCTCGTAGCAGTGCGTGACGAAGTCCAGCTCTGCCACCGCGGGCCCGACCTCGTCTAAGACGTCCTCGGGGACGTTCCAGACGGTCATCCCGTTCTCCGTGTAGCCGAGCGCGTAGTGGTTCGGGATGACGCCGACGCGGCGCACCTTCCCCTCCCGCTCGAACCGCTTGATCGTCTCGATCACCCAGTCGACGTCAGCGTCGAGCGCGGCGGCCACGTCGGCGTACGGCGTCTCCGTGATCGGCAGCCCGCCCTGGATTTCGACAACTAGGTCACGCTCGTCGGGCGTGAGCGTCCCGCGGTCGCTCGGCTCGACTTCGGGCCCCAAATCAGAGAGGTCAACGTCGCCCTCAGGGACAGGGCCGTCGACGAGGAACTTCGCGCCGACGTGGAACTCCCGGAGCTTCGGGAGGTTGTACGTCTCCTGGCCCGTCGCGTCCTCGATCTCCGCGAGCACCTCCTCGACGCGGTCGCTTCCGTCCTTGTCCGGGTCCGGGTGGTCCGCGACGCTCACCACGAACCACATGTTGAGATGCGGGTGTTCCCGCTCGTAGTTGTGCGCGACCGCGGTGAACTCGTTGACGATGTCGGCGATCTCCTCGTAGCGGTCCTCGGGCGCGTGCATCGCGACGAGCGACGCGGCGCCGCCGATCTCCTCGGCGTTGACGAGCGCGCCGAACCGCGAGAGGATTCCCTCCTCGTCGAGCTCGCGCACGCGCTCACACAGTTCCGGGCCAGTCACGTCTACGCCGCGCTCGCGGAGCGCGGCCGCCGCCGCGTCGAAGGGACGCTCCACAACCGGGAACCCCCCCTGGAACGCGTTGATGATCGCGCGGTCGAGCGCCGTCAGATCCGCGTCGACCTCTTGCATAAGGGAATCTCGGGACCGAGCGAGAATAAGCGATCCGGCCTGACGCCGCGGGGCTTCTGACCTGACGCCGCGGGGCTTCTGACCTGACGCCGCGGGACTTCTGACCTGACGCCGCGGGACTACTTGTCCACGTCTTGCGCGATGTCCGCGAGCGACGACCGCGGCCCGCGGTTCGCGTCGTACACGGTCCGCTCGCCCGGGATCCGGAGCCCGTACAGCTCGCCGGAGACCACGACGTCGAGGACGACGCTGTCGCCCGGCTCCCGGCCGTTCGCGTCGAGCCACTCGACCAAGCGGTTCGTCCCCTCGCTCGCCTCGCGCGCGAGCCGCCGGTTGTCGAACGCGCCGCGGAGGAGTCTCCCCGTCGAGTCGCTCGCGACCCGCGCGTGGTACTCCTCGCCGTCGAACGCGACGCGGATCAGGTCACCCTGGCTCACGCCGAGCGCGTCGCAGGTTCCGGACTCAACGCGGCCGTCGAGCGCGTCGTCGTCGGGGAGCCTGACGCAGGGGCGGCGAGTGCCGCCGCTCCGGGCAAGCGAGACGCGAATCGAAGAGACGTCCTCGCCGTCGGAGGGAACGCGAGGCATCGCCGCGTCGTTACTCGTCGGCTTCGTCGTCGTCCGCGTCGCCCTCGCCGAGCGCGGCCGCCACGTCGCCCTCGCCGTCGACGACGCTCGCGTTGATCTGCGCGATGTCGTCGTCGATCTCGCGACCGCGGACGGTGATGCGCTTGCGCTCGCCCTCGCGGGACGGCTCAAAGCCGACGCCGCCCTCCAAGAGGAGCTCCTTCAGGCGCGTGCCGGAGACGTCCTCGCGCATCGGGCGCCCGGTCTCGTCGGAGCCGCCGGTGAGTTCGATCGTGTGGTCGGAGAGTCCGACGGCGTCGCCGCCGATCTCGTCGCCGAGTTCGCGACCGAGGAATCGGTTGGCGTCCTGTCCGTCGACCTCTCGCTGGAACGTCTCGCCGGTCTCGGGGTCGGCGACGACGACTTTGAATTCGGCCATGCGCGAACCCAGTCCCCCGCGCATAAAAAGCACGTCGAAACGTCGGAACCGCGGGCCGCGCCGCGCTCAGGCGTCTGCCCCGTCGACGCGCACGATTTCGCGTTCGCCGTCACCCCACGGGCCGTCGACGAACGCGGCCTCGAGGGCGCGGGCGACGGCGTCCGGGTCGTCCGGACCGCCCGCGTCGGCGACGCTCCCGACCGACTCCGGATCGAACGGCACGTCGAGCGCGTCGTAGACTGACTCGGTGACACGTGCGATCGGGTCGGGGTCCGCGGCCGAGACGACGAGGACGCCCGCGACGAGTGCCGCGTCGGCGCGGACGCGCTGGGCGAGGCCGGCGACTTTTCCGCCGTCGTCCTCCGAACCGTCCGGGGCGCGCTCCCCGCCCGCTACCCGGAGCGAGTGGTCCCCCGGACAGAACGCGGCGGGCGGCTCCCCCCGAACCACGTCGGCGCCGAGGTCGCGGAGCGCGTCGCGAAGCGTCGCAGTCGCGGTCTCGTACCGCGAGTCGATGGAGCCGCGTCCCTCTCCGGTCGGCACCGCGACGCCGAACGAGAGCGTCGACCCCGTGTACGCGACCGCGCGGCCGCCGACGTCGCGCTCGACGGCCGGGAACCCCGCCTCCTCGGCCGCCCGCTTCGCCGCCTGGAATCCGGGCTCGCGAGCGTCACGCCGACCGAACGCGACCTGCCGCGGCGGCGCGGTGACGCGCACGGCCGGGACGCCGTCCGCGGCGGACGCGAGCAGGTCCCCCGTCGGCTCGCGGTCCGCGGCGGGCGTCGCGAACTCACCCCTGTACACGCGCATGCCGAACCCGATGACGGGAGTGTACAAGCCCTTTGCGCCGGGCGAGGTCGCCCGTCGGCGTGCTGCGAGCCCCGGAGACGCGGCGGCCCGACCGCCGGCGTGTGACACAACAGTTTTGTCGACCCTGGAAGTGGTTCAGGTATCGATGAGCGACCTCGGCGCGCTGCCGGTCCAAGCGTACCTGACCGCCTGCCTGCTGGCGGGGGGTATCGGGCTCTGGCTCGGCCGGGTCGCGTGGCGCGAGCGCGACGAGCCCGGGGGGATCGAGGTCGCGCTCTACCTGCTGTGCGGCGGCGGCGTCTCCCTCCTGTACGCGCTCCGCGTCGCCGCGCCCGGCGAGGTCGGGATGACGGTCGCGCTCAACCTGGCGACGCCGCTCATGGGCGCGTTGCCCGTCCTCTGGATCCTCTTCGCCTTCGCGTTCACCGGGCACGACCGCTGGCGGACGGAGAACCGGATCGTCGCGCTCGCAACCCCGGCGTTCGTCTGGGTCCTCCTCGCGTGGTCGAGCGGCACCCACGGGCTGGCCCGGCGCTCGGTGATCCCCGTCGTCGACGGGCCGTTCACGCTGCTCGGGTACCAACTGGGCCCCGTTGGGGGCGCGTTCGTCCTCCTCGCGTACGGGCTGTGCGTCGTCGGGGCGCTCCTCGTCGTCGACCTCTACGAGCGGACCGGGAACCGCTACCGCCTCCAGACGTTCGTCGTGCTGCTCGGCACGCTGTTCCCGTTTCTGGCGGGCATCGCCACCTTCGTCGACGTGGGGAGCTACGCGCACCTCTCGTGGCTGCCGACGGCGTTCGTGATCCACGGCGTGTTCCTCTACGGCACCGTCTTCTGGCTCGGCACCCTCGACGCCGCGGTCGTCGCGCGCGACACCGCCGTCGAGGTGATGCAAGACCCCGTCATCGTCTCCGGCTCCGACGGCCGCATCCGCGACCTGAACCCGGCGGCCGAGGCGATCCTCCCGCCGGACGCGGTCGGCTCGTCGCTGTCGGAGGCGTTCCCCCGCCTAGAGGTCGGCGACGAGCACCCGATCGCCATCGGCGACCGCCAGTTCGACATCCAGGAGAACCCGATAACCGACCCGCGCGGAACGGACCGCGGGCACGTCTTCCTGCTGCGCGACGTGACCGCGAGAGAGCGGCGACAGACCGAGCTCGAACGCCGGGAGGCCGAGCTCGAACGACAGAACGAGCGCTTAGAGGAGTTCGCCGGCGTCGTCTCGCACGACCTCCGGAACCCTCTCGCCGCCGCGTCCGCGGCCGTCGAGCTGGCCCGCCAGCGCGGCGACAACCCGGACGGCGCCTTAGAGCGGGCGGCGAACGCCCACGAGCGGATGGACGACATGATCGAGGGGCTGCTCGCGCTGGCGACGGCGGGGGAGACGGTCGACAATCTCGACCGCGTCTCGCTGGACGCGACGGTCAGGCGGGTCTGGTCGCGGCTGGAGACCGCAGACGCGACGCTGACCGTCGAGGGCGACGCGACCGCGCTCGCCGACCGCGACCGCCTCGAACAGCTGACCTCGAACCTGTTCCGGAACGCTATCGACCACGCGGGCGAGGACGTCGCCGTCACCGTCACGGTCTCGACGGACGGCGACGGTGTCACGCTCGCGGTCGGCGACGACGGCCCCGGGATCCCGCCCGAGGAGCGTGAGCGCGTCACCGAGCGCGGCGTGTCGCTCGGCGGCGGCACCGGGCTTGGACTCGCCATCGTCGGCGACATCGTCGAGGCTCACGGGTGGAGGCTCTCGGTCGCCGAGTCCGACGCCGGCGGCGCCGAGTTCGTGATCGAGGGGATGGAGGCGGCCGAGTCGTGACCGACGCAACGGTCGCGCTCCCCGTCGACGTCGTCGAGCGGTACGAGAAGTTCTCGCGGTTCAACTCCCCGTACCCCGCCCACGACCGCGGGCACGCGGTCGACCTGTACCCGGGCGACGGCGTCGGGCGCTCCCCCGTATCCGGGACCGTCCGCGAGGTCCGCACCGTCGGCTGTCCGGACCGCCCGTACGCGGCCGCCGAGGACCACCTCATCGTCGTCGACCTCACCGACGAGTGGTGCGCTCGCGCCGGGGCTCCGTCCGGAACCGTCGCGCGGATCCTCCACGTGATCCCCGAGGTGGCACCCGGCGACCGGGTAGCCGTCGGCGACGCGCTCGGCCCGACGACGCGCTCCGGCTTCTTCGGCCAGTGGGTCGACGACCACGTCCACCTCGGCTTCCGCCCGCCGGACGCGAATCCCCTCCGAGCGAGCGGGTCGCTCCCGGTCGCCGCGGATCTCCCCGTGGAGCCGGTCGCATGGGACGGGACGGGAGCCGTTGTCGAGCGCGGCCCGACGCACGTCGTCCTCGACGGCCCGCGACGCACCGCGAGCGTCGGGGACCGGTCGTTCGCCGCGCTCGCGAGCGACGAGGGGGTCCCGCTCGACGGCGGGCTGACGCACTACGCGGGGGGCGGGACGTTCGAGGCGGCGGGAGAGGTACCCGCGGCGAACGGGACGACACTGTCGCTCTTCGGAGCCGAGGTCGGAACGGCCCGAGTCGACAACACGGACGCCGGGGCGCCACGCGTCGAGTGGGCCCCCGTCGACGTCCTCGCGAACGGCGAGCGCGTGACCGGGCTGTCGCTGTTCGCGGCGCGGGGCGACCGGTTCGGCGTCAAGGTGGTCTGCCCGGACCGCGAGTTCGAGATCGGCGAGTCGGTGACGGTCGACGTCATCCCGAGCGACGACCCGATCCGGCTCGGCGTCGGGTGAGCGGCCGTCAATCGGCGGCCGGTTGTCGCGCGTTTCCGGGGGGTACAAGCCGTCCCGGCGAATTCCCCGGAACATGGACCGCACGGACATCGCGGCTATGGACCCGCTCCCCGACGGGGCGACGGAGTTCGTCAGGCGGAAGCTGGAGGACGACCACGGCTACCTCTCGTGGCTGAACACGAGAGTAGAGACGATCGAGCGCGGCCGCGTCGTGCTCTCTATCCCCTTCGACGACAAGCTCACCAACGCCGACGGGCGGACGATCCACGGCGGCGTCGCAGCGACGCTGATCGACACAGCTGGCGGCGTCGCCCAGCGCACGACGTTCGAGGATCCGCTCGACGGCGGCGTCGCGACGGTGAACCTCAACGCGAACTACCTCCGGCCCGCTGACGGCGACCTCCGCGCGGAGGCCGAGGTGGTGCGGGCCGGCGGCTCGATCGGCGTCAGCGAGATGACGGTCACCACCGCCGGAAACGGGGGCGAGGCGCCGGACGGAGACGACGAGAACGAGGAAGACCGCTCAGAGGTCGTCGTCGGTCAGGGGTCGTTCCGGCTGTTCCGCGAGTAGCCCGGGAGGTCGGCGAGGATCGCGTCGAGGTCGGGGCGACCCTCGGCCGCTGACTCTGCGTCGGCGCCCAGGCCCTCAAACTCCCCCGCCAGCGCAGCGACCGGCTCGCGGTCGACGCGGTCGGCGGCGGCGCGGACGACGACCGACTGCTCGCCCAGCGAGACGAACCCGCATCCGAGCCGTTCCGCCGTCTCGCGGAGGCCGAGGCCGGCGTCCGCGTCGCCTGCGGCGACCGCGCGGACCGGGCTCTCGAACGCCTTCGCGGTGCGCTCGTAGCCGTCGATATTCTCGGCGAGCGCGCGGCGGTCGGCGTCGCGCTCGGCAGCGAGGTCGTCGAGCGCCGCGTCGAGGCTGCGCCGGAGCCCCGAGACCGTCGGCCGGTTCCGGAAGCGAAGGTCGCGATCGACGAGGTCGGCGAGTCCTTCGATTCCCTCGGGATTGCCGTCGGAGACGACGAGCCCCCACTCGCGGCTCCAGCCCCCGAGTTCCGCGGCGTCAACGTCGCGGTCGGTCGGCCCCGCGGTCACCGCCACGTCGGGGACGCCGTCGCGCAGGCGACGGAGCCCCTCTCGCGACCCCACGGCGAGGTATCTCGGATTTTCGAGCCGGTCGAGCAGGCGGTTGAGCGCGGGATCGTCCTCGCCGACGCCGAGGAGGGTCGGCGGGCGCACGTCCGGCGAGAACAGGTCGACTGAGACCATCTCGCCGACGTCGAGGTACTCCGTGTCTGGGTCGACCGCGACGACGCCGTCCGCCTCGACGAGGCTCGTCGTCGCGCCCGACCCCTTGTCGACCGGGTAGACGAGCGGGCGGTCGTCGCCTCCCGACGTCGCTTCCTCGTCGAGGTCGAGCAGGCCGACCGGCATGAGCCGCAGTCGGCCCTCGCCGTAGCGCTCGCCGACGCCCATCCGGCCCTCGACGGTCGCCGTCGCGGGCTCGGGCTGCCCGGCGGCCTCGCGGATCGCCGGTGCGACGAACGTCCGGAAGATGGTGAGCGCGGACACCGGGTAGCCGGGGAGGCCGATGTACGCCGACTCGCCGGGGTCGGCGTCGGCGCCTTCGACGTCCTCGCCGTCTTCCGTTCGGTCGAGCCGCCCGACGAGCATCGGCTTGCCGGGCTTGACGGCGACGCCGTGGAGGAGCAGTTCGCCGCGCGCCTCGATCACGCGGTAGATGACGTCGACCGCGCTCGCCGAGGTCGACCCCGAGGAGAGGACGAGGTCGCACTCGTCGGCCGCCCGACGGAGCAGCCGCTCCATCTCCTCGTAGTCGTCGCCGGCGTGGGGGTAGAGGACGGGCTCGCCGCCCGCCTCTTCGACGCCCGCGGCGATCGTCGTCGAGTTTACGTCGTATATCTCGCCGCGCTCCGGGTCGAGCTCGTCGCCCGGCCGCACGAGCTCGTCGCCGGTCGAGACGATCCCGACGCGCGGGCGTCCCTCGACCGGGACCTCGTCGACGCCGAGCGCCGACAGGAGGCCGATCTCGCGGGGCGTCAGGCGCGTTCCGGGACCGAGCGCGCGGGCGCCGGCGGCGATGTCCGTCCCCGCGGTCATCACGTGGTCGCCGGGCGCGACCGAGGTCCGGACCGCGATCCGTGCGGACTCGGCATCGTCGCCGTCGTCGCCCCCGCCGACCTCGTCCGTCCGCTCGACCATCACGACCGCGTCCGCGCCGTCGGGCATCACCGCGCCCGTGGATATCTCCGCGCAGGTGCCCGACTCGACGGTCACGTCGGGCGCCGCGCCGGCGTGGACCGCGCCGACGAGGTCGAGTTCGGCGGGGTCGGCCTCGTCGGCGCCGAAGGTGTCGCGCGCCCGCACCGCGTACCCGTCCATCGAGGCGCGATCGAAGCCCGGCACGTCGATGGCGGCGTCGACGCGCTCGGCGAGGACGCGCCCGCGCGCCTTCCGCAGCGGGACCGTCTCCGGCGCCGGCGAGAGGTCGAGCGACGCGATCGCCTCGCGGGCGGCCTCGGGCGTCGCCAGGTCGCGGAACTCCTTGCGGTCGCTCACGGCGTCACCTCCCAGAGCTCGACGTCGACGGCCTCGCCCGCGTCGAGCCCCTCCCGCGGCTCGGGGACGACGACCCAGCCGTCCGCGAGCGCGACGCTGGAGAGGATGCCTGAGCCGCTGGCGCGCGTCGGCGTCGCGGTCGGGAGCGCCTCGTCGTCGTCTTCGTCGGGAGTATCGAGCGTCACCCGCGCGAACGTCCGCACGCCGGGCTCGCTCGCGACCTTGCGGGCGAGCGTCGCGCGACGCGTTGGGAACGGCTCGGCGTCGGTCCCGCCCGCGCGCTTCGTCGCGGGGCGGAGGAACTGCGCCGCGTTGACGATGCACGCGACCGGGTAGCCGGGGAGCGACACGATCGGCGTCCCCTCCGCGCGGCCGAGACACACCGGATGGCCGGGCTTCAGGGCGACGCCGTGGACCAGCACCTCGCCGAGGCCGTCGACGACCTCGGGGATCAGGTCCCGCTCGCCGACGGAGGAGCCGCCGGTGGTGACCACCACGTCGGCGTCGAGGTCGGATTCGACCGCCTCGCGCAGCGCGTCCGGGTCGTCGGTGACCACGTCGCGGTAGCGCGCCTCGCCGCCCCAGCGCTCGACGAGCCGGGAGACGGTGAGCCCGTTCGTCTCGATCACCTCGCCGGGGCCGGGGTCGGACTCGACCAGCTCCTCGCCGGTCGGAATGACGGCGACCTCGGGCGGTTCGCGGACCGGAACGCTGTCGAGGCCGACCGAGCGCAGGAGGCCGAGATCCGAGGGGCGCAGGACGTGGCCGGATTCGAAGAGCCGCTGGCCGTCGGCGACGTCCTCACCGGCCTCGCCGACGTTCTCGCCGGTCGCAACCGCGTCGAACACCTCCACCTCGTCGCCGACCTCCTCGACTTGTTCGATCATCACGACCGCGTCCGCGCCCTCGGGCACCGCGCTGCCGGTGTGGACGCGGGCGGCCTCGTCGGGCGCGATCGAATCAGTCTCGGCCGGCTTGGCGGCGAGGACCGCGGGCGAGCGATCGCCCGCGCCGAAGGTGTCGCTCGCGCGGACCGCATACCCGTCCATCGCGGCGCGGTCGTACCCCGGCACCGGCGCGGGCGCGTCGATCGGCTCGGCGACGACTCGACCGTCCGCCGTCTCGACCGGGACGGATTCCGTCCGGTCGTGGGGCGTGACGGCGTCGAGCAGCGTCGCCCTCGCGTCCGCGACCCGGGTCCGCCGCTTGAACCCGGACTCGCGTCTGTCGTGGCTCATGGGAATACATTCGCGGCCGCGGGCAAAAACCCCGTTCTCCGCGGGCGCCGGCGCCCCGGTCTCGGTTCTCAGGCGAACCAGGAGAGGAGCCGCCGGGTGCGGTGGATCGACTGGAGCGCGGCGACCTTCGCGGCGACGGCGCCGTCGACCGCGGTTCGCTTGGTGGCTCGCGCGCCGCGGGCCGCGCCGGTCCGTGCGTAGTACGCCGAGCGGCGCCCGGCCGCGCCGACGTAGTGTTTCGCCGCCATCCGGATCGGGGCGCGCCGCCCCTCGACGGTCGTCGTGCCGCGACGGATCGCCGCCAGCACGTCGTCGGCCGTGACCTCGTGGACGGAGTCGACGCCCTCGACGGTCAGTTCCGTGAACGCCCGGCCGACGTACTGGAGGTGGTGCGCGTCGCTCGCGGCGACGCCGGGGTAGCCGTGTTCGGCCGCGAACCGCCGCGCGCGACGGTTCCGGTACCCGGTGAACAGCCACGCGTTGAACACCTCGATCGCGTCGACCTCGGCGACCGACGCGGCGGGCTCCGGGTCCGGCCCCGAGTTCGCTTCGACCGCTCCGACCGGACCGCCTTCGGGGGCGCCGTCCGTCGCGATGGGCTCGTCCGCGTCCTCGGCCGACCCGGGCGTCGGGATGTTGCGCTGGCGGACGCCGTGGCGCGAGCGCTGGAACGGGTGCGGGACGATGGTGACGCCGCCCCGGTCGCGGACCCAGCGGACCGTCTCGGCGTAGGAGCGGCCGCGGGGCGGCATCCGGTCGACGCCGATCGCGAGCAGGTGGCCGTGCGCGGTCGACACCTCCACGCCGGGGATGCCGATCAGCCCGTACTCGGGGGCGATCTCGGCCGCTCGTTTCGACTCCCGGATCACGTCGTGGTCGGTGATGACGACCGCGTCGAGCCCGATCTCGGCCGCGTGTTCTAAGATCAGCTCGACGGGCTCATGGCCGTCGTAGCTCCCCTCGGAGTGGACGTGCGGGTCGATACTGACGGTGACGCTGGACACGCTCGGACTACGCAGCGGGAGATATATAAATGGGCGAACGACGGTCGTCGGACAACCGACTCGCGGGCAGTTATAAATTGACTCGCGGTGGCGCGTGCCGGCGAGCGCCCAACGGGCGCGAGTCGCACGCGCGAGGGAGTCGCTGGCGGTCGAGCGAAGCGAAGACCGCCAGCGACGAGGCTGGGGAGGTGTGAGGCTGCGGGGCGGTGCCGTGCGGGGCGGGACTCAAAGGGGCAGCCGCGAGGGCGCCGTAGGCGATGTAAGGACCGCAGGGCGGGAGCGAGCAAAGCGAGCGACCAACCGAGGACCGCAGCGAGCGTACGGCGCCCTCGCGGCTGGGGCTTTGGAGGTGGTCGTCGCCGATCTGTTACTACTCATTTATAAGCGAGCGGCTGGGGCTTTGGAGGTGGTCGTCGCCGATCGGGTATCGCCCATTTATAAACAAGCAACTGGGGCGTTGACCGTGTTCTCCACCGATCTCTGCTTTTATAAATAGTATCGAACGTAATTCGCCCGGTTCAGCCGAACAGTCCCTTGATCCTGTCGACGACCGAGCCGTCCTCGTCGTCCTCCTCGGCCTCCTTCCGCTGCTGTTCGCGCAGTTCGCGGAGCTTCGCGGCCTGGTCGTCGGTCCCCTGGCCGCTGTCGGTCTTCACGTCGCCGCCCTGGAGCCCCTTCAACTCGGAGACCGCGTCGTTGACGGTCCCGGAGGTCGTCCGCGTCTCCGTCGCCGACCCCGCGAGCTTCTCGGTGTCGACGTCGGCCTCGTCGACCGCGCTCGTGTTCAGCTCCAGCCGGCGCGTCTCGGAGCGCTCGACGCCGCCCCACGTCAGCTCCGCGTCCTCCAGCTCGCGCTCGATGTCGGCGCGGACCGACTCCTCGGTGACTTCCTCGCCGCCAGATCCGGCCGCCCCCGGGCCCGACCCGCCGCCCGCGTCCGCGGTGCCACCCCCGGTTCCCGCACCGCCCGCCGCGCCCGCCGCGCCAGCGCCGCCAGCGACGCGCTCGACGCGGTGCGCGACCAGGGCGCCGCCCGTGGCACCGATGACCGCCACCAGGCCGAGCGTGTAAACGGCGACGATCTGCGCGCTGTAGTCCGTGTTGACGACGACGTTCCAGTTGTGCGGGTACGCCCAGGTGAACGCGCCCGTGGCGGCGAGCGTGACCGCGATCCCGGCGCCCGCGAGATACAGCATCCGGCGGTCGACCGGTAGGAGGACGACGATGCCGAACAGCAGCGCGGGGAGGCCCACCGCGCCCACAACGGCGGCGACCTCGCGGACCGCGAACGTCGAGGCCGCGGTCGGGTCGAGCGTCGCGCTGTAGAGGAACACGACGACCCCGATCACCCCGAGCGCGATGCCGGCGGAGAACAGCCCGAACCCCGCGTACACGTCGATCGTCCGGTCCGGGTCGCCGACGTAGCGACGGTAGTACTCGATGAGGACGTTCTCGGCGTCCGCTTCGCTCATGTCCGAACGTTTCCGCCGAGTGTAATGACTGTTACCCCGTGCGGCGCTCCGTCCGCGCGCCACTCCCCCCGCGTTCCCGCCTGCCCGCCACTCCCCCCGCGTTCCCGCCCGCCGACGCACCCGCCCGACCCGTGCGTTTTTCACCGCGGGCGACGAGGCTCTACGCGAGAATCCGTGTCGCACGAGTGCCCCCGCTGTGGCGCCGAGCTGACGTCGCTCTCGCTGGGCGCCGCCACCGCCGTCGCCTGCGACGACTGCGGCTACGCCGACGTCGAGGCCGACCACTCCGGCGAGCCCGAGTTCGCCGAGAGCTGGGCGGACGCGCTCGCGCGCTTCGAGGAGAATCAGTAGCCCCAGACCCACGGAACCAGTCGCCGCCCGACCCACGGAACCAGTCGCCGCCCGACCCACGGAACCAGTCGCCGCCCGACCCACACCATGCCCACGCTCGACATCTCCGACGACCACGCCGACCGGATCGAAGCGCTCCGCGAGGAGCTGGCCGCGGCCCACGCCGGCCCGTACGCCTCCGTCGACCGCGAGGACGCGCTCGCGTACCTGCTCGACCTCGCCGACGCCGTCGACGATCCCGACCGCGTCGCGGCGCCGGCGAGCGACGACGACCCCGTCGAATCCACCGAGTCCGGCGAGTCCTTCGACCGCGACCGCGCCCGCGAACTCCTTTCGGCCCGAAACCGACGGGACAGCGACCCCGACCCGGAGGACCCGATGGACCTGTCGGACATCGCCGCCGCGTTCGACGTCACCGGGCGCAGCGAGATGACGAAAGACGAGCTCGTCGACGCGATCCTCGACGCGGCCGAGGCGCTCGCCGCCGACCCGTTCGCGCGCGTCGACGTCGACCTCGACGCGGCCGAGTCCGCGGATGAGCCAGTCGAGGACGCCGCCGACGAAAGCGACTCGGCGGAGGAGGATACAGGCGAAGACGACACGGGGGGAGACGCCGCGGCCGACAGCGCCGACGACGGCGGTGCCGGCCAGCTGGACGCGATGATGAGCCTCCTCGACACCCACGGCGACAAGTGGCGGGAGGCGGACGGCGACGCGCGGTACGAGGTCGACCTCCCCGACGGGAGCGTCGAGACGGCGCGGACGAAAGACGACGTGCGCGCGCTGCTGTTCAGGAACTACTGACGACGACCACACAGACCAATGGGATTCATCGACGCGGTCCGCGTGTGGCTCTTCGGCGCGGACGACGAGACGGCCGACGCGGGCGAATCGGACGACGAGACGGGATCAAGCGGCGGCGACGACGCCGACTCGAGCGCGACCGGCGCCGACCAACCCGACGGGCTCGACCCTGCGGCCGCCACCGAGACGCGAACCGCGACCGCCACCGACGACGCGGTCGACGCGCTCCGCGACGTCCGGCGGTCGCAGGAGGCAGCGGAGGAAGACCCCAAATCGGCCCCGACCGAGAGAGACTCGAGAGCACCCGACGACGACCGCCCGAAGTCGTCCGACGACGGCGGTACCAACCGTTAGGTACCCGGAGGCGAACTGGAGAGTATGACAGACGCGGACGCGCCCGGCGACGCCGGCGAGTTTCAGGACCTCGAGGACCTCCCCGACGACCCGACCGATCGGGAGTACGTGGAGCGAACCATCAGGCTCTCCGAGGAGGCGGTGGAGGCCGGCAACACCCCGTTCGGCGCGCTGCTCGTCCTCGACGGCGAGGTCGTCGGCGAGGCGCACAACGAGACGCGGACCGAGGGCGACGTGGCGGCGCACCCCGAGCTGACGCTCGCGCGGTGGGCCGCGCGCGAGCTCGACGCCGACGAGCTGGACGACTGTACGATGTACGCGAGCACAGAGCCGTGCCCGATGTGCGCGACCGCGATCCACTACGCCGGGATCGGGCGGGTCGTCTTCGGCGTCGACGGCGAGACGCTCGGCGAGCTCTCCGCCGACGTGGTGCCGATCCCCCTCGAAGAGGTGATCCGGCGCGCAGACGGCGACACGACCGTCGAGGGACCGATCGCCGTCGAGGCCGCGATGGCGGTCCACGACTCCTTCTTCCGGGAGTCGTGACGGCGGGATCGGACGCGGCCGACGCAGGCGAACCCAACCCCGCCGGCGACACCCCCGCGATCCTCTCCATCGGCGCCGCGGCCATCGACGAGTGGTACGCGGTCAGCAACCTCCCCGAGCCGGACGGCGGCGCGTTCGCGGGCGAGGTGACGTCCGCGTTCGGCGGCGTCGGCGCCAACGTCGCGGTCGCGCTCGACCGACTCGGCCGCGACACGGGGCTCGTCAGCCGCGTCGGCGACGACGAGTACGGGCGGCGCGCGCTGGCGTACCTCGACGAGACCGGCGTCGACGGGACCCACGTCGCGGTCGGAGACGACCCCCACACGCGGTCGCTCATCCTCCGCGACCCCGACGGGGAGCGCGCCATCGTCACCGCGGGCGAGAGCTTCCGCGGCCTCCGGCTCGACGACGACGCGCTCGCGGCGATGGCCGACACCGACGCCGTCTTCCTCACCGCCTACGCCCCCGACCGAGCGGCGCGACGGGTGCTCGACCGCGTCGAGTCGCTCCGGGAGAGCGCGGTCGACTCGGCTGACGCCCCACCCGCGCTCGTCTTCGACCTCTCCGGGTCCGTCGAGGAGCTGGTCGGGCGGGGGACGGAACCTGAGACGATCCACCGGTTCCTCCACCGGGCCGACCTGTTCGTCGCCGACGGGGTCGCCGCCCCGGCGTTCTTCGGCTCGGCGGAGGCCGCAGTCGAGCGGATCGCAGACAGCCAACGCCGAGCGTCCAGATCCGACCCCGCACCCAGGTCACGCTCGCGACGTGGACCGACGTGGCCCCGCGCCGTGCTCACCCACGGCGCGGACGGGATGACGGCGGTCGCCGGGGGCGAGGTGGCCGAGTTCGACGCGTTCGACGTCGAGACGGTCGATACGACAGGTGCCGGCGACGCGTTCACCGCCGGGCTGATCGACCGGTGGATCGCGGGGGCATCGGAGGACGTGTCCGCGAGGTCGCACGCCGACCGCGACGACGTCGCCTCCGGCGTCAGGTTCGCGGCCGCGGTCGCCGCGATCAACTGTACGAGCCGGTTTACGCAGCCGGGACTCCCGACGCGGAGCGAGGTCGAATCGTTCCTCGCGGAGCGCGGGTTCGGGGCCGACTGAAATCAAAGGGAAGAGAAGAGAAGGGAAGGGAAGAGAAGGGAAGGGAAGAGAAGGGAAGAGAGGGGAAGTTAACGAGCGGAGCCGACGAGGTCACCGCACCGCGTCGGCGGCCGCGACGAGGTCCGCGACGCGGTCGGCGTCGACCGGGGCGGTCGTCTCGCCGCCCTCCTTGAGCGCGGTGCCGACGATGGCGCCGTCCGCGACGCCGAGCAGGTCGGCGACGGTCTCCGGGGTGACGCCGCTGCCGACGAGGACCGGCGTGTCGAGGCCGTGGCGGTCGCGCTCGGCGACTACTGCTTCGAGAGCCTCCGCGTCGACCGCCTCGCCGGTCCCGGACCCGGAGGCGATGACGGCGTCGGCGAGGCCGCGCTCGGCGGTGTCCGCGAACGACTCGGCCGTGTAGCCCGCCGGGGTCAGCGGCGCAGAGTGTTTCACGTCGGTGTCGGCGAAGACGCCGACGTCGACGCCGAGTCGGTTGCGCAGGCGGAGCGTCTCGTGGGCACGCCCCTGGACGATCCCCTGGTCCGTCACGCGGGCGCCGGTGTGGACGTTCACGCGGACGAAGTCGGCGCCGACCGCGGCCGCGACCGAGAGCGCGGCCTCGGCGTCGTTCCGGAGGACGTTGATCCCGAGCGGCAGGTCCGTCTCGTCGGCGACCGCGGTCGCGGCGCGGGTCACGCCGGCGACGACGTGGGGCGGGACCTCGTCGGGATAGAAGGGCGCGTCGCCGAAGTTCTCGATCACGATCCCGTCGACGCCGCCGCGGTCGAGCGCCCGCGCGTCGCTCGCTGCCCGGTCGACCGCCGCGCGCATCGCCTCGCGCCCGTCGTCGGGCGCTCTGGGGGCGCCGGGCAGCGGCGGGAGGTGGACCATGCCGAGCAGCGGCGCGCCCGTGCCGAAGGTGGATTCGAACTCCATCGTCGGGGCCGAGGAGGCGCCCGGACAAAAGCCTCCCCACAGCGTTTAGGTCGCGGGTCGCCTCCCGCCAAACGAGATGGGAATCGACGCGACGACCCCCGGCGACGGCGACGTGACGCTCGTCTTCTCGCTCGGCGCCGCGCGCTCGCTCGCCGACCCGGCCGCGGCGTTCGCCGACGCGCGCCGCTGGAGCCGCCACGTCGGCATCGTCGCGAACGAGGCGGATCAGGTGGCGGCGTTCGCCCGCGACCACGGAGTGGAGAACGATTACGAACTAACGAACTGGGACAAGTGGGGGACGCTTGCGGACGTGCGCGAGGAGAGCGCCGCCCCGCGGTGCGTGTTCGTCGGCACCACCCGCGCCGACGAGCGCGTCGCGACCGAGACCGGCTACGAGTTCCTGCGGGTCGACGAGGCCGCCGAGAAGGCTGGCTGGGAGCTCTCGGAGCCGGGAGCGACGGGAGCCGGCGGCGAGGGCAACGAAGACGGACGCCTCGCTCGACTGCGGCGCGCGGTCCGCGACGCGCTCTCACGGTTCCGGTGAGCTCCGGGTACCCGCTCGTCGGGCTCGATGGGGCTCGCCCGCGGAAGGTACAAACCGCTGGTCGCCCAACGTGAGGTATGTCCTCACCGCTCGCGGACGAGCCTGTCGAACCGGCCGATGACGACGCGGAGCCGCTCGACGCCGACGAATGCGCCGACTACGTCGCCGAACTGGGCGACGCCTGGGAGGTCGTCGACGACCACCACCTGGAGGCGAGCTACGAGTTCCCCGACTTCGAGACGGCGCTGGCGTTCACGAACGACGTGGGCGAGCTCGCCGAAGAAGAGTGGCACCACCCGGACATCGCGCTGTCGTGGGGCGAGGTCGGGATCGAGATGTGGAGCCATGAGGTGGGGGGCCTCACCCGCGCCGACTTCGTGATGGCGGCGCGGATGGACCGCCTGTACACCGACTACGACGAGTGACCGGGCGACCCTCGACCCGACACATCAACGAACGGCTTTAAACCTCTGCCGGCGAAACGACGGGTAATGAGCGAGAACGTCTTCCTGGTCCCGATCGACCCGGAGAACTTCGACCGAACGGTCCGGTCCGCCGTCGACCTCACCGACTACCCGGACCGCCCCGAGCCCCTCGCGGACCTCGACGAGGCCCGCCTGTGGGCCGTCGACGACGACAGCGGCAACGGCTCGACGTTCGAGAAGATGGAGTCGGGTGACCTCCTGCTGTTCTACGCGGACGACGTGTACGTCGCGACCGGACGTGTCGGCGAGGCGTTCACGGACGACGACCGGTGGGCGAGCGGCACGTTCTGGACCGCGTTCCCGACCACGCGGGTGTACACGGTCACCGACTTCAGCGCCGTCTCCGCGCCCAAGCGCGCCGTCAACCGCATCTTCGGCTACTCGTCGTCGTACACGCCCGGTTTCATGCGCGTCGCCGACAGTCGCGTGAACGCGGACCTTTCGTCGATCGAGTCCGCGCTGGAACACTACACGAAGCGGAACGCCTGAGCGCGGACCCCCGGACTACTTCTCAACCGTCGATCGCGCCGGTGAGCGCCGCGTACGCCGGTTCGTACTGCGACGCGATCCGATTCGGATCCCCCCGAACCTCGCCGGACAGCGCCGGAAGCGCCTCGGTCGCGAGCGGTTCGATCATCTCCGTCACCGCGTCGACGTGCTCCTCGCGAGTCCCCTCGCGCGGGCTCCCGGCGGCGACCGCGCGGGCCTTCGCGTAGCGGTCCCCCGCGTAGATCCGCGCGCGGCCGGGGTCGACGACGGCGACCGCGTCGGGCGCGACCGGCCTGTCGCGGGGGAGCGTCCCGGCGACGTCGGCGTACGACTCGACGACCCGCGGGACCGGGGTGCGCGCGACGCGCTCCGCGAGCCGTTCGATCGCGGGGAGGTGCGCCTCGGCCATCACCTCGTTGAACTCGGGGACGTCACTCACGCGAGTCGCGTCCGCGAGCGGCAGGCGCTCGGCGAGGCCCTCGGGAAGCAGGCCCGCCTCCTCGGCTGCGCCGTTGACGACGAACCGCGTTCCGGACTCGGTCGTCACCCGGTCACAGAGGAAGGTGCGGTCGGCGTCGCCGAGCATCCCGGTCCGGCCGGGCGTCGGCCTCCAGAGCCGGTGAACGGGGTTGATCGATTCGGGCGTGACCGCCGAGGGCGACAGCGCGGCGTCGTCGACGGTCGCCAGCGCGCGGGTGTTCGCGGCCGCGAGCGTGCGCGCGTCCTTCCCGTAGAGCCGGCCGGCGTCGGTCGCGACCCGGTAGTCGTCGTGGTCGAACCAGAAGTCGTTGCCCGCGCGGGGCTTGACGCCGACCGCGTCGCCCGCGTGCTCGGCGAGGTGCGCGACCAGCCCCGCTGAGAAGGTGGTCTTGCCGGCGTCGACGCGCGCGCCGCCGGCGACGAGGTAGGTCGGCGGGTCAGCAGACTCCCCGGTCACGCGGACTCGTCGGTGGCGGTTTCCGCGTCTGGTTCCTCATCCGTCGCCAGCCCGTAGTATCCCGGTCCGTCCTCGGACAGGGGCTCGGCGACGACCATCTCCTCGGCGTGGACCATCACCCACGGGACCGCCCAGTCGACCAGCACGGCCTCGGTGTCGGGGTCGACGTCGGCGTCCGGCTCCAGCCCCTGAAGGAGGCGACCGATCTCCGGGATCGTGTACATCTGGTCCGGTTCGAACAGCTCCGCTGGCTCGTAGAAGTCGCACGGGTAGGTGGCGTCGAACGCCGACTTCGGTTCAGGCATGCGCGAGGGTACGCGACCGCATCCGTAAACGCTGCCGATACAGGTTCACCGGTGCGGTGGCGCGTGCCTGCGAGGCCGCCTCGCGGCCGAGCAGCACGCGCGAGGGAGTCAGTCGCCGGAGCGGAGCGACGGCGACTGACGAGGCTGGGGAGGTGAGAGGTGCGGTGCGGAGCGGTGCGGGGCGGGACTCAAAGGGGCAGCCGGGAGGGCGGCGCAGGCGACGTAAGCACCGCAGCGAGTGAGCGAAGCGAACGAGCGAGGAGCGCAACGAGCGTGCGCCGCCCTCCCGGCTGGGGCTTTGGAGGTGTGTTCCGTCGGCCCACAATCAACCATTTATAAACGAGCGGCTGGGGATTTAGAGGCGTTTTCCGCCGTTCCGTAGTCGAGGATTTATAAGCAGACGGCTGGCCCTTGGAGGTGTTCACCGCTGACCCATCGGTAATCACTTATAAATCAGCCAGTCTGAACGGATCCGTCACTCACCGGGCCGCGTCCTGCGAAAAAATGCGGATCTCGACGCGCGTAACGCGTCCTCTCGAACGCGCTTACTCGAACAGCTCGACGGCCTGCTCGTAGCGATCCGACGGCTCGTCCCAGTCGACGACCTCGAAGAAGTTGTCGACGAACTCGCCGCGAGCCGGGCCGTAGTCGTGGTAGTAGGAGTGCTCCCAGACGTCGAGCGCGAGGATCGGGTGGCCGCCCCAAATCGCACCCTGGTCGTGCTTGTCGACCACGACGTTACGAAGCTGATTCGAGAACGTGTCGTACACCAGAAGCGCCCACCCGCTCGCCGCGGAGGCCGCCGCCTCGAACTCGCCCTTCCAGGCGTCGTACGAGCCGAAGTCCTCCTCGATGCGGTCGGCGAGCGCACCTTCGGGCTCGTCGCCGCCCTCCGGCGACATGTTCTGCCAGAACAGGTCGTGGAGGATGTGGCCCGAGGAGTTGTGGGTCACGTTGCGGATGGCCCCGCCGGACGAAGAGAAGTCGTGCGACTCACGGTTCTCTTCGAGCGTCTCTTCGGCGGAGTTCCAGCCGTTGACGTACCCCTGATGGTGGGTGTCGTGATGCCATTCGAGCACCTGCTCGGAGATGTGCGGTTCCAGCGCGTCGTAATCGTACGGTAACGGATCGAGTTCGTAGCTCATGTCTGTATCACCTACCACGAACATGTGTCGGAACGCTGTTAAAGATAATGCGGTACGCGGTACCACGGGTCACCGGACGTGAGTGTTACCGGCCGCGTCAGGCGATCAGCGGTGTGGTTGCGGTTCCGGGAGGCAGGCGCACGAGCGCGAAGATGAATCGTGATCGACGGACTGGACGTAGTAGTAACTGAATTCAGTTTCACCAGACCGGTTGCTCTCTGATTCGAATCCCAGCTACCGTTCTCCGCTCCCTAGTGTTCGCGGAGAAGCGGTGGGACTGGGATTCGAACCCAGGAAGCCGTGAGGCTACCTGCTTTCAAGGCAGGCGCAATGGGCCACTCTGCCATCCCACCACACGTGACCGCTGGAGGCCGCCCGACTAAGTGGTGTCGGATCGGAAAAGTCCCACTCAGCGGTATTTTAAAAGCCCTCGCGATAAATCACACGTCAATGGACCGAGACGAGATCGATGAGTACGTCGACCGATGCCGGGGACTCATCGAAGCATCGCCGCAGATGGACGAGGAGAACACGAAGGTTAAGCTGATCCAGCCTTTTCTCGAGCTCCTCGGGTGGGATCTCTACTCAACGGAGGTCGCACTGGAGTACAACGTTCCGATGGCGTCGGGCAGTACACACGTCGACTACGCCCTCCTCGTCGGGGATTCGCCGGTCGTCTTCGTCGAAGCAAAACCCGTCCGATCGACGCTTTCAGACGACGAAGTCCGTCAATTACGAAGCTACATGCGGCAAGAGTTGGACGTCGATTGGGGAATCCTGACCAACGGAAAATCGTTCGAGGTGCTGACGAAGGATCGCCGCCGCAACGGCGGCGAAGAAATGTCGGTCGTACAGTTCAGCCTTGAAGATCTCAGCGAGCGTCCGGGCGTTCTCGAACTACTCACGAAAGAGTCGATTCGTTCGGGAAAATCGGCGGAGATCGCCGAACAAGTCGCAGAAACGAATCGTACGATCCGGTATTTAAGCGAGAACGAATCCGCAGTCACTGATTCCGTCGCGAGCGCGGTTACCGATGAGGTCGGCGAGTTGCCGATCGATCTTGAGGCGCAGTCAAGAGAGTTCGTTCAGGGTCTCGTATCTCTGCTACGTGAACAGCGCCAGTTCGTTGGAGAGACGGAAAACGAGCCATCCTCTGGCGACAATCCTCCCGCGGATGATGACGACATTGACATCAGTGATGAAACTGGTTCTACCGATGGCCCGGACAACCTCCAACTCAATCCGATCAAAAATCATATTGCTGGAACGATCCGGCGCCGAGATATCGAAGGAGATCCGGAGTCAACGGTTGCGGTATTCCCGACGAGAGAATCTGGATTGTCCTTTTTAAAAGAGAACGAGGCGTGGGGGTTCGTTCGGGTCGGACGCGAGTTCGATTACGTGGCGATGTACGTCACTGGTGACGTTCGCCAAGTGAAATACATCGCCGAAGTCGATCGAGTTGTGTCACCTGATCAGGCGGATCTGATGCGTGAGCCGTTAGAGTACAAGGACCGGGGAGCAATCGCGGAGGAGAAGAAGGTCATCATATTCAAACCAGGCTCGCTGTACGAACTGGAAGATCCGGTCCCCTACAAGACACGCTATCCGCAAGCGCTGCGATACACGACCTTAGGAGAGCTCCGGACGGCGGAGACGACTGACGATATGTTGTAATCGGGTTCGGTGCGGCGACTCGCGTTCAGACGGTGTGACGTTTTTTTAATCCCGCACCAGCCGCTGCTCGCCGTCCTCGACGACCACGTCCAGCCCCTTCTCGTGGACGAACGCGGCCGTGTAGTCCGGCACCACGCGCTCCGCGGCGAACCGCGCGCGCAACATGGGAACCACGTCGAGGAGGTCCTCGCCGGCCTCCAGCGAGGGCGACGGCTCGACGAAGTCGACCGAGCGGTCCGCGTCGCGGCCGCGCTCCGCGAGCGTCGGCAGCGCGGGCGCCTCGAACGCCCCGTCGAAGTCGATCGGCTCGGTGAACCCCGCGTAGTACGCCCGCCCGTTCGACGAGGGGCCGAGGACGACCTCGGTCGTCCGCAGCTTCATCGCCGCCGAGTCGACGATGGTCCGCGAGAGCAGCGGCGCGGTGGGGGTGACGACCGCGACGGAGTCGGCGCCCTCCTCGCGTAGCAGGTGCGTGACGGTGTTACCGGCGCGCGCGCCGAACGAGGAGCCGACCTGCCGCTCGAAGCGGACCTCCTCGGTGCCGCCGAGGGTGTCCGCGACGAGCGTCCGCAGCTCCGCCTCCGGGGTCGTGTCGGTGCGGTGCTCGGCGGGTAGATCCTCCTCGTCGGGGTAGTTGACGAGGAGTTCGCCACCGGAGCGGTCGACCGCGAGGACGGCGTCGCGGAACTGCGCCTCGTAGAGGTCGGCCGCCTCGGCGGGCGACAGCGGCGTCGACTCGGCGATCGCGGTTCCGACGAGCCCCTCGCGGGGCGGGTTCGCCAGCAGGGCGACGACGGTCATACCGGATCGCGGCGCGGGAGCGCCTTCAAGCCGCCGTTTCGGTCCGGGAAGAGGGCATCCAAGAGGAGGGCATCCGAGAGAGCGGGCCGCGCCAAGAGAGAAAAGAGCGGCCGCTCAGGAGAAGTCGCGCCGCATCGCGATCTCGAACCACGGGCAGAAGCGGATCTGCCGGTACAGCGCGGGGTTCTCGTGGAGGTGGTCGTAGTCGGCCCACAGCATGCCACCGATCTCGTCGTCGTCCGGGTCCAGAGACTTGTCCTCGAGGGTCACCTTCAGCACCGCGCACACCTCCCACTCGACGCCCTCGTTGGGGTAGTAGCGCTTGTACTCGAACTTGTCCGTCACGCGGAGGTCGTCGTACTGGTCGGGCGAGATACCGAGCTCCTCCTCGAGGCGCTGCTCGGTGGCCTCCTCCTGTGACTGCCCCTCGACCGGGTGGGAGGCGACCGTGCCGTCCCAGTGGCCGTCCCAGAGGCGCTTGTTCGGCGCGCGCTGGGCCAGCAGGATCCGGCCGTCGGTGTCGAAGACGAGGCAGGTGAACGCGCGGTGGCGGATCCCGTCGCCGGTGTGCGCGTCGAGCCGGTTCACCGTGCCCTGCGCGACGTCGTCGGGGTCGACGGCGATGACGTCCTGAAGCGCGTTCTCGTGGTCGGTGTCGCTCGTGTCGCCCGTCTCGCTCGCGCCGTCGCCGGCGGAATCCCCCGGTGCGGCAGCGTCTTCGGAACTCATGCGCGATACGTCGCGGACCAAGGCTAATAAGGGTTCGATACGGCGTCCGTTCACGCCCCCGCCGACGCTCCCGTTCGCGCGCCCGCTGACGCCCTCGTTAGCGCGCCCGCTGACGCCCCCGTTACCGCGCCACGACGGAGCTTCGCTCCCGCCGACCGACGGTCCGCGCACGGTCGCCGGCGCTTCGACGCTCTTAACCGCGTCCCGGCGCTACTTCGCGCGGATGAGTGACCCGGCGCTCGACGTCGTCGAGTTCGTGTTGACGACGCACTTCTACACGCAGGACCGCGACCTCGACGAGAACGACCTGCCGCCGCGCTTCCGGCAGGTGTTCTGGTCGGCCGACGCCGCCGAGGATGCCCCCGGCGGCGTGGAGCGACCGCTGAAGGCGACCGACGAGACCACCCGCACCGCGACCGGCGTCGAGCGGCCGTGGGACGCGGTCTCCGACCTCCTCTTCACCCAACGCACGGAGTTCTCCGGCGAGATATCGCTGACCCAGCCCGCGATGGGGTTAGAGTGGTATCGCGACCACGCGGACGACGAGCGCGTCGCCGGAAACCCGACGATCGTCGCCGCCCTCGAGGCCGCCGAGGACCTCGAGGCGCCGGTGACCCGCGAGGAGGCCAGAGACGACGTGCGGCCGGTCCAGGCCGACCGCGTCTGGATCGACGCGCTGCTCGCGGAGTACTTCGACGAGGACGAGGACGGGGAGATGCTCGACCTCGTCAACGTCCGCGCGCCCGAGGAGATCGAGACGACGCTGGCCGACCTCGTGTTGACCGGCGACCAGGAGGGCGAGATACAGAAGATCGTCAAGGCGATCGAACACCGCGAGTACCTCGCGGAGATCGGCCTCCGCGAGATCGGCAAGCTGCTGTTTGTCGGCCCGCCGGGAACCGGGAAGACGACCGTCTCGCGTGCGCTCGCCCACGAGCTCGGGCTCCCGTTCGTCGAGGTGAAGCTCTCGATGATCACGAGCCAGTACCTCGGCGAGACGTCGAAGAACGTCGAGAAGAGCTTCGAGGTCGCAAAGCGGCTCTCGCCGTGCATCCTCTTCATCGACGAGTTCGACTCGGTGGCGAAGACCCGCCGCTCGGACGAGCACGCCGCCCTCAAGCGCGCGGTCAACACCCTGCTGAAATCTATCGACGAGGTGTCGCTGGTCCGCGACGAGGTCCTCCTCATCGGCGCGACGAACCACCCGGACCAGCTCGACGCCGCCGCGTGGCGCCGGTTCGACGAGATCGTCAACTTCCCCAAGCCGGACCGCGACATGCGCGCCGACATCCTCCGCGTGGTGACCAAGGAGATGAAGATCGCCGACTTCGACCCCGAGGAGGTCGCCGACCGGACCACCGGCCTCACCGGCTCCGACCTCCGGATGGTCCTCCGCGAGGCCGTCCTCGGCGCCCTCACCGAGGACCGGATGACGATCACCCAGGCGGACGTGATGGAGGCGGTCGAGGACTTCGAGGAGCGCGACAACCTCAAGAACATGGACATGATCGACGGGGAGGGCGCCGAGGTCCTCGGCGAGACGGGCTCGAACGACGCCCACGACCACGGCGAGGAGGGGGGTCACGATCACGGCGATCACGACCACGGCGGCGGCCACGACAACGGCGAGGACGCCGGCCACGACGAGGACTCCCCGAACCCGACCCGCGGCGCCGAGCCGCAGGGGCGGACGCAGGACTGAGGCAAACGACCAGATTCATCGACATCGATCGACGCTAACACCTTCGAAGCCCCAGCCGCTCGGCAGTACATCTCTATTTATAAGAGGCCGATCGACACGAACACCGCCGAAGCCCCAGCCGCGAGGCGGGCGTACACTCGCTGCGGTCCTCGTCACTCGCTCCGCTCGTTCCTGCGGTCCTTGCGTCGTCTACGCCCGCCTCGCGGCTGCCCCTTCGGAACCCACCCCGCACCGCTCCGCCCAGCACCTCACCCCTCCCCAGCCTCGTCGCTGGCGGCTGGTGCCGCCAGCGACTCCCTCGCGCGTGCGACTCGCGCCCTGCGGGCGCTCGCAGGCACGCGCCACGGCACCGCCGATCGGCAGTCTCTTTCTCTGTACCGACCGGTCATCGTCGAACGCCGACGACCGTGTAGCCGAACCCGCGGTCGACGATCCGCGGGTCGAGGCCGGCGCCGTCCATCGCGGCCGCGAGGTCGGCCGGCGTCCGGAACCGCGAGTCCATCCCGATCGCGTGCTCGCCGGCGACGAGCAGTCGCCCGAGCGGATGCTCCGGGTCGAACTCGCGAACGACGAGCGCGCCGCCGGGCGCGAGCACGCGTGCCGCCTCCGCGAGCGCGGCGTCCTGATCGGGCAGGTGGTGGAACGCATCGACGACCGTCACCGCGTCGACGCTCGCATCCCGGAACGGGAGGCGTCCCGCGTCGCCGGCGACGCCGGAGAGCCCGCGCCCGCGGCGCGCCCGCGAGAGCATTCCGACGGAGGCGTCGACGACCGTGATCTCCGGGCCGGTCAGCGCGGCCGCCGCGCGCCCCGAGCCGCCGCCGACGTCGAGGAGGCGCTCGATCGGCCGCGTGGCGTGGTCGAGGCCCGCCGCCAGCGCCTCGCCGTCCGCCGGCGGCATCGCGAGGTCGTACAGCGGCGCCACCCGGTCGAAAAAGTCCACGTCGCCGACTCCGTACATGGAGGAGACGAGCGCCGCGAGGGACAAAGAGCCACCGCCCTATTTACCTTCTCGCCGCCGTACGGCGCCCATGGAGTACGCGCTCGTGTGTCCGCCCGACGTGGGGGAGACCCTCCGCCTCGACTACCGGGCGTTCGCGTACGCCGGCAAGTTCGTCGTCGGCGCGCCGGGGAAGTCGGTGATCCGGACGCCGGACGGGCGCCCGGCCGCGCCGGACTGGGAGCCGGACGAGCCGCTGCCGGACACGGTCGACCCCGATGCGTTCGACGAGGACGTGGTCGCGGCCGTCTCCTTCTCACCCGACCGGACCGACCCGGCCTGCTGTCGGCTGCGGTACGTCACGGTCCACGCCGCGCGGCGCGGCGAGGGGATCGGCCCGCGGCTGATCGGCGAGACGGTCGCCGACCTCGCGGTCGCCGGCTTCGAGCGCGTGAAGATTGCCGTGAACAACCCGTTCGCGTACGAGGCGTGCCACAAGTGCGGCTTCGCATACACCGGCGAGCGCACGGGGATCGCCGAACTGGAACTGGAGCGACCCGCCGCGGCGCCCGCCGACGTGGATCCCGAGCAGTACCGCGAGGGGCTGGCGGCGTTCCGCGAGACGGACGGCGAGCTCAGTCAGGCTGAGCGCCGGTTCGTCGCCGAGCGGCTGGAGCGCGGCCCGCCCGAACTCGACCGAACCCCGCGCGACGGGCGCTAATTGAGCGTCCAGATTGCGTAGTTGAGCGCGGTCGCGAAGCAGACCCACGCGAGGTAGGGGACAAGCAGCGCCGCGGCGCGGCGGTCGACGCGGTCGAAGGCCCGGATGGTCGCGACAACCAAGGGGAGGAGGACGAGGAGGATGACGAGCCCGAGGTCGGCGCGTTCGAGCCCCCAGAACACCGGCGACCACGCCACGTTGACGGCGAGCTGGACGCCAAACAGCGCGAGCGCGGTCCGGACACGACCCGTCGGCGCTCCCCCGTCGCGCCCGGCGAGGTAGACGAGCGCGGCCGCCGCACCGAGTAACGCGTACAGGATCGGCCAGACGACGCCGAACGCCCAGCCCGGCGGGTAGAAGGCGGGGAGTTCCAGCGCCGCGAACCAGACGCTCTGGGTGGTCGTGAAGGGGACGCCGAGCGCGCCGATCAGGTTGACGGCGACCGCCGCGCCGGCGATGAGGAGGGCGTCGCGGCGGTCCGGGAGTCGGGAGGTCGCGGTCGTTGCCATGGGTATCGTTCGCGGGGTGCGGGATTAAACCCCGGTTAGATCGCGTCGTAGTCCTCGCGGAACGTCTCCAGCGTGGCCGCGAGCACACCGATCACGATGGGGCCGACGAAGAGGCCGGTGAACCCGACCGAGTAGATGCCGCCGAACACGCCGAGGAGGATGATCGCCGGGTTCAGGTGCGCCTGCTGGTCGATGACGAGCGGCCGTGCGTAGTTGTCCACCATCGCGATCACCGCGACGCCGTAGACGGCGAGGAAGATCCCGGCGGTTACTTGGTCGACGATCACGAGGTACGCGGCCGCCGGGCCCCACACGAAGAAGGCGCCGATGAGGGGTAACAGCGCCAACACCGCCATCACGAACGTCCAGAACACCACGTTCGGGATCCCGGCGGCCCACAGCCCGATCCCGGCGACCAGCGCTTGGAGGAGCGCGACGGAGATGTGGCCGATGACGACGCCACGGGTCATCACGTTCACACGGTCGACGAGGTCCGCGGTCACGTCGGACGGCAGCGGGCTCGTCGCCCGGATCCACTTGACGAACGCCGGGCCGTCGATGAGCGTGTAGTACACCAAGAACAGCGCGAGCGACAGCCCGACCGACGCGCGGATGGCCGTGTTCAACACGCCGCTGAACCCGCCGAACAGCGTCTGGACGAGGAGCTCACCGATCGTTTGGAGGAGGTCGCCGACCTCCGGGTCCTGTCCCGTGAGCGCCGCGATCTCGGCCTCGATGGCGGCGACGTCTATCCCCGTTTCGCCGGCCGCGATCGCGGTGAGGTCGCGGACGAACACCCAGGTGATGTACGCGAGCGGGAGGATGACGGCGACGATCGACGAGAGGATGAGGATCAGCGCCGACAGCATCTGGCCGAACCGGTTCGAGACGCGCTTCCGGAGCCAGCTGGTGAGCCGGCGGTGGAACGGGTAGAGGATGAAGGCGAGAATCGCGGAGGCGATCACGTACTCGACGAACGGGAGGATGACGAAGAGGGTCAAGAGCGCGACCGACCCCATGAGGAGCAGCAGGAACGATTGCCCGCGGTTCATACGCCCCCGTGTCCCCGGCGGGGTATAAACGTGGTCGGCGAGCGGTCGCGACCGCCGAGCCGCGCGGAACCGGCGTCAGAAGGGAGCAGAGAAGGGATTAGAGATGGGAGCAGAGAAAGAAGCAGAGAACCGGCGATTCGACCGCGCTCAGGCGCTCGCCTCGTCCTCGTCGAGGCCGGGCGCGGTCGCGGCGTCGACCTCGTCCGGCTCCTCCGTGTCGCCGCCGACGACCGTCTCCCCGTCGTCGGTCTCGACGTACACGTCGTCGGCGAAGCCGGCCAGCGCGTTCTCGTACTCGGGCTCGTCGAGCTTCTTGGGCGTCTCCGGCGCCTCGACGACCCCCGCCGGCGGGCGGAACTCGCCGAGCGGGTCGTCGATCGTGATGCCGTACCGGGTGAAGAACGACTCGTACCGGCGGTAGTGTTCCTCGAGCTCGTCGCCCGGGATCTCCATCATCTCCGTCCAGCCATGGTTGAAGAAGTCGAAGTTCGCCTGGACGTGGGTGATCTCGCGGGCCTCGGCCTCCGGGAAGCCGGCCTCCAAGGCGGCGACGTACGCGTCCATCGTCGCGTCGAAGAAGCTGTCGAGGTGGTCGCGGCGCTCCTCGCGGCGCCCCTCGTCGGCCTTGTTGAGGAAGATGCTCGTGTGGAGATCGACGAGCTTGTCGTTGGCGACGTCGCCGACCACCGGCGTGGTCAGCGCCTTCTTGGCGGCCCAGTGGCGGATGTTCTGCCGGATTTTCATACGCGTCGTTGGGTCGGGACGCTCTTGAATGTGTGGCGTCGCGGCCGCGGCGCCCGTCAGCGGGACCGCGATGCCCGCCCGTACTCCCGCCGCGGCCGTGTGCGAGCCCGACCCCGCCGCGGAACTGTTATTGCGCTCACCGAACAATATTGGGGTAGACATGGCATCGAAGGAGGCGGACGACGACTGGGCGGGACAGGTGGAGGCACAGCGGGAGGCGAAAATCGAGCAGTTCCGCGAGTCGGCCCGGTCGCCGCTACCGGCGTCGATGCGGGGCGACGCGTTCCCGGGGCTGGCGTACTTCGATCCGGACCCGGCGTACCGGTTCGTCCTCCCGCTTCACGAACACGACGAGAAGGAGACCGTCACCGTCGAGACGACCGCGGACGGCGAGCAGACGTACCGCCGCTGGGGGGAGCTCCGCTTCGAGGTCGACGGCGAGTCGGCGACGCTCCAAGCGTACCGGCCGGCCGACGGCGCCGACCGCTTCTGGGTGCCGTTCCGCGACGCGACCAGCGGCGAGGCGACGTACGGCGCGGGCCGCTACCTTGACTTGGAGCCCGACCGTGACCGCGTCGACGGCGAGTGGATCGTAGACTTCAATCTGGCGTACAACCCGACCTGCGCGTACAACCACGCGTACGAGTGCCCGCTCGTCCCCACGGAGAACTGGCTCGACGTCGCCGTCGAGGCGGGCGAGAAGGACTTCCCCGGGGAGCCCGCCGGCGGAGATCACTGATCGGGCGGGCGCGGATCACTAATCTGGCGGGCGCGGATCACTAACCTGGCGGGAGAGATCCGTCGCAGAAGGCGGAGCGGAACCCGCTCAGCGCCTCGATGTGGGAGGTTCTCACGCCTCCAGACGCGGATGACAACCCACATTAACCATGAATCCGAACGGCCGGCTATGAGCGATTCGTACGTGATCATCGGTGACGGTATCGCGGGCGCGTCCGCGGCCGAGACGCTGCGCGATGAAGCGCCCGACGCCGAGATCACGGTTCTCACGGACGAGGGTGAGTCCCTCTACAACCGGATCCTGATCAAGGAGTACGCGAAGGGGAAGCTCCCCGAGGCCCCGATTTCGATCCACCAGGAGGACTGGTACGACGACCACGACGTGGACCTCCGCCTCAACACGGTCGTCGTCGACATCGACTTCGACGAGGACGCGGTCCACACCCACGAGGGCGAGACGTTCGAGTACGACAGCCTCCTGCTCGCGATCGGCGGCACCCCCCAGCAGCTCCCGGTCGGGAACGCCGACGCCGACGGGATCCACCACTTCTGGACGTTCCAGGACGCCCGCCGGATCAAAGAGAGCGTCGAGGGCGCGGAGAAGGGCGTCATCGTCGGCGCCGGACTGCTCGGCATCGACTTCGCGGCCATCTGCGGCGCGCAGGACGTCGAGGCGAAGTACCTGATGCGCGGCGACAACTGGTGGCGCTACGCGCTCTCGGAGGAGGGCGCGGAGATCATGCACGAGGCGATGCGCGAGCGCGGCGTCGAGCCCGTCTTCGGCTCCGGCGTGGACCACTTCGAGGTCGACGACGACGGCCACGTCGAGGCCGCAGTCGACCCGAACGGCGAGCGCTACGAGTGCGACTTCGCGGGCGTCGCCATCGGGCTGAACTTCAACACCGAGCTCGTCGAGGACACGCCGCTGGAGCTCGACGACGGCATCGTCGTCGACGAGTTCATGCGCACCAACGTCGACAACGTGTACGCCGCGGGCGACATCACCACGTTCAACGACCTCATCCTCGGCGAGCGCGCGAAGAACGGCTCGTGGGGCTCGGCCAAAGAGCAGGGAACGATCGCGGCCCGCAACATGGTCGAGTACGGCAGCGAGGAGTTCAAGTGGGTCTCCTCGTACTCGATCACGCACTTCGACTTCCCGTTCCTCTCGTTCGGCCACCCGACGCTCGGCGACGAGTCGGTCGAGGCGACCACCGCCGAGGGCGAGTGGCGCCGCGTCGCGTTGAAGGACGGCAAGGTGGTCGGCGGCGTGCTCATCGGTGACCTCTCGCCGCAGTCCGCGTTCAAACAGCTGATGCGCGAGGGCCGCGACGTGAGCGACCAGACGGACCGACTCATGGAGCCCGGCTTCTCGGTCGACGACCTGGCGGCCCCGACCGAGCAGTAACGCGCCGACCCCGCCCCCGTATCGGCGAGCGCCGACCGCGGTGACGGAGTCTCTGCGAGCGACGTGTCAAGGTGCTTTTCACGGTCGACACGCTACTTCCTTTATATGTCACCCGGATCGCAACGGCCTCCGGACGGCTTCTTCGCCTCCTTCGTCGAGGGGTGCTCCGATCCGGTCGTCTCCGTCGACGGGGAGGGAACGGTCGTCTACGCGAACCCCGCCACGGAGGCGGTTCTCGGGTACGACCCCGCGGACCTCCGCGGCCGCGAGCTCGCCTCACTCGTCGCCGCGGAGGCGGCGGACGGACGCGCCCGCTCGGTCCGCGAGCGGTTCACACGGGCCGAGGGACTCGACGACGGCGGGAGCTTCTCCGTTCCGCTCCGACACGCGGACGGCCACACCGTGACCTTCTCCGTCCGATTCCACGAACACGCAACCGGAGACGAGCGCGGAAGCGACGGACGCGACGGCGTTCCCGAGGCGTCGACGGAGGACTGCGACGCCGTCTACACGGGGATCTTCCGCGACGGCGTCGAAGAGGTCGGTGGAGAGACGTTGGAGACGTTCCGCAACCTGGTCGAACACGCCGGCCACGCCATCTACGTCACCGACACCGACGGAACGATCGAGTACGTCAACCCGGCGTTCACCGACCACACCGGCTACGAGCCGGAGGAGGTCTTAGGCGAGACCCCGAGAATACTCAACTCCGGCGAGATGCCGGACGAGTACTTCGACTCGCTGTGGTCGACCCTGCTGAACGGCGAGGTGTGGGAGGAGGAAATAATCGACCGGCGGCGAGATGGCGAGCCGTACCACGCCCACCAGACGATCGCGCCCGTCGTCGACGACGGCGGCGAGGTGTCCCGCTTCGTCGCGATCCAGACGGACGTCACGGAACGGAAGGCGGCGATGGGCCAGCTGAAACAGTACCGGGACATCGTCGAGCGGCTCGACGACCCCGTCCTCCTCCAGAACCGCGACGGGGAGTTCGAGCTGGTTAACGAGGCCGTAAGCGAGTTCGCGGGCATCGACCGCGAGGCGCTGTACGGCACCGACGAGTTCGCGTTCATGGACGCGGAGACGGCGGCCGAGGTCGACGAGCGCCGGCGAAGCGTGCTCGACGCCGAGGAGATGGCCGAGTACGAGGTCTCACCGACGTTTCCGGAAAGCGAACGGGAAGCGACGTTCAGCACGCAGCGGTACCCCTACTACGACGCCGACGGCGACTTGGCCGGCACCTTCGCCATCTGTCGGAACGTCACCGATCGCAAGGAGCGCGAACGGGACCTGGAGCGGTACAAACGCGCGATCAACGGCGCGACGGACCTCATCGCTGCGGTCGACCGCGACGGGCGACTCCTGTTCGCGAACCCGCAGTACCGCGAGTACCACGGGCTCGGCGACCGCGACGTGACGGACCTGACGTTGGCCGACGTCGTCCCGGCGGACAGCTACGAGGATGTCGAGCGACAGGTGGAGCGTGCGCTCCGCGGGAGGCGGGTGGAGTACCGGACGACGCGGACGCACCCGACCCGCGGCAGGCGGACGTTCGACGTTCGGTACTACCCGCTCGGAAGCCCCGTCGACGGGGAGCCCGCCGGGGTCGTCGGCGTGCTTCGGGACGTGACCGACAGCGAACATCGCGCTCGACAGCTCCGGGTCGTCGACCGCGTCCTCCAGCACAACCTCCGGAACGCGCTGACGGTCGTCCGGGGACGGGCGGAACAGATCGTGGCGGGCGCCGCCGACGCCGCGGACGCGGCCGAGTACATCGTCTCTCGGGCCGACGCGCTCTTAGAGACGAGCGAGAAGGCCCACCACATCACCGAGATACTGAGCGACGCGCCGGAGACCGAACCCGTCGACGTGGGGCGCGTCGCCCGACAGGTGGTCGAGGCGCGGACGGCGGAGTTCCCGCACGCGACGATCGAGGCGGCGGCGCCGGACGACGGCGTCGCGACGGCGTCCGCGACGACCTGGCTCTCCCGGGCGATAGACGAGCTGGTCCGGAACGCCGTCGAACACCACGATCGAGACCGACCGACGGTCGCGGTGTCGGTCGAGGCCCGACCCGACGCGATCGAGGTCCGCGTCGAGGACGACGGGCCGGGGCTGACCGGCATGAACCGAGACGTCCTGGTCGACGGGACGGCGGTCGACGCGCTGTACCACGGCAGCGGCCTCGGGCTGTGGCTCGTCTACTGGGTCGTCCAGCAGTCGGGCGGCGCCGCGGCGGTCGGGAACGCGGAGCCCCGCGGCACCGTCGTGACGCTCACCTTCCCCCGATCCGACGCCTGAAACGCCCCTCGCGTTTGCGGGGCGAGCGAACCGAACCGGAGCGACGCCCGCCGCGAAACGCTTATGATTAATCGTGGTATACGATAACACATGTCACTTAGAGACACCGGGCGACGGCTGCGGCTCCGACGCACCGGCCGCGTTCCGCCGGACGCGCGGGTTCGCCACTACGACGAACTGGACGACGACGAGCAGGGGATCGTCAGGGAGCTGGCGGACGTGCCGTGGACGGCGCCGGAGACCGGCGACCTCGCCGATGGCGACGTGGTGAAGTTCACCGACTACTACCTAGTTCGGTCGCGGTGAGAGCGGGCGCGGCGCGGGAAGCGGTCACGCCAGAGGCCGCAACCGCGCGACGGTGAGCGATCGCGCGACGGTGAGCAGCCGCGGGCGCGGCCGCCCGGAAGCGAAGTTGTTTTCGCCGGTCGGGGGCAAGCGGGTCGCATGGACAGCGGCGGATCTACAGACATGACGCTGGCGTTCGAGTTGGAGGCGCTGAAAGCGCTCGCGGACCCCAACGCGGTGTTCAACAACGCCCGGCAGTGGACCGAGTACGTCGGGGTCGTCAGCGAGAAGCCCACCTACGTCGTCACGAACTTCACGCGGAAACACCGCGTGCGACAGGACTTCTTCTCCGGCCCGCGCGGCGTCGAGGAGAGCTTAGAGAACATCAGCGGGCAGTTCGACACGGACCGCCACGTCTTCGTGGGGGTCGACGACGAGGACGAGGCGCTCGCCGAGGCGACCGGCTGGGAGTTCCTCCACGTCGAGGACGCGGCCGAAGCGGCCGGATGGACGCTCGCGACCGGCGAGTCGGCAGAGGAGGCGCCAGAGGAGCAGACCAGAGACGACTGGCCCTGAGCCGCGGTCGGAACGAGATTTCGGCGAGGTTGGCGGCCGTCGGCGTCGACGGACTCGACCGCGGCGCCCGCGACCGGGAGGTGTTTTGACGAGGGCGACGAACGCGAACTCATGACCGATACCGACGAGGCCGGCGACCACAGTCACCAGCACGACCACGACGACGAAGGTCACCAGCACGACCACGACGAAGACTCCGATCACGGCCACCAGCACGACCACGACGAAGACTCCGATCACGGCCACCAGCACGACCACGACGAAGACTCCGATCACGGCCACCAGCACGACCACGACGAAGACTCCGATCACGGCCACCAGCACGACCACGACGAAGACTCCGATCACGGCCACCAGCACGACCACGACGAAGACTCCGACCACGACCACCATCACCACGACGTCGACTCGGTCGCGGCCGCGGTCGTCACGGTGTCCTCGTCGCGTGGCTCGGACGAGGACCCGGCCGGCGACTACATCGAGGGCGCGTTCGAGGAGGCGGGCCACGAGGTCGTCGTCCGCGAGCTAATCGGCGACGACTACGACAGCGTCCAGGGAACCGTCGACCGCCTCGCCCGCCGGAAGGACACCGACGTCGTGGTGACCACGGGCGGGACCGGAGTCACGCCGGACGACGTCACGCCCGAAGCCGTCCGGGGGCTGCTCACGAAGCGACTCCCCGGGTTCGGCGAGCTGTTCCGGCGGCTCTCCTACGAGGAGGTCGGCACGCGGACCATCGGGTCGCGCGCGACCGCCGGGGTCGCCTCCGCCACGCCGGTGTTCTGTCTGCCGGGCTCGGAGAACGCGGTCCGACTCGGGGTCAACGAGATCATTCTCCCCGAGGTCGGCCACCTCTCAGGACTCGCGGCCCGAGGGCTCGACGACGAGGAAGGAGGCGAGGACGGGCCGATCGACGGCGGCGACGAAGCGGCCGACGACGGCGAGGCCGTTGCCGACGGCGAGGACGAAGCGGTCGACGACGAATAGAACGAGAAGGCCTGATCCGCCGGCGCCTCAGACCCCGGTGAGGAAGTTCCGGACGAGGTCGTGGCCCGACCCGGTCAACACGCTCTCCGGGTGGAACTGGACCGCCTCGATCGGGTGGTCGCGGTGGCGGATCCCCATCACGATCGACTCGCCGTCGTGGTCGGTGGTGGCCGTCACCGCGAACGCGTCCGGCACCTCGGTGGCCGCGAGCGAGTGGTAGCGGCCGGCCCGGAACCCCTGGTCGAGCCCGCGAAACACGCCTTCGCCGTCGTGCTCGACGGGGAACGCCTTGCCGTGGACCGGTTCGGGGGCGTGCCCGACGGAGCCGCCGTATTCGTAGACGGCGGCCTCCAGGCCGAGACACACGCCGAGCGTCGGCACCGTCGGCGAGAGCTCGCGTAACACGGACATCGTCACGCCCACGTCGCGCTCGTTCTTCGGGTGGCCCGGGCCCGGACTGACGATCACCGCGTCCGGCTCCGCGGCCTCGATCTCCGCGAGCGAGGCGGTGTTTTTGAACACCTCGACCGCGACCGGCTCCCCGTCGACCGTCTGGTCTGAGACGTACTCGACGAGGTTGTAGGTGAACGAGTCGAAGTTGTCGACGACGACGACCTTCATCGCTCGGCCTCCGTGCCGGTGGCGAGCGGGTCGGCTGCGTCGCCCTCTCGCTTGCCGTCCTCCCGCTCGTCGCCCTCGCGAATTCGGTCGATCGCGGTCAACACGCCGTCCATCTTCTGTTCGGTCTCCTCGTACTCCGCGGCCGGGTCGGAGTCCGCGACGAGGCCCGCGCCGGCGCGCACGCCGACGACCGACTCCTCGCCGGACTCGTCGAGGGTCGCGGTCCGGATCACGATCGCGAAGTCGGCGTCGCCGGTCCACGAGTAGTAGCCGACGCCGCCGCCGTACGCCTCCCGCGGCGTCGTCTCGAGGTCGTCGATGATCTCCATCGCGCGCACCTTCGGCGCGCCGGTGAGCGTCCCCGCGGGGAACGTCGCGCGCGTCGCGTCGAACGCGTCCGCGTCGGCCGCGAGCGTCCCCGTCACGGTCGACTCGATGTGCTGGACGTGGCTGTACTTCACCACGTTCATGAACTCCTCGACGCGGACGGAGCCGGGCTCCGAGACGCGCCGCACGTCGTTGCGCGCGAGATCGACTAACATTGTGTGCTCGGCGCGCTCCTTGCCGTCTGCGAGCATCTCGCCCGCGAGCCGGCGGTCCTCGACCGGGCTCGTCCCGCGCGGGCAGGTGCCGGCGATGGGGTTCGAGACGACGCGGTCGCCTTTCACCGACACGAGCGTCTCCGGGCTGGCGCCGACGACGCTCCGGTCGTCGTGGCGCAGCACGTACATGTACGGCGAGGGGTTCACGTCGCGGAGCGCCGCGTACAGCCCCAGCGAGTCGACCTCGCCGCGGAGCTCGCGGCTGCGCGAGATCACGCCCTGATAAATGTCGCCGTCGAGGACGTGCCGCTTGGCGGTCCGAACGGCCTCCTCGTACTCCTCGCGCGGGTCGGCGGACTCCTCGCGCACGTGGACTCCGTCCGGGTCGGGCGGCGACGCGGCCGCCAGTTCGGCCGCGACGCGCTCGGCCTCCGCGACGAGGTCGTCGTAGACCTCGGCGGGGTCGTCGTCGACGCCGATCACCGGGGTGAAGACGAGTTCGGCGCCGCCCTCCTTCTCGTCGAAGACGACGGTCCGCGTCGTGAGCGCGAACTCGGCGTCCGGGAACTCCGTCTCGGGTCGGTCGACGCCGACCTCCTCCAGCCAGAGGTCGTAGACGGCCTCGTACGCGAGGAAGCCGACGAACCCCCCAGAAAGGATCTGCCGATCCGTGTCGGGGAAGCCGCGGAGGCTCACGTCGGGGAACGCCGCGCGGACGCGGTCGACCGCGTCGCCGGCGTCGGGGCCGAGGTCGCCCTCGACGTCCGGGTCGCCGGCCGATCCCTCCCCGCCCGCGCTCTCGCCGACGAACTCGGCGGCGGGCCCGAGTTCGGTCACCTCGGTGCGGTCCGGGTGGACCGAGACGATCGCCTCGGGGTCGTAGCCGACGAACGAGTATCGGGCGTGCCTGTCCGCCTTCCCGCCCGACGTGAACGCGCCGTCGGGGTCGCTGGAGGCGACCTTCTCCCCCGACTCGAGGAGGAAGCCGTACGGCCCCTCGCCGACGAGGGTCGCGTACGCGCCGAGTGGGGTGACGTCGGCGTCGAGCGAGGCCGACGCGCGGACGACGACGGGCTTCTCGGCGTCGGCCGCGAGCTCGACGAACTCGACCTTTGAGCGGTCGAGCGAGGGGCTGCCCGTCGACGCCTCGGCGGCGTCGTGCGCGCTGTCGTCGCCGGGCGCTCCGTCGTCGCTCATGCCAGCTCCATCTCCCGGCCCGCGTTGGCGACGAAGCGGGCGACCGCGTTGTGGTCCTTCCGCCCGCCCTCGATCTCGACGCCGGAGGCGACGTCGACCGCGAAGGGGTCGGCGACCCTGACCGCCTCGGCGACGTTGTCGGCCGTGAGCCCGCCCGCCAGCACGACGGGGGTGGTGAGTCGCTCGGCGAGCTCGCCGGTCGCGCGCCAGTCGTGCGTCTCGCCGGTGCCGCCCGCGCCGGAGTCGTCGGTGGAGTCGACGACCAGGGCGTCGACCGCGCCGTCGAGCTCCTCGGCGCGGGTTGGGTCGTCGGCGTCGACGGTGAGCAGCACCCGGCGCTCAGTTTCGGCCCGAATGTACCGGAGTTCGTCGACGGTCCACTCGCCGTGAAGCTGGATCGCGTCGGGCGCGACCGTGCGGGCGAGATCAGTCGCGCGCTCGGCGGAGTCGGGCATCGTCACGAGCGTCGCGGTAACGAAGGGAGGGACATCTGCGAGCAGTTCGGCGGCCTTTGCCGGGTCGACCTCGCGCGGCGAGTCGACCGGCACCTCGGTGATGACGCCGACCGCGTCGGCGCCCGCGTCGACCGCGGCGCGCAGGTCGGCCTCGCTGGTGATCCCGCAGATCTTCACCCGCGCCATCAGTCGTCGTCCTCCGCGGTCGCGGTCTCGACGCTGTCACCGGCGGAGTCGCCGTCGCCGCACAGCGCCGCGAACTTCTCCGCGGCCGCGCCGGAGTCGATCGCCTCGGCGGCGCGCTCGACGCCCGCTTCGAGCGTGTCGGCCTCGCCGGCGACGTAGATCGCGGCGCCCGCGTTCGCTAAGATTAGGTCGCGTTTCGGGCCCGTCACGGAGCCGTCGACGATCCCGCGAAGGTCCGTCGCGTTCTCTTCGGGCGTGCCGCCCGAGACGTCCTCGATCGGCGCACGGTCGAGCCCGAGGTCCTCGGGTGAGATGGTGAACTCCGTCACGTCCTCGCCGTCGACCTCGGCGGCGACCGTCTCGTCGTGAATCCCGATCTCGTCCATGCCGGCGCCGTGGACGACGAGGGCGCGCTCGACGGGCATGTGCGCGAGCGACCGCGCGATGACGGGCACGAGGTCGGGGTCGTAGACGCCGAGCACCTGCGCGTCGGCGCCCGCCGGGTTGGTGAGCGGGCCGAGGACGTTGAAGATCGTCCGCATCCCGAGCTCCTTCCGCGGGCCGATGACGGCCTTCATCGCCGGGTGGAAGACGGGCGCGAGCATGAAGCCGATGCCGTCCGCCTCGATCGCGTCCTCGACGGCCGGCGGCTCGGCCTCGACATCGGCGCCCGCGACCTCCAGCACGTCCGCGCTGCCCGACGAGGAGGAGACCGAGTAGTTGCCGTGCTTGGCGATCGGCACGCCTGCGCCCGCGGCGACGATGGCCGCGGTCGTCGACACGTTGATCGTGTCGTAGTCGTCGCCGCCGGTGCCGCAGGTGTCGACGAGCGGCTCGCGGTCGGGCTCGATCGTGCGCGCTGCGTCGCGCATCCCCTGTGCGAACCCGGCGATCTCGGCCTCCGTCTCGCCCTTCGTGCGGAGCGCGGCGAGCAGCGCCCCGATCTGGGCCTCCGTCGCCTCCTCGAACACGAGTCGCGCGGCCTCGCGCGCCTCCTCGACAGTGAGATCCGTCCCGTCCGTCACGCGCTCGACCGTGTCGTTGAGATTCATTGTGTCCACCGATGTAGTATTCCGCGTTGTGATGTACAAGTATGTACACTAATTTAACGCTGTCGCCGCATCGCGGATCGGTACCGCGCGGCGAGAACACTAGTGAACGGCGTGGACGGGGGAGAAAACCCCGCGGGCGGCAGCGCCGACTGGCTCCCTACTCCGCGTCGAGCGCGGTCGACCCGTCGGCCTCGACGACGACGACGGGAACCTCGGCGTCGCCGACGACCGTGTCGGTGGTGGAGCCGAAGACGAAGCGGCCGACGGTCCCGGTCGTCGGCGCGCCAACGACGACCAGGTCGTAGTACGCCGACTGCTCGACGACCGCGCCCGCCGCGGTCCGGTCCTCGACGAGCCACCGGTCCGCGCGGTCGAACCCGGCGAGCCGGTCCTCGGCCGCGTCGAGGAGCCGCTCTCCGGCCGCCGCGTAGTCGGTGGCGTCCGGGTCGCCCGCGTCGACGGCGGTCCCGGAGGCGTCCTCGTCGGGTCCGGCGTCGGCCAGCGCCGCGTCCGAGGGGACGACGTGGAACAGTTCGAGCCACGCCTCGGTCGCGTCCGCGATCTCGCGCGCGACGTCGACGGTCGCCCCCGAGTGCGGACCGGGACCGACGGCGACGAGGACCGAGGAGACGCGGTCGGGGCGCTCCGCGCGGTCGGCACCGTTCAGCGACACGTCGGCGACGGTCGGCACCTCGGCCGCGTCGTCGACGGCGGGCCGGATCACGGTGTCACCGACCGCGGGCGCGCCCGCGTGACCGGCGCCCCCGGCCGAACCGCCCGACTCGCCGCGGGCGCCGCCGTTTCGCGTCCCGCCCTCTCGGGCGTTTCCGCCGTCGGCGTCGCTCCTGTTCATACGTGAACGTCTGACGCTCGTCAGATAAATCCCGTTGGTTCCCGGCTCGTGACCGGTTCCGGACGGCGCGCCGTGAGGAGGAGCGGGGCGCCGGATCCGGGGTCCGAAGCGCGTTACTCCCGGAAGAACTCGTCGCGCTCGAACGGCTCGTCTTCGCCCTCGACCGCGAGCACGTCGAGCGCGGTCACCTCGGCGCCGACGCCGAGCAGGCCGGCAAGGCTCGGCTCGGTCCGGCCCTCGTCGCTCGAAATGAGCTCCTTGATGTAGAGACCGCCCTCGCCGCGGATCTCAACAGTCGCGTGGCGCGGGTCGTCGAGTTCGGCGGTCGCCTCGTACACGTCGCGCTCGCGGGTGATGCTCGCGCGGCGGTGGTCGACCCGGTTGGGCGTGTACTGCTCGACGGTGGCTCCCTCCAGTTCGGCGACCGCCTCGGCGAGCGCGTCGGCGTCGACGTCTGCGTCGAAGGTCACCTGTGCCCGGTAGCGCTTGGCGGCGTCGTGTTCCTTCACGCGTTCGACCATGTCGTAGGTCGCGAGCCGGAGGCCCTCGACCTCGACCGCGCCGTCGGCGAAGGCGTTGATGTCCGACTGGAGGCGGTCGGTGTCGACCCGGCGCCGGCGCGGCTCCTCGACCTCGATCACGAACGGGCGTCCGGTGCCGAGCATGAGCGCGTCGACGTCCTCGCGGCCCGCGCCGTGGAACGTCGCCTCCGTGCCGTCCATCACGTCCTCGACGACCGGCGCGGTGTACTCCTCGACGCTGTCGTCGTAGAGGTAGCCGGAGCCGCCGCAGTGGTCGCAGGGGTCCGCGCCCTGTCGCCCGGAGCCCTTGCACTCGCGGCAGGGCCATTCGGTTTGGGGAATGTCGCGCTCCAATTTTTTGTACCGGCCGTAGACGAACGTGGAGTTCACCTTGGCGTCGACCTCGTCGTCGGCTAGGTCGATCGTGAACTGGACGTCCGGGCGGTCGAAGGAGACCTCGGTGTCCGTCAGCCGTCCGAACCGCTTGCCGACCTCGCGGTTGAACTCCGACTTGAACGGCTCGCCGGCGTCCTCGTCGAGACCGACGTCCGCGCGGAGCAGCGCCTCGTTCTCCTCGATCAGCGGCGGCGGGCGCGTGCCGACGTTGTAGGTGGCGAACTCGATCCCTTCTACCGCCTCGGCGGCGCGCTCGGCCCACGCGTCGAACTCGGCGCAGCGCCCCTCGCACACCCAGCAGTCCGCGACATCGACCGGCTCGTGGTCCTCGTCGTCGCGCAGCGCGAGCGACACCCGGAGCGCCGAGCCGCGGTCGGCGTTCGACAGCCCGAAGCTCCGGTCGGCGACGAGCCGGCCGAGACAGGCGTCGCACACCGGCCCGGTCTCGGTCGCGCGCGCCGCGACGTCGAGTACGTCCATACGCCCTCAAACGCGGCGCGTGGTAACTGTCTTACTACTCGACAGAGGTACCGCAGTCGGATCGTTCAATGTCGCCCGCGCGGAGGGGATCCGTATGGGAACGCCACTCGACTCGCGAGAGGAGCAGGTCGCCGAGGTCCTCGACCGGCTGTATGAGGAGTACCCCGACTCGACCATCTCGCTCAACTACTCGAACCGCCTGGAGCTGCTCATCGCCGTGATCCTCTCGGCGCAGTGCACGGACGAGCGCGTGAACAAGGTGTGTGCCGACCTGTTCGAAACGTATCACGGTCCCGAAGAGTACGCGAACGCGTCTCAGGAGGAGCTGGCGGAGGCGATCAACTCAATCACCTACTACAACAACAAGGCGAAGTACATCCGCTCCGCGTGTTCGGACATCGTCGAGGAACACGACGGCGAGGTGCCGGACACGATGTCGGAGCTGACGGACCTCGCGGGCGTCGGCCGCAAGACCGCGAACGTCGTTCTCCAGCACGGCCACGACGTGGTTGAGGGCATCGTCGTCGACACCCACGTTCAGCGGCTCACGCGCCGGCTTGCGATTACGGAGGAAGAGCGCCCGGAGGCGATCGAGCAGGACCTGTTGGAGATCGTCCCCGAGAGCGACTGGCAGCAGTTCACGCACCTCATGATCGACCACGGCCGCGCGACCTGTACCGCGATCAACCCCGACTGCGCCGACTGCGCGCTCGCCGACGTCTGCCCCTCCGAGAAGGGAGACGGCGACGTCGACCTCGCGAGCGGCGAAGCGTGGTAGGCGAGGGGAACGGCAAGATGCCGATGACGTTCGGCGGGTAGTATTTAAAGACCCCGCGGATGCGGGGACCCGGCGGAATTCGTCCCGCCGAGGGGGAACCCGCTTTCCGCTTTATATGGGTATCCGGCGTATCCGTAAGTGAGGAGAGACACAATGTCCACCAAAACCACAAACGAGTTCGGCGGCGAGATCGGCGGCGTCACACTGTTGGGGAAGGCGCACTCGCTGTCGGCGCTGTTCATCGTCCTGCTCCGGGCGACCATCGGCGGGATGATCCTGTTCGCAGGCCTCGGGAAGGTCTCCGAGTGGCCGTTCGACGCGGCCGGCTACCTCGCGAACGTCGGCTCGGCGAGCCCGGTCAGCGGGATATACGCCGCGATGGCGTCGAACGCGGCGCTGATGGAGATCGTCAACGTCGTCGTCCCGGTCACGCAGGTGCTCATCGGCGTCGCGCTGATTGCCGGCGCGTTCGTCCGCCTGGCCGCGCTCGGCGGCGCCATGCAGATGATGCTGTTCTACCTCGGCGGGTGGAGCGGCGAGGCGCTCGCCCTGTTCGACTCGACGCTGGTGTACGCGATGGTGTTCCTCACGGTCGCGGCGTTCGGCGCAGGCCGCGTCCTCGGCCTCGACGCCTACATCGAGAACATCGACGTCGGCGGGCAGGCGCTCGTCGAGAAGTTCCCGGCGCTCCGGTACGTCCTCGGCTGAACGAGGGCGAGACCGAGCGAGGGGAATCGAAGCAGCGGTGTGCGAACGCCGCCGCCGACTCGTTTTCGAGACGCGGAGTACAGTTCGGTCGGTTCGATTTTCATACTGGGTTTCGTAACGGAGAGCGGTCGCGTTGCTGACGCTTATTTATAAGCGAATGACTGTGGATCCCCGGAGAACTCCTCCAAAGCCCCAGCCGCTCGTTTATAAATAACTGACTGTGGATCGACGGAGAACACCTCCAAAGCCCCAGCCGCTCGTTTATAAATAACTGACTGTGGATCGCCGGAGAACACCTCCAAAGCCCCAGCCGCGAGGCGGGCGTACACTCGTTGCGCTCCTCGGTCGCTCACTTCGTTCGCTCCCTGCGGTGCTTACGTCGTCTACGCCCGCCTCGCGGCTGCCCCTTTGAGTCCCGCCCCGAACAGCACCGCGACCGCACCTCACGCCTCCCCAGCCTCGTCGGCCACCCTCCGCTACGCTCCGGGTGGCCGACTCCCTCGCGCGTGCTGACTCGCGGCCGCCAGGGGCGGCCGCTCGCAGGCACGCGCCACCGCGACCGCTCGTTTTTATAAGTAAAAGAGTCGGCCGCGCGGTCCAGTTAAGTAGTCGTTCGCGACACCGGCGCTCCGTTTCGGGTTCCAATCCATATAAGACCGCGCGGGCGGAACGGAGGCGTAATGGAACTCGGTTCGCGGGAGGCGTTCTCCCGGATGGGGACGCTCGGCATCGAGGAGGAGTTCTACATCGTCGATGCCGACGGCTACCCCACGTCCGGGACCGACGACCTCGTGTACGGCCGCGACCCGCCAGCGGCGGTGCCGGAGGGGTTCGACCACGAGCTGTTCGAGTGCACGATAGAGGCGCAGACGCAGCTGATCGAGGACCCGGCGAACGCCGCGGACTCGCTCGCGACGGTCCGCGAGGCGCTCGTCGACCACGCCGCCGCGGACGGGTATCAGATCGCGGCCGCGGGGCTCCACCCGGCGGCGAAGTGGCGCGAGCTCGACCACGTTCAGAAGCCGCGGTACCAAGCGCAGTTAGACCGGATCCAGTACCCGCAACACCGGAACACGACCGCGGGGCTCCACGTCCACGTCGGCGTCGACGACGCGGACAAGGCCGTCTGGGTCGCGAACCGCCTGCGGTGGCACTGTCCGGTGCTGCTCGCGCTGTCGGCGAACTCCCCGTTCTGGAACGGGTTCGACACCGGGCTCGCCTCGGCCCGCGCAAAGGTGTTCGAGAACCTCCCGAACACCGGGATCCCCTCGGCGTTCGACGACTTCGACGCCTTCCAGCGGTACGAGCGCCGGATGGTCGAGACCGACTCCATCGCCGACCGCGGCGAGCTGTGGTTCGACGTGCGCCCCCACACCGGCCACGGGACGGTAGAGGTGCGCGCGCCCGACGCCCAGCGCGACCCCGAAGTGACCTTGGCGCTCGCCGAGTACGTCCGCGCGCTGGTCGTCGACTACGCCGAGCGGTACGAGGACGGCGAATCCCCGTCGACGCTGCGCCGCGAGCTGCTCGACGAGAACAAGTGGCGCGCGATCCGCCGCGGCCACGACGCCGCGTTCGTCGACCGCGACGGCGAGGGGACGACCGCGCTCGGCGAGATCGTCGAGGCGGAGTGCGACCGACTCGGAATCGACGGCATCCGCGAGGTGTACGAGGCCGAGAGCGGCGCCGCGCGCCAGCGCCGGATTCAGGAGTCGTCGGGGGCCGACGCGCTGCGTTCTGACCTCCTCGTGAGCCCCTAACCCCGGAATCGAGAGCCTCGCGGGCCGGCCGCTCCAGCGAGTTTCGTCGGAACAAAAGCGACGAGAAACCCTTTTGGCCGCGTAGCCCCCAGTCTCCGGCATGACCACGGACGATACACCGACCGATCCGGGAGACGACCCGGAGGAGTCGCCGACGGACCGGACCCGCGAGGAGCTTCGGAAGACGAAAGAGCGGCTCGGCGAGGGCGCCGATAGAGCTGTCAAGGGGTTCGACGACAACGTCGTCGACCTGCTCGCGTGGCTGCTCGACACCGAGACCCGCGCGCGCATCTACGTCTACCTCCGCGATAACCCCCACAGCACGAGCGACGAGGTCGCCGACGGCACGGGGCTGTACCCCAGCACCGTCCGCGAGGCGCTCGCGGAACTCCACGACGAGGGCACCGTCGAGCGCGGCAAGCGGAAGGCGGAGGGTGCGGGCAACAACCCCTACGAGTACGAGGCCATCGCGCCGAGCGAGCTGGTCCGCACCGTCGTCGGCGACGTCCAGGCGGAGCTGAACGCCGTCTTCAACCTCGACCGCCGGCTCGGCGGCGAGTCGCCCGACGGCGACACCGAGCCGGTCCAGATCTCCGTCGACGGCGAGGACGGCGACGGCGGGGCTGAAGACGACAGCGATGAGGACAGCGACGGCGACGACGGCGACGACGGCAACGACGCTGACGAAACGGACGACGAGTCGACGAACTGATTCGGCCGGCACCGACTTCCCCTCGGCCGACCGCGGTTCGGGACGTTTTAAGTTCGACCCGCGCAACGGAGAGGCATGAACGTCGCGCTGGGGGGTACGTTCGATCCCGTTCACGACGGCCACCGCAAGCTGTTCGAACGGGCGTTCGAGCTGGGTGACGTCACCGTCGGGCTCACCTCCGACGAACTGGCGCCGGAGACCCGACACGTCGAGCGGTACGTCCGCCCCTACGACCGGCGCGAGCGCGACCTGGAGGCGGAGCTGGCCCCGCGGGCCGAGGCGCACGACCGCGAGTACGAGATCCGCGAGCTGACGGAGCCGACCGGCATCGCGGTCGAACCGGAGTTCGACGCGCTGATCGTCTCTCCAGAGACGAAGGCCGGCGGCGAGCGGATCAACGAGATCCGCGCCGAGCGGGGCCGCGACCCGCTCGATTTAGTCGTCGTCGACCACGTGACCGCGGAGGACGGCGAGCGAATCTCCTCGACGCGCATCGTCGCGGGCGAGATCGACGAACACGGCAACCGCACCCCCGACCGCGAGGGGCGGGGCGCGACGCGACCGGAATGACGGGCGATGAGGCAGGCGACGAGCGGACAGCAGACGCCGCGAGCGACGGTGACGCGGCCGAGTCCCGACGCGCGGCGCTCCGGCGGATCGCCCTCGGAGAATCCGGCTTCGAGCGGGCGACGGTGTGGAGCGCAGTCGGCTTCGCGCTGTCGTACGTCGCCTTCGACGCGACGGCCGCAGTCGGCGTCGAGAGCGCGGCGACCACCGGGGCCCTCGCCGCGGTGACGGCGATCGGCGCGGTCGCGTTCGCCGCGACCGGCGGCGGCGCGTTCCCGGCGATACTGGTCGCCTACGGCCCCTTCGCGGGGACGCTGCTTCGGGGACTCGGACCGGAGCCGTACGTCCTCCCGTTCGTGGCCGGCGCCCCGGCCGCGGCCGCGTTCACCGCTCCGCTCGCTCTCGCCGGCGCGGTCGCGGTCGCGGTGGGCGCCGCGTCGGCGATCGTCGGCTTCCTCGTCTCCCGGATCGCGGCCACGCGGTAGCGCCCCGCCGCGAACCGAACCGCCTCACTCCTCCAGCGTCCCGTTCAGCACCTTCGCGGCGACGAGTATCGGGTCCCAAACCGGGCTGAACGGCGGCGCGTACGCGAGGTCCAAGCGCTCGACCTCGAGGACGGTCATGTCTGCCTCGATGGCGGTCGCGAGGGTGTCGATCCGGATCGCCGCGCGGTCGGTGCCGACGATGCTCCCGCCGAGGAGGCGCCCCGTGTCGCGGTCGGCGACGAGCGTCACGTCCGTCTCGGCCGCGCCCGGGTAGTAGCCGGAGCGCGACCCCGCCGTCACCGTCTCGCTGACCGGGTCGAAACCGGCCGCCTCGGCCTTCTCGCGGTCCAGTATTCCGACGCGCGCGGCCTCGGTGTCGAACGCCTTCACGGCCGCGGTGCCAGCGATGTCGCCGACAGGCGTCGGGTCGCCCGCGACCGTCGCGCCGATGGCCCGTCCGGCGCGGTTCGCGGTGAGCCCGAGCGGGACCCAGTCGGGTTCGCCCGTCACCGCGTGGCGCGCGGTCGCGCAGTCACCCGCGGCGTACACGTCCGGCAGGCTGGTGCGCCCGCAGTCGTCGACGCGGATCGCGTCGCCCGGCCCGAGGTCGACGTCGGTTCCCTCCAGCAGGTCGGTGTTCGGCCGGATCCCGACGCCGACGACCGCCATGTCGACGGGGACGCGGTCGGTCGACGCTCCGTCGCCTTCGCCCCCGACCTCGATCGCCTCGATCCGGTCGTCGCCGACGAGCGCCTCGACCGGGGCGTCGGTGTGAACTGTCACGCCCTCGGCTTCGAGCGCCGCCTCGACGCGCTTCCCGACCGTCTCGCCGAACGGCGAGAGGAGGTGGCCGGAGCGGTGGAACACGTGGACGGAGAGCCCGCGCTCCGCGAGCGCCTCCGCGACCTCGACGCCGACGTAGCCGCCGCCGACGATCGCGGCCGTCTCCGGGGCCGGCATCGCCGCGTTGCGGTCCACGCGCTCGCGGTCGACCGCGCTCACGTCGGCGCGCTCGGGGTCGTAGGCGTCGGGCTCCGCGATGTACGCGTCGATGGCGGCCGCCGCGTCCATGTTATGCAGCGTGAACGCGCCGTCGACGCCGCGCACGTCGAAGGGGCCGGTCGTCGCGCGCGCGCCGGTCGCGACGAGCAGGTCGTCGTAAGCCTGCTCGAAGCGGTCGCCGTCGGCCGTCTCGACGGTGACGCGCTTCGCGTCGGGGTCGACGGCGACGACCTCGCTTTCGCGCCGGAGGTCGATCCCCCGCTCGTCGACCTCGCTCGGCGACAGCGAGAGGAGGTTCGACATGCGGTCGACGTAGCCGGCGATGAAGTAGGGCATCCCGCAGTAGGCGTACGAGATCCACCGGCCCTTCTCGAAGACGACGACCTCCCGGTCGGGCGCCTCGCGACGGAACTTGCTGGCCGCGCTCAACCCCGCCGCGTCGGCCCCGACGACCACGAACGGATCGCTCATGGCTGGACATCGGCGGGCCGGGTGAAAAAGTCACGCCGCGGGCGCGGGGCGGGCGCGCGAGCGGGCGGATGCGGTCCGGACGCGCGGCCGTCGTCGGTCGACCGCGACCGGCCTCGGTCGCTCTCAGTCCTCGTCCGCCAGCCGCGAGAGCGTCTCGCGGGCGTTCGCGACCGCCTTCTCCTTTTTCGCCGGGTACGCCTCGACCTTCGTGCGGACGGTGAGCCCCGGACCGAGCCGGACCTCGTCGCGGAACGCCGCCTGCTTGTCGAGGCGGAGGAACAGCGCGCAGTTGTCGTCGACCCGCTCGTCGAGCTCGCCGAGGACGCGGTCGAGGTCCTCGAGCTCGGAGAGCCGGTCGAGCACGTGTCGCATCTCGTCGGCCCGCTCGACGCGGGCAGAGAGCACGACGATCCGGTCCCCGTGATGGCCCACGTTCTCGACACGCTCGAGCTCGACGTCTTCGGGTAACAGAGAGTACAGCGCCTGCTCGACGCGTTTCACGTCCTCCGTGGCGTACGAGAACGCGCGGAGGTCGACGTAGTGGAAGGGGACTTTCGGCATGCGGTGCGGTGGGGGCGGCGTTACTCCTCGCTCTCGACGGCGTCGAGCGCGTCCTCGGGGACGCCCGTCTCTTGGCCGTCCTCGAAGCTGACCGTGTACGTCGCGTCGCCGAACATCGTCTCCATCACCTGCGTGATCGTGCCCGTCTCGCCGTCGTACTCGCTGTGTTTGTCGTGGAGCACGACCTCGTCTTCCTTCTCGAAGCTCATGGCGTTTCGTTCCGGTGGGACGGTTAAAAGCGCGCGGATCCGGAGCGAGGCGGGGGAGTGAGGCGATGGTGGCGGGCCGACGGAGATGGAGGGTAGTGATCCGTCCCTCACGTCACCGCGAGCAGCGCCGCGCCGAACGCGACCATCAGCGCGATCCCGACCGCGAGCCAGACGATGGCGCTGTCGACGGCGACGGCGACCGCGACCGCGACGCCGACCGCGACCAGCCCGAAGACCGCCCCCGCGACCCCGCCGCGCTGTACCAGGCGGTCGAGCGCGTTCACCGCGCGCTGTCGGGCCGGCGGCTCCGGCGTACGCTCCGGGGGCGCGGAGAGCCGCTCGTCGACGGCGACCGACTCCTCGGGAGTCTCGGGCGACGGGTCGACCCGCACGTCGACGTACCTCGTGTTCGACCCGTAGCCGGTGACGATCTTCAGTTTGCCGCGGACGGCCTCGTCGACGTCGGCCGTCGAGACGTGGACGTGGCGGGTGGCCTCGTCGGCGACGAAGTGGTTCCCCTCGTCGAGCGCGGCCACCCGGCCGAGGTCGTCGTCGAAGTGGAGGTGGACGTGCGTCGAGCGCCCGCTGTTCTCGAGCACGACCGGAAACGGCCCGTCGGTGACGAACGAGTCCGGGGCGTCGATGTCGTGGACCGTCTCCCCGTTCAGTTCGACGTCGAGTGTCGGCACGGGTGAGACCACGACCCCGTACTAAAAAAAGATTCACACGGGCGAGGGGTTTTCGAGCAGGTGTCGCCGCCGTCGCGGCTCGTCTGACCCGGGGAGTCTTCGTGGGTGAGTCCTACGCCGCTGCTTCCTCGCGCATGTCCGGCGGCAGGAGGTTCGGGATCCCGTCCTCGATGGGGTACGTCTCGCCGCACTCCGTGCAGGTGAGCGTCCCGGCGAGGACCTCCTCGTCGTCCGCGTCGTCGACGTCAAGTTCGAGGGTCGCCTTGTCGAGCGGACAGCAGATCACGTCCATCAGGGATTCCTTCATACCGCTCGGTTGGGTTGGACCGATAAAAAAGCGTGCGGGTCGCGGCCGGTCCGGGGAGATCGGCGCGTCGAGGGCGGGTAGAACCGGCCGCCGGGAGCGACCCGGATAACAACCCCTTTTGCGACGCGCCCCGCCCTCCGTGACATGGGCATCCCGGCGGAGCGGATCGAGCGGCTGTTCGCCCTCGCGCGCGAGGCGGTCGTCGACGACGAGTACGACCGCGCCCGCGAGTACGTCGCCCGCGCCCGCCGGATCGCCGAGCGCAACCGCTGCGGGGTCCCCTCAGAGCTCTCCAGACGCGCCTGCGACGACTGCGCCGTCTACCTCCGGCCGGGAAAGACGAGCCGCGTCCGGACGCGACCCGGACGCGTGGTCGTCCGGTGTCTGGAGTGCGGGGCGACGGCGCGGTACCCGTACGGCGGGGAGTGAGAGAATGACCGAGAGGGGGAAGAAGGCCTCCGACTACTCGGCGCGCTCGCGCAGTCGTTCGAGTACCGAGATCGTCCCGTCCATGAACCCCTCGTCGACCACCTCGTCGGCCGCCTCGCGCGCGGCGGCGTCCGCGTTGGCGACCGCGTAGGACTCGCCGGCGACGCCGAACGTCGAGACGTCGTTCTCGCTGTCGCCGACCGCGACGAACGCGGCGGGGTCGACACCGAGCGCGTCGGCGACGACACGGAGCGCGCGTCCCTTGCTCACCCCCGTCGACTTGACGTGGTAGGCGTAGCCGGTGTCGACCACCTCCACGTCGTCGACTCCCGATGTGACCTCGCGGAGGAGCGCCTCGTCCGCGTCGGTCGAGAGCGCGACCTCCGTCTCACGCCACCGGTTCACCGTGTCGCCGTCGCCCCAGCCGATCTCCCCGCCGCGCTCGCGGAACGCCTCGACGACGGCCCGGGCCGCGTCCGGGTCGCCGACGATCGTCGTCTCGCCGTCGGCGTACGCGACGCCGCCGTTCTCCGCAATCACCGTCTCCTCGCGGCCGAGGAAGTGCGCGAGCGCGACCGGGTACGGGAACGCCTTCCCGGTGGCGAACACGATCGGCGCGTCCCAGACGGGCAGCAGTTCGAAGGCTCGCGGGTCGATCCGACCGGTCGGCGTCGTCAGCGTGCCGTCGATGTCGAGCGCGAGGGGCGGAAGCATACCTCGGATCGGTCGTTCGGCGACAACTGTCTTCCGTTCGATCGGCTCTGTTAGGGAGCGGAATCGGAGCGACTGGGTGATTGTTTATAAGCAGTTCGCGACATTGCGGTGAAGAAATCCAGATCCCCGGCCGATCACTTATAAATAACTGGTGGTGAACCGCCGGAGAACACCGCCAAAGCCCCAGCCGATCGCCTATAAATGGCTGCTGGCGGATCGGCGACGAACACCTCCAAAGCCCCAGCCGCGAGGCGGGCGTACACTCGTTGCGCTCCTCGGTCGCTCACTTCGTTCGCTCCCTGCGGTGCTTACGTCGTCTACGCCCGCCTCGCGGCTGCCCCTTTGAGTCCCGCCCCGCCCAGCACCGCAACCGAACCTCATGCCTCCCCAGCCTCGCCGCTCGCTCCCTCCGGTCGCTCGCGGCGTCCCTCGCGCGTGCGATTCGCGCCCTACGGGCGCTCATCGGCACGCGCCACCGCGGTTCCATTTATAAGCGTTGTCGGCGTCGCGTACGCCTTTTAAAAAAAATCGCATCGCTGCTGTTCTCCAGTTGGGTCGGCTCCGTGGCCGCTATCCCGTCCGGACGCGCCGGTCGAACAGCTCGCGGAAGACGACCGTCGGGAACAGCGGCACGAGACGGCTCGGAGGGCGCCCCTTGCCGTCGCTCTGGTGGACGGTGACCCGTTCGAGCAGGCCGGCGTCGGCCAGCTCGTAGAGCACGCGCCGCACCGTCGACGCCGAGAGGTCGACGCCCGGGCGCGCCGCGATGGCCTCCGTCGCCACGCCGACCGTCGACCGCTCCTCCTCCGAGAGCCCGGCGAGCTCGTAGAGGAGCCGCTGCCGGCTCTCGGGGAGCGCGAGCACGCGCCCCAGCGCCACGCAGGGGCGAGGGACGCCGTCGATGCCGGCGTCGACATCGCCGGAGCGGACCGTCGACGCGCCCGCCCGCTCCGCGTTGACCGCCGCGCCCATCACGGCGGCGAGGGCGTCGTGGGCGTCGCCCGCGGCCCACTCGACGATCTCGCGGATCTGGTCGTGAGAGAGCGCGTCGCGGCCGAGCCCGGTCGAACACCGGCTCGTCAGCAGTTCGACGAGCACGTGCCGGCGGTACTTCGCGAACTCGACGGTGGCCGCCGGCTCCCAGTCGATCGCGTCCGGCGGGTCGCGGCCGAGACAGGCCGGCGTAACCCGCTCGCCCACGTCGGTGAGCCAGTCGATCAGCGTCGCCGCCGTCGGCGTCTCGGTCTCGTTCGTGTGGTCGACCGCGACGACGAGGTCGGGGCCTGTGCGCATCGCGTCGCGCAGCGAGTCGGCCAGCTCCTCGGTCCCGATCCCGTGATCCGGGACGGGGTCGTCGCTCATCGCGGCCAGCATCGCGTGGTACAGCCGGAATCGGGTCGACGCCTTCCGAGCGTCGACGTACACGAATCCGGGGATCGTCGGCTCGACCGCCCGCGTGGTCGTCTGGATGGCGCGCCGCGGCCCGCTGTGGCTCGCCAGCCGGTCGAACAGCGCGGAGACGACCGCCGACTTCCCGCTCCCCTTCGGCCCGTACACGTAGAGGCTCGGGGGGAGCGACCCGCTGAATGCGGGCTCGAACACGTCGAGGAGCCGCTCTATCGCCGGGCCGCGGGCGACCGGCGACTCAACGTGCTTGACCGGCGAGACGGCTTCGAAGTCGGCCAGGACGCTCATGCCGGCGTCGTAGCCGAGCCGTCGCTCGATCCGGTCGTCGATGTTCACGGTCGACCCTCCGAGGTCGTCGAACAAAACTGGCACGAAGCGGGAACGATACGGTGGCGATCCCGGTCGGGACAGCCGTCGGCGGCAGGGGCGTCGGGGGCGTCGCGAGCGACGGTGCGGTCGCGAGCGCCGGCGACGCCGAGCGGGCGACGGCCGCCGCTCTCGAACCGAGCGCGTCGGCGGTCGCGTGTCCAGGCTGGTCTCATTGGTATCCGGCGACTTGGTCGGAGGGTGATTGACGCGCGGAACGGTCTCCGGCCGCTACGTGGGAGCCGACGCGGCGTCGGCTCCCGCGAGCGGGCTCAGAGGTACCCGGCGTTCGGCAGGATGCCGAGGATGGCGAGGATGCCCACGATGAGCATCATGATCGCGATGGCCATCGCCGGCGGGTCCACGTGGGTCCCGGAGTGCGAGTAGAACATCCGCTGGGTGACTTCGCCGACGAGGCCGCTGAGAGCCCCGAGGACGCCGCCGGCCAGCAGGGCGACGACGGCGCCGCTCGTACCGACCGACGCGAGCGGCGTCACCGCACCGATGTCCCCGAACGCGCCGACGCCGAGGACGGCGCCGACGGAGCCGAGCAGGGTGATGTGGTGTGTCACCGGGATCTTCTCGACGCCGAGGTTCAGGAACAGCAGGCTGATCGCCGAGATACCGTAGCCGAGGAAGATGCTCCCCGTCTGGAGGTAGATGTATCCACCGAGGATACCGCCGACGAGGCCGATGGTCGTGACCCCGGCCCACTTGTACTGGTGGGGGAGCCACGGCTCGGTCGCCGGGCGACCGGCGTGTTCCTCCGCGCCGCTGTCGGCCTTCGGGTGGTCCTCGCCGCGCTCGAACGGCGACATGTCGAGGAGGCCGTCGCCGGCCGGCTTCCCGACGATCGGGTAGCCGAAGACGGGGCGGGCGAGGAACGCGGTCGCGAACACGGACACCGCGATGAAGTCAGTCGGCGGCGTCATCTCCAACACGTTGATGAAGAGGCCGTTGGCGACCCGGGTGAACAGCATCCCGATCACGCCGAAGATCGCTCCGACGGCGAGGATGTCCGGCTTCGTGCCGAACGCGTACGTGATGTCCTTCCCGAAGTGGTACCCGCCGTCGGCGGGGTTCATGTCGGGGTACTTCTTGCCCGCGTACGCCGAGGCGGCCACGCCGCCCGCGAACGCGATGTGCGGTCCGGTGATCGCCCCGAACCCGATGACGCCGGTGATGCCCGCGGCGAGCTCGCCCGCGGGGATGCCTTCGACCGCGCCGATCTGTCGCTGAAGGATGCCGATACCCTCACCGAGGAAGACGACGAACCCGGTGAAGATGAACGCCGGGAGCGCGCCGATCGCGGCCCCAAACGCGCCGCCGGCGAGCGCGGTGATGAGGAGCATGACGAACAGCTTGGTCTCGATCCCGAGGACCGGGATCTGGAGCAGAAGCTCGTTCATCTACTCCTCCTCCTCGTCGTCGATCGCCCAGTTCTTCGAGCGCTCGACCGCGTCGTCCCAGCGGCTGTACAGCTTGTCGACCTCGGCCTGACCCTTCTCGGGGTTGAACTCGCGGTCGACCTGCCAGTTGTCGCGCAGCTCGTCGACGTTGTCCCAGTAGCCGACCGCGAGCCCGGCGGCGTACGCCGAGCCGAGCGCGGTGGTCTCGTCGACCTCCGGTCGCGCGATGTCCGTCTGGATGATGTCGGACTGGAGCTGACAGAGGAAGTTGTTCTTCACCGCGCCGCCGTCGACGCGGAGCGTCGTGGTCTCCACGCCGGAGTCGGCCTCCATGGCCTCGGCGATGTCGCGGGTCTGGTAGGCGATCGACTCGAGCGTCGCCCGCACGATGTGCTCCTTGCTCGTCCCGCGGGTCATCCCGACGATGGTGCCGCGAGCGCGACCGTCCCAGTGCGGGGCGCCGAGCCCCGTGAACGCCGGGACCATGTAGACGCCGTCGGTCGAGTCGACCGAGCGCGCCAGCTCCGCGGTCTGGGCCGCGTTGTTGATCAGGTCGACGTCCTCGAGCCACTCGATGGCGGCGCCGGTGATGAAGATGGAGCCTTCGAGCGCGTACTGGACGGGCTCGCCGGACATCTGGAACCCGATCGTCGTCAGGAGTCCGTGGTCGGACTCGACGGCGTCGGTCCCCGTGTTCATCAGGTAGAACGAGCCGGTGCCGTAGGTGTTCTTCGCGTCGCCCTCGTCGAAACAGGTCTGGCCGAACAGCGCGGCCTGCTGGTCGCCCAGCGCGCCCGCGACGGGGACCTCCTCGCCGAGGAAGCCGTCGGGGTCCGTGTGCCCGTAGTAGTCCTCGTCGGAGGAGGGGCGTACCTCGGGAACCATCTCCTTCGGCACGTCGAACTCCTCTAAGAGCTCGTCGTCCCACTCGAGATCCCGGATGTTGTACAGCATCGTCCGGGAAGCGTTGGTGACGTCAGTGATGTGGTTGCCCGTCAGGTTGTAGATGAGCCACGAGTCGATGGTGCCCATCACGAGCTCGCCGGCGCGAGCGCGGTCGCGCAGGTCGCCGCCGCGGGAGCTCTGCATCTTGAGCGGCTCCGCGTTGTCGAGGATCCACTCGGTCTTGGTCGCGGAGAAGTACGCGTCGGCCTCGAGGCCGGTCTTCTCGCGGATCTCCTCGACCTTGTCCGCCTCCTGAAGCTCCTCGACGCGGTCGGTCGTCCGCCGGTCCTGCCACACGAGGGCGTTGTGGACCGGTCGGCCGGAGTCTTTGTCCCAAACGATCGTCGTCTCGCGCTGGTTGGTGATGCCGATCGCTTCGAGCTGGTCGGCGTCGAGGCCCGCGTCCGCGAGGCCGTCGAGGACGACCTGTTGGGTGTTCTCCCAGATCTCCGTCGGGTCGTGTTCGACCCAGCCCGGGTTCGGGTAGATCTGTTCGTGCTGTTCGTAGGCGTTCGCGACGACCTGGCCCGCATGGTCGAACACCATGAATCGGGTGCCGGTCGTCCCCTGGTCTATCGCACCGACGTACTGTGTCATGTTGTGGATCCCTCCTGTGGCGCTGGTCCGCGCGCGGCGGTGACCGGGTCGCCCTCGCCGTCGAGAGCGATCCCGGCGCCGCGTTCGCCGTCGCGTCGCGCGTCCGATCGGTCAGACCCGTCCGGAGCCGACCCGAGGCGGCCGCGAGGCGTATCGACGCCGTCGCGACATATCTTCACGGAAGCTACCACGCCGGTCGTGAACATAATGTACTACCATAATAATCTTCCTGTTGAAATCCGGACTGCGGCGCGAGTCAAAAAGTGTGGTATATAACTATATCGGCAGCGGCGTTGATTACACTACTTGAATGACCCTGATAGTTATGGGTAGGGCGCCTCGGGAGGTAAAGTAAAGTGGTCGTGGTCCAAGGGCCTCGCATGGACAGACAAGTGGACGTCGTCGTCGTCGGTGGGGGGTCGACGGGGTGCGGCGTCGTCAGGGACCTGGCGCGACGCGGGCTCGATACGGTCCTCGTCGAGAAGGGGAACCTGACGCACGGCACGACCGGACGGATGCACGGCCTCCTCCACAGCGGGGGCCGCTACGCGGTCTCGGACCAGAAGAGCGCGAAGGAGTGCATCGAGGAGAACATGGTCCTCCGCGACATCGCGGCCCACTGCGTCGAGGAGACCGGCGGGCTGTTCGTCAAGCGACCGGAGGACGACGAGGAGTACTTCCAGGAAAAGCTGGAGGGATGTAAGGCGTGCGACATTCCCGTCGAGGTGATCGACGGCGAGGAGGCGCGGCGCCGCGAGCCGTACCTCGCGCGCGACGTCGAGAAGGCGATCGCCTTACCCGACGGAGCGGTCGACCCGTTCCGCCTCTGCGTCTCCAACGCCGCCGACGCCCGCGAGCACGGCGCGCGGGTCGAGACCCACGCCCCGGTGACCGACGTGCTCGTCGAGGACGGCGAGGTGGTCGGCGTCGAGATCGAACACGAGACTGGCCCCGGGAAACGCGTCCATCACGAGCCCGGGACGACCGAGGAGATCCGCGCGCGCCACGTCGTCAACGCGACCGGCGCGTGGGCGGGCAACGTCGGCGAGATGGCCGGCGTCGACGTGGAGGTGCGCCCCTCGAAGGGCGTGATGACGGTGATGAACACCCGGCAGGTCGACACCGTGATCAACCGCTGCCGGCCGAAGGGCGACGCCGACATCATCGTCCCGCACGAGACGGCCTGCATCCTCGGCACGACCGACGAGGAGGTCGACGACCCCGAGGACTACCCTGAGGAGGACTGGGAGGTCGACCTGATGATCGAGACGCTCTCGGAGCTCGTGCCCGCGCTCGAGGACGCCCGGACGCTCCGCTCCTTCTGGGGCGTTCGCCCACTCTACGAACCCCCGGGAACCGGCACCGAGGACCCGACGGACATCACGCGGGACTATTTCCTGTTGGACCACGGCGACCGCGACGACCTCCCGGGGATGACGACCATCGTCGGCGGGAAGCTCACCACCTACCGGATGATGGCCGAGTCCATCTCCGACCACGTCTGCGAGACGCTCGACTACGAGGCGACGTGCGACACCGCGGAGGCGCCGCTGCCGGGCTCGGAGAGCGAGGCGCGCATGGAGGAACTGATGGACGAGTTCGGGCTCCGCTCGCCGGTCGCCCGGCGGTCGGGTCAGCGGCTCGGCTCCCGGGCCGACGACGTGCTCGACGAGTACGACCCGAACCCGATCGTCTGCAACTGCGAGAGCGTGACGCGCGCCGAGATCCAGGACGCGGTCGGCGAGGCCGGCTCAGACCTCAACGCGGTCCGCCTGCGGACCCGCGCCTCGATGGGGAACTGCCAGGGCGGCTTCTGTACGCACCGGATCGCCGCGGAGCTCGCCGAGGAGTACCCCGAGCCCGTCGTCCGTGACGCCGAAGACGAGCTGTATCAGGAGCGCTGGAAGGGCCAGCGCCACGCGCTGTGGGGCGAGCAGCTCTCGCAGGCGATGTTGAACCACATGCTCCACGCGACGACGATGAACCGCGACGGCGACCCGGCGAACCTCGACGGCGAGGTCGACTTCGGCGCGTTCGACGCGGGCGCCGAGAGCGACTCCGTCGGCGCCGAGGGTTCGGGAGGCGAAACCGGAACTGCGGCCACCGACGGGGGGCGCTGATGGCGATAAACAGCGACGTCCTCGTGGTCGGCGGCGGCCTCGCGGCGATCACGGCCGCGGTGTCGGCCGCCCGCGAGGGCGCGGACGTGCGGCTGGTCTCCCACAAGGCGAGCACGCTGCGGCAGGCCTCCGGGCTGATCGACGCGCTCGGCTACGTCCCGGCGACGGAGCCCGCGAAGCCGCTGCGCGACGGGCCGCCGACCGCGGGCCGGGAGCTCGACCCCGACGAGTGGCCCGACCCGGAGGGGCCGCTCGCGGACCCCTACGAGGGGATCGACCGGCTCCCCGAGAGCCACCCCTACCGGGTCGTCGGCGCCGACGCGCTCCGCGAGGGCCTCGACCTGTTCGACGACCTCGCGGGCGACGCGTACCGCGGCGGGCACACCGACCGCAACGCCCTCGTGCCCACCTTCGGCGGCGCGGTGAAGCCGACGGCGCGGTACCCCGCGGCCGCGGAGGCCGGCCTCGCCAGCGACGACCGACCGATGCTCGTCGTCGGGTTCCGGTCGCTCACGGAGTACGACGCGCGCGCCTTCGCGGGGCGGCTGGAGGCCGCGGGCGTCCCGTTCGACGTGGCAGGGGCAGAAGTCGAGTTCGCGGAGGCGTTCCGCGCCGACGCGAAGATTACTCGGCTCGCGAAGGCGCTCGATCACGACGAGGCGATCGACGGCACGCCCGCCCGCGAGGCGCTCGCGAAGGCGGTCTCGCCGCACCTCCACGACGTCGTCGACGGGGAGGGGGGCGTCGACCGCGTCGAGCGCGTCGGCTTCCCGGCGTTCCTCGGCGACGACCGGGGCGACGAGGTCCGTGAAGAGCTCGCCGACCGGCTCGGCGCGGACGTCTTCGAGATCCCGATGGGGCCGCCGAGCCTCCCGGGGCTCCGCTTAGAAGACCGGCTGTTCGACGCGCTCGACGCCGAGGGCGTCCGGTTCGAGACCGGGAACCCCGTGGTCGGCGTCGAATCCGCGAGCGACGGGCGGGTGGAGGCGGTCGCGGTCGATCGGAAGGGGCGGACGGCGCCGTACGGCGCCGACGCGTTCGTGCTGGCGACCGGCGGCCTCGTCGGGAAGGGGCTCGACTCCGACCGCGAGGGCGTCCGCGAGCCCGTCTTCGACCTGCACGTCGACCAGCCGGACGACCGGTACGAGTGGTTCGTCGACGACGCGTTCGGCGACCAGCCGTACGCGCGGTTCGGTGTCCGGCCCGACGAGCGGTGTCGGCCGACTGACGCCGACGGCGAGGTACAGTACGAGAACGTGTTCGCGGCCGGCGGCGTCGTCGGCGGCGCGGACGCGGCGCGGGAGAAGTCCGCGAGCGGGGTGTCGCTCGCGACCGGCCTCGTGGCCGGGCGGCAGGCGGCGACGGAGGCGAACCAATGACACGACACACCGAGGACGACGGCGACGCGGGGGATTCGAACGGGACGAGCGAACCGAGCGACGGTCGCGGCGGGGGCCGAGAGAACGCCGGCTCCGGAGGCTGCGGCTGCGGCGGACCGGCCCCGGGCGTGCCGGAGGCCGGCCGGGACGAGCAGCCGTCCATCTTCGTCCCGGACGAGGGGGAGATTCCGGAGGCGGACGCGGCGAGCGGCGGTAGCGCTGACCCCGGCGCCGACCGCGCGGCCACCGACGGCGGCGTCGAGAGCGCCTCCAGCAGTACCGACAGCGCGACGGGCGGGACCGACTCGGCCGAACTCGACCCCGACGCGTACGACCCCGTGGACGTGTTCCCCGGCGGCGACCTCGACCTCCGCGAGGGGGCCGACTCCTGTTACAAGTGCACGAGCTGCGACACCTCCTGTCCGGTGGCGGAGGTCGACGACGAGTTCCCCGGGCCGAAGTTCCAGGGCCCCGAGCAGTGGCGGCTCAAGCGGAAGGAGGACCACGACATCGACGAGTCGATCACCTCCTGTTCGAACTGCATGCGCTGTGACGACGCCTGCCCCTCCTCGGTGCCGCTCTCGCAGATGCACAACGAGGCGCGCGGGCAGTTCGTCGAGCGGCAGATGGAGAAGCTCTCGGTCGAGTACATTCGGAACCGGATCCTCGCGAACTATCACACCTCGGCAAGTCTCGCGAGCATGTTCCCGCGGACGGCGTCGTTCGCGATGAACTTCGGGCCCGCGCGGTGGGCGATGGAGAAGGTGATGGGGATCCCCAAGGAGCGCGACTTCCCCGAGTTCGCCACGGAGACGTTCCGCGAGTGGTGGAAGGCGCGCGGCGGCGCGCAGGTGGAGAACCCCGACAAGCGCGTGGCGTACTTCCACGGCTGCTACTCCAACTACAACACCCCCGAGGTCGGCAAGGCCATGGTGCGCGTCTACGAGCACTTCGGCTACGAGGTGATGGTGCCACCCCAGAAGTGTTCGGGCACCCCGATGTTCGCGAACGGCATGCTGAAGGACGCCCGGCGCCACGCCGAGACGAACGTCGAGAACCTCGTGGAGGCCATCGGCGAGGGGGCCGACGTGATCGCCTCCTGTACCTCCTGTTCGATGTCGCTCCGGCAGGAGTACCCCGAGCTGTTCGACCTCCACGGGATCGAGGACCTCGCCGAGCACACCTTCGAGGCGATGGAGTACCTCCGCATCCACGAGGACTTGGAGGGCGAGCTCGACGCGGCCGGCGGGCTCGACGACGAGCGCGCGTTCGCGTACCACGCGCCGTGTCACGCGCGCAACCAGGGGCTCTCCCGGCAGGCGGTCGAGACGTTCCGCGATGTCGACGGCGTGAAGATGGAGGACGTCGGCGACTCCTGTTCCGGTATCTCCGGGACGTACGGTTGGAAGGAGGAGAAGTACGAGAAGTCGATGGAGATCGGCGCGGAGATGTTCGAACACATGGAGGACGCGGAGGGCGATGTCGGGATGACTGAGTGTCCGACCTGCGCGATGCAGATGGAACACGGCACGGGGTACGAGATCGAACACCCCCTCCAGCTGCTGGAAGACACGCTGGGCGCGTAGGCGCTCTGGGCTGCCGTCGGCCTCGCTGGACAGGGCCTCGGCGTGCTCGCCGGCGCGCCCCGCGGCCATGGTGTATCCGGGTTCCGGCCCCCCGTTCTCAACGCAGATAACCGCGTGAGAATCCTTATGAGTCGAACCACCTCATTCAGCGGCACGTGACTCTCGAACAGTTTCTCGATCGCTTCGACGGACCCGAGCGCTCCGTGGTCGTCGTCAACCGAACCGACCCGGACCCCGTCTTGAACATGCTCGTGGACACGTTCGGCGACGACGCAGTACGGGTGGTGGACGGTCGCGTGGTCGAGGGCGCGGGCGACGGCCGCGGGAACGACGGCCGCGGGAACGACGGCGCGGACGACGGCCGCGGAAACGACGGCGCGGACGACGGCCGCGGAAACGACGCCCCCGACGACCGACGCCTGACCGATGGGGCCGGAACCGCGGGTCTCACGGCCCGAGAACTGGCGACGACCGGCGTGCTCGACGGGGAGGGCGAGCCCGTCCCGGCGCTCGACGTCGAGGTGCTCCGGCGCCACGAGGACGTCCCGTTCGACGGCGGCGACCCGGACGAGATCGAGAACCTCGCCCTGCTCATGGAGGGCGACGAGGTGGTGGCCGGCTCGACGCTCGACAAGCTCGGCGACGCGGTGTTGTTCGTCAACTCCGACCTGTACACCACCGGCACCCGGTCGCTGGGCGACGTCGACCTCCCGTCGGTGATAAGCGGCCTCGACGACGCGACGTTCACGCTTCGGGGATACCCCGAGTCGAACCGACAGAAGCTGCTGCTCATCACCATCTCGCGGTTCATCGAACGGGTGGCGTGGACGGCCGGGGATGGCATCCTGCGCTCGTCGTTCCAGCGGCTCTCGCGCATCGACGACGAGGTCGGCACGCGCGAGGTGTACGAGCGGATTTCCGACACCGGCGTCGACACGCACCTCTACGGCGTCCCGGACGAGCTCCCGGCGGACCTCGACGCGGTGATCCACGCGGGCGACGACCCCGACTTCACCGACAGCTGGTTCGTGGTGTATCGCCCCCCGGAGGGGCCACACTCGGCTGAGACCGACCCGAAAAGCGACCTAAAGCGGGGGATCGAAGGAGGCGTCGGCCTCCTCGCGGTCGAGACGGAGCCCCGCATCTATCGCGGCCTCTGGACGTTCGACGCGGACCGTGTCTCCCGAGTCAACCGGTACATCGAGCGGTATCTGTAGCGCCACCGTCGATTTCCTCCCGGGCGACGCCGCCCGTATCCAACCCGTGCGTTCATATTCTCGGAGCGGTGACGGGCGGCCATGTTCACGGAGCGGTCCGCGCTCGTCGACGACGCGAGCCCGATGCGCGGGTACGGCGTGGCGGTGACGCCCGGGCGCGACGGGCCGCTCGTCTTCGTCGCTGGCTACGGCGAGCCGAACCGGCTGTACGCCCGGGATGACGACCGCTTCTCCGACACTGCCTGCGGCATCGTCGCCGACGGGACGCGCCACGGGATGGGGGTGTGCGCGGCCGACCTCGACGCCGACGGCTGCGAGGAGGTGTACGTCCACAACTGCGCGCGCGGCGTCGACGGCGGCGACCCGGACCTCCTCTTGAGCCGCCTGGAGGCCGACCGGTACCGCTGGACCGACGTGTTCGCGCGCGAGGTGAACGCCGACCGCATCGACGTCCGCGCCGGCCGGTCGGTCGCCGCGCTCGACCGGCTGGGGACCGGCCGCTACGGCGTCGCCGTCTCCGGCTACGCCGCCCCGCTCGCGTTCTACGAGCTCGGCGACGACGGCGAGGTGACCGACATGGCCGAGGCGGTCGGCCTAGAGGTCGACGGCGGTTGCCGGTCGCTGCTCGCGGTCCCGTACCGCTCCCGCGAGGGCGACCTGTTCGCGGGCGTCGAAGGAGGACCGAACCGCCTGTTCAGCAACCGCGACGGCCACTACGCGCGGACCGACGGCGGGCCCGACCTCTCGGACCCCGGCGGCGACACGCGCGGCGCCGCGGTCGTCGACGAGGGCGGGACGTTCGCGCTCGCGGTCGGCAACGAGTCGGCGCCGAGCCGCCTCCTACGTTGTTCGCCGGACGGCGGCTACGACGACGTTGCCCCCGACGCGCTCCGCGACGTCGGGGCGGTCCGGACGGTCGTCGCCGCGGACTTCGACAACGACGGGCGCGAGGAGCTCTTCTTCAACGTCTGCGGCGCCGAGAACCGGCTGTTCGAGCGCGTGGACCGCCCCGACGAGCCCCCGGAGTGGGAGTCCGTGGACCTCGGCGCGGCCGCGGAGCCGGACGGGTTCGGCACCGGCGCGGTGGCGGCCGACCTCGACGGCGACGGCGCCCTCGAACTCCTCGTCGTCCACGGGGAGGTCGCCGCGCAGCCGGTGACGGCCTACGGCGATCCAGACGCCCCAGACGCCGGCTGGCTCCGCGTGCGCCCGACGACGCGCCACGGCGCCCCGGCGCGCGGCGCCGTCGTCACCTTGGAGACCAAGGACGGGGTCCAGCGGCGGACGATCGACGCGGGCGGCGGCTGCCTCTGTCAGACGGAGCCCGTCGCGCACTTCGGGCTCGGTGGCGCGGAGCCGCAGCGCGTGGACGTGCGCTGGCCCGACGGCCGCGAGCGGACCGTCGTCGTCCCGAACGCGGACCGGGAGCTGACCGTCAAACACCCGTCGCGGAAGGCGACCGACCGCGACGCGCGGACACGGCGGTAGCGGCCGAGACGCACCGGCAACGGGGCCGCCGGAACGGTGGCCGCAGCCGTGGCCAGAACTGCCGCCCTTCGCGGGTTCAAGTGTCCCCGGGCGTACGAAGAGGTATGGTGGATCCGACCTCGGAGCTCGAGGAGGACGTCGACGAGGAGTCCGCGCCGAGCTGCGCGACGTGCGGCGAGCCGGCGCTGGGAACCGGGCGACGAACGGTCACGTGGGTCGACGGCAGCGACGCCGTCCACCGACACTTCTGTTCGGAGTCGTGCCGCGAGGACTGGGACGACGAGCGGCCGGCGGCGACCGAGTAATCGGCCGCGACGCACGAACTCGACGCCCGATAATCCGATTCAACGCAAGACCGGCGACGGCGGGAGGCTTTTTGCCTGCGGGGGTGGTATCGTTCGGTATGATATCGCTCGACGAGGCCGTGACGGCCCGACTGGAGTCACACGGGGAGCGCTTTGAGGTCTTGATTGACCCCGACGCCGCGCTCGCGATGAAGCGCGGGGAGTTCGAGGGTGATCTCGAGGAGGTCATCGCCGCGGAGGACGTCTTCGAGAACGCCTCGCGAGGGGATCGCCCCGCGGAAGAGGACTTAGAGACGGTCTTCGGCACCACGGACGCGCTCGAAATCATCCCCGAGGTCGTCGAGCGCGGGGAGATACAGATCACCGCTGAGCAGCGCGCGGAGATGCAAGAGCGGAAGCACAACCAGCTCGTCACCACCATCACGCGAAACGCCGTGAACCCGCAGATGGACGACTCGCCGCACCCGCCCGAGCGGATCGAGCGCGCCTTGGAGGAGGCCGGGTTCCAGATCGACCCGATGGAGCCGGTGGAGAACCAGGTCGACGACGCGCTCGACGCGCTGCGACCGGTGATCCCGATCCGGTTCGAGGAGGTGACGATGGCGGTTCAGCTCCCCGCCGACTACGCGGGGTCCGGGCAGGCGCAGATCCGCGAGTTCGGCGACTTAGAGCGAGAAGAGTGGCAGAACGACGGCTCGTGGGTGGGCGTGCTCACCTTCCCGGCCGGGCTCCAGAACGACCTCTACGACCTCGTCAACGAGGTCACCTCCGGCGAGGGCGACGCCCGCGTGCTCAAGGATAAAGACGAGCTCCGGACCCGCTGAGGCCGCCCGATCGTCCGCCGCCAAGCCGGCCGCGACCACAGCCGCATTTTCACCGCCTCCGGGAGGTTGATACCGGCGGGCCGCGGGTCCGATCGCATGCATCCACGCGCGGCGGAGTTTGCGGAACGGGCGCGGGAACGGTACGACACCGACGTCGACGTGCTGGAGTTCGAGGCGGGCACGGAGACTGCGGCCGCCGCGGCCGACGCCCTCGGCTGCGAGACGGGCGCCATTGCGTCGACTATCATCGTCTCGCTCTCGGGCGGCGAGCGCGACGGTGAGCTCGTCGCCGCGATCACGAGCGGCGCGAACCGGCTCGACCTGAACGCCGTCGCCGACCACTTCGGCGCGGACGCCGCCGAGATGGGCGACCCGGAGCGGATCCGGGAGGTCGTCGGCTGGAGCATCGGGGGCGTCCCGCCGATCGCTCACGACGCCGCGCTCCCGACCGTCTTCGACCCGACGCTCACCGAGTACGACACCGTCTACGGCGCGGCCGGGACGCCGAGCGCGGTGTTCGCGGTCGACCCCGAGACGCTCGCCGAGCTCGCGGACGCGACCGTCGTCGACCTCACCGAGTGACCCCACGGCGTCGCTCCGTTGTCCTGTGCCGGGCCATTCCGCCCAGTTGTTAAGTCGGTACGCTCTCGGCGCCCGAGTTATTAATTCTGACTTGTGAAATAATAACCTTTTTCTGTTAATCCGTGGTAGCGATCGGTATGACTCACTCACGGCGGTCGGTGCTACGGCGCGGCGCCGGACTCGCGGTCGCGGGAGCCGCGGCGTCCCTGGCGGGCTGTTCCGGTGCCACGGGCGGCGGGTCCGAGGGGTTCGATTCCGGGTACGCCGCCTTCTTCACCCTCAACGACTGGGCCAACGAGGTCGCGGGCGAGCGCGCGAGCTTCGAGGATCCGGTCGACGTGGGCCAGCTCGGCCACGGGTGGACGCCGGACGGGACCCTCGCGAGGGACGTCGCCGCGACGGACGCGTTCGTCTACCTCGACAGCCCGGAGTTCTCGTGGGCGCAGGACCTAGCCGAGACGTTGGAGAGCGACTACGACACCGTCGCCGTGATCGACGGGCTCGACGGGCTGGAGGACGACCTCCTCGACTGGGACCACACGCACGGCGGCGAGGAAGGGGACCACGACGGGGAGGACGGAGGACACGAGGGCGACGACCACGACGGGGAGGGCGAGGAACAGGACGATGACCGCCAGTACGACCCGCACGTCTGGGTCGATCCGGTGTTCGCCGCCGACATCGTCGACACCATCGCGACGGGGCTGGGCGAGGCGGACCCGGACAACGCCGACGCGTACGCCGCGAACGCCGACGCCTACGCCGAGGAGCTCGACGCGGTCGACGCCGCCTTCCAGTCGATCGCCGACGAGGCCGCGCGCGACGTGGCGGTGCTCGCGGGCCACAACTCCTTCCAGTACCTGGAGGCGCGCTACGGGTTCCGGCTCCACTCGCCGGTCGGCGTCTCGCCGCAGAACGAGCCGACGCAGTCGGAGATCGCCGACACGATCGACCTCGTCGACACGGAGGGGATCGACGTCGTGCTGTACGACCGCTTCCAGTCGCCCAGGCTCGCCGAGTCGATCGTCGAGAACAGCGACGCCACCGAGGCGGTCCCCGTCACGCCCGCCGGCGGGACGACGCAGGAGTGGAACGACGCCGGGTACGGCTACCTCGAACAGATGACCGAGATCAACGTCCCCGCCTTCGAGCGGGCGTTCGACGCGCAGTGAGCCGATCCGACCTCGGGCTGGCCGCGCTCGGCGCCTCCGGAGACGGCGCCGACGCCGCCGGACTAAAAGAGCTAAACGTGCGGCCGACCCACACCGGACACACGCAGTGAGCGCAATCGTCGACCTCGACGGCGTGACGTTCGCCTACGGCGACACCGTCGCCGTGAGAGACGTCTCCCTCACCGTCGAAGAGGGTGACTTCCTTGGGCTCGTTGGCCCGAACGGCTCCGGGAAGACCACCCTCCTCCACCTCATGCTCGGCCTCCACGAGGCCGACGAGGGGTCGGTCGAACTGTTCGGGCGCCCGATCGACGAGTTCGACGACGGCGGCCGGATCGGCTACGTCTCCCAGAAGGCGACGAGCCGCGGCGGCGCGATGCCGGTCACCGTCCGCGAGTGCGTCACCATGGGCCGATTCGCGCACGCCGGACGGGGGCGCCTCTCGGAGGCCGACCGCGCCGCCGTCGCGGACGCGATCGAGACGGTCGGCATCGGCGACCTGACCGACCGGCTCGTCTCGGAGCTGTCCGGCGGGCAGAAGCAGCGGGCGTACATCGCGCGGGCCCTCGCGAGCGACGCGGACCTGCTCGCGCTCGACGAGCCGACGGTCGGCGTCGACGCCGAGTCGCGCGACGCCTTCTACGCCCTCCTCGACGACCTCAACGACGACGGGATCACGGTCATCCTCATCGAGCACGACATCGGCGTCGTCACCGACCGCGCTGACCGCATCGCCTGCATCAACACCGAGCTGTACCACCACGGGGACACCGAGTCGTTCGTCGAGAGCGACGCCCTCGCGGCGGCGTACGGCACGACGGGGCAGGTCGTCCACCACCACCACTGATGAGCGGAGAATCGGGCACTGAGACCGGACGCCGCGCGGAGCCCGAGCGGGGCCGCCGCCGAACGGCGGAACTCGTCGGAATCGGAATCACGGCCATCGTCGCGGTCGGCATGCTCGGGTTCCTCCTGCTCTACTGGGCGCAGGACCTGCCGGTCGCGAGCGAGCTGTACGCCGCGTTCCGCTCGCTGGGCCGGGGGATGGACGCCGCGTTCGGCACGAACGTGTTCCGGCACCCGATCATGTGGCAGTCGATGGCGGTCGGCGTGCTCGTCGGGGTGGTCGCCCCGCTCGTCGGCTCCTTCCTCGTCCACCGCGAGATGGCGCTGATCGGCGAGACGCTCGCGCACACCGCGTTCGCCGGCGTCGCCCTCGGCATCCTCGTCACCTCCTCGACCGGGTGGAACGGGTCGCTGCTGCTCGTCGCGCTCGCGGTCGGGGTTCTCGGCGCGCTCGCGGTCCAGTGGCTCACCGAGCGCACCGACGCGTACGGCGACGTGCCCATCGCGATCATGCTCAGCGGGAGCTTCGCGGTCGGCACGCTGATCATCAGCTACGGCGACGGGCTCACCGGCGTCAACGTCGAGGGGTTCCTGTTCGGGAACCTCGCGGTGGTCACGCCGGAGGGCGCGCGCCTGATGGGGGCGCTCTCCCTGATCGTCGTCGCCGGCGTGGCGCTGACGTACAAGCAGCTCCTCTTCATCACCTTCGACGAGCAGGCCGCGCGGGTCGCCCGGCTGAACGTCACCGGCTACAACACCCTGCTCGTCGTGCTGACCGCGGTCGTCGTCGTCGGCGCGATGCAGGTGCTCGGCGTCATCCTCGTCGCCGCGATGCTCGTCGTCCCCGTCGCGGCCGCCTCGCAGGTCGCCCGGAGCTTCCGCGAGACGATGTACCTCGGCGTGATCTTCGGGCAGCTGTCGGTGCTCGGCGGCTTCGCGGTCTCGATCGGGTTCGGCCTCCCGTCGGGGGGGTCGATCGTCGTCACGGCCATCGCGGTGTACCTCGCGAGCGTCGTCGGCTCGGGGTCCTCCGTGACGGCGATTTCGACGCACGGGTGACGCTGGACGCTCGCGCGTTCGAACGCGCGGGCGCCGTTGCGTCCGGTTTCCACAGACCCTTATGTCGCGGTCGCGACTCAGGGGTATGGGAGACACCGAGACCTACACGATCACCGGTCCCGACGGTGACGAAGAGTCGTTCGAACTGCCCGCCGGCCTCGTCGACGTGCTCAGCGAGCAGGGCGAGCCCGCGACCGCCGTCGTCTCCGACGTGATCGTCCAGGCGATGGCACAGCAGGCGCACGTTATCGTCCACCACAGCGAGGGCGACGTGCCCGAGGACATCGCGGAGATGGAGGAGACGGCCGCGGAGCTGTTCGAGGAGCGCTTCGGGCAGCCGCTCGAAGAGGCGCTCGGCCACTCGCACTGAGCGGGTTCGAGCCCTCTTTTTCGCCGACTCGCTAGCCGCCGACCGGCCGCTTAAGCCGGTCGAGACCCTATATTCTCGCATGCCTACCGACCCGGATAGCGGGGACGCGCCGGTGTTGATCTTCGACGGCGACTGCCCGTACTGCTCGGTCGCGGCGGTGGCGCTCCGCCGTCTCGACGGCGTCGTCGCGGTCCCGTGGGAGGCCGACCCCGTCGGGCCGTTCCTCGACGCGCAGTTCGGCTCCCGCCCGTTCGCGATGGTGTTCGTCGACCCCGCGAAGCGTCGCGTGTACGCCGGCCGGTCCGCCGCCGAGGAGCTGGCGGAGCGCGCGGGCACCCCCGGGATCGTCGGGGGGCTCGTCCGCGACAACTACGACCGTATCGCCGACGTCGTCGGGACGCTCTCCGGTCGCGACCGCGACCCGGCCGACTTCCACGACACCTACCGCCTCGACGACGAGGCGAACGATCTGGTGGGATCGCTCCGGTCGGCCGCCGCCGAGGCACCGGCCGCGCTGTCGTGAGCGCGGTCGCGAACGCCGTTCGGACGGTGATCGACCGATGAGCGACGCCAGCGGCGGCAGCTACACCCTCGTCGTCGCCCTCGCGGACGACGCGACGCTGTCTGCGGGCGCGCTCGGCGAGCACCGCCTCCCGGCCGGCGCGTACGCGTATACCGGGAGCGCGCTCGGTGCCGGCGGGTTCTCCCGGGTGGACAGACACCGCCGGACCGCGCGCGGCGACCACGACGTCCGCCACTGGCATGTCGACTACCTGCTCGGCCACCCGGCCGCGCGGATCGACCGCGTCGTGCGCAGCGTCGGCGTCGACGTCGAGTGCGCGGTCGCCGAGCGCCTGCCGGCCGGCCCGATAGACGGGTTCGGCGCCTCCGACTGCGGCTGTCCGAGCCACCTCGCGAACGGGGGCCGGGACGAGCGCGCGCGAGAGCGCGGCGGCGACATCGACGAGGTGCTCGACGCCCTCGCGGAGCGCGCGCTGGCGGCGCACGAGGCGGCGGTCGCTGAGACCGACGACTCGGACGCGACAGTCGAAGTCGTCGCGGGCTCAGCGGAGTGAGGCCGTCCGGGTCGCGTCCGCCGCCGTCCGGACCGCGCCGGATCTAGAGGTCGTAGCGCTCGACGACCTGCCGTAACTGCTCCTCCCGGCCGCTCATGGCGTCCTCGCGGAGGACTTCCTCGTCTTCGGTCGGACACTCCAGGTCGGGGACCGGCGTCGGGCGGCCGTCGTCGTCGAGCGCGACGAACGTGAAGTAGGAGGTGGTCGTCCGCCGCGTCTCGTCCGTGCGGGGGTTCTCGGCGCGCACATCGACCTTCACGTCGACGCTCGTCCGGCCGGTGTTGAACACGTACCCCTCGATGATGGCGACCTCGCCCATCTCGATGGGCGCGATGAAGTCGACGTGATCCATCGAGGCGGTGACCACCTGTCGGTTCGAAAAGCGCATGCCGGCGATGGCGCCGCAGATGTCCATCCAGTGCAACACGGCGCCCCCGAGCGCGCGGCCGAGGTTGTTCGTGTCGTTCGGGAGCAGCATCTCCGTCATCTCGGTGTGCGAAGAGGCGAGCGTGGCCGTCTCGTCCATGCCCGTCGTGGGAGGGCCGGCGACTTGAACGGCGGGCTTCGCCGGCGGCGCCGCGGGAAGCGAAGCCGGCACCGAAGCGGCCTCTCAGCGCTCCCCAGAGGGGTCCTCGGAGGGGTCGTCGTCGCCGAAGCGGAGTGAGTCCCGCGATCGGCCCGCCTCGTCAATCACCTCGTCGGTCACGACGATCGGACAGTCGACGCGCACCGCGAGCGCGAGCGCGTCCGAGGGGCGGGCGTCGAAGACGAACCGCTCCGGCTCGCCGTCGTCGTAGCGCTCGGCGTCGACCTTCGCGTAGAAGGTGCCGTCGTGGAGGTCGTCGACGCGGACGCGGTCGATGGCGCCCCCGAACTCCGTGAGGATGTCGACGAGGAGGTCGTGCGTGAGCGGTCGGTCGAACGGTTCGCCTTCCAACGCCATGCCGATCGAGTGAGCCTGGTCACCGCTGACGAATATGGGGACGTACTCGCCGCGCGCGGAGAGGATCACCGCCGGCACGTCGCCGCTTGGCGCCGAGCCCGCGCCGACACCGACGACCTCGGCTTCGTGTTCCATACGCGAACGTGGTGGCGGCGGCTTGAATAGCTGTCCCACGCGCGACCGCCGGGCATCCTCGATCTCGTCAGTTCGACGCGCGGTACCAGTACGCCCACGCGAGCGTGAACACGACCGCGGCGCCGACGAAGAAGACGATCCCGGGCTCGACGAGCGAGACGGCGTACTCCGCAAGCGGGTCGCCGACGAGCTCGATGGCGCCGTCCGCGCTCTCGGCGGCGGTGTCTTGGTCGGGGACGCTCTCTACCGTGGGGCCGTCAGCGCCGTCCGCGCTCCCGTCGCCGCCATCGGCGGTGGCCGTCCCCGCGTCGCCGCCGCCGGACGCGCCCGCGTAGCCGCTCGATCCGCCGAGCGAGCCGACCGCGAGGAGGCGCTGGACCGCGACCGCCGCGAGACCGATCAGTCCGTAGCCGCCGAGCAGGCGCATCAGCGCGGTCTTGATCCCGGTCGACTCCTCGGAGCCGCCCGAGAACAGCACGAGCGGCTCGTCGGCGGCGGCGTACACGTCCATCTCGCGGCCCTTCTCGGAGTAGGCGGTGTCGACGACGTCGACCAGATCGGCCTCGTCGAGCCGGGAGAGGTGGTACTGGACGTTCTGGAGCGAGGTGTCGACCTCGTCGGCGAGCTCGGACTTGGTGGCCGTCCGGTCGTGGAGCGTCGAGAGGATGGCCCGCGCCGTCTCGGAGCCGAGGGCGGCGATGAGGTCGTCGGCCTCGTCGTCGTCGACGCCGACGACCCGGGGCTCGCGCTCCTCGGGGGTCGCGTCCGGCAGGGAGGGCAACAGCCGGGACATACGAACACGTGAGACGCGTGAGAATACAAATTTGTTGGATCAGCGGGAACGCTCGGACCGTCGGGCCGCGGCCCGGACCAGCCACCGACTCACAAACCCTAAACGCGGTGACCGAGTACGATGGGTGATGACAGAGCCGTCACGGGGGAGCGACGAGGCACCCCCGTCGACCGACCCATCCCCGCGGGCCGACGGCGGCGACCTCGACGGCGCGCCGCGCAGCGACGCGGCCGGCGAGGGGAGGGTCACGGTCGTCGGGACCGCGCACGTGTCGGAGCGCTCCGTCGACGAGGTCGAGGAGACGATAGAGCGGGAGCGCCCCGACGTCGTCGCCGTCGAGCTCGACGAGGGGCGCTACCGCCAGCTCAACGGCGAGACTCCCGACGACCTCGACGCCGGCGACCTGCTCAAGGGGAACACCGTGTTCCAGTTCCTCGCGTACTGGATGCTCTCGTACGTCCAGACCCAGCTCGGCGAGCGGTTCGACATCGAGCCGGGGGCGGACATGAAGGCCGCCGTCGACCTCGCCGAGTCCCTCGGCATCGACGTCGCCCTCGTCGACCGCGACATCCAGACGACGATCCAGCGCTTCTGGGCTCGCATGACGGTTACCGAAAAGCTCCGGCTCGTCGGCGGGCTCGCGTTCGGCGTCAGCGACCCGCGGGTCGCCGGCGTTATCGGCGGGCTCATGGTCGGCCTCCTCGCCGGCCCGGCGATCGGCCTCTTCGGCGGCGCCGTCGGGATCACGACCGCCGTGCTGACGAGCGTCGCCGCGGGCGTCCTCGTCGCGCTCGTCGTCGGCATCGTCGTTGACCAGATCGGAACGGTCGCGCTCTCGCCGGACCAGCGGCTCTACGCCGCGGTCGGCACCGGGCTGGCCGCCGGCATCGCCGCCGGGATCACGGGCGTCGCGAACGGGATCGTCTCGACGTACCTCGGCGGCTTCCCCGTGACGGCGATCGGCGGCTTCGGGATCGGTATCGGCCTCGGCTTGGTCTTCGGCGCCGTCCTCGCGGTCGCGGTCGGCGCGTTCGCGAGCGGCGAGGTCGACGCCGAGACCGGCGGGATCGAGGAGCTCGACGAGGCGGACCTCACCGACACGGACGTGGTGACGATGATGATGGAGGAGTTCCGCCAGTTCTCCCCGGGCGGCGCGGAGGCGCTCATCGACGAGCGCGACGCGTTCATCGCCCACCGGCTGGTCGCGCTCCGCGAGGCCGGCCACGACGTGGTCGCCGTCGTCGGCGCCGGCCACCGTGCGGGGATCGAGGGGTATCTCAGGAATCCCGCGACGCTCCCGCCGATGGAGGATCTGGTCGGCCAGGAGTCGGGCCGCGGGCTCCCGTGGAAGAAGGCGATCGGCTACGCGATCACGGTTGGGTTCGTCGGCTTCTTCCTCCTGCTGGCGCTGGGCGGCGCGGGCAACGCGTTCCTGCTCCGGCTGTTCGGCGCGTGGTTCCTGATCAACGGCGTCTTCGCGTTCGCGTTCGCGAAGGTCGCCGGCGCGCGCTGGCTCTCGGCCGCCGTCGGCGGCGCCGTCGCGTGGATGACCTCGATCAACCCGCTGCTCGCTCCCGGCTGGTTTACCGGCTACGTGGAGCTCCGGAGTCTGACGGTGAACGTCGCCGACATCGGGGCGCTCAACGACCTGCTCGGCGACGAGACGCGGTCGGCCGGGGAGCTCGTCTCCGCGATGTTAGACGTGCCGCTGTTCCGACTCATCGTCGTCGTCGCGATGACGAACGTCGGGAGCATCGTCGCGAGCTTCCTCTTCGCGGCGTACGTCATCCCGGCGATGTTCGGGGCCGAGGTCGGCGGCGTCGATGACGTCGGCCGGCTGCTCGTCGAGGGCGCGCTCAACGGCGCCGACCTCGTGCGCGGCGCCGTAGGGGGGATCGCATGAGCGGCGGCAGCGCGGTCTCCGGGCGGCGGATCGCGGGCCTCTACTTCAGCGGGACCGAGATCCGCGACCTCCTCGTCGCCTGGCTCGCGCTCGGCGTGGCGTTCATGCTGTTCTTCGTCGGCGGCTCGGGCGGGATCAGCCGGATACTCGCGGCGGGCGTGGTCCCGCCGCTGTTCGTTGCCCTCTCGACCGCTGGGGTCGCCTTCCTGCTCCACGAGGTCGCGCACAAGGTCGTCGCGGTTCACTACGACCAAGTCGCGGAGTTCCGCGCGGACAACAGCATGCTGTTTTTGGCCGTGATGAGCTCCCTGTTGGGGTTCATCTTTGCCGCCCCCGGCGCCGTCCACCACCGCGGGAGGCTGACCCCCCGCGAACACGGCCACATCGCGCTCGCCGGCCCCGCCGTGAACCTCGGGCTGATGGTCGTCTTCTTCCCGCTGTACGCGCTCGGCGGAATCCTCGGCAGCGAGATTGTCATCATCCTCGGCGCGCGCGGCATCGCGATCAACGCGTTCCTCGCGGCGTTCAACCTCGTCCCGTACGGCCCGCTCGACGGCAAGACGGTGATGGGGTGGAGCAAGCCGGTCTGGGCGGCCGTCTTCGTCCCGTCCGTGCTGCTCGCCTTCGGGCTCGTCTTCGTCGTCGGGCTCGGGTTCGGCGGGCCGTTCTGATCGCCCGCCGCTCTGATCGCCCGCCGCTCTGATCGCCCGCCGCTCTCTCCGGCGACCGCTCCCCGCCGGAACGGTGCGCTTTTGCTCCGCGGGCGTGGCCCCACACACATGACTGAAGGCGACGGGGACGACGACGCACCGAACGAGGGCGAGGAACTCACCTACGCGGACGCGGGCGTCGACATCGACGCGAGCGAGGCCGCGACCGCGGCGCTGATCGGCGCTGTCGGGGCGGACACCGAGGCGGAGGGCTCCGGAAGCGAGTACGCCGGCCTGCTCGACATCGGCGACCGCTACCTCGCGCTCGCGACCGACGGCGTCGGGACGAAGCTGCTCGTCGCGGAGGCGCTCGGCGACTACTCGACGGTCGGCATCGACTGCATTGCGATGAACGTCAACGACCTCGTCGCGGCCGGGGTCCGGCCGGTCGCGTTCGTCGACTACCTCGCGGTCGACGAGCCGGACGAGCGGTTCGCCGAGCAGGTCGGCGAGGGGCTCTCCCGCGGCGCCGAACTCGCTGACATGGAACTCGTCGGCGGCGAGACGGCCGTCATGCCCGAGGTGGTCCGCGGGCTCGACCTCGCCGGCACCTGCGCGGGCCTCGCCGCGAAGGACGGCGTGTTCGACGGGCGCGCGGAGCCGGGCGACGCGTTGGTCGGCTGGCGCTCGTCGGGGATCCACTCGAACGGGCTCACGCTGGCGCGCGAGGCCGTCACGCGCGACCACGACTACACCGATCCGTGCCCGTTCGGCGACTACGAGACGCTCGGCGACGCGCTGCTCGAACCGACCGCGATCTACACCGACCTGCTCGACCCGATGCGCGCCCACGGCGTCCGCGGCGCGGCCCACGTGACGGGCGGCGGCTGGACAAACCTCGAACGCCTCGGCGCCCACCGCTACGCCATCGACGACGCGTTCGACCCGCAGCCGGTCTTCGAGTTCGTTCAGTCGGAGGGGAACGTCTCCGACGAGGAGATGCACCGCACGTTCAACATGGGGACGGGCTTCGTGGCCGCCCTCGACCCCGACGAGGCCGAGGCTCTGGCCGACGCGACCGACGGGCGCGTGATCGGGCGCGTCGAGCCCGCCGAGGGAGGGAACGACAGCGACGAGGATGAAGCGACGGTCGAGATCCGCGGACTGGAACTGTAGGTCCTCGCGTCCGAGGTAACGGAGAGAATCGCGGTCACCGGGGAGACCCGGCGCGACGTGCCGTCGAGTGGCCGCTTATGCCCGCCGTCGACCTCCGTTCAATTGATGAGCGACGACGAAGTGTCGGACGGCGAGAGCGGAGACGACGACGGGAGCGACGGCGATACGAGCCACCTCGACGACGTGGCGGACGGCGCGGGCTGTACGGAGATCTGGGAGCGGCTCTCGGAGCGACGGGAGGAATAGCCGACCTTACGACAGCTGCGCCGCGATGTCGGCCTCCGTGATAATCCCGACCGTCTCGCCGCCGTCGGTGACCATCACGGCCTTGTAGTGGTCGAGGAGGTTCCGGACCTCGTCGACGGTCGCTGACGGCGCGACGGTCGGGAACGACTCGCTCATCACGTCGCTGACGGGGTGGTCGCCGACGTTCTCGCCGGCGTGGACGACGTCGCCCTGGCTGATCGAGCCGACCGGCACGCCGTTCTGGAGGACCGGGAGCTGTGAGTACGCCTCAGCCTCCATCAGCTCGACGGCCGCGCTCACGGCGTCGTCCGGCGCGACGCTGATCACGGTCTCGTTCATCAGGTCGGTCGCGCGCACGACCTCGCCTTCGGCCTCTTGGAGGGCGTTGACGATGCGGCGCAGCGTCGAGAGCCGGGGGTCGACGTCGCCGCCTTCGATCCGCGCGATGAGGGGCTGGGAGACGTCCGCGGCGTCGGCGAGCTCGCTCTGGGTCAGCTCCAGCCCGGTCCGGCGCTCGCGGAGGTCCTGTGGCGTCGGCAGTTCCATGCCGACTAATTACTTAAGGTTATTAGAAAAGCTTTCGGCACCGACCGAACTCGCGGCGCCGAGCCGCGTCTATCGCGCCGCCTCCTCCTCGTCCTCGTCGGCGTCGGTCTCGAAGACGTCGATGACTTCGAGGGGGACGTCGCGGAGCGCGCCGCCGACCTCGCTTTTCGCGATCCGCTCCGCGTGCTCCTCGCTGTCGGCGTTGAAGACGTCGATCTCGAGGAGGAGTCCGACGAGGGCCGTGTTCGCGGCGAGGAACGCGGCGTCGAACGGCTCGCCGCAGGCGGGACAGCCGGTGACGCCGGGCTCGACCTCGACGTACTGCTTGTCCGTCTCGTTGAGTCGCTTGCCGGCTTCGCTGACCGCGACGCCGATGGCGTCGTCGGTCTCCTCGACGTCACGGACCAACCAGGCTGCTTCCATCGCGACTTCGTAGTTGCTCATATCCGAGCGGAGGAGCCGCAGGGTTTCTTGTCTTGTGGTTCGCCCGCGGTCGCCGACGGACCACCGACCCGGCCGAACCGGCGGCGAGGCGCGCCTTACAAGCGGTCGACGATCGCCGCGGTGACCTCGTCTGTCGTCGCCGAGCCGCCGAGGTCGCCGGTGCGCGGGCCGTCGGACAGGACGCCCTCCACGGCGTCGCGCACGCGCTGGCCCTCCTCGACGTGGCCGAGGTACTCCAGCAGCATGGCCGCCGAGAGAATCGCTGCGGTCGGGTTCGCGACCCCTTCGCCCGCGATGTCGGGCGCCGTGCCGTGGACCGGCTCGAACAGCGCGTTGTCGTGGCCGACGTTTGCCGACGGGAGCAGGCCGAGCCCGCCGACGAGCCCGGCGGACAGGTCGGAGAGCACGTCGCCCGCGAGGTTCGGGCAGACGATCACGCCGTACTGCGTCGGGTCGAGCGGGAGCTTCGTCGCGAACGCGTCCATCAGCTCCTCGTCGGCGTCGACGCCGCGCTCCTCGGCGACCGCAAGCACCTCCTCGCGGAACCGACCGTCAGTCTCGCGCATCACGTTCGCCTTGTGCGCTACGGTGAACCCCTCGTCGGGGTCGCCCGCGGGGCCGCGGCCGTCCTTGACGAACTCGCAGGCGTACTCGGCCAGCTCGCGGGAGGCCGACGAGGTGACGACCCGCGTCAGCGTCGAGAGATCCTCGGAGAGGCGGTCCTCGTGGCCGGAGTAGACGCCCTCGGTGTTCTCGCGGAGGAACACCACGTCCGTCTCCGGGCGGAGCGCGTCGACGCCGGGGTACGCCTTCGCGGGTCTGACGTTGACGAACGAGTCCACCGCGTCCCGGAGCGGGAGGATGACGTCGGCGGCCGTCTCGCCGGCCGCGCCGAACAGGGTCGCGTCCGCGTCGGCCGCGAGATCGTACGTCTCCGCCGGGAGCGCCTCGCCGGTCGCCTCCTTCGTCGCGTCGCCCGCGTCCGCCTCGACGAACTCGAAGTCGACCGGAAGCGCCTCCAGCACCTCGACGGCGGCGGGGACGACCTCGCGGCCGATCCCGTCGCCCTCGATGACGACGACCTCGTGGCTCACGCGTCGTCCCCCGGGATGTCCTCCTCAGGAACGTACGGCAGCGACCGGGCGGTCTCGCGGACCGCGCCGGCGTTCGCGCCCATCAGCGCCGTGGTGTCCCAGACGCCCTCGACGAGCGCCTTCCGCTGTGCGTCGTGGACCTCCGCGTCGATCACGGTGTCGCCGTAGGTGATCGTCTCCTCCGCCACGTCGATGTCGACCTCGGCGTCGGGGTTGGCCTCGACGTAGTCCTGCAGCGCCTCGATGTCCTCCTGGTCGGCCGTGACCGTCGGAACCCCGAGCGCGAGGCAGTTCCCCGCGAAGATCTCCGCGAACGACTCGCCGACGACCGCGTCGATCCCCCAGCGCATCAGCGCCTGCGGGGCGTGCTCGCGCGAGGAGCCGCAGCCGAAGTTGGCGTTGACGACTAAGACGTTCGCGCCCCGGTACTTCTCCTCGTTGAACGGGTGGTCCTTCTCGTTGTCCTCGTCGTCGAACCGCTGGTCGAAGAAGGAGAACTGGCCCAGCCCGTCGAAGGTGACGACCTTCATGAACCGCGCCGGGATGATCTGGTCGGTGTCGATGTCGTTGCCACGGACCGGGATCCCGGTGCCGGAGACCTCGGTGACCTTCTCCGCCGGCGCCTCGCCGTCGCTGAACTCGGGCGAGCTCATACGGTCGCCACCTCCTCCATCTCGCGGACGTCGGTGACCTCGCCGGTCACCGCCGCGGCCGCGACCATGATCGGACTCATCAGCACGGTGCGCCCGTCCTTCGAGCCCTGTCGTCCGACGAAGTTCCGGTTCGACGAGGAGGCGCTCGCCTCGTCGCCCTCCAGCTGGTCGTCGTTCATGCCGAGACACATCGAACAGCCGGGCTCGCGCCAGTCGAAGCCGGCCTGCTTGAAGATCTCGTCGAGCCCCTCGGCCTCCGCGGCGTCGCGGACGCGCTGGCTGCCGGGAACGACCATCGCGCGCACGTCGTCGTCGACCTCGCGGCCCTCGACGAACGCCGCGGCCTCGCGGAGGTCCTTCAGCCGCGCGTTGGTGCACGAGCCGAGGAACGCCACGTCGATCTCGTACCCCTCCATCGTGTCGCCGGGCTCGACGCGCATGTGCTTCTGCGCGCGCCGCGCCGTGTCCCGATCCTCCTCGGGGAGGTCGTCGGGGTCCGGAATGGGTTCGGTGATCCCCGCGGTCTGTCCGGGCGTGGTCCCCCACGTCACGGTCGGCTCGATGGCCGAGCCGTCGATGGTGACCACGTCGTCGTACTCCGCGTCGTCGTCGGTCCGGATCGACTCCCAGTAGGGTTTCAGCCGCTCGAACTCCTCGGGGTCGTCTTCGAAGGCGTCCGTCTCTCGCAGCCACTCGTAGGTGGTCTCGTCGGGGTTGACGTACCCCGCGCGGGCGCCGCCCTCGATCGACATGTTACAGATGGACATCCGTCCCTCCATCCCGAGGTCCTCGATGGCCTCGCCGGCGTACTCGTACACGTAGCCGACACCGCCGTCGGTCCCGAGCTTCCCGATGATCGTGAGGATGATGTCCTTCGCGGTGACGCCCTCGCCGAGCTCGCCCGTGACCTCGATCTTGCGGACCTTCTGTTTCTCCATCGCGACACAGCCCGTCGCCAGCACGTCGCGGATCTGCGAGGTGCCGATGCCGAACGCCAGCGCGCCGAACGCGCCGTGCGTCGACGTGTGGGAGTCGCCGCAGACGATCGTCATCCCCGGCTGGGTGAGCCCCTGCTCCGGGCCGATGACGTGGACGATCCCCTGATCGCCGGAGTCCGGGTCGGAGAAGTCGATGCCCGAGCCGCGGACGTTCTCCTCTAGCTCCGCCATCATGCTCTCGGCCGCGTCGTCGCGGTAGGGGCGGTCGCGGTTGCCCGTGGGCACGATGTGGTCGACCGTCGCGTGGGTGCGCTCCGGGAACGCGACCTCCTGCCCGCGCTCTTTCAGCATGCCGAACGCCTGCGGGCTGGTGACCTCGTGGACGAGGTGGAGCCCGACGAACAGCTGGTCCTGTCCGGTGGGCAGTCGCGTCACCGTGTGCCGGTCCCACACCTTGTCGTACAGCGTTCCCTCGCTCATCGGCGCTCACCCGCGTGGCGCGCCGACCGCGCGGTCGCTTCCGTCCGGTTCGCGCCGCCGCGTACGCCCATCAGGCGGTCACCTCGGCGCTCTCCTCTTCGTCCTCGTCGGCGGACTCCTCCCACGCGAACAGGCCGCGCAGCTCGTCGCCGACGGCCTCGATCTCGTGGTTCTTTTCCGCGTTCCGGAGCTGGGTGTAGGAGGGCCGTCCCGCCTGGTTCTCCGCGATCCACTCGCGGGCGAACTGGCCGTTCTGGACCTTCTCCAGCACTTCCTCCATGTTCTCGCGGGCGTGCTCGTCGACGACGACGTCGCCCTGCGTGAGCCCGCCGTACTCGGCGGTGTCCGAGACGGAATCCCACATCTCGCCGAGCCCGCCCTCGTACATCAGGTCGACAATGAGCTTCAGCTCGTTGAGACACTCGAAGTACGCCATCTCCGGGGAGTAGCCGGCGTCGACCAGCGTCTCGTACCCCTGCTTCACGAGCGAGGTGACGCCGCCACAGAGGACGGCCTGCTCGCCGAACAGGTCGGTCTCGGTCTCCTCGCGGAAGGACGTCTCGACGACGCCGGCGCGGGTACAGCCGATCGCGGCCGCGTACGCGAGCCCCTCGTCGTGGGCGTCGCCGGTGGCGTCCTGGTACACCGCCAGCAGCCCGGGCGTCCCCTGGTTGTTCTCGTAGTTGCGGCGCACGAGGTGGCCCGGCGACTTCGGCGCGACCATCGTCACGTCGACGTCCTCGGGCGGCTGGATCTGGTTGTAGTGGATGTTGAACCCGTGCGCGAACTGGAGCGTGTCGCCCGCGTCGAGGTTCGGTTCGATCGCGTTCTCGTACACGTCCGGCTGGACGGTGTCGGGGACGAGGACGCTCACCACGTCGGCCTCGGCGGCCGCGTCCGCGGGGGTCTCCACGCGGAGCCCGTCGCTCTCGGCGGCGCTCCGGGAGGAGCTGTCCTCGCGGAGGCCGACGATCACGTCGACCCCGCTCTCGGAGAGGTTCTGCGCGTGCGCGTGGCCCTGCGAGCCGTAGCCGAGGACGGCCACCGTCTTGTGGGCGATCGCCTCCTCGTCTGCGTCGTCGTCGTAGTATACTGTCGAGTCGAACGTCTGCGTGTCGTCTTCGGTCATGTGTATCGTGTAGGTTCGCGTGTGTTCGCGTGTCAGTCGTCGTGGGTGGTCGGTTCGCCGGCCGTTCCGGGTTTCTCTCCTGGCGCCGTCGGGGTGTCGCCGCGCGCGAGCGCGGTCGGCCCCGTCCGCGCGATCTCGACGATGCCGAACCGGTCGAAGGCGCCGATCGCGTTGTCGATGCTCGCCTTGTCGCCGGTGAGCTCGACGGTGATCGTCTCCGGCCCCGCGTCGACCGTCCGGCCGTCGTACATCTCGGAGACGGCGTGGACCGCGGCGGGGTCGTCGGCCTCGACCTTCAGTAAGACGAGCTCGGAGGTGACCGCGTCGCCGGCGACCTCGCCGACCGAGATGACCGGCTTCAGCTTCGCCATCTGTTTCTCGATCTGGTCGATGCCCGGGTCCGTCTCCTCGACGACCATCGTGATTCGCGAGTGGCCGTCGACTGTCGTCGGCCCGACCGTGAGGCTCTCGATGTTGAACTGGCGGCGGGAGACGAGCCCGGAGACGCGCGCGAGCACGCCGGGCTCGTCCTCGACGAGCGCCGAGATGACGGCGCGCCGCGACTCGTGTTCGGCCTCGACCACGGGGTCGATCCGGATCCCTTCGAGGTTCCGGCGCCCCGCGGGGTGGTCGCGCTCGTCCGGACCGGGCTGTTCGCCGGGGAGCGGTCGTGAGTCGGCGTCGGGAGTCGACCGCGAGTCGCCGTCGGCGCCGGAGGCGTCGCCGCTCATAGCTGGTCCTCCGCGGCCGCGAACTTCCCGTTCGCGCCGCCGCTCGGCACCATCGGCAGGACGTTCTCCTCGGGGTCGACGTGGAAGTCGATCACGGCCGGCCCCTCGTAGTCGAGCGCCTCCTCGACCGCGGGCGCGACCTCGTCATAGTCGTCGACGCGGAGGCCTAAGGCGCCGAACGCCTCCGCGAGCTTGTCGAACTCGGGCATCCACGTGTAGTCCGAGGCCATGTGGCGGCCCTCGTAGAAGGCGTCCTGCCACTGGCGCACCATGCCGATGTACTCGTTGTTGAGCACGGCGATGGTGACGTCCAGCTCCTCGCGGACGGCCACCGACAGCTCCTGCATCGTCATCAGGAAGGAGCCGTCGCCGTCGAAACACACCACGTCGCGGTCCGCTTCGCCCATCGTGTCGGCCGCGACGCGCGCGCCGACCGCGGCGGGCACGCCGTACCCCATCGTCCCGAGTCCGTGCGAGGAGACCCACGTCCGGGGCTCCGAGTACGTCCAGAACTGGGAGGCCCACATCTGGTGTTGGCCGACCCCGGTCGTGACGATGGTGTCGTCGTCGGTCGCCTCGTCGAACGCCTCGACGACGAACTGCGGCTTCAGCGGCTCGTCGTCCGGCGTCGCGTACGTGAGCGGGTACGTCTCCTTCCACTCCTCGCACCTATCGCGCCACGCCTCGGTGTCGGGCGCCTCGCGGACCGCCGCGGTCAGCTGGTCTAAGACGCGCCCGGCGTCGCCGATGAGCGGGTAGTCGGCGTAGACGTTCTTCGAAATCTCCGCGGGGTCGATGTCGACGTGGATCACCTCGGCCTCCGGCGCGAACGTGTCGATCCCGCCGGTGAGCCGGTCGTCGAACCGCGTACCGACCGCGATCAGGCAGTCGGTGTGAGTGATCGCGAGGTTCGCGTAGCCGGTGCCGTGCATCCCCGCCCACGAGAGGCAGAGGTCGTCGTCCTCGGGGAACGAGCCGATGCCCGGCATCGTCGTCGTCACGGGGATCCCGTAGCTCCGGGCGAACGTCCGCGCCTCGTCGCTCGCGTCGGCCTTGATGACGCCGCCGCCGAACAGGCAGACGGGCCGCTCGGCCGACTCGATGGCGCGCGCAGCCTCCTCGACCGCGTCCTGGTCCGCGTTCGGGTCGGGATCGGTCCCCGCGGGGGGCGTCGCCGGACCGGGCGTCCGGTCCGTCTCGTCCTGCGTGACGTCCTTCGGGAGGTCGACGAGCGTCGGGCCGGGGCGCCCCGCCCGCGACAGCTCGAACGCCTCGCCGACGGTGTCGCCGACGGTGTCCGCGCCGCCCGCGAAGTAGTTGTGCTTCGTGATGGGGCGCGTGACGCCGACCGTGTCGGTCTCCTGGAACGCGTCGTTCCCGACGAACTCGGTCGGGACCTGGCCGGTCAGCGCCAGCATGGCGTCGGAATCCATGTCGGCGTCGGCGATGCCGGTGACGAGGTTCGTCGCGCCCGGGCCGGAGGTGGCCATACAGAGCCCCGGCTCGCCGGCGACGACGCCGTACGCGTCGGCGGCGTGGGCGGCGCCCTGCTCGTGGGCCATCGTCACGTGCCGGATCGAGGAGTCGTACAAGGCGTCGTAGACCGGCATGATCGCGCCGCCCTGAACGCCGAAGGCGGTCTTCGCGCCCGCGGCCTCGAGGGCGGCGACGACCGACTCGGCGCCGGTCGAGACGGCCCCAGCGGCCTCCTCTTCGACCGGGTCGGTCGGCTCGTCGGTCGCGGCCGACGAGTCGTCGGCCTCGTCGTCGTCGGATCGCGGCTGTGCTGCTGTGTCGCTCATTGTCGTGGTGGTGTGCGGTGTGGCATCTGGCGGGTTGTCGTGTCGGTCGCTGCGAACGCGGGACGGACAGGAGAACGCTCCACGCGTGGGAAACGGCCCGGCCGCCGGCGTTCGGCGGTGCGTCGCGTCGGTGAGGAAAGGGTAGTGTAGGGGGTTATACCCCTACAATAATCGGCGCGACGGCTGCCGGAACGCTCGCTCGCGCCGCGGCCGTGGTGTGCCGTCGCATCTCGCCCGGAGCAACGCGGCCGGGGTATAAATTCCTGTCGGGCGACGCGGCGCGCCGCGCGGCGGCGGCCCCCGCGAGGTCGACGCGGGCCCCGCTCAGAGTGCTCCCGCGACCGCGAACGCGGTCGCTCGGGGGGCGATCCGGTCGGGGAGGGGGTCATCAGACCCGGACCTCCTCCTCGCGCGTGACGTCCGCCTCCTCGGCGAACCGCTCGACGTCGCCGGCGGTCACCTGCCGCTTGCCGGCGCCGTACTCCTTGACCCGCTTCGTAATCGACCGGACCTCGCTGTCCGTCGGGTCGAAGCCGGCCTCCACCAGGTGCTTGCGCACGCTGTGGGTGCCGGTGTGTTTGCCCAGCACGAACTCGCGTTCGGCGCCCACCATCTCCGGGGTCATCACGCCGGTCTCGAACGTGTCGCTGTTCTCGATGACGCCGGCGGCGTGGATACCCGACTCGTGGGCGAACGCGTTCCGCCCGGTGACGGGCTTGTTCGCGGGCACCGGGATGTCCGAGGCCTCCTCGACGATCCGGGCCAGCTTGGTGATCTGGGTCGTGTCGATGCCGGTGTCGACGCCGTACACCGACTCGACGGCCATGACGACCTCCTCGTAGGCGGCGTTGCCGGCGCGCTCGCCGATCCCGTTGACCGACACCTGCGCCTGCTCCGCGCCGTTCTCGAATCCCATGACCGCGTTCGCGGCGGCCATGCCGAAGTCGTCGTGGGTGTGGACGTCGACGCGGGCGTCGGTCGCCTCCACGACGGCGTTGACCGTCTCGCCGAAGCTGGTCGGCATCCCCACGCCGCAGGTGTCGGGGATGTTGATCCAGTCGGTGCCGGCGTCGGAGACGGCCTCGACGATGTCGATCAGGTAGTCCGGGTCCGTCCGGGTGGCGTCCATCGGCGAGAACATGCACTCGACGCCGGCGTCTTTTACCTGCTCGACGGCGTCGACCGCGCGCTGTTTCGCCTCCTCTCGGGTCGCGTGCATCGAGTCCTCCAGCTGAACGTCGCTGGTGGAGACGAACACGTGGACCATCTCGACGCCGGAGTCGATGGCGGCGTCGATGTCGCCCTCGACGACCCGCGCCAATCCGCAGACGGTGGTGTCCGTCGCGGCGGCGATGTCGCTGACGGCCTCGAACTCCGCGTCCGAGTTGACCGGGAACCCCGCCTCGATGACGTGGGTGTTCATGTCGTCCAGCGTCGCCGCTATGCGGCGTTTCTCATCGTAGCTGAACGACGTGCGTGGTGACTGTTCTCCGTCTCGCAGGGTCGTGTCGAAGATCCGTACCGGACCTATATCGACGTTAGAAGCTATCGTGCCCTGGAAGAACTCGATCCGCCGGGGTGTCCGACGAAGCCTCCGTGATGTCTGTCATCGGTTCACGACAAGGCGGTCGGGTACTTAACGGTTTGGACGATCGCAAAATCGGAGCGGACCGGCAGTTCAGGGCGGCGCGCGGTTCGAACGAAAAACCGCACGACTGCGCCGATGTCCATACACCTTAAAGAGGTTATACACACACCGGTGATCCGGCGCGTATTCCGATCCGGAACTCGATTAATAAGCCGGATCGACGTTCGTTTCGTTCGGACTGCGGCCGGCGCGCGGTGCGTGCCAGCTATCCGCACTGCCGGATCGCGGACATCGCTACCGCCGAGTCCGGACACCACTACCGCCGGTTCGCGGATGCCGCTACCGTCCGAGCGCCGCCGTCACCTCGCGCCGGAGCGCGACCAGGTCGGCGTCCGCCCGCTCGCGGGGGCGGTCGATGTCGACGTCGACGACGGACTCCACCGTGCCGGGCTGGCCGCCGAGGACGACGACGCGGTCCGCGAGGTAGACGGCCTCTTCGACGTCGTGGGTGACGAGGACGACCGTCGTCCCCCGGTCCTCCCACACGTCGAGCAGGTGGTCCTGCTGGTCTGCTTTCGTCAGCCGGTCGAGCGCCGAGAACGGCTCGTCGAGCAGGAGGACCGAGGGGTCGTACGCTAGCCCTCGCGCGAGCGCGACGCGCTGGGCCATCCCGCCGGAGAGCTCGTCCGGATGGCTGTCGGCGAACCCGTCGAGCCCGACCGTCTCGATCAGGTCGTCGACGCGCTCGCGGGCCGCGGGAGAGTCCGGGTCGACGTCTGCCGGAAGCCCGACCGCGACGTTCTCGCGCACGTCCGCCCAGTCGAGCAGCCGCGGCTCCTGGAACACCATCCCGACGGCGTCGCTGCCGCCGTCGCGGACGTCGGTCCCGTCGACCGCGACGCGCCCGCCGAACTCCGCTTCGAGCCCCGAGAGCACGCGCAGCAGCGTCGACTTCCCGCAGCCCGAGGGGCCGACGACGGCGACGAACTCCCCGTCCGCGACCGCGAGGTCGACGCCGTCGAGCGCGACCGTGTCGTCGTACCGCTTCCGGAGGCCGTCCACTGCGAGGACGGGATCCGCGCCTGACGAGGCGGCGGCCTTCGACGACGGGGCGTCCGCGTCAGCGTCCGACGACGCGCCCTTGACGTCAGCGTCCGACGACACGGTCTCTCACCTCCTTCACCGCGACGTCCGAGCAGTTGCCGAGGAAGGCGAAAAGCAGGATCGAGCCCACGATGATGTCGGGCCGCGCGAGGGTCCGCCCGTCGCTGAGCAGGAACCCGATCCCCTGACTCGCCGCGATCAGCTCGGCGGCGACGACGAACATCCACGCCAGTCCGACGCCGCCGCGGATCCCGACGAGGAGGTCGGGAAGCGCGGCCGGGAACACGACCCGCCGCAGCGACTCGACGCGCCCGAGGTCGTACACCTCGGCGACCTCCAACAGCTCCTCGTCGACCGCCGCGATCCCCGTCGAGAGGTTGAGGTACACCGGGAAGAACGCGCCCACGGCGATGAGCAGCACCTTCGCGGTCTCGCCGATGCCGAACCAGAGGAGGAACAGCGGCACCCACGCCAGCGACGGGATGTTCTTCAGGCTCTGGAGCAGGGGGTCGAGGAGGTCGCTCGCCGTCCGCGAGAGCCCGGTCGCGGTCCCGAACAGGATGCCGACGACGATCCCGAGGCCGGCGCCCAGCACCACGCGCTGGAGCGTGATCGCGACGTGGCCCCACAGCTCGCCGGAGGCGGCCATCCCGTAGAGCGTCTCCGCCACCCGCAGCGGCGCCGGGAGCTGGTGGGCCGCGAAGACGCCGGTCGCGACGAAGAGGTGCCAGACGACGACGAGCGCGGCGGGGACGAGCAGCCCGAGCAGGGGGCGGAACCGACTCGCTGCGGGGAGGGGAACCGGGCCGAGGCTGTGAGACTCGGTGCCGCCGGTCGACCCGCCAGCCGTGGACCCGCGGCCGGAGTCGGACTCACGGGAGACGTCCGACTCCCGGCGGGTGTCGGCGGCCATCTCAGACGACCTCGCTCGCGAACTCCGAGTCGATCAGCTCGTCGACGTTGCCGGCGGGGTCGGCGTCGTCCGTCACGAGCCCCTCGCGTTCGAGAATCGGCGAGAGGTCGGAGAGGAGTTCTCGGTGCGGCTCGCCCGGGATCGGCTCGGAGAGGTCGTTCCGCTGGGTGAACACGCGCTCCGCGACCGGCGCCGACATCTCGGAGGCGTCCGCGAGGATCCCCGCAGTCTCCTCGGGGTTCTCGATGGCCCAGTCGCGGCCGCGCTCGTAGGCCTCGAGCACGCGCCGGGCGTCCTCGGGGTGGTCCGCGAGGAACCCGTCGAGGAAGTTCAGGAAGCCGTAGGTGTTGTACCGCGGCTCGCGGAAGAACAGCTCCGCGCCGTCGTGTTCGAGCTCCAGCTCCGCCATGTGAGGGTCGAGGCCGGCCCACGCGTCGACGTCCCCGCGGACCAAGGCGGACTGCCCCTCCGGGTGCTGGAGGTTGACGACCTCGACGTCCTCCTCGCTCAGTCCGGCGTCGTCGAGCGCCTGGAGCAGGAAGAAGTACGGGTCGGTCCCGCGGGTCGCGGCGACGCGGCTCCCCTCGAGATCTTCCACCGACTCGATCCCGGTTTCTTGGAAGGTGACGAGCGCGGTCCACTCCGGCTCCGAGTAGATGTACGGCGTCGTGATCGGCACGCCGTTCGTGCGGGCCATCAGCGCCGCGATGCCGGCGGTCGAGGAGACGTCGGCCTCGCCGCTCTGCGCGTACTCGTTCGCCTGGTTGCTCCCGAGGCTCAACACCCACTCGACGTCGGTGCCGGTGTCCGCGAACGCCTCCTCGACCCAGCCCTTCTCGCGCAACACGAGGCTGACCGGGTTGTAGTACGCGTAATCGACCGTCACCGACTCCAGTTCGCCCCCGCTGCCGCCGCCCCCGACGCAGCCGGCGACGAGCGAGCCGCCGATCGCCGCGCCGGTACCGCGCAGGAATTGTCTTCGCTCCATCGTGACTCCTGCTACCGGTGCCACCCATAAGGGGATATGGCTATGGAGAATATTCAGCTCCGGCTATGATGTTCTGTAGTTATTTAATTTCATCAATGCGTACAGTTCACACGGGCATCGACCGACGCTTCACGGCTCCTGACGGCCCATCGGGCGTTTCCGACCCGGTCTCACGCACCGGCGAAGCAGTTCGGCTCACGTTCCGGGTACCGGATCATGCTGCTGGTTGTTCGCGCCGTCGGCGCCGTCGGCCGCGAGAAACCACCGACCGCGCCGACCGGGCGGTCCGTCGCCGCGGCTACATTCCCATGTCGGCCGCGGCGTCCGGCACCGGGAGGTCGGGGACGTCGACGCCGAGCAGTTCGGCGGCGTGGTCGAGCGCCATCTCGAACCCGTAGTAGCGCTCCAGCTCGTCGCCGTCGGGACCGGACCGGACCTTCAGCATGGCGTACCCCTCGGCGTTCTGCGCGACGGTCGCCTCGCGGCCGTCCCGCGAGAAGGTGAGCAGTCGTTCGCCGTCCGTCTCCTCGTAGCGGGCCGCGACGCCGTTTGCCGTCGCGGTCTCCGTGTCGGTCATACGCGTTGTAGGGGCCGATCCCTGTCGAACCTGTCGGTCGCCGAGGGCGCGGTGTCTAACTGCGGTCGGCGTCCCGCTACCGCGGATCCCACCCGTGGAACTCCGTCCCCGACTCCAGTTCGAGGTCGAACGCGTCGATCATCCCGCCGAGCGCGTCGTACCCCCGCGCGGCCGCGGCGATGCCGACGACCGTCTCGTCGTCGTACAGCGCCGCTATTTCGTCGTGCGCGACCGCGTCGACCTCGCCGCGGACGACCGCGAGCGCGTACTCGACCAGGGTCGTCTCCTCGTCGCCGAAGGACGCGAGGTCGCCGCGCCCGAGCGCCGCGATCTCGTCGTCGTCGATCCCGACGCCGCGGGCGATGTTGACGTGCTGGTGCCACTCGTAGCGGTTCCCGATCTCGCTCGTGACTGCCAGGATGACGAGCTCGCGCTCCCGGTCGGTGAGGCCGCTGTCGGTCCACAGCGACCCGAGGAACGACCGGAGCCCCGCCAACACCTCGGGGTTGTTGCCGATCGACTGGTACACGTGGAGCGGTTTGCCTTGGAGCGACGACACCAGGAGATCCTCGTACTCGTCCGGCACGTCCGCCGCCTCGGCGTAGGGAACGCGGGCCATGGCTGGCGGTCGCGCCCGCGGGGGATAGGTGTACGCGACTCGGTATCGTTCGCCGTGATCGGTATCGGACCGACCGGTCGGGCAGGGGCCGAGAAGCCGTCGGCGCGGACGCGGCGATCCACGAGCGGCCGGCGACGATCCGCGATGGCAACCTTAAGGGACGCCACGCACCAACTGCGGGCAATGAGTACCGAGGTGACCCGTCGGCGGGCGTGGGTGATCGCCGCGCGTCCCCAGACGCTTCCGGCCGCGGCCGCGCCGGTGGTCGTCGGCGTCGGGCTGGCGCTCGCCGACGGGGTGTTCGCCCCGCTGCCCGCGCTGGCCGCGCTCGTCGGCGCGGCGCTGATCCAGGTCGGGACGAACTTCGCGAACGACTACTACGACGCGATCCAGGGCGCCGACACCGACGACCGCGAGGGGTTCACCCGCGTCGTCGCCAGCGGCCTCATCGAGCCGGCCGAGGTGAAGCGGGCGATGTGGCTGACGTTCGCGGCCGCGATCCTCGTGGGGACCTACCTCGTCGCCGTCGGCGGCGTCCCGATCCTCGTGATCGGGCTCGCCTCCGTCGCGGCCGGGATCGCCTACACCGGCGGGCCGTACCCCCTCGGCTACCACGGGCTCGGCGACCTCTTCGTGTTCGTTTTCTTCGGCGTCATCGCCGTGACCGGGACCTACTACGTTCAGGCCGCCGCGCTCCTCTCCGGCTGGTTCCCAGTTGGGATCCCGGAGGGAACGGTCGCGCTCGCCGCGGTCGTCGCGAGCCTCCCGATCGCCGCGCTGTCGACGAACATCCTCGTCGTCAACAACCTCCGCGACCGCGAGGAGGATGCCTCGACCGGCAAGCGCACGCTCGCCGTCCGGTTCGGCTACCGATTTGCCCGCGGCGAGTACCTCGCGATGCTCGCCGTCGCCTACCTCGCCCCGCTGTGGTTCGTCGCGCGCGGCGAGGGGCTCGCGACGCTGCTCCCGCTCGTCACCCTCCCGCTGGCGGCGGCCGTCGCGCGGACGGTGCTGACCGAGACGTCCGGCGAGGCGCTCAACCCCGCGCTCGAATCGACCGGCAAACTGCTCGCGGCGTACGCCGTCGCGTTCGCCGTCGGCCTCGCGGTGTGACCGCCGACGATCCCCGCGACGAGGAGGCGGTTCACACGATGCGACACCGTCCCTTCGCGCTCGACCTGACCCGCCCGCTCGGCACCGCCCACGGCGCGATCCGCCGTCGAGAGGGGTTCCTGATCGCGGTCGAACGCGGGAGCGACGGATCCGGCGCGGTCGGCCTCGGCGAGGCGACCCCGCTTCCGGGGTGGACGGAGTCGCGCGAGGCCTGTGCGGCGGCGCTCGACGGTCTCGACGACCGGGCTGGAGCCGGAGCAGCGCTGGAAGCGCTCGACGCGGCGTCGACGCCGGCCGCGCGACACGGCGTCTCCCTCGCGCTCGCCGACGCCGCGGCCCGCGACGCCGATGAGCGACTCGCGGATCGGCTCGCAAGTGAGGCCGGCATCGGCGCGACGCCCACGGACGCTGTCCCGGTCAACGCGACCGTCGGCGACGGGACGCCCGACGAGACCGCCGCCGAGGCGAGGCGGGCGGTTGAGGCGGGATTCGACTGCCTCAAGCTGAAGGTCGGCGCCCGCGACGTCGACACCGACGTTGAGCGCGTCCGCGCGGTCCGCGAGACGGTGGGCGACCGGGTCGCGCTTCGCGCCGACGCGAACGGCGCGTGGGACCGCGAAACGGCGCGCCGCGCGCTCGACGCCCTGGCTGACTTCGACCTCGCGTACGCGGAACAGCCGCTCCCAGCCGCCGACCTCGACGGGCTGGCGGCGCTTCGCGGGGGCGATCGCCTCAGCCGAGCGAACGGCCGAGTCCCGATCGCGGCCGACGAATCGGTCGCAGCCCGGGGGATCGACGCGGTGCTGGACGCGGGCGCCGCCGACGCGGTCGTTCTCAAGCCGATGGCGCTCGGCGGACCCGACCGCGCACTCGCGGCCGCGCTGCGGGCGCGGTCGGCCGGCGTCGACCCGGTCGTCACCACCACGATCGACGCGGTCGTCGCGCGGACGGCCGCCGTCCACGTCGCGGCCGCGATTCCCGACGTCTCCCCGTGCGGGCTCGCGACCGGGGCGCTGCTCGACGAGGACCTGGCGGCCGACCCCTGTCCGATCGATGACGGACGGATCGCGGTCCCGACCGGTCCGGGCCTCGCTGGCGACGCGTTCGACGACCTGCGGCGGTGGTAGCGGGCGCGACTCGGGCTGGGTTCAGGCGCGGCTCTGGCGCAACTCGGGCGCAGTTCGGCGAGCGCGGACGCGGCTCGCCACAGGGGGACGGACTTTTCACCGCGACCGGCGAACGGAGGCGTATGAGCGAGTGGACCGACGCCATCGTCGGCGAGCGGATGACCGTCGACAACCAGTTCAACGAGCGCGTCGCAGCGTCGCGCTTCTCCAGCCAGGAGTGGGGACTGATCATGACGGCCACGGAGTTCGAGATCGAGAACGCCGACGACCCCGAGGCGGCGCGCGTCGTCGCGGACACGTCGAGCCTCCCCGCGATCATGCCCGAACTGGAGAACCTCCGGTCGCAGATGGCGGGGATGGGCGGCGCCCCCGGCGGCGACCCCGGCGGGTCTGACGGCGGCGTCGTCGACTCGATCAAGGACGCGCTCGGGCTCGGCGGCGGCTCGGACGGGCCTTCGGACGAGGAACTCGAGGCCGCCGAGCGGCTGACTCAGGAGTACGCCGACGAGCTACAGGCGCACTTAGAGGAGGTCGGCAAGTGGGAGCAGGTCCGCGTCGCGTACCAAGAATAGGTTCGGCTCGCGGCGGCAGCGACAGCGATCGAACGCCCGCCCGACGTCACTCCACGTCGCTGCCGCGGAACAGCGTGAGCTCCTCCGCCTCGTAGATGCTGATGAGTTCATTGACGATCTCGTCGTACTCCTCGTCGTCGACCCGGAGCGCGTCCAACCGCTCGACCGTCTTCTCGTCGAGGTGTATCTGGGGCATGTGCGGCGGTTCGTCGTCCGGGGAATAAAAAATGTCGGCGAGCGTGAGGGGTCGAGAACGCGGGCGAGCGTGGAGCCAGCGGGAAGGCGTGGAGCGGAGTTTCGGTTCAGTCGCGGTACTGTGACTCGGCGTTCGACCCCATATTCGGCTCCGGGAGTTCGTCTGCTTCGATCGCCCGTCGGGTGGACGCTTCGATTCCCTCGGCGGTCAGATCGTCGTTCTGGAGATAGATACCGCCCAACAGGCGGAGGATTGGTCCTTTTTTGTCGTGTAAGTGGAGTATGCCCGAAACGTCCGTCTGTCCGACGTCGCGCTCCGTTCCGGCTAGGAACGGCGTCGAATCGAGGAACTCGGTGACCACCCGGTAATCCCTCCCGAGCAGCGCTTCGGTCGAGAGGAACGACCGGAACTGGACCTGGTACGAGTCCGTCGCAGTGGGGCGACACGAGTACACCTGCGTCGGAAGTCCCCTGTCGGTGGCAACGACGGTTCCGGGGTCACCGGCGAACCGGGCAGGGAGATCTGTCGAGTCGAACGTCAGCCGTACCGCGACGACGACCGGGCATCCCGCAGCGAGCAGTCCGACGAACAACCGAATCCGGTCCGGATCGAGGGCGTTTTCGAATACTGCTCCGCTCAGACCGCCACGGCCGACCGCGTCGACCGCGGTCGTGAGGTCGGTTGTCCCCTCGAACACGGTCACCGCCGGGGCGTTCGGATCCGGTTCGACGTTTCCGTCCGAAACGTCGACCGTGCCGTCAGTGGCCTCAACGGCGCCGTTCCGCGCCGGAAGTCCGCAGAAAACGATATCCAGCGACTGGTCGGACAGGGCCTCGGCGACGGTGTCACGGCTCGGGGAAGCGACAACGGACCAAGACCCGATTCCGTCGGGAACGTCGGGCGTAGTCAGCGATTCGCGAAGTCGCCCTGCGCGCTCGCTGCTGTCGAGCAAGAAGGCCACGCTCACGTCACCGCGGCCAGAAATATCGCGTTGAAACCGGTTCTCGTATGCCGTGGGCGTCAGGACTGACGTTCCCGCCGGCACGGGATCGGCTTCCGGATTCGGAGCCGGATCCGCAACGGCATCGGTCCAGCCCGGCGTCGCCAACCCGAGCGGGGCGTCCGGCCGTGCCGAGTCGGAAGTTTCGCGGACGCGAACGGGTGCGAGGACGCGTGCGAGATGAGGGAGCAGCTCGGCGGCCGCGGGTGTGGGACGGAGGACCGCTTCCGTCGGCCACGCGGGAGCGTACGGCGCGACCATCTCCGGATCGACTTCCAGGTACTCCATCAGCCGTTCGCTCATCGACAGGTCCGCGAGGTTCGGCGGATAAAACGGGAGATCCGGTCCGACCGCCTCGTACTCGTACCGATTCGAGGGCGTGTACCCCTCGATCCGCGCGAGCGTGTCGAGGAAAAACCAAGTTCGAAGGAGTTCCTCGACGCGCGATTCGAGCGCGCGACTGTCGGTGGGGAGGCGTTCCTCGTATCCGTTGTCGAACCGGATCGCCGGTGCGTCGCCTGTCCGTACCCGCGCACCGAGGTAGTACGACAGCGTCGAGAGCCGGTACACGTCGGCGTACGTCGGCCTGACCGTCACTTCGATACCGGTGTCCGGCGCGGCGAGCGGACTCGGGATATCGAGGGCGTCACCGCGTACGATCCGCGGCGGATACCCGCGGAGGGTCGGCCACGAGCGCTCCGGCGAGAACTCCCTGATCGACGAGCCGAGTACCGACACCGCCTCCGCGAGAGCGGCCGGATCGTCGGGGACCGTGATTGTCGCTTCGGGACGCGTGTGAAGCGAGCGAGCGCCGACCGTTACCGTACGCGGGCGGTCGAAGGCGAGTTCGACTGGCCCCGGATCGCGCGTTCCGTTCACGGTGATTTCGACGTCCGGTACTCGGAGGTACACCTTCGTTACCCCGTTGACCTCGATACAGTAGTCGCGGCGGGAGAATTCAGTCGATTCGTCCGCCGAAGCGATGAAGTCGCCGTCGTCGTCGCGGATGTTCACAACCGAGTACTCCGCGACCGAGATCGACGCCGCCTCGAAGCTGACCGCTCGGTCCACCGGAAGGGGAAAAAGCTCCAGTAACGCCGACGAGAGCGCCGGCTCTCGGTCGAGGCGGAACCGCATCCGCTCGCCCTCGATCACGTCGTGGACGGCGAGCGTCGTCCCGTCGACCTCGAATTCGATGCGCTCGCCCGATGACCCGTCGTTCACTGGATCTTTCTGATTCGCCAACACGTATGAGGATGTCGGTGAGCGCCCCGATTCGGGAGTGTGGCACGTGTGAGTCGGTTTATCGTGGCATGACCGCGAACCTTGACAACAAGATTATCACTGTCCGGGCGGGACGAAACTCCATGAACGGCGCCGAGTCCAGGTCGATCGAGCGGGCCCTCCGCGCGGCGTTTCCGGACCGGACCGTGGACCGGGTGACGGGCGTCGGTCCCTCCTGGAACGGCGCCAACGAGACGGTCGGCGTCGTCTTCGCCGACGGGGAGCGAGCGTTCCTCAAGGTCGCCCTCGCGGACGAAAGCGACCGGCTTGCCCGGGAGCGCGCCGTCCTCGGGTACGTGGAGGAACACGGCCCGCTTCCGGTCCCCGAGGTGGTGGCGGCCGACCCCGATGGCGACCCGGCGTACCTCGCGACGGCGCCGGCCCCCGGCCGCGGGCTGTTGGAGGTGTACGAGGCCGCGAGCGACCGGGAACGCGAGCGGTTGCTCCGCCGCGTCGGCGCCGCGCTCGCCGCGCTCCACGCCGACCGGTTCGCGAGCCACGGTGAGATCGTCGGCACCGGGGCGGAGCGGGGGACTGCCGCGGACGAGAGAGCGACGGACGAGCGAACGGCGGACTGCGGACCGACCGAGCCGGCCGGGTCACCCCGGTCCGCCGGACTCGCGATCGAGTTCGCGTCGTGGACCGACGTCCTGCTCGCGACTATCGAGCGGACGCGAGAGATCGGCACCTCCGAGCGGCTCGCGGACCACTACGACGCCGTCGTCGACTGCGTCCGCGCGAACCGGGACCTGCTCGACGGCGCGCCGGCGGCGCTGGTCCACGGCGACATTACGAAGCCCAACCTCTTCGTCGACGGCAACGCCGTGGCGGCGATCGACTGGGAGCTGTCACACGTCGGCGACCCGGCGCGCGACCTCGTCCGCGCGGAGGACCAGCTGCTAAACGGGTTCGACTCGACCGGCCCGGACCGGTTCGCCGCCGCGCTCCGCGATGGGTACCGCGAGCGCGCCGGCGGGCTCCCGAAGGGGTTCGAGCGACGCCGGCCGATCTACGAGGTCGTCCGGATGCTCGGTCGCTCGGGATTCATCGACCAGTGGGTACCGTACCTCGACGAGCCGCTCGACGACTTGGTCGAGCGCGCGGACGCGGAGCTTCGGGCGCGGCTCGACACGGTCTGAAGGCGGCGACGAACCGGAGACCGGGCCCTCCTCAGCGGTTCCACGCCGCGTCGTCGGGGTCGATCTGCCGGTCGCCGGGTTCGAGCGCGTCGATTGTATCGAGGTCGTCGTCGGGCAGGTCGACGTCGACCGCGCGCAGGTTCTCCCGCACGTGGTCGCCGCGCGCCTTCGGGATCGGCACGATTCCGCGGTCGAGCGCCCACGCGAGCGCGACGACCGCGGGCGAGAGATCGTTCCGCTCGGCGATTTCGAGGATCGCCGGATCGTCGAGCATCTCGCCGCGACCGAGCGGGGAGTAGCCGACGAGGCGATGGTCGAACTCGTCGGCGAGGGCGCGCAGCTCCGGCTGCTGGAACCGCGGGTGACACTCGACCTGATGGGCCGCGATCGGCGCGTCGAGGATCTCGCGGGCCTCGCGCAGCAGGTCGGGGGTGAAGTTCGAGACGCCGACGTGGTCGGTCAGGCCCGCGTCGCGGAGGTCGTCGAATGCGGGCAGCGTCGCTTCCGCGTCGTACGCCCGGATCGGCCAGTGGACGTACAGGAGGTCGACGCGGTCGAGGCCGAGCCGGTCGAGGCTCTCGTGCGCCGTCTCGCGCACGTCGTCGGGCGCGAGGTTCTCGGGGTGGACCTTCGTGGCGACGACCACGTCGTCGCGGTCGACGTCGCTCTCGGCGATCCCCTCGCCGACTGCGGCCTCGTTGTCGTACATCTGCGCGGTGTCGACGTGGCGGTAGCCGGCCTCCAGCGCCGCGACGACGGTGTCGGTACAGGTCTCGGGGTCGTCGAGCCCGGACGTTCCGAGCCCGATCGACAGGTCGAGCGGTGGCACGCGAACCCGTTCCGCCCGCGGGGTGAAAAAGGCGCGCGAGCCGGCACGCCGCGGGCCGAGGGGCCGTGGGTTCCCTTGCGTCCCGCACCCTTAATCCGTCGCGCCCGTAGGGTGGGCCGATGGCGACCGGTCTCGCGCTCCCCTCAACCCCGGAGCCGCTCCCGCTGGGCGCGCTCTCCGACCCGATCCTCGTCGACCCCGGGCCGCGGCTGCTCCGCGCGGTCGTCGAGGCGTACCGCGAGGCCGCCCCGGCGCTCGTCGAGCCGAGCGTCGCGGACCTAGCTACCGAGGCGGACGAGACTGGCGGTGGCGACCACGCACCGCCCGATCTCCCGACGCTAAACGTGTTCGCCGGCGAGGCCGCGATCGACGCCGCGACCGCCGGGTTCCGGTCGGCGAGCCGGCTCGCGGCGCTGCTCGACGCCGATGCGGTCGACCTCCGCGTCCTCGGCGCGCCGCAGCCGAATCCGGTGCTGGCGGGAACGGAGACTGGATTCGCGCTGATCGGAAACGAGCGCGACGGTCCGGGCGGGGGGACGACCGAGAAGGCGACCGGAGAGGCGAGCCGGTGGCACCGGGTCGGCGACGACGCCTCGCTCCGCGAGCGGTACGCCTCGGCGTTCGCGGCGGCCGAGCCGTACCGCCTCCGAACGCCGAGCCGGCGGCGCGTGTACGAGGGGTTCGCGGCGCGGTGCGACGAGTCGGTCGCGGCCGCGGTGCTTCGCGCGCTCGACGTGGTGATGGCGGCGAACGAGGGTCCCGACCCCGAGGAGACCCGCGTCCGCGCCTACGCGGTCGGCGCCCGCGAGGGGGTCCTCGACCGCACCCTCCGGCGGGCCTGCGAGGACGCAGGGCTCGGGAGCCCCTCGACGTTCACACGGATAAAGCGGCTCCTTCGCGAGGCTGACCTGATCGAGACCGTGTCGGAGCCGCAGCCGGTCGGTCGGCCGCGCGAGCGGCTCGCGGCGCGGGGCGCGCTCGCGGAAGCCGAGACGCCCGACGAGACGGTCGCGGCGGTTCGCGGCGTAACGGAGTGAGAAGAGTTCGGACGCCCGTCTCCGGGCGTCATGCCGGCCGGGTTAGTCGTCTTTCGTCTTGATGTCCGCCGAGAGCCCCTGTGCCATCTCGATCTCCTTCGAGTTGTTCAGGGTCCACGCGGTGCGGTCGGTGACGGCCTCGATCGCCTCCCGGGCGGAGGGGTAGCCGTTGCCGGACTTCTTCACGCCGCCGAAGGGGAGCTGGACCTCGGCGCCGATGCACGGGAGGTTCCCGTACGCCAGCCCCAGCTCGGCGTGGTCGCGGTAGTAGTTGATCTGCCGGTAGTTCTCGGAGATGATCGCGCCAGCCAGCCCGTATTCGGTGTCGTTCTGGATCTCGACGGCCTCCTCGATGTCGCCGTCGTACTCCATGAGCGCGACGTGGGGGCCGAACACCTCCTCCTGCGTACACGTCAGGTCGGCGTGGGGGTCGGCCTCGTAGACGAACGGCCCGACCCAGTAGCCGTCCTCGTGGCCGTCCGGGATCTCCCCGTCGTCGAGCTCGGTCCGGTCGACGAGCACGTTCACGCCCTCCTCGCGGGCCGCCTCGTTGTTCCGGGTGACCTTCTCTCGGTGGTCCTCCTCGATGAGCGGCCCCATGAAGGTGTCCTCGTCGAGGGGGTCGCCGACCGCGACCGACTCCGCGACCTCGACGAATCGCTCTTTGAACTCGTCGTACACGTCCGTGTGGACGATCAGGCGCTCGGAGGAGACGCAGCGCTGGCCGGTCGTCTTGAACGAGGACATGACGGCCGAGTGGACCGCCGTGTCGAGGTCCGCCTCCTCGGTGACGACGATGGCGTTCTTCCCGCCCATCTCACAGGCCGCGCGCTTGCCGGCGACGCCGCCGAGCTTGTCCTGGATGTGGTGACCGACCTCGGCCGAACCGGTGAAGATGACCGTCTCGACGTCGTCGTTCTCGACGATTGCGTTGCCCGCGTCGCCGAACCCCTGAACCATGTTGAACACGCCGTCGGGAATGCCCGCGTCGTCGAACATCTCCGCGATGATCTGCGCGCACCACGGCGTCTGCTCGGCCGGCTTGAACACGACGGTGTTCCCCTCCACCAGCGCGATGGCCATGTGCCAGTAGGGGATCGCGACCGGGAAGTTCCACGGCGTGATGCAGCCGGTGACGCCGCGCGGCTTCCGACGCATGTACGCGTCCTTCGAGGGGATCTCCGAAGGGACGATGTCGCCTTTCGGGTGTCGGGCGTCGCCCGCGGCCCACTCGACCATGTGCGCGGCCTCGACCACGTCCGCTTTCCCCTCGCTGATCTCTTTGCCGCACTCCTTGGTGACGATCTCGCCGAGCTCGTCGGTTCGGTCGCGGAGCTCGTGGTACACGTCCCAGAGGTACTCCGCGCGCTGGATACGCGAGAGCTCTCGCCACTCCTCGAACGCCGCGTCCGCGGCGTCGACCGCGCGGTCGACGTCCTCGGGGGTCCCCTGACGGAACTCCCCGAGCGTCTCTCCGGTCGCGGGGTTCTCGCTCTCGAAGGTCTCGGACCCGTCGCCGTCGACCCACTCGCCGTCGATGTAGTGCTGGTAGGGCTGCGCCATGGTCGAGGCTTCCGGTCGGCACGTCCAAATAACCCACCCTACCATGGTCGGCAGGGTCTTGGTGGTTCGCTACCAAGGAAAGGCGAACAATGGCTACAACCGACGCGGAAGGGGCAGGGGAGTGGGCCGGAACCAGGCTCACGCTCGACCTGTGGCATCCGAACTGCTGGGCGATCGAGGCGACGGGCAGAACCGACGGCGGCGTGTTAGCACACGCCATATACAACTCGCCGAGGGCCGAGAGCGAGGCGCCGAACACGGTGAACGGCTTGTTCACGGCGTTCGGAGACACGAACGAGGAGGTCGAGGCGCTGCTCGACGCGATCCGCGAGTCCGACCGCGCGGGGAACCTGCTCGAACTACAGGAACGGTTCGGGCGCGCCCGGGACGCCCCGGGAAACGTCGTTCGCGAGTTCTTCTTGGAGTACGACCCGGGCGACATGGTGTGTCCGACGCTTTTGGAACACGGCTTCGTCCACAGCGCGCCGGTCCGGATCGAGGACGGACGCGAGGAGTGGCAGGTGTGTTTCGTCGGCGAGCGGACGGAGATCCGGGAGTCGCTCGACGCGGTACAGGCGGACGCCGGCGCGGAGGTGACGGTGGAGTCGATGTCGTCGTCGGGCCACGCGGGGCGGACCCCCCGCGAGCAGCGGCTCGACACCCTGACCACGACCCAGCGGAAGGTGTACGAACACGCCCGCGAGGCGGGCTACTACGAGTGGCCCCGAGAGGCGTCGACGCGCGAGCTCGCCGACGACATGGACGTCTCGAAGACGACGCTGCTCGAACACCTTCGGAAGGCGGAGTCGAAGCTGCTGGACCCGTGATCGGCGGTACCGACAGCGGAGCGAGCGTTACACAGCGTCGGTTGCGATACGATATTTAAATACCCACGAGCGGTGACAACGATTGCTTATAAATAGCGGCGGTGGCGCGTGCCGGTGAGCGCCGCACCGCGGCGCGAACCGCACGCGCGAGGGAGTCGGGCGCGACGAGGGCGACCGAAGGGAGCCCGAAGAACGCGCCCGACGAGGCTGGGGAGGCGTGAGGCTGCGGGTCTGTGCGGTCGGGTGGGACTCAAAGGGGCAGCCGCGAGGCGGGCGCAGGCGACGTAAGCACCGCAGGAACGAACGGAGTGAGTGACGAGGAGCACAGCGAGCGTGCGCCCGCCTCGCGGCTGGGGCTTTGGAGGTACTCTCCGCCGATCTGCTGGGAGCTATTTATAAATAAGCCGTTGAGGCTTTGGAGGCTCCCTCCGCTGATCTACTGTCAGTTATTTATAAGCGAGCGGCTGGGGCTTTGGAGGTGTCCGTCGTCGATCCGTCGATCACTTATAAACAGCTGACCGCAACGCCACACTCCGATTAACAAATCGCAACGCCCGCTCGCCGGTCCCTGACCCAGTTCGTTCAGTTCCCGACGATCGCGCGCAGCGCGAACAGCGCGTTCGACTTGCGCTCCCGGATCCGCCGGTAGAAGTAGGAGAACCACTTGGAGCCGTACGGAATGTACTGGTACACTTTCACGTCGTCTTCGGCCGCGAGTTCGAACTGCGCCGACTCCCGGACGCCGGTCAGCATCTGGACCTCGTAGGAGGTCCCGTGTTCGGCGTACAGCTCCTTTGCGTACTCGATCATCGCGGGGTCGTGGCTCCCGACGGCGACGCCGTCGTCGAACGCCTCGAACATGTACGCGAGGCAGTCGCGGTACGACTCGTCGACGCGCGCCTTCTTTTTATACGATATCTCGGCCGGCTCATCGTACGCGCCCTTGACGAGTCGGACCTTCCCCGGGAGGTCGGCGAGCCGTTCGAGATCATCGCGGGTCCGCTTCAGGTTCGCCTGCACGCAGACGCCGACGTTGCCGTCCGTCTCGACCGCGTGCCGCTCGAACGCGTCGAGCGTCACGTCGGTGGTCTCGTGGTCCTCCATGTCGATCCAGACGAAGGTGCCCGTCCCGTCCGCCCCGGTCGCCGCCGGCGCGTTGGCCGCCTCGACGATGCGCGCGAGGTTCTCTTCGAAGACGTCGTCCCCGATGTCGAGGCCGATCTGACTCGACTTGACGGAGACGCAGGCGTCGACGTCGCGCTCCGCGATCGCCTCGACGAGGTCGACGTACGCGTCGGCGTCGGCGTCGGCCGGAGGCCGCTCCTCGTAGTGTTCGCCGAGCAGGTTCAGAATGCCGGCCACGCCGCGGTCGTTGAGCCCCTCGACGTGAGCGAGCGCCGCCTCCGGCGTCTCTCCGGCGACAAAGTTGCTCGCGATGGGCGGAATCATGCGATCACTGCGGATCCGGAGCGGTATATAATGGCACCCGACCAATCGTTCCAAATATATATTTTTGTATAAAACGTATTCAGTGCCACTACCCACCGATTCACCGATCTGTCCCGCGCTCCCCGACCATGGACGGGCCGGGGTTAAGGTAGCCGAATGTGCTCGGGACTACCGGAAACATATGTCACGGGATACCACGGACATGACGGACCGGCGGACGCTGCTGAAACTGACCGGCGGTGCGGGACTCGTCGGACTGTCGGGCTGTCTCAGCACGACCGATGACGGCGGCGATGGAAGCGACGGCGACGACGGCGGCGACGGGAGCGACGGCGGTGACGGCGACGACGGCAGCGACGGAAGCGACGGCGGAGACTCGACCGACGCCTACGAGATCGGGATGGTCGACTCCCAGACCGGGTCGCTGTCGGCGTTCGGCGAGCGGAACCAGCGCGGCGTCAACCTCGCCCTCTCGATGGTCAACGAGGTCGGCATCAACGGACGAGACCTCGACATCGTCGTCGAGGACTCCGAAAGCGAGAACCAGGGCGGGATCGCTGCCGCCCAGAAGCTCGTCAATCAGGACGGCGTGCCGTTCCTCATCGGCGCGGTCGGCTCCGGCGTCTCGCTGGCCATCTACGAGAGCGTCATCGAGGGGACCGACGTCGTTCAGCTGAGCCAGAACTCCACCGGACTCAACCTCACCGAGTTCCCGGGACTGCTTCGGATGTCGCCGTCCGGACGGAGCCAGTCGCTCGCGCTCTCGAACCTCATCAGCGACGACGGCTACGACGAGGTGGCGATCACCTACGTCAACAACGACTACGGCCAGAGCCTCACGGACGCGTTCGTCGACGCGTACGACGGCGAGGTCGTCTACAACACGCCCCACGACCAGGACCAGCAGTCGTACTCCAGCGTCATCTCGGAGATGAACAGTTCCGGCGCCGACGCGTGGCTGTTCATCACCTACCAGGCCGAGTTCGCGACGATGGTCAACGAGGTGTACTCCTCGGGGTACGAGGCGCAGTTCTACGGCGCCGACTCCGTCTCCGGCGACAACGTTCTCGAGAACACCCCCGATGGGAGCATCGAGGGGATGAAGATCGTCGTTCCGTCCGCGCCCGTCGAGGAGGAGAACTACCAGTCGTTCGCGGACGCCTTCGAGTCCGAGTACGACCGGCAGCCGACCTCGTGGGCGGCGTACGCGTACGACTGCGTGATCAACGCCGCGCTCGCGATTCAGGCCGCAGACGAGTTCACCGGCGAGGCGCTCCAAGATACCGTCCGGCGCGTCTCCGGCCCGGAGGGCGAGACGGTGACCTCGTTCGAGGCCGCGAGCCAGATCCTCGCGGACGGCGGCGGCCCGGACGACGTCGACTACCAGGGGGTCAGCGGCCCCATCGACTTCGACGAGAACGGCGACCCGGTCGGCTTCCTTCAGGTCTTGGAGGTCCAGGACCACGCGTACGAAGGCATCGACTTCATCGAAGGCTAATCCCGACCGATGACCGTCCTCGGATACCTGGCCAACGGGTTGGTGTTCAGCAGCATCATCATCCTCGGCAGCATCGGGCTGTCGCTGGTGTACAGCATCGCGGACTTCGCGAACTTCGCGCACGGCGACACGATGACGATCGGCGCGTACTCGGCGCTCGTCACCTTCGGCGCCGTCGGCGGGCTCGGCGGCGCGGTGTTGGGGCTCCCGTACGGCTTCTTCCTAGCCTTGGTCGTCGGGATCGCCGTCGCCGCGGTCGTGGCGGTAATCACCGAGAAGCTCATCTACGAGCCGCTCGACGTCGACTCGATCGGCCTGCTGATCACGTCGATCGGGATCGCGTTCATCTACCGCGCGGTGATCCAGATCCGGTTCGGCTCCGACTTCACCCGGTTCGACGTCCGGCCGCTGCGGCCGATCGAGGCGCTGGTGCCGTACGGCGTCCGGATAACGCTCCACGACGTCGCGATATTCGGGTCGGCGGTGGTGCTCGTCGTCGGGCTCCACGTCCTGCTCCAGTACACCGACCTCGGTCGGAAGATGCGCGCGATGGCGGACAACCCCGACCTCGCGCGGGTCAGCGGTATCCGGACGAAGCGAGTCAAGCTCTGGACGTGGGTCATCGGCGCCGGGCTCGCCGGGGCGGGCGGCGTGTTCCTGGGGCTCTTCAATCAGCTCGCGCCCCGGATGGGCTTTAACCTCCTGCTGGTGATCTTCGCGGCGGTGATCCTCGGCGGGATCGGCTCCGTCTACGGCGCGATGGCGGGCGGCTTCCTCATCGGCATGATAAACCAGCTGACGCCGTTCTTCTCCAACGTGGTCGAGGCGTTACCGATCCGTCCGAACTGGCTCGCGACACTGCTCGAGAACATGATCACCATCGAGTACGCGAACGCGATCGCGTTCGTGATCATGGTCGTCGTGCTGTTGGTCCGGCCGAACGGGATCGCCGGGGAGGGTGCGACATGAGCCTCCTCGACGACCCGAAAGCGGCGTTCGCCGACCTGTCTCGCCCGGAGCGGTGGGTGCTCGGCGTCAGCGTCGCGTTCGTGCTGTTCCTCCTCGTCGCGATGCTCACCGGCGCGCTCGGCCCGACATACTTCCTGTTCCTCGTCGGACTGGCGGGGATGTACGCGCTGTTATCCTTCGGGCTGAACGCCCAGTGGGGGTTCACGGGACTGATCAACTTCAGCGTCGCCGCGTTCTTCGGCATCGGCGCGTACGGCACCGCGCTGATGACCGCGAGCGGCTCGCCGATCGCCGGCGGCTTCAGTCCGCTCGTCGGGCTCGCCGTCGCGCTCGTCGTCGCGCTCGCGCTCGCGCTGCTCATCGGTATCCCGACGCTCCGGCTCCGGGCCGACTACCTCGCCATCGCCTCGCTCGGGCTCGCGGAGGTCGTGCGGCTGATCGTCTTAAACGAGCGCTGGCTGACGAACGGCAGCGCGGGGCTGCGCGGCATCCCGGGCTTCTTCGACGGGTGGCCGGTGCTCTCGACGTTCCCGGAGGCGATGCCGGGGCTCCGGCTGGAAGTGATTCCGGGGTCGCCGGTGATCCTCGAGACGGCGTTCTGGCAGGCGTCGCTGAACGTCCTCTTGGTGCTGGCGTTCGCGGGGGCCGCGTACTTCGTCCTCCGGCGCGCGCACCAGTCGCCGTGGGGGCGCGTGCTGCGCACGATCCGGTCCGACGAGGACCTCGCGCGGGCGCTGGGGAAGAACACCTACTCGTTCAAGATGCAGTCGTTCATCCTCGGCAGCCTGATCATGGCGCTGGCGGGCGTGTTCTACGCGCACCTGAACCTCTACGTCGGGCCGGGCGACCTGGACCCGATCACGACGTTCTACGCGTGGGTCGCGGTGATCTTAGGCGGCAGCGGCTCCAACCGCGGGGCGCTGTTCGGCGGCATCGTCATCGTCACGATCCGCGAGGGGACGCGCTTCCTGAACGACGTCGCGCTCCCGATAGACCCCGCGCCGCTGCGTCTGCTGTTGATCGGCGTCGTCATCGTCGCCGTCATGCGTTACCGGCCGCAGGGGGTCCTCCCGCCGCAGCGAGAGCTGATCTGGCCGAGCGCCGTCGACGGCGGCGGAACGCCCGAGACGCCGGACAGCGGCGTCCGGGAACAGAAGGGAGGTGGTGGCGATGAGTGAGGGCGCGCTTCCGAAAGACGACGCCGTCCTCCGCGTCGACGACCTCCAGAAGTCGTTCGGCGGGCTCGCGGCGACCGACCACGCGACGTTCGCCGTCGAGCGCGGGACGATCACCGGGCTCATCGGCCCGAACGGCGCCGGAAAGTCGACGCTGTTCAACCTCATCTCCGGCTTCTACGAGCCCGACGGCGGGACCGTGGAGGTGAACGGGACCGACGTGACCGGTATGGAGCCGTACCAGGTCGCGGACCACGGGCTCATCCGGACGTTCCAGACGCCCCGCAAGCTGGAGGGGATGACCGTCCGCGAGGCGATGCTGGTCGGGCCGCGGAACCAGCCCGGCGAGTCGTTCCTCTCGCTTTTCACCTCGCCGGGAACGGTCGCCGAGAGCGAGTCGGCGAACCTCGCCGAGGCGGAGCGGATCTTGGAGGACTTCGAGATCGACCACCTCGCGGCCCAGCCCGCCACCGACATCTCCGGCGGCCAGATGAAGCTCGTCGAGCTCGCGCGGGCGATGCTCGCCGAGCCGGAGGTGCTGTTGCTTGACGAGCCGGTGGCGGGGGTGAACCCGACGCTGGCGAAGAAGCTCAAAGAACAGATCCGGCGGCTCAACGAGCAGGGGACGACGTTCCTGCTCATCGAACACGACATGGAGTTCGTGATGGATCTCGCGGACCCGATCGTCGTCCTCGATCAGGGACACGTCCTGACCGAGGGGACGCCGGAGGGGGTCCGGAACGACGACCGCGTCATCGACGCGTACCTCGGAGGCGGCACATGAGCGACGGTATGACAGACGACACGACCGGGGCCGCGGACGGGCCTCACGGCGGAACCGATCCCGTGCTCTCGCTGTCGGGCGTCGACAGCGGCTACGGGGAGGTACAGGTGCTCGACGACTGCTCGGTCCGGCTCGATCCGGGCGAGATCGTCTGTCTGGTCGGCCCGAACGGCGCCGGGAAGTCGACGGTGCTCAAGACCGCGTTCGGGATGTTGACGCCGTGGGAGGGGACCGTCGAGTACCACGGCCGCGACATCGGCGGGATGGCGCCCGAGGAGATCGTTCGCGAGGGGATCGGCTACGTCCCGCAGACCGACAACGTGTTCGGCTCGCTGACGATCGACGAGAACCTCCGGATGGGCGGCGTCGCCCGCGACGGCGGCCTCGAAGAGGTCATCGAGACGCTGTACGACCGGTTCCCGATCATCGACGAGAAGCGCGGCTCGAAGGCGAAGACGCTCTCCGGCGGCCAGCGCCAGGTGCTCGCGTTCGCCCGCGCCCTGGTAATGGAGCCCGACGTGCTGCTCATCGACGAGCCGTCCGCGGGGCTCGCGCCGAACACGGCCGACGACGTGTTCGAGGACGTCAAAGAGGTCAACGACATGGACACGGCGATTCTCATGGTCGAGCAGAACGTGACGAAGGGGCTCGGCATCTCCGACCGCGGCTACGTCCTCGACCAAGGGACCGTCCGGTTCGAGGGGACGCCCGAGGAGCTGCTGAACGACGAGGAGGTCTCGCAGCTGTACCTCGGCGGCTGAGCCCTCGCCCGGCTCGCCACCCGATCCCACTCAATGCCCACGCTCGGACGGTACGCGTTCGCGCTCGCTCCGCTCACAGCCGCGGCGCTGTGGGGCGGGATGTACGTCGTCAGCAAGTGGGGGTTCGCGCTGATCCCCCCGGTGACGCTCGGATTCCTCCGAGTCGCGCTGGGCGCCGGGGCGCTCTGGCTCGTCGTCGCCGGCCGCGGCGGTCCCGCCCCGTCGCGCGAGGAGTGGCCGACGTTCGCGGCGCTCGGCGGCTGGGTGACCCTGACGGTCGCCACGCAGTTCGTCGGCACGGAGCTGACGAACGCCAGCCAGGGTTCGCTTTTGACCGTCCTCACCCCGGTGTTCACCGTCGCGCTGGGGGCGCTCGTGCTCGGCGAGCGCGTCACGCCGGCGAAGGCCGGGGGAATGACGGTCGCGGGCGTCGGCACGGCGGTCGTCCTCGCCGGGCGGTACGAGCTCACGTCGATCGCCGCCGGCAACCTCCTCGGCGTGGCGCTGCTGCTCGTCGCGAGCGCGGCGTGGGCCGGCTACACCGTCTGGGGGCTCCGCGCGGTCAGGCGGCACGGGGCGCTCCGCGCGGCGACGTACTCCTCGCTGGCGAGCGTCCCGATGCTCGGAGCCCTCGCGGTCGGCGAGCTGTGGTATCTCGGCCTCTCGCCCGCCGCGCTCCCGCTCACCGTCGAGTCGGCGGCCGCCGTGTTGTACCTCGGACTCGCGTCGACGGCGGCGGCGTGGTTTCTCTGGTACAAGGGGCTCTCGTACGTCTCTGCGGGGACCGTCGCCGTGTTCTTCTTCGCGCAGCCCGTCGTCGGCGCGGCGCTCGGCGCGGCGCTGCTCGGGGAGTCGCTCGGCACGGGCTTCCTCGCCGGCGGCGCGCTGATGGCCGTCGGCATCTGGATCGTCAGCCGCGAGCGCGCGGATCCGGCCGACGGGCCGGCGGAGTCGACCGCGGACTGAGACGGGAGCCGGCGGAGTCGACCGCGGACTGAGACGGGAGTCGGCGGAGTCGACCGCGGACTGAGACGGGAGTCGGCGGAGTCGACCGCGGACTGAGACGGGAGTCGGCGGCGAGGAACCCCTACGCCGTGCGCTTTTCGAGTTCGCCCGTCAGCTCCGCGGCGTCGAAGTCGTGGTCCGGGCGGATCGCGACGAAGTCGAGGAACCGGCGCGCCGCGAGGAGCTCGTCGGCCGAGTAGCTCGTCAGCGCGGCCTCGGTCGTTTCGGCGGCGCCGATCAGCGGCTCCAGCGCCGCGAGCGCGCTCGCGAGGTCGTAGGCCCGGGCCGCCTCGCGCCCGTCGTCGCTCACGCGGGTCGCGTCGATGACGTAGAGCTCGCCGTCCGCGACGAGGACGTTCTCGGCCCGGAGGTCGCCGTGGGCGAGCCCCGCGTCGTGGACCGTCCGCAGCGTCGCAAAGAGGTCGGGCGCCAGCCCGGCGACGGTCTCCGCGTCGAGCTCGCCGAGGGTGCGGAACTCGGGGAGGTACTCCAACACGAGCACGCCGAGGCCGTCGACCTCGAACGCCTCGATCGGGTCCGGCGCGTTGACTCCGAGCTCGCGGACCCGCCGGGTCGCCTCCAGCTCGTGGCGCGCCATCTCGTAGGGGGTCTCGTGTCGCTCGAAGAACCCCTCGGTGCCAGCCGAGAACGCGCCGAGGTTCCGTCCGGTGGTGAACAGCGCATGGACGAGCGTGTTCTGTCGCGTGATCACCTTCACGAAGAGGTCGTCGTCGACGACCATCGGGGTCGACAGCCAGTTGTCCGCGTCGAGGAAGCGCACGCGCATCTCGTCGCGGTCGTACCGGTCCGCCAGCTCGCGCGCGACCCGCTCGATGTCGGGCCAGTCGACGCGACCGCGGACGAGCTGCCGGAACTCCATACCGGCGGAACGCGGCGACGCCCCATAAGTCGTCGGCTCGCGGACGGACGCTCGGTCGCCCACGGGGCCGGGCTCCGTGCCCCCGAAGGGGGCGGGTCCTGTACCCCCGAGGCGGCCGATCACGCGGTCGCGTTCGCCCACGTGCGCTCCGGGCCGCCGCCGTCGAGGAAGCGGGCGCACTCGGTGTCGAGCGACCCCTCTGTGACCCCGGAACAGCCAGCGTACTCGCCGTTCTCCAGCCAGAGGACGCGCGTCCCCTCGTCGCCGAACGAGAGCGGTCCCGACGAGCGCGGCTCGTACGAGAGGCGCACCCGATACTGGATCCCGACGCGACAGCCGTCGCTCCCGTTCGCCGTCGAGACCGAGTCGACGCGTTCGTCGGGGGCGACCGAGTCGACGTACACGCGGAACGCGCTCAGACGGGCGCCGCGCGGCGACGTCCGCTCGGTGGCTACCGAGAGGTTCGCCGCCGGGTCACCGGTCTCGACGAACGCGACCCGGTCGAAGGAGCCGCCACCGGTCCGGCTCGACGCGTACGTTGCCACGTCGTCGGCGCAGCCGACGTCGAGCCGCTCGACGGACTCCACCGACAGCCGCGGCGGCTCCGGTTCGGCGCCGATACCGGCGATTCCGTCGGTGTCGGCCGCGTCGGCGATCGCGACCGCGCCGAGCGCGGCGGCCGCGACGACGGCGACCGCGAGAAGGACTCGTGGAGGGCGAGAGGCCATACGCGTCGCGTGGGGTTCGGTTCGGGAAAAGGACGCGGTTCTTCACGGTCGTTCGCATCGTTTATGCCCGCTCGTCGCAATTCTTGCCCATGGACTTCGAGGTACCCGCGGAACACCGGATGATACGCGACACCGTCCGGGAGTTCTGCGAGGAGGAGATCGCACCCATCGCCCAGGAGATCGAGGACGAGCACCGCTTCCCCGAGGAGGTGTTCGACTCCCTCGCGGAGCTCGACATGATGGGGATCCCGGTCACCGAGGAGTACGGCGGCCTCGGCGGCGACCAGCTGATGTACGCCCTGGTCACGGAGGAGCTCGGACGCGTCTCCGGCGGGATCGGGCTCTCGTACGCCGCACACACCTCGCTGGGCGCGAAACCGATCGACCTGTTCGGCACCGACGAGCAGAAGGAGCGGTGGCTCCGCCCGCTCGCGGAGGGCGAGGGGCTCGGCGCGTGGGCGCTCACGGAGCCGGGCAGCGGCTCGGACGCCTCCGACATGGACACGACCGCCAAGTACGACGCCGACGCGGGCGAGTACGTCCTGAACGGCACGAAGCAGTTCATCACGAACGCGAACGTCGCCAACTCGATCCTCGTGAAGGCCGTCACCGACCCGGAGGCCGGCTACGACGGCATCTCAACGTTCATCGTCGACCCGGCGAACGACGACGGGTTCGAGGTGACGACCGTCTGGGAGAAGATGGGACTCAACTCCTCGCCGACCTGCGAGATAACCTTCGACGACGTCCGGATCCCGGAGGACCGGCTGCTCGGCGAGGAGGGCGAGGGGTGGAAACAGACGATGAAGACGCTCGACGGCGGGCGGATCTCCATCGCCGCGCTCTCCGTGGGGCTCGCGCAGGGCGCCTACGAGGCGGCGAAGGAGTACGCTGGCGAGCGCGAGCAGTTCGGCAAGCCGATCGCGAAGTTCGACGCGGTCCGCGACAAGGTTGTCCACATGCACCGCCAGATCGAGCGCGCCCGGCTCCTCACGCACCGGGCTGCGTCGAGATACGACGCCGGCGAGTCGGTCACCCGGGAGTCGGCGCTCGCGAAGCTCGACGCCAGCGAGGCGGCCCGCGAGGTGGCCGAGGAGGCGGTCCAGACGCTCGGCGGCTACGGCTACACCACCGACTTCGCGCCGCAGCGCTTCTACCGCGACGCGAAGCTGATGGAGATCGGCGAGGGGACGAGCGAGATCCAACACGTCGTCATCGGGCGCGAACTGGGGCTGTAGTCGGGTCCGAAACCGGTTGAGGACGGGTCAGGGAAACTCGATCAAATCGTCGTCGACGCCGCGTAAGCTCTCGGCGAGCCGCGAGTCCTCGGGGACCGCCTGCCGGAACGGCGCCGATCCGAAGGTCACCTCGCCGTTGACGGAGACGAGTCCGAGGTCGGCGGGGTCGCCGTCGAGACCGGTCAGGAACGCGACGGTGCGGACCGCGGGCACGTCCCCCGCCCGCGCCTCCGGGTCGACGGAGCCGTACAGCGTGCGGTTCGTCGCGACGTGGTGGACGCAGGTCGGCGTCGGCGCGAAACACAGCAGGTAGCGGGCGCCCGGCTCGGTGCGGCCGAGCTTGGGGCGGAGCGCGTGGCGCTCGTCGGCGTGGAAGTACCGCTCCATCCGGCGGTACTGCCGGAGGACCTCGTTCGCGCCGGTGGCCCGCCGGACCGCGGCGTCCGCCTTGAGCTCGATCACGCGGTCGACCGGCTCGGGCGTCCGCGTCCGGACGAACATGTCGACGACCCCCTCCCGTCCGTCGGCGTTGTACGGCTCTTCGAGCCGGATCGCCGGGTCGTCGACCGTCGCCTCGTAGTGCTCGACGAGCCGGGTCGCCAGCGCGTCTTCGCGCATTTGTCGCCGGGACGGTCCGGAGCGCGATAAACCCGCCCCTCGCGCGGCGGGATGCCGACCACCGGACGGGTCGATCGGGGGGCGAAACGTTCCCGGAAAACGGGAGCCATCCGGGGGTTTGTAAGGCTCCAGACCCTACTACAGATGATGTCTGATAAACTGTCCAGACGGCGGTATCTCGCCGGAACCGGCGCCGCGTTGACCATCGGAACGCTCGCCGGCTGTTCCGGCGGCGGTGACGGCGGCGACGGGTCCGACGGATCTGACGGCGGCGACGGCGGGAACGCCGTCGAGGACGTCCCCAGCGAGATCGACGAGTACCTCTCGGACGCCCGCATGTACGAGGGCACCATCACCGACCTCACCGGGCAGGACGAGGTGACCGTTCAGGTCGGCGCGGGCGACACCGGGTTCGCCTTCTCGCCGGCGGCGATCCGCATCGACTCCAGCACGACCGTCGTCTGGGAGTGGACTGGGACCGGCGGCGCGCACAACGTGGCCTCCGTCGAGGACTCCGAGTCCGACTTCAACAGCGGCGACGCCGTCTCCGAGGAGGGGACGACCTTCGAGCAGTCGTTCGACAACACGGGCATCCAGCTGTACCAGTGTACGCCCCACCAGGCGAACGGGATGCTCGGCGCGATCGAAGTCGTCGAAGCGTAAGGAGTTCGCGGCGGGTCGTTCGGACGCGAACGCGATTTTTTGGCGACGAGACGGGACTCACGAGAGGAACGACCAGCGGACGTCGACGATCCGGTCGTGCTCGCTGGTGACCGTCGGCCGCGCGAGGTGGTCGTTGGCGTTGGCGCCGACGTCAGCGAGGTGCGAGAGCGCCGTTTCGAGCGTCCGGTCGGAGCGTTCCACGGCGGAATCGCGTTCGTAGGGGGCGTCGATCGGGTTCGCCCGCGAGTTCGCGATCGCGATCGCGTCGGTGAGGTCACCGCCGATCGCGTGCGGCGGCTGGTGGAAGTGCCAGTCGCCGACGGTGAGGAACAGCCACACGTCGCCGTTGATCGCGTGGTACTCGCCGGTGACCCGGTCGGCGTCGTACGCGACCATCCGCGAGAGGACCGCGGTCTTGAGCCGGTAGAGGGCGTCCTTCCGTGCCGAGCGCACGTTGCTCTCGGTGACGTCGCCGCGCTCGTAGGCCGCGGTGGCCTCGTCGGCGAACTGCTTTGCGACCTTGTTGACGACGTACAGCGATTCGAGCAGGTCGTCCGTCGGTTCGAGCGGAGTCACGGAAGGTGCCGGTCGCGTGCTGCGACTAGCGAAACCTGCGGCCGTCGCGCGGATAGGCGTTTCGGGATCCAAAACGCCGGCGCGGCCCCGTCCGGCGTCGGCACGCGGCCCGCCCAGCGCCGGCGCGCGGCCCGCCCAGCGTCGGCACGGCCCTACCCGGCGCCGGCGCGCGCGATCCCCCGATGGTTAATTCTTTAAGCGCTGGGACGAAGTGGGAGGTAAGATGGCGCACGACTCTGTGAAACTGTATTCGGCGATCTACGTCGCCCTCCTCGTCGCGGCGACGTTGAACTTCGCGCTCTTCGAGACGTCGTTCATCGAGTTCACGTACACACAGGCGATCGTCGGGACGCTGGTGATCGCGTCGGTCAAGACGCTGCTCATCGTCGCGTACTTCCAGCACCTCCGGTGGGAGAACCGCTCGCTCACCTACTTGATGGGGCTCGCGCTCGCGCTCACCATGCTGCTGATGGCGGCCGCGACGTACTCCATCTCGTAAGCCGACTCCGCCGTCTGTTTTCTGCCCGACCCGCCTCGAAGCGCACTCTTCCGCCCTGTCCGCAGTAGTATCGTCTCGTTCGGGAACCGAGTCTTCGACCGGAGCCTATCACTATAACAACCAAGTAATATTAGTTAGTTATATCTGCGCGTGAAACGACAGGCCGACGAGATGAGTTTCAGCGAGCGACTCCTCGAAGCCGGATCGGAGATATGGGACGCGCAGAAGGAGCACCCGTTCGTCGTCGAACTCGCCGAGGGCACCCTCGACGAGGCGGCGTTCCGCCACTGGGTGAAACAGGACTACCGGTACCTGCTCGACTATGCGCGCGTCTTCGCGCTCGCGGGGACGAAGGCCGACGACGAGGAGACGACGCGGCGGCTCACCGGAACCGCCCACGCCACGCTCGCGGACGAAATGGAGCTCCACCGCTCGTTCGCCGCCGACTACGGGCTCTCGCCCGCGGACCTGGAGGCCGTCGAGAAGGCCCCGACCTGCGCCGCCTACACCGACTTCCTCGTCCGGACGGCCCACGAGGGGTCGATCGCGGAGGTCGCGGCCGCGGTCTACCCGTGCGGACAGGGGTACCTCGACGTCGCCGACCACATGGCGTCGCTCGCGGGCGAGAAGCACCGGTACACCCCGTTCATCGAGAAGTACACGAGCGATGCGTTCCGCGAGACGGTCGGGTGGATGCGCGAGCTCGTCGACCGCTACGGCGAGGCGTACCCGGGCGAGCGCGACGCGATGCGGGCGGCGTTCCTCCGGAGCGCCCGCCTCGAACACGCGTTCTGGGAGATGTGTTACACCGAGGAGGAGTGGCGCGTCTGAGGCGACGCGCCGACCGAGTCGTCTCGGTCAGCGGCCGCGCAGCTGGAGAGGCTCGCTTAGAACGGGTACTCGCGCGGCTCGTGCTGGATCGAGATCCACTTCGTCTCGGTGATCTCGTCGAGGAACGCGTCGCTGTTGTAGTGGCCGACGCCCGAGGCGCCGATCCCGCTGAACGGGACGTGCGCCTCGTCGTTGATCGGCTGGTCGTTGATGTGGACGTTGCCGGTCTCCATGCGGTCGGCGATCGCCTTCGCCGTGCCGAGGTCACCGGAGTGGACCGCGCCCGAGAGACCGTACTCGGTGTCGTTGGCGATCGCGACCGCCTCGTCGACGTCGGAGAACGGGATCACCGGCGCGATCGGCCCGAAGTGCTCGTTCGCCGCGACGGGCATGTCGTTGGTCACGCCCGAAAGGACGGTCGGCGCGACGACGAGGGAGTCGTCGACGCCGTCGACGGCAACCGTGTCGCCGCCGGTCTCCAGCGTCGCGCCCGCGTCGACGGTCTCCTCAACGTAGCCGAGCATCTCGTCGCGCTGCGACTCGTCGATAATCGGGCCGACGATCGTCTCAGAGTCGTGGACGCTGCCGGCCGGCAGCGACTCGGCGCGCTCGACGAGGCCGGCGACGTACTCGTCGTACACGTCCTCGTGGACGACGTGGCGGTTGATCGAGATACACACCTGTCCCTGATGGACGAAGGAGCCGAAGGCGGCGGCGTCGAGCGCGCGGTCGAGGTCGGCGTCCGCGGTGACGACGTGCGCGTTGTTGCCGCCCAGCTCCATCGCCGGGACGGCGAGGTTCTCGCCGGCGAGGCCCGCGACGCGCTTGCCCACTTCCGTCGAGCCCGTGAAGGCGACGACGTCGCTCTCGGGGTGGCTCGCGACGCGGTCGCCGATCTCGGAGCCGCGGCCAGTGACGACGTTCACCACGCCCGCGGGGAGGTCGGTCTCCTCGAGCAGCTTCGCGAACAGCAGCCCGCCGGTGATCGGGGAGTTCGTCGAGGGTTTGAGCACCACCGCGTTCCCGGCCGCGATCGCGGGCGCGACCGCCCGCATCGAGAGGTTCAGCGGGAAGTTCCACGGCGAGATCACCGTGACGACGCCCTTCGGGCCGACCTGTAGCTGGTTCTCCTTGCCGGGGATGTTGGAGGCGGCGTGTTCGCCCTTCATCCGGCGCGGGAGCGTCGCGGCCTCGCTCGCGTGGTCGCTCGCGATCTGGATCGACGTCTCGCCCATGATGGCCGAGCCGCCGACCTCGTACTCCAGCAGCTCGATTATCTCCTCGCTGTGGGCGTCGAGGGCCCCGAGGAACTGCTGGACGACCTCCTGCCGGTGCGCGGGCGGCTGCTCGCCCCACGCCGCCTGCGCCTCTGCGGCGGCCTCGTAGGCCGCGTCCACGTCGGCCTCCGTCGCGGCGGCTACCTCGGTCACCGTCTCACGGGTCGAGGGGTCCTCAACGGCGATGGTCTCGCCGCTCTCGCTCGCGCGCCACTCGCCGTCGACGTAGAGCTCGTCCCACGCCGCGTCGATCGATAGGTCACTCATTGCGTTTTACCAAACGGTAGAAACAGGTAAAAGGGGTTAGATAGCGGAGATGCCCACCGGATCGGAAGCGACGAGCGACCGAGGAACGCGCCGGCGCGACGCCCGCTCCAACAGACTTTACCGCTTGGTAAACGACGGGGAACGTATGAGTCAGTTCGACCGGTCCGCCGGCGTCGCAGCCGACGGAGAGCGGACGGACCGCATCGACGGCGCCGAGGCGTCGGCAGCGACCCCGCGGACCGAGTCCCGGATCCCGCCCGCCGAGGTGTTCTCGGTCCTCGGCAACGAGACGCGCGTCGAAGTCCTCCACGCGCTGCTCGACCTCGGCGGCGACGAGTCGCCCGTGAGCTTCACCGACCTGTTCGAGCGGGTCGACGCCACGGACAGCGCGAACTTCAGCTATCACCTCGACCAGCTCACCGGGCACTTCGTCCGGCGGCGCGACGACGGCTACGAGTTCCGCGCGCCCGGCCGGAAGGTGGTGAGCGCCATCTTCACCGGCACGCTGACGGAGCGGGCACAGCTGGGCTTCTTCCCCGCGGAGGGGTCGTGTCACGCCTGCGGCGGCGACCTCCACGCGTGGTACGTCGACGACACGCTCTCGGTCGGCTGCGCCGACTGCGGCGCGATCCAAGTGAGCTACCCGTTCCCGGCGGGCGCGCTCGACGGCCGCTCGACGGACGACCTGCTGGACGCGTTCGGCCACTACGTCCGCCACCACTACTGTCTGGCCGCGGACGGCGTCTGCCCCGAGTGCACCGGGACCGTCGAGACCGACCTCGTGCGCACCCCTGACGAGGAGGATCAGGAGGTCGCGGTCGAACACGCCTGCCGGCGCTGTAGCTACGACCTCCGATCCACTGTCGGCCTTCTCCTGCTCGACGACGCCGACGTCCTCCGGTTTCACGCGGACCGCGGCGTCGACCTGAGCTCGGTCCCGTTCTGGACGTTCGACTGGTGCGTGAGCGACGCCGCGACAACGGTCGTCTCCGAGGAGCCGCTCCGCGTCCGCCTGACGATCTCCTGTGCGGGCGACGAGATGCGTGTGGGCGTCGACGAGACCGGAACGGTCGTCGAGACCGACGCACCCGAACTCGACACGCGGTAACCACCCGAATCCGGACGATCACCGCTCGACGACTGCGGACAGCGAGCTTCATTTATAAAGAACTGCGGTGGCGCGTGCCTGCGAGCGGCCGCCCTCGGCGGCCGCGAGTCAGCACGCGCGAGGGACGCCGTGAGCGACGGGCGACCGAAGGGAGCCCGGAGCGAACGGCGAGGCTGGGGAGGCGTGAGGTGCTGTGCGGAGCGGTGCGGGGGGGACTCAAAGGGGCAGCCGGGAGGGCGCCGTAGGCGACGCAAGGACCGCAGGGAGCGAGCGCGGAGCGAGCGACCGAGGACCGCAGCGAGCGTACGGCGCCCTCCCGGCTGGGGCTTTGGAAGTGTTCACCGCCGATCCGCCAGTACTCATTTATAAGCGAGCGGCTGGGGCTTTGGAAGTGTTCACCGCCGATCCGCCAGTACTCATTTATAAGCGAGCGGCTGGGGCTTTGGAAGTGTTCACCGCCGATCCGCCAGTACTCATTTATAAGCGAGCGGCTGGGGCTTTGGAGGTGTTCGCCGCTGATATTCAGTCTACCATTTATAAGTGGGCGGCTGGGGCTTTGGAGCCGTTGGCCACCGATCCGTGATCATCTATTTATAAGCGAACAGCCGTTTCGAGCGGTGAGTTCCCAAAGTAACTGCGTTTCAGGGCCGAAGAGAAAAAGGGCCGCCGAGACTGCCCACAGCATCGCTCCGTCGCCGGCGGCGGGCGCGCGGAGCGGGGAAACGTCGTCTCTGACCGGGTCGCGCGGTCGACTACGCTTCGATTACTCGAACAGTTCGACGGCCTGCTCGTAGCGATCCGACGGCTCCTCCCAGTCGACGACCTCGAAGAAGTTGTCGACGAACTCGCCGCGAGCCGGACCGTAGTCGTGGTAGTAGGAGTGCTCCCAAACGTCCAGCGCGAGGATCGGGTGACCGCCCCAGATCGCACCCTGGTCGTGCTTGTCGACCACGACGTTGCGGAGTTGGTTCGAGAACGAGTCGTACACCAGAAGCGCCCACCCGCTCGCCGCGGAGGCCGCCGCCTCGAACTCGCCCTTCCAGGCCTCGTACGAGCCGAAGTCCTCCTCGATGCGGTCCGCGAGGGCGCCGGTCGGCTCGTCGCCGCCCGCCGGCGACATGTTCTGCCAGAACAGGTCGTGGAGGATATGACCCGAGGAGTTGTGGGTCACGTTGCGGATGGCCCCACCCGACGAGGAGAAGTCGCCCGCCTCGCGGTTCTCTTCGAGGGTTTCCTCGGCCGAGTTCCAGCCGTTGACGTACCCCTGATGGTGGGTGTCGTGGTGCCATTCGAGCACCTGCTCGGAGATGTGCGGCTCAAGTGCGTCGTAGTCGTACGGCAGCGGATCGAGTTCGTAGCTCATTGTTGCGTCCCAGTGTACTCGCGGCAGCGGTAAGAAGATTCTCTGTAGCGGATTCCAGTAAAATATCTGTTGTTTCCACACACCACCACATATGGCCCTTTAGCCACTTAAAACAGAAAATAAATAAATTAGATACTAAAACTGTCTATTTCTTGGTTCCGTAATCGTGATGCTTATCGGCCGTGATCGGCACCCTTCGAACGTGACTGAACACGAGTCGAGCGCGACCCGGACGGCGCCCCTTGCGGGCCAGACCGTCCGCCACGGCACCGGGGTGAACTCGAACCGGGCCTTCCCGACCGAGGCGCATCCGCAGCATCTCGATCCGTTCGTCCTCTTCGAGCGGTTCTACATCGAGCCGGACCAGGGGTTCCCGATGCACCCGCACCGCGGGTTCGAGATCGTCTCCTACATGATCGAGGGCGGCATGGACCACGAGGACAGTCTCGGGGTGACGAACACCGCCCGCGAGAACGAGGCGATGCACATCACGACCGGCGGCGGGATCCGACACTCCGAGTTCCCGGCTGACGGCGCCGGCTGCAACGGGCTCCAGCTCTGGGTGAACCTGCCGCGCGAGGAGAAGGAGATGGACCCGGACTACTCGGACGCCGGGCCCGACGAACTCCCGACCCAAGATCTCGACGGCGCGACGGTCACCACGGTCGTCGGCGACGGCTCACCGCTGTCGACGCACACGCCGCTGGAGTACCTCGACGCCGAGGTCACCGACTCCTGGCGGTGGGAGCTCCCGGACGAGTGGACGGGCTTCCTCTACGTCGTCGACGGCGCGGGGACGGTGGACGTGGGAGGAACCGCGACCGGCTCCGCGGACGCCATCGCCGAGGGCGAGGTCCTCCCGGTGACGGACGCCGAATCGGTCGACGTCGCTGCCGAAGGGTCACTTCGCGCGGTGGCGGTCTCGGGGCGCCCGCACGGGGAACCGATCCGCCAGCAGGGCCCGTTCGTCCTCTGAGAGCCGCCGGTCCGCCGCGGGGGACGACACTAACCGCGCGCGACGAAAATCCCGACCGAGTTTTTTGTATTCGGAGTGGTATCTACCCGCATGGACCTACGCGCCGCAACCGCCGAAGACGTCGACGCGGTCCGGTCGGTCGCCCGCGAATCGCTCGTGGCATCGTACGGACACGCGGTCGACGAGGAGCTGTTGGACGAGGCCGTCGAGGAGTGGTACGACGCCGGCGACCTCGGCGACGACGTCGAGGACGACGACGCGGTGTTCCCCGTCGCCGTCGTGGACGGCGTCGTCGTCGGGTTCGCGGAGAGCTACGTCGTCGGGCGCCGCGAGCGCGTGGGCGAGATCGACTGGCTCCACGTCCATCCCGACCACAGGGGGTCGGGGATCGGCTCCGCGCTCCTCGAACGGGTCGAGTCCGCGCTGCGGTCGGCCGACGTCGACCGCATCGAGGCGCGCGTGCTCGCCGACAACGAGGCGGGCACGGAGTTCTACGAGCGCGAGGGGTACGAGCTCGCGGGCGAGCGCGACGTCGACATCGGCGGCCAGACGTTCACGGAACGGGAGTTCCGGAAGCAGGTCGGCCGGCTCAGGGGCATCTCCGAGGCGACCTACCAGACCGAGGGCGGCGAGACGGTCTACGTCGCGTTCGACGAGAGCGACCGCGGCTCGCAGGCCCCGTTCTACGTCGCGTACGTCGACCCGGACCACGAGCGGCGGTACGGATACCTCTGTGGCAACTGCGAGGGGACGGACATCGCGATCGACACGATGGACCGGATGGAGTGTCGCGACTGCGGGAACCGCCGGAAGCCGACGCGGTGGGACGCGGCCTACTGACGGGGATCAGCCAGAGCACCGGCGTAACTCCCTTTTTCAGAGCGTCTCCTTCACGCCGATGACGCGCTCCTCGGCCTCGCGACCGGGATCCCACTCGCTCCCGTCGCGGTCCGACTCGCGGTGTTCCTCGACGGTCCGCGCCATCGCCTCGTCGACCGGCGTCGACTCCCAGCCGAGGTCGGCGAGCGCGCAGGTGTCGAGCAGGTGCGGGTACTCGCGGTAGAGGGTGAAGTCGTCGGGTTCGAGCCCGCCGGCCGCGAGCGCGTCGTCGCTCGCCGTGACGAGCTCGCAGTCGACGCCCGCGACGTCGGCGATCGTCTCCAGCGTCTCCCGCAGCGTGAGCGCGCGTCGGTCGCCGACGTTGTACGCCGCGCCCGGCTCGCCGCGCTCGGCGACGACCCGCAGCGCGCTCGCGACGTCCTCGACGTACGCCCGGTGCCAGAGGTTCTGCCCGTCGCCCGGGACGACCACGCGGTCGTGCGTGAGCACGCGGTCGATCCAGTAATCGAGCCGCTCCGTGTAGTCGTGCGGCCCGTAGACGATACACGGGCGGACGGCCATCGCGGCGACGCCCTCCTCGGCGGCCGCGAACACCGCGCGGTCGCCCTCCGCCTTCCGGTTGCCGTACGTCTCGTGCGAGTCGTCGGTCGCCTGCGCGTCGGTACACGATTCCAGCGGCGTCTCCCCCTCCCGCTTGGGGATCTCCTCGGCAGCGTAGCTGGAGCCCGACGAGATGTACACGTAGCCGTCGACGTCGGCGAAGATCTCCGTCGCGGTCTCCACGTCGGCCGGCTGGTAGGCGACGCAGTCGATCACGATGTCGGGCTCGACCGACAGCTTCGCGGCGCGTAACGCGGACTCGTCTTTCCGATCGCCCTCGACGTGAGTCACCCGCCCGTCGTCCGCGAAGGGGTTCTCGTGGTTCCCCCGGTTGAATATCGCGACCTCGTAGTCGTGTGCCAGCAGTTCCTCGACGGTGTGTCGGCCGATGAATCGCGTGCCGCCCACGACGAGCGCCGTGTCTGTCATACCCGGGATCGGACGAGCGAGGTGAAAAGCGTGGCCGAACCGGAACGCGGCGGGCCGACTCAGTCGACTCAGTCGTCGTCGTTGTCGCGGGGGCCGTCGCCGCGCCACCGGCGGTACAGGAGGTACGCGACGCCGAGACCGATACCCCAGGTGCCGACGCCGAACACCGCGACCGCGACCCCGGAGAGGAACTCGCCGAGCGGAACGCCGAACATACCCGAGTTCGGCGCGTCCGGCACATAAACGCTCCGAGAGAGGGGTAGCTTCTCGGGGCGGGAACTCGTACGACCGCTCATGACAGAACGCACTCGCCGGCGGCCCTGGCTCGCCGCCCTGCTCGCGCTCGTCGTCTCCGGACTCGGTCACGCGTACCTCCGCCGATGGGCCCGGGCGCTCGGCTGGTACGTGGCGGTCGCCGCGGCGGTGTTCGTGTTCGTCCCCGAGTCGGCGATCACCGGCGCGTTCGCCGGCGACCCGCCGGCGGTCCGAGAGGTCGCGCCCGCCGCCGCGGTCGTCGGCGCCAGCGTGATCGACGCCTACGTCGTGGCGCTCCGGAACAACCGGGCGTACGAGCAGGAGCGCGAGACGGCCCGCGCGACCAGTCGCACGGAGTCGATCGGCCACGGGACGGCAGATGAACCGAACGCGTCGTCTGCGGGGACGGCTGAAGAGCCGCAGGCGCCGTCCACGGGGACGGCGGACGACGACGGGACCGTGCGCTGTCCGGAGTGCGGGAAGGAGACCGATCCGGCGTTCGACTTCTGTCAGTGGTGTGCGGAGCCGGTCGGCGAGGCCGACGCGTGAGAGGAAAAGAAAACCGAACCGCGAACCGCCTCAGAAGAGGTAGAACAGCGGGAAGATGAACACCCAGACGATGTCCACGAAGTGCCAGTAGAGGCCGAAGTACTCGATCGGCCGTTCGTCGTCGAGGTAGTGACCCTGGTACGCCCTGACGAACAGGAAGATGGCGATCACTAAGCCGAGCAGCACGTGGATCCCGTGGAGCCCGGTCGTGACGTAGTAGATCGACGCCTGAATCGGGTCGCCGTGGGCGTTCGCGGAGATGGTGACGCCGCGGTCGAAGATTTCGTGGTTCCACTCCCACAGCTTGATCGCCATGAACGTGAACCCGAGCAGGATGGTCGCGCCGAGCGTCGCCAGGAGGCCCTGCCGGCTCTTCCGGCGAGCCGCGACCAGCGCGAGGATCACGGTGAACGAGGACGTGATCAGCACGAAGGTGTTGATGAGCCCCGGCAGCGACTCCGTCAGCGGCGACCAGGTCATCCAGCCCGCGTTGTAGCGGACGAAGATGGCCGCCGAGAGGAACGCGCCGAAGACGATCACGTCGGAGGCCAGGAAGAACCACATCCCCAGCTTCACCTTCTCGACGCCGTTGAACGGCCAGCGCTCGGCGAACTCCGAGGGAGGCGCGTAGAAGTCCTCGAGCCCCCACTTCACGCCGGTGTAGAGGAGCCCGACCATACCGGCCACGATCGCGGTCGGGTACAACGCGTTGGAGATGTTGACGCTACTCTGCATGGCCGTCGCGCCCAGCTCGACGGTGACCGCGTCCGCGAAGCCGGAGAAGCCGAACAGCGTGACGCCGAGCGCCACGGAGAGCGCGAACGGCCAGATGCTTGCGTGGCTCGGGTGTTTGTCCCAGTACGGGTACTCGGAGATGTGCGCCGAGTGGCTGTCGCCGCCGTCGGTGGCGACGTCGCCGTTGTCGTCGGTCTTCATCGCGGGGCCGCCGTCCGGCACGTAGTCTTTCACGAACTCCAGCTTGCCGGAGGCGTACGAGGGCCGGTTGGGCCAGTTCTCAAGCGGCGGGGGCGAGGAGACCGCCCACTCCGCGGTCCGCGAGTAGTCCCACGGGTTGTCGCCAGCTGGCTCGCCGGAGACGTAGGACTTCGCGAAGTTGTAGAACATGATGAAGAACGAGAAGCCGAGCACGAAGGCGCCGATCGTCCCGAACTGGTGGTAGATCTGGAACTCGGGGTTGTACTCGAACACCCGGCGGGGAGTCTCCCAGCCGAGGAACATCGAGAAGTAGACGGCGTTGAAGCCGATGAAGAAGATCACGAAGTGGAGCTTCCCGAGGAACTCGTCGTACATCTTCCCCGTTATCTTCGGGAACCAGTAGTAGGCCCCGCCGAACAGCGCTGTCGCGCCGCCGAACATCACGTAGTGGAAGTGTGCGACCACCCAGTAGGTGCCGCGGAACTCGTAGTCGAGCACGATGGCGCCGAGGAAGACGCCCGTGATCCCGCCGAGGATGAACAGCAGAAGCGCGCCGAACGCGAACAGGAACGGCGTCGTGAACTGGATCCGTCCCTTGATCAGCGTGTAGATCAGCGCGAAGACGACCAGGTCGAATGGGAGCGAGATACCGATGGTCGTCGCCATCATCAGCGTCTTGATCTCCAGGTTGATCGTCGTCAGGAACATGTGGTGCATCCACACGAGGAACGACTGGACGGAGATCAGACAGATGGAGATGATCACCCACTTCCGCCCGACGAGGCGACGGCCGGAGAACGTCTGGAACAGCTCCAGCATGACGCCGAGCGCCGGGAAGAAGACGATGTACACCTCGGGGTGACCGAAGAACCAGAACAGGTGTCCCCACAGGAGGGATCCGCCTTCGGTCGCCGAGAAGTAGACGCTGCCGAGGACGCGGTCGGCGGCGAGGATGAGTCCGACCGCGAGCAGCGCGGCGAACGCGAACAGCATCATCCACACGGTCGCGAGCATCGACCAGGTGAACATCGGCATGTCCATGATCCCCATCCCCTCCGCGCGGGAGTGGTGGATGGACGTGAGGAAGTTCACCGTCGACGCCGTGGTCCCGGTGACGAACATCGCGAGCGCGAGCACCGCACCGGTCGAGCCGATGCTCGGCGTGTACATCGGCACGTTGAGCGGGGCGTATATCGTCCACCCAGCCGACAGCGTGCCGCCCTGGAAGAAGCTCACCGCGAGCAGGAGCCCCGAGCCCAGGTACAGCCAGTACGATAAGGCGTTAAGGCGCGGGAACGCGAGGTCGTCCGCGCCGATCTGAAGCGGGACGAAGTAGTTCGCGAACCCGAACGCGAACGGCGAGAGGAACCAGAACACCATGATGAGCCCGTGGGCGGTGACGGCCTCGTTGTACGCCAGCCCGGAGAGGATCTGGCTCGTCGGGTCCCACAGCTGGAGGCGGATGAGCAGCGCCATCACGCCGCCGAACAGCAGGAAGAACAGCGCGGTGATCGTGTATAAGATTCCGATGTCCTTGTGGTTGGTCGTCACGAACCAGCGCTTGACCGAGGTCGTCGGCGGAAGCTCGCTCATGCGCTCACCCCGCTGGGCGCGGCGAACCCGGCTCCGGGCGCCTCGATGCTGGCGCTGTCGGTGCCGTTGCTCGCGGAGCTGTTACCGGTGCCCGCGTACCACTCCTCCCACTCGTCTTCCGGAAGGACCGTGATCTGTCCCTTCATCGCGGAGTGACCCGCACCGCACAGCTCGAAGCACTGGACGCGGTAGGTCGCCTCTCCGCCTTGCGCCTCGACGTCCTCGGAGCTCACGAGGAACCACGTCTCGCTGTAGTCGCCGGGGATGGCGTCGGACTTTATCCGTAAGTCCGATGAGCCGAAGTTGTGCCAGACGTCTCTCGACGTGATGTTGAGGTCGATCCGCTGGTCGGCCGGCACGATCAGTTCACCCCGTTCAGTGTGGCCGTTGGGGTACTCGTAGGCCCAGCCGTACTGGTATCCCTCGACCATGATCTCGATGTCTCCCTCGTCGCCGGTGTCCGGTCCCTGCTCGACGTAGAGGAGGAGCCCGTACGCGTACACGACGAGGCTGATGACGACGATCGCGCTCAACCCGAACGAGAGGAAGAGCTTCTTCGCTTTCGGACCGCCCTGTCCCGTCGGGAGCTCGCCGACGACCGGTGCGTCGAACTCCTCGTCCGACCGGTTCCCGTCGTCGCGGTACTTGTACACGTTCCACAGCGTGTACGCCACGACGATGGTGCCGACGAGGGTGCCAAGCGCGAGGAAGACGAAGAAGATCTCGTCGAAGACCTCCGCCTGTGCGCGCCAGTCGCCCCCCTGTTGTAGGATAACTGGATCTATCATGTTCGTCTGTCTGCTCTTGTACCACCCTTAGCGATGGCACACTTATCTCTTGTGTAGCGGGGCGGGCAATCGGCGGGCCGAAACGCGGGTCTCCCGCCACGGACGCGACCCCGCCGACCGGTCCGTCGACGCGTCGAGCGCAGAACCGTCGAGCCGGACAGAGCCCGCGCGTCGAAGGGTATTTGTACGCGCGAACGGAGCCCCTAACAACAGACATCCATGACATCACTCACCCTCTTGAGTACGGGGCTGATGGGCCTCCTCGTCGTCGCCACGTTCGTCGCGGTCGCCGAAATCGGAGCGAAGCGAGTCGCTCCCGGCCGCGACGAGGCGGGCGGGCGCTACGAAGCGATCGTCGGGACGCTCGGCGACGTCGCCCGGACGCCGGTTGTGTGGGCGGTCTCGTTCGTCGGCATCACCGTCCTCGTCGGTGGGAGCATCCTCCTCGGCGTCGGGAGCTTCGGGATCCCCGAGGGGCTCGCCGGGACGCTGGTGAGCGTCGCGTACCTGGCCGTCGGGCTCCTCCTCGTCGGCTTCGTCTTCCTCGGCGCCTACTTCGCGACGCGGAGCCGCGGACTCGGAAACGCGCACGGCGTCGCCGCCGGATCCCTCGCGACCGGCGCCGCGGGCCTCGTCCTCGTCACCGTCCAGCTGATCTTCGGCGTGGTCGGCTGACCCGGTCCCGCACTGGTTCTGTTAGCCGGTCGACGGTCGTTCGCCGCTCAGCGCTCGCTCTCGGCGCCGGACCTGCGGAGCCCGTCGTCGAGACCAAGACCGACCAGCCCGCCGTACCGGTCCCACACCACGACGAGCGACGGCACGAGCAGGATCGAACAGAGGTACGCATAGAACACGCCCAGCGCGAGCAGGACGCCGAAGTCGCGCAGCAGCGGGATCACCGCGAGCCACAGGACGCCGAGCCCGGAGACCGTGGTGAGCATGCTGCCGGTGAGCGCGCCGCCCGTTCCGGCGATAGTGACGTCGAGCGCCTCGTCGATCGGGAGCCCCGCCTGGTACTCGTCGACGAACCGGTGGACGAAGTGGACGGTGTAGTCAACGCCGAGCCCGATGGAGACGGAGAGGATCGGCGCGTTGATCGGCGTCAACGGAATTTCGAACAGCCGCATCGACCCGACGAGCAGCCCGACCGTGACGAGGACGGGAACGAGATTGAGGAGGCCGTAGACGGCCTTCCCTTCGAGGTACGCGTACGACAGCGCTAAGAACAGCGCCGTGAGCCCGAAGGCGGCGAACAGGCTGCGGATCGCCGACTCCGTCAAGAGGTCGATCACGGCCTCGTTGACGACGAGGGAGCCGGTCGGCACGGCTTCGAGCGGGGTCCGCTCGGCGAGGTCGCGCACGTCCGCGACCGCCTCGGAGTTGTCGACGCCCGGTCGGATCGTGTAATCGATCCGCGCGCTGCCGCGGTCGGCGGCCACGTAGCCGCGCGCCTGGCCCTCCGCGGAGGAGTCGAGGAGCGCGTCGTACACCTCGTCGACGTTCCGGTCGGGCACGCCGTTGCCGAGGCGGTCGTTGCGTTCGACCAGCGCCGCGAACTCGGGGTCCCGCTCCGCCCGGTCCTCGATCACGGTGACGATGCTCGTCGACTGCGCGCGGCGCTCGTCGGTCGTCGCGAAGGTGTCCGGCGGGTTCCGCGTCGTCCGATCGATCAGCTCTAAGGCGTCGTCGTCTCTGACCGACTGGTCGACGTACAGCGTCACCGACCCCACGAAGTCCTGTTCGAACTCCTCCTCGAAGAGGGTCAACACGTCGAGGAACGTGTACTCCGTCGGCGCGAACGGCTCCGGGAGGTCGGCGTACGTCTCCAGTCGATCTTGGTCGGGGAAGAACGCCTCCTCGGAGAACTCCGTGTTCACGCCGGTGCCGTAGGCGCCGCCGACCGCGCCGCCGACGAGGAGGAGGGCGACGACGGCGACGGGGGCGATCCGCGAGAGGTCGACGCCGACGTGGAGGACGCGGGCGAGCCGCGACCCGCCGGAGCCGAGCGCGCTCGTGCCGAACTCCGGGATCGGGAGGCGCTCTCGCCAGCGGTCGGCGAGCACCTTCGCGGCCGGGAGGAAGACGCCGAAGATCACGAGCGTGAACGTGATCCCGGCGGCCGCGACGATCCCGAAGTCGCGGTTCGGGTCGAACGGGCTCACCACGTTTGAGACGAGCCCGAACACCGTGGTGATCGTCACGAGCAGGAAGGCGATGAGCAGCTGGTCGGTCGTGGTCCGCATCGACGCCCCGATCCCGGTTCCGGTCGCCCGCTCTTCGCGGTAGCGGTTGACGATGTGGATCCCGAAGTCGATCCCGACCGCGAGCAGCAGCGGGAAGACCGTCACCAGCGAGTCGGAGAAGGGGATCCCGGCGTACCCCATGAACCCGAAGGTCCAGAGCAAAGAGATCAGCAGCGCGGAGATCCCGATCGCCATGTCGATCGGGTCGCGGTACGCGAAGATCAGGAACCCGACGATCAGGATGAGCGCCGCCGGGAAGACGATGATCGCGGTGTCGGTCAACAGCGCGGTGATCTCCGACTGGAGGATCCCGTCGCCGAAGAGGATCGCGTTCTCGCCGGCCTCGTTGCCCGGGACGGAGTCGACGACGTCGACGCTGCGGGTCTGCAGCTCCGTCACCCGAGCCGTGGTCGCCGCGTCCGGCAGGTCGTAGGTGATCCCCACGATCGCGGTGTCGGCCGCCTGTGCGGTGGGGTTGTAGTCGACGGACACCTGCGACGCGATCGCCCCCGTCGCGTCGGCGTCGGCGATGGCCGTCCGCAGTTCCGCGGGCGTCGCCTCGGCCACGGCGTCGCGCCGCTCGGCCGCGTTCGCCGCGTCCGGGTCCAGCTGCCGCGCGATCGCGTCCGCGTGGCTCGACGTCGACGCGACCCGAAGGGTGGAGCGCGACTGCAACCGGTGTTGGGTCTCCAGGGTCCGGACCAAGGCGTCGCGGGAGAGGACGTTGTCGTCGGAGACGATCACCTGCGCCGAGGTCGCGGAGCCGCCGATCGACGTCTCGAACTCCTCGTCGATCTCGTCGAGCGCCTGCTGCGCGGGGATGTCCTGCGTGAACTGGTCCGCGCCCGCGCTCGTCTCGATGCCGGTCAGCCCGCCCGCGAACACGACGGTGACGAGGAGGAAGACCGCCAGCACCGCCAGCGGCCGCTCCGTGACGACGCGGTCGATCTCCTCGATCAGCCGGTCTGCCGCGGTCACCGATGCCCCGCTGGCCGGCGCGTCCTCGCTCGGCGTTCAGTGGCGTGTCCCCTCATTCGATCACCGCCGTCGGTACCAGACTGCGCCGCCGACCGCGGCGACGACGAGGAGGGCGCCGACGGCGATCAGGCCCACGGGCGTCCCGCCGTCGTCGACGGCGGCGGTCACGGTGACCGGGACCTGCGTGACGTCCGAGATGCGGTCGTTGCCCCGCTCGTCGTCGTACCGGAAGTCGAGCTCGATCGGGTGCTCCTCCACGCTCGCGCTCCCCGCGGCCGACACCTCGAACCAGATCCTCGCGGACTCGCCCGGCTCGAGCTCGTCGACGAACGCCTCGTCGTTGACCGCCGTCAGCGGGCTGTCGGCGTAGAGCCCGGCGTTGATCGACGAGAGGGTCTCGGGGCGCCGGTTCGTGATCGTGGCGTTGATCCGTCGGGTCTCGCCGGCGGGGACCGTGGCGTTCTCGACGGAGAGCTCGAACTCGGGCTGTCGGGGCGCCACCTCGACGCGGCGGGTCTCCTCGGCCGCGAGCGTCGCGTCGCCGCTCTCGTACTCGGTCGTGAACCGGAACTGCCGCGGGCCGGGGTCGGCGCTCCCGCTCACGTCGGCGTCGAAGGTGAAGTTCGCCGACTCGCCGGCCGGGATCGTCGGGAGCGCGTACCGGCTCTCGCCGAGGCTCACGCGGTTGCTCCCGGAGTCGGCGACGAGGACGGCGTCCTCGACGTCGCGCGGTCCCTCGTTCGTGAGGGTGCCGGAGACCGTCCCGGAGTAGCCGACCTCCAGCGTGCCGGAGACGTCGCCGAGCGAGAACGACTGCTCACGTATCGGGACGACGCCGGCGCGCGCGGGCGCCGCGGTCTCGTCGATCCCGTTCGGGTCCCGGTAGTCGACGGTCGAGGAGAGCGCGTACGCGCCGCCGCCGAACGCCTCGCCGACCGACGAGTCGAACGTCACCGTCCGGTTCTCGCCGGGCGCCCAGTCGCCGACGAACGACTGGCCGCCGGCTTCGCCGGACCCGAGCCGGACCCCCGGGCTGGTCGTCGTTCCGGAGACGACCGCGTCGCGCGCGGTCTCTTCGCCGACGTTCGCCATCGTGACGGTCACGTCGCCGCCGCCGCCGACCTGCGCGTCGGTGTCGGTCTCCAGCACCGCGAACCGCGCGCCGTCGTCGACGACGATGGTGAGGTCGAAGTCGTCGATGCCGCGCCGATCCTTGTGGTCGTTGAACTCGGGGATGATCTCGAAGGTGTACCGGTAGCGGGCGGTCGCCTCAACCTCGTACCTGCCGTCGGGCACGTCGTCGGGCACGGTCACGTCCAGCGGGACGGAGACGGGGCTCGCGGCGGTCGAGACGTCGCCGACCGGGATCTCGCCGTCCTCGACGTCGATCGGCACGTCGCTGTCGTCGATCTCGAGGGTGAGGCCGCGCGCGGTCGTGACCCTGGAGTCCAGCTGGTTGCCGATCTCCATCTCGCCGGTGTTGACGATATCGACCGTGAGGGTCGACTCGGCGCCGCTCGGCACCGTCCGCTGGGTGGCGAAGAGTTCCAAGACCGGCGACCCGCGGACCTGTCTGTCAGTCGGGTCCGATTCGGTACCTGCCTGCGCGACTGCGCCGTCGGCAAGCGGGCCGTCGACGCCGGAGAGCGCCGCGGCGTCGCCGCCGTCAGCCGTCCCCGCGCTCGTGGCCGCGGCGCCCGCGAGCGAGAGGCCGACGAGTAGCGCGCTCACCGCAACGACGGCGAGCGCGGCGGTCGCGAGCCGCGCCGACCGACTCATCGATCCCCTCCGCCGGACCGGTGGGAGGGTCTGGTCGCGCGGAGCGACCGGTCGTACCGTGACGCGTCGGGTCGAGTCATACGTTCCCGTCAGGGGCCCGCGGCATAAGCGTGTTGAATGAACGTTCAATCAGGAGCGATATATACCGGACCCGTCTACGCGGCGTATGAACGACCCGTTCGCGGAGCCGTCGGACACGCGACAGGCGATCCTCGGCGCGGCGTTCCGCGCGCTCTGTGAACACGGCTACGCGAACGTCACGATCCAGCGGATCGGCGACGAGTTCGACAAGAGCCCGTCGCTGGTGTACCACCACTACGACGGGAAAGACGACCTGCTGATCGACCTCCTCAGCTTCCTGCTCGACGAGTTCGAGGCGTCCATCGCCGACGGTTCCGTCACGGGGCCGTCGGCCGACGGCGCAGCGGGAGAGGGAGACGTACCGGAGATGGCCCCCGAGGAGGCCTTCGACCGCTCGGCGCGGGAGCAGCTCGACGGCTACCTCACGGCCGCGGTCGATCCGGCGTCGCTCGAGGACGCGTACGCGCCCGACGAGCGGTTCGTCACCGTGATGACCGAACTCCGCTCGCAGGCCGCGAGCGACGAGGCGTACCGCGACCACTTCGACCGCAGCGACCGCGTCTTCGGCAAGTACCTCGAACGGCTCGTGCGCGAGGCGGCGGCCGACATCGCCCGCGACGGCGCCGAAGTGGCGGGCAACGGCGCGTCCGACGGCTCCTCCGACGCCGTCACCGCGTCGGAGGTGGCCGCGACGCTCCAGACGTTCGCGACCGGCGGGATGTTCCGCTGGGCGACGACGAACGACGGGGCGTGGGTCGGGGACGCTCGGGCCGGAATCGACCGCTATCTGGAGGCGACGCTGCCGCTCGTCGAGACCAACGGTTCGGAGAAATAGCGGTCGGGGAGCCCCCTCAGCGGTCGGTGACGCCCTCGGCGTCCATCCGGGAGACCTCCTCTTCGAGCCACTCGCGGATCCACTTCACGCGCTTGATGCGCTGGTGCGCGATGCTCTCGGCGGTGTCCGAGACGACGCGCTCGGTGTGGTCTTGGGCGCGCTGGAGCACGCGGTCGACCATCTTCGCCGAGTCCATGTGCGTGCGCGACTCGTACCCCATCCGCAACAACATGAGGACGGCGCCGTTGGCGCCGACCTTGTCGAGCACGTCGGCCTCGATCAGACACCGGCTCTCTAAGGGCACGTCGTCGAGGTCACCCGTGTACGAGTGGTCGACGACCGCCCCGCACACCTCCTCGATGAACGACTCGGGGTAGTTGCCGCGGCTCTGGAGGTACTCGCGGGTGACGCGCGCGCCGGCCTCCGCGTGGACGTCCTGTTCGGCCTCCAGCTTGGCGACGTCGTGGAAGACGGCCGCGACCCGCACGACGTCCACGTCGGCGCCCTCGGCCTCGGCGATCTCGGTCGCGAGGTCGACGACGTTGAGGATGTGATTGAACCGATACGACGCCGAGTGCCACGGGTACCAGCGCATCCGTCCGCCGTCGTCCTCGCCCTCGACGCTGGCCGCGAGGTAGTCGCGGACGAACCCCTTCATCTCCTCGAAATCCTCGTCGCTCACCACCGTTTCCTTAATTTCGACGCCCACCGGGACCACCTCGGGCGAAAAGATCGTGATTCATTACCGTCACCGAGGAGCGTTTCGGTCTTAGGCGTTACGACGGAGTCTTCGAGCCCCGACGCGCTCGGCGACGGGCGGTCCGACGACTACGCAGGACGGCGACCGGGACCGCCGACGAGCGGACGCCCCGACGGCGGCCGCGACGCGGGACGCTTAACAGGGTCGCGAGCGCAATGGCGTCTATGTCGAGCCCCTTCGGAAGCGGCGACCGCGCTCGGTTCCAGCGGGCGGCGGCGGTGAACGTCGCCGGCAACGCGGTGAAGATCGCCGTCGAGGGGGCGGTGGGGCTCACGTTCGGCAGCGTCGCGCTGGTGGCGGACGCCGCCCACTCCGTCGCCGATCTCGTCGCGAGCGCGGTCGTGTTCGTCTGGGGGGGCTCGCGGTACGAGAGCGCCGACGAGACGCATCCGCACGGCCACCAGCGGATCGAGCCGCTGACCGCGCTGCTCGTCGGCGCGACCATCGTCATTCTCGGGCTGCTGCTGTTACGCGAGTCAGTCCTCGGGCTGCTCGGGACGCACACTCCGCCCCGGAAGAGCCTCCTCCTCGTCGCCGCGCTGCTGTTCGCGATGGCGGACATGTACCTGCTGTACTGGTACACGGAGCTGGTGAACGCCGACCTCGGCTCGACGGCGCTCGCCGCGCTCGCGGTGGACTGCCTCAACGACATCTACACCACGATCGCGGCGCTCGTCGGCGTGTTCGGCGTGTTCCTCGACGTCCCGATCCTCGACCCGGTCGCCGGCGCGCTCGTCAGCGTCCTCGTCGTCTATCAGGGGATCGAGATCGGCCGCGAGAACGTCACCTACCTCGTGGGGGCCGCGCCGCCGGCGGGCGACCGCGAGCGCGTCGTCGCCGCGCTGCGCGATCACCCCGCGGTCGAGGGGGTCCACGACCTCACCGTCTTCTACGACGGAACCGACCTGGAGGTCGAGGTCCACGTCGAGGTCGACGGGGAGATGACGCTCCGCGAGGCCCACGACGTGGAGACGGAGCTCGTCACGACCCTCCGCGCGATGGAGGACGTCGGCGACGTCCACGTCCACCTCGACCCGTCCGGACTCGGCGAGTGGAAGGACGCGCCGGAGATATCGGGGGGCCCGGACGCGCCGGAAGGGTCGGAGGGCCCGGACGCGCCAGGGGCTCGCGGCGGCGCGGACCCGCGGGAGTGAGACCGGACGAACTGCCCTGAAACCGCCGGCGGCGTGCGGGTTTTGTCCCTTCGGGACCTACCGATCGATATGCTCGGTCGACGCTGGCTGGAGATGACGTGGCGGGACGGACTGTTCGCCCACTGGCCCGTCGACCCTTCGACCGTCGCCGCGGCGCTACCCGACGGGCTCTCGGTCGCGACTCACGACGGCGACGCCTACCTCGGCGTCGTCCCGTTCGTGATGGACGACATCCGGCCTCGGGGGATGCCGACGGGCCTGTCGTTCCCCGAACTCAACCTCCGGACCTACGTCGAGGGACCGAACGGCCCCGGCGTCTACTTCCACAGCCTCGACGCCGACGACCGGATTGGCGTCGCGGTCGCTCGCGGGCTGTTCCGGCTCCCCTACTACCGCGCCGAGACCGACGTCCGGCGCACCGCCACAGACGGCGAGTTCGATACCGTCCGCTTTGCGAGCCGCCGCGTCCACGAGGGCGCCCCGCACGCGCGGTTCGACGCGACCTACGCGCCAGTCGGCGAGGCGTTCACCCCCGATTCGGGGTCGCTGCCGGCTTTCTTACTGGAGAACTACCGCTTTTACACCGCCGGCTCGGGCGGGCGGCTGTACGTCGGCGAGATCGACCACGAGCCCTGGACGCTGCGCCCGGCCGAGGCGGAGATCCGGGCGAACACGCTGTTCGCGGCCAACGGCTTCGAGGCCCCCGACGGCGAACCGATTCTCCACTACGCCGAGCCCCTCTCGGTCACCGCGGACCGGATCAGGCGGGTCTGAGTCTCGCCGGTTTACCGAGCGGCGGTGAGGGGCTGCGAAGAGACAGCCCGCGACTGGCTCGCTACGGGAAGAGCCCGCGGTACTCGTGGGCCGTCGCCGTGCGCTCTAAGGCGAGCGTGTACGCGGCGGTCCGCAGGTCGGGAAGGTTCTTCGTGTCGTACTGCTCGATGGTCTCGTCGAACGCGGTGCCGATGCGGCGCTCGAGCTCGGCGTTGACCGTCTCCAGCGGCCAGGAGAACTCCTGGGCGTTCTGGACCCACTCCAGGTACGAGACGATGACGCCGCCCGCGTTCGCGAGGATGTCGGGAACGACCTGGATGTCGCGCTCGGTGAGCGCCTTGTCGGCGGCGACCGTCGTCGGGCCGTTCGCGGCCTCAACGATCGCAGACGCCCGGAGGTCGTCGACGTTGTCGGCGGTGATCACGCCCTCGACGGCGGCCGGGATGAGCACGTCGACGTCGAGCGTCAGCAGCTCCGCGTTGGTGATCGCGTCCGGGTCGTCCCAGCTGGAGCCGTCCGCGTTCCCCCGGTACTCGCCCGCGACGTACTCTTCGATCAGCCCGCCGGCGTCGACGTGCGCGCCGAGCGCCGCTACGTCGAGGCCGTTCGGGTCGTACGCCGCGCCCGACACGTCGGAGGTGGCGACCACGTTGGCGCCGGACTCGTCGAGGAGCCGGGCCGCGTTCGACCCGACGTTGCCGAACCCCTGGATAGCGACGGAGGCGTCAGAGAGGTCGCGGTCGAGGTACTCGAAGAGCCGCTCGGTGACGAGCGAGACGCCGCGCCCCGTCGCCTCCACGCGCCCGGGTGTCCCGCCGATCTCCAGCGGCTTCCCCGTGACGACCTGCGGGATGGAGTGGCCCTCGTACATCGAGTAGGTGTCCATCATCCACGCCATCGTCTGCGGGTTCGTGTTCATGTCCGGGGCCGGCACGTCGGTCTCGGGGCCGATCATCCGGCGGATCCCCTCGGTGTACCGCCGCGTGAGCCGTTCGAGGTCCTGGTCGGTGAGCTCCTTCGGCTCGCAGATCACGCCGCCCTTCGCGCCGCCGTACGGGAGGTCGACCAGCGCCGTCTTCCAGGTCATCCACCCGGCGAGCGCCTCGACCTCGCGCTGGGTGACCGAGGGGTGGAACCGGACGCCGCCCTTGAACGGGCCGCGGGCGCTGTCGAACTGACAGCGGTACCCCTCGAACACCTCGACCTCGCCGGACTCCAGCCTGACCGGGAGCGTCACCTTCAGCGTGCGCTCCGGGTGTTTGAGCCGCTCGAACACCCCGTGGTCCACGTCTGCGTACTCCTCGGCGCGATCCATCTGGGCGAGCATGTTCTCGAACGGGTCGTCGGCCATGGCCGAGACGACTCCGTCGCCCGGCATATCGGTTTCGGCAAGAATCGCCTTCGAAAGAGAATATCTCACACGATCTTTCGCCCGTTTTTCCCGACCGTTTCCGGCCGGACTTATACGTCGGGGCCGTCAATCGCCGGCCATGACACACGGACACGCGACGGGGGACCGTCGATGACGACACAGACGCTTCACCCCCGAGTCCAAGTCGTGTGGGTCCTCCGCGCGGTGCTGCTCTCGGCGCTCGTCACCGCCCCGTTCGTCGCCGGCGCGTACCTCGAGTACCTCCCGCAGTGGGCGCCGGTTGCCGTCGGGGCCGTCATCCTGACGCTCACCGTCGCGCACGCGCTGCTCCGCTACCGCCGCTGGAGCTACGAGATCCGCGAGGACGCGATCTACCTCGACCGCGGCGTGATCACGCAGGTGCGGACGACGGTGCCGCTGGTGCGGATCCAGCACGTCGACTCCCGCCGCGGCCCGATCGAGCGGACCGTCGGGCTCGCCTCCTGCGTGGTGTACACCGCCGGGTCGCGCGGCGCGGACGTGCGGATCCCGGGGCTGACGCCGGACGGCGCGAGCGACCTCCGCGAGGAGCTGAAGCGGCTGGCGATCCGCGCCGACGGGGAGGACGCGGTGTGAAGTTAGCGCCGCAGTCGGTCCCGTACCGCGCGCTCCAGAAGGCGGCCGGGACCGCCGTCGCGCTGTTCGTGATCGTGAACAGCGGCGGGTTCGGACTCCCGCTCGCGGTCGGCGGCGGGGCGGCCATCCTCCTCGTGATGCTCGCCTACGAGGTCGCGTACTACCGCCGGTTCGAGTACGTCCTCACGGAGGACACGCTCGACATCTCCTCGGGCGTCATCTCTCGGCGCGAGCGGGAGATCCCGTACCGGCGGATCCAGAACGTCGACGTGAGCCGCGGCGTGCTCCAGCGCGCGATCGGCGTCGCCGCGGTCGATCTGGAGACCGCCGGCGGCTCCAGCACGGAGGGGTCGATCCGGTTCGTCACGCCCGCGGAGGCGACGCGGCTCCAGCGCGAGGTCCAGCGCCGGAAGTCGGCGGCCTCCCGGTCGGACGACGCCGGCGAGGGGACGACGACCGGGGCCGACGCGGTCGAGGGCGGCCGCGACGACGCGTTCGCGCCCGACGAGGAGGAGCTGTTCGCCATCTCGCCGAGCGAGCTGGCGCTGGTCGGGGCGCTGTCGTTCGACGGGCGCCTGATTGGCCTCCTCGCCTTCCTCAGCTCCGGGTCGTTCCCGGTGCTGTCGAGCTTCCTGCCGGAGACATCGGCCGTCGCGCTCACCGCGACGGCGTTCGTCGGCGTCGCGGCGCTTTTCATCGCGTCGTGGCTCATCGGCGCGGGCGTCGCCTTCTCGAACTACTACGGGTTCCGGCTCTCGCGGGCCGGCGACGAACTCCGCTACGAGCGCGGGCTGTTCCGCCGGTACAGCGGGTCGATCCCGACGGAAAAGGTCCAGGCGCTGAGGATCACCGACAACCCCGCCAAGCGCGCGCTCGGCTACGCGAGCCTCTCGATCGAGACCGCGGGATACGCTCCCGGCCAAGGCTCGGAGTCCGGCAACCAGTCCGCCGTGCCGATCGCCGCGACCGAGCGCGTCTATCGGCTCGCACACGAGATCGAGTCGTTCGGAACCCCGGATTTCAACCGGCCGCCCAAGCGGATCCGGTGGCGGTACGTCATCCGGTACGCGATGATCGTCGGCGTCCTCACGGCCGTCGCGTACGGCGTGAACTGGTACGTCTCGGCGTCGCTCCCGTGGTACGGCGTCGCCGCGCTCCTCGTCGTCGTCCCGCCCGCGGCGCACCTGAAGTGGAAGCACCGCGGCTACTGGGTCGGCGAGGACCACCTGCTCACGCGGAACGGGTTCTGGAGCCGGTCCGTCGCCGTCGTCCCGTACTACCGGATCCAGAACGTGATCGACAGCCGCACCGTGTTCCAGCGCCGGTGGGGCGTCGCGACGATCGTCGCCGACACGGCGGGGACCAGTTCCCTGACCGGCAGCGACGCCGCGGCCGTCGACTTCGAGATCGACGAGGCCGAGGCCTTGAAGGAGACGCTCACCGAGCGCCTCGCGACCGCCGTCGCGGAGCGGCGGAGCGGGGGGACCGACTCATTCGAGTGGATCGACGACAACGCCGAGGGAGACGTGGGAGTCGGAGTCGGCAAGGGGGCCAAGACGGACGAGGGCGTCGGAGTCGGCAAGGGGGCCAAGACGGACGAGGGCGTCGGAGTCGACGAGGGAGTCGAAGTCGACGAGGGAGTCGAAGTCGACGAGGAGACCGGAGCGGACGAGAGAGTCGAAACCGACGAGACGAGCGAGCGAGACGAGGCGGCCGGTGCCGACCAGACCGGCAGCGACGGTCCCGTCGAGGGCGTGGTCGCCGACGCGGAAGCGGACGACGCGACGACGGAGGAGTCCCCCGACGACGAGCCCGAGATACCCGACGACGGCGTCGTCCGCCCGGACTTCTCGCCGAGCGACCGCGACTACTCAGAGCCCGCGGAGCGAATCGACACTGGCGGGTACGCGGTCGACCAGAACCCGTCGGATGCCGACGTGGCGCACGGACCTCGGGCCGACGAAGCGGGCGACGCAGACGAGCCAAAAAATGATCGGGACGGTGATGGGACGAACGGCGACCGCAACGAGGACGAACGGGCGGACGCCGACGACGCTGACGACGACCCCGCGAACGGCGACGACACCGATCCGCGGCCCTGAGCGGCGCTGCGTGCGGCGCTACTCGTCGAGCAGCTGCTGGGCGATCGTGTTACGCAACACTTCGCTCGTCCCCTCGTAAATCTCCGAGAGCTTCGCGTCGCGGTAGAAGCGCTCTGCGGGGAAGTCCTTCGTGTAGCCGTAGCCGCCGTGGATCTGGATCCCCTCGTTGGCGACCTCGCGGGATATCTCGGAGGCGTACAGCTTCGCCTGCGCGGCCTCCTTGATGTAGTCCTCGTCGCGCATCTTCAGGTCGGCCGCCTCGTGCATCAGCAGCTCCGCGGCGCGCGCCTTCGTGTCCATGTCCGCGAGCTTGTGCTGGATGGCCTGGAAGTCGGAGATGGGTCGGTCGAACTGCTCGCGCTCCTGCGCGTACTCGGCCGCCTCGTCGAGCGCGGCACGCGCGATGCCGACCGACCGGGCCGCGATGGTGATCCGGCCGCCGTTGAGCGTCTTCAGGGCGTGGACGAACCCCTCTCCCTCCTCGCCGAGCAGTCGGTCCTCGGGGATCCACATGTCGTCGAACCGGAGTTCCGCGGTCGGACACCCCTTGTCGCCGAGCTTGTCCTCCGTGCCCTCGACGATGAACCCGTCGTCCTCCTCGGGGCGCACGACGAACGACGAGATACCCTTGCGGCCGGCGTCGGGGTCGGTCTTGGCGAACAGCGTGACCGTGTCCGCGACGGAGCCGTTCGAGATCCAGAGCTTCCCGCCGTTGACGACGTAGCCGTCGCCGTCGCGCTCGGCCGTGGTCGACATCGCCGGCACGTCGGAGCCGGCCTCGGCCTCCGACAGCGCGAACGCGCCGATGTCCTCGGCGGTGTTCAGGGCGGTGAGGTACTCCTCCTTCTGTGCCTCGTCGCCGAACTCGTAGAGCATGTTGCCGGCCAGCGACGTGTGGGCCGCGACGACGGTCCCGAGCCCGCCCGAGCCGCGGGAGATCTCTTCGAGCCCGATCGCGTAGCTGTGGTAGTCGAGGCCGGCGCCCTCGTACTCGACCGGGAACGGCATGCCCATGAGGCCGAGGTCGGCCATCTCTTCGACCAGATCGGCGGGGAACTCGTCGGTCTCGTCGATCTCGGCCGCGCGCGGGACGACCTCTTCGTCGACGAACTCCGCGACGGTGTCGCGGATCTGACGCTGCTCTTCGGTGAGCGTGAACTCCATGCCGGAGCGTTCGGCCGGGCGGACTTAGCCGTTTCCACACGGTTGTACACGGGCCAGCGGTTCGTCGGAGCAGACGGGGACGGAGTCGTGCGGTTTCGGCGGCTCGGATGGCGAACGCCGGTCGGCCGCCGTTCCACGAGGCTTTTTATGCGTTGTGCCGTAAACACTGCCAACTGAATGAGCGGACGAGAACACGCCCCCGGCGAGGCCGACCTCGCGTGGTGTCACGAGGCGGTCCAGGGGGTCTCGCGGACCTTCGCGCTGACAGTCGACGTGTTAGAGGAACCGATGGCCTCGCAGATCTGCGTCGGCTACCTCCTCTGTCGCGTCGCCGACACGGTCGAGGACGCCGGTCACATCCCGCCGGACGCCCAGAGCGACGTGTTGCGGACCTACAAGCGGGCGATCGACCCAGAAGACGAGACCGAGATCAGTGAGTTCCGCAAGGCGGTCGACGAGTGGCTGCCCGCCGAGCGCGACGACGACTGGACCGTCGTCGCCGAGGCGCCCACCATCGCCGCGACGTTCGCAGAGCTCGATCCGGAGGCCCAGGAGGCCATCGTCCCGCCCGTGTTGGAGATGGTCGACGGGATGGCGATGTTCGTCGACCGCCACGCCACGGAGGGCGGGCTCCGCATCGACGACCGCGACGAGCTAGAGCAGTACTGCTACTACGCGGCCGGCACCGTCGGCAACCTCATCACAAACCTCCTCACCCGCGGCGACGTCGGCGAGGAACGCGCGCAGCGCCTGCGCGAGACCGCGGAGGAGTTCGGCCTCCTCCTCCAGCTCGTGAACGTCTCGAAGGACGTCTACGACGACTACACCGAGGAGAACAACGTCTACCTCCCCGCCGAGTGGCTGGAGGCCGAGGGGGTCGACCAGGAGCGCGTCGTCCACCCCGAGAACCGCGAGTCGTCCGCGCGCGTCGTCGACCGCACCGCCGACTACGCCCGCTCGTTCCTCGACGACGCGCAGGCGTACTTAGAGACGATGCCGCTCTCGAACGGCAACACGATGGAGGCGTGGACCGTCCCGTACCTGCTTGCGGTCGGCACCCTCCGCGAGCTCGGGAGCCGCCCGGAGGACGCGCTCACCGAGACCGGCGTGAAGGTGTCCAGACAGGAGGTGTTCGCGGTGATGTCCGCCGCGAGCGACGTGGGCCGCGACTCGCTGGCTGAGCTGCGACAGACCATCTCTCGAACCCCGTTCCACCGCGCGGTCGGCTCGGCCGACTGAAGCGCCGCGGTCCGACGCCGCCGATTTTTACGCTCACTTCTCACAGCCGCGACCGCGCTCGCGACACCGCCGGGACGCGCACGCCGATCGTCTCCCCGAGCGCCTCGGCCGCGCTCAGCAGCCACTCCGCGCGCTCGACCCGCGAGTCGAGGTCGCCGGGGCCGATGCGGTAGCGCTCGACGAGCTCCTCGACGGTCGCGCCGCCGATCCACTCGTCTAAGATGCGCGCGGTCTTCACCGACTCCAGCCACCCCTCGAAGTTGTCCGGCTCGGTCATGTCCGTGGTGAGGTGCGCCGCGTTCGTCCGGGCGAACTGGTATATTTCGGCACGCTCGGCGTTCCCAAGGTAGGTGTCCTGCATGTCCGGCGTGTCGCAGATCACCTCGAAGGCGGTGAGCGTCGTCGCGTCCGCGAGGTCGGCCGCTGCCCGGAGTCCGGCGACGATCCGCTCGCCCGTCTCGGGGCGGACGTACTGCTTCGAGGTAGTCTCGCCGACGGCCGTCGCGACGAGCCGGTAGTCCTCGACGCCGCCCGTCTCCCGCGCGACCATCCCGGCCGCGACGAGGTCGTCGACCGCGACGGCGACCGCGTCGGCGAGGCCGCCCGCGCCGGTCTCCCGCGCGTAGAACGTCCCCTCGAAGACGTCGAGGATCTCCGTCTCGGTCGCGGCGAACTCCGTCGCTATCGCCGCGAGGACGTGCGTCCGGAGCGCGGCCGGGTCGGCGAGCTGCGACTCGACGGCCTCGGGCTCGCCCTCGACGTACCGTTCGTGTACCTCGTCGCGCGTGTCGGCGTCGGCGACGAGGACCGCCTCGCCGTGCGGGTCGAGCCCCGGGCGCCCCGCGCGGCCGCACATCTGGTGGACCTCTAGGGTCGGGATCCACGACATGCCGCCCTCCCCGTACCGGCGCTGGTCGCGGACGACGACCCGCCGGGCAGGGACGTTGACGCCGGCCGCCAGCGTTGGCGTGGCGCAGATACAGGCCACGTCGCGCTCGCGGAACGCCGACTCGACGACCGCGCGGTGGCCCGACCGGAGCCCCGCATGGTGGAACGCGACGCCCGCACGCAGGCAGTCCGCGAGCTGGCGGCCGGTGAGCGTGCCGTCCACGTCGGTGGCCTCCTCGGCCGCCGCGGCGGCCGCCTCCTCGACCCCCAGATCGGCCGCGAGCCCCTCTTCCGCGAGCCGCTCGGCGAGGTCGACCGCCTCGCGCCGGGACCGGACGAACGCGAGACACTGCCCGCCGTCGGCGACCGCGTCGGCGACCAGCGCGGCCGTGACCTCGGTGGGGTCGTTCTCGTCGTCTGCGGCGTCCGCGTCGTCTGCGGCGTTCGCCTCGCCCGCCTCGCCTGCCTCGCCCGCCTCGCCCGCCTCGCCTGCCTCGCCGTCGGCTCCGGCGGTCACGGGGTCGACGTCGACCGACAGGCTCGTCCCGTCGTCGAACGCGACCTCGCCGCCGACGGCGACGCCGGTCCGGAGCTCGACGGGGCGCCAGTCGGACTCGACGAGGGCGGCGTCGAGCCAGTCCGCGATCGCGTCGGGATTGTCGACGGTCGCCGACAGCGCCACCGTCTGGAGGTCGGGGGTTCGGCGACGGAGCGTCGCCAGCGTCACTTCGAGGGTCGGCCCGCGCCGCTTCGCGCCGAGGAGGTGGACCTCGTCGACGACGACGCAGGCCAGCTCGTCGACCCACGAGGCGCCGTTGCGGATCGCCGAGTCGACCTTCTCGCTGGTGGCGACGACGACATCGTTGCCCGCGAGCGCCTCGCCCGTCGCGTCGAAGTCACCGGTGGAGATGCCGACGTCGATTCCGGGCAAGGCCGCGAACGTCTCGTACTTCTCACGGGCGAGCGCGCGGAGCGGGCAGACGTACAGCCCGGGGCCGTCCGCGGTCAGCAACGCGAGCTGGGCGACGAACGTCTTGCCCGAGGCGGTCGGCACCGCGGCGACGACGTCGGCGCCCTCGCAGACACCCGCGTCGACCGCCGCGCGCTGCGGCGGGTACAGCTCGCGCACGCCCCGCTCGGCGAAGTGGTCGACAACGGGCTGAGACAGCGGCAGGTCCCGGACGCGCATGTACCGCTCGTTCGGCGGGACCGGTGATAAAGAGTTGGCGGGATACCCCCTCGCGGGTGCTGGTTACTCGGTGTCGAAGTCCTGGAAGAGCTTCTCGTAGTCCTCGTCGTCGGTCGCGACCGCGTCGCGCGACTCGTCCGCCTGCTCGCGGAGCTCGGCGATCCGCTCGGTGAGCCGCTGGTACTCCTCGTTGTCCGCGAGGTCGCTCGCGCTCTTTTCGGACTCAAGCATCGCCTTCTTCGAGGTCAGCGAGAACAGCTCTTGGACCTCCGTGTCGTACTCGCCGCGGCGCAGCAGTCCCTCCACGGTCTCCTTGAGCGTCTCGCTCGTGACGGGCTTGACGAGGTAGTCGTCGAACCCCATCTCCAGGATGTCGAAGTCGGGCTCGACGGCGGTGACCATCGCGACCCGGCAGTCGATGCCGCGGTCGCGGACGGCCGTGAGGACCTCGTCGCCGGAGAGGCCGGGCATCCGGCGGTCGAGCAGGATCGCGTCGACCTCGTCGTCGGCCTCGTCGAGCTGGTCGAGCGCCTCGCGGCCGCCGTACGCGGTTCGGACGCGATACTCGTCGCCGAGCCAGGCGGCGTACAGGTCGGCCAAGTCGGGTTCGTCCTCGACCACGAGGACCAGCGGCGGTGTCTCACTCATGAATGACGGGAGCGAGGGGGTGTTCGCTCACACGTTTCGTCTCGCCGCTGGCTATATTAAAATACCTCTTCGACGCGCCGTTCGAACGGTCGGACTCGCCGCGGGTCGCAGCGAACGGAGCGGCTGGCCGAGATTACTCGTCCGGGCTGTAGTTGGGCGCCTCGTCCGTGATCATCACGTCGTGCGGGTGGCTCTCGCTCTGGCCCGCGCTGGAGACGCGGACGAACTCCGCGCGCTCGTGGAGGTCGGGGACGGTCTCCGCGCCGACGTACCCCATCCCGGAGCGCATCCCGCCCGTGAGCTGGTGGAGTTCGGAGGCGAGGCTCCCCTTGTACGGAGTCGCCGCCTCGACGCCCTCAGGGACGAACTCCTCATCTTCGTCCTCCTCCTTGAGGTAGCGGTCGCCGCCGCCGGACTTCATCGCGCCGACCGAGCCCATCCCGCGGTACTGCTTGTACTTCTTGCCCTGCATCGTGATGACGCGGCCGGGGGCCTCGTCGGTGCCGGCGAAGTAAGAGCCGAGCATCACCGCGTCGGCGCCCGCCGCGAGCGCCTTGATCGCGTCGCCGGAGTAGCGGATGCCGCCGTCGGCGATCACCGGGACGCCGTGTTCGGCGGCGACGTCAGCGACCTCCGCGACCGCGGTCATCTGGGGCATCCCCGCGCCGCTGACGACGCGCGTGGTACAGATCGAGCCCGGCCCGATGCCCACCTTCAGCCCATCGGCGAAGTCGACCGCGGCCTCGGCGGCCTCGCGCGTCCCGACGTTGCCGACGACGACGTCGGCGTCGACGGTCCCTTTGATGGCCTCGGCGGAGTCGAGGACGTTGAGGTTGTGCGCGTGCGCGCAGTCGATGAAGATGACGTCGACGCCGGCCTCGTCGGCCGCGACGGCGCGCTCCTCCTCGAAGGGGCCGACCGCGACGCCGACCAGCAAGCGGCCCCGCTCGTCGCGGGCTGCCTCCTCGTGTTCGCGGCGCTGGAGGATGCCCTGCATCGTGACGAGGCCGACGAGCCGGTCGTCGCCGTCGACGACCGGGACGCGCTCGATCTTGTGCTCGTACATCAGCTCCAGCGCCTCGCGGGCCTCGACGTCCTCCGGCGCGGTGATGACCTCGTCGGTCATCGCCTCGCGGACGGCGTCTTCCTCGCCGACCTCCAGGTACGGGCGGATGTCGGTGCCGGAGATGATCCCGAGGACGGCGTCGTCCTCGTCGACGACGGGGGCCCCGGAGACGCCCTGTCGCTCCATCACGGCGTCCGCCTCGCTGACGGTGTCGTCCGGCGAGACGGTGACGACGTTCTCGCGGCGGATGACGAGCTCGTGGGCGCGCTTGACGCGCTCGACCTCGGCGGCCGTCTCCTCGACAGTCATGTTGCGGTGGAGGACGCCGAGGCCACCCTCGCGGGCCATCGCGATCGCGAGGTCGCTCTCGGTGACGGTGTCCATCGCCGCCGACAGCACGGGGACGGTGAGCTCGACGTTTTTCGACACCTGCGTGCTCAGGTCGGCGTCGTCGGGCTCGACCCGGCTCTCCTTGGGTCGGAGCAGTACGTCGTCGAACGTCAACGCTTCCGGAACCTCAAGCTTCGCCGAGAATCGGCCAGAATCTGTCGCCATATAATGCGTCATGAACGGCCGATGAAAAGCGTTGCGAGACGGCACGGACGTGGTGGTTGATCACATCCGAGTCTGTGTTGTATACACGATTGTGGCTATTTTTCGACCGAAACGCGCTCGCGCAGGACCCGTCGGACGCAGCTCGTCGTCCGAGCGAGTTCGCCGCTCATAGCTCGGGGTGGAGGCCGAGAGATAATCGGAGAACCCCCGAGTGTGTCGACGTATCGTCATCGAAGGCGATTTTTCTCCGTCGATCCATCGTGTCGTGCGGACACGTCTCACACAACCTTTAACGCGACCGAAACACGTATATCGGGTATGGACTCCGACAGTCCCGTGAACGCGCGCATTGCCGGCCAGCCGAACGCCGACCTCGGCGTCCGCTTTACAGCCGGCAATCCGCGCAAACCCTTTACATGGGCTCGTCGGACCTCCCGCGGCGTGGACTCCGCGTGCTGGTCCCCGGACCATTACGATTCGCACGCGTCCCACCGCCACCCCGCCGGTCAGGGCTATCGTCCCTAAATGAGCACGTCACGCCACCCGGTCGCCCTGCGGCTCGAACAGCAGGTCGGGAGCGCGACGAAGCTGCTCGCGACCGTGATGGCCCTGCCGCTCGTCGACGGCATCTTCCCCGCCCTCGTCGTCGCCGGCGTCCTCGGCTCGGCCACCGGCGTCGTCGAGACCGGCATCCTCATCTTCGGCGGCTCCGCGACCGCCGCGGTCATCCTCGCGGAGATGGACGGCTCCCGGCGGGAGATGGCGACCTCGATCCTCCTGATCGGCGCGGTGATCATCCCGGTCGCCGCCGTCGAGGCCGCCCTCGCGCCGACGCTCCAAGGGCTCCTCAATCTGCCCGTCTTCGAGCGGTTCGCCGGGCTCGTCATCCTGACCGTCGCCGCCAAGACCGCCAGCTCGGAGGTCGGCGAGTACCTGCCGAGCCCGGGCGTGATCATCGGGCTCGGGCTCGTCGCGAGCTTCAACCCGTCGGGGTTCGTCCTGCGGACCTCGACCGAGTACGTCGTCAACGGCACCGCGGCCGCCGCCGTGGGCGTCGCGTTCGCGCTGTCGATCGCGCTGCTGTCGCCGCACCTCCGCGGGCGCGTCGACATCGACCGGTTCCGGTTCGGCTCCGCAGTCGCGCTGGGCGTGCTCGCGCTGCCGATCCTGCTCGGTCCGTTCGACCTCATGCAGACGGACGCGCCCGTTGCGCTCGCGGTGCTCGCCGTGACGACCCTGTTCGCGTACGACCCGAACTCGGGTGGGGTACAGAGCCCCACCGGCGACGACGACGCGCCCGACGACGACGAGTCGACGGACGAAGGTGCCGACGAGGGAGATGAGGACGCGACCGAGGCCAGCGAGGAGCCCGCGGAGTCGCCGAGCGAGCCCCCGCTCGACGCGCCACCCGAGGGGCCCTCCCCCATCGTCGACGACGACGTCGCGGTCCTCGCGAACGGCGGCGAGGGGCGCGAGACCGACGACGACCCGGACCCGTTCACCGACGACGACTCCCGGGCGCCGTGGCTGTAGTCCCGAGATAATCGGTCGCGGGCGCCGGCGCGTTCGACGCGCGTCGGTCGTCGCTCCGCGTCCCGCGCGTGTCGCCGGGGTTTAGGTACTCGACCCCGAACGACAGGTATGTCGAACCGCGTCGTTCAGGGGCGGATGGTGACGCCAGAGAAGCTCGCAGAGCTGGTCGAAGGTGAATCGGTGCTGGAGGCCGAGTCGATCACGGATGCCGACCGTGACTGCCCGGAGTGCGGCGGCGACGTCATCTCGGTCGGGTACATGCCGAGCGTGACCGAGTTCGTCACCGGCTACAAATGCCAGGAGTGCTCCTGGGGAACTACAGATCGGGACGAATAGGGCCTCATACCGACGGAATTGAGGCTTCTGCTGGTGCGACCACAGTACCGCGCACAGAATCAGTTACGAACTCCAAGTTTCGGGAAACCCGTCGCTGTCCCGTGATTTCGGATATTTTCCGCGCCAGTAGACAAATGAGTGACAACATCAAGGGGATACCTCTCATTCCCAACGGCACCGAGGAGCATCTCAACAACCGCCAGCTGGAAGACTACAAACACCATCGCCGAGAGTGGCTAACGTGGTGTTTGACCCAAGGCAAAGAGCCTGAGACTGGCACCGGCTACTCTCAGTCGACGATGGACGTTCGCCACTACCGCGCTAACAGCTTCTATGAGTGGGTTTGGGACGAGCGGGGGTACACCACGAACCTCACCCACGAGGACGCCGACGAGTATATACGGGAGGTCGCACTCTCCGAGTACGCTTCGAGCACGAAGGCGCACATCCAGAAAGCCGTGAAGTCGATCTACTGGTGGCGCGAGCACAAGTTCGACGAGCAGGAGTGGGAGCCCGACCTCAACTTCACGGGGAATAGTGGTGGCGCATCCGACCGCGACTACCTATCAAAAGACGAGCGCCAACGGCTCCGCGAGGCATCTCTCGAGTACGGCTCCATCCCGAACTACAACAGTTGCTCCAGGGTAGAGCGCGACCGCTACAAGGGACACCTCGCGCGTCGCTTCGACGTGCCCAAGGATGACATCGGCCTGGAGCACTGGGAACGTGCCAACGGATGGAAGATCCCGTCGCTCGTCTCTGTCTCCCTGGACACCGGACTGCGTCCGGTGGAAGTCCAGCGCGCAACGGCGGACTGGGCCGACCTCGACGCCGGCGTGCTTCGTATCTCTGCAGAGGACGCGTCGAAAGGAGACACCGCGTGGGCGCCTGTACTCAGCGAGCGTACCGTGGAGATACTCAGGCGCTGGCTTGAGCAGCGGAAGGCGATACCGATGTACGATGATACGGACGCCCTGTGGTTGACGACGAAGGCGAACAGGTACGGCTCTCGCTCGCTGTCTTACCTTATCGACCAGCTCTGTGACGTCGCAGGCATCGACACCACCAACCGGCAAGTTACGTGGTACTCAATCCGGCGTGGGCTCGCAACGGGGCTCATCGACGAGGCGGACTTGAGTACAGCGAAAGAGCAACTTCGGCACAAAAATATCGAGACGACGGTGCGATACGACCAGTCACCGCCAGAGCGTCGTCGTGATGCACTCGACAAACTGGGATAGGTTCACCATGGGAGACGGTTCGGCGACGACCTATTCTTTTGCGTCCGGTGGCTCGTCGGAGACTGTGCGCGCTGGCTCGCTTGAGAGGTAAGTTTGTGAGTGCTCAACTATCTCGTCGACATCCGAACTGTCCATCTCGTTTTGATTGACAGCAGCCCGTACCAGCTGAGTCGGGACTCGTTCGCCCGCGCGCTCCTCGAGTTCTCTCAAACTACCCATTCCAGTCTCTGCGTCCAAATCGCAGATTTCGTCCGGGGATCTCACCTTGGACGCCACGAAAAACTCCAGCTCCATCCCCTCGATGCGCTCGTTTTCGGCATCACCCCTCGCGTCGATAGCATCGCGCGGTTCGTTAAGCCCGTCACGCTTCTCGATCCGAGTATCGAGCTCTCTCTGCGTTGCCCCCAAATCGATCTTGTCTCCCATCTAAACACGGATTAGGGACGGTAGTGTATCGACTTTTATCCGTAGTCTGAACAATTTAGTTATTGTGCTAACTGTAGCGACTGTCTGCTGTCTGCCGGCTGCTGACTGACAACCAACCCACCCGTACACCACCTGCGATATATCTGCTGACAAACGAGACTGCTGGGTGCCCTCTGTTCGTTCCCACGCGAGCGTCATTGGGCAGGTAACTCTACAGCTGTTACGGGGGTGTTAATTAGTACCTACAGCGCGAAAGTTTGGATAACGCACATGGCTGATTCTCCTGAATTCGACCCCGATGAGCTCGCAGAGGAGATGACTGAGGAAGTAGTCGAGACAATCTCCCGAGTTTTCGGGCAGGATTTCTCAGAGGATGTCGATGACTCTGACTTAGAATCCGCCAAGGAGAAGGCGAGTACGCTACTTACCGAAGTCCAATCTTTCCAGCAATCCGACCCAGGTGAGGAAGAAGCAGTCCAATTTCTCCTCGAAAAGTACAATGAGGGGGCTGCTCGGATTCTGGGATTGGATGCGTCAGAACTGGATTCGTTGGACGGGTTGGCAGTCATCTTCGGGGAGATCGACACCAAACTCGACAAATTCCGAAATGAGGGAGAAACTCTGGGCTACCCTCAATACTTCGATGCTATCGAGAGCGTCGCAGATGGACTCATAGAACAGGAAGACTATCAAGAGCACCTCAACACGATCCGTGACGGTTGGGAAGATATTGGCGAAAAGAAGACACAGCGAATGTTTGCACGCTACAACAGCGACTTGCTATTCATCCTCGAAAAACCAGAGGTCGAAGATGGTTCGACTGTGGAAGAATACCTCGAGATGTACGGAGATTACTGCGAGCAGTTCAAGACACTCTCACCGTTCGCCATCTATAGCACGAACGTGATTCAGAAGGGCAGTGGAGAGCTGGATAATCGGCTAAACGATAATCTGCATACCCTCATCAGCATGTGTTCTTCCAGAGAGCAAATCGATGTTTTTGCGGAGGCATTTGACAACCACCGTCGGAATGCAATCGTCCACGACGATTACTTCGTCGACCCGATCGAGGAAACAGTGGAATTAGCCGTCAACAGTGAGGAAGAGGTATTCTCGTACTCGGAAGTTCGCGACTTAGCCGTCGAAGCCCGTTGCGCTGCTCAGTCGCTCTTTGTTTTCTCTGTCCTTGCCGAACACCGGGCAAACGTACGGGAATTTAGCGAACTCCAAGAAGAGTTCAACGAAGAAAATTAGTCGTCGATGTCGCTGCGCTCGAAGTCGAGCTGGTCGACGTCCTCCACCAGCGTGCCGGCGACGGTGGAGACGACGGCGGACTCGAGCTCGGGGAACGCGTCGAACACGGAGGTGTCGACGGGAACCGCTACCTCGTACGTGCGCACCGCGAAGTCGTCGAGTGGGGAATCGTCAGGCATTGGAGTCGGAATCAGCGTGGTAGTCGTCGAAGTCGGCATCGGCAGACTGGTTCTGGGCGCGCTCTCTGCGTACGATGAGGCGCTCGTAGCGGTGCGTCAAGCGACGTACCTTCTCCACGATGTCGTCGTAGCGACGTCCGCCACCGCAGGTTATTGCGACAGCACGGGAGCCATCTTGGGCTATACCCATCGACGTGTTCGGGAGGACTGATGCGGTCTCTACAAGGGTGCCCGTTACGGCCTCGAAGTCTTTTGGTGGGCTCGTCCGTGTCGGAGCCAGCATCGGTAGAGGGGAGGTCGGCAGCGAGGATTAGCACCTGGAAGGCGATCTCGTCGGGACGGAGCACTGTCTCTCTACTCTACACTAGGGGCTACTGCGCCGTAGGGTGTTCCCTCTGACGGGATAGCGCAACCGCCTGCGACGTGAACTAGCTCTCTACTTTTCTAGGCTCAGTCGATCACATCGGGTTAGAGGAAGTGTCTGCTTTGGGAAGATGTGCAACAACCCGAAGCAGACAGCGAGATAGAGGAAGAGCACCTGCTTAATTTTGTCGTCAACAGTCTTGAAGAGGAGCTTTCGGTAGATCTCGGAGAAGACGTTGAGGTCTCTACGGAGACATTGTACGAGGTCCTCGCCGGCGCCAGCGCCGGCGGGACCTCGATCAATCACGTCTGCGAAACGACTGACGACTCACCACACGCTAATACCGTCCGTGGACATCTCACCGATCAGTTTGAACTGGATTCGGTTGAATCGGTTGGAGACACGCTGCTTCAGCGAGATACGCTTGAGACACTTCCAGATCGACCGGTGGAGGTCTGCGCAGACCTCCACCTCGATCCCTACTACGGTGATGAGGACGAAACCGAGGCTCTGTACTCCTCACAGGCCAAGCGTGGAACAACGACGTTTCACGCCTATGCGACGCTCTACGTACGTGTCCGCAACAAACGATACACGCTGGCGGTTCGCCAGCTTGTCGCTGGCGATACCACCAGCGATGTCCTCGCTGAGTTCCTCGAACTGCTCGACGGCCTTGACCTCGGCGTCAAGGCCGTCTACCTCGATCGTGGATTCTACAACAGTACCTGCCTCGGACTGCTGTCCAAGCACAACTACGCCTACGTCATGCCGATTGTCAAGTGGGGCGAGACGATTCAAGACGAACTCAACAGAGGCTGGAGCCGCGAGATCGAACACGATCTCGCCGGTGAGGTGACGTTCCCCGTGTTCATCGACTGCGTCTACCAGCAGGGACGATACGACGAACACGGGGTGGCGCGTCACGGCTACGCCGCTGACGCGCCGTTCATCGACACACCACGGGATGCCCGAGAACACTACAGCAAGCGCTTCGGCATCGAGTCGAGCTACCGATTAGCTAAGCAGAGCCTCGCTTTCACCAGTTCTCAGGACGCTGGGCTCCGGCTGATGATGTTTGTAGTGAGCCTACTGCTTCAGAACAGCTGGCGATATCTCCACTGGAAGTACGTGGCGGCGCCCCGCCGCGGGGGGCGCCGCCTCTTGCAGTGGTCGTTCACGGAGTTCTGCGAAATGACGCTTCGCGCAGCTTGGACAGCACTTGGTGTGCGTAGGTCTGTTCCAGCGAACCAGTCACTTGACGACCGGTTCTTCCGGTAGCTGTCCACCGGTCCGGACAGCGGTCGTGAGTGGCGACGCCGTCGCGTCGGCGGCAGTCCGCCGCCGACAGCGGCGATCCATCCCGAAAATCATGCTCACTAGCGGTTCGAAGATGCTCCACAGCTAGTTCGGTTTGGTTCACCGTGATCAAACGGGGTTACGCGGCTGTCGATGTGATCGACTGAGGCTCCAAATCTTCACCATCGCGTTGGCTAACTCAGAGGTTCGCTGTTCTATTTCGTCAGTACCCCACTTGTCGTAGTCCTCACAGAGCTGCTGATTCATTCGCAGCTTCGACGTTGCATACGCCTCCTTCTTCTTTTTGAACGGGTCGGCTCCGATGGAGATGTTTTTCTCGGTTTCGAGGAGAGTGAGATTTCCAATTTTGTCTCTCACTTGCTCGAACTGCGCTTCCGTCGTACCAAGAGCCGATGGCCACGCACTGTACTTCTTTGCTGTGAACGAGGCTCTTGGCGCGATGTGCTCCCTATCGTATTCGTCAGTATCTATTTCTGTACCGCTGTAGTAGTCCGTCTCGATGCGTTTGAGAATGTAATTCGTTCTATCATTCAGCCTAACTCGTTTGTTCTCAACCGATGCGATGAATTCCTCGTCACTAGGACATCGGTCGGACAACCCTTTGTAGATCTCTCGGACGGAGTTCTCCTTGTCGAACGCCTCCGAACAGATTCGTGAGTAGATCCGGTCGAGTTCACCCCCGGTGGGATAGCTCGATATCTTCCAGCGCATCAGGAAGCTTTCCAGGAGGAGTAATGCTTCCATAGCCTTGTTCGCTGTATTGTATTCCTCAAATATCCCGAGCATAAGCGTCCGTGCCTGTAAGGAATTGATGATTTCCAGATCTGCGAGCTTGGAATTGATGGCCTTGTTCCCAGCATCATCGTACATGTCTATTTCATGATTGATTATTTTCGCGTAGAGCTCTGCTTTGTCAGCCACCTCCTCAATGTACTCATTTAGTGAGATACCAGCTTCAGGGAGTTTGGTGTCGATGATTTTCTGGTACTCATCATACAGCTTATAGTCTGACACGTCGCCGTCGTAATTCGGTACAGATGCCGACATGATGTAATGCCGGAAGAAGCGACTCGGCTGGTTCATATTCGGCATCAGTGTCTTGATGAGCCGTTCCCAGTCTTCCTGAATTTTCACGTAATCTATCTCCGAGTCCGGCGCGCTGGCAGCCTTGCTAAACGTGTAGTTCTTCATCAAATCCACTGACGAGAGCTCCATTCCACGATCATTTAGCGTCTCGAAGAGTCGGAATGCAGACTGTTCGCCCTCGCACCGAATCGAGACAAGAGTTACTGAGGCGAGAAGATGTTTCCGCAGCTCGTCTAGTGTATCTACGTCAAGATCTTCGAGCTTATTCCGGTAGAACTGTACGGCTTCCCGGAGCTGTCCATCTTCCATAGCCCCGTAATCCCGATCTATCATCCGCTTGAGGTCGGGATTGTCGAATGTGCTTAGCGTGAGATTCTGATATTCGTTCCTATCGAGGTCGCGCTTTTTCAGGTACTGGTTCTCGATATCCTTCGCTTGTTCGGACTCACCGAGCGCGTAGTACTTTTCACGCATCAGAGAGAGTAGAACCGTTATTGTCGCAATTCGCTGCTGGCCGTCAACGATCTCCAATTTGTTCAATTCATTGAGTCCTCCTGGACGCTCAATAAGTACGACTGAACCTAGAAAATGGGTTGAGTCATCACGAATCGAATTCAGGTCGGCCCAGAGAGCACCCCATTGCTCTTCACCCCAGGAATATCGACGTTGATAGTCTGGAACGGTGTATCGGTAATTCCGTGTGAGAACTTGTTCGACAGTGTCTTCAGTCGCAGAGAGTCCAATCCCGCTTGCCATATTATATGAACATCAATTGGAAGACAAAAAACATTCCCACAATTTCCATTCGGATTGAGTCTGTGTCTCCCGGCTAGCTCCCCTCTACAGCCAACTCGTCGTACTTCTCGAGTACCGTGTCGAAGTATTCGTCCGTCATCAATCGTGGATTCTGTACTTGGTAGAAGTCGTCGAGTATGAACTCAACCTGCTCTCGACCGAGCCCGTAGGCATGGAACGCACCGGCGTCCATCTCCGCTTGTAGCCGTTCGCGCTCTTCCGCGTCGGTGGCTGCATCAATATCCAACCGCTCGCGCATCTCGGCGAACTCGTCACCGTAGCAGTTGAGCTTCGCAGCTCGCGTCCAGATGTGCTCGAACCAGTCGTCACCCTCAGTGATACGGGGCATTTGCGATTCGACGAATTTGTATTTTTGAATATGGGTGTTGATCTTCGTCCTCATTAGGTAATCGAACGGGACGCTGTTAATCAGTCCGAGTGCAGCGAATAACGACTCATCGGTAAATATTCGCTCGTAAACCGAGTGCAGTGGTTCATCTGAAAGGTCGTCTTCGTCTGGGTCTATTTCATAAGGGCGAACCGTGTGAAGCGTGTTCGTACAGACGACTCCTGGCGGGATTACGGACGCAACAATTGTCCGCTCATTGCTGAACTTGGTGATGTCGCGGAAAACGATACGATATTCAGTGCAGTCCAGAAGTACATCCTCTTCGGAAAGCTCGCTTCCACGGTGGTCGTCGAGTAACTCATTAACGAATTGAACCTGTGAGCCCGTCCCATCGAACGCATCGAAGAGTCCCCGTTTTAATTTACGATAGTTCTTTTCTCGAATCCGGGTCTTCGCACTTAACTCTGGGTTATTGTCCTCTTCAACACTCGAGAACTCAGGGGGTTCGACGTCAAAGAATGAGCTATCATGGATGAATTGGTACACGTTGCTCCCCTGATATACTGGGTAGTCGCCCTCCCTAGGTTCTTCGACAAACCGGTCGGTATCATTTGTCCGGTGAAGTTCAGCGTAGGGTTTTGCGTACCAAGTCTCTGAGCGCTTCTCACCGATTGGGGGGAACTGGACGATCGTGTCGAGTACCTCTACCTCTTGCTGGGATTGAAGCTGCGGGAAGATTCTGGCTTCGGGAGAATATTCACGGAGGGCTTCCCTCGAAATCCGGAGTGCTTTCCGGTCGAAGTCCTCAAGTATGTCCATCCCTACATATTTGAACATCCCTTTGAGCTCCTCGGTTCTCCCTGAGTTCTTAAAAACGACAACTCCAAAGTTGAATTGGTCGTGTATCTCGGGGAAGACTATTCCCTTGTTCTCAAAGGTTACAAGGGATTCAATTGTCGTTTTGTCTAAGAGGTGGGTTCGGAGGTCTTTGTTTGCCGCACCACTGAAAATCATTCCAGGCAATACCTGTGATACTCGTCCACCTTCCTTGGTGAGCTGGAAGATCCGTTCAAGAAATAGAGAAGACAGGTCGTTCTCAGTACCCTGGGTTGTCCCACCGATGGTTGGCTTCTGCATGGTGTACTCCCCCGATTCGTGGAAGTACTTCGTGACAACCTCAATTTCGTGCTTGTATTGCTCCCACCCGTCTGCGATCTCCTCATTCTCGAGCAGCTCCTCCTGGCGACGGTTTTTGCCTTCTGGGAGTAGTGAGGGGAATTCCTCGTCGTACCGGACGAAGTAGTCGTCGCGAGTTGGGCGGAGCCTGTCCCACGGTGGATTCCCAACGATAACGTCGAACCCTCCCTCGGCGTACACCTCGGCGAACTCTAACACCCAGTGGAACGGGGTGTAGTTCTCAAGGTCGGCCTGTGTGACGTCGTCGACGACGTCCTGAAAGGTGTCGAAGATTTCGTCATCTAATTCTTCTCGGTATTCCTCCAGCAGGTCGAGTGCGTTCTGACGGTGCTCCTCCGCCTTCTCGGGGAAGGACTTGTACTCCTCGTGGAGTTCGATCTCCTCGATAACGTCGTCGTATCGCGAACGGACGCTGTCCTCCGTCCACCGCTCGAACGTTGCGAGTCCGTCCTCTGTCTCCTCGGGGAATCCAACGTAGCCGATCAGCGAGTTGCCTTGTCGAACGTTGAAGGTGATATTCGGAAGGGCCAGCTGCTCGGTGTCGAGCTCCTCGATGTCCTCCTTCTGGAGCTCGGACACGATGGAGAGCCACAGACGCAGTTTGCCGATCTCGACGGCCGGCTCCATGATGTCCACCCCGTAGATGTTCTCCTGAACCGTTGTCTGTTTCACAATGTGTCTGTCGGGGTACTCCTCGGACTTCGCCCACAGGTCTTGACGGATATTGGTAATCTCCTCAACTACGGAGGTGAGGAAGTGCCCCGAGCCCATCCCGGGGTCGACGACGTAGAAGTCGTCAATGTCGGCCAGTAGCTGGGTGACGAGGTCGCCCGAATCAGGAAGGCCGTCGATGAGCTCATAGAGCGTGTCGTAGTGTTCAACCTCGGCCTCGGGCCATCCCCGCTCTTCGACGAGTACACGCTCGAAACGTTCCTTCAGTGCGGGCCGAACCGTCTGCTCGGCGCTGAACCTGGTGATCTCCTTGGGCGTGTAGTAGGCCCCCAAGTCGGCGTTCTGGTCGCCAGGGTCGGTGGTGAGGTAATTGATCGTCTTCTCAAAGACGGAGCCCAGAACGCTCGGGTCGATGTCGGTGGGCCCACCGTCGGCGGAGAACTGGTACTCTTCGAGGAGCTCGACGATCGACTCTAGGACGCTGTTTTCGACGTCGAACTCGCGCTCGTCGGCCTCCGTCTCGTCGTTCAGTTCCGGCCGGAACAGGCCTCCGTTAAGGTACGGAATATCCTCGTAGAGTTCGACGCTGTCGACGTTGGATGTGCGCTCGTCCTCCTTTTTATTAAACACGTCGTAGAACAGTGGATCGAAGTAGGTCTTGTACAGGGACTGGGTATGGATGCTCGGGTCGTACGTCTCGACGAGCGACTCGAGCAACGTCGGATTGACGATGCATTTGTCCTCCAGGAACTTGATGAATATGAGCCGATTCATCAGTTCGACGGAGAACAGACGGGTATCGTCACCGGTAGCGCTGTCTGGGGGGATGACGCCGTCGCCCACCAACGAGCGCGCCCTCCGCTCGTCCTCGCCCTCGACGACCCCAAAGACGTACTTGAGGTAGTCGTCGTAGAACTCCTCGGTAACGGCCTTCTGTTTGCGCTTAATAACGTCACGGGCATCCTCGACAACCGAACGGAAGTTATGGTAACCAAACGAGCGGATAAGCTCGGCCACGAGCTCGCGCTCTTCGTCGGTGAGCACCTCCGTCGGCTGTTTGTGTCCCGTAACCTCGTTCTCGTAGAGTCGTTTGAAGACAGGCTGGATGTCGACGTCCGCGATGATATTGTGGGTGTAGGAGTCGGCGTCGTACCGAACGAACACCCAACGCAGCCCGTCGGTCGCGAAGCCGTAGTCGGTCTGGAACTCGCGCTGGCTAAGCCACGACTTTACCTGATCGACGCCATGCCCCCGATTTTCCAGCTGCTTCTTCAGTGGTTCCGCCTCGATCAGGAGCCGGGTGGAGTCGATGTTGGGGATGTCTCGCAGGGATACCGAGTAGTCGGCCTGTTCGCCACGGGTAGAGGAGAAGTCTCCCGCTTCGTAGCCGTAGTCCTCGTACCCGAGCACGTCGAGGAGGGGCTCGATTACTCTGTCCTGCGTCGTCGGTTCGGGGTCGAGTCTGTCGGTGGTATAGTCCGTTCGGAGAGTGTACTCGCCCCTTCCACGTCCAAAGATTTCGTCGAGGTACTTGTCGTCGATCTGCTCTCGCAGTCTTCGAACTGACTCCGCAATCGTTTCGATTACGGCGTCCTCTTCCTCCCGGGACACAGAGGTGGAGAACTCCTCGAAGTCAAATTCCGTCTGAGGGCCGGCCGACATTATGGGGCAACTCTTTCTCGTCACGGGATATGAAAGTACCACTTCGGTTGGCAGCGGGGACTTGCGTTTGAGACAAGCCCTCCGTTGCAATCAGTATGGTTCGTAGTCGAACGGTAACGCTCGGTGACAAACAGAGCTCGTTGGGGGGGGGCACCACAGACTCCGTCCGAGCCAAGGATAGCCCCCCTCGGTGACGAAAAACCCCTTCGCCAGACTACACACACTATTTCAGGGGTTCTCTCTGCTCCGAGAACCAGCCGGAGCGCCCAAACTTCGACCCCGAGGGGTGCTGGGTGCGAGCCGACGAAGACTGGGTGGGGATCGGCCAGATGAGTCGGCACTCGACGAGGCTGTCACAGCATAGTTTTGGAGTGTGATGACGACTCAGTATCCCTTGACGACTCAGACGTCGGTCCCGACTGAGTCTGTCCCGTCGACTCCCAACTCAACCAGTCACCCCCCAACGAGGTCGACGTTGGGGTCTACGTCGCACCAGCTTCTCCCCAGCATTACTGAGGCTTAACCAACAGTCGGCCCCAACCAGCGCCGTGTTGGTTAACAACCACAGAGTCGGTGTCGGATTCCACTAAGCGTAAGTCACCAACGACGTCGACGTCAGTGGGATTCGACACAGACAGCAGGCGCTATCAGTCGACTCACAGTAGCAGCTGGCACTGTTGGTGACGACGTCGAGGCCAGTGCTCTCCTGATTCGTCGACGACGTCGAGGGCGACTGAAGCCGTGTGAGGAGTCCAATCTCTGTGGTGTCTTATCAATGTGTTACGCCACAGATAATCTTGTACAGATAGTACAAGATTAATCCACTTCCGTAATCCCAAAAGTAGAAAATATCTATATTTTGATAGCGGTTGAATTATTGAGGCGTCGACGTGTTGGCTGTGTCGAGAGTGTGGCTTCAGTCCGTGCCACTGACACCGCCGGGTCAAAACAAACCAGCGATGCCAAGTCAGAATCGACAGAGAAGTAGCCACTAGCGCCTCTAAGCGACTTGACACCCCGGCTAAGTGGCAGGTGACTCGGAGTCAGCTGCGACGTCTCCTGAGGCATTCTGAGGCGTCTCAGCAAATCCCTACTGTATACTGTCTCAAGTCTTTGACTTGTCTACCTATACAGAAAGCTTCTGAGTGGCCTCTCACGGGTCTTAATTTTTGGTTATGATACAGACCACTTACCCACCACCCGGAAGCTGTTAGAGACGACGCCAGGACGGTCTGTGTCAATTCTGTGCTGAGTGGATCTCCCACCTGACTAGTAGAAATCCAACTGTCTAAGTAGACCACCTGACTAGTAGAAATCCAACTGTCTAAGTAGAGATCGACATCAGCTACCGCTACATTACGGCTCAGCAGTGTCGTGACCGCATAAGCAGACTCTAGATAACAACCCAGCACCGCAAGTTCAACACAACACAGTGACAGCACTACCACAGCATATGTACAGCAACGGCTCTACAGGGCCCACGCGTGAGTGGCCTAAAACGATTGAACCCTATTCAGCTAACACCAATAAGACGGAGATACCAGTAGAGTACAGTACAGCCCTCTCTGCGGTGTGTTGATACCAACTGAGTACTCGGTTGCCTTCCAGCTGGGCAGCGTTGCGCCCGATTCACTCCAAGTAGATCCCTATCTGGGCTAAGTCGCGATTTAGCCTGAGGGATTTCACTCAGCGCAAGACCTCCAAGGCATTGTTTTGATTTATATACAAAATACTACAATAACACATAAGTGTCATTCTATATATGAATTGTGTCGGCAACACAATATCCGTTTACCCCTGCTAGCGGTTTGTCGGCCTCAAATTGGCAGGCGCTACGAGACCGACGTCGCCCGTGTCTCTGCCCAGCTGGCACCGAGTCCTCGCCGACCGATGTGTCCCCACTACTGAGTGTCATCCGACATCAACACAGCTGTGACAACGGCGGTAATCTCGAGGCCAACCCGGTGCGTATGTCGGGACCAACCATGCTGGAGTGAGGCATTACTGTTGGCAATTCGAGCATTTCCGGAAGCGCGGTGTCTTAGATACCTGTAGGTCGTCTAATCCCAAGAATTGGATGTTTGTGAGTATCGACTCGTGGGGGCTTCCGTCTCACGCAACTGTGCCTGCGTCGGCAGCTGTCACTGTCGCGGACATCCGGGCACCTGCTGGCATACACGACACGCTGTGCTTGGGCGGTGTGGAGTGCCGTCCTCGGTAGTCGGACCCCAGGAGTAGCCCCGCTGATCCCTACCCATAAACGTTAGACCCCACACCGCCCAGTCTCACACTATGAGTACGGACTGGTCTGAGTCAGATTTCAGCAGCCACCTCCTCGATGTGTTTGACTACTATGGTATTGAGTATCAAACTGAAGTCCCACTCAGAAATCTCGGTGACAGTACTGGGTCTCGTCGGAAGATGGATATCTACGTCCTGAAGACGGACACGGCAATCGAGTTGAAGGGGGCCAAGGGCGACCTCGAGAGGGGACTCGGACAGGCGATGAATTATACGCGAGTCTGTAAGGAATCGATTCTGATGCTTGATGGTGAAGCTGCTGACCAGTATCGTCAAGATATCCACCGGACGTGCCAAATCGCACCGGCAGTCCACTTCTCGATGGTAATCCCCAACGGGAATCCCAACGGATCGGGTGCTGGGTTAGACGTCCGCACCGATTCTAGGCCGGACCTGTTCCACGAGATGCTGTACAACGAGGAGTGGGACGACGACATCGCTGTTGTGAAGCAGCTAATTCCTGAGTACGTCGACCACCAGGAAGAGAGGTGGGCCCGACCAGTTGGGGACCAAACCCTCTCTGGGTACCAACAGAATGGCGTCCTCAAGAGGGCGATACTGGCGTACGTGGAGTCGTCAAATGCGCCAGTTAGTCTCAATGAAGTTGTGGAACATATCCACGAGGACGTCGACGGTGTCAACCGCCACGATTCAGCCATCTACGATGCCTTCCGTAGCTTGTGTGATGAGAAGCGTATCATCAAGCTGAGTGAAAACAACTACGTCGAGAGGTTTGATCCCGACTCGTAGCGGGGCCTGCTACCTGTTAATGTCTACAATGTACCATCTCTGAGCGACATATATTGGGTGAAGGCATGGTGCCGAATCCATCGACGATTGATCTTACTGTCATGATACCGGATCACGACTCTCCGGAGATTGACGCTATCACTTCCACATTCCAAAATGTTGTTCCTTAGTTTCCAGCCAAGCTCATATCACATGACACAACAACGTTTTAATACTCACAATTATAAAAAATATTAGATGTCAGAATCAGATATGATTCAATCACTCAGGAATGATTTGTCCCCAGAACAATTTGAACACTTAATAGCAGATTTATGGACGCTACAAGACTGGAATACAGAAAAAACTTCAAATAAAAGTGACAAAGGAATTGATGTCATCGCAACCAGAACATCTCCATACAAAGAGAAGTGTCTTATTCAGGCCAAAAAGTATGGAAAGAACAGTAGTGTGAGTAGTCCAGAGATACAAAAATATGCCTCGCTTAAACAGAGAGAGGGTGTAGACACGGTTGTTATCGTCACTACAAGTGAGTTTACTAAAGAAGCTCTAGAACTCATAGATGATTTCAATCTCAAGCATATTAACGGAAGTCAATTAGTAGATTTCATTGGTAGACTGGACGCAGAAGAGCTTGTAAATAAATATGCTTTAGAGAATAAACCTGCTCCGGAGGTAGAGAGACCAAGCTACACAATCCAACAGGAAAATGAGTCTACCGACGAGAGCATAAAAACAGAAGAGCCAGAGCTCATTACTGTTTCCTCAGAACATCAAGACCTGTCTATCGAACTGGTCGCAACATCTAATGGAAGATCTCTCGATCCCTACTTGAAAGAAGACGTGATTGATGTTGAGGATCAAATGAGTGTCATAGGGCGAAAGACATTCCCAGGAAGGCTCATCGTGTTTTTACAAGCTAAAAATAGTGGAAATAGACTTGAATCCAGCCCTGATTATTTTACATTTGTTAGTAGCGATGGGTACGAATACGATATTGCCATCGATAGTGTCACTGGTATAACTGGAGCAAATTTACAAGGGCGCTGGAAAGCAGCGGACTTTGAGATAGCTCACGGGCAAACCCAATACTGGACTATCATCAGTAAGACAGTTCCTGAAGATATCAAAATTACATCTTTAGAGTACGATGACGGCAACCGAAAGATGGAACTAGATTTTAGCGAGGAGTTTGATAAACTGTTGGAGCAAAACGCAATGACATTTAGTTCGTGATTCTTTCATCTGTTGGGGACAAACTATTCAAAAACTCTGAACGGCAATGAGAGTGAGAAACCGGTTGACACTAGTCTTTGAGCGTAGTCGCGCCCAAGCTACTGAAAGCTAAGGACCAGAACGCTTACTAAAGCTGGCGAGCCTCTGAGGCTGAGAGTAAACTCTGGGTTCTACGGTTAGTACGTGCCTAGTCTGTACATTACTCGCCAACCACGAGCGTGACGTCAACCAGCTCATCGTTCTCCGACTCGTGAACGCGAGCGACGTCGATGTGGCCGAGTTCCATCACTTCTTGAATCGCCTGCTGGATGTGTCGACGACCATCAGTCTCGGTGGTGACCCACGAGTCCGGCTTGTCATCCACATCCCAGACTAGGTGGTCGGGATCGAGCATGGAGTCCTCGGTCGAGACACTGGTGAGCTGCGCTAAGTCCGGACCAGTGAGGCCGATGAAGCCTTCGACGGTCAGCTGGGACATGTCGGGGACAAGCGTGCCGTCGAGTGAGCTCTGGATCTGCCCAGGACGTCGGCGACCCACGGCTCGGCGTCGACGTCGAAGTCAACTATCGAGTCCTTGACACCCGCATCGGTCCCGACAGATGTGCCAGTCGACTCGAGCTCAGGTTCGCCGAGTAGGTCACTACCACGCGTTTCGGTCTCATCGCGACGCGAGTCCCACCAGTCGAGGGACGGGTCGCCCGACAGCGGGTCCTCACAGTCCGTGAAGAACCGGGCGTGCTCATCGATAGGTGGCTCGCCGAGTGCGTCCCAGTTGTTGACGGTGTACTGGTCGCCATCGACGCTGATGAGGTAGTCGGCCTCGAGATCGTCGATGGTGTTCCTGAGCTCGGGCAGGTTGACTTGGGACGCATCCGACTCTTCGAGGTAGTCGATAATGGGGTCAAGTCCGTCGACAGCACCACCGTCGCCCTTCACGTTGATCGCGTCGACGATAGCACGCTTGCGCTGGTCGATCCCGTACGTCGTTGCTCGGAGGACGTCGAGGCAGCGGACCACGTTGGCGACGTCCTGGGCCGTTGCGACGACACCCTCGACCTCCTCGAGCCCATCCTCGGTGCGAACGTTCCAGGTGACCGTGTCGCGCGAGTGGAAGTTGACCATCGCGCTGGCCTTGATGAGGTTCGCGACCATGTCGTAGACCCGGTTCGACTCCGAGCGCGAGTGCTTGAAGATGGGCTCGATGACGCTCCAGACGCCCCAGTCGAAGTCCTCACTGTCGTTGGGGAGGACAGCACGTTTCGGCGCGTTGCGATTTAACTCGAGCATGTGCGCCTGTAGTCGCTCAGTGCCGTCCACCCGTAGCCTCAAGCACTGGACTTGTTGATCCCCCCATCAAGAACACTGTTCACACCTGACCCCGCTCCTCGGCCTCAATTACGGCGTAGTAATTAGCTCTACGAATCGCTAGGCGTAGATATGTCCCTCAATCAGATTCTGTGGGCTAACATTGAACGGAGACGAATTTGTCGATGCCCGAAATGTCGCTAGTGATGCAACAAGACTATCCATGGCGTCGCCTCCTTTGTTATCAATAATCTTGTTTCGTGGAACACTACTAATATCAAGATCTGACAGATTAGATAGGGCGTGAACGTTGTGCTTTCTGCGGTCACGTGTAGATGCTCTACTTTTGTAGCGGGTAGCAAACAGTCCGTTTTCTCGTGCCAACGTCGCTGCTGGATAGGTCTCAAGAACGGTTGTATTTCCTCTATTGACCATTGGAGCGATAGACACACCTCGCTGGATTAACGGTTTCAGGATATCCCTGATGCCGTGAAACGTCTGTTTGTAAATTCGGATGCTGTGCGGGCAGTCTGCTCTATGCATCGCGTCGGTATCCCGTAATTCACTTTTTGAGAAATTGACGCACTGCTGACGGAATCTATCTGGGGTTAGTCCAGACCAATGTGAGCTATCAACAAACTTCAGCCATGATTTTGCGTCGAATACAACTTCAGCTATGATTTCGGGAACACCAAATGGGAAGTCGATTCCTATTGTTGTGTTGTTTAATGAGTCGATCCAATCGACAAGCTCTGTGAAAATCTTGCGCTTGTCGTTTTTAACAGCAAAGAAATCCGATGCCTTCTCACAGTTTGAAATCTGTAGGACTCCAGACGACTCTGTGCCTGTAGATATCCAAATGTGCTTTCCTGCGTTCTTTGCTCCACTAAAATCGATCCCAACCACATCTGGATTTGGACTGGTCACCCCTGTCAATTTGTTCCATACTGTATATGATTTACTGAACCTTCCTTTTCCTGCTATACCGTTATTCAATTGAGATTTTATGAGGCGAGCGAGATCTCAGTTTACTCATCTTCAATAGAGCTTTGATCACTATTAGCCGACCGACAGAATGAGTCGAAAGGGATCTCACGCCCGCTCAGAGTAGACGGGTGACCACTCAGAGACAACAGGACAGCAGAACCTGTGTGTGTCTAAGCGAAAAAATTGAGCCGACCCCCCAATTCGGAAATTCGAAGGCATGGTGCCTCGCGCACGCGCGAAAGTCGGAACCGGATGTAACCTATCCAGCGCTTATGGTCTAGACTAAATTTGTGACCGGGGTTAATATGGAGTTGCGTAGTGTAGCTGATCGACTTAGTTATTTATTTCCCATTATAAGAGCAGTAATTTAAAGATAGATCCGGAATAGAAGCCAATATGGTAAGAGATGACGACCTTCGTGTTGGCCACGATAAGATTCGTGACGAACTGAAGAAGCAGTTAGTTGAGTCAGACATTTCTGAAAACCAAGTCAACACTGAGTTCTACATGGATCCTCCCCGCTGGGTACGTACAAGACAGGTGGATGTTGTCTGGGAATTCGGGGATGAAATGGAGGCTAACGGTATAGCGTTTGAGATAAAACGAACGTCAAAGGGGTACTGTCGGATGAGCGGACTCAGTCAATTACACAGCGTCGCATTATCTGGATACTATCCAGTCCTTGTGGCGCAAGAGGACATATATCGTGACGAAACAGGCGGGCATACATCATTTGAGAGATTGGTGTTTGAGATCTCTGCGAGTTACGTCTCTATGAGTGAGAATGAAGGAGATCACTACACTGTGAATTTTAACATGATTAGAAACAGGCTCCCCTCCTGGGTTGATGTTCCAGATTGCTTCAATTAGATGCTACCAGTCCGATGTGTCCCCAGACGCCGTGTGGGTGTTTTTAAAATACGACCCATGTCAATCCAGTAATTATGCCCGGTAGCCGATCGCGAAAATTGGGGGGTGTCTTACACTAGGATCTGAAATATAACTTATTTTATACTAACTTGGATGCTAAAGCACCGCCCTCTGCCCAACCTCGGGTGTGTATCGGCAATAAGAATTCTCGGCACCATTGAAATCCTCAACCGGTGATCTGTTCTCAACGTTTTGTTGAATACAAAGCGCAGATCTCGCACAGAGATACCGGACGACACAATCAGTAATGAAGATTAGAGTGTGCGGGACTCGTGTAGCGACGTACCCCGGTATAATCTCTTGGGACAGCTGACGTTGTAGTTCTGATTTTTGACACTTGATAGGAGGCAGTAGAATTTCTATATCCGATAAATCCGATTTGCGTGGTATTAACTTCTCTAGCACAGGTATAGCTGGAGTATTTTTATATGCTCAATCAGACATGTAGACGCCGGGCGGGTCCGAACATCCGAACCTACAAGGGCCCGCCTCTCCAGGCAACCGATACGGCACAGGCCCACCCCTGAGCAGGTGAGCACTCCTGTGCTGCTCCGTCCATGAGCGACACGCAAGCTGATCGAAACAACGACGACGAGGAAGAATCACCGACGTTACTCGAACGGCTGCGGATGACGAAGATTGCTGTAAAAATCATCGTCATGGTCCAACAGCTACTCGAGTAGTAAAGCAAGTGGGCTCCAGATTCCTGGGCCCACCCCTGAGCAAGTGACCATTCAGACTTCGTGGAAATAAATCCCACTATTTTGTGAGTGAGTAGCTCTGTTGAAATCCTCAAACTGAGACATGTTCTTGACTACGTGCTGAGTGTGTCCTCTGTATCCCGCACCCAGATCCTATCAGTTTATGACTACATCTACAGAGCCGTATTCTCGTGTTTCTGTTGAACACTGTGGTTGCTAAGCAACGTATGGGCTTGCTGGGACACACTTTTGTCCCACTAGATTAGATGTTTGTGTGTAGTCGGTCTTTCGGAGGCAACCGTCGCACGCACTGCTCTACAACCTCCCCATACCGGGGCCCCAACAACGGCAACCAGATACACAACGCGCCCTACCAGCGGTGTGTAGCCATCGAATGGCGATACCGATCGCTCGTGAAGTTGTTCGGGTCTCAGTCGGAGGCAGGGTATTGTGCGGTGGTAATGAAACCTATAAACTCACTGCCTAAACGGCAACAGTCGACGTCTCGAATCGACCGAACAGCTAACCCACAAGATGATCCCCGAGTCGAGGTGTGGTCTGACCCCAGAGCTGCGGGAAACCCGCAGGCAACTGTTGACGCCAAAGGGAATCACTTTGAAATCACTGGGGGACAGCTCTCGTTGGGAAAAACCGTCTCGGAGACATGGTTCGCTGCTAATGATCTAAATGTGGATATCCAAGAATTGGAATCCCGTCACAAGCAGCAGATCCAGCGAATGTGGTTGGTTGATAGGGGCCAGGATGTCAACCCAAGCGATCCCTCACTCGGCGCTGAGGCGGGTCACTATGCCGATAGCACGGTGAACATGGAGGTCGTCTCAAACTTCGACCAGTTCAAGAACCACCTAGCGGATACATGTCTCCAGCAGCTGGAGGCCCCCGAATATGTCCGTAACCGTGTCCTCCATCTGATCCATAGTCGTGATATCCTGGAGTTCAATCAATACGGAGGTATCAACGGAGCAATTGTCGGCCTCACAATGGAAGCACTGGCAGAGTTCTACAGTCTGCGCACAGTGGCAGAAATCAAGGATACCCCCTGGTGGTCCGAAATCAAATCACTCGCCGATGAGTTCGATATCATCGGTGCTACTGGGCGCCAGTTCCGACAACTGGTAGACCACGTTGAGGAAAACTATGAGCTCCCCGAGTGAGCGGATGGCTCAACTGAACTTATCCATGAAGTAGGACATCGAGCGTCATCGATAGACTCCGAACTAACCCATCCGTCTCTAACAATTATACTAAACATGCCCTACAAGCCTTCTAACGTCTGATTCCCCCGAAGGTAATGTATAGTGGTGGGAGTTAGGATGAACCATGTGTGATTGCTCAGGAAGAACCTAGAACTGTTGTTGTTGATATAGATATCTTGGCTCGTACTAGTGTGCGTCTTGGAAGGAACGTGTCCTTGGCACAGATATTTTGTATACAACAGTGAACGCAGAGCGGGGCAGTGAGTGAATCTTTGCGGGCATAACCGACCTGCGGAGGCGGGGCGGAACGTCCAATATCTGCTGGCATACTACGAGAGGCGGAGGCGGGGCTGGGTGAGTACTCTGTGATATGAGTGTGATGCTAGTAGAGTAGCTAGATAATTGGCCGTGGCTGACTAAACCTGTTATTACTAATTTATATTTTACTTGTGGAGATTCGACTTATACTTCGTCACTGCCAGTTTAACCAGCAACGCGACATTTTATCACGATACACTCACTGATCGAATACGTGGTTGACCAGCAGCGTCGGACTAACTTCGAAGGGGTTTGCGACAGAATCATCCCCCATTTCGGTGTTAGCGAGTCTCCTATGGGCAAACTAGCACCCATCGCGTGTAAGCAGTCGACACGTTGCGCGCTGCTCAGTACTCGACGTCATCTCGGTCGGGTACATGCCGAGCGTGACCGAGTTCGTCACCGGCTACAAATGCCAGGACTGCGACTGGAGCGCCGACGATCGGGAGTAGCGCCGATCTTCGTCCGTTCCATACGGCCCCGAAGCGGACCGATATTCGCGGGACCGAGAGCGCGTCGCCGTCCCCCGAACGCCCTCGATCGAAACCCCTTTATCCGCGTTTCGGCAACGGTCTGATGCGAGATCACGCGGGGCTGTGGCCAAGCCAGGCATGGCGACTGACTCCAGAGGCTTGCGCCCGGGACGACACTCCAGACTGATATACCGAGCGGCCGACTGATCATCGGTCGTGTTGACGACCCTCTGGAGTTCCGAGGCGCACCGGAGATATCAGTCGATCGGGGGTTCAAATCCCTCCGGCCCCACTTCCTGCCGTCGCGAGCAACACCGCGAGCGACGGCGCCGTGCTGAGGAGGGATTTGAACCCAGCGGACGAGCGGAGCGAAGTCTGCGTGGTTCACGATCCCTCCGGCCCCATATTACTCCGAAATGCTTCGTAATTGCCAGCAGAGGCTTTTTCCGTTAACTTCTCCGCTTCCAAGGATAGTTATATTTCATTCGATCAGGGGATGATGACACACGCCATGATACAATTTGGAAAGCTGATGTAAAGCGAAAGCAGACGATCTTGAGCGCCCTCAATGCGCCTAAGCTCTCCACCCTATTCTGGTAAAAACACCGTGAGAGGTATAGAAAACAGATAGCTCTCTCAACAGAGATCAGAATCGGAATTCAAATAGCCGAATAGTTGTAACAGGGGATGTCCGAATGTCAGAAGATAGCAGTTCTACCCACGTACCCAGCCAGCCCGTTGTTGTCCAAGAAGACACCCATCAAAACGAAATCCCGGAGAATATCGACTCAGAGCTGTATTCGGCAGACAGCCCCACGAACTCGTTCCACGAGTTCACAATCGAGCGTGGAGACGACCTCGTTGAAGCACTGCGCAATAACGGCTACACGGTCAAATTCAGAGAGCGGTGACGTTCAGCTTGGACTTCGTTGGGACACTTAGAAACTGATAGGTTCGGTGTGGTCAGTCCGTCTGAGGTATGGTCCACTCCTCGTCAGTCGGTTCCAACGGAAGCCGCTCGGGATCGGAGTAGGGGAAAAGAAGCGTACTCGACGGACAGGTGCGGGCTCGTCGGCGGGTCGGCGGCGTCGGAAATTCGATTCGGCTTCCAACTACCGCCGCGCCACGATCCGCGCGGCCATCACGCCGACGATAGCGATCATGCCCGCCATCGCGAGGTAGATCCCCAGCCCGATTATTTCGCCGTTCGAACCGTTCACGCCCGCGAGACCCAAGAACACGAGGGCGATGACGGCGTGGAGCGCGAACACGCCGGACGGGACGTTCGCGCCGAGGTCGAATCCGATCTCCATACCCTCGCTTCGGAGGGCGGCGGAAAAAGTCGTCCGGTCGAAACGCGCGACGCCGGCCGCGACCGGCGCGGCCGCCACACTAAAGCGACCCCGACGCGACGGCTACCCCGATGACTGACGCCCGCTCTCGACGCGAGTGGCTCGCCGCGGTCGGCGCGGCGACGACCGCCGCCGCGGCCGGCTGCGCCTCCCTCGACAGCACGCCCATCGACGAGGAGCGGGAGGCCCCCGACGTGGACCCCGGCGCGGGGGATCCGACGCCGCAGACGATCCCGCCGGGCGTCGCGCAGTTCCGCGGGTCGCTGGAGCGGTGGGGGTACTACCCCGACGAGACGGTGCCGGACGCGGTCGAGGAGGCGTGGCGGATCCCGGAGGTGAACACCGGCGAACACAGCGCGGCGAAGGCGAGCGCAGTGCCGACCCCCGACGGGGGCGTCGTCCTCCCGGGCGACACCGGCGACCTGCTGTCGATAACGGCCGACGGCGAGGTGCGCTGGCGCGGGGAGACCAACGCCGGGGGTCGCGGGATTCACGGCACGCCGGCGGTCGCGGACGGCCGCGCGTACGTCGGCGCGTACGACGGCGTGCTCTACGCGTTCGCGCTCGACTCGGGCGACCTAGAGTGGTCGACGAACCTCGGCGGCTCGATCGGGTCGAGCCCGCTGTACCTCGACGGCGAACTGTACGTCTCCGTCGAGTTCCCCGACCCCGAGGGGCGCATGTTCGCGGTCGACGCGGAGACGGGCGACGTGACGTGGGAGGAGCCCCAGCACCGGCCCACCGACCACCCCCACTCCTCGCCCGCGATTTCGCTCGACGCGGGGCGGATGGTGTGTGGGTCGAACGACGGCTATCTCTACTGCTGGAGCTTCCCGGACCTAGAGTTTCAGTGGCGGTTCGCAACCGATCCGCCCGACTTCAACGACGGCGAGATCAAGGGCCCGATCGCGACGTACGACGGCGCCGCCTTCTTCGGCTCGTGGGACTTCAACGTCTACCGCGTGGACCTCGCGACGGGCGAGGAGGACTCAGTACCTCACAAAGCATCGTCAGCGAACCTGACCTGAGTCACCTATTCTGTTACAATGAGTCGTCGGTAGTGGCTGATCAGCGCTGTCCGAAGCCGGAGCTGTCGCTGTCGGCGGCGCTCAGCCGCCGACGCGACAGCGTTGCCACTCACGAGACGGCGTACTCGGTCGGTGACTACCGGTGGAACCGGTCGTCCGGTGGTCGGTTTGCGGGGACGGCCCGACGCACCGCGAGGGCCGTCCACGCAGCTCGTCGAACCATGTTCACGAACTCCTTGTACGGCCACCACCAGAGGCGACGCCCGCCTCGGCGGGGCGTCGCCACGTATTCGTAGTGGAGATACCGCCACGCGTTCTGTAACAGCAGACTCACCACAACGAACAGCAGTCTCACCGTCGCGTCTCGCGTCGTTGTTTTCGCTATCGCTTGCTCAGACAAGCGATAGCTCGACTCGATACCGAAGCGTTTCGAGTAGTGGTATCGAGCGTCGCGTGGTGTCTCAATAAACGGCGCGTCAGCGGCGTAGCCGTGACGCGCCACACCGTTCTCGTCGTACTTCCCGTTTAGGTACGTACAGTCGATGTAGACGGGAAACTCGACGGTCCAGCTGTGACCGTCGAGTTTCCCTGTCAGATCATGGTTGATGACACGGCTCCACCCTTTCGAGAGCTCTTGCTGAATCGTCTTCCCCCACCGAATGATCGGGATCACGTACGCGTAGTTATGCGCTTGAAGCAGCGTGAGGCACTTGCTGTCGTAGAATCCGCGATCAAGATAGACGGCCTTGACCTCGGTGTCAAGGCCGTCGAGGACACCGAAGAACTCAGCGAGGACGCTGCTGGCGGTATCGCCGTCTTCGAGACGGCGTACCGCCAGCGTGTAGCGTTTGTTCTTCACACGCGCGTAGAGTGTGGCGTAGGCGTGGAACGCGGTGGTTCCACGCTTGGCTTCCGAGTGATAGAGGCTCTGCGTGTCGTCTTCATTACCGTAGTAGGGCCGCAGGTGGAGGTCTGCGCAGACCTCCACCTGCTCGGGGAGCAGTTCAACGATATTTCGTCGAAGAAGGGTGTTTGCGACTCGTTCGAGCCGTTCCGGCTCGAACTTCGTCCTGAGGTGATAGAGGATCGTGTTCGCCGATGGGGAGTCTTGACTGGAGTTGCAGAGCGTCGAGATCGAGGTCCCGTCGGCGGTTGCGCCGACGAGGACCTCGTGGATGTCCTCTGTATCGATTTCAGCGTTGTTGGCGAGATTCAGAGTAACTTCCTCGTCAAGCTGGTTGACGAGGAAGTTAAGGAGTTGGTCTTCGTGGAGTTCACTGTCTGCTTGCTGCTGGTGTTTGGTCACATTCACAGCAAGCAGACGTTCTAACTAACCGGCTTTGTGAGGTACTGGGACTGGCGCTTCGAGACGGGCGACCTCTCGATGACGGGGCCCGCGATCGACGCCGAGCGCGACGTGGTGTACATGGGGAGCCACGACGACCACCTGTACGCGCTCGACGCGTCGACGGGCGAGATGGAGTGGCGCTTCCGGACCGGCCGCCCGCTGACCGGCTGCGCGACGACGACCGGCGACCGCGTGCTGACGGGCTCGAAGGACGGTACCCTCTACGCGCTGGACGCCGACTCCGGCAACGAGGTGTGGCGGGTCGAACACGACGGGTGGATAACGAGCGCGCCCCGCGTCGTCGACGGAGAGATCTACTACGCCGAGCGCGCGCCGGACCCGAACGGCGGCGACGTCGACGGCGGCGGCTACAAGCTCGTCGCCGCGGAGTGAGGGCGAGCGGTTCCGCTCGTAGTTTATAAGACGTCGCCGATCCGGACCGGCTCGCCGTCCAGCTTCGGGTCCTCGGCGACGATCGTCAGGACCTCGTGGTCGGTGACGTCGCGGTACGACTTCCCGGTCGCGTCCTCGATCAGCGTCTTCTCCAGCTCGAACTCGGTCCCCTCGTAGACGACGTCGACCCCGCGGTCGGTGAACGTCAGGTCGGTACTCATGCGTCGGCGTAGGCGGCGAATCTGTAAAAGGAGCGCGACACGGCTCGGGCCCCGCTGGGGGCTATCGGGCGTGGGGGTCTCTCGTCGGTAGCTACTCCTCGTCGTCGTCCCGCATCTCCGAGAGCCGGCCGACGAGGTCGTCGGTGTCGGCGTCGCCCTCGATGGTGACGTCGCCGTCGTGGTCGTTCTCGTGGACGTTGACCGCGTCGTCCTCGTCGGTGTCGACGTCCTGGTCCTTCTGTTCGCTCTCGTCGTACGATCCGAATCCCATGAGTGTCTCTTCGGCGGCGCACTGAAAAGCGCAGCGACCGTGATCCGCCGCGGTAGGGGTTCACGTCCCGGTCCGGAAGGAGGTTCTGCGGATCTGTGCCGACCTGACGCGGCGCGCACGCGTCCGACGCCCGTCCGACGCCCCGTACCGTTTATAGGCGCGGGGCGACTGCTCCCGGTGTGTCGCTGCGAGGAGACGGTCCGATAGAGGAGCTCGCGATCCCCTCGGGGACGACCGTCGAGGAGCACGACGTCGTCGTCGACGGCGACGTGCTCGTGGGCGGGCAGTCGACCGTCGAGCTCGGCGTCCGCGGCCGCAACGTCGCGATCGGCGAACGCGTGAGCGTCGCCAACGACATCGAGGCCGAGGGCGACTGCCGGCTCGACACGTGGTGTTCCGTCGACGGGAACGTGCTGGTCGGCGAGGACGCGTACCTCGGCGAGCGGGTGACCGTCACCGGCCGCCTGATGGTGTCGGGCGACCTCGACATCGGCGACGACGTGACGATCGAGGAGGGGTTCGAGGCCAACGGCTGGATCGTCATCCGGAACCCGGTACCGACGATCGTCTTCTACTTCATCGTCCTCTCGCAGCTGCTGCGCGTCGGCGAGACCGACGCCGCCGACGAGCTGGCCGAGGCGCTCGCCGACGGCGACGACGTCCGCGACCCCCTGCTGGTCCCGCGGAGCGCCGAGATCTCCGACGACGCCTGGCGCGTGTCGACGCCCGCGACCGTCGGCGACGACTGCCGCCTCCACGGCAACCTCCGCGCGGCGTCGATCCGCGTCGGCGAGCGCAACGAGGTGTTCGGCTCGCTGCGCGCCCGCGAGGACGTCACCGTCGGAGCCGACACGGTCATCCACGGCGACGTGACGACCCGCGGCGGGACCGTGACCGTCGAGAGCGGCGCGCGCGTCCTCGGCGACGTCTCCGCTGGCGACCTCGTGGTGTACGACGGCGCGGAGATACAGGGAACGCTCCGGGCCCGCGGCGAGATGAAGCTGATCCAGGAGACGGACGGAGAGGATGACGACGCAAGCGAGACCGACGAGGCCGACGACGTGGACGAAGCGGACGCCGACGACGTGGACGAAGCGGACGCCGACGACGTGGACGAAGCGGACGCCGACGACGTGGACGAAGCGGACGCCGACGACGGCGACGCCGAGACCAGCGGCGACAAATCCGAGACAAACGACGAGCCGGTCGAGATCGAACCGTCGGCGTCCGGCGACACAGATGGACGGGAGCCCGACGACGAAGAGGCCGACGAGGCCGACGACGAGACCGCCGAGACCACCGACGACGAAGAGGCCGACGAGACCGACGAGGAGGCCGCGCCGGTGACCGCGGACGCGGCGACAGCAGAAGACGAGTCCTGAGCGCGGACGAGTTGGGCGTCTAGTCCGGCGGAATTCTCCTGCGCGCCCCCGAGTTCGACCGTACGCCGCGACAGTCCGTACCCGCCGCCCGCGAGCTACGGGTTCCGCTCAGTCGCCGTCTCCGTCCGGAGCGGCGACGAACAGCTCTTCGTCGAGCCGCGCACAGACCTCGTCTGCGAGCGTCTGTAGGTTCACGGTGTCCTCGCGGTTGTACGAGACGAGCGTCTCCAGCGCCGCCTCGTCGCCGCGCTCGTACTCGCGCCAGAGGCGGACCGCGTCGCGCCCGGAGATGTCCGGTCGGTCGCGGTCGATCCCGAGCTGTTTCTCGATCGGCTTCAGCCCGCCCGAGAGCCCGATCCGCTTCGCGGGGTACATGAGGTCGAGGTGGGGCGTGTCGACCTCGAGGTCGAAGGAGGTCTCAAGGAAGGGGATGTCGAAGCGCGCGCCGTTGAACGTCGCGAGCAGGCTCGCGTCAGCGAACTGCTCGCGGAGGCGCTGCGCGGTGAGGTCATCGCCCGCGACGAGCGTCGTCGTCTCGCCGCCCTGATGGAAGCTGACCGTCGTCACGCGGTCGCGCCGCTCGTCGAGGCCGGTCGTCTCGATGTCGAAGAAGCAGGTCTCCTCGCGGAAGTTCTCGTAGAGCCGCCAGCGCTCGCCCGAGGGGAACTCCCGGTCGAAGTAGGCGGAATCGCCGTCGTCGAGCCGCGCGAGCGCCTCCGCGATGAACGACTCGATCCGGTCGGCGGTCGTCGACCCCACCCCCGCGACGTCGACCGCGGGGTCGAACTCCTCCCACGTCGTGACCCCTCGCTCCCAGAGGCGCCGTTCGGTCGTCTCGCCCACCCCCTCGACGGGGATGAAGCTGTTCTCGATGCGCATATCCGTCCCGGAGCGACGCGCGGCCAAAAACCCGACGGGACCGGCCGCGCGGCAAGATTGGGGGGAAGTGCTAACACGGTTCGAGCCCGAACCGGGACCATGATCGACCGAGTGAGCCGACCGAGGGGTAAGGCGTGAACGGCGAAACGACCCGGACGAACCCGGCCGACGTCACCATGATTGGCCACCGCGGCTGCGCGGGGCAGTACCCGGAGAACACGGTCGAAGCCGTCGAGCGCTCCGCGCCGCACGTCGACGCTGTCGAGATCGACGTGCGTCGGTGCGCGAGCGGCGAACTCGTCGTCTTCCACGACGCCGAACTCGACCGGCTGACTGACGCGTCCGGGAGCGTCGCAGACGCCGACTGGAACGATCTCCGCGAGCTGACGGTCCTCGACTCCGGAGAGCCGATTCCGCGACTCAAAGAAGTGTTCGACGCGGCGCCCGACAAGCTCCTCGTCAACGTCGAACTCAAGGAGTCGGGCGTCGCGGGCGACGCGCTCGACGCGGCCCGACGAGCCAGCAACGATGTGCTGTTCTCGTCGTTCCATCCCGAGGCGCTGACGGCGCTGCGGGACCGCGACCCGGCGACGGACCGCACGCTGCTCGTCGCGGACGGCACGCCGGAGAGCGTGGTCGAGACGGCGACCGACCTCGGCTGCGTCGCGGTCCACCCGCCGATCGACGTCGCGACCGAGCCGGAGTTCGTCGAAGCGGCACACGTCGCCGGGCTCGCTGTGAACGCGTGGACCGCGGTCGACCGCGCGGACGCGGAGCGGCTCCTCGCGGCCGGGGTCGACGGGGTCATCGCTGACCGCTGGGACGTACTCTCGGGGTCGGCGCGATCGTCGCGAGATTAAGTGGGTCCCGCCCCAACGTTGTCGACATGTGCGGCCGCTACACCCTCTTCACCCCGACCGACGACCTCGAGGAGCGGTTCGGCGTCGACTTCGGCAATCGCGAGCCGAGCTACAACTGCGCGCCGGGGCAGTCGCTGCCGGTGATCGCGGACGAGGACCCCGAGGAAGCGACCCGGATGGAGTGGGGGCTCACCCCCTCGTGGGCCGACGAATCGTTCGACCTCATCAACGCCCGAGCGGAGACGGTCCGCGAGAAGCGGAGCTTCGCCGACGTCTTCGAGCGCCGGCGCTGTCTCGTCCCCGCAGACGGCTTCTACGAGTGGGTCGGCGGGGACCGAGGTTCCGGGAAGACCCCCTACCGCGTCGCCTTCGAGGACGACCGACCGTTCGCGATGGCCGGAATCTACGAGCGGTGGGAGCCGCCCACGCCGGAGACGACCCAGACCGGGTTGGACGCGTTCGGCGGCGGAAGCAGAGACGGAGACGATGGAGCCAACGACGACCCGGACGTGATCGAGACGTTCGCGATTGTGACCACCGAGCCGAACGACCTCGTCACGGACCTCCACCACCGGATGGCGGTGATCTTAGACCCCGATGCCGGCGAGGAGGAGACGTGGATCCGGGGTGACGCGGACGAGGCCGCCGCGCTGCTCGACCCGTATCCGAGCGACGAGCTGACCGCACACCCGGTGTCGACGCGGGTGAACTCGCCGAGCGTCGACGCGCCGGACCTGATCGAGCCGGTAGCTGGTGACTGAGACGTTCGGTTCCGGCGATGGTCTCGGCCGTTCAGGGCGCGACCAAGTCGACGACCGTTTCGTCGTCGACGACGACGTTGTACGCGCCCTCGTCCTCGTTCCAGAGGACGAGCCCGTTCTCGACGAAGACGACCGACCCGTAGCCGGCCTCGCGGAGGTCGCGGTTCAGCGTCGTCTCGCGCGTACAGACGAGGTAGTGGTCGGTCGCCTGCGAGCCGTCGCCGACGCGATAGAGGGCGTTTTCGCCCTCGCTCAGGTCGTGGCTCAGCTTCACCGCGAGCAGGTTCACCCGGTCGGTGACGTGGCGCTCCGACTCGGCCATGCGCGCGCACCGCTCCGCGCTCGCCTCGACGTCGACGCGCCGTTTGCCGTCCGAACGGAGGATCGAGTACGCGAACTGCACGTCGACGTTGACGAACTCGCCCGGCTCGTCGGTCTCGCCGCGCGCCGTCGCCTCGTCGAGCCGGCGCTGGAACGGCGGGACCGCGAGGTCGGCGGCGACATCGAAGGACCAGCCCGGATCGGTCGGGACCGCGTCGGGCCACAGCCGCAGCGCCGGCGAGTATATCTCGGCGTCGCGGCCGGGGTCGCCGCCGGAGGCGACGACCTCGCGCTCGACCCGGCGGAGCCCGATCGCAGTGTTCCGGTCCGCGGGCGCGAACGCAACGAGGCTCCCGTCGGGCGCGAGCGCGTCGAGCGCGGCGTCGGCGACCGCAACCGGGTCGTCGAGCTCCGAGAGGACGTTGCCGAAGACGACGAGGTCGAAGGGGTCGTCCGTGGCGGAGGCAGGTCCTTCCGCCTCGTCGAGCCCGAGGAACGCCTCGGCCGTCGTCTCGTGGACCGTCGTCCGGAAGTTGCGGCCGGTCTCCTCCAACATCCGGTCGAGCACACCGGTCGCAGCGCTCGGCTCGACGGCGTGGTAGTCGACGACCGCGTCCTCGGGGAGGTAGTCGTGGAGCCCCAGCGCGGGGCCGCCGACGCCGGCGCCCACGTCGAGGACGCGGAGCGTACGGTCGAGCAGGCCGTTCTCGGTCAGGTCGTCGAGGACGTAGCCGACCGTCGCGTAGTACGCCGGCAGGTGGTAGATCGCGTAACCGAGCGCCGCGACGCGGTCGTACTCGACCTCGTTCTCGTAGAGGTAGTCCGTCTTCATCCGGCGGACGCGCTCGCGGAGTTCGTCGCCGGACTCGCCGCGGTGCCAGTTCGCGCCGTACTCGCGGACGAGCAGGTCCTCGACCGCGAACGCGTACGCCTCCGGCAGCGCCTCGGGCGCCCAGCCCGGCGGGTCGACGGGCGACTCCTCGACGGGGACGAAGGCGCCGTCCTCGCGCTCGCGGAGCCGGAGGTCGAACGCCTCCTCGCGGAGCGTCTCGCGGACGACCGCCGGGTGCGGGGTCCCCTCGATGTACTCGGCGATCTCTTCGGGGTCGATCGGTCTGACGTTGCGCAGGTAGTTCGCGTTGTTCCGGACCGCAGTTCTGTCGATCATTGGATTTTCGTCTGTCTCGGGTCGTCTCACTCCAGCCGGTCCCGCCCCTCGCCGTCGCCGCGGGCGCGCTCGTAGAGGGCGGCGAACGCCTCGTCGTCGGCGTCCGCGATCGCCGCTGCGGCGTCGGCCACGTCCTCGGCGCCGTCGAAGGCGCGTTGGATCTCGGCGTACACCGCGGGCGACCCCTCCGTGACGGTGTCGGCCACCTCGTCGAGCGCGGCCGACACGGGGGTGTGGAACTCCTCGCGGACCGGGTCCGCGGCGAGCCGCCACGCGAGCACCGCGGCGTGCGCGCCCGCCTGAACCGTCTCCATCGCCGCGTCGTGCTCGTCCGCTGTCGTCTCGAAGACGTCGTTGCCGCCGGCCCCGATCGATTCGGTGAGCCCCTCGACGGCCGGCCCGCCCTCGTCGACGACGACCGCGACGTTGCCCGGGACACGCGGCGGGGCGAACAGCGGGTGGTAGCTCGCGCGTTCGAGGTCCGGGGCGTGCTCGCGCATCGCGGCGAGGGCGTCGGTCATCTCGCCCGAGACGTCGACGATCGCCCGCTCCGCCCGCGGCGCGTACGCCTCGACCGCCGCGGGCACCGCCGACATCGGCACCGCGAGGCAGACCGCGTCGTGGACGGAGTCCCCGTCGACATCGACCGTCCGCGCGTCGCGACCCGACGCGGCGTCGGCAGCGACGGACGGGTCGCGATCGACGAACGCGACGCTCGCGTCGACCGGCGCGGCCTCGGCCGAGACGGTGTCAGCGACCCAGCGCCCGATCTCACCGGCGCCGACGACGAGGAGGTCCATCGGTTACGGGATCCGAGGCGACGCGCCGGTTAAAAGGACTCGCCTCGGGGCGGAGCGGGCGCTCGGCGCTGCGTCCCGCCGAGCGGATCGCGGGAGCGCCCGTTCTGCCGCGACCCCCGGACTTTCACGCGCGACCCGCAAGGGTCGGGACGTGACCGCGAACCCCACGCTCAACTTCGACCTGCTCGCGCGACTGGCGGACGCCCCCGGGCCGGTCGGTCGCGAGGACGGCATCCGGGACGTCGTGCGAGACGAACTTCCCCCCGTCGACGCCGTGCGGACGGACGCGATGGGCAACGTCATCGCGACCGCTGAGGGAGACGCAACTCCCGGCTACGAGGTGCTCGTCGCCGCGCACATGGACGAGATCGGGCTCGTCGTGAGCGACGTCGACGACGACGGCTTCCTCTCCGTAGAGCCGCTCGGCGGCTGGAACCCGGACGCGCTCCGCGGCCACCCGGTCACCGTCCACGCCGAGGACGGGGAGTACGGCGCGGTGGTCGGCGTCACGGCAGCGCACACGGCCGCCGAGGCGGCGCCGGACGAGTGGACGCTCGACGACGCGCACGTGTTCACCGGGCTCGACCCCGCGGCGGCCGCCGAGACGTTCCGCGTCGGCGACGTCGTCACGTTCGACGGCGACCTCCGAGAGATCGGGCGGTGCGTCGCCGGCTCCTCGCTCGACGACCGCGCGGGCGTGTACGTGCTGCTGGAGGCCGCGCGGCGCGCGGATCCCGACGTGACGGTTCACTACGCCGCGACCGTTCAGGAGGAGGTCGGCCTGCGGGGCGCGGCCGCCCTGGGTGTAGACGTCGACCCAGACCTCGCCGTCGCGATCGACGGGACGCTCGAGCAGTCGTACCCCGGCGTCGACCCTGCGGACGCGATATCGAAGCTCGGCGACGGCGTGGGCGTGAAACGGAAGGACGCGAGCGTCGTCCCGACGCCCGCGGTCGTCGAACGGCTCGAGTCCCTCGCCGAGGAGCGCGGAATCGACTTCCAGCGCGAGGTGGCTCGGAACATCGGGACCGACGCCGGCGCGCTCCAGAACGCCGGAGGCGCACGACCGGTCGGCGCCCTCTCCGTCCCCGTCCGGTACCACCACTCCGCCGTCGAGACGGCCGACGCGCGCGACGTCGAGGCCGCAGTCGACCTCCTCACCGCCTTCCTCGACACCGAGGACGGCGAGGGGTACGCGCCGAGCTGATCCCGGCCCGCGAGGAGGCACGTGACAGCGACGGCGCGTCGACCCCTTTCTCGGTCCCGTCGAAGCGACCTCACCCCTCCGCGCCGAGGCGGCCGATCACGCCCGCGCCGGGCGAGATGGAGCGGACCGCGGGCAGCAGCGCGATCGCGATGGCCAACTCCAGCCCACCGACCGCGAGGAACGCGGGCGTGTAGCCGAACGCGTCCGTGGCGCTCCCGCCGATGAGAAAGCCCGTGAGGAAGCCGAGCGAGCCGAACACGTTGAACAGGCCCATCGCCGCGCCGCGCACCTCCGGCTTGACGAGGTCGGTGACGAGCGCCATCGTCGCCGGAGCCATCAGCGCGCCGCAGACGCCGACCAGCACCATCAGCCCCGCGGCGATCGGGTACGCCGGCGCGACGCCGACGCCGATCGTGACGACGCCGTACGCGAGCGAGCCGGCCACCACAGGGAGGAAGCGCCCGATCCGGTCCGAGAGCGCGCCGAACGGCGACTGGAGCAGCGCGAACGGGACGAAGAAGAGCGCGAGTGTCGCGCCCGCCCCGGCCGCGGAGAGGCCGAACGTCGCCGGATCCTGGAAGTAGTAGACGCCGACCAAGGCGAAAAAGCCCGCTGTCAGGCGGTCGACGAAGCCGAACGCCAGGGGGACGAGGAGGCCGGGCGTCGTCCGGGCGCGGGCGAGCACGTCGCGGAAGCCGACGTCGTCGGTGTCGGTCGCCTCGGCGTCGGCTCCCGGTTCCGTCGTCGCCGTCGCCGTTCCCGACGTGGCCGCCCGGTCGTCGACGGTCACCGCGAGCAGTCCCGCCGCGGCCAGCACGACGGCGCCGGCGTACACCGGGTACAGCGCGCCCATATCGGCGAGCGCCCCGCCGACGACCGACCCGACCGCCGCCCCGAGCCCGATCGCGAGCCCCGCGGTCCCCATGTTGCGGCCGTTGCCGCCGCGCAGATCCATCAGGAGCGTGATCGAAAGCGAGAACGCGCCGATGGTGAGCGCGCCGCCCACCACTCTGACGAGGAGCGCGGCCTCGAAGCCGAATCCCAGGCCCGGCAGCGACGCGAGCGCGACGTACGAGGCCGCGCCGCCGAGCGCGCCGGTGACGATCAGCGGGACCCGCGTCCCGAGCGCGTCCGAGAGCGCGCCCCAGACGACCGCGAACGTCACGAACGCGCCGAACTCGGCGACGAGGAACCACATCCCGGCGTCGATGCCCGCGGGCGCGCCGAGCGCCACGACGAGGCCCGGCACGCCGGGGTAAAGGAGGACCTGCGAGATCAGCACCGCGAGGACGACCGCACCGAGGCGACGGCGTTCACCGGCGTCGGCCTCGGCCGCGGCCGCAGCAGATGGGTCGCCGTCGACCGAGCTGTGGCCGTCGATCGAGGCGTCGCCGTGGCCGGAGCCGTCGGCTTCGGCGGAGGGATCGGCGTCCGGGTCGGCGTCGCTCATCTACTTATAAAACGGGGCGAACGGGCAAAAGATCGACGCTCCGGGAATATTCGCTCAACGGTCGCGGCGGCGCCCGTTCGGTTCCGACGGGGCTCGTCGCGCGCGTTTCAGAGTTCGGCGTCGATCGCCGACGCGATCGATTCGGCCGCGTACCCGTCCTCGACGGGGCTTCCGTTCACGAAGATGGTCGGCGTCCCCTCGACGCCCATCGACGCGCCCTCCGACCTGTCGTCCGCCGACGCCTCTCCGTACGCCGCGAACCGCGCGTCGGACAGCACCGCGCAGGGGTCCGCGCCGGCGGCCTCCGCGGCGGCGCCGAGCGTCTCCCCGCTGTAGCTCCCCTGCGACTCGTAGGCCGCCGAGGCGAACTCGAAAAACGCCTCGTCGCCGTTGCGTGCGCCGACGCCGCGGGCCGCGCTCGCGACGGGGACCGCCCACATCTCGTCGACCGGAAGCGGGAAGTCCCAGTGTTCGTACCGGATCTCGCCGGGTTCGATGTACTCCTCGCGGATGATCGGGAAGTGGTCGAGCTTGTAGCTGGCGCAGTGGCCGCAGGTGAAGTCCTCGAACGCCTGGACGACCACGTCGGCGTCGGGGTCGCCGAGGGTGGGTCGGTAGTCGAGGTTCGGGTCCGACGGCTCCGTCAGGTCGCAGTCGTACTCGCCGGTGTCGAGTTCGACGCCGCTGAGGTCGAGGTCGGTCCCGCCGCCACCGCCGAGACATCCCGCCGCGCCGACGACGCCGACCGCCGCACCGGCCGCGAGCAGGGACCGCCGCGTGCGTTTCATAGCGTCTGTTGGGGTCGGCGCGCACTTAACCACTCCGTGACCGGACTGCGGTCGGGGTCGGAGTGGGAGTCGCGTCCGAACGTTTTTGCCGCCTCCTGTCGACTCCCACGTATGAGCGACTGGGACCTCGACCTGCGGGACGCCGAAGCGAAGATGGACGAGGCGTTCGCGGCCGCCGGCGACGTCGTCCTCGGCGTCTTGGACGGCACGACCGACCCGGAGGAGTGGGTCCGCAGCGTCGATTACGGGAACACGCTGGTGTTGTCGATAGAGGGCGACCTCAACGAGCTCGCCGCCCCCTTCGCGCGCGACGTGAAGGAGATGGACGGCGAGCTGATGCACTTCCGCGGCTTCCTCGTCGTCACCCCGCCGGGCGTGAGCATCGAGGCCGACCGGCTGAGCGACTCCGGACACGGTGCCGACGATGAGAACGGTGACGACGGCGACCGGGGCGGCGACGGCGGCGACGCCGACGACGCAGCCGAGGGGAACGCCGGTGCGGACCGAAGCGGCGCAGCTGCCGACCAGAACTGAGTGAGTTGCTGAAAAAACGGAGCCGTTGACCGTTCGAGACGCCTCGCGAACGCGGCCGGCGTCCGCTACCCCTCGCCGACCATCCGCTCTTCCTCGTCCCACTCGCGCTCGCGCAGCTCGTACTTCTGGATCTTCCCGGTTGCGGTGGTGGGAAGCTCCGCGACGAACTCCACCTCGCCGGGCGTCTTGTAGTCCGCGACGCGATCGCGGACGAACGCCTTGAGTTCTTCTGGGGTCGCACCCGCGTCGTCGGGGTCGCCGCTCTCGGGGACGACGAACGCCTTCGGCGTCTCGCCCCACCGCTCGTCGGGCGCGGGAATCACGGCGACGTCGGAGACGACGTCGTGTTCGAAGAGGGTGTCCTCGAGTTCGATCGAGGAGATGTTCTCCCCGCCGGAGATAATGATATCCTTCTTGCGGTCTTGGATCGAGACGAACCCGTCCTCGTCGACGACCGCCAGGTCGCCCATGTGGTAGTACCCCTCCAGCCGCTCAGAGAACGCCTCCTCGGTGGCCTCGGGCTTGTTCCAGTAGCGGTCCATCACCTGGTTGCCGCGCACGACGATCTCGCCGATCGTCTCGCCGTCGGCGGCCACGTCTTCGCCGTTCTCGTCGACGACGCGCACGTCCGTGCCGAGGTAGCCGATCCCCTGCGTCTTCTTCACCGCGAACCGGTCGTCGGCCCCCTCGTCGAAGTGGCGCTTCGCGTCGGAGGTAGTGATAAGCGGGCCCGTCTCGGTCGCGCCGTACACGTGTTTGAGGTCCCAGCCGAACTCCTCCTCGACGGTGCGGATCGTCGCCTCCGGCGGCGCGGCGCCCGCGGTGGCGACCCGCACGTCGTTGTCGCCGGTCGTTTCGCCGCCGTGTTCGGCGTGGTGGTCGCCGAGCATGTTGAGGACGGTCGGCGCCGCACAGAAGTACGAGACGTCCTCGCCGCGGATCCGGTCGAACGTCTCCGCGACGTCGACCCCGCGGGTACAGACGTGCCGGGCGCCCGCCCCTGTGATCGCGTAGATGTGTCCCCACCCGTTGACGTGGAACATCGGCAGCGTCCACAGGTACACGTCGTCGTCGGCGATCTCTTGGTGGATCGAGATGAGGTACGCGTGGAGCGTCTCGGCGCGGTGGGTGCGACAGACGCCCTTCGGGTCGCCGGTGGTCCCGGAGGTGTAGTTGATCGTGATCACCTCGTCTTCGTCCATCTCCGGGCGCTCGTAGGCGTCGGGGTCCGCGTCGTCGAGCGCGGCCTCGAACGACTCCCAGTCGCCCTCCACGGCGTCCGCGTCGTTCGTGAGGAACGTCTCCGTGGGCACCTCGTCGCGGATCACCTCGACGTTCTCGGCGTACTCGGCGTCGGCGTAAATTGCGTCGACGCCGGCGTCCGAGAGCATGTACGAGAAGTCGTCGGGCGTGAGCCGGTAGTTCAGCGGCGTGTGAACCGCGCCGACCTGCATCGCGCCGTAGGCGGCCTCCAGGTGGTAGTGGGTGTTCGGGTCCAACACCGCGACCCGGTCGCCCTTCTCGATCCCGCGCGCCTGAAGCGCAGCGGAGAAGCGGTCGGCTCGTTCGCCGAGCTCCGCGTACGTGTATCGCGTCCCGTCGACCGCGAGGACGGCCTCCTCGTCGGCGTAGTGGCGCCGCGCCCGGTCCAGAAAGTCCGTCGTCAACAGCGGCTTATGCATCGTCTATCACTATCGATGATGTGTGAAATCGTTTGCGGCCGACGCAAGGGACGGACGGTCGCGGGAGCCTTTTCACGGTCGGCCGCGGAGGGGTGAGAAATGAGCGACGAGTCCGAGGGGTCGGCGTTCAGCGAGGGGTACGTGATTCCGATCGCGGGACTGCTGTCGTTCATGTTCGCGCTGATGGCGGGACTTACCGCACAGCGGGCGCTTTCCGGCGGCCCGGCCGACGTCGCGGTGACCGTCGGCTTCGCCTTCGTGGCGGTCCTCGCGCTCCGGATCCGGATGAAGGCCGTCGCGGCGAAGACGAGCGACGACGGGGACGCGAGCGAGGAGTGACGGAGGGACTGATTTCGGCCGCCCGCGCGAGGGTTCGCGACCGCCAAGACGCGTGGACGAATCGCACACCGGCGTCGGGATCAGAACCCTTAACAGTCGCACCCGATTGTGCTACGATAGCGGGATGGGATAGCCAGGAGATTCCGCCGGGCTCATAACCCGGAGATCGGTAGTTCAAATCTACCTCCCGCTATCTTTTGTCGACGACAGTGAACGCCGAGCGCAGCGAGGCGTGAACAGCGTCGTCGACGAGATAGCCCCGAGGAGATTTGAACCAGGGAACGGAGCGAAGCGGAGTGACCGTGGTTCAAATCTCCCTCCCGCCATTTTCTGTCGAAGCCGAACGACTCCTGGCCGACTGCTACCCTCCTAGCGACGCTGCTCTCCGTTCGAAACCGCCATCGACTCCGAACCCGGAAGCGATTTCCGTCGCGCTGTCGTTTCCTCGCGTATGGATTACGAATCGAGCCTCGACCGCGCGATGGATGAGGTACCGGATCTGGGCGGCTCCGACGAGCGGCTGTCGGTCCCGGACCCGGAATGGCAGAAGGACGGGGCGTTCACCCGCCTGACGAACCTCTCCGGAATCGCCGACGCCCTGAGCCGCGACCCAGAACACGTCCACTCGAAGATCCAGCAGGAGCTGGGGACCGCGGGCCAGTACGAGGACGGCCGCGCGCGCTACAGCGGGAACTTCCGCGAGCGCGACTTCCAGGCCGCGATCGACTCATACATCGAGTCGTTCGTCACCTGCTCGGAGTGCGGCCTCCCAGACACGCGACTGGAGACCGAGAACCGGACGCCGATGCTCCGCTGTGAGGCCTGCGGGGCGTTCCGACCGGTGGCGAAGCAGAACACCTCCAACACCCAGCGGCAGGAGGACGCCGTCGAGTCGGGCAACACGTACGAGCTCGAGATCGTCGGCACCGGCCGCAAGGGCGACGGCGTCGCCGAGCGCGGCGAGTACACGATCTTCGTCCCCGGCGCGCAGGAGGGCGAGACCGTGACGGCGTACATCAAGAACGTCTCCGGCAACCTCGCGTTCGCCCGCCGCGAGAACTGAGTAGGGCGTCCCCGCGTTCCGCTACCCGACCGTTTATCCGCGCGTTCCCGTATCCTGAGCCATGGCCACGCGACTTCCAGAGTCGGCCTTCACGGACCGGCTCGCCGCGGTCCGAGACCGGCTCGCCGACACCGACGCCGACGCCGCGACCTGGGTCGGCGCGACGGCGATAGAGTACCTCACCGGCTTCCACCACATCCAGACGGAGCGCCCGGTCGTCCTCGCGGTCACCGACGACCGCGTCGAGATCACGGTTCCGAGACTGGAGGTCGAGCGGGTCGAGCCCAATCCGCGGATCGACGCCGTCCATCACTACTTCGATTACCCCGGCGGCGAACCCGTCTCGGTCGCCGTCGAGATGCTGAACGGGCTCGGCGCCGATGCGATCGCCGCCGACGCGGACGGCCCGCCGGGCGTGATGGGGTACGAGGGACCTGCCTTCTCCGAGTACCTCGATGTCGAGACGCAGTCGTGGGTCGACCGGATGCGCTGGGCGAAGTCCGACGCCGAGGTCGAGTTGATCCGCGAGTCCGCGAAGTGGGCGAACCTCGGCCACCGCTACCTCGCGGACTTCTCCGAGCCGGGCGCGCACCCGGCGACCGTCTCGCAGCGCGCGTCGACCGACGCCTCCCGCGCCATGCTCGACACGCTCGGCGATTCGTACAGCGTCCGCGTCCGCGGCGACGGGCCGGTCCACGCCGGCTACATCTCCGGCGAGGAGACCGCGCTCCCGCACGGCCACACCCCGAACGAGCGGCTCTCCGAGGGCGACGTGCTGGTCACCGGCGCAACGGCGAACGTCGACGGCTACCGTTCGGAGTTAGAGCGGACGATGTTCGTCGGCGACTACTCCGACGAGCAGGAGCACTACTTCGAGCTCATGCTGGAGGCGCAGACGCTCGCCATCGACGCCCTGGGCCCGGGCGTGCCGGTGGCCGAGGTCGACGAGGTCGTTTGGGAGTACTTCGAGGAGCAGGGCGTGACCGACCTCGCGCAGCACCACGTCGGCCACAACATCGGGCTGGGCGCCCACGAGCCGCCGTACATCGACCGCGGCTGGGACGAGCGCTACGACGGCGACGACGCCGTGATGGCGCCCGGGCACGTGTACACGATCGAACCGGGGATCTACACCGACGAGTTCGGCTACCGCCACTCCGACACGGTCGCGATCACCGAGTCGGGGACGGAGCGGCTCACCAACTTCCCGCGTGACATCGACTCGAACGTCGTCTGAACGCAGCGTCGACCGACCGCACCGCCGGCTGAACGCGGGGCGACTCGCCGGCGTCGTCGCCGAGCCGATCGTCACTCCACCCGATCGACGGCGACGCGGTGCCCGGTCTCGTCGACGTGCTCGCGCCGGAGCGCGTCGGCGTCGTCCAGCGCGTCGGACAGGTGTTCGACCGAGCACTCGCGGCAGACGAGGTGATACCGTTCGTTCCGAGAGACGGCGTCCATACGTTCGACACGTCGTATACCCGCATAGTTACAAGCCGCCTACCGGCGAGTAACGCGCCGTTATCCGGCGGTAGGCGGACCCGCGCTCACTCGCTCGTCGCGGGAGCCTTGGACTCGAACCGGTCGAGCGCGACCTCCAGCATGTCCGGGCTCACCGGCTGGTACTCCTCGCGTTCGTGTTCGGGCAGGTACTCACGGACGCCGTTCCACGAGTCGCGCGCGTAGCGGGCGTCGAGCAGCACGCGGACGCCGCGCTCGTCCGGCCCGCGGATGACGCGGCCGACTGCCTGTCGGGCCTTTCGCACAGCGGGGACGGTGAGCGCCGTCTCGAAGCCCGACTCGAACCGGCGGTCGTAGGCGGTGATCACCGCGCGGGTCTGCGGTTGGGCCGTGTTGATGATCGGGACGCCGCAGACGACGGCGGCGGAGAGGCGGTCGCCGCGGTAGTCGACGCCCTCCGTGAGCGTCCCGCGGAGGCTCGTCACCAGCACCTTCCCGTCGCCCGCGAAGAAGTCGTCTTTCAGCGACTCCGTCTCGCGGTCGCCGGTGGACTCGTCTAAGAGGACCGGCTTGTCGAGGCGGTCAGAGAGCTCCTCGGCCATCCACGTCGCCTCCGCGTAGCTCGGAGTCCCGACGAGGACGTTGCCGTCGCGGCGCGCGATCGCGGCCGTCGCGTCGAGGTGTGCGAGCCGCGTCGGGTTCTCCTCGTCCGGCGCGCCGCGGTTCTGGTGGGTGAACTTCGGCGCGTCGACCGCGAGGCTCGCGCGGTTCTCCTCGGGGAAGGAGAGCCCGTACGTCCGCTCGACGACCGGGCGCCCGCGCTCCGCCAGGTGGTCGAGCCCGGTCACCTCCCGGAACAGGTCCATCGGCTCCAGCGTCGCGCTCATGAGCACGCCGCCGCCGAACTCGGCCAGCCGGTCGCCGATCGGCTCGCTTGGCAGGCAGTTGTGGAGCGCGAGGCGCGCGTTGTACGCCCGCCGCCACGAGTCCGGCGGCTCCGTCTCGTCGAACGTACGTTCGAGCTCGATCGCCCGGAAGAAGTCGGTGTGGCCCTCGCGGTACCAGGCGTTGAGGGTGCGGCCGACGCCCGGCGTCGCGCGCTGTTTGTCCTCGTCCTCCAGCGAGTCGAGCACGCGCTTGACGACCGCGCCGACCTGCTCGGCGCGCGCCCAAACCCGTTCTTCGTACCCCTCGTCGTCGGCCCACGCCGTGATCTCGTCTTCGCCCGGCTCCTCGGGGTCGCGGAGCGGGATCTCCGTATCGTCGAGCTCGCGCATCGACGCCCGCCAGTCCGGGCGCTCGCGGTCGAGGTGCGCAGTCACGCGCCGGTCGAGCTCGCCGCGGAGGTCGGCGTAGAACTCCCGGACGGCCTCGATCTCCTCGATCGTCACGTCCGCGTCCTCCAGCTCGCCGCGGACCAAGGCGGCGTCGTCGGACTCCGCGCCCGCCGACTCGAACGAGAGCGGCTGGACGACGCGAGTGAGCTCGTTCTCCGCGTCGCGGAGGCTCGCGTCCGCGACGGCGTCGCTCACGAGGTCGCGAACTCGCGGTTCGAGCATGTGCGCCTCGTCGCAGACGACGAACGTGGAGTCGTCCAACAGCGCGCCGGTGAACGTCCCGGTCGTCACGGGGTCGAACGCGTGATAGTAGTTGCCGATGACGACCTCGACCTCGGGCACGAGCGCGCCCATGATCGAGTGGGGACAGGAGCCGTGGCCCGCCGCGAGCCGGACGAGCTCGTCGGCGTCGACGTGGCCGAGTTCGGTGACGTCGAACGGGACCGCCTCCGCGGGGTCGCCGTCGTCGGGGAGGTCGTCGAGGAAGCCGGCGTAGAACGGGCAGAACTCGACGTCGTCGTACTCCTCGGTGTCGGGGCGGTACGGGGTCGGCTCCCCGTCGACGGAGAGGTAGTCGGCCGCCGGCGCGCCGCCCTCGTCGGACGCGTCGTCCGTCCCGGACGCGCCGCTCGCTGCGGAGCCGGAGTCCATGAGCCCGACCTGCTGGCTCCGCGCCTCGCTCACGAGGTTCGAGGTCGTCGTCGCGCCGCCGTCGCCGACGAGGTTGCGGGTGCGCTCGCGGAGCCCCTCGCAGCGCTCGTACACGTTCTCGCGGTCGATCCCGCCGCGGTTCTCCCGCGCGTACGGACAGACGTCCGCCTTGCCGACGAGGGTGAGTCCGGAGACGGGATCGTAGTCGCTCGGGAGGTCGTCGTTGATGGTGCGCAGGTCCGTCTCGAACTGGCGTAACTGCTGTTTGACGCTGGTGAGAACGAAGACGCGCTCGAAGTCTGAGTCCGGGTCGCGGACGCGGTCGAGCCCGGCGGTGAGCGCGAGCATCGTCTTCCCCGTCCCGCAGGCGCCCTCCAGTGCGAGGAAGCCGCCGTCCTCGGCGGCGTCGACGGCGGCGTCGATGCCGTCGGCCTGTTCGGGGTAGGGTTCGGGATGGCCGAAGAGGTCGGCCCACGGGGGCGAGTCGGTCACGGAAGCGAGTTACGCCCCATCCGATTTAAACGCTTCATCACCCGCCGCCGGGTCGCTGCCAACGGTGTTGACGCGTCGCTGTCGACGCGGCCGACGCGTCGCTGTCGACGCGGCCGACCCGTCGCTGAAGGGGCCGACGCGTCGCTGCCGGAATGTGAAGTACGCGGGAAGAACGCGGCCTCACTCCACGATGTCGTGGAGGTCGGAGAGCCGCTCGATCTCCCAGGTCGGCCAGACGTTCAGCTCCCAGTCGCGGCGGTGGGGGCGGCGGATGAACGCCGAGTCGATCCCCGCGTTCTCGGCCGCGCGCACGTCCGACTCGTTGTCGCCGACGAACAGGGCGTTGCCCGCGTCGAGATCGCCGAGCGCCTGCTCGATGTAGTGGGGGTTCGGCTTGCGGAGCTGGAGCGAGTGGATCGTGGGCTCGCGGCCGTACGCGGCGCCCATGCGGTCGAAGCCGTCGAAGTGGTCGACGAGGAAGTCGACGGTCGCCTGCTGGTTCGACGAGACGATCCCCATCTGGACGTCGAGGTCCTGGAGCTCGTCGAGGTCGTCGTAGGGGGTCTTGCGCCCCTCGCGGGCCTCCTGCTGTTGCGCTCGCGACACCACGTCGTCGCGCGTCCGCCAGAACGACCCCGGATCGAGGTCGTACGTCTGACAGACGGTGCCGACGCTGCCGGGGGTCGCACCGATGGTCATCTGCTCTACGTCGTCCGGATCGGGCTCCTCGACGCCGCACTCCTCGAACGCGTTCCGGGTCGCATCCCGGAGCACGTCGAAGCGCGTGCGGCCCACGAGGACACCGTCGTTGTCGAACACGACGGTATCGTACGTCATAGGCCTCATTCGCGGCGGGCAGGGATAAGGGTTTCAGTGGCGGTTTCAGCGCCGAGAATTGGTTCGTTGCGGCCTTGCTCCGCCGTAACCGGTCTCCTATCGGTCGGTTTTACCTACCGGCCGGCCGAGGTGCGAGGCATGCGCGTCAGCGTCATCGGCGGCAGTTCGATCGACGAGCAGACGGCGGCGGTCGCGGAGGCCCTCGGCGAGCGGCTCGCGGAGCGCGGCCACGTCGTCGTCTGCGGCGGTCTCGGCGGCGTCATGGAGGCCGTCTGTCGCGGCGCCCGCGCAGCCGACGGCGAGACGATCGGGGTCCTGCCGACGGACGACCGACGAGACGCGAACCCGCACGTCACGGTGCCGATCGCGACCGGGATGGGTCACGCGCGCAACGCGCTCGTCGTCATGAACGGCGACGCCACGATTGCGGTCGACGGCGCGGGCGGCACGCTCTCGGAGATCGGGCTCGCGCTCGCGCAGGGGCGTCCGGTGGCCGGCCTCGACACCCACGACGTCGACGGCGTCGAGGCGGTCGACTCGCCCGCGGCGGCGGTGGAGTACGTCGAGCGGGCCGCGCGGATGGACTGACTCCGGCGAGGTCGTGCGTCGGCCCCGACGAGTTCGTGCGTCGGCCTCGGCCGGGTCAGTCGTCGTACTCGACACCAGTTATCTCGAACCTAGCGCCGCCACGCGAGCCCTTCGAGACGGCGACCTCCCATCCGTGAGCGCTGGCGACCTCGTTGACGATGTTGAGGCCGAACCCTGTTCCGTTCGCGTCCGTCGTGTACCCCACCTCGAACACGCGCTCGCGCTCCTCTGGGGGAATCCCCGGGCCGTCGTCCGCCACGAAGAACCCGGACGGGAGGACGGCGCCGGCGCGCGTCGTCGTGTACATGGGGGAGATGTCGCCGACGACGACGGTCACGTCCTCGCCGCCGTGGTCGACAGCATTTCGGAATAGGTTCTCGAACAAGCGCTTCAGTCGGCCTCTGTCCGCGAGTATCCGGCGGTCGGTGTCGACGACGAGCGTCGCGTCGCCGCTCGCGACGTTCGCCCAGCACTCGTCCGCGAGGGCGGACAGCTCGACCGGTTCGAGCTCCCCCGGCCGCTCGCCCTGCTTCGCGAGCGTCAACAGGTCGGTTATCAGTTCGAGCGTCCGGTCGACCGCGGACGCCGCGGTCTCGACGTGGTCGAGGTCGCCCTCGCTTCGCGCCATTTCGAGCCGCCCCTGCGCGACGTTGAGGGGGTTTCGCAGGTCGTGCGAGACGCCGTGAACGAACCCCTCAAGGCGGTCGTGCTGTCGCTCCGCCTCCGCGACGGCGCGGGCGGACGCGACGGCGTTCGAGATCCGGTGGACGAGAACCGGCGTTCGGTTAGAGTTGGCGTGCGCCCGGGCGACGTCAGTGGCACCCGCCTCGAACGCCTCAGCCACGGCCGGCGCGTCGAGCGGCTCGGCGGGGCAGAACACGATCGGGAGAGACGGGTGTTCGTCGCGGACCGCCTCGACGGCGGGGAGGCCGGTCGGTTCTGCGGGCCGACCGACCGCCACCAGACAGTCGACCGGCGAGTTCCGGAGGATATCCATGGCCGCGTCGACCGCCGCGACCGGTTCGACGGCGAAGCGGTCGGCGGCGCGCTCAAGCGACGCCTTCAGCTCCGCCGCTCGGTCCCGCGTACTCGCGAGGAGGACGACGGCGATCGTACTTCCGGGAGTTGCCATCGCGGAGAACCCTCTCTGAACGCCCGTCCGCTTGGGTGATAAACGTTAGCGGGAAAACGTCAGTCGGAGAACCGGTTCGCGGCGTCGCACGCGGTCCGCTCAGGCGATCCGGTCGCTCGCGATCTCGGCGCCCTCGACGAGCGCTTCGAGCTTCGCCCACGCGATCTCGGGGTCAACCATGCCGAGGCCGGCCTGCGTGCCGAAGCCGCAGTCGGGCGCGGCGACGAGCGGCGTGCCGTCGTCGACCGCGTCCGCGACGCGCTCCAGCCGGTCGGCGATCGTCTCCGGGTGGTCGATGATGTTCGTCTTCACGTCGACGACGCCGGGGATGAGCGTCCACCCGTCGGGGAGAGGGTGTTCGGCGAACGCGCGGTACTCGTGCTGGTGGCGCGGGTTCGCCTGCTCGACGCTGAGCCCGGTGATGTCCGCCTCGTAGATCAGCGGCAGCATCTCGGCGAGGTCGGTGTCGAGATGATGGGGTCCCTCGTAGCTGCCCCAGCACGTGTGGAGGCGGACCTGCTCGGCGGGCACGTTCGCGAGCGCCTCGTTGAGCGCCTCGACGTGGAGCCGCGTCGCGTCCTTCGCGGCCGCCAGCGGCTCGTCCGCGTACGCCGCGGTGTGGCCGACCGTCAGCAGTTCGGGGGCGTCGATCTGGAGCGTGAGGCCGGCATCGGCGACGAGCTCGTACTCGGTCTTCATCGCCTCGGCGACCGCGAACAGGTACTCCTCGTAGTCGTCGTAGTGGTCGTCGACGTGCGTGGCGGTGACGACGCTCGGCGACGCCGCGGTCATGAACGCGTCGTCGACGTCGCGGCCCGCGGCCGCGAGCGCGTCGGTGAACTCGTCTATCTCCGCCTGCGCCTCCTCGCGCCCCGTGTACTCGACCGCCTCGGTGACGACCGGGTGCATCGAGAGGTCGATCACGTCGGTCTTGAAGGTCTCCTCGGCGTAGGAGGGGAACTCCTGAAGATCGGCCCACAGCTCGGTCTCCCGCTTCCCGTCGATGCCGCTCAGCCGGTCGGCGACGTACCAGTTGAACGAGACGCGGGACTGCTCGCCGTTGTTGATCGCGTCGAGGCCGGTCTCGACCTGTCGATCGACGACGTCGCGGGTCGCGTCCGCGACCGTCTCGTCCCACTCGTCGGGATCGACCGACTCGCCGTCCTGGCGGCGGGTGAGCAGGTCGAGCAGTTCCGGCGGTCGCGGCAGGCTACCGATGTGCGTGGTGGAGATGTGGCCGTCGTTCGTCGTCATCGATCGAAATGACGGGTCGCTTCCCCAAAAGGGCGGAGGATCCGGCGAGTGGTCGCGAGAAAATTCGGCGAACGATCTCGTGAGAAGAGAGTGCGTCTGAACGAGTCGGACCGGAGGTCCGCGGCCTTACCAGGTGTCGTGGAACGTGTCGAACTCGATCGAGTCGAGCGGCTTCTCGCCGATGGCGGCCTCGTACTCGCCGGGGGTCAGCATCGGCTTGTGGAACCGCGGACCGTCGTCAGTCGTGATCCGGGGGCAGCCGGTGTTGACGAACGCGTCCATGTCGAAGTTCCGCAGGCGGTCCGGTGTCACCTCGTCCATCGTGATCAGGTAGGCGTTCTCGTTGTTGTCGACGATCTCCTGGGCCTTCTCCCAACGGCCCTGGCCGATCTTCGTACAGAAGATGACGCCCCACTTCTCGGCGTCCATCGCCTTGTGGACCGAGGCGTAGCGCTGCTTGAGGAACTGGTCGTGTTCCGCGACCGACACCGCGTTGTTGACGGGGTCCGCGATGACGACGCGCTTGTCCGGGTGCTCCATCGCGAGCCCGACCGGGTGGAACTTCCCGCCGCCGACGTACAGCACCTGCTCGGCGTCGATGTCCGCGGAGGCGTAGTTACAGCCGAGCACCTGCCCCTCCTTGGTGAGGCGGTCGTCGCCCCGGCGGGTGTGGACCTCGTAGCCGCGCTCCTCGAGCCAGTCGGTCATCTCCTCGAACCGGTTCATGTGCTGGGCCGTCGTGACGAGCCCGACGTCGGCGTCCTCCTCGGGGGGAGTCAGCTCCTCGTCGAGCGCGTCCTCCATGATCGGGAAGGGGTCGACGTTCGAGAACAGCGGGACGTAGACGATGCTGTCGGACTCCTTCATCGGCGTGTGGCCGAAGTGGACGAACACGTCCGTCCGGCGCATCAGGTACGTGTCGAGGTCACAGGCGCCGTAGCAGGGCTGCCCGGAGAGCATGAAGGTGACGTCGTCGGGCGCGACCTCACGGAGGTCGTCGGCAACCTTCGGACCGCGGCGCTTGAGCCCCTCGGGAAATTGAAGACCGACCTTCGAGGCGTCGCGCTCCTCGATGGCCTCGAGAATTCGGTCGAGTTCGTAGTCCCACTCGCGGTCGTGTTTCAGGGCCATCCCCGTCTTCGTGAGGTCGCCCTCCGTGGAGCCGCTCATATCGAGCGAATTATGCGGCAGGACGGTTAAACGGCGCGTTCGGCAACGGGTGGTGTAACCCCTCCCGGTTACTAGCTCCGGGGTCAACGGCGTCGGCCGGTGTTCGCTCTCGCCGAGCGTCCTCGTGTGCCTGCCGCGGCCGACGGACCTAACGGCCGTCCCCGCCAACCGGCGGCCGATGACCGACATTCCGCTCGAGCACGTCCACGTCGCGCCCGACGACAGTCCCGACAGCGAGCCCGCGCCGGCCGTCTTCGTCCTCCACGGCCGCGGGGCGGACGAGGAGGACCTGCTCCCGGTCGCCGCCGAGCTGCCGGACGACCACCACGTCGTGAGCCTGCGCGCACCCGACCCGCTCCAGGGCGGGTACACCTGGTACGAACTCGACCTCTCCGCGGGCGGACTGGAGTCGAGCCAGCCCGACACCGAGGACTTCCGGCGGAGCCTCGATCTGATCGTCGAGAGCGTCGAGGCCGCGGTCGACGCCTACGGGCTCGACAACGACCGGATCGGCCTGCTCGGGTTCAGCCAGGGCGCGATCACGAGCCTCTCGCTCCTGCTGGAAGACCCTGACCGCTACGCGTGGGTCGTCGCGCTCCACGGTTACCTGGCGGAGTCGCACGCGGACCTGAATCCTGACGGGATCGAAGGCAAGCCCGTCTTCGTCGGGGCCGGCGCCGGCGACCGGGTGATCCCCGAGTCGCGGACGACGGCGGCCGTCGACCGGCTCGAAGCCGTCGGCGCAGCCGTCACGAGCGGGAGCTTCCCGGGCGGCCACGGCATCGGCCCGCAGGAGCTCGAGGCGGTCGTCGAGTTCGTCGTGTCGCAGACGGCGTAGCGGGCGCCGGAAGTCACCTCCGAGCCCCGGCTCCGGCAGGTTCAAACCGCTCGGCCCCGATGTCCGGATATGAGCGTCGAACAGGTCTCCATCGAGGACCTCGGTCGAGAGCTCGGCGAGCGGATCGCCGAAACCCCGGAGTACGAGCGCTTCGAGGAGGCGAGAGCCGCGGTCCAGCGCGACGAGGAAGTCCAAGAACGGATCGACGAGTTCGAGCAGCTGCGCGCGGAGTTCATGCAGGCCCGACAAACCGGACAGGCGACGAACGACGGGCTCCAGCGCGTCCAGGAGGCGCAAGACGAGCTCCATTCGATGCCGGTGATGAGCGAGTACCTCGACGCGCAGGACGAGCTCGAGGACACGCTCGAAACGGTCAACGAGGCCATCTCCGAGCCGCTCGCTGTCGACTTCGGCGGCGAGGCCGGCGGCTGCTGTCAGGACTAACTACGGACCGCCTCCGCTGTGGCGGCGGGCCGAGTGCCGAACCGCGCGGCGACTGCGGCCGACTTTTTATACCGGATACCGACCCACCCCCGCCGTGATAGCCGTCGCCGGCGGCAAGGGCGGAAGCGGAAAGACGACGACCACCCTCGGGCTCGCCCGCGCGCTCTCGCGGCGCGGCGCGCCGGTGGTCGCGGCCGACGCCGACTGGGACCTCCCGAACCTCGCGCGGCTGGCCGCTGAGACGAGGCCCGAGGGCCCGACGGAGAATGCTGAGGCCCCGACGGAATCCGGAGCCGAAGGCCCGTCGGTCGGCGCCGGCTGTCGCGCGGACGGGGCGGCCGCGCGGACCGTCCTCGACGCGGTCCGCGGGACGGAGCCGGTCCGTCCCGGTCGCTCGGCACCGACTGTGCTCGCGGCTCCCGATTCGTCGCGGTCCGTCGACGCCGGTGCGACGTTCGACGCGCTCGACGCCATGACGCCCGAGGGCGCGCCGGTGTTGCTCGACAGTCCGGCGGGCGCGTCGCCGGACGTGGCCGCGCCCCTGCGAGCGGCGGACCGCGCGCTGATCGCGACGCCGCTCCGGCGCGCCGCGCTCCGCGACGCGGCGAAGACGGCGGCGATCGCCCGCCGACTCGACTGCCCGCCGGTCGGAGCGGTCGTGATCGGCGAGACGAGCGTGCCGGACCGGGTGGCGACGCTGCTCGGCTGTCCTGTCCTCGGCGCGATTCCGGACGGCGGGGGCGCCCCGCTGTCCGACCCGGGCGTCCGGAGGGCGTACGACGGCCTCGCCTCGCGACTCGCCGAGACCGCGGCCGCGAGCAGGTGGCAGATCGCGTGAGGATCGCCCCCATCGGCGGCGCCGAAACGGCGGACGACGGGGTCGCGACCGGCCGAGAGAGCCGCCATCGACAGACCCAAGCGTCCACAGGCGGCAGCGATCGTATGGAGACGCTTCCGACTGGGATCTCGGTGCTGGACCGACAGTTCGGCGGAGGGCTCCCGAGCGGTAGCGTCGTCGTGTTGAAGGCGAACCCCGACAGCCAGTCCGAACTCATCGTAAACCGGTTCGCCCGGGTCCGGCAGTGCCGCTACCTGACGACCGTCCGGTCCGCCGACGCGGTGGCGGCGGCGCTCAGCCGCGACGGCGACGAGGAGACGACCGTCGAGGCCACGGACGACGCCGGCGACCTCCACGAGGTGGCGTCGCTGACCGACGACCTCCCCGAGGAGGCCACGCTGATCGTCGACTCCGTGGAGCCGCTGGAAGAGAGCGCGTCCCCGGCGGCGTACGCCGAGTTCCTCGACGGGGTACGGTCCCGGATCGACGACGCCGGCGGCGTCGCGCTGCTCCACGCGCTCCGCGGCGGCGAGGACCCCCAGACGCGACGCGTCACGGAGCAGGTCGCGGACGTGGTGTTCGACCTGCGAACCACCGTCACCGGGACCGAAATCGTGAACCGCCTCGTGATCCCCAAGTTCCGGGGGGGAGCCGCCCTCGAAGAGCCGCTGAAGCTGAAGCTCACCGACGAGGTCGCTGTCGACACGAGCCGCGATATCGCCTGAGACTGCTGTTCGTTGGCGTTTCGAGCCTACAGCACGGCGGACGCGAGGAGGACAACCGCGCCGACGACGGCCGCCGCGACCGCCCAGTTCCGCGCGGTGTCAACGGCCCCGTACGGGCCGCCCTTCCGCGAGAAGAGGTACAGCGCGTACACGGCGAGCGGCGCCAGCGTCGGGAGCGTCGCGACCGTGACGACGCCGGTGAAACTCGACAGCAGCGCGATCGCGACCGTCGCCGCGCCCGCGACACCGGCCACGAGCGCGTCCTCGCGTGCCCGTTCGATCTCCATACTCGGTGTGGACGCGCCGCCGGGCAAAAGGGATCCGTTCGCCGGTCGGAGCGGGCGCTCGCCGGGCAGGAAAAACGCGAGAATCGGATGCTAGGAAAGCGGTGTCGACTACTCTTCGTCGATCTCGTCGACGATCTCGTCGGCGTCGACGTCGACGTCTTCGAGCGCCTCCTCGATGTCGACGTCGCCAGCGCCGGCACCGCCCATGCCGCCCATCATGCCGCCGAGACCGCCCATGCCGCCGCCCTCGATGACTTCCTCGATGACCACGCGGTCGAGATCGAGGCGGTCCATGAGGTCCTGCGCGATCTGCTGTTTCTGGAACATCCACTGCTGGTTCATCTGCATCGCCTGCGTTGCCGTGACGTAGAGGACGTCCTTCTCGACCTCCTCGGTCTCGACGGTCTCCTCGCCGTCGTCGTCCTCGGTGACGGTCTCCTCCTCTTCGGTCTCCGTCTCAATACGGACCTCCGGCGCCTCCTGGAGGTACATCCCGAGCATGCCGGCGGCCTGCTCCTCGCGGTCGTCGATCGCTTCGAGGATCTCGTACTCGTACTCGAGGTCCTCGCCGGCCAGCGGGTGGTTGAAGTCGACGCGGGCGCGGCCGCCGATGATCGTCTCGAGGTGGCCCTGCTGGTTGTCGATCTGGACCTGCGCGCCGGGGTAGCGGTCGTCCTCGGGGATCTTGTCGGCCTTGACCGTCTCGACCTCGTCGGGGTCGTACTCGCCGAAGGCGTCCTCGGCGGGGACGTCGACCGTGCCCTCGTCGCCGACGGCGCCGCCGACGAACGCCTCCTCGACGGTGGGGAACACGTGGCCCGCGCCGAGCGCGATGATTCGGGGCTCGAACTCGTACTCGTCGGTATCGATCTCGGCGTCCTCGGCCGTCTCCTTGTCGGTCGTGTCGATGACGCGGCCGTCGTCGGCCGTTCGGATCGTGTACGCGACGCGGACGAAGTCGCCGTCCTCGAGTCCGCCGGCGTCAGTCTCGGTCTCGGTCTCCTCGGCCTCGTCGGCCGCGTCCGCTTGCTCCTGATCGCTCATACCTGAAGGTCACCTGTTACACCCTTAAGAAGCACGGTTCGGCCCGAAGGCCGCCGACGAACGGCAGACAGCGGCGGTTCGAGGCGCGCGACGGCCGCCGGGCGGGTCCCGTCGACCGGTCTCGGAACCGCGCGGCGCCCCGCGCGGTCCCGCGCCGCTTATGAACGCCCCGGCCGCACCCACGGGCATGTACGAGGTCGAGATCAAAGTCCCGGCCGACCTAGACGCGACGCGGGAGCGCCTCCGCGAGGCCGGCGCCGAGCGCGTCGACGCCCGCCGGCAGCGCGACACCTACTACGACGCGCCGCACCGCGAGTTCGCCGAGACCGACGAGGCGCTCCGGATCCGACGCGAGACGCCGCTGGCGGAGGGCGACGGGTCGTCGACGGAAGGTGGCGACGGGTCGTCGGCGGAGCCGCCCGACCCGGCGGCGACGGTCACCTACAAAGGGCCGCTCCTCGAGGCGGCCTCGAAGACCCGCACCGAACACGAGACGGGCGTCGACGACGGCGAGGCGCTCGCCGCGGTCCTGTCGGGACTCGGCTTCGAGCCGGCCGCGACAGTGGAGAAGCGCCGCGAGTTCTGGTCGTACGACGGGTTCACGGTGACGCTCGACGCCGTCACCGGGCTCGACGAGTACGTCGAGATCGAGCGGGAAGTCGAGGCGGAAAGCGAGGTCGACGCGGCGCGCGAGGCGGCGGTCGAGGCGCTCGACCGGCTCGGCCTCGACGCGGACGAGCAGGTCCGGACCTCCTACCTCGGGCTGCTGTTGGCGGGCGAAAGCGACTGAGTTCGGCGGAGTTACGCGGCGCCGTCGGCGTCGTCGGCCGCGTCGCTTCCGTCGTCTCCCGCCGGCCGCTTCTTGGAGAGCACCGTCCGCTCGAACTCGCAGACGAGGACATCGTCGTCCCCGTCGACGACCTTGAACGCCTCCACGCGCATGGTGACGACGCCGCGCTCGCCGTCGCTCGTCTCCCGCTTGTCGGTGACCGTCGATCGCGCGCGGATCGTGTCCCCGTGGAAGACGGGGTTCGGGTGTTCGACGTCGTCGTACGAGAGGTTCGCGACGATGGTCCCGTCGGTCGTCTCCGGGATGGAGACCCCGACCGCGAGCGACATGGTGTAGAGCCCGTTCACCAAGCGCTCGCCGAACTGGGTTTCCTCCGCGAAGTCGGCGTCGAGGTGGAGCGGCTGCTGGTTCATCGTCATGTCGCAGAACCGCTGGTTGTCGGCCTCGCTTATCGTCCGTCGCTTCGCGTGCTCGATGGTCTCGCCGACCTCAAACTCCTCGTAGTACAGTCCCGGCATGCCTTCCCGGTCACTCGGTGACGTGAAATCGGTACCGCTCTTTACTGGGGGGTCATTCGTGGTGACTTCTTCCGAAGTCCAGTCGGTTGTTTATAAATGGCAGCCAGCAGATCGGCGGTGGACTCCTCCAAAGCCCCAGTCGCTCGGCTGTACGTGGTTGGCGACTCGACGGCGAACACCGCCAAAGCCCCAGCCGTGAGGCGGGCGCACGCTCGCTGCGCGCTTCAGTCGCTCACTCCGTTCGCTCCCTCCAGTGCTTACGTCGCCTTCGCCCGCCTCACGGCTGCCCCTTTGAGTCCCGCCCGCACCGCAACCGCACCTCACACCTCCCCAGCCTCGTCGGTCGCCGTCGCTCCGCTCGGCGACCGACTCCCTCGCACGCGCTCCTCGCGGCCGCCTTCGGCGGCCACTCGGAGGCGCGCGCCACCGCCCCGTTTCGGTTATTTATAAACCGTCCAGCGCAGACGACCACGATTTATGTCGGACGGCGGGGAGGCCTCGACATGGCCAGACGAAGCCTGCTGTTCTCTCCCGGCGACAGCCCCGACCTCATGCGGAAGGCGCCCGGCGCCGGCGCCGACGTGATCTGTTTCGACCTCGAAGACGCTGTCGCCCCCGGCCGGAAGGACGAGGCCAGGGCGGCGGTCGGCAAGATCCTCGCGGACCCCGCCTTCGACCCGGACGCGGAGGTCTGCGTCCGCCTGACCGCCGAATCGCCCGCGGCCGACCTCGACGGGGTGCTGGGGGGAGAGCGCGAGGACGGGATCGGCGACGAGTCCCTCAACGTTTGCCTCGACGCGGTGATGCTCCCGAAGATTGAGGCCGCGGATCGGGTCAAGCGCGTCGCCGAACTGTGCGCCGAGCGCGGCCGCGACCTCGCGGTCTTCGCGCTCGTCGAGACCGCGGCGGGGGTCCTCTCGGCGCAGGAGATCGCGGCCGCAGAGGCGACGGACGCAGTCGTGTTCGGCGCGGAGGACCTCGCCGCCGACGTGGGTGCGACCCGGACCGACGAGGGGACTGAGGTGCTGTACGCCCGCGAGCACGTCGTCCTCGCGGCGAGCGCGGCCGACGTCGACGCGATCGACACGGTGTACACGGACTTCTCCGACGAGGCGGGGCTCCGCGAGGACGCAGCGCTCGCCCGGCGGCTGGGCTACGACGGCAAACTCGCGATCCACCCGGCGCAGGTGGCGCCGATCAACGAGGCGTTCACGCCGGATCCCGAGGACGTGGAGTGGGCCGAGGCCGTCCTCGACGCGCGCGACGAAGCGGAGCGGGCGGGCCGAGCCGTCTTCCAGGTCGACGGCGAGATGATCGACGCGCCGCTGATCGCGCAGGCGGAGCGGATCCTCGACCGAGCGCCCGACGGCGACCGCTGAGGCGGCCCGCCCGTCCACGCTGCTTCGAGTCGCCCGTCCACACTGCTTCGAGTCGCCCGACTACACTGCCTTCGAGTCGCCTATCCGCGCTGTCGGAGTGGCTGTGACGGTGTCGACACGCACAATTTCCGTTCCGGTCGTCACAGTTAACCCCCGTCCACCAGCACGTGAAGGTATGTCTTCTGAGGCGAACCCGTTCGAGAGTCTGCGAGAGCAGGTAGACGACGCCGCGGCGGTCGTCGACGCCGACCCGGGCGTCATCGAGCGCCTGAAGAACCCGGAGCGGGTGTTGGAGACGAACCTGACGTTCGAGCGCGACGACGGGTCGCTGGAGACCGTGCGCGCGTACCGCTCGCAGTTCAACGGCGACCGGGGGCCGTACAAGGGCGGGATCCGCTACCACCCGGGCGTCACCCGCGACGAGGTGAAGGCGCTGTCCGGCTGGATGGCGTACAAGTGCGCCGTCGTCGACGTTCCCTACGGCGGCGGGAAAGGCGGTATCGCGATCGACCCGACCGACTACTCGGAGACCGAGCTTGAGCGGCTCACCCGGGCGTTCGCGACCGAGCTGCGTCCCCTGATCGGCGAGGACCGCGACATCCCCGCGCCAGACGTCAACACCGGTCAGCGGGAGATGAACTGGATCAAAGACACCTACGAGACCTTAGAGAACACCACTGCCCCCGGCGTCATCACGGGGAAGGCGCTCGACTCCGGCGGCAGCGAGGGCCGTGTCGAGGCGACCGGCCGCTCCGTGGCGCTGTCGGCCCGCGAGGCGTTCGACTGGCTCGACCGCGACATTTCGGGTGCGACGGTCGCCGTCCAGGGGTACGGGAACGCCGGATCGATCGCGGCCGCGCTGCTCGACGACCTCGGCGCGAGCGTGGTCGCAGTGTCCGACTCCTCCGGCGGAATCCACGACCCCGACGGCCTCGACCCCCGAGCGGTGAAGGCGCACAAAGCCGAAACCGGCTCGGTGGCGGGCTACGGCGGCACCGACGCGCTCACGAACGAGGAACTGCTCACGCTCGACGTCGACTGCCTCGTCCCGGCCGCGCTGGAGAACGCGGTCGACGAGGACCTCGCGGACGACGTCGACGCGAAACTGGTCGTCGAGGCCGCCAACGGGCCGCTCACGCCCGACGCCGACGACGTGCTCGCCGAGCGCGACGTCCACGTCGTCCCCGACATCCTCGCGAACGCGGGCGGCGTCACCGTCTCCTACTTCGAGTGGGTCCAGAACCGACAGCGGTTCAGCTGGACCGAGGAACGCGTCAACGAGGAGCTGGAACGCGTGATCACGGACGCGTTCGACACGCTCGTCGACACCTACGAGTCCAACGACGTCCACAACCTCCGGACCGCGGCGTACGTCGTCGGCATCGGTCGGATCGTGGACGCGTACGATCAGGCCGGTAGCTGGCCGTAACGAGCGGTTTCGATCGGTTTCGGTCAGTTTCGAGAGAAGATTCCGACTTACTCCAACCGCGCGCCGCGGACCTCGACGTGGCCGCGGTCGCCCTCCCACACCGCGTCGTAGGACAGGTCGATGCGGCGGTCCATGTGCGGGCCGTCGACGACGTACGTCTCGAACTCGCCGCCCTCGCCAAGCGGGTGGACGCCGTACTCCTCGCGGAGCGCGAGCAGCTCGTCGAGCGCGTCGGCGTCGTACCGCCGGCCGAGCCACGACTCGTCGAGCCCGTACGCCGCCACCTGGACGATCCGGATCTCGAAGCCGGCGTCGAACATCGCCTCCGCGAGCTCGACGGGGTCTTCCTGCCACAGCGGCGCGAACAGATCGATCCCGAGGCGGTCGCACATCGCCTGGATCCGGTTCGTCTGGAACTCGCTCTCGACGGCCCCGGCCGTGACGCCTGCGAGGTCGACGTCGTCCGCGGCGGCGAGCTCCCGGAGCGCCGCCTCCATCGGCTCCAGCTCGGCGTCGCCCTGCGCGCCGGCGTCGTCGACGTCGTCCGCGCCGAAGTCGTCGGGCGACACCTCGACGAGGTCGATCCCGACGCTCTCGGCCGCGAGCGAGGCGAGCTCCGTCGCCGGCGTGTGGTACATGTACGAGTCGCCGGTGGGGTGGACGGTCAGGAGTCGCGAGACGTCGAGGCCCTCCTCCAGCGCGCGGTACAGCGCCCACGAGGAGTCCTTGCCGCCGGAAAAGAGGCTCACCCAGTCGTCGGTCATTGGCGAAGGAACGCCCGGCCCACGTAAATCGTCGACGGTCCCCGGTTGACGACCGTCGACTGACGGCTGCCGGACGCGCCGATTTGTCGATCCAGCAGTAATATCCCCACGAGTTATCCGGAAATCCAGCATTATTAATGAAAAATGATAAACTATTAGCGCCGGTGCGTCGGAGTCCGCGTATGGAAGACCGATCGAAGTCGACGTTCGAGACGCTCACCGTCTCCGAGGGAGAAGAACCGTTCGAGAACGGGAGCGAGGCGGGTGACGTCGTCTCGCCGATTCACCTCTCGTCGACGTTCGCCCTGCCGGGCCTCGACACCGAGATGCGACTGGATGACGTCGACCCGGCCGCCGGCGAGTTCGTCTACGGCCGGCTGTCGAATCCCACCCGACACGCGCTGGAGACCCGAATCGCCGCGCTCGAAGGCGGCGCTCACGGGGCCGCGTTCGCCTCGGGCACCGCGGCGATATTCACGACGCTGCTCGCTCGGCTGACCCCCGGCGACCACGTCGTCGCCTTCGAGGACCTGTACGCCGGCACCCGTCGGATGCTCGACGACGTGTTCCGGTCGCGCCTCGGCGTCGACGTTACGTACGTCGACGCGACGGACACGGCGAACGTGGCGGCCGCACTCCGCGAGGAGACCGCCGTCGTCTGGATGGAGTCGCCGACGAACCCCAAGCTCGCGCTGTGTGACATCGCCGGTATCGCCGACCTAGTTGCGGACCGAGACGTGCTGTTCGGCGTGGACAACACGTTCGCGAGCCCGTACTTCCAGCGCCCGCTCGAACTGGGTGCCGACGTCGTCGCGCACAGCACGACGAAATACCTCAACGGCCACTCCGACGCCATCGCCGGCGCGGTCGTCACCGACGACGACAAGCTGGCCGAGGAGGTCCGGTTCCTCCAGCAAGTCGGCGTGGGCGCCGTGAGCGGCCCGTTCGACAGCTACCCCGTGTTACGCGGCACCAAAACGCTCGCCGCGCGGATGGAGAGACACGAGGCGAACGCGACGGCCGTCGCCGAGTTCCTCGACGGACGGCCGGAGGTGAGTGACGTGTACTACCCGGGGCTGTCGAGTCATCCTGACCACGAGCTCGCCCGCGAGCAGATGTCCGGGTTCGGCGGGATCCTCTCGTTCGAACTCGACGGGACGATAGCCGACGCGAAGCGGTTCGTCGAGGCGCTGACGGAGTTCACGCTCGCGGTCTCCGTCGGCGGCGTCGAGAGCCTGATCGAGCTGCCGGCCGCGATGACTCACGAACCGCTCTCGCCCGCGGAGCGGGAAGTGCTCGGAATCTCGGACACGTTGCTCCGCGTGTCGGTCGGCATCGAAGGAGTAGACGACCTGATCGCGGATTTAACAGGCGGGTTCGACGCGATGAACCGTCGCACGACGGCGCCGTCGGCAGACCGCTGACGCCGGTCGACGCCGCGGCGGCGGTCTCAGTCCGAGATGAACTCGTTGTCGCGCCAGTTGACGCCGCCGTCGCCCTCGCCGGCGCCCTGCGGGCTCTCGACGACCTCAATGCTGGCGGGGCGCGGCTCGCCCTCGACGATCCGCGTCGCCTCGAGGTCGCCGTCCTCCTCGGTGATCGCGGTCAGCGTCCCCTTCTCGGAGAGCGTCGCGATCTTGCGTAACACGAGGAACATGGGGTACTGGAGCGCGGAGTTCTGGAGGACGGTCTCGCGGTCGCCCTTGAAGCAGGCGAACTCGACGAGCTCGGAGGGGATCTCTTCTTCCTCGTCGTCCATCCACTGCGGGCCGCCGGCGCGCGGCGGCTCCTCCTCCCAGACGCGGGTCTCCGTGACCGACGCCTTCAGCTGCGCCGTGGGCGTGTACTTGCTGATCGACTCGTCGTCGGACAGGGCCTTGATGATGAGTGTGTTGTTTCGACGCGTGATGTCGATGTCGTCGATCTCCGGGGGCAGATCGGGGTCTTCGTCGAAGTACGTCTCTACGTCTTCGAGGGGCAGTTCGAGCGTCGAATGAAGTCGGAACACGCGGCCTGTCATTGTTTGTGGAATGCGGTGGGGTCGAACCGGTGGTCACGGCGGCAGCGGCAACGGCTGCACCTACCCTACGTAGGCACCGTAGGTTTATATGGACTGCCCTTCGAGGTGTGAGGATCGATGCGACGAGCGCACCCGGCGCGTTACGCTCTGTGCCGGGGATCCGAAACCGGAACCCGACCTCACTCCGCGCCCAGTTCGGCGGCGAGCTCGCCGCGCTCGTCGAGTTCGGCGAGCACGTCGCTGCCGCCGACGAACTCGCCGTCGACGAACGTCTGCGGGATCGTCTCCCAACCGCTGTGCGACTCTAGGGCCTCGCGGTACTGCGGCAGCGCGGGCAGCACGTCGACCGTCTCGAACTCCTCGACGTGCTGGGAGATGAGTTCGACAGCGCGCTTCGAGTAGCCGCACTGCGGCATCAGGCGGTTCCCCTTCATGAACAGCACCACGTCGTTGTCGGCGATGGTGTTCTCGACGCGCTCGGTGATTTCCTCGGGGTCGGCGTCCGTTTCGGGGCTGAACGTCATGGAGACGCGTAGGCGACGGCGAGGCAAATGGGTTCCGCACGGGAGAGGGGTGATCGTGAGGCGGTTCGGGCGCTGAGACTGCTCGAGTCGGTATAGGATGCGCTGAACAAGCAAAGAGCGCCTCTAAAGCCGCGGTTTGTTATTTATAAGCGAACAAGTGAGGGCGGACAACGAACACCGCCAAAGTCCCAGCCGCTTATTTATAAATAACTGCCAGCTGATCGACGGCGGACACCTCCAAAGCCCCAGCCGTGAGGCCGCAGTACGCTCGTTGCGCTCCTCGCTCGCGTTGCTCGCTGCGGTGCTTACGTCGTCATCAGAACGCGGAGCGTTCTGATTGGCTCACGAGAGCTTTGCTCTCGTGAACGCCTACTGCGGCCTCACGGCTGCCCCTTTGAGTCCCGCCCGACCGCAACCGCACAGCACCTCACGCCTCCCCAGCCTCGTCGGCCGGCCTCCGCTACGCTCCGGCCGGCCGACTCCAGCGAGGGACCGAAGGTCCCTCTGGCAGCCGGCGCGTAGCGCCGGCGACCTCGCGCGTGCTGACTCGCGGCCGCCACCGGCGGCCGCTCGCAGGCACGCGCCACCGTAACGTGTCATTCTGTGAGTCGACTTTATAAGTGAAGAGGCCAGAACCGTGGCGATGCTATTCGTCGCGGTCGACGCGGACGACGTCGACGAGCGAGTAGACCGGGACGCCGTCGATGTCGTCGTATCCCATCTTGTCGACCAAGACGACACAGGCGACCGGCTCGCCGCCCTGCTCGCGGATCGCGTCGATCGACTCCCGCATCGTCGTCCCTGAGGTGATGATGTCGTCGACGACGTAGCAGTCGCGGTTCCGGATCGCGGCGAAGTTCCGCGAGAAACCGCCGCCGTGCTCGTCGATGTCCCCCTCCTCCCACTGGTGTTTCGCGGGGGCGTACGTCCCGAGGTCGGTGTCGAGCTGGTTCGCGACCGCGGTCGCGAGCGGCGCGCCCGCCTTCTCGATGCCGACCGTCAGGTCGACCTCCTCGCCCTGTTTGGCGAGCAGGTCCGCCATCGCGCTCGCCGCGTAGCCGAGGCGGGTCGAGTCGCGCCCGAGCGCCGACCAGTCGACGTGGATGTCGGCCGAGACGGTCGCCCCCGAGGCCTCCGCGGTCTCCGCCCCGCCGCCGCGCTCGACCAGCCAGCTCGCCGTCTCGCGGGAGACGTTCAGCTCGTCCGCGATTTCGCCCTTCGAGAGCCCCCGCTCGGCGAGCTCGGCCGCGCTGTCGATGAGGTCGTCAACGTTCTTCATATGCGCCGAATTCGACCGCCGTTTTAATAGTCGTGTCGTCATCCGCGAACGCGGCCTCGAACTCGTCGAGCCCGTGGATCCCCGTCACCAGATCGCCTAAGAACTCGTCAGAGAGCCCCGCGAGCGACTCGACGGCCGACTCGAAGTGGCCGTACCCGGAGTTGACGCTGCCGACGAGCGCCTTGTTGTGAAGGACGAACTCCCGGTGGAGCCGGCCGCCGTCGATCTCGAACTCCCAGTCGCCCGGGACGCCGAGCAGCGCGCCGACGCCGTTGGGCGCGAGCGCCTCGATGGTCTCGAACGCGTGGGGGGCGTAGCCCGTCGCCTCGAAGACGAAGTCCATCGGCTCGTACGCCTCGGGAACCTCGGGGATCGAGGTATCGTTGGAGTTCACGTACGTCGCCCCCAGCGACTCGATGATCTCGATCGTCGGGTCGGGGCGCTCGCGGCGCCCGAGACAGTAGATCCGGTCGAACGACTCGTCGAGGGTCGCGACCGTCAGGAGGCCGAGCGACCCGTTGCCCAGCACGAGCGCCGACTCGGGCGCCCAGTCGAACGCCGACCGGCTGGCGTACGCGTGCTCGATCGCCTTCTCCGCGATCGAGATCGGCTCCACGAGGAACCCCCACTCCGCGAGCGCCGGCGGGATCTCCACGAGGAACTCCGCCGGGCTGGTGAAGTACTCCGCCATGAACCCGTGCGCGCCGACGATGCCGCGCTCGTGGTACTCGCCGTCCGGCGCCATGTCGGGCTCGCCGCGCGCGAAGTACTCGTTGGCGCCGTTCGGCGGGCGGCGCACCGTCGGGACGACGACGTCGCCGACCTCGAACGGCGTGTCGTTCGGGTCCTCGACCACGCCGACGGCCTCGTGGCCCAAAACCAGGTGGTCCTCGCCCGCGGGAACCCCCCCGTGACCGCCGGCGATGACCTCGTGGTCGGTCCCGTCCACGCCGACCCGCAGGGTCCGAACCAGCGCCTCGCCGGGCGCTGGCTCCGGTCGCGGCTTCTCTGTCACGACCGGTTCGTCGGCTCCCTCGTAGACGGCAATCGCGTTCATATCTGGACCCAAGCGGTCAGTCACCAAAAGATTTCTTTTATTCTGAGTAAACGCATGCGGCGGATCCCCCCGTGGAGTTTTCAGTCGGTCGCGCGTATCCAAGCCCGTGTGTACACTGACCCTCGCGTGGCGCGCGTTCGGCGACGCCCCCGTCGCGCTCGCGGCCACCCGCGACGAGGCGCTCGACCGCCCGAGCGAGCCGCCCGCGGTTCGCAGCGAAAGCGGTGACGGCGGCGGAGAGAGCGGAGGCGGCGAAGTCCGGTACGTGGCCCCGCGCGACGCTGAGGCCGGCGGGACGTGGATCGGCGTCTCCGAGGGTGGCCTCGTCGTCGCGGTCACGAACCGGTGGCTCGACGCCGACCGCGAGGGCGACCGCTCGCGCGGGCTGCTCGTCCGCGACTGCCTGACGGCCGCCTCCGCCGAGGCAGCGGTGCGAGCGGTCGAGCGCGAGCTCGACGAGCGCGCGTACGACGGCTTCAACCTCGTGCTGGCCGACGAGCGGGCGGCGTTCCTGCTGACGTATGACGGCGGCCTCGTCGTGACCCGGCTCGACCCGGGGGTCCACGTCGTCGGCAACGTCGGCGGCGTGGTCAACGGCGTGGAGCGGTTCGCGGTCCCCGAGCGGCGGCGGGAGTTCGGCGAGGAGCGCGCCGACAGCGCCAGGCGGATCGCGGCCGCGCTCGTCCCGGAGCCGGGTGAGACGGGCGCGTCGTGGCTCGACCGCGCGAGCGACGTCCTCGCGGACCACGAGTACGACGCCTGCCTCCACGGCGACGAGTTCGGAACCCGGTCGTTCACCCGGATCCGGACCGGCGATGACCCCGCGGTGGCGTACGCCGACGGGCCGCCCTGCGAGACGCCTGCTGAACCGGTGTCGCTCCCCGGGAACTTCGCTTTCACCCGCCAGTGAGCAATCTGTGCGGCCGCGAAGCGTGCGACCGGAAAGCCAGTTTTAAGCGATTCGGGAGGCGTGAGAGAGTATGAGCGCGTCCGAAATCGAGTCCGAGCTGTCGGCGGACGAGCGCGCCGGCCTCGAACTCATCCGCGAGACCGGCGGCATCCACCAGAGCGACTTCTGGAAGGAACTCGACGTCTCCTCGCGGAAGGGGAGCCGCATCGCCGAGTCGTTGGAGGAGGCCGGGGTCATCCAGCGAGAAGACACCGTCTACGACGGCCACAACACCTACTACTTAGAGCCCGCGCCGCGCGACCTCGACTTCTCGCTTTTGATGGCCGACGACATGCTCTCGCCGTTCATCGGCGAGGAGGAGGTCGATGCGCAGGCCGACGCCTTCTCGCAGTGGATGATGAACCTCGCGTACGAAGAGTACTGACGCCGAACCGTTCGTCGACCGACGCGACCGGCTCGATCGCGGACTGATTTTGTTGCGAGCGCGACCCGTCCACAGGCTTTCACGGACAGAAACCGGGAAAGCGCCGCAGCGACGCCCTACCTCAGACAAGCAGGAAGGCGAACAGCGCGATTCCGGCCGCGAGCGTCAGGAACAGCACGCTCCGTCCGATGCCGGCGCGGATCTCGACGTCGACGCCGGCTCGCGAGAGCATCTCGCGCGGGTGGCTCGCGGTCCACATCGTCGCGCCCGCTAGCGACATCGTCGCGCGGTCGACCGCGGCCCACAGCTCCGTGACGCCCCACACCGAACCGCGCCCGAGGTAGAAGGCGGCCGGGAAGAGGACGGCGTCGACGTCGGGCATCCGGTGAGCGAGCCAGCCGAGCGGGCGCTTCAGCGTGAAGAACCCGACGAAGCCGGCGATCAGCAGCGCTGCGCTCTCGACGAGGTGACTCCGGCTGTATGGCTTGAAGTACACCTCGTCGCTGAGGATGAGGTCCGTGAACGGCATCAGCTCGATTAGCTGGGTGTAGAAGACGCCGAAGAAGACGCACGCGCCCGCGGCCAGCAGCATTCCGGCCGTCTGGAACGGGGTGGCGTCGTCCGGCGACAGCGTCGCCGAGCCGTGGAAGAACATGTAGTAGCCGAGCTTGATGAACGACATGAACGTCCCCACGCCGCCGAGGACGAGCAGCCACCAGAGCAGCCCGCTGTCCAGCAGCAGGACATAGTTGTGGATCTCGTGGGCGGAGTCGAGCACCATCCCCTTCGAGATGAACCCGTTGAACCCCGGCACCGCCGTAATCGAGGCCGCGCCGACGAGGTAAACGAGGAAGGTGACCGGCATCACCTTCCAGAGGCCGCCCATCTCGCGGATGTCCTCGACGCCGGTCCGGTACACCACGACGCCGACCGCCATGAACAGGAGGCTCTTGTAGAGGACGTTGTTGAACAGGTGTGCGAAGCCGCCGGTGACCGCGAACTCGCCGACCGCCGTGGCGAGCCCGAACCCGGCGAGCATGTAGCCCAGCTGGGCCTGGATGTGGTACGATAACAGCCGGCGCGGGTCGTACTGGAGCAGCGCGAAGAACGCGCCGTAGACGGCCATGAACCCGCCGAGGTACGCGAGCCACATGCCGCCCTCGGGGAACGCACGGTACATCACGTACGCGGCGGTCTTCGTCGTGAACACCGAGAGGAACACCGACGCCGCGACGTGCGGCCGCGGGTAGGTGTCCGGCAGCCAGCTGTGCAGGAAGATGAACCCGCAGTTGATCCCGATCCCGATAGCCGCGAGCGCCGTCGCCGCCGGGTCGATTCCGGCCGTCGCCGAGAACAGGAACGTCTCGGCGTTGACGAAGTGGACAACGACGGCCGCGAGCAGGATGGTCCCGCCGGTGCCGTGGAACAGCGCGTAGCGGTAGCCCGCCCGCACCGCCTCGCCGCCGTGCTGCCAGACGAGCAGCGTCGAGGTGACGGCCGTCAGCTCCCAGAAGAAGACCAGCGTGAGCCAGTCCCCGGCGTAGATCGTTCCGAAGGTCGTGGCGACGTACGTCAGCGCGAACGCGGTCACCCACGTCGGCGCGTCGCTGCCGTAGGCGTACAGGACCGCGGCCGTCGCGAGGAAGCCGACGACGACCCCCATCAAAAGCGAGAACTGGTCGACGTTGAAGAACACGACGTCGAAGCCGAGGAACGTCGTCGCGAGGTGCGCGCCGGTCCCGCCGTCGCCGAGCAGGACCGCCTGGACGAAGGTGAACGCCGTCGCCAGCGCGGCGACCGCGTGTCCCGACCGCCGCGGCAGCGCCAGCACCGCCAGCGCCGCGAACGCGAGCAGAACGTACGGCGGAATCGACGTGAGGAGGCTTGTGGGCACCGTCACGGGCGCACCACCCCCTCGGGGAGCCGCGTGTCGACGATGAGCTCGATCAGCTCCAGGAAGCCCATCTCGTAGGGGATCACGCCGAGCAGCACCGCGAGCGTCATCGACGCGAGGATCGGGCCGAGCGTGAACCACGTCGACTCGCGCCCGCGGAGCGCGTCGAGCCCGGCGATGTGTTTCCAGCCGCCGGCCGGCGGCCCGCCGTCGTGGTGGTGGCTATCGTGGTCGTCACCGTGGTCGTCATGGTCGTCGTCGTCGTCGTGAGACTCGTCGCCATCGTCGTGCGACCCGGCGGAGCCGCGAGACTCGTCGACCGCGCTGTCCGGCTCGGCGGCCTCCGCGTCGTCGCCCAGATCTCCGCGTCCGGGCCCGAACGGTACGTCCGCGTCGGAGGGGCGCTGGTCGACCGCGTAATCGCCCGTATCCACGCGCTCGGCCGGCTCCGAGAAGTCGCGCTCGCTCGCCGCAAAGTCGGGCCGGACGACGCCCTCCTCGTCGGTCGGGAGGTCGTCGAGGTCGGCGTCGGGGATGTCCGACTCGTCGACGCCGTCGGCGGCGTCGGACGGGGAGTCATCTGCGTCGCCCGCGTCCGCGACGATGTCGTCGACGTCGTCGGCCGATTCCTCCACATCATCGTCATCGCCCTCGTTTTTGTCGTCGCCTGCGCGGCCACCGTCCGTGGCCGCGTGGTCATCTCCGCGGCCACCGTCTGTGGCCGCGTGGTCGTCTCCGCGGCCACCATCGGTCGCCGCGTGGTCGTCTCCGCGGCCCCCGTCGGTCGCCGCCACGATCGACCGCGACTCGCCGCCGAGCGGGAAGTCGACCAGCGGCTTCGCGTCGTGGGCGTCCTCCGCCTCGAAGAAGGCGGTGTAGATGACCGGCCAGAAGTACGCGATGTTGAGCACGCCGGAGAGCAGCAGCGCGCCGACGAGGTAGTAGGCGACCGGGGTGAAGTTCATCCCCATCCGCACCCCGCCGATCAGCATGTAGTACTTGCTGACGAAGCCGGCGAGCAGCGGGATCCCCGCCATCCCCAGCGAGGCGATGGTAAAGGCGCCCATCGTCAGCGGCATCCGCTTGCCGATCCCCGCCATCTGGGAGATGTAGTCCGTGTGGGTCGACACGTGGATGTTGCCCGCACAGAAGAACAGGGTGAGCTTCATGAACGCGTGCGCCGGGATGTGGAGCAGCGCGCCCACCAGCCCGTACCAGCCGAACAGCCCCAGCCCGAGGATGATGTAGCTCAGCTGGCTGATCGTCGAGTAGGCGAGCCGGCGCTTCAGGTGGTCCTTCCGCAGAGCGATGAGGGAGGCGGCGGTGAGCGTGATCGCCCCGATAGTCGAGAGGACGAGCCCGGCGGAGAAGCCGAACGGAAGCGAGAGGTTGTAGACGAGCTCGGGGCCGAACACGTCGAGGACGACCCGCGAGACGCCGAACGCGCCGGACTTGACGACCGCGACCGCGTGGAGCAGCCCGGAGACCGGGGTCGGCGCCACCATCGCCTCGGGGAGCCACTGGTGAAGCGGCATGATCCCGGCCTTCACGCCGAACCCGATCGCGAGCAGGAAGAAGGCGAGCATCGCGAGCCCGGGGTCGGCGTTCGCGAGCGCCGCGATACCGCCGGCAGTGAAGTCGACGGATCCGGCGAGCAGGTAGACGAGCGCGGTGCCGGCGAGGACGAGCACGCCGCCGCCGAACATCGTGTACGCGAGGTACTTGCGACCGGCCGAGCGCGCCTCCGCCGTCTCGTCGTGCGCGACGAGTGGGTACGTCGCGATCGAGAGCAGCTCGTAGAAGACGAATATCGTCACGAGATTGCCGGCGAACGCGATCCCCATCGTCGCGGCGAGCGACACCGCGAACGCCGCGAAGTACCGGGTCTGGTTCGGCTCGTCAAGCCCGCGCATGTAGCCGATGCTGTAGAAGGAGGTGATTATCCACAGCCCGCTCGCGAGGAACGCGAACAGCATGCCGAGCGCGTCCGCGCGGAGCGCGAACTCGATCGGTGCGCCGATCCCGGGGAGGAACGCCCCGGCCGACCACTCGAACACCGCGCCGTCGAGGACCGCCGGCAGCATCGAGGCGACGATGCCGAACTTCACGAGCGACGCGACGAGCGTCCACCCCTCGCGGACGTTCGGCGAGCGGTACGACGCGACGATGAGGAACGCCGCGACGAACGAGACGAGGACGGCCAGCAGGGGTCGTGGGTCTGAGAGTACAGCGTCAGTCATGCGAACGCCTCCGTGAGGAACGGGCCGAACCACTCCGCGAGCGCGAAGCCGCCGAAGCCGAGCGCGACCGTCGCAAACACCGCCAGCCCGAGCGCGAGCAGCGGCGCCGTGGGCACTCGGTCGGGGACGAGCGACGACCGCGAGGCGCCCTCGACGGGCGCAGGAAGACCGTCAGCGGTCTTCGCGGGAGACTCGTCGCTACCGTCGTCGCTTGCGCGGCCACCATCGGTTGCCGCGTTGTCACCACTCCCGGGCACCTCGCCGTGGTCGCCCGGAAGTCCCGCGCCGGCGAAGTAGAACCGCTCTATCAGCCGCGCGACGTACGACAGCGTGAACAGCGTGCTGACGAAGATCGCCGCCGCGACCGCGATCCCGACCGCGCCGCCGCCGGCGAGCCCGGCGTCGACCGCGCCGACGCCGATGTACCACTTGCCGAGGAAGCCGATCGACGGCGGGATCCCGACGAGTGCGAGCCCGAGGACCGCTACCGCGCCGGATGTGTACGGGGCCGCGCGCGCGGCACTCGCGAGGTCCTCGATCTGGCGGCTGCCGTAGCCGAGCGCCAGCAGCCCGATCCCGAGGAACAGGCCGAACTTCATGATCCCGTGGCCGATCAGGTGGACGATCCCGCCCAGCAGGGCGGTCTCGTTGGCCAGCGCGACGGCCGCGCCGATCATCCCGAACTGCGCGACCGAGGAGTACGCGAACATCCGCTTGAGGTTCGACTGCATCGCGGCGAGCGCGGAGCCCGCGACGATCGAGACGGTCGAGACGACGAGCAGCGCGGTCGCGATCCCCTCATTGGCCGCGAGGAAGTCGACCGTGAACACGGTGTACGTCACGCGGATCAGCGCGTAGGCGCTCGTCGTCGAGACCAGCGCCGCGACGATCGTCGTGACCGAGTCCGGCGCGCGCTGGTAGGCGTCCGGCTGCCAGGAGTGGACCGGGAAGATGGCGATCTTGAGCGCCAGCCCGGTCACGATGAACGCGTAGCTCGCGCGGACGAGCGGGTCGCCGTAGCCGGCTTGGGCGACGATCTGCGCCTGGACGTCGAGCATGTTCAGCGTCCCCGTCGCGAGGAAGACGTAGCCGACGCCGAGCAGGTACAGCGAGGCGCCGACGGTCCCGACGACGAGGTACTTCAGCGAGGCGTACGCGCTCGCGCCCGAGCGGTCCGATGCGATGAGCGCGTACGTCGTCAGCCCGGTGATTTCGAGGAAGACGAACAGGTTGAACAGGTCCCCGGTGAGCACCATCCCGACGAGACCGCCGACCAGCAGGAGGTAGGCGCTGTAGAACGGGTTCCCACGCGGACCGGCGACCCGCGCGAACGCGAGCGTCGCGACCGAGACCGCGGCGACGAGCAGCAGCACCGCCACCGACAGCCGGTCGGCGACGAGTTCGATCCCCACCGGCGGGAGGAATCCGCCGAGCGCGTGGTCGAACGGGCCGTTGACGACCACCTCCGCGGCGATCGCGGCCGCGATTCCGGCCACGGCCGTCGTGCCGACCGCAGCGATCGGCCAGCCGACGCGGTCGTACCGGAGGCCGAGCGCCAGCGGCAGCGTCGCCGCCACGATCGGGACGACGACCGCGAGCGGCAGGAGGACGTCAATCATCGGTCTCACCTCCCGTCTCGGACGCGCCCGACGCACCGTCGACGCCTGCCGCCCCGTCGGTGCCTGCCGCATCCGCCGAGCGCCGCGACGGGATCGACCCCTCGTCGCGGAGCAGTTCGCGGAGCGTGTCGGTACGCAGCGTCCCGTACTCGTCGTAGATCCGGATACACAGCGCGAGTGCGACCGCGGTGAGGCTCACGCCCACGACGATGGCGGTGAGCACGAGAACGTGCGGCAGCGGGCTCACGTAGAGGCCCCCCTCCGGACCGCCGGTCGGGACGATCGGAATCGATCCGCCCTCGACGTACGCCGAGGCGATGAACAGCAAGAATATCGCCGTCTGGAACAGGTTGAGTCCGATAATCTTCTTCACGAGGTTCGGGTTTGCGATCATCATGTAGAGGCCGATGCACAGCAGCAGCGCGAACGCGACGTACGCGTGTCTCGTCGCGAGGATCTCGACGGCGCCGCCGGTCGAGGCGGGCACCGAGGCGGCGATTCCGGCGAGGTCAGCAGCGCCGAAGGGAGCGAACACTACCGCTCACCCCCGTCGGTCGCGGCCGGACCGGGCGCTCCCGGGTCCGACCGACCGTCGTCGGTCCGGTCGGAGGCGCCGTCCGCAGTTTCGTCGACCGCGTCGCCGTCGGTCTCGTCCTCACCGGCCGGCTCGTCGTCGCCTCCGTCGGGGCCCTCACCGACCTCGTCGTCGAAGGCGTCCGCGTCGGCGAACCCGCCCGCGTCGCTGAACCCCTTCGCGAGGACGAAGAACAGCCCGATGAGGACGCCGGCGACGATGGTGCCGATCCCGAGGATCTCGACGCCCTCCATCCCGTACTTGACCGGGTCCGGGATCGGGAGCAGCTCGTACTGGAGGAACGCGCCGCCGAGCGCGACCGGGACCAGCCCGATGCCGGCGAACACGAGCGCGCCGCCGACCGCGAGCGCGACGACGACGGTGTTCGCGAGCCACTGCCGGGTCGCCTCGATGCCGAACGCGAACGCGATCATGAACACGACCGCGGCCACGATGGCGCCGCCCTGGAACCCGCCGCCGGGCGAGCCCGCGCCGTGGAAGGTGACGAACAGCCCGTAGGTGAACGCGAACGGCGCAACGATCTTCACCGTCGGCATGATCACCTGGCTCTCCGTGTACGGGCTTCCCTGTCGGCGCTCCGAGTCGAGCCGACCGTCGCTTCGCGGCGGCCGGTCGCGACCGAACCCGCCGCCGGACGCGAACTCGGGACCGGTGGAAGCGGCGTCGGCGTCCGCGTCGGGACCGGTGGAAGCGGCGTCGGCGTCCGCGTCGGCACCGGAATCTGAGCCGCTCATGCGAACACCTCCCTGTGGAGGACGATGAGGGCGGCGATCCCGGCCGCGAACACGACGACCGCCTCGCCGAACGTGTCGAACCCGCGGAACGCCGCCAGCACGGCCATCACCGTGTTCTCGACGTGCGTCTCCGCGTACGTCTCGGCGATGTACCACTGGGTCACGTCCGGGTTCGACCAGATCGGCGCGTCCTCCGAGCCCACCGCCGGGATGTCGCCCATCGTGAGCATCAGCCCGGCGAACAGCAGGCTCGCCGCGCCCGCAGCGGGCAGGTTCACCGACTCGAAGGCGGCCTCGTGGTCGAGGCGGGTCGTCTTCGCGAGCGTGAGCAGCAGCAGGACGGTCGTGACGCCGGCGGAGATGGCGGCCTCCGTCATCGCCACGTCCGGCGCGCGGTAGAACGTGTACAGCGCGGCCATCCCGAGGCTGTACGCGCCAAAGATGATCACCGCCGCGAGCACGTCGCGCGCCAGGGCGGTGAACAGCGCGGTCAACACCACGAAGACGAACAGGCTCGCCTCGACGGCGGTGACCTGCGCGACCACCGGGGCGCCGAGGGGGCCGACGGACGCGAGCGCGCCCGTCATCGGCGATCGTCCCCCTCGATCCACGGCACGATTCCCTCCTCGAAGGCGGCCCGGGCGATGGCGTGGGCCGCGGTCGGGTTCGTCACGAAGATGAAGAACAGCAGGAGGATCGACTTGAAACCGGCCCCCGCCAGCCCGACGGTGAGCGCGACGGCCGCGAGGCCGAACCCCGCGCCGAGCGTGTCGGCCTGCGAGGCGGTGTGCGCCCGCGAGTAGACGTCCGGCAGCCGGAGCACGCCCACCATCGAGACGAACGAGAAGAACAGCCCGAGCAGCGTGAGCGCCACCACGAGCCACACGCGGGCCGTCTCCGTCGCGGCGAGAGAGGTCACAGCACACCACCCCGCTCGACGGTGAACTTCGAGATGGCGATAGCCATCAGGAAGTTGAGCAGCGCGTACACCAAGGCGATGTCGAGGAACGTCGGCTCGCCGAGCGCCGCGCCGAGGATGGCGAGGATGACGACGGTGTTCGTCCCGAGGACGTTCACCGCCAGCACCCGGTCTTGCATCGTCGGTCCGACGACCGCGCGATAGAGCATGCCGACCGCGAGGACGGCGAAGCCGGCGGCCGCGACGAGCAGGAAGTCGCCGAGGGTGTAGCCGGCCGCGAGCGAGGCGTCCACGAGGCTCATCGGTCGGTCACCCCGTCTGCGTCGCTCGGGTCGTCACTCGAGTCGGCCTCGCCGCCCAGTCCGGGGTCGCCGCCGTCGGCGGCGGCGATCGGCAGTCCCTCGGTGGCGTCGGGGCCCTGGAGGATCGCGACGTCGTCGCGCTCGCGCGGGGACGGAAGCCGCGCCGCCCGGCGGCCGTAGTAGACGAAGCGCGTCCACCGTTCGAGGGGGCCGTCGAACAGCCCCTCGCGGGCCCACGGGACGAGCGAGTGGACGTAGAGGTCGCTGTCGCGGGCGCGGACGGTGAGCGTCCCGGGCGTCAGCGTGATCGAGTTCGCGAGCGTCATCAGCGGGAGGCCGCTCCCGACGATCACCCGCATCCGGTTCATCGTCGGTTCGATCGGGAGCCGCGGGTCGAGGATGACCCGGGCGACGACGAGGTTCGCCTTCACGATCTCGAACAGCAGCACGGGGACGTATATCAGCCCGCGGACGATCCGCATCGGCGTGCGCGGGAACGCCGGGTTCGAGTCGAGGCTCACCCGGGAGAGGGTGATCGAGACGACCGCGGCGGTCGCGACGCCCGTCACGGCGTCGAACCAGTAGGTCGGGTCGCCCAACAGGAGGTAAAAGGCCAGCGAGAGCCCGAACAGCGCCACGAACCGCCCGGTGGTAGCCTCGGTTCGGAACCGCTCGCGTCGCGTCGGCCGGTCGACCGGCGCGGTCTCGACCGACAGCGGCGTGTTCGAGAGCGCGAACTCCAGCGGCTGGAGCAGCGTCGTGTTCCCCACCGGGGTGTACTCGGGGTCCAAGACGACGCGGTCGGCGTCGTTCGCCTCGGCGTACTCCGCGAGGACGCGGACGTAGTCGTCGGCGCCGAACAGGTAGCCGTCGGCGCCGAGCACCGCCGTGACGACCTCGACGTCCGGGGCGCCGGGCGCCTCGGAGTCCTCGAGGTCCGCCCTCGTCCACGCCGCGGCGCGTTCGAGCACGCGCTCGGCGGCGGCGGCCCGCTCGTCGCTCTCGGGGTCCCCGTTCCGCCACGAGGCGATCTCGACCAGGTGGATCGCGGACGCCCCGTCGGCCGCGGCGTCCTCCGCGACGTGGGCGACCGTCGAGCGCAGCGTGGAACTCGGCTCGACCGGAACGATGACCGCACCGGACGACGGCGCCGACCCCGACGCCGCGTCCGAATCCGAGGCCCCGGCGGCATCGGTTGACCCGTCCGCGTCGGGGTCGTCGTCGCCGGACGGCGGGCCGGCGTCAGCCACCCACCACACCTCCCACGGAGCCGTGCGTGACCGTCTCGTTACACATGAGTTTCTCTACCCGTTTGGTTACCCTACCGCCTCAAAACAGTTTGTATCCGCGGAGACCCTGCCGGAGGCGGGCGATACCGTCCGCGCTGGGTCTCGGCCTCTCGGGGTCGTCTGAGGTACTCGCCGACGTCGCGCGAGCGACCGGTTGGCCGCCGCTTACGCCGACGCGTCGAGCGTCGCCGCGAGGCGGTCGGCGATACGGCCGGCGACTGCGTCCTTCGAGCCGGCGACCTCCTCGGGCTCGGTCCCGTCCTCGCCGACGAGGAGAACGCGCGTCTCGTCGCCGCCCATCACGCTCGCGTCGTTCGCGACGACGAACGCCAGCCCCACGCGGTCGCGGATGCGCTCCGCCTCCGCGACCATCGCCGCGTCGTCACCCGACGTCTCCGCCTTGAACCCGACAATCGGGAGGTCGGGGTACGCCTCGCGCACCGAGTCGATGAGCTTCGGCGTCGGCTCCAGCTCGACCGAGAGCGGCGAGCCGGACCGGATCTTCTCATCGACAGCGTCGGCGGTGAAATCGGAGATGGCGGCCGCGGAGATCAGCGCGTCCGCGGTCGCCGCGGTCCGCCGACAGGCCGCCATCATCTCGTCGGCCGTCTCGACGGCGACCACGTCGGCGTAGGGGACGTCGGGACCGTCCTGGACGAGCGTCACCCGCGCGCCGCGGAGGTAGAGCGCTCGCGCCACCGCCCGGCCGGTCTTCCCCGACGCGCGGTTCGTTAAGATCCGGATCGGGTCGATCCGTTCTTTCGTCGCGCCCGCGGTGACGACGACGTGCGCTCCGGAGAGCGTCTGGGGCGTCGTCGCGCGGGCGACCTCCGTCACGATGTCATCTTCGGCCGCGATCTTCGCCTTCCCCTCCTCGATCCGCGGGTCGGCGAAGCGGACGCCCCACGACTCCAGGCGGTCGAGCGCGTCGAGGACGCCCGGGTGGTCGTACATCGGCTCGTGCATCGCGGGCGCCATCACGACCGGCACGTCCGCGCCCAAGGCCGTCGTCGCGCAGGTCGTCACGGGCGTGTCGTCGACCGCCGACGCTATCTTCCCCGCGGTGTTCGCCGTCGCCGGCGCGAGCAGTAGCACGTCGGCCCAGCCCTCGCGGCCGCAGAGCTCGACGTGTTCCACGCTCCCGGTGATCTCGGTGACGACGGGCTCGTCGGTCGCGAAGTCGACCGCCCACGGGTGGATGATGTTCGTCGCCGCCGGGGACATGACGGCGCGGACGCTCGCGCCGTGGCGGCGCAGTTCGTGCGCGAGTTCGACGACCTTCACCGCCGCGATGCTCCCCGAGACCCCGAGCGCGACGTTGACCCCGTTCAGCATTATCGAATCCGTTTCGCCCGCGACGGTTTATAGGATGCCGTTGCGGAACGGGGTCAGATGGCCAACCCCGGCGCGTTCCCGATAACTGCTTATAAATGATCGGCAGTGGCGCGCGCCGGTGAGCGGCCGACAGGCCGCGAACCGCACGCGCGAGGGAGTCGGTGGTCCGGAGCGAAGCGGAGGACCACCGACGAGGCTGGGGAGGCGTGAGGTGCGGTTGCTGTGCGGGGCGGGACTCAAAGGGGCAGGCGGGAGGGCGGCGCAGGCGACGCAAGCACTGGAAGGAGCGAACGAAGTGAGCGACTGAAGCGCGCAGCGAGCGTACGACGCCCTCACGGCTGGGGCTTTGGAGATGTTCGCAGTCGATCTGTGGACGGCTATTTATAAACGGGGGGCTGGGGCTTTGGAGATGTTCGCAGTCGATCTGTGGACGGCTATTTATAAACGGGGGCTGGGGCTTTAGCGGTGTTTGCCACCGATCTGCGAACAGGTATTTATAAGCGATCGACTGCGGCTTCGGACGTGTTCGCGACGCCACCCACGGGAATCGCTTATAAATAACAAACCGAAGCCGAATCGGCTACTTAAACCCCGAAGGTCGCGCGCAGCATGTCCCGCGTGCCCGGCCCGAGCCCGACGGCCAGCACCGTGATCAGCAGCAGCAGCGTGTACCGCGGCGACTCCTCGTACATCTCGCCGTTGAACACCCAGACGACGAACGTCGCGGCCGCGAGCTTCACGAGGAGGAACGGCCACGCGTCGCCGGTGACGGCGAGGATCGAGTCCGGGAGGAGCCGCCCGGTCCAGTCGACGATCAGCGCGTTGACGACGTGCTTCGGAACGAGATTCTCGGTCCCGGTCAGCGCCGGCATCCAGTTGAGCCCGATCACGTTCGCGACGCCGTCTATCGCGTGGCCCCAGATGATCACGATCCCGGCCGCGCCGGTCCCCTGTCGGATCGTCGGAATCCGTCGCGTCGCCAGCGCCCACGTGCCGGCGGTCGCGACCGTCGCGATGACGAGGGTCGGGACGAGCACCTGCGGGTAGAAGGTGACGTAACCGGTCGTGGCCGCGAGGTACGCGAGGTAGCCGACCGCGAGCGCGAGCCCCGCCGCGCCCGACGCGAACAGCGGGCGGGCGTAGTCGTCGACGACGCCGCGGCGTTCGAGCGCGTACGCCGTGACCACGCAGGCGAGCGTGAACAGGAACACCGTGAAGTAGATGAACGGGCTGATCAGCACCGCGCTCGCCGGGAAGGCGATCAGCGGCTCGACGCCGGCGTCGGTCGCGGCGACGCCCGCGTCCTCGACCGTCCGCATGGCCCCGCCGAACAGCATGAACGGGAACAGCGCGAAGAAGAAGCGGAGCTCGGTCGCGATGTCGAGCCGGCGGAGGAGGAAGACGACGCCGATCAGCATCGCCAGCAGGATCACCACGTAGCTCACCGTCGAGAAGGTGGTGTACCCTGGGGTTGCGACGACCTCGCCGGCGCTCGCGGCCGACTGGCACGCCGCGCTGCTGCCGAGCAGCTCCGTGGTGCCGCCGGGCTCTCGGACCGCGCACTGCGCGCCCTCGCCGTCCGCGACGACCGGCCCCCAGAAGTAGCGCCAGAGGAACCGGTCGTAGACGACGCGCGGGAAGACCAGCGATCCGACCGCCAGCAGCGCGGTGACGCCGCCGACAACCGCCGCCCACGCGCGCTCCGGCGACGGGTCGAACCCGTCGGCCACACCTGTGCTCATGGTCACCGTTCGGAGAGGTCCCGAGTTGAGCGTTCCGGTCCCGCTTCCTTACAGCGGCGGCCCGGGCTGCTCGTAATCGGTGCCGAGAATGACCATCGTCTGCGAGCGCGAGAACCCCTCGGTCTCCGCGATCCGCTCGAACATCAGCTCGCGGAGCCGGTCGGTGTCGGCCGCGACGACCCGGAGTATCACGTCCCACTCGCCGGTGGTGAGGTGGATCTCGCGGACGCCGTCGATGCCGCGGAGGCGTTCGAGCGCGTCCTCCTCGCGGCCCTGCTCGACGCGCAGGCCGACGAACGCGCCGACGCCGTACCCAACCGCCTTCGGGTCGATGTCGGCGTGGTACCCCCGAATGACGCCCGCCTCCTCAAGGCGACTGACTCGGTCGTGGACGGTCGCGCTGGACATGTCGATTCGACGCGCGACCTCCGAGAACGGGGTCCGCGCGTCCTCCTGGAGGATCCGCAGGATCGCCCGGTCCGTCTCGTCGAGTTCCATAGTATCCGTTAGGACGGCGCACGCTTTTGCCTTCCGGCGGGGGAAGCGGCGCGGCGACTACTTCCCGTCCCCGTCCGCGAACGACCCATCGCGGATCGCCGCCTCCGCCGCGTCAAGCGCGGCGTCGGCGTCGAACTCCTCGACGGTCCGCTCCAGTTCGTCCGGCGTCGCGTCCGCGAGGTCCTTCGCGTGCGCCGTCACGTTCGACACGGCGCGCAGCAAGTTGTCGATTATCGGCACGTCCGCGGTCCGCGGCGAGCGGCTTCCCGGGTTGAGGTCGACGACGATCTCCGTCTTCCCCATCGCGTCGAGCGCGGCGGCGCGGTCGCCGTCCTCCAAGGGGACCACGACGACGTCGGCCGCCTCGATCCCGTCGGCGTCGACGACGCCGCGCGCGTGGTCGAGGCCGGGGATCTCGCCGTCGCCGGCGAGCCCCTTCACCTCGTCGGCGCCGTGCTCGCGGAGGTGGTCAGCGATCCGGCGGACGCGCTCGTCAGTGTGGTTGAAGAGGTTCACCTCCAGGTCGGCGTCGACCGCCTCGGCGAGATCGACCGTCTCCGCCGGCGCGAGCGCGGCGACGTTGCCGTTGACCGAGATCACGGGATGGTCGGCGAGCAGGAGCGTCGCGGCCGCGGCGCGCGCGGCGTCGTCGGCGCTGGGGAGCGTGCGCTCGCCGAGGAGGTAGTCGAACGCCTCGCCGCGCCCCTGCGCGATCAGCCCCTGCTTCGAGGTGATCCCCTTCTCGACGCCCGCCTCGATCCGGTGACGCGTCACGAGCGACGCGTACCGCGGGTGGTCCTCGGGGATCTCCGTCTCCGTCATACCGGAGCGAGGCGGCGCCCCGATTAAAATGGACCGTTCGCGGTCGGGTCGGGGGCGGCTTGTATCGATTAGGGACCGGCTTGCGACCGGGGTTGGTCGCGGTCGACTCTCACTCCGCCTCGCGGTCGAGGCGCCCCCGACGCCGCCGTACGCAGCCGTAGGGATTGCATAACTATGTTTCTGGAAGCTGAAACGCTAACCGTGATGAACCGGTCCGGCAAGTACACGATCGTCGAAGCGTGTAACGACCACGGGGCGATCACGCTCCGTGAGTTCCCGCGCAACGGGACGCTGTACGTCGTCGAGTACGACGACCCCGATGTTGAGGCCGAGCTGTCGTCGCTCGACCCCGGCTCAGTCGTCGAGCTCGACCTCCGGCGGGCGGGCCGCCGGGGCAACGCGTGGCGAGCGGAGTCCGCGCGCCCAGTCGAGACGGCGTGACGCCGGCAGATCCGTCGCGTTTCATCGTTCTCCTGTTTTCGCTCTCGACTCGTCGAGAGCGACGTCCTCTGACACATTCGACCGGTCGCGATCAGTACCGTCACAACGACGATCGATAGCGGGGGTGAATTGAACAGGGTAGCAGCAGCACGATCGCATTTAAATATCAGTCGGTGAGCGGCGACGATTGAACATAACAGCCGATGCGGTGGCGCGTGCCGATGAGCGCCCTTCGGGCGCGAATCGCACGCGCGAGGGAGTCGGCGGTCCGGAGCGAAGCGGAGGGCCGCCGACGAGGCTGGGGAGGTGTGAGGCTGCGTGCCGCGAGCGACCGGAGGGAGCGAGCGGGAGTACGGAAGTCGCAGCCCGCGCAGCGAACGGTGCGAGGTGCGAGCGGAGCGAGCACCTCGGTAAACGAGCGGCGAAGCCGCGAGTAGTGAGCGAGCAGGACCGTCTTCCGGTGGTGCCGTGCGGGGCGGGGTGGGGCTCAAAGGGGCAGTCGCGAGGGCGACGCTTGGCGACGCAAGTAGCGTGGCGCTACGCGCCACGGAAAGCCGGCGGCGTAGCCGCCGGCGACACCGCAGGGAGCGAATGGAGTGAGCGACTGAGGAGCACAGCGAGCCACGCGAGCCGTCGCGGCTGGGGCTTTGGAGGCACTCACCACGGCGTGGCCGGTCATTTATAAGCAACTGCCAGCAACAGCCCAGTTCGACTTATAAATGTTCGATCAGCCGAATCGATCAACGCACTCCCGCCATCGATCTCAGCAGACAGTACGCATCAACCGGCCGTTTCGGACTGACCGACGCCTGAAGCGGAGCGGTTCAAGCAGCTCCGCTCGGTCAGGCGACGCCGATCCGCTCGCGGTAGGTCCCGTGCTCCGCCTCGAACACTTCCATGATCTCGCCCATCGTCGCGTACGCCTTCACGGCCGCGACGATCTCCGGCATGGCGTTCTCGCCGGCCTCGACGGCGTCGCGGAGGTCGTCGAGCGCGGCGTCGACCGCGTCGTCATCGCGCTCGGCCTTCACCGACTCCAGCCGGTCGAGCTGTCGCTCGCGGGTGGTCTCGTCGACCTTCAGCAGGTCCGGCCGGGTATCCTCGTCGATCTCGTAGGCGTTGACGCCGACGACCGTCTCCTCGCCCTCGTCGACGCGCTCCTGGTACTCGTAGGCCGACTCCTGGATCTCGCGGTGGAAGTACCCCTGCTCGATGCCGTGGAGGACCCCGTCGCGCACGGAGCCGTCGCCAATCTCTTTGATCTCCTCGATGTACGCCATCGCGTCCGCCTCCGTCTCGTCGGTGAGGCTCTCGACGGCGAAGGAGCCGCCGAGCGGGTCGACGATGTCGGCCGCGCCGGACTCCTCGGCGATGATCTGCTGGGTCCGGAGCGCGACCCGCACCGCCTGCTCGGAGGGGAGCGCGAGCGCCTCGTCGAAGGAGTTGGTGTGGAGGCTCTGGGTGCCGCCCAGCACGCCCGCGAGCGCCTGAATCGTGACGCGCGCGACGTTGTTGAGCGGCTGCTGGGCCGTCAGCGACTGCCCGGCGGTCTGGGTGTGGAACTTCAGCTGCTTCGACGCCTCGGCCTCGGCGTCGTACCACTCCTCCATAATCCGGGCGTAGATCCGGCGCGCGGCGCGGAACTTCGCGACCTCCTCGAACAGCGAGTTGTGCGAGTTGAAGAAGAAGGAGAGCTGCGGGGCGAACTCGTCGACGTCGAGCCCGCGGTCGAGACAGTCCTCGACGTAGGCGAACCCGTCGGCGAGCGTGAAGGCGAGCTCCTGGACCGCGGTCGACCCCGCCTCGCGGATGTGGTAGCCCGACACCGAGATGGGCTTGAACTTGGGCGTCTCCGCCACCGCGAACTCGATGGTGTCCGTCACCAGATCAAGCGAGGGCTCGGGCGGGATCACCCACTCCTTCTGCGCGATGAACTCCTTGAGCATGTCGTTTTGCAGGGTCCCCCGAAGCTCCTCGCGGTCGATTCCGCGCTGGTCCGCGAGCGCGACGTACATCGCGTAGATCACCGGCGCGCTCGGGTTGATCGTGAACGAGGTCGACACCTCCGCGAGGTCGATGCCGTCGAACAGCACCTCCATGTCGCGTAACGTGTCGACCGCGACGCCCTCCTTGCCCACCTCGCCGAGCGACATCTTGTCGTCGGAGTCGATCCCCATCAGCGAGGGCATGTCGAACGCCGTCGAGAGCCCAGTCTGCCCCTCGTCGATGAGGTAGCGGAACCGCTCGTTGGTCTCCTCGGCGGTGCCGAACCCCGCGAACTGCCGCATCGTCCACGTGCGACCGCGGTACATCGTCGGGTAGACGCCGCGGGTGTACGGCGGCTCGCCGGGGAACCCCAAATCCTCCTCGTAGTCGAGGTCGGCGACGTCCTCGGGGGTATATAGCCGATCAACCTCGCGGTTCGACACCGTCGCGAACCGCTCGTTCCGTTCCCCGTGGCGGTCGAGGGTCGGATCGAGCGTCTCCGCCTCCCACGACTCCTTCGCCTCGCGGATCTCGGAGAGCTCCTCGTCGTCGTACATGCCGGTTGCTACCCGCCGGTCGCGTATAAATATTCATTATATTTTACAAGGATCCTCCGCGGCTCCCGTCCGTGGTGCCGCCTCCGCGGATCGATTATATGGGGGCGGGATCAACTCCCGCGCATGTCCGACTCCGCAGACCGGCCGACGCCCCCGGAGGGGCTCCCGCCGACGCTCGTCGAGGCGCTGAGCGACTGCTCGCCCGAGGAGCTCCGCAAGGCGATCGTCCACGCGCAGGAGCTGCTCCACTACCACGGCGAGGCCGAACTCCCGGTGAGCGCGGGGGACAACGAGGACATCCTCCGCGTCACCGAACACGAGGGGTACACCGAGGTCGTGAAGGAGTTCCGCTGCGCGGACGGCTGCGACGAGTGTCCTCACGGTCCGTACCTCTACCACGTCACGGAGGAGCCCCAGCCCGACGGCAGCCACAAGGTCCACTGGTCGTTCATGGGGACGGTACAAAAGGAGGAGTGAGCGGGCCGACCGCTTGACACCGACGCCGCGACGACGGCCTAGGGGTTCAGTCCCCAGATCCCGGCCCGCAGGAACACCAACACCGGGATGATCTCCAGGCGGCCGATCCACATGTTGAAGAGGAACATCGCCTCCGCCAGCGGCGGCATCGACGGCCCGGTGATCCCCGAGGAGAGGCCGACGTTCCCCTGCGCGCTGGCGATCTCGAACAGCGCGTCGGCGTAGGTGAACTCCGGCCCGGCGAGGTTGACGAGGACCAGGCTGCCGACCCCGAGCGCGAGGAGCCACAGGAGGGTGACGATGGCGGCCTCACCGAACTCCCGCTCCATCGTCGCGCGGTCCAGCGTGCGGTCGCCGATGCGCGCGGTGACGACCGCGTTCTTCGGCAGGAACACGCGGGAGAACTGCCAGGCGATCCCCCGGGCGACGGTGTACGCCCGGACGATCTTAATTCCGCCCACGGTCGACCCGGCCGCGCCGCCGAGCACCATCGCGACGACGACCAGCACCTTCGCGCCGGCGACCCAGTTCCCGATCGGGGCCGACTGGAACCCGGTGGCGGTCAGCGCGCTGACCCACTGGAACGTCGAGTCGCGGACCGCGTCGAGCCCCGCGCCGTCGAGGAGCGGGACCGGAAACGAGAGGAACGACTCCGTCGCGAACGCGCCGGACGCGACCGACACCGACGCGAGGTTCTGCGCTGAGAGGACCGCGACCCCGCCGGCGAGCAGGACGAACAGCCACCGGGTCTGGAGGTCCCCCGCCAGCTCGCGGAGGCTGCGGTCGCGCAACACGACGTAGTGGACGGGGAAGGCGATCGCACCGAGCACCATGATCGGCAGCAGCGTGGCCTCGACGAGCGGCGAGCCGTACGTCGCGATCGAGTTGTCCGTGACGGAGAACCCGCCGGTCGTCAGGCCGGTCATGGCGTGGTTGAGTGCCTGCCAGGCGGTCTCCCCGAGCGAGAGCGACTCGGCGTACGCGCTCTCGCTCGCGCGGATCGCGGCGAACAGCATCGCGACGGACAACAGCGTGTACCCGACCACGAGCTTCCAGACGGTCCGGACCGTCGAGACGACGCTCGGGTGGATCTTCTCCTCGCGGGCCTCGCTCCGGTAGAGGGCGTAGCTCCCGCTCCCCGGCCGCGAGAGAATGGAGACGGTGAGGACGATCACCCCGACGCCGCCCACCCACTGGATGAACGACCGCCACCACTGAATCGCGCGCGGCAGCGACGGCTCGTGGATCGCCATCGTCAGGCCGCTCCCGGTCCACCCGCTCATGCTCTCGAAAACGGCGTGGAGGGGGTCACGGAAGTAGGCCAGACTGGAGACCGTCGTCGACCCGCCGACCGCGATTGGCTCCCACGAAGATGTGTCGGCCGCGGCCGGGACGAACGTCTCCATGACGGCCGGCGGCGTCAGCCACGCCGTGAGGAACAGCGGGAGGGCGCCGAAGAGGGCGACGGTGAGCCACCCGCCGGCGGCGATCACCATCCCGTGTTTCGCCTTCGGCTCCGGGGCGTCGGCGAACCGGCGGTTCGCGAGGCCGCCGATCAGGGCCGTCACGCCGCCGGCGGTCAGGAACGCGAGCGCGGCGCGGAACTCGCCGAAACCGAGCGCGACGGCCACGGAGACGGTCATCAGCCCGGCCTCCATCAGCAGGAGCGAGCCGACGTCGCGCGCGATGATCCCGAGGTCGGCCGGGAGCCGGCCGTCGGACCGGTCAGTCATCTCACTCGCCGTCCCCGGAGTCGCTGAACACGTCCGTCACCTCGGGGGTCACGCCCGCTCCCGAGTACACCGTGAGCAGGTCGCCCGCCTCGATGCGAGTGTCCCCGCGCGGCGTTATCGGCGTCCCCTCGCCGTCGCGCTCGATGGCAACGATCAGCGTCTGCCCGCCGATGAGGTCGGCCTCGTCCGCCTCTCGCAAGGTCCGGCCAGCGATCGGTGCGTCCGACCCGACAGTGATCTCGAACACCTCGGCCTCCTCGCCGATGTGCATGAAGTCGACGACGGACGGCCGACTCACGGCCCGGTAGAGGTACTCGGCGATCAGGCTCTGGGGGTTCTGCATCGTGTTGACGCCGATCTGCTCGAACACGTTCATGTGTTCGGGGTTGTGGACGACGGAGACGATGTTCGGGATCGACAGCTCTTGGGCCAGCAGACAGACCATGATGTTCGTCGCGTCCTGGTCCGTCGTCGAGATGAGGGCGTCGGCGCGCTCGGCGCCGGCGTCCTGGAGGGTCTCCTTCGACGTCGCGTCGTCGTTGATCACGAGACAGTCGTACTGCCTCGACGCGCGCTCCGCCCGTTCCTCGTCGCGCTCGATGACGACGACCTCGTTGCCGCCGGCGGTCGCGACGTCGACGAGCGGGGTGCCGATGTCGCCGGCACCCACGACGATCAGATACATGCGACAACCGTTCAAAACCGACAACTGAAAGCTTACCGCTTAGCGCTGCGACGAGGCGCCGCATTCGCTCGGCCCCCGCCGAACGACCGACTTACTCCTCGTCGTCACCCTTTGGAAGCGCGATCACGGGGAGCGGTGCGTCCGTCACCAGCTTCAGCGAGATGTCGCCCGAGAGGAACTGCATGAGCCGGTTCCCGCCGCGCGAGCGGTAGGCGACAGCGCTCGCGCCGACCTCGTCGGCCGCCTCGAAGATCGCGTCGACGATGTGGCGGGCGTACGCCGTGTGTTCGTCGGCGTCCGGGAACACCGTCCGGACCGCGTCATACGACTCCGCGGCCAGCTCCTCGGACTGCTCGACCGGGGTCTTGTCCGGAACCCCGCCGCCCTTCTCGACGACGTGAAGCGCCGTCACGCGCTCCGGGTCGTACGGTTCGAGGGCCCGCGCCGTCGCCAGCGCGTCTTCCTCGTGTGCGACCGGGAGGAGGACGTGACCGAGCAGATTCTGCCCGTCGGAGTCGTCGGAATTCGTCATACCAACACCACTATTCTCGTCAGTTAAGAAGATACGCTCTCCCAAATCGAGCCGGCAGCGGCGCGTATGAGTGCTCTCGGCGGGCAAAACCTCCGCTTTCGAACGCCGAGAGCGGTGCCGGTCACCGAGTGCCGACCGCGGGGCCGGTCACCGAGTGTCGGCCGCCGAGATGAGCACCGCCAGCACCGGGACGATCTCCAGCCGGCCGATCCACATCAGGAACACCATCAGCAGCTTCGACGTGTCGGGGAAGAACAGGTAGCTCCCGAACGGCCCGAGCCGACCGAACCCCGGGCCGATGTTCCCGATGGTCGCGAGCGACGCGCTCGTCGATTCCAGCATCGTCAGCTGGATCCCGATCCGCGCGGCGTCGAGTGAGAGGAACACTGCCGAGACGCCGAACAGCACGAGGTACAGAATAGTGAACGCCATGATACTGCGGATGGCGTCCTCGTCGACGATGTTCCCGCTGAGCCGGATCGGTTGTACGATGTCCGGGTGCGCCGAGGTGAACAGCTCCCGGCGGATCGCCTTCCCGACGATGAGCCAGCGGACGATCTTGACGCCGCCACCGGTCGACCCGGCGGAGCCGCCGATGAACATCGCGAACATCAGGAGGATCTGCGCGTCGGTGTCCCACTGCGCGAAGTCGGCCGTCGCGTACCCGGTGGAGTTCAGCAGCGAACTGATTTGGAACGCCGCCTGCCGGAGCGAGTTCTCAGCGACCCCCTGCGTCGTCCCGCCGAGTTCGATGGCCGGCGCCGCGCCGCGGAACAAAAGCACCGCGAGGACCGCGGTCACGACCGCGACAGCGCCGGCGTACGCGCGGAACTCGGCGTTCTCACGCAGCACATCGATCTCGCCGCGCAGCACGTGCCAGAACAGCGCGAAGTTGACCCCAGCGACGAGCATGAACGGGATGACGACCCACTGGACGATTGCCGAGAACGCCGCGATGCTGTCAGCCTTCGGCGAGAATCCGCCGGTTGGCAGGGCCGTGAACCCGTGAGCGACCGCGTTGAACAGGTTCATTTTCGGCGCCATCCCGGCGAGGTGGAGCCCGTATAGGACCGCGATCATCAGCACGGTGAACCCGAAGTAGATGAGCCAGAGCGCGCGCGCCGTCTCCGCGATCTTCGGCGTGAGCTTCTGGAGCTCCGGCCCGGGCGCCTCCGACTCCATCAGCTGGGCGCCGTTGACCGCGACCTCGGGGAGGATGGCGATCATCAGGACGATGATCCCCATCCCGCCGAGCCACTGTGTGAGCTGTCGCCACATCAGCACGGCGTGGGAGTGACGGTCGGTGCTGATCTCGCCGAGGACGGTCGCGCCGGTGGTTGTGAACCCGCTCATCGACTCGAACAGCGCGTTGGCGATCGACTCCGTGAGCGCGCCGACCGACCCGGTGTGGAGCCCGACCGTCGACGGCGTCCCGTACCCGGCGATCAGGTACGGGATCGTGCCGATGACCGCCGCCGCGATCCACGCGAGCGAAACGAAGAGCAGCGCCTCCCGCGGTCCGAGGTCTGGGTCGGGGTCGACCCGCTCGACCGCCAGTCCGAGCGCCGCGACGAGCGCCATCGACACCAGGAACACCCAGATGTCTTCGCCGTACGCGAGCGCCACGACGAGCGGCACCAGCATCGTGACGGCGAGGTACTTGATCCCGACCCCGAGAAGCCCCACGCTCGCCTTCCAGTTGACGCCCCACGACATAGTTATCCGATCGATATGGGAGTCGCCCGTTCGCTGTATTAAACTGTCGAAGGGTGGCCGACGGCAGGCTAACGCGGAGTTAGGAGGTCCAGAACGCCTTCGTGAACAGCACCAGCACGGGGATGATCTCGATCCGGCCGATCCACATCAGCACGATCATCACGGCCCGCGTGCTCAGCGGGAACGTCGCGAACGTCCCGTACGGGCCCGCCTCGCCGAAGGCCGGCCCAATGTTGAGGAACGTGGTCGCTGCGGCACCGAGCGCCTCGAACTCGGTCACGCGCAGGTTCGCCCGTTCGGCGTCGACGACGATGACCACGGTGAGCAGGAAGAAGATCACGATGCTGAGGAGGAGGTACGCGTAGATGTCGCGGATCGCCCCCTCGTCGATCGGCTTGCCCGAGATCCGGACTGGCCGCACCGCTTCCGGGTGGATCGCGGTGTAGAGGTTCCGCTTGAACGACTTCAGCGCGACCAGCCACCGCAGCGACTTGATCGAACAGGTGGTGGAGCCAACCATCCCGCCGATGAACATCCCCATGAACAGCATGTGCTTGGCCGCTGGTGCCCACTGCACGTAGTCGGTGCTGGCGTACCCCGTCGTCGTCACGATCGAGGCGACGTTGAAGACGGCGTGCCGGAGGGTCGCCTCGGGACCGTAGGCGATGCTCGGATCGAGGAACAGGCCGAGCGCGACGACCGACGCGAGCGTCCCCATTGCGCCGAGGTAGAAGTGAAACTCCTCGTTTCGCAGCAGGCGCATCGGCTCGCCATTGATGGCGAAGTAGATGAGGACGAAGCTGGTCGATCCGATCACCATGAACGGGACGACAGCCCACTGGATCAGCGGGTGGAACGCGCCCACGCTCAGCGGTTCCGGCGAGAACCCCGCGGTCGCGACCGACGTGAACGCGTGCGCGACGGCGTTGTACAGGTCCATCTGCGGGTCGACGGCGAGCCCGAGCAGGAAGTAGACGGCGATCGCCAGCCCCGTGAGCCCGAAGTAGATCCCCCAGATCAGCTGCGCCGTCCGCGATATCTTCGGCGTGAGCTTGTTGACGTCCTGCGTCTGTGACTCGGTCTCCATGAGTTGCGCCCCGCCCACCCCGATCTCGGAGAGGACCGCGGTCGCCAGGATCAGGATGCCGAGCCCCCCGAGCCACTGGATCACCTGCCGCCACATCAGCACGGATTTCGAGTGGACGGAGAAGTCGCGCAACACGGTCGCGCCCGTGGTCGTCAGCCCGCTCATCGACTCGAACATGGCGTTCACCGGGTGGGCGACGGTGCCGACGCCCGCGACGACGAAGGGGATCGCGCCGACCGCGGCGACGAGGAACCAGATCAGCGCCACCGCGAGGAACGCCTCGCGGGGACCGAGGTCGACCGAGGGGTCTTGAACCGACCGGAACGCCGCCCCGAGCGCGAGCGAGACCGCGATCGCCGCGAGGAAGGGGATCGGCGACTCGCCGTAGTAGAACGCGACGAGAAGGGGGAACGCCAGCGGGACCGGGAGGGCGGCGAGGACGTCGCCGGTGAGTCCGACGCTCGCCCGCCACCCGACCCGGATCCTGCTGGTCACGGAGGCATCACGCCATGGAGGTGATCTCGCTCACGGAGTCGGACTCCACGAGCAGGACGACGTGGTCGCCAGCCTGAAGCACGGTGTCCCCGCGGGGAGTGACCAGCTGATGGTCTCTGGTGATCGCGCCGATGACGAACCGCACGTCACTCTCGGCGACGATCTCCGAGATGGGTCGCCCGACGAGCCCGCACCCCTCGGTGAGCTCGAGTTCGAGGACCTCCGCTTGGTCGTTCTCCAGCACCGCGATGTTCTCCGCGACGCTCTCGTAGGTGAACCGCGTGATCTCCTCGGCGGTCACGGTGCGGGGGTTGATCGCGATGTCGATGCCGATCTCCTCGAAGACGGTGACGTAATCGGGACTGTCAACGACGGCGATCACGCGGTCGACGCCGAGTCGCTTGGCGAGGACCGACACGAGGAGGTTCTGCTCGTCCGACCCGAGCGCGGTGACGACGATGTCGGCGTCGTCGACGTTCTCCCGCGTGAGGAACTCCGCGTCGGTCGCGTCGTGTTCCATCACGACGGATTTCGGAAGCTGCTCGGCGAGCCACCGCGCGCGGTCGCGGTCCTTCTCGATCACCCTGGGCTTGAGTTCGCGCTCCTCGAGGAGCCGTGCGGTCTGGTAGCCGATCTCGCTGCCGCCGACGATGACGATGTCGTCCGCGTCGTCCGGCGTCGTCTCCGGCGCGATGTCGGTCGCGAACGCCTGAACGCTCTCGGGGCTCCCGATCACCACCGCGCGGTCGCCGACGGTGATGTCGGTGTCGCCGCGGGGGATGATCATCTCGCCGTCGCGGAACAGGCCGACGAACGTGAGCGACTCGAAGCGGTCGGCCTCCGAGACCGTCTGTTCGGCGACGGGGCTCTCCTCTGCGATCTCGAACTCCGCCATCTGGACGAGGCCGCCGGCGAACGGGTCGACGTCGACCGCCGCCGGGAGCCCGATGACGCGGACGATGTTCTCCGCGGTCAGGAGGTCGGTACACACCATGAAGTCGACGCCGAAAGCGCCCTCGTTGCCCTGCCACGTGCGGAGGAAGTCCGTGCTCTTCACGCGGGCGATGGTGAACCCGCCGCCGAGCGTCTTCGCGGTGCCGCAGGCGACGAGGTTCGTCTGGTCGTTGTCGGTACACGCGATGACCATGTCCGCGCGGTCGACCTCGGCGGCCGACTGGATCTCCGAGGACGTGCCGTCGCCCGCGATGGTGAGGACGTCGAGTTCGTACTTGAGCTGTTCCGCCCGGTCCGGGTCGACGTCGACGACGACGACCTCGTGGTCCGACGCGAGACTCGCGGCGATGCTCGTCCCGACCTCGCCGGCCCCGATGACGACCACGTGCATGGGCACACCCAGTTACCGGACCCTCAAGTTCGTTACTATCGGGAGCGTTCAGTCGCCCCCGCCGAACGACGAGGGGTCCGTCCACTCGTTCCGCCCCGAGACGGTCCGCTGCGGGAACGGGATCGAGATCCCCTCCTCGTCGAACCGCTTTTTGACGGCCTTCACGTAGTCGGCGCGCGCCTTCACGAAGTCCGCCCGGGACGGGTCGTCGATCCAGATCCGCGACTGCAGGCCGACGTAGGAGTCGGCGAGTTCGGTCAGGCGGACCGACGGCGCGGGCTCGTCGAGGATGGCGTCGCTCTTCTCGGCCTCCTCGACGATGATATCCGTCGCCTTCTCGACGTCGTCCTCATAGTCGATCCCGAAGACGAACTTCAGGCGGAGCGTCTTCTTCGCGACCGGGTTCTTCACCACGTCGCTTGTCAGCGCGTGGTTCGGCACCGTGAGCAGCTCGTTGTCGAACGTACGGACGCGGGTGACCCGGAGCGAGATGTCCTCCACGATCCCCGAGTTCCCCTGCCACTCGATCCAGTCACCGATACGGAACGGCTTGTCCGTATAAATGAAGACGCCCGCGACGAAGTTCTTGATCACGTCCTGGAGCGCGAAGCCGATCGCGAGCGTCGCCGCGGCCGCAATCGTCGCCAGCGAGCGCAAAAAGCCCTGGTAGCCCGCCGCGCCGAACGCGACCGTGACGCCGGCGAACAGCACGAGGAACGCCACGATCTTCTGGATCGGGCGCCGCGCGTGCTCGTCGAGTCCCTGCCTGTCGAACACCCGCTGCGCGAGCGGCGCGATGACCGCCTTGTAGAGGACGTACGCCGCGACGACGACGACGACGAAGATCGCGGCGTCGACGGCGACCTCGGTCACCGGACCGAGGTACGGTCGGAGCGTGCCCCCGATCACGAGCGGTCCGAGCGTTCCCGCGGAAGTGCCCATCAGTGCAGCACCGCCGTGTTCCCGCGGGTTTCGATCAGGTCGGCGCCGACCGCCTCGGCGAGCTCGTCGGCGAGCTCGTCGGTCGAGGTCCCGCCGCGGGCCGCCCGGAGGAACTTCACCTTCACCAGCTTCCGGTCGTCGAGCTGATCGGCCAGCTCGTCGACGACGGAGTCGATACCGTGCTTCCCGACCCAGACGGTGACGTCGAGGTCGTGCGCCTCCTTCCGCAGTTCCTGGTCGTTCATACGCGGTCGAGTCGGCCGCGCGCATTGAAGCTTGAGGTTCGGCCTCGCCGGCGGAGACGACAGGAGACGGCCCCGCGGGTCACCGCTCGCGCTCGACGTCGCGTTCCCGATCGGCGGCCCGATTGCGCTCGGCCCACTCGGCGGCGTCCTCGGGCGTCTCGGTCTCCAGCAGCCGGTCGAGCTTCCGCTCGAACTGCTCGTCGGTGAGGTCGCCGTTCGCGTATCGGGTCCGCAACCGCGCCAAGGCGTCCGTCGTGTCGCCGGTCGACTCCTCGCGCTCCGCCGCCGTGCCGCGCTCGACGCGGACCGAGCCCGACTCCGACTCGACGTGGACGGACTCCGCCTCCTCCTCGTCGAACAGCATCGAGACGAGCGGAACGATGACGATGTACCCAAAGAGCATGAACGGGAGCCACCACTCGACGCCGAGGAGCAGCGCCGCCAGCCACGTCCCGGTCACCGTCGTGGCGGCGATGCCGCTGGCGTTGCGGCGGAACCGCTCGCGGAGGGTCTCGTCGGCCATCGGTAGCAGGGTGTCAGTCGCGGTACAAAATCGTGTCGGCGGATAAGCGCGCGCCCCGGTCTGGGGTCGATAGCGCCGCGCCGCCTACTCCGCTATCTCGACCGTGATCTCGTCGCGGTCGACGGCGAGCCGGAACGTCGGCACGGTGCGGTAGACGACCTCGACGACGTTCTTGCGTTCGAGGCTGCGGAGCGCCCGCCGCACCGCGTCCACCTCGGGGTCGGCGTCGTACGCCTCGCGGAGGGCGTTGAGCACGCTGACGACCGACTGCGAGCGCTCGTCGGGACCGGCGAGCACGTCGACGACCCGCGACTCCAGCTCCGGAACGTGGATCGTCTCCGGGACGCCGCCCTTCGCGACCGCGTCGGGTTCGACCCCGGGCTCGACGTCGACGAGGTCGTTCGCCTCGGCGGTCGTCCGGATCAGGCTGTCGTCGTCGCGGTAGTAGTACTCCTTCAGGTGGTTCTCGAGGTAGCTGTGGACCTCGCTGCCGCTCTCCATCTCCCAGGCGTCTTGGAGCTCGCCGTTCTTCGTCGGCTGAAGGCGGACCACGTCCGCGAGCCGCTCGCGCTCCTCGTCTGTGAGGCTCATCGCTCTTCGACCGCGCTCGCGGCGCGAACGATCGTCTCCTCGCCGAACTTCGGCCCGACGAGCTGGAGCCCGACCGGGAGCCCGTCGGCCTCGCCGGCGGGCACCGAGATCGCCGGGAGGTTCGCGAGGTTGACGGGGGTCGTGTTCGCGTCCGCGAGGTACATCCGGAGCGGGTCGTCGAGGCTCTCGCCGAGCTCGAAGGGGAGCACGGGCATCGTCGGCGAGGCGATCACGTCGACGTCGTCGAACGCGTCCTCGAAGTCCTGCCGAACCCACGCCCGGGCGTCCTGCGCCTTCTCGTAGTACTTGTCGTGGTAGCCGGCCGAGAGCGCGTACGTGCCGAGCAGGATCCGGCGTTTGACCTCCGCGCCGAACCCCTCCTCGCGCGTCTCCGCGAACGACTCGTTCCAGTTGCCGTCCGACTCGGCGCGGTTCCCGTACCGCACGCCGTCGAAGCGCGCGAGGTTCGAGGAGGCCTCCGCCATCGCGATCACGTAGTACGCCTGGACCGCGTGCTCGACGGAGGGGAGCGAGATCTCGGTCGTCTCCGCGCCCTGCGCCTCCAGCTCCGCGATCGCGGCCTCGACCGTCTCGACGACGCGCTCGTCGGCGCCCTCGAACAGCTCCGTGGGGACCCCCACGGTGAGGCCCTCCACGTCGCCGTCGGCGGCCGCGGCGTAGCTCGCGTCGGCGTCCGCGCCCTCGACCTTGGCCAAGTCGCGTGTCGTCCCGTCGTTGGGGTCGTCGCCGGCGATGACGTCGAGCGCGGCCGCCGCCTCCTCGACGGTGCCCGCGATCGGCCCGATCTGTTCGAGGGAGTTCGCGTACGCGATGAGCCCGTAGCGGGAGACGAGCCCGTAGGTGGGTTTGATCCCGACGACGCCGCAGAATGCGGCCGGGCAGCGAACCGACCCGCCCGTGTCGGAGCCGAGCGCCACGTCTGCCTCGCCCGCCGCGACCGCGGCCGCGGAGCCCCCGGAGGAGCCGCCCGGGACGCGGTCGGTGTCGACCGGGTTCTTGGTGGGGCCGAACGCGGAGGTCTCCGTCGTCGTCCCCATCCCAAACTCGTCCATATTCGTCTTGCCGACGATCGTCGCGCCCGCGTCAGTGAGTCGGTCGACGACCGTCGCGGAGTAGGGCGGGACGTAGTCGGCCAGCATCTCCGAGCCACAGGTCGTCCGGATCCCCTCGGTGGAGATGTTGTCCTTCACCGCGACGGTTGCGTCCGCGAGGGGGCCGTCGGCGTCCGCGTCGCCCGCTATCTCCTCCTCCGTGACGAAGGCGTTGAGGTCGGCCGCCATCTACGACACCTTCGGCCCGACGAAGAAGCCGTCCTCCGTCTCCTCGGCGTTCGCGAGCGCCTCCTCCTGCGTGAGTCCCTCCTCGATTTCGTCGGGGCGCATCACGTTGACGAGCTCCTCCTCTCGCTCGGTCTCGGGGACCTCGTCGAGCGCCTCGAAGTACTCTAAGATATCGCCGAACTGCGCCGCGAACTCGTCGACCTCGTCGTCGGCGAGCCGCACCCGCGCGAGATCGGCGACGTGTCTGACCTCCTCGGCGTCGACGGCGGCCTCGCCGTCGTCCGACGCTGCGGTGTCGCTCATACCCGAACGTACCACGCGGGCGGCGAGTAAGGGTTTCGGAAGGGGGCCGGCGAGGGGGGGACGGAGCGCGACAGCGATTCACCGAACCTGATCGACGAAGGCGAGCCAGCGCTCGTGGCCCGCCAGCGTGTCGGCGTGGTGTTCGTCGGCGAACCCCGGGCGGCGGATCCCCTCCAAGGCGTTCAGCGCGCGGTCGATGCCGATGACCTCCTCGGCGAGGGCCTCCGCCGTCTCTCGGTCGACCGGTTCGGTCTCCAACCGATCGAGGCGACGCGCTCGTTCGCTCCGGAGGGACTCTCGCGCGGCCGTCACCTTCCGATTGATCGCGGGCGGGACGCTGTCGACCTTCCGGGTCTCGACGATGAACGCGGAGAGGTCGAGCGGGCTCCCGTCGACCTCGATCTCGTCGGGGACGCGCGCGCCGACCGTCGCGCCCTGGCTGTTCACCCGGTCGAGGAGGGCCTCGCGCTCGTCGTCGCCGATCGCCGTCCGCTCCGAGTCGCTCATGGGAGAGCGTGGTCGGCGAAGCCGGAAAAGCCGTCGCCCGGCCGACCCGACCGCTCGGACCGAGCGTCGGAGCCTGTCGGACGCCGTCGTCACTCGTTTTCGTCCGCCCGGACCGTCACTACCGGCGCGTCCGACAGCCGCACCACCTTCTCCGCGACGCTGCCGAGCAGGTACCGCTCGACGCCGGTCCGGCCATGCGTCCCCATCACAACGAGGTCGACGTCGTTCTCTGTCGCGTACTCTAAGATGGCCGAGTGCGGCGTCCCAGTCTCGACGGCGGTGACCGTCTCCGGCGGCGCCTCGCCGTCACCGAGCGACGCGGCCGCCGCCTCGACGATCTCCTTGCCGCGCTCGGCGAGCGCCGACCGCGTCGCTTCCGCGTCGCTCCCCTCGCCGACCATGCCGCTGTCGTCGTCCGGCCCCGGATCAGCCCGCACGCCCGACCCCTCGTCCGTCAGGAAGGCGCCGCCCAGTCCGTAGTTGGCGCTTCGCGCGTCGATCACGTACAGGACGTGAACGGTCGCGTCGAACGCGGCCGCGAGCTCCCGAACGTGGTCGACGACGGCCTCCGCCCCCTCGCTCCCGTCCGTCGGATAGAGGATCGTCTGGTACATGGTGTGGTCCATGTGGAGTTCTCCGACCTGACAAAAAACGTTGGCGGCGGGGCGAGCCCGGCGGTCCCGCCGGGCGCGGAGCCGCGCGGCAGACGCGAGGACCTACAGCAGGTCGTTCGCGACGAGCCTATCGACGGCCTCGCGCAGGCGCTCCTCGCTGGCGGCGTAGGAGATCCGCGCGTAGCCGTCGGCGTTGAACGCGCTGCCGGGGACGCAGGCGACCGACGCCTCCTCGATGGCGCGCTCGCACCATCCCTGGTCGTCGTCGTCGACCGGGATCATCATGTAGAAGGCGCCGTCGCCGACGTCAACGTCGACGCCGTGTTCGTCGAACAGGTCGACGAGCAGATCGCGGCGGTCCGCGAACGCGTCGCGCATCTCCTCGACCGCGGCCTCGGTGTTCTCCAGCGCTTCGATCCCCGCGCGCTGGACGAAGTTCGTCGCACAGGAGACGGAGTGCGAGTGGAGCTTCCCCGCCTCGCCGACGAACTCGTCGGTGGCGTGGAGGTAGCCGAGCCGCCAGCCGGTCATCGAGTACGCCTTCGAGAAGCCGTTGATCGTTATCGTGCGGTCGCCCATCCCGTCGAGGCTCGCGAGCGAGATCGGCTCGACGCCGTACGTGATGCGCTCGTAGATCTCGTCCGAGATCACGGCGACGTCGTGCTCGACGGCGAGGTCGCGGACGCCCTCCAGGGCGGCCTCCGAGAAGACGGCGCCCGTGGGGTTGGAGGGTGAGTTGACGACGAGGAGCGCGGTGTCGTCGGAGACCGCCTCCGCGAGGTCGTCGAGCGCGGGCTCAAGCTGGAATCCGTGCGGCGCGAGGTCGACGCGTGAGAGGTCGGCGCCGGCGAGCTTCGCCATCGCCTCGTAGGAGACCCACGCCGGGTCCAGCAGGACGACCTCGTCGCCGTCCCCGATCAGGGTCTGGAACGTCTCGTACAGCGCCTGCTTGCCGCCGGGGGTGACGATCACCTCGTCGGCGTCGGCGTCGACGCCGTTGCCCCGCAGCTTCTCCGCGATGGCCTCCTTGAGTTCGGGGACGCCGTTCGAGGAGGTGTACCCCGTGTGGCCGGCGTCGAGGGCTTCCTTGCCGGCCTCGACGACGTTCTCCGGGGTGTCGAAGTCGGGCTCGCCGACCGAGAGGTCGACGATGTCGGCGCCCTCCGCCTCCTTCTCCGCCGCGAGGTTCGATATCGCCAGCGTCGCGCTGGGCTCTACGCGTCCGATCCGCTCCGAGAAGTCGTATGCGTCGCTCATGTGTCGTGTGTAATCGTCGTGGCTCGGTCAGTCGAGTGCTTCCGCGAGGTCGATCGCGGCCTCGGCCGCGTCCGCCCCCTTGTCGATCCGCTCGCGCGCCTCCGCGCCGGACATTCCCGGGCCGCTCACGCCGAAGGTGACCGGGGTGTCCCGGTCGAGGCTCACCTGCGTGAGCTTCTCGGCGGTCGCGTTCGCGATGACGCGGTCGTGGTCGGTGTCGCCGGTGACGATGGCGCCGACGACCGCGACGGCGTCGACGTCCTCGCGGCGCGCGAGCCGGTCGGCGGCCAGCGGGCTGTCGTACGCGCCCGGCACGCTCAGTTCGTCGACGACGACGGCGTCGCGGTCGGCGGCCGCCTCCCGGGCGGCCTCGGCCATCGGCTCCGTGACGGAGTCGTTGAACCGCGCCACCACCAGTCCCAGCGAGACCATATCGGAACTGGTGCGGGCGACGGCAAAGGTCTACCGTTCGACCGCAGGGTTGCCGGGCGAACCTGTTCGGGAACATGGCGCGAACGGTCGGACGGCTATTTATAAATAGATCCGCGGTGGCGCGTGCCGACGAGCGGCCGACAGGCCGCGAGTCGCACGCGCGAGGGAGTCGGGCGGCCGGAGCGAAGCGGAGGCCGGCCGACGAGGCTGGGGAGGTGTGAGGCGCGGTTGCGGTGCGGTCGGGTGGGACTCAAAGGGGCAGTCGGCGAGGAGGGCGCAGGCGACGTAAGCACCGCAGGGAGTGAGTGTAACGAGCGACCGAGGAGCGCAGCGAGCGTGCGCCCTCCTCGCCGACTGGGGCTTTGGCGGTGTTCACCGGCGATCCACAGTTTCTCATTTATAACCGAGCGACTGGCGCTTTGGAGGTGTATGTCCTCGATCCACTATCAATCATTTATAAGTGAGTGACTGGGACTTTGGAGGTGTTCGTCGTCGTTCAGCGGCACCCACCCATAACCGATCACCACCGTGGAGACGCGCAGTCCGGTTCGACGACTACCGATCGGGGCGAGACTCCTCTTTCGCCTTCGGTAGATCGCGGCGATTAGCGAGGTAGTACAGCAGGACGACGAACCCGGCCGTCGGGACGACGATCCCGAGTTCGTATTTAACGGGCTGTTTCAGGCCGAGCCGCTTCGCGTCGTATCGCACGAGCAGCGAGATGGGCAGTTGGAGGAAGACGAGGAGGACCAGCAGCCAAACGACGAGGTCAGTCATTTGACCCCCTGTCGCGAGGGCGCGTCTCGACGGCGTGTCGCGTCATGGCTGACCGATCTCTTGCTCCGTATTAAATTGGACTCCGAGATCCGACCGTCCCGAAATATCCCACCCGCCGGGTGCGGCCATCATGTCTTGCCACGCGTGATTAATACGTCTGCGACGCCAACAGGAATCCATGACAGACACCGAGACCGCGACGGTCGGCGGCGGCTGCTTCTGGTGCGTCGAGGCGGCGTTCAAGGAGCTCGACGGCGTCGAGAGCGTCACCTCCGGCTACGCTGGCGGCCACGACGACGACCCCACCTATCGCGAGGTGTGTTCCGGCACCACCGGCCACGCGGAGGTCGTTCAGGTCGAGTACGACCCCGAGGCGCTCTCGTACGAGGACATCCTGGAGATCTTCTTTACCGTCCACGACCCGACGCAGCTGAACCGACAGGGCCCGGACGTGGGCAGCCAGTACCGGTCGATCGTCCTCTACCACGACGACGAGCAGCGCGACGTCGTCGAGCGCTACGTCGAGGCGCTCGACGAGGAGGGCGGCTACGACGACGAGGTCGTCACCGAGGTCGAGCCGCTGGAGACGTTCTACCGCGCCGAAGAGAAACACCAGGACTACTTCGAGAAGAACCCGGCCGACGCCTACTGTACGATGCACGCGCAGCCGAAGGTGGAGAAGGTCCGCGAACGCTTCCGCGAGAAGGTGAAGGCCTAAGCGTCGGTACGGAATACCATCGAGGGTCCAGTCGCTCGTTTATAAATAGTCGATTGCGAATTGGCTGTGAACACCTCCGAAGCCCCAGTCGCTCGGTTATAATCGACTGTTCTCGGAACTGCGGTGAACACCTCCGAAGCCCCAGTCGCTCGGTTATAATCGACTGTTCTCGGAACTGCGGTGAACACCTCCGAAGCCCCAGTCGCTCGGTTATAATCGACTGTTCTCGGAACTGCAGTGAACACCTCCGAAGCCCCAGTCGCTCGGTTATAATCGACTGTTCTCGGAACTGCGGTGAACACCTCCGAAGCCCCAGCCGCGAGGCCGCCGTACGCTCGTTGCGCTCCTCGCTCGCTCCGCTCGCTGCGGTGCTTACGTCGTCATCAGAACGCTCCGCGTTCTGATTGGCTCACGAGAGCTCCGCTCTCGTGAACGCCTACGGCGGCCTCGCGACTGCCCCTTCGAGTCCCACCCCCGCACAGCACCGCACCTCTCACCTCCCCAGCCTCGTCGCTCGCTTGGGGCTCCCTTCGGTCGCCCGTCGCTCGCGACTCCCTCGCGCGTGCTCCTCACGCCCTGCGGGCGTTCGGAGGCACGCGCCAGTATCCCTATTTAAACTCTCTCGAAACGCCAAAACCACGCCACCCGTCCCGCGACACGCTCCTCGCCGCAACCTATTCCCTGCCGCCGATCGAATCCCCTCGCGATGAAGATCGGCCTCATCTCGGACGTCCACGCGAACCTCCCCGCGCTGGAGACCGTGCTCGACGACATGCCGGCCGTCGACCGGATCTACTGCGCGGGCGATGTCGTCGGCTACAACCCGTGGCCGGCCGAGTGCGTCGAGCGCGTACGCGAGGTCGCGGCCGCGACGGTACGCGGGAACCACGACCGCACCGTCGAGACCCCGGAGCGCTACAGCGCCAACCGGATGGCCGAGGCTGGTCTCGAACACGCGAAGGCGTCCCTGTCGGACGACCAGCGCGAGTGGATCGGCGGTCTCCCGCGCGCCGAGACGTTCGCGGGCGACCGGTACCTGCTCGTCCACTCGCATCCCGCGGCCGAACGCGAGGACGCGTACGTCTACCCCGAGGAGTTCCCGGCCCTCGACCGCCACATGGGCGAGTACGACGGGATCGTCCTCGGCCACACCCACGTTCAGGGGTGCCGCGCGGTGGCCGGCGGGTTCGTCGTCAACCCCGGCAGCGTCGGCCAGCCGCGCGACGGCGACCCGCGCGCCGGCTACGCCGTCCTCGACACGACCGCCGACGGGACCGACGCGGTCGAGACCCATCGCGTGGCGTACGACGTCGACCGCGTCGCGGACGCGGTCCGCGAGGCCGACCTTCCGGAGACGACCGCGGAGCGCCTCTACGAGGGCAAGTAGGTCAGGCGTCGTCGTCGCGGTCGCCGGCTCCAATTTCGACCCCCAACTGTTCGTACAGGAACGCCCACGAGTCCGTCTGCTCGTCGACGATCATCGAGGTTGGCTTGCCGACGCCGTGGCCGGTCTCGCCCTTGGTCCGCAACAGGAACGGGCCGCCGGCGACCTCGTTCTGGAGCCGCGCGGTCATCTTCCGGGCGTGCGAGGGGTGGACGCGCGTGTCGCTCGCGGCCGTGGTGAAGTACACCGGCGGATAGGTCACCTCGGGGTCGACGTTGTGGTACGGCGAGTACGCGCGGAGGTACTCGAACGCCTCCGGGTCCTCCGGGTGGCCGTACTCGGTCGTCCACGACTCGCCGAGCAGGAAGCGGTGGAACCGCAGCATGTCGAGCAGCGGGACCGCGCACTGCGCAGCCGCCCACAGGTCCGGGCGCTGGGTGACGACCGCGCCGACCGAAAGCCCGCCGTTCGACCCGCCGGCGACCGCGAGGTGATCCCTGTCGGTGACCCCCGACGCACAGAGCGCCTCGCCGGCCGCGACGAAATCGTCGAAGGTGTGCTGCTTGTCCGCCAGCATGCCCGCTTCGTGCCACGGCTCGCCGTACTCGTAGCCGCCGCGGGCGCACACCGCCGCGAACGCGCCGCCGTCCGCGAGGAACGGGAGTCGGAACCGCCCGAACGAGGGCGTGATACTGTTACGGAAGCCCCCATAACCGTACAGGACCGTCGGGCGCGGCCCGTCCACGGCGACGTCCTCGCGGTAGCAGACGAACACGGGCACCTCGGCGCCGTCCGTCGACTCGACGAACCGCTGTTCGACGACGAGGTCGTCGGGGACCGGAAGCTCGACCGAGTCGAGTTCCGTCGACGCGAGTTTGGGCTCTCCGTCGGAAGCGTCGCCGCCGAATCCCGATTCGACAGCGAGGTCGAGTCCCCGGACCGCCGACGGCCGGTCGAAGCCGGTGAGACCGAAGAACGCCTCGGGCGCGTCGCGATTCCCGGAGACCCACGTGACCGTACAGTACGACGGCAGCGAGACGTCGCGCAGGTGCGTCCCGTCGCGGTCGTGGACCGAGAGCTTGGAGTGCGCGTCCCGCTGGCGGTGGACGAGGAGCCGCTCGGGGGTCGGCACGACCGACTGGATGATCCCCTCGCCCCCGGGGAGGATCTCCCGGCACTCCTCGAACGAGAGGTCCCCCTCGCGGAAGCGGTCGACGGAGCAGGCGAGCAGCCGCCGCCGGGGCGCGCCGTGGTCGGTCGAGATGAACGCCGTCCCGCCGTGGAACCGGACTGACGTCTCGGCGTCGGTGTCGGTCAGGACGGGGCGAAGGTCGCCGTCGACGTGGACGTACCACTCGGTGCCGCCGACCATCTCGGAGAAGGCGACCGCGAGCAGGCCGGAGTCCGGGTCGACCGTCACCCGCGGCCAGACGTGCTGATCGTCGTGTTCGAGCAGGACCACCTCCTCGCTCGGGCCGTCAGCGAGCCGGAACCGGCGGATCTCCTTGTCCATCTGCGCGCCGTCTGCCGCGCCGCCGGTGGCGACGTAGACGAACCCTTCGCCCCCCGCTTCCCACGCGAGGCTCCCGGCGTTTACCCGACCGCGCTCGGGGAGGACCGCGACCTCCTCGACGCCCGGGCCGTAGCCCGCCGCCGCGTCGGAGTCGGACTCGCCCGCCTCCGAGCCCGACCGCTTCTCGCTCGGATCGGGCACCGAGAGCACCCGCACGTCGTAGTTCTCGTCGCCGCCCTCGGTGACGCCGACCGCGACGCGCTCGCCGTCGTGCGACGGGACGTACCACGCCATCGACCTGGGCGGGCGATCGTCGTCGCGGTTCGCCGCCCACGCGTTCGGGTCGACGAGGACGCGGTCCGCGCCGTCCGGCGCGTCGCGGGCCACGAGGCGAGCGTGGTCGGCGCCGGGCTCGCGGACGGTCGCGAAGTACCGCCCCTCGCGGACGGTTATCGGGCCGTAGTCGGCCACCTCGACGAGGTCCTCGAACCGGGGGCGGAGCCGGTCCCGCAGGTCGTCGCCGAGCGCCTCGTCGACGTGGGCGTTCTGCGCGTCGACCCACTCGCCGACCGCCTCGTCGTCGCCCTCGAGCCACCGGTACGGGTCGTCGACGTCGACCCCGTGGAGCGTCTCCGTGACGACCTCGCGTCTGGTCTCCGGCGGGGACGGGGCCGGAGCGGATTCGCGTGACATACGGATCGGTGTCACCGATGACGCAAAACGACTGGGGTCGCGGCGGCCGGGGTCGCGGCGGTCGGGGTCGCGGCGGCCGAGGTCGCGGCGGCCGAGGTCGCGGCGGTCGAGGCCAGCGCCGCGGTCGCCCGGTGTCCCGTGAGGCGAACGTCAGGGCCACAGGCCCGCGACGAACAGGAGGTTCCGCGCGGCGACCGCCAGCGAGAGGGCGCCGACCCCGGCGCACATCAGGGTCGCGACGAACCGCCGCGTGCCGCCGGCGACCGCGACCGGAACCCCGATGACGGCCATGCCGACGACCTTCGTGAGGAGCATCCCGCCGAGGAGACCGAATCGGGAGATGAACAGGCGACCGACTGGCGACCCCTCGACGTACTCGCTCCCGGTGAGGGCAACGTACGTCGTCCCCACGTCGGCGGCGATGCCGACGAGCAGGAGGCCGACCGCGAGGGCGAGACGGGAAGGCACTGACCGGGCGAACGCGGTACGGACGCATAAATCTCCGGGCATGCGGCCGGATCGCGGCGACGCCCGCCGGTCGGAGCTAGCAGGGTCGTACCCGGCCGTTGTGGCTGGTCGCCGGCCGCGCACAGCACGGCGTCATTTAAACCGGCGCAACGCATACATCCGGTAATGAGTTCGTCCGACGACGAGTACGAGATCGCGGTGGTCGGCGGCGGGCCGGCCGGGCTGACGACCGCGCTGTACGGGGCCCGACTCGGCCACGAGACGGTGCTGATCGACCGGGGCGGCGGGCGCGCGGCGATGATGGCCGACACGCACAACGTGATCGGCGTCACCGAGGACACCTCCGGCAACGAGTTCCTCGCGACCGGCCGCGAGCAGGTAGAGTCGTACGGCGGGACCTTCGAGCGCGGGTTCGTCACCGACGTCGAGCGCACCGACGACGACCGGTTCCGCCTCTCCACGAACGACGCCGAGATCCTCGCGGACCGCGTCGTCCTCGGGACCGGCTTCTCCGACGAGCGCCCGGACCCGCCGCTCCCGCGGACCGGCAAGGGGCTCCACTACTGCCTCCACTGTGACGCCTACATGTTCGTCGACGAGCCGGTGTACGTGATGGGTCACGGCGAGGCCGCCGCCCACGTCGCGATGATCATGCTCAACGTCACCGACGACGTGGACGTGCTGACCCGCGGCGCGGAGCCGACGTGGAGCGAGGAGACCGCCGCGCAGCTGGAGGCGCACCCGGTCGACGTCGTTCGCGAGGAGGTCTCTGGCGTCGAGAACGACCCCGACTCCGGCTGGCTCGAGGCATTGGAGTTCGAGGACGGGACCCGCCGCGAGTACCGCGGCGGCTTCGCGATGTACGGCTCCGACTACAACACCGCCCTGGCCGAGGGGCTGGGCTGCGACCTCAACGACGACGGCACCATCGACGTCGACGACCACGGCCGCACCAGCGAGGACGGCGTGTTCGCCGTCGGCGACATCACGCCCGGCCATAACCAAGTCCCGGTCGCGATGGGGCAGGGCGCGAAGGCCGGCCTCGCGATCCACAAGGAGATCCGCGAGTTCCCGCGCTCGACCGAGGAGATCGAGGCGGACGGCCCCGTCGACGCCGACGAGGTGCCCGCGATCCCGCCGCACCTCATGGCGACCGCCGTCGCCCACGAGGGGCACGCGGGCGGGCCGCGGGCGAAGGGCGTCGAGGTCGAAGACGGCGAGGTACCGGCCGCGGACGACGACTGAAAGGGTCCGAGCCCGCGACACGACTTTCCGCACAAACTCACTCGTCGCTGTCGCTCCTCGTTCGTAGTGTTCGAGAGTCCGCTGAGCGGAGCGAAGCGGACGTTGACTGACGAAGTCAGTCTGAAAATGCGCCGGCCGGGACTCCCGCGAGCGCGGCGAGGTGCGAGCGAAGCGAGCACCTCGATTGCGAGCGGTGAAACCGCGAGCAGCGAGCGAGTGGGAGTACGGGCGGCGCACGAACGAAGTGAGTGCGCCGGCCGGGATTTGAACCAGAGGAAGACGGTCCGGGCATGCGGCGCTTCGCGCCGTTCCGGGCTGCGACTTCCAGGGTTCAAATCCCTCTCGGCGATTTCTCTCACTACGTTCGAGAAATGCGCCGGCCGGGATTTGAACCCGGGCCATGAGCTTGGAAGGCTCAGGTCCTACCACTAGACCACCGGCGCTCGCGTCGGTTGATGACGCACCTACACGTAGGCGCAACGAGTTTCATAAGCGTTCCGTGTTCGGGCAGGAGACGCGGGCACGAGCCACTCGAATGGCATATCTCACTTAAAGAGCCACGATACTGCGGGCGTCTCCCAGCGCGTTAGAACGCTTTTCAGCCGCTTAGAAACCTGTTCGGGACCTATGTGTATACCCACCCAATCTACACCCGTGAGGTGAGACCGATGTCATACCAAACTAGCAATCCGCTGGTCGGCGAGACCGAGTTCGCGCTGGACGGACCCTGGGCGACGTACTGGATCGCGTTCCTGCGCGTCGTCACCGGCTGGTGGTTCTTCCACGCCGGCGTGACGAAGCTCATCGAGGACGGGCTCGCGTTCAGCTACGGCCCGATGTACATGTCGGAGATGACCGGGACCGCACTCGGGCCGATTCCGGTCTGGATGGGGAACAACCTCGCGTGGCTCATCGAGCCCGGGGTGCCCCTCTTCGAGACGCTCATCGGCCTCGCGCTGATCGCGGGGGCGTTCACCCGGCTGGCCGCGTTCGGCGGGGTCATCTTCATGGTCCTGTTCTGGATCGGCAACGCCGGGTTCACCAACGGCGTCGTCAACGGCGACCTGATGGGGCTGCTCCTGTTCCTGACGGTGATCGTGCTCGCGGCCGGTCGGTACTACGGCCTCGACGCGCTCATCGAGGAGACGGAGGTCGTCAAGCAGAACCCCAAGCTGCGGTACCTGCTCGGTTAAGAGGTGAACGCAAATGACAGACACTATCGACACGGCGGCGCGGGCGCTGAGCGCGGGACTGATGCTGTTCGGCATCGTCGTCCTCGGGGTCGTCGAGATCCTGGCCGGCGAGCCCTACAGCCCGGTCCCGATAACGAACGAGGCCGGTGACGTGGTCGCGACGCCGCTGATCTCGCCGGAGATCCGCACGGCGTTCGTGCTGGCAGGCATCGCGGTGTTAGGGCTGTACGCGGCGTACCGCTTCGTGACGCCGCTCCCGGACGACCGGGACGTCAGCCACGAGACGATGGCCGACTGAAACGCGCGGGAATCACCGACCGCGACGCGACCGGCGGAACGCGTCGTCGCGGACGACGACGGCCACTCTTCTGTTCGACGCCTACTCGTCGAGCGACCGCTCCCGCGTCTCCGAGCCGTCGCCGTCCGGATCGCTCACCTCGCTTGCGTCGGCGGTCGTGCCGCCGTCGGTGCTGGCGGGGGCCGCGTCCGACCGCTCCTCGTCGGCACCGAACGTGAACGCCGTCTCGTCCGACTCGACGGATCCGCCGGCGGCAGGTTCGCCGGCGGTCGGAGCTTCATCCCCGGCCCCGGCGTCGGCGTCGACCTCGAACTCCTCCGTCATCTCGCGGAGGTCGCTGGCGCGCTCGTGGAGGTCGTGCGCCTGCTCGGAGACCGCGCCAAGCGTGGCGGCCTGCTCCTCGGCGGCGGAGGCGACGGTGGTCGCCTCGGCGGTCGTCTGCTGGCTCACGCCGGCGAGGTCGTCGACCGCGCCGGTCACCTCGCTGACCGACGACGCCTGCGCGTCCATCGCGCCGGAGATCTCCTGAACGCCGTCGTCGGCCTCACTCACCCGGTCGGCGACCTCGGCGAGCGCGTCCTCGGCGTCCTCGACGACCTCGACCCCGTCGTCGACGCCGTCGCGGATCGCGGCCATCTCGTCGACGCTCTCGTCGGTGCGCTCGCGGAGGCTCTCGATTAGCGTCTCCACCTCGGCGGCGGACTCCTGGGTCTCCTCGGCGAGCGACTTCACCTCCTCGGCGACGACCGCGAAGCCGGAGCCGGCCTCGCCCGCGCGGGCGGCCTCGATCGAGGCGTTGAGCGCGAGCAGGTTCGTCTGGTCGGCGATCTCCGAGATGGTCTCGACGATCGCGTCGACCTCCGCCATCTCGGCTTCGAGCCGCTCGATCGTCTCCGCGGCGGACTCGGACCGGGCCTCGATCCCGTGAAGCTCCTCGACGGCGTCGGCGGCCGCCTCGCGGCCCTCCTCGGTGAGCGCGTCGGCCTGCCGGGAGGTGGTCGCGACCTCGTCCGCGGAGGCGGCGACCTCCTCGACGGTCGCGGACATGTCCTCCATCTCGCCGGCGACCTCGGAGAGCTGACGGCTCTGTCGCTCCGCGCCGGCGGAGATCTCGTCGACCGCGTCGCTCGTCTCCCGGCCGGCGGCCGCCGCCTCGTCCGTGCCGTCGGTGACTGCGTCGCTCCGGTCGGCCACCTCGACCGCGAACGCGTCGACCTCGGCGATCGCGGCCTCCAGCTCGTCCATCGCGTCGTTGAACTCCGCGGCGATCGAGCGGAGCGCCTCGGGGTCATCGGGGTCGGCGCGGAGCCGGGCGGTGAGGTCGCCGTCAGCGCAGGTCGCCATTGTCTCGCCGAACTCGCTCGCCCGCGACTCCAGCCGGTCGGCGAACGCCTCGCTCTCCGCCTTCGCCGCCTCGGCGCGCTCCCGCTGCGTCTCCGCCGACTGGATCTGCTCGCGCAGCGAGTCGCGCATGGTGGCGAACGCGTCGGAGAGGTCGCCGAACTCGTCGCGTCGCTCCGTGTCGAAGTCGACGTCGAGGTCGCCGTCCGCCAGCGCCGATGCCCGCCCCCGGAGCTGGTTCAGCTCGACGACGGTGCCGCGGCCGAGCGTCGCGCCGAGCAGCCCGAGTCCGACGATCGCGACGCCGACGATGAGCAGCAGGTTCCGCCCGATCATCCCCGAGAGGGCGTACGCCTCAGAGAGCGGGACGTGGACCGCGACGGCCCACTCCTCGGTCTCCATCGGCGCGTACGCGACGAGGTACTCGCCGCCGTCGGCGAAGCTGAACGTGGCCGACGGGAGGAACCCGACCGACCGCTCCTCGCCGAACAGCGCCGACCGGACGTCGCTGTCGTAGCGGATCCCCGCGAGGTAGTCGGCGTTGCTCGCCGCGATCCGGCCGTCGGACTGGACGATCGTCGTGAACGCGCCCTCGGTCGGCTGGCGGAAGTCGTCGGTGACGGCGGCGAGCGAGATCTCCATCACGAGGTAGTCGCGCATCGGCGTCGACGTGACGAACGCGATCCGGCGCTCGCCGTCGACCATGTAGGTGGGGCTCGTGAACACGCTCTCCGCGAACAGCAGGTTGTCGCCGTACCAGGACTGCGAGGTGACCCCCACCTCGCCCTCCCGGTCGGTGGTCGCGACGACGGTGCCCTCCTCTCGGTCGACGAAGTGGAAGGCGGTGACCGCCTCGGAGGTGCGCGAGAGGTGCGAGGAGAGGTACCCGTCGACGCTGTCCGGGTCCCGAGAGAACGCGTCGTTGTCGGCGATGTCCGTGAGCAGCGCGCGGCGGTCGCTCGCCCAGCCGTCGAGCTCCGTGGCGCTCAGCTCCGCGACGGCCGTATAGTCGTCGTGCGCGTTCGATTCGAGCTGATCGGTCGTCTCCGCGTACGTGACCGCCCCGACGGCGCCGATCGCGAGGACGACGACGACGAGGGCGACGAGGAACTTCGCGAGGTAGCTCCGGGCCAGCGCGCCGGGGGTGACCCGGCGAAGGACCCGTTCGGGGAAGGTGTCAGCCATTACTATCACGCGGTCGACAGGGGGTCTTTAATCCACCTCCAACACTATCGACAGCGATAATTAGCGGGGGCGGGGCGTCACTTCCGCGTAGCAGTTTCCGCTCGAAACCGTCACGTGTCGCGGTTCGAGGTCGCTTTCCGCGAGGTCCGCCTCGAACTCAGAAGGCGAGTAGATGTGATAGTACCGGGGGACCGTCTCGCCGCCCGGCAGCGTCCAGTCGACGGTCGTGTCAAATCCCTCATCACGGTCGAACCGGTCGTGCGCCGTGCTCCACGCGCTGACGAGCGCGACCCCGTCGGGCGCGAGGACGCGCGCCAGTTCGTTCAGGCTCTCGACGCGACCCTCCCGGGGCGAGAGGTGGTGGAGCGTGGCGACGTAGACGGCGAGATCGACCGCGTCGTCGCGGACCGGGAGCGCGCTCGCGTCCCCGTGGACGAACGCGGCCGAGTCCGCGAATCCCCGGTCGCGAGCGCGCGCGACTGCCTCGTCGAGCAGTCCGCGGCTGAGGTCGACGCCGACCGCGGCCTCGGCGCGCGCCGCGAGCGCCTCCGTGTGGCGACCGTTCCCGCAGCCGACGTCGAGCGCGACGGTCCCCGAGCGGCCCTCCAGAAAGTCCTCGACCTCGGGCCACGCGTACTCCCGCGTCTTCGAGAAGTGCGCCGCGATGCGGTCGTAGGTCGACTGGGGATCGCCGGGCGACTGCGGATCGTCGGGCGACTTTGGGTCGTCGGGCGACTGCGGATCCATACCGGGGCCTCGGCCGCGACGGGTATATGCCGACCGGACCGTCACACCACGCCGATCGCGACGAACGCGACGAGCGTGAGCGCGAGCAGCACCACGACGTGTTTGACCCCGTCGCGCACCGACCCCTCCCCGAGCTGTCCGGCGACGAGCCCGGAGCAGACCGCCTGGATCGACGCGGCGTGGAAGAACAGCTGTTCGTACGCGTCGACGTCGATGTCGCCAATTCCGTCCGCGATTCCCCCCGGGCCGCCGGGCACGCCGGTCCCGGAATCGGGGAGGCTCCCGCCGGTTCCCGGGACGCCCGCCGCCTCGATAGCGGGGATGAAAGACACCGACAGCGCCGCGATGATCCCGAGGAAGACGAGGAAGGAGATGTAGATGACGATGAGGTACGTGAGCATTACCTGCCGGCGCTCGCGCCGGAGCGACCAGGTCGCCCGGGACTCGTCGGCCGCGATCCGGAGGACGGGCCCGATGTCGCCGCTCGCCCGGATCGCGTTGGTGACGAGCGCGACCGCGCGGGAGGTCATCGGCGACCGGACCCGGCGCTCCAGCCGGCGCAGCGCGGTCGAGACGTCCGCGCCCCAGTCGATGTCGCGGCGGGTCCGGCGGAGGTCCTCCGTCAGCGCCTCCAGGTTCGAGTCGGCGACGCGGCGGACGCTGCCGACGACTGCGGTCCCTGCCTCGTTGACGCTGGCGAGCCGGTCGAGGAAGTCGGGCACGGCGGACTCGATCCGCCGGACACGACGCTTGCCGAACTCGTAGGCGACCGCGTACGTCGCGAGGACGAACGCGGTCGCAGCGACGATCGGCCCGTCGACCTGGCCGACCATCTCCACGGGCGTCCCGAGCGTGATCGGGAACGCGAAGACGAGCAGCCCGGCGACCGCGATCGGGACCGCAACGAGCAGGACCGTCCGGGGCGACGACAGCACCGTCTCGGCCGGCGACGCGACCAGCCGCCGCACTCCGCGGAGCCGGTCGTAGACGTGGAGTCGCTCGCGGCTCTCCGCCCAGCGATCTGTGCCGACTCCGTCCGCGGCTTTCCCGTCCGCGTCGCGTCCTGTCGCCGCGCCGCCGTCGAACCGTGGTGAGCCGCCCCGGTCCCCGGGCTCGTCCGTCGCGCGGCGCACGCCGGTGACCGAGGGGGCGTCCGGGTCGTCGAACGACGACGCCGCGACGGTCTCGGTGCCGCCGACGCCCTGCGTCACGCTGTCGACGTAGACGACGAAGCCGAAGGTGGCGAGCGGCACACCGAGGTAGACGACGACGCGGAGGAGCGGCATCGTGTCCTGCAAGACGAGGCCGATGACGACGAGGATGGTGATGAAAAAGAGCGGGCCGGCGACCAGCGCCGTCACGTACGCCTCGGCGAACGTCGAGAGCAGCTCCAAGTACTGCTCCTGTTTCGCCTCCGCCTCCGCTTGGTAGCGCTCGTACTGGTCGTTGAGGAACGCCGACACCGACTGTCCGGTGCCGAGGACGGAGGCGAGGTTCTCCGAGAAGTCCGCCAGGTCCTCGCTGGGCGTCCGCCGGGAGATGCGCTGGAGCGCGGTGAGCGCGTCGGTGCCGAAGGCGTTCATGTCGCGGACCGCGACCGACAGCTCCGTGGCGGCCTCGCCGTACACCGACTCGTTCTCCGCGAGCGTGTCCATCACGCGCGGGAACGCCATCCCGGAGCGCGAGAGCGCGTACATGAACGCGACCGTCCGCGGCAGGGTGGCGTCGATCTCGGCCGCACGGGCGTGAGCGCGCTGGTCGAGCAGCTGCCACCGGGCGACGTACGCGCCGAGCGCGAGCCCCGCGCCGACGGTCGCGGAGACGGCTGCGAGGAGGACGAAGAGCCGGAGGAGCCCGAGGTCGGCCAGCCGCGCGACGACGGCGAGGAACCCGAACTGCGCCGGGAGCGCCTCGCGGATCGCCGCCTCGCCGACGTCGAGCGCGGCGAGCAACCCCCCGGCCGCGTACACGCCGATCACGCTGCCGGCGACGCCGAGGACCGCGGCGTACAGCAGGGTCCGCGAGGCGTACACGCGGTGGGTGGTGCCGGCGACGTGGGCCGCGCGCATCCGGTCGCGCTGGGCCTGTCTCCGCGCCTCGTCCTCGCCGACGTAGTCGCCGAACGTGAACAGCGCGACGCGGGTGACGAACAGGTCCGCTCGCTCGTCGACGAGCGGGAGCGCGAGCGCGAGGCAGGCCGCGACCGCGACGGCGAGGGGGAGGTACTCGATCATCGGTCCGCGGCGTCGCCCGCCGAGTCTCCCGCGACGGTTCGGCCGTCGCCGACTTCCTCGCCGGCGAGGTCGTCGGGGTCGACGCCGTCGGCCGCGGCGGCGCGCTCGTCGAGCTTCTCCATCACGCGGTCGGGGTCGGCGTAGTACTCGTTGACGAGGGCGGTGAACGTGCGGTAGTCGTCGATGCCGAGCGCGGAGAGCAGTTCGATGAAGCGCTCGCGGCGCCGGACCTCGCGGAGCAGCTCGGACCGGGACCAGCCGCGCTCGTCGGCGATCTCCTCCAGCAGCGAGGAGTCGTTCCGCTGGAAGGTGTCCGAGTCCGGGACCCACTCGAACGCCGAGGAGTAGTCGAGCTCGCCGGTCCGCTGGTCGATGCCGCCGATCTCGCCGATCGTCTTCGCGCGGCGCACCCGCTCGTCGTCGGAGCGGGTGAGCGTCTGCACCGAGAGCATGTCCAGCGACTGCACCATCGCGCGCGGCACGTTGATCGGTTCGTTCTCCAGCCGGTTGATCACCGTCTCGATCGAGTCCGCGTGCATCGTCGAGAACGTGGTGTGGCCGGTGTTCATCGCCTGGAACAGGGTGATAGCCTCCTCGCCGCGCACCTCACCGACGATGATGTACTCGGGGCGGTGGCGCAGCGCCGAGCGCAGCAGGTCGTACATGTCGATGTCCGTCCCCTCGTACCGGCGCTCGCGGGTGACCGCCGAGAGCCAGTTGTCGTGGTATAAGGAGAGCTCGCGGGTGTCCTCGATGGTGAGGACCTTCGCGCGCGGCGGGACGAACATCGACACCGCGTTCATCGAGGTGGTCTTCCCCGAGGCGGTCCCGCCCGCGAAGATGAGGCTCTTGTTGTGCTCGATGCAGAGCCAGAAGTACGCCATCTGCTCGATCGAGAACGTGCCGTACTCGACGAGGTCGACGGGGGTGAACGGGTCCTCCGCGTACTGGCGGATGGTGAACGCCGAGCCTCGCGGGGTCACCTCCTCGCCGAGCGCCAGCTCCGCGCGCGACCCGTCCGGGAGCGTCGTCTCGACGATGGGGTCGCCGACGGAGACGTGGCGCCCGGACTGTTGGGCGAGGCGGATGACGTAGCTGTCGAGCGCCTCCTGGGCGAACGAGACGTTCGTCTCGATGTCCGTGTACTGGTCGTGGTAGACGAAGATCGGGAGGTCGTAGCCGTCACAGGAGACGTCCTCGATGTGGCGGTCGTTCAGGAGGGGGTCGACCTTCCCGTAGCCGCGGAAGTCGCGGTAGAGGTAGTACGCGAGCGCGTGGAACGTGTCCATCCCGGCCTCGACGCCGTACCCCTCCAACAGCGTCTCCAACTCCGCCTTGAGCGTCGCCTCGTCCGTCTTGCCGGTCCCTTCGCGGTAGAGGAGCGGGTCGCGGATGTCGTCGACGATGCGGTCGAGGAGGCCTCGCTCGAACGCGTCGAGCTCGGGCTCGACCGCGTAGTACCGGTGTTCGCTCTCGACCTCGTCATAGGTGATCACGACGTACGCGTACGGGGCGTTCACCCAGTACCGGTCGACCTCGCGCTCGTCCTCGGGAACGACGAACGACGCGAGCGGGCCGTCCTCGCCCGGGCGGAACGGGCGAACGTCGAGCGTGGACCCCTGGAGCAGCTCCCACGCACGCGAGAGGCGCCGCTGGAGGTCCTCGATCCGGTCGCCGAGGTCGCTCCCGCCGGCGTCACTCGCCATGGATACGGGGACGTAATGGCGGGGGGAAGTTAAACTACCCCCGACGATTATCACGAGCGACACCGGGAGTGCTCCGTCGCGACGGCCGCGATACCCTCGACGCAGCCCCGCGACACCGATCCGCCCGTTACGTTGATACGGCCGGACCGCAAAGCGTTCAATAGGAAATGCGGCGTGACTACTTCGATCTGACCGTTGAGGGCGTCGACGACGGCCCCGACTCCCGGTCGCCCCCGTTGGTGCGGATCGACTTCCACGGGCCGGAGGAACTGCTCCGCGAGCGGCTCTCCGGAGACGAGAGCGACAGCGTCGACGGCGACGAAGGTGACGAAGCCGGCGCCGACCTGCTCGCGGCCGACCAGATCGACGTCGCCTTCCGGCTCCGCGAGCCGCTGGGCGAGGCAGACGACCCGGAGGGCGTCGTCGGCGTCACCAACCGGTACACCGGCGACTTCGTCCTCGAACTCAACGAGACGGCGACAGACGTCCTCCCCTTCATCCACGCCGCGCGTGACGCGACCGACGACGGCGACGCCCGGTACCGCGTCGAGATCGACGTCGACGGCGAGCGGCTCGTCGCCTACGACAAGGACACCTTCCTCGTGTACGACCACGAGGGGAACCTGCTCCGCAGCGAGAGCCTGATCCCCTCGGGGGTCGAACTGTAGCGGCGGTTTTTTGAAACTCAGAGGCTCACGCTGTCGGGGACGAACCGCACCGAGTCGCCGGGCCGGAGGTCGAACGCGCCGTCGCCGCGCCCGTCGTTGACGTCGCACTCCGCGTAGCCGTGGCTCCCGACGGTGACGAGGCGCTCGCCGGGGTCGACGGCGCCGAACGTCTCCGCGACCGGCGTGAGGTCGCCGTCGACGCGGACCCAGTCCCGGCCACGGACCAGTTCGCCGGGGACGTTGGTGATCACGTTACCGAACCGGTCTATCGCGAGCACCTCGCCGTCGACGGCGATCACGTCGCCGTCGCCGTCCTCGGCGTCCCCACCCACCTCGCTCCCCTCAGCGCGCTCCACGGTCGGCTCCGGGAAGCTGATGTCGACCGGGTCGCTCGCGGGCGTCAGGTCGTCCATCGCGTCGAGCGTCTCAGCGACGGCATCGGCGTCGGGAGCGCCGTCCGACGCCGTCAGTTCGTCGTCGAGCGCCGTCCGAATGCGGGCCGCGGTCGGCGCGAACACGTCGCGGCCGTGGAACGTCTCGCTCGCGGGGTCGTCGACCGCGATGGTCCACGTCTCGACATCCGACTCGTCGACCGCGAGCGCCCGGGCCGGCGGCATCGCGAGGCCGTTGTCCGGGGCAACGATGACGTGCGCGCCGGCGCGGACGACCAGGGCGTCGCGGTCGGTGCCGACGCCGGGGTCGATCACGGCGCAGTGGACCGCCGGCGGGAATTCCGGAAGGACGAACCGGAGCCAGAAGGCCGCCGCGCGGGGGTCCCCGCGCGGAAGGTCGTGCGCGACGTCGATCATCTCGGCGTCCGTGTGCCGGCGGATCACTCCCTTCATCGCGGCGGGGTACGGCGACCCGAAGTCCGAGGCCAGCGTGATCATGTCCGAACCCGCGTCCGGCGAGGGTTTAAAAGGAACGGGCGACGGCGCCGTGGACTCTATCACCGCGGTGGCGCGTGCCTGCGAGCGGCCGCCCCTGGCGGCCGCGAGGAGCACGCGCGAGGGAGTCGCGGCCGCTTAAAAGCGGCCGCGACGAGGCTGGGGAGGCGTGAGGTGCGGTGCTGCGCGGTGCGGGGCGGGACTCAAAGGGGCAGCCGGGATGGCGGCGTAGACGACGCAAGCACCGCAGGGAGCGAACAGAGTGAGCGACCGAGGAGCACAGCGAGTGTACGCCGCCATCCCGGCTGGGGCTTTGGAGGAGGTCACCGCCGATCCGCAATCAGCTATTTATAAGCGAGCGGCTGGGGTTTTGGAGGCGGACACCGGCGATCCACTGACTCCGATTTATAAACGACCGAACTTTTCGAGGATGCCTTCCGCCAGTCCGTGACCGACGATTCGCAGAAAAGAAACCTCACCTCACCCGTACACCCCTCCCTATTGATCTAAGGGCTCGTCGGCTAACGAGTCGGTTTCGGCGATCCGGCGGATGCGCTCGACGCCGTCGACCTCGCGGATCACGTCGACGACGGCGTCGGGGACGAGGTCCTCCCAATCGCGGCCGCGGATCATGCGCTCTCGGAGTTCGGTCCCCTCCAGCACGTCGCGGCGGAACATGGGCGACTGGCGCACCTCGACGCCGGCCTCCTCGAAGAGGCGGACCACGAGCGGGTTGTTCGAGTACGCGACGTCGAACCGCGGGGTCATGCTCTGGACGTGGCTCACCCAGACGGAGTTGCGGTCGAGGTCCTCGATGGGGACGACGTAGGTGGTGGCATCGAGCTCCTCGACCGCCTTCGTCACCATCATCACGCGCTCGCCAGCCGTGAAGGGGTTCCGCGTGGTGTGGGAGTCGCCGGCGGAGCCGATCCCCAAGACGAGCTCGTCGACCTCCGCCGCGATCTCTTCCACCATGTGCCGGTGGCCGTCGTGAAACGGCTGATACCGGCCGATGTAAAACCCCCGCATGAATCTACGTACCGTCGGCGTCGTTTATAAACCCCGTGGGAACGCTCGTCCGCCGAGATCGGAGGATATACGGCTTCAAAAGGGTGTTTGATGCCACCGTACCGGTGCCTCCGGGGGGAGAAAGTATATCAGTAGCCGACCCGTCCTTTTCGATAGCGACACTCGATTCTATGAGCAACGAGAAGGACACGAACGACCCGACGGCCGACGACCCCGACGAACCGCCCCACGGCGGCGTCGACGACTCGAGTCCGGCGGGGAACGGCGAGGACGCCGAGCGAGGCGATCCCGAGCCCGACGACGGTCCGGCGAACGACCCCGGCGTCGACGACGCCGCCGACTCCGGCGGGGAGTCGACCGCGGACTCCGACGGAGGGTCGGCCACGGACCCCGAAGACGGAGACGACCCCTGGGACGACGGGGTCGTCGTCGACGACGGGGACGGGTTCGACGAGACCGAGGTCGTCGGCGAGGGTTCCAACGGGAGCCGGAACGCCAACAACCCCGATCCGGCCGACGACGGCGGGATCGACGAGCTCGGGAGTACCGTCGAGGTCGAGGGCGCCGAGATCGACGAGGACCCGGACGAGGACGACCTCCTCGGCGGGCTCAAGATCGACACGACGGCCGAGCTCGAAATTCCCGACCGGCTCGTCGACCAAGTCATCGGGCAGGAGCACGCCCGCGACGTGATCATCAAGGCGGCCAAGCAGCGCCGCCACGTAATGATGATCGGCTCCCCCGGGACCGGGAAGTCGATGCTCGCGAAGGCGATGTCCGAGCTTCTCCCCAAAGAGGAGCTTCAGGACGTCTTAGTGTATCATAACCCCGACGACGGCAACAAGCCGAAGGTCCGGACGGTGCCGGCCGGCAAGGGCGACCAGATCGTCGAGGCGCACCGCGAGGAGGCGCGCAAGCGCAACCAGATGCGGTCGCTCCTCATGTGGATCATCATCGCCGTCGTGCTGGGCTACGCGCTCATCATCGTCGGCCAGATCCTCGTCGGCATCATCGCCGCCGGGGTCGTCTACCTCGTCTTCCGCTACCTCAACCGCGGGTCGGACGCGATGATCCCGAACCTGCTGGTGAACAACGGCGACACGAAGACGGCGCCGTTCCGCGACGCCACCGGCGCGCACGCCGGCGCGCTGCTCGGTGACGTCCGGCACGACCCGTTCCAGTCCGGCGGGATGGAGACGCCCAGCCACGACCGCGTCGAGGCCGGGGCCATCCACAAGGCGAACAAGGGGGTGCTGTTCATCGACGAGATCAACACGCTCGACATCCGCAGCCAGCAGCACCTCATGACGGCGATCCAGGAGGGCGAGTTCTCGATCACGGGCCAGTCCGAGCGCTCCTCGGGCGCGATGGTCCAGACCGAGCCCGTCCCGACCGACTTCGTCATGATCGCGGCCGGGAACCTCGACGCGATGGAGAACATGCACCCGGCGCTGCGGAGCCGTATCAAGGGGTACGGCTACGAGGTGTACATGGAGGACACCATCGAGGACACCCCGGAGATGCGCCGGAAGTACGTCCGGTTCATCGCCCAGGAGGTCGCGAAGGACGGCCGCCTGCCGGAGTTCACGGCCGAGGCCGTCGAGGAGGTCATCCTCGAGGCCAAGCGCCGCTCCGGCCGGAAGGGCCACCTCACCCTCCTGTTCCGGAACCTCGGCGGGCTCGTCCGCGTCGCAGGCGACATCGCCCGCGGCGAGGACGCCGACTACACCACCCGCGACCACGTCCTTCAGGCGAAGGGCCGCTCGCGGTCCATCGAACAGCAGCTCGCCGACGACTACATCGAGCGCCGGAAGGACTACGAGCTGCAGGTGTCCGACGGCTACGTCGTCGGGCGCGTCAACGGCCTCGCCGTGATGGGCGAGGACTCGGGGATCATGCTCCCGGTGATGGCCGAGGTGACGCCGACCCAGAGCGGCGGCCAGGTGATCGCCACCGGCCAGCTCAAGGAGATGGCCGAGGAGTCGGTCCAGAACGTCTCGGCGATCATCAAGAAGTTCTCCGACGAGAACATCTCGGAGAAGGACATCCACATCCAGTTCATCCAGACGGGCCAGCAGGGCGTCGACGGCGACTCCGCGTCGATCACGGTCGCGACCGCCGTTATCAGCGCCTTAGAGAACGTCGGCGTCGACCAGAGCCTCGCGATGACCGGCTCGCTGTCGGTCCGCGGCGACGTGCTCCCCGTCGGCGGGGTCACCCACAAGATCGAGGCGGCCGCGAAGGCCGGCTGCGACCGGGTGATCATCCCCGCGGCCAACGAGCAGGACGTGATGATCGAAGACGAGTACGAGGAGATGATCGAGGTCATCCCCGTCTCGCACATCAGCGAGGTCCTCGACATCGCCCTCGAGGGCGAGACGGAGAAGGACTCGCTCGTCTCCCGGCTGAAGTCGATCACGGGGTCGACGCTGAAGGACGGCAACGTCTCCGGGCCGTCGAACCCGAGCCCGCAGTAAGCGGGCTCTCCGATCGCCTCGCGGCCCCCGCTCCGCAGGCGTGACTTCTCCGTTTCGGTCACTCTCCGGCGAGTTGTCGCTCCGCGATCGACTCCATTAGGCCGCTACGGGGACGGACCGACGCCGACGGGCCAGTGATACGTGTTGCGGGCGGGACACCGTCTCTGTATCCACGGCCGCACTGCGCGTCGGCGCGCTGTTTCTGCTAACCCGGCGACGGCCTACTCGAAACACTCCACGGGGCGTCTCGAAAGGAGCGCAGCCCCCGCGACTCGTGTGCCGCGTATCGGGAGCCGCGCCCTCGGCTCTCGGGAGTTCGGGAGGGGCAAATCGGCCGAGTACCGAGCCGCGAATCGACAGTACGAGGAGTGCCCGGCGGATCCCGACGCGGACCGGTCCCCCGCGTTAGCCGACCGACTCCCAGTTCCGGTACAGCCCCACGCCGAACGCGAAGACGATCCCGCCGACGCCGACCTGCCGACCGACCGTCCCGAAGTCACCGTCGAGGCCGGCAAGAACCGCTCTGACTGCCATTATCAGCGTGACGAGCGCGACGAGCGCCAGCACGGCGTGCCGTGTCCCCATGAGCGAACGCAATCGCTTCGGCCCCCAAAGAGATCGGTTGGCACAGGACAACTTCCGGGGCGCCTCGTCGAGGCCTCGACGCCGGGCAACGGTGGCACTCGACCGGCGCTTGTCCTGTGCCAACTCCGGGGTTATACAGGAGGAGTACTCAGCGTCGGATGAAGCGATCGACCGCGGCGCACGGCGGAGTGACCCTCCGAGGCAGCCACTCACCACGACATGATCGACCCAGTACTCGCAAGCCGATTCCAGTTCGCCCTGACGACGATTGTCCACATCATCTTCCCGGTGATGAGCATGGGGCTGGCTCCGTTCCTGATCTACTTCACGTGGAAGGACGTCCGGGGCGGCGATCCGGTGTACGAGCAGTTGCGTCGCTTCTGGACCAAGATCTTCGCTATCTCGTTCGTCGTCGGGACGGTCACCGGAATCGTCCTCGAGTTCGAGTTCGGGACCAACTTCGCGGCGTTCTCGACGACGGCCGGAGAGCTGTTCGGCGGCCCGCTCGCCGTCGAGGGGATGATGGCGTTCATGTTGGAGGCGACGTTCCTCGGCATCTTCGTGTTCGGTCGCGAGCGCGTCTCCGACCGGCTGTACATGGTCTCTAGCCTCGCTGTCGGCGTCGGAACGTGGCTGTCCGCCGTCTGGATCCTCATCGCGAACTCGTGGATGCAGATGCCGCGCGGCTACGAGCTCGTCACCGAGGACGGACAGGAAGTAGTCCACCTCGTCGACCCGGTCGCGGCGTACCTGACCCCGCGATTCGGGTACATGTACGTCCACATGCAAAACGCCGCCGTCGAGTCGGTGGCGCTGTTCATGGCCGGCGTCTCCGCGTACTACGTCTACCGACACCACGTCTGGGGGCACCAGACGAAGAACATCGTCTTCTGGCAGAAGACGCTCAAGATCGCGCTGGTCGCGCTGCTCATCACGGCCCCGCTACAGGTGCTCCAGGGCGACCTATACGCGCGCCACGTCTACGAGACGCAACCGCAGAAGTTCGCCGCCATGGAGGCGGTCTGGGACACCGAGGCGTACGTCCCGGAGTACATCTTCGCGATTCCAACTGACCTGAGCCAGTTTACCGACCCCCGCGCGAAGGAGCTGTTCGGCATCGGCATCCCGGGCGGAGCGTCGTGGCTCGCCAGCGGGGGAGACGCGACCGCGGAGATACGCGGACTGAACACGTTCGACACGGAGGCGCCGCCTGTCGCCATCGTGTTCTGGTCGTTCCGCGCGATGGTCGGGATGGGCTTTTGGTTCATCCTGCTCGCGTTCTGGGGCGGCTACCGGTGGTACGCGGGCGAGCTGTTCGAGGACGGACTGCTCCACAAGGCGCTGATGGCGTCCAGTCTGCTCGGGATCGTCGCGGTCGAGCTCGGGTGGGTCGTCACGGAGGTCGGTCGCCAGCCCTGGGTGATCCAGGGCGTGTTGAAGACGAGCGAGGGCGTGTCTCCCGGCCTCACCGGCACGGAGGCGATGGTCACGCTCGCGGGGTTCGTCGGCGTCTACGCCGGCATCCTCGCGCTGTACACGTACGTCGTCGCGCGAGTGATCCGGGAGGGGCCACCGAGCGTGCGCCCCTCGGACTCCCTCGCCGAGCGCGACGCCGCGCCCGCGGAGGTGCCCGACGATGACTAGCGCCGTCGACGCGCTCGCGGCGGGCCCGGTGTTCGGCCTGCCGCTCCCGGAGCTGTGGTTCGCGCTGGTGTTCGCGATCCTCGGAACGTTCCTGTTCCTCGACGGCTTCGACTTCGGTGCCGGCGCGATCTTCGCGACGCTTCGCGAAGACGAGGCACGCGAGGCGGTGCTGTCCGCGATCGGGCCGTTCTGGGACGGGAACGAGGTGTGGCTCGTCGTCTTCGGCGGCGCGCTGTTCGCCGCCTTCCCGTCGGTGTACGCGGGGCTGTTCAGCCGGCACTACCTGCTGATGTTCGGCATCCTCGGCGCCCTCATCCTCCGGGGGCTGGCGCCGGAGATGTACGAACAGCGCCACGACGAGCGCTGGCAGCGGTGGTGGGGGCGGTCGTTCGTCGCCGGCAGCGTCCTCGCGCCGTTCCTCCTCGGCGCGTTCGCGGGCAACTGGCTCGTCGGGACCACCCGTTCGTTCACGCTCGTCGGCGTCGTCACGGGCGTCACCGTCACGGCGCTGACCGTCGTTTCCGGCGCCGCGTTCCTCCGGCTGAAAGCCCGAGACGCGCTTCCCGAAACGGTGACCCGGCTCGGAGTCGGGGCCGTCGCGGCGTACCTCCTCGCCGTCGTCGCGACCCTTGGCGTCCTGGCGACTCGGCTCCCGGCCGGCGTCGACGCGCTGCTGTCGCCCCCGGTGCTCGCGCTGGTCGCCGTCTCCGTCGCGCTCGGCGTCAGTTACGCCGTCGCGCTTCGACGCGGGGCGAACGTCGCCGCGCTCACGGCGGCCGCGGGACTGACGTACGGGCTGGTCGCGGTGGTCGCGACCCTCATGTATCCGCGTATCGACCCGGCGACGGGGGCGACGGTGAGGGACGCCGCCGTCTCGACGTTACCGCTGAATCTCATGTCGATCGGCGCGGCGCTGCTGTTGCCGCTGATAGCCACGTACTTCGCCGTCCTGTACTCGGCGTTCAGCGGACCGATCTCGGCCGAGGAGGCGTACTGAGATGAGCGACGATCCAGCGGCGAACGAGCCGAGTCGGCGGTCGCCGGTCGGAACGCTGCTGCTCTCGCGCGTGCTCATCACGTGGGCGGAGCTCACTGTCGTCGGGTTCGGCGGGGCCGTCGCGGGCGGCGCCGCGTCGGGGCCGCCGCAGCTCGTCGTCTACTTCGCGACGGTTCTGGCCGCGGTCGCCGTGTTCATGTACAACGTCGACCGGCTCGTCGCCGCGCGCGTTCGGGAGGCGACGTGATCCGAGCGCCTCCCGAGAGGCCCCAGCAGGGCCGGACGGAGGGGACCGAACGGTGTCCGGCCGTGGACCGCGGATCGAGAACAGCGATGCGCCGACGCGCCGGACAGCAGTCCGCTCGCCGACGCGCAGATCGTCAGTTCACTCGCCGACGCGACGGGCTGAACGGTCCGATTCCGTGGCGCTTGGCGACGATGCCGAACAGCAGCGCGGCGCTCGGCAGGAACAAGAGCGCGCCCAGCGCGGTGACGGCGTCGTCGTGGGTGAGTCCGAAGGCGACTCCCCCGACTCCGGCGACGAGCGCGACAAACGCGGGTATCAGGAGACGACTTCGGAGCGCGGTCGGGGTTTCACGAGTCGAACGTGAGCGGACCATACGAGACAACGTAAGTGCGTCGAACCCATATCAGACGCGTTGTCGAGGGCCAACTTCCGGCCGAAGCGCGGTCGACCGCGACCGCTCGGCCGACTGCGGCCGTTCGGCCGAACCCGACCGCTCGGCCGAGCGCGAGGCGGAGGCCGCGAACCGAGACAGAAGAAGCGAACGAGTTCACCGTCAGATGTACGACTTCACGTTTACAATAACCTACGAACCCGGCGCCGACGAGTACGTCGACCTGTTCATCGACCGCGAGTCCCTCCAGTCGGAGGCGACCTACTCGTGTCTCGATCCCACGGAGCTGTGGAAGCTCGAATCGGTGACCGGGAACGCGGCCGACCTCGACGCCGTCGACGAGCTGCTCTTAGACGAGTCCGTCGACCGCGAGTCGATCAGCGCTCGGGAGTGTCGATCGAACCGCACGACGAGCCTGTTGACCAACGAGCAGCGGCGGCGAGTGACGTACACGTACGTCTCCGACGTTGACTACTGCGAGTCTGTGCCGCTGATCACGGCGAAGTACGTCGACGGGGGCGTCCTCTTCGAGCAGACGCGGTCCGGCGATACGGTCCGGTGGCGCGTGTTGGTCCAGGACGACTCGAAGATTGGGCTGTTGTACGACACGCTGGCCGCGAAGCTCGGCGACGGGCTGTCGTTCTCGTTCGAACACCTGACCGAGGTCGACCACTGGGAGAGCGAGCTGCTCTCTCGACCGGACGTTCCCGCCGAGCAGCGCGAGACGCTGCTGCTCGCGGTCGAGCGCGGCTACTTCGAGACGCCGCGGGGAGTGACGCTCGACGAGCTCGCGGCGGAGCTCGGAGAGCCCCGCTCGACGGTGTCGTACCGGCTGCGACGCGCGACCGCTGAGTTAGCGAAACGATTCGCGGACCAACAAGCATGACCGGCGAACTCCCCACGGACGACGATCAGCGAGAGCCGACAGAGGCGTCGACCGGCGGCCGGTACCCGACGGACGTGCTCGTCAGCGCCGACTGGGTGAACGCCCGGCTCGACCGGTTCGACTCCGACGCGACCGACCTGCGGCTGCTCGAAGTCGACGTCAACGCCTCGTTTTACGAGGAGGGGCACGCGCCCGGCGCCGTCGGCGTCGACTGGCGGACCGACCTCCGGTCGGCGGAGGCACACGACATCCTCTCCCCGGCGGAGATGACCGCCTTCCTCGAATCGCGCGGGATCACCGAGGAGACGACCGTCGTCATCTACGGGGACAACAGGAACTGGTTCGCGGCGCATCTGTACTGGCAGCTCGCCCACTACGGCCACCCGGACGTCAGGATCATGGACGGCGGCCGAGAGTACTGGACGGAACACGGCTACCCGACCACGACGGAGCCGGTCGCGCCGCCCGACGTGACGTACGGCGACGCGCCCGACGCGCCGGCCAGACCGGAGGTTCGGGCCGCGCGCACGGACGTGCGGGCGGCGATCGGTACCGACACGAAGTTCGTCGACGTGCGCCTGCCCGAGGAGTTCCGCGGCGACGTCACGAAGCCGCCCGGCAGCGACGAAGGAGCGATGCGTGGTGGACACATCCCGGGAGCGACAAACGTGTTCTGGGCCGAGAACGTCCGCCCCGACGGCCTGTTCAAGTCGCACGAGGAGCTCGCGGACGTGTACGAGTCCCGAGAGGTCACCCCCGACGACGACGTGATCGTCTACTGTCGGATCGGCGAGCGGTCGTCGGTCACGTGGTTCGTCCTCGAGGAGCTGCTCGGATACGAACACGTGCGACACTACGACGGCTCCTGGACCGAGTGGGGGAACATGATCGGCGTCCCGATCGAAGTCGGTGAGTCGGACGGCGGCAGCTAGGCGCACCGGAGCGGCGACGCCCCCGGAGTTGTCCTGCGACAAACAGACACACTAGCCGCTGTGGGCGCAATCCCCGATAATGAGTGGTACCCACGTCGAGTCAGAGGCGAAGCGCACGGGAGGCGGGGACGGAGCCCGACGAAGCGAGCCCGCGTCACCGGTCGTTCGCGATGAGTGACGCCGACTCGAAACGCGACGAGTCGCAGTTCGTCCAGCGGCTCCTCGACACCCTGAGCGAGGAGACGAACCGGACGATCCTGGCCGCGCTCGACGAGCCGATGTCGGTCGCCGAGGTTGTCGAGGAGTGCGGTATCCCGATGTCGACGGTGTACCGGCGCTTGGACGCGCTCAACGAGTTGGACCTGGTGACGGAACACGTCTCGATAGACGCCGAAAAGGGGCGGTATCGACGCTACGAGCGGAACGTGAGCCGCGTCTCGATCGCCGTCGACGAGCACGGGGGACTCAGAACACGGGTCGAGCGCCCGAACGGCGAGCCCGACGAGTCGGTGACTTGGGGGCCGCCCGCGAGGTAACGCCGCCCTCGACCGACGGGGGCCCGCCGTCGGCGTGTGGCAGAGGTTGCTCACTGCTGGCGTGTGGCGGAGGTCGCCCGCTCGTGGCGCTCCGGCGGGCGGACGCGCTGCGTCGCCGGAGCGGGTCTCCGTCGCCCCGCATCCATTCCCGCGCGCCGCCGCCCCGCCCCCTTTTTACCCCGGGAACGTTTACGGCGAACGATGAGCGGGAAACCGACGGTCGGGGAGTACATGACCCGCGAGGTGGAGACGGTCAGCCCGGACGAGACGGTGGCGGCCGTCGCGCGCCGCATGGCCGACAGCGACGGCCACAACGGGTTCCCGGTCACCCAGGGACGGACCGTCGAGGGGTTCGTCTCGGCCGGGGACCTGCTGCTCGCGGACGACGACGCCCCCGTGTTCACGGTGATGACGGAGAATCTGATCGTCGCGCACCCTGACATGAAGGTGACCGACGCAGCGCGGGTGATTCTCCGCTCCGGCATCCAGCGGCTCCCCGTCGTCGACGACGCCGACAACCTCGTCGGGATCATCTCGAACACCGACGTGGTCCGCTCGCAGATCGAGCGCGCGACGCCCGGCAAGGTCGGGAAGCTGATGCGGACCCTCTCGCAGATCCACGGCGTCGAGCTCGACGAAGAACGGCGCGAGGTGGCGATCGCGGACCTGACGCCGACGCAGGCCCGCGTGTACGCCGACGAGCTGGAGGGCCGGCAGTACGAGCTCGAACACGGGCTCGCCGAGCCCCTCGTCGTCATCGACAACGGCGGCACCCTCTACCTAGCCGACGGCCACCACCGGGCGATGGCCGCGCGCGAGGCCGGGATCGAGACGATGGACGCGTACGTGATCGTCCCGCGGACCCCGGTCGACCTCGGAATGGCGAAGACCGCCGAGAAGGAGGGGCTCCGCGTCGTCGACGACATCGAGATCGTCGACTACGCGCGACATCCCCTCGTGGAGACGACGAAGCGACTTCAGTAATCGGGAGCCACGGCGACCGTCCCAATTGGGGCGCGCGCATCGATCGGGTCACCCGCGTCGATCGCCCTATTTCGTGGTCTTCGCAGACACATTTTTATGAGCAGACAAGAAAGAGGGTGTATGGGATCACGAATCCGAAACTCGTTGAGCAGGGCGAAGTACGCGGCCGTCGGCGCCGCGGTGGGCGCCGCGGTCGGCGGACTGTGGAGCCGAAACGCGGCCAGCACGGGCGGCGCGCTCGGCGGGCTGGCGGGCGCGACGCTCTCCGAACTGAAGTCGGGCGCCGGCGGCGTGTTCGCCGATAAAGAAGACGACGCCGACGGCGACGACGACCCCGAGGCCGACGCGGCGGCGTGAGCGACGCGGTAGCGTGACGGCCGGAGGAGCGAGACGGCCGGGGGAACGCGACCCCGGTCGCATCGGGAACGTCTATACCGTCGGGGCGAGTAGCCGGCGGCAATGAGCGACACCGACGCCGGACCGGACGCGAGCGCGGCGTCCGACGGCGGGGGCGGCTGGTTCGAGGCGCTGCCGTCGGACGCGACCGGCGATACCGATAGTGAGACGGAGAGCGACGACGCCGCGACCGCGGCGGCCGCGGCGCAGGTGCGCGACGGGAGCGCCGCGTCGCCCGCCGACTGGCCCGCGCGCGCTGTCAAGTCCGGGTTCGCGGACGACGCCGACGAATACTACGACCGGCTCAAGGCCGCGACGACGCGCGCGACCCGCGAGGCGGTCCGCGAGCGTGAGCGCGCCGATGACGCGCAGTTGATCCACGCCGTCCGGGCGATGGACGACACCGAGCGCGTCGCCAACGAGCTCGCCGAGCGCGCCGTCGAGTGGGCGGGGAGCCTCTTCGACGACGTCGGCTCCGGCGTCGAGGGCGCCAGAGAAATCGCGTCGCGCGAGCCCGAGAGCGAAGTCGAGCGACGGGCTATCTCCCTCGCCGAGCGCGCCGCCGACCTCGACGACGAGCGCGCCGAGCTCGCCGAGACGATCGGTCGGATCGCGCCCGCCGTCGCCCCCAACCTCTCAGAGATGGCCGGCCCGGAACTCGCCGCGCGGCTGATCGCGCTCGCGGGCGGGTTAGAGCCGCTCGCGAAGAAGCCCTCGGGCACGGTTCAGGTGCTCGGCGCCGAGGACGCGCTGTTCGCGCACCTCTCGGGGCGGGCCCCATCGCCGAAGCACGGGATCATCTACACCCACGAGTTCGTCCGCGGGACGCGGCCGGAGGACCGCGGCTCCGCGGCGCGGGCGCTCGCCGGGAAGCTGACGCTCGGGGCGCGCGCCGACCACTACGCCGGCGAGCGCCGGGAACAGCTCCACGACGACCTCCGCGAGCGGATGGCGACCATTCGGGCGCGCGCGGATGGTACAGATACGACCGACGGAGGGGCCGCCGATGAGTGACCCCGCGCTCCCGGACGGCGTCGAGCGACGTGAGTTCGACGGCGAGGAGCGGCTGGCGACTCGCGGCGAGCCGGTGTACGGCGAGCCGACCGCCGACGGCTGGCGCACGTGGGACTCCGAGCGGTCGAAGCTCGGCGGGATGCTTGAACTCGGGCTGGAGACGGGCCTGACGGGCGGCGAGACGGTCCTCTACCTCGGCGCCGCGAGCGGCACCACGGTCAGCCACGTCGCGGACTTCGCGGGCCCGACCTACGCCGTCGAGTTCGCACCGCGGCCGGCGCGGGACCTGCTCGACGCCGCGGCGTCCCGCGACCGGCTGTTCCCGCTGCTCAAGGACGCGCGGAAGCCGGAGACGTACGCACACGTCGTTGAGAGCGACGTCGACGCGATCGTTCAGGACGTCGCCACGCGCGGCCAAGCGGACGTCGCCGTGCGCAACGCGGAGTTCCTGGCCGAGGACGGGCGGCTGCTTTTGGCGATCAAGGCGCGCAGCGAGGACGTGACGGCGGACCCGGAGACGGTGTTCGAGGGCGCGCTCGACCGCCTCCGGGAGGCGTACGAGATACTGGAGACGCGGCGGCTCGACCGGTTCCACGAGGACCACCTCGGCGTCGTCGCGACGCCGCGGTAGGGCGGGGATACGTTGGAGGGTGTCTCGACGCCTCTTGGCCTTACACCGCCTCGGCTCGATCGTTGACCGCCTCGAATAGTTGTGGGACGAACGCTTCTGCGAGCGGCGACAACTCGTATATCCGCGTCTTTCCGTCTCGGTACTTTCCGACGAGACCCGCATCTTCCAGAGTGTTGAGGTGGTGGTACAGGTCGTTTTGACGGCGATCGAGGGCGTCTGCGAGCTCACCGCTCCCGGTCTGTCCTTCCTGAGACAGCAAATACAGGAGTGTGAATCTGGTCGGCTCGCCCATCGCTTTGAGCCGCTCCGCCTCGCGATCGAGGTCGAGCGCATCGTTGAGTAGCTCCGTTTCGACTCGATCGTACCCCGCTGGGCGGTCCTCCACCGTTTCCCTCCGTTCCTCGATCTCGGCTTCCCGTTCGCTCATACGCGTACATCGGAGGCCAAGACGGATATACTTAATGACTGTTAAGAACTTGTTGACAGTATTGATATACGAAGCGGTAACGACACCCGGTACGATGGCCGACCTCGAGACCTACGGTGAAACACCGGTTCGGGACATCATCGTCGACTCCGTTCCGTGGGCAGACGCCTCCGATGTACTTGTCTTCTTGATGGGACCGTATCGACTGCTGGACCCGTCGTATCTCTATCCCGGCGACGGCTATCCTCACCCACCAGACCCACTCGCTCCCGAGGGCGACAACGCTGCTCCCGATGAGATTCAGGCCACGCTCAGATCGATCTGTCGAGAGGTCTCGAAGGAGACGCAAGCAGCGGTCTTCATCGCCAGCGACGTCGATATTCCGACGAAACGAGAAATCGCGACCGAAGGGTGCGCAGAACCCGGATTAGCGGTAATCGATCAATCGGTCGCGTTCGCGAAGGCGAGCGACGGGAACGCGTTTGTCTTCACCAAAGCGGGCCTCACGACTGGGACCGGCGCCGAAGCTGGCGCGGTTCCGGAGTACTTCAGACTTCGAGAACCCGGCTCACGACGACGCGATCCGAGGTCATTCTGTATCCTCTCCGAAGCGGAACGAAGCAGCGGGAACCAGAAGACGTACGAACCGAAGTTCAGCAGCGCGTCGATCGATGAGATGGACGACGCCTACAGCCTGCGCTTCCGATATTTCGCCGACCGAAACGAACTGGAAGACAAGCTCATCGATTTTATCGAGTCGTACGTCATCCCGACTAAATAAAAAGACCCGAAGACGGCGCTGTAGTGTGCGACCCCGAGACCGCTCAGCGATCCGCTTCTACCGGATCGAACAGGTCCTCGATCCGGCAGTCGAAGTGCGCGGCCAGCTTGAAGGCGAGCTCCAGCGAGGGGTCGTACCGCTCGCGTTCGATGGCGTTGATCGTCTGGCGGGTGACCCCGACGGCGGCCGCGAGGTCGGCCTGGCTCTCGCCGGTCTCCGCGCGCCGGTCGCTGATGTCGTTTCTCATGACCGGTACTTGTGATAGAGAACGGACGCGCCGAACACGACGAAGACCGCGAAGAGAGTCCACGTCGCGCCGTAGAACTCGCCCGGGAGCGTGACGACGCCGCTCTCCTGTAACGCGAGCCCGCCGGGCGTCCCGAGGATGAAGACGTACGCGAAGACGTTCATCGTGTTCTGGCTGGCCTTTCGCTCGATGGTGGTGTCGCGCTCGTCGTACAGGGTCACGGGACTGAACCGCTGGACGAGTCCCATGCCGAGACCGCCGGCCCAGTAGAGCGCCACGCCGAGGACGAACCGATCGGTCGCGATGCCGATCCACAGCGCGAGGATACCGGCGCCGAGCAGGCCGTACGCGATTCGCTTGTACCGTTTCCGTGTGGAGGGCCGAGTCGTCGCGGAGGTGGTGTGTTCGCTCATAGTGGAGGGTAAAGCGAGCGCGGGTCGACTGTAAAGCTCGCTTTACAGTAAAGGAGACTTTACGTTGGATAATAAATCTATCGCCGGCGAGATATCTGGCGGAGAATCGCGTTAGAGCCGTTCGTACGCGTGTTTTCAGGATTTTACCACGACGGCGGCGAGAAGCCCGCGTCTTCGAGGATTGGCTTCCATCGCTTCTGGACGGAGAGCCGCGAGACATCCATCGCGTCCGCGACGGCGGACTGCGAGCGCTCCTCGCCGCGGATCAGGCCGGCGGCGTAGAGGCTGGCGGCGGCCGCGACGCGCTTCCCGCGGTCGTCGTCTGGCGCGCGGGAGAGGAAGAGGTCGACCGCGGTCGAGCGGGTCTCCTCGTCGAGGTCGAGCGAGACGCACGCCTCCTCGACCAGTTCGATCCACGCCTCGTTGTCGACTCGGTCGCTCGCCCGGTACACGCGCCGGGATAGTCGACGGAGGGTTATAAACGACCCGCGGTTGCTGTCGTGGCGGTCCGCGGTCTCCCACTCGCTTTCGCCCGCGGTCGTCGCTCTGAAGTCGCCAGCCCACGTAGCGCGCGTATGTCGACACAGCAGTGGGACGCGACGCGGGTCCGGGCGCTTCACGACGACCTCGTCGAGCTGTACGAGCCGGTCGACCGCGTCGCCGAGCACGGCGCGGACCCGACCGCGAAGCCGGGCGAGGGCGTCCGCCAGCTGGTGACGACGATCCTCTCGCAGAACGTCGCCGACGAGAACACGCGCCGCGCCTCCGAGGCGCTGTTCGACCGCTACGATGACTTCGCGGCGATCGAGGCCGCCGACCACGAGGAGCTGAAAGAGACGATCCGCGTGGCGGGCCTCGCGGACCAGAAGGCCGCCCGGATCCAGCGCGCGCTGGCCGCGATCCGCGAGGAGACCGGCGGCGCGTACTCGCTGGCGTTCCTCGATGCGATGCCGACCGACGAGGCGAAAGGCTGGCTCACCGAGATCAAGGGCGTCGGCCCGAAGACCGCCAGCGTCGTGTTGAACTTCCACTTCGGGAAGCCGACGATGGCGGTCGACACGCACGTCAAGCGCGTCTCGAAGCGGTTCGGGCTCGTCCCGGAGTCGGCGTCGAACGAGCGCGCGCACGAGGTGTTAGACGAACAGGTGCCCGACGAGCTGATCTACCCGCTTCACGTCCTCCTGATCCGACACGGTCGCGAGCGCTGCTCTGCGCGAGGTGCGGACTGCGACAACCCCGTCTGTGACGCGTACTGCGACTGCGAGTACTGCCACTGAGCGCGGCCTCTATGGTTCTCGGGTCGATAGGATCGGTCATCCATGTTCGCGTTTCTCGGGGAGGTTCTGAACGCCGTCCAGTGGGTCGACCAGCTCGCCGTCGAGTTCATTAGCGCGATCCGCATGTCGCTTTTGACCGTGATGATGACGTCGATGACTGGGCTCGGCTCCGTCACGGCCGGGGTCGTGTTCGTCGGGCTGTTCTACCTCGCCGGCTGGCGCGAGGAGTTCGTCAAAAGCGTCGTCGCGCTGTCGCTGCTCGGCGTCGTCGTCTGGGGCCTGATGTCGCTCGTCGAACGCCCGTTCCCGCCGAACCCGATCTGTATCACGGAGGGAGACACCGGCGTGACGAGCTCCTTCCCCTCGGGACACGCGGCTGCCGTGACGGCGTACGCGACGATCGCGCGCAACTCCGACGAGCTCCCGTTCGCGGTCGCCGCGGGGTTCGCCGGACTGATCTCCTTCTCGCGGATCTACCTCGGGACGCACTACCTCTCTGACACCCTCTTCGGGATGGCGCTCGGGGTCGTCGCGGTGCTGTTCGCGGAGTGGCTCCTCGATCGGGTCGGCGAGGAGGCGGTCCTCGATCTGTTGCCGTTCGATACCGACATCTGAGGGGAGAATCGGGGCGTCGCGGGTCGCTAGCGACAACTATTTTTGAACCACTCGGGTACGGTAACTCGCGCGCGGGTTGCCGAGCCAGGCCAAAGGCGTAGCGCTTAGGACGCTATCCCGTAGGGGTCCGCCGGTTCAAATCCGGTCCCGCGCACTGAGCGAAGGAGCGTAGCGACTGAGCGAGGGAGCAGGAGTGGATTTGAACCCAGCGAGAAAGGCGCAGCGGACGGAGTGAGCGAGCATTTCTCGCCTCGGTTCAAATCCGGTCCCGCGCATACTGCCTCGAACGAACGTGAGAGGCATGTATGCGCGCAGGATTCGAACCCTGGAAGTCGCGCACAGCGAGCGAAGCGAGGCGCGAGCGACGCGCGCGCCTCGAGAAGCGAGCGGCGAAGCCGCGAGCAGCGAGTGAGCACGTCTTCCTTCCGGTTCAAATCCGGTCCCGCGCATGCCTCTCCGAGCAATTCGCGAGGAGAGGCATCTCGACGAGGATTTGAACCCCGAGAGCGACAACAGATATAACGTCAGTCACGGTGTAACACGGACAGATGGCACGCCGCCCGAACGTCTTCCTCCTGTCCGCCGACGCGCTCAGGGCGGATCACGCGACCGAACTCGTCGACGAGGTCGCGGGGCTGACGGGCGGGACCCGGTTCGCGAACGCGGTCGCGCCGGCCTCGCACACGGCCAGTTCGATTCCGGCCCTCGCGACCGGGCGGTTCATCGACGAGGAGGGCGCGGTCGACGACTCGCTGCTCCCGTCGTCGCTCTCGGCCGACGGCTACCGCACGCGGCTGTTGACCGACAACCCCATCGCCGCCGACGCGCTGACCGAGCGGTCCGTCGGGGAGGCCGGCGGACTGAGCAACCTGTTGGACGACCTGCTTCCGCGCGGGGTGACCCGGCCCGTCGAGCAGGCGTACTTCCGGCGCCTCTGGCCGACCATGCGGCGCCTCGGGCTCGCCGACCCCTACTACCGGCCGGCGGCGCGGCTCCACGAGGGCGCGCTGGAGGCGCTGTCGGGGGAGACCGGCCCGATATTCTGCTGGCTCCATTACATGGACACCCACAGTCCGTACTACGTCCCGAACGAGGGCGGGGCGACCGGCTCGCTCGACCCGGACCGGGCGGCCGCGATGAGTCGGAGCCTCACGATCGGGGACGCCGCGGACGTGGACCGCGCCGAGGCCGAGACGGTCGCGCGGCTGTACCGGCGGGCCTGCGACCACCTCGGCGGGTCGGTCGTCGAGTTCGTGCGCGAACTCCGGGAGCGGGGGCTGTACGAGCCTGACCGGGACGTGCTCGCGGTGACGGCCGACCACGGGGAGTGCCTCGACCCCGAGCGGGGGGTGTTCGGCCACCTGCCGCCGGCCTCGTGGGAGTCGCTCGTCCACGTTCCGCTCGTCGTCGCGCGACCCGACTGGCCGGAGTCGACCGTGGACGAGCAGGTCTCGCTCGTCGACCTGCCCGGCATGCTGCGACCCGATCCGGGAGAAGCCGCTCCGTCGACGTCGTTCGGCCGGGAGTACGTCGAGACGGTCGCGGGGACGCTCACGGCCGCCGGGGTCGTCCGCGGGGTCCGCCGGGCGGACGGAGAGAAGCTGTTCGGGCGGCGGACGGCGGACGGCACCGACGTTGTCCATACACGCTACGAGGTCGGCGACCCGGCCGCGGAGACCGTCGTCGGGGAGCCGTACGGCGACGGCGCGACGACGGCGAGCGTCCCCGAGGGGCTGCTCGAACGGGCCGCCGAAGCCGGCGGTCTCGTCGGCGACGAGCAGTACCTCTCCAGTGTCGACGAGTCGCACCTACGGGCGCTCGGCTACGTCGAGTAGGCTGCGGGCGCTCGGCTACGTCGAGTAGAGGGATGCGTCACGCACCGATCTCCGGCGGTCCGTCGCGAAGCAGGATCGCGCCGGCGAACAGCCAGATCGCGACCTCGACGTAGAACGACGGCGTCCAGAGGTACTGGAGCGCGAACGACCCCGGACCGAGCCCGATGGAGTTCCAGCTGCGAACGAGCGGCCAGAGGAGGAACACCACGTTCTCCGGCCGGCCGTTGATGCTGATGTGGACGGCGTCCGCGACGAGGTGCGTCGCCCAGCCGACCCCGACCGCTGCGACAGCCCCCGGCGCCGTCGCGGCACCGTAGCGACGGGCCGCCAGCCAGCCGGCGCCGAGGACGCCCGCGAACAGCGCGGAGTGGACGACGGAGTGATAGGTGGGGACGAGGCCGACCATCGCCAGCGGCTTGTCGACGAGGTCCGGGAGCGCCGCGCCCGCGACGACCCACACCACCGGGAAGCGGTTCCGCGCGACGAGCGCGCCGATGAGGAGGTGGGTCGCGAACAGCATGGGTGTGTTACGCGGTAGCGCAGCTTCTGCGTTACGCTCCGAACGGCGCGCGTCTCACCGCCGCTGGGGGGCGAGGTGGGATTGGGTGGAGTGGGATGGGGTCCCGGCGAGCTGGAGCCGCTACTCCTCGTCTGCCGCCGACACCCGTACCACCTGCTTGCCGATGTTGTCGCCGGAGAACAGGCCGAGGAAGGCGTCGGGGGCGTTCTCCAGTCCCTCCACGACCGTCTCGCGGTGTTTCAGGTCGCCGCTCGCGACCCACTGGCCGAGTCGCTCGCTCGCCTCGCCGAACCGGGTGGCGAAGTCGGCGATGAGCAGGCCCTGAACTTTCGCTCGCACCGGGATCAGCTGCGGGAGCTTGCGCGGTCCGGTCGGGACCTCCTCGTCGTTGTAGTGAGCGATCTGGCCGCAGACCGCGACCCGCGCGTCGAGGTTCAGCTGCGTGAACACGGCGTCCGTGATGGGGCCGCCGACGTTGTCGAAGTACACGTCGACGCCGTCGGGCGCGGCCTCCTCGAGTGCGGCGCGGTAGTCGTCGGTCGCCTTGTAGTTGATCGCGGCGTCGAAGCCGAGCTCGTCGGTGAGCCAGTCGGTCTTCTCGTTGCTGCCGGCGAAGCCGACCACGCGGCAGCCGTTGCGCTTCGCGATCTGCCCGACGACGGAGCCGACGGCGCCCGCCGCGCCGGAGACGACGACCGTGTCGCCGGGCTTCGGCTCGCCGACTTCGAGGAGGCCGAAATAGGCGGTCCGGCCGGGCATGCCGAGGACGCCGAGGTACGCCTCGGGGTCTGCGACGCTCGGGTCGACCGGCGCGACGTCGTCGGCGTCGAGGGTCGCGTAGTCGGCCCACGTCCCCTCGCCCGTCACGAGGTCGCCCGCGTCGTACGCCTCGCTCTCGCTTTCGACCACCTCGCCGACGACGCCGCCCTTGAGCGCGTCGCCGACGTCCCACGGCTCGGCGTAGGACTCGGCGTCGCGCATCCGACCGCGCATGTACGGATCGACCGAGAGGAACCGAGTGCGGACGAGGAGCTCGCCCGGCTTGGGGGCGGGGACCTCCGCCTCGCGCAGTTCGAAGCTGTCCTGATCGGGCTCGCCGGTCGGCCGCTCGGCGAGAAGCCACTCGCGGTTGGTGTTCGTCACGGTCGTCGTTGACGGCTGCGACCCAATAGGGTTTGGACGCCAGCAGCCGCCGAGGGGATCCGGAAGCCGCGCGGGAGAGCTATTCGCCGCCCAGCGGGATCCGCAGGCGACCCCCGTCGCGCTCGCCGTCGACGCCTTCGACGTCGGTGCCGAACGCCGCGGAGCGCTCGATGAGGGTGTGGCGCACCCACTCGGTGACGTCACCGTCGGCCACTCTTGCGGTCTCGTCGACGATCTCGGTCGGGAGGACGTCGAGGGCGGCGGGGTCGCCGTCGCGGACGACGAGTTCGAACAGCGCGCTGCGCTTGTTGTGAACGCCCTCGCGGTCGACGTAGTCGACGTAGTCGTCCACGAAGTCGCCCGCGTCGTAGATGATCGGCCGGCCCTCGTACACCTCGACGCCCTGGAGGACGTGCGCGCTGTGGCCGTGGACGACGTCGACGCCCTGCTCGACGAGCCAGCGCCCGAACCGCTCGTGGACCGCGCGCGGTTCGGTCTCCCAGTTCGCGCCCCAGTGGAGCGAGGCGACGACGAGGTCCGGATCGAGGTCGGCGACGTGGTCGAGGAGGTCGCCGACGAGGGTGCGGGTCTCGCGGACGGCGGGGTCGAGGCGCGCGAACGCGGTGCCCGGATCGTCGTCGGTCGCTGCGAACGCCGTCGACTGGTCGGTGAGCCCGAACGCGGCGACGGTGAGGTCGCCGGCCTCGAACGTCGCGGGTTCGAGCGCCTCGTCGGCATTCGTGCCGGCACCGGCGAGGGCGATCCCGGCGTCCGCGAGGTGCGTCCGGGTGTCGCGGAGGGCGGGCTCCCGATAGTCGAGGATGTGATTGTTGGCGAGCGAGACGAACGAGGCGCCCGCCGCCTCCAGCGCGGGAATCGCGAACGAGGGCGGCGACCGGAAGTAGTAGGCCTTGTCCGGCCAGCGCTCGCCGCGGTCGGAGACGCAGCATTCGAGGTTGGCGACGAGCGCGTCGAGCTCGCGGAGCCGCGGGAGCGTCGTTCCCCAGACGCCCTCGGGATCGTCGCGCTCGGCCCAGCGGTCGGCGACGCTGCGTCCGAGCATCAGGTCGCCGACGAAGCCGATCCGCGCGTCGCCGAGGGATCCATCGTCCGCGTTGCCGTCCTCCGTGTCGTCGCCGTTCGCGTCGGCCCCGTCCGCGGCGGGGTCGCCCGCGTCGAGGCCGGACGGAGCGGCGGCGCAGCCGGCGGTCCCGCCGAGACCCGCGACGCCCGCAGCGAGCAGCGCCCGACGAGAGAGCATCGTCACGTGGCCTCGGCGAGCGGCGACTTTAACCCTCCGAACGGGCGGACTGGAGAAGGGAGTCGGTGGACGGGGGTGAAGAGAACGGCTACGCGACGGCGACGCCGTTGCGGGTGAGGTAGTCGCTCGCGGCCTTGATCTCGACCGGGCTGCCGATGATCCGGTACTGTTCGGCCGTCTCGACGACGGTGACGGTGAACCGGTCTTCGAGGCACTCTCGGTGACCGTCGAGCGCGCGGCGCGGGAGGACGATCTGCGTGCTGTCACGGAGGCTCGACGGGTCTGGCATTCGGCGTGGGTTGGGATTATTCGGCGCCGATATAACCGTGTCGAAGTATCGGCGTTCCAACCACTCCTACGGCGACGATCCGCCGGTTCGCGGAGCGGAGTCGAGCGATTCAGTCCACGGCGCCGGGCGGGCGGTTCGAAGGAACACCTTTAACGAGCCGACCGGCCGAGAAACGGGTAATGGGACTGGAGGAGGAGATCGAGGACCTCCGCGAGGAGATCGCCGAGACGCCCTACAACAAGTCCACCGAGGCTCACATCGGGCGTCTGAAGGCGAAGCTCGCGGAGAAGAAGGAGAAGCTGGAGAACCAGTCCTCCGCCGGCGGCGGCCACGGCTACGCGGTCGAGAAGCACGGCGACGCCACGGTCGCCTTAGTCGGGTTCCCGAGCGTCGGCAAATCCACCCTCATCAACGCCCTCACCAACGCCGACAGCGAGGTCGGCTCCTACGAGTTCACGACGTTGGACGTTAATCCGGGGATGCTGCAGTACCGCGGCGCGAACATCCAGATCCTCGACGTGCCGGGGCTGATCGAGGGCGCCGCGGGCGGCCGCGGCGGCGGGAAGGAGGTGCTCTCGGTCGTCCGGACCGCGGATCTGGTCGTGTTCATGCTCTCCGTCTTCGAGATCGAGCAGTACGACCGCCTGCGCGAGGAGCTGTACGCGACCAACATCCGCCTCGACACCGAGCCGCCGAACATCAACATCCGGAAGACGCACAAGGACGGGCTCGGCGTGACGATGAGCGACGACGTGAGCTTAGACGAGGAGACGATAAAGCAGGTCCTCCGCGAGTACGGCTACGTCAACGCGAAGGTGACGATCCCCCACGACCTCACCATCGACGAGCTCGTCGACGCCGTGATGGACAATCGCGAGTACCTCCCCTCGATGGTCACCGTCAACAAGGCGGACCTGATCGACAAGAGCTACCTGCCGACCGTGAAAGAGGAGCTTCGCGAGCGCGACCTGGACCCCGACGACGTGCTCTTCATCTCGGCCGAGAAGGAGCTCGGCCTCGACGGGCTCAAGGAGCGCCTCTGGGAGGAGCTGGGCGTGATTCGGATTTATATGGACAAGCCGGGCCGCGGTGTCGACTACGAGGAGCCCCTCATCCTCTTCGAGGGCGACACGGTCGGCGACGCTTGTTCGAAGCTCGGCGGCGAGTTCGACGAGCGGTTTAAATTTGCGCGCGTGTCGGGCGAGAGCGCGAAACACGACGACCAACAGGTCGGGAAGGGCCACGAGCTGGCCGACGAGGACGTGCTTCGGATCGTCGCGCGGAAATGAATCTGTGAGCTGCTCGAGGCGAGCGGGCGGTCGTGACCGCCCCCAGTGAGTTGATTCCGCGCTTGTGGTCGATTAGAGTTCCGGGATTTTTGACGCGTCGCCCGGGCTCTGCGTCGATCGGTTCGGAGCGTCCCGTCCGTCTCGCAACTGGAGGTACGCTGATGCGATGATGGCGTAGTACGGCACGAAGAACACCGCTGTGAGAACGACCGTTACGATATCGGCAGCGACCGCTAGATCAGCGAGCGTCAACAACGGCGAGATCGCACCGATGACCCCGCCGAAAAGCGCAGTCACAACAACGAGGACACCGAGCTTGAGCCGAGACCCGCGAGCCAGAGCCCAACTCCGCTTGAGACTGCTGATGATCCCGCGATCTTCGACAGAGACAGCAAAGATGAAAAACAGGAACGAGGCCGCCAGGAACAGCCCGGGGAGAACCAAGAGAACCGTCCCGAGCATGACCGAGACAGAGACGATCAGTCCGCCAACAAGCGCGAAGATCGTGGTCCGACCGAGCCGTCGCGTCGACGTCGCAGGAAATTGGGACATCTCGCTCTGCGGTTGAGCGAACGTTCGCGAGAGAATGACGAAGTATGTCGAGCTCAATATCAGGAGTACAACGAATAGAGCAACCCCGGCACTCCCGGAAACCGGAAGCGCGAGCCCAGCGTTCCGACTAAATTGTTCGGCAGCCTCTGGCGGGAGAAATCCCAATACGGCACTGTTGGCGCTTATTTGAAGCCCGAACTGGATAGCGAGGAATCCCAAAAATAAGATTCCACCAGTTCGAGAAACTGTCCGTCGAATACCGTCGCTAACCGCATGGCTGAGTTGGAGGGCCATACGAGTCAAATATGTCTAAATCGTTCTAATAAAACAAGCGAAACGCTGATAGACGTAAAGACGTTTTGTACCCATCCGAACTCAACTCAATACCCCACCCTACTTTACTCGCCCTGACGGGGTCGCTCGTTGAGGGCGCTCCAGAACTCAAGGAGTTCCAGCTGCTAACCAGGAGTCTGTGACTTCTGGTGATCCTAACCTACCGCGGACCTACGCTCGGCGTACCGTTGCGATGTGTCCGCCGGCGACGCGCTCCTTCACTGCGATACAGGCCACTTCAGGCGGAGGAGGACGTCAATCTTCCCGGAACAGAACCTAAACGGTCTGATTCTAACAGACTGAGACTACCCACAAGCTTGTCTGTGTTCTCACACTGACGATAACGCGCAATGCCCTCCAACAATCGCCGCACGTTCCTTGCCGCGAGTACAGCTGTTGGAATCGGTTCGCTGACCGGTTTTGGCGTACTTCAGACGCACGGAACGAGTACGACCTCCACAGCAGACGATAGCGATGGGGAAGACTCGCTTGACACCTGGCTCGCAACCGCGAATGATCCACAGACGCACCAGATCCGCGATCTCCGGTATGACGACCCGCCGACGGTGTACCTCGGCATGTCGAACACAAACTCGTTCTCCCCGCCCGCGATCAGGGTGACGCCAGAGACCACGGTGACGTGGGAGTGGGTCTCGGACGACGCTGAGTACAATGTTGTAGCGACCGATGGGGCCTTCGACAGTGGACAGCCGCTTTCGAAGGCTGGGGAAACATTTGAGCACACCTTCGACGCGAAAGGAACATACAGATACGTCAGCGAACCGTATGCCGATGCGGGGATGCAAGGTGTCGTCGTGGTCGACACTGCGCCGTCGAGCGAGTATCCGACCGTTGACGAGTGGCTCGCTGGAACAAACGAATACGACGGGACCATTACGGATCGAACAGACACTGACCTTGTCGAGATCACCACCGGAGCGAAAGGTAATGGCGGTCACTTGGCGTTCGACCCCCACGCAGTGAAAGTCTCAACCGGGACGACGATTCGATGGTCGTGGACCGGGGAAGGCGGCGCACATAATATCGAATTCAGAGACGGTGACTTCGGTAGTGAGTCGCTCCACGTCGAGTCTGGCGTCCACTTCGAAGAAACGTTCTCTGAAGCTGGCGTCTTCAGATACGGCTGTAAACCCCACCATGCTCTCGGACACCGTGGTGCCATCATTGTCGAATGATGCATAGTTCACATTGATTCCGAGGGCAGAGCCTCCCGACTTTAGTCGTGAATAAACTGACTCCCTAGGAAAGCGAACGATCTCGGCTACTCACTAGCGGCTTCTGTTTCGGCGTTGCTGAAGTGGATTTCTCACCCAGTTCCCCATGACTGAAATCGTAGACTTCTGCCCTCGGAAGCAGTGTGACTCACCGCTGTGTTTCTGGAATGGAGTCTCCAAACTGAACAACTAGTTGTTCCACAGAGAGTGCGTAGACCGTCATCTCGGTTCCTTTTCTGGAGTACCACGTATCGACGGCTTCGACGATGTTAGCTTCGCAGAGGCGATCAAGGTGATACTTAGCGTTCTGGGTAGACGTACCGATAGCCTCGGCGATGTCTGAAGTTGTCGCTGGTTCGTCGTCGAGCGTCGCCAGTATCTGCTGTGCAGTGTCTGATGAGACCGTCTGGAGTACCTTACTTGACTCCTCGCCGTCAACGAGGAGATTGATTCGTTCGCGTGGTGTGTGATCGATAGGAGTACGGTAAGGGAACGCTGTTGTCATATAGGTAAATTAACGTGAGTCACCGCCCAGTGTAGCTGGTTACGCGGTCATTGAGTTCAAGTGACCCGTCGCGCCTGTGAATATATCCGACCAGTACCAGGCCACCGAGGATGGCGAAGCCGACGAAGACGAGTCCCTCTTCTCCAATCCAGCGTGGAGGGCCGACAATTTCAACAGCGAGGAGTTCCGGCGTCTGCTGTGAATGTCCCAGTCCGAATATCGCACTTTGTGTGAAATTATAGAACACGTGAAAGCCGATGCTCAGCGCGAGTTCGCCAGTTAGCACGTATACGCCACTCAGTACTAGTCCAGCGATCAGATAGTACCCGTAGTGGCTGGGATTCGTTATTTTTCCGCCGTGTAGAAACACAAACACGAGCGTGCTGAGAGTTACTGCGAGGCCAGCGGCTATCCACTGGGGAACAAACCTGTTCGATCCCTCGGCAAGGTTCTTCAACATCGCACCACGGAAGATGAACTCTTCCCACGTAGCCGCGAGGGCGATATACGCGAATACGACCACCATCGCAGGTATGAACGGTAGATCGCCGGACCCGCGCATCACGCCCACGAACGTAGCCCATCCAGCACTGAGTGACACTACGAGTGCCCCACCGTTGATCGCGGTGGCGACGAGCCCACCAACAGCGAATGAGTGCCACCACTCTCGGTCGAGCGAGAGCCCGAATTCACTCACCGGGTGTCGGTCAATGACTCGTGCACTGAGGAGAATTGCACCGATGAGAATGACGCCAATGCCAGTCAATTCAACGACTTCCCGGACGGGGTGCTCGAACCTAGCTCGGACCACAGTCTGAAGGATTCCCAGGAGAATGAAGGTCAGCAGGGCCGGCAGTAGCGCACGAAGTGGCGCACGCAGTCGACGTTGCTCATTATTCCAGACCGGCCAGAGGAGTCGGAAAGCCCTCTGACTCAGGGCGGTCGGTATGACGCGGTCAATCGTCGATCGTAACGACATACACGACGCAAGAGGACGGGTACAAGTAGGACCAAAGGCACGGCTTCCGACCCAGAAGCTGTGACGGGTTTTTTACTTGTACCCGTGTCTGGCACGTATATGAACGAGGACGAGGATGCTGTCTTGGCGGTACTCGACGACGAGTACGCCCGGGCGATCCTCGCTCACCTCACAATTGAACCGATGTCAGTCGATGAACTCTGTACGGCCTGTGAGATGTCCGATGCAACGGCGTACCGGCGTCTCAACCGGTTACAGGACGCGGACCTCGTGACCGAACAACAGGAGCTGGACCCCGACGGCCATCACTACAAGCGATATGCCGCTACAGTCGAGACTGTCACCGTCACGTTCGCCGATGGAGGCTACGAAGTAGCAGTGACGCGCTCGACAACCGACCCTGCCGACCGGTTCACAGATCTGTTCGAGGGGTTGTCCTGAGATGCTCCTCTTACAGCTGGATGCGACTGGGACTGACCCGCTCATCGCACTCGGGGTGCTCGTCCTTTCCGTGCTCTCAGTAGCGCTGTCGCTGACGATCGCCGTAGTTCTGGTTCGTGGTTATCGTCGAGGACCGTCTCATCGCGGGATGCTTTGGCTCGCAGTCGGTCTCATCTTCCTGATTACGATTCCCGAGTTGCTTCGCGTCGGGTTACCGACGGCGACCGACATTGGGGCTGTCGGCCGGTCGATACTCGTCAGTGGCTGTGAGCTATTCGGGTTGGGAACGATCCTGTGGATCGTGTGCGGAGGTGGGATACGGTGATAGCAGAGAATTTGCTGGTGATGGAACTGCTCAGTGTGGTGTCGGTGGCTCGCGGCGTCACTGCCGTCGTGGGACTGTTTGTCGCTACGCTAGCTTATCGAGGGTACCGACGAAATGGCTCTGCGAAGATGCGGGCGCTTGCAGTCGGTATCGGCCTGCTGACGGTAGGGATATACGTGGCCGTCATGCTCGCTGATATGGTTGGAGCAGGGAACGGCGTCGTCTTACTCGTACGGGGTCTCGTGACAGTCATCAGCCTCTGTGTCGTCCTGTACGCGATTACCGTGGCATAGCCGATTTTATTGAGAAGATGTCATAACTATTCACCGACAGCGTGAACTTCAGACTTTGTTAAGATCTGGCTCTGTTGAAATCCTCGTCTTCAGACAGATCATCGACTGAAACGTCCGGTGCTTAAAGGGTGCTTGCTGATCGGTTGCGGGAATGGGTATCGCAGATCGACATCGGCAATTCGGTATTTAAATAGCCATAAGCCACGGCGGCGATGGCTTATAAAGGCGGGCGGTGGCGCGCCCCGGTGAGCGGCCGCCAGGCCGCGAACCGACGGTGCGAGGGAGTCGCTGGCGCCGACGGCGCCAGCGACGAGGCTGGGGAGGTGTGAGGTGCCGTGCGGTGCGGGGCGGGACTCAAAGGGGCAGTCGCGAGGGCGAAGCACGCCGCAGCAAGCACCGCAGCGAGGGAGCGATAGCGACCGAGCGAGAAGCACAGCAAGGCGCGCGAGCCGTCGCGACTGGGGCTTTGGAGGTCCTCACCGCGGTAGCGTCGGTCACTTATAAACAGCCGACAGCAACACTGCTATTCTCCTTATAAACAACTACGACAGCACACTGAGCGACGTACTCCCGCTATCGCTCATCGCTACCTCTGTACTGAGCGATTCATTAGTCCCGTGTACTGACGACATGGGACATACCCTATTATTTTTTATATTTTCAAGAACACAAACAGCTAGACGACTGGTTATCGTTCTGTGTCTCGAATCCCTCATGTCCCCGCGGCCGACCGAAAGGCGCTTTTCGCGGGGCCGCGACCGTCGGGTATGCTCACGGTCGCGCTCGCGGGCAAGCCGAACGCCGGCAAGTCCACCTTCTACACCGCCGCCACGATGGCCGACGTCGACGTCGCGAACTACCCGTTCACGACCATCGACGCCAACCGCGGGGTGACCCACGTCCGGACGCGCTGCCCGTGTCTCGACCGCGAGGAGCGCTGCGGCAACGAGAACTGCCACGACGGGAAACGCTACGTCCCGATCGAGCTCCTCGACGTCGCGGGGCTCGTGCCGGGGGCGCACGAGGGGAAGGGCCTCGGCAACCAGTTCCTCGACGAGCTGACGAACGCCGACGTCGTCCTGAACGTCGTCGACGCCTCGGGCGCCACGAACGCCGAAGGGGAGCCGGTCGAGATCGGGAGCCACGACCCCCTCGACGACGTGGACTTCATCGAGGAGGAGATGGACCTGTGGCTCGCGGGCATCGTCGACCGCAACTGGGAGAGCGTCGAGCGGAAGTCCCGGGCGCCGGACTTCGACCTCGAAGCCGCGCTCTCGGACATGCTCACCGGGTTCGGCGCGACCGAACACGACGTGACCGCGGTCCTCCGGGGGCTGGAGTACCCCGACGATCCGAAGGCCTGGACCGACGACGACCGCGAGGCGCTCGCGCGGGCGGTCCGAAGCCGCACCAAGCCCATCGTCGTCGTCGCGAACAAGGTCGACGCGGCGCCCGACGGCGCGGTCGAGCGGATCCGCGAGGGGACCGACAAGCCCGTGATCCCGGCCACGGCGGACGGCGAACTCGCCTTACGCCGCGCCGCGGAGGCTGGCGTCGTCGACTACGACCCGGGCGACGAGTCGTTCGAGATCGTCGGCGACGTCTCCGACGACCAGCGCGCCGGCCTCGACGCGCTCCGCGAGTCGATGGCGGCCCACGACGGGACGGGCGTTCAGACGGCCCTGAACGCCGCCGTCTACGACCTGCTCGACCGGATCACGGCCTACCCGGTTCAGGACGCCGGCAAGTGGACGGACGGGACTGGCAACGTCCTCCCGGACGCATTCCTGCTGCGGTCGGGGGCGACCCCGCCGGACCTCGCGTACGCGGTCCACTCCGACATCGGCGAGGGGTACCTCCACGCGGTCGACGCGCGGGCCTCGCGCCGGATCGGCGAGGACCACGAGCTGACGGAGGGGGACGTGGTGAAGATCGTCTCGACGGCGGGGCCGTGACTGACTCCGGTCAACGCTGCCGTCCGTACCGCCCACGTCCCGTCGTGCGACCGACAGGCACATGCGGGTCGCCCGAGACGGGCCTGTAGAGAGCGGCCATGCTCGGCCTCGAACACGACTTCCGGATCGTCGACACCCGCGCGACCCTCGACCCCGACCAGTCGTCGGTCGCCACCCACGGGCGAGACATCTCGCCGGAGCGGCTGGAACGCGAGATGCTCCAGGCGGGCATCGTCCGCGCGGTCGCGAGCCCCGGCCAGCGCGCCGCCGGGCGGAGCTACCTCCGCGCGAACAACGCGGTCGCCCGCCTCTCCATCGACCGCCCGTTCGTCGCGTTCGCCCGCCTCAACGGCCCTCGCGACCCGGGCACCGGACCCGTCTCGGTCGTCCGGAACCTCCGCGCCGAGCGCGACGACCACCACACCCGCCCGGACGACGTCGAGCAGTACTCCTACGACGACCGCTTCCACGGGTTCACGCTGGCACCCCACGTCGACGGGCTCCCGAACGAGGACGTGCTGACCCGGCTGGCGGACGCCGACCTCCCCCTCTTCGTCCACGCGGGCCGGGAGTTCCCGCCCGAGGCGGTCGAGGCGGAGCTGCTCGGCTACGACCTCCCGGTCGTGCTGGGGAGCTTCGGGGGCTACCCGCTCGACGCTGAACTGATGAACCGGACGCTGGACCTGCTGGACGATCACGACCGCGTGTACGTCGACACGAGTGCGGTGCGGTACCGCGAAGTGCTCGAACGCGGCGTCCTCGAACACCCCGACCGCGTCCTCTTCGGCTCCGGGGCGCCCGACGTCCACCCCAACGTCGGCGTGATGGAAGTGCTCACCCTCGACGTCTCCGAGGACCTGATGGCCCGCGTGCTGGCGAAGAACCCCGCGCGCCTCGTCCCCGCGCTCGCCGAGGGCGCGGACGTCTGACGGCGGGGACCGCTGTCCGCGAACTCCTCCTCGGCGCCGAAGCGACGGCCACTTGTCGCGTCGCGGCCGACCGACGACAATGAGCGACGAGGACGCAGACGCCCAGCGGACCGGCGCCGACGACCCCCACGTCGAGGTCGTCAGCGCGATCGGCCACGAGCACGTCAGCGCCGAACACGCGAGCACCGTCGAGCTCACGACCGACGACTGGCTCACCCCCGCCGGCGACTGTATCGTCGGCGTCGAGGCGGACCGGACACCCCGGGACTTCTCGGCCGAGTTCCGCGAGGCGTGTCGGGACGCGGACGCGACGATCGAGGCGACGCTCGTCGTCGACGCCGGCGACGGGACGTTCGAGGAGACGATCACCGGCCGCGGCGACCCGGACCTCGCGCTGCTCGACGACCGCTCGATGGTCGGCCGGACGAGCGACTACACGGACGACGAGCGCACGATATTCGTCGACGGCGACGGTGCGGCCGCCGACCTCGACCGCGACCTCGTCGCCGCGCTGGCCGACGGTGCGGACCTCACGCTTCGATTGGCGGTCGAGCCCGGCGAGTGACGACCGCCCGCCGCCTCAACCCGCGACGCGCGCTCTCGTCGCCGTTCCGCCCGCGACGCGCGCTCTCGTCGCCGTTCCGCCCGCGACGCGCGCTCCCGTCGCCGTTCCGCCCGCGACGCGCGCTCCCGTCGCCGTCCCGCCCGCGCCGCACGCTCCCGGCGACGTCGTGTCCGTATCGACCGTCACGCAATCTGACAACCCTAAATAAGTTTACTGTTGTTCCGCAACCCTTTTGCGGGGCTCGCGGGATGAAGTGTGTATGAGCGACGTGAAAGCGGAACTCCGCGAACAGTTCTTAGAGGCGTTCGGCGGCGCAGACTTCCCCGTCGAGAACCAGATGGACCTCGTCCCCGCGCTGCCGGACGGCCCGGCGACGAAGTTCGAGGCCGGCGACGTGAGCTTCACCGCGATGGAGATGGCAGCGAAGCTCGGCAGCGAACAGGAGTTCCCCTACGACACCGCCGAGGAGCTGGTCGACGACATCCTCGACGGGCTCGAAGCGAAGGGAATGATCTGAGCCGGCCGACCGACACGGAACGTTTCTGTCGATGCTCTGCCCCCGTGACCCCGTAGCCGACGCGCCGGCGGGAGGTTGATTACCGCGGAGCCGTTACGGCGGGTGTGTTCGCCGAGCTCACGAGCCTAGTGCCGCGGTGGGTCCTCTGGGGGGTCGGCCTCGGGATCGCCGCCACCGGGGTGGTCGCGCTCGCCTTCTACCTCGGGGACCGGTTCGTGCCGGCTCCGGCCGCGTCGGCTGGCCGCCGCGGCGCCGCCGGCGACGAGCGCCGCCGCCGCGAGATCCGGACCTACCTGACCGCGGCCGGTGAGCGCTTCGCGGAGGACCACGCGTTCGACGACGTGTCGGTCCCCTTCTACCTCCCCGAGCGCGGCGTCGCCATCACCTTCGACGCGCACGACTACTTTCGCCTGGAGGGCGAGGGCGTCTACACCGTCCTCTGTGAGCACGAGATGCCGGGCCGCGGGCTCGGCCGTCGGCTCCCATTCGACGTCGACGAGCCCGACTGGGCGACCGACGAATCCGGTTCGGACGCCGGCCGCTCCCGACGCTTCGGCGGCGGCCGCTTCGGAACCGACCGGTCCGCCACCGGCCGCTCGACCGGCCGCTCACGGCCGGGCGGCCCCGCCGGCCGCGCCGACCCCGTCGGCGACGCCTTCGACGAGCTCGGCCTCGACCGCGACGCCGACATCGACGCGGTGAAAGGCGCCTACCGCGAGCGCGTCAAGGAAACCCACCCGGACCAGGGCGGCGACGAGGAGTCGTTCCGGCGCGTCCGCGAAGCGTACGCGACCGCCCGCAACCACGTCGACGGCGGGCCGGCCGACCGGGACGCGGACCGCCGCCGCGAGCGCTCGACCGGGTACGGGCGGTGACCGGGCGGGACGTTGAGGCCGGGGCCGGAGACGAAATCGGGACCGCGACCCCCTTCTCCGACGTCGCCTTCGCGGAGCGCGCGGTGTACCTCTCGGACGCCGACGCGCTCGTCGTCGCCGACCTCCACGTCGGCCGCGGCGAGGCCTCCGCCGTGTCGCTCCCCCTCGGCGAGCGCGCGGACCTCGTCGACCGGCTCGGCCGGCTCCTCGACCGGTTCGATCCGGCGACGGTCGTCGTCGCCGGCGACGTCGTCCACACCTTCGACCACGTCAGCGACAGGGCTCGCGAGGCGCTGGACGCGCTCCGCGACCGCTGCGAGGCGCACGGCGCCGCCCTCGAACTCGTCGCGGGCAACCACGACGCCGCGCTCGCGGACGCGTGGGACGGCGCGATTCGCGAGGAGTTGGTCCTCGGTAGGTCCGGGGACCGCGGAGCCGACGTCGGCGACGCACACCGAACCGTCGTCTGTCACGGCCACGAGGCGCCGTCGACGGCGGCGGACCGGTACGTGATCGGCCACGTCCACCCGACGATCGAGATCGAGGGCGACCGCCGCCCCTGCGTCCTCCGCGGCGAGGGGACCTACCGCGGCGCCGACCTCCTCGTGTTGCCCGCGTTCACCCGGCTCGCCTCGGGCGTGGCCGTCAACGGCATGGGCACGGCGGCGTTCGACTCGCCGCTCGTCACCGACGCGGACCGACTGGCACCGGTCGTGGTCGACGTGCCCCCCGACGGCGCCGACGGCGGCAGTGAGGGCGGGGAGCCGCTCCGCTTCCCGCCGCTCGGCGAGTTCCGCGAGCTGTTGTGAACGCTTTTGTTCTTCCCTGCGTACTGTGAGCTATGAACACGGAGAACGCCTGCCTCGGCTGCGGCGAGCCGTTCGACTGGGGCGACGGCGAGTGCCCCGAGTGCGGCTGGGACCGCGACGAGTGGGCGGCGAGCGGTCGGCACGGCTTAGCGAAGGAGGGCCACGGCGAACCCGAGGAGGACGGCGAGTCCAGTGGCGGCGGGCTCGGGGGACTCGGACCGATCCGCTGAGAAGGGAGAACGGGACGGAGAGGAGGGTTCGACGGGTGACGAGGAACGAAACGGAAGGATCGGGACGCGACAGCGGGCGACGAGCGGGCCGACCGCGAATCAGTCGTCGCTGCTGAGCGTCCACGTCGAGGTGAACTCCTCGACGTCGCCGTCGTACGCCGAGGGACCGTCGCCCGACTGGTCGACGTACGACGCCCCGGAGCCGTCCGGGCCGTCGGGCCCGTGGCGCGCGCGGTGAAGCGCGTCGCAGACGGCGCCTTGTCCGCCCATGTTCACGCTCGCGAGCCGGGAGCGCTTCTGGACCACGTCGAGCCGCTCGGCCGGGATCGGGTCGCCCTCCGGCGTCAGGAACAGCGTGTCGTCGGGCCCCGTCACGTGGCCGCTCGTCTCCACGCGGTCGAGGTAGTCGGCGACCGGTTCGGCGTCGACGACGACCGAGAGCCCGCCGAGGTCGACGTGGGCCTCGTCGCCTGTGACCTCGACGTCTGAGCGGTCGAGCGCGACGACCTGTCCGGGGTCGATACCGGCGTCGAGCAATGCGTTGACCGCCTCGCGCTGCGTCGAGACGCGGGCTTTGTCGGCGATGGCCGCGCGCACCTCCGCCACGCCGCCGTCCGCGTCCGGGAACGTCTCCCCGAAGGTGTCGCGGGCGTTGACGCCGGTCGTGATCTCGTCGCCGTGCATATGGTCGCACAGCTCGATCCGCGCTTTGTCCACCCAGTCGAGCCTCTCGATCTCGTCGCGGGCGTCGGTCGCCATCATCCACGCGAAGGCGGGCGAACACCACGCGGTCGGGAGCGTGAACCTGACCTCGACGCGTCCGCCGTCGATCTCGATCGCGTCGATGTAGTCGAGTTCGACGATCGAGCGGGCGAGCTCCGGATCCTCGACGCGGTCGAGTCGGTCCCTGACCGCCGAGATCCGCTTCGGGTCGCCCGCCGGGTCGGCGGGTTCGCTCGTCCGGTCGCCCGCGGGGTCGTCACCGGGGTCGCTCGTCGGGTCCGCGCTGCTCCCCGACATCAGTCCGCGGCGGCCCCTGCGTCGCCGCCGTAGTGGGCGCCGAGGTCGAATCGCTCGGTGATGTCGTCGTCGCGGAACTGGCGCTTCTTCTCCTCGATGTCGATGTCGTACAGCTCCGCGACGTTCTCGCCCATGACCTTCTTCATCGTCTCGACGTCGAGCTCGACGCCGTACTCGTCTTTCTGCTCGTCGGTGAGCTCCGCGTTCATTACCTGATCGACGAGCCAGTCGGGGTTCCACAGCGCGTAGTCGGAGCCGAACAGGACCCGGTCCTCGCCGAGCCAGTAGAGCAGCTCGCCCATGATCTCACCGAACTTCCGCGGGCGGTTCGTCGTCATCGCGGAGGCGACCGCGAGCCCGCCGTACACGTTCGGCTCTTGGGCCGCGATCCAACAGAAGTCATCGAGCCGAGGGAGCCCGACGTGGTTGACGATGAAGTTGAGCTCAGGGAACGACGATGCGGCGTCGTCGATGTCCTTCACGTCGAACGCGTCGCGGTTGAGCGGGCGGATCGTCGGCCCCTTGTGGGCGTTGATGTTCTCAATTCCGAGGTCGGCGCACTTCTCTAAGAACTCGAAGGCCTCGTCGCTGTCGAGCCGCCACCCCTTCGAGTCGCCGCGCCACTCGGCGGTGTACAGCTTCACGCCGGGGATGTCGTACTCCTCTTTCAGGTGTTCGAGGTAGCGTAACCCCTCCTCGCCGTCGCGCGGGTCGAAACTCCCGTTGAGCACGAAGCGCTCCGGATACTCCTCGGCGAGCTCGGCGTTCTGTTCGGTCGTGTTGAACCCCTCGTCGTAGAAGTCGTCGAGGTACGTCGGCTGGAAGATCGCCATATCGGCGGCCGCGTTCCCGAACAGGTCCTCGGTCATCTTGTCGGCGCCATAGTGCCGGTAGGTGTCGATGTCCCACTGCTTCTCCTCCGGGGTGAATCCCGTGTGGTAGTCGTAGAAGCACTGGATGAACTGCTCGCCCCCCTCGTGGATGATGTTCTCCTCCCGCGCGTCCCACATGTGAACGTGGCCGTCAATGACGAAGATCTCCTCGCCGTCCATCTCGTACATACAAGTTGGTGTGGGAGTTGGTCACACATAACTATAAGGATCGTTCAATATTATTACCAATGGTAAGCCGAGAGGTCCTGATGCGTACACTGGTTGCCCGGACGCGCACATTCGTAACGAATGTTTATGTGGATGTATGCGAGACAGTATAACACATGGAAGCAGCCAGACTTCACGAGTACACCGACGACATGACAGAGGGGCTCACGATCGACGAGGTAGACCGCCCGGCGGTGAGCGGTTCGGACGACGTGATCGTCGAGGTCGAGGGCGCGGGATGGTGCCAGACGGACAACCACATCATCGAGGGGATGTGGACGGAGTACGTCCCCCAAGAGCTCCCGCTGACGCTGGGCCACGAGAACGCGGGGACGGTCGTCGAGACGGGCGAGGACGTCGAGATCGTCTCGGCCGGCGATCCGGTGATCTGCCACCCGGTTCAGACCTGCGGGACCTGTCGTCCCTGCCGGCTCGGCGAGACGATGCACTGCGAGAACAGCGCGTTCAACGGGCTCACCCACGACGGCGGCTTCGCCGAGTACCTCCACACCAGCGAGCGGGCGGTCATCCCGCTGCCGAGCGGGGTCGAACCGATCGACATCGCGCCGCACGCGGACGCCGGCATCACCGCGTACCACGCGGCAAAGAAGGCGGTCGGCGAGCTGAACCCCGGCGACCACGCCGTCGTCATCGGCGTCGGCGGGCTCGGCCACATCGGGCTCCAGTGCCTGAACGCGATGAGCGCGGCCCAGATCACCGCCGTCGACCTCAAGGAGTCGGCGCTGAACCTGGCCGACGGCTACGGCGCCGACCACCTGGTCAATCCGAGCGAGGCGGACGTCCCCGCCGAGATCGAGGCGATTACGGACGGGACGGGCGCGGCGCAGGTGCTCGACTTCGTCGGCGCGGACGTGACGACGAGCTACGCGCCGGACATCACCGCCGGCGGCGGCGACCACCACATCATCGGCTACGGCGGCCACGTCCACGAGCCGTCGCAGTCGCTGGTCAACGGCGAGTTCTCTTTCGTGGGTAACATCGTCGGCCGGTACGCCGAGCTACAGGAGCTTGTCGCGCTCGTCGAGCAGGGCGACGTCGACCTCCACACCAGCCGGTACGAACTCGACGACGTGAACACGGTCGCCGAGAAGCTCGAACACGGCGAGATCGACGGGCGCGCGGTCATCACGCCCTAAACGGGCTCCGGCGGACGGCCCGCGCCGCGGCCCGCAGAAGATTTTTATCATTCGTTTCAAATTTCCGCGGTATGGACCGCAGAGCCCTCCTCACGGCGGTCGGCGGGTCCGTCGCCGGCGGATCCGTCGTCGCGCTCTCCGGGTGCGTCGGTGAGACCGACACGGACCCGGCGACGAACGGAACCGACGACGGGTCGGAAGACGGCGACGGCGAAAGGTCGAACGACGGCGGGACGACCCCGTCGCTCGACGTCGAACTCCGGACGGTCCCCCACGTCGTCACCGCCTACGAACCGTCGCCGAGCCGCGGGATCGACCCGGAGCACGTCGTCCCCGAGTCGGAGGTCCCGGACGCGCTGCGCGACCCGCTCGCCGCCGCGCTCGACGGCGGGTTCGAGACCGACGACCCGAGCGACGCGCTGCTGGCCGCGGTCGACGAGTTCCGCGTGTGGGACAAAGGAAAGCTGAAGCCGTACGTCGAGATCGACGGGACGCGCTACGCGTTCGACCCGACGCTCCCGACGTTCACCGCGGAGCTCGCGGACGAGGAGGCCGACGAGTACGACGAGGACCGCGTCCTCCGCGAGGCGGGACAGGGCGACGACCTCCGGTCCGAGGCGGTCGAGACGTTCGTACACGCGCTGACGGCGTACGGGACGAACGTGGCCCGCGGAGAGTACCGACGGTGCGTGCGACCGGAGTCGGTCGCCGCGTTCCTCGAGGAGTACGACTACCTGGAGGACGTGCTGGGCGTCTCTCGAATCGAAGTGACCGTCGAGCACGAGGACCCGCCGTACGCGATTACGGCACAGGAGCTGACCGACGGCGACATGTGGGACCGCTCGGTGATCGACGAGTCGGCACTCGACGCGGAACTGGTCACCTTCTTCGAGCGCGCGCTGGCGTCGGAACACCGGGCGCCCGCGCTGCCGGGCGACGACCGCACCCAGCTCTACGCCGACGACGTGCCGGACGCCTACGAGGCGTTCGCCGCCGGGCGCGACGAGCCGGTTTACTACCGGATCGACGGGACCGTGTACAGCATTCTCGTCGGCGAGTCCCGGTACGACCGCCTCCCGGTGTCGGTCTCGGTCGCGGCGAGCGAGGACGCGTCCCGCGAGTTCACGCTCACCGTGGCGCCCGAACCCGGGAACGCCGACGGCGACGTCGAGGGGCCGTACACGTTCTCGAGCCGGGGCGCGCTGCCGAGCGCCCTCTGGACCTTCCACGAGGGCGAGCGGCGCTCGCTGGAGATCGTCGAGACCGAGGGCGTCGAGGGGCCGCAGCCGAGCCGCCCCGACGGCGAGGCGCTGGAGTCGCTCGACGCCGGCGACGAGATGGCCGCGACGTACGCGGTCCCGTCGGACCTGCCCGCGGGGACGTACGCGAGCCGCGGCCTGTTCCACGTCTCCTGGGGCGTCCCGGAGCAGACCCCGGGCGAACACGGATCGTACCCGTTCGAGCTGGCGGTCGCGGTCGAGTGAGCGGAACGGGCTCTCCCGGGCCGCCCGAGCGCTCTCGACGCTCACGCAGACCGGGACGACCCCGGCGAAGCGGACGCGTCGCGAGCGAGGATCAAATCAGCGCTTCACCCACGAGAAAGAATTTACCGCACGTTCACGACCTCCGAACATGGACACCTCCGTCTCATCCGCGTCCGGGCCCGCTCCTTCGCGGCGCTGGTCGCTTTACGCTGGCTTCTACGCCGTCGGCTGCGGCGCGGTCACGGCCGGCCTGCTGTCGACCGTCCTAAGCGTCTTCGCTCAGGTGATCGGACTCCCCGAGTCGTTCCCGGTGCCCCTCCTCGCGGCGCCGGCGCTCCTCGTCGGCGGCGCAGTCTGGTGGCTGCTCGTCGAGCGTCGCGGAGCGTACACGTACCGAGCGGGCGTCGCGTACGGGGCGGTCACGGCGCTCGGAACGGGTCTCGTCTGGACCGCGTGGTTCACACTCGTCTGGAGCGTCGAGATGCTCGCCGCCGGCCCCACGCGCCTCCTCGTCGGCTTCGTACTCGGGGCCGTGACGGCCGCCGGGACGCTGATCGGGGTCCCGATCACCTACCTCCGGCGCCGAAGCCGAGCGCGGTCCGCCGCCGACGCGACCGCTAACTCCTTGTGACCGCGGGCCACACCGATCCTCCATGGACGAGAACGGCGCCGGCGCCGGCGCATCCGACCCCGAAGACGCGACCGACCCCCTCGCCGACGAGGACCTCTACCGCGTGCTCGGGCCGGACGGCAGTCCCCTGCCGGACGCGACGGTCCCAGATCTCTCGGACGAGCAGTTCCGCGCGATCTACCGCGACCTGGTGGTCACGCGCCGGTTCGACGAGCGCGCGGTGAGCCTCCAGCGACAGGGGCGGATCGGCACGTACGCGCCCTGCGCGGGCCAGGAGGGATCGGCGGTCGGGTCGACGCACGCGCTCGCGGACGACGACCTGATCAGCTACCAGTACCGCGAGCACGGGGCGGTCGTCGTCCGCGACCTGCTCGGCGAGTACCTCCCCTACTGGATGGGCCACGAGTCCGGGACCGAGGCGATCGCCGACGGCAACGTCTTTCCCCTCAACATCGGGATCGCGGCGCACCTCCCGCACGCGGTGGGGGCCGCGTGGGCGTTCGACTATCAGGAGGAAGACCGCGTCGTCGCCGCGCACTTCGGCGGCGGCGCGACCAGCGAGGGCGACTTCCACGAGGCGATGAACTTCGCCGGGGTGTTCGACACGCCGACGTTGTTCTGCTGTCACAACAACGGCTGGGCCATCTCGATCCCGGAGTCGCGCCAGACCGCGAGCGACACCTTCGCCCAGAAGGCGGCCGCCTACGGCTTCGAGGGCGTCCGCGTCGACGGCATGGACCCGCTCGCGAGCTACGCGGTCACGCGGGAGGCGGCTGAGCGCGCGCGGGGTGCGGAGGAGTCTGACGGCGACGGTTCCGATGGGGACGACCCCCGCCCCGTCCTCATCGAGTTCGTCGAGTACCGGTTCGGCGCGCACACAACCGCCGACGACCCGACCGCCTACCGCGACCCCGACGACGTGGACCCGTGGCGCGCGCTCGACCCGCTCGACCGGATGGAGGCGTTTCTCCGCGAGACCGGCCGGATCGACGACGAGGGCGTCGCGGCGGTTCACGAGGAGGCCGACGACGTCGTCGCCGACGCGATCGACGTCGCGGAGTCGATCGAGGCCGAGCCGAGCGACATGTTCGACCACGCGTACGCCGAACTCCCACCCGAGATCCGTCGCCAGCGCGACGAACTACTTGCGGCCGTCGAGGAGCACGGCGAGGACGCGTTTCTGCGCGAGGAGTAGCGGTCGATCGCGAGGCGGTGCCGCCCGCGGTCCGAGGACCAGCACGCCTATGGGTCCGGCCATAGGTGTGCCCGCATGAACGACGCCGCCCTCCGGACCCGCCTCGACGCGATCCTCCTCCTGCTGACGACGAACGCACTCCTCCTGTTCGGAATCGGGTTCCGGTACGCGAGGGAGATAACGGTAGGAGTGGCCGTCCTCGCCGCGCTCGTCGGGTACGGGCTCGTCCGGGGACGGCGGTCCGGCGCGCTGCCGTGAGACGTGACCGGCGCGGTGCGGCCCGTTCGGTTACAGGTGCTCCGCCGCCGCGTCGGCCGCCTTCCGCCCGCTCTCCAGCGCTCCCTGAATCGACGACCACTCCGTGTAGTCGCCGGCGAGGACGACCGGCCCCTCCGGGTCGTCTGGGTCGGGGAGGTCGGCGTGAACGCCCGGCGGTTGCGCGAACTGCGCGAAGCGGATCCGGTGGACGTCGAGGGTCTCCAGTCCATCGAAGTCGCGCTCGGGGAACCACGCCGCGAGCGCGTCGCGGACGTCCTCGCGGAGGTCCTCGGCGTCGCGGTCGAGCGCGTCCTCGCCGAGGAACGTCGCCGCGAGCAGCGCGCGGTCGTCGGGCGCGTACTCGGGCGCGACCTCCGACATCGGGACCACGGCGTTCGGGGACTCGTTCGCGGCGTTGAGCAGAATGCGCTTGCCGGTCTCGAACGACTCACCCGCGGGGAGCGCGTACCAGCCGGTGGTGTTCGGGACGCCCTCCGTGGGCACCGACTCAACGTCGGTGAGCCGCCGTGCCTCGGGCGGCGAGGTCGCGACAACGACCGCGTCCGTCTCGCGGGTCGAACCGTCCGAGAGTTCGACGGTGGCGCCGTCGGCGTCGGCGTTGCCGGTACGGAAGGGGATCCGGCCCTGTCCGGCGATCCGGACCGACTCCACGTCCTCGCCGGTCCGTATCTCGACGCCGGCCTCGCGGGCGCGGTCGGCGAGCGCGGCGGGGAGCGCGGCCATCCCGTCGGCGGGGACGCCGATGGAGCCGCGGCCCATCGCGCGGAACGTGTACTCGAAGACGTGCTTCGAGGTGGAGAGGGTCCGGTCGAGGGTGATCCCGCCGTAGAACGGCTCGACGAAGTTCGTCACGTAGTCGTCCGCGAACCCCCAGTCGCGGAGGTACTCGCGGATCGACGCGTCCGGGCCGGTGAAGAAGTCGTCCTCATCGCGATTTTCGAGGTCGTACCGGAGCGCCAGCGTCCGGAGCTTGTCGGAGAGGGAGACCTCGTCGTTCAACATCGAGGGGAGCGCGGCGCGCGGGTCGCGAAGGGGGTCGCCGAGGGTCGAGCGCGAGCCCGGCCGGCAGATCGTCGCCCCGGGTGCGAACGTTCGGAGGTCGAGGTCGTCGAGCCCGTCGGCGCCCAGTTCGCGTGCGACTGCGGGGTAGCTGGAGAAGAGGACCTGGAAACCGCGGTCGAGGGTGAAGCCGTCGACCGTCTCCGTCCGCACGCGCCCCCCGACTTCGGGCCGTCGTTCGTACAGCGTCACGTCCGCGCCCGCCTCGGCCAGCCGCGTTGCCGCGACCAGCCCCGCCAGTCCGCCGCCGACGACCGTGGCGTCTCCGTTCATACGTTGACTGTCGGGGTATAGGGTTATAAGCGATCGACACCGGAGCGACGGTGAGCGATTCCAAAGTCTCGGCCGCTCATTTATAAATGGTCGACGACTCCGCGGTGACCACTCCCAAAGCCCCAGCCGGGAGGCGGGCGCACGCTCGCTGCGGTCCTCGGTCGCTCGCCCTGCTCGCTCCCTGTGGTCCTTTCGTCGCCTGCGCCCGCCTCCCGGCTGCCCCTTTGAGTCCCGCCCCGCAACGCACAGCCCCGCACCTCACACCTCCCCAGCCTCGTCGGCCTCCCTCCGGTCGGCCGACTCCCTCGCGCGTGCGACTCGCGCCCTGCCGGGCGCTCGTCGGCACGCGCCACCGCAACGTCTGGAGTCTGGTTTGGATCGCGGTCCACCTCCGAGTGAGAAGCGATTAGTCGCCGCCGCCGCAACGTTCGATATGGATGATTTCGAGACCACGCCGGCGTTTCGCGGGTTAAAAAGTCGGGCGTCGGGACGCGTTCACGAAACCGCCGACGCGGCGTCGATCGACGACGAGGAGCGGGCGCGCGGCCTCGACCCCGTCTACGACTACGACGCGGTCGACCCGGACGACCTCTTCGACCCCGCGGCTCGCGGCGGGAGCGGTGACGCTCGGGCTGCGCCCGCGACTGCGAGGGGGCACTGGCGGTTCGATGCCCTGCTGCCCTTCCCGGCCGCGGACGCGCTCACCGCGGGCGAGGGGGGTACGCCGCTGGTCGCGACCGACAGACTCGCCGACGAACTCGACGTCGACGCGGTGTACGTCAAAGACGAGGGGCGGAACCCCACGGGGACCGTCCTCGACCGCGGCCTCTCGCTCGCCGTGACCGAAGTTTCGAAGCGCGCGGCCGATGGCGCGGACGTGGAGCCGCTCGTCTGCGCGAGCCCGGGCAACGCCGGCCAGTCGATGGCGGCGTACGCGGGCCGCGCGGACCTGCGCTCGTACGCGTTCGTCCCCTCGCGGTGCGCCTTCTCGAACAAGTCGATGACGAACGTCCACGGCGGCGAGATGCGCGTGGTCGGCGGGCGCTTCCCGGACGCGGCCGCGGCGGTGGACGAGCAGCTGGAGACCGACTACACCGACCTCGGCGAGTTCGCCACGCCGTACCGCCACGAGGGCGCGAAGACGGTCGCGTTCGAGCTCGTCGCCGACCTCGGCGACGCCCCGGACGTCGTCGTCGTCCCGACCGGCTCCGGCGAGGTCGTCGCCGGCGTTTATAAGGGGTTCTCAGAGCTCGACCGCGTCGGCGCGATCGACGGAACTCCGAAGGTCGTCGCCGCGCAGGCGTCGGGCTGCGCCCCGATCGCGGCCGCGGTCGAGCGCGGCCTCGACGAGCCCGAACCGTGGGGAACGCCCGACACCATCTGCGGCGAACTCGAGATCCCGGACCCCGCCGGCGGCGCCGCGGCGATCGAGGCGGTCACCGAGAGCGGCGGGACAGCGGTCGGCGTCGACGACGACGACATCCTCGCGAGCGCGGTCGCCGTGGCGCAGAACGAGGTCGTCGAGATGGGCGCGGCGGGCGGCGCCGCCCCCGCCGGCGCGTGGGCCCTCGCGGAGGAGGACTTCTTCGACGGCGACGAGACCGTCGTCCTGCTCAACAGCGACGCCGGGCTGAAGACCCCGGACATCCTTCGCAGTCACCTGATGGGTCAGGGAATTTAAGAAGAAGCGCCGGTCCGAAACCGCTTCGCGTCAGTCCCGCCGCGCGAGCAGCCCGGTCGCGAGCAGCGCGAGGGCGGCCGCGACGACGCCGAATCCGGGCGACTCCGCGCCCGTGTTCTCGTCGCTCTCGTCGCCGTCGGTCTCGTTCGCGTCCTCGCCGTCGGTCGACGAGCCGTCACCCGAGGAATCGCCGTCCCCCGACGAATCGCCGTCAGAGGAGTCGCCGTCAGCCGAACCGTCCGTCGAGTTGCTGTCCGTCGAACCGTCGGTCGACTCGGTCCCGTCGGCCTGAAGCTCGACCACCGCGTTCGACAGCGTCGTCGTCGACTCGATCACGCTGCGCGGCGCCGGCTGGTTGAGGTAGTTCTCGTTCATCACGACGTAGCTGTCCTCGGTGCCCGCGGTCGTGCTGGCGTACGGCTCCGAGTCGAGGATGGAGGCCTCGGCGTCGGTGACTAAGAGTAGTTCGGGGTTCGATTCGAGGATGACCTCGTCGGAGAGCTGCGGGTACGCCTCGTACTCCGAGGCGACGTTGTCGGTGCCGCCGGCGTTCATGATCGCGTCGATGAACGTGTTGTTCGCCGCGACGTAGCCGCCGCCGAGCGGGTACAGCGCCGCCGGACGGTCGACGTCGGCGGTCCGCTCCTCCGCGGCCGCGACCGCGTCGTTCATCTCCTCGTTGGTCTCCGCGGCGGCGTCACACGCGCCGACGAGCCGGCCGATCGTCTCCGTCTTCTCCGCGATGTCCTTGATGGAGGTCGCCGCCTCGAAGTGGTACACCGTCAGCCCCTGCTCGCGGAGCGGCTCGACGTCCGCGGCCGAGGCGTTCGGCGCTAACACGAGGTCGGGGTCGGTGTCGACGACGCGCTCGACGCTCGCGCCGAACTCGGCGGAGACGTTCGCGCGCTCCTCGGCGCCGTCGAGGTAGAACGCGAACTGGCTCACGCCGACGACGCGGTCCTGCGCGCCCAGCTCCCACAGCGTCTGCGCGGCCGACGGGTTGATCGTCGTTATCCGCTCGGGGCGCTCCTCCAGCGTCACCGTCTCGCCGGTGGCGTCCGTCGCGTTGAACGGGAAGCCGCAGGCGCCGTCCGTCTGTGCGGGAGCGGTCCCCGACGCGTCCGCGGCTCCGACCGCCGGTTGCGCGCCCGCAGTTGGCTGCGCACCCGCGGTCGGTCCGTCCGTCGATATCGTCGGCTGTGCGCCCGCGGCGGTCCCGGCGACGCCGCCGATCAGGGCGGTCGTCACCAGCACGGCCATCGCGATCGCGAAGCTGTGTCGCATCGGATCGACGACCGGCTTCGTCCAATAAGTATTTACCTACTACAAGTTGTGTTGGAGAACGTATGCGACCGTGGGTCCGGTCGGCGGTCTGGTCGGCGGCGGTAGCGGCGCTTTTAGCCGTCGTCGTCGTCGTCAGCGCCGCGATCGGTCCGGTTCGAATCCCGCCTGAAACCGTGCTGAAGTCGGTGTTGAACGCGGTCGCGGTGCCGGCGGGGATCGAGACGAGCGCGGGCGGCGTCGGGCCGCTGCCGATACCCGGCGTGGGCCCCCTCACGATCCCGAGCGTCGACCTCGCGTTCGCGTCGCCGTTCGCGTTCCCCGTCGACTCCGTCCACCAGCAGATCGTCGTGGGCGTGCGGCTCCCGCGGATCCTGCTTGCCGCGCTCGTCGGCTTCGCGCTCGCGGCTGCCGGCACGGTGATGCAGGGCTTCTTCCGCAACCCGATGGCGGACCCGTCGATCATCGGCGTTTCCTCCGGGGCAGCGGTCGGCGCCGTCGCGTTCATCGTCTTCCCCGTCGCGCTCTCGACGACCGTCGCGCTCCCGCTCGTCGGCCCCGTCGAGCTCGCGCTCTCGCGCGGCGCGGGCACCAGCCTCTTCGCGTTCGTCGGCGCGCTCGTCGCCGCCTTCGGCGTGTACGCGATCGCGACCCAGGGTGGGCGGACGCCCGTCGCCACCCTCCTCCTGGCCGGCGTCGCCGTCCAGACGTTCCTCGGCGCGGTCGTCTCGTACCTCCAGTTACAGGCCGGCGAGTCGCTCCGACAGATCGTCGCCTGGCTGATGGGCCACCTCTCGGGCGCGGCGTGGAGCGAGGTCGCGGTCACAGCGGTCGTCGTGCCGCCGCTCTTCGCCGTGCTGCTCGCGTACGCCCGCGACCTCAACGTCCTCCTGCTCGGCGAGGAGGAGGCCCGCGGGCTCGGCATCGCGGTGGAGCGAACGAAGCGCGTGCTGCTCGCGGCCTCGGCGCTCGTCACGGCCGCCGGCGTCGCGTTCGCCGGCGTGATCGGCTTCGTCGGCCTCATCGTCCCGCACATGCTCCGACTCGTCGTCGGCCCGGACCACCGGGTGCTGCTCCCGTCCGCGGCGCTCGCCGGCGGCACCTTCCTCGTCGCGGCCGACACGGTCGCGCGCTCGGCCGCCGCGGAGTACCCGGTCGGCATCATCACCGCCGCGGTCGGCGCGCCCTTCTTCGTCTACCTGCTCGTGACCCGGGAGGTGACGGAGCTGTGAGCGCGGATCGCTCCGACGACGGCACCGCCTCCCCGTCCGCGGACGGCCTCCCGTCGCTGCCCGACACGGCGCTGTCGTTCGGCGACGCGCCGCTGCTGTCCGCCGCGGACGTGGCCGTCTCGTTCGGCGACCTCGACGTCGTCTCGGGCGTCGACCTCCGGGTCGAGCCTGGCTCGCTCGTCGGCCTCGTCGGACCCAACGGCGCCGGCAAGACAAGCGTGCTGCGCGCCGTGACCGGCGCGGTCGAACCGGACGCGGGGACCGTCGCGATCGGCGGCGAACCGGCCGCGTCGCTGTCGGCCAAGCAGGTGGGGCGGCGCGTCGCGAGCGTCCCGCAGGCGACGAACCTCGCGTTCGACTTCCGCGTGCGCCACGTCGTCGAGATGGGGCGGACGCCGCACCTCGGCCGCTTCGACGCGCACGGCGTCGAAGATGACGCCGCAGTCGACGCCGCGATGGCCGCGGCCGACGTCGAGCGCTTCGCGGACCGGTCGATCACCGAGGTCTCTGGCGGCGAGCGCCAGCGCGTGCTGCTCGCGCGGGCCTTAGCGCAGGCGGCCCCGCTCCTCCTCTTAGACGAGCCGACCGCGAGCCTCGACGTGAACCACGCGGTCGAGACGCTCGAACTGGTCCGCGCGTTCGTCGACGACGGCGACCGGGGCGCGATCGCCGCGATCCACGACCTCGACGCCGCGGCCCGCTACTGCGACGAGGTCGTCGTCCTCGCGAACGGCGGGGTTCAGGCCGCCGGCCCGCCGGAGTCGGTGCTATCCGCCTCGACCGTCGGCGCCGCGTTCGACGCGGAGGCGTTCGTCGGCCGCGATCCGGCCACCGGGACGCCCGCGGTGACGGCGTTCCCGCACAGCGCTGTCGAGAGTCGGCGCGTCCACGTGATCGGGACAGGGCGGCCGACCGCGCGCATCGTCGCCCGACTGGCCGCCGCGGGCCACGAGCCCTCGGTCGGCGTGGTCCCCGAAGGCGACGCGGTCGCCGGCGCCGCCGCGGACGCGGACGCGACCGCCGTGACGGCGCCGCCGTTCGAGGCACCCTCCGCGGCGACGCTCGCTGCGGCCCGCGAGCTCGCGGCCGACGCGGACGCGACGCTCGCGGTCGGCGCGGAGCGCTCGGGAGACGGGGCGGACGGCCCGACCGCGGACGGACCGGACGGCCCAACCACGGACGGCCCGAACGCCGAGGTGGCCGCGGCCGCGGACCGGGTCGTTCCGGTCTCCCCCGACGTGAGCGGCGCGGAACTGCTCGACGCGGTCGCGGCCGCGACAGCGGACGGGGAGTGAGCCCTCGCCGCCCCGGCCGCCCCGGCCGCCCGCGAAGCGTCACCGTTTATTCGGTCGCCCGCGTCCCTCCGACGATGAGCGTTCCCTGCGTCGCCGTCGACCGCGAGCGCGGCGAGAGCGTCCGGAGCCGCCTCGCCGACGCCGACGCCCTCGACGGCGACCACCAGATCGCGGTCGAGGACGACACGATCTATATCCCCGTCATCGACCGCGACCGGGTGCCCGCCGACCTCGCGGACCGGATCGTCGAGCGCGACGCGGCGGCGCGAGACCGTCCGACGACGCCCGCGGAGCTCCTCGGCTACGAGCCCTCCCTGGAGCGGCTGGGCGACATCGTCATCGTCGACGAGGACGACGACGAGCGCGCCCGCGAGATCGCCGACGCCGTGATGGCCGCCGACCTCCCCTGCGAGGCCGTCCTCAACCGCGCGTCGCCGATCGAGGGCGAACTGCGGGTCCGCCGCTGGGACGTGCTGGCCGGGAACGGCACGGAGACGGTCCACCGCGAGTACGGCCACGAGTTCGCGCTCGACGTCGCCGAGGTGTACTTCTCGCCGCGGCTCGCGACCGAGCGCCACCGGGTGGTCGAGCAGGTCGACCCTGGGGAGGCGGCGGTCGACATGTTCGCCGGCGTGGGGCCGTACGCGGTGCCCATGGCGTCCCGGGGCGCCGACGTGGTCGCGTGCGACCTCAACGAGCGCGCGGTCGAGTACCTCCGCGAGAACGCCGAGCGAAACGGGGTCGCAGAGCGGGTGACCGCGATCGCGGGCGACGTGCGCGAGATCGCCGACGAGTACGCCGGCACGGCCGACCGCCTCGTGATGAACCTCCCGCACTCCGCGGACGAATTTCTGGACACGGCGGTCGCGCTCGCGGGCGACGACTGCGTGATTCACTACTACGACATCCAACACGAGGACGACCCGTTCGGTCCGGGCCGCCGGGCCATCGAGGCAGCCGCGGGCGACACCTACGCGGTCGAGGTCCAGACCGAGCGCGTCGTCCGGTCGTACGCCCCCCACGAGTACAACGTCTGTCTCGACGCCCGCCTGACGCGCGTCGAGGGCTGATCCGGTCGAGACGCGCCGCCTCGGAACACCGGCACGACACGTCAGGGCGTCCGTTTATGAGTGTTACTCACTAACATGCTCTTGTATGAGCGACGACGCAGACCCCGAGGAGCGCATCGACGAGACGACCACCTGGCCGGACCTGGCGATCGGACTGTACGACCGACTGACCGGCCGGAACGCTGAGATTCACTACCAGTTCGACGATCTGACCGTCGAGGTGCCGAGCGGGACGGGCGACGACGCCGAGCACGCCGAGTGGCGCGTCGACGGCGGAGTGCGGGTCACGACGAGTGAGTCCGAGTGAGTCGAGCCCGCGGCTCTCGGTCGAGACCGACGACCTGACGCTCTCGGTGGACGGCGTCGACGCCGCGGTCCACGCGACCGACCGCCGGATCTTCGTCGAGGTCGAGAGCCTCCGCGACGCCCTCCGCATCGCCCGGCGGCTTCCGGACGAGTCCGTCTCGAACCGCGCCCTCGCTGAGCTGCCGCGCGCGGGCCTCACCGCCGAGGTCAGGGTCCGCGGGCGAACGGTCGCGGTCGCGGGCGCCGACGCGCGACCGGGTCCCCTCTCGCACCGGCTCGGCCTCGCGCCCGCGGAACTGCGGCTCGGCGGAGTGGTCGGCGCCGGGTACGGCGACCTCTCCGCCGCGGTCCGCCGGGCGCGGCGACTGTTCTCGTAACGCGACTCGTCCGACGCCGTCCGAGCGCGCCGAGCGGTCCGGCCGCTCGCGAGGAGACTCGAGACAGCGAAAAGGCCGCGCCGCCCCGAGGGGGGTGGGGCGGCGCGGCCGGGGCCCGTCACATGACAAGCGGTCGCGGCGGCGGTCTCGGACCAGAGGCGATTCTGCGCTTGGCGCGTCGGAGACGCGTTTTACACGGTAGCCGCGACGGAACGCTGCTGGGGATGACGGCCGCGCCGGGTCGCCGTGGGGGTGACGACCGGCGAGGCTATCGCCGCCCGGTACGGGCTTCGACCGGGCACGCACCGCCGGGGGATTCGATCCCCGCCGTCTCGGCACGCGGGCGGTGTCATCACATTCAGATTGAAGTCCGAACACGTATTTAGTCTTTTTCCTTATACACTTGTATTGTGTTGCGATTTCTTGTGTGTATCAGAATAGTAGTCGAGAGTATTCGGTACGTACGTCCGGTTATTATCGGAATAACTCGCCGCTTCCAGCACGCGGCTCGGCGTGTCGGATCGCCGCTCCGTCCCCGTTTCGGAACCCTTATTTTTCCGTCCGGGAATTGAAGCATGCGTGCCGGAGTAGCTCAGCTGGCAGAGCGATTCCTTCGTAAGGAATAGGTCGGGGGTTCAAATCCCCCCTCCGGCTTCCTGCTGCGAACAACGTGTGCAGCGGAAGCCAAACCAGGATTTGAATCAGGGAGTGAAGCGAAGCGGAACGACCGTGGTTCACAATCCCCCCTCCGGCTCTTCTGACGGAACAACGTGGAGTCGAAGAGCTGCGGGAGGGCCTCGATAAGCCGCGTATACTGCGTTGCTGTGGCTCGTAGGGGTGAATTCCCGGCAGCAGGGTTATTCAGCGCGAAACCGTACGTGATCTATGACGAGAGAAGCGGACGACGAGTTCCAGGCCGAGTTCAACGACCGGATAGATCGCCTCCCGGACTCCGTCGACCGAGCGGCGATCAAGCGCGTACAGTTCGTCGCGTACGTGCTCGACGAGGGCGTCCGCGTGCCGGGGATCGGGTATCGCATCGGCATCGATCCGCTGCTCGGTATCCTCCCGGGGGCGGGAGACGTACTCACCGGCGGAATTTCGCTGTATGTCGTGGTCGAGGCGGCCCGTCTGGGCGTCTCCTACACGACGCTGCTCAAAATGATCGCGAACATCTCCGTGGACGTGGTCGTGGGAACGGTCCCCCTCGTCGGCGACCTCTTCGACGTCGTCTGGAAGGCTAACACGCGAAACTTCGAACTGGTGTTAGAAGAACTCACGGCGGACGCGTAGGAGCTCACCGAAGCTCGCTCGGTCCGATACCTGCCGATCTCGGGATTCCGATCGTTCGGTCACCGTCTCGCGCCAATCGATTTATATTATCCAAATAATATTAGGCGTGTGATTATCTATCATGGGCGCGTATCGAGGTATATGCGACCAAAATACGAGTGTGACAGCGAAGAAGTGTACGAGTGTTTCGAATGCGGCCGGCGGACGGGATCCGCCGGAGAGTGTGAGTGCGGGGGTGAGCTGCTTCACATCGGCCGCTCACGGGACCTGTGACCCCGAGCGGGCGGAACGCTGTGCGGACCGTCGTCGGACCGGTCAGTCGCCGCCGGTAGCGCCGCCCTCGTCGCTCTCGTCTGTTCCGCCGCTCTCCTCGCCCCCGTTTATCCCGTCGCGCTCCTCGTCACCATTGTCGACGCCGCTCCCGTCGCCGTCGTCGTCGTCTCTCCCCGACTCCGCCTCGGGGTCGTAGTCGGGAAGCGAGAGGACGTTCTCGCGGCCCAGTCGGAAGCCGTCGAGGTCGCCCTCGTCGCGCAGTCCGGTCACTACCTGGCTCGTCTTCGCGGCGGTCCAGTCCAGCTCCTCGGCCACCTGCTTCTGTTTCATCCGCCCGCCCTCCGACTCGATCAGCCGAAGCACCTGCTCCTCGTTGCTCAACAGGTCGCTGTCGACCGGCGCCGCCTCGTCCGAGCCGCCCTCCGATCCCGACGCGTCGCCGTCGCCGTCTGTCGATCCCGCTGCCGCCGAGCCGCCAGCAGCCGCCGTCGTCGCCGCCGCGTCCGCTTCGTCACCTGCGGCCGCGTCGGTGGCGGTCCCGTCGCCCGACGTCTCGGTCACGGTATCTCCGCCACCGCCCGCGACGACTCCCGCCTCCCCGTCGCTCCCGTCGTCCCGCCGACGATAGGCGACGGCGCCCCCGGCGACGACGAGGACGGCGAGGAGCGCGACGATGCCGGCCGTCGGGAGCCCGGAGAGCGGGCCCGCGGGCGCGACCGAGATCCGCGGCTGGCCGGCCGAGAAGTCGACCGGCCCGTTCCAGACGACCGACCGGTCGCGCACCTCGCTGGGCTCCGGCGTCGTCTCGTCGAGGCGGTACCCCTCGGGCCACGAGACGATGAGCGACGAGGAGTCGTCTAAGAACAGCCCGTCGACCGCGTCGCCGACGCGCAGTCGGTCCCCGTCGACGGCGGCGAAGTTCGTCCACTCGAACCGGTAGGTCAACACGCCGTACGCCTGCGGGAGCTCGCGCCGCTCGGCGGTGACGGTCGCGTTCGACACAGTCATGTTGCGGCCCGTCGTCGACTCGGCGGTCGCCGCGGTCGAGACCATCCGGTCGCGGAACCGGGTCGTGTACGCCTCCGTGTCGTTCTCCACGTCCGTGCGGAGCTGTTCGAACGCCTGCTCTTCCTCGTCGGTACCGAGCCGGATCCGGTACTCGACGGTCCACTGCGCGTCGCCGTCCGGCTGGACGGCGACCTCCATCGACACGTCGTCCGGCTCGACGTCCATCTGGGCGAAGCCGCCCTCGAACGGGACCGCGCCCGCGCCGCCGGCGCCGAGCGCGAGACCGACGGCTCCGAGGAGGGCGACGACGGCGAGAAGGATCGACGCTCGCTGCACAGATTACGTCACACGGACTGCCGGTAAATTCCTTCCCATCCGGAACGAGATCGAATCGCCGCCGCGGGTCGGGGCGTTCCGAGATCCGCGTTCACGGCGCGACGTCGATCACGCATCGAGGCGAACCGGACCGCCGAGGTCTGTGCGGAACGTCCCTGCCGCACCGTCGATTGACGGGGCGTCCGCGCCGCCGTTCGATCCGTTCCCGTTGGGGCCGCCGTCGCTCGGCCCGGCTCCGCTCGGGCCGCCGTCGCTCCCGGACTCGCTTCCGGAGTCGGCGGGTGGGCCGGTCGACGCGTTACCGGCTCCGTCATCGGTCGCGTTACCGGACCCCGGCGAATCGCTCTGGTTCGACCCGTTCGCGGGACCGGTCTCTGATCCGTTCGCGGCGCCGGTCTCGGACCCGTTCGCGGGACCGGTCTGGGACCCGTTCGCGGCGCCGGTCTCGGACCCGTTCGCGCCTCCCGCGTCCGGCGGTCCGGCGGACCCGTTACCGGGACCACCGAGCGATCCGTTCCCCGATCCCGCTCCGGGGGCTCCGATCGACCCGTTCCCGGAACCCGCTCCCGGCAGCCCGGCCGAGCCGTTTCCCGAACCAGCTCCGAGCGGTCCCTCACCGGCCGGACCAGCGTCGTTCGGCGGGCCGCGCTCGGTCCCATTCCCCGGCGGTCCGCGACGTGCCGGACCGACCGGCCCCCCGACGCCCTCGCCGGCCACGCCGCGGGCGATGGCGGCGACCTCGGGGCCGCTGAGCTCGTTCGCGCGCTCTCGGAGCGTCGCGAGCCGCTCGTCGTCGACGCCCGTCTCGTTACGGACGGCGGGCGGGAGCTCGCTCGCCGCGCTCGCGCTCCGGTTCAGCCCCCGGGAGAGCGTCTCGATCCGCGCGGTCGTCGTCGCCATCCGCGCGGCGTACGCGCCCTGACTCAGCTCGCCGGCCGCGCGGCGCTCGCGGAGCTCCTGCTGCTCTGCTTCCAGCTCCGCGAGCCGCGCTTCGGTCCGGTTCAGGCGCTCCGCGACGACGCCGGCGCGGCTCTCGTTCGTCTCGGCCTCCCGGAGCCCGACCTCGAAGGCGCGCGACTCGACCTCCCCCTCGATCTCGGCGCCTTGGACGCCGACGACCCCGGAGAGCTGCTCGCCGGGGCTGAGGTTTGTTGCGTTCGCGCCGCTCGCGTTCTCGCCGTCGCTCGCGTCGGTCGGCGAATCGGTCTGTGCGGTCGCCACTCCCGCCGGCGCGGCCGCGGCGGCCCCGGCGATCACTGCCGCGGTGACGGCCACGACGACGAGGCTCGCAATCCATCGGTTCATTACCTGCGTGTACACGCTCCGTCCCTATATACCCGAAACTCCGTTAAGCCGGATCAACGCGGATTAATCGCACGACGTGACGGGGGCGGCCCGTCGTCACGAAACCGCGGTCGTTTCGGTCAGAAAACGCGGTCGTCCCGTCCAGAAAACGCGGAGCGTTCGGCCCGTCACGCCGAGGGGGCCCGTCCATCCATCCGTCCGTCCGTTCGTCCGCCCGAGTCAGTACGTCTTCGCGAAGTAGGCGGTCCGCTCGGCGTCGGCGTCGCACATGGCGCAGGTCTCGCCGTGGTCCCCGTCGGCGAGGGGGTCGTCGTCCTCGAACGGGACCATCACGATCTCGGCGGCCAGCGGCTCCTTGATCGGCTCCTCGCAGGCCTCGTCGCCGCACCACGGCGCCTTCACGTAGCCGCCGTGCTGGCCGAGCGTCCCGAGGATCTCCGCGCGGTCGTCGGCCTCGCGCACGCCCTCGTCGAGGGTCTCCTCGGCGGTCGCGTACAGCTTGGCGTAGATCTCGTCGAACTCGTCGCGGACGGTCTCGGCGACGCCGTCGCGGTCGACCTCGACGCTCTCGCCGTCGGGGCGGTGGACGAGCGTGAGCTCCTCGTCGTCGACCTCGTGGGGGCCGATCTCGATCCGGAGCGGGATCCCGTTCAGTTCGTGTTCGTTGAACTTGAAGCCGGGGTTGCGCTCGTCGCGGTCGTCGAGCTCGACGCGGATCCCGGCGTCGTCGAGGTCGTCGACCACGCCCTCGGCGTAGTCGAGCACGTCGTCTTTCGTGTCCTCCTGCCAGATGGGGACGACGACGACCTGCGTGGGCGCGACCGTGTGCGGGAGGACGAGTCCCTGCTCGTCGGAGTGGGTCATGATCAGCGCGCCCAGCGCACGCCACGAGAGCCCCCACGAGGTGGTGTGGGCGGTCCGCTCCTCCTCGTCCTCGTCGGAGTAGGTGATGTCGAACGCCTCCGCGAACGACTGGCCGAGGTGATGGGAGGTGCCCGCTTGGACCGACTTCCCGTCGGGCATCAACGCCTCGACGGTCGTCGTCGTGTCCGCGCCGGGGAACTTGTCGTGGTCGGGCTTTTGCCCTTTCAGGACCGGCAGCGCGAGCAGGTCCTCGTAGACGGACTCGTACTGGTCGAGTCGCGTCATCGTCTCCTCCCAGGCGTCCTCGTGGGTCGCGTGCGCGGTGTGTCCCTCCTGCCAGAGGAACTCCTTCGTGCGGAAGAACGGCTTCGTCTCGGTCGCCTCCCAGCGCACGACGGAGCACCACTGGTTCACGCGCAGCGGGAGGTCGCGGTGGCTACGGATCCACTGCGAGATGTACGGCGTGATGATCGACTCGGAGGTGGGGCGGACCGCGAGCCGCTCTTCGAGCTCCTTGTTGCCCGCCTCGTCGACCCACGCGACCTCGGGGTCGAACCCCTCGACGATGTCCTTCTCGCGTTCGAGGTACGACTCGGGGATGAAGAGGGGGAAGTAGGCGTTCTGGACGCCGGTGTCCTTGAACTTCGCGTCGAGGAACCCCTGAAGCCGCTCCCAGACCGCGTACGCCCGCGGACGGGTGACGATGAAGCCGCTCATTCCCTCGGGCCCGTAGTCGGCCAGCCCGGCCTTCCGTACGACCTCGGCGTACCACTCGCCGGTGTTGTGCGTCTTGGACTCGGTGATCCCGAGCTCCTGGTCGTCGTCGCTCATTACTCTCGAAAGCGGGTGTCGCGGGCTTAAAAGGTCCGAACCCGACCGCCGCGGCGTCCGCGGCGAACCGGAGCCATCGGCTCCCCGTCGAGCGTTCACATCCCACGCGGACGGAATCCGCGGAAACGTTAACCGCCTCGCGTCGCCTATCTCGACCATGGACCTGTCGGGGCTGCGTCGACACGCGCCGCAGTCGCTCGCCGGGCGGCGGGAGGCCGCGGTGTTGGCGCCGGTGATCGCGCGCGACGGCGAGGCCCACCTCCTTTTCACCAAGCGCGCCGCGCACCTCGGCGAACACCCCGGACAGATGAGCTTCCCCGGCGGCGGCCGCGAGCCGATCGACCGGACGCTGACCGACACCGCGCTGCGCGAGGCCGACGAGGAGGTGGGTATGCGACCGAACGAGGTCGACGTCATGGGTCGGATCGACGACACGCGGACGTCGAGCAAGTACGCGGTCCGCCCGTTTGTCGGCGTCGCGCCCGACCGCGAGTACGTCCCCGACGAGTCGGAGGTCGCGGAGGTGGCGATCCTCGCCGTCGACGCGCTCACCGACCCCGCCAACTACGAGTCGGAGCGCCGCGTCGGCCACCCGGAGTACGGCGACCACCGCGTCCACTACTTCCACGTCGACGGCTACACCGTCTGGGGCGTGACGGGCCGGATGGTCGTCCAGCTGCTGGAGCGGACGACCGACTGGCGCGCGCCCGCCGAACCGGACCGCGTTGTCGGCGCGGACGCCGAACTGCCGATCTGAGTAGAACTCCGCGTAGGTCGTTCACTTATAAATGACTGCCAGTAGATCGGCGGTGTCCACCGCCAAATCACCAGTCGCTCACTTATAAATAGCTGAGAACAGATCGACCGCGAACGCCTCCAAAGCCCCACCCGTGAGGCGGGCGCACGCTCGCTGCGGTCCTCAGTCGGTCGCTCGCGTTGCTCGCTCCCCTCCCTGCGGTCCTTACGTCGCCTGCGCCCGCCTCACGGCTGCCCCTTTGAGTCCCGCCCCGCACAGCGCCGCACAGCACCTCACACCTCCCCAACCTCGTCGGTCGCCCGTCGCTTCGCTCGGGCGACCGACTCCCTCGCGCGTGCTCCTCGCGGCCGCCTTCGGCGGCCACTCGGAGGCACGCGCCACCGCCGAGGTTTATAAGCAATTCTCATCACCGTTCACGGTTATTTAAATACCGGGCCGCTCGCGGTTCGGCGAAGGCCGACGGTCGTGCCGGATCCTGCGGACCTTTGTCGCTGGCGCGGTCATAGCGTGGTATGCCACGCGAGTTCGACTTCGACTTCGACCTGCTGCGAGAGCTGACCGAGGCGCGCGGCGTCCCCGGCTACGAGGACGACGTCCGCGAGATCGTGCGCCGCGAGTTCGCCGACAGCGTCGACCGCGTCCGGAGCGACGCGATGGGCAACGTCGTCGGCACGGTCGAGGGCGACTCGGACTACTCGGTCGCCGTCGCGGCCCACATGGACGAGATCGGCTTCATGGTCCGCCACGTCACCGACGAGGGGTTCGTCCAAGTCGACCCGCTCGGCGGCTTCGACGCGCGGGTGCTGCGCGCCCAGCGCGTCACCGTCCACGGCGACGAGGACCTGACGGGCGTCATCGGCTCCGTCCCGCCGCACACGCTCACGGAGGAACAGCAGGAGAAGGACGACGAGGTGAAAGACGTCTTCATCGACCTCGGGCGCGACGCCGAGGCGGTCGAAGAGTTGGTGAGCGTCGGCGATCTCGTCACTCTCGACCAGACCACGACGCGGATGGGCGACCGGGTCACGGGGAAGGCGCTCGACGACCGGATCTGCCTGTTCGCGATGCTGGAGGCCGCCCGCCGCATTGAGGACCCCGACGTGACGATCCACTTCGCGGCGACCGTTCAGGAGGAGGTCGGGCTTCGGGGCGCGCAGGCGCTCGGCGTCGATATCGACCCCGACCTCGCGGTCGCCCTCGACGTCACCGTCGCCAACGACGTGCCGCAGATCGGCGACCCGGCCGACGCCGTCACCGAACTCGGCGAGGGGACGGCGGTGAAGCTGAAGGACTCCTCGGTGATCACCAGCCCGAAGGTCCACGGCCGACTGACTGAGGTGGCGGAAGCGGAGGAGATCGACCACCAGCACGAGGTGTTGCCCGCGGGCGGCACCGACACCGCCGGATTCCAGAACACGGCGGGCGCGAAGCCCGTCGGCGCCATCTCGATCCCGACGCGGTACCTCCACACCGTCACCGAGACCGCGGACGGCGGCGACGTCGAGGCGACGATCGACCTGCTGACGGCCTTCCTGGAGTCGGAGACGGGCGAGCACGACTACACGCTGTAGGCGGATTTGTCCTCGCGCCGCAGTCGGGTCAGTCGTCGCCGGGGACGGCCCCGCCCGGATCCCGGCGAGCGCGGTGGGCCGAGCGCGCCTGCCACGCGAAGCCGGTGGTCGCGAACGCGATGAACGCGGCCGCGAGCAGGAACCCCGTCTCGGTGGTCGTCCAGTCCATCGTGGTACCGACCAGCACGGGCCCGACCACCTGTCCGACCTTCCACGAGACGGAGCGCAGGCTCATCGCGCTGGCGACGGAGTCGTACGCCTCGCCCTCGCTGACGAACAGCGACATGCTCGCCGGCAGCCGGATCGAGTCGGCGATCCCGAGCAGCGAGTAGGCGCCGAACAGCGCGAAGAACGCCCCGCCCAGCGTCTGCGAGTCGCCGAGGTAGGAGACGGTGACCGGCGAGAGCGTCCCCTCGAAGTACGCCGCGAGCGGGATGATCGCCGTGCCGACGCCGTACAGGAGCGCGCCGACCGCGACGAACAGGTACGTGCGCTCGTAGCGGTCGGTGAGGTCGCCGACGAACCCCTGCGTGAGCGCCTTCGTCAGCTTCCCGCCGGCCATGATCCAGCCGATCGCGAACGCGGAGATGCCGAACGTTGTGCGCGCGTAGATGGGGAGGAAGATGATCACCGCCATCTTCCCGACGCTGAACGTGAACCGGAAGAAGACGAGCGCGCGCAACATCGGGAGGCCGAGCAGCGACCGGAACGTCTCCAGCCCGCCAGCCTCTTCGGGATCCTTCCGGCCGCCGGGATTGTCGCGGAGGAACGCGAAGACGAGGGCGAACGCGGCGAGCGTGACGAGCGTCAAGACGAGGTACGTCTCCGCGAACCCATAGGCGTACAGGAGGTAGCCGCCGACGAGGTCGCCCGCGAGCGACGAGAAGGAGGCGAATTGGTTGTACGAGCCGAGCCAGCGCCCCTGCTCGTCGTCCGGGCTGATCTCCCCGATCACAGTCGCGCCCGTGATCCAGAGGACGCTCGCGCCGAGCCCCTGGACCATCCGCACGAGGATGATGTGGACGGAGCTGTCGACCAGCGCGAAGCCGACGAAGACGGCGACGTTGATCAGGAAGCCGCCGAGCAGCCACCGCTTCGCGTTGCCGGTGTCGACCTTCCGCCCCAGCGGGAGGACGATGACCAGCTGGACGATCGCGAAGGCGGTGCCGAACAGGCCCTCGATGAACCCGGTGGTGCCGAAGAGATCCGCGTACAGCGCCAAGGCGATGAGGATCGTCGAGTACGCCTGACTGCGGGCGAACGCGGTCCCGGCGAGCGCCGCGAACTCGCGGTCCCCGAGCAGCCGTACCGAGTTGCCGAACTGCGCCACGGTCGTCTCTGATTCGAAGCAAGGACAGCCCGAGAAAAAAGCGCCGTCGATCCGGCGGTCCGGGTGGGGTTGTCACTCGGGGCTGGGTCGTCGCTCGGGGCTGGGTTGTCACTCGGGGCTGGGTTGTCACTCGGGGCTGGGTCGTCGCTCCGGCCGAGGTCCGAGCCGCCCGAGGGCACCCCTATATAACTGAAACAAGTTACTATATGATTCTAAGTACCTGTATTCAGTTACCTACACGTATGCGCCGTCGACAGTACCTGCGGGCGCTCGGTCTCGGTGGGGCCGCCTCGCTGACCGGCTGTGCGAGTCGGGCGGGCGAGACCGCCCCCCGTCCCGGATCGCTGACGCTCGCCACCGCCACGACGGCGTACGACAGCGGACTGTTGCCCGTCCTCAACCGCGGATTCGCCGAACGGTTCGGGACGGAGGTTGAAGCGGTCGTTCGCGGGACCGGCGCCTCGCTCCGTACCGCCCGGGACGGCGACTGCGACATCGTCCTCGTCCACGCCCGGCCGCTGGAAGACGAGTTCCTCAGGGAAGGCGAGGGAATCAACCGTCGCAGGCTGATGGTCAACGACTTTCTGGTCGTCGGGCCGCCCGATGACCCCGCGGGCGTCGCGGGAGACGACCCGACGTCGGCGTTCCGGGCAATCGCGGAGGCGGAGGCGACGTTCCTGTCGCGGGGCGACCGGTCGGGAACGCACATCCGGGAACTCCGGATCTGGGACGAGGCGAGCGTCGACCCCGGCGGCGACTGGTACCTCGAAACCGGTCAGGGAATGGGCGACACGCTCACCACGGCGCAGCAGTCGAACGCCTACACCCTCGTCGACCGCGGAACCTTCCTCGCCGTCGCCGACGACGACGGCCTCGCCCGCCACGTCGACGTCGGAATCGACGACCCGCCGCCGCTCCTCCGGAACGAGTACGCGGTCATCCCCGTCAACCCGGCTCGTCACGACGTGTCGTACGCGCGAGCCATGTCCTACGTCGGCTACCTCACCGGTCCCGGACAGTCCCTGATCGAGGAGTTCCGGGTCGGCGGGGAGCGAGCGTTCCGCCCGCTCGGGCGGTCCTCCGATCCCGAGTTCGAGCAGTACGTCCCGAGCGATTGGGACGGGTAAGAGTCTAATCGTGCCGGAAGCAGCGCGACCCGGTGAACGCCATCGCCATGTCGCGCTCGTCGGCCGCGGCGATCACGTCCTCGTCGTTGACGGAGCCGCCGGGCTGGATTATCGCCTCGATGCCGGCGTCGGCCGCCTCCTCGACCGCGTCCGGGAACGGGAAGAACGCGTCCGAGGCCATCACCGCACCCTCGGCGGACTTCCCCTCCGCGTCCTTCTCGGCTTTCATCGCCGCGAGCGTGACCGCGTCGACCCGGGACACCTGCCCCATCCCGACGCCGACCGTCTCGGTACCGGTCGCGAAGAGGATGCCGTTCGATTTCACGTGTTTCAGCGTCTTCCAGGCGAACAGCATCGTCTCGACCTGCTCGTCGGTCGGCTCGCGCTCGGTGACGAACTCCAAGTCCTCGGCGGTCGGCGACTGCCGGTCGCGCTCCTGAACGAGGCGGCCGCCGACGATGGGCTTCTCCGTGAACCGCTCGGAGAAGCGGTCGTCGCCCTCGCCGAGCGGACCGACGTCGAGCACGCGGAGGTTCTTCTTCTCGCGGAGCACGTCGAGCGCGCTGTCGGTGTAGCCGGGCGCGACGACGACCTCCTTGAAGGAGTCGGCGACCGCGGTGGCGGTGTCGGCGTCGCACTCGCGGTTCAGGGCGACGATGCCGCCGAACGCGGACTTCGCGTCGGTGCGCAGCGCGCGGTCGTACGCGTCCGCGAGGTCCGAGCCGACGGCGCAGCCCGCGGGGTTCGTGTGCTTGATCACCGCGGCCGCGGGTTCGTCGAACTCCTTGACGAGGTCGAGGGCCGCGTCGGCGTCGTTGTAGTTGTTGTACCCCATCCCCTTCGCGCCGGGGTTCAACTGCTCGGCGTCGACGACGCTCGCCTCCTCACAGCCGTCGTCGACGTATAAGGCGGCGTCCTGATGCGGGTTCTCGCCGTAGCGCAGCGAGGTGGTGCGCTCCTCGGAGACGAACCGGCGCTCCGGGAAGTCGCCGCCCACGTCGCCCTCGACCGCGACGCGCTCCGGACTCCCGTCGGCGTCGCGCTCGACGGTCACGCGGTCCTCGGCGAACCAGCGGACTGCGCGCGGGTACGCCGTGAACTCGGCCTCGCGGAGGACGCGCGCCTTCAGCGAGTCGGCGTCGTCGTCCTCGTACACCGGGATCGGCTCCTGGGTGACGACCGGGCCGGCGTCGACCGCCTCGGTGACGACGTGGACCGTACAGCCGGTCGTGCGGACGCCGGCCTCCAGCACCTGCTCGTGGGCGTCCATGCCGGGGAACGACGGGAGCAGCGATGGGTGGACGTTCAGCGTCGTCGGGACGGCGTCGAGGAACTCGTCGGTGAGGACGCGCATGTAGCCGTCGAGGCAGACGAGGTCGACGTCGTAGTCGGAGAGGCGCTCGACGATCCGGCGCTCGTGCGACTCGCGCGACTCGCCCTCGTCGCGTTCGACGACCTCGGTCGGGATCCGGCGCTCGGTCGCGGCCCCCAGCACGGGCGCCTGCTCGCGGTTCGTCAGGACGACCGACAGCTCCGCCCCGCCGGGCGCGGCGTCGGCGATGTGTCTGAGGTTCCGTCCCCGGTTGCTCGCGAGTCCCGCGATCTTCATACCCGACGGTCCGACCGATCGGGTATATCGATTGCGGTCCACGCCGCGGTGGTGTACACGTTTGCGGATCGGAACGCCCACACGACGCGCTTCGAGCCGGCTACGGATCCACGTCCGTGCGACGCCCCATCGACACGCTTTTGCTGGCGCCGGGGGCAGTCGCGGACATGACCGACGACTCCGAACCGACGGCGGACGACGCCGGACCGACAGCGGGCGCCATCGCCGGGCTATCCCGTTCGGACCCGCTCGCGGCCGTCTCGCCGCTTGACGGCCGCTACGCTGGCCGGACGGCACCGCTGTCCCCGTACGCCAGCGAGGCCGCGCTGATGCGCGCGCGGACCCGCGTCGAGGTCGAGTACCTGCTCGCGCTGGGCGCGCTCGACGCGATCCCGATCGGCTTCGACGAGGCGACGGAGGCGGCGCTCCGCGGGATCTACGAGGGGTTCGACGCCGAGGACGCGCGGCTGATCAAGGCGCTGGAGACCGAGGGTGCCGCCGGGTACGACGCGACCAACCACGACGTGAAGGCGGTCGAGTACTTCCTCCGCGTCCGGCTGTCGGAGTTGGTCGAAGAGAACGACGCCCCGCTCGCCGACGCCGAGTCGCTGTACCCGTGGATCCACTTCGGGCTCACGAGCGAGGACGTGAACAACCTCGCGCACCGCCTGCTGCTCAAGCCCGCGGTGAGCGAGGTGATCGTCCCCGCGGTCCGCGAGGTGCGCGACGCGCTCGTCGAGCTGGCACAGGAGCACCGCGACACGCCGATGCTGGCGCGCACGCACGGCCAGCCCGCGACGCCGACCACCTTCGGCAAGGAGATGGCGGTGTACGCCGCTCGGCTCGGCCGCGCGCTGGGCCGGGTCGTCGTCGCGAACGGGGACCTTTCCGGGAAGCTCGCGGGGGCGTCCGGCACCTACGCGGCGCACCGCGCGGCCTACCCCGACGTCGACTGGCAGGGGTTCTCCGAGTCGTTCGTCCGTGACCTCGAACTGGAGCACACCGCGCTCGCGACGCAGGTGAATCCCTGCGACGACCTCGCGGCGCTGTTCGACGCGCTGCGCGGCGTCAACAACGTCCTCCTCGATTTAGACCTCGACGCGTGGCTGTACGTCTCCGACCGCTATCTCGGCCAGGAGGCCGTCGAGGGCGAGACGGGGTCGTCGACGATGCCCCACAAGGTGAATCCGATCGACTTCGAGAACAGCGAGGGGAACCTCTCGAAGGCGAACTCCGATCTCACCTTCCTCGCCGACTACGTGACGACCTCCCGGCTCCAGCGCGATCTCTCGGACTCCACCGTCAAGCGCAACGTCGGCGCCGCCCTCGCCCACTGCCTGATCGGCTACTCGAAGGCCGCCGACGGGCTCGGGAAGGTCGTCCCGAACGAGACCGTCATGCGCGAGGAGCTGGACGCGACCCCCGAGGTGATCGGCGAGGCGGTCCAGACGATCCTGCGCCGCGAGGGTGACACCGCGGCCTACGAGCGCGTGAAGGCGCTCTCGCGCGGCCGGTCGGTGACGCTCGACGACTTCCGCGAGCTGTTCGACGACCTCGACGTCGACGACGCGGTCCGCGCGGAGCTGAAGGCGCTGACCCCGGCCGGCTACACCGGCTTCGCCGACGAGCTCGTCGACGAGATCGACGAGTAGCGCCACAAAGGGACCGGGAAACGCCACAAGAGGTTTAGCGATCGCGGGAGCAGGGGACACCGATGCCCTCCGACAACGACGAGGAGACGGAGTACTCCGTCTTCGGCGACGAACCGAACAACGAGTGGGACGACGCGGGGGACGGCGATCGCGCCGCTCCCGACTCGGCTCACACGGGAGAACGGCCCGAGTCGCTGGCGGCCGGAGACGACGACGGCTGCCCGAAGTGCGGACACGCGGAGACGGAAACCGACGAGATCGCGACGAGCGGGACCGGCCTCACGAAGATGTTCGACGTTCAGAACCGCAAGTTCGTCGTGGTCTCGTGTGCGAACTGCGGCTACTCGGAGCTGTACAAGGGACAGTCGACTGGGAACGCCATCGACTTCTTCATCGGGTAGCCGGGCGCGACGCGACCCGGATCGCCCCGCTTTTGAACTCTCTCGGGCCCCGTCGATTGCGATCGATTTATGTCGGCGGAGAGAAATGTTACGGCCGCGCATGGTCTCCCTCCGTTCACTCTCAACCCTCCCGGTCGTCGGCGTCCTCGTCGACGGCCGAACGTACAGACACCTGTTGTACCTCCTGCTCGCGATCCCGCTCGGGTTCGTCTACTCGATGCTGTTCTCGTTCGGGTTCGTGTTCGGACTCCTCTTCTCCGTGGTGCTGGTCGGGCTCGTCGTCCTGCTGGCGACGCTGATCGGCGCCCGGATCGCGGCCGGCTTCGAGCGCTGGCTCGCCAACGGGCTGTTGGGCACGGATCTCGACCGATACGACGACGTGCCCGAGGACGCGGGCGGCGCGCTCGCGGGGGTCAAGAAGTACGTCGACGCGGCGTCGACGTGGCGGGGCGTCGGCTTCCTCTCGCTGAAGTTCTTCGTCACCGTGGTCGCGTTCGTCCCGCTGGTCGCGCTCGCGAACGGGCTCCCGCTGATCCTCGCCCCGCTTCGGTACCCCCACGTGGCCACCTTCGGCGAGTCCGACGGGGAGCCGGTGACGTGGGCGATCGACACGCTCCCCGAGGCGCTTTTGGCGGTCGCGGTCGGAATCGGCGCGGTGCTCGCGGCGCTCCACGTCACGAACCTCGTCGCGTACGTCTGCCGGCAGATGACGACCGCGCTGCTCGGAGAGCCCCGGACGAACGCGGAGACGCCGGCCGAGGACCCGGTGGCGATCGGCGACGGCCCGGCGACGACCGAAGAGGACCCGGCGACGACCGACGAGGGGTCGGCGGCGACCGACGGAGCCTCCACCGGCTCCGAGCCTACCGAAGCTTCGCCCCCCGAGGCCGACGAGTTCATCCCGGCGGACGCGGTCGAGCCGGGCTCGGACGAGGGCCCGAACCGGGCGGAAGACGGCTCCTGATCCGGCGGTATCGCGGCGACTTCCGCCCCCGGTGCGCTTATCCTCGTGCGATCGTCAGGGGCGGTATGGCTCCGACGCTCGTCGCCGCCGCCGTCGGCGCGCTGCTGGCGGCGGCCCTGCTCGGCGCCGCGTTCGACCGGCGCGCGGTCGCGGTCGTCGTCGCGGCCGCCGTCCTCCCCTCCCTCGACGCGGCCGCGAGCCTCGTCGTCCCGGGCGCGACGAACGCGCTCCTCCACGCGGTCTGGCTACCCCTCCTCGCCGGCGTGCTCCTCTACTGGGACACGACGCTGCGCCCCGGGTCGAGCCTCCGCGATCGGTGGGGCCCCCGCGGCGTGCGGGTCGGGTGGGCCGCGCTCGCGTCGTTCGTCGTCGCCGGGATCGGCTCGGCGCTGTTCGCCGGCGAGGGCGCGGCGCTGCTGTACCCGCTGGAGGACGCGCGCTACGTCGTCCGCGGGCGACTCGTGTTCTCGACGCAGGAGGGTGTCGTCCAGACGTTCCTGACGCTCGGCGCTGAGGGTCCGGGAATCCTGCCCTTAGAGCGCGTCGGCGGTGCGGTCGCCGACCCGGTCGCCTCGTGGGTCAACCCGGACGGCCGGCCCGGCCTCGATCCGGGCGCCGACCGCGAGTTCCGGTTCGTCGACGGCGGGTGGCAGCTGGTCGTCGTCGCCGCCGCGGCCGCGACGCTCGCGGTCCGGTTCCGGTCCCGCGATCGGGACGCGGAGACCGACGGCGGGGTGAGCCGCTGATGCCCTCGACGGTCGTCCACGCCGGGTTCGCGCTGCTGCTCGCGGCGGGGCTGCTCGGTGCGTACTACGACCGGCGGGCGCTCGCGGTCCTGCTCGTCGTCCTCGTGATACCGGAGGCCGACAGCTTCCTCGGGGTGGTCATGGCGGGCGCGCACCGCACGGTCGGGCACAACTTCGTCTTCCCCGCGGCCGCCGCGCTGGCGCTGTACTACGACACGCGGGTCCGAGCGGAGTCGTGGCTCCGGGAGCGGCTCTCACCGCGGTGGATCGCGGTCGCGTGGGTCGCCGTCTTCGTCCACGTCTTCGCGCACGTCGCGATCGACTGGACCCACCTCGACGGCGTGAACGCGTTCTGGCCGCTCCGCGACCGGTTCTTCCACCTCGACGGGGAGATCCTCTACTCGACGGCCGACGGGTTCGTCCAAACGTTCGTCGACGTCCGCCTCGACCCGGAGACGGGGTCACGGACCGTCGACGCGGGCGCGGGCGGCACCAGCGAGTCGGTCCACGTCAGCAACCCCGTCCAGCCGCGCGACCCGGACGTCGACGTCGAGGAGCCGGTCGACCGCCGGTTCCCGATCGCCAACAGCGGGTGGCGGCTCTACCTGATCGGCCTGGGGCTGTTCGCGCTCGGCGCCCGACGGCTCCAGGGCGACGGCGTCGGAGACGACGAATGATCGGCCCCCAAGAGTCGACCGACTGCGGCGCCCCTAACATGGTATGACCGCAGGGTAAACCTCCCCGGACGCGTAGTCGGAGGTAATGTCACCCCAACCGGACGCGGGACCCTCAGGGGCAGACGAACCGCTGGCCGGGGAGTCGATCGCGGTCGTCGGCGCCGGCTTCGGCGGCCTCTCCGCGGCCAGCTACCTCGCCGACGCGGGGGCGGACGTGACCCTGTTCGAGCGCAACGACCACCCCGGCGGGTACGCCGGGCGGATCGAGCGCGACGGGTTCCGGATCGACACCGGCCCCTCGTGGTACCTCATGCCGGAGGTGTTCGACCGCTTCTTCGAACAGTTCGGGCGGTCGACCGACGACTACTACGACCTCGTCGAGCTCGACCCGCTGTACGAGGTGATCTGGAAGGACGGCGACCGCGCGTCGATGCCGGCGGACCGCGCGGGCCAGAAGGCGCTGTTCGAGTCCTACGAGTCGGGCGCGGGGGAGGTCCTCGACGAGTACCTCGCGGACGCCGAAGAGGCGTACGAGCTCGGCATGGACCGGTTCGTCTACCCGAGCCGGTCGCGGCTGCGCGACATGGTCGACGCCGACGTGCTCCGGTCCGGTCGCGCGCTCCCGAAGCTCCGAGAGATGGACGAGTACGTCGGCGACTACTTCGACAGCGAGAAGCTCCGCCAGATCGCGGAGTACAAGCTCGTCTTCCTCGGCGGGTCGCCGTACAACACGCCGGCCATCTACACCCTGATGAGCCACGTCGACATGAACCTCGGCGTCTACCACCCGATCGGCGGGATCGCGAGCGTCGTCGACGCGATGGCCGACCTCGCCCGCGAGCTCGGCGTCTCGATCCGGACGAGCGAGCCGGTGACCGCGATCGAGCCGTCGGTCGCCGCGTCCGTCCCGAAGTTCACGGTCGAGACGGAGCGGCATGGCGGAGACGGTGACCCGGCCGCAACGACGGCGAGCGACCGCTTCGATCGCGTGGTCGCGAACGCGGCACCGCCGCACGTCGAGCGCGAGCTCCTCCCCGCGGGGACCGTCGACCGCGAGTCGTACTGGGAATCGCGGACGTACGCACCCTCGGCGTACCTCGCGTACCTCGGCGTCGAGGGCGATGTGGACCTGGACCACCACACGCTCGTGTTCCCGACCGACTGGCGGCCGCACTTCGACGCCATCTTCGACGAGCCGGGGTGGCCCGACGACCCCGCGTACTACGTCCACGTCCCCTCGAAGACGGACCCCGAGGCGGCGCCGGACGGCCACGAGGCCGTCTTCCTGCTCGTCCCGCTGGCGGCTGGGCTGGAGGACGACCCCGAGACCCGCGAGCGGTTCCGCGAGCTGGTGTTCGACGACCTCGCCGAGCACGCCGGCGTCGACTTCCGCGACCGGATCGTCTTCGAGGAGACAGCCTGCGTCTCCGACTTCCGGCAGCGGTTCAACGCGCCCCGGGGCACCGCGCTGGCGCTGTCGCACACGCTCGACCAGACGGGGCCGCTCCGCCCCGCGCACCGCGCGCCCGGCGTCGACGGCCTCTACTACGTCGGGGCGTATACCAACCCCGGCATCGGGATGCCGATGTGCCTGCTCAGCGGCGAACACGTCGCCGAGGCGGTCGTGGAGGACGCGACCGGCGGCGGCGTGCTCCCGTCGGTCGTCCCGACGTCGACGCTGCGGTGAGCGGTCCCCACACCTGATCGACAGCTGAAACGAACGTTAACCGTGTCCGGTCCCGACGGGAAGACGACCGATGCGTAACGCAAGTGCCGTCGCTGCCGTCGCCCTGCTCGTGGTACTCGCCGGCTGCGGCGGACTCGGCGGGGAGCTAGCCGGACCCCTCGGAGCGCCGTCGCCGTCGATCGAGTCCGTCGACGCGCCGGAGTCGCTCGGCCACGACGAACGGGCGACGGTCGAGGCGACCGTTCGGTGGGAGGGTCTCGCGGACGACGGCGACGACAGCAGCGACGGGGGCGGGAGCGGGGGATCGGAGAGCCCGAACGCGACGCTTGACCCGGTCCGGGTGACGGTCCGCGTCGGCGACGAAACGCTGCTCGCCGAGAACCGGTCTGTCCCCGCGAACGGGACGATGACGGTGATGGCCCCGATCGACGCCGCGGCGCTCGACCCGGGCGAACACGAGATCAGGGTGGCCGTCGGCGAGGCGACGGCGACTCGCATGATCGTCGTCGAGGAGGCGCAGCCGGCGTCGTTCGCGGTCTCCGAGATCGAGGCCCCCGAGAGCGTAGCGTACGGCGAGGACCTCTCCGTCACGGCGACCGTGACAAACGTGGGCGACCTGGCGGGCAACCAGACGGTCCGGATCGGGTACGGGAGCGGCGCGAGCGCGAACCGGACGCTCGCGCTCGACGGCGGCGCGGAGGCGGAGGTCTCCGTCACGTTCGCGGACGTACGGCTCGACGGCGGCGACTACCCGGTCGTCGTGACGACCGCGAACCGGACGCGCGAGCGGACCGTCTCGGTGATCCACCCGAGCCCGTACGGGAAGACGACGCTCGCGCTCTACGTCGACGACGAGGCGGTCGACCGGAACGTCTCGGACGTCGTCGGGGCCGCGACGGGGTACTGGGAGCGCACCGACGAGCGCTACCTCGGCTACCCGGTCGAGTACGAGCGCGTCGACGACGAGGACCGCGCCGACGTCGTCCTCCGGTTCGACCGCGTGGAGCGGTGCGGCGTGGAGGAGACCAACGAGACGCGGTACTTCGGCTGCGCGGACCTCCTCGTCGATGAGCCGCGGACGCCGATGACCGCGACCGTCGACCCCCGGATCTCCGACGCGGAGATGAACGCGACGATCATCCACGAGCTCGGCCACGTCCAGGGGCTCGAACACGGCGAGGAGCCGGCCGGGCTGATGAGCGCGACGAGCACGCTCGCGACCCACCAGCCGGTGAAGGTCCACCTGCGCGCCGACGACGGCGCGGTCACGGGTCCCGTCGAGGACGAGGTCGCGGCCGCGCTCGACTACTTCGCAGGCCGCGACGACCTCGCCGGGAGCGACGGGTTCTCGTGGGAGTTCGTCGACAGCGCGCGGGAGGCGCACGTCCAGATCACCTACGACGAGGCCGGCGACGTCTGCTTCGCCGACGGCGGCGGGTCCTGTACGGTCGACGGCGAGTACTACGGCCAGGAGGACGTGCGGTTGGAGGAGCTAGACGAGGAGGTCGTCGCGTGGCACGTCGGCGCGTCGCTGGCGCCGGTGCTGTTGGACGAGGTGCCGCCGGAGCTCACGGGCGAGGCGGAGCGGCGGGAGCGGGAGGCGTGGCCGGAGTAAGCAGCGGGCGAGACCGATCGCCCTTCGACATAGTCTCCGAGCGACAGAACGCTTATTCCACGGTGACAACTACCACTACCAATGAGTACTGGCCGGGAGATCCGCCTGATCGAGGAGGATGAGGGGGGATGGTCGGCGATCGACCAAGAGCTGAACGTCGCCAGCCAAGGGGAGACGCGCGAGGAGGCGCTTTCGAACCTCGACGAGGCCGTCGAACTGACGAAGGAAGCCCGCGAGGCGGATACAGACGCGCCAGAACCAGACGTTCTCTGGTTCGACGACGCCGACGAGACGGCGTAACTGTGGTCGCGCGAAAGTCGTTCGAGGATGGCGTACCACGTGTAGTTAGCCACCGCAGTTCACCTAATGCGGAACTGTCCGACAAGTGATAAAGGACTGGACAAGGTCGAACGCTTTTGGATCCGCTGGTGTCGAGATCGGGTTAACCGTGTGATCCTACAGGAAAATTCCGAGGAAACTGAATGTGAAGTAACCGAGACTGAGTACAGCGAGGAGGGCAATGAAGACGAGAAGGATCGTATTGGGCCAGAGGTTGGACTGGCTGTTTCGGTTTGCTGATTCACGGCCCTCGCTTAGGGGTTGCCCGCTTTCGTCATCGAACCAGGGTATCTCTCCGCCTTCGGCTCGAATCATCTCGCGTTGAGCTTTATCTATTGCCAAGCCAGTACAATCGTGAGACTCAGGTAACCGGTGAGTGACACAATATGTATCTCCGCAGCGAGAACAGGTGTAGGACATCGAATCCGCCTCCCCACACACCTCGCAGTTCATGTGAGTTCATGACAGCGGTGAATGATAATTCTATGGTGAGAAGCAGCCCCTTCTCGCCCAACTGTCGATTAGGGCCTTAGTTTAATACATCGACTACGCAGACGACAGAGAGGAGCACAGGAGTGGACTCGCGGGGGTCCCGCGAGCGAACGAAGTGAGCGAGTGGGACCACGCGAGGGAACGACTGAACGACCGAAGGGAGTGAAGGAATGGACTCGCGGGGATTTGAACCCCGGGCCTTCCCCGTGCCAGGGGGATGATCTACCACTGATCTACGAGCCCGCGAACGCATTCGTTCGTTCCGCGGTGAATATCTTAAGGGCTTCGAATCGCGGACCGGCGGGGCCGCGCTCCGCCCGCGCTCAGATCCGGGCGGAGTCGACGTACACGTCGAGGTCGACATCGCGCGTCGACCCCTCTAAGTCCTGAACGGCGCGCTCGACGACGCGCTCCGCCTCGTTTCTGATCAGGGGAATCGCCTTCTTCAGCACCCAGTCGAACGAGACCAGCCGCGGGAGGTCGAGCGCGTCGGAGCTGGCCGATCCGGGGTCGAACTCGACTTCGAGCGCGACCTCGCAGGGGGCGTCGTCGCTCGGGGTGGCGTCCGTGTCGGCGGAATCCCCGTCGCGCTCGACGCTTTCGGGCGGCGTCACGCGCCAGCAGCCGCCGGCGTCGATGTCCTTCGTGATCTCCCAGTCGATCCGTTCGGGCGGCTCGACGCCGGTCACCTCCGAGCGGGCGGTGTAGGAGATCTTCCACCACGCGAACGTGAGCGCGTACTCGGTCCCGGGACCGCCGTCGCCGGTGACGGTTCGGACCTCGCGGAGGTACTCGGAGTAGTTCGCGTACTGCGGGAAATCGAGCAGGAACGCGTACACCTCCTCCGGGTCGGCGTACACCTCCGTACTCACGACGAGTTCGTCCACGTACGTGGGTTCGAGCGGCGCTTATTAAACCGTCCGGCGACCAGATCACTCTCGCTGAGACGAGTCGGTCGCCGCTTCAGGCGTTGAGGTATGACATTTATAAATGGTAGCTGGTGGATCAGCGGCGAACGCCTCCAAAGCCCCAGCCGCTCGCTTATAAATGGATGATCACGGATCGACGACGAACACCCCCAAAGCCCCAGCCGGGAGGGCGGCGCACGCTCGCTGCGCGCTTCAGTCGCTCACTCCGTTCGCTCCTTCCAGTGCTTACGTCGCCTGCGCCGCCCTCCCGGCTGCCCCTTTGAGTCCCGCCCCGCACAGCACCGCAGCCTCACACCTCCCCAGCCTCGCCGTTCGCTCCGGGCTCCCTTCGGTCGCCCGTCGCTCACGGCGTCCCTCGCGCGTGCTCCTCGCGCCCGGTGGGCGCTCGGAGGCACGCGCCACCGCACTCGGTCGGTTCTTTATAAATGATCGGCAGGTCGAGAATAGCGATCGTCGGAACCCGGAACGGGCCGCCGAAGCCGCCGGATACATGGGGATCGCAGCGCTCCTACCCCTATGGCTGCCGACGAGCGCAACGCCTTCGAAGTGTACCGCGACCGGGTCGACCGACCCCTGGGTCGGCTGTTCCGCGAGTACGGGGCCTCGGAGGCTCACTGGCTCGTCATCGGGATGGTCGCCAACGTCGTCGCCCGCGTCGCAGGGCTGATCCCGCCGGTCGTCCTCGGGGTCGCCATCGACGCCGTCTTCACCGGTACCGGCCCCTACACGCTCCCGATCGTCCCCGACGCGTGGCTCCCCACGGAATCAGGCGCGCAGTTCCGCCTCTCGGTGCTGCTCATCTTCGGCTCGTTCATCGTGACGGGCGTGTTCACGTACATCTACGGCATCGCCGCGAACAACTTCGCGCACCGCGTGATGCACGCGGTCCGCACCGACTCCTTCGACCAGATGCAGCGGCTCGACATGACCTTCTTCGACGACAAACAGACCGGCGAGGTCATGTCCGTCCTCAACAACGACGCCTCGAACCTGGAGGTCTTCCTCGATAACGCCCTCCAGAACTCCGCCCGTCTCGGCGTCATGCTCGTGGGCATCGCGACCGTCCTCGTCTACTACAACTACGAACTCGCCGTCGTCACCCTCGCCGCGGTGCCGCTCATGTTCCTCTTCACGCTCTGGTTCATGCGCGCGGTCGAGCCCCGGTACGTGGCCCAGCGCTCGGTCGTCGGCGATCTGAACACCGCGCTCGAAAACGCGCTCTCGGGCGTCGAGCTGGTGAAGACCTCCAATACGGAGGCCCACGAGAGCGAGCGCGTCGAGAACGCCTCGTTCTCGTACTTCAAGCGCACGATGTCGATCCTCCGACTCAACTACATCTACCGGCCCGGGATGGAGCTGCTCGCCGGGCTGGCGTTCGCCGCCACCTTCGCGGTCGGCGGCTTCTGGCTCGCGAACGGCCCGCCGGGCCCGTTCACCACGGAGCTGACGGTCGGGACGTTCGTCACCTTCGTCCTCCTCACCCAGCAGTTCGTCGCCCCGCTCGCGGAGGTGTCGAACATCATCGACCAGTACGAGAACGCGAAGGCCTCCTGCGAGCGCGTGTTCGGCCTCCGCGACATCCCGGTCCGCATCGAGGACGACGACGACGCGATCGAACTCGGCGGCGGGACCCGGAGCGACGGCGGAAGCCAACAGACCGGCGGAACCGACGAGGACGGCGGCTCGGACGGGAGCGGCGCGACCGCCGACCACGGCGGCGTCGCGGGCGCCGTCGAGTACGATGATGTCTCCTTCGCGTACCCCGAGAACGCCCTCGTCGACCCCGAGGATGCAGACGAGGAGGTCCTCCGCGGCGTCTCCTTCACCGCAGAACCGGGCGACACCGTCGCGCTCGTCGGCCCGACCGGCGCCGGGAAGTCGACGCTGCTCAAGCTCCTCCTCCGGCTGTACGACGTGACGGACGGCGCCATCCGCGTCGACGGCCACGACGTCCGCGACGTGACCGTCGAGAGCCTCCGCTCGTCGGTCGGCTACGTCGCGCAGGACACCACGCTGTTCGACGGCACCATCGCCGAGAACATCCGCTACGGACGGTTCACGCGGATCGACGAGGAGGATGAGGGAGACGAGATCCGCGAGCGCGTTATCGAGGCCGCGAAGGCCGCGGAGGCCCACGAGTTCATCTCCTCGCTGCCGAACGGCTACGAGACGCGGATCGGCGAGCGCGGCGTGAAGCTCTCCGGCGGCCAGCGCCAGCGGCTCGCCATCGCCCGGGTCGTCCTTCAGGGGTCGCGTTAAGTTTGGCGTGAATTGTGGTAGACGGCGAAGGCTTCTAGCCAGTTTTGAGCTGTCTCTAGCGCGACATTGCTAAAACTATTCGCAAAAGATGATGTTCGGCGTTCTATTTCCCAAAAGACACGTTCGATAGCATTCCGATTTCCATGTCGAATGATTTGAAATCGATAGCCGTCTTTAGCGAGAACTGATCCAAGATAGTCTGCGTCATCGACGAGAAATTCCACGTTATCGAGCTGATAGCGCCGGTGGAGCTCGGTGAGAAACCATCGCGTCGTCTGTTTATTTGCGGTCGGATAGAGACTCACGTGAAGGATCTCGTTCGTCTGTGGGTCAACCGCGCCGTACAGCCAGAACTGCTGGCCGTGGAGTCGGATCATCTTTTCGTCAACCGCGAGTTGATCCTCTGAGACGGTCGAGATCGGCTGTAGATCAGCTTTATGAACCCAGTTATGGATCGCGACGTGACTCCGCTTGATCCCAAACAGTTCAAGATGTTTACTTACCTCCCGAAGTGACATACCGGCCAAGTGACAGCGGATCCCTACTTCAATCGCCCAGCGCGGAGTTCGATCTCGCTCCACAAACGACAAGTCGATCCACGTGATACGTTCGCTGAGGCGGTCGAATTCTGCCATAGACACTCAGAAATCGTCCGCCTCATCCTCTAACTTAAGGCGACGCCTTCAGGATCCCGCGATCTTAATCTTAGACGAGGCGACCTCGGCCGTCGACACGGAGACGGAGATGCTGATCCAGCGCTCGCTCGACCGCCTCGCGGCCGACCGCACTACCTTCGTCATCGCGCACCGCCTCTCGACGGTGACCGACGCCGACACCGCGCTCGTGCTGGAGGACGGCGCGGTCGTCGAGCGCGGCACCCACGATGAGCTGCTCGCCCGAGACGGGCTCTACGCGAAGCTCTGGGGCGTTCAGGCCGGCGAAATCGACGAGCTGCCGGAGGAGTTCGTCGAGCGCGCCCGCGAGCGACACGTCGACCGCGCGGTCGAGCGGGCGACCGCGGAGAGCGAGGTCGACTCGGAGACGCTCGACTGACCGCAGACGATTTTTCCGACCTTCAGTCGTCGCTCGACGCCTGTCCGGTCGCGTCGGCGTCGGCGTCCGGCACCGCGGCGGCGGGCGCGGGCGGCTCGTCGCGCACGTCGGCGCCCTTGCCCTCCGCGATGACCTCCGCGTACGCGTCGGGGAAGACGCGGACGAAGTCGTCGAGCGCGGCCTCCCAGTCGTCGAGCAGGTCGGCCGCGCGCTCGCTGTCCGTGTACGCGCGGTGGTTCTCGACGAGGCGGCGGAGCATGCGCTCGTCGGACTCTTCCAGCGTCTCGGAGACCGACACCATTCCCCGATTCACGCGGTCGTCGAGGCGGTCGTCGGGGTCGTACACGTACGCGATGCCGCCGGACATCCCGGCCGCGAAGTTGCGGCCCGTGTCGCCGAGGACGGCGACGACGCCGCCGGTCATGTACTCGCAGCCGTGGTCGCCGACGCCCTCGACGACCGCCCGAACGCCCGAGTTGCGAACGCCGAACCGCTCGCCGGCGACGCCGTTGACGTACATCTCGCCGGAGGTGGCACCGTACAGACAGACGTTGCCGGCGACGACGTTCTCCGTCGGGTCGTACCCCGCCTCCGGGGGCGTGTCGATCACCAGGCGGCCGCCGGAGAGCCCCTTGCCGACGTAGTCGTTGGCGGCGCCCGACAGCTCCATCGTGATCCCCGGCGCGAGGAACGCGCCGAAGCTCTGCCCGGCCTCGCCGTCGAAGCGGCAGGAGATGGTGTCGTCCGGGAGCCCCTCGCCACCGTGCTCGGAGACGACGCGGTTCGAGAGCGTCGCGCCGACCGCGCGGTCGACGTTGCGCACGTCGCGGGTGAGCGCGACCGGCGCGCCGTCCTCGATGGCGGGCGCGGCCTCGTCGATGAGGTCCCAGTCCAGCAGGTCGTCGATGCCCGAGTGGGCCTGCTCGCGGACCTTCGTGCGGGCCTCGCCCGCGGGCTCTGCGATGACCGCCGAGAGGTCGAGGTGCTTCGCCTTCTCGTGGTCCGTCTCGCGCTGCGAGAGGAGCCCGGGCCGACCGATGAACTCCTCAAGTTCCGTGTACCCCTGCTCGGCCATGATCTCCCGCAGCTCCTGCGCGATGAACGTCATGTAGTTGATGACGTGGTCGGGCTGACCCGGGAACCGCTGGCGGAGGTCCTCGCGCTGGGTGGCGACGCCGACCGGGCAGGTGTTCTCGTGGCACTGCCGGGCCATCACGCAGCCAGAGGTGACGAGCGACGCGGTGCCGAAGATGTACTCCTCGGCGCCCAAGGCGGCCGCGACCGCGACGTCGCGCCCGGTGCGCAGTCCGCCGTCAGCCGACACGCGGATCCGGTCGCGCAGGCCGGTCGCGCGCAGCATCTGGTTCGCCTCCGCGAGCCCGAGCTCCCACGGCAGGCCGGCGTTCTTTATCGAGGTCTTCGGCGAGGCGCCCGTCCCGCCGTCGTGGCCGGAGACGTGGACGACGTCGGCGTTCGCCTTCGCGACCCCGGCCGCGATGGTGCCGATGCCGGCCTCCGAGACCAGCTTCACGTTGACGTCGGCCTCGGGGCTCGCGGCCTTCAGGTCGAAGATGAGCTGCTTGAGGTCCTCGATCGAGTAGATGTCGTGTTGGGGCGGCGGCGAGATGAGCCCGACGCCGGGGGTCGAACACCGCACATGCGCGATCATCTCGTTGACCTTCTTCCCGGGGAGGTGGCCACCCTCGCCGGGCTTCGACCCCTGCGCCATCTTGATCTGGAGCTCCTCCGCGTTCGCGAGGTACTCCGAGGTGACGCCGAAGCGCCCGGAGGCGACCTGCTTGACGGTGCACTCCTTCTCGGTGTCGAACCGCTCGGGCGGCTCACCGCCCTCACCGGTGTTCGACTTCGCGCCCAGCCGGTTCATCGCGATGGCGTTGTTCTCGTGGGCCTCCGGCGAGATGCTCCCGAGACTCATCGCGGCCGTCGAGAAGCGCTCGACGATCGACTCGACGGGCTCGACCTGCTCGACCGGGACCGGGTCGCGGTCGGAGTCGAACTCCAGGAGGCCGCGCAGCGACTGCAGCTCCTCGGTCTGGTCGTTCACCAGCTCCGCGAACTCCTGGTACTGCTCGTAGTCGCCGCCCCGGACCGCCTGCTGGAGCGTGCCGACGGTCTGGGGGTTCCAGCCGTGCTTCACGCCCGAGGAGCGGTGTTCGTACTCGCCGATCGTCTCAAGCTCGGGATCGGCGCCGAACGCCATCGCGTGGCGGGTGCGGAGGTCGTCTTCGATCTGCTCGGCGCCTATCCCCTCGGTGCGGATCTCGGTCCCCTCGAAGTACTCGGCGACGAACTCGGAGTCCAGCCCGACCGCCTCGAAGATCTGGGCGCCCTGGTACGACTCCATCGTCGAGATGCCCATCTTCGCCATCGTCTTGAGGAGGCCGTCCTCCAGCGCGTGGCGGTACGCCGCGAGCGCCTCGTCCTCGTCGGCGCCGTCCGGGCCGGCGACCACGTCGGCGATGGAGGCGTACGCGAGGTACGGGTCGACCGCGTCCGCGCCGTAGCCGACGAGCGTCGCGAGGTGGTGGACCTCGTGCGGCTCGCCGGACTCGACGACGACGCCCGCGCGGTTGCGGAGCCCCTTGCGGACGAGGTGGTGGTGGACCGCCCCGGTCGCGAGCAGGCTCGGCACCGCGAGGCGCTCGGGACTCACCGCGCGGTCCGAGAGGACGACCACGTCGGCGCCGTCTTCGATGGCGGCCGCGGCGTCCTCGCGGACGCGACTCACGGCGTCGACGAGCGACCCGTCGCGGTCGTAGGTGACGTCGACGGTCACGGAGGTGAACGAGGGGCCGTCGGACGCGTCGTCGTCGCGGTCGCCTGGCGTCCGTTCGCCCGGTCCGGGGAGGTCGCGGAGCGCCGCCGTCTCGGCGTCCGTCAGGACCGGCGTGTCGGCGACGATCTGCTCGGCGTGTTCGGGCGTCTCCGCGAGGAGGTTGCGCTGGTTCCCGATGCGCGTCTCCAGCGAGGTGACGAGCTCCTCGCGGATGTAGTCGATCGGCGGGTTCGACACCTGCGCGAACAGCTGCTTGAAGTAGGTGAAGAGGGGGCGGTCGACGTCGGCGAGGACCGACAGCGGGGTGTCGTCGCCCATCGAGCCGACCGGGTCCTTCCCCTCCTCCGCCATCGGCTCGACGAGGTGGTTCAGCGAGTCGGTCGTGTAACCGAACGCGGCCTGGTGGGCGCGGACGGTCGGTTCCGCGTCCTCGCTGTCGTCTTCGTCGGCCGCCTCAGCCGCGTCGGCGTCGATCCCGGCCGCGACGCCGTCCTCGTCGGTGAGCGCGTCGAGGTCGACCTGCCCGTCCTCGACCCACTCGCCGTACTTCTCGTCGGTGAGCTCCTCGAACACCTCGTCGTCGGGGACGATCCGGCCGGCCTCCGGGTCGGCGACGAAGATCTCGCCGGGCTGGAGCCGCCCGCGGCGACGCACGTCGGACGGCTCGGTCGGGAGCGCGCCGACCTCGCTGCCGACGACGAGGCGGTCGTCGGTCGTCACCTCGTAGCGGCACGGGCGGAGGCCGTTGCGGTCGAGGACGCCGGCGACGCGCTCGCCGTCGAATCCGATGACGAGGGCGGGGCCGTCCCACGGCTCGACGAGCGAGGCGTGGTAGTCGTAGAACTCCGCGCGGTCGTCGTCCATCAGGTCGTCGCCGCGGAACGCCTCCGGGATCAGCATCCGGAGCGCGTGCGGGAGATCACGGTCGGTCTGGAGCAGGAGTTCGAGCGCGTTGTCGACGCTGGCGGTGTCGGACTGGTTCGGGTCGTCGATCACCGGCTTGATCGTGTCGAGCTCGGCCCCGAACGCCGGGTGTTCGAGGTCGTTCTCGCGGGCCCGAATCCAGTTGACGTTGCCGCGGATCGTGTTGAACTCGCCGTTGTGGACGATGTTGCGGTACGGGTGCGCGAGGTGCCACGCGCCGAGCGTGTTCGTCGAGAAGCGCGCGTGGACCAAGGCGACGTGGCTCGCGAACCGCTCGTCGGTCAGGTCCGGGTAGTAGTCTGCGAGCTGCGAGCCCTTCAGCAGGCCCTTGTAGACGACGCGCTGGCGGTCGAGTGAACAGACGTAGAAGCGGCCGGCGCCGTCGACCTCCGACACCGCGTTCTCGATCTCGCGGCGGGCGGCGTACAGCGCGCGGTCGAACCCGCGCAGGTCGGGGTCGACGTCGTCGGACCGGTCCTCCTCGCTGGTGAATCGCTGAGCGATCCCCGCGCCGTCGACGGGCGCGACGAACACCTGCGACACCTCCGGCTCGGAGTCGAGCGCCGTGGCGCCGAGGTCGCTGTTGTCGGTCGGGACGGAGCGCCACGCGAGCACCTCCAGCCCGTAGACGGCGCACACCTCGGCGATGACGTCGTGGATCTCCGCCTGGACGCCCGGCTCCGGCGGCATGAACACGGACCCGACCGCGTACTCTTCCGGGAGGTCCGCGTCGACGACCTCGCGGAAGAACTCGTCCGGACGCGCGACCATGATCCCCGCGCCGTCGCCGGTGTTCTCCTCCGCGCCCGTCGTCCCGCGGTGTTCGAGGTTCTCGAGCAGTTCGACCGCGTCCGTGACGGCCTCGTGCGACGGCGCGCCGTCGAGGTCGACGACTCCCCCGATGCCGCAGTTCGACCGGTCGTCCGTCGGCGCCGCGAGCCCCCCCTCCTGACCCGAGGACTCCGAGTCGCGTACGCCCCGGGTGGTACTACGTGACTTGGTCATACACTCGCGTTCGAGTGAACAGTTAAAGGTATGACCCTGATAGGGGTAGGATCCATCGTACACACATTAGGGAATATAAGGTAATTATTCATCACGGGTGGTGACCAGATCACACACCACAGGATCGATCAGGAGTCACGCACGGCGGAGCCACAGATTGCCGTGTTCCACAAAAATCCTTCGCGGACGTCTCACGTATTCCAACCTGAGTGGGAGAACGTCCAGTCAGGAGCTACTCTTCGAGGGGGACGAACGAGCCGTTGATGTCCCACTCGTGGATGCAGTAGACGTTGCCGGGCTCGTCCGCGATCCGCCACCCGTCGGCCTCGTCGTCCCACCGCTCCTCGCGCCCGCACAGCTCGCACGTGCGCTCCTTCGGCGGTGTGATGGTCACGCTCATGTCCGACTGAACGGCACCGGCGAGCAAAAGGATACCGGCGATCGGCGGCGGGCGACTGCCCGCGGTGGCCCGGTCCGACGGCGCCCCCGCCGACCGGGCCGTCGCGATCCCAAGCACCGTCGCGATCATGAGCACAGTCCCGATCACGACCCGCGTCCGCGACGCCGAGCGAGCAGCGACGCGCCCGCCACCGCCGCGAGCGTCGCGACGGCGTCGAATCCGGGAAGGTCGTACGCGGTCGATCGGATCGGCGCCTCGTCGTACCCGAGGTCGCTCGCGTCAGCCTCGTCCGCGGACTGATCGTTCGACGCGGACGATTCGCTCGCCGTGGACGCCTCGGACGACTCGCCTGCCGTGGACGACTTAGGCGACTCAACCGAGTCGGCGGACTCCGGCGACGTCGCGTCATCGCTTTCACTCCCACCCGCGTCGTTCGACCGGCGGTCCTCGGAGCCAGAGTCCGCCGCCGCGGGGCCGCCCGCGCCGCGTTCGGGACCGCCGGTTCCGAAGAGCTCCGGCGGCCCCGCGGACGGCGGGATATCGGACGTCCCGGGAGCGATCGAGATGCCGACCCCGAGACGCGGCGCCGAGCGGTTCGCGTCCGAACCGGGCGCCTCTTCGGACGGACCCGGACCGCCCGCGTCCGTTACGTTACCGGCGCTGGCCGAGTCGGCGGACCCGACGCCCCCTCCGGATCCGCTCGGATCGCCGGTCGAACCGCCACCGGCCGAACCACCGCCGGTCGAACCGCCACCGGCCGAACCACCGCCGGTCGAACCGCCACCGGCCGAACCACCGCCGGTCGAACCGCCACCGGCCGAACCACCGCCTGCCGAACCGCCGTCTGTCGAACCGCCACCGGCCGAACCACCGCCTGCCGAACCGCCGCCGGCCGAACCATCGCCTGCCGAACCGCCGCCGGCCGAACCATCGCCTGCCGAACCGCCGCCGGCCGAACCACCGTCTGTCGAACCGCCGCCGGTCGAACCGCCGCCGGCTGAACCGCCGCCGGTCGAACCGCCACCGGCCGAACCACCGCCGCCGGTCGAACCGGAACCATCCGCCGTGCCGGTCGAGCCCGACGTCTCCGAGTCGGTGGACGAGCCCGCTTCGGTCGAGTCGTCGTCGGTTTCGGCGTCCGTAGCCCCGTCGGTCGAATCGGCGGCGTAGGCCAGCTCGATCGTCGCCCGGTGCCGGTCGTCGGCCGCAGTCTGACGGAGTCGATCGTCGTCGACCCGGAATCCGGCCTCGAACGTCGCACCGGGATCGGGGGCTGTCTCGGTGCCGAACGCGCGTTCGCCGTCGGCGACGAGGTACAGGCCCTCCCGGTCGAGGTGGACCGCGGACCCGTTCGGCGTCCGACCGAGCGCGTCGCCGTCGGTGGACTCGTTGTCGTCGTCCGTCCCCGCCGGCGCCACTCCGAACGAGAGGCCGTCGAGGCGGTCGAGGTCCGCACCTCGCTCCAGCGACGCGTTCGCGGCTGCCGGGAGGCCAGTCAGCCCGGTCGCGTTCACGGCGTAGACGACGGTGTCGTTCGCGCTCGCGGTCGTCGCGGGCGTGAGCGTTCCGTTGGCGATCGCTTCTCGGACCGCGGTCGCGTTCTCGAACTCGCCGGGAGCGACCGCCCGGGTGGTGTACGCGGTCAGGTTGCGAGTCGAGCGGGGTTCCACGGTGACCGTCGCGGTGTCGTTGGCGACTTCCGTGCCGTGCTCCGACCGCAGCGTCAGGTTGTACGTCCCGGGCGAGAGCGGAGCGGTATCTCCCGTGACCGATTCGACGCCGATGCCGGACCCGGTCGTGACGAACTCCGAGGGAGATTCGGGCGACGCGTACGTGTTGAGCGTGACTGGTGTCGGACCCGTCTCGGTGGTTGTCAGTTCGAGTGTTGTAGTGGTGCTACTACTCGTATTAGACAAATTCAGCTCCAAACCTGGCACACGATGTGACAAAGAGATTCTGAGATAATTTCCATACATAGCTTGATTTGAGATATCGCTTAGAGAGATCTCTTTTCCGTCCTTTCCAATAACATCGAACTCTTCTGAGTCTCCTTTTCCTGAGTGAATATAATATGTGCCGGAGGAGAGCAGTGACGTATTATAGCCAACTCGATCTGAGTTATTTAATCGAGTTCCCACAGACACTACGCGAGTTGTGTTGTCCTCGTTTAGTCTGTGTAACTCAACTTCCTCCGCAGTTAAAGAAGAATTAAAATAGATCATTTGACCAGAGTATACAGGTGTTTCCAGTGATTGATTACGCTCGATTTGAACACTCTCTGAGCTAGATCCGTTTTTGCGGATAGAGTCTATTGAGATCACGCCAGCATCTGCGACACCATCAGAAACAAAGTGGTTATTTAGGTCAGAGTTCCGCAGTAATTCAGAATCCTTTGAGGAAATCCAATCTCCAGCGTTATGTCCACGTGCCAGCTGTATGGCCGCCGCATAGCGATTACTTCGGAAAATACCAGTCCCGTTGCTTGTAGTATTAAAGTGAAGTTTAACATCTTCATTCCATCCAGTTAGTACTCTTGAACTAGCAACTGCCTCGTTATGTCGGATATGTCCAGTTGAGTTGACTGGATATAATGAAACCACAAATGGGGTTTCATCCTCAATTGTATCAGAAACTTTAGCACTGGGAATAGTGATAGTATCTGATTGTGGATCTTCATACGAAAGATTAGCAAATTCAATACCAGCATTTACTATCCGTCCTTTATCCTCTGACAGCGCTGAATCTGTTATGTTCGTAGGAAGGGTGTCCCTAATACCGCGATCAGAAATCCCAGAAGTAGAGTTCGCAATCAAAAACCCTCTAACATCACCTCCAGGAAAGGACGTCTCAACAGAAACTGTTTCTTTTGTCTTAAGGACACTTTTTGGAAGTCTGCGGATCCCGATTATCTCATTATCATCACCACGTGTAATGAAGAGCGTCGAGTTTGTGTTGCCGCTGAGATCGTCAATTGTTATGCCGATAGTTGTACGAGTATCTTGATGTAGTTGAGGTGAACCAGTTGCCTGATCATGAAGCTCAATCGTACCATCGATTATCTTGAATGAATCTGTACTCGTTACTTCCACTTCGTCTGTAGAAGAGAATTCAGTGCTATTTGTAACAGTAATATTATAGTCTAAATTAGTTGATTTTTGGGCATTACTTGTATCCATTCCGGAGATGTGAGCGGAGTCAATCTGTATTGAGCGGCTCGATCCATTTGGACGTATAGTTGCTGTTAGAAGCGTCTTATTCTCAGAATTCACCTGTGTAGTATTGGTTACAGAACCATTTTGAATACTATTAATAGACAATGAGGCAGAAGATGTGTTGACCCCTCTTGACTCAATACTAGCTAAATTCACATATAATCTGATTTTGCTGGCAGTATCAGTCTGGTTTGAGAGTAAGATTTCAATATTGCTAATATTTTGTTCAGATTGATCTATTCGAATGGGGCTTGGATTGCCAGTCTCATTTAAAATAGGTTTGTAATCGTGTGTTTGAGCTCCAACCGGACTCACTCCCAACAATAAAACCACAGCACCCACCACGACACAGACCACGATACCGACCCACAGCCATCGAAGCGATCGCGTCCGGATCATAGCGAACGAGCCACGGATGCCAGAGCGGTCGCTTCGGGGCAGCGCGGCGTCAGTAGTCGGCCCGGTCCCGCGAAGCGGCT